>CANMQX010000001.1 GCA_947500135.1 uncultured Paracoccaceae bacterium
ATCACGCCCCAAGGCGCGCCAACAACTGGCCGACTTTTGCTCCGCCCCAATGGCAGACTTTTACGCCGCCGTTGACACCAAGGTGTTGAGCAAGACTTCAACATGGCTGCAAGATACCTTGATGCACCTGCTCAAGCGGGCAGTGAAACAGCGGTGTATATTATGACTGCATTACGCACCAACTGCACAGAACTGCAGGTTAATCAATTCGACTGCAGATCGACAAGGCAGCGTGAAATTGACTTGGAGCAACGCATTAAGACATTAGAACGGCAAATCAACGGGCAAGAGTAAAGGCATCAAAAAACTGTGAATTTTTCCGTACGGGTATCGATACTATCACACGCGCGATCTTCCCCATTGCCTACCTGATTAACACGTGCATGTGTACCACTGGCTTATTCGCAGTTGCCTATGCATTTAAATATGTGTGCATGTGCTTGTAAGGCTAGTATCCATCTCTTTTCCAATGCACACGAATGCCAACACAAAGGGGATACCAATAAGACGACACATGTATAGTTGATTGCGCTTAAATCCCTTATTTATAAGGAATTAATATCACCTGCCTACATATAGAATACATGGATTGTTACAACAGAACACGCATGACCCTAATATTGCAGTATCTGTCTCAACCCATGCCGAAGGCTTACTTCTATGTATTCTGATCTCTATACTATACTCATATGTAATAAGTCTGCATTAATACTTCATATACATTCTTTCTTATAATCTATCTTAATACCCTAGTGTACCTCAAGCCTTACGCGCACTGTATCATAAGCCGATTATATACATATATGTACTGAGTGCTTTGGCAGTATGTTGTCTCACTATGATACTGTGCATTCTGTACGTTGCAGTATCTATCTCATTTTATGTAAAGCCGGAGAAAGGTATTTCTTATCAGTATTTTGTATTAACATCTGGCCAATATGTCATTGCAAGACCACAACCAACTTTCGGCTTACAACCCAATGACGTTTGACAACTTTGTACTAATCTGAACATTGTGGGACACGAAGTGAAACATCAAAGCAATCTACGCACTTGAGTACCCAGTCAAATCAATGACTTAGAAATATGGTGGAATGTCCCTGTCTCTCCGCCATTACAATTTTATCGCTGATTTTTATGCGCGCCGCCGTTTTCGGGCTCTTGCGGTACTTCGGCCCAAAAAGAAACGCCCCGACCAAACTGTGCGTTTGATCGGGACGTTTCGTTTCCGGTTTTGGCGCGGATCAGACGTCTGCGAAAAGATCCGTTGCGCCACGTTTTGCCAGATATTCCGCCTGGCTCATCGGACCTGCATTGCCGACCAATGAACGGTAGGCATCGTAGCTTTCCACGATCTTGCGCCCCATGTCATCATCCTCGGCCACGCCAGCGGTGACCTCAAACGATACGCGGGCCAGTTCGTTCCAGACATCGTCAGGCAGTTTGGTTGGTTTGACCCCGGCCTCGGCCAGAAGCTGCACGAGTGCCAGCCCGTTATTGCCGTAGTAGTCAGCCGTGTGGTTGGTCAATTCTGCGTCGGTGACGGCCGTGATCAACGCCCGGTCTACCTCGTCCATGTTGTTCCAGAATTCCAGGTTGAAACCCGCAGATGCAGTGGTGCCGGGTTCATGGAAGCCAGGATAAATATATGTCGACAGCAGTTTCTGGAAACCGAATTGCAGGTCGTTGTAAGGACCAACCCATTCGGTTGCATCGATTGTGCCTTCAAACAGCGCCTCAACAATGCCGCCGCCGGGCAGCACAACAGCGTTGGCCCCCATCCGGCTGATCACCTGGCCACCAAGGCCGGGCATCCGCATTGTCAGCCCTTCAAAATCATCTTTGCTTTTGATTTCCTTGTTGAACCAACCGCCCATCTGAACGCCGGTGCCACCGACGGCCAAGGATTTGACGTTGTAGCCAGCGTTAAGCTCGTCCCAAAGCGCCTGACCACCACCATGGCGCAGCCATGCGACATGCTCGACCGAGGTCAGACCCAGCGGCACGGTGGTGAAGAAGTTAAAGCCGCGATGCTTGCCTTGAAAATAGTATTCAGCCGAGTGGTACATGTCGATCTCGCCCGCGCTGGCGGCGTCATGCACTCCAAGCGGTGGCACCAAAGAACCGGCCCAGTAGATTTCGACATTCAGTCGGCCATTGGAGCCTGCATTGATCGCCTCACCCACCCGCGCCGCACTATCGGCCAGCCCGCCCAGACCCGCAGGCCATGATGTGGCCATCCGGATCGTCAGGGGGGCGCCTTGCGCGATGGCTGGTGTTGCCAGCGCGGCAGCACCGGTCAGCGCTGCGCCACCACCCAAAAGGGCCCGCCGCCGTGACAGTTTCGTGGTCTTTGCTTGGCCATTCGACATAGGTTTCATATCCGTTTTATAGGTCATTGTGACAACGCCTGCTTGCGGCCCAGGAAGTAGGCGGTTTCACCAATCTCGCTCCAACCGGCAACATCGCCGATGAAGTAAAGATATGCATCAGCAGTATCAGCGGCCATATCGCCTGCATCAAACATACCTGCCAAGACGTTGTTCGCGCTGGCTATTTGGGCGTCCCAGATATCCTGCGGCATCTCATGCGCCGTGATGTCGGAACCGGCCTGACCAAGGGCGACCACGTTGTTATGTGCGGCAAGTGCGCGCTGCGTGCCGTGTTCGGCCATAATGCAGCTTTGGATCACGAGTTGATCCGCCTCTGACAGTCCGGACCAGCGTGACAGGTTGACCCCGACGCTCAGCATTGCCGAAGGACGGCCCGCATTTGGTGTTGTCATATGGGGGAAGCTGGACAGAAGGCCCGATGCCGCCATTTGCGCCACGCTGAAGCCTTCAAGTGCAACAAGCGATGACAGGTCGCCGCCAGACATGACGTCAACAGTATTGCTGACCCCAATATCGGCCAGAACCCGCAGGCCCAGACCGGTTGAACCAACAGGGCCCGATGACAGATCGGCCAAGCCGCTGATTGGTGCTTTGGACCACATCGGCATCGCACCGTCATCACCGGCCATGAAGGCCTTGATCCCGAACTCTTCGCCCAGCAGGTCCCACATGAACCGGCCGTCAGCGACCAGAACCCAGCTTTCCAGTTCGCTGGCGCTCATCCCGCCAGGCATCGCCGCGAACAGGCCCATCGCTGGGTTGCGCGATACGAATGCGTCCTGAGAGGTCAGATACATGTCTGTTCCGCCGCCAGACACATCGTCTAGGAAGCCCGGTGCTGTATCTGATCCGGTGGTGTTGACGTCCAGCGTAATACGTCCGCCGGACACGGCTGCAAGACGTGCGGCCAAGGCTGATGCAGCGTCGGCGCGATCTGTCACCATGGACAGGGCCAGCCGGTCTTGGGCGACAACAGGGGTGGCGGCGGCTGCCGCAGCGCCCAAACCTGCGCCCAAAAGTGTTCTGCGTTTCATATCAAGTATTCCTCACTTGTGGCACGAGACGGCCTCTGTTTTGTTTTGAACGCACCGCCCGGGATTTTCTGCCGGGCAATGCTGTCAACTGCAGTTCGTCTACCGCAACCAAATCTCAACGCGACGGTTGCTTTCGCGTCCGTCAGCGGTGGTGTTACAACCCACAGGCGCCAGTGGCCCATAGGTAGACACTGCAATCCGACCGGCCAGCGCATCACCGCCAAGCTCAGCGACCAACGCGTCACGCACGCTTGTTGCACGCAGCAGGGCAAGCCGTTCGTTCAGGTCGAAACGTCCCACGTCATCGGTAAAGCCGATCACCAGAATATCGCGATTGCGCGCCTCATCGCTGTTGAGGAATGCAACCATACGTTCAACGTCATCCTGCGATTTAGTATCCAGACGGGATGATCCTGATGTGAAGCGGAATGTGGTTGAAAGACGGTCAGCCGTTGCCAGATCCTGCGCGAAGTTCTGCACTAGGCCAAGGGTTGCCCCCGTGCTGGCCGACAGGATTGCCGAGGTCATACGTGTGCCCTGCAAACTGATCGGCTGGGTCACAATCGTCTGGTCCACATATCCGGCACCCTGGATCAGGGTCTGCGCGTCAGGCGATGTCACGTAGTCAAGAAAGTTGGACTGTGCAGCGGTCTGATTGTCGCTGGCGGTATAAGCATAAACACGTTGGCTCAGCGGATATTCTTCCGCCTTGATGGCGAAGTCGCTTGCATAGGCCAGTGGCCCGCATGACTGACGAATTGGCAGCACTTCTGCGGTATCGTTGCCCGACAGGCTGGTGATCGTGATTGCATTCACGTCTGACACCACTTCGGATGCGGCTTGGCTTTCGCTCGTGGCACGTTCGGCGCTGCGGCGCAGACGGACACGGTTTGGCTCAAGCACCAGTTCCGCGAACGCCTCATCCAGTGATGACCCTTCGGCGGGCAGCAGCATCCGGATTGGTGCGTTTTCACCGCCCAGTTCAGACCAGTTTCTGATCCGACCGGCCGCGATCTGCGCCAGTTCTTCTAGCGAGACCGACCGCACGGAGTTGCTGGGGTGTACGATGGGTACAAGTGCATCCAGTGCAACAACACGTTCGCGCCGCTCATCGCGCAAATCGACCTGACCAGCGGCCACAACCTGATCGGCAATCGATGCCGGAACCGGTGTTGTCGACATGTTCAGGTCAACCCGACCGGCAACCAGTTGTTCAAAACCAGCGACAGCGGGCTGAATGGTGATATCCACATTGCCTTCGGTCGTGGTCATGGTGCTGTCGCGCAGTTCAACCCGTGCGACGCCCCCGCCAGCGTTAGGGAATGACAAACCAAGCAGGTTCTGTGTGGATGCAAAGCCATTGACAAGCGCTTGTAAAAGCTCGGTTGTGTCGGCTTCGGTCACTGATACCGCCATCTCAAGGTTGGCAGGTGCCGCAGGGCATGCTTCGCCTTCGCAAATCGTGGCGGAGCGTGACAGGCGCAGCTCGCCCAGTTCGGTGTCCAGGACGTAGACGTCATCATCCACTGACAGCAGTTCACCGGTGATGGTGATTGATTTGTCCGGGCTCGAAATCGTGACCTGATCTGCGAAAAGCGCGAACGGCACTGCAGCAAGGCATGAGGCTAGTGTAAGTCGTTTTTGTAGTCGTTTCATCTGAGGCAATCCAATGCTTACTCCCTCGTCCGGCATATGAACGCCGCCAGACATCGGCGCCAACATGGCGCTGCGTTTTGACCAAAATATGTTCGAATTTGGCTTATTTGTTTCTTTTTTGATCAAGGTTATTTGTTCGATATGCGGAATAATAGGCCATTTAAGGCAGAATTGTGGAATAATCTGAGCGGACTGTGGACGGCGATGTCTTGCCGCGCGTTTTCGGTTAACCCCTGTTTTTGCGAATACCCGTTAAACGCAGACAAACGTCGTTTTTGGCCAGTAATCGAACGGCAAACCATGGCTGGCAGTCGTCAGGTAAACCTGTCCTGCAGGGACCAAGCTGACCTTATCTCAGCGCGTAAACGTCTTGGGCAGGGACTGATAAATGGAGGCACCTAGACAGGTGCCTCCGATTAGTTTTGGTCAACACACTTAGTTCGTAATGATTTCTGGCCCCATGAACGTATTTGGCAAGACCGTCGAAATCCACGGCACATAGGTCACAAGGACCAAAAAGACGAAGAGCACCGCGAGGAATGGCGGTGCCGCGCGCACCACGCTCATCATTGGCATTCCCGCCACGCCAGAGGTCACGAAAAGGTTCAATCCGACAGGTGGTGTAATCATACCTATCTCCATGTTGACGACCATGATGATGCCCAAATGGATCGGATTAATGCCCAGCTCTATCGCGATTGGGAACACCAATGGCGCGACAATCACCAGCAGTCCTGACGGTTCCATGAACTGACCGCCGATCAACAGGATGATGTTGACGACGATTAAGAACATGACCGGCCCGAAACCAGCGGATAGCATTGCATTTGCGATATGTTGTGGAATTTGTTCGTCCGTTAGTACGTGCTTCAAGATAAGCGCATTTGCGATCACGAAAAGCAGTGTGACTGTTAGCTTTCCGGCATCGAATAAGGTGCGTTGCGTATCAGGATGGAAAAACGCCGTTACGATGGCCCATGGACGGCGCAATGATATGCTGCCTGACGTTTCGTTCACCGCCGCAGCGGACAGGCTGCGCGCCTGTCTATCAGCTAGTGGCCCCATATCCTTGTAGACGAAAGTCGCGATGAAGAACGCGTAAACTGCGGCGACTGCTGCCGCTTCGGTTGGCGTGAAGATGCCGCCGTAGATGCCACCAAGGATGATGACGATCAGGAAAAGGCCCCAGCCCGCCTCGCGGCCAGAAGCGATGATTTCACCCCAACCCTGCCACTCACCCTTGGGCAAATTCTTAACGCTGGCGATGACATAGATGGTCGTCATCAGCATGAAACCGGCGAGCAGTCCGGGGATGACCCCTGCCAGGAACATCCGACCGACCGAAACCTCGACCGAGGCGGCATAGACCACCATCACGATGGACGGTGGGATCAGGATACCCAATGTCCCTGCAGTACAGATGACGCCTGCGGCAAAGTCTTTGGTATATCCCACCTGACGCATACCGCCGATCACGATGGTGCCGATTGCCACAACAGTCGCAGGCGAAGACCCCGAGAGGGCTGCAAACAGCATACATGCGAATACGCCGGCAATTGCCAGCCCGCCGGGCAGGTGTCCGACACAGGCGATTGAGAATCGAATGATCCGTTGGGCCACGCCGCCCGTCGTCATGAAGGAAGACGCTAAAATAAAGAACGGGATCGCAAGGAGCGTATAGTGCCCCTCAAACGCGCTGAACAGGGTTTGTGCGACGGATGCCAGCGAGCTGTCTGAATAGACCAACAGAAAAAGAACCGATGACATGCCGAGCGAAATGGCGATCGGAACACCGATCAACATGAGGCCGATGACCATTGAAAAGAGGAGTGCAACTTCCATTAGCTTTCTCCCTGCCTCTGTTCGCGAATTTCTTGAATTTCGTCTTCAACCTCGTGGCTGGCCACCACGCGGTCGGTTTTGCCAGTCCAAAGCGCCCAGCCAGCTTGGACAAAGCGCAGAAGTAACAGCGCCATTGATAATGGCAGAACAACGTAGGGCAGCAAGCGTGGGATTTTTTCGTAACTTTCGCCGTCATTGAATACGGTTTCCATCCAGCCCAAAACGGCGGGATGCGGGATGTCATTGACCTCGTACCATCCCTTGCCGCGGAAGCTTTCCTCAAACCCAAGCGGGAACCAGCGCCCTTCGGTGCCCGGGAGGTTTGCGAAATTGGCCCAATAGTCCCATGCCCCTTTCAACATCAGAAAGCTGAAGGCGATACAGACGGCAACCGCAGCCAGCCCCATCGTGCGACGTGGCTTTGGTGTCAGAGTGTTGATGACAATGTCGACGCCCAAATGCGCGCCTTTCTTGACCGCATAGGATGCACCGAGAAGAACGAGCCAACCGAACAAAAAGACAGTTAGCTCCAACGCCCAAAGAATGTTCTGATTGAAGCCGTAGCGCATGACGACATTGGCGAATGTGATCAATGTCATCACGCCAAGGATGCCCGCAATTAACGTCTCTTCTATCCGATCAGTGAACGATCTCGTGTGATCCATTTCGGGCCTCCCTTTGCGTGCCGAGGGCAGATCAACCGCCCTCGGCCCGTGCCAATTTAGGTGCCGCCGTTGAAGGACTGTGCCGCGTCGATCATGTCTTGGCCGACGTCGTCAGAGAATTGCTCCCAAACCGGTTTCATGGCATTGACCCACGCCAAACGCTCTTCTGCTGTTAGGGTGCGCACCTCACCGCCCGCATCGATGATGGCCTGACGGTTGGCTTGGTTCACCGCAAAGGACTCTGCATTTCGAAGCTCGGTAACCTCATCCAAGATCGTCAAAAATTGGTCACGGACATCGGCATCCAAGTCTTCAAGCCAATCGACATTTGTCACAACCAAATAGTCGATAACACCGTGGTTGGTCTCGGTAATGCCGTCCTGAACCTCAAAGAACTTTTTGCCATAGATGTTGGACCAAACGTTCTCTTGGCCGTCGACAACGCCCTGTTGAAGTGCGCCATAGACCTCAGAGAAGGCCATCTTTTGTGGTGCCCCACCGATCGCTTCCATCTGCGCGACAAGAACGTCGGATGACATCACGCGGAACTTTAGCCCGTCAGCGTCTGCTGGTGACATCAAAGGGACATTGGCGGACATTTGCTTCATGCCATTGTGCCAGAAGGTCAGACCCTGAAGGCCACGGTTCTGCATGCTGTCAAGCAGTGCTTGTCCTGCATCAGACGCTTGAAACGCATCAACCGCTTCGATGTCTTCAAACATGAAAGGCAGGTCGAAGATCCGGAATTGCTTGGTGAATTTTTCAAACTTTGACAACGACGGTGCGGCAAGTTGAACATCGCCCTGCAGCAGCGCTTCGAGCACTTTGTTGTCATCATAAAGGGTCGAGTTTGGGAACACTTCCATGCAGGCTGAACCATTCATCTCTGTGTTGACGCGCTCGGCCAGCAAAGTAGCGGCGATGCCCTTGGGGTGCTTGTCTGTGTTCGTGACGTGGCTGAATTTGATGACGATCTCACCCTCGTCGCAAGCCGCGAAAGCCGACGTCGCGCTTGTCGCCAATGTCAGGGATAGTGCAGCGGTTAGCTGAAATTTCATGGTATCCTCCTCTGATCCGGTTCGCAGCACCATGCGATGCGGCAAATGTCGTTTAAGATTATCGAGGTTTCGCACGAGGATTAGTCGGCATTACTGATCAGTTTTGCCGATTAAACCTTTTTATTTAATCTGAGATAGTGGATAAAAATTCATGTCCTCAGGGGGTCGAAATGTTCAAGGATTTCGTGGAAGAACGTATCATAGGCGATGGTGCGACCCTGTTCCTCCGCCGCGCCGGACCTGTCGGTGCGCCGCCGCTCGTCCTTCTGCATGGATATCCACAGACATCCGCCATGTGGCACGGTGTGGCCCCCATTCTGGCCCGCTCGTTTCAGGTTATTTGCCCCGATCTGCGCGGCTATGGTCGGTCTGAAAAGCCGATGTCTGATGCAGTGCACGCGCCTTATGCAAAGCGGGCGATGGCCAACGATATTGTCGCTGTCATGCGGCGCTTGGGCCATGAACGGTTTCTTGTTGGTGCCCATGATCGGGGTGCGCGGGTCGCGCATCGGTTGGGTCTGGACCACCCTGATAGCGTCGCGGCCATGGCATTGCTCGACATCGCGCCAACCCGCGAAATGTATGCGGGCACAAGCGCTGCATTCGCGCATGCTTATTGGCACTGGTTCTTTCTAACCCAGCCAAGCCCGCTACCTGAACGCATGATTGGCGCAGATCCTGAAGGGTTCTGGAAACTGAAATGCTTCAATCAGGCGCGCGGCGATAATCCGTTTTCACCCGAAGCCTTGGCAGAATACCTAAATGCCTTCGCAGACCCCGAAGCTATTCATGCAAGTTGTGAAGACTATCGGGCCGCCGCCACGATCGACATCGTACATGATGATGCGGATCAGGGCCGCAAACTTCACATACCCCTTCTGACCCTTTGGGCGAAACGCGGTGTGATTGAGACTTGCTTTGACGCGCTTGCCCTATGGCGACAGCGGGCTGAAAGGGTTGAGGGCGAAGCGCTCGACACCACACATTACATGGCCGAAGAAATCCCGGATGACATCGCCGCGCGCGTGTCGGATTTCTTTGCCCGCAACCCAATTCACGCAAAGGCAACCGCATGAGCCGGACACTTTATGACAAACTGGTCGACGCCCATAAGGTGTGCGATCTGCCAGATGGCGACATGCTGATCTATGTCGATTTCCACATCATGAATGAATACACCAGCCCGCAGGCCTTTTCGGGGCTCGACGCAAAGGGCTTGGACGTTTGGCGGCCAGAGGCGCATCTGGCCGTGGTCGATCACGTGAATGCAACCCGCAGCAATGAGCCGCATGATACGGCGTCCAAACTCCTGATCGACAATCTGGAAGCCAATTGCACCAAGCACGACATCGCATTCTACGGTCTGGGCGACCCGCGACAGGGCATTGAACACGTCGTGGTTCCGGAACAGGGGTTGGTCACACCCGGCATGTTAATTGCCTGCGGCGACAGCCACACGACAACCTATGGCGCATACGGCGCATTGGGGTTTGGCATCGGCACGTCCGAAGTGGAACATGTCCTAGCCACCCAGACGCTGCGCTACAAACGCATGAAAACCATGCGGGTGATGATCGACGGCGAAACCGCACCCGGCGTGACGGCGAAAGATATCATCATGAAGGTCGTGCAAGTCGTGGGCGCAGGTGGGGCCAATGGATTTGCCGTGGAATTTGCAGGTTCCGCCATTCGTGGCCTCGACATGGCCGGACGGATGACCGTTTGCAATATGGCCGTCGAATTGGGCGCCCGCGCGGCTTTGATCGCAGCGGATGAGGTCACCGAAGCGGCATTGCAAGGCCACTCTCATAGCGGTCAGTTTGCGTTCAACGGGGAGAGCTGGCACAGCGACCCTAAGGCCGTCTTTGACAAAGAGGTCACAGTTTCAGGGGCGGATATCGAACCTTTGATCACATGGGGCACCAGCCCGGATCAATCGGTGCCGATCACCGCACATGTGCCGGTCGCGTCCGACTATGTCTCGCCGAAAGCCAAGGCCGCTTTGGAGCGGTCTTTGCTGTACATGGGGCTAACCGAGGGGCAGTCAGCCCAGTCGATCGCAATCGACACGGCCTTTATCGGTTCTTGCACTAACAGCCGGATTGAAGACCTGCGCGAGGCGGCCAAGATACTCGAAGGTAGGAAGGTCGCGGTGGGCGTCGAAGCCATCGTCGTGCCCGGCTCTGCCATGACGCGCATCAAGGCCGAAGCCGAAGGTCTGCGCGCGATCTTTGAGGCCGCAGGTTTTGAATGGCGACCCGAGGCGGGCTGTTCTATGTGTCTAGCGATGAATGACGACATCGCGATGGATGGTGAACGCGTCGCCTCGTCAACCAACCGGAATTTTGAGGGGCGACAAGGGCGCGGCGCACGCACGCACCTTATGTCACCTGCAATGGTCGCGGCGGCTGCTGTCGCGGGGCATCTGGCGGATGTGCGAGATTTCAAATGAAAGACCAACGGATGACAAAAACGATCAAAGGGATCGCTGCGCCTTTGCCGCTGGCCAATGTCGACACAGACGTGATAATGCCCAAGCGGTTCCTGATAACGATCACTCGCGAAGGATTGGCGGACAGCACTTTTGCAGATCTGCGTTTTAATAATGCCGGGGGCCCTCGCCCAGACTTTATCTTGAACAAAGCACCTTGGGCGCGGGCCAATATTTTGGTTGTCGGTGACAATTTCGGCTGTGGGTCCAGTCGCGAACACGCCGTCTGGGGCATGCGCCAACTTGGTATTGATGCCTGCATCGGAACAAGTTTCGCCGGAATATTCTACGACAACGCCCGCAAAAACGGTTTGGCATTGCCGATTGTCTCGCCAGAGACGCGGGACTTGCTTTTGCAAGTCGCGGGCGACGGTGCCAAGATAACAATCGACGTCAATGGCCGCACGATCACAGCTGGTGACATTCGCGCGCCATTCGAGATGGACGGCGCGACACAAACAGCGCTGATCCGAGGACGCGATGACACGTTGGACTCCTTGGAACATGCAGGTGCAGTCCGAGGCTATGAGGCAGGATTGAAAAGCGAGATGCGGGTCAGCGTCATCAAATAGACCAATAAGGAAACACAGATTGGACATCAGACAGCTGGAATGCTTCGTCGCCGTCGCGGAAGAACTTCATTTCCGACGCGCAGGCGAACGTTTGGGGCTAAGCCAATCGGCTCTTTCTGAACGGGTCGCTGCGTTGGAACATGAACTTGGCGCGCGACTGTTTTTCAGAACAACCCGTCAGGTCAGCCTGACCCAAGCTGGGTCAGAGTTCGTCCAGGATGCAAAGAGGATACTTGCCGATATCGAAAGGGCGGTCTCCAACGTGCGCCACACCGCCGAATCCGACCTGCGCCACATCCGCGTCAGCGGGGTCGATGAGGCGATATCAATGCTGCTGCCCAAAGCTTTGCTGGCTTTTCGCAGGACAGACCCGAAGGTCCATGTGCAGGTATTGGAAACCTCTTCTTCTGAGCAACATTCCCAAGAGTTGATTGGCCATCGCACCGACGTGGCCTTCGTGCGCACCCCGCAACAAGACGATTTTATAACCAGTGAACTGCTTCACCGACAGCCCGTCTTGGTGGTTCTTGCCGATACAAATCCACTTTCAAGCTCTGTATCTCTGTCGGCGTCCGATATCGCCAACCAACCAATCGTGGGGTACCCCAAGCACGCGCGCCCAATCCTGCACGAAGCATTGTGGAGCGGTTTTCGCAAAATTGGCGCGCAACCAAACATTGTCTGTGAGATCATTGATAAGTCCACAATGTTGCAGTTTGTAGCTCAGGGGCTCGGAATTGCGCTGTCATCTGCCTGGGTCAGGAACATCGCCCCCCTAGGTGTTTCTTTCGTCCCGTTTGAGCCATGCGAAAACCTAATTGACCTCTATGTTGCATTTCGAAAATCGGGAAATTCAGACACCGTGAAAAGGTTCGTCGAAACAATAAGAATGAGCGCCGCCTAGGAAATATTGCGCTGGGCATGAGCAATGCGCGCGTTTTTGCGATTGTTCTTGAAATAGTTCGCATCACTCGCATTCACAGGTTCCACTAGGCTTGCTTTAGATTGCTACTAGCGATCTCGAAAAATTGCGCCAAATCGTGCAATGCCCGCTCACCTGCAAACTTAGACCACTGGCCTTCAACGTTCCATTAACAGACACCGTTTGTCTAGCAAGTCAGGCCGTGCGTAAGCACGTTCGACATCAGAGCCTACCTTATGCGCCAAACCCATTTCTGCGATTTCACGCGGTGCGCTTGCCGTTTCTGACGTCCAGTCACGGAATGTGGACCTGAAACCATGTACCGTTACGGTTTCGACCTGCATTCAACGACTCAAGAATGTCCAGCATTTCTTGTGTCAGTGGAACGCGATGCGGTTCGCCCCCTTCATCCGTTCGGCTGGGCAGGTCCAAACCTGCGCATCAAAATCTAACTCGTCCCATTGCATGCCCAAGACTTCACTAGTTCTTGAGCCGGTCAAGCATGTAAACCGCAACGCATTCGCGGCCATCGCGTTGCGGGACTATAGGTCAGTATAAAAGGCTGGCACGTTTTGCCAGCGCATCGCCTTGTGGTGCTTGGGATTGGCTTTGACCTTTGGCAGGACGCCCGCATCCTTGATTGCCGTCACCGGGTTTTCACCTTCGCGAAAGCCTTTAGACTTGGCCACATCCAGCACCGTCTTGATCCGCTGCGAAAGCCGCCGCGCCGTTTCATGCTTTTCGGTCCAGATTGGCGACAGGCACATTAGCACTTCCGGCTGACCAATGCTGTCAATCGGCATGCGCCCGATCTTGGGAAAGGCATAATCGCGCAAGGTGTTGATCCATTGCTGCCCGTGCTTGGTGTTCTTCCAAGTCGGCATCCGGTCGATATGCACTTGCTGGGCGATTTCTGCGAAAGTCTGGGTTTCGCGCTGGGCATTAAAGCGCGGGTTCAGGCCCTGCTTGGCCATGCGCCGATATTCGAGGCCCGGTCGCGGGCTTCGTTGATCGTGACTACATCCGCGCCGCCAAAGCCAAAATCTGTCCGCAGCGGCGCGCCTTGCTTGTTTTTCTGACCTTTTACCGTAACGCGCGCAATCCAGCGCCGCGCAGCTGATGGATCAACCACCAGATACAGTCCGTTGCTGTCACCATGCTGTCCCGGCCCTAAATTCACGACCAGCTTCTTTGTCAGTTTGCCAGAAAGCGCCATATAAATACCACTACTCATACCGCTCAATGAAGTCATGCACGAGCAATCGAAAGAAATCCAATACAATGAAGCGAAGCGGTTTCAGCCAATAAAAAAGCAAACTGGCCGCCCAAGGCGATCCATTCAAATCAGTAAAAAAGGTATGGTGGCGGACAGACAGTCTGGCAATATGGACCTCAGTGCCGCTCTCAAGACCTAACTAAAGGTCAGTAGCTTTCAGATAATATATTGCGTTTTCAAAGTGATGTACCTAGTTGCCGGATAAGTCCTTGGTTTTGTTCGAATGATGGTTTTCGACGTCAATAGCGAAAAATCTGGACCAAATCTGGACCTTGAACTGCGTCGGACAAACACGGAAACGAACAAAGATGATCACGAAAGACCTCCAATTGAAGTCCCTGCCAAAGGGCAACCACAAAATAATGATGGGACTGCGATACAAATCCAATGGCGACGGAACTGGCAGCTTTCAGGGTCGCTATACGGTTGGCGGTGATCCCGTCACAATGTCGCTTGGCACCTACCCAACGGTCAGACTTTCTGAGGCTAAGGATGAACATACGCAGCACCAGCTAGATGCAAGGAAGGGCGTGAACCCCAAGAAAGTGGTTGAGGCTGTCGTGAAGTCCAACCTTTCGTCAGGCACCACCTTTGCTGACGTTCTGCCCAAAGCGTATGCCGACATTCAACGCGGCTGGAAAAACGGCGGCAAGGGCTATGGGTTCATGACCAAGATGGATGCCGTTGTGATCCCGGCAATCGGCGATATGGAGGTTTCCGAAATCCGACCCAAGCACCTCGCCGACATGGCGCGACCTCTTTGGCATGACAAATACCCGACCATCGACAAAGCGCTGTTGTTCACTGGGCAGGTTCTGCAGTGGGCAGAGCAAAACGACTATGAGGCCGATGGTGGAGCCGCCCAACGCGCCCGCAAGATATTGAAGAAAACGACCTATGAGCAAGACAACCAGCGCTCAATGCCGTTTGAAGAATTGCCCGCGTTCTATGCCACGCTTGGCGACAACCCGACTGACCTTGCGTTTCGCTTGTTGATCCTAACCGGCGTGCGCCCCGGCAATGCGGCAACCGCGCGCTACGATCAGCTTGAGGGGGATATCTGGCACCTGCAACCGGATGACATGAAACGCAAAGCGGACCATTGGGTGCCGCTGTCCGATGCCGCTTTGGAGGTACTTGCCATGGCTGACGCCCACGCAACGCGCCACGCGGAAGTCACTGGCAACGAAAAACTGTATCTGTTTCCAAGCGCTGACAGTTGGATGACTGGACATGTATCTATGAACAATTGGACGCAATCCATGCGGCGGGCCAAGATATTCGGTTCAGCGCACGGAATGCGAGCGACGTTTAAGATGTGGGCCGAATTGACCACACGGTATGACAATCTGCTGATCGAAGAGGTGCTGCACCACGCGGTCAGGGGTGCAGTTGAGCAAGCCTACATTAGGGGTCACTTGGCAGAGTTGCGCCGCCCGTTAATGCAGGATTGGGCGGACTTTGTGACCGGAAAAACAACAGCCAACGTGCTATCAGCGGAAGACCTAAAACGGATACGCTGATCACAAGTTTGTAACATAGAAAAAAGATTTCTGGTTCACTTGTGACCGATAAGAACCAAGTGGTTTCAAACGCTTCAAAAGCAAAACTGACCGCCCTTGTGCGGTCTTTTTTTATGCCTTTTTTGGGATTCGTAGTCACCCAAAAGGACCCAAAATATGTCTGAAAGATACGACAACGCCGATCAACTCCGCGAGCGCTTGGGCGGCATTTCAAAGTCTGCTTTGCAGCGCTACGTCAAGACGCCCGATTTTCCGAAACCCATCATTCTTGGGCGGCGTCGGTTTTGGCCACACAGCGCTATCGAAGCCTTTATGTCAGCGAAGTTTGAACAGGCGCAGCACGTTCCCGAATAAGCAAACCCCCGGTGCGCAAACACCGGGGGTTTTCGGTTTCCACCACAGAAACGCTCAATTCAAATCGCCACTCACAGGAGAAATGATGTCTCAACATCCTATTCCCCCACACCCAAAACGTCCAGCAATGCTGCGCAAGGTGACGTTTCTCAACTATCCCTCGTGGCCTCTTGTGCCGCACACAATCTTGAAAGCGCATATTCACTACCTGCTGGCATCTGGCGAGGTTGATGCATCGACCATCGACATTGCCAAATGGTCCCGCGTGTCTCTTGCCGTTGCGACCAAGTATCGGGTTGCCCTCGCGCGGTTGGGCGTGGTGTCGATTGAGTATGCCGACAATGGCCAGCGCCGCCCGGTCTATCTGCACCCAAACAAGTTGGCAAAACTGTCAAATTCCGATGGCCCAAAGCTGATGGAATTGGCCAAACAAAAAGCGTCAAACCTGTTCTCACAAAACACGCAAGAGAACCACGTCTATTCTTTTAAGAAAGAAAGGAAGAGAGAAAAAAAAGACAGGGTTCAACAACATCAAAGACCTGATGGAAAAACAGGAAGGTCAGCAACCAACCTCAACCTCATTCTTTGATGCAGATGGCAGCGACGATGCGGAGAAAATGGCAAGAGTTGTGACGTTGCTCACTAACCCAGAGGGCAGCGCCAATGGGTAACGTTGTCATTCTCAGCCAAGATCAGACGTTGCGCATTATCTGCGTCCTCAATCTTTCTCGAACCAAAGAAGGCTGGGCAAGCATAGAGGTCAACTATCAGGACCGGGGCCAGCGCGTGGTGACGCCGATTGCATGGACCGGCATCACGATCCCGACAACACCCCACGCGAGGCGGTTGATGCAGCAACGGCCTGATGTCTACGCCTATGTTGCGGAATTGCTCGACGGGCGGTCGGTTGTCGATGTCGTAAATTCGGCGCGTTGCAATGACTGCAAGAGTTTCCGGGTAGGTCAAATGCTGCCGCGCCCCGCAGCGCAATACGCACCAACCGCCAAATTCGGCGCGTACATCTTTGAACCGGCGACAACCATGGGCGCTGGTCCTTGGTTGGGATTTCGCATCCTTGGTCCCGGCAAGCGCAAGATGCGGCGTTTCTACGGGTCGTGGAACGGTGCCACGATCAATGGGCGGGGTTGGTATGAGTTTCGACGCCTGCACGTCATTGCAGCCAACCACATCCGCTGGATGTTGAGGCGAACCACACCAACGGAGTTGTCGGTATTTGCAAGTTGGGCTGATTTGCAACGGAGGATTGTTGCGTGACTGCTGATCTCTATCTGCGTTTCCATCACGCCGCGTTCGATCTGCGCCAGCGTCCGACGCCAGAGGCCGTCTATCTGCAGGCAATGCCGGAAATCTGCGCTGATGACCTCGCCCGCCTCATGGCCCAACGCAACGCCAATGTCCGAGCGCGGCGGAAGCCCGGCGCGACCATCCTAACCCGCATAATGCACAAAGGCGCGCCCATTTGGACGCCGCAACCGCTCGAAAGGAACTAGCCCGATGAACCTTGACCAACTTTTCGCTGAACTGGACCGCGAGGCCGAAAGGCGCAAGGCCGCGAAAACAGCCGCTCTGAGCGCCGTTCCTGCCGATCCGGTGTCACTGGCCGAAAAACCCACACACGGGCCTGAGCGTGCAGAAAATGGGGGGCCTGATGGCCAGTAAGATCACATCGGCGGAACGGGTCGCGTTTTGGGCCTTGGAGCGGTCCAAAACGGGGAACGGACAGGAGATTGCAGCAGGTGTCATGAAGACTTTCACGCGCACCAGCGTTGTCCGCATGATCGACGGTGTTGGCATGGCCTCACATTCCCTCGCGAGCAAAGACCGTGAACGTGCGCGGCGTCTGGTGTCGGCAGAGGCGCTTTTGCGCGAGATGCTGCATTCTCATGCGGGCAAGCGGCGGGGGAATTGACCTCCGCCGCCATTGCCTAGGAATATCCGTACTTCCCTCTGATCTCATGGGTCAGCTTTCGTGCCAACGCTTCAGCTTCGCGATTTCTCGCAGCATCTGCACGTCGCAGCTGCTGCCTGACGGCTTTCAACTCTTCATCGCTTAGGGGTTTTTCGTTTGGCATTGGGCTTTTCCTCTTTTCGTTTTTCGGATGAAACCGGACTAACAGGCCCGCTGCAAAGGCTTCATGCACTGCCCCTTCTCAGGACAAATTTGGACAAATTTTGCCACAAACAGCCAAGGACGGGGTAACTCGGACAATCGCCCTTTTGACCGCCGCAAAAAAAACGGACCAATGGGTATCCAAGTTGATTGCTTGGACGCCCGATGCCCACCACGAAAACCGAAATTGCAAAGACATGGACCGCCCTTGGTGCTGGCCCGATGTCGGTTGCCGTCAATCGGGGGCGAACTTGGTTTTGGCAGGGTGATGCGGCCCCGGACGATTTGCGTTGTGGATACCTGCTAAGCGCACAGGGTCAGCAACGCATCGCCTCGTTTTCCAAGTTGGATCAGGTTTGGGCGCGCGCGGCGGATGATGCCATCAATGCCATTGTCATAACTGGCTCGCTGGCCCCGGCGGCAACGCCGTCAACGCTAGTGGTGGAGCGCTACGCCGACCTGCCAGACCCCACCACAATGCAGGCGGGCCAATTTGCAGTCGTGACCAATGACCCGCTGGACTTCCTAAACGGGATGCACGTTGCGCTTGGCAACGCACCGGGTCAAGCCGCGACATTCTGGGCGGCGGCGTCATGATCCAGAAACACACAATCCCGATGGGCGTCTGGACCAATATCGCCACAGGGCCGCATAGCCTGTTTTGGGCACTTGGACGCCTGCGCATCGCGATTGGCGACACCCAACCCACCGACGATCAGACCAGCCTGATGATTGCCGCCAGCGGCCAGCCGCGCAGCTTCACTTACAATGGGACTGAGGCGGTGTGGGTCATGGCGATTGAGCGCCCGATTGAGGTTCACGCGGTCCAGATCAACGCATCGGAATTGTTCCTTGTCGATGCGGCGGGCAACATCCTTGTTGATGGGGGTCCGGTGTAATGGTCTGGCCCTTCACCCGCAAAGCTGCACCGGAGCAAAAAGACTTTGCGCGCGGCGTCTTTGATATGCTGTGGCCATCGGCGCAGACCGTCACGGGCGAGGTGATCACACCAGAGCGCGCGATGCGTCAGCCCACAGTTTTTGCCTGCACCCGGATCATTGCGGAAACCGTCGCCCAACTTCCCTTGCACGTCTATCTGCGCGGGGCGGACGGGTCTGTTGTCCGCGACCGCACCTCGCCCCTGCACCGCATCTTTGCCAAGCGTCCGAATGACTGGACCACGGCTTTTGACTTCAAACTTCACATGCAGGCCGAAGTGTTGATGCACGGCTATGCCTGTGCGCTGATCATGCGCGATGGACAGGGCGCACCGCGCTACTTGCGCCAAATCCCTGCGCGGGCGTTGACCGTTACCGAAGACCCGCGCACTGGTGAGCCGACCTACCGGGTCACCTTGAACGAGGGCGGATCACGCACCTACGCACACCGGAACATTCTGCACATCAAGGCCCTGCGTAGCTTGTCGGTGATCAGCCAATGCCGCGAGGCAATCGCGATGGCACTGGCGCAAGAAAAGGAACTCAACACGTCTCTGAGCAAGGGGCAGCGCCCGTCCGGTGTTCTGTCTTTTGAACACCAGATGACAGATGAAGCCGTCACCCGCGCCGCTGCACAATTCAAAAGTCTGGGACAGGACAAAGGCACGGCCATTCTGGACGGCAATGCCAAATACTTCCCGATGGCCATCACGAATGTCGACGCGCAGTTTCTGGAACAGCGCCGCCACCAGATCGCAGAGATTGCGCGGGCGTTCCGGGTGCCGCTGCACATGTTGCAGGAACTTGAGCGGATCACGCACCAAAACAGCGAACAACTGGGGCGGCAATTCCTGCAATTCACGATGTTGCCGCACCTGATCGCATGGCAGCAGGAAATCAATCTCAAGCTGATGCCGGATGATGGGTCCACCTATGTCGAGTTTTTGACTGACGATCTGGCCCGCGCCGATTTGGCCGCGCGGATGGAAGCATTCGCCAAGGCTGTCGCCAACGGCATCCTTAACCCAAATGAGGTCCGCCAGATGGAGAACCGCGCCCCCTATGTGGGCGGGGATACCTTCTTGCGGCCCATGAACATGGAGGGCGCAAGCGATGGACCGCGCTAATTTCGAAGTCAAATTCTCAAACGCAGATACGGGGATCATCAAGGGGTTTGCTGCCACATATGGCGGTGATCCTGACGCGGTGGGGGATGTGATCGCGCCGGGTGCGTTTACCAATTCACTGGCCCGGATCAGCACGGAAGGCCGCAAGCTGAAAGTCCTGCGCGCCCATGATCAAAACAAGCCCATCGGCCAATGGACCAAACTCACCGACACCCCAACCGGGTTGATGGTCGAGGGAAAGCTGACGCTGGACAACACAGACGGGGCAGACGCCTACGCCTTGATCAAGGATGGCACCATTGACGCCCTGTCAATTGGTTACGCTGTGACGGCCTCTGAGCCGCGCGCAGGCGGTGGTCGCACCCTCACTGAAATTGAACTTGTCGAAATCTCTGTCGTGACATTCGGCGCGAATGATCGCGCCCGCATCACTGACGTTAAGGGGGTCGCTGCTGATCCCAAAACCAAGGCCCGAAAGGCCGCAAAGAAGGAGGCCAAAAAAATGGCTGACAAGCAAGCGACCGAACTGGCCGCAGAACTCGAAAAAGCAGTGGATCGCATTGGCGATCTGGAAGCAAAGGCCGCGAACATCAACGCAGCCCCCGTAGTCGCCAATACCAACCGCCCGATTGAAACCAAGGCGTTTGAAAATGTCATGCGTCACGGGGCGCAGAACATGCCCGCTGAGGAAGTTAAGGCCCTGCAAAATGCCACTGACACGGCAGGCGGTTTTCTGGTGCCAGAGGATTTTCGCGCGGAACTGATCAAGACGGTTACGGAAACCTCGCCCATGCGTTCAGTGTCTCGCATCACGTCCACAGGCCGCGATGAATTGGTCATGCCCAAGCGCACGGCCAAGCTGGCTGGCGGCTGGACTGCGGAACTTGCCGACCAGTCAGAAAGCGAGCCTGTCTATGGTCAGATCAAAATTCCAGTGCATGAACTGAGCGTTTACACCACGATCAGCAACGCCAATCTGGAAGACAGCGCCTTTGACATGCAGGCCGAACTGACCGCCGACTTTGGCGAGAGTTTTGGAGAGTTGGAAAGCCAAGCCTTTATTCGTGGTGATGGTGTCGGCAAGCCGAGTGGCATTTTGGATAACGCCGATATTCAGGCCACCCCATCCGCAGCGGCAGGCGTCATCGATGGTGACGATCTGATCGACACTTTCTACGCGGTGAAGGCATCCTACCGGAACCGTGGGGCATGGATGATGAATGCCAACACACTGGCTGCAGTGCGCAAGCTGAAAACTGGTTCTGGTGACTACATCTGGCGCGAAAGCATTGCCGATGGCCAACCACCCACTATCCTTGGCCGTCCGGTCTATGAGGCTGTCGATATGCCCGATCCGATTGCTAACGCGAAAGCCGTCATCTTTGGTGACTTCGCCCGCGCTTATCGCATTGTGTCGCGTCTGGATATTGCAGTGTTGCGTGATCCATATTCGCTGGCCACAAAATCTGCCGTCAAGTTCCATGGCCGGATGCGTGTTGGCGGTGCAGTGGTTCAGCCCGAAGCCGCTCGGACATTGCAGATCGCCTAAAGGCCCGTCTGATCAAACCATTTTGGGGGACGGGTTCGCGCCTGTCCCCTTTGTATTTCTAGGGGCGTCCAATGACACGCAGCACAAATGCAATTTTTCGCGCCGATGGCAGGGCATTCATTCGTGAAATGCAACGTATGTCCAATTCGACTGACCGCCTTGATCGTTCGGTCAATCGAAATTTCCAGCGCATGGAAACCAGATTGCGGAAATTTGGACGGTTGGCGGGGGCCGTGTTTGCCGGGTTCTCAACCGTCCAATTTGTGCGTGAACTGGGGCAAGCCGCACAGGCTTACACCCGCATCGGCAACACGCTGACCGCCGCAGGGATTAACGCAGACACATTCCGCGATAAGCTGGTTGCCACCGCCATCGAAAGCAGGGCAGAGGTCGAAAGCCTTTCCAACGCGCTTTTGCGGCTGCAGAAAATCCGACCCAATGACGGGGCCGACCTCAATCTCGAACGCGCGGCAACCATCCAGCGCCTTGCGGTTGCCGGTGGCCGGTCCAGCGCAGAAGCGTCCAGCGTTAATCTGCAACTGGGTCAGGCGCTGCAGTCGGGGGTCCTGCAGGGCGACGAATTGCGCTCATTGCGCGAGGCCGCACCCGTTGAATTGCTGCAAGCGATTGCGGATCAGGCTGGGATCACAATTGGGGAACTCAAAGAGGCGGGCGCACAAGGCAAACTCACTGCCGACCTGATCTTGGCCGCGATTGACAGTCAGGCAGAGTATTCCCGTCAGATCATCAAGACGCTGGACGTAACTTATCAACAGGCTGTGACGAACGTCCGCACTGCCTTCACCCAGATCAGTGGGGCGGTTGATCAGGAATTGGGCGCATCATCTGCCGTTGCGTCAGTCTTGCAGGGGTTTGCCGATCTGATGGTCGATGGATCAGACAGTGCGCGGGTCCTTGCAACGTCCATTCAGACGCTTGGCGCGGTTGCCCTAACAGTGGCCGGAGTGCGCGGCGTTGGAGCCATTGCGGGGGTGATCCAACGCAACAATGCCGCCGCTCGTCAAGCCGTTGTTGTGGCTGGTCAGCAGATCACGGCGACCCGCAATCAGGTTAGAGCGGACCGTGACAGGCTCAACCAAGCCCGTCGCAACCTTGCCGCCGCCCAACGCGAGGGGGCATCACAGGCGCGGATTACGCGGCTTACACGCGCACGCACGGTCGCCAGTGCAAACCTCGCCCGATCCCTTGTGGCCGAACGTGCAGCCACGGACAGCCTTGCCGGTGCGCAAGCCCGAGTATCACTCACGGCAAGGGCGGCGGCGGCGGCGACCAGTGCATGGAATGCTACATTGTCCTTTCTTGGCGGACCTATCGGTCTGGTCATCACATTGGGCGTTGCCTTTGCCACGCTGGCCTCATCGATCAAAGATGCAGGCGAGCGGGTGACTGACCTGCAAACTGAAATGGACCGTTTGAAGTCTGCGCAGGATACAATCAGGCGGTCAGCCGACGCACTGCAAGAGCCTGTGCGAGAACTGGCCGACGCTGAACAAGCCGTCACGGATGCACTGCGGGATCAACCAGATGCCGCCATTGCCGCTGCTAAGGCCCACCGTGACGCGACCCGGCAGCGCCTTGCAGATAACAAGGCGTTCATCGAAACGCAGATTGCGACCACTGCAGATGCATTGCGCCGCCAACGCCGCGAGATTGACACGGAAATCATCAGCGCGGCACGTTCCAACGGCTTGTATCAAGCCCCGGCGGGTTTGGGCGCAAACCGCGCGGCACGGTCTTCTGCTGCTTTGGCCGGTGACCCAGAACAGGTCAGCCTCGCCACACAGGCGCTTGATGCGCAGCGTCAGGCCCTACTTGCGATTGAAGATCGCAACGATGAACAACAGGCCACGCTCGTTTCCCTGCAAAACCTGCTGGCATTGGAGCAGGAATATCAGGACGCCAAGCAAAGACAGCTTGATTTGCAAAACAGCCTGAATGTGGAACTGACGGACACAGCTGCCAACGTGGCTGAGGTCACAGCCGCAACCAAGGCACAGGATGACATTACAGCCCGCATCGAAGACCGGCAGGCCAAGATCAATTCACTGTTGGCAGAACGCGATGCCATTCAAACGCAACTAGACGATGCCGTCAGTCAGGGCGATGTGGACCGGGCAAACTTGCTGCGCCAAGAACTGGATGCAGTCAATGATGCCTTGTTACGTCAAAATCCCATCATTGTTGGATCATCTGCGCAGTTGCAGGACATGGCGGCGAGTGCCGTAGCGCTTTCGGATCGTTTGGACGGGGTGACCTTCGATGGCGATGGGGAGTTGCGTGCGCGCGCCGAAGAACTGCGCGACCGGCTGATTGAGGCAGCGGCATCGGGCGAAGATGTAAACGCTGTGACCATGCAGAACCTGCAGGCCGAACTGGACGCGGTGATCGCAAAGGCAGATGCAGCAACCGACGCCTTTATCAAGGCACGGGGCCAAGCCGCTGCGCTGGCTCGTCAAAATGCTGATCGCGAAAGGACGCTTGATCCACGCAGCCCCAACTATGACCCGGACGCCGCGCGCCGCGCGCGTGTTCAGAGCAACTTTGACGACTTCCAAAACGGTGACCCAAACTATCGCCCCACGCGCACACAGACGCGCACATCAGGGGGAAGTGGCGGTTCTTCGCGGTCCACTGGCTCGCGCAAAGAAGAAACACCCGAGAAGCTGCGCGAAGTGGATCAGCTGATCAAATCGGCCAACGCATCCACCGCCGCGCGCATCCCGATCTTGCAACGGCTTATCATCGCCCGTGCGGCACTGATCAGCAGCTATCCAGACGAAAAGGAACGGTTGCAGGAAATCGACGGGGCACTTGAGCGAGTGGAAGAACAAGGTCGCCGCGCTTTGGGCCAATCAATCTATGACGAGTTGATCCGGGGGGCCAAAGCAGGCGACACGTTGAATGATAGTCTTAAACGCATTGGTCTTCAGTTGCTTGAACTGGCAGCATCCAAGGCACTGCAAAACATTAACTCTGGGCTGGGTTTGCTGGGCGGTGGAGGCGGTGGTCTAGGTCTGGGCGGTGGAAGCCTGCTAAGCGGCATCGGGTCGCTCTTTGGCTTCGCTCAAGGCGGTATCATGTCCGCATCTGGTCCGGTGTCCTTGCGGTCTTATGCACGGGGCGGCATCGCGTCATCCCCACAACTGGCGCTCTTTGGTGAAGGGTCTGGTCCCGAGGCTTATGTGCCTTTGCAGAATGGGGCTATCCCAGTGACGGTCAATTTCCCTGATCTTGGTAAAATCGGCAATGCAGCGACGTTCAAACAATCCGTTCGCAACGTCAGCATGCAATTCTCTGCGCCCATCACGATCAATGGGTCTGAATTGACTTTTGATGAAGTCGAAAGACGGCTGATCCCGCTGTTTCGCCAGCAAAGCGAACGTCTCTTGAATGCAGTGCGTCAAGCCAATGAAGATGATCCAAAATATCTGCGATAATCGACTGAATTACGGCAATTAACAGTATGTAAAAACGTATCTTTTTGGTAGAACTTAATGTGAAACCAAAGAGGCTTGAACATGCTGACACTCACACAGGCGACTGATCTTTTGGCGGATGCTTACGAGGTTGAAAAAGCGCCACTGCAAAGCGTCCGCAAACGGATGGTCAGCGCCGGTATGCTACCCACCGCCATTGGTCGGGATATCCCGCAAGCAAACCCTGCGCGCATGACGTTGCTGGTGATTGGACTTGGGATTGGTGATGTTGACCGGATCAATGAACTGGCAGACGCCCGCGTGTTTGAGCGCATGCCGGGTGACAGCGCGTCAACAGTGACATTGCAGCAGACGCTGGGGTTTATGATTGACGGTCTGATCAACGATCCCGGTTATGGCATTGATGCAAGTCTGAGCCTCACAACATCTGGACCGCCCGTCGCGTTCATTCAGCGCAAGGGCAAAATGTGGATGCAGTTTAGCGGTGGTCAACTGGCCAAAGGGTTTATCAATGGGACCGTGCATATCGCATTGCAGCCGCTAACAGCGTTCTGCGCTGCTGCATTGGCCACACAGCCGCCCTACAAGGTCGCCAAATGATTGCCCCGCGCCTTCACCAGATGCCTGCATCCTTGGATGTCCTACGGGGCGCACGGGACATTGCGGCATTCCTGAACACCTCACCCGCCCGGGTCTACAAACTGCATCGCGCAGGCCAGATCAGGACGTTCACAGAAGGCGCAACAATCTGCGCGCGTAAGTCCACGCTCATCGCTTGGATTGAACAACAGGAAAATCAGTCATGAACAAACAGCACCTCAAAGAGCAAGGCGAAACGCTGGTCGGTTTGGGTCTGGAACTGGCAAACATGGCAGATATGGACCTGTCCGAGTTTGACCCATGCGCAGTGAAGGCTCTGCGCCGTAAACTGTCAGCATTGGGCGAGGTTATGCAGGTCGCAACGGCGCAGTCAGTTGTCCTGACCACAGAAATGCAGGCCATCGTGCAAGGGCAGATAGAACGCGAAGGCCAGCCGGTGCAGTAATTCGGGTGGCATTTCTGGCAGATCAGCAATACCACTTTTGAGGGTGTTGCTGAGGATCGTTCGTGTGAAAGACTTATATCAACAAATCATTGAAAGGGGTCGGGATGCGCTTGATGCGCTGATTGGGGAGGCCGAAGGGCTGCACTTGGAAGTGAAGAGAAAGGCAAATCCCTCAAAGTCCAAACTTGAACCCACGGACCGAAAGAACCTGTCACGGGCCATTGGGGCGCTTGGCAATGCCGATGGTGGCTTGTTCCTATTCGGAGTTGTCGCTGATAATACAAAGTTGCCAGAGGCAATCACTGGGTTCGATGTGATTTCAAACGTAGCACAAGTAGCGGCAGCAATAGAGGGTGCGTTGCCGGAACTTATCAATCCACCAATTAACGACTTATCGGTTGCGCCAATTTTGCTTGAGGGTGACAAGGGCATCGTTGCGGTCCACGTTCCGCAATCACAACAGCGACCTCACATGTCTACTGCAAAGAATGAGCATTGCTACTACCGAAGAACCTATGACCGTACAATCACGATGGACCATAGAATGGTCAAAGACGCCATTCTGGCAGTTAGGGAGCCAAGGCTGAAAGTCATAGCAAGGGTATCGCACTTCAGCACCAAAAATGACAGGTCGTTGTTCATCCATAAGCTTAGGCTGCATCTGGATTTGGCTAATCCAAGCGAAGTAACGGCCAAAGCGCCGTATCTTAAGACCGAAACAAACCACAATTTGCCAGTCGATATGGGAGTAATGGCTCGTGATCATAGGGTACTGCCTGATGGGCTTTCGAGGTTTCCAGCCTTCCCAGACGGTTACCTATTTTCGGGAGAACAAGATAACTTCGCAAGCTTCAATTTCTTTGTCGCGGTTGATTGGCACAGAGTGTATTCCCTTTCATCAAGGTCACTTCCATTCGAATATGCACTGCCGCTAATTGCTGAGGTTGGCACCGTCAGAAATCGCTTTGAGATTTCAGAACTTATTCCTGATGAGTTGGGTATCAGTTGCGCATTCGGGGCAGCGAATGCGCACTTTAGTACCACTCGTTTGGCGTTGACCAAGTATGACTTGTGCCGCTTAGCAATCGAAGCAGGAGCCATCAAACCAGAAGCAATGTACTGGGAAGCTTACCGGAGGGGGGGCAATAATCCTACTAGGTGAACGTCCAACACCGGACCCCCCTTGCGACAAAAAATTCCCTAAAATATTTCACTTTTGAAATGTATGTCGGTTTGCCGGAACTGCAATTTTTCGAGTGATATTGCGTAGTTGTAGGGCGATCTTGTATCATATGTGTGTGGCAAATGGGGAGAAGCACGCCAAATGGATCAGATTGAAGAGGAATTTCGCGCCTTGGCCCATGACTTTTATACTCAAAACTGGGATGCATTTCTGGCCGAAGTGGAACACATGACGCGCGGTGATGAGGACCAAAAACGCAAGCTGATCGATGAGCGAGCATCCTATCTGAGTAGCCTTAATTGAAACTACTTGGAGTGTCGCAGCATTCGCATATCCCTGCGCGCTCTGTCGCCCGGTGTCATGGGTCTGACGCGCTTTTCCGGGGGTAGGGTCAAGATCGCGTCTTTGACAGCCTGCAGGGCGGCTTCCAGCGTATCGGTGGTGCCTTTCGCATTGTGCCCCGTCCAAGTGACCCAGACCCATCTAGGCGGCGTTGTACGCTCATCCAGAGAGACACGCGCGATGTCCCGACCACTTTTGTATCGGATCAGCCAATCATCCCCGCCGATAGCTAGGTGATGTGGGTATCTGCGGCGCGTAAACTCATGTTGGGCCATCGACCACCACCAACTGATCATCGGGCAAGGGGCGTTGCAGTGTCAGGGCGTCCTGAGTGGGTGCTGTCAGCCATTGGGTGACTTGTCTAGGCGTTGTCAGGATCACCGGCATAGCGTTGGGATGGATGGGCGCAACAACGGCATTCGGTTCGGTGGTCAGGAACGCAAACAGGTCATCTGTCGTTTCCCCGTCCTTCACTTTCCGCACTGAGGTCCATTCGGTCCAGATGCCAGCAAAGAACGCGAGCGGCTGGGTGGTGTTCAGGGCAAACCACTTGGGACCTTTGTTGAACTCACTAAACGCGGTGAAGGGCACCACGCAGCGATTGTCAGGCCCCAACCATCGCCGCCAGTGGGGCGAGGCGGTGTTGCGGACATTGGTGACGCCCTTGTCATAGTTCTTGCCTTTCAAGGCGAATTGGGGCGAAGGCATCCCCCACCGCATATTGGTCAGAACGCGGCCCTGATCTGAATTGATGACCACTGGTGCGGGTTTGTCAGGATAGATGCCGGGAAGTGTTGGCAGATTGCCGGTGCGGTCATCCCAAACTTTTATCAGGTCAATAATCGCAGCCTGAGAACTGGTCATCGAATACAGATTACACATTTGGTCACCCTTTACCGAACTGTACCGGATCATGTCAGTTGTTCCCAATCCGTTCTAGGGCAAAACTGTGGCGGGCCTATCCAAAGGGCCAGTGTTGGATGACCATAAGCTGACACAATCTAAGCCGCTAAATGCAGTGTGAGTGGTGACGACATTTAGTCATGTGGTGAGTATTGGTGGCGGTGCGTGTTAAGTCTCTTCATGCACCGCCACCAGTTTTTTAGACCCGCGCCCAACCTCAACAGTGGTGAGGACTGGAAGTCGGCGCGGTCTAGTCGGTCCACTGTCCCCCAGAAACCGTGTCCAGCGACTTGCTAGCGATAGCTGGATGAATGATTGATTAACAGCGCGACTGACGTTGCGGAAGCGATTGAAGTAGTGGCATTGACGCTTGCGAGGCAGCAAATGTCCTTCTTCGCGCCGAACGCCGCGCAGGTGAGTTGCTGAAAGAACTGGCGCGGTCTGAACTGGCTAGCGGAGGGGACGTAAAATCGGCGTCGGCGACGATGACACCGAAATCCGAGTTCGCCGCCGCCCTCGCTGACAACAACATCAGCCGCCAGACGGCGCATCAGTATGAAGCGCTTGCCCGGCGAACTGCCTGCCGATATCCTGATCTCACTTCCATAAAAGGGACGCCCGCCACATCCCACCGGCAACGGTTGGCGGGTTGACCCTTTGGAGAAATCAGCAAATCAGAAATGCGTTCAAATCAGGTTACGTGACGTCATTAAAGGTCACTAACAATCCGAAATAATTTGGACCTCAGATGGACCTTGGCAATTTGTATTTCCTAAAATACCTTATTTTTATGGAGTTTGTGGATTTTGTGGCGGACAGACAGGGATTCGAACCCTGGAGACGGTCTCCCGCCTACACACTTTCCAGGCGTGCGCCTTCGACCACTCGGCCACCTGTCCGTGGCGTGCGTTTAGCCCGGGCCGCCCCCCTTTTGCAAGACCTAGCAGATATGTTTGTGTCTGACATTTACTCTGACTGGATCGACCCCCTATAAACAAACAGTACATCAGGCGAGTTGACCCCAAATGTTGCATGATCCACCCAAGACCAACCCGACCGAGCGGCGGCACGAGGCCGCGCGCCTGCAGACCGGTGCCTTGGTGATCATCGCTTTTGCGGTTGTACTGTTTCTTTTGGTGCAGGCCCGTTTTATCCTGATCTCACTGGCCACAGCGATTATCCTGTTCAGCTTGACCAGCGATGTGATCAATTTCATCGCGCGGCTACGTGTCGGGCCATTCCGTATTCCCAATGTACTGGCCAGTATCGCCGCGATGGTGCTGATTGCGATGGCGCTGATCTCGCTCACCTCGATCCTGCTGGCACAGGTCAACACCGTGCTTGTGACCACCCTATCCTATACCGAACGGGCCCCATCAGCGGTGGCATCGCTTTTCGGGTTTTTGGGGCCTGACAGCCAGATGGCGATCCTCAACGCCCTGCAATCCATTGATGTGTCCAGCTATCTGCGCAGCGCGGCAGGGCAAGCCAGCGGCATGACCCAGGCCACCGTGCTTGTGATCCTGTTCGTGGGCTTTCTGTTTGCCGAACGGATCTGGTTTCAAACCAAGCTCCAAAACTTCGTCGGGGATGAGGCGCAGGCGGCGCGCGTCGGCAAGATCATCCAATCCATTATTCACCGGGTGAACTACTATCTGCTGGTCAAGACGGTCATCAGCGCAATCACCGGGGCCATGATCTATGTATTGGCGACAGCCTTCGGGCTGGAGCTGGCCACATCGATTGGGATCATTACCTTCGTGCTGAACTTTATCCCCAATATCGGGTCCATCGTTGCCACAGCGCTGATTGCGCTGGTGACCCATGTGCAATTGGGCGATGCCACGACGACGCTTGCAATCTTTGCCATTGCGGGGGTGATCCAGTTCGTCAACGGCAGCATCATCGACCCAATGCTGATGGGGCGGGCGCTTCGCCTGTCATCCTTTGGGATCATCCTTTCACTGGCGTTCTGGGGGGCGGTCTGGGGCATCCCGGGGATGTTCCTGTCAGTACCGATCATGGTGATGTTGCTGGTTGTTTGCAGCCATGTGCCCAACCTGCGGCCTTTCGCCATTCTATTGTCACGCGAGGGTTTGCCCGAATCCGAAAAGATGCTGGATCAACCGATCGAACGTGACCTGTTCGGGCAGGACCTGCGGCAGGACTAACCTATTTAGAGGCCGCTGGCGGCTTCCCCGTCACCGGCTGGCGCGCGTAATAGGTCACGTCTTCGGTAAAATATTGATAGCTATCGGCGTTATCCACGGCGCGGTCCGGTCTATCACTGGCCATCACGCTGCATTCACTGCGGGAATAGCAATAATCCTCGGTCCGGGCGACGCGCAGGAAATGCGTCAGTTCATGCACGATTGTGCCTTCGCGGGTGCCATCATCACTGCTGCGCATCCCCGGGCGCAGTGCGGTCAGTGGTGGCAAGTCAAAGAATGGAGGGCATAGATGCAGCAGAAATGGTTCGTCAGGATAGACCCATGCATAGCTGCCACCCTCACAGCCATCCATATCGGCGGCATCACATTGCGCAGTGACGGCACCGCTGCGGATGGCGGTTACAACGGCCTTGAGGTTCGCGCGCACCTCTTCGGCATGTGGTCTGGAATAAGGGCCAAACCAGCGGGAAAACTCGGGCGTATCGCCAACGGCCGTGGCCGCTTTCAATGTCAGCGCCTTGGCATTGCGCAGCGCCGCGTCAAAAACGTGGGTTTCATCCTTGTCGCAACCAATGTAATCCTCCGCCGCGGCTGCACCGCCCCAAAGGGCAAAAGCCAAGGCAACTGTCATAATCCGTTGCATGCCGCTACTCCAGATGCAGATAGACGCGCCGATTCTGGCGGCCTTTCTTTTCAATCTTGCCCAGCCGCACCCGGCCAATCTCGGCAGTGTTGGCAACATGTGTGCCACCACAAGGCTGTAAATCGGCAGTCTCGGGCCCGACACCAATACGGACCAACCTGATCTTGCCGCTGCCACGCGGGGGCTGGACCGACATGGTTTTGACCAGATCAGGCTGGGCATCCAGCGCATCCTCCGTGATCCATTCATCGATCACATCCATATCGCAAGCGATCAACCGGTTCAGGTCATCCTCCAGCGCCGCTTTGTCCTCGGGGGCTTCAGGCATATCAAAGTCCAGACGCCCCTTTTCGGCAGTGATAGCCCCGCCGGAAACAGGCAAAGGCAGCACAACAGACAAAAGATGCAAGGCCGTATGCACCCGCATATGGCGATATCTGCGATCCCAGTTCAGAACCTGTTTCACCACCGTGCCCAATTCAGGCAGGCCAGACGGTTCAGCCGCCAGCAACACAACATCGTCGCCCTGCCCTTTGACCGTGGTCGCAATTTCCAACGTGCCACCATCCCAGCTTAGCGTGCCGCTATCTCCGGGCTGACCACCTGACGTAGGGTAGAAAATCGTGCGGTTCAGCACGATCCCGCCCTCGTCCGTGATTGCCGTGACCATCGCGGTCGCCTCTCGCTGATAGGCGTCATCGCGGAACAATAGCTTGGTCATGATTGCGGCTCTTTCAGGACTTCGGGATTGCGCAGCCATATATCGCGCTGCGCAAAGGGAATTTCGATCCCGGCTGCGGCAAACTGGCGGGCGATCTCATGGTTCATTTCGGATTTCGCGCTGATCACATAATTCACATCGCGCAAAATGGCACGGATCTCGAAATCAAGTGAATCGGCTCCAAACGCCATGAACAAAACCGCAGGCGGCGGGTTCATCAACACCATCGGATGGGCTTCGGCGATGTCTTTCAGGATCTGCGTCACCTTTTCAACATCCGACCCATAGGCGACGCCAACCGGAACGATGACACGGCCCACCAGATTACCCCGGGTCCAGTTGGTCACCTGCCCGCTGACAAGGTCGGCATTTGGGACAATGACATCAGTCCGATCAAATGTCTCAATCCGGGTAGAACGGACCGAGATTGCGCGGACATATCCCATCTGGCCATTCACCTCGATCCAGTCGCCTTCGCTGACGGGACGTTCAATCAACAGGATGATGCCGGAAACGAAATTGGACACGATATTCTGCAAACCAAAACCGATACCCACAGATAAGGCACCAGCCACAATGGCGAGGTTAGAGAGGTCAATACCAGCACTGGTGATGGCAATAATAGCCGCCAGCAAGATACCGACATAACCAAACCCGGCAACAATCGCATTCTGGCCACCCAGATCAAGGCGCGTGCGCGGCAGAACCGACCGGCGCAATGTCCCCTGAATAAAGCGTGTCAGGACGTATCCCAGCACAAAAACAATGGCGAATGTCAGGAAATCAGTGGGCGATATGCGGCTTTCGCCAATCGAGAACCCCTCACGGAACCGCGCCCAAAGTTCAAGAATATCATCAAGCCGCGCGCCCCAGATCAGCGCAAAGATCGGCGCGCTGATCAGGTATAGAACAAAGCTAACAAGCACAGGCACTAACGCGGTGACACCTTTTGCGCCATCCTCGCCGGTATCGGGACTGCTCAGGTCATGCACCATGCGTTGCAAGACTAAAACAAAGCCAATCAATGCCAGGGACAGGATCGTAGACACCAACAGTTTTTCGCCCGCGTTGATATAACCAATAACGCTAAGCAACGGGGCCAAAATGGCGATCACCGTGCAAATCCGCCCAATCAGGCGGCGGGTGCGGCCGACAAACACATCCGGCTCGTCAGTCGTCTCTGGCAAACGCTGGATCACGCGGCCAAAACGCCACAGCAACAATCCCAACAACAGCAAAATGGGCAAGCCAATTGCCGAAATCGTTGTCTGTTCAAGATCACTGATATCCAGGGCGGCACCGATCAACGTGGCGACGCCCAGCACCCAGGCAATGGCCAGACCATAGCGGCGCCCGGCCGCGCGCGTGTCTTCATCATAGCCCAGATATCCCGCATGCTTGCCAACCGGGAAAACCAACCGGCACAGCCACCAACCAAACACGACCTGAATACCTGCAGCGGGCAATGCGTCGACCACCGCACCACCACGCAGGCCAAAGATATTCAGCGTGTCCAGCCCCTCGGCCAAGGCAATCAAACCAATGATTGATACGATAATCTGCCCCAGCGACAGCAACAGCAACCATAGCGGCAAAAGCCGACCATCCCGGTCTGACATCCGCCCGCGCCATTCGGTGATCCACCTGCGGACATAGATCAAAAGCCCGGCAGCCGACCCCAAGAACATCAGCGCCCAAGGCAGGTTGGTGATCAAACGGCCCGCCTCCATCTGGGCGCGGAACCCGGCTGATGTCTCAACCCCGATAATGCTGACGGCTTCCCAAATGGCACCGGCAGCTGCAAAAATATTCGCAGGATTCAAGGGCGAACCGTTCCGCTCGGTCAGCGCGCCGGTCTGACGTTGGCGTTCCTGCGCATCAAATTCACCAATCAACCCATTGGCCCGCGCAAACGCCTCTTCGGCCAAAAGCCCAGGATAAACCAGTTCTTCGCGCTGCTTTTGCAAGGCAGCACGACGGTCGGCGATTGCGGGCGCCTCTTCACCGCTTTCCGGCACCGGGCCAAGGGCTGCAATCTGCGCATCAACCGTCGCGATGCGCCCACTATTCTGACCCGTGCGTGCCAGGAACTTGTCGCGCCACACGACCAGTTCAGCACGCAAGCGGCTGATCGCAAAACGGGATGCATCACCGCGCTGGGCCATTGCCTCTGCCCGTTCAGCAAGCCGATGCCAATCCGGGTCTTTTTCGAGGATCAGTTCATCGACATCGTCGGCGATTTGCCCAACGACCTCTGACCCCACCAGATCAGATTGCTCTTGCGAAAGGCCTGCCAGTGGCCAAAGCCACAGCACAATCACAAGAAAAAGCGTTCTGATCATACTTCTTCGAACACCGTCGGCACATCAACTTCGGCTTCCAGCCATGCGGGCACCGGCAACCCCTTTTCGCGCAGGAAAGCGGGGTTATAAAGCTTCGATTGATACCGTGTACCATAATCGCACAGGATCGTCACAATCGTATGGCCGGGGCCCATCTCGCGACCCAGACGAATGGCCCCCGCAATATTGATACCCGTTGATCCGCCCATGCAAAGCCCCTCATGGGCCAACAGATCAAAAACAATCGGCAAGGCTTCTGCATCCGGAATTTTATAGGTAAAATCAGGGATGAACCCTTCCAGATTGGCCGTGATCCGGCCTTGGCCAATCCCTTCGGTGATCGAATTGCCATCGGGCGGCACCTGATCGGTATATAGCTTATAAAGCCCCGACCCATCCGGGTCAGACAGGCCAACCTTTACGCCTTTGGGCTGCAACACCTGCGCGACACCCGCCAATGTCCCGCCCGAACCGCAAGCGCAGGTAAAGCCATCAACCTTGCCCCCCGTCTGTTCCCAGATTTCCGGGGCGGTCGTCTCAACATGGGCCTGCCGGTTGGCGGTGTTGTCAAACTGATTGGCCCAGACGGCACCATTTGGTTCGGTCTTGTTCAACTCTATGGCCAGGCGTGCGGAATACTTCACATAGTTGTTGGGATTGGCATAAGGCACGGCTGGCACCTCAACCAATTGCGCGCCAGCAACGCGCAACATGTCCTTCTTTTCCTGGCTTTGCGTCTCGGGGATAACAATCACCGTCTTGAACCCCATGGAAGCACCGACCAGCGCCAGACCGATCCCGGTATTGCCCGCCGTGCCTTCCACGATTGTGCCGCCGGGTTTCAGATCGCCCCGGGCAATCGCATCTTTGATCATGAACAAGGCGGCACGGTCCTTCACCGATTGACCCGGGTTCAGGAATTCAGCCTTGCCCAGAATAGTACAGCCCGTCGCCTCCGAAGCAGCACGCAGCTTGATCAACGGGGTGTTTCCAACAGCATCGGCAAGGTCATTTCGGATGGTCATGGGGCGGCCTTTCATAGCGTTGAATATGTGTAGGACTGCACCCCCCGGACATCAAGTACCGGGCTTATAATTCAACGTCCGTCAAGCTTTCACGACGAACCGCCAGCCAGTACAGCAAATGCAACAAAGGGCCGGCTGCAATCTCGTCCGTCTCGGCCAACGCCATCGCCTGTTCCAACGGCAAGGTGTGGATACGTAAATCCTCGCCCTCTTCGGGCAGACCACCCGCATATCCGCTGACTTCAGGCAGGTCGCATAGGCCAACGAAGGCATAGAAGTAATCGGTTGAACTACCCGGCGACGGGTAATAGCGCCCCGCCGGTGCCAGATGCCGAATGTCCAAACCCGCCTCTTCACGGGCTTCGCGGATTGCGGCAGCTTCCGGCGTCTCACGGGCATCAACGATGCCTGCAATCGGTTCCAGCATCCATGGGTTGGGATCGCGGCGCGCGGTCGGACCAACCCGAAATTGCTCAACGAAACCGACAGTTCCGCGCGTCCGATCATAGGGCAGCACCAAGGCCGCATCGACGCCAAAAAACGCCTCGCGCATCAAAACAGGCGATTGATCACCGGCAAAGCGACGATGGCACAACTGCAACCCTTGCAACCGATAAAACCCGCCCTGCGGTGGCGACACATCCAGCAGCGTCACATCATCCGGCACGGCCTCGCGCCGTAATGTGGCCGGGGCCCCCTGCCCCGCCCGGTATTTTGCCCATGCCCGCCCCTCGATCATCGGCCACATCCGGCGTAGCGCGGCAGGATCAGGCAACGGATCATGCGAAAACAGCTCTTCTGCGGTCAAAACCGCCGGGGTTAAATGTGCCTTTTCCCAATCCTTCAAAGACCAAACATCGTCACCCGCCCGGATACCCGCAGGCGGCATATAGCACTGACAAACAACCTCCTGGCCACCCATCAACACCGTGACCAGGGTCAATTCATAGCCAAACGCCCCCTCATAGGCATTCAGACGGACCTTCTGATCCGGCGTCAATCCACGCCATACGGCACCCGTCGCCTGCGCGGCCTCATCCGCTGTGATAAAAGGAACAACATTGTCATGGACCGGGCGCACCGCGTAGCCGGTTAAAACGGCAGGTTCTGCCGACAGCACACCGGGCCCCGCCACCGCAGCCATCAGATCAGGCGACAGCAACGTGCCGTAAACGAATAAATCCATCCGCTAGGGATACCGCTTTGCAAAATACTCGGACACGAGTGAGCAGATGACACCACCAACAGCAATCGACACGATCAGATTGATATCAAAGAAGTCCTGCCCCATCTCAAACATCAGACTAAACACATCAACGATCGCCTCCATCGGGCCATCATATAAACGGCGCAAGGATTTGCGGATCATATTGTAACCCGAGAGCAGGAACACGACCCAAAAGGTAAAGACAAATGCGCCCGTCAAACCATTCCCGATTGCCGCGCTTAATCCGCGTCCCGCGCGGCTGCCAACAACAACCCAGCCGCAAAACAGCGCGATTCCAACACAAAGCGGGATAAAGAAATTCGGCGGATTTGCCTCGGGAAAAAACGGCGATGCAAGCAAACCAATATACCAACCATAGATGAAAAAGGCCAAAGCTGCGGCAAGGCGTCCGGCGGTAGGCATATCACTGCGTCCTCATTTGGCCGCGAACCGCCTTCTTTAGGGGGCGCGTGTCACGGTAATCTGCGTTACGTCGCAGTTTCCGCTATGAAATGTGCCCGCGCAAGAGGTCAGATAAAAGTTCCACATCCGTTTAAAGCGTTCGTCAAAGCCAAGGGCCGCAACCTCATCCCATCTGGCGTTAAAGGTTTCGTGCCACCGGCGCAGGGTTTGACTGTAACTTTCACCAAATTCAATTGATTTCGCGACGATTAATCCAGCCTTTTCAACCTCTTGACGTAACACAACGGGGCTGGGCAGCATACCACCCGGAAAGATGTATTTCTGGATGAAATCCACCCCGCGTTTGTAAATCTGCCACCTGCGATGCTCGACTGTAATGATTTGAAGTGTTGCGTGTTTGCCCGGTTTCAACCTTTCGCGCACAGTATCGAAATAGACCGGCCAGTATTTTTCACCCACCGCTTCAAACATTTCGATGCTGGCGATCCCGTCATAAATGCCGGTCTCATCGCGGTAATCCTGCATCTTGATCTCGACCATATCGGACAATCCGGCCTTGGCGATCCGGTCGACGGCATAGTCATGCTGTTCCTGACTGATTGTCAGGCCGGTCACTTTCAGCCCGCGTTCGCGGGCGGCATATTCGGCAAAGCCGCCCCAGCCGCAACCGATCTCAAGCACATGGTCCCCGGGCTGCGCCCCCATCTGGTCGACCATACTTTTATACTTTTCGACCTGTGCGGCCTCCAGACTTTGCTGTCCGGTGTCGAACTTGGCCGAAGAATAGGTCATCGTATCGTCCAACCAAAGGCTGTAGAATTCATTGCCCAGATCGTAGTGATAGCTGATGTTCTTGCGCGCCTGGGTTTTGGAATTGCGCTGCATCCAAAACCGCATCTGTTCATAAAAACGCACCAGAAACTGGCTGGGAAACCCGTCATACATGTCCTCGGCGTCATCATGGACCAGGTCCATAAAGGCCATCAGGTCAGGCGTACTCCACCAGCCATCCATATAAGCCTCGCAAAAACCCAAATCGCCCTCGCGGATGGTGCGGGCAAACAGATCGTCATTATGCACATGGATTTCGGCAACATATCCCGGATCGGGCCCTTCGGCGCGAAAATGACGGCCATCGGGCAGCACAACATCGATACGCCCGCGTTTCATTACCTGCAACTTGTCGAATACGGCAGCAAAATAGCGGGGCAGTTTGTTTTGCCCATCGGTCGTCGTCAGTATCATTGTCGTCCCTGTTTCTTCATCACTGCCATGCCGATTAACCCGGCCGGCCTTTTTATCGAAGTTAACGCGCCGATGCGGGAAGTCACGGAAAACGCTCAAAAAAAATTGTGATGCCGCGTGATCGCCCTAAAACCCGCGCGTTTCATATGCCGCCAAGGCGCGTTTGCGCCCAACATCTGCAGCAACAACAGGATCGGGATAGCGATCCGCCGGTGTCATCCCCCACTGCAAAGGGATCATATCATAATAGGCCAGTGCGGTGGCAGATGGCTTTTTGTAATGTTCAGCCAGCCATTTTTTGACATAGGTCCGATCCTTGTCGAACTTGTCCAGCTGGGTGACAGGGTTGAATACCCGGAAATACGGGGTCGCATCCGGTCCCGACCCTGCCGACCATTGCCAGCCCATCGCATTACTGCACGGGTCCCAATCAATCAGGCAATCGGCAAACCAATCCATCCCGATCCGCCAATGGCTTAGCAGATGTTTGGTCAGGTAGGACGCGACAATCATCCGCCCCCGGTTATGCATCGTGCCGGTCACATACATCTCGCGCATGGCAGCATCGACAAACTGAATGCCAGTGCGGCCTTGCTTCCAGGAAGTGACCTCTGGCGTTTCCGCGGTGTTCCAAGGAAACGCGTCCCAGTCTTCCTTCCAGTTATCATGCACGATCCGAGGCGTATGAAACGCCAAATGATAGGCAAACTCACGCCACACCAGTTCTTTCAGAAACACCTCCGCATCCGCCTTACCATCATGCAAGGCGCGCCAGCCCGCATGCCAACATGATCGAGGACTGATCTCGCCATAGGTCAGGTTCTCGGACAGGCGCGATGTGCCATCAACAGCAGGCAAATCCCGGTTCTTTTGATAATCAGCAACCCGATGGGCAATAAACGCCCCCAACCGGTGCGATGCTGCCACCTCACCCACCGTACAATGATCGCGCAAAATATCCGCACCCCGGCGCATCGGTGCTGCCATCTGCCAATCATCCAATGCGTCAGATCGGGGCCAGCTATCGGGTGCAGGGATCGCGCCCGGCGCAGGCAAGGCATCCGGCACCTCATTGCCCCGCACCGATTTCCACATCGGGGTAAACACCTTGTAGAACCCGCCGGTCTTTGTCTCCACTGTCCAAGGTTCAAACAACACATGCCCGGCAAAGCTCTCTGCGGTGACCCCATCCTCTTTCAGGGCCGCTTTCACAGCAATATCGCGGGCCTTGCTATCGGGATCATACAGGCGCGACCAATAGACGGCCCCTGCCCCTGTTTCAGCGATCAGGTCGCGCAGGACCTCCAGCGCAGCCCCCTTACGCAAGATCAACCGGCTATCCTTTTCGGCAATATCCTTGGCCAAGCGCGCGACGGACAATCCCAACCGCATCTTGGGCGCAGCACCCAAGCCATCCACCTGATCGTCATGTATAAAAACCGGGATCACGGGACGCCCCGCACCACAAGCGGCTGTCAGTGCGGTATGATCACCCAGACGCAGATCGCGCCTGAACCACATTAGGATCGGGGATTTGCTCATTATGTCTTCGCGCCTTGGACAACCAGATTACAAAACCTGATCTAGCGCGCCCATCAGCGCGTCAACCTCCGCGCGGTTGGTGTAATGCACAAAACTGACACGCAGCACACCCTTGGCCAGATCAATGCCCACCGCCGAAAGTGGACGCTGGGCATAGAAATCACCGCCACCGGCCATAATACCATGCGGGGCCAGTTCTGCGGCAACGGCCTCAGCATCATTTTCCAAGGCCAATGCAACCGTCGGCGCGCGCTGCATTGCGTCAGCGGGACCAACCAAGCGCACTGAATTCTTGGTCGACACGTAATCCAATAGCGGTTGCAGCAGCGCGACCTCATGCGCGCGCATCAAATCGTGCGTCTTGCGGGCGGCAGCCGCCCCGGTGCCACCACCATGATGGGCTGACATCGCCTCCACATAGTCCGCCATCCCGGCACAGGCCGCGACCTGCGCATGATCAGGCCCGGCTGGGGTGAAGCGTTTATAAAGGCTATCAGCGTTGAAATGATGCGCCTGATTGGGCAGTTCCATCCCCCACTCTTCGCGGATGATCATGATCCCCTGATGCGGGCCATATGTCTTGTAAGCACTGAACAGATAGACATCGGGGCCAAGCGCACCAACATCGGGAAAACCATGTGGGGCGTAAGAGACGCCATCGACACAGACACGCGCACCGGCCGATTTGGCCAGACGGGTGATGGCAGCGACATCATTCAGATGACCCACCACATTGGAACAATGCGGAAAACAAACAAGGGCAACATCCTGCTCCAGCAATTTAGCCAGATCCTCATGACGCAACTCGCCAGTTTCGGGATCAACCTGCCATTCCAGAACGGGCACGACCTCCTCGGCCAAGCGGCGCCATGGGCCGCTATTGGCCTCGTGATCCTGATTGGTGACGACAATTGCTTGACCGGGCTTGATCCAGCGACGGACGGCCTGCGCCAGAACATAGACGTTCTGGGTGGTGGACGGGCCAAATGACACCTCATCAGCGGCAACACCCAACATCACAGCCAGTCTATCGTGGGCCTCATCCATCTCTTCGCCACCAAGGCGCGAGGCATCATAGGGGGCATAGGGCTGCACCTTGCGTTCGGTATAAAACCGATGCAGGCGGTCGATCACTTGGCGGCAGGTATAGGACCCGCCCGCATTTTCAAAAAACGCCTGTCCTTGCAAGGCAGGCACATCAAAGGCGGGGAATTGGGCACGGACCCAGTCAATATCTAATGTCATGCGCCCATGGATACGAAAAAGGCCCCGGTGCGCAAGCACCGGGGCCTTTCTTTTTCCGAAACGGCCGGGTTATTCCGCAGGCGTCGCCATTGGATCGACAGTCACACTTTCGATCCCTGCCGCAGCACGGCGACCATCATTCCAGATCGCCTTGATCAGCGCGACACACATCAGCGCCATCACAATCGAGAATGGCAAAGCCCCGATCACCATCGCGGTCTGGATCGCACCAGTCCCGCCTGACAACAGCAGGCCGCCGACAACCAACGCCAGGGCAGCACCCCAGAACATGATATGCGGACGCGCTTTTGGCCCTTCGTCGCCTGCCGCGTTGATCGTGTTCACAATCAGAACCGCAGAGTCAGCCGAGGTGACAAGGAACGTCATCAGCAAGACCACAATCATCACGGCCATACCCCATGACAGCCATTCGCTGATTGGCTCTAGCATATGCGTGGTCATCGCAAAGATCTTGTCGCCGTTGCCAGCACCCAGAATGACACCATTCGCATCACCGTTCAGTTCCAGATCGACAGCAGTCCCGCCAGCCCATGCGAACCAGACAAAGCACATCAGCGATGGCACGATCATCGCGCCCAGCACAAATTCGCGGATCGAACGCCCGCGCGAGATACGCGCAAGGAACAGACCCACAAATGGTGCAAACGCAATCCACCATGCCCAGTAGAACACCGGCCACCAGCCCTGCCATGTGGTCAGGCGGTTTTCCAATGTCGCATCAAAGGCGACAGCCAGATCAGCCGCCGGAACAGCGATTGATGCTTCCGACATCGCAGCGCCAACGCCTTCCAACGTCGCACCCGGACTGGACAATGCGCTCAGCAATGTCTGCGCATCTTCACCGGACAAAGCCTGAATTGATGCAGGCGCACTGGCCACGAACCCATCAATGCCGGACCCGGCATAAACCTGGAACGACAGCCCCGGCAAAGCGACCAGATAGTCCCAGATACCGATAAAGAAGGCTGATGCGCCAAACCATGTCGCCCCAAAGATGATGAAGAAACCAAGCAGGACAATCGACAACACCATATTGATGTTCGACAGCCATTTGATGCCTTTGCCAACACCGGACAAAGCCGACAATGTCGATGCGCCCATGATAAACAGCAAGGCAACAACAATGCCCATTGTGTTCACAGTCCCGGCGATGCTGTCACCTGCGGCATTCACCGCATCAGCGCCATAAACCAAACCACCAATCCCGATCCGGGTCAGGCCCGCAACGAACTGATCCACACCAAAGCCCAAAGTCTGTGCCACACCCAGAATGGTCGCAACCACCGCCACAATATCGATCACATGGCCCAAAGGACCCGATAGCGACTTGCCGAAAAGCGGTGTCAGCGATGACCGAATGGTCAGTGGCAGCCCACGACGATAGCTAAAGAATGCAAGCGACAGACCGGCAATGGCATAGCAGGCCCATGCGCCCAGGCCCCAATGCAGGTAAGACCAGACATAGGCCGTGCGCACATTGTCCTCAGCTAGGCCCGTTGTAAGTCCTGCGATGGTTGACGGGTTCTGGCCAAAATGCGCGACAGGTTCTGCCACCGCCCAGGTCAGCATGCCAACACCAATACCAGCGCCGAACATCATGGAAAACCACGAAAAATTGGAAAATTCAGGCTTTTCACCATCGGCACCAAGGTTCAGTTTCCCGCCCGCAGGCCAAAGCGCAAGCCCAAGGCAAACGATAACAAACGCCGCCACAACCCAGATATACCAGGCCGCAAATTGCGCGAGGATGGCAGAGTTCCAGTTGCCCAGAATACGCCCGGCTTGCAGTGGCCAAAAAATACACCACACAACAAGCATACTGATGATGATCTTACTGATCACCGTCACATTCACACTGAACCCACGATAAAAACCGCTATCGGCGGTCTTAATCGGAAGTTCCGATAAAGGAGGTTTTGGTGCCATGATAGTTTCCCTGTTCACTATTATTATGTTGTTAACGCTACATGAGTTTACGCTGTCGCAAAACTGTTAAACGGCGACAATGGTCCGTTTGCGACATCTGCGGGCATTCCGCAGTGCAGAAAAACCCTTATTTCCATATGAAAACACCGCCGCAAATCGTCGCAGCGGCATTTTCCGTTGTTCATTTGCGACATAGGCGTCAGCCGTTCACATCGACCACAACACGGCCCTTGACCTGACCCTTCAGGATACCCCGGCCAAGTTCCGGCAGATCGGCCAGAACAGCCGGTTGGATCATCGCCTCTAGCTTGTCCATTGGCAAATCCTTGGCCACACGTTGCCATGCTTCAACCCGATTGTCATAAGGTTGCATCACACTATCGATACCCAGCAAATTGACCCCACGCAGCAGGAACGGAATGACCGTTGCAGGCAGGCCCGCACCGCCAGCCAGCCCGACAGCGGCGACAGAGGCACCATATTGCATCTGACCCAGCACACGGGCCAGCATCGCGCCACCCACCGCATCAACGCAGCCACCCCATGTTTCGGCCTCTAATGGCCGCTTGGTGGTTTCGTTCAGTTCTTCACGGGCGACGATTTGCTTGGCACCCAGTGATGTCAGGTAATCAGCCGTCTCGGGGCGGCCCGTCACACCGGCCACATCATAACCCAGATTGGCCAGAATGGCCGTGGCGACAGACCCGACACCACCAGCGGCCCCCGTCACCAGAACCGGACCATCCTTGATGCCTTGGCGTTCCAGCGCCATGACAGCCAGCATGGCAGTAAACCCGGCGGTGCCAACAGCCATCGCCTGCCTGGTATCAATGCCATCCGGCACTGGAACCAACCAATCGGCCTTCACGCGGGCCTTTTGTGAATAACCACCCCAATACGCCTCGCCCACGCGCCAACCGGTCAGCACGACCTTGTCGCCAGGTTTATAGCGATCATCGTCAGACGCCTCGACCGTGCCCGCAAAATCGATGCCGGGGACGTGGGGATAGTTGCGCACCAACCCACCACCGGAACCAACGCACAGCCCGTCCTTATAATTCACGGTGGAATATTCGACGGCGACGGTCACCTCGCCGGCAGGCAAATCATCCAGCGACAATTCCTTGACCGCCGCATGTGTTTTGCCTTCGTCATCCTTGTCGACCACCAATGCATTGAACATTGTGTTCTCCCTCTTAAATCCAGAAATTCTCGTGGACGGTCACATCGCGCAAACCGTCCGGTGTTTCGACATGCAGGGTCGTGCCTTCATCCCAATGGGTCATGCGAACCATGCCGATGGCGACATTGGTGCCAAAATCCGGGGATTTGGCGGCAGAGGTGATCTGCCCGACGCGCTTGCCCTTGGCCACCAGCGGCCATGCACGGTCACAGGACGCGATATCACCATCAATGGAAATGGCGCGCACCTGCTGGGTCGGGCCTTCCTTGGCCACGCGCAACAGCGCATCACGGCCCACGCAGCCAATCGCCGTCTGGGTTGAACAGAACCGGCCCAGCCCGCATTCATGCGGGGTATTTTCACGGGTCATGTCGTTGCCATATGACAACAAACCACCCTCGATCCGTTCAATCAGATTGGGGCAACCGGCATGCACATCCAGATCCTTGCCCGCCTCGAACAAGGCGTTCCACAGCGGCATGCCATTGGCGGTGCCATCGACGTAAATTTCAAACCCGCCCTGCTTGGAATAGCCCGACCGGGCGACAGCCATGCTGACACCCTGAAAATCAAACCAGCCAAAGCGGAAAAACTTGATCGCGCGGACAGCATCGCCAAAGATGCGGGCTACCAGTTCCTCGGCCTTGGGGCCCTGCACGGCCAAGGGGGATACATCGGGTTCGTCCACCAGCACATCCAGACGATAGCCATAGGCCAAGCCTTTGACCCAAAACAGCAAATCACTGTCAGCAATCGAAATCCACCACCGATCCTCTGACAGTTTCAGCGCCACAGGATCATTCAACATACCGCCCGTCTCATCGACAATGGGCACATAATAACACTGGCCGGGCAACATGCCGCGCAGATCACGCGGGGTAAGCATCTGCATCAACCGGGCGGCATCAGGGCCGCGCAGCTCAATCTGACGTTCGACAGCGACATCCCAAACCTGCACCGCAGATTTCAGGTGGTGGTAATCCTCTTCCACACTGCGAAACGCCGTGGGCAGCAGCATGTGGTTGTAAACCGTGTATCCTTTCACACCCGCCGCTTCGACACCGGGGGTAAAGGGCGTACGCCGGATGCGGCGGGATGGGGCAATCACTGCCATCAGGCATCCTCCGGCATAAAGGGTAGATCGGTATCGTTAGGCTTTTGACCCAACGCGGTCAGCATCGCATGCACCTGCCCGCGATGATGGGTCTGATGGTTGAAAAGCTGGATGACGCAAATCGCCTTCGGCATCGACATCTGCTTTTTCATGGCACCCGAATACCATTCAATGTCGCCAACCAGATCGACCGCATGCACGCTTTGCGCCCATAGGGTGATCCTTGCATCCATGCGGAACCGGTCCGCGGCCCAAACCGCAGGCGTCGGCGCCATTTCAAAGCTATCCTCCAGCGGCAGATCAGGCGGCGCTCCACCATCAAAACGGCTCATCCAGATCGCATCACCCCACAAAAGGTGGTTCAGCGTGCGCATGATCGATCCAAAGAACGCGCCACGATCTTCATAAAGCACGTCGCGATCCATGGTCGGGATCATCTCGCGCAAGCCATTGTTCTGCCACGCATTATAGCGGGCCATGGTCTGACAATATTCCGGGGTGATCACGGCTTGGGACCTTTCCAGTCAATCGGACAAATCTCGGCAGATTTGCCACCAAAATCCCAAACACGGCCATAGTCACGAACCTTGGATTTCGTGCCCGCAGCCGCGATAATATCGGGACCCATCCAGTATTTGGAATTGCTGATCATAACCGGATGATCGGGCGACTTGCCCTTCATCATCTCGATCTCGCCCTGAATTTTGCGGCCAATATAAATACCGCGCTTGGTACCCTCGCGGACAATCTCGACCTTCTCACGCTCTGCCCCGATGATCTCGGACACCAACATCGTGAACAGGCCCGTTGTACCACCAGCCGCACCACTGAAAATCTTCAGGATGCCGTTATAGGCCTTCTGGGTTGACCGCTCATCGACATAAGCGGCGACCTTCCAGTTGCCCTCCGCCATGCGGCCCGGAATATCCACCAGCAGCCCGACATTCAGGCCCGACAGATCTTCGCCTTCAAAATGGCCCTCATCAATGGCAATCGCCATCCAGGCGTGGCAATGGCCTTCGGTCGGGGGATGCGCACCCAACGACACCACGCAAGGACAAAATACCGTGCAGGAACAGTTCAAAAACAGCTCGCCCTTGATCGCCCATTCGGTCGGCTTCATCTTGCGGCGCAGCGGGTTGCTGTCCATCCGCTGATCGATCCGCTGCGAAATGGGCAACCTGTCGCTTGGTTCTCTTTTCTTTTCAGCCATTTCTATGCCCTTCCTAAAGTATCGCCACCGCCAGCCCTGCCACAATCAGCAAGACACCGGTGGGCTTGATCACATGATGCCCGATCGCGGGCAATTTCTCAAAAATCATCAGCAGGGTTGCCAGCCCCATCCACAAAAGGCTCATCACACCGCCAACAAAACCAAGCGCCATAAACCCCCAGCAGCAGCCGACGCAAAATGCGCCAAGGCCCAGCCCCATGCGCAAACCACCCGCAAAACCGGTTTTCCAATGGCCCAGGAAATAGTTCATCGGCGCATGGCACACATCGTGGCAGACCTCCTTGGCGCGAGTGAACTGGAACACCCCCACAACAATCAGCAGACCACCCGCAATCAGACCCGATGTCGCGATCCCCAGCGCATCCACCACGGCAAAACGGGTCAGCGTTACTTGCGCCACCGAAATCAACGCTGCAAAGGCGACCCATACAGCAAAATAGCCCAACAAAACACCGATCCATCCCGCACGCGTGCCATCGGCACTGACCATCAGCCGTTCGTAGGTGGTCAATGTCGGCACCATCGTCGGCAGCATCATCGCCGCCATCATGATCGCCCACATCGGGAACAAGGCGCCAAACGTGTCCATCGGCATCATGTTCATGCCCACGGGGCGGCCAATCACATCAACGCCCGACATCTTCGCCATCATTAACATCACAGCCCAGGCCGCAATAATCACAACAAAAAACAGGACCCACAGCACCGACCTCAGCGGGAAACGCAATGGCGACACAGTCATGAATGCTCCTCCCGAGACGACTCAAGGCTTGCCTAATCATATGTCAGACGTTTAATTGTCTGACAAATGAAAATTGATACCACCACCTCCACCGACCTGTCCCAGCAAATCGCCAAGGCGATCCGCGACGCCATCATCTCTGGCGCGCTGCCCGTCGATGAACGGCTCCCGTCAGAGGCGGAACTGGCCGATCAGTTCAGCGTTTCGCGCCCAACGGTGCGCGAGGCGCTCAAACGACTTGCCGCGCAATCGCTGATCCGCACCCAACGCGGGGCGACCGGCGGGGCATTCGTCAACCGGCTGCGGTTCGAAGACGCTTACGGCCAACAAATCACCACATCGACCCTGCTGCTTTCCATGAACGATGTCAGCTTCGCGACGGCTTGCGAGGCGCGCTATGCGCTCGAACGCGCTTGCGCGCCGCTCTCGGCCACCCGGCGCAGTGCCGATCATCTGGCGACAATGCGGGCAGAAATCCACCGGCAAGGGCAACCGGGACTGACGGATGAGGCGTTCTGCGCCTCCGACGTCGCCTTCCACCGCGCGCTCGTCGATGCGGCAGGCAACCCGGTTCTGTCCTACCAACTGGCGGGCGCTGTCGAGGCGATGCAGCCCCTCATGAACATGATCACCTTCACCGCTCGGTCGCGCGAGATGATTATCGGGCTGCACGGCGATATCGCCGATGCAATCACCGCGCAAGACGCAGAAAAAGCGGACATGCATCTGGCGGCCCTCGCCAGCTACACCCAGCAGCTGGCGCAGGATGTCATCGCCAAACGCAACGCGCGCCACAACGCTTGATCTAGCACAAAGACGGCGGCGCAGGCATGCCGCAAAACAGGGCCATGGATAACATCGCCCAACTCCGCCGCCTCGGCCTTTTCGACGCGCGCGTGCCCCGCTACACCAGCTACCCACCCGCCACAGCGTTCAACACGCAAACCGGGACTGCATTCCAAATCGATTGTCTGGGCAAGCTGGACCCGGAAACGCCCGTCTCCGTCTATGTCCATATCCCATTCTGCGAACGGCTCTGCTGGTTCTGCGCTTGCCGGACACAAGGAACGTCGACGCTGAAGCCGGTGGAAAGCTATCTCGACACGCTGCTCACCGAGTTACAAATGCTGAAAACCGCCCTACCGCCGGGCATCCAGATGGGGCAATTGCATTGGGGCGGCGGCACGCCAACGATCCTGACGCCTGCAATGATCCGCAAACTCAGCAATGCGATCAAGGCCATCATCCCGCCCGCACCTGATTTCAGCTTCTCGGTCGAAATCGACCCGACCCTTGTGGACGCCGCAAAGATCGACGCGCTGGCGGCGTCGGGCATGACCCGCGCCAGCATCGGCATTCAGGATTTTGCACCCGACGTGCAGGCGGCCATCGGCAGAGAACAAAGCTTCGAAACGACACAAACTTGTGTCACACAACTACGCGCCGCAGGGATCACTTCGCTGAACACCGATCTGGTCTACGGGCTACCGCATCAGACGCTTGATAAACTGACCGACACGATCAACCACGTGCGTGCTTTGGACCCCGACAGGATCGCGCTTTTCGGCTACGCCCATGTGCCAACCTTCTCCAAACGGCAAAAGCTGATCCCAGAGGATGCGCTGCCCAATGACGAAGCCCGCTATCATCTGGCACAACGCGCGGCCAAGGCTTTCACCAGCGACGGCTACACCGCCATCGGAATCGATCATTTCGCCAAACCGGGCGACAGCCTTAGCCGCGCCAAAAAAACCGGGCATCTGAGGCGCAATTTTCAGGGCTACACCGATGACACCTGCCCAACCCTAATCGGCATCGGGGCGTCCTCAATCTCGCAATTCGCACAAGGCTACGTGCAAAACGCGTCCGCGACGGCCGCCTATAACGAACGGATCAATGCAGGCGACCTGGCCGGGCACCGGGGCTACGCGCTGACCACCGACGACCAGCTGCACGCAGTGGCCATCAACATGCTGATGTGCGACTTCAGCATCGATCTGGACCAGCTTGCCGCACGGCACGCACAGGCAGAAAGCCTGACACCAATCCACGACGAACTGCTAAAGGATTTCAAAGGACTTGTGATCAGAGACAGCCAAACCATCCGCATCACACCAGCCGGGCGACCCCTCACCCGGCTGATCGCACAGCGTTACGACAATTTTAGCAATATCACCGCGCAGTACTCGCAGGCATCCTAGCGTATGACCCTGAACCTCAGCGATAGATCCGCGGCGCCCCCATACGGTCGTGGATCGCGTTGACCTCATCTTGGGAAATGCGCATCTCGGATGCCAGCTCGTGCAGGTATTTCGCCTCGGCTTGGCTATCCAGATCAATGCCCAGAATGGACATCATATAGACCTGCTTTTCCATCCCCTGCGGCACCTTGTGACACAGGTCATGCACATCAACGGGCTTTTGCAATTCGGCATTCACAAAGGCGCGTTCTTCGGGCCCGACATCGCCCAGTTTTTCCATCAGTTTGGATTGTTCGCCCGCATCAAATTTACCGTCCGATTTGGCGGCTTGCAGCATCGCAGAAAGCATGAGCGCGGCGGCAGCCTCCTGATCAGCGGTGGGCTGCCGGGCAGGCTCTGGATTGCCGTCGAATTGCGAATTAAGCACCTCGCCAAAGCTGCCTTGCGGGCTGGATGCACCGCCTTGCAACGCCCCTGCCAGTCCGCCCAAAAGGCCGCCCAGACCACCAGAACCGCCGCCGCCCAGACCGCCCAGCATATCCTCAAGACCACCACGCTGACCGCCGCCTGTGTTGCCACCCGAAAGCTGCTCCAGGATCGAACCAAGACCGCCTTGCGCGCCGCCGCCAGACTGTTTTGCGCCACCACCCAGGATCGAATCCATCATACCTTCCAAAGGGTTACCCGCACTGGCCTGCTGTGCATCGGGCGAATGCGCACCACGAAACAGGCCATCATCGCTGGCACTGGCCTGCCGCTGGCCCGCCCCCTTGATCAGCGATGACGCGCCCTTTGCGACGGCCACACCGATGGCCACTTTGGCCAGTGTTTTCATCAAACTCATCTGTTGGTCCTCCCACCAATAATCCTGCCAGATTGGCACAGATGCCCTGTTCCACAAACGTCTTTCTCACCTCGAAAAATCGGCCAAGCGACTGGCAAGACAACGCAACTCCCTGTAAGCCGGTTCTCAACCACACGACCCGCATTTGGGAGGGACGCCCGATGGCACAAAACATTCTGGCACGCTGCGAAGCAAACGGGCTGCGCATGACCGAACAAAGACGCACAATCGCCGCCGTACTTGAAGCCGCGACCGATCACCCTGATGTGGAAGAGCTTTATAATCGGGCCGTCGCCGCCGACCCACGGATTTCATTGGCAACAGTGTACCGGACGGTCAAGCTTTTCGAAGAAGCAGGCATTCTGGACAAACATGAATTCGGCGACGGGCGGGCGCGCTACGAAAGTGCGGACCGTGACCACCACGACCACCTGATCGACGTCAATTCCGGCGAAGTAATCGAATTCGTCGACCCCGAGATCGAGGAACTGCAGGAACGGATTGCCGCAAAACTGGGTTACAAGCTCATGGGGCACCGGTTGGAGCTTTACGGCGTCCCGCTCAAACAAGATACTGATACCTAATGGAAAATCTGCGTGGCGCGGCCCTGATGGTGTTCTCGATGGGCTGCTTTGCCATCGAGGACGCAATGATCAAACTGCTGGTGGAAACCATGCCAGTTGGACAGATCGTGTCGCTGACCTGCCTTGGCGGGGTGATCATCTTTCTGGGCTGGTTCCTGATCCAGGGCATCCCGCTTTGGCAGCCGGAATACCGGAACCCCAAGGTCATGCTGCGCAGCGTATTCGACACGGCAGGGTCGTTCATGTTCGTCACTTCGCTGTCGCTGATCCCGCTCACAACCGCCTCTGCCGTGATCCAGGCAACCCCGCTGGTTGTGGCCATGGGGGCAGCACTTTTTCTGGGGCAAGAGGTCGGCTGGCGGCGTTGGCTGGCCATCGGCATCGGTTTTATTGGTGTGCTAATCATCATTCGGCCCGGGATGGAGGGGTTCAGTTTCGCCACGCTCTTTGCCGTCGGCGGCATGCTGGGGCTGGCGATCCGTGATCTGCTAACCCGCGCGCTGACGGTGCAGCTGACCGGACCGCAACTGGCAACGCACACATTCATGATGATCATCCCCGCGGGTTTCCTGCTATGTTACCTCCAAGGGCAAAACCTTATTATACCAAATGGTTACGAAGCGTCATTGCTATTCGGCTGCATCATCGTCGGTGTCATCGCCTACCTCGCCATCGTGGCCGCAACCCGGGCCGGAAACGCCGGGATCATCTCATCCTTCCGCTATTCAAGGATGGTGTTCGCCCTGATCCTTGGATTTATCTTCTTCAATGAAACCCCCGATCTGGCCACAATGACAGGCGTGACGATCATCATCGCCTCCGGGCTTTTCACCCTGATGCGCGAGGCGCGCCTGCGCCGTGCTTCCCTTACGCAACAACCCGCGTTATAGAGCGCGCGATATCGCTAACACCCGATTTTAAGGAGCCTCTTATGAGCACCATCATCGACATCCACGCCCGCGAAATCCTTGATAGTCGGGGCAACCCAACGGTTGAGGTTGATGTGATCCTCGAAGACGGCACCATGGGCCGCGCCGCCGTGCCCTCCGGCGCATCCACCGGGGCGCATGAGGCGGTTGAGAAGCGCGATGGCGACAAAACCCGCTATAAGGGCAAGGGCGTCCTAGAGGCCGTGGCAGCGGTGAATGGTGAGATTGCAGAAACACTGCTGGGGTTCGACGCCACCGAACAGGTCGGCATCGACATGGCGATGATCGAACTGGACGGCACCCCCAACAAGGGGCGGTTGGGCGCAAATGCGATCCTTGGCGTGTCCATGGCCGTGGCCAAGGCCGCTGCCGAATTCACCGCCCAACCGCTGTTCCGTTACATTGGCGGCACCTCTGCACGCACCCTGCCCGTCCCGATGATGAACATCATCAATGGCGGCGAACATGCTGATAACCCTATCGATATTCAGGAATTCATGATCATGCCAGTCAGCGCGGACAACATCCGTGAAGCCGTGCGCATGGGGTCGGAAATCTTCCATACGCTGAAAAAAGAACTCTCTGACGCGGGCCACAACACTGGCATCGGCGATGAAGGCGGCTTTGCCCCCAATCTGGAAAGCACACGGGTCGCGCTCGACTTCATCATGACCTCGATTGAAAAGGCTGGGTACAAACCGGGTGAGGATGTCTATCTCGCGCTCGATTGTGCGGCGACGGAGTACTACAAGAGCGGCAAGTATGAGATGGCGGGCGAAGGCATCTCGCTGACCTCACAGGAAAACGCCGAATACCTCGCCAAACTGGCCAGCGACTACCCGATCATCAGCATCGAGGACGGCATGTCCGAAGATGACTGGGACGGCTGGAAAATGCTGACCGACAAAATCGGTGACAAGGTGCAGCTGGTCGGCGACGACCTGTTCGTGACCAACCCTGCCCGGCTGGCCGATGGGATCGCCAAAGGCTCTGCCAACTCCATGCTGGTCAAGGTCAACCAGATCGGCACCCTGACCGAAACGCTGCAAGCAGTCGACATGGCGCACCGGGCGCAGTTCACCAATGTGATGTCGCACCGGTCGGGCGAAACAGAGGACGCAACCATTGCCGATCTGGCCGTGGCGACCAATTGCGGGCAGATCAAAACCGGCTCGCTGTCCCGCTCTGACCGGCTGGCAAAGTATAACCAGTTGATCCGTATCGAGGAATTGCTGGGCGAAACAGCTGTCTATGCGGGCCGGAGCATTCTGAAAACATGACACTGACGGCAGGAATGCATGCCGTTCCACCCGGCCATATCGCGGCGGTCGTCACCTATCTGCAAATGACGACCCCCGCCATTAGCGCGGCCAAACCTTTCCCTGCCGGAATCGACGCCCGGCAGGAAACGCTTGATATCGACAGCTACAGATCGCTGTTCCGGGCCGTGGGCACACCCTGGCTCTGGACAGGGCGATTGCTGCTTGATGATGATGCGCTGGCGGCAATCCTGAAAAGTGGCGACACCGAAACATGGGTGATCCGCCAGAATGGCAATGCGATTGGATTGGTCGAGCTGGATTTCAGCCCCGATGCTGCATGTGAACTGGCCTATTTCGGCATGGTAAAAACGGCAACGGGCCAAGGTTTGGGCGGGCCAATGATGGCGCTGGCCCAGAAACAGGCATTCGCCCGCGACATTGCGCGGTTCTTTGTACATACCTGCAACTGGGACGACCCGCGCGCATTGATGTTCTATCAAAAGGCAGGGTTCAGCCCCTATCAAAGCGCGGTAGAGGTGTTTGCCGACCCGCGCATCAACGGCCCCCATGACGCCGCAGCAGCACTGCAAATCCCATGCCTACCCTGACCGCCGACCAGATCATCGCGCAACTCAACCTCGCCCCGCATCCCGAGGGCGGGTATTACCGGCAAACATGGGTTGCTGAAAACGACGGACGCCCGACAGGAACCTGCATCTATTTCCTGCTAAAGGCCGGGGAAAGCAGCCATTGGCACAAGGTGGACGCGGTCGAGATCTGGCTGTTCCACGCAGGCGCGCCCATCACGCTTTCCATCGCCGCAACGGATGAAGGCTCGGCCACAGAATTCCTGTTAGGGGCCGATCTGGGCAAGGGCGAAACCCCGCAAGTCATTGTTCCCAAAGATCATTGGCAGGCTGCGCGCACAAGTGGGGACTGGACCCTTGTCAGTTGCACGGTATCACCCGGCTTTCTGTTTGATGGTTTCACCCTTGCAGCACCGGGTTTTGATATCCCGCGCTAGGGTCCTGACTTTCAAATGGACCACATTGAACAGGATCCCCGGATCGCTTGCGATCCGGTTCGCAGCGGATCAATGCGGTGCATTACTGGGCCTGCCCTTAGCGATCCCCGAACATATCGCCCAAGCCGCCCAAAACCGACCCTTCACCCTTGCTGCCACCGGGGCCAGCAGCCCCGATAACCCGATTGGCGAGGCGCGAGAATGGCAGACTTTGCAAATAGACGGTGCCGGGGCCGCGCAAGGTTGCCAGAAAAAGCCCCTCACCGCCAAACACCATAGATTTCAGCCCGCCTGCCCGTTCAATGTCGTATTCCACACCAGCGGTGAACGCACCAATACAGCCCGTATCAACGCGCAGGATTTCACCGGGGCGCAGCTCGCGTTTGATGACCGTGCCACCCACATGGATAAAGGCCATACCGTCGCCGCGCAGACGTTGCAGGATGAAGCCTTCACCGCCAAAGAACCCGGCGCCCAGTTTGCGCTGAAACGCGATATCGGTTGAGGTGCCGAAGGCTGCGCATAGAAACGCATCTTTCTGGCAGATCAGCTCTTCACCCACCAACGCCATATTCACCGGAATGATCTTGCCCGGGTAAGGCGCGGCAAAGGCCACGCGTTTCTTGCCCTGCCCGTTATTGCAGAAATGGGTCAGGAAAATGGATTCGCCCGTCAGGACCCGCTTGCCCACATTCAACAGCGAATCCATTAATCCGCCAGACGGGGCTGACCCATCGCCCATCTTGGTCTCAAACCCGATCCCGTCCTCCATGTAATTCATGGCGCCGGCTTCAGCGATCACCTTTTCATCCGGGTCCAGCTCAACCTCAACGATCTGCATGTCATCGCCGAAAATCTCGTAATCAACCTCATGGCATTTCATCGCGGTATCGTACCCCTTGTTTAAATCAGTGCCTTCTACAGCTAAGCATCAGGTCAGCGGGGCGCAACATCCGGATTTCCGGACTATGCGTCCTGCTCCTTGGGCGGGGGCATCTGCCCTGTATCAAGGATAGTCATCATTTCATCATGCAATTCAGCCTCGCGCGGGCCGATAATCTCTTGCACACGGGCGACATAAACCTCATTCTCCATCACTGGAATGGCGGGATCAAACGCATCGGCTAGCGATATCATCGACGCACGGTCAGCGCGATTAAACGCCTCAACCATCAGCTCAGCACGGTCGCCAGCCACCCCCATCGCCTCCAGCGTGGACCGGCCCATGCGCAGCGAACTGTCATAGGTATCGCGAATGATATCGCGACAACCAGCGGCCCATAATTCATAGACATGATGCCGGTCGACCGCGCGCGCCACGATATGCACTTGCGCGTAATTCTGACTGACATAGCGCACCAGTTCGGTGATCTTCTCGCGTTCATCAATGGCGATAACCAGAATCTTGGCCTCATGCAGGCCCGCCGCATGCAAAAGATCAGGGCGGGTCGCATCACCGTAATAGATACGAGCGCCAAAAATACGCATATTTTCCAGATGCTTGGCGTTATAGTCGATGACGGTCAGGCTATAGCCCGCCGCACTCAGAATGCGCCGGACAATGCCACCAACGCGGCCTGCACCCGCAATAATCACCTCGCCCTGTTCCGCGATTTCATCCGCGTCACGCCCATCATCCCCAATAGCCCGCGCCGCAATCACCCGGTCATAAAAGATGAACAAAAGCGGGGTCAGCATCATCGACAGCGCCACAACCAGCAGCAACTGATCCGCCAGCGCCTGCGGGATGACGGCGTTGGCCACGGTAAAAGACAGCAGGACAAAGCCGAACTCACCCGCCTGCGCTAGCCCCAGCGCCATCAGCCACCTGTCTGTTCCGCGAATGCCAAAGGCAAAGCTAAGCACCACCAGCACCGCCGCCTTCAACGCGATCAATCCAACGGTCAGCCCGATGATCAACGCAAGGTTTTCAGCCAGCAAGGTAAAATTGACCGCCGCGCCCACCGTCATAAAGAACAGCCCCAGCAACAGCCCCTTGAAAGGGTCGATATCGGATTCCAGCTCATGCCGGTATTCGCTATTGGCCAGAACGACGCCCGCGAGGAAGGTGCCGAGCGCAGGCGACAGCCCCACCAGCGACATCAGCAAAGCGATCCCCACAACCATCATCAGCGCGGTTGCGGTGAACAGCTCCCGCAGATTGGCCGCTGCAATAAATCGGAAAATCGGGCGGGTCAGAAAGCTGCCAACCCCGATCACCGCGGCAATCGCGGCCAGATTGACCAGCGCCGTCTGCCACCCGTTCAGGCCCGCAACAAGGCTCATACCGCTGCCATGATCGCCCTCATCACCATGACCAGCATCACCGCCATGCCCGGCATCTGCGCCATGTGCCGCGTCGCCTGCCAGATCCATCAATTCCGGCATCGCCAATAGCGGCAGCAAGGCCAGCATCGGGATCACGGCAATATCCTGCATCAGCAGAACAGAAAAACTGCCCTGCCCGCCATCGCTTTTCATCAACCCTTTCTCGTTCAGGGTTTGCAGCACAATCGCAGTCGAACTCAGCGCCAACACAAGGCCCACGGCCAGTGCCACGGTCCAACTCAGGCCAAACAGCATCGCAATGCCCATCACTGCCAGCGTCGTCAGCCCGATCTGCCCGCCGCCAAGGCCCAAAAGCCGGCCACGCATCGACCAAAGCAGCTTGGGTTCCAACTCAAGCCCGACAAGAAACAGCATCATCACCACGCCAAATTCCGCGAAATGCTGGATCGAGATCACATCAACATGCAGCCAGGTCAGAACCGGACTAATCACGATCCCCGCAATCAGATAGCCCAGCACAGACCCAAGGCCCAACCGTGTCGCAATCGGCACGGCCACAACGCCCGCAATCAGAAAAATGAAGGCCAGCAGCAGAAAATCGGTCATCGTCACATCCCCCGTATCACCAAAATGATGCCCCGCTGCGGCGATGATGGCCAGCGCTTTTCACCCCAGTTGCAGGTTTGCGGGTCGATCTATCCCAACCGTCCGTAAAAGGTCATGCGCGCGCTTTCAGACAAGGCGACACCCGGCTCTGCATTATAAGCCAGAACCGCCAGAATACGTGTTTTGTCACTTTGATTTGGGGCAACCCGGTGGATCGCGTTGCGTCCGCGAAACAACACAAGCGTACCTGGCGCCATGGTCAATACCTGCGGTTCCAATTCGCCATCCAACAACGCGCCAACGGCCTCATAATTCATATCCCCGGCATCCGCATCACGCAGATCTTTGACATATTCGAATGCCCCGCCCGCAACAGGTTTCTGGATCAGCAGGGTGATCGCAAAGGATGAATTGTCAAAATGCCAGCCCAGTTCCTGACCCCGATTGGCGTAGTGGATATTGATCGATGACAGCGGGTCCGCATAGGCGTGCAAACCCACCTGCCCGGTCACCGCAGAGACGAAATCACGAAACACCGGCGCGTCATAAAGCACGCGCAAGGGCGAGGTCGCATCGATCATATCGTCACAAATACAACCCTTGGAGGATGTGACCTGCCGGTTGGCCGGGTGGGCTTGTGGAAAATCGGGGTTATGCGGCGTCAGATAGGCGGAGTGATCCTGCGCGCAAAAATAGGCCTGTTCCTGCTTGGCCTTGGCTTCCAATAGGATCAAAGAGAGCGCGTCGGGGCGGATGAAGTCGGGCAAAACCAGCGCACCGTCATCCTTCAGTGTCGTAGCACAGCGTTCCCGAAACCCGGCATCCGCGACCGGATAGTTTTCCATATTCACGATATTTGTCACCTGCATGACTTGATCCCCCCTCGACGTTTCAGTCGTTAAACCATAAATCGCAAAAGAAAAAAGGGGGACCGAAGTCCCCCTGTAGTTTCGTTGATCAGGCTCACTCTTTATATACCGCTCGGTTTGTTGCCTGCGGCCCGATCCACGCCAGGGCAAGCGCACCCGCCCCGGAACTCTTAGTTACTTAACCTTTAGACTTGGTGGGATCGTTTCCGTAAGTATTACGCTCTCGGATCAACCCATCTCTGCCCTTTAGGTAGGCTTCGCCTCGCCGATCCCGCGCCAAATCTTTCGAACGGTCCCAAGCCTCAGCTTGTGTTTCGAAAACCCCAGATGCACGATCAGCACCTTCTCGTTTGGTTTCCCATTTTCCATCTGGACGTTTTTGGGTCCAGTAGTCGCGCTCATCAGCCATTTTTTGTATTCTCCTTGGCAGATATCCACATTGCATCCACAGCGGATGAAATTTCATGTGGACGTTTCTCAGCACGCTATTGATTGCTTCGTCCGTATGTGACCTTTCTTCTTTCAGTCGACTCGCAAGAGCCGAACTCGCAATCCCCGCAGCGTACTAGATTTTTTGCGGGGTGAGCCGGGGAGCGGTGCGCCAACACTGCTCCCCAACTCTCAATTTGTCAGCTACACCCGGAGGTGCCACCGCATGTGTTGCATTTCATGCAGGTGCCGTTCCGCACCAGCGTGTAATTTCCGCATTCCCCACATGGGTCACCTTCATAGCCTTGCATCTTGGCCTTATCACGGGCCGACAGGCTGGCCGTTCCCGTGGCAACGGTTGATGTATCCGTCTCTGGCACCAGCGTTTGCAAGGCCGCTGATGGATCGCTGCCCGTGGCGAGTGCAGTGGCACCTACCCCGCCTTGCAGCACAACTAAATCCTGCGGCATCCGCTTGCGCAGATACCCCGTCGACGAAATCTGCTTGAGCACTTCCAGCGACCGGGTTGCGGCATTCTCGGTTGGCGCCTGAATGTTGGACACGCCTTCCTGTTCACCCCGACCAACATCATCGAATGTCGCACCTTCCGGTTTCACATGGGCCAGATCGGTGCGATCGAGGTAGGACACAGCCAACTCGCGGAAGATGTAGTCTAGGATCGAGGTCGCATTCTTAATACTGTCATTGCCCTGCACCATGCCTGCCGGTTCAAACTTGGTGAAGGTGAAGGCATCCACGAATTCCTCAAGCGGCACACCATATTGCAAGCCGACAGACACCGCGATGGCAAAATTGTTCATCATCGCCCGGAAACCTGCTCCTTCCTTATGCATGTCGATGAAAATCTCGCCCAGCGATCCGTCTTCGTACTCACCGGTGCGCAGATAAACCTTATGCCCACCAACAATGGCTTTCTGGGTGTAGCCTTTGCGCCGCTGCGGCATCTTTTCACGCTCGCGGTTGCGGACTTCCTGCACAATGATCTTCTCGACGATCTTTTCGGCCAACACTGCGGCTTTCTCCTGTGTGCTGCCGGATTCGAGCGTTTCCATTGCCTCATCATCATCTTCGACCAATGCGGCAGCCAATGGTTGTGACAGCTTCGATCCGTCACGGTAGAGCGCATTGGCTTTCACACCCAGCGACCAGGACAACTCATAAGCCTTCTGGCAATCCTCAATCGTTGCATCATTTGGCATGTTGATCGTCTTGGAAATCGCGCCCGAGATGAACGACTGCGCCGCCGCCATCATATAGATATGGCTGTCAACACTCAGATAACGCTTGCCTTTTTTGCCGCACGGGTTGGCACAGTCAAAGACATTGTAATGCTCTGCCTTCAGATGTGGCGCGTCTTCCAATGTCATCGTACCGCAGACATGGTCATTGGCGGCATCGATATCCTGCTTGCTGTACCCAAGGTGGCGCAGCAGATCAAAGGTCGGATCATTCAGCTTGGCAGCCGGAATACCCAGGGTCTTAGTGCAGAACTCCTCGCCCAGCGTCCATTGGTTGAACACGAACCGGATATCAAAGGCAGATGCCAGCGCGGCCTCAACCTTGTCCAGTTCCGCCTGCCCAAACCCATGTCCGATCAGCGATGTGTGGTTGATCGCAGGTGCCTGCCCGATGGACCCATGACCGACAGCATAGGCGATGATCTCTTCAATCTCGGCAGAACCGTAGCCCAGCGTTTCAAGTGCGGCTGGCACCGACTGGTTGATGATCTTGAAATAACCGCCACCGGCCAGTTTCTTGAACTTGACCAAGGCGAAATCAGGCTCAATCCCGGTTGTGTCGCAATCCATGACCAGACCGATGGTGCCGGTGGGCGCGATGACCGACACCTGTGCGTTGCGATAGCCATGTTTCTTACCCAGCGCCAACGCCTCATCCCAGGATGACACGGCCAATTCGACCAGCCGCTGATCAGGGCAATTGGCGTGGTCCAACGGAACCGGCTTCACATCCAGCTTGTCATAGCCGGTGGTTTTGCCTGTCGCTGCCTGCCGGTGGTTCTTGATCACGCGCAACATATGCTTGGCGTTCTTCTTGTAGCCGGGGAATGCGCCCAACTCGCCCGCCATCTCAGCGGATGTGGCATAGGACACGCCCGACATGATCGCCGTCAGCGCAGCCCCCATGGCGCGGCCTTCGTCGCTGTCATAGCCGTAGCCCATATTCATCAAGAGCCCGCCGATATTGGCGTAGCCCAGCCCCAAAGTGCGGAAATCATAAGACCGCTGCGCGATTTCCTTGGATGGGAACTGCGCCATCATCACGCTGATTTCCAGCGTCACCGTCCACAAACGGGTCGCATGCATGTAATCCTCTGCCTGAAACTGCCCCTCCTTGTAGAAGGTTAGCAGGTTCATCGACGCCAGGTTACAGGCCGTGTCATCAAGGAACATGTATTCAGAACAAGGGTTTGAGCCGCGAATTTCACCATCTTCGGGGCATGTGTGCCAGGCATTGACCGTGTCATGATACTGGATGCCAGGATCGGCGCAGGCCCATGCGGCATGGCCCACCTGCTCCCACAGGTCGCGCGCCTTGATGATCCGCGCGCATTCACCGTTCTTGCGGTTGATCAGTTTCCAATCCGCGTCGTCTTCGACGGCCTTCAGGAACGCATCGGTGACGCGGATGGAGTTGTTGGAGTTCTGGCCGGAAACGCTGGAATAGGCTTCCGAATCCCAATCGGTGTCATAGGTCGGGAATTCGATGCTGGAATAGCCCTGCTTGGCGTAATCCAGCACGCGTTTGATATATGTCTCCGGGATCGCGGATTTCTTGGCGTCCTTGACGGCAGCGGCCAGTGTGTCGTTGGTTTTGGGGTCATAGGCAGACACCTCTTCCCCATCCCATGATTTGATCGCCTGGAAGATCGCGTTCAGATAACGCTCGTGCATTTTGGAGCCCGCGACGATGCTCGCCACTTTCTGCTCTTCGATGACCTTCCAGTTGATGAATTCCTCGATATCGGGATGGTCGGCATCAACAATCACCATCTTGGCCGCGCGGCGGGTTGTGCCACCCGATTTGATCGCACCCGCAGCGCGGTCGCCGATTTTCAGGAAACCCATCAGGCCGGATGACTTGCCACCACCGGACAGCGGCTCACCTTCGCCACGCAGCGATGAAAAGTTGGTGCCGGTGCCAGAACCGTATTTGAACAGACGCGCCTCCCGGACCCACAGATCCATGATGCCGCCATCATTGACCAGATCATCGTCAACCGACTGGATGAAACAGGCATGCGGCTGCGGATGCTCATAGCTTGATGTGGATTTGGTCAGCTCACCGGTCTTGTAGTCAACATAATGGTGGCCCTGCGCCGGACCATCGATCCCGTAAGCCCAATGCAGGCCGGTATTGAACCATTGCGGGCTGTTGGGCGCGGCGCGCTGTGTTGCCAGCATATAGCGCATTTCGTCGAAATAGGCGCGGGCATCATCCTCGGACGAGAAATAGCCACCTTTCCAACCCCAATATGTCCAGGCACCTGCCAGACGGTCAAAAACCTGCTTGGCGGATGTTTCACCACCAAATGTGGCGCCTTTGGCAGGCACGGACTTCCACAGGAATTCTGGAACACCCTTTTCCTTCACCTTTTTCAGCGCGGACGGAACGCCAGCCTTGCGGAAATATTTCTGCGCGATGACGTCAGAGGCAACCTGGCTCCAACTGGCCGGGATCTCGCAATTCTCAAGTTTGAAAACGATTGTCCCATCAGGGTTACGAATCTCTGATGTTGTCGCTTTGAACGCCAGTTCTGCATATGCGTCCTGGCCATCCTTGGTGAAATTGCGTTCGATCTGCATTCTTGCTGCCCCTACTTCTGTCTACTGCCGTCGTTGCGGCAAATACCTGAAATGCACCGATTGGACGGCGCGCATTTATGTCTTCGTGATAGTTTCAGGCCGCATTCGACCGTCCGGCCAAAAGCCGGGTTTCGTTCGTGACGCCGTTATTCGGATGCGCCCGCCTGCTGAAACTGTCCCCGTGCCGATACCACATCTAGTGTCGCGGTGACCAGCCTGCACAACTTGACGTATCTAGCCCTAGGGGGTCAACGGATTTTTAACACTAAATGTCGATTAAAGAACTTGACGGATTTGTGACAGAGTGGGTGGCGCGCTGGGTTTGTGATTCATGCACCGCTTTATCCACAAGGCACAATTTATCACGATTTTGAGAAAACCTTTTGTTCGGCCCACTTAGCGCCGATGGCTCATTTCTTGGGTGAGGATTGCAGCGCATGTTCTGACGCAATTAAACAAGATTAACAAAGAATTAACATCCGCAGCGGGTGACTAGCCAGCCATAGGCAGAAACAAATAAACCGCCGAATCGGCGGTTCATTTATCAAGATTTTGAAGTGGTCGGGGCGGAGAGATTCGAACTCCCGACCCTCTGTTCCCAAAACAGATGCGCTACCAGGCTGCGCTACGCCCCGAACCATGGCGTGTCTTTAGCCCCCCGAAACTGATTTGAAAAGCCCTAACTTTCCGAAGTTTGTTCACAAGGCAGGATCGCATCCGCGCCAAAGCTGGGATGCTGCAAAACGTCCCCTTCTGCGATGCCCAGACGGGCCGCCAACCCGCCATTGATTTCCAGCACGGCCAATATACCGTCACCGCTCGGAATGGCGGTCAGGTCACCCGGTATTGCATTTTCATGCACTGACATCACCTCGCCCAAGGGGCCAACAAAAACCATATCAAGCGGGATCAGCGTGTTCTTCATCCAGAAACTGACACGCTGCGGTTCTTCATAGACGAACAGCATCCCCGCCAGCGTGGGCATCTGTTCGACAAACATCAAACCCTGCGCGCGCTCTTGCGGATCATCAGCCACATCAACAGTAAAGGTGGCCTGCCCCCAGTCGCCAACAACCGCAACCTTGTCCTCGGCGCAAAGCCCCCAGACAGGCTGCCCGGCCAGCACAATCAGCGCAGCCGTCAGATAGCATTTCACTTGACCGCGGCCTCCCAGCCGACAACCTCGATGGCCATGCGACCGCGTTCGCCATCCACCAGTCGCAAACCGACAGCCTCGCCAGATTGCAGATCAGACAGACCCGACCGGCGCAGAACCTCGACATGGATAAAGACGTCTTCGTCATTGCCAAAGATATTGGCAAAACCAAAACCCTTCGCCTTGTCGAACCACTTCACCCGTGCGGGTTCAATCGGCCGCTTGAGGATATCCTCTGGCGTAAATTCCATCATATCCCGCAACGGAACGGATGTGTCAGCCTGTGGCGGTGTGATCGATAACACTTGGGTGGCTTGTAAACCACGCTGCGTGTCCTGCACGAGAATCTCGATAGCAGAGCCGTCAACAACGGATCCCTGACCGAAATTTCGCAAGACATTGGCGTGCAAGAGTATGTCCGGGCCGCCCAAGTCAGCCACGACAAACCCGAACCCCTTGGTCGGATCAAACCACTTCACCTGGCCATTCACCTGCCGTTGTCCGCCGGTGTCCTGCGTATTCATCTTGTCTTCCCCTAAACGGCACCGTTTTGAACGATGTCGCCGACTTTAACTTCTACTTCCGATCACGACCAGAAAACCGCCCAAACATCAAGGCCTTGCATTTCACGATACGTGAAATTCAAGGATTTAATCGGGTAATTTCCCAGTCTTGATCAATTGCTATGCGTGACCACCGAAACCGGTCATGCAACCTAAATTGACCGTCGGACCAAAACTCGATCTCCAACGGCGCGATACGATACCCGCCCCAAAAGGGTGGACGTTCCGGATCCATCCCCTTTTGCATCGTTACTTTTGCAACGTCCGCCATCAAAGACGCACGCGACGTGAGCGGCTGCGACTGCCGCGACGCCCACGCTCCCAACCTACTCTTGAGTGAGCGGGACCGATAGTAGGAATCGGCGACTTCACCGTCTTCTTTGCTGACCAGACCACGCACCCTGATTTGCCGTGCAAGGGATTTCCAATGCATGACAAACGCAGCCTTACCGGCATGTGCGATCTCTGACGCCTTTTTGCTCTCATAATTACTATAGAAAACAAACGCTTCGGCTTCAATCTCCTTCAGCAGGACCATCCGCACATTTGGCAAGCCTTCAGCATCGGCCGTCGCCAATGCTATTGCGTTCGGATCATTGGGTTCAGCCTTGGACGCTTCCTCCAGCCATGCCCGCGCGATATCGAACGGGTCATTGCCCGCAAATATGCCGTCCCGATCAGACATTGCCGATCCCTGTTTACGCCCCCGCCGTAACGGTTATGAGCAATCCAACACAGTGGCAACCACTTTACCTGACTTCGGCAACAGGTTGCTGACGGGTTGGCAATGGCATAAACCACTTTTGACACCGTCAAATGGGACAAGGGACACATGAAATGAGCAGCAATCTGATGCGGGGCAAACGCGGCCTGATCATGGGTCTGGCCAATGACAAATCCATCGCCTGGGGGATCGCCAAAGCCTGCGCCGATGCCGGCGCCGAACTTGCATTTTCGTTCCAGGGTGATGCGCTGCGCAAACGGGTTGAACCGCTGGCCGCCTCCGTCGGGTCAGATATCGTGTTGCCCTGCGATGTGGGTGATGAGACCTCGATCGACACGCTGTTTGCAGAACTGGAAAAACGCTGGGGCAAGCTAGACTTCATCGTGCATGCCATTGGTTTTTCAGATAAATCAGAACTGCGCGGGCGCTATGTCGACACCAGCCGGGCGAATTTCCAGATGTCCATGGACATCTCTGTCTACTCTTTCACCGCCGTCGTACAGCGCGCCGAAAAAATGATGACAGAGGGCGGTTCCTGCCTCACGCTCACCTATTATGGCGCCGAAAAAGTCATGCCGCATTACAACGTCATGGGCGTCGCCAAGGCCGCGTTAGAGGCGTCCGTGCGCTACCTGGCCGAGGATCTGGGCAAGGACAATATCCGGGTAAACGCGATCAGCGCTGGCACGATCAAGACCCTTGCCGCATCCGGCATCGGCGATTTTCGGCTCATCATGAAATGGAACGAATATAACAGCCCATTGCGGCGCACCGTGACACAGGAAGAGGTGGGGAAATCAGCCCTCTATCTTCTCTCTGATCTGGGCAGTGCAGTCACCGGCGAGGTGCTGCATGTCGACGCCGGTTATCACGTCGTCGGGATGAAGGCGGTCGACGCCCCCGACATCACCAAAGAATAAACCGCTGACTGATACCTTCGATTTGAAAGATGACACCATGACAGACACCCGCCTGCCCCATGAGAAAGGTTTCCACATCAGCTGGGATCAGATCCACCGTGACAGCCGCGCGCTGGCCTGGCGTCTTGACGGGCAAGGGCCTGATAACGGGGCATGGAAAGGTGTTGTCGCAATCACCCGCGGCGGGATGGCACCCGCGATGATCGCAGCCCGAGAGTTGGATATCCGCACCGTCGATACGATCAGCGTCAAAAGCTATGACCATCAGGACCAGTCAGAGGCAAAAGTGCTCAAAGCCCCCGATGACGACCTGATGGGTGACGGCACGGGCATTCTGATTATCGACGATCTGGTCGATAGCGGCAAAACGCTGGAACTTGTGCGTGCGCTTTATCCCAATGCGCATTTCGCGACAGTCTACGCCAAACCCAAAGGACGGCCGCAGGTCGATACGTTCATTACCGAAGTCAGCCAGGACACCTGGATCTTCTTCCCGTGGGATATGGCACTACAATATGTGCAGCCATACCGCGGGACAGACTAGCGCCAAACCAAACATCTCTTGCGGCGCAGCCGCCCATTTTGGAAAACCCATGTCACAGTCACGGACAGCCACCACATTTGCACCACCTGTGATGGAGGCCCGGCGCTGGCTCGACGGGGTCACCCATCCGGCAGACCGCCCCCTGCTCAATGTCAGTCAGGCCGCCCCGGTTGATCCGCCCCCCGCGCCCATGCGGGCGGCCATGGCCGAGATGATTGTGGGCGATGCAGAGACGCATCTTTACGGTCCCGTGCTTGGCCTGCCGGATTTACGCGCAACACTGGCGACGCAATGGTCATCCGATTACGGCGGCCAGATCGACGCCGATCAGGTGGCGATCACATCGGGCTGCAATCAGGCCTTTGCCGCCACCATCGCATCGCTGTGCAATGAAGGGGATGAGGTGATCCTGCCAATCCCTTATTATTTCAACCACCGGATGTGGCTGGACATGTCCGGGGTCAAGACCTGCGCGCTGATGGTCGGCGATGGCATGATCCCCGACGCGGGTGCGGCTGCAAAGCTGATCACGCCGCGCACAAAGGCGATTGCCCTCGTCAGCCCCAATAACCCTTGCGGCGTCGAATACCCCAGGGAAACGCTGCGCGCTTTTCTTGACCTCGCCCGTGCGCATGAAATCGCCCTTATCGTGGACGGAACATATCGCGACTTCGACAGTCGAACAGACGCGCCGCATGACCTGTTCACCGATGCGCAATGGGCCGACACATTCATCCACCTCTATTCCTTTTCCAAAGCCTACCGGTTGACCGGCCACCGGGTCGGGGCTGTGGTGGCCAGCACTGCAAGGCTGGCCGAGATGGAAAAATTCCTCGACACGGTCACCATCTGCCCAAACCAGCTGGGGCAACGCGCGGCACTTTGGGGGATGCAGAATCTGTCGCAATGGCTGGCGGGTGAACGGGATGAAATCCTGAACCGGCGCGCGGCAATTTCCGACCATTTCCCAATGCTGGCCGCAAAGGGCTGGAAACTGATGGGATGTGGCGCCTATTTTGCCTATCTACAGCATCCGTTTGGCATATCCTCGGCAGAGCTGGCGCGCAGATTGGTACCCGATGCAGGCGTGCTTTTGTTGCCCGGCACCATGTTCATGCCTGACGATATCCCCGACGGGCACAACCAGGTCCGCATCGCCTTCGCCAATATCGACCGGGCCGGTGTGCAGACCCTGTTTGAACGGCTGTCAGCACTGCGTTACTGACACTTGCGCCCCTGCCCGCAGCCTCGTATTCATGCGCAACCCCGGACCGGGGGATAACAGGTAACGGGCAGGTTTCATGGCTGAGAAAAAGAATAAACGATACGGCGTCTGGTTCGTTGTGATCCTCATTCTGCTGGGGCTGGCGGGGTTTGGATCCGGCGGGCTGAGCGGGAATATCCGCAGCATCGGCACGGTCGGCGAAAAAGACGTCAGCGTGAACGCCTATCAGAACGCCCTGAACCAACAGATCCGGGCGCTGTCCGCGCAGTTCGGCACACAGATTTCGTTTCAGCAGGCGCAGGCCTTTGGCATCGATCAGGCCGCATTGGGGCAATTGATCCTGACGCGCACGCTGGACAATGAAGCCGCCCAATTGGGCATCTCAGCCGGTGATGAAACCGTGCTGGACCGCCTGCGCCAAATTCCGCAATTCCAAGGGGCCGGTGGCACATTCAACCGCGAAAGCTATGCTTTTGCCCTGCGGCAAAGCGGGCAAAGCGAGGCAGAGTTCGAGGATGGCCTGCGTGAAGATGTGGCCCGCACCCTGCTACAAGGCGCCGTCGTTGGTGGCATCCCAGAGGCGGAAGCTTACGCCGATGTGCTGGTGCAATATCTTGGCGAACAGCGCAGCGTGACCTGGGCAACCCTTGGTGCCGATGCGCTGACTGCACCTGTTCCGGGCGCGACAGAGGCTGATCAACAGGCCTATTATGATGCCAATCCAGATAAATTCACCCTGCCCGAAACCCGCGACATTACCTATGTCTGGCTGACCCCAACAATGATCCAGGACCAGATGACCGTTTCTGACGACCAGATCGCGCGGATTTATCAGGACAGGATCGCCGAATTCGTTCAGCCGGAACGGCGGCTGGTCGAACGGCTGGTCTATATCAGTCAGGCCGATGCCGCCGACGCCAAGGCGCGTCTGGACAGCGAAAACATCACTGTCGAGGATCTGGTGATCGAACGCGGGCTTAGCCTTGCGGATATCGATCTGGGCGATGTCGATCAGGAAAGCCTTGGCGATGCGGGTGAAGCGGTCTTTGCCGCCAACCCGGGTGCAGTTGTCGGGCCCTTCAATTCCGGGCTTGGGCCAGCATTATTCCGCATGAACGCGGTTCTGACAGCGCAGGAAACATCACTGGAAGAGGCGACACCGGGCCTGCGCGAAGAACTGGCCGCCGATGCCGCCCGCGAGGTGATCAATAACAGCACCGACCAGATCATCGACCTGCTGGCCGGTGGGGCCACAATGGAAGACCTCGCCGAACGCACCGATATGGAACTGGGCACAATCAACTGGACGGCAGATATCGCCGATGGGATCGCCGCCTATGACGCCTTCCGTCAGGCCGCCGCAGAGGTGCAGGAAGGCGCCTTTGCAGAGGTGATCGATCTGGCCGATGGCGGCATCTTTGCGCTGCGGCTGGACGGCGTCACCCCGCCAACCGTGCAACCGATTGATGATGTCCGCGATGCGGTCAAAACCGCGTGGCAGGCACAAGCCCGGCAGGACGCGATCATCGCCCAGGCAGAAGAGGTCGCCGCATCAATCCAACCCCTCACCGGGTTCGACACGCTGGGGCTGACGCCGACCGTGGATGCCGATCTGACGCGGCGCAGTTTTGTTGAAGGCACACCAACCGATTTCATCGACCAGATGTTTGAAATGACCGTGGGCGAAACCCGCGTCATCCCAGCCGACACCGAAGGCGCGATCATCCTGCGGCTCGACGATATCGCACCCGCTGATCTGACGGCAGAAACGAATGCAGCCCAACGCGAACAGCTTGCGGCAAATGCCGCAGCCGGAATCGCGCAAGAGGTCTTTGACGCCTACGCCACATCCGTGCAGGAACGCACCGAGCTTAACATCAATCAGGCAACCGTGAACGCGGTCAACGCCCAGTTCCAATAGGTCCGCCATGGCGCTTTTGCCCGATTATGACAGTTTCGCACGCGGCTATGACGCGGGCGAAAACCAGATCGTTTACACACGGATCGCCGCTGATCTGGACACGCCGGTATCATTGATGCTGAAACTGTCGGGCGCAGGCAAAAACGCCTTCATGCTCGAAAGCGTGACAGGGGGCGAAATACGCGGGCGCTATTCCATCATCGGGATGAACCCGGACCTGATCTGGGAATGCCGGGGCACATCATCGCGGGTCAACAGACAGGCCCGGTTCGATGATAACGGCTGGACCCAGATGGACGATGACCCGCTCACCGCCCTGCGCAGCCTGCTGGCCGAAGCACGGATTGATCTGCCCGCCGACCTGCCTGCGGCCTCTGCCGGGCTATTCGGATATCTGGGTTATGACATGATCCGGCTGGTCGAACACCTGCCTGACGTGAACCCCGACCCGCTTGGCCTGCCTGATGCGGTCATGATGCGGCCATCGGTCGTGGCAGTGCTGGACGGGGTCAAGGGCGACGTGATCCTTGTCGCGCCCGCTTACGTGAACGATGACCTGCCCGCGCGCGCCGCCTATGCACAAGCCGCCGAACGGGTAATGGACGCGCAGCGCGCGCTGGAACGGCCCATGCCGGGCACCGGCCGGGCACTCGCTGATCCGGCCCCAGTCGCACCGCCCGTATCAAATTTCGACCATGCCGATTACCTGCAAGCCGTTGAAAAGGCCAAAGACTATATCAGGGCGGGCGACATCTTTCAGGTCGTCCCCTCGCAACGCTGGACGCAAGACTTCCGCGAACCGCCCTTCTCGCTCTACAGGTCACTGCGGCGGACCAACCCATCACCCTTCATGTTCTTCTTCAACTTCGGCGGGTTTCAGGTGATCGGGGCCAGCCCCGAAATTCTGGTGCGGGTCTTCGGGTCAGAGGTGACAATCAGACCGATCGCAGGCACACGGCCACGCGGGGCCACGGTCGAGGAAGACAATGCCAACGAGACCGACCTGATGGCCGACAAAAAAGAACTGGCCGAACATCTGATGCTGCTTGATCTGGGGCGCAACGACACCGGCAAGGTCAGCAAGATCGGGACCGTGCGCCCAACCGAAAAATTCATTGTCGAACGCTACAGCCATGTGATGCATATCGTGTCCAACGTGGTGGGCGAACTGGCCGATGATCAGGACGCGCTCAGCGCCTTTTTCGCAGGCATGCCCGCTGGCACCGTATCAGGCGCACCCAAGGTGCGGGCGATGGAAATCATTGACGAACTAGAGCCGGAAAAGCGCGGCGTCTATGGCGGCGGCTGCGGCTATTTCAGCGCCAATGGCGACATGGACATGTGCATCGCGCTACGCACGGCGGTGTTGCAGGATGAAAAGCTGTATATCCAGGCCGGTGGCGGCGTTGTCTATGACAGCGATCCAGAGGCCGAATATCAGGAAACCGTCCATAAATCCAACGCGATCCGCAAAGCGGCAGCAGACGCGACGATGTTCCAAAGCGGCGGAAATTAGGGCAGGATTCGCTGCCCAACAGTAGGGTCGGGCGCCAACCGGATCGCAGGCGATCCGGGGGCTGTTTGATGCAGCGAACCTTAGTGGCCTCACCCCATTGATCCCCTCGCAATTTAAGCCATCTATAGGGCTGCACCCAAAGGATCACCGCCCATGGACATTATCAACATCATCTTCGCCCTTCTCAGCATCGGCTTGGGCTGCTTTGGCTGGCTCGCGCCCCGCTACACGCTTGGGGCGCTCGATCTGACCATGGGCGAAACCACCATGGGGATGTCGGAAATCCGGGCTTCTGTCGGGTGCCTTTTTGTGGGCATGGGGATCGGGGCGCTGATCCTTGGCACGCCACCGGCTTATGTCATGCTTGGGTTCTGTTGGATGGGGGCCGCCGCCGGGCGGCTGACATCGCTGATCCTTGACGGGCAATCGCAAAAGAAATGGGTTTATTTCCTTGTTGAATTCGCGGTCGCAGTTCCCGCCATCTGGCTCAACATCTGACCTTCCAGCGCCGGGCGCGCCTTGATCAACGCAGCAGCAATAAAGTCGCGCAGAACCTTCATCCGGGCCGTTTCGCGCAAATCACGATGGGTCAGGACCCAGATGTCGCGGGCAGGTTTGGGGACCATGCCCGGCAGCCGGGTCAGGCGCGGGTCGGCGTCCCCGATAATGCAGGGCAAATAGGCGGCCCCCAATCCCGCAACAGCGGCGTGATGTTGCAATTCAGCATGATTGTAGGACCCAACCACCGGCCAATCCGGATAGGGCGTCGCGCACGCCCAATCACCATCATCATCGGCCGCCCACCCCAACCAACATGCATTGCCGCCATCAGCACCGTAACCCGTGGCATGGGACACGCCCACCCGACGCCCGACCAGCGTTTCAGGCGGTGATGCATCAACGGCAATCATGCGCACTGCCACATCCGCCTCGCGCCGGTCCAGATCAAAAGCGGCATAGGAAATATCAACTTCCAACGCGATGTCGGGATAGGCCGCCTGAAACTGCCGCAGCGGGTCCAGCAGGCAATAAAACGCCAGAAAATCGGGCAAGGTCAGCCTGATCGGCCCGGCCAGACGCTGATCCAACCCCGACACTTTCAATAGGCCCGCATCAAACTGCGCCGCAGCCGCATCAACCGACCCCAGCAACACCTGCCCCGATGTGGTTAGGGTAAAACCGCGCGGTCCCCTTTCGAACAACGCAGCACCCACCTGATGCTCCAACCGATCCAGCCTGCGCGACAGGGTTGAATGGCTGATGCCAAGTGCTGCTGCGGCGGCGCGCACGGTCGGATGCACAGCCAAGGCCTGAAACAGGCGCAGATCATCCCAGTCAATTTGCAAATCCATGCTGATACCTTTGGTCCATTTACGCACCAAAGCATATCATTTCGGACCATTTATGAAACCCACAGCACATGCCATTTGAAGAACACAACCACCAAAGGACCAGATCATGAAACATTGTCACGTCATGCAATCACGCCAAATACCCGCCCCGCCCGATCAGGTTTGGGCGATCATCAATCAGGTCGAAGGCATGGAACGCTGGTATCCGGCACTGATCCAATCCTCCGATGTCACCTATGCCGATGACGACATCAAACGGGTGTGCATCATGACAAATGGCGGACAACTGGACGAACGGATCCTCATCCGCGACGACAAGACGCGCAGCTTCAGCTACGCCATCGACAGCCATCCCCTGCCCGCGCAAGGCGTGGTCGGCACCTTGCGGGTCGATGATCTGAACGGGGAAACCCATGTCAGTTGGAGCGCACAATTCACCGTCGCCGACGACGAAGAAACCGCCACCGTGCAGATGGTCAACAACATGTATGCCGCAGGCCTGCAAAGCCTCGCCACCTTCGCCACAACCCAATCATAGAAAAGGAAAACAGATGTCACTTTTGAAAAAACTCACGACCCGCAATGTCGGCACATTGGACAGGTGGATCAGGGCCCTGCCCGCCGTGATCGTCGCGGGCCTTTGGGCCAGCGGCGCCCTGACCGGCACCGCCCTGCTGATCGCCGGTATTCTGGCGGCGATGTTGCTGGTCACGGCGATCACCGGCATGTGCTCGATCTACGCGATGCTGGGGATCAGCACCTGCCCGGTCAAATCTTAACGCAGGCTTCACATTTGCACCGCACGCACCCTTAAAGGGGGCAACAGGCGTCACGGGGTCCGACGTTTTGCCGACGTCTGGCCGACGCTTTGCAGACCGCCCAAAATCCCTGATTTGCTTGCGTTAATGGATGATTCGGGGGTGTATGGCGAAACAGCGGTGTTGCGCACCCCTTGCCTGCGCACCGAACGTTGCCTATGTATGTGTTGTCCTTCGGGACTATGGACATAAACGCGCTCGTAATAAGCGGATCGGACCCGGGGGCGGTACCCGGCGTCTCCACCAAACACTGCTCATTTGGCAGCCATGGGGACGAAACAGGATCGACGAACGTCTAAAGGGGTTTGCTTTGTCTCGGTGAGTTACCACCGTTATCGGTACAAATTGTATAGTTGCAAATGACAACAATGCACCGATGGCAGTCGCAGCGTAAGCTGTGCCTAATATCGAAAATTAACTCCTAAGGTTTTGCGACCTTGGGCGGGGTTCGCAGGTACCTGGCAACAGAAACCTGCACTTTCCACCAGACAACAAAAAAGGACCATCGCAGATGCAATGGCCCTCTTATTGTGTTGTTTAGAAAGGGTTTTCAGATCAGTCCAGCACCGCAACCTGTGGCGACACACCGCCATCAGCGGGGGCGTGATACGTGTCGACCAGTTCGGCCATCCGCCCGCCCAACCCATCGGTACGTACGCGCAGACGGTGCAACGCATCGGGTGAGGCAGAGCCTGTTACAGCGATTGTCGCCAGGATCGGCTTCATGGTCTGCCAGTCAAACCGTGCAGCCGCCAACACTTGCTGGGTGGCATAATCGGTGGGCGCCGCGATGGCCAGATCAGGCCGCCCCTGTGTCAGGGCTTCCAATGACCGCTCATAATAGGACATCGTGTCCAGCAGTGCGGTCTTTGCCTCTTCAAAAACGGGCGCGTCATTCATCTCGCAGGACATCAATTTCATTTTCTGAACAAGAACTTCCTGCCGCTCGGCCAGATCAACGGTAAAGGCATCTGCGGCAGTCATCTGTGCCACATATTGTGGTTGCAGCGATGCCTGATCAGCCAGCAAAAAGGCCGCGTTTTCGACCGTTGGGCGCGCTTCGTTGATCATCGCGATATGGCCTGCAGGGGCGTCACCAAAGATGATCATGCTGAACGCCTCATCCAGCGGCAGCCATGCCTGTGCGACCACCTCGACACGGTCCGACAGACCATCATCTGCCAGCATCTGCATGGTCGCATTGAACTCTTTACGGGCAGCTACAAGGGCCTTCATCTCAACATCCGCGTCGATCCCCGCATTCACCATGCAGGCGGACGCAGAGGCCTCATAAACCAGTGCCGTCAGGTTACTGGCCAGTTGTACTTGTGTCAGCGCGTCGTCGGCCAAAGCCGGGGTTGCCGTTGAAAAACCAGCGACCGCCGCCAGTGTTATTGCCAGCCGGCGTGTGAGTGGTGGGTTAGGCATTGTGAACCTTTCTATGCGTCCGGCGGGCGATCAGTTCCGTGAGTGGGATTGAGAGCGACGGATCAGTCAATTTCGTGCGTTATCGTCTGTGCAACCTCCCGCCCAATTAAGCCGATAAAACGGCAGAATTGGGCAACCGCGATGGAAATCCTGATCAAATCGACATTACCTCAGGTTAACCATTGTGACTTGAATTGGACGGAACTGCTGCGCAGGATGGTTCCATGAGCTTTTTGAAAATAGCGTTCGCATCGTTGATTGGCGTGCTCCCATTCTCAGCGCAGGCTTGCGACACGGCACTTGTTTTGACAATCGACGTCTCCAATTCAATCGACACGGGCGAATACCGATTGCAGACCGATGGTTTGGCCGATGCGCTGCGCGATCCTGAAATTGTTGAAACGATGATCAGGACCGAAACCGCGATTGCCGTGGTGCAGTGGTCCGGCGAGGATAAACAGGAACTATCGATCCCCTGGATTCGCATCAAAACCGCACTGGACGCCGATTACCTTGCCAATCAGGCCCGTCTGATGCAACGCGCCTTTGTGCTGTCCGACACCGCCCCGGCAGAGGCGATCTATTTCTCGCTGCCATTGTTCGATCAGGTGCCGGACTGTCGGCGCAAGGTCATCGATGTGTCCGGCGACGGCACGCCCAATGGCGGCACTGCAGTCAGGGATGCGCGCAACGCGGCAGAGCGTGCAGGCGTTACAATCAACGGGATTGCCATTGAATCGATGGGGTTGGCGATCACCAATTTCTACCGGGGTGCGGTGATCACCCGCAACGGCTTTGTCATCACCGCCCGCACCCATCGCGAATATCCCAGCGCCATCCGGGCCAAAATCCTGCGCGAGATCAGCAAGATCGTGGGATAGTATTGACGCGGGCGCATTGATTTCGCACAAACGCGCCATGGGGTCCGCGAGCACCCCGTGAGGCTCAGGCTCAAGCGTCGCATCCACTGACCACTTTCAGAAAGGATGCACCATGGCTGCCTTCAACGAAATCACACCCGCCCAGCTGATGCGCCTGATTGGTACGCCCGCGTCTCCAGTGCTGGTAGATGTCTGCATTGATAGTGACTTTGTCGATGATCCGTACCTGATCCCCACGGCAAAGCGATATGCTTACAATGATATCAACGGATTAACCCACGACCTTAACAGTCGTGACACCGTCGTCATCTGCCAGAAGGGAAAAAAACTGTCGCATGGGGTCGCCGCACAACTCCGCGTGGCGGGGATCAATGCCCAGGTCTTACAAGGCGGCAACCGCGCGTGGCGCGATGCAAAGCTGCCGCGTGTTCCGGCCGATGCCATCCCAGGACCACTTTGGGTCACCAGACATCGCCCCAAGATTGACCGGATTGCCTGCCCATGGCTGATCCGGCGCTTTGTAGACCCCGATGCCCGCTTTCTGTTCGTGCCCCCTGCCGAGGTAATGGCGGTGGCAGACCGGTTCGACGCAACCCCGTTTGATATCGAAGATGGGTTCTGGGTCCATAGGGGCAATCAATGCACATTCGACACGATGATTGCAGAATTCGGATTAAGCCACCCTGCCCTGGATGCGCTGGCCACTGTCGTGCGTGCGGCTGACACGGACCGTCACGACCTTGCGCCGCAGGCCGCTGGATTGCTGGCCGTATCGGTTGGCCTGTCGCGCATGTATCGGGACGATACGCAGCAGTTAGAGGCAGGCATGGGCATCTATGACGCACTTTACCGCTGGGCGCGCGACGGGCAGGACGAAACACATGACGGCTGAACTGATCAGGGTCTTCGGGCGGATCGGGCTTTTGTCGTTCGGCGGACCGGCAGCGCAAATCGCTTTGATGCATAAAGAGCTGGTCGAAGACCGGGATTGGCTGACAGAGCCGCAATTCCTGCGCGCCCTGTCGTTCTGCATGCTGCTGCCCGGGCCAGAGGCGATGCAACTGGCCACCTATGCAGGTTGGAGACGGCAGGGGATCATCGGCGGGCTGATCGGCGGTGGATTATTCGTGCTTCCGGGCGCATTGGTGATCTTGTGTCTGGCGCTTGCATATGGGGCCTACGGCAATCTGCCCATGGTGCAGGCGCTGTTTTTGGGGGTAAAGGCCACGGTGGTGATCATCGTCATCCAAGCCCTGATCAAGATCAGCAAACGCGCGCTACAGCGACAGGCTCATCTGGTGATCGCTTTTTGCGGGTTCGCAGCGCTGTTCGCGTTCGGACTACCCTTCCCGCTTGTGATCGCGGTTGCTGCCTTGGCCGGTGCGCTGCTGCAAGATGGCGAGAATTCAACCACCCAACCGGGCAAACCAGACCTCAGCGGCAGCGCCCGGATCATCGCCGTTGGTGGTGCGATCTGGGTCAGCCCACTGATCCTGATCGGGTTGTGGGATCAGGCATTCCTGATGGATGTCGGCGTGTTCTTTTCCAAACTGGCGGTTGTTACATTCGGCGGGGCCTACGCAGTGCTGGCCTATATGACGCAAGAGGTGGTGGTGTCATACACGTGGCTCAGCACGGCGCAAATGATGGATGCGCTGGGGCTGGCAGAGACGACACCGGGGCCGCTGATCCTTGTCACACAGTTTGTGGGCATGATTGCGGGGCTGGCTAATGGGGGCGTCACCATGGCGCTGCTGGCGGGGTTCCTGACCCTCTGGGTGACCTTTGTACCTTGTTTTATATGGATATTTGCAGGCGCGCCACTGATCGACTGGCTAGACGGGCAACCGCTGCTGCGGGGGGCATTGGCAGGTATCACGGCAGCTGTGGTCGGGGTGATCGGTAACCTGTCGCTGTGGTTTGCGCTGCATGTGTTCTTTGGCGAACTCAACACAATCAGCTGGGGGCCGGTGCAGATGATTTTGCCAGTGCTGGCATCAGCACAACCTGTGGCCATAATGCTGGCCTTGCTGGCGGGTCTTCTGCTGCTATGGCGGCGATGGCCACTGCCCCTCGTTCTGGCCGTGATGGCGGGGCTTAGCCTGATCGTTCAGATTGCGGGCTGAGCCGACGATGGCCCCTTCCTTCCCGCCCCGAATCCCTTATGGTGAGCATATCGACAACGGGGGATGTCAAAGCCGTGAGCAGATCTATCGACTATGGTAATCTGATGCACCGGGCCATGCGCGGCCTTATTCAAGATGTGCTGAACCGTGTCGCAAAGGATGGGCTGCCGGGGGCACATCATTTCTTTATCACCTTTGATACGATGCACCCGGATGTTGAAATCGCCGATTGGCTGTCCGACCGGTATCCGGGCGAAATGACTGTGGTGATCCAGCATTGGTTCGACAATCTGGACGTCACCAACGAAGGGTTCACCATCACCCTGAATTTCGGGGACAACCCTGAAACGCTTTATATTCCTTATGATGCGATCAAGACTTTTGTTGATCCATCCGTCGAATTTGGCCTGCGGTTTGAAACCCAGGAAGAAGAGGACGAAGACGCCTCCGACGACGTTGAAGAGGCGCCGATGGATGAAATGGTCGAACCGGAGGATGAAGACGGCGCGGATCGTAAAGAGGCCGAAGTCGTCAGCCTAGACCAGTTTCGGAAATAAGCTATGATGGCCGAACCACAATATATTTCGGTGCGCCTGCCGCTGAAAATTGGCCCAATGGACCGGGGTGATTACTGGGAAGATCCGCTCATGGCGCGGCTGGACAGCGACCCATTGGGCGAGGTGACGGGCGGCGGCACCATGATGGCCGAGGATGGCGGCATCGCCTATTGCGATCTGGAGGTCGCCCTGCCTGATCTGTCCGACAAACGGCTGGATGAATTGCAGGCGCATCTGGAAGCACTCGGCGCGCCCAAGGGCACCGCATTCATCACCGATGAGGGCAAAAGCCTGCGTAGCTTTGGCACGGTCAGCGTCGTGGGGATAGGTCTTGATGGCAGCGGGTTGCCCGACGAAGCCTATGAAGGCTTTGATCCAGACACATTCAACGAACAGATCGTGACGGCCTTGGGCGACGGCTACAGCTATGGCGGTAGCCACGCGGGCGACAGATATACATATTTCTATTACCATGGCCCCGACGCCGCCCATATTGACAAGACATTGCGTGCCGTTGCCGATGCTCAACCAATTGGCGCAGGCGCACAATTTGATCAGGTGGCGTGAGCGCTACCAACATTGCGGTCCGCGGTCCCGCCACCTATAGGTTTCGCAACAGATTGAGCGAGGCAAAATCATGACCGACACCCGTACCGAAACCGACAGCTTTGGCCCATTGGAGGTCCCAACCGACCGTTACTGGGGCGCGCAGACCCAGCGGTCGATCATGAATTTCCCTATCGGCTGGGAAAAGCAGCCTGTCGCCATCGTCCGCGCCTTGGGCGTGATCAAACAAGCCTGTGCCATGGCCAACAAAGACCGCGGCAAACTGGACGCTGATAAGGCCGACGCGATGATCGCCGCCGCGTCCGAGGTTGTGGCAGGCAAGCTTGATGATCACTTTCCGCTTGTGGTCTGGCAGACAGGATCTGGCACGCAATCGAACATGAACGCCAATGAGGTGATCAGCAACCGGGCCATTGAAATGCTGGGTGGCGTGATCGGGTCCAAGGACCCCGTCCACCCCAATGATCACTGCAATATGGGGCAATCCTCTAACGATACATTCCCCACCGCCATGCATATCGCCGTCGCCACAACCGCCCATGACGTGTTGCTGCCCGGTCTGGCGAAACTGCACGCCGCGCTAGAGCAAAAGCAGAAAGAATTCGACGCGATCATCAAGATCGGGCGCACTCATACCATGGACGCAACTCCCCTGACGCTGGGCCAGGAGTTTTCGGGCTACACCCATCAGGTCGCCATGGGCATTCGGCGCGTCAAAGCAGCGCTGCCAGCGATTTACGAGCTTGCCCAAGGCGGCACCGCCGTTGGCACCGGGCTGAACACCCCCAAAGGCTGGGGTGAGACCGTGGCCAAGAACATGGCAGAAATCACTGGCCTGCCTTTCGTAACCGCCCCCAACAAGTTCGAAGCGCTCGCCGCCCATGACGCATTGGTCGAAATGTCTGGCGCGCTGAAAACCGTCGCCGCCAGCCTTTACAAGATCGCCGCCGACATTCGCATGCTCGGCTCTGGCCCCCGCTGCGGGTTGGGCGAGCTGATGTTGCCCGAAAACGAACCCGGATCATCTATCATGCCCGGCAAGGTCAACCCGACGCAGGTCGAGGCACTGACACAGGTTTGCGCCCATGTCATGGGCAATGACGCCGCTGTCGGCTTTGCCGGTTCGCAGGGGCATTTCGAATTGAACGTGATGAAACCAATGATGGCCTATAACGTGCTGCAATCCATGCAGCTGATTGGCGATGCCGCAGCCACGTTCACAGATAACTGCGTCGTAGGCATCCGGGCAGATGAAACCCGGATCGAAAAACTGATGCGGGAATCGCTGATGCTGGTGACGGCCTTGGCCCCCACCATCGGCTATGACAATGCCTCAACCGTCGCCAAGACCGCCCACAAGAATGGCACGACGCTGAAGGAAGAAGCGATCAAGCTGGGCTTTGTGAACGAAGCAACCTTTGACAAGGTCGTGCGCCCCGAAGACATGATTGGGCCCAAGTGAAGCCCATCAACCTCAACCAGGCGCGCAAAGCGCGCGCCCGGACGCAGGCCAAAGCCAAGGCGGATGAAAACGTCATCCGCTTTGGGCGGAGCAAGGCCGAACGGGAACTGGATGCGGCACAAGAGGAACTGGCCCGTAAGCGGCATTCAGAATTGAAGCGCGAAGATGAATAAGCACGGCCGCCCGGTCAAACATTCGCTAACCCTACGCGGGCATCGCACATCTGTTTCACTGGAAGACATCTTTTGGGATGCGTTTCGTCAGATTGCCGAAGAAGACGGCAAGACGATCAACGGGCTTGCCGCTGAAATAGACGAAGGCCGAGGGGACATCGGTCTCGCCTCGGCCTTACGTGTGTTCGTCTATGAACGCGCTGTGTCCCGCAACACGTCGTGATCACGCGAAACCCGCGTGATCAGTCCTTGGAGTACAGCGCGCCACGCAGGCTGTTCAGCCGCGCACGATCCCGCTTTTCTGTGTCGTTCAGCTTTGCCGGACCCTTGGTCTTTTTGACCATCGTCGGATCCTGCGTAAACAATTTCGCAACCTCTTCCGGGCGTAACTGCTTGGCAGCAGGTTTCGGTGTGCCCTTCTCAGCATTGCGACGCTTACGACCCATCAATCCTGATAGGCCCAGCTTTGAACTTCCTGGTAGTGCAATAGTCATGTCATCCCCCGATAAACTCGATTTGCGCTTGAACCTCTAATATGACCAGCAATGAGGCGGAAAAATGGCAGCGCAATTCTGGCCTCGCTGGGCAAATGTCGCCTCCAAGCTCCCTAAGTGCTTATAATACATGGATTAACTCAGGTTAAACAAAGGTTAAGCTGCCAATTCTAGACATAATGAAGCCATTTAAGTTGCGCGCGCTTGATCAAAAATGGGGCGGATTCCGGCTTTGTGCCCGCTCAAGAAACAACTGCAGGATCATCTGCGTGCGAATCGCAACCAGATACCGTTCTGCGATCGCACTGTCAGATGGGCCGCTGGAACAGGGATTCGCGCAGGGTCAGGTTCGAACCTGTAAGCCTTTAACAAAGCTGCCAGCAAAACGACCCCTTCGATCATCGCAAAGCCCGCCCCGATACACACACGCGGCCCTGATGAGAACGGCAGATAGGCATCCCGAATGCACTGTTTGTTCGCATCATCCTGCCAGCGTCCGGGGTCAAACCCATCCGGGTCGGTCCAGATGCGCGTATGGCGTTGCAGATGCCAGGGCGACAGCACCACCTGCGCGCCGGGTTTGACCGCACGTTTGCGAAATACCTCATCTTTGGTCGCTTCGCGCACCATCATTGGCACGGGGGGATAAAGGCGCAGCGCCTCGCGAAAGATGTCACGGGTCTGTTTCAGCGTAGATAGCCCGGCAAAGCTGCCGTCAAAATCCGCGGCCTCGGCCGCCGCCTTGTCCTGCCAATTCGGATACTGCGCCAGCAGATAAAGCGTCCATGCCAACGCTGACGCGCTTGTTTCATGCCCAGCGAGGAAAAAGATCGCTACCTGATCGACCATTTCCGACAGGGTGAATGTCTGATCCGTTTTCGGGTCCTTTGTGGTCAGGATTTTGGTCGCCAGATCATCGGGCGCATCCCCCGTGGCAATCAGCGTCAGCCGGTCCTCTGTCAAGCGGGTGATCAGACGGCGGATTTCGCGCGCTGTCTGCTTGGTGCCCCGCCGAAAGAAACGCGGCATCCATTTTGGACCGGGCAGGAAAGCCGCAAGGTTCAGGATCGGCTGACTGCGCTGATAGTCGCGAAAGGCGGCAAAGACCTGTGTGGCGGTTTCATCCTCAATCGGGATCGAAAACAGGGTACGAAAAATCACGTCAGCAGCGATATGGCTGGTGATCGCCTCAATCTCTTGAAAATCGCTCCCGGGGGTCATCCGTTCGGCCCCGGCCTGCCCCGCAGCCAGAATACCGGGAAACGCATCGCGCAAACGCCCGCCTTCAAAAGCCGGGTCAATGATCCGACGCTGGCGTTTCCAGACATCACCATTTGTCAGAAAAACACTATCACCCAGCAAAGGGCGCAGCCCCGCACCAATACGGTCCGATTTTGGAAAGGCGTCTGGGCTTTCATTCAGCACATAACGGATCAAATCAGGGTCATTGATCATATAGCTGCGAAAAAACGGTGTGCGAAACTCAGCCATCCACGCCCTGTAAAGCCGTGCAGGCTGTGCCGACAGGATATCGCGCCGAAACAGACGCATATATTGCCATAGCGACACTTTATCGGCGCGGGCCTGCGGTTTGGGCGGATGAGGTTCGGTCATGCGGTCAGGGATGTGTATTTCGACACGGCCACGTCAATCCGCGATTTGGACGGGGGGCGGCCCTCAAAACGGTCAGCGAGGCTGACGGGCCCTGCCGTGATCTGGAAATAGTCATAATCCCTGGGCCGATCAAAGGCGCAAAGATATTGGAAATGCAGGCGGAAGAACCGCCAGCGCAGGGCCTTCCATCGCTCCGGCGACAGGCTTTGCGTGAACGCCGCCGAAATCACCAAGGGCCAGCGTTTGCCCGGCGGGGTGACCCCCGTCACGGCCACCGGATCACAGAGCGCAAAGCAACAGCCATCGCCGGGGGCGGTGACATCCACCCATGTCAGCGCCTCTTGCGTCGCCAGAAAAGCCAGATCGGCGCGCAACTGTCCGGCCTGCGGCAGGAACGACACCATCGGCACCACCTGCCCCAATGACAGCAGCGCCAGCTTTGGCCCCCCCGCGGGAACGCGCCCTTGTCGGATCAGATCAGCCAGAATGGAAATCGCCAGATGCGCACCCGATGAATGACCAACCACCAGAACCTCATCCACATCGGCCGTAAAAGCGGCGGCAATCCGGTCGCCAAACGCCGCCATCCGTGTCTCTAACGCGGGCGGGGTCGCACCGCGCAACCGGGCCGAAAACGCATAGTCATGCATCAGGTAATAGGCGAAAAGCTTGTTATCGCGGGCCTTGCACCAGCGCAGGACGAAAACAACCACCGCAAGCCAAAGCGCGTATTTCAATACCCATCCGACCCAACCCAAGATGGTCGCTAACAACCCGCCGGTCATCGCGGCCAGCGCCAGTGCCCCCGCCTGCACCAGATTGCCCAGAAACTGGCCTAACAGGACGGCAATCAGCAATTGCAGCAATAGCATGCCCACCGGGTAAAGGGCCGCAATCACCGGCCCTTTGCGCATCCACATCAGGCGGCGCAGCGTGCCGGTGCTAATGTAAATCCAGGCCGTTTGCAGCAGTTGCAGATAAGTGGCGGGAATAGATTGGGCCATGCTATCACGCACGATATCCGACCAGACCAGCACATCGATATCAGACCGCACATCTGCGTCATCAATGCGCGCAGCCACCGACCAGCCAAAACTGTCAGAGGCGGGCTTGGCCTGCACGGCGATCTGATAGCCGCTAATCTCAGCCTGCGCGGCACTTTCGGTGCGGTAAAGCTCACGATAGCGGCGGGGCGGAATAGGATCATAGCCCGGGATATGGAAAACCCGCCGCTGCCTGACCGGCCTTGTCTGATCGCGCATCACTGCCTCTTGGCTTTAGACCCCAAGGCGACGCTAGCCGAGAATGCACGGAAAGATAAGTCCTTAGCCGACAGTCGCCAGCGCCGGAAACCGTTCCAGCAACCAAAAACTAAATGCGGTAAACTGGCCCGTGATCATCAGCAAACCAACGGTCCATAACAGCAGGCCAGAACAGCGCTCAATCCGTTCCATATGCCGCTTCATCCAACCCATGACACCTTTCATATGCGGAAAGAACGCAGCTACCAGTAAAAACGGCAGGCCTAGGCCTAACGCGTAAACCGCCAGCAGGATCGTACCCCGTGCGACGTCACCCTCGGTCGCGGCCAGTCCCAGGATCGCGCCCAGAATGGGACCCAGGCACGGTGTCCAGCCAAATGCGAAAGCCAACCCCAACACATAGGCGCCAAAGGCCGATCCACCGCGATCACCGGTTTTGACCCGCGCCTCGCGATCTAGAAACCCGATCCGAAAGACGCCCACAAAATGCGCGCCAAAGATCATCACGACGACACCCGCAATAAACACAAACCAATCCTGCGCCTGCAACAACATCCGGCCCATGGCCGATGCCGCAAAGCCAAGCAGCAGAAAAATCGTGGACAGACCCAGCACGAAAAACGCCGCTGCCAGCAACACCTTGCGGCGCGCACCCGCAGTCTCGTCCATCTCGGACACGGACACACCGCCCATATAGGCCAGATAAGGCGGCACGATGGGCAACACACAAGGGCTCAGGAACGACAGGACCCCGGCCACCATCGCAATGAACATCGCGGGCAGCAAAGTAGCGTCCAGAAACAGGGTCGTATCAAGCATGTGTTTTCCTTTGCACCCTGCCTAAGCGATGCAAGACGATCCGTCACGGGGGAATGGCTCACAACTTAGTGGACAAACTGAAACATCACGCCTAACTGGCAATCATGACCCATGACGCAGAACTTGATGCCAAAGGGCTGCTATGCCCCCTGCCCGTGCTGAAAGCACGCAAACGACTGCAAGCGCTGGCAACTGGCCAAGTCCTTCGAATGGAAGCAGACGACCCAGCTGCCATCGTCGATGTACCACATTTCTGTGCCGAGGCGGGGCATGAATTGGTTGAGGTCAGCGACGGGGATCGGGCACAGGTATATATGATCCAAAAAGGCTAGACCTAACTGGGCGCCGCATGCCGCTTTAGAGTCATATACTAGCAGGATGCAGGCCTCATCATCCTTTGTGTTCCCTGTCGACAAGCCCTCGTGGAGGAAATGGCCGCTCTGTGACGAATCCGAGGCCAAGCCAGTTGGTGAAAGAGGCCAATATATGATTAGGACGTCGAGTTGAGTTTCATGTTAGACGCATACCGCGACAGGCCTTCGGTGAGTGGATACAGGCAGGCTTGTAGGGAATGGTAGATGTCTGGTTTTCCCTTGAATAGCGTTGCAGTGACCTTGCCAGAGTTGTCAATTTCAGGGAACCAGCCGCCATACTCATGATCAATGTAATGCGCGTCTGCGAAGGCCCAGAGCCGTCTGTACCAAGCCTCATCCGTGTCCTGACGGTCTAATTTTATCAGCGACGCAACTGCCCCAATTGCTTCCGTCACCGGCCACCAAAACCGGGACTGTATGGCGACTGAGCCATCAAAGTTCAGCGTGTAGCAAAAACCGCCATCTTCGCGCCAAGCATCGTTCAGGGCCTGTTCGATCAGGCGACGACCCCGGGCTGGCGCGTCCCCGTCTGGCCGACCAGACAAGTCCCAATGCTGCAACAAGAGGCGACCCAATTCAAATGAATGCCCCGGTGTTGTGCCCGCCGGTCGGAACATTGGATTACCTGAATATGCGCGGTCAATTTGCCAATCTTCATTGTAATGCTCGGGCAACCGCCAGCCTTCGGCTGAGGCGATCTGATTGGTGAAGAACTCAAGTATTCGTCCTGCGCGGGACAGGAATATGTCCTGCCCTGTGGCCTCATACGCTGTCAGCAGAGCTTCCACGCCATGCATATTCGCGTTCATGCCACGATACGTTGAAAACGGTGTCCAGTCGCGGTTCCATTCATCGGCGAACAACCCGTGATGTTCATCCCAATAGTGCCGATCCAGCACCTCGCCAATGTCGGCAATCAAGGCGTCAGCATCCGGATGACCGGCCATTTTAGCACTGGAGGCGGCAAGCAGCACAAACACATGCCCGTATGCAAGTTTGCGATCGTCAACGATCTTGTCGCCATTAAGTGCCCACACATAACCACCATGCTTTGCATCGCGGTGGTGGCGGTCATGCCATGATCGACAATCTGGGCCGTGCCTGCGAACCCAAATTGATGCCCAAGGGAATAGGAATGTATGAGCCGCGTGGTTGTGTGAAGCTCTTGCGTTAGGTCATTCAAAGGCATGCCGGACGGGCCAAGCGTGTTGAAGCCCGGCGCATCGCGCAAGCTGGCCGCAAAGAATTTCAACTGTTTTTGTGCATCTGTGGCAAGCCATACCCGATGGTCAGCCTGATCCAACCAGAAGCCCGGCGCGTCGGTCAGACCCGGAATTGGATTTGTCGTCATCAGTATTGACCTTTGCAGCGTCAACCTGCCAGCGGTGCGAGGTAGCGCTCACCGCGTCCAGGCAATAGCGACCTTCCTGCATGCATGATCGCATTCGCGTCAAGCCCGTGCAGATGGTAAACGTCTTCAATCGTTCCGGCCTGACCAAAATGTTCAACGCCAAGGGATTTGGTACGCAGGCCAGTGACGCCACCTAACCAGCTTAGGGCGGCGGGATGGCCATCCGTGACGGTGACTAGACCTGCATCGCCGGGGGCTGCCGCAAGAAGCATTTCGATATGGGATATCGCAGTCTGATTGCCGCGTTGCCTTGCGCGTTCTGCTGCTTGCCAGCCTGCATTCAACCTGTCAGCGGAGGTGACCGCAAGCACAGCGACATCGCGCATATCCTCGGCCAGTAGACCAGCGGCACGTATCGCTTCCGGGGCAACAACGCCGGTATAGGCAATGTTCATTCCGGTGGAGCCCGTCGGTGGTCGAAGCCAATAGCCACCGGCGACAACATCTTTTGCCAACGCGTCGGTCATATCCCGCTGCAACTGATCTTGCGGCAAGGTGGACAGACGCAGGTATATCGATCCGCCTTTTTCGTCGCGTAGCCAGTTTTCTTCGTCCTGAGACACAGCACCGTCTCGTTGCATATAGTCGAAGCCCCAGCGCATGATGACGTCCAGTTCATCGGCGAATGCAGGCTCAAACGTCGCTAGCCCATCTTGTGCCATACCGATCAACGGGGTTGAGATGGATTGGTGTGCCCCACCCTCATGGCTGAGCGAGACACCGGACGGGGTTGCCGCCAGCATGAACCGCGCATCCTGGTAGCAGGCGTAGTTTAACGCATCAAGGCCCCGGCAAATGAAAGGATCGTAGACGGTGCCGACAGGTAAAAGTCGTTCGCCAAACAGCGAATGCGATAGGCCCAACGCGCCGAGAAATGTGAACAGGTTGTTCTCGGCAATGCCCAGCTCTACATGGCGACCTGCAGCGTGGCGGCGCCATTTCTGGGTCGACGGGATCGCGTGATCCTTGAAAACATCAGCTTGACCCGTCTTGGCAAACAGCCCCGTCTTGTTGACCCACGGCCCAAGGTTGGTCGACACCGATACATCAGGGGAGGTGGTCACAATTCGCGCGGCCAACTGTGGCGCATCTGAAGCGATAGCCGAGAGAATTTGACCAAATGCTTCTTGGGTCGATGCGTTTGGCTTGATCCTTGGTGTGATCTGCTCATTCGTGGGGAGTGTTGCCGCGGAATGGCGACGCCGCCCATTCGCGTTGAAAGGAACCTGATCAAGGAACGCTTGAATGTCGTCTTGCGCCTTCTCAAGCCCTGCAAATGGTTCCCACTCTTCACCCGGGGCAATGCCCATATCTGCGCGCAGTCCTTCGATCTGAGCATGCGTCATAATGCCTGCGTGATTGTCCTTGTGACCGGCAAGCGGCAGCCCATGTCCTTTGACGGTGTAGCAGATGAAGCAAACAGGCCGGTCGTGATCAATCGCGTGCATTGTCTGCGACATCAATGCTGCATCATGGCCCGCAAGGTTGCTCATCAGTCGCGCTAGTTCTACGTCTTCATGGTCAGCCACAAGAGCCAGCGCTTCGTTGTCACCGGCAAAATCAGTTTCAAGCCGCGCGCGCCACGCAGCGCCGCCTTTGAATGTCAGAGCTGAGTATAGTGAGTTGTCACATCCGTCGATCCAAGCGCGCAACTGGCTGCCACCGGGTTTTTGAAATGCAGCTTGCATGAGCGAGCCGTATTTCAGTTCGATGACGTCCCAGCCGCAGGCAACGAAGATATCGCGAAACCGCGCGTTTAGTCCGTCGGTGACCACACCATCAAGGGATTGGCGATTGTAGTCGATGATCCACCAGCAGTTGCGCAAATCATGTTTGGCCCCTTCAAGAAGCGCCTCATAGATGTTGCCTTCGTCCAGTTCGGCATCCCCAACCAGTGCGATCATGCGCCCTTTGGGTTGTTTCAGCCAGCCATGGGCGGTCAGATAATCCTGCGTCAGGCTGGCAAAGGCCGTCATGGCCACGCCCATTCCGACCGAGCCGGTCGAGAAATCTACATCATCATGATCTTTTGTCCGCGACGGGTAAGGCTGCGCGCCGCCCAATGCCCGAAAGTCTTTCAATTGCTGACGGCTCTGATTGCCCAGCAGGTATTGAATGGCGTGAAACACCGGGCTTGCATGCGGTTTGACTGCGACGCGGTCTTCGGGTCGCAAAACATCGAAGTAAAGCGCGTTCAGAATAGCGTTCATTGATGCTGAAGATGCCTGATGCCCGCCTACTTTGATCCGGCCCTTTTCCCGAATGTTATTGGCGTTGTGGATCATCCAGGACGACAGCCACAGGGTTTTGGCCTCTAGTGCACGGCGTATATCATTTTGTTGGGTCATCTCAAGCTGCAGCTTCGTTCGTGTGGCACCTCAACGCGTTTCCGTCCGGTCCAAAGAGATGGACGTTTTCCGACTGGATGCGCAATCCAACGCGGTCTCCCGGTTGTACGGGAATATTGCCATGTTCACGGACCATAAGTGGGCCCAATCCCTCGACCTGAAGATAGAGATTTGTGTCAGACCCCAGATGCTCAACCACATCCGCAACCCCAACCAGATCGCCGACCTCGACAACGTCAATATGTTCGGGACGAATGCCAAGCTCGACGGCGTCAATTGTGCCGAACAAATGCGGAAGCTCTAACAAGGCGCCATCGGCCAGTTTAACCCCATTTGATTTGCCCTGAACGGGGATGATATTCATCGTGGGTGAGCCAATGAACTGCGCCACGAACTTGTTTGCGGGGCGTTCATAAAGGTCAAGCGGGCTGCCTACTTGCTGAATATCACCGCCGTTCAGCACGACGATCCGGTCGGCCAAAGTGAGTGCTTCGACCTGATCATGGGTGACGTAGATCATCGTCGCGCCCAGTTTTTGGTGCAGCCGCGCGATCTCCAAGCGCATCTCGACCCGCAAAGACGCATCAAGGTTGGAGAGCGGTTCGTCGAACAAGAATGCCCGTGGGTCTCGGATAATCGCACGCCCCATTGCGACACGTTGCCGTTGCCCGCCTGACAATGCTTTTGGCAAGCGTTCGGTCAGGGAAGTCAGCCCCAGCGTCTCCGCAGCCTGCTTGACGCGTGACGTGCGCTCATTGCTTGGATCTTTACGGATTTCCATCGAGAACCCCATATTCCGTGCAACATCCATATGCGGATAAAGAGCGTAGGATTGGAACACCATCGCAATGTCGCGATCACGTGGGCGAACATCGTTCATCCGCTCGCCATCAATCAGGAAATCCCCTGATGTGATTGGCTCAAGCCCCGCGATCATCCGCAGCAAGGTAGACTTACCGCAGCCCGATGGGCCGACGAGGACGATAAATTCACCGTCTTCGATGTCGAGGTCAATGTCACGCAGTACCTCGACGGAACCATAGCGTTTTACGACGTCTTTTAGTTCGATACGTGCCATGTGTTTGGCCCCCTATCCTTTGACTGCGCCGGACGTGAGGCCCTGCACAAGGTAGCGTTGAATGAAGATGAAAAAGAGACAGCTTGGGATCAGCGCGAGCACACCGGCCGCCATCATCTGCCCCCAATCGACGGAGAATTTTGATACAAATGTCAGCAAACCGACTGGGAAGGTCATCGCCTCATTTTTGGAAATCAGCATCAATGCGAACAACAACTCCGACCACGCGGCGGTGAAGACAAAGCCAAGCGTCGCGCCAAGCCCTGGTAGCGTCAGCGGGAAGATCACCTTGCGCAGCGCTTGAAAGCGCGAACAGCCGTCCATCATCGCGGCCTCTTCTAAGTCTTTCGGGATGCCATCGAAGAAGGACTGCATCAGGAAGGTCGCGAAGGGGATGTTAAATGCGGTATAGACCACGATCAGCGATGTAAGTGAATTGAGCATCCCCAAGGAGGCTACGATCTTATAGATCGGCGCGATGATCATCAGCAGTGGGAACATCTGGGTGATGAGCATGACTGCGATGATGATTCTCTTGCCGCCGAAATCAAAGCGCGAAAACGCATATCCCGCGCCTGCCGCGATAAGCGTCGTGGCCGCTGCGGTCCCAAGCGAGACGTAAAGTGAATTACCGAAATAGGCGAGAAAGTCAGTCTGGAACAGGACCGTGCGGAAGTTGTCCAGTGTCAGCGATGAGGGCCAAAGCTGCGTACCTTCCGTGAAGATCAACTGATCCGGCGTGATGGCGATTTTCAGCAGCCAGTACAGTGGGAACAGCGCGAAGGTCAGATACCCCAGCAAAGCCGCATATTTGCCGATGGCCAGCAGGGGACGTGACTGTGCAATAGCCATGGGAACCTCAGATCTTGACCAGCTTCTTGCGAAGCCAAAGCAAAATGACCGCGTAAACCAGCAAGATGCCAAGAAGCGCCACAGCGATGGCAGAGGCATAGCCGAAGTCGAGTCTACGGAACGCGGTTGTGAAAATATACGAACTGACGATCTGTGTTGAGTTTGCAGGCCCGCCGCCGGTCATGACGTAGATGAGATCAGCGAAATTCGCGATCCAGATCGTGCGCAGCATCACTGTGATTGCGATCATTGGCGCCAAGAACGGTAGAGTGATCTTAGTGAAAGTCTGCCATGGGGACGCGCCGTCGATCTCTGCCGCTTCGTACAATTCGCCCGGAATGGATTGCAACGCGGCCAACAGCGTGATCGCAAAGAACGGTACGCCGAACCAGATATTGGCCACAATCGGGCCCCACATGGCAAGGTCAGGGTCGCCCATGATGTTGTAGGGTTCTGACAAAATGCCAAGGGCGGCCATCCAATGAGGCAGAGGGCCAATCACGGGGTTGAACAGCCATGCCCATGTGAGCGCTGATAGGAACGTCGGTACGGCCCATGGCAAAAAGACCAGCGCTTGGAACAGTTTCTTGCCAACGAATTGCGTGTTGAGCAGCATCGCAAGGCCGAGGCCTAACAGGAACTGGAAGCTGATCGACCAGAACGTCCACCAGAAGGTGTTTTCCAATGCGAGCCAGAATTTGCGGTCAGACCAGAGCTTTTGGTAATTCTCAAACCCCACCCAGCCGGTGTTGAATGGGTTAAGCAGCTCTATGGACTGAAAGGAATAAGAGATGCCGATGATCAGAGGGATCATCATCACGGTGCCGATGAGAAATATCCCCGGTGACAAATAAAGGAACGGCTCCACCATATAATGCCAGTAAAGCGAGCGTCGTGCCCGGGAACTCCCGGGCATGACTTGTGTTTGTTGACCCGGTGTCACTGCTTTGCTTTCCACTTGGCGTATTCGGATGTCAGCAATTCTGCCCATTCGTCAGCGACGTCCTGCGCGCTGCGTTGCCCCAACAGCGCTTCCTGGCTGGTTTCCAACAGAACAGTGCTGCCAAAATAGCCCCATTGCTCCAGATAGGTCGGCATCACAGTCGGCTCATATTGTTCGCCGTTCAGCTCGTCGAACCAACCTTTGAATTGCTCTGTCTGGAAATACGGATCCTGATCTGCACCCTTATGGATTGGGATCACGCCCACGCGCTTAGACCATATGGAGTTGGCCTCGGGCGAGGAAAGTGTCGCGACAAGATCGAATGCTTCATCTTCATGTTGGGTCGAACTGAAAACGGACCAACCCGCAAATCCGATGGTCGGGAAGGCTTTGCCAGATGGCCCAACAGGCATCGGGATCACGGCAAAGTCTTCCGCTGGCATCCGCTCTGCAATGGCGATCAAAGCATCCGGGTCTTGGTCGAGGAATGCACAAGTCCCTGAGTAGAAGCCAGCAACGATTTCGTTGAAGCCCCAGTTGACACTGTCCTTGGGCGCATAGCCATTCTGGTACATGTCGATCATGAACTGAATGCCTTCAACAGAGCCCGGCTCGTTGATGCGGCTTTGCCCGTCTTCGGTAAAGAACTCGTTGGTACCGTTCATCGTAGCAGCGAACATGATCCAGCCATTGGTGCCGCCGGGACCACCACGCAGGCAATATCCTGACTTGCCCGGCAGTTCAGATACGGCGGCCGAGGCGGCCATGAATTCTTCCATTGTGCCCGGTGGGTTTTCGATACCGGCCTCAGCCAGCAGTTTCTTGTTGTAGAACATCGCCCGCAGGTAGAAGCCGTATGGGATCATATAAAGATCACCAGCTTGGCTGCCCATCGCGACAGTTTTGTCGGTCAGCGTCGCGCCGTGCTCCCACCCTGCCACGTGTTCTGTCAGGCTGGCCAGCTGGCCTGAGCCTGCGTAAAGCGCTTGCCAAGTGTCGGGCATTTCAACCACGTCGGGGATGTCCCCACCAGCGACCATTGTGGCAAGTTTCTCAAAGGCTTGCCCCCACGGCAGGCTAACAATCTCTACCGTAACACCCGGATTTGCGGCTTCGTAGCTGTCGACAATGCCTTGCAAAACTTCGGTCCGCTCTGGGCTGGTGATCACTTCGACCAGCTTTAGCGTCGTATCGGCGTACGCTCCGCTCGCCATTAAGATGGTAGCAGTGCTGAGTGTGGTTAACATTCGTCTCATTGTGAATTTCCTTCCGTGTTAGTTGGTGACAGCGTCTTGATGCCAGTCAGGCTGCGCCTTTGCTGAGAGCGACCATAAAGTCCGCCCAAAGATCTTCTGCGTCCTCTAGTCCAAGGTTCAGTCGAACCAAGTTCGGAGAGACGCCAAATTTCTGCATTGAGTTCTGTTCGCCAGCCTGCGCCAACCCCACGCGTGCGGGCAGGATCAGGCTTTCGAACCCACCCCAACTGACCCCAAGCCGGAAATGCGCGAGTGCGTCGGAGAATTTTGGAATGTCGACACTGTCATCAAACTCGATCGACATAAGGCCGGACCGACCTGTCAGGCCCGGTACCGCATTTGCGCCGGGACTATTGATCTTGCGCACTTGGGGAATGGTCGCCAGGCGATCTACGAACAAGTTGGCGGTGGCCTGATGCTGCATCATACGCGCATTCAACGTGCGCAATCCGCGTGTCAGCAGGAACGCCTCGAACGGGGCAAGTTTTGCGCCAAGAAGCGGAAGGGTCAGATCACGGATGCGAGAGATATGCTCTAGGGAGGAGATAACAACCCCCGCAACCGTGTCCGAATGCCCCGAGATATACTTCGAGGCTGAGTGCACAACGATATCGATGCCAAGCGTCAGCGGGCGCTGAAACAAGGGGCTGGCCCATGAATTATCGATCATGGTTACGGCTTGATGCCGTTGCGCGTGACCTGCCACTTTCACCAAATTCATTGGCGTGAAGACGACGGAATTCGGGCTTTCCAGATAGGCCAGATCAACGCCTTCAAGCAGGCCTGCGTCGTTCTCAAACGCTTCAACCGAATGATAGCTGATCTCGACCCCAAAGGGGCGCAGGATACGTTCCATGAAGCGGTATGTGTCTGGATAAACATGTTCGACGCAGGCAATCCGGCTGCCCGGTTTCACGAATGCCAGCAGCGTCGAGGTGATCGCCGCAATGCCAGAGGCGAATCCGATGGCGGCCTCACCTTGTTCTGCATTGGCCATCAATTGCTCAAACGCTGCAACCGTGGGGTTCTGAACGCGTGTGTATATCGGCTGATCAGAGCGACCTGCCATGCGATCTTCGAAGTCCTGATAGGTGTCAAACGAGAAAAGCGAGGTTTGCACGATCGGGGGTGTCATCGATCCGTTAGCGTCGTCAAAGACCGTCGCCATCAGGGTTGCGAGGGTTTGTTCCTCAGACATCTGGTCCCCCCAAGATCGCAATGACTTCCGCCTCAACCATGTCCATGATCCGCTCCATCACTTTGGCAGCAGCAGCGCCGTCCCCCTTGGCGACGGCACGGGCCAATTCAGGGTGCAAGGGTATCGTCGCCTGACCCAAATGTGGTTGTCCAAAAGGCGCTTCATAGATCGCGTTGAAGCCGTCTTGAATCTGACGGATCAGTTGCTCGAATAGCGGATTGCCTGAGGCCTCGTGGATCGCGCTGTGAAACCGATGGTCTGCCGCGCGCCAATCTTCACCTGCCTCATACACCGCCATCAGTTCAGCTGCGCGTGCGATAATGATCAGGCCTTGCTGCTCGGTCATTTGTTTTGCCGCGACGCGCACGGCCTCGATTTCCAGCGGGCGCCGCACGGCATGAGTACGCAACAGGCTTTCTGCCTCAAGTTTCAGTGTCAAAGGCATGTGGATTGCGTTGGCAGAGACCTCAGCCGCGAGACGCGTGCCGGCCTTCTTGTTGCGGGTGACAATCCCCATGTTTTGCCACGCGATCAGCGCTTCGCGCACTTTTGAACGCCCGACATTCAGCTTTTTTGCTATTTCAATTTCTGGTGGCAACCGGTCCCCGACGCCTAGTTTGGCGCGTTCGATCATCACAGACAGCGCTTCGAGGACATCACGACTGTCACCTGACTGTTCAAGATGATCTAGCGCTTCACGCGAAGATGTCGGGCTCTTTGATGTTGCGTCTGCGTCGGTCACGGGAAACTCATTTTTGCTGTTAATACACTACAGCATATAATGTCCCACATAATCAAGTTAATGTCGGACATTATAATTTTATCAAACAAATTAATAGCTTATGAAAGTTCCTGGCCAATCAACACTAAAATCTGAATAGACTGATTCCCAAATTTGATTCCCTGTAGCTGGGATTGGACTTGGGTTTTGAGGCGCGTTTCGAGTCGGAATTAAACGCGCAAGGCATCAACACCAAACCATAACGTTCGATTTACGCACGCTCGAAGGAGTTGAGAGTTTCTGAACTACTGCGAACGTCAAACGTCCTATCATTTCGCTGGGGTGTTTTTGAGCTAAGATATTGATGTCAAAGTGGATCGCGAACAATCGCTGAACCACCACTGGTCACATTCCATCAAGCCACTCAGACTTCGCCTGCCCGCATAAAATGGACATTCAGCTATCAGACTTGAATGGCAACTATGTCCCGCACAGCCGACACCAGAGTGTTCTCCGCTCCCCGCTGGAAGAACCGTTAATACAGCAAGACGCCGCCCAACAAAGGGCAGCGTCTTATATTGCTTGTCATCGCATCAGGGCGGAACAATCGCCGCCTAACCCCGACCCAGCGACCACCAGCCTTTGCGCTTGGGCTTGGCTGGCGCTTCGTCCGCGACAGGCTCTGGTGCCTTTGCGGCTGCCACCGGTTCCGCGACCTCTGCCGATCTGGGAGTTGGTGCCGGTGTGGCCGTGTCCGCCTTTGGTGCGGGTGCCTCTTCTGCTGCGGGCGCAGGTGCGTCCTCCGCCTTGGGTTTGGCCCGGCTGCGGCGCTTTGGTTTGGGCTTTTCTTCGGCTGCGGGTGCCGCCTCTTCCACCTGCGGTTCAGCAACAGCCTCGTCAGCCTTTGGCGCCACCTTCTTACGGACCCGCCGCTTGGGTTTGGTTGCCTCTTCAGCCGCCTCGACCTCGGGCTTCTCTGCGTCATCCGCAGGCGCAAGGTCGGCTTCGGGTTTTTCCTCTACCTTCTTTTTGCGGCTCCGTGTGCGCTTCGGCTTTTCTTCGGGGGCGGGAGCCTCCTCAGCAGCAGGTGCTGCATCTGCCTCTGACTGTTCTGCTGGCGCTGCATCCGCCGCCTGCTCTGCAGGGGTTGCGTCGCCTTCAGCCTGCACACCATCAGCCTGCTGCCCATCAGGACCATTACCGCCACCGCCACGCCGCCGCCGACGACGACGACGTTTGCGCTTGGGCCGGTCTTCAGTATCGGAGGTTTCCTCCGCCTCGGCCTCGACCAATGTGGTCGTATCCTCATCGTCATCATCCATGATCACGACCGAGGTGACGACAGGGGCGGCATCCGGTACCACGCGGGTGGCCGTCTTGAATTTCTCAATTGCGAAATCAGGCGACACAAGGGTCGGATCACATTCGATCCGCACCGACATGCCGTAACGGGCTTCGATATCAGCGATATGTTCGCGTTTGCCATTCATCAGGAAGTTGGCAATGGAAATCGGCGCCTTGATCAGCACCTCTTTGGAACGGCCACGCACGCCTTCTTCTTCAAGGGCACGAATGATCGACAGGGCGACATTGTCGTCCGAGCGAAGCAAACCGGTGCCATGGCAATGCGAACACATCTGTGTCGTTGCCTCTAACATCCCCGGGCGCAAACGCTGACGCGACATCTCCATCAGGCCAAAGCCAGAGATACGACCCACCTGAATACGGGCGCGGTCGGTCTTCAGCTTGTCCTTGAACCGCTTTTCCACCGACGCATTGTTGCGACGTTCATCCATGTCGATGAAGTCGATGACGATCAGACCAGCCAGATCGCGCAGGCGCAACTGGCGCGCCACCTCGTCGGCGGCTTCCAGATTGGTCTTCAGCGCGGTCTGCTCGATCGAGCCTTCCTTCGTCGCCCGGCCAGAGTTCACATCAATGGCCACCAAAGCCTCGGTAATCCCGATCACGATATACCCGCCGGATGGCAGCTGCACAGTCGGATTGAACATGCCACCCAGATAGCCCTCAACCTGATAGCGGGCGTATAGCGGCAATTGCTCGGCATAGTATTTCACGTTCTTGGCGTGGGACGGCATGATCATCTTCATGAAGTCCTTGGCCGTCCGGTACCCCTGCTCACCCGCGACGATCACCTCGTCAATCTCTTTCGAATAAAGATCACGGATCGACCGTTTGATCAGGTCGCCTTCCTCATAAATCTTCGCCGGGGCGATGGATTTCAGGGTCAGCTCGCGGATCTGTTCCCACATCCGTTGCAGATATTCGTAGTCACGCTTGATCTCTGCCCTGGTACGCTGTGATCCAGCGGTGCGGATGATCAAGCCCGCACCTTCGGGTACGGTCATGGAACCCGCGATCTCTTTCAGTTTCTTACGGTCAGCGGCATTGGTGATCTTGCGGCTGATCCCACCGCCACGCGCGGTGTTCGGCATCAACACGCAGTAACGGCCAGCAAGCGACAGATAAGTTGTCAGGGCGGCACCCTTATTGCCGCGCTCCTCTTTCACAACCTGAATCAGCAGGATCTGGCGAACCTTGATGACTTCCTGGATTTTGTAACGCTTCGGGCGGGGCTTGCGCACCGGGCGCACCTCGTCAGTGTCATCCTCTTCGGCGACACTTTCGATGGTCTCGTCCTTGGACCGGGGATCGACCTTGGGCTGATCATCTTCGTCGTCATCATCATCTTCGCCAGCCGCAGGCGTGTCGACGGGGGTTTCGGCCACCAGCTCCATGGGCGAACTGCCCTCTTCGCTGTCTTCCACGTCAAAGGTTTCCATACCCGCGATATCGCCGGATGTTTCCTCTTCGGGGGTTTCAACCTCGGCTGTTGCAACAGGATCGTCGCCCTCAACCTCGGCCGCCTTGGCCTTGCGGCGGCGACGCTTTGGTTTGGGCTTTTCGTCCCTTTCGGCTTCAGCCTCCGCCTCAGCCTTCAGGCTTTCAGCATAGGCTTTTTCCTCGGCGATCAGCGCCTCGCGATCCGCAACCGGGATCTGATAATAGTCTGGATGGATTTCCGAGAAGGCAAGAAAACCATGGCGATTGCCGCCATAGTCCACAAAAGCGGCCTGCAGTGACGGTTCAACCCGTGTCACCTTGGCCAGATAGATATTCCCAGCAAGCTGACGCTTGAACTGGCTTTCGAAATCAAATTCCTCGACTTTGTTTCCGTCTACTACGACAACGCGGGTTTCCTCCGCATGTGTCGCATCGATTAGCATTTTTTTTGGCATATTGTCCGTTCGCACATAACCCCGGTGGCCCCCCTGGGGGGGCGGTGGTCCGTGTTATATGTCTGATTAAGGCGATCCGCGCGCTCGCAAAACCGGGGCCCCTCGGGGCCGCACTGTCTTGCCTGTCATAGCCTGCGCGTTGCATCGCGTTTCTTCTCCGACCGCATGTAATCTGCGGCCCGTTCAAGGCCCGGTCTGCGTTTGAGTCGACGCAGCCAGAGCGTTCTTCTGGTCAAACTGACCAAATCAGCTGTCTTACCGGTAACAGACCCACGGTCCAAATCAACCAAGACAGAGAATTCTCCCGAATGGCTCCGCACAACGTCGTACGGGCATCCGTACCTCATACATAAGGGAGGAAGGTCAGGTATTACAATGACAATTTGCATCCCTAGTGATCACGACCCCACGATAAGGCCGGATGGCATACACAACCATTGGTTGAGTAAAGGTCCTGAAACGCTAGTCAAGGTGAACCAATTCTTCAGCATTGGGCTTTATCGCATACGTTCTGGAACAGGAGCCATGATTGAAAGAGCCGCCGCACAAAAAGACGCTTTGGGGACTCACAGCCGTCCCAATTGTGTCGGCGCTTTTGTTTGCGTCGGCCTTTTTCGTTGCAACAGCGTGGGAAGCCGCTGTTGTCGAACGCAATCAACGGGCCCAGTTGATCGACATGACCAACAGCTTTGTGACAGCGTTTTCGAACGCGGGCGCCGGTGGCACGGTTGTCCCGGCGACCTTCCGACGTATGGGGATCGACCATTATTCTGAGCGACCAAGAACCGATGCATATGGCGTCGAAACAAGCGTCACAATGCCCGGCACGCCCGGGCTTGAAATCCACACATCAGAACCCGATGGCCGCCTGAAACGGATTATTCAGCGCCTTGCGGCCAAGGAACTGACCGGACCAATCGTTGAAAACCGCATCGAAAACGGAAACTTCATCGGTCGGACCATCTCGCCCTCTATTGCCACCAGTGCAAGCTGCGTGGATTGCCACAACCGGCTAATGGCCGAAGAGGTCTATCAAATTGGCGATGTCATGGGGGCGTTCATTGTCGAAAGCAATATGACCGCATCAATATGGCGAAATGCCGGGTTTTCCGGTCTGATCTTCATCGTCTCACTGGTGGGCGCCGGCTTATTGGCACAGCGTGAACGCGGGCGCATGCAACAGATCGTCAATGGGCTGGAGGCGCAGGTTCACCTTGAACAGGTCAAATCTGAAGCTGAGGCGCAGCAGCGGTTTTTGCTATCCCATGATCCGCTCACCGGCCTGCCAAACCGGACGATGTTTCATGACCGGCTGGATACAGAATTGAAACTAGCCCCGGTCTCGGATGTGGTGGTGGTGGTGGTCGATCTTGACGGATTTAAAACCGTCAATGACACATCGGGACATAGCACAGGCGACGCCCTGCTTTGCGAGGTCGCACAGCGCCTGTTATCTGTCATAACAGATGATCGGGGGCTTGTTGCGCGACTGGGTGGTGATGAATTTGCGGCCGTTTTTCGACATGCGCCTGATCGACCCGATGCCGATACCATCGGCCATCAGATCGTTACGGCCATGCAAGATGATTTTGTTTTTGAAAACAATGTGATCAAACCGGGATGTTCCGTCGGTATTGCGATCGCCGATCACCATGCCGGCGTGACGGCGACTGAATTGCTGCGCGGTGCGGACGCCGCTCTCTACACCGCCAAAACCGAAGGTAAGAACACCTATCGTATCTTCGATGCGGCGATTTCCGCCCTGCTTGGCCGACGCACCGAAATCGCGGCCCGCCTGCCCCGCGCTGTGGCCAACGACGACATCCGTGCGGTGTTTCAACCCAAAATGTGCATTGCAACCGGCCTGCCTCATGGGTTTGAGGCGTTGGCCAGGTGGCGCATGGATGATGAAGACGTCGGGCCGGATGAGTTTATCCCAATCGCAGAAAAAACCGGGGTCATTCGCGACCTCGATCTTGCAGTGTTACAGATGGCCGCAGAATTTGCTGTGGCGACCAGCGCCGAATTCGGCCAGCCCGTGCGGATTAGCTCCAACCTGTCCGCCCAGAATTTCCATACTGACGGGCTGGCCGAGGATATCATGGCAATCGTCAAAAAAGCCGGGCTAGCACCCCAACATCTGACGCTGGAAGTCACGGAAAGTGTCGCCGTCGAAAACTGGGATGTGGTCGAAGCAACATTGCGCACGTTGCGCCAGCATGGCGTCAGTGCAGCATTGGATGACTTTGGCACGGGATATTCATCGCTCAGCTATCTGCGACGTTTTGAATTCGAGGAGATTAAGATCGATCGCAGCTTCATCACCAATATCAATGATGATGACGAGATCCGTTTCCTGTTTGAAAGCATTACCGACATGGCGCGCGGCCTTGGCGCGACGGTGGTTGTCGAAGGGATCGAAACAACCGCACAGGCCGAAATTGTCGCATTACGCGGTGCGCAGATCGGGCAAGGTTACCTCTATTCAAAACCACTGGAATGGGACGAAGCGCGCGCATTCCTGAAATCAAGCTTTGACCGCGTGGCCTAGGGGCAGGACCGCGCGTTGCGTTAACCCGGCAGACTCCGTCCCTTTGTGCCCGACGTTTTGCCGACGTGTGGCCGACGCTTTGCAGACAACACAAAACCGGCAATGCAGCGCGTTAACACATGCATTGCCGGGGCTATCATATACGGCCTAAAGGTAGTCGGACCGCTGTAATCCGTATTTCGCCATCTTCTCGTTCAACGTCCGGCGTGGCAGGCAAAGCTCTTCCATCACCGCAACGATGGACCCTTTATGCCGCCGCATGGTGTTGTCGATCAGCATCCGTTCAAACGCTTCGACAAACTCTTTCAGCGGCTTGCCTTCGGTGGTCATGGCCGGTTTGGTTTCTTCGGTATCGGCCATCAGCAGTGACGCGATGGAGCCTGTGCCGCGCCGGTTTTGTAGCACCGCACGTTCGGCCACATTGATCAACTGGCGTACATTTCCGGGCCATGGCGCCTGCAACAACTGGGCCGCCTCCTGCGCGCTGACCTCGGGCGCATCACAGCCATATTCATCGGCAAACTGCTCACCCAACCGGGTGAAAAGCGCCAGAATATCCTCGCCACGCTGACGTAGCGGCGGCACCGTGATCCGCAATGCGGCAAGCCTGTAAAACAGGTCAGGACGCAACACGCTTTCGCAGGTTTTGTCCTGCTCCTGCAGGTTACAAATGGCCACAATACGGGTCTCCGCCGGGGTGCCCTGATCATTGATCGCTGTCAGCAACCGGGCCTGCAACGCATGGCTCAACGCCTCGATATCTTCCAGAACCAGCGTGCCGCCGCGGGCCTCTTCCATGGCTGGGATCGGCTCATCATCATTGGCGGGGCCAAAGATACGGCGACCCAATGTTTCCTCGTCATAGGCCGAACAACTCAGCAGCACGAATTTCTTGTTCGCGCGGGCACCAACGGCGTGCAGGGCATGAGCGACAAGGGTCTTACCGGTACCGGTCTCGCCCTCGACCAGGACGTGGCCATCAGCCTGCCCCAGATCAAGAATATCCTCTTTCAACCGCTCCATCGGGACCGATTGACCGATCAATTTCTTGATCAAAGCAGAGCCATCGGACAATTCCTTGCGCAGCGCACGGTTATCCAAAGTCAGGCGGCGGGCCTGCGTGGCGCGCTTGGCCAGTTCGGTCATCCGGTCGGGATTGAAGGGTTTTTCAAGGAAATCGAATGCCCCGACCCGCATCGCCTCAACCGCCATCGGCACGTCACCGTGGCCGGTGATCATGATGACCGGTAGCGAGCTATCGACGCCCTTGAGTTTTTTGAGGAATTGCATCCCATCCATGCCCGGCATCTTGATGTCACTGACAACAACGCCGGGGTAATCATTTCCTAACCCTTTCAGCGCATCCTCAGCGGATGCAAAGGTCTCTGTGTCAAACCCGGACAGGGCCAGCCACTGACTGATCGATTGACGCATATCCTTTTCGTCATCGACAATCGCGATTTTCATAGCCTTCGACATTACTTCTTTCCTTACTCTGCCGCCGCGACGTCCTGTTCCAACGCAGGCAGCTGAACTTCAAAAATTGCCCCACCATCGACTGCATTTCTTGCCGTCAGACGTCCATTCAAATCGTTGACGATGCCAGAGGAGATGGCAAGCCCAAGCCCGACCCCATCCCCCGGTTCCTTGGTTGTGTAAAACGGCTCGAACAACTCGTTCAGGTTTTCAATTCCCGGACCATTGTCGTGGATTTGCAAGCTGACGGTTTCGCCCGCCGCCAGCAGAATTTCAATAGTGGGATTGCTGGATGATTTGGTTGCATCAAACGCATTGCGCAGCAGATTGATAATCACCTGTTCCAACCGCAACCGATCACCCAAAATCATCACCGGTTCGTTGGGCAAAGTGCGAATGATATTGACCTGCCGGGTCTTCAACTGCGGCTCCATCATGGCAAGTGCAGATGACACCGCGGCCCTTGTGTCTACTGGTTCAAATGCCTCTGACCCTTTGCGGGCGTAGGATTTCAGCTGGCGCGTAATCGCCCCCATCCGTTCCAGCAAATCATCGATCCGCTGGAATGACGACAGCGCCTCATCCTGCCGCTTGCGTTGCAGCAAAAGCCGAGCACCGGCGAGGTAGGTTTTCATCGCCGCCAATGGCTGGTTCAACTCGTGACTGACAGCGGCTGACATCTCACCCAAGGCCGCTAATTTTGAGGATTGCGCGATGGTCTGTTCGGCAACCTGGAGGGTCTTTTCGACCTTCTCACGTTCGGCGATTTCTCGCTGTAGCCTACGGTTCAATGCGCGAAGCTCTGCTGACTCACGTTGGAAAAATACCAATCGGGAAGCCGTCTTGCGGGACATGAAATAGAAGGCCAGCGCCAAAAGCAGGGCGAATCCCATCACCTCAAGCGCCAGAATGCCGTTCACCCTCTCGCGCACAGAGGCGTAAGTGGTAAAGCTGATCATCTTCCAACCCTGATGCGGTACACGCGCCTCGCGACGTAAAACCGCCTCACCCCGCAGATAAGCATCCGCAGGCAGCGCCGCCCAACCTTGTGTGGCACGGATCGCGCGTTCAATTGCGGATGGGGCGGATTGTCGGGCCAGCGCCTCTGCCTCCATCCGACCACGCCAGCGCGGCTCGGACGACATCAAGATCGTACCGTCTGTATCAGTGACGATCACCGCATCTGACAGCCCCGCCCAGCTGCGCTCCAGTGCGGGGACGTCGACCTCCACCATGATCACGCCCAGGAAAACGCCCTCTGCATCGATCTTGCGCGAATAGACAAAGTTGAAAGTTCCGTCATCCTCGTCCTTGTAGGTGGTATAGATCGTTTGATTGGCCCGCTGCGCATTGACGAAATAGGGTTTCGCCCTGTGCGTTTGGCCTAGCCGGTTGCGGTCAGTGGCGGCAACTGTGCGCCCATCACGGTCAAGCAACACCAATGATGCAGCTCCAAAATCGTCGACAAATGACAGCAATCGCGCCGTTGATAGTGAATAATTGGCATCTTCCAGCGCGGTAATCAGCTCCGGATCGCGCGCCAGAAACAACAGGCCACGCGCGCTGTGGCGCAGCTCGCTCATCAAATCGCTGACATGGCTGGCCAACCGGATCTCGGATCGGTTTCGCGTCGTCTCGGTGAACCGCTGAGTCAGGAATTGATTGCTGACATAAATCACGATGACCGCAAAAAGGCATATCACAAGGATAGACAGCCGCAGATACCATCTGCCCTGACCGCGCCGTCCCTTGAGTTTTGTGATCCCCGCCATGGGCGTATTCTAAGCCCAAGCATTGGGCGCAGCAAGGTAACAGATTAGGCGTTTGCCAACTGTCCAATCAACCCGCGGAAAAGCGCCTGCCCATCCGTGCCGCCATGCCCAGTATCAACCGCCCGTTCGGGGTGCGGCATCATGCCAAGAACACGCCGGTTATCCGACAAGACACCTGCGATATCGGCCACGGATCCGTTTGGGTTCTGCGTGTAACGGAATGCGATACGTTCATCGGCCTCAAGCCGCGCTAAAGTATCGGGATCAGCCGTGTAGTTGCCATCATGATGCGCCACCGGAAACGCGACAAGATCGCCTGCGTTGTACCCTTCGGTGAAGGCAGAGCTGGATGTTTCGACTTTCAGATCAAGGGTTTTACAAACGAACTTCAACGCCGCATTGCGCATCAGCGCCCCGGGCAATAGCCCACTTTCGGTCAGTACCTGAAAGCCGTTGCAAACGCCCAAGACATAGCCACCACGTGCAGCATGCGCCACAATCGCCTTGCAAATCGGCGATTGCGCCGCAATCGCACCGCAACGCAGATAATCGCCAAAGCTAAACCCGCCCGGCACAGCCACCAGATCGACACTTTCCGGCAGGTCAGGATCCTTGTGCCAGACCATGCTGACATCTGCACCAGCGGCGCGTAATGCAACGGCCATATCCCGATCACAATTCGATCCGGGGAAAACGATGACAGCCGCACGCATCAGAGCAGTTCCACCCGGTAGCTTTCGATCACAGTATTCGCCAGCAGCTTTTCACACATGTCGGTGATTGTGTCCTCGGACGTGCCATCGGCCAGATCAAGCTCGATCACTTTGCCCTGCCGCACGCCCGACACACCGTCAAAGCCCAGATTGCCCAATGCATGCCGCACTGCTTCGCCTTGTGGGTCCAGCACGCCATTCTTGAGCATCACATGTACTCTTGCTTTCATCTGTCAGCTTTCCGTTCTTATCTGCGTCTTCAGTTGATTAATGTCGGCTTCGCCGGGCGGTGCGTGACGTTGGACGGCATCACACCAAGCCGCTTGGCAACCTCGGTATAGGCGTCGGTCAGATTGCCCAGATCGCGGCGGAATACATCCTTGTCCAGTTTCTGACCGCTTTCGATATCCCAAAGGCGGCAGCTATCGGGGCTGATCTCATCGGCCAGCATCAGCCGGGGAAATTCGTTATCCCAGACGCGCCCAATCTCAATCTTGAAATCAATCAGTTTGATCCCAACGCCATACATGACCCCCGACATCCAGTCATTGACCCGCAATGCAAGGCTGACGATGTCGTCCAGATCCTGCTGTGTCGCCCAACCAAAGGCGATGATGTACTCCTCGGGGACCAGCGGGTCGCCAAGGCTGTCATCCTTATAGGAAAATTCAACAATCGGGCGCGGCAGGGCTGTGCCCTCTTCCATGCCGAGACGTTTGGCCATGGACCCGGCGGCGAAATTACGCACGATCACCTCAAGTGGAATAATCTCTGCCTGACGGATCAGTTGTTCGCGCATATTCAGGCGCTTGATGAAATGGGTTGGGATGCCGATCTGGGTCAGACCAGTCATAAAAAACTCTGACAAGCGGTTGTTCAGCACGCCCTTGCCTTCGATCACGGCTTTCTTTTCGGCGTTATAGGCCGTTGCATCATCCTTGAAATACTGCACCAAAGTACCCGGTTCCGGACCTTCATACAGGATCTTTGCCTTGCCTTCGTAAATCTTCTTACGGCGCGCCATGTTCACCCCTTGCCCCTGCGCGTATCCCGCCCTGGGTCGCGTCATGTGCGCGTCATAGTGCAAGCCCCCCTTGCGGGCAAGCACCTGCAGGGGCATATCAGAAGGGAACACACCCAATCCGTGAGGCCATAATGAACACATTTGACGATCGCGAACATGCATTCGAGGCGAAATTCGCACATGATGCCGAGATGCAATTCCGGGCCGAGGCCCGCCGTAACAAGTTGTTGGGTCTTTGGGCTGCTGAATTGTTGGGCAAATCCGGTGATGATGCCGCCGCTTATGCAGCCGAGGTGGTAAAAGCCGATATGGAAGAACCCGGCGAGGAAGATGTCTATCGCAAGGTCGCTGGCGATCTTGGCGACAAGGCGGACGAGGCTACAATTCGCGGCCAGATGGCCAGCCTGATGGTGGAAGCCAAGGCGCAATTGATCGCCGAGCTCTGATTAACTTTAAATGTGAATGATATAAGCGGCGCATCATGGCAAATGATGCGCCGCTTTTGCCGTTTCGCCCCTTCGCCTTAACACCTGCTTCATGCCCCTGCCCTAGCCATTGATGGGTTAATTGGTCGGAGCGGTCATGATCCATCCTCAACCCACGCGCGTTGGCGTTTCCGGGGCAACTGCCCTGCGCATCATTTTTCCGGTCATGTTGCTGGGCATTTGTGGTGCGATCCTGTGGCAAGATATTGCGGCCATGGATACGAATGCCATCTTGCAGGCTGTGGCACAGGTGACATGGATGCAATGGGCGCTGGCCGGTGTCGCCACATGGTGCAGTTTTCAAACCATCGGGCGTTATGATGCGATGTGGCATCGGCATTTGAAAACAGGCGTGCCGCCTCGACTGGCGCGTCGGTCAGGCATCAGGGCGATTGCCATTGCACAAACGCTTGGCTTTGGGGCGCTGACGGGCAGTCTGGTTCGCTGGTATAGCCTGCCCGGCATGACGCTCTGGCAGGCAACGCAGATTTCCATCGCGGTCACAATTGCATTCAGTGCCTGTTGGGCCATTTGGGCGTTGCCGGCACTGTTATGGCTAGGTGGCCATGCCGGGCTTTCTCATTTTATCCCAACTATGATTGTCATCGCCGCTACTCCGCTTGCCTTTTGGGTGCATCGCAGGTTTGCGCCAGAATTGCAGTATAAGGACGTTGCCGCATTGCTGTGCCTGACCGCCGTCGATCTGTTTTGTGCGGCTGTGGCGCTTTATCTGGTTATACCACAAGGTGCCGACATCGCGTTTCTGCCTCTGCTCGCAGCCTATGTGATCGCACTCGGCGTCGGCCTGATCGCCAACACGCCGGGCGGCGCTGGTGCTTTTGAACTGACCCTTTTGTCACTTTTGCCGATGGCAATGCCCGAACCAGTGATCGCGGCGATTATTGCGTTTCGGATTGTATATTACTTGATCCCGGCGACGCTCGCACTTTTGGCCTTGGCACGACCGGCACCGGCCCAAGCGGACAATCCGACGGCCGCCATGTGGGGGCTGGCCCGGCAATCAGGCGAAACCGGGCGGATCGGCGGTGTTGATTTGTTGCTGGGCGATTTGCCCCTGCTCCTGACCACATTGGGACCGCAACCAAAACCGGTGCCCGTCACTGCATTTTGGAAACAAGCCCTATGGCAAGGCAAGCTACCGACCTGCTACAACGCAGATCCGCGTACGGCACTGGCGACGCGCAACTCCGGTTGGCATGTGCGCCGGGTGGCGATTGAGGCGATCCTGCGCCCCGCTGACTGGACCACCGCCGGTGGGCGTCGGCAAACACTACGGCGCAAGCTTAAACAGGCCGCGCGCGCGGGCATTGTTGTTGAAGAGTTGAAAAGCAGCAGCCCCACCGCTCAACTGCGCAACATCGCGCGAAGCTGGGCACTCTCCCATGGCGGAGAGTACGGGTTTTCGATGGGGCGGTTTTGTTCTCAGTATATTGCGGGGCAGCGTATTTTTCTAATTAAGAAAGACGGTTATAGCATTGGTTTTGTTTCCTTTCATGCGTCCGCTGATGAGTGGGTGCTTGATCTGATACGGCATAAAGACAATGTGCCGGATGGTGCCATTCACGCCGCAATCGTTGCCGCCATCGATGTTGCCAAGGACGAAGCTGTGCAGCGGCTGTCGCTTGCATCCGTACCTGATCCGCGCGTGACGCCGCGTTTCTGGGCCAGCTCACGGGCCGGGTTGGCGCAGTTTAAACGCAGCTTTGGTCCGGTTTGGGTGCCGCGCTATCACGCGGCTCCTAATCGTTGCGTTTTCTGGTTAGGCGGGTTGATTATCGGGCTTGCCATTCATCGACCGATTGCCAACTTTCCTTGGAAACTTGCAGCAAAGCTCAAGTTCTTCTTGCAAAAATATCAACTGTGGAGGGCTGGTTCACCGTTGCGCCGATGACCAACCCATGACAGGCGAGGGCATCGCGCGACAGCAAGGATACCGGGCCAATGACAAACGCACTTTCTCAACTACTTGAAAACCGCGATTGGGTGATGGCTGATGGGGCGACGGGGACAAACCTGTTCAATATGGGTTTGATGTCGGGTGACGCGCCCGAATTGTGGAACGTCGAGGAAACCGCAAAGATTACAGCGCTTTACAAAGGTGCTGCTGACGCAGGTAGCGATATCTTTCTGACCAATAGTTTTGGCGCGAATGCATCGCGCCTGAAACTGCATGGTGCGGAGGGGCGCGTACGTGAGCTGAACAAGGCCGCAGCCGAGATCGGGCGCGAGGTGGCCGACGCCGCAGATCACCCGGTGATTGTCGCAGGCTCAGTCGGACCGACCGGCGAAATCATGGCCCCGATGGGCAGCTTGACCCATGAAATCGCGGTCGAGATGTTTCATGAACAAGCAGAGGGCCTAAAGGCTGGTGGTGCCGATGTCGTCTGGGTGGAAACGATCAGCGCCGCAGCAGAATACAAAGCCGCAGCCGAAGCGTTTGCGCTAGCCGATATGCCATGGTGCGGGACGATGAGCTTTGACACCGCAGGCCGGACGATGATGGGCCACACCTCTGCCGATATGGTGAAACTTGTCGGTAAATTGGATCACCAACCGATTGCTTTTGGGGCCAATTGCGGTGTCGGCGCATCTGACCTGCTGCGCACCGTTTTGGGGTTTGTCACTGCAGGGCCCGCCAAACCGCTGATTGCAAAGGGGAATGCTGGCATTCCTAAATATCATGACGGTCATATCCATTATGATGGCACGCCTGAATTGATGGCCGAATATGCTGTCCTGGCACGTGATTGCGGCACCACGATCATTGGTGGCTGCTGCGGAACAACGCCCGAACATCTGCGCGCCATGCGCGAGGCACTTGAGACACGGCCAAAAGGTGACGCACCACAGCTTGAAGTGATCGCAGAGAAGTTGGGCGGTTTTTCATCCGTCTCGGACGGCACTGATGGTGCAGGCCCGGCGCCTAGTCAGCGGCGCGGTCGGCGGCGGCGCGGTTAGATCAAGCTAAGCTGATCGCCGGGTTGCGGTGGCCGGGCGAATAAGTCAGTGCGTAATGGCGGCAGCGATCTGTCCAGCCCCAGCTTGCGCGTGACCAACCGAAACCGTTGCTGCATCATGGTGGCCCATTCCCCATGCCCGACCATGCGCTTGCCAAATTGCGGATCGTAATCCTTGCCACCATGAAGTTCCCGGACCCGTCCCATGACGCGCTCCGCCCGGTCAGGGAAATTCATGTGCAGCCAGTCGCGAAACAAGGTTGCAACCTCGCGTGGTAGACGCAGCACAATCGAAGACGCTGCAACCGCCCCCGCGTCGTGGCAAGCTGTCAGGATCGCCTCAAGCTCATGATCTGTCAACGCGGGCACGACGGGCGACACCATGGCACGAATGGGAATACCCGCGTCAGTTAGACGCCGGATCGTGCGCAATCGGGATGCGGGTAAAGGCACGCGCGGCTCCATCGCCCGAGAAGTCTTTGGATCAAGCGTTGTGACGGAAATGCCGACACGCACCAACCCTTTTGCGGCCATCGCACCAAGGATATCAGCATCGCGTTCAATCAACGTTCCCTTCGTGACGATGGCAACCGGGTGATTGAAAGCCTGCAACACCTCCAGCACCGCGCGCATGATCTTTCTGTCTTTTTCAATCGGTTGATAGGGGTCGGTATTGGTGCCAATCGCAATTGTGGCCGGGCGATAGCGTGGATTTGAAAGCTCCGCCTCAAGCCTTTCGGCGGCATTGGGCCGCGCGATTAGCTTTGTTTCAAAATCAAGGCCGGGCGAAAGGCCCAGAAACGCGTGGCTGGGCCGAGCAAAACAGTAGATACAGCCATGTTCGCAACCGCGATATGGATTGATTGATCGGTCAAATGACAGGTCCGGCGATGTATTACGCGTGATTATCTTGCGCGCCACCTCATCGGTGATTTCGGTGCGCAACACGGGGAGATCATCGTCCTGATACCAACCATCATCAATTGCTGTCGACGTATAGCGATCAAACCGAACGTCAGGGTTTGATGTGGCAGCGCGCCCCGGTGTGCGATGCGATTTTTGAACCTGAGATTCAGACATATTCTTTATTAGAACAATTCAAGAACATGGACAAGCGCAGGTCGGTGATATCTCTGGGAATGTCGCTATTCAGCAGGTAGAAAAAATCAATCGCGCGCACAAATGGTAAACGACTGCACACCGAAAGGCACATCATGTCCGACGAAGAAGACGACATCATCCTGTCTGAACTCAACGACGAAGAGCTCGTCGCACAAATGTTCGACGACCTTTATGACGGCATGAAGGAAGAAATCGAGGAAGGCGTAAACATCCTGCTGGAACGCGGATGGCAGCCTTACAACATTCTGACCGAAGCCTTGGTCGGTGGCATGACGATCGTTGGTCACGACTTCCGCGATGGCATCTTGTTCGTGCCCGAGGTTTTGCTGGCCGCAAACGCGATGAAAGGCGGCATGGCGATCCTGAAGCCGCTTTTGATTGCAACTGGCGCGCCCCGCGTCGGGAAAATGGTCATTGGCACTGTCAAGGGCGATATCCATGACATCGGCAAGAACCTTGTTTCGATGATGATGGAAGGCGCCGGTTTCGAAGTGGTTGATCTGGGTATCAATAATGCGGTCGAAGCGTATCTTGAGGCCATCGAAGCAGAAGAACCCGATATTCTGGGCATGTCCGCCCTGCTGACGACAACCATGCCTTACATGAAGGTGGTCATCGACACGATGGTCGAAAAAGGCATTCGCGATGACTATATCGTGCTGGTTGGTGGCGCGCCATTGAACGAAGAATTCGGCAAGGCCATTGGTGCCGATGCCTATTGTCGTGACGCGGCTGTCGCGGTGGAAACGGCAAAAACCTTTGTTGCGCGCAAACATAATCAGGGGGCAGGTGCCGCCTGACCCCTTTTAAAGCGCGACTGCGATGCACATCTAAAGTGTCGGAGGGTTATCCGATGTCATTTCGTCTATTCGCCATCATTGTATTGGGTGTGATCGCCGCTTCCGCGCTTACGATCCTGATTGCATCGCAGATTGCCATTTATCTGGATGCGCCCGCATTCATTGGATTGGCAGGGTTTGGTGCGGTGGCGCTTGCCGCATCACTGTTGTTGCGCGGGCGTGATGGATGATGCCACGCTGACCACCGAAGGGATTGACCCGACCGGTAGCGGTCGGGTCTTACTGATCGCTTGTGGCGCGCTTGCGCGCGAGATCATCGCGCTGAAAACCGCTAATCGCTGGGACCATATGGACCTGCAATGCCTGCCGGCAATCCTGCATAATCACCCCGACCGGATCGTTCCCGGTGTTCGTGCTGCCGTCGAAAAACACCGTGGGTCTTACGCGAAGATCTTTGTGGTCTATGCCGATTGCGGCACCGGCGGACAGTTACAATCGGCCTGTGATGAACTGGGCGTTGAGATGGTCGCCGGACCGCATTGCTATTCCTTCTTTGAAGGCAATGCGGATTTTGAAATGCGGGACGAGATTACAGCCTTTTACCTTACGGACTTCCTTGTGCGACAGTTTGATGCTTTCGTCTGGGAACCACTTGGGCTGGGCCGGCACCCGGAACTGCGCGATATGTATTTCGCCCATTACGAAAAACTTGTTTATCAGGCGCAGACTGATGATCCGGTATTAACAACGAAGGCGAAGCAATGCGCAGAGCGCCTCGACCTTGCATTTGAGCGTCGCTTTACCGGCTATGGCGAGCTTTCAACAACGCTCGACGCAATTTCTTGATACAAGAAATTGACCAAATTTAAAAAAAATTTGGCGCCCTACCCGGCAGCTGCCGTTTGCCTGATCCGCTCGACCATGGCGCGTAGCCCGTTCGACCTTTGCGCGGATAAATGTTCGTTCAGACCAAGACGACCCAGTTCTTCGCGGGCATCGATAGAAAGAACGTCAGCAACCGATTGATCATTGTAAAGCGTCTGCAACACTGCGATGAGGCCACGCACGATCATTGCGTCACTTTCGCCGCGAAAACGGAACACGCCGTTATCGATTTGCGGTACAAGCCAGACTTGGCTTGCGCAGCCATCAACCTTGGTTGCAGGGACGCGCAGCGCATCTTCTAGCGGGTCCATTGACTTACCCATGTCGATCACATGCCGATACCGGTCTTCCCAATCATCAAGGAAGTCAAAGGTTTCGACCAGGTCTTCAAAGTCAGGATTTGCCATAATGCCACCGCTTGCCGCTTTGTTCCGGATGTAGGGGCTGCCTGCGCCCACGTCCAGATCAAAGCGTCACGGTCACGACCTTCTGGCCCTTGACGGCCAGTCCAACCTGTCCATCACAAAGCCGTAGTGCGTCATTGCCGAAAACTTCGCGACGCCAACCCTTAAGTGCAGCCACATCACGCTCGCCCGCAGCAAGCGCATCCAGATCAGCGGAAGACGCAATCAGTTTGGGCGCGACACCTTCGTCATCGGTCTTGGCCTTTAGCAGCACCCGCAGCATATCCGCCAAGGCGGGATTGACCTGCAACTTGCTGCGGGTTTGGTCTGGACGTGGCAGGTCGTCGGGAGCCACGGCCATCCCTGCCTGAATGCTGGTCAGGATGCCTGTAGCGATATCCCCTCTACGTGCTTCGCGCAAAAGAAGCCGCGACCGGCCCAGATCCTTCTCCGATTGCGGTTTGGTCGAAGCGAGTTCAACCAATGCATCATCTTTGTAGACGCGGTTGCGCGGTACGTTGCGATCCTGGGCATAGATTTCACGGAACTTGGCCAGTTCCCGGACGACGGCTAGGAACTTACCCGATTGTGTCCGCGTTTTGACCCGGCGCCACGCCTGATCGGGATCCACTTTGTAGGTGCCCGGATCATTCAATACAGCCATTTCTTCGGCGACCCACTTCTTACGCCCGGATTTGCCCAATCGATCCGACAAGTATTCATATATATCCCGCAGATGTGTGACATCCGCCAAGGCATACTTTGCCTGTGCATCTGTCAATGGACGGCGCGACCAATCCGTGAACCGCGATGATTTATCCAGATCGGATTTCGCTATTTTCCGGACGAGTGTTTCATAACCGACCTGTTCGCCAAAACCACATACCATGGCGGCAACCTGCGTGTCGAACAAAGGCTCGGGGATGACGCCTGCATCAACATAGAAAATCTCAAGATCCTGTCGGGCGGCGTGGAATACTTTCACCACACCCACATCGCGGAACAGATCGTAAAGCGGCGCCAGCGACAGATCATCCGCCAGCGGATCGACCAGAACAGCATCCTCGCCAACCGCGTCCCGATAGGCCAACTGTACAAGACACAGCTTGGAATAGTAGGTCCGCTCGCGCAGGAACTCTGTATCGACTGTGACGTAGGGCCGTTTTGCGGCCTCTTTACAAAATGCGGCCAAGCCGTCGGTGGTGGTGATTGTTTTCATTCTTGTTCCGTCACTCGTGCAGGCCCACACCCCAACGTTTCCCTGTCATAGGTGATCTGGGCTTATATTAAAAGAGCGCCGTGTTTTATGCGCGCATTATGACGGGTTCACGGTCGCCGCCGGCAAAGCGGCGCAAAACCTTTGCATAAAGCGCGTGTTCCAGTGGCAAAAGGCGTGTCGCAAGGCTCTCTGCTGTGTCATCGGCCGCCACATTGATGATCGATTGACCCAGAACAGGGCCGCCATCCAACTCTGCAGTCACTTCGTGTACGCTGCATCCATGTTCCGGGTCCCCAGCCGCCAGCGCACGCGCGTGGGTGTTAAGCCCCTTGTATTTGGGCAAAAGCGACGGGTGTATGTTCAGCATCTTGCCTTGCCATCCCTGAATAAAATCCGGGGACAGAATACGCATGAACCCCGCAAGGCAAATGATATCAGGATTGGCCGCAACAAGTGCATTTTGCAGCTTATGTTCGAACGCGGCCCGATCCTTGCCATAGGGTCGGTGATCAATGGTCAGTGTCGGTACACCAAGTGCTTGTGCCTTGGAAAGGCCTGCCACATCAGGCTTGTTTGACAAAACCAAAACCGGCCTCGCCGGATGGTCGCCCATCATCGATTTGACCAGTGACACCATATTCGAGCCGCTCCCCGAAATCAGGATCGCAACCCGTTTGGTCACAAAAGAGATCCGTTGTAGCGCACGCCGGTTCCGGCGGACACGATGCCCAATTGGTGAACGGTTTCACCTGACTGTGTCAGCAAATCCGTCAACTTCGTCGCCTCATCCGGTGCAACGCACAGCACCATACCGATGCCCGCATTGAAGGTTTTGAGCAACTCCGCCTCAGCCAGCCCACCGGTTTCGCTAAGCCACCGAAAGACGGCCGGCAGTTCCCAACTGTTCAAATCAATCTCGGCCCCAAGACCGTCGGGCAGAACACGCGGCAGGTTTTCGGTCAAGCCGCCGCCCGTGATATGCGCCAAGCCGTGCACGCCCCCTGCCCGCACCGCTGCAAGCGCCTGTTTGACATAAAGCCGCGTCGGCGCCAGCAATTCCGCACCCAGCGTGTTTGAACCAAATGGCGCGTCATCCGCCCATGCCAGACCGGACAGATCAACGATCCGACGGACCAATGAGTATCCGTTGGAGTGAATGCCGTCCGAGGCCAGTCCAAGCAAAACGTCGCCGGCTTGCACATCTTTTGGCAGGTCGCTGCCCCGTTCCATCGCACCAACGGCAAACCCTGCCAGATCAAAATCACCACCGTGATACATGCCTGGCATTTCAGCGGTTTCACCACCTATCAGGGCACAACCGGATGCGGCACAGCCAGCCGCGATACCTTCGATGATCCGGGTTGCTTGATCCAGTTCAAGCTTGCTTGTTGCGAAATAATCGAGGAAAAACAATGGCTCTGCGCCCTGACAGACCAGATCGTTGACGCACATGGCGACAAGGTCGACACCAATCGTATCAACGTTGCCAGTATCGATGGCGATCCTCAGCTTCGTCCCGACCCCGTCAGTTGCCGCGACCAATATCGGGTCCGTGAACCCTGCATCCTTGAGGTCAAACAAGGCACCAAAGCCGCCCAACCCGGCCATGACACCCGGTCGCGCCGTGCGCTTGGCCGCCGGTTTGATCCGCTCTATCAACGAGTTGCCTGCGTCGATATCGACGCCAGCATCCGCATATGTCAGGCCATTTTTTGTCATCGCTTTACCCCAGCTTTCGGCTTGGCCTGCGATAGCGGATGGCCCTTCGTTCTGCAACGGCATGGAAGCAAGAAGTCTCAATAAAGAGTCAGTCTGTAGAGGCTTTGTTAAGGATTTGTACCGCATATTATGAAGGAGACAAGGCGCCCTCCTCACGCGATTTTTTTGTCTCGCTGGTTTTGGGGCGGCCGACGTTTGGTTGAAAATACATGCGTCGCCGCCCGTTTTCCTGGAAATTTGCAGTTTATTTGCTTCGCTGTTGGGGTGGGACTGGCAACGTGAGTCACAACTGCGGCTGGCTTTATCGCGTGGCACAGTCATCACCCGCCTTGACGCGTCAGCCCGGTCTGATAATCCAACGATACGGATGGGCCTGTAGCTCAATTGGTTAGAGCAGAGCGCTCATAACGCTTTGGTTGCGGGTTCAAGTCCTGCCGGGCCTACCAAAAGCCATCCGCCCGTATTTTCGGAAAAGTGACCGACTATAGGCGCAATTGCGGGCATACCGAACAATGCGTTAGGTTGGCGGCGCTCCGCAATCCCATCGGCCCGATCAACCCATTAACGGTATACGATTGCATACCGCTTTCTGTCCACGGTGAATTGCTTTAAGGGAAGCAGGAGAATCCATGCAGTACGGAGGCACGCGATGTCCAAGATTAAGGTAGAGAACCCAATCGTCGAACTTGACGGTGACGAAATGACCCGGATCATCTGGGACTTCATCAAACAGAAGCTGATCCTGCCTTATCTTGATGTTGACCTGCTATATTACGATCTGGGCATGGAAGAACGCGACCGCACCGAAGATCAGATCACCATTGATGCTGCTGAAAAAATCAAGGAAATCGGTGTTGGCGTAAAATGTGCGACCATTACGCCCGATGAGGCGAGGGTCGAAGAATTTGGCCTGAAAAAGATGTGGCGCAGCCCGAACGGGACGATCCGCAACATCCTGGGTGGTGTCGTCTTCCGCGCACCGATTATCTGCAAGAACGTACCTCGCCTTGTGCCCGGTTGGACGCGGCCGATTGTGATCGGTCGTCACGCCTATGGTGATCAATATCGTGCCACCGACATGAAATTTCCCGGGCCAGGTAAGCTGTCAATGAAATTTGTCGGTGAAGACGGCAAAGTGATCGAACATGAGGTGTTCGATGCCCCTTCGTCGGGCGTTTATATGGGTATGTACAATCTTGATAAATCGATTGAGGATTTCGCACGCGCATCGTTCAACTACGGTCTAAATCTTGGCTGGCCCGTTTATTTGTCGACCAAGAACACGATCCTCAAACAGTACGACGGTCAGTTCATGCTGATCTTCCAGCGTATCTTTGATGCCGAGTTTACCGACAAATTCAAGGAAGCTGGCATCACCTACGAACACCGGCTGATTGACGACATGGTCGCAGCGGCAATGAAATGGTCAGGCGGATTTGTTTGGGCCTGCAAGAATTATGACGGTGATGTGCAGTCTGACACGGTTGCGCAGGGCTTCGGATCATTGGGTTTGATGACCTCGCAATTGATGACACCCGATGGCAAAATCGTGGAGGCCGAGGCCGCCCACGGCACCGTCACCCGCCATTATCGCCAGCATCAGGCGGGTCAGGCCACATCCACCAATTCCATCGCATCAATCTTTGCCTGGACCGGCGGATTGAAGCACCGCGCGAAGCTGGATGATAACGCGCAGTTGATGCAATTCGCCGAGACACTCGAAAAGGTCATTGTCGATACTGTTGAAAGCGGTCACATGACCAAGGATCTGGCCTTGCTGGTCGGCCCGGACCAGAAATGGCTGACGACTGAAGGTTTCCTTGAAAAGATTGACGAAAACCTGAACGCTGCGATGTAAACCGCGTTGAAGGGGCCGGTTTTGCTGGCCCTTTTCATATCTCGGGGCCTTGTGGATCAGTCCGATCCGACGACAAAACTGCCTGCTCCCAAAAACTGATACGCATCACCTTCAATGTCATTTGTGGTATCTATTTGCAGTACCCCGCCAATCTCATCCGCGGATGGCCCGAAAAAACCAGCATCCATATTGGTGGCAGAGCCACACCCCATAGCGGACTGGCAGATGAATGCACCCGCCAATGTGTTCCCGAAAAAAGCCGTATGTGGTAGGATAAGATCGACTGCGATCACCCGCGCATCAGCGGTGTAAGTCGCGTCAAGATCACCGGTCACCCAGTCATCCGCGAAGTTGACGGTCAGATTGATGGCCCCGTCCAGTTCGGTTCCCGTCGGATCAGCTGTTGCGATACCATTGATGGCCACCAGCCCGCTAGCCGAGATATCGCCCGAATAGCTTACTGCACCTGAAATCCGCCCATCAATCACATCGGGATCTGACAGAAAGCCAAAAAGATAATGCGCCTCCGCATTGATGGGGTCCGTGGGTGAGACGCTTTCCAATGCGGCATAGGCGGCCAGTTGCGCCGTGCCGGCGTAAGTCCCTGCGGCGGATGGGTCGTAGAACAAGCGCACGGTCTGGCCGTTGGCTAACGTTCCTTCGCCGCCGCTGATCGTCACTGGTTGTCCCAGAAAAATGGCTTGCGCATTGCGGGCCGTTGGCCCGGCGGCAGAGAACCCCGGATCGAGCGTTATGGTAACCGTGTCGCCAGCGACGCCGGTCACGTCGTGGATCGCTGATTGCATTGCCATCAGTTCGTTCCCTTCGATTTCTGCCAGTGATTGGCCCGCTATCCCGTAAGGCAACCCATTTTCCTGCGGTGGCGCGGGTGGTGCGGGCAACACAACGATGCTCGTTCCTTTGGCCGATGGCGTCGCATCCCCACCGCCGCCCATGCAGGCTGAAAGAAAGCTAATTGATGTCGCAGCCAATAGACTGATATTCATCTGAGTCATTCATCATCCGCCGTGATCGAGAGACTGACTTTTACCGCAGATAAGGTGATGATTAGGTTAAGCCGGGTCAGATTTAGACAGATCACGTCCAGACCTGCGCGCCAGTATCGGCGCGGTTCGACCCTGAGGTTTGAAACGTCACGCGACATGGTATTTTAGGGGGTGGCTTTTATAGCTGATGCGCGATATCCGCGCCGCAACTTACCCAAAAGGCTTACCCCAATGGATATCCGCAATATCGCGATCATCGCGCATGTTGACCACGGCAAAACAACACTGGTTGACGAACTTCTCAAACAATCCGGCGTGTTCCGGGAAAACGAGGCCGTGTCCGAACGCGCCATGGACAGCAACGATATTGAGCGCGAGCGCGGGATCACCATTCTTGCGAAATGTACGTCGGTTGAGTGGAAAGGCACGCGGATCAATATCGTGGATACACCCGGCCACGCCGATTTTGGCGGCGAAGTGGAACGGATCCTGTCCATGGTCGATGGGGTTGTACTGCTGGTCGACGCCGCCGAAGGGCCCATGCCCCAAACTAAGTTCGTGACCTCCAAGGCGCTGGCCCTTGGCCTGCGTCCGATTGTGGTGGTCAACAAGGTCGACAAACCCGATGGTGAGCCTGACCGGGCTGTGGACGAAGTCTTTGATCTTTTTGCCAATCTTGACGCAAATGACAATCAGCTGGATTTCCCCAGCATGTACGCATCCGGCCGCGCAGGTTGGTGCGATGCAGAGCTTGACGGACCGCGCAAAGATCTGTCGGCCCTGTTCGATCTGATCGTTGAGCACGTTCCCACACCTGCACAGATCACCCGCAAGGACGAGCCGTTTCAGATGTTGGCGACCACCCTTTCGGCTGATCCGTTTATCGGACGCATCCTGACAGGACGCGTGGAATCCGGAACACTCAAGGCGGGTGAAACGGTCAAGGCGCTGTCCCGCGAAGGTGACAAGATTGAACAGTTCCGCGTCTCCAAGATCCTCGCCTTCCGCGGCCTGGCCCAGCAACCTATCGACGTGGCTGAAGCAGGCGACATCGTGACACTGGCAGGCATGACCAAGGCCACCGTAGCCGACACGATCTGTGACCTCAGCATCGAAGCAGCCATCCCGGCACAGCCGATCGATCCGCCTACGATCACAGTCACCTTCGGGATCAACGACAGCCCATTGGCAGGCCGCGACGGCAAGAAAGTGCAGTCGCGCGTGATCCGTGAGCGGTTGATGAAAGAATCCGAAGTCAATGTCGCAATCAAGATTGCGGATACCCCCGGCGGGGACGCCTTCGAAGTGTCCGGCCGTGGCGAATTGCAGATGGGCGTGCTGATCGAAAACATGCGCCGCGAAGGGTTTGAACTCTCGATCTCTCGCCCGCAGGTGATTTTCACCGAAGAAGATGGGCAACGGATGGAACCCGTTGAAGAGGTTACCATTGATGTGGATGATGAATATACCGGCTCTGTCGTCGAAAAACTGACCGGGCCGCGCAAGGGTGACCTGGTCGAGATGAAGCCTGCCGGTGCGGGTAAAACCCGCATTATCGCACATGTGCCCTCGCGCGGGCTGATCGGCTATCATGGCGAGTTCCTGACTGACACACGCGGTTCCGGCGTGCTGAACCGGTTATTTCACGGCCAGACACCCTATAAAGGCAAGATTGAAGGGCGCCGTCAGGGGGTACTGATTTCGATGGAAAACGGAAGCTCCGTCGCCTTCGCGCTGTGGAACCTCGAAGATCGGGGCAAGATGTTCATCGGGGCGCAGGAAGCGATTTATCAAGGTATGATCATTGGCGAACATAGCCGCGAGAATGATCTTGAAGTAAACCCACTGAAGGGCAAGAAACTGACCAATGTGCGCGCGTCCGGCACGGATGAAGCGGTGCGCTTGACGACACCGGTGACGATGTCATTGGAGCAGGCGATTGCCTATATTGATGATGATGAGCTGGTCGAGGTGACGCCCAACGCAGTGCGACTACGCAAGCGGTATTTAGATCCGCATGAACGCAAAAGGCAGGCGCGCGCGAGCTGAGGGGACGCAAAGTTTCGCAGAAACTTTGACAACAGACTTTCTACGAAAGTCTGGCTCACCCCGGTGTAACAATATCGCCCAAATGGATTGGTCCGGGACGAACGACGCTTGCGTACCAACCACCATGGCCACGCATGGCGTTGTAACCGCCCGGGCCCAGTTCAGCTTCCATTCGTGAACAAGGCGGACAAGGCGCATGGATTTCCAGCGTGACACCACCGATACGCAGCAATCCTTTTCGGACAGCCAGCAAGTTCAAACCTGAAATCACCAAGTTCCGCCGCAATTGTGCAGGCAAAACCAGTACGTTACCGGACAAAGCCGCAATAACGGGCAGGTGCTCGGCCTGAATCAGCGTCACGGCGCGCTTTCCTGCGCGCCCATGATCACCAATCAAGCCAGCTTCTGTCAGTTCCACACTGTTAACCGCATCAATGACCGCGTGACGCGCGCTGCGCAGCCCGATCCAATCCAATCGCCCCGGCACTGCGTGACGGGCCATCATTTCGGCAAGCTGGCCTTTCACCCGATCTCTTCAACGATGCTCAACTCGCGCTGGGCAGCACCTTTGGCAAAGCTGAGCGCCTCTTGATAGGCATCCGAATAATAGCAGTCATGTGCCGCCTGCAAACTGGGAAAGCGCGCCACAACATTGCGGGGCCGATCGGGCCCTTCAAGCTGCTCATAAGCCCCGCCGCGGGCCAGAAACACGCCACCGTGATCGGCAACCGCACCAGTGGCGCGCTTGGCGTATTCGCCATAAGCGGCCTCATCAGTAACGTTTACATGGGCAATCCAAAGTACGCTCATTTCAATTCCTCCAAAACCTTCTTTGCGGCTGCGATGGCGGCTTGTGCATTCGCGGCAGATGCACCGCCACCCTGTGCCATATCGGGCCGCCCACCGCCGCCTTTACCGCCAAGTTCCGGCGTCGCAGCGCGCAGAATATCCACCGCAGACACACGGCCTGTCATATCGTCGGTCACGCCCACAGCGACAGCCGCCTTGCCGCCGGTGTCGGCGATCAACAAGACGGCGCCACTGCCCATGGATGTCTTCATCTCATCAATCAACGATGGCAGGTCCTTGCCCGTCACACCGCTGAGCACCTGCGCTTGAAAGGCGACGCCATTGATCACTTCGGACGGGGTGGCATCCTTTGCACCACCGCCCATGGCTAGGTCACGACGCAGTTGGGCCACCTCGTTTGTCAGCGCCTTGCGCTCGTCCAGCAGTGCTTTCACCCGATCAGCCACTTCTGACGTGGGCGCTTTTAACGCCCAAGCCGTCTGGGCCAAGCGGTCATCCTGCGCGCGTAAATAGTCCAGCGCTGCTTGTCCGGTCAATGCCTCGATCCGGCGCACGCCAGCACTTGACGCACTATCGCCCAGCGTCACGAAGGCCCCGATCTCACCCAGCTGTTTGACATGGGTGCCGCCACACAGCTCCAGCGAATAGGTGTTCCCATCGACGCCTTTACCGGAACCGTCCTGACGGCCCATGGACACAACCCGTACCTCATCACCGTATTTCTCACCAAAGAGCGCCTGCGCCCCCATGGCGCGGGCATCATCAGGTGTCATGATCCGGGTCTCAACCGCACTGTTCTGCCGGATGATGGCATTCACATCGCGCTCGACCTGCGCCAACTCGTCCCGGTCAAGCGGTTTTGTATGGCTGAAGTCGAAACGCAGCCGGTCCGGCGCGTTCAGCGACCCGCGCTGCGCGATATGATCACCCAGCACCTCACGCAACGCCTCGTTCAGCAGGTGCGTGGCAGAATGATTGGCTTGAATCTGCGCCCGACGCGCGGGGTCAACGCGCAATTCAGCGCCTTGCCCTTTGGTCAACGTTCCTTCAGTCACCTTGCCGAAATGCACATATAAGCCGGCCACCTTTTTGGTGTCGGTGATCTGGGCCATGCCACTATCCGTTTTCAACGTTCCTGCATCGCCGACTTGACCACCAGCCTCGGCATAAAACGGGGTTTGGTTCAGCACGATCTGCACGTCACCATCGGCCTGATCAACACCGCTACCATCGACAACCAAGGCCGCAATCTGCCCTTCAGCCGTCAGCGTATCGTAGCCCAGAAAATCGGTCGCCCCGCTATCATCGGCAATATCGAACCAAACAGCGCTATCCGCAGCTTCACCCGTACCGGACCATGCCGCACGCGCCTTGGCCTTTTGCGCAGCCATAGCCGTGTCGAACCCATCGGTGTCGACATCGCGCCCCTTTTCACGCAGGGCATCCTGCGTCAAATCCAGCGGGAAGCCATAGGTATCATAAAGCTTGAACGCCGCCGCCCCGGGCAGTGCAGCATCTTCGGGCAAATCTGCCAATTCATCATCCAGCAGCTTCAAACCACGGTCGAGCGTTTGTTTGAACCGAACTTCTTCGTTCTGCAGCGTCTCTTCGATCAGGCGCTGGCCTTGGCCCAGTTCAGGGTAAGCTGCGCCCATCTGTCGCACCAGCGCGGGCACCAGCCGGTGCATTACGGGGTCCTTGGCACCCAACAAATGCGCATGGCGCATCGCCCGGCGCATGATCCGTCGCAGCACATATCCACGCCCTTCATTGGACGGCAAAACGCCTTCCGCAATCAGGAAAGAAGTCGAGCGCAAATGATCGGCGATCACCCGGTGATGCGTGTTCCCGTCACCATCAGGGTCGGTGGACGTCGCATCGGCCGATGCCTCGATCAAGGCGCGCATCAGGTCCGTGTCATAATTGTCATGCTTGCCTTGCAGCAGCGCACCAATCCGTTCCAGCCCCATGCCAGTATCGATGGACTGCATCGGCAGCGGCTTGGTGGTACCATCCTCGAACTGCTCATCTTGCATAAAGACGAGGTTCCAGATTTCGATGAACCGGTCACCATCTTCCTCTGCCGAACCGGGAGGACCGCCCCAGATATGATCGCCGTGATCATAGAAAATTTCCGTACAAGGACCACAAGGACCGGTTGGCCCCATCCGCCAGAAATTGTCATCGGTGGCGATGCGGATGATCCGATCTTCGGGCACGCCGATTTTTCGCCAAATATCAAAGGCTTCATCGTCGGTGTGATAAACCGTGGTCAGCAACCGTGACGCGTCGATACCAAAATCCTTGGTCAGCAATTCCCAAGCGAAAGGGATGGCATCGGATTTAAAATAGTCACCAAAACTGAAATTCCCCAGCATCTCAAAAAAGGTGTGGTGCCGTGCGGTGTAACCGACATTATCGAGGTCATTGTGCTTGCCGCCTGCACGCACACATTTCTGGCTAGTCGTGGCCCGCGAATAGTCACGGGTTTCGACGCCGGTGAACAAGTTCTTGAACTGCACCATACCGGAATTGGCGAACATCAGCGTGGGGTCGTTACGCGGCACCAGCGGACTGGAGGCCACGACCGCATGACCCTGCTTTTCGAAGTAGGACAAAAACGTGGATCGAATATCAGCAAGGCTGGTCATGGCAGGCTTTCAAACAGATGCGTTACATTGAAAGCGAGAAATAGCTCTGCCCATGGGGACTGTCCACAGTGCCACGCAAAAAGGGCGCTGCAACGGCAGCACCCTTTCCTTTGCCTGTTCTTAATCGCATGTCGTGATGCGGGTGTTTCGACACTCGCCTACTGTGTCCTTAGACTTCGACGAGATCGTCGTCGCCATCCTCAGCACTACCTTCAGGCAGATCAAAATCCAGACCATGGGCGGCGCGGATCTTGTCTTCGATCTCTAACGCGATAGACTGATTTTCCTTGAGGAACAGCTTGGAGTTTTCACGCCCCTGCCCAATCCGCTCATCCCCGTAGGAAAACCAGGCACCGGATTTTTCAACAACACCGGCTTTGACGCCCAGATCAAGCAATTCGCCCATTTTGGAAATGCCTTCGCCATACATGATGTCGAATTCGACCTGCTTGAATGGCGGGGCCACTTTGTTTTTTACGACCTTGACGCGGGTGGCGTTGCCCACAACCTCATCACGATCCTTCAAAGCGCCAATACGGCGAATATCCAAACGAACGGAGGCATAGAATTTCAGGGCGTTGCCGCCCGTCGTCGTTTCAGGCGAACCAAACATGACGCCGATCTTCATCCTGATCTGGTTGATGAAAATCACCATGCAGCCGGACCGGTTGATCGACCCTGTCAGCTTGCGCATCGCCTGGGACATCAGGCGGGCATGAACACCAACAGAACTGTCGCCCATATCGCCTTCAAGTTCCGATTTTGGGGTCAACGCAGCGACCGAGTCGACAATAACCATGCTGACCGCACCTGAGCGTACCAGCGTATCGACAATCTCCAGCGCCTGTTCACCGGTATCAGGCTGCGAAATCAGCAACTCATCCAGGTTCACACCAAGCTTCTTGGCATAGGTCGGGTCAAGCGCATGTTCGGCATCGACAAAGGCGCAAACGCCGCCCTTTTTCTGCTCCTCCGCAATCGCATGCAGGGTCAGCGTCGTCTTACCAGAGGATTCAGGTCCGTAAATCTCGATCACGCGGCCCTTTGGCAACCCGCCAATACCAAGCGCAATATCCAGACCCAGCGACCCGGTCGACGTCGCCTCTATATCGGCCATCTGATTCTGACCGCCTAATTTCATGATGGAGCCTTTGCCGAACTGCCGTTCGATCTGCGCCAACGCGCTTTCCAGCGCTTTTTCCTTATCCGCGGTCTTCTTGTCAGTCATTTTGAGGAGTTCTGCCGTTGCCATATTTCCTGTCCTTATTTCACGCACCCGACGGTGCGGCAATCACTGCTTTGTTCTTCTTGTGTTCTCACTGTTAATGAGACCAAAATAGGAACATTGCAACTAAAATTTTCTGGGTTCACCATTGGGTTTGAGTGGTTAAAGATTGGTTTATGACCTAGAAAAGGTTCGGCAATGAACGAAGGACAGTGATCAAATGCTTGTTTTCTGGAAAGAAAATCTTGTCCTTCTGGCCGTACCGAAAACCGGTTCAACCGCTTTGGAAGGTGCATTGGCCCCACGCGCATCTATGGTTCTGCGCGATCCGCCACATCTGAAACACGCACCCTGCTATCGTTACAAACGATTCCTCAAACCGTTCTTTGTACAGGCTGGCGGCCAAAAGCCGGAACTCATGGCGGTTGTCCGCAACCCCATTGACTGGCTGGGCAGCTGGTATCGCTACCGGACGCGGGAGGATTTGATTGGCCATGAAAATAGCACACGTGGCGTGAGTTTTGACGAATTCGTATTGGAATACTGCAAAGGGCAGCCCGCCCCTTTTGCCAATGTGGGATCACAGAACAAGTTCTTGCGGATCAACGACGGGGATATTGGTGCCGAGCACCTGTTTCAGTATGAAGCTTGGGATAAGGTGATTGGTTACCTAGAAGAGCGGCTGGAGATAACAATCACGCTGAAACAGAAGAACGTATCGCCAAAGATGGATTTGTCGCTATCATCTGTAGCCAGGGCAAAACTGCACGATAAACGCGCAGCCGAGTTTGACATATGGGAGCAGGGTCAACGCTAGGCCGTTTCTGACTACGCCTGACACGCTTAATTGCGCGAAACACAGCCTGTCCTCAACTATCTGACTATTCTTGCTTTTCCACAATAAAGCCACCGTCCAGATCGACATCAATGACCCCCCCGCCACCGCCTAGCTGTAGCGGATAAGAAACATCAATCGAACCGGCTATATAATCGGCATCTTCACCAGCAAAAGCGCCTGTGAGCGTACCATCAAGGTCCTTGACACCGCTGACGATATCAAGCGTTCCGGAGACATTCGCAGCCAATATCGCCCCGCCCGAAACCCTGATCAATTGGCCGTCACTCAGGTTCAATTGACCCTCGCGCGCGTCCCCGTCACGACTGTAGAAATCATCAATCTGACCGGTGACTTCATCATCGGCAAAGTCGACCTCGACCGACATGTCACCGCCTACGCCGTCACCATTTGACGACTCAGCAAAAAAGCCAAACGTCGCCAGTCCGGTATAGGTAACGCTGCCTGACGTTGGCACATCCATCGGTGCTGTCGGGTCAACCGCAGAAACAGCCGCGCTCAATCGCGCGGCCTCGTTGCGCAATATCTCAATCTCGGTGGGTGGCTGACTGGTCTCAGACAAACCAGTCCCACCACCAACACAACCAAAAAGCGCCAAGGGAACCGTGAGCAGCAGGAATGCGCGCATGTGGTGATCTCCAATTCGAAACATCTGTGGAATGTGCGTGTTAAGGGATGGCTAATCACGGATTGCGGTTCAATTGCGGCAGAGATGTCGCAATAATATGTAAACGGGTGCGAAGCATATTCACGTCGCGTAAAGCGTGTTTTCGATGGTCTTATGCTTGGGAAATCAGTTACGGATTCGCCTCAAGCAAAACCGCTCGGAAGCGGGGCAGCGTCGTTCGGCTGTATTTCGGCCGGACGAGCCCTTGGGCGGGGACAATGTCAGCTTTCCGTCAACGTCCGTCGTACTGCATCTTGCCAATCGGCGTAACGCCGTTCACGTGTTTCGGCGTCCATTTGAGGCATGAATCGCCGATCTAGTGCCCACTCAGCCGCGAAACCAGCTTGATCAGGATACACCCCGGCTTTCATACCTGCGAGCCATGCCGCACCTAGGGCTGTTGTCTCCAGCACCTTGGGTCGGTCCACTGGCGCGCCGATGATATCGGACAGAAATTGCATCGACCAATCGGACGCGCTCATCCCGCCATCGACCCGCAAGACACCATCAGTATCAGAGGCTTGCCAGTCGCTTTTCATCGCCTCCAGCAGATCGCGCGTCTGGAAACCAACGCTTTCAAGCGCGGCACGCGCAAACTCGGCGGGCCCGGAGTTGCGCGTCAGCCCATAAACTGCCCCGCGCGCCTCGGCGTCCCAATAGGGTGCGCCAAGCCCGGTGAAGGCAGGCACCATGTAAAGCTCTTGTCCTTGATCGGCGGTTTCAGCAAGCGGTTGGGTCTCTTTCGCGTCGCGGATGATTTTCAGCCCGTCGCGTAGCCACTGCACGACGGCACCAGCGATAAAGATCGACCCCTCGAGCGCGTAGGTCGGCTTTCCATCAAACTGATAGGCAATTGTACCGAGCAGCCGCTTTTTGCTTTCGACCAGCGTGTCGCCGGTGTTCAGCAATGCAAAGCAGCCCGTGCCGTAGGTGGATTTCAGCATGCCGGGCTGGAAACAGGCCTGCCCGATTGTGGCGGCTTGTTGATCACCAGCGACACCAAGGATGGGCAGTTCTTTACCGAATAGATCAGCGCGCGTCGTCCCGAAATCAGCGGCGCAATCCTGCACTTCTGGAAGCATGGACATTGGGATCCCGAAACGGTCGCAGATCGTCGAACTCCATTGCCCTTTGCGGATGTCATATAGCATCGTGCGCGCGGCGTTGGTCGCGTCGGTGACGTGTTTCTTGCCTCCGGTCAGCTTCCAGATCAGGTAGCAATCAACAGTTCCAAAAAGAAGATCGCCCGCCTCGGCCCACGCTTGCGCGCCTTCGACCTTGTGTAGGATGTGATGAACCTTGGTGCCCGAAAAATATGGATCAGCTAGCAGTCCGGTTTTCTGGGTGATGGTGGATTCGAACCCCTCTTTGCGCAGCTCTTCGCAAAATGGGGCCGTGCGCCTGTCTTGCCAGACAATGGCGTTGTGGATCGGCTCACCCGTTTTCTTATCCCAGATCAGCGTAGTTTCGCGTTGGTTGGTGATGCCGATGGCCGCCACGTCACCGGCAGTAATCCCGGCCTTTTCAATCGCCCCGCGACAGGTAGAGGCAACAGATGCCCAAATGTCAGACGGATCATGTTCAACCCAGCCTGATTGCGGGAAATGCTGGGTGAATTCCTCTTGCGCCGTGGCTTTGATCCGCATTTGTGCGTCAAAAATGATCGCGCGGCTGGATGTGGTGCCTTGGTCGATGGCCAGAATATAGGTCATAGTTTCCCCGTCTTTTTAGTTTTGTTTCAAGCCGCCATGTATGCGTCAAGGGTTGCGATCTGATCATGATCCAAACGCAGGCCGACTTTAGAGCGGCGCCAGACGATATCCTCGGCAGTTCTGGCATACTCCTTGGTCATCAGCCATTTGACCTCGACCTCAGTCAGCGTGGCGCCAAAATCCTGCCCCAGATCCGCAGGTGACTTCGCCTCGCCAAGGATATCTGCGGCATCCGTTCCGTAAGCCCGGATCAGGCGTAGCGCCCAGAAAGGTGACAAAAAGGGATAGCTTGCCTGCAGGTTGCTCACCAACTGATCACGTTCAGAGACGGCAAAATCGCCACCCGGTAGCGCGACACTTGCCGTCCACGGCTCCCCGCCGCCCAGTATCGGCGTGATCTTCTTAAGCGCGTTTTCAGCCAGCTTGCGATAGGTCGTGATCTTCCCACCAAATATATTCAGCAGTGGTGGGCCATTTTCGTCTAATGACAGCACATAATCGCGCGTCGCAGCTGTCGCCGACTTCGCGCCGTCGTCGTAAAGTGGGCGGACGCCAGAGTAGGTCCAGACCACATCATCCCGCGTCACCGGCTTGTCGAAATACTGCGACGCGAAGGCGCACAGGTAATCCTGTTCAGCGTCCGTCGCATAAGGTTTTTCAGACAGGTTTTCGTGTTCCGCGTCCGTCGTGCCGATCAGGGTAAAATCGGTTTCATAGGGAATAGCAAAGATGATGCGCCCATCCTCGCCCTGAAAGAAATAGCTCTTGTCGTGGTCAAACAGGCGCTTGGTGACGATGTGACTACCGCGGACCAGACGCACCCCTTCGGACGAGTTGAGGCGGACCGCGTTGCGAATGATATCCTCTACCCATGGACCACCGGCATTGATCAACCCGCGCGCGGTATAAACTGTTTGTTTGTCATCGGTTTCAACAACGATCTTCCAATGCCCATCTATGCGTTCTGCACTGATGACTTTCGTGCGCACCATGATCTGCGCGCCGCGTTCTTGTGCATCGCGGGCGTTCAGCACGACAAGCCGCGAATCCTCAATCCAGCAATCGGAATATTCGTAAGCGCGTTTGAACTTTGCTTTCAGCGGTTTTCCCAAAGGGCTTTTCGTCAGATCAACCGTCCACGTCCCCGGCAAAATCTGTCGTCCGCCCAGGTTGTCGTACAAAAACAAACCAAAGCGGATCAGCCATGCGGGCCTGCGCCCTTTCATCCACGGCATGACAAATGACAGCAGTTTCGAGGTGGGTGTGTCGCCTTCGAAGCGCATGTCCTTGTGATATGGCAGCACGAAACGCATGGGCCAACTGATATGCGGCATGGCCTTGAGCAATACCTCGCGTTCGATCAGGGCCTTGCGCACAAGTCCGATTTCGAAAAACTCCAGATAGCGCAACCCGCCATGAAACAGCTTGGTTGAGGCCGAAGAGGTCGCCGAACCCAGGTCATTCATCTCAGCCAAGCCAACCTTCATCCCGCGACCGGCTGCATCACGGGCTACGCCGCAACCGTTCACCCCGCCCCCGATGATGAAGATATCAAAATCCGTTGTCATAACCGCGCCCCGATCTGTTTGCGTCCAGCTACGACCGGCGAATGACATAGGCAAGCCTCACCGTCGCGAATGTTCGCAAGATCATGGACGAATACCAAACGAATGCATCTTTGGCCTTTATTAAAATAGATTTTGCTTGCCGCTTATTCGCTCTTGATACAAACCGAACATATGGAAACCGCAACACGGCATGACCTGATCCGCAAAGAGGCGCGCCAGCACGGCAAAGTGTCGGCAACCGATTTAGCCATAAATCTAGGCGTGGCAGTTCAAACAATCCGCCGGGACTTGCGCCAGCTTTGTGCGGCTGGCGTACTGGAAAGGGTTCATGGCGGAGCCGTGCTGCCCTCTGGTGTCACCAATATCGGCTATGGTGACAGACGGGCGTTGAACCGGGATGTCAAAATACGCATTGCCCGGCATGTGGCACAGATGATTCCAGATCAGGCATCCCTATTTCTGAACATCGGCACAACGACAGAGGCCGTGGCCCACGCCCTGCGTCATCACCAGCAATTGATGGTCGTCACCAATAATCTGAACGTCGCGAATATCCTTGCTGATAATCGCGGTTGTGATGTCGTTGTGGCAGGCGGTTCGCTGCGCCGGTCGGATGGTGGTCTGGTCGGCGATCTGGCGGCCATTGCGATTAGCCGTTTCAAGGTTGATTTCGCAATCATCGGCGCGTCCGCCGTCGATCTGTCAGGCGACCTGCTTGATTTCGACCCCGAAGAGGTCAGGGTCAGCCAACAGATTATCGCAGCCGCCCGGACCACCATCCTTGTCGCTGACAGTACCAAGTTCACACGCAAGGCACCGGTCAAGATCGCTTCGCTTGAACAGGTCGATCATTTTGTGACGGACCGTGTCCCCTCTGAAGCACTGATCAACCAATGCACGGATTGGGAGACCCGTTTATCGCTGGTCTGACACCGCCTAGGTGAGCGGGGCCATAGCAACCATCAATGAACACTAAACTTGGCCCCTATACTCGAATGCGAAAAATATCCCGCCACGGCCATCATAGTCGGCAATCCTCGCAATACAGTCACCATTGGACAGGCTGCCAATGCAGATTTTCCAAAACCCATGGGCGGACAAGTTTTCAGGCAAACCCCGCGATTTCGTCGCCGCTGGATATGAAATAGGGATGATGATCCGGCTTGCTCCAATACCGTGACAAGAGACTGTCTGGATAGGCAAAACACCCGTCATCACAAAGCTGCCACAGTACAAATTCGGACATGTCACAGGTAGTATTGAAGAAGTGCTCCAATACTGGTAGATCCCACTCAGCTATTTCTTTGAGTGCACTCGACATTTCGCACGTTCCCGTCGGTTCAGTCCTCTGAGGATGCCTTGAACCCGGTCGCCACAACAAACTTTTCGGAGCTGTCAGACCGTGATGATGGTGGTTTGACGTTTGCGACTTTCGTGAACCGCTGCTTCAGCAGTTTTTGCAGATCACCCTCTGCCCCGCCAGCAAGGACCTTGGCCACGAATGTGCCGCCCTCGCTGAGGACATCAAAAGCGAAATATGCCGCCGCCTCGCAAAGGGCGATAATGCGCAGGTGGTCCGTCTGTTTGTGGCCAGAGGCAGAGGCGGCCATATCTGACATCACAACATCTGCAGTTCCGCCTAGCCATTCCTTCACTTTGACGTCGGCATCGTCCTCCATGAAATCCAACTGGTAAATTTCGGCACCGGCAATCGGCTCTACTTCTTGCAGGTCGATCCCCAGCACATAGCCCTGCGCCTTGCCCTTCTTTTCGCCCAGTGTATTGGCGCGTTTAACCGCAACCTGGCACCAACCGCCGGGGGCGCAGCCCAAATCGACAATGCGCGCGCCGGGTACAAGGAACCGATATTTGTCGTCCAGTTCCAATATCTTATAGGCCGCCCTGCCCCGATACCCATCTGCCTTGGCGCGTTTGACATAAGGGTCATTCAACTGCCGCTGCAGCCACTGGGTTGAACTTAGCTTACGACCGCGCGCTGTTTTGACCTTAACGGTCAAATCGCGATAGCCGCGCCCGGATGTGTTTTTTGTTGGTTTCTTGGCCATAGCTCTGCCTATCACCTAAAACGGGGCGTCTTCCAAGACCCCATCCGCCGACATCTGCGCATAAAGCAGCCCTTCACGCAGGCCACGATCCGCGACAGATAACCGATCAGTAGGCCAAAGGCGCATCAATGCCTGCAAAATGGCCGACCCCGACATGATCAATGCCTGCCTGTCCTTGCCAATACGCGGATCAGCACGGCGCCCGGCAGGGCCAAGCGCCAGATAATCCCGAATAACGGTATCAATCTGATCAGACGTCATGCGTAGCCCATCCACCTTGGTGCGGTCATAACGTTTCAGGCCCAAATAGCTGGCGGCGACAGTTGTCACCGTCCCGCTGGTCCCGATGATCTGAAACCCTTCCCGGTCTTGTGCGGCGGCGTAGGGGGCGAACTCCTCCAGGTTCTCTTCAAAAAACCAACTCATTAGGGCAAACCGGGCGGCGTCATCTTCGACATCAGAAAACTGGTCACGCAAGGTGGCAACACCCAAAGGAACGGAGATCCAGTCAACAACCTTGGCGGCAGCAAATGGGCCGGGATCGGATTTGAAACCAGCATGCAACCGCATGATCGCCCGGGGACGCTCCCGTTTGGGCACATTGGTCAAATCGATCCAGACCAATTCCGTCGACCCGCCACCAATATCGACAACAAGCAATTGTTCGGTATTGACGCTAACCAGTGGCGCACAGGAGATAACGGCAAGACGCGCCTCTTCCTCTGGCTTGATGATCTCAAGTGTCATGCCGGTTTCGCGGCGGACCTGGGCAATGAAATTGTCACCGTTCAGCGCGCGGCGGCAGGCCTCTGTCGCGACAAGCCGCATATGTTTCACACCATGACGCTTCAGCTTTTCGCGGCAAATGCGCATGGCCGAAATGGTCCGGTTCATCGAAGACCGGGACAGACGACCAGTGCTTTCAAGCCCATGCCCCAGTTGGACGGACTTTGAAAAACTATCAACAACGTGGAACTGACTGCCCTTGGGTTGGGCAATCAACATCCGACAGCTATTTGTGCCCAGATCTAGTGCTGCATAAAGCTGCGCCAGATCAGGCGGATTTGGCGCGGGGGTTTCGACCGCTTTTGGGAACGCGCCCGCACCTTTGGGACGCTTGGGCGCCATATCACACGCCCTCCATTTCGAGTTACATCTAAGCTAGGCGGCAATGCACGGTCGCGCAAGCCTCTGCATGATCAAAGTGAAAGAACCACATGTCGGACATGAAGATATTGGGTGACCGCGCAACTGGCCCCCTCGACGACAAACCGTTAGCGTTAGCGCCGTCGCTGAAAGCATGTCTGATGTCGAAATTCAGCCTTCGCACCCCGAATCCGGTGCTAGAAAAGCAGATAGCCTGAGAGGGGGAGAATCAAATGCCCGATGTCACAATCGTCTACTGGCGCGATATGCCCGCACAGGTCATTGTGGGCCGTGGTCGCAAAGGCGCAAAAATGCCCCTACCCGAGCGCTTTGAACAGGCGATTGATCGGGCCGCCATGAAATCAGGAGCTGCTGAGTCCGATGATTATATGACCGGGTTCCGCAAGGCCGACCCTTATGCTGTTGATGGTGACGCAGATGCGATCGCAGCTACCGAAGCCGCGCGCATTGATGCCGAATATGATCAAGACCGCATCAAGACTCTTATTGCAAATGATGGTTGGGCTTGACCCGACCGCCCCTATTCCCCACTCGCCTGACGGAGCTTGCCATGTCCCTGCTACCATTCCTTAAGCGCAAAGAGGCCGATGAAAACGGCTTCAACCCGCAAGTCGAAGCCTTCTTGCAGGACTACTCGATCGAGGTCATGCCACGCACTGCCGAGAAGATTGAGGATTTCCGCGCGTTACTGCCCGCAGACACCCGGGTCTACATCGCCCATATCGAAGGCACGTCAATTGACGACATGGTCGCCACCGCCAAACGTCTGGCCAGTGATGGTTATCAAGTGATGCCCCACTTCCCCGCGCGGATCATCAAGGACAAGGCAACGCTGGCCGACTGGATCGCACAGTATCAAGGCGAGGCGGGCGTAGAACAAGCATTGCTGCTAGCCGGCGGCGTTGCTGAACCGCATGGAGATTTCCATAGCTCAATGCAGTTGATGGAAACCGGGCTGTTTGGTGATTTCAAACGGTTGCATGTCGCAGGACACCCCGAAGGTAACCGGGACATTGACGCCGATGGGTCCGATCAGAACGTGATGCATGCCTTGCGCTGGAAACAGACATTCAGCGAAACAAGTGATGCCCAGATGGCACTTGCCACCCAGTTCGCGTTCGAGGCTGATCCGATTATCGCCTGGGCAGATGCGCTGCGCAATGCAGGCATTACTATTCCGATCCACATTGGGATTGCAGGCCCTGCCAAACTGCAAACTTTGATCAAGTTCGCTATCGCATGCGGTGTGGGGCCATCCCTGAAAGTGCTGCAAAAACGGGCGATGGACGTCACCAAACTGCTGTTGCCTTACGAGCCGACCGAGGTGCTGACCGCCCTTGCTGCGCACAAGGCGGCAAACCCCGATTTCAACATCGAACGGGCTCATTTCTTTCCACTTGGCGGGATCAAGACCAACGCCAACTGGGCCATTGCCAACGGCGGCGCGTCCGCCGTCCCCGCCTCTCAATCCTAAGGATCAGCACTTATGACACGCACTATTGTCGAGTCCAAAACGAAGACTGCCGTCATTGGCTTCGATGAACCGTTCTGCGTGATCGGCGAACGGATCAATCCGACCGGGCGCAAGATCCTCGCGGCTGAACTTGAAGCCGGTGATTTTAGCCGGGTCGAGGCTGATGCGATTGCACAGGTCGCTGCGGGCGCAAATGTGCTGGACGTCAATTCGGGTGCCGTCTTCACCAACAAAATGGCCGAAGATCCCCGTTACGCCGATAACAACTTTGTCGAACCACCGCTGATGACCGAGTTGATCAACCGGGTGCAAGCTGTTGTCGATGTCCCACTTTGCATCGACAGTTCAGTGCCCGGCGCGCTCGAAAACGGGCTGGCCGCGGCCGAAGGCCGCCCATTGTTGAATTCCGTAACTGGCGAAGAAGAACGGCTGGAACTCGTCCTGCCCTTGGTCAAAAAATACAACGTACCCGTCGTGGCCATTTCCAACGATGACACAGGTATCTCCGAAGACCCTGACGTCCGTTTTGCCGTCGCCAAAAAAATCGTCGAACGCGCCGCTGATTTCGGGATCCCCGCGCATGATATCGTGGTCGACCCGCTTGTGATGCCCATTGGTGCCATGGGAACGGCAGGTTTGCAGGTCTTTGCCTTGGTCCGGCGTCTGCGGGAAGAGTTGGGCGTAAATACCACGTGTGGCGCATCAAATATCAGCTTTGGCCTGCCCAACCGACATGGGATCAACAATGCCTTCCTGCCAATGGCAATGACGGCTGGCATGACATCCGCCATTATGAACCCTGTCGCCCTGCCCATCGGCCCCAAGAAGATTGCCGAGAAGAAAGCTGAAATAGAAGCCGCCGGAATCATCCTGCCCGAAGGGATGGATGACGAAACCTTCGTGACGCTGTTTGGTCTGGGATCGACGAAACCACGTGCTGGTAAGGAAATGGAAGCCATCCGCGCTGCGAATTTCCTGACAGACAATGACGCCGCGGGCGGTGAATGGATCAAGTTCAACCGCGCACCCGTCAAACCGGGCGAGGGACGCGCGCGGACCGGGCGGCGGCGGCGGGCCTAAACGAGGCGCAGAACCTGTTTACCACGTGAGGGCGCAAGGGTCATGCGGATCGCAGCGCCTTTGGCAGCGAGCGTCAGCGATGTGCCAGCGCCGGTCTTCACATGGCCTGCTGGCTGTTTTGTTAGCAATGGCGGCAGTGTCGCCAATGGACGCGCACGCCGCGTGGCATAGGAAATCGTAGATGTCATTGTCAGCATCTGAGCAGTCATTGGCACCGAACTCCTTCTGGCTCTGTGCGTGCGTGAATTACTTGGGGAAGCACGCCCAAACGGATTAACGAAACAACTTATTGACAGGGAATGCCCCCTCTGCCGTCAACAATGATAGTGAATTAGAGCGTATTTGTGACGGACCTAAGGTAAGTTTCTGCCGACGCGAACCCGAAATAAGGCACAAATCAGGGCATTCAGGACAACCTGCGCTTGCCTTTCCCTCCCCTTACGTCACCATAGGGCATCGCTAACTGATGGGGTTCAAGATGACTATTCGCATTTTACAACTTTCATGTCTGGCAGCACTCACCTTCGGATTACCTGCCGCAGCCCAACAAGCGGCTGATGCCGTTGCCCCCGAAGATGAAACCGCAATCGCCACAGCATTCGAAGGGCTGTCAGAGGCGGCGCAAGCGGCACTCTCCAGCAAGAATGATGGCATCCCCACGACGGCGGATGACTGGATGGTTGCCGCAGCAAACCCTTTGGTGGTGGAGGCCGGTGCCAATGTCCTACGCGCTGGTGGCACAGCTGCGGATGCGATGGTGGCCGTTCAGGCCATGCTGGGTTTGGTCGAACCACAATCATCTGGCCTAGGCGGTGGTGCGTTTTTGATTTGGTATGATGCAGCTACCGGTGAAATGACCACACTGGATGGGCGCGAAACAGCGCCTCTGGCCGTCACCCCCACCGTGTTCCAGGACGAAAACGGTGAAAGGCTCGGCTTTTTCGATGCCGTTGTTGGCGGGCTATCGGTTGGCACGCCCGGCACACCAAAGCTGATGGAAGACGCCCATCGGCGTTGGGGCCAGTCCAATTGGGCAGACCTGCTGCAACCGGCGATCACACTGGCCGATGAAGGCTTTGTGGTCTCGCCACGTATGGCCAGTTCTATCGCCAATGACAGCGAAAGACTGCAGCGCTTTGTAAGCACGGCGGACTACTTCTTTCCAGCCGGCGCGGCGCTTGCGGCGGGTGATGTGCGTGTGAACCCGGATTATGCAGATACGCTGCGCCAGATAGCGGCCCGCGGCACTGATGCATTCTATACTGGCCCAATTGCCGAAGACATCGTTGCCACGGTGCGCAACGCCGAAGGCAACCCCGGCTTGCTGTCGACAATTGATCTGGCGCTTTACGACGTGGTCGAACGGGCACCGGTTTGCGTGGCCTATCTGACCTATGAGGTTTGCGGGATGGGGCCACCCTCTTCCGGGGCGCTGACGGTTGGGCAGATTTTAGGGATGGTGAACAACCTCGACATCGCTGACCCATCATCGGCGGAAACCTGGCGGTTAATCGGTGACGCATCGCGTTTGGCCTTTGCAGATCGGGGCCGCTACATGGCCGATAGTGATTTCGTGCCCATGCCCACAGCAGGTCTGGTCGATCCCGCCTATCTGGAAGAGCGGGCCGGGCTGATCGCGGGTGACCGGACCGATGGGTTCGGTGCGCTGGAAGAGGTCAGCCCCGGCAACCCAACATGGGACCACGCCCAGCTTTGGGGCGATGATGTCAGCATCGAATTTCCATCCACCTCTCATATCTCCATCGTGGACAGCTATGGCAATGCCTTGTCCATGACGACGACGATTGAAAACGGGTTCGGCTCAAGGCTCTTTGTGCGCGGATTTCTGTTGAATAACGAACTGACCGATTTTTCGTTTTCAACGCATAATGATGGCTTCCCCATCGCCAACCGGATTGAGCCGGGCAAACGCCCACGTTCATCCATGTCGCCCACCATCGTGACCGAAGACGGCGCACCGGTTCTGGTGATCGGCAGCCCGGGCGGTAGCCGGATCATTGGCTATGTCGCCAAAACAATCATTGCCCATTTGGAATGGGGAATGGATGTGCAGCAGGCGGTCGCCATGCCGCATCTGGTCAACCGGTTCGGCACCTATGATATCGAGGAAGGCACCGACATCACATCGCTGGAAGCGCCACTGACAGAACTCGGATATGAGGTGAACATCCGCGGCCTGAATTCCGGCCTCCACGCCATTGCTATTGGTGACGGGCTGCAAGGTGGCGCTGATCCGCGGCGTGAAGGCATCGCCTTGGGTGAGTAGTATAATGGCAGGGTGGGTTCTGCCCCACCCTACCCCAATGTCGCTTAACGCCCCTTAAAAAGCCCACCCAATATACCGCGCACAAGACGCCGCCCTTTGGCGCCTGTCAATTCCTTGGCAATGGCTGAGGCAAGTTGCCCGCCAAACCCACCGGAAGACGATCGCGATGACCGGCGGGATGTGGATTTGCCGGTTTGTCGCCCGTCATAACGGCGGGCTGCTTTAAATTCGCGTTCCTTGGCTTCAAGCGCTTCTTCTTCCGCCTCCGCCTTTTCGGCTGCAGCGGCGGCATCTTCCGCCCGTTTGGTCAGGATTTCATGTGCGCTTTTGCGATCAACGGCTGTGTCATACTTCCCGGCCATATCAGAGCTTTGCATGATCGCCTTGCGTTCCTGCACGCTGATGGGCCCAAGCTGCGACGACGGCGGACGGATCAATGTCCGCTCCACCACCATCGGAATCCCCTTACCATCAAGGAACGATGTGACGGCCTCCCCCGTGCCGACTTCCTGAATGGCGGTCGCTGTGTCAAACCCTGGATTGTCGCGGTAGGTTTCGGCGGCTGTTTTCAGCTCTTTGCGGTCCTTGGCCGTAAAAGCCCGCAGCGCATGCTGCACCCGATTACCAAGCTGGCCCAACACGTCATCCGGCACGTCACCTGGGTTTTGGGTGATGAAATAAACGCCCACACCTTTTGATCGGATCAGGCGGGCCACCTGTTCAACCTTTTCGACAAGGGCTTTTGGGGCATCATCAAATAACAGATGAGCCTCATCGAAAAAGAACACCAGCTTGGGTTTGTCAGGGTTCCCCACCTCGGGCAGTTCCTCAAACAGCTCTGACAAGAGCCACAACAGGAATGTCGCATAAAGCCGGGGACTACCCATCAACTGATCAGCGGCCAGGATGTTAATCTCGCCGCGCCCATCGCGGGTGCGCATCATGTCAGCCAGTTGGAGCGCAGGTTCACCAAATAGCGCCGCTCCGCCCTGGTTTTCCAGCACAAGCAATTGCCGCTGAATGGCCCCGACTGAGGACGCAGCAACATTGCCAAAACGCAGCGACAGGTCTTTGGCATTCTGCCCAACCCAAACAAGCAAAGCTTGCAGATCCTTGAGATCCAGCAATGGCAAGCCTTCCTCGTCAGCGACACGAAAGGCCACGTTCAGTACGCCTTCCTGCACATCTGTCAGCTCCATCAGACGCGCCAGCAGAAGCGGGCCCATCTCGGCCACGGTCGCGCGGATCGGATGCCCCTGCTCACCAAACAGATCCCAGAACGTGACTGGAAAACTGTCATATTGCAGGTCCAGCCCAATCGTATCGGCGCGTTTGGTAAACGCATCATGCAGCTTAAAGTCAGCGCTGCCAGACACGGCCAACCCCGACAAATCACCCTTCACGTCAGACAGGAACACCGGCACGCCAGCGGCAGAAAAACCTTCTGCCATGATCTGCAAAGTAACCGTTTTGCCGGTGCCGGTTGCCCCGGCAACCAATCCATGGCGATTGGCCTTGTCCAACAGCAGAACCTGGGGGTCCGCGTATCCGGCCCCGCCACCGCCGATAAAGATATGATCTGACATAAAAACCGTTCCTTCGCTTATTCGTTAAAATCAAAATACATTCTTAACTATTTCGTGCCAGTTTAATCGGGCTGATGTGGCTCTTTGGGTCGGATTGGTATATTTCCTCCCTGTTGGACTTGCCGTGCCCTTGGGCACGGTTTTTTTTGCCCTCGGCAATGTGATCAATCCATCCAGATTTCCGGTTGACGGGCAGAAACGCATTGCGTAGCTTCTTGCCAAATAGTCGGTCAAGTCCGGCAGGGAGAAATGAGAAAGGGTCCAATCGGGGCCCTTTTTCTATGTCTGGAAGATGGGCGGATGACTGCCATACCGTCTGCTTTTAGCGCTGACAGCCAGCCACCAGCGTGCTAAATCGCGACACAAAGAATGCAAGGGAACCAACATATGCGCAGTACGATCACGTCCATTTTTCTTGCCGCCCTATTGATACAGGCCGGAGCAGGCTTTGCACAAGAAACTGCGACCGAGAATGAAGATCAGGCGGAAGCAACCGAAGAGGCGCCAGCCCAAGAGGACGCAACCCCCGAAGATCTGAACCTTGGTGAACCCGTCGGGCCAACGGTCGGCCAGCCTTATGTGCTGCAGGAATTTGGCGATTGGCAGATGCGTTGCGTCAAAGCCCCCGAAGGCCAAAGGGACCCCTGCAACCTGTATCAGTTGCTGGAAGATAAAGACGGCAATCAGGTGGCCGAAGTGAACCTGTTTCGTCTGCCGGAAGGATCGCGTGCTGCGGCTGGTGCAACCGTCGTTGTTCCCCTTGAAACACTGCTGACACAGCAACTGACCCTGTCCGTCGATGGGGCAAATGCGCGCCGCTACCCGTTCACTTTCTGCAACTCTGCAGGCTGTGTTGCACGGATCGGATTTACACAGGCAGAGGTTGATCAATTCAAGCGGGGCGCAAGTGCCCAAATCCGGCTAGTACCAGCCGCCGCACCTGATGAAGAAGTTCTGCTCGCCATGTCGCTATCGGGCTTTACCGCCGGATTCGAGGGCGTCGTAACGCCCCAATAGACAGTAGCTTCCAAGCGTCCTCGCATTTGCTGCGGGGGCGTCAGTGCTTGCGCAGCGCCAGAACCGCATTCAAACCGCCAAAAGCAAAAGCGTTTGATAAGGCCACATCGACCTGCGCATCACGTGCAACATTTGGTACCACGTCAATCGCGCATTCCGGGTCCGGCTCCTCGTACCCGATGGTGGGGGCCACAATCCCGTCACGCAGCGCCATGATGCAAGCCAGCAGTTCCACCGCGCCGGTGCCGCCGATCAGGTGACCATGCATTGATTTGGTCGATGACATCATCAGATTATCGGCATGCGCGCCGAACACATCAGCCACCGCAGCGCACTCCGTTTTGTCATTGGCTGCGGTTCCCGTGCCGTGCGCGTTGATATATTTGACGTCTTCTTTCGCCAATCGGGCATCTTTCAGCGCGCCATCAATCGCTCGGGCCGCCCCTTGTTTGGATGGAGTTACAATATCCGACGCATCTGACGACATGGCAAAACCAACGACTTCGCACAAAATATCAGCACCCCGCGCCTTCGCGTGGTCAAGGTCCTCAAACACAAAAACGCCCGCGCCTTCGCCCTGCACCATCCCGTTACGCGTTGCCGAAAACGGGCGGCAAGCATCCTTGGACATCACACGCAACCCTTCCCAAGCTTTGATGCCGCCAAAACACAGCATCGCCTCTGATCCGCCGGTGACCATGACCTTCGCCATGCCACAGCGGATCATGTTGAAAGCCTGCCCCATGGCGTGATTTGACGATGCACAGGCTGTGGCAACAGTAAAGGATGGACCACGCAGGTTCCATTCAATCGAGACATGACTGGCAGCCGCATTGTTCATCAGCTTTGGCACGATAAAGGGATGAACCCGGTTCTTGCCCTCTTCGTAAACAGCACGGTAGTTCTCATCTTGCGTATTCAATCCGCCGCCCGACGTCCCCAAAACAACACCGGATCGGTCGGCAAGCGCGCCGCTGAAGCTCAGACCGGATTGGCCAATCGCCTCGCGCGCCGCAAGTAAGGTGAATTGCGTAAACCGATCATAAAGCGCGATTTGCTGGCGATTGAAATAGTCAGCCTCGTCATAGCCTTTGATCTGCCCGCCAATCTGGATCGACAGGCGGTCAGAATCGGCGATCTCCAACGGGCCAATGCCGCAGCGCCCTTCCTGCATGGCCGCTAATGTTGACGCCAGATCAGTTCCCAAGGGATTAATTGTCCCGGCACCGGTGATAACAACGCGGGCCATTTATTTCCCCTGCTCAGCTTTCAGTTTGTCGACCGCCGCAACGATGGCGGCAACTGACGAAATGTCAAAATCCGTTTCTGCCGGGTCGTTGGCATTAAATGGCACTGAGATGTCAAAGCGTTCTTCAATGGCAAAAATCGCCTCGACAAGCGCCATGCTATCGACGCCCAGATGCTCCAGCGTATGCTCTGGTTTAACATCTTCAGGTTCCAGCATGGCCTGTTCGGCGATAATGGCGATGACCTGTTCCTGTGTGCTCATCTTCATTTGGTCCATATTGTTGCAAGGATGACCTAATCACTCTGAACGGTGTTTGAAACAGTCTCTTAACTTTTGCCCAATCCACGCAAAATACGCGGCAACCGGCGCAAGGCTTTGTAGCTGTCAACATGGGTCTGCATTTTTGTCGCCGGATACCCCATCATGACACGCCCGCCGGGGACATTTGACAGCACAACCGACCCGCCCCCCAGCACGACATCATCACCGAGACGCAAATTATCTGCCACGCCGGCCTTGCCGCCAACAACAACCCGATCCCCAATCACGGTTGACCCGGCAACACCGGCCTGCGCGCATAAAAGGCAATGATCACCAATCATCACATTGTGGCCGACCTGAACCAGATTATCGATCTTAGTCCCCTGCCCGACCCGCGTGGGTCGAATGGTCCCGGCATCAACTGTGGAATTTGCGCCAATCTCGACATCATCGCCGATCCGCACACCGCCCAGCGAGTGTATCCGATGCCATGTCGGGTCAGCTGGCGCGGTCATCGGGGCATCGCCCAACGTGTCGCGGGCAAGTTCCACATTAGAAGGTTCCGCCGTAACAAAGGAAAAACCATCTCCGCCGATAGCCACATTCGGTTGCAGCACCACCCGATCACCAATGACTGTCCCGCGCTGCAGCCGCACGCCCGCATGGATGATGCACTCCGCGCCAATCTCAACCCCTTCGGCGATACTCACTTGGTCAGCGATCCACGCTTTTTTGCCAATCACCGCACCTGCACCAATCACAGAAAACGGGCCAATCACGGCGTCCGGCGGCACTGTGGCCGTAGGGTCAACCAGTGCATGTGGTGATATACCATTGCCACCCAACGGTTGGTCCAACATCTGCGTCAAACCTGCCATCGCCAATCTGGCGCGCGGCGCGATAACCGCCGCCTCCAAACCCAGTGCCTGCCAATCGGCATCAGGCCAGACAATCGCCGCACGCGCGCGGCCTTTGGCCAATTCAGGGCCGTAAGCGGGGGTCATGGCCAGCGCAAGATCGTCAGGTCCAGCCGCTGCTGGTTCCGCTGCAGCAGCAACCAAAAGATCAACGGCACCAAAGGCTTGCGCCCCCAGCACCGTTGCGATGTCTTTTATCGAATGTGCCATCTTGCCCCCGGGAAAGCGTTCCGGGGTTAGATTTAGCCGCGAACCGCCCGGACCGCCACCCCTTCGCGTGCAAGGGCATTCCAGATGCGCCCGTCACGACCATACACATCACGGCGATACTGCATCCGACCATCAGCTTGGGTAAATGCGGTCCGGTACACCAGGTGCACCGGCACTGGACTGGTCAAATCAACCCGCTGTTCACGGCCAGTGCGCAACCGCGACTGAAAGAACTCTTCCGGGTTACCAACCTGCTTGGCCAGTAATGCGTAGGCAAAATCAAAAGGGTCATTCAGGCGGATACATCCGTGGCTGAATGCACGCGTTTCGCGCCCAAACAGGCTCTTGGCGGGCGTGTCATGCAGGTAGATATTGTAGCGGTTCGGGAACATGAATTTCACCAGCCCCAACGCATTGCCGCGGCTGGGCGGCTGACGCATCGAAAACGGGAAATTCGATGCGTTATACTGCGAGAAATCAACAGAACCTCGGTTGACCGTCCGGCCACGGCTATCGGTCAAAAGCAGCTCACCGACCGCGTTGCGATTACGCTGGAGTTGCGGCAGATATTCCTTGGTAATGATCGAGCGCGGCACATACCAGCTCGGGTTGATGACCATGAACTCCATCACATCCGAAAACTCGGGGCTTTCGCGATCTTCCTGCCGGGCGCCAATAACCGAGCGGGTCGAAAAAGTGACTACATCATTATCGATGATCTTGGCCGTGAAATCAGTCAGGTTGACCCAGATGTGGCGCTGACCACGCGGGCGATTGATCCAACGCTCACGCTCCATGGCGACCATGATCGACTGCAAACGCCGCTCGGGCGAGGTGTTCAATTCGTTCAACGTGCCGGGGCCTGCCGTGCCGTCAATCGCAAGACCATGGGCCTGCTGAAACCGCTGCACGGCATTTGTGATTGTATCATCATACACCTGCACATTGGTACGGCGTAAAAATCCCATGGCGATCAGACGGTTGCGCAAGGCCACAACGCCCGCACCGGTGGCACCGGGCTCCAGCTTGCGTGCATTTACGGTCGCACCCCAACCACCTTCGGCCAGCACCCGCTCCATCGCCAGTTTCTCGCGCATAAGGCGGGTATATTCCGGGGACGCAGGCGGCAGCGCGCGCAAGAAACCGGCAGGGTTGGATTGCGCAAAAGCCTGAATTGTCGCCAGCTGCGACCGATACGGCACCTGCCGGCGGATACCATTATCAACCCGAGACGGTACAAGGATCCCCGTCTGCACATCGCGGGCATATTGCAAAAACAGGCGGCTGATCTCGTATTCCAATTGGCCCTGGGCGGCAGGTGTGCGGGCCGCTTGCAACTTGGCCATCAGCGCATCGGCATTGTAACGATTAGTTGGCAACCCATGATCCCCAGCCGAAGAAAACGCTGCCAATAATGCGTTACGGCGGGCACGGTCGCCCCGCCCGCTCCAGATGCCTTCGAAGTTCCGCGCGCGATAGAACGCAACCAGGTCTTCGTCACGGGCCGATGCCTGTGCCAATGCCTGGCTGAACTCAGTCACCTGGGCGCGGGCCTGCGGCGCGACAACAAACGATAGAACGACGGCAAGCGCTAACGCCAGAAACCGAAAAATTAATTGGTATATCGGCATGCTACGAACGTGCATCAACTCTTATCCCCTCGTAAAATTTTCGCCAGCATAACCCAGCGGCAGCAGTAGTCCGAGTATCAATATCCTTACCTCCACCAAGTCTATTCACAAATCGGCGACAGATACTGACGGTTTCGCTCTGTTGCTTTCCTGCCGCCGTTCGACGCTGATTTCCTGAGCCGCGCCTTATGACACTGCGCAAAATGCCGCCGATTTGCATCATATTAACCACGAATGGCTTAAAGACCTCTTGGTGATCGAATCGATTTATGCAATAAATTGCCCATCATCTGGGGGCATGAGGTGAAAAACCGCTGTAAAGCGGAATAAATGGGCGACGGGACAGGCGCTACTGACATGAAAAAACGAACTTCTCCGGGCATGACCCGGCGCGGCCTACTTGGGGCATTTGCAGCAACAGCCATTGCTGCAGCACCAACTTATTCAAACGCAGCAGGCTTCTTGCGGGGACGCGCAGGTGATATCCGCCGGGTCGCGATGCATTCAGGACGTACCGGCGAACGGATCGATACCATCTACTGGATCGATGGTGAATACATCCCCGAAGCCGTACGTGAAGTTAACCTGTTCATGCGCGACTGGCGCACAAGCGAAGCGATCCAAATGGATTTGCGCACGATTGACATCATGTCTGCCTCGCTCAACCTGATGGACACGGATGAGCCTTATCTGCTCCTCTCAGGCTACAGATCGCCCCAGACAAATGCGATGTTGCGCAGCCGTTCACGTGGCGTCGCCCGGAACTCTTTGCACATGCGCGGTCAAGCCGCCGATTTACGGCTAAGCGGTCGTAGCACCACACAGATGGCGAACGCTGCCCTCGCCTGTCGGGCTGGTGGTGTCGGCCGCTACGCAGGGTCAAACTTCGTACATATGGACTGCGGTCCAGTGCGCAGTTGGCGTGGATAAGCCGCAGGAAACCTCTTGAAGCGGCGCCGATGCGTCGCTTCCTTTCTGTGATATCCAAAAAATACTGAGACATCGAAAAAGTAGCACTGACCCGGCTTGCCAAGCCTTTGAGGCAATGCTAAACGCCGCCGCAGTGCCCCTATAGCTCAGCTGGTAGAGCAACTGATTTGTAATCAGTAGGTCCGCGGTTCGAGTCCGTGTGGGGGCACCATTTAAACCTGAAAAAATCATAATTTTCAATATATTGATCTGATATAAATTTGTCCAATCCACCCCTGTATCCACCCAAAGCGCTTGGATGAGGTACGCTCTTTCACTTAGTGTCTCTTCGCGTTTCTGATGCGTTCATAAAGTTCCTGTGCAGGTCCTTTGTGTACCGCAGCCCGAAAAGGTTCGTTATTCATAACGTTCGAGAACACCTCTTCGTTGCTATCCACCCGATCTATGAAGAGCTCAACAGCACTACGGTTTTTGGCCACAACCAACGATAACCGCCATTCATCTGGATCTGGAGCGCCGCAGTGCGGTTTCCCGAATGCTGACATTTGCTAGAAAAGGACTATTCAGGCTAGCGCTAGATCACTCGCCTCCCGGAAATAGCGGAAGACCAAGTTGCTTCAGGAAGGTGTTGTGCCTAGTCGTGGCCCCTCGGGCCTGCTTTTCAATCTCGACAAGCTCCCTTTGGGTATCTGTCAGCTTGATCTCTTCTTCTGAAATCGCCGTGCTGATGTATCGAGAGATATTGAGGTTGTAACCCTCCTCAGCGATGCGCTCCATGCTTACACGCTTTAAGTAGCGCTCCTCTTCCTTGCGGAACTGATACGTTTCAATGATCTTGCCGATGTGCTCGTCCGTTAGCTGGTTCTGACGTTTGCCCTTCGCAAAGTACTCTTGTCTTGCCCCCGTAAAACTGTGCCAAAGTTTGCTTAGTTTTGGAGATGGGATTGATGGCACGGAAACGGTATTCGGATGAGGATATTCTGCGGCTTTTGCGTGAGATTGAGCTGAGCCTGGCGTCTGGTTCGGATGTGGCGACAGCCTGCAGAACGGCTGGCGTCAGTGATGCGACTTATTACACATGGCGCAAACGGTTTGGTGGCATGGGGCGATCCGAGATGGCCAATCTAAAGGCGCTGCAGAAAGAGAATGATCGGCTCAAGAAGATCGTGGCGGAGCTTGAACTGGACAAGCTGATCCTGAAAGAGAGCCTAGATTACTTAAAGCCGAAGGTCCCACTGACCGGCAGGTGAATGCGCAGCAATCACCGAGAGGGAGACGACAGACCAGCTTCGTCAGGCCGTAGTGCACAGCCGACAAAAGCTGGCAACCTCTGAACGGCGCACATGTCGGGTTCTGGGCGTGGCCCGAAGCACGTTGCAATACAAAGCGGTTTCCACGGACGATGAGGTGTTGCGCCTGGCAATGATCCGATTAGCCAAGCAATATGGACGCTACGGCTATCGTAAGGTTGCGGAACTACTGCGTGTTGAAGGCTGGCCCATCAATCACAAGAAGATCGAACGACGAGACCTTGTCCGCCATTGGTCCGAGGACAATGGTCGAGTGGCGCGAAGAAGGCCTGCAACTTCCAAGGCGGCACAAGAAACGCAGGCGACTGTACCACAAGGACAGCTCAATCATCCGGCTGCGGCCGCAACGCCCCAATCACATCTGGAGCGTCGACTTTGTGCACGACAAACTGAACAACGGACGACCCTACAAGATGCTCACGGTGCTGGATGAATATACCCGTGAGGCGCTGTGTGTCGCGGTCAAACCAAAGATGAACAGCGCAGATGTGCTGGATGCGCTCTACCCACTGCTTTTGCCGCGCGGGAAGCCCGAATACATTCGTTCGGAGTTGCCCATTGTAGGCGCCATTGGTTCAAGCCCAATGGGCGACGGCTCAGAGTTCATCGCAATAGCACTGCAAGATTGGCTGAAAAAGGTCGGGATCATGCCGATCCAGATATACCCGGGATCACCCTGGGAGAACGGATACAACGAGCGCTTCAACGGCACATTGCGCCGAGAAGTCCTCAACGCAGAATGGTTCCACACCACCAAACAGGCCCAAATCGTCATCAATACCTGGCTCAGACAGTACAATCGTGTCCGAACGCATCAAGCATTAAACATGCGCCCGCCTGTTCCAGAAACATTGCTCAAAGGGGGCCCATAGAAATGGGGCTGGACAATCGACCCCACCACATCCGATCCGCAATCTCCCGTTCTTCCGCACCACAGGCATCTGCATAGATCGCAGTGGTACTCATAGAGGCAGTCCCATCCACTTTTGCAGCATGTTGAGCTGTACGCCGAACTGCATGGCGCGAATGCCGTAGCCATGCCGTAATCCCATGGGACAGGCTTGCGTACCGGTGATCTTGGCTTGGTGCATCGCATCCTTGATCCAGCGATATGGCACGCGCATCGGGAGTGATTATCTGCCGACTTCGATCTTCGAGTACTCGGGCACAAGGTGTCGTCGATCGAGTTCTCAAAGCTTAGAGAAATGCGAGGCTCACGCGCCTTCGTCGAGAAAATCGGGGCAGGCGATGTTCTTTTTGAGCCTTTGAATAGGAACTCTAATGGTGGGTATTCTGGTGGCAGAAAAACTAACCATAGCCACTATACAACAAAGATAACATCTTAAGAGGGTAAATTGGCTCCGACGGTAGGGATCGAACCTACGACCAATTGATTAACAGTCAACTGCTCTACCGCTGAGCTACGTCGGACCAACACCGGCCATATATCAACGGCATTTGGTCACGTCCAGAGGCTTTCTTATAGTTTTCAGATGATTTTCTGATCGCAGACAATACCAACTCAAAACACCTCCAACAGTAACCGAAGCCCGTCTTAAATGCGGTTGATCTAACTGGTACTTTCCGTCAGCCAATACCCTTGGGCAACGGATATCGCCTCAAGGATGAGGGCACCCAATGCGGTCATCGCTCCCGGCCTGATTCAAGCGCGAACACCGCATCGACAGCCAGCTTCGGGCTTGCTGTGACAATACCGCGCTGCACAAGGTCAACCAGATGGGCAAACACATTACGTGCAGCGGCGGGGTACATTGCTTTTGGAACATCCGTATACACCGCTGCTGTCAGCGTTTCAGCAGTGTGGCCGCGTTCTCGCAGCGCGTCGCAGATTTGCGCCTCGCGCCCCTTACGATGTTCAATCAGCCAATGCAGCCTTTCCGAAGGATCAGTGACCGGCGCACCATGGCCTGGATAGAACGTGGCAGCCGCAATCCCTTTGAGCTTTTCACAAGACGCCATGAAATCAGTCAGGTCGCCATCTGGTGGCGATACCAACGAACTGGCCCAACCCATCACATGATCGCCGGTAAAAACGAAATCATTCCAACGAAAGCAAAGATGGTTGCCGATATGTCCCGGTGTGTGCAGTGCCTCTAGCTGCCAACCCTCACCTGTGATCAGATCGCCGTCGGCCAAACGTTCATCAGGGTAAAAACCCTTGTCGATCCCTTCACCACCACCCGCCAATCCGGCAGACGCCAATTGCTGCATGATTGTGCTTTGACCCGCGTGACTTGGGCCAAAGGCAAAAACGGACGCGCCTGTCTTCTCGGCCAGCGGCCGTGCCAAAGGCGAATGATCCAGATGGCTATGCGTCAACAGGATATGACTTACCCTCTGCATGCCAATGGCGTCCAACAGGGCATCCAGATGCGCCGAGCTGTCCGGCCCGGGATCGATAATGGCAAGGTCTGATGACCCAAGGATATATGTATTCGTTCCCAGAAAAGTCATCGGTGACGGGTTGGGTGCCAAAACCAGTCGCAGCCCCGCCGTCAACGAAACCGGCACACCCGGCACTGGCGCAAATGCCGCCCCATCAATCATGATATCGCCTTTCCGTTCGCTGACCGAGCCGGTAGGTTTGCGCAATGTTGTTTCGTTGGATCAAGAATTACTTGCCCCGCGGCCTTTATGGCCGTGCCGCTTTGATTCTCATCCTGCCCGTCTTGCTTTTGCAACTGTTGGTATCCGTTGTCTTTATCCAACGGCATTTTGACGGCGTAACCCGCCTGATGACAAGTGCGGTGAATATCGAATTGCGGTTCCTCATTGATACAGTCAACAACGCCGCCGATTTACAACAGGCCCAAGCAGAGCTTGCCCGGCTTGATGCCCCGCTGGAAATTCAAACCGAATTACCGGCCCTCCCCGGGCAAGAGGATATCAAGCCATGGATCGACCTGACCGGTCAGATGGTCATTACCTCCATCCGCAACGGCGTGGCGAATGTCATTGCAGTATCGTTGGCTGATCGGCGCAGGGTGCTGATGTGGATCGACACCAGCCATGGGGTGCTTGAGATGGAATTCTCGCGGCGCCGGGTCTCGGCCTCCAACCCGCATCAGTTGCTCGTCATTATGGTTGTGATGGGCGCGCTGATGACTGCCATCGCCTATCTGTTTTTGCGCAACCAGTTGCGTCCGATCAAACGTATGGCGGTTGCCGCAACAGAGTACGGCAAAGGGCGCACCGTCCCGTTCAACCCAACCGGAGCAGTCGAAGTGCGCGCCGCAGGCATGGCCTTTCTCGATATGCGCAACCGTCTGGAACGGCAAAGCCAAAGCCGCACACTGATGCTGTCGGGTGTCAGTCACGACCTGCGCACGCCACTGACACGTCTGCGCTTGGGGTTGTCGATGCTGGATGATCAGGATGTCGAACCCTTGCTGCATGATGTGGACGATATGCAGCGTCTGGTCAGCGCGTTCCTTGATTTTGCACGCAGTGATGCGGGTGACAGCCTTGAACCGACAACCCCACAGGACCTTGTGCGGGACGTCCTGCAGGATGCGGCGCGTATGGGTCAGGCCGCCAGCGCAGGCGTGATTGAAGGGCCAGAGGATGCGGTCGGCTTGCGCCCATTGGCCATCCGGCGCGCACTGGAAAACCTGCTGAGTAACGCGTTGCGCTACGGTGAAAAGGCAGAGGTCGGGGTCAGCGTTACCGAACGCGCGGTCCGATTTTATGTAGAGGATGATGGGCCCGGCATCCCACCTGAACAGCGCGACGATGCCATCAACCCGTTTGTCCGGCTGGACCCGGCCCGCAACCAGGACCAAGGCAGCGGCGTTGGTCTGGGTCTGTCGATCGTCTCAGACATCGCCAGAACCCATGGCGGCGTCTTGCGGCTTGGCGACAGCGAGAAACTGGGTGGGCTGAAGGCGGAGCTTGTGCTCGCCCGCTAGGATCACCCCACCCGATAATTCGGGCTTTCGCGGGTGATCTGCACGTCATGCACATGGCTTTCCTTCAGGCCCGCGCCGGTGATTTTCACAAAATTGCAGTTCTTGCGCATCTCTTCGATGGTGGCACAACCGGTGTAGCCCATGGCGGCCCGCAAGCCGCCAACCAATTGATGCACCACCGCATTCGCCGTGCCTTTGTAGGGCACCTGCCCTTCGATCCCTTCGGGCACCAGTTTATCACTGGCGGCATCTTTCTGGAAATACCGGTCGGCAGACCCGCGGGCCATTGCACCCAGACTGCCCATCCCACGGTATGATTTGAACGACCGGCCCTGATAAAGGATCACCTCGCCCGGGCTTTCATCTGTGCCTGCAATCATCGAACCAACCATGGCGCACGACGCACCAGCGGCAATCGCCTTGGCAAAATCGCCGGAAAACTTGATGCCGCCATCCGCGATAACAGGCACATCGCCTGCCCCGGCGGCGCAATCCATAATCGCGGTCAACTGCGGGACACCCACACCGGCCACCATCCGGGTCGTGCAAATCGACCCCGGACCAATCCCGACCTTCACGGCATCCGCGCCAGCATCGATCAGGGCCTTGGCCGCCTCACCGGTTGCGATATTGCCCGCAACAATCTGGACCTCATTCGACAGCGCCTTGGCGCGTTCCACCGCCTTGGCAACGCCTTCGGAATGACCGTGGGCGGTATCCACCACGATCATATCCACACCGGCATCAACCAGCGCCTGTGACCGCTCAAACCCCGCATCTCCGACGCCAGAAGCGGCAGCAACACGTAAACGGCCCAGATGATCCTTGCAGGCCATCGGGTTCAGCACGGCCTGTTCACTATCCTTGAGGGTCAGCAATCCGGTCAGCTTGCCCTGCCCATCCGTGATCAGCAGTTTTTCGATGCGGCGGGCCTGCATCAGGGACCGGGCCTCATCCAAATCAGCAGGTTCGTTCAGAACCGCCAGATTATCGGAGGTCATCATGACACTCACCGGGGTGTTGTCGTCGGTAGCAAAACGCATATCGCGATTGGTGACGATGCCCACAACCTTGCCACCCTCGCCCACAACCGGAAAGCCGGTGATGCGATACCGCTCCATCAATACCTTGGCATCGGCCAGGGTCTGATCAGGACGCAGGGTAACGGGATTATAGACCGTACCGGATACAAAACGCTTCACCCGGCGAATTTCCTTGGCTTGCTCATCCACGCTCAGGTTCTTGTGAACCACACCAATGCCACCGGCCTGAGCCATGGCAATCGCCATGCGGCCCTCGGTCACGGTGTCCATGGCACTGGACAAAAGCGGGATATTCATCGCGATGGATTTGGTGACATATGTGCGGGTATCCGCGGCCGACGGCAAGACAGCGCTTGCCCCCGGCACCAGTAGAACATCATCAAAAGTGAGCGCCTCACGAATCTGCATAAACCGGTCTCCCATGCTGGCATCGTTGGCACGTCCCTATTGCATGGATGCAACCTGTCCGAAAGGGCCAATTAAAGGAAACGTGACTTGCAGCCATGCAAGCAGGCCCGCAAGGTGTGGCATGACAGACAAAGCAGGCACAGCAACACCCAAGGCGCGCGGCGCTATCACGCGCGGCGTTTTGCAGCTGATCTGCATCGTGTTTGCCGTAATTGTTGCCAAGCTGGGATTTGACTGGCTGACAACACAGATCAACACACTCGAAACGGATCAGGCAAAACAGGCCATGACTGGGCTGATTGTGGCGATCCTGCTGGGCTATGCGGTACTGATCGCAATTCCTTTTGTACCCGGGGTCGAAATCGGGGCCACCGTGCTGATGGTACAAGGTGCAGAGGCGGCACCACTGGTCTATCTGGCCACCATGCTGGGGATGTCACTCGCATTCCTGACGGGGCAATTCCTGTCCTTGGACTGGATGATCGCGCGCTGTGATACGTGGCGCATAGTGCGTCTTTGCAAACTGATCCACCGGATTAAGGAAACGCCGATGGATGACCGGCTTGCATCGCTCAAGGATCGGTTGCCGCGCTGGCTTGCGCCTTTTGTGGTGAACTACCGCTACCTGAGCGTCGCAATCATCATCAACACCCCCGGCAGCATTGCCATTGGCGGCGGCGGAGGGATCATGCTGGCAACCGGGCTGAGCCGGTTGTTTAACACTGGCTGGATGATGGCGACCATCGCGCTGGCCACGTTGCCAATACCGCTGGCAGTCTGGATCATGGGCACAGACATCCTGCATTAGGGCAGTGACCAACCCAATGTGCCGCTCTGCATATTCATTATGACGGATACGAACCTTCCTTTCGGCCAGCAGGCTTATATCTTCGGATCAAACAAGACAGGCATGGTTCATGAGCAACGACCCTTTGGTGATTTTCACGCCGTCCGGCAAGCGGGGAAACTTCCCCGTCGGCACGCCCGTCCTGACAGCCGCGCGGCAATTGGGGGTAGACCTTGACAGCGTCTGTGGCGGGCGCGGGATTTGTTCGAAATGCCAGATCACCCCATCCTATGGTGAATTCTCCAAACACGGGGTCACCGTGGCCGACACGGCCCTGTCGGAATGGAACAGTGTTGAGGCGCGCTATGACGAAAAGCGAGGCCTGAAAAAAGGGCGGCGGCTGGGCTGTCAGGCCACGATCCAATCCGACATCGTCATCGACGTCCCCGCCGAAAGCCAGGTCCATAAACAAGTCGTGCGCAAGCGGGCCGAGGCGCGCGACATCATCATGAACCCCTCCACCCGGCTTTATTATGTCGAGGTGGCAGAACCTGATATGCATGACCCGTCCGGTGATCTGGAACGGCTGGTGATCGCGCTGAAACGCGACTGGGACCTCCCCGATCTTGAGGCTGATCTGGGCGTGTTGAAGAAACTGCAACCAGCCCTGCGCAAGGGTCAATGGAAAGTCACAGTCGCCGTGCATCTGGGCGACGCCGTCTTTTCGCCCCGGATCATCGAAATCTGGCCGGGCTTCTACGAAGGCACGATCTATGGGCTTGCCGTCGATCTCGGCTCCACCACCATTGCGGCACATCTGTGCGATCTACGCTCAGGCGAGGTTGTGGCTTCTTCCGGCATCATGAACCCACAAATCCGCTTTGGTGAGGATCTGATGAGCCGGGTCAGCTATGGCATGATGAACCCCTCCGGCTCTGACGAAATGACAACAGCGGTGCGCGAAGGGATGAACGCTCTGTTCGTGCAGATCGCAACTGAAGCCGCCATTGACCGCAACCTGATCTTTGACGCCGTCTTTGTCTGCAACCCGGTCATGCACCACTTATTCCTTGGCATCGACGCCTATGAGCTGGGGCAAGCACCCTTTGCATTGGCCACATCCGAAGCCATCTCGCTCCGCGCCAGCGAATTGGACCTGAACCTGCATCCCGCCTCGCGCGTCTATCTGCTGCCTTGCATCGCCGGCCATGTGGGTGCCGATGCGGCGGCCGTGGCGCTTTCCGAAGCACCCGACAAATCCGAAGACCTCGTATTGGTCGTGGATGTGGGCACCAACGCGGAAATCATTCTGGGGAACAAGGAAAAGGTACTCGCCTGCTCCTCCCCCACCGGACCAGCCTTCGAAGGGGCGCAGATCAGCAGCGGTCAGCGCGCAGCCCCCGGTGCAATCGAACATGTGCAGATCGATCCAGTCACCAAACTGCCCCGCTTTCAGGTCATCGGCTCGGAAATCTGGTCAGACGAAGAAGGTTTCGACACTGCTATCGCCCAAACCGGGATCACGGGTATCTGCGGATCGGGGATTATCGAGGTGATCGCCGAAATGCGCATCGCTGGCATCGTTGACGGGCCCGGGCTGATCGGAACCGCCGAACAAACCGGATCGCCAAACTGTTTCGCTGATGGGCGGACCAATTCCTACCTGCTTTATGACGGGACGGCCAATGACGGGCCCAAAATAACGGTGACCAATACCGACATCCGGCAAATCCAGATGGCCAAAGCAGCACTTTATTCCGGCGCACGTCTGCTGATGGACAAATTCGACGTGGACAGCGTCGACCGGGTCGTCCTCGCTGGAGCCTTCGGCGCACATATCAGCCCCAAACACGCCATGGTGCTGGGCATGATCCCAGACGCGCCGCTGGACAAGGTGACCAGTGCGGGCAACGCGGCAGGCACCGGCGCGCGGATCGCCCTGCTGAACACCGACGCACGGCGCGAGATTGAAGAAGTCGTTCACAAAATCCACAAGGTTGAAACGGCCATCGAACCGCGGTTTCAAGAACATTTCGTCAATGCCTCCGCTATGCCCAATGCGGTGGAGCCTTTCCCGATTCTTAATAGCATCGTGACCATCCCGAACGTCATCCACAATACGGGCGGAGAACGACAAGGACGGCGCCGCCGACGCTAGGTCCGACGTCGCGCCGACGCTTTGCCGACGTGATGCCGACCGCCTAAAACGCAAAGACAAACACGAAACCCCCTATACAAGGCGACGCAACAGGCGTAGTGGCCGGGGCCGACAGCCCAGAAAGCCGCCCCATGCTCCAGACACTCTCCGACGCCCTTGCCAAACAGGGTTATAATGACCTGACCCCGGTCCAATCCGCCGTGACCGAACCCGAATTGGAAGGCCAGGACCTGCTGGTCTCAGCCCAGACCGGATCAGGCAAAACGGTTGGGTTTGGCCTCGCTATCGGGCCAACAATTATTAATGATGACGGTAGCTTAGACGCCGCTTCTTATCCTCTCGCACTGATCATCGCGCCGACCCGGGAACTAGCCTTGCAGGTGAAACGCGAACTGCAATGGCTTTACGCCGGTGCCGGCGCGACACTGGCCTCTTGCGTTGGCGGTATGGATTTCCGGGACGAACGGCGCAGCCTTGAACGGGGCGCGCATATTGTGGTGGCCACACCGGGGCGTCTGCGCGACCACATCATGCGCGGAACGATAAACTTGAATGAAATCAAGGCCGTGGTGCTCGATGAAGCCGACGAGATGCTCGACCTCGGCTTTCGCGAAGACCTCGAATTCATCCTCGATCAGGCCCCCGAAACCCGGCGCACCCTGCTCTTTTCCGCCACCGTCCCGCCGATGATCGCGACGCTGGCGAAATCCTACCAGCGCGACGCGGTAAGGATCAAAACGACGACCAAAGAATCTCAGCACGCTGACATCGAATATCGCGCGCTCAGCGTGGCCAATCACGACATAGATGCGTCCATTATCAATACGTTACGCTTTTACGACGCGCCCAACGCCATCGTCTTTGCCAACACCCGCGCTATGGTCACACGGCTGACAACGCGGCTGTCGAACCGTGGTTTCTCGGTAGTGGCTCTCTCTGGTGAACTCACCCAATCGGAACGATCCAATGCGCTGCAAGCGATGCGCGACGGGCGCGCACGGGTCTGTGTCGCGACAGACGTGGCCGCCCGGGGTATCGACCTGCCAAATCTTGAACTTGTGATCCACGCCGAACTGCCGACCAATGCCGAAACGCTGCTGCACCGCTCGGGGCGCACGGGCCGCGCGGGGCGCAAAGGCATCTCGGCGATGATCGTCCCGGCCAAGATGAAACGGCGCGGTGAAAACCTGCTGAAATGGGGCAAGCTATCCGCCACATGGGCCACACCACCCACCGCCGATGACGTGACAAAAAAGGACGAAGAACGCCTTTTGACAGATCCGGTCTGGTCGGAGGACTTCAACGAAGACGAACAGGCATTTGCCCAACGCCTGCTGGCCGAACACGCGCCCGAGAAAATCGCCGCCGCTTATCTGCGACTTTATGCAGGCAAGCAATCCGCGCCTGAATTCATCAGCGAATACAAGGACGGGCCCGCCGCCAAGGAACGCAAACCGCGCGAAACCAAAAGCTTTGGCCCCTCCAAATGGTTCAGCGTCGATGTGGGCCGCGAAGGCAAGGCCGAAGCACGCTGGCTTTTGCCGATGATCTGCAAGGCAGGTGGAATCACGAAAAATGAGATTGGCGCGATCCGTATCCAGCCCAATGAAACCTTCGTCGAAATCGCCGAACCCGCCGTTAACGGTTTCCTTAAATCCGTCGGTAAGGATATGCAGCTTGAAAACCAGGCAAGCCTGCGCGCCTTGGATGGGCCACCGCAATTGGGCGAACGGGGGCCGCGCAAAACGAAACGGGATTACGACAAACCCAAGCGGGACTATGATAAACCCAAGCGGGCACCGCGCGACCAGTCCACACCGCCGCCCTCCCGACAGCAGGATGTCGCGACTATTCAGCCAATTCCGGGTGCGGCAGACGATACATCAAACCGCAAGCCACGCAGCAAACCCGCACGGCGCGATCACGGCGACGCATTGGTCGAAAAACGCGCGAAACCGCCACATACGGGCAAACCAGGTGGCAAGAAGCCCTCACAAAAAGGTAAATCCGGTTACAACTCTGACACAAAACCCGGCAAACCGAGAGCAGGCAAATCGGGCGAAAAACCACCAGGTAACGCAAAAGATACGTCAAAGCGTTTCACGCCACCCGGCGGAAAACCCAAACCTCGCAAGGGTTTAGGCAAAGGCGGCAACGCGACACCACGTCGAAAAAGCAAATAAAACCTACATGAACGGTCACATTTTTGTCACGTCACAAGCATGCTATCGACCATACAGGCTGGTCTGAATGACGGTAAGCTGGCTACACTATCAACCATAGTTAGTCGTTTATTGTATCAGTATCAGAACAAGGACCAGAAAAATGGCCTCTTCTAAACCACCAACCGAAACACCAAAGCCCGAAGCAAAGCCACAGGCACCGACAGCAGCAACTTTGCAGTCAAATGGCAAACCAACGGCCCCGGTTTTCACCGACTACGCGAGCATTTAAGCCCGCAACACAACGCACGAATTTGGTCAGTGGGGTATGCTGCCGCCGGATCGCCCTCCCCGATCCTGCCTCGCCCCTCTGGCCCTTTTTTTAGCCAGTGCTATCATGCCGCCATGGCAGCACTGACAACCATCCGCAACATCGGCCCCGCTTTTGAAAAAGCGTTGATTGAGGTCGGTATCACCAGCGCCGAACAGTTGCATGAACTGGGCGCGGATGCTGCATATAGCAAACTTCTCGAAAATGGATCAAAGCCGCATTTCATCGGCTATTACGTGTTGCACATGGCGCTACAGGGTCGCCCTTGGAACGACTGCAAGGGCGAAGAAAAGAAGGCGTTGCGCAAGCAATTCGACAAGATCAAAGCGACGAGTTTCGACACCGACCGATCCGAGTTGGAAGCGTTCATGAACCAGATCGGTGTGGTCGCCGTCGATAAAAAGTAAATACCCTTCACATTAACGCGGGAATCGTGTATGTTAATGGTATGAACATAGAAACGAACATTGATTTTGAACTCGACCGCCTGCGCAAACTGGCATGGCGGATGGACGCAATTTTCCAAATTCCACGCACGCCAGTTAAAATCGGCCTCGACAATGTCGTGGGGCTGATCCCCGTTGCTGGTGACCTTTTGACGGCTTTGCCGGGGCTATGGATGATCAATCAGGCACGCAAGCTTGGCGCCTCGCCCGGCACGCTGGCCTATATGGTGCTGAACACCGTATTTGATACCGCCATCGGAATGATCCCGATCGTTGGCGATTTATTCGATATGTTCTATTGCGCAAATATTCGCAATTTCAAAGCGTTAGAACGTAACTTGAACAAAAAAGCCGCCCGCGCCAAACCGGTGCGGACGACCATCAAAACTGTTGCGTGGTCAAACCCCAACCTGCTTGCGTAGGTCGGGGTTCACCCCAATTTATCCGACCAATTCAAGCCCGGAAAAGAAGAATGCGATTTCTTCGGCAGCCGTTTCGGGCGCATCTGATCCGTGAACCGAGTTTTCGCCGATCGACAGGGCAAATTCCTTGCGGATCGTGCCATCAGCCGCATCCGCAGGGTTTGTGGCACCCATAACTTCGCGGTTCTTGGCAATCGCATCTTCGCCTTCCAGAACCTGCACCACAATCGGCTCAGAAATCATGAATTCGCACAATTCGCCAAAGAATGGGCGCTCTGAATGGACGCCGTAGAACTGCTGCGCCTGTGCCAATGTCAACTGGATCCGCTTGGAGGCAACGATGCGCAGACCGGCTTCTTCGAATTTGGCGGCAATTTTGCCGGTCAGGTTCCGCTTGGTTGCGTCGGGTTTGATGATGCTGAATGTACGCTGGATCGCCATGTTTTCAGGGTCTTTCATTGCTAGGGTTATGCTTTGCCAGCCCCTAACATGGCCCATTCACCATGAAAAGGGGGCAGATTTTGCTTTGCACCCGGCGCAAGCGCGCGCAATGCTCTGCCGCAAGCGATGAAAGGACCAAGGAATGCGATCTACCCGCATGATCACCGCCGTTGAGGCCCACGCCGAAGGCGAAGGCGGACGTGTGATCACTGGCGGGATGCCACACCTGCCCGGCGACACCGTGATGACGAAAATGCAGTATATGCAGAAACACCACGACGACATTCGCACCCTGATGCTGCAAGAACCGCGCGGCAACCCGGCCCTGTGCTGCAACGCGCTTGTTCCGCCCTGCGACCCTACCGCCGACGCGGGCTTTATCATCATGGAGCAAACCGAATACCCGCCCATGTCCGGCAGCAACGCGATCTGTGTGACGACGGTCCTGCTCGAAACCGGGATCATTCCGATGCAGGAACCGGTAACGAAGCTGCGGCTGGAAGCTCCAGCCGGGGTCATCGACGTGACTGCCACTTGCAAGGATGGCAAGGTCGAGCGGGTCGCATTCGAAAACGTGCCCGCGTTCTCGATGCATCTGAATGTTCCGCTGGATGTGCATGGCCACGGCACAATCCAGGTCGATATCGCTTGGGGTGGTATGTTCTATGTCATTGCGGATGCGGCACAATTCGGGATTGATCCTATTGCCGCAAACGGCGCCGCCATTACCCGCGCATCCGAGACGATGCGCGTTGCCGCCGCCGCGCAATATCCGGTCACCCACCCCGATAACCCCGATATCACCGGCCCGACAATCGCGCAGCTGACAGCACCGCCCACTGATCCTGCAACCAACGGACGCGGGGCAATTACCCTGTCTTCAGGCACGTTCAATCCCGACGATCCTCATGCGATTTCTGGCGCGCTTGACCGGTCGCCCTGCGGCACGGGCACCTGCGCAAAAATGGCAGTGCTGCATGCGCGTGGACAGCTTGATGTTGGCGAGGCTTACGTCAATGCAGGCCCGCTTGGCACCACGTTTACCGGCAGGATAGAGCGCACAACAAAAGTCGGCCCCTATGACGCCATTGTGCCCAGCCTGTCAGGACGCAGCTGGATCAGCGGTCTGTCGCAATATCTGCTCGACCCAGCCGATCCGTTCCCGGCCGGTTTTACCATCGGCGACATCTGGGGTTGATTGCGCGCAAGGCATCCCGAGGCTAGCCTAAGCGCATGTGGCAACTCATGTTCCACCCCATTTTTGGACGGCTCTTTGCCGCCCAGGTCGTGGCTTTGCTTGGCACCGGCCTGCTGACTGTGGCGCTCGGGCTACTGGCCTATGATCTGGCAGGGGCGTCAGCGGGCGCTGTCCTTGGGATGGCCTACGCCATCAAAATGATCGCCTATGTCGGGCTGGCGCCAATCGCTGGGGCGTTGGTGGCCAACCTGCCCCGCAAGCCCGTGCTGATCGGGGCGGACCTGATCCGGGCAGCTGTCGCGCTTATGCTGCCCTTCATCACCGAAATCTGGCAGATCTATGTTGCGATTTTCTTGCTACAGACCGCCTCTGCAACCTTCACGCCAACATTTCAGGCGACGATCCCCGATGTGCTGAAAGACGAAGACGACTATTCCCGCGCCCTCTCTTTGTCGCGACTGGCCTATGACATCGAAAACTTGCTCAGCCCCGCACTGGCCGGGCTTCTTCTACTTGTCATCAGCTTTCACTGGCTCTTTGGGGGCACCGCCATCGGCTTTGTAATCTCGGCCCTGCTGATCTGGGCTACCTCGCTGCCCAAACGGCAGCCGGGCAAGGATCGGCTATTCCGCGACAGGTTGACCCGGGGCATCCGCATCTACCTCGCCACACCGCGACTGCGTGGTCTTCTGGCGCTCACGCTTACTGCGGCTGCAGCGAGTGCCTTTGTCATCGTGAACACCGTAGTGGTCGTGCGCAGCGGGTTTGGCGGCAGCGACGGGGACGTGGCCATAGCATTGGCCTGTTTTGGCGGTGGATCCATGCTGGCAGCACTTATGCTGCCGGCACTGCTGAAGAAACGCAGCGACCGGCCCATCATGATGACTGGCGCAACATTGCTGGCACTCGTGATGGGGTTACAGGCAGTTTTTACACCGACATGGACGACGTTGCTTGCTCTCTGGGCGCTTATGGGCCTGGGCTATGCGGCCACGCTGACACCGCAGGGGCGGTTGATCCGGCGTTCTGCCCATAGCGAAGACCGCCCCGCAGTCTTTACCGCGCAATTTGCGCTGTCCCATGCTGGCTGGCTTGTGACCTACCCACTTGCCGGTGGCCTGATGACTGCCTACGGGGCGAAAGCTACATTCTGCGTTCTCGGGGCACTGGGCCTGCTTGGCGTTGTCTCAGCATACAGACTTTGGCCTGTTGGCGACCCGGTAGTTGTCGCCCACAGCCACCCTGAACTGCCCAACGATCACCCACACCTGCAGGGTGATGGTCGCCGACATGCCCACGCGCTGATCATTGATGATGAACACCACCACTGGCCAACGCAGGGCTGACAAAATTTTACAGAAACTTTGACCAAAATCCTTGGAAGGATTTTGCGTCGCACCACCAATTGACCTGACACTCTAGATCAAGCATAGCGCCTCTTATGCTCAAGATTTCAGACATCACCTATTCCGTCGAAGGCCGCACGCTGGTCGAAAACGCGACTGTCACCATTCCCACCGGTCACAAGGTTGGTTTGGTCGGGCGCAACGGCTCTGGCAAGACAACGCTGTTCCGCGTGATCCGTGGCGAAATGGTGCTGGACACGGGCAATGTCAGCATACCAAAGGGTTGGAAGATCGGCGGTGTCAGCCAAGAAGTACCTGGCAACAACGTATCACTTATCACCACCGTTCTGCGTGCCGACACCGAACGCGAGGCACTGCTGGCCGAGGCCGAAACCGCCACCGACCCTGAACGGATCGCCGATGTGCAGACCCGGCTTGCCGATATCGACGCCTGGTCCGCCGAAGCTCGCGCGGCTACGATCCTCAAAGGCCTCGGTTTCACCCATGACGAACAACAAATGCCCTGCTCTGCCTTCTCAGGCGGTTGGCGGATGCGGGTCGCACTGGCAGCTGTCCTGTTCAGCGAACCCGATCTGTTGCTGCTGGACGAACCGACCAACTATCTCGACCTCGAAGGGGCGCTGTGGCTTGAGGCGTATCTGGTCAAGTACCCCCACACCGTGCTGATCGTCAGCCACGACCGGGAACTGCTGAACCGCTCTGTCGGTGGTATCCTGCATCTCGAAAACAAGGGTCTGATTTACTACACAGGGCCCTACGACACGTTCGCCAACCAGCGTGCAGCCAACCGCGCTGTACAAGCTGCTGCCGCGAAAAAACAGGATGCGCAACGCGCCCATCTGCAAGCCTTTGTTGACCGCTTCAAGGCCAAAGCCTCCAAAGCCAAACAGGCCCAATCCCGGGTCAAGATGCTGGAAAAGATGGAAACGATCCGCGCGCCCGAAGATGCCGCGCGCACGGTCTTCACCTTTCCCGAGCCTGAAGAGCTTTCGCCCCCCATCATCGCCACCGAAGGCGCTGCCGTCGGCTATGGCAACCACATCGTGCTACATGATCTGAACCTGCGCATTGACCAGGACGACCGTATCGCCCTGTTGGGGCGCAATGGCGAAGGCAAATCGACGCTGTCAAAAATGCTGTCGGATCGACTACCGGTGGCGCGGGGCAAAATGGTGCGTTCTAACAAGCTGCGCATCGGTTTTTTCGCGCAACATCAGGTGGAGGAGTTGCGCGTCGAAGAAACCCCACTCGACCACCTGTTTCGTGAACGGCCCAACGAAGGTCAGGCCAAACTGCGCGCGCGGCTCGCAGGCTTCGGGCTTGGTGCCGATCAGGCCGATACTGAGGTCGGGCGTTTATCTGGCGGGCAAAAGGCGCGTCTTTCTCTCCTTCTGGCCACCCTGCCCGCGCCACATCTGTTGATTCTGGACGAACCGACAAACCACCTGGATATCGAAAGCCGAGAGGCGCTGGTCGAAGCGCTCACCGCATATTCAGGTGCGGTGATCCTCGTCAGTCACGATATGCATCTGCTGAGCATGGTGGCTGACAGGCTTTGGCTGGTGAAAGACGGGCATGTGAAACCTTACGACGAAGACCTGCCCGCCTATCGCAAAATGCTGCTAACGCCCGACAAACCAGCCGAAAAGGACAAGCCCAAACCTGTCAAAGCAGCCAAGCCCACCCGCGAGGCATTGCAAAACCTCCGCGCGGACGTCCGTAAGAACGAAGAGCGGGTCAAGAAAATCAACGACATGCGCGACAAACTTGCCAAGAAGCTCGCCGATCCCGTGCTTTACGAGGATGGCAAAGCAGGCGAGCTGGCGACATGGAACAAGAAATACGCCGAGGTCATGGATGGGCTGGAACGCGCAGAGGCGCTGTGGATGGCAGCACTCGAAAAGCTGGAAGAGGCTCAAAAGACATGACGGTCCGCGCAAACAAACTTTCAAAGAAAGTTTGGTGTCAAATCCTTGATAAGGATTTGCATCCTTGCCCCGACCTCAAAAACAAACCAACGTCCTGCCCATGACCGAACTCCCCGCCCTTATCGCTGCATTCACGACGATGTTCATTATCATCGATCCACCCGGCCTCGCGCCGGTGTTTATCGCACTTACCCAAGGAATGTCCGCCGCCCAACGACGTGCCATTGCGATCCGGGCCTGTGTCGTCTCTGCCGTTTTGATGATCCTCTTTCTGTTTCTGGGCGAAACAGTGCTGGGCTTTATCGGCATTTCGATGGATGCGTTCCGGATCGCCGGTGGGATTCTGCTTTTCCTTACAGCTCTCGACATGCTGTTCCAACGCAGGCAGGCGCGACGCGAAGACAGTGCCGCCGAAGGTCAGGCCGAACATCATGACGATCCGTCGGTCTTCCCCCTCGCGCTGCCCCTGATCGTGGGGCCGGGTGCGATCACGACAATCATCCTTTTGGCCGGTCAGGCCGAAGGTGCCGGCGATTTTGGGGCGATTGCTGGCGTGTTGATGGCGGTTCTGCTGATCGTCTTTGCAGCCTTCCTTGCAGCACCCGCAATCGAACGGGTCTTGGGCAAGACCGGGTTGAACATTGTCACCCGCGTACTCGGGATGCTTTTGGCCGCACTGGCCGTCCAATTTGTACTGGACGGGCTGCGGGGTTTCGGGATCGGCGGTTAGTACCTATATCAAAACCATGAGCGCAGATCAGATCATGCAACTGACCTATCTCGTCTTGTTGGGCGCGGCGATTGGCGGATCGGCCATCGTGGCCGGACGAAACAATATGGGCAAGATGGCGCAACAGGCCGCGATCTGGGCGCTCATCTTTGTTGGGGTTGTCGGAGCCTACGGATTGTGGGACGAAATTGGGCGCGATGTGACGTCGCGCCAAAGCGTGATGGATGATGGTCGGGTCAGCGTACCGCGCAGCCCGGATGGCCATTATTACCTGACACTTGATGTCAATGACGTCCCTATCCGGTTTGTGGTTGATACCGGGGCCAGTCAGGTTGTGCTGACCCAAGATGACGCGCGGCGGATCGGGATTGACCCCGAAACACTCAGCTATTTTGGATCCGCCAGCACGGCCAACGGAATTGTGCGGACGGCCCCCGTCAGGCTTGATACGGTCACACTTGGCGACATGCGCGACCGCGATCTGCCTGCTGTGGTGAATGAAGGGGCGATGACAGAATCGCTGCTCGGCATGACCTATCTTGATCAGTATGATCGGATCGAAATTAGCCGCGGCGAACTGGTACTGACACGATGATCCGATTGATCCCGCTTCTTATCCTGTTGGGCGCTTGCGCGCCCACGCCAACGGAACTTCCAGAGGATTTCGACCCGACCTTCCAATTCTTCCTGCTGCCTGAATAATCAGGCGATCAGGTCGGGCCAGATCGCCTGGTTTTTGGCCGCAAACGGGCCGATATGACCAATCTCGCAAAGGCCATACCGCGCCGGGTCCACGACCAGCTGGGTTTTTGCGGCACCTTGATAGAATTGCATCAAACGCCAGACCACCGCAGGTGGGACCATCACGTCATCCTTCATGGCGACAAATTTCACCGGAGCCTTCAACCCGTTCCAATCCGGCATCGGCAGACTGTAACCGATGTCGCGGGCAAATGAACTACGCGACGTACACCAGCGGCGCCATTGCCAAAACACACCCGATGGGATGTTACTGCCAAAACGCAGACGCTTGCCCGGCATATACCCGGCGACAGCCGTGGCAGGCGGCCCCATAAGATGCCAATAGGCCGCCGCCGCCAGGCGATACGGGAACGGATGATCCATCACATGGGCCGGGCCGGATGCAACGGCGATTACCCGGTCAACCCGGTCCAGATCGGTCTGGAATGACAACAGCATCCCACCCAGTGAATGGCCAATGACCCACAGCGGCAGATGCGGGAACATACAGCGCAGATGATCACGCGCGACCTGCTGGTCATGCACACCCCAATCAACCATCGTGGCCTTGGACGCCTTCATTGGGCCGCGCGCTGATGCCCCGAAATCCCGGTAGTCATAGGTCATACAGGCGATGTTCTGCGTGGTGGCCAGCCAGCCCGCAAAATCCGCATAATAGCGTTGCGGGACACCCGTGGCACCATGCAGGACAGCAACAGCCTTTGGGGGTGTTGGGGTCAGATAAAGACGGCCCCGCAGCTTGTAACCGCCAGAATAGAACCATTGATCCTCGAAACCGATACCCACATGCATATTCATCACGTGCCCCCCTATAATAGACCGGTCGGTCTATTTGACACAGCAGTAGACCAATCGGTCCAATCATGCAATACCTGATTACATGACATCGACACGCACCGAATTGGCGATCAAGGCAGGCTATCTGTTCCAGCAAAGGGGCTATCACGGCGTTGGGCTGTCCGAGATATTGGAAAGCGCGGGCGTCCCCAAAGGCTCGCTTTACCACCACTACCCCAACGGCAAGGCCGATCTGGCGCTGGCAGCAGCCGAAATCGCGGCAACCGAAGTGCTGCGGATCATTGATGCCTCATTCGATGAGGCCGCGACCTACCGGGATGGGGTGACGACCTATTGCTACAAACTGGCCAAATATTTCGACATTCACGAAGGTAAAATCGGCTGCCCAGTCTCGGCCACCCTGCTGGGCGGGCCCGATAACGCAGTATTCCGCGAAACGCTCAGCACGATCTATAGCAGATGGATGGACAGGCTTGCCGAACACGCGGTCCGCTTCGGGCAATCGGCAGCACAGGCAGATCACAACGCAAGGCGGCTTTTTCTGTCCTTGGAAGGGTCATGGACCCTAGCCCGCGCACGCGGCGATTCAAACGTGATCCGGGAATTGCCATCGTTGGTCTGTTAGGTGGAATAACAGCTTCTGAGTTAACAGATGCCAGCTTTGCGGATCAAGCGGACTTTTGCCGCATCTGCTCCAACGGCTGCTTTCGAATGTTGTCAGTCAAAAGTCACTGATCATGTTGGTAGCACAGTCGGTTGAGTTTCGGCCTCAGTGGCATAAAAAGTGTGTGACGGAACGTGGCGTGGCACACATAAGTGGGCGAAGAGCATCGACAACCTTTTGAGTTTCTTTGGCGTCAACAAGTCTAGCCTTATCGGTTCTGGGGTCGAGGCCGAAGTTTTCGCGCTCAACAAAAAAACTGTGCTGCGCGTAAACCGCAAAGGCTCAAGCAAATCCGACGTTACGGCTCGAGTTGAGCTATTGAACCGAATGATGTCAGGGTCGCAGCAAGTTCGTTTCGAAATCCCCACAGTCACTGATTTTGGCTTCAAATTCGGTTTGCATTTCACAATCGAAAATCGCTTAAGCGGCATCCCTTTGAGTGATGGACTTGAGCAACAATCCGGCTCAAAGCGTGCGGCATTGATTGATGATTACCTAGAGATATCTACGCAACTTTCTCGTTTGTTAATCGGCGACGTGACGTATGGCGAGTTGGGGCTAGGTGAACCAATACGTAATCCGTGCTTCAAGAGTTTTCTGAGACAGCGGGCCCAGCAGTCCTTGGACGTATGTCAGCTCGACATTGATCTTGAGAGCATTCTTGATGCTATTAACGATCCAAGTCAGCCCGAGCTCGTGCATTTAGACTATTGCCCATCGAATGTTATGTGTTCAGAGGGCAAAATCACTGGTGTCCTGGATTTTGGAGGCACAACAGTCACAGGAAGCTCAGCGTTCAACCCAGTTGTGGCCACCACGTTTCTGGACCCCACCATCACGCCTGTGGCGAATGCGAATGACCACCATCAAGCTCTCGATTGGCTTGAAAGCTTTGGACATTCTGAGAGCAATTTGGCTATGAAAAAATGGCTGGCGGCCTACTGGTCATTCTGCGGCAAAGATAAGGACCTACCACTTTTTAGATGGTGCCGCAGAACCCTAAACGTGTAGCGCAAATTAGTCTGCATTTGTCATTTCTGCCGCGCGATCACGGAACGCCTGATGGCAGAAGAAAACCGGTTGCTGCATCCTGGCCATACGCAACGAATGCGGACTAGGCCGACCTTGTTGCGCGCGCCGTGAACACCCCTGCCACAAACAAACAGCTTGCTCCGACACGGTTTAGAAGCCTCATTGCCGCCGGCCTTTGAAATTGTGTTCTCATGCCATTTGCAAAAAAGAGCCAGAAAAGGCTGTTCAGCGTTGCGACAGCCAAGAACGTCACGATTAGAATCGCAAACTGCTGGAAGATGGGACCTGTCGGGCTCACGAATTGAGGGACGAACGCAACGTAAAAGGCAGGGCCTTTGGGGTTGAGAACGCTAATCAAAAGAGCCTGCCAAAAAAGCCTCAGTAACGGCTTTGACACCGCCCCTTCACTGAGCAATAAATCCTCAACAGGCGCCGTCCAAAGGGAATAGGCTAACCATATCAGATACATCGCACCCGCCAGCTTTAGCAGCGTAAAGAGAAAGGCAGACGTCGCCAAAACCGCGCCTGCACCCAAAAGAGACAGTGACATCGCAATGAACGCGCCAAGCACAACACCTGGAATTGTCGCAAGGCCTGACCGTTTTCCATCGCGGATCGCGTAGTTGACCGTCAAAACAATGTTTGGGCCAGGAATGAGAACAACAATCGCACTTGCCACGGCAAAGGCGATCCACGTTTCATAGGTCATCATTCGCTCCGATCATCTAAATTGCTGATGCCGATAAGACTGGAAAGCCAACCGGATTGAAAGCGCAATACTTCGCCTCCAGCGGCATCAATGCCCGCCCTTTGCTTCATCACAATCACTCCGAACCCGAGACTATCGTTGTGGCTGGAAGTCCTTGCTTGCCAGCAAGGCAGCGGCAGCAATCATCAGTGCCCCGCAAACCTTGTTCACCAAGCCAAATGAAAACTGTCTTAGCGCCGCAGCCGCTCGGACACCTAACCAGCCCCAAAGCATCAAAATTGCCCCATCAACCACCAGATATGTGACACTCAAAATGAAGAGCTGTGGCAAAACGGGCATCGTCGGGTCTATGAACTGCGGGAACAGCGCGCCGAAAAATACAACAGCAAACGGGTTCGCCATAGATGTCACAAAGCCTTGTCGAAACAGTCTAAACGATTGGCCAGACGTGTTGGCGGTAACGTCATAAGCTTGGTCCTTTGAAAGAATGAGCTGGACCCCAATCCAAACCAGATAAGCAACTCCTAGCCATTTGATCCAGATGAAGGCAGTTGCAGAGGTTGCGATAACTGCCGCCAAACCAAACGCTGCACCCGTCATTTGCAGGCTGTTGGCGGTCAGATCCCCGGCAATTGTATAGGCGCTGCGCCGTAGCCCATGTCTCACGCTGTTCGATATGATGAGGAGCTGGCTCGTGTCAGGGGGCGTCGCAAAAAACACAGCTACAGCCATCAAGTAGATCATGTACGTTTCTATCGTCATGGTCGTATCCCTTCGTAATCGCTTCCTTAGGCTAGGACCGATCCCCTACAACGGTCAAACTGTCATCGCAGTCTCCACTTTAATGATGTCACCCAAATCGCGATGAGGTCGCGATACCGGTCTCATTCATGTGTCCTGCAGCATTGGTAGGGTTGGGCTCAACACTGTCATGGCGCCGCCCTTTCCACAGAACCCAACGTCCGACAGGTTCCAAAATTCGACCCTACTTCTCAGCCTTCATGACCCAGCGCCCGCCTTCCTGCGCCCAGTATTGGGCGGCGCATCCAGCCTCTGTCAGCGCCTTCCATTGGCCGCGTGCCTGCTGCAACGCATCGCCATCATGCCCATCAAACAGAATACAAACACGTTCCAGTGCGCTGACCTCATCTGGGCTCACATCCGCGCCGCCGACGCTCATCACACAGGCGAACCCCTCGCTGTGCCCGTCCCCTAACAGGACCGGCTGATCGGCATCATGTGGACCACCCACCATCCCATGGGGCACGAACCCGTCCTCTGGGCCCTGCCACAGCACATCGTCTAATCGTTTGAGCAAGGCCGCATCACGCCCCCGCACCAAAACACGCCAACCCGCGCCCCGCGCCTTGCCGATCAACATCGGTAAGGTCGCCTCAAGCGGGCTATCGGTCAGGTGGTAGAAGAACGCGGCGCCCATCTAACCCTCGTAATTGTCGGCAATCAGCCGGTTGAGCGCCATAACACCCCAGCCCGTCGCACCGGCGGGGGCAAATGCGGTTTCGGCCTTCACGCTGGCCACACCTGCAATGTCCAGATGGCACCATGGCACATCATCTTTGACAAAGCGTTGCAGGAACTGGGCCGCGGTGATTGATCCGGCGTTGCGGCCACCAACATTTTTCATGTCTGCGATCTTCGATTTCAGCAAGGCATCATAGGCCGGGCTCATCGGCAGGCGCCAGGCGCCCTCACCCTCGGCCTCGGCCGCTTTGATGAAATCCTTGCTCAATGTATCGGAATTGGAAAAAACACCTGCATTCTCATGGCCCAATGCAACCAGAATAGCCCCGGTCAGCGTGGCAAGGTTGATCATGCCCACCGGCTTGAACCGCTCTTGCGCGTACCACATCACATCGGCCAAAACCAATCGGCCTTCGGCATCGGTGTTGATGATCTCAACCGTGTCACCCTTCATCGATTTGACGACATCGCCGGGGCGTGTGGCGGAACCGGATGGCATATTCTCAACCAAACCAACCAGCCCCACAACATTCGCCTTGGCCTTGCGCATGGCCAAGGTCCGCATGACACCTGCGACGACCCCCGCACCGCCCATATCCATGGTCATACTTTCCATGCCAGCGGCTGATTTCAGGCTGATCCCGCCTGTGTCAAACACAACGCCCTTGCCAACCAAGGCGAATGGAGCATCACCCTTCTTGCCGCCATTCCACGACATCACAACGACCTTTGTCGGGCTATCGGATCCCTGCCCCACGCTCAGCAATGTGCGCATGCCCAGCTTGGACAATTCCGCCTCATCAAGGATTTCGACCTCTAGCCCCAGTTCCTGCATGGCGGCCAGACGGGCGGCAAAATCCTCGGTGGTCAGCACATTGGCCGGTTCGTTGGTCAGATCACGGGTAAAAAACACGCCTTCGGCAATGGCACCCATTGTCTTTGCCGATTTTGCCATCTCTTCGGGTTTGGACACCATGAATGTCGCCTTGCCAGCTTTCGATTTCGCACCGGTTTTATGGGTGTCAAAGTCATAGGCGCGTAGGGCCAGCCCCAGCGCAATTTCGTCGGCCCGGCCCATCGTACCTGCGAGCACCAGCAGATCCTCTTCACCCAATAGTTTTGCCAATTGGGCACCGGTTTTGCGGGCCTCCTGGACTGATGGGCGTTTCTCCAGTTTCGCAACCAAAACCGCCTTTGCCGCCATGCCAGCAGGATAAGCCATGGGGCGCACATCACCGGCGGATAGTTTCGCAAATGCATCGCTTTCCACAAACCGGGCCAATGCCTTGCGGGTCAGGCGATTTACGCGCCGCGCACCTGCGTCCAATCGGCCATTCTCACCGACAAAGACAACCACCTTGCCCCCGGCATCAGCAATCGGGTCAAGATCAACATCTTTGAAGTGAATTTCGATGGGCATTGGCATGGCGGCTCCTGTTCGCAAATCATCGTTGCGCAATAGGTAGCCCGGGCGCGTCAACTTGACCAGTTAGCTGTTCAATCCATCGAACCAATCGGCTAGTTTGCAGCAAATCAGGCGCGCAGATCGGCAAAGGACGCATCATTGGCAAAATTTGACAGGTATATGCTGTCGCAACTGATGGTGCTGTTTGGCTTTTTCAGTTTGGTGCTGGTGCTGATCTATTGGATCAACCGGGCGGTTGTGCTGTTTGATCAGTTGATCGCAGATGGGCAATCGGCGGGCGTGTTTCTGGAATTCACCGCGCTGACGCTGCCCACGGTGATCCGGCTTGCGCTGCCATTGGCGGCATTTGCCGCCTCGGTCTATGTGACCAACCGAATGACCACTGAATCCGAACTCGTCGTGGTGCAGGCCACCGGCTATTCGGCCTTCCGGCTCGCCCGCCCAGTCTTGTATTTTGGTTTGATTGTGGCGCTGTTGATGTCGGTCCTGATGCATTTTCTGGTCCCGCTCAGCGCCGCACGATTAGCCGAGCGGGAAGACGATATTGCCCAGAACGCCACCGCGCGCCTGCTGATCGAAGGGCAGTTCATCGAACCGGTCCCCAACCTGACAGTCTATATCCGCGAGATCAGCCCATCAGGCGAGTTGCTGGACATCTTTCTGGCCGATACGCGCGACCCGGCTGAACAGATAACGTACACCGCATCAAAGGCATTTGTGGTGCGTGATGCGGGGCAAACGCAACTGGTGATGATTGATGGCATGGCGCAGACACTGCGGGTCGAAAACCAACGATTGTTTACCACATCATTCAGTGATTTTGCCTATAATATCGGGACACTTGTCGGCCAAAGCGAACGCATCGGCCGTCACGCCCGCGAAGTTTCGACATGGGAATTGCTGAACCCGACACCAGAGCTGATGGCAGAAACGCGCCGTTCAGAAGCAAGGCTGAAATCACGCGCCCATGACCGGTTCAGCCAATCCATCCTTGGCACAGTTGCCGCCCTTCTGGGCTTTGCTACCTTGCTTGTTGGCGGATACAGCCGGTTCGGGGTCTGGCGACAAATCGTTGCGGCCATTCTGCTGATTGTCGTGGTCAAAGCGATGGAAACGGCAGGGCTGAACATGGCGCGATCAAATGCGGAACTATGGTTTGCAACCTATCTGCCCAGTTTGGCAGGGTTCTTCATTGTTTGGTGCCTGCTGTTTCTGGCGGGGCGGCCATATCTGTTCAAACGCAGGATCAAGGACCCGGTACCAACATGATCCTGCACCGCTATTTCGCCCGCCGCTTTCTGATGATCTTTCTGGGGATCTTTGCGGTTTTCTTGCTGATCATGGTCTTTCTTGATCTGGTCGATCAGCTGCGACGCTTTGCCCGGGTCGATGCAGGTCTTGTCGATATCCTGACACTGACCATGCTCAACGTGCCAGAGGCGCTTTATCGGATCATGCCGCTGATCATGATCCTATCTGCCATCGCGCTGTTTCTGGGATTGGCGCGATCATCCGAAATGGTTGTCACCCGGGCGTCTGGCCGATCTGCCTTGCGCGCCCTGCTCGCACCACTTGGGGTCGCGCTGATGATCGGCGTCCTTGCCGTGGCCATCTTCAACCCGGTCGTGGCAGGCACCTCCAAACAGTTTGAGGCGCGCAGCAACGCCTTGCGCGGCGAAAGCTCTGTTTTGTCTATTGCGGATTCAGGGCTTTGGCTGCGGCAAGGCACGCCGGAAAGTCAAACCGTGATCCGCGCGCAAAGCGCCAATCTTGATGGAACAGAACTGACGCGTGTTACTTTTATCACCTTTGGGCCTGATGGTGGCCCGGCAGAGCGGGTGGATGCGGACAATGCCGTTCTGGTAGATGGCGCCTGGAACATCAGTAAGGCCAAAAAATGGAACTTGGTCGATGAAACAACGCCAGAGGCGGCCGCGACCCTGCATGACAGCATGCAGATCCCATCGACCTTGACGCCCGACCAGATTCGCAACAGTTTCGGCACCCCATCATCCATCCCAATCTGGGAGTTGCCCGCTTTTATCGACCGGCTGCGCACGGCTGGATTTTCGGCGCAACGGCATCTGGTGTGGTTCCATACAGAGCTGGCATTGCCGATCTTTCTGGTCTCCATGGTGATGATCGCCGCCAGCTTTACGCTACGCCACCAAAGGGGCGGACGGACGGGGTTGATGGTGATCTCAGCGATCATGCTGGCCTTCATCATCTACTTCATTCGGAACTTTGCGCTGGTTCTGGGCGAAAACGGGCAGCTTCCGGCAATATTGGCCGCTTGGGCACCACCCTTTGCAGCAATAGGCCTGTCACTTGGGTTCCTGCTGCATAATGAGGACGGCTGATGCGAATTCTGGCCCTTCTTCTTATGCTTTTGCTGCCAAATCTCGCGATGTCGCAAGGGGCCGCCTCATTGGTCGCAGACAATGTGACGATCAATGAAGACAGACAACTGATCGCCAATGGCAATATCGAAGTATTCTACCAAGGCAGCAGCTTGCGGGCGTCACAAATCACCTATGATCAAGCCAGTGACCGGCTGACCATCACCGGGCCGATCGTGATTCAGGCTGCCGACGGCACGATCCTGACGGCGGACACGGCGACATTGGACCCGCAATTGCAAAACGGCATTCTGCAAAGCGCGCGGCTCGTCCTCGCGCAACAGCTACAGGTGGCCGCCAACCAGATTAATCGGCAGGAAGGTCGATATACCCAACTTTATCGGACCACGGCGTCTTCGTGTAACGTCTGCAGCGGGCAAGCACCGCTCTGGAGCATTCGGGCAGAAAGGGTTGTTCATGATCAACTTGAAAAACAACTCTATTTCGAAAACGCCACCTTTCTGATCCGCGACATTCCGATCTTTTGGGTGCCGCGCATGCGCCTGCCCGATCCGACGCTACAGCGGTCAGCAGGTCTGCTGATCCCAAAACAGCGGAATACCAGCCAATTGGGCTCTGGGGTAAAGCTGCCCTATTTCATTCCGCTGGGCGATCACGCTGACGTAACACTCACCCCTTATCTGTCGCCAGAAACACGGACATTGGAACTGATCTACCGACAGGCCTTTGCCAATGGGGACCTGCGTATTGAAGGGGCAGGCACGGACGACACATTGGTAGAGGACAATCGGTCGTATATTTTCGTCAACGGCAACTTTGATTTCGCAAATAGCTATCAGTTGCGCTTTGATATCGAAGCGACAAGCGATCCAGCCTACCTGCTGGATTACGACTATTCGGACAAAGACAGGTTGGACAGCGCAATTGACATCCTGAGTGTGACCGACACGACAATGACCCAGGCCAACCTGACCTATTACCAGACGCTGCGTGATGACGAATCCAACGCGTCACTGCCGCCGATCGTGGCAGAACTGTCCTATGACGGGCGGATCAATCCGGGCTTTGGCGGAACACTTAGCTACAAGGGTGATCTGGACACGGCTTACCGCTACAGTAATCAGGATGGGGATATCGGGCGCGATGTCACCCGGGCTGGGGCGTCGGGCATGTGGCAACGCAACTGGATCACCAGCGATGGCATCGTTGTGACCACCCAAACAGGGCTGCGCGCAGATATTTATGACGTCCGCGATGATCAGGCATTTGCGCAACGGGACTTGCGAGTGGTGCCCGAAGCTGCGGTTACGCTGCGCTGGCCATGGGCGATGACAACGGATGCAGGGACATCGCATCTGATCGAACCAACCATCCAAATTGCGACATCACGCGCACTTGGCGGCACGCCCCCGATCGAGGACAGCACCCGCAATGAACTTGATCAGGGCAATCTATTCAGCCTGTCGCGGTTTTCCGGCGATGATGCCGTTGAAACCGGCACGCGTGCGGCATGGGGCGTGACATGGACGCGGATCGGCAGCAGCGGCACCGATTCAACCCTGTCATTCGGACGGATTTACCGGCAAGACGCCGATACTAGGTTCACACCATCATCCGGGCTGGACGGCGAACAATCCGATTGGTTGATCGCCGGACAGATGCGAATTCCCGACGGCTTTGTGCTTGATGGTCGGGCCTTGTTCGACGATCAGTTCGAAGTCAACCGTGCCGCGGGCTTGCTGCGCTGGCAAAACAACGACATCTCGCTGTCAGCGGCCTATATCTGGCAATCGGACGACGTCGCAGAAAACCAACCGGAATCGCTCTCAGAATGGAGCTTTGACGGTGATTTCCAGCTCAACGATGCGTGGTCATTGGGGATGGAGGCACGCTATGACGTGGCAGCTGATAGCCCGGTTAGGGCGGGTCTGGGCCTGGAATGGCGGAACGAATGCGTGACCATCGACGTTTCCGTCTCGCGCAGGTACACGTCTTCCAGTACGGTTGATCCGACAACAAGTTACGGCATCAGCGGATCAATCAACGGGTTCTCCGCAGGGCGATCCCGGGGCGGCCCCGCCGCAAGCTGTAACAACTGAACGATGATGAGGAACCGCATGCGCGCACGTCTTTCACTGGCCACAATTCTGGCTCTGATGCTCAGCTTTTTCGTCAATGGGGCAATGATGGCCCAAGGGCAGTTTGCACCCGTCATCACAGTCAATGACAGCGTGATCACGCAATATGAACTGGATCAGCGCAAGCGCCTGCTCACCCTGTTCCGCACCACTGGCGATATCGACAAACAGGCGCGTGATGGCTTGATCGAAGACCGGCTAAAGCAGCAGGAACTCGCCCGGTTCGACCTGACCCTGTCCGAAGATGCGCTTAACACCGCGCTAGAGGAATTTGCAGGTCGTGCCAATCTTGATCTGGCCCAGTTTACCCAAGTGCTGCAGCAAAACGGTGTCGCACCCGAAACGCTCCGTGATTTCGTCCAGGTTGGCGTCAGCTGGCGCGACTACATCCGGTCGCGCTTTGGCCGGCAGGTGGTGATCACCGACGCCGATATCGAACGCGCCATTGCACAACAGGGCAACCGCGCCACGGGGGTTGAGGTGCTGCTGTCCGAGATCATCATCCCTGCCCCGCCAAACCGGGCACGTCAGGCGCAGGCCACCGCCGAACGGATCGCGCGGATCACATCATTTAGCGCATTTGAAAGCGCCGCACGTGAGTATTCCGCCCTGCCCACTCGCACACAGGGCGGGCGCCTGCCATGGCTGCCGATCACAAACTACCCACCGCAAATTCAGGGGCTTTTGCTTGATCTAAGCCCCGGTGAGGTGACCGATCCGCTCAACATCACCAATGGTGTTGCCCTGTTCCAGATGCGCGGCGTGCGTGAAGTGGCGCAATCCGTCGCGCCCCCGGCCAGCATTGACTACGCCGCCTATTACATCCCCGGTGGGCGCAGTGAGGCCGGGTTGCGGACCGCCGCAAACGTGGCTGGATCCGTCGATACATGCGATGACCTTTATGGTGTCGCGCGCAACCAACCGCCCGAAGCCTTGGACCGCAATGATCTGGCACCGTCCGAGATCCCAAGCGACGTGGCGCTCGAACTGGCCCGGCTCGACCCCGGCGAAGTGTCTACCAACCTGACCCGGGATAACGGACAAACGCTGGTCTTCCTGATGCTGTGTAGACGCACCGCCGTCGGACAAGGCGAAACCGACCCAGACGCTGTGCGCAACCAGATCCGTGGTCAGCGGCTGGCCGGAATGGCAGAGGCGCTTTTGTCTGATCTGCGTGCCGGGGCGGTAATCACCAACCGATGAAACCCGTCGCGATCAGCTGCGGCGAACCGGCTGGCATCGGGCCGGAGATTGCAGTCGTGGCCTGGGCCGCGATCAAGGACGCCATCCCCCTGCTCTGGATCGGTGATCCAACCCATCTGCCCGATGGGACGCCGACCCATGTCACGAACGGCGGCGATCTCAAGGTAGGCCATTTCAACGTGCTGGCACGGGACTTTGGCGGGCCAGCAGTCGCAGGACAGCCCAACCCAGCACATGCGCAAGGCGTGATCGATGCCATCGCCACCGGCGTTGAACTGGTTGGAAACGGCGGGGCCAGCGCAGTTTGCACAGCGCCCATTCACAAGGCGGCCCTGATCGACGGGGCCAACTTCCCATATCCGGGCCATACCGAATACCTTGCCTCATTGGCGGGAACCGATCAGGTCGTGATGATGCTGGCCTGTGACGCCCTGCGCGTGGTGCCAACGACAATCCACATCCCGCTATCTGACGTTGCAGAAAAACTCACCGCAAGCTTACTGACCGACACAATCCTGATCACCCATGCCGGGCTGCGGCGCGATTTTGGGATCAAGACACCACGCATCGCCGTGGCGGGCCTGAACCCACACGCGGGCGAAAACGGCAAGATGGGTAGCGAAGAGATCGAGATGATCACGCCTGTACTGGACGCGCTGCGCGCACAAGGTTTGGATATCGCCGGGCCACTTTCGGCGGATACGATGTTCCACGCCGGTGCGCGCGCACGCTACGATGTGGCGATTTGCATGTATCACGATCAGGCCCTGATCCCGATCAAGACGTTGGATTTTTCGGGTGGCGTGAACGTGACACTGGGCCTGCCCTTCATCCGCACCTCACCCGATCACGGCACCGCATTTGATATCGCGGGCCAAGGAAAGGCCGATGCGACATCTATGATCGCGGCAATCCGCATGGCCGCAGATATGGCAAAGGCGCGGGGATGAGCGGGATCGACACCCTCCCCCCCTTGCGAGAGGTCATTGCCAAACATGATCTAGCGGCCAAGAAATCACTGGGGCAGAACTTCCTGCTGGACCTGAACCTGACCGCAAAAATTGCACGGCTGGCCGGTGATTTAAGCGGGGCAGACATCCTCGAAATCGGGCCCGGTCCCGGCGGGTTGACACGCGGATTGCTGGCCGAAGGGGCGCGGCGGGTGCTGGCCATCGAAAAAGATCCGCGCTGCATGGCAGTCCTCGCCGATATCAGTGCGGCATATCCAGGGCGGTTACAGACCATTAATGGCGACGCGCTAGAGGTCAACCCGCTGGACCATCTACAAACCCCAATCAAGGTCGCGGCCAACCTGCCCTATAATGTGGGCACCGAATTGCTGGTACGCTGGCTGACGCCACCCGAATGGCCACCCTTCTGGGACAGCCTGACATTGATGTTCCAGCGCGAGGTAGCACAGAGGATCATAGCCACACCGGGCAGCAAGGCTTATGGGCGGCTGGCGCTGCTGGCGCAATGGCGCAGCGACCCGCAGATCGTGATGGAACTCCCACCCGAGGCATTCAGCCCACCACCAAAGGTGAACTCCGCCGTGGTCCACCTGACCGCCCTGCCTGCGCCACGCTTCCCAGCCGATCCAGGCGTGCTGAACAAAGTTGTCGCCGCCGCCTTCAACCAACGACGCAAAATGCTGCGTTCCGCACTCAAATCCGTCAGCCCGGATATCGAAGATCACCTGATCGCGGCGGGGATCAAACCCACCGAACGGGCCGAACAAGTCGGGTTGGAGGCATTCTGCGCCCTCGCTCGCAGCCTCGGATAACCTGTCCCGGACTTGATCCGGGACCTCATGTTCACGGCAAAGGATGAGGTCCCGGATCAAGCCCGGGACAGGTAAGCCAATTCACCACCGCGTCACGGCTGCACAGACGAACTACAGGAACAGATGATCCGCGCAATGCCTGCTCAATAACTGCAGCAAACTGATCACCTGACAATAAGGCGCGCCGGGCAAATCGCCATTGGCGCAGCCCCGGCCAGTCACGATTGCCCTGCGGCAACTCTGGCCGAACCCGCCCCGCATAGCGCAAACTGCGCCGCAAAATACGCCAAACCCGCAACCGGGCCGGAATATCAAGCCAGATGACCAGATCAGCCCGGTCCAAAACGGCCGCGGTCAGGATTGACGGCCCACCTTCCAACACCCAGTCATCCGCCTTGATCCGTACCGCAATGTCAGCCTGCACATCCGCGCGCGGATGTTGCCGCCAACCGGTGGTTAGGGCCAACGCATCCTTATGGATCAACGCAGCCCCAATACGGTCAGCCAAGCGGGTCGCAAGCCAGGTTTTGCCCGCCCCGTTCGCCCCAACCACAACAACCCTGCGGATCGCAACACCCTCCAAAAACAAAGCCCCCCGAAAATCGGAGGGCTTATCCATCACTCTGCCGCCTCTGGCGCGCTACCCCCATCCGGGGCGGCACCGCCGCCGCCGCTATCGGGGTCTTGCTGGCGCGGCTTACGCGGCGCGCGCGGTTTGCGCGGGGGTTTTGGCTTTTCCTCTGGGGTTTCGACAAGGCCACTATCCTGGCCTTCGGGCATCACAACATCAGGCTGCTCGGTCCCCGGCTGAACGGCGGGTTGCTCATTGGCGGTCGCCTCTTGCGCCTTCATGCGTTCGTTGCGCTCGCGATCACGTTCAGCCTGACGCTGGCGGTTCTGTTCTTCCTGCTCTTCACGCTTGGCATCAACCTCGCGCTGCGCCTCAGCGAGCAATCTCGTGTAATGCTCGGCATGTTGGGCAAAGTTTTCGGCATCAACGCGATCACCGGACAAAACAGCATCGCGATGCAGCTGATTGTACTTCTCAATGATTTGCTGCGGCGTGCCGCGCACTTTGCCATCAGGTCCCTGGCTGTCAAACACCCGGTTGATGATATTTCCGCCCGAGGGACGGTTGTTGCGGTTCTTATTCCGCGACCGTGACTTCGATGATCTCATTGATGTGCTTTCAAGCCTTTGGCTGTCATTACGCTGGCCGCGCGTCGCGGCATGTCCGCGTCTGATATCTGTGGCCTTGCGATGTTTGGCGACTGATCTGCAGGAGGTCCAATTCCGGACTCCGTCCCGCTGATGTCTTTGAATAAACATGCAGACGGGGACAAGACAAGTATAAATTCGTGAAAATGCAGGTTTTCGGCACTTATCGGCGTGTTGAAGTCGCAAATCCAACCATTTGGCCCTGCACGACGCGATCACGGCCATCCAGATCAGGCACCACCGACACGTTGCGCAAATCCACATCGCGCATCAAACGTGACACAGCGGCCCCCTGCGTAGGACCGATTTCAACGATCAACGTGCCGCCGGGGATCAAGGCAGGCACAGCATGGGTGATAATCGCACGGTAGGCGGACAGGCCGTCAGCCTCATCTGTCAAGGCCATGCGCGGCTCCCATTTTTGCACCTCCGGGGACAGATCATCCATTTCCGAGGCCGCAATATAAGGCGGGTTTGACACGATCAGGTCAAAGGGCTGCGGAATGGCATTCATCCAATCGCTTTGGACAAAACTGACCCTGTCACTGACGCCGTGGCGTTCAGCATTGCGCGCCGCGACGTCCAATGCGGGCGCAGACAGATCCCCCCCCACCCCAACGGCTTGCGGCATCTCGGCCAACAAAGTGACCACGATACAGCCCGACCCGGTGCCCAGATCCAATACGCGACTGAAATTCGTACGCAATGCGGTCTCGATCAATGTTTCCGTCTCCGGGCGCGGGTCCAGCACATCAGGCGAGACCTCGAAAACCCGGCCATAAAACTCACGCGTGCCAATCAGATGGGACACGGGTTCGCGGTTGGCCCTGCGTTTGATCAATGCATCAAACCGGTGCTGTACGTCGTGGGGCACAGGCTCTGGTAAAGTTAGGCTTAACCGCCAGGCCTCAACCCCCGATGCATAGGCGAACAGTTTACGCGCATCACGCGCGGCATCCGGCACGCCTGCCTCGGTCAGTATTCTGGTCGCTGCAAGCAGCGCCTGGCTGCCTGTCAGCGGATTACTCATGCGCCCATCTCGGCCAGTAATGTCGCCTGCGCATCGGCCTGCAAGGCGGTGATAATCTCTTCCAAATCGCCCTGCATCACCTGTGCCAGACTATACAAGGTTAGATTGATCCGGTGATCCGTCATCCGGCCTTGCGGGAAGTTATAGGTGCGGATGCGCTCGGACCGATCGCCGGATCCAACTTGCGATTTGCGGTCCGCCGACCGTTCGCTATCAACCCGCTGGCGCTCCAGATCAAACAGGCGGGTCTTAAGGACCTGCATCGCTATGTCACGATTGCGGTGTTGCGATTTTTCGGAACTGACAACAATGATGCCCGTGGGTTCATGCAGGATGCGGACGGCACTATCGGTCGTGTTGACATGCTGGCCACCAGACCCCGACGCACGCATCGTATCGATGCGCAGGTCGCCGGGGTTGATCTCAATATCCACGTCCTCAGCCTCTGGCAGTACGGCAACGGTCGCAGCAGACGTATGAATGCGACCCCCGCTTTCGGTCTCGGGGACGCGCTGCACCCGATGGACACCGCTTTCGTATTTCATCTTGGCAAAAACACCATCACCTGCGATCCGGGCAACAACTTCCTTGATACCGCCCAGTTCGGTATGGCTTTCCTCCAGAATCTCGAACTTCCAGCCCTGCCCCTCGGCATAGCGTTGATACATGCGCAACAAGTCAGCCGCGAATAGTGACGCCTCATCGCCCCCGGTACCGGGGCGTATTTCCAACAAGGCTGGCCTGCCATCGGCGGCGTCCTTTGGCAGCAAAGCCAGCTGCACCTCATCTTCGGACGCGGCAAGCGCGGCCTTCAATTCAGGCAACTCGGCTTCGGCCAGTTCCTTCATTTCAGGATCGGCCAACATCGCCTCGGCATCGGCGATCTGCGATACAAGCTCTTTGTAGGCCGTGACGGTCTCAACCACCGGGCGCAGCTCGGCATATTCACGACCCAATTGCGCAATTTCACTGCCTGCCGCGCCATCGGCCATCTTCGCTTCCAGAAACTGGAAACGGTCAATGATTTGTTCTATTCTATCGGACGCAATCATAAGCCCTCGCTTGGCCGATCAAAGCGGCACGGTCAAGGGGCCAAGCGTTTCCAGCCAATCAGCAACACGGCCACGGTTGACCCCCAAATCCGACTTGCCAAAACGCAGGCGACCATGGATCACCAGCAAATCGCCTTTGACCGCAACCGTTGTATGATCAGGAAACCCCATGACAAGCGAGCGTGTCTGAAAGGTCATCATACCTTCAGAAACGCTCCCTTTCAGCAATTTCGTGCGTGGCGTGGCCAGCGCGCGTTGCTCAATCGCAGACAGGACCTCTGCCGCAGGGGCGGTCACACGCCGCACCGCCAGAAATCCGCCCGGTTCAGACACATCACCCGGTTCGGTTACATCGGGCAAGGCATGCCATCTTGCCTTGCTCGTCGGGGCCAGGCGGACATAGGCCATCAGCGCAAGGGTCAAAAGAAAAAGCAAAGCCAAAAAGCGCATGGATCAACAAGCCCTCGGTCAGGTCGGTTCAACTTAAGGGTGGTTTAAGCATTCTATGCGGGGGCTGCCAGCCCTATCAGTCTCACACAGCAACGGCAGCAAAAACAGACTGGGCATTGGCCGATGCGCAAGTTATCCAAGGAAAAACAAAAAAGGTCATATCATGCAGCGCCCTACCCTTTATACCCTGATCGCCCTGACATTGGTCGCTGGTTGCGCCACGCTTGGCGCAGACCGGGTCACCGTCACCGGCACAGGGCCGGACGACTTGCTGAAACTGCGGTCAGGCCCCGGGCTTGGCTTCAACATCATCATGGGGCTGCCCGATGGGACAGTGCTCAACCGACGCACCTGTGTCACCGAGGTTGGGCAACTCTGGTGCGAAGTCTCACTGGCCGACACCCCCAGGGTGACAGGCTACGTATCGGCGGACTATCTGACAAAGCGCTAGTGTTGACCGTCCGACAGCTCTCGCCGCTGAGGGGTCATGCCACCTTGAAAACAAAGTCGCACAGAAAGGCCCGCAAAGCGGCCGGAAGGGGAGAAGAGAACAGTGTTTTTTGTTTTAGACTTTTTGGGAAGATTCCCAATCTTCCGCGTACCTGTTCAGGATTTCTTCTCTATCCAATTCGTCTATTGAAAGGGATTCTGATTTTTGAATCGCAATGATTATTGCATGCGACATGACACGATGACGAAAACAATACTTTTGCGAACCCGTAACTTCTTGATTGTCGTGGAGAACTTCACAGATAAGGAAAAAATCAGAGGTAACGTTAGCTAACGCGATACGCTTTTCTCGAAAAGTATCGCAGTTGTCTAACAGACTTGACTTTAGCAGCGTTTGGAACACGGCCTTAGTTTCCCCAAAAACCTCTTCAACCTTCACCAATTGTTACCTCCTGAAATCTGATGACAGAGAAAACACATTTTACGAAGAAAAGCGATCCGACAACGGACGTGGTATCTACATGCACGCATCTGGATGAAAGGCGGCTTGGTCCGCATCACCGACATCGCAACAGGATGATTGCAGTAGCGTCTGGTTTGGGCGACGGGGCCTTCCAGCACTACCGATAAGGCACACCCGGCAGGATCGATAACATCTCGAACATCAGGTTTGCGCCCGTCAGGGCCGTGTTCCCCGATGGATCATAAGGCGGCGATACTTCAACCAGATCGCAGCCCACAATATTCAGGCCCCGCAAGCCGCGGATTAACTCCATCGCCTGCGGCGTGCTCAGCCCTCCGATTTCCGGCGTGCCGGTGCCGGGGGCATAGGCCGGGTCCAGACTGTCGATATCATAGGTGATATAGCAAGGTTGATCTCCGATCTCGGCTTTGATCTCAGCGGCCAAAGGCGCAAGGGATTTGTGCCACAAATCGGGCGCCAGATACTGATTGAACCCCCAACCCGCTGCCTCGGTAAAATCATCCGCCGTGTAGCCCGTCCCACGCAAACCGATCTGAAATACCTTGTCAGCGGTGATAATGCCTTCCTCATAGGCGCGGCGAAACACCGTGCCATGGGTTTCACGCTCGCCAAACATCTCGTCATTCACATCCGCATGGGCATCGACATGGACCAATGCCAAGGGGCCATGTTTCGCCGCCACCGCACGCAGCACCGGCAAGGTCAGCGTATGATCCCCACCCAGTGTCATCGGGATGAAATCATGCTTCAAATGTGCGGCATAAGTGTCTGTAATAATACGGATACTGTCGCTCAATGAAAACGTATTGATCGGGACATCACCCAGATCAGCACATTGCAACGCATCAAACGGGGCAGCACCGGTTTGGATATTGTAAGGGCGGATCATCGCCGATTGTTCGCGCAGCTGTTTCGGCCCCATCCGGGTGCCCGACCGCCAGGAGGTCCCGATATCCATCGGAATACCGATAAAGCCAACATCAAGGCCTTCCGCCGACGCAACCTCCGGCAAACGCATGAAACTTTGCGGGCCGGAAAACCGGGCCAGATCATTCCCGCTGATTGGCATATTCGGCATCACGTCTTCCTCTTGTTCCACAGCGCAAGGCAGCAAAGCTCCATCGCCACATGTGCGCCGGCAATCGCCGTGGCTCCGGTGGTATCATAAGGCGGCGACACCTCGACCACGTCACCGCCCACCATATTGATTCCGGCCAGATCACGCAGCATCGCCGCCGCTTGCCACGACGCCAGCCCACCCCAAACAGGTGTGCCGGTTCCGGGGGCAAAGGCCGGGTCCAGCGCATCAATGTCAAAGGTCACGTAAGCCGGATGATCCCCCACCCGGTCCTTAATCTGCGCGGCCACCCAAACGGCCCCTTTTTCATGGCAGGTCCGGGCATCGATATAGGGCATGCCCAGATAATCCTCGCATTCGGTACGAATGCCGATCTGGATCGACCGGGTCACATCAACAATGCCCAGCTTGATGGCCTTATACATCATCGTACCGTGATCGATGCGGTCCATATCCTGATCTGGCCACAGGTCAGAATGGGCATCAAACTGTACCACGGATAAAGGGCCATATTTCTCGGCATAGGCGCGCAAGATCGGCAAGGTGATGAAATGATCGCCACCAAGGGTGATCGTTCCGCAACCCTGCGCCAACATCCCGGCGATATGGGCCTGCAACAGCCCCGGCACGCCCTGCACATCAGCATAATCAAACGGCATATCGCCATAATCGGCGATGGCAAATTCACCCAGCGGATCAAACCCATCCCAGCCATATGGCGGATCAAACGTCTGCAATGTCGACGCCTCGCGGATCGCACGCGGACCAAACCGGGTGCCGGGCCGATGGGTCACCGCCTGATCAAATGGCACCCCCGTGACCGCCAGATCAAAACCGGCCAAATCCTTGGTATAGGTGCGGCGCATGAATGATGTCGCCCCGCCAAAGGCGTTTTCATATGACAAGCCGCGCCGATCCTGCCGGGTAAACGCGGTATCAACGACCTCGCGCGCTTTATCCAATGTCATACCCGACCCTCATCATTTTGCCCAAAATACTCCCGCCGGAGGCATCTAAATCTCCGGAAATCTGATCACGCCATTGGTAAAGCCCGTTCAACCAAACGAGCAAAGAATGACGCACCCGCAGGTGCCGCCTCATCATCAAAGTCGAAACCGGGGTGATGCAGGCCGGCCGTATTGCCATTGCCCACAAACAGATAAGAACCGGGGCGCTTTTCCAGCATATAGGCGAAATCCTCTGCGCCCATCTCACGGCCTGCGTCACCGGTCACGTCAGCTGAAATCTCTCGCGCAACATCGGCGGCAAAGGCGGTGCGATCAGCATCATTCACCGTGGCGGGATACCCCACTTCGTAACGCAATTCTGCCTCCACACCATATGCGGCGGCATGACCCTCTACGATCTGCTCCAACCTTGCCATGACCATGCCCTGTACCTCGCGCTTGAAGGTGCGGACCGTGCCATTCACATAGGCCGTGTCTGGCACAATATTGTCAGCCGTGCCGGTATGGATCTGGGTCACCGACACAACCAGATCATCCTGTGCATAATGGTTACGGCTGACGATGGTCTGGATCGCATTGACCATACCCACAGCGGCGACAATCGGATCTGCAGTCTCATGCGGCATAGCGCCATGGCCACCACGGCCCGTGATATCGATGTGAAACGTATCCACAGCCGCCATGATTGGGCCGGGGGTGGTGTAAAACGATCCCACCGGCACGCCGGGCGCGTTATGCAGCGCATAAACCTCAGCAATCTCGAACCGGTCCAGCACACCTTCCTTCACCATCACCTCGGCCCCACCGCCACCTTCTTCGGCGGGTTGAAAAATCAACGCAACGCGGCCCGCAAAATTGCGGGTCTCGGCGAGGTATTTGGCCGCCCCGAGCAACATCGTCGTATGACCATCATGCCCGCAGGCATGCATCCGACCCGGAATGGTGGATGCATGTTCCAACCCCGTTTGTTCCGTGATCGGTAACGCATCCATATCTGCACGCAAACCAATCGTGGGGCCAGCGCCCCTACCCTCAATGATGGCAATGACACCTGTGGTCGCGATCCCCTCGTGAATCTCATCGACACCAAAGCCGCGTAACTGCTCGGCCACAAATGCCGCCGTTTGATGGCATTCAAACTGCAACTCAGGATGCGCGTGTATATGGCGACGCCAGGCGGTCATCTCCTCGGCAAAATCGGCAATACGGTTGATGACAGGCATCGGGACGCTCCTGGGACAAATGATAACAGCGCCACTTGACCGCAACTTATGAAATTACGCAATGGGCCAAGCAGCCTGCCCCGACAATTCCCCACCCCTTGGCCCCGCCTGTGGGTTTCGCTAGCGTGCGCACAACAAGGCGAGGCACCATGACCAACGATCCCCTGATCCACGACCCAAATGGCGGCATGCCGCGCTTGCTGGAAATCATGCGGCGGCTGCGCGATCCTGATACCGGTTGCCCATGGGATATCGAACAGGATTTCAGCTCTATCGCTCCCTACACAATCGAAGAGGCCTATGAAGTGGCCGACGCCATCGCCCGCAGTGACTGGGGCGAGCTTGAGGGGGAACTGGGCGATCTGTTGTTGCAGACGGTCTATCACACCCAAATGGGATCAGAGGCCGGGCACTTCACCTTTGACAGCGTGGTCAAGGCCATCGCGGATAAGATGGTCGCGCGTCACCCGCATGTCTTTGGCGACGAATCGCGCGATAAATCCGCCGAACAACAAACCGCCGACTGGGAAAAGATCAAAGCCGCCGAACGCGCTGGCAAAGCGCAGACGCGGGCACTTGATGGGGTGGCCAGCGGCCTGCCGGCCCTGACAAGGGCGGTCAAATTGCAAAAACGGGCAGCGCGGGTTGGTTTTGACTGGCCGGACACCAGCAACGTGATCGACAAGATCGTCGAAGAAGCGGGTGAGCTGGTCGAAGCACGCGACACCATGACCCAGACAGAGGTTGAGGAAGAGTTCGGTGATCTGCTGTTTGTTGTGGCCAACCTCGCCCGGCATCTGGACATCGATCCCGAAGCCGCATTGCGCGGCACCAACGCGAAATTCACCCGGCGGTTCAACGCGGTCGAAGACGCGCTTGCCGCCAAGGGCAAAACACCCGCAGACAGCGATTTGGCTGAAATGGACGGGCTGTGGGATCAGGTGAAAGCTGCTGAAAAAGCGACCTAATCAGCGCGCATACGGGGTTACCGAATTGTCGCTATGCGCCTGCTTACCAAAAGCACAAATTGATCTTTGTTCGTTTTTGCGAAACAATCACCTCACCACAATTATGGGGAATATCATGTCATCATTTCTAAAAAGCATAATCGCAACATCACTTGTCCTTGGCATCTGGACGCCATCAACGACCATGGCGCAAGACGCCTGCCAGACCATTACACCCGTCAATGACCCCCGTGACCCGGACGATCCTGATGGCGAAGGGCCGGTCATCATCGGTGAACCGACAGAACTGGCCGGTGGGGCCAATAACTGTTTTCTGGGCGGGCGCGCAGCGGCGATCCTGTCGAACCAACCCGATCTGCAAAACCGGCGCAGCGCGCAAAGCTACGGCATCTATGCCAGTCAGGCGGGCGGTGTTGCGGATACCGAAGGTTTCTCTGGCCCGCTTTGGGTGACATTATCTGCCCGGCAGTCTGAACTGGACGGGGCAGAACTGGATCAGGGGATCGCCACAGTCGGCGGCGATCTTTATTTTACTGATACCAGCATTTTCGGGGTCATGCTGCAAAGCGACTTTGCCTATCAGGACGGGCCCAGCGGCACCAGCTTTGACGCAACGGGCTTTATGGCTGGGGCCTATGCTATCTTTATCAGCGGCGATCTGGCCTTTGACGCCCGGCTTCTGGGCGGGAAATCATCAACAGATGTCAGCGGCAGCGGTGACCGGGTCGATGATGTCGACAGCACACGCTGGCTGGCCGCAGCACAGGTCTCCAAACAGACACAACTGGATAACGGGCATCTGATCATCCCACACGCGTCGGTCGGCTGGTTCGAAGACAAGATGGACGCCTACACGCTCAACGCCGTCCCGGTCGAAGAAAAGACGATCCGTTATGGGCAGGCCGATCTGGGCGGGACATGGCTGATCCCGATCACAATGGGCAACTCTGACGGAAACGTCATCCTTGGGGCAAGTGCGATCATCGGATTTGGCGATGCGGCGGGCGAGGAAGTGCCAGACGACCTGCGCGGGCGGCTTGATCTTGGCGTCGAACTGTTCCGGGGCGACGCGTGGTCGGTCTCGGCGATGGTGTTCAGCGACGGGATTGGGCAGGATAATTTCGAATCTTATGGCGCCGACCTGGGTGTAACCCTCTGGTTCTAAAACGAAGACGTCACAAGCCGCCTGATCAGATCATAACGATCAGGTGGCTTTCCTCGACCCATATACACCCACTTACGAAAAAAATCGAACCGGCCGGGAATAGATCGAAACCCCGGTGCGTATTCCCTCTGAAATCCCCGGCCATGGTGGCCACAAGGGCATTTTCAACAGAGGAAATACAAAATGATCACATTTTCAAAAAGCATTCTTCTCAGCGGCCTGATTTGCGGGCTTGGTGCATGCAGCTATGGCGGCGGCGGTGGGAATGGCGGCGCAGACGACCCTGTTGCGGCGGGCGATGTTGCCCCGCAAAACCCATTCACCTCCGGCACCGAAAGCACGGATCAGGGCGGAAACGGGTTGGGATTTGCAGCCGCCCATTCCGCTCTCACCGATACAAATGGCCAAACGCTCAGCGTGCGCATGGTCCGCCACATCACCGATGCGCAAACGGGTGAGGTACGGCTCGAAGTGACCACCGAAACCATCAACGTAGAGGACATCGACGACGAAACATTGACCGCCACCATCGGCGGCGAGACTGTGGCGTTTGTGGATGGCGATGGTGAACGGCTGGACGGATCAAACCTCAGTGTCGATAACTTCTTCGAAGGTGACTTTTCAACGGTCCGGTCACTCTTTGGATATCCTGAAGAAGGCGAGCAGACAGAAGCTGTCTTCGTCGTCGGGCTCGAAACCAACCCAGAGGTGATCCAGGCACTCACCGGTCAGGTGACCTATAGCGGCGGTATCTCGGGGTTTGGCACAGAGGTGACAAATGGCGGCGAGTCCTTTGTCTCCGAGGCCTTCTTTAGTGGTGATGTTGAAATCATCGCCGATTTCGCCAGCGAACAGATTTCAGGCACAACCAACGTCACACTCGACGAATCCGGGCTGGACTTTGATTTCGACGTCGTTGATGCACAGATCATCGGCAACGGCTTTGGCACTGAACTGGAACTGGTCTCTTGCAGCGACGGGCTGACCTGTACCTCCAACTCCAACATCGGCGGGGCCTTCCACGGACCCAATGGTGAAGAACTGGCAGGGATTGCAGGGCTGGACCTGTCGACAACCGATGCTGACGGCAACACGCTCGATTATATCGGGTCTGGCGGGTTCATCGCGAATGAAGGCGGCACGATCGGCGGCGGCGAGGCTGATTGATTGCTGCCCCCCTTCCCATTTGTGCCTGCCTGATACAGGCTGCGCGCAAATGGGATCGGAGCCGTCATGGACATCACACAAACCAAAGCAATCGTCACCGGCGGCGCCTCTGGCCTTGGCGCCGCTGCAGCAAAGCGACTGATCGACGCCGGTGCGCTGGTAACGATCTTTGACCAGAACCCCAAGGGCGCCGCCTATGCTGACGATATCGGCGCTTACTTCGCCCAGGTTGATGTGACCGATGAAGACAGCGTCACCAAGGGCCTCGACAATGCCATCGACGCAATGGGCGGACTGAATACAGCGATCAACTGCGCAGGCATCGCCACAGCCGAAAAGACGCTGGGGCGCGACGGACCGCATACTCAAGCCAGCTTCAACCGGACCATCAACATCAATCTCAACGGCACATTCAACGTGGCCCGGCTTGCAGCAGCCCGGATGGCCACAGGCAGCGTGATCATCAACACCGCCTCAGTCGCGGCGTTTGACGGGCAAAAGGGACAAACGGCCTATGCAGCATCGAAAGCAGGCATCGCCGGCCTGTCCCTGCCCATGGCCCGCGATCTGGCGCGCAACGGGATCCGGGTCATGGCCATCGCACCTGGCATCTTTCGGACACCAATGCTGGAAAGCCTGGGGCAAGAGGTCATGGACGGCCTTGCCGCCGACGTCATCTACCCCGCCCGGCTTGGCGAACCATCCGAATTCGCAGCGCTGGCACGGTTCATCGTCGAATGCGACTACCTGAACGGCACAACCATCCGGCTGGATGGCGCGCTGCGGATGCCGTGACCCGCATGACAAAGGAACAACACATGCACCCCTTCCACCTCGCTTTCCCCGTCACCGACCTTGCAGCAACGCGGGCTTTCTATATCGACAAATTGGGCTGCACAGCGGGGCGCGAAAGCGCGGGGAAATGGTTGGATTTCAGCCTGTTCGGACACCAGATGTCCGCCCATCTGCATCAACAGTCAGACAATACGGCCACGGCATCCGGGGCGGTTGATGGTGATACCGTGCCCATCCCGCATTTCGGGGTCGTTCTTGATACGGCCACTTTCGATGATCTGGCGGCACGGCTCAGCGCCGATGACAGCACCGACTGGATCATGCGCCCCAAACACCGAATGCGCGGCGAACCCGGCGAACAGGCCACCATGTTCGTGCGCGATCCGTCCGGCAACGCCATCGAATTCAAAGCCTTCGCCGACCGGGCAGCCCTGTTCGCCAGCTAGGGCGTCTGCAACCCGTTTGTAACCAGCGTCACGCGGTAAAGGCTGGTCGTCGCCGTGATGTAAAGCTCATGCTTGGCCCGCCCGCCGAAACAGACATTCGACACCAGTTCCGGCACGAGGATCTTACCCAGCAGCTTGCCCTCGGGCGAAATGCAATGCACGCCATCGGCCGCCGACGACCAGACATTGCCGTCCACATCCACGCGAAAACCATCCGAAACACCGGGATCGATCTTGTGAAAATGCGCGCCCTCGCCGACGCTATTGTCGTCAGCCACTGGATAGACCCGCATATGTTGCGGATCATCCTCAAACATGCGGCCCGTATCAGCGACGTAAAGCAGGCTTTCATCAGCCGAAAACGCCAACCCATTGGGGCAATTCATATCCGTCATAACAGGGGTCAAACTGTCATCTCTGGGGTCAAAACAATACACCACGCATTCGTTTTCCTGCGCCGCCTTGAACCCCTCGTAATTGGTCATGATGCCATAATGCGGATCGGAAAACCAAATCGTGCCATCCGATTTAACAACCACATCATTGGGTGAATTCAACGGCTTACCATCATACTGATCCGCAATGACGGTGATATAGCCGTCCAACTCTGTCCGTGTGACCCGCCTTGTGCCGTGTTCGCAGGTGATCAACCGGCCCTCGCGATCACGGGTCTGGCCATTGGCGAAATTTGATGGGGCGCGATAGGTCGACACGCCGGTATCTGGCGACCAGCGCATAATCCGGTTGTTGGGAATATCCGAGAAAAGCAGACAATTGGCATCGCCAAACCAAACCGGCCCTTCGACCCAGTCAAACCCGGTCGCCAACTGCTTGACGGGTGCATTACCCAGCACATAACGCCCGAATTTCGGATCAATGACTTCGAAAAATGACATCTGGTCGCCTCCTGCCCTATACAAAATGTTATCGTTAACTATTCTACAGGTCAAACCGAAAGGATGGCGATATGCAAGCAACAGAAGACACCAGGAAACTGACTCATACTGGCGCCATGCAAATGCTGGCAGCCGCCATCGCAAAGGCAGAGGATCTGGGTCAGCCCCAATGTATTGTCATCGTTGATGCGAGCGGGGAACTGATCGCCGAGTTGCGGATGACAGGCGCAAAATTCCTCAGCAGGAAATCCGCCCGGGCAAAGGCGCTGACAGCGGCCTCCATCGGCGCGGCTTCAACCCAAATCCCGGAAACTGTCCGCACCGCCATCGCCGCTGCAACGGACGGGGCCGTGACGGGCCTGCCGGGCGGGCTGCCAATTATCGTGGCAGGCCATCTGCTTGGCGGGATCGGGGTCGGATCAGGCACAGGACCGCAGGATATTGCCGTGGCCGAGGCGGCGCTCGATGCCATCGGGGCACAGGGATGAAAATCGCCTTTCTTGGGACCGGGCTGATGGGTGCGCCCATGGCCCGCCGTCTGGCCGAAAGCTTTGATGTCACGATCTGGAACCGCAATGCCGCCAAGGTGGAGCCGCTCGCCAATATCTGCACCGTCGCCCACGACCCTATTTCAGCGGTGCAGGATGCCGATATCGTCATCACGATGCTGCTTGACGGGCCCGCAACGCGCGCTGTGCTGGACGTGGAAACCTTTGACGCGATGACGACTGGTGCTCTGATTATCGACATGGGATCAGTCGATCCCGAAACAGATCGTGATCTGGCGCAGCAAGCAAGCAGGCGCGGACTATCCTATCTAGATGCCCCCGTCTCCGGCGGCGTGGTCGGGGCGGAGGCCGGATCCCTTGCCATTCTGGTTGGGGGTGATCACGGCGATTTCGAGAAAGCCAAACCCGTTTTCGACCGCCTTGGTCATGCGACCTTGCTCGGGGATGTAGGCGCAGGCCAGACAGCCAAACTGGCGAACCAACTGATTGTCGCGATTACCATTGGGGCCGTGGCAGAGGCGTTCCGGCTTGCCGAAGCTGGCGGATGCAATCCGGCAGCACTCCGCGATGCATTGCAGGGCGGCTTTGCGGATAGCCGCATTCTTGATCTGCATGGCAGGCGGATGGTGACTGGCGATTTCACACCCGGCGGACGATCCGCAGCGCAATTGAAAGATCTCGACAATGCGCTGGTATTGGCCAATTCCAACGACCTCAACCTGCCCCTGTCACAGACAATCACCGCCGGATTTCGGGACTTCGTGCAAAACCATAACGGCGGCGAAAAGGATCACGCCGCCTATTATGAATGGCTTGCGATCAGACGAAACTGATCTGCGCCTTCATCGCCTGCGTCCGGTCCGACGCAACCTCAAAACCGGCTACTGCATCGTCGATGCTCACCGTATGGGTGATCAACGGCTTCACATCGATCAACCCCTGCTGCATCAGGCTGACCCCGGTATGAAACTCCTCGTGAAACCGGAACGACCCTTTCAGCGACAATTCCTTTGCCGTGATCGCCATCATCGGCAGGGTCATATCGCCCCCCAAACCCAGCTGGATCACCGTGCCCTGCGGACGCATCGCATGGATACCGGCGGTCAAGGCAGGCGCAGCACCGGAACATTCATAAAGCACATCAAACATGCCCTTATCGGGTGTAAATTGATCCAACCCATCAGAGTCCCGCCCCATATTGACGGTCAGGTTGGCCCCCGCAGCGCGGGCCATATCCAGCGTGAAATCAGAAAGGTCCGTTGCGACAATGAAATCAGCACCCGCGCGACGCGCGCAGAGGATCGACAGAATGCCAATCGGGCCGCAACCGGTGACCAGAACGGCTTTGCCAACCATGTTTCCAACACGGCGCGTCGCATGCAGGCAGACGGCCAGCGGCTCAGCCATCGCCGCCTCGCCCGGGGTCAACCCATCGGCTATCGCACATTGGCTGACATCCGCGTTCAGCACCTGACGAAACGCGCCCTGAATATGTGGGAACGGCATGGCAGAGCCATAAAAGCGCATGTTCAGGCATTGGTTCTGCATGCCCGACAGGCAAAATTTGCAAGCGTTACAAGGCCGTGACGGTGAAATCGCAACAAGCTGACCAATCTCAAACCCGGCAACACCCGGCCCCAGCGCCGTGATATGACCAGCGACCTCGTGACCCAGGACCATCGGCTCCCGCAGCTTGATCGCGCCAAAACCACCATGATTGTAGTAATGCAAATCAGACCCGCAAATCCCGCCTGTGGCCATGGTGATCTGCACCTGACCCGATCCGGGGGCAGTGGCCTGCTGTTCTTCAACACGCAAATCCTTGGGGCCATGAATGACAACGGATTTCATCAATTCACCTGCGTCAAAAGCGGCTGGCCCGCGAAATGGGCAGCCAGATTATCAAACACCAGCTTACCCATCGCCTTGCGGGTTTCAAAAGTGCCAGAGGCGTGATGCGGCTGCACCATCACATTATCAAGGGCCAGAAAACGCGGGTCCAACGCCGGCTCACCTTCAAACACATCCAATGCGGCAGCACCAACCGCCTTACTTTCAAGGGCGTCCAACAGCGCGCCTTCATCGATATTTGACGCCCGCGAAACATTGATGACCATTCCCTCCGGCCCCAAGGCATCCAATACAGGCTTGTTCACAATATGTCGGGTCTGGGCCGACGCAGCGAGCGTCACAAACAGGAAATCCGCATGATGGGCCAGCGCAACCGGATCAGGGATAAACGTCCAATCAGGCGCATAACCCTTGGCCGCGACATCGCAATAGGCAATATCCAGATCAAAGCCAGCCAGACGTTTGGCAACCTCAAATCCGATGCGACCAAGGCCCAGAACACCGGCCCTCTTGCCCCAGACACGGGACTGCAACGGGTACAAACCCTGCGCCTCCCATGATCCGTCGCGCACCCATTGCGACGCACCAATCATACCGCGTGCCTGCGCCAGCATCATCGCAACACCAAGGTCGGCCACATCCTTGGTCAGCACATCGGGGGTATTGGTCACATGAATGCCCCGCGCCGTGCAGGCCGCCACATCAACCGCATCATACCCGACCCCATAGACGGACACGACTTCCAGATTGGGGCACGCATCCAGCATGGATTTATCGGCCCCCAATTCACCCCGCGTCGCAATGCCCCTGATGGCTGGACCGACCCGCGCCAGAAACGCCGCCTTATCATCCGCCTCAAAGTATCGGTGCATCGTGAATGCGGCATCAAGCGGCCCCTGATCCCATTCAGGATAGTAGCCAACTTGAAGAATATCGGGTTTCGTCATCTGGCCACCTCGGTTCGCTGCTAATAATGTTATCGATAACATATGTGAGTCGCCACCGCCCGTCCAGCTGTAACTTCGCGTTTCGGCACGTTCCCTTGACAAGCCATGTTATCGATAACATAACAACATGTGGCAGCACCGGTTTTGAACGAAGGACACCGCGCATGAGCTTGAAATTATTCGATCTGACCGGGCAGCGCGCGCTGATAACAGGGTCCTCGCAAGGGATTGGCTTTGCATTGGCGCGCGGCCTGACGGCGGCAGGCGCCACAATCGTGCTTAACGGGCGAGACAACGCAAAACTGCAAACCGCCGCCGAAACGCTTCGGGGCGAAGGTGCAACTGTCGATACCCTCCCCTTTGATGTCACAGATCACGACGCCGCCAAACAGGCCGTCGACCGGTTTGAGGCTGAAACCGGCCCGATCGACATCCTTGTGAACAACGCAGGCATGCAGCACCGGACAGCGCTTGAGGATTTCCCCGCCGACGCATTTGAACGGCTGCTGCAGACAAATATCGCCTCTGTCTTTCATGTGGGGCAAGCTTGCGCGCGGCATATGATCAAGCGGGGCAAAGGCAAGATCGTGAACATCGCCAGCGTACAAACCGCCCTCGCCCGCCCCGGGATCGCACCTTACACAGCCACCAAAGGGGCCGTGGCGAACCTGACCAAGGGCATGGCAACGGACTGGGCGCAGCATGGGCTGCAGTGCAATGCACTGGCCCCCGGCTATTTTGATACACCGCTGAATGCAGCCCTTGTCTCAGATCCTGAATTCTCGGCTTGGTTGGCAAAGCGGACCCCTGCCGGGCGTTGGGGCAATGTCGACGAATTGGTCGGGACCTGCATCTTCCTGTCTTCAAATGCGTCATCGTTCGTGAACGGGACCACCGTTTTTGTGGATGGCGGGATCACCGCCTCACTATGATGAAACCGCGCGAAGCAACACAGATCAAAGGGGAATGCAGATGACAGTCAAGGTTGCATTGATCGGCGCAGGTGCGATGGGCGGCGCGATTGGGACGCGGCTCGCACAGACCGGCAATCAGGTCCATGTCTTTGATCTGGACAGCGGGCGGGTTACAGAACTGGTCAGCCATGGGGCAATTGCTGCGAAAACGGCAGCAGCCGCAGCAGCCGCAAGCGACTATGTCATCACCAGCCTGAACGCCCCCCACATCGTGGATATCGCGGTCTTTGGCAAAGACGGGGTTACGACCGGGGCCAAGCCCGGCACGCTGATCATCGATATGTCCTCCATCGACCCCGACGCGACCAAAACACTCGCCGCCAAGGCCATAGAAAGGGGGTTGCGCTGGGTCGACAGTCCCCTTTCCGGCGGGGCGCCCAAGGCACTGATTGGTGAACTGACATTGATGGCGGGTGGCGATGCAGCAGATGTGACCGACGCGCATAACGTGCTGCAACATGTGGCCAGCAACTACACCCATATGGGGCCGGTCGGTGCCGGGCAGACAACCAAACTGATCAATCAGGTACTGTGCGGGCTGAACTTTCTGGCGGTGGCAGAGGCGACGCAACTGGCACTTGATGCAGGCGTTGATGCGGCCAAAATCCCCACTGCCCTGAAAGGCGGGCGGGCCGATAGCGCGATTTTGCAGGAATACATGCCCCGCTATGTGGCCAAGGATTACCGGCGCACCGGACGGATCGACAACATGGTCAAAGATCTGAATGGCGCCCAAGACCTCGCCCGCCGCACTAACACCGCCATGCCAATGACCGCGATCTGTGCAGAGGTGCATCGGCTGCTGACGGCCGCCGGACTGGGCGGTGAAGATCAGGCCGCGCTGATGGAATATTTCAAAGGGCCAGAGGAATTGCCGCAATGATCGCCGCACGCAACGTCAGCCCCCTATTGGACCTTGGGATGGTTGCAAGCAAAGCGCGAACGCGGCAAGGATGTAAACGCTAACATCAAAGGGATCTCGATGAAGCGCAGTCCAACGATGAAAGATGTGGCATACGCTGCGGGTGTATCCGTCATGACCGTCAGCCGCGCGTTCAAACAAGATGCGTCCGTCGGTGAAAAAACCCGCCAGATGATACGCGAAAAGGCGGATGAACTGGGCTATGTGTTTGACGCAACCGCCGCCAATCTGCGATCCCAGCGCAGTGATTTTGTCGCCGTCACCATCCCGTCACTGAACAATGCAAATTTTGCAGCGACCGTCGTTGCCCTGACCGGCAAGCTCAGCCAGGCAGGCTATCAGGTGCTGCTGGGGCATACCAATTACGATATGATGCGCGAGGAGGAACTGATCGGTCAGTTCCTGCGGCGACGGCCCGAGGCCATCATTGTCACCGGCGGGCGACACACCGAACGGGCGCGACAAATGCTGAAAAACGCAGGCGTGCCAGTAATCGAAACCTGGGACATCCCCCCCGACCCAATTGGCCATGTCGTGGGCTTTTCCAATGCGGACACGATGCAGCTGCTTGTGGACCATCTGGTCAGCATGGGCCGCAAACGGATCGCGTTCATGGGCGGCGATTCAGAAAGTGACACGCGCGGGCAAGACCGGCGCGACGGGTTTCTTGCGGCCATGTCCGGGCATGGATTGCAGGCGGACCGGCTTGTCGGATCGGGTGCGCCGCAAAAGCCGATGCAAAAAGGCGCCACTGCCATGGGCGCATTGCTGGACCAGTTCCCAGATACGGATGCCGTGATCTGCGTCTCTGACCTTGTGGGGTTCGGCGCGCTATCCGAATGCCAACGCCGGGGGATCGCCGTGCCCGATCAGATCGCCATGGCCGGTTTCGGCGCCTATGACATCGCAGAGGTTTGCGTGCCCCGTCTCACAACAATTGACCCTAAACCGACAGAGATTGGCGAATGCGCCGCCGGGCTGGTGCTGCAATTGTTGTCGAACTCCAGCACAGCAGATAACAAAATGATTGCGCCGGCACTGATACCGGCGCAATCCACGTCTGCCTAGCGGTCGAGCGCGTCCACGCCTGAGAACCGGAAGGCTTCCATCTCAAGCGCATCGATTTCCTCGGCACTCATCTGATCATGGGCAATCGTGATGCGCCCAAGAAAGACAAACGGCAATTCCCCGGCGCGGTCTTCAAGGTGATATTTGATCGCCTCGGCGGTGGCCGCCCCCACATCATCACCCATTCGCATCGGCGTGGCATCCAGCTCACCCCGGCGGATGGCATCCAGTTCCAGCCCCGTACCACCCCACCCGGTAGAAAAGATGTCTTTTTCAGCGCCAACAGCAACCTGCGCCTCAACTGATCCCATCGCCATGGCGGTATTGGCATTATGGATCACCTTGGCCTCCTGATAGGCCTGCAAGATCAGGCTGGTGCCTTCGAACCCACCTTCACGCTGATATTCGCCGTAGTGTTCATAGACCGCGTTCCAATTGCCCTTCTCGGCCACGCAATCCTTGAAATCGCCGGATCGCTGATTGTCTGTGATCCCCGGAATACCCCGGTTCATCGCATAGACAACATCATTCCCCAGACGTTCCAGCATATAGTCGCACATTTTCAGCGCGCCAAAAGCGGATGAGAAGTCAAACCAATTGGCAGGCTGGTTTTCGAGGTATTTCAAAGGTGTATGGAACGCCCAGACAAATGTGGTCAGATCAGCATTCCCTGCCAGCTTGTCGATATTGTCGGCTTGGGTGGCCAGCTCAGACGGGCCAAAGATCACAAAATCATATAGGTCTGCATCCTGATCAACCTGGGTTGCATAAGTCGCCTGCAGTGAATGTTCGATCTGACGGCTTGCAAACTCGGTCGTTTCATAGGCGATACCCAACTCATCAAGGCGCTTGATCAGGGCAAGGTAGTTGCGAGCCCAAAAATCTGAAGTGTCAGCAGACGGATAGATCAGCGCGATCTGGATAGGGTTTTCCAGCGTCCCCTTGAACGGCACCGCCTCTGCCCCGACAACAGCCTGCAACGCATCCAGCGCGCCATCGGCATTGACCTGCTCTGGCACCCAATAATCGCGATCGGCATCATCAGGCAATGTGACCAGCGGCAAATGACCATCGGCAAAGGCAGTCGTGCTCAACAAGGCGCAAACCGCCACAGAACTTAAGGTATATTTCATCGTATTTCCTCCCAGAAATGATGTGGATTGTTCCACGTTTGAATGACTTAAACCGGTGGACTGGCCAGCAGCAGACCCAGCACCACCAACACGATCAGCGCGGCCATCAGACCGGCCGCCAGCACAGCGATTTTGCGGAAATCAGGATTGGCCAGCAGGCTGCCCAACCCGGCTGATCCGTCGCGATCCTTCTTTTGCATCCATGTGTAGATGGCCACCGACAGGATGATGACGACGCCGGATGCAACCGACTGCCAGAAAAACTCGATCCGCAGGGTGACCAGCGCGTTGATCATCATCGACAACAACAGCACCCCGGCCAATGACCCCAGGATCGATGCCCGCCCGCCAAACAAGGACGTGCCGCCAACAACCACAGCCGCAATCACATGCAGGTTGAAATAAGGGGCGGATGTCGCCTGCACCGCGTTCAGTTTGCCTGTCAGCATCAGACCACCAAGTGCGGCCATCGCCCCCATCAGCACATAGGCATAGATGCGGTGGCGATTAACGCTGATCCCGGTCATCGCGGATGCTTCGGGGTTGGACCCGATGGCAATCGTGTAGCGGCCAAAATGGCTGAACTTCAGCAAGGCGTAGCCAGCAACCAATGTCAGCAGACCAATCACCACAGGGGTTGGCAGAAACAGGAACACTTGACCGCGACCAATCTCAGTAATCAATTCAGGAAACCGCGCCAGAACAAGGCCCTTGGCCAGCACCAGCGCAAAGCCACGATAGACCAGATCCATCGCCAGCGTGCCGATCAGATCAGGCACGCGGAACACGGTAATGACCAACCCGTTCAACAGGCCCATCGCCGCGCCCAAAAGAAGGCAGATGATCACTGCAATCCCGGCGGGAACGTCATATTGCTTGATCAGAAACGCCATAATGATCGCCGACAGGGCGGCAATTGACCCGATCGACAGATCAATACCCCGCTGGGTGATGACAAATGTCATCGCCATGGCCATCGGCATGTAAAGGGCAGCATCCAGCAGGATCTGATTGATATTCGACAACCGGAAATAGCGGGCCGGTTCCACAACACCCATAAACAGGGCAATCATGGCAATCATCACCAGCGGGCCGAGAATGCCGATAAACGGCTCAATGCGGCCAAAGATCCCGTTCGAAGATTCTGTCGTGCTTGTCATGCGCGGGCTCCTCAAGCGGCTTTATGGGCACCGGTGATCAAGCCAAGGACCTCTTCACTGGTGGTTTGTGCTGTCGTGACGACGCCTGCGCATTCGCCCCGGCGCATGACATGGATGCGATCTGAAATTTCAAAAACATCATCCAGCGCGTGGCTGATCACGATCACGGCCAACCCCTGCTCCTTCAGGACCTGGATCAGCTTCAGCGTGCGCGCGGTTTCCTGCGGGCCAAGGGCGGCGGTGGGTTCATCCATCACCAGCACACGCAAATCATCGTGGCGGACAGCACGGGCAATGGCGACAGCCTGCCGCTGACCGCCCGACAGGCTTTCGGTGGCGGCATCCATGCTTTTCAGCGTGACACCCAGCCGGTCATGCAAAACCCGGGTGGCCTCAGCCTTCATCTTCGCATTGGCCAGAACCGGGACGCCCAGAACGCTGGTGGTCAATTCAGATCCCAGAAACAGGTTTTCCGCAGGGGTCAGATGATCCGCCAGCGCAAGGTTCTGATAAACCGCATCGATCCCGTTCTGGATCGCATCGGCATGACTGGCCATGACCAGCGGCTGACCTTCAAAGGTGATATGGCCTTGCGTTGGTTGATAAACGCCGGTCAACACCTTGATCAGGGTCGATTTTCCGGCACCATTGTCGCCCACAATGGCCAGCACCTCACCTGCGTAAGCAGATAGATCAACATCGCGCAGCGCCGTCACCCCACCAAAGCGTTTGGTGATCCCGTGCATCTGAATAATCGGTTTTGCTTCGGTCATTGCAGCCTCGGTAATGGTATCGTTAACATTTCAAAGCAGGGACGCCCCGAAAGGCGCCCCCGCCTCGGGAGTTGTTACTTCCAGATCGCGGTGTAGGCCTCGCGATAGGCGACGTCCGGGTCAAAGGCATTGCTGTCGCCCAGCTTTGCCAAACCTTCGGTGGTGACCAAAGCAGGCGAGGTCACATAACCGGAACAGGCCTCGCCCTGAATGGCGCGGTTCAGCTCATCCACCAACTGCCAGCCTTGCAGGTTCAGCGGCTCCGCCACAGTGATCGCCTGAAACTGCTCTGCGCGAATACGCTGAAACGCAGCCTCTGAGCCATCACCAGCAGACCCGGCCTTGGGGGATCCATCGCCGGGAATACCAGCAGCGGCAAGTGCGGGACCCATGAAGTCGAAATACAGGTCATTGATCGCCAGCGAATGCGTCCAGCTATCCCCGTATTTCTGCAACAGACTTGTGGTCAGCGGACCCATGCGGCTGGAGGTATCGGCAATCGGCGTATCAACATATTCCAGCACCGTGCCGCCCATGGCCTCAATCGTTTCCTGAATGCGGTCAGCCTTGTCGATGGCAATCTGATAGGTGGAGTCGGTGAAAATCACCACGCCAACATCATCGCCACCATCCTTGATCGCCCATTCGGCAGCAACTTCGGACACGGTCATCGCATCGGTGGACACATTGGCAAAGATACCGCCGGGGGCATCACACCCGATTACGGGGCCGGAATGCCAGGCGACCATCGGAATATCGGCGGCAACCACACCTTCAAGTGCGGCCTGCTGTTCAACGGCGTCAAACCCGTTGATGACAATCCCATCGGGCTGCAAGGCAAGCGCCTGACCAATCGCCGCTGTGCGGCCCTGCACGGAGCCTGCCCCATCAATCACCCGAACGTCCCAGCCAATGACATCAACGGCCTCTTCAATCCCGCTGGTCACACCCAGAATACCGCCGTTTTTCAGATCACCGGCAAGCACCACAATAGTCTTACCCTCAGCCCCTGCCGGGCCGGTTGTGGGGCCGTCAAACGCATCCTGGGCAAAGGCTGGAGCAGACAGGCCCGCCAATATCGTGCTGGCCAGTAACGTCTTAAGTAATGTTCTCTTTTTCATCTTTCTCTCTCCCTTGAAAATGCATGTCATTGATGGGCCGCACCCTTTTTGCGCTGCGCATAACCGGCAATGCCAATGGCAATCAGCAGTGTCAGACCGTTAAACATCGGCTCCACCCAGAAACTGCCGCCAAATTGCTGAATGCCCGAAATACCGACCGCCAGGATCACGACACCCACAATTGTGCCCCAGACATTGACCCGGCCCGGTTTGATCGTGGTGGAGCCAAGGAAGGCACCCACCAAAGCAGGCAACAGGAATTCCAACCCGACAGAGGCCTGACCGATCCGCAGTTTCGACGCCAGAATAATCCCCGCCAGTGCCGTCAACGTGCCCGATGTGACAAAGGCGCCAACCACGAACTTACGGGTGGGAATGCCGTTCAACTCAGCAGCTTTCGGGTTCGCCCCAATGGCATAAAGGTAGCGACCAATCGGCGTGTATTCGAGGATGATCCACAGCGCGACAGTGATCGCCAAAATGTAAAACCCGGTTATCGGCAGGCCAAAAACAAAGGTTCCGTTGACGGCATAAAACCCCTCTGGCAGGACCCCGACAATCTGGCGGCCGCCCGTGTGCCATAGCGCCAGCGCATAAAGAACGGTGCCGGTGCCAAGCGTCGCGATGAAGGCGTCGATCTTCGCAATCTCGACCAGAAAACCGTTCAGCACACCTGTGAACGCCCCCAAGGCCAACACAATCAGGCAAGCAATCGGCCATGGCACGCCGTAAAGCGTCTGCAAAGAAATGGCGAGGATATGCCACAGCACAATGCCATACCCCACCGTCAGGTCGATCCGGCCTGCCACCATCGGGATCATCGCGGCCAGTGACAACAGAGCAATAATCGCCTTGTCCGAAATGATGGCGCGCACGTTCAGCATCGTGGGGAACGTATTGGGCAGCAGGATCGAAAACAGGATGATCAGCCCGAACATCAGGATAACCAGCCCGTAAACCGGGATCAGCCGCAACAGCTTCCCACCGGATGAAAGTTTGGCCAACTCATCCCGTGTCGGTTCAAGCGCGTCGGATTCGACAGAGTTCATGAAGGCTGCTCCGGTTTTCTATGCTGCGTCACTGGCCGATGCGGCCTGAATAAGGGATTGGGTCGAAAGGCTGACATCACGCAATTCCGACACGATGCGGCCACGGCTAAAAACAATGGCGCGATGGCAGATATTCGCGATTTCCTCGAAATCGGTCGAGACAACCAACACACCCATACCAGAGGCGAGCGCCTCATATAACAAATGATAAATCTCGGCCTTTGCACCGACATCGACACCTGCGGTCGGGTCTTCGGCAATCAGAAACCGACGCCCGGTATCCAGCCACCGGCCCACGACCACCTTCTGCTGATTACCGCCAGACAAGGCCTCAATCGCGAGGGTGGGATCATTGGGCGACAGGCCAACGCGGGCACCCAATTCCTGCGCCATCGCGTCCTCGGTGCGGCTGCCCAACAGGCTGAACAGGCCGCGCTTGGTCGCGGCGGGGTTGATAAACGCGTTTTCACGAACGCTCAGCGCAGGCGCGATAGACTCGACCACCCGGTCACGCGCCACAAATCCGATCCCCGATTGCATCGCCGCGCGGGCGTTTTCCAGATTGGGGGCCGCGCCATCCAGCAGAACAGTGCCCTCATGCGGTTCCAAACCAAACAGGGCGCGACCGACATCCTCATGCCCTGCCCCGCGCAATCCAACCAGACCGACCAATTCACCGCGCTGCACCTGAAAGCTGACATCGCTGACATTGCGGGTGCTCAGGTTCGCGACCAACAGTACCTCACTGCCATCCTCGGCATCCGGGCGTTCAATCTCGCGCGCCTTGCGACCCACAATCAGTCTGACAAGGTCCTCGGCATTGGTATGGGCAATATCACGCATCCCAACCATCACGCCGTCGCGTAACACGGCAACACGGTCGGCAATCTGGAAAATCTCATCCAGCCGGTGACTGACATAGATCATGCCAACACCCTTGTCGCGCAACGGACGCAGGGCCTTGAACAGGCGCTCCACCTCATCTGCGGGCAAGGACGCGGTGGGTTCATCCAGCACCAGAAAATCGCATTCAACGGCCAGGGCGCGGGCAATCGCCACCAGCGACTTTTCCGTGCGCGACAGGCTCGCCACCCGGGCAGTCGGCTCAAAATCCGCCTCGACATGGGCCAGGGCAACACGGGCGCGCGCCTCTGTCGCGGGCCAATCGATCCGGCCCGCCTTGCGGGCATAGCCAACAGCGAGGGCGATGTTTTCCGCGACGGACATCCATTCAATCAGGCCAAGGTCCTGATGGATAAAGGCAACGGCCTGCTTTTCGCTGATCTTGCCTGCCACATGATTATAAGGTGTGCCATCAACACTGACCTGGCCGCTATCGGCAGCGTGGATTCCACCAAGCGTCTTGATCAGCGTGGATTTGCCCGCCCCGTTCTCACCCAGCAAGGCGACAATTTCACCACGGTTGACGCGCAACGTCACATCGGTCAGCGCATGGGTGCCGCCAAACGTCTTGACGATGCTGTCAAAGAACAGGCCGTCCGTGGTTGCCATAAAATTTCCTCCCCACGCGATCGGTTTCTGCTAGGTTACCGGTAACGTAGCTTTAGCATTTGTCGAAAGCGCCCACCTGTCAAGGCAATTTGTTATCGATAACAAATTGCGATTAAACTGCGCCGCCATGCGATGAAAGGAACGTCGCGCATGACCAGAAAAACAAGCACAAAACTCGAAGACATCGCGCGCGCAGCCGGCGTTTCGAAAATGACGGTCAGCCGTGTGATGCGTGGCGGGACAGGTTTTTCGGATGCAACCCGGGACAAGGTTCTGGCCGAGGCGGATCGGCTGCAATACCTGCCAAACCGAATCGCTGCGACCTTCGGTTCCACCGAAACCAGCACATTGGTTGGGCTTTGCGTACCGCGTTTCACCTCATCGCTGTTTGGTCATGTGACGGAATCGATCCAAAGCAATCTGAGCCGTCTTGGTTATCAAACGGTGATTGGCAGCCACGATCAGATCGCCAAGGACGAAGAGCTTTGGCTCAAAACCCTCGCCGCCTGGCGGCCCGCCGGGATCTTGCTGGCAGGCACGCGCCATACCCCAGATACGATTGAACTGCTTAAAAACCTCTCCGTGCCGGTGATCGAACTATGGGATCTGACAACCGATCCGCTTGATATGGCGGTCGGTTTCTCGCATTTCGACTGCGGCCTGACGATGGGGCGCTACGTGGCCCAGCAGGGACGACGACAGATCGGCTATGTCGGGGCCATGGCCGGGATCGATACGATGGGGCGGGCCCGGCAACACGGGTTCGAGGCGGCAATGGCCGAAGCCGACCTACCGCTCGCCGCCAAGGAAATCGCGCATGACCACCCCAGTTTTTATACCGGCTTTGTTGGCACAGAAAACATCTTGGCGCGCAACCCCGGATTGGACGCGCTTTACTACCATGACGATGAAATGGCGATTGGCGGCATCGCCTATCTGAACCGGCATGGGATCAGGATCAAAGACGATATCGGCATCGCCGGTTGGGGCGGGATGGAGGCGGCATCGATCCTGCCCGAACGGCTGACCACAACTGACATCCCGGCAGGCGCACTCGGGAAAGTCGCGGCGGAAAAACTCGTCACACGGCTGCGCGGCGACGCGGTGGATGACGTGACAGTCGTGGCAACGCGGCTGATACCGGGGAACACGGTTTAGGCGCGCTAACCCGCCTTCTCTTCCAGCATCAGCCACTCATCTTCTGCGGCAGACAATGCCTCTTGCCGGGCGACCAGCGCCTCGGTGGCTTTCTGAAATTTCACAGGCTCGCGCGTAAACAATTCAGGATCAGCCAGCAGACCTTCCAGCTTGGCAATCTCAGCCCCCAGCCGGTCAATCACGCCCGGCAATTCTTCCAACCGGTGCTTTTCGGTAAATGACAGCCCGGCAGCCGACGGTTTCACCTGCGCAGGCTTATCCTTTTTTGGCGCCGATTTCGGGGCCACGGGACTTTCTGCAAAATCAGCCCCGCGCTGGCTGCGATAATCGCTCCAGCCGCCTGCATAAACAACCGCCTGCCCATTACCCTCCATGGCAATGGTCGTTGTGGCCACCCTGTCCAGAAAATCGCGGTCGTGGCTCACCAGCAGGACAGTGCCGTCATATTCGCCCAAGATATCCTGCAACAGATCCAGTGTTTCGATATCCAGATCATTGGTCGGTTCGTCCAGAACCAACAGGTTGCTTTCCCGCGCCATCAAACGGGCCAACAGCAACCGGGCCTTTTCACCACCTGACAGGGAGCGAACCGGCGCGCGCGCCTGTGCTTCGTCAAACAGAAACTCTTTCAGATAGCCAACCACATGTTTGGGCTGCCCACGCACCATCACCTGATCGGATTTGCCCGACACCCCCAGCTCAGGATCATTGGCCAGATTTTCCCAAAGCGACATCTCAGGCTTCAGCGCCGCGCGGGTCTGATCAAACACCGCGATATCCAGATTGGTGCCCAACTTGACCGACCCGGCATCCGGGGCCACTTGCCCCAGCAGCATCTTGATCAGCGTCGTCTTGCCCACGCCATTGGGGCCGACAAAGGCGATCCGGTCACCGCGCTGCACCGTCAGGTCCAACCCTTGCACAATCTGCTTGCCGTCAAATGATTTGGTCAGGCCAAAGGCTTCCATCACCTTCTTGCCAGATGTGGGACCACCCTCAAACGCCATTGCCGCGGTACCTTGGCGCTTGATCTGGCTGGCCCGTTCAGCGCGCAGTTTCTGCAAGGCACGCACACGGCCCTGATTACGCTTGCGGCGCGCGGAAATCCCCTCGACCGCCCAACGGGCCTCCGCCTTGATCTTGCGGTTCAGCTTGTGACGCTGCTGGTCTTCTTCTTCCCAGATCTTGTCCCGCCATTCTTCAAAGCGATCAAACCCTTGCTCCGCCCGGCGGACCTGCCCGCGATCAATCCACTGGGTGGCGCGGGTCAAGGCACGCAAAAAGGCGCGGTCATGCGAAATCAGCACAAACGCCGCGCGGGTCTGTTTCAATTCCTGCTCCAGCCAGGCAATCGCCTCGATATCCAGATGGTTTGTCGGCTCATCCAGCAACATCAGTTCCGGGGCCTCGGCCATCAGTTTAGCCAATGCCGCGCGGCGACGCTCGCCGCCCGATGCGGTGGCTACATCACCGGCAGGGTCAAATTTCAGCCCCTCGGCCACCATCTCAACCTTATAGGCTTCGTCCGGTTCCAATCCGCTGGCGGCATAATCGCCAAGGGTGGCGCAACCGGCCATCGACGGGTCCTGCTCCATGTAACCGGCGGTAACACCGGGGGATAAAACGCGGGCGCCGCTATCGGCCTCGACCAGACCCGCCATCACCTTCATCAGCGTCGATTTCCCCGACCCGTTGCGGCCCACCAAAGCCACACGATCGCCGGGTTGGACGACCAAAGACAGGTCCTCAAATACAGGATCGCCCCCGAAGGTAAGCGCAATATCAGAAATCTGGAGAAGCGGTGCCTTTGCCATATCCGCCTGCTACGTCAGCGCAGCCTCCTGCGCAAGGGCACGCAGGGCGCGGGCGCGGGCGGCGGGCACTTTCCCCACCTCAAGACAGGTGAAGACATGCATGGTCTGCAGCGCAGGGTCCACAACCAGCGCATCACCAACCCAACCACCCATCGCCAGATAGGTGCGCAGCAACGGAGGCAACGGCGCGGGCCCACTGGCCCGTTCACCAGCCAACGGCAACGCCGGGCCACGGGCCGTGGGACGCAAATGGTCGGGGCCTGCATGCCGGGCCAACCGGCTCAGGGCGCGGCCATAAACGGCCGGGTCCGTCCCGGCAAAGCTGGCACAACCAAACAGCAGCCCAACGCCCCGTGTATCGACTTGGGCGGTCAATGCCGCCCAAACCATGCGCAAAACATCCGCATCCTGCACATCCGGCGCCACGCAAAACCGGCCAATCTCCAACATCGGAACATCAAGGGCGATCAAACAGGACAGATCATAAAACTGCGCGGCATAACCATCTGCTGCTGGCCCTTCGGACAGGCGCAGCGATGCGACCAGTCGACCCGCCTGATCCTCGACCATGACATGTTGGCAATCAGTATCATAAACATCCGCATCAACACCCGGCACACCGAAAAAACACAAGTGACGCAAACGCTGACAAGCACGCAAATCGGCATCATGCGCGGCAAAGCGCACCCGATACCGACCCTTGAGAAACGGAATTGTCATAATTGTTCACCTTGGCGAAGCGTCACCCGCACCCTACGTTACCGAACAACATGACGGAAGGATGACAAAAACACATGGATAAAGTGACCAAATCCGACGCCGAATGGCGGGCGCAACTCTCTGATCTGGCCTATAAGGTTACGCGCAAACATGGGACCGAACGGGCAGGCACGCACGAAGATTTCCCCAAAGAGCCGGGCACCTATATGTGTACCTGCTGCGGCGCACCGGTTTTCGATCAGGCGCATAAATTCGACAGCGGCACAGGCTGGCCATCATTCTACCAACCGGTCGATGGCGACATGGTCGGTGAAAGCGTTGACCGCAGCTTTTTCATGAAACGAACCGAAGTACACTGCAACCGGTGCGACGCGCATCTGGGGCATGTCTTCCCCGACGGACCACAACCAACCGGGCTGCGCTACTGCATCAACGGGGTGGCGCTGGAATTTGAACCCGAGGATGGATGAAATGACCCATCCTACAAAACATAAAACCCATGAGGTGCGCGTTCATGCCCACCTCCGGTTTACGGAACAAATCAGACCTTCGCGAAAGTCTGAAAACAAATCCTCTTGGCGGATTTGATCCAATTTCTCTCAGAGAAATTGGCTCCGTCACGAACGTAGCGTCGTATCAAACCTCCTCCCGCATCACCCAGGCCCCGGCAATCAGGATCACAGCAGCCCCGACCCACATCAGACCGGGCGGGGCGAAGCCGAAAAACACCAACCCCAGCCCGACATTCAACGGCAATTTCAGATGATCAAAGGGCTGGAGATAGGCCGCATCCGCCACGACATAGGCCCGCACCAGCAGATATTGGGCCGCCGCGATTAACAGGCCCGACAGGCCCACCAACCACAGCGCATCTGACGCCACGGAAAATCCGGACCCCAAAGCCGCAAAAGCATTCACCGGGACCAGCAACACCACCAGATACAAGGTCAGGGTTGATGCGGCCTCCGTCCGGGTCAATCGCTTGGCCACCAGCGATGACGCAGCCCAGAAGGCAGCGGCCCCAACCGGTAATAATGCGGCCCAGGCAAAACTCTCCTGCCACGGGGCAAGGATCAGCGCGCCACCAAAGGCACCCAGCAGAACCGCCCAGATCCGGGTCGAGGTTAATGCCTCACCCAAAAACAGCCCGGCCCCCAAGCTGACAAATAAAGGCGAGGTCAGGATCAACGCCACCGCCTGCCAGATCGGCACAACCGCCAACCCGGCCACCCAGAGTTGCACACCGATAGCGGCCAGCACGACACGCAACACATGCAATCCCAACTGGCCCGTGCGCCACGATGCATGCCACACCGTGGGAACCACCACGGCCAAAGCGATGACATATTGCCAGAACACAATGGTCGGCGATGCGACGCCATGCAGCATCCCCGCCCCTTGCACCGCCGTATTGGCGCCCGCAAACAGCGCGCCAGCCGTTACAAAATACAAAGGGCCCATCACGGCCCCGGTCTTCATTTCCATCTGGATCATTGCATCTGTCCTTTCTTGTCTTGCGCATGACCCAAGGCAAAACAGAACAGATAACAGGCCAAAGCCTGCTATTTGCACCGCTCTCTTTCATCCGGACTATGACCGTCGGCCCAGGCATCGCACCTGATCTGCTTGACCCTTTGGCAAAGCCAAAGGCGCTCGCGGGCTCGGGCCAAATGGCCCATACCGCCGGTGGGGAATTCCGCCCCGCCCTGAGAACGCCCCACATCGGGGCATGATCACCGTAGAGCGGATAGCAACATGGTTCAATACTGGATCAATACAGCATCTTGACGTCCATATAATCATAGATATATCTTATCCACGATTCGATTATGAGGGCAGTTATGAAACTCGGTGATGGCGTTGAACAGGCGATCCATGCGGTGACGCTGCTGGCCGGATTGCCCCCTGACGGGCTGCTGTCGGCGCAGGCCTTGGCCGCGTTCCACGGGGTCTCCACCAGCTATCTGCTCAAACATCTGCAAGCATTATCCGGGGCCGGGATCGTCAAAACAACACCGGGACCGAAGGGCGGCTATGAGCTGGGCAAAGACCCGACAAACATCACCCTCCTCGATATCGTTCTGGCTGTCGAAGGTCCCGAACACGCCTTCCGCTGCAAGGAAATCCGGCAGCAAGGCTACGCCCCCCTACCCAAGGAAAGCTTTACCGCCCCGTGCCAGATCAACGCCGCCATGCTGCGAGCGGAACGGGCCTACCGCCGGGAATTGGCGCAGGTCAGCATCGCCGATCTGATGCGCGATGTGATGGCAGATGATGACGGCTCCATCGCCGCCCGGGGCTGCGCATTTTTCGATCAACACATGCGCCAAACCAAAACCAAGACACGCTGAAAGGATAGATCAATGACTGCCCGCCTCGACTATATCAAAACCGCACCGGACGCATTCGAAGCCGTCAGACAGCTGGAACAATATGTCAGCACAGAATCGGGGCTGGATCACCGGCTGATCCATCTGCTCAAACTGCGCGCCTCGCAGATCAATGGCTGCGCCTACTGCGTGGATATGCACACCAAAGAGGCGCGCAAAGACGGGCTTAGCGAACAATGGATCGCGCTTGTCATGGTCTGGCACGAGGCCAGCATCTTTGACGCCCGCGAACGCGCCCTGCTCGGCTGGACCGAGGCGCTGACCAATATCAGCAGCAGCGGCGCATCTGATCAGGATTATGACGCCATGCACGCCCATTTCTCAGACGAAGAAATCGTCAAACTCAGCGTAGCAATTGGCACCATCAACATCTGGAACCGGCTCGCCGTCGGCTTCCGAACACCCCACCCGATCGACGCGGCGGCGTGAAGCAGAGAGACAGAAACCGCTGACCGTCACGTCGCAAACCGATCCAAAGGGGCTGCCGCGCGCCGACGGCCAAGGTGAGGAACAGGCCCGCTTCTGACGCGGCTTGTTCTGATTGCATCCAGTGGTATGGGTTTCAAAAAACGTTAATCGAACGGCGACGCATAACCATATAAGTCGCTAACAAAACAACAAAAGAGGTCACAGCACAACAAATCAAAAACGTACCGGCCATTGCTTGTCGAACGCCAAGCGCTTCATCTACGGCATCCATACGCCAATTTACGAGCGACCAGAAAATCATGCTCATCACGGTTGCACCAATGATAAAGCCCAAGTTTCGGCTTAGGTTGATAAGGCTTGAGGTGAGGCCACGGTTTTCTTGCGTGGTAGTTCCCATAACGAATGTGTTCAACGCTGTGAGGAAGATTTGATACCCGGGCGCGAGCAGCATAAAGGCCAGAACAAAGCCTCCCATGCCCCAAAAATAGGGAAGCCCTGACATCGCGCCCGCCCCGGACGTCACCGCAACAGCACCAATGACAATGGCTCGGTCTGGCCCGATCTTTTCAATAAATCGCCCGGCGGGAACACCACTCAAGGCAGACGAGATCGGGCCGACAGACATGGCCAACCCCATCTGCACCGTTGTTAGCCCTAGTCCATCAGTAAGAAAAAATGGACCTATGACAAGGATTCCCATCATGACGAAGGATACTAGCGCATTCATCAAAAGGCTTAGCTGCAAATCCCGCGACTTCAAAAGACCCAGTGGCAAGATCGGAAAAGCAACCCGTGATTCCACGACGACGAATGCTCCAAGCGCAACTACCGCAACCACAATAAGTCTGGCAATGCCGATGTCGAAACCGTGTGAGAGACTTGATATTGCGCAGGTGAGTGCACCGAGAAACACAGCCAACAAAAATCCGCCAACAAGATCAACACTTTGGGCGCCGTCAGGGTCTTTCTTGTAGGGTAGCTGATTGATACAAAGGAACAGCGCCAATCCCGCCAAAGGTGCCTGAAACAGATAGACCGCGCGCCAATCAAAACTGGCGGTAAGAAGCCCGCCAAGCGATGGTCCAGATGCTGTGCCGATGGCTGACATCGTACCCATAGCACCCATCCAGCGCCCAATGTGCTCTTCTGGTACGATATCGCGCACTTGGGCCATCGGCATGGCCAACATTGCCGCGGCCCCGGCGCCTTGAAACAAGCGTCCAGCTATCAGCACCGGGAGCGCCGAGGCCGCAGCGGAGATAACGGCTCCAAGCAGATAGAGGCCCAGCCCCGACATAAGAACTTCGCGTTTGCCATAGAGGTCACCCGCCCGCCCGACAGGCACAATCAACGCAGTCGTTGCCAGAACATAAACGACAACGATCAATGCCACATCATCATTTGCCCCCGAGAACTCGCGCGAAAGTTCGGGAAGCGTAATGGCGGCTATGCTGATTCCGAGCGCGGCAAGAACCACGGAAAGGCAAGGCCCCAATAGCCGATTAATCGGTCGACCTTGTTTTAGTCTTTTATCGCTCTTTGACATGGATTTCCATTCTTGCATCTACCGGAATCGGAAGGTACGACTTGAAGCTCAGTTCAAGTCAAGAGCATCGCCATGGAGAAACTTCTCGATATTGCGGAGGTCGCCGAACGTTCGGGTGTCACTGCCTCAGGTTTGCGCTATTATGAGAAAAGACAATTGATCGCAGCGGTATCTCGAAACGGGTTGCGACGTCAGTACGAACCCTCTGTGCTGCAGGAATTGGCTCTGATTACACTTGCCAAATCCGCAGGCTTCTCCCTCAGTGAGGTTGGATCAGCCTTGAAACGGCCGGGAACAACAAAAGTTCCAAGGCGCGCCCTCCAAGAGAAGGCCGATGCAATCGAAAAAGAGGCAGAACGCATGAAAATTCTGGCACGCATGTTGCGCCATGTCGCGGACTGCCCGATGGACAACCACCTTGACTGCCCGCGATTTCAAAAACTGCTTAATATCGCGATAAAGATTTCGAAAGAGTCTACTCGCAACAGCCGCACATAGCTATGGATCGAGGTCAGATGGGGCAGTTATGAACAGCGCGTTCATACTTGCAGCGTGCGTTACGTTAATGGGCTAAATCTGCGCGTAGGGGTCCGACGTTTTGCCGACGTCTCGCCGACGCTTTGCAGACCGGTCAAATCGGCACAATCCCCAGCATTAACAAATGATTCGCCAAAACCGCGATGTCAGGGGTGTTGCGTCACCCCTGCCTACCCACCGAACGTTGCTAGATCGGGTCGCTATCGCCCAGCAATGTGCCCGCATCGATCCGACCAAAGCTGCCCAGAAGCTGGCTCAACACGGTCACGTCATTGATGCCATCATCGGTCACACGACGGTCCAGCGTCACAACGCGGCCATTCTCCAATGTGAAGCGTTCCACATTGCTGACAACGCCCGACGGCGTGAAACTGATGGCCAACACCTGACGATCCACCTCTTCGGGGGCAAAGGCCCCTAGATGGCGAAACTGGCTGGACACATAATAATAAGCCTCATTCTGCAACACGCCCTTGGATGTCGGCGGGCCAAAGCTTGCAACAACAGAATCGCGTGTGGTCTGCCCGACCTGCACGGCAGACAGTTCAGAATCAGACGGCGCATAACCATGATAGCGGTTAATGGGCGTGCATGCGCAGGCCAAGCCCAGCACAAGGGCCAAAGCCCCGGCGCGTCGCCCGGTGATCGATCTGCGTAAAGTGCTGCTCATGGTGGCCCTCTTGCTTTGGCGTCTTATGCCTTCTATCTCCACTACATGACAACCCGCCCCCTGTTCAAGAATGGATGCTTTTGTGGCTAAGCTGCCCAGATCACAGTTACGTTTGGCCGATCTTGCCACAAGACGAGCAACGGAGTTTGCGTTAACGCCAGATGCGGGCGAACGGCAGGCGGTGGCACAGGCGCTTGGCATCGAAAGTGTCAAAAAACTTCGGTTTTCCGGGGCGTTAACGCCATCAGGGGCGCATGATTGGGCCTTAAGTGCCGATCTGGGGGCGACGGTCGTGCAGGCCTGCGTGGTCACATTGGCACCGGTTACAACGCGGATCGATGAAACCATTACCAGACGCTATCTGGCTGAATTGCCCCAGATCGAAGGCAATGAAGTTGAGATGCCAGAAGATGACAGCGTCGAAGACCTGCCCGTGACGCTTGATCTGGCCACCGTGATGATCGAGGCGCTTTCACTGGCCCTGCCGCTTTATCCCCGCGCCGATGGGGCAAATCTGGGCGAGGCCGTTTTTGCAGCACCCGGCACGGCTGCGATGACCGATGAGGACAGCAAGCCATTTGCAGGGCTTGGGGCGCTGCGCGACAGCCTTAAAAACAAGGGGGAATAGCCCGTTCCCTTCGGGGGTTGAAAAACACTTGCACAAATGCGGAATCGCAGTATGTTCGCGGCCTCTTTGACATCGCACTCGACAGGGCAGCCGCAATGGCGTAGGACCCCGTTCGACGCAAGACACATCCGGGCCAGCGGCCCATAAAATATAGGGTTGAGACATGGCTGTCCAGCAGAACAAAGTATCCAAATCCCGCCGCAACAACCGGCGTGCGCATGACGCGCTTGTGGCGGCAAACCCCAATGAATGCGACAACTGCGGCGAACTCAAGCGCCCGCATCACGTTTGTCCATCCTGCGGTCACTACGCGACACGCGAAGTGATTGCCGACACCACCGACATCGATCTGGACGACGACGCGGCGTAAGCTGCGGCGCGGCAATTCTCAGATGACAGAACGCCAGACGGACCCCGCTCCGACACCGGCACAAGTGCTCTCTGTGGATGCTATGGGTGGCGACCAAGGGCCTGCAACAGTTGTTGCGGGCCTTTCGCAATTCCTGGGCAAGGCTCCGAATGCCCGCGCAATCCTTCATGGTCCCGAAACTGACCTGAAACCGCTTATTGCCAAGCATAATCTCGCTGACCGGGTCACAATTCACGACGCCACAGACGTCGTAAAAATGACCGACAAGCCGAAAGCCGCCTTTCGCAAAGGGGCCACAACATCCATGTGGTCGGCGATTGAGGCTGTGCGCTCTGGGCAGGCATCGGTCTGTGTCAGCTGCGGAAATACTGGCGCATTAATGCTGATGTCCACCATCCGTCTGCGCAAGACCGACGGCGTCAACCGGCCCGCCATTGCCTGCCTTTGGCCATCACGCAACCCGTCAGGGTTCAACGTGATGCTGGATGCGGGGGCCGATATCAGCGCGGATCAGGACGACCTTCTGACCTATGCGCTGATGGGGGCGTCCTATGCCCGCAACGGGCTGGACATCAAACGCCCACGCATCGGTCTGCTGAATGTCGGGACAGAGGATCACAAAGGCCGGGCCGAGTTGAAGGTCGCCAATGAACTCATTGGAAATGCAGCAGATTCCAGCGATTTTGAGTATGTGGGCTTCATCGAAGGCGGTGACCTGCCATCGGATAAAATCGATGTGATCGTCACAGACGGGTTCACCGGCAACGTGGCGCTAAAAACCGGCGAAGGCACGGCTAGCCTGATCAGTGAGTTGTTGCGCGCGGCATTGATGAAAACACCCCTATCCATGCTCGCGGCAGTGCTGGCACGTGGATCATTGCAGCGCCTGCGCAAGCGGATAGATCCCCGCCGCGTCAATGGTGGCGTGTTTCTGGGGCTGAACCAGACGGTCGTCAAAAGCCATGGGTCGGCGGACGCAACCGGCATGGCGGCGGCGCTGGACCTCGCCTATCAGTTGGCGCAAAACAGTTTCTCCGATAAACTGGCCGCGCGGGTTGCATCTGCAGCATCACTTGCCCAAGATATGGGACAAGAAGGTGAAACGGAAAATCCGGACACCAATACGGGCTAAGAAAACATGACACGTCGCGCAGTCGTCAAAGGGGTCGGCCACTACCTGCCGGAACGCGTAGTTCCCAATGCCGAATTCGAAAAAACCCTTGATACCAGCGACGAATGGATCAAGTCCCGATCCGGCATCGAACGGCGCCATTTCGCAGCCCCGAACCAGACAACATCTGATCTTGCCACCCATGCAGCCAAGGCAGCACTTGATATGGCTGAGATGGAAGGCAATGACATTGACGCCATCGTTCTGGCGACATCCACCGCTGATCTGACCTTCCCGTCTGCCGCCACGATGGTGCAGCAGGCGATAGGTAATACCAAAGGCTATGCCTTTGATGTGCAAGCGGTTTGCGCAGGATTCGTTTATGCGCTTTCGAATGCCAACGCGCTGATTGCGTCCGGTCAGGCCGACCGGGTGCTGGTGATCGGGGCCGAGACATTCAGCCGGATCATGGATTGGACTGACCGGGGCACTTGCGTGCTTTTCGGGGACGGCGCCGGCGCGGTGATTCTAGAAGCCGAAACCGGCACAGGCACCACCGATGACAGGGGTATTCTGGCCACCGACCTAAATTCCGACGGGCGCTACAAAGACCTGCTTTATGTCGACGGTGGTGTCTCCACCAACAGTACAGGCGTGCTGCGGATGGTCGGCAAAGAGGTATTTCGCCACGCGGTCGAAAAATTGGCCCAAACCGCACATACTGCCTTGGATAAGGTCGGGCTGGGCCCTGACGATGTAACATGGGTTGTGCCGCATCAGGCCAACATCCGGATCATCCAGTCCACGGCCAAAAAGCTGGGCGTTGGCATGGACCGGGTGATCGTGACCGTGCAGGACCACGGAAATACCTCTGCGGCATCGATTCCCCTCGCCCTTTCGGTGGGCGTCAGCAACGGCCAGATCAAGCAAGGGGACCTTGTCGTGACCGAAGCAATTGGCGGTGGATTGGCCTGGGGGGCTGTTGTTATTCGATGGTAGGCAGAAACGCACTGTTAACCGCGATTGCCAAGCCCTTGTTATTGACTCTGAATTTCGCTCGCGCGTATGCTCGCACAGATATTGAGGGGGACTTTTATGACCGGTAAAACATTGACTCGTATGGATTTGGCGGATGCGGTGCATAACGAAATTGGTCTGTCGCGCAATGACAGTGCCGATCTGGTTGAAAGTGTCCTTGCACATATCTCGGATGCGCTGGTTTCCGGACAAACTGTCAAAATCTCGTCTTTTGGCACCTTTGCCGTACGTGAAAAGGCAGCGCGCATCGGTCGCAACCCCAAGACCGGCGAAGAAGTCCCCATTCACCCTCGCCGTGTGCTAACCTTCCGACCATCGCATCTGATGAAAGATCGCGTGGCAGCAGGGAATAAATCCTAAGCTATGGCAAAAGCCAAAGACGCCTTTCGGACCATCAGTGAAGTCGCCGAATGGCTTGATACGCCCACCCATGTGCTGCGCTTCTGGGAAAGCAAGTTCAGCCAGATCAAACCCGTCAAAGGTGCGGGCGGGCGCCGGTACTACCGTCCTGCCGATATGGATTTGCTGGGTGGAATCAAACAGTTGCTGCATGAAGAAGGGATGACCATCAAGGGTACCCAAAAACTTCTGCGCGAAAAGGGCGTCAAACATGTCGCCGCTTTGGGCCGGTCGGTGAGCGCGCCAACGGCCGAGGCTGAACCGGTCCCCGCGCCGGAACCAGCGCCAATTGCCGAAACACCCGCATCAAAACCTGTGACGGAAGAGTCTGCGCCGGCCCCAAAAACGCCCACGCCAGAGCCGTCACCGTTTCAGGACGCCCTACCCTTTGATGAACCCGCGAAACCCGAACCAGCCCGAGAACCGGAACCTGCATTCGAGATTACGCTGCCCCCCCTGCCCGACGCGTTGCCCAATCTGCCTGCACGCAGCTTTGGCCTGATCAATCCGCAATCGGAAAGGCTGAAAGCAAATGCCGCGGCGATTGCACCATTGATCGCACGGCTGGAACAGCTACGCGACCGGATGCAAAGCGACTGAACGTGCTCCAGCGGTTTTTCGGACTTGCCCCTGCAAACTTTTACGTTATGAAAGCGCACAGTCGGGCTATGGCGCAGCCTGGTAGCGCGTCCGTCTGGGGGACGGAAGGTCGCAGGTTCGAGTCCTGCTAGCCCGACCAATCATAACCGCCCGCTCGCGTATCCGCGAAGCGGGCGTTTTGGTATCTTGGGGGAACCAACCATGACCACATCCGGCGTTCTGGCCGATCATCAGATCAAGGCGATGATATCGGATGGTGGGATTACCGCCACAGATCCGATTGCGCCTGAACAGATCCAGCCCGCCTCGCTTGATCTGCGACTGGGGGCCGTGGCCTACCGCGTCCGCGCCTCTTTTCTGGCCGGTCGGCAGCGTAAGGTCGCGGACAGGCTCGCCGACTTTCAGATGCATTCCATCAATCTTGAAAACGGGGCTGTGCTGGAAAAGGGCTGTGTCTATGTCGTCCCGCTAATGGAAAGCCTGTCGCTGCCCGCAGGCATGACAGCCGCTGCCAGCGCGAAATCCTCCATCGGACGGCTTGACCTGTTGACCCGCATCATCACCGATCACGGTGTCGAATTCGATCGGGTGCCAGAAGGCTACACAGGCCCGCTTTATGTAGAGATTTGTCCACGTTCCTTTTCTGTCGTCGCCCAGCAAGGGCAGATGCTGAACCAGATCATCTTTCGGCAGGGTAAGACCTTGATGTCAGACGATGAATTGCAGGCCTTGCATACACAGACGCCCATTGTATCCGGTGATCCTGTGATCTCTGACGGTTTGGGTTTTTCGGTGGATTTACGGCCCAACGGCGGTGATCTGGTGGGATATCGGGCGAAGCCCCATACCGGGGTGATCGACCTGTCAAAGCTGGGCCATTACGACCCAGATGAGTTCTGGGAACCGATCCATACCGATAAAGGATGGATCATCCTGGATCCCGGCGCGTTCTACATTCTTGTCAGCCGCGAGGCGATCGTCATCCCGCCCATGCAAGCTGCCGAAATGGCCCCTTATCTGGCGATGGTCGGTGAATTTCGGGTGCATTATGCGGGATTCTTTGACCCCGGCTTCGGCTATGCCGCAGCTGGCGGCAGCGGATCACGCGGCGTGTTGGAAGTGCGCTGCCACGAAGCGCCGTTTGTGCTGGAACACGGCCAGGTCGTAGGACGATTGGTTTATGAAAACATGGCAGCGATGCCAGACGCGCTATATGGGCGAGAGATAAAATCGAACTATCAAGGCCAAGGCCTGAAACTGTCGAAACATTTCAGGTCACCGTAACCCCGTCCTGTACGAGATCAACGCATAAACCGTCCCATAAAACGCAGGCCACGCCGTGCACGGTGCGTATTATTGCGGGCTGATTGCGCGGCCTGCCGTTCTTCGGCAGTCATATCCTCCGGACGCTTACCGCCGCGCGTAGCCACATCAATACCGGCATTGATGCCCTTACGCATCAACATCCGCATCGCCATGTTGATCAGTCGGTTCATGTTCATTTGCACATCTCTCCTGTCATGGCCCTGCGCGGATGGCAGGAATGCCTATTCCTCGAAAAGCTCGGTCTGATCGTCATCATCTTCCGCATCCTCATCATCCTTTTCACCCAGCCCCGCAGCCCCGGGTGGCGGCCGGTTTTCCAGCAAACCAGCGGCACGCAACTCCTTCAGGCCCGGCAGATCGCGCGCATTCTCTAGCCCGAAATGGTCAAGGAACTCTTGCGTGACAACAAATGTCACCGGACGGCCCGGCGTCATCTTGCGGCGGCCAAAACGAATCCACTCCATTTCGATCAGCTGATCAATTGTACCACGGCTGACGCTGACGCCCCGGATCTCTTCGATCTCGGCCCGGGTGACGGGCTGATGATAGGCCACAATGGCCAGTGTTTCGATGGCTGCACGCGACAGCTTGCGCGTCTCGACCGTTTCCTTTTGCATCAAAAAGCCAAGGTCGGCAGCCGTGCGGATCGCCCAGGCATCCCCCACCTTGACCACATTGACGCCCCGCCCGTCATAGCGCTTGCGCAGATGCGCAATCGCCTCTGCCGGATCACAGCCATGCGGCATCCGGCCCGTCAGTTCCTTGACCGTGACCGGGTCTGCCGTGGCAAACAGGATCGCCTCGACCATGCGTTCCTGTTCGCCCATGGGCGGGGCTTCGAACAGGCTGTCGTTTTGTGGGTCACTCATCCTTGGGGGCCTTCTTGCGGATTTGAATGGGCGCAAAAATGTCGCCTTGTCTGATCTCGATCTTGCCTTCCTTGGCCAGTTCCAGACTGGCGGCGAAGGTTGCGGCAGTGGTTGATCGCACACGTTGCGGATCGGCATTCCAACCGTCGGGCAGATAGCTGGAGATATCGGTCCAGTCACCGGCAAAACCGATCAGATGGCGCATCCGGTCCAGCGCCTGCTCCATCGTCATCACATGGGCGCGGTCCATCACGAATGGCCGGAAATCGTCGCGGGTACGAATGCGGGCATAGCCTTGCATCAGATCGAGCAAGGTGGCCGTGTAGGTCACCTTGCGCACGCGCTGCACGTCCTCGGTGATGCCACGGGCAAAGAAATCACGACCCAGCTGGTCGCGCGCCATCAGCTTGGCTGCCGAATTGCGCATCGCCTCCAGCCGCTCCAGCTGAAACGCCAGATGCGCGGCAAGTTCTTCACCGGTTGGTCCTTCTTCGCTTGGGTCAGGTGGCAGCAATAAACGTGATTTCAGGAAGGCCAGCCACGCCGCCATGACCAGATAATCCGCCGCCAGCTCCAGTCTTAGCCGTTTGGCTTTTTCTACAAAGGCCAGATATTGTTCGGCCAAGGCAAGGATCGAAATCTGGCGCAGATCAACCTTTTGGGTCCGCGACAGGGTCAGCAACAGGTCAAGCGGCCCCTCATAGGCGCCCACATCCACGATCAAGGCTTCAGCGGCGACACGCTCGCTGACACTCATCGTGTCTTCTTGAAACTCTTCGCCCTGCATCGGACCCCTTAGCTCAGTAGCGCTGCAAGTTCCGCTTCTAGGCCCGGGATGTCAATGTGTTCAGGGGGCTTTCGCTGCGCCAAGGCGCGATTTGCGCGGGTCTGCGCCGCCCCTGTCATATCGCCAGAGGCACCCGCCACGGCCTGCATTTCATCAGGCCGCCCGTTGCAATGCAGGTTGATGTCGCAGCCTGCTTTCATGGCGGCCGTGGCACGTTCGGCGATGGTGCCTGACAGCGCCTCCATCGACAGATCATCGGTCATCAAAAGCCCGTCAAAGCCGATATCCTCCCGGATCACCTGTATCATCCGGGGCGAGGTGGTGGCAGGCGCATCGGGGTCAATATCGGTAAAGACGATATGCGCGGTCATTCCCATGGCGATACCGCTCAGCGCCTTGAAAGGGGCAAAATCATGACCCTCCAAATCCGCGCGATCGGCCCGCACGGTGGGCAAATCCTTGTGGCTGTCCACGGAGGCCTGCCCGTAGCCGGGAATATGTTTGACCACAGGCAGAACCCCGCCCGCCAGATGCGCGTCCGCACAGGTCTTGGCCGCCGCAACCACCGTATCGGTATCCGCACCGTATAGCCGGTTCAGCAGCACGGGATGGGTGTCATCCTCCACCAGATCGGCCAGCGGGGCGCAGTTCACATCAATCCCGACATCATGCAATTCCGCCGCAATCAGCCGATTTCGGATCCATTGGGCGCGCATCGGATCGCTTGCCCGGCGCATTTGGTCCAAGGCAGGCAGGTATTCACGCCAATGCGGGCTGCGCATCCGCTGCACTCGTCCGCCTTCCTGATCAATCAGGATGGGCGCATCGCGCCCGACCGCATCGCGCAGTTCCGATGTCAGACGGCGCAACTGGTCGGGATTGTCGATATTGCGGGCAAACAGGATAAAGCCAAGCGGTTGTGTATCCTGAAAAAAAGCGCGTTCCCAACCGGTTACACCCTGCCCTTCAGGTCCAAGGATCGTGGCGTTCAGCGCCATTCAGTTGACTGTCACGGGCACACAATCGGCCCCTTCGGCGGCAAGCGCGGCACAGAACCGTTTTGCGGCCGCCCGGTCCTCAAACCCGCTGGCGCGCAGCCGATACCAAGTGCCGCTGCTTTGGTTGCTGACCTGAATGACCCGGTCGCGACCCCCGATCAACTGGGCAAAACGACCCTGCAAACGCTCCCACTCTGTCGCGGCAAGGGTTGGTGTCGGGAAGGCGCCAAGCTGCACCAGATTGGTGCCCGGGGCGAAGGTTTCGGTGCTAACGGCCACTTCCTGCGCATCTGCCGTCGCCGGAGCAGCAGCGGGCGCAGGTGCGGGTTGCGTCACGCGCAAGCTGGCGGGGCGCAGCGCCGGGCGCAAAGATGTAGCGACACCGGGGACGGAGCGTGCGATTGTCGCCGCCGTTTCTGTCGTCTCGTCCACATCAGCCAAGGGCGTGGTGCCTGCTGCGATCTGATCGGCCAAAGCCAAAATCTCATCCGCGCTCAACGGGGCATTGTCGGGTTGCAGGGCCGTGGCATCACTTGCCGCAGCCGGGGCAATCTGTGCGGTTTCCTGCGGAATAATCTCATCCTCTTCGGCAAGCGGTTGCGCATCCAGGTCTTCCTGCGCAAGTCCCGGTGTTGACGGGGCCAAGACCAACCGGTCCTCCGGGCCGCCAGCTTCGCCCACGGCGGCCACTTCATTCACCGAAAGGCCGGTATGCCGGGCCACATCGCCGCCGGGATTATCGGGCAGCACCCGCATCTCACCTTCCATGGCACGCACCACCGGGATGCCGCTGACATCACGCATGATCAGCTTGTAGCCCCAGAAACTGACGCCCACGATCAGGGCCAGCGACATCGCCGCCCCTGCGTAATTTACCAATAAACCTGTGCGCGATGCGCCGCCTGTTGGGGCGAACCCCTCATCATAAACTGCCATCTTTTGCCTCACCGCCCGTGCCGTTTTCGGCTTATGGGTCATGTTAGAACTGCTCGTCCCCCGGCAATGGCGCGTTATCGCATCTCTTCCGCCGGAGTGACCCCAAGAATACCCAATCCATGCGAAATAACAATTGCCGTGGCCCGGATCAGCGCAATTTTCGCCTGTGTTGTTTCTGAGTCACCCTCTTGCAGGAAGCGCAGCGACGTGTCGTCATTGCCCTTGTTCCAAAGCGCGTGCAGTTCCGAGGCAAGATCATACAGGTAGAATGCGATCCGGTGCGGCTCGTGGCCTTTGGCGGCAATCTCGACCAAGCGCGGCCATTCGGCGAGCTTTTTGGCCAAGGACAATTCGGCCTCGTGCCCCAGCTTCGTCAGATCGGCATCTGTCAGCGTCGCATCATCCACGGCGACCCCTGCCTCCTGCGCCTTGCGCAGCACCGAATTGACCCGCGCATGGGCGTATTGGACGTAAAAGACCGGGTTATCCTTGGACTGTTCTAGCACCTTGTCAAAATCGAAATCCAACGGCGCGTCGTTCTTGCGCGTCAGCATATGGAACCGGGTCACATCAGGCCCTACCTGATCCACCACATCGCGCAGGGTGACAAAGGTCCCCGCCCGTTTCGACATCTTGAACGGATCGCCGTTCTTATACAGCTTCACCAGCTGCGTCAGCTTCACATCCAGCGGCACCTTGCCATCGGACAGGGCCGACACAGCCGCCTTCATCCGTTTGACATAGCCGCCGTGATCGGCGCCAAACACATCAATCAACTGATCAAAGCCGCGCTGCACCTTGTCATAATGATAGGCAATGTCAGGGGCAAAGTAGGTCCATGACCCATCCGACTTCTTCACCGGGCGATCCACGTCATCGCCATGTTCGGTGGATTTGAACAATGTCTGTTCACGCGGCTCCCAATCTTCGGGCATCTTGCCTTTGGGGGGCTCCAGCACGCCCTGGTAAATCAGGCCCTTCTCATCCAGCTCATCAATCGCTTTTTCGATCAACCCTGTGCCGTACAGCGACTTTTCGGAAAAGAAGTTGTCCATCGTCACGCCAAGCTGGGCCAGATCCTCGCGGATCAGGTTCATCATCGCATCCGTGGCGAATTCACGGATGTCTGCCAGCCAGAACTGTTCACCCTTGTCGACAAAGGCATCCCCGACCTCGTCCTTTAACGCCTGACCGACCGGGATCAGATAGTCGCCGGGATAGGTGCCATCCTCAAATGCGACCTCCTGACCGTGCGCCTCCAGATACCGCAGATAGACTGACCGGGCGAGCACATCGACCTGCGCGCCGCCATCATTGATGTAATATTCCTTGGTGACGTCAAAGCCCGCATAGTCCAGCAGCCGCGCCAGCGCATCGCCAAAGACGGCGCCCCGTGTATGGCCAACATGCAGTGGGCCGGTCGGGTTGGCCGAAACATACTCGACCATCATCTTCTGCCCCTGCCCCAGGGCCGACTGCCCAAATCCCCGATCGGCCAGTGCGGCCTTCACAACGCCCTGCCACATGGTCGGGTCCAGCCGCATGTTCAGAAAACCGGGGCCAGCCACCTCTGCCGCAGTGATGCGCGGGTCGGCCTGCAACCGTTCGGCCAGCGCCTCGGCAATCGAGCGCGGGTTCATCTTCGCCGGTTTGGCCAGCACCATGGCCGCATTCGTCGCCATATCGCCATGGCCCGCGTCGCGGGGTGGTTCAACCGTGATAGCAGCGGTGGCCAGACCGTCAGGCAACGTGCCCGCGGCAGTCAAGTCGGCAATACTGGACAAGACAAGGTTACGGATATCGGTGAAGAGGTTCATGTCATCGGGCCTATTGTTATGGCCCCGATGTATCACCCCGCGCGCCCGCGTCAATCAATGGGACACCGCAAACCGCCGATTGATTGGGATCAATGCGCGCTCCGGCATTGCAGATTAGACAAGTCCGCGACCCAACGCCGGAGACTTCATATGCCCGCAGCAACCAACAAACCTGATCTGATCGCCGTCACGCAAAAGGAATACGCCAAACTGCAAAAGCTGATCGCGCCGCTTAATGAAGCGACGGCGATGCGCAAGGTCGATGACCTGTCGATCAAAGATATCATCGGGCACCGGGCGCATTGGATCAGCCTGTTTCTGGGCTGGTATCATGACGGGCAGGCAGGCAAAGAGGTCCATTTCCCAGCCTGCGGCTACAAATGGAACGAATTGCTCCGCTACAACGCCGCGCTGCGCGCCGCACAGGCAGATATGTCTTGGGCGGAGACCTGCGATCTGCTCGCAGCAAACACGACCAAACTGCTGGATTTCATGGAAAACCACGACGACGCGGCGCTATATTGCGCCCCGATGAAAGGGGCAAACAACCATTGGACAGCAGGACGCTGGGCCGAGGCCTCTGGCGCCAGCCATTTTCGGTCGGCTTCCAAATATATCGGCAAAGCTGTCAAATCCGGCACCTCGCTCGTAAATGGCGTTCGGGATTGAACCTGCTGAACTATTGCGCCCCGGCAAATGATCGCACATACCAAAGCGGAGTCTTCACGTCGTGCTAACTGCGCCACCCTGGGCTTGTGAAACAAATCGAACCTGCTAACTAGCGCCAACATGTTTTGAGGTCGACACGCTGCAATGAAAAAGAGAATCATATCCTTTTGTCTGACCGCTGCTTTATCCGGCTGCACGGTCGCCGACCGCATCGAACCGGCAATCCCCGTGAGTGACGAACCAACAGCCGTCGAAACTGCCGTGGGCGCTGGCGTAGCGGCGGTGCTGATATCTGCGGCAGTTCTGATGTTCGCTCTTGCCGCTGCGGTTAACGATGCCGCAGACTAAGGAAAGCGTCCGTCAGGTAACGCTCCGAAACAGCCACCTCTAATCCCCCGGCGGCTGCTCTCCATCCGCTTCCTCTGGTGGGCGCAGCGCGATGATCCGTGTTTCTTTTCCCTCTTTGACATCCTCGTCCTTGCGGATCAGCCGGATATTTCCCCCCTGACCGATCTGTGCAAACAGATACGCCTCTGGCCGGGCGCTACGCCACTCGGCAAAGTCGTATTCCTCCGTTAACCCGGTCACCCGGAAGGTCCAGCCATCGCGTATCAGTCGCTCCATACCTGCATGGGTCTCCTCAGCGCCAAACTTGCGCCCGCCCAGTGTGCGGGGCAGTTGATGGCGGGAGCTTTCGCTTTTCTCGCGCATCACCTGAAACACGTTATCGCGCCCGAATTCCGGGGCCAGGTCGGTCGTGACCAGCGTGTTATAAGCGTCATTATCCGTCGCGGCGACCACAGTGGCATAGCTGACAAGCTCCACCCGTTCCTCTGCCGCCTCTGACAATATGTCGCCGGAAAACGTGTTGATCCCTGCCCGGCGGGCCGCCCGCAAATGCCCAAAATTCGGATCGGTCATCAGCACAGGTACGTCCGCCTTCTGCAATGCTTCGGCAAAGGCTGTCGTCCAGTTTGACCCTCCAATGATAATCACACCCGGCGTATCGGCTCCGGTCAGCCCCAGCCAGCGTGCGAACGGGGCCAGCGTGAAGCCATGCAACACAACCGTCACCGCCACGAGCACAAAGGCCAGCGGCGCGATCTGACCAGCATCCTCAAACCCCAACGACAACAGCCGTTCGCCAAACAATCCGGCCACGGCCACCAGAACGACCCCTCGCGGTCCGGTCAGCGCGATCAGCAACTGTTCTTTGAACGGGATACCCGACCCCAACATCGACACAAAGACCGTTAGCGGTCGCGCCACAAGGATGATGGCCAGCACGAAAACCACTGCCCGCCAGTCTAGTTTCTGCACCGCTTCCAAGTTCAGACCTGCTGCCAGCAGGATAAACACACCTGAGACCAGCAAAACGGTTGCATGTTCCTTGAACCGCCGTAACTCCGTGTAGCTGGGCAAATTGGCGTTGGCAATCACGATCCCCATGATCGTCACGGCCAGCAGCCCGCTTTCATGCAGTACCGAATCTGACACACCGAAAACAGCCAGTAGCAAGGCAAACAGCACCGGCACTTTCATATATTCCGGCACCCAGCCGCGCTTGAATGCCCGCGCCAGCCCATACCCGGCAGCACCACCAAGGGCGGTGGCCACGGCGATACCAGTCAACAAATCCATGATGGCGGCATTCACCGTCGTTGCCGTATTCAGAACAAGCACAACTTCAAACGCCAGAACCGCCGCCAGCGCCCCGATGGGATCGTTGACGATGGCCTCCCATTGCAGCAAGGCGGCAGGTCGCTTGGACAGTCGCGCCGTGCGTAAAAGCGGCGCGATCACTGTGGGGCCCGTGACAATCATGATGCCACCAAACACAGCGGCACTGGCCCAGCTAAGCCCCGCGGCATAATGCAGCGCCAGCGCGGAGGTCAGCCAACCCAGCGGGGCACCCACAAAGACCAGCCTTTTCACCCCAACGGCCGCATCATTCAACTTATGAAAGTTGAGCGTCAGCCCGCCTTCAAACAGGATGATTGCCACCGCGATGGATATCATCGGCCCCATCAACACGCCGATATCGCGGGCGGGGTCAAAGACCCCGAGCACCGGCCCAACCAGAATACCGGCCAAAAGCATCAGCACGATGGCAGGCATCCGCAACCGCCAGGCCAACCATTGTGACCCAACCCCCAATGCGCCCACCAGCGCAAAAGCCATGACCGGGGCCATTGCCCCTGCTTGCGATTCAATTGCCATCGATGACCCCTGCTGGAATTTCTTCGCTCCCAATCAAGCGTTTATGCTGCTGAATGGCAAATCGGTCCGTCATACCCGCAATATAGTCGGCCACAATACGAGCCAGCGCAGTTTCATCCGGGGCGTCCGCCACATCCTTGCGCCATTGCTTGGGCAGTTCATCAGTATTTTCCATGAAGAACGGAAACAGATCATCGATCATCTTGGTCACCACCACGCGCATCTCGACGACCGCAGGTGCGCGATACATCTTTTTGAAAAGGAACTGACGGATAACTTTCAAGTCCGCCCAAAGTTCCGCAGAAAATTGTACCATCATCCGGCCGGCATGGCGCACGTCATGCACGCTGGCCGGTGAAAGCTCTGCCAGATTGCGGCGGCTGACGGTAATCACATCCTCGACCAGCACCCCAAAAAACCGGCGCAGCGCTTCGTGACGACGGCGGTAATAGTTTAGGTCAGGATACTTAGCATCGACCCGGGCAAAACAATTACAGAGGATCGGCAGTTCGGCCAGCTCATCCGTGCTGAACAGCTCCGCGCGAAGCCCATCATGTAAGTCATGATTATTATAGGCAATATCGTCAGCCAGTGCGGCCGCCTGCGCCTCTGCGCTGGCATGCGTATTCAGTTCCAGATCATGGCGCGCATTATAGGCGGCAAGGGCGTAAGGAATGTCGCCAGTCACCGGCCCGTTATGTTTGGCGATCCCTTCAAGGCTTTCCCAGGTCAGGTTCAGCCCGTCCCATTCTGCGTAATGTCGTTCCAGATTGGTGACGATATGCAATGCCTGTGCATTGTGATCAAACCCGCCATAGGGCTGCATTAGCGCGTCCAGGGCCTCTTCTCCCGTGTGCCCGAACGGCGTGTGGCCCAGATCATGTGCTAGCGCCACCGCCTCGGTCAGTTCCACATTCAGATCAAGGGCCGCTGCCACAGTACGGGCCACCTGTGCCACCTCAATCGAATGGGTCAGCCGGGTGCGGAAATAATCGCCCTCATGTTCGATGAACACTTGTGTCTTATGCTTCAGTCGCCGAAAGGCGCTGGCATGGATGATCCGGTCGCGGTCGCGCTGAAAGGGGGAGCGGAACGCGCTCTCTTCCTCAGAATAAAGACGGCCCCGCGGATTGGCGGGGTCGGTCGCATATGGCGCTGCCATGTTATTTGCCTGTCTTGTTCGTCTTGCCTGCCGCCCTTATATTGTAACTGAACGCGAACCGATAGGGCCGTAAGATGCTGACAATTCCACCAAAAGTAACCGAACGGGCCTTTGAACGACTGGCCGAGATTGGTGCGTCATCGCAAGGAAAGGCTCTGCGCGTCGCCGTTGAGGGTGGCGGATGTTCCGGGTTTCAGTACGAAATCGACCTTGATGAGCCGAAAGACGATGATCTGGTTCTGTCTGAAAAGGGTGAGACGGTTGTCATCGACAGCGTCTCCCTGCCCTTTCTGGCGGACGCGGTGATTGATTTCAGCGAAGAACTGATCGGGGCACGCTTTGTGATCAACAACCCGAACGCGACCAGTTCATGTGGTTGCGGAACATCGTTCTCGATGTAAACCTCAGGCGTGACGCTTCGCGCCGGGCTTGTTGACAACACCATAAGCCTTGCGCGCTGTCACAAGACGCAAATCCTCCGGATCCATCCCAAGGCTCAGCATTGTTTCACGGTCAAACCGTTCGCGGGCCACAGCCTTGTCATGCTTGGTGCCAAACAACCGATCAATCCAACCCATACCAAAGCTGACATGGAAGGTCGCATCATGGTCCTGATAATGATGCGCCAGATGGCTGCGGGTCACACGTTCACCAAACCAACCCTTCTTCACGTTCAGATGCGCAATCGTGTGGCAGTATTCGTAAAAGGTGAAGGCAGAGATTGATCCAGCAAACAGCGCGACAACACCAAATACCGCCGCAGCCGACGGCCCAATGAACGGCCACAACACCAGCGCATGCAGGGCGGCAGAGATTACGCCGAATTTCACGGCGTACCAGTGATCATTACCGGTAAAGAATTCCGGATCTGCCGGGAATTCGTGGTGCCCGATATGACTGCGATACAGGTCGTTGAACACGCCCTGCTCCGTCGGGGGTTCGCGATGGTAAAGAAAACGGTGCATCACATATTCGACAAAGAATTGCAGCAAGACGCCATAGGCAAAGGCCACCAGCACCATCACCGCGAAATTGGCGATTAGCACCGCCACGCCGATGACCCAGAATGGGAAAAGCCGATGCAGCGTGCCCATTTGCAGCAAAACGCGGATTGTCGGGATCATGTCGGTTGCCTCCTCTTTGCCTGCGCAATCTGGCGAGGCGGTGAAGCCCGTTCAAGATTGACGTCGCGTCCAAACGATCTTGCCCCGCCGGGGATCATGCGCCACAACAGCGGGCAAAGCACGAGGGCCGCCATGAAAATCGCAACGTTCAACATCAACGGAATAAAGGCTCGCATCGGCGCGCTGACCGAGTGGATCGACGATGCCCAACCCGATGTCGCCATCCTGCAAGAGATCAAGACGGTTGATGAAGGCTTCCCCCACGATGTCTTCGAAGACAAAGGATACAACGTCGAAACCCACGGGCAGAAAGGCTTCAACGGCGTCGCAATCCTGTCAAAGCTGCCGTTGGAGGATGTCACGCGCGGCCTGCCCGGCGGCGCAGGGGCGGGCCGTGAAGGCGTCGATGATGAAGAGGCGCGCTACATCGAAGCGACGGTTGTGGGCGAAAAGGCGATCCGCATCTGCGGGCTTTACCTGCCCAATGGCAACCCGGCACCGGGTCCGAAATACGACTATAAATTACGCTGGATGGAACGGCTTCACGCCCGCGCGCAGGAATTGCTGGCCGCCGAAGAACCCGCGCTGATGACCGGGGATTACAACATCATCCCGCAGGCAGAGGATGCGGCCCACCCCGATGCATGGCGCGACGACGCGCTGTTTCGGGTGGAAAGCCGCGATGCGTTCCGGCGCATCCAGAACCTTGGCTTTACCGAAGCCTTCCGCGCTCGCGAAACCGGTGCCGGGCATTATTCCTTCTGGGACTATCAGGCCGGTGCATGGGACAAGAACGATGGTATCCGCATTGATCATTTCTTGCTGACGCCGCAATGTGCTGACCTTCTGAACAATTGCTGGATAGAGGCGGATGTGCGCGGGCGCGAGAAGCCATCGGATCACGTCCCTGTCTGGGTTGATCTGGCGGCGTGAAATCCGCATAATCCGCACAATAAGAAACGTCGGGCTATCGTTTGAAACCTGAAGGTATGTTGTGATGCTCGGTCGATTGTTCCTTGCCATATTTGTTGTCGCCAGCCTGCCCCAGATGGGTGCTGCCCAATGCCGGATTGCCGTTGCGGGCACAGCTTGCGTTGCCATTCCCAAACCGACAACACCCCGCCCGGGCCCCGTTGAAATCGGTGAGGTGGTGGAACGCGGTCAGTATTCCATGCTGATGAATGCACGCTATTACGGGCTGCCCACGGTCAGCGATGGTTGGGTCTACATGCGGATCAAGGATGAGATTTACCGTGTCGACTGGCGCAGTCACGAAGTGTTGGAGCGGGTAACACACAAGGCATCGCGCAACTGGTAAATCAGGCCGTCACATCATGATCATAGAGCCAACTGAGCCTGCGCAAGAAGGCATTAGGCGCGTAGCGTCCCATGATGCGCAGCCCGGCATGGGCGACACGGCGTCGCGTACCTGACAGATGATAATTGGTGGCATTGGCATTGGCCGCTTTGATCGCACGGGTCACGCGCGGCTTCCGGGCGGACTGATAGGCCTGCAATCCGAAATCCAGACCCGGATTTTCATCACATGACTGTGCCAGAGCATAGGCATCTTCAATGGCCAGATTGGCCCCTTGCGCCAAAAAAGGCAGCGTTGGATGCGCCGCATCACCTAAAAGGGCAAATCGCCCCTCAAACCAGTTTTCAGCCACGGGGTGACGATAAAGGCCCCAAAGATTGACCTGCTCGACCTCACCGAAAAACGACTTGATCTGCCATGACGCATCCGCAAAAGCGGCGCGCAGATTGCCGGGATCATCCGGGTGGTGCCAACCTTCATCGGCCCATTGGGCGCGCTGCTGAACGGCTACGATATTCAGCCGGTCACCCGGCAAAGGGTAAGTTACGACGTGGCGCCCTGGCAGCATCCAGACCCGGGCAACCGGGTCCTGATCGGGCTGCTTGATCATTGCACGCCAGGCCACCTGACCGGTAAAAAACGGCTTTTGGCTCTCGTTAATCTGGCTGCGCAGGACAGAGTTGATCCCGTCCGCACCAATGGTCAGATCAGGATGCATGATACCACTGGCTGTCTGAAAAGACCCATCCGGGCGGAAATCGGTAATCCGCGCATCCAGCCGGATATCGACCCCCTGCGCCGTACAAGCCCGCCCCAACAGGTCAATCAATGCGGCACGGTGGAAAAAAACATAAGGCGGGGTTTGAGCAGAGACATCAAACCGGGCGATCTGCTCCCCCGACAACCCGTCCATCGGCGACACAGCCTGGGCCCGCAAACCGGTCGCGGCAATGGCACTGGACAGGCCCAACTTGGCCAGAACCCGCGCGCCATTGGGGCTGATCTGCAGACCTGCACCGACCTCGGTCAATGCGGGTGCCTGCTCATAGACGGCGACACGCGCGCCAGTCCGGGCAAATGCCAGCGCGGCTGTCAGGCCACCGATTCCACCACCGATGATAGCGACGTCGCGGCCTGTGTTGTGGGGCATATCAGTCGTCGCGATGCACTTTTTCGCGGCGCTCGTGACGCTCTTGCGCCTCAAGGCTCATCGTCGCGATGGGACGGGCATCCAGACGTTTCAGCGAAATCGGCTCGCCAGTTTTTTCGCAATAACCATATTCGCCTTCATCAATACGGCGCAGGGCGGCGTCGATCTTGTTGACCAGCTTGCGCTGGCGATCACGGGTGCGCAATTCCAGCGAACGGTCGGTTTCCTCAGAAGCGCGATCAGCAACATCAGGGATATTACGGGTCTGATCCTTCATACCTGCGACGGTGTCGCGGCTGTCTTCCAATAGTTCGGCTTTCCAGTTGAGCAATTTACGTCGAAAATACTCTGTTTGCCGATCATTCATAAATGGTTCGCTCTCGGCGGGGCGATAATCATCTGGCAGAAAAACTTCAGCTTTCATCGTCATACCTTTAATTCTCCCACGCGACTTCGAGCCACCCACCCGTGTCACGATCCATATTTGTTGGCGGGTTTACTCCCTTGCTCAACCGCTGTCACCCCCTGTTTTATCACGATGGCAGGGTGTTGATGATCCTTGATGAGATGTTAGGTTAATGACGTGTATAAGAGGTTGAAAAACATGCAATTCACAGGCACCGAAAGCTATATCGCCACCGACGATCTGAACATGGCGGTCAATGCCGCGGTGACTCTGGAACGTCCATTGCTCGTTAAAGGCGAGCCCGGCACAGGCAAGACCGAACTGGCCCGTCAAGTCAGCGCCGCATTGGGCCTACCGATGATCGAATGGCACATCAAATCAACCACCAAGGCGCAGCAGGGATTGTACGAATATGACGCCGTCAGCCGGTTGCGCGACAGCCAGTTGGGCGACGAACGGGTGCATGATGTGGGCAACTATATTAAACGCGGCAAACTCTGGCAGGCTTTCGCTGCTGATGGCAAGGTCGTCCTGCTGATCGACGAAATTGACAAGGCGGATATCGAATTTCCAAATGACCTGTTGCAAGAGCTCGACCGGATGGAATTCCACGTCTACGAGACCGGCGAGACGGTCAAAGCGATCCACCGCCCCGTCGTCATCATCACCTCGAATAACGAAAAGGAACTGCCCGACGCATTCCTGCGCCGCTGCTTTTTCCACTACATCCGCTTTCCGGACATGGACACGATGCGCAAGATTGTCGAAGTCCACCACCCCGGCATCAAAGAGGCGTTGCTGACCACCGCCCTCACCCAGTTCTTTGAAATCCGCGAACAGGCCGGGTTAAAGAAAAAACCGTCGACCTCCGAGGTACTGGATTGGCTGAAACTGCTTCTGGCCGAGGACCTCAGCCCCGAAGACATCAAACGTGACGGGGCCAATGCCCTGCCGAAATTGCATGGAGCCCTGCTCAAGAATGAGCAGGACGTGCATTTGTTTGAACGATTGGCGTTTATGGCAAGGCGGGGCGGCTAGCGGCCCCACGATCTGCGTACATTCCCGTGCCAATCCTCAGATACAATGGGGGTTGGTGCCGCGCTTTGGTCCGCCTCGGACACGGGCACTATCGGATCACGCGCGATCCCGATCAGAAACCCAAGCCAGACCAAAACAACCACCCAGAAGAGTTTTGTCAGATATGGCGCAAATGGCGGTTGCACCGCATATCCGCCCGCCGTCATACGTTTCGTCATGTCAGCCTCCATTTCCTTGTGAACTGCAACATGGATATAGCTACGCCTCAACCATTATGAAAATGAATACTTAATCTAATCAATATCACAAAAAATGATATGTTTAATTGCACGCACAAGGATCCCTTAGGCCAAATTGGGCGCAGAAACGTGCAAAACCTAGGGGGTGCCGTGTTCGTCGATGAACTCAATGACCGCCTCAGCTGACGCCATTGGATTTGCCTGAAGCAGGAAATGCGGCCCGGAAATTACCTTGATCCTTCGAAAATCACGCGCTGCCCGCGCAGGAACAAGACGATCATCCTTGGCTTGTAGATAGATCATCGGCACATCCACTTCAGCCACCAAATCAGCCACATCAACAAGGCTGACCTGCTTTAAGCGTGCGATCAACGTCGCCTTTGGAACGGACCCAAGCAGATCACAGAACTGCTTGCGAAACTGACGGCTTGTCCAACGCCCCATAACGAGTGGCTGACTAAGAAAACCAAAAAACCTGGAGTTGATCGGCAGCATTGATAACAATGGAAACATCAAGGCCGGCAGGTAGCGCGGTGATCTTGCGAAAGTTGCCACAAGAACGACCCCGCGAAGATTAGTATAGTTCGTATGCGCAATACGCACCGCAACTGGGCCCGAAAAGGACTCAGCCACAATCACAAATGGCGATTCCGGCAACTGCGGCTGTATCCAGTCGATAATTTGATCATAGCTATGAAGTTGATCAGGATACGATAAGACCGCACAATCCAGCCCCACAGCATCGACAAATGGTACAACCATGCCGCCTGTGCCATCCAAACCGGGAAGGATTACAACCTTCATGTGAATTCGCTCAATTACGCATCACACCATGTATTGAACGATGTCCCGCGAATATCAACTTTGATGACAGTATCAGAATAACGCATGCAAATTCCTTCCAAACTCGGCTATTTGACTGGTCACGCCAGCATTCCAGCGTATTGTCACCCAGAGGCAAATAAGAGCAACAGACAATGACTGACCCGGCCCCGACAATTATTCGGCCTTTGCAAGCGGCTGACCAGGCAGACTGGCACAAGCTGTGGACCGGCTATCTGACCTTTTATGGCAGTACCGTCGCGGACGATGTCTACACATCGACCTTTGCCCGCCTGCTTGGGGATGACGAACAAGATTACCATTGTCTGATCGCAGAGCAGGATAGCAAACCGGTTGGTCTGGTGCATTACCTTTTCCATCGCCATTGCTGGCGGATCGAAAATGTTTGCTATCTGCAGGACCTCTACGCCGACCCGACCGTGCGCGGTCAAGGCGTCGGGCGCAAGCTGATTGAAGCCGTTTATGCGGCCGCAGATACCGCCGGTGCGCCATCGGTTTATTGGCTGACGCAGGATGACAATCAGACGGGCCGCCAACTTTATGACCGCGTCGGTCAGCTGACCAATTTCATCAAATACCAGAGGCCCGCATGAGGTGGCTTGCGGCGCTTGCGCTGGCCGCCTTGACCGCCTGCGCAGAGGCGCCGCCCCAGCCGGAACCAATCCGCCTGACCTTCCCCGAAATGCGCAGCTTTGCCGCCACCAGCCCGGGTCTGTCAACGCGGCCGAATTCTGAAATCGCGCTCGATTTCGTTGATCTGGCGTTCCGGATGGAAAGCGGACGGGAACTGCCCACTTTCACCCGGTTCGAAGGGCCGATCACTGTGCGCATTGCCGGTGCCGCGCCACCCACATTGCTGCCTGACCTGAACGGTCTTCTGGGCCGGCTGCGTAACGAAGCGCGGATCGACATTCAGCTGACCAATGCGCCGCAGGCCAATATCGTCATTGAACCTGTCCCGACCCGGCAATTACAACGTGTCGCCCCCAATGCGGCCTGCTTTGTGGTGCCGCGTGTGCAAAGTTGGTCAGAACTGCGCCGGGCGCGCGGAACCAGCACACTGGACTGGGCGACATTACAGACCCGCACCCGTGCCGCGATCTTCCTGCCTGTCGATGCCGCTCCGCAGGAAATCCGCGACTGCCTGCACGAAGAATTGGCCCAGGCCCTTGGCCCACTCAATGACCTCTACCGGTTGCCGGATTCCGTCTTCAACGATGACAACATCCATGCTGTCCTGACCGGGTTTGATATGCTGATCCTGCGGACCTTCTACGCCCCTGACCTGCAAAGCGGTATGAGCCAGGCCCAGGTCGCCTACCAGCTGCCCCGCATTCTGGCACGGGTCAATCCACGCGGTCAGCGCAGCGGCGGCGTCATTCCGTCCAGCACGTCACGGGATTGGATCAACGCCATCGAAACTGCGCTGAGCGGTGGCACGTCAAGCAACCGGCGCAGGCGAGCGGCCCTGCGCGCGGTCGATATCGGGCAACGGTTGGGCTGGACCGGCACCCGCGAGGGGTTCGCGCATTACGCCTTTGGGCGGCTGCAACTGGGAAATGACGCCAGCCTGGCGCTTGGGGCCTTCAACACCGCAGGGCGCGCCTATGCGCAAAGCCCGGTGACCAATATCCACGCGGCCCATATTGCCGCACAACTGACCGCTTTCACCCTGATTTCCGGTGATGCGGATGCGACCATTGCAATTGCCGATGATGCGATCCCGGTGGCCCGGCGGCATCAGAACGCGGCATTGATGGCGATCCTGATGATGTTCAAGGCCGAGGCGCTGGATCTGAAAGGTGATACTGACGCAGGCATGGCCCTGCGACTGGACAGTCTGGGTTGGGCGCGTTACGGGTTCGGCAGCAGGGATGCGGTGATCGAACGGCTCAACGAAATCGCGTCATTGCCACCACAGACACCGCCAAGCTGACAGGACCAGCCAAATGATCTACCCGCTTTCCGGACTAATCTTTGGGGCACTTTTCGGGGCTTTCCGGGCCAAGGCGCGCGGCGGCAAGCTGGCCGATCTGGTGCAATGGGGGCTGGCCTTTGCGGTCCTGTTTGGGCTGATCGGTCTGTTCGTGCTGATCTTCATCGAACGCAGCTATATCTGACGCCAATGTTCCTGCGTTTCTTCGACAATCTGCGCGAAACCGGGGTGCCGGTTTCCCTGCGTGAATTCCTGTCGTTCTTGGAAGGGATGAAGGCAGGTCTTGCGACCTACGACATCGAAGGGTTCTACTTTCTGGCCCGTACAGTGATGGTTAAAGATGAACGCCATCTCGACAAGTTCGACCGGGCCTTTGCGGCGACGTTCGAAGGGCTTGACCAGATCCCCGATGATGCCGTGCTGAATGCGGTCGATATCCCGGCCGATTGGTTGGAAAAGCTCGCTGAAAGGCATCTGACCGACGCTGAAAAGGCCGAGATTGAGGCATTGGGCGGTTTCGACAAGCTGATGGAAACGCTCAAAAAACGGCTAGAGGAACAAAAAGGCCGCCATCAGGGCGGCAGCAAATGGGTCGGCACGGCAGGCACCTCCCCTTTTGGGGCCTACGGGTACAATCCCGAAGGTGTGCGCATCGGCCAGAACGAAAGCCGCCATCAGCGCGCTGTCAAAGTCTGGGATAAGCGCGATTTTCGCAACCTGGATGACACGGTCGAACTGGGCACCCGCAATATCAAGGTCGCGCTGAAACGGCTGCGCCGCTGGGCGCGCGATGGGGCGGCAGACGAACTGGACCTGAATGGCACCATCCGCGCGACGGCCGAACAGGGTTATCTGGATGTGCAAACCCGACCAGAGCGGCGCAATGCGGTCAAGGTCCTGCTGTTTTTGGATGTCGGCGGATCAATGGACCCGCATATCAAGGTGGTCGAGGAATTGTTCAGCGCGGCCAAATCCGAATTCAAACATTTCGAATATTTCTATTTTCACAACTGCCTTTACGAAGGGGTGTGGAAAGATAATCGGCGGCGCTGGAATGCCCAGACCCCCACTTGGGAGGTCCTACGCACCTATGGGCCCGACTACAAATGCGTCTTTGTGGGTGACGCCAGCATGTCACCTTACGAAATCGCCTTCAAAGGCGGGGCGAATGAACATTGGAACGAAGAAGCAGGCGAGACATGGCTGACCCGTGCGCGCGATCAATGGCCCGCACATTTGTGGATCAATCCGCTGGATGAACGCTATTGGCCCTACACCCAGTCGATCCAGATGATTCAGCAGATTTTTGGCGCCGACCGGATGGTGCCGATGACGTTGTCGGGAATAGAGGCGGGTATGAAATTGCTGGGGCGGTGAAATGAAAGTCTTGAGCGTCCAGATCGGCAAACCGGAAAAGACCCCGGCCAAGACTGGCATGACCGGGCATTTCAAGACACCCGTCGATAGCCGCGTAATGGTTGGTCCGCGAGGTCTGGACGGCGACACGATCTGCGATCTGGAAAACCACGGTGGTGTTGATCAGGCGGTCTATCTCATGGGCGCGCCCGATCTGGCGCATTGGGCGCAGGAACTGGGACGTGACATCAAGCCGGGGTTCTTTGGCGAAAATCTGGTGATCACCGATCTTGAAACCGCAACCCTCGCCATTGGCGATATCCTCACCATGGGTGATGTCACCTTGCAAATCACCTCACCACGTATTCCTTGCGCGACTTATGCGGCCCATATCGGTACCCCGCAGGCGGTAAAGCAATTCTACGCGATGGAGCGCCCCGGTGCCTATGCGCGGGTCTTGAAATCGGGGGCCGTTTCCAGTGGTATGGCCGTCCAATTGCACGCATTCGCGGGCGACCGCATCACAATCATCGAAAACATGCACGCTTATCTGGGCAATTTTCAGGATACCGCATTTTTGGAGCGCGCCTTGACCGTGCCTGCCCATTACAAGTTACACGCCTTGGCCAAGCAGCGATTGGGACAGGTCTGAACCGTGGACCGCGGCAGTCTGTGCTTTGATTTTTGGGGCTTTGAACCCATATACAACTCATGATCAAATTTACCCCGATCCTGTTGGCCGTTTTATATGGTTTTGTGATGTACCGGTTTTCGGTCTGGCGCACGTCACGCGAATTGGACGCCAACTCGACCGAACTGGCTGATCCGATCCTGAAAGTGCTGACCGATCGCATGGCGCAAGCGCTGGATATCGAACGGATCAAGGTGCATATCTACGAAATCGAACCCGTCAACGGGCTGGCCGCCCCCGACGGTCGGATTTTTATCACCCGTGGGTTCTTCAACAAATACCGCAAAGGTGAGGTCACGTCAGAGGAAATGGCGAGCGTCATCGCGCATGAATTGGGCCATGTCGCCCTTGGCCATTCCAAACGGCGGATGATCGACTTTTCCGGGCAAAACGCGATGCGCACGGCACTTGCCATGGTGCTGGGCCGGTTCCTGCCGGGCATTGGACCATGGTTCGCTGGTCTGTTGATGCGGCTTGTGGCCGCGCGCTTGTCCCGTAATGACGAATTCGAGGCGGATGCCTATGCCTCTGCCCTGCTGGTCAAGGCCGGAATTGGTACAGAGCCACAGAAGTCACTTTTTACCAAGCTTGAGAAACTGACCGGCGCGCATGGTGCGGCCAGCCCAGCCTGGATGCTCAGCCACCCGAAATCACCACAGCGGATTGCGGCAATTGAAGCAAACGAAACGAAATGGCAGGCGTGACGCCAAACTTTCTTAGAAAATTTGTGTTCAAAATCTCACAGAGATTTTGTCGCTAGCGCTTTGCCCAGCCGGGGCAGACGCGCTTTTTTCATCAAGGCGCGCATTTCCCATTCTCCCTCTGACAGCCGGTTCGCTTCGGCCAGCACAGCATCAGCCACGCCCCGGACCTGATCCGGGGCCTCTTCCAGCAACCCGCGCAGAAACGCATCCGGGTCCACACGGAAAACGCCCTCTTCGGCCAGAATATTGCCCGGGAAGTCCTTGGCATTCACCGTCATGATCGCATCGCATGACCCGGCCACTGCCGCCGCCAACACATGAATGTCGTCCGGATCCGGTAACCATAATCGCACTTGCAACCCATGATATTCCGGTACAATTGCGTCAGGGAATGTCGCGCCCAATGCCGCAATCTCGCCCCGCGCGATGACCTCCTGCCCCGGCCCGAGTTTCGCTGTCGCACGCGCCCATTCTTCCAGGATGCGGGCGGACCATCGCGCCTCGAACAACCCTTCGCGTGCGCAGCCCAAAACCACCTCGCGCATCACCGTCGGATAAAGCACGCAAGCGTCGATCAGCACCCTCATAGGCGGTAGAACACGGCTTTCAGATAGCCGCTTTCGGCCAGATGCGGCATCAACGGATGATCAGACCCGGCGAAGCCCGTATGAATGATCTGGCCCCGCCTGCCCCCGCGCCCGATGCCGCGCGAGCATGCATTGCGGAATTTGGTCAGATCAGCCGCATGTGAACAGGAACACAATCCCAGATAGCCACCATCTGCGACCAGAGGGGCGGCAAGCCGGGCGATCCGTTCATAAGCACGCAGCCCCGCGTCCAATGCCTGCCGCGAGGGCGCAAAGGCAGGCGGATCACAAATCACCAGATCAAACTGCGCACCCTCTTCCGCCAGCGCCGTCAACTGGGCAAAAGCATCGCCCTTCCGGGTTGTAAACCGGTCCGTCATCCCCATCTGTTCGGCCCCTTGGGCGGCCAAATCCAGCGCAGGCCGCGACCCGTCCACCGCCAGAACCGACTGCGCACCGCCCGCCAACGCAGCCAAGCCAAAACCACCAACATGCGAAAACATATCCAGCACCCGCGCGCCCTTGGCCAGCCGGGCGGCAAAGGCGTGATTTTCGCGCTGATCAAAGAACAACCCGGTCTTTTGGCCGCCCATAACGTCGGCCAGATAGGTGGCACCATTCATCGGAACAGGAATAGGCGCATCAGGGGCTGCACCATGCGGGACGGCCATAACCTCCTCCAGCCCTTCCAATCCGCGCGCCCGCCCGGTGCCATTGGACACAATTGTGCTGACGCCTGTGACCTCAACCAATGCGGCGACCAGCGGGGCCAGCAGGCCGTCGGCCCATGCTGCATTGGGTTGGATCACAGCCAGATCGCCGAAGCGGTCAATAATCACGCCGGGCAAGCCATCGGCCTCTGCATGGATCAGGCGATAGAAAGGCGCATCATACAGCCGGGCGCGATGGGCGAGCGCCCGCGCGATCCGGGCGGCAAACCACGCCTGATCGATCACCGCCGTCGGATCGCGATCCAGCATACGGCAAATGATCTTTGAGGTCGGGTTAACCGCAACCACACCCAATGGTTGGCGGGCACTATCTTCCAAGACGGCAATGGTGCCGGGAGACAGCGCGCGCGTGCGCCTGTCGGTCACCAATTCATTGGCATAGACCCAAGGGAAGCCGTGGCGGATCGCCCGCACTTCGGCTTTGGGGGTTAATCTGACGGTGGCGGATGTGGTGGCTGCACTATTCATGCCCGCCCCTTACCTGCATTCACGCAAGGTGAAAAGTGGGACGATCAGGAAAGCTCGCGCCGCAACACCTGCGTCAGGAAATCCGTGACCCGCACCTTCTGGGTCTGACCGCTTTGTTCCAAGACCACGGCCTGCGAACCACCGGGGGCGTCCAGATTGGCCACGACGCGACGCACCGGTTCGATCACGACACCCGATCCAGCATCGCGCACCGTCATCAAGAAGATGATGTTGTAGACGCCACCAACCGAATACCGGGTTCGGTCAGTCACTCCATGAAATCGTACCAGTTGTACGTCTATGACAACCGGCTGACTGCCGCGCAACGCCGGCTTGTTCCGGGCAACAGCCGTTTCAAACATCGCCGCAATCTGCGGAATGCGCTCGCCCCACGGATCGCCGCGCCAGACGACATCAGCGATTGGGTAATATCCTGTGGCCTCAGATACTTTCAGTTCAGGTGACGCAGAAAATCGCATATCCGCAAGCTGGTAAGACCGCTGCACACCTTCTGGTGCGGTACTTCGCACGCCCGTTTGCCCACCAGCACAGGCGACCAAACCGACCAACATGACAAGCGCCACCAGCAACCTTTTAAACATTATCCATCACCTCAAGAAATGCGTCTCAGCTTCGAGCCGATAACAACGGTCAATGGCACGATTAAGGCAAATTTTGTACAATTGTCCTCGTTTTTGCAATGATGCGCTCGCCCGATCTTGTTAGCGCTAACAGCACATGTTACTATGCGTCGAACGCCGACAACCCCAGTCATCAGAGGATCAAGATGCCACTTCACCCCACAATTGCCGCCGTGACAGACCGTATTCGGGCGCGCTCCGAAGGCCCCCGGCGCAAGTATCTTGATACGATGGCACGGGCCGCTGCCGAAGGGCCTCGGCGGGCGCATCTGACTTGCGGCAATCAGGCCCATGCTTATGCCGCCATGGGCGATGACAAAGCTGCATTGACCGACGCGCCCACCCCTAACCTTGGGATCGTCACCGCCTATAATGACATGTTGTCTGCGCATCAGCCCTTTGAACGCTATCCCAATCTAATCCGTGCTGCGGCCCGGGCATCGGGTGGCACAGCACAGGTGGCGGGCGGCGTGCCGGCCATGTGTGATGGGGTGACACAAGGCCAGACCGGTATGGAATTGTCACTGTTTTCACGGGATGTGATCGCATTGGCCGCTGGTGTGGGCCTGTCGCATAACGTCTTTGACGCAAGCGTTTATCTGGGCGTCTGCGACAAGATTGTGCCAGGGTTGGTGATAGCAGCGGCAACATTCGGCTATATCCCGGGCATCTTTATCCCTGCGGGGCCCATGACCTCGGGCTTGCCCAATGACCAAAAGGCCAAGGTCCGCCAGCAATTCGCCACTGGCGAGGTTGGGCGTGATGAGCTGATGGCGGCTGAAATGGCCTCTTACCATGGGCCGGGCACCTGCACCTTTTACGGGACAGCTAACACCAACCAGATGTTGATGGAATTCATGGGGCTGCACATGCCCGGCGCGTCCTTCGTGAGCCCCGGCACACCGTTGCGCGACGCGCTAACCACCGCAGCAACCGAACGCGCGCTTTCGATCACAGCGCTTGGCAATGATTATCGCCCGGTTTGCGACATTCTGGATGAACGCGCCTTTGTGAACGGCCTTGTCGGCTTGATGGCCACGGGCGGGTCCACCAACCTTGTCATCCATCTGCCCGCCATGGCGCGGGCGGCAGGGATCATTCTTGATCTGGAAGACTTTAGCGACCTATCAGAGGTCACGCCATTAATGGCAAAGGTTTACCCCAACGGTCTGGCAGACGTGAACCACTTTCACGCGGCCGGGGGTTTGGGGTTCATGATTGGCGAGCTGCTGAAGGCAGGACTGCTGCATCCCGATACCAAAACCGTCGCAGGCGACGGGCTGGACCTGTACACCAAGGATCCCAAACTGACCGATGGCCGAATTACCTATGCCGACGGAACTGGCGAGACGCTGAACGACAAGATCCTGCGCCCGGCCAGCAACCCGTTCCACAGCCATGGCGGCCTGACTCAACTATCCGGCAATCTGGGGCGGGGCGTGATCAAAACCTCTGCCGTTGCCGAAGAAAGACATATTATCGAGGCCCCTGCCCGCGTCTTTCATACCCAGGACGCTGTGAAAGCCGCCTTCAAGGCAGGCGAGTTGACCAGTGACACTGTCATAGTCGTGCGCTTTCAGGGACCGAAATCCAACGGCATGCCGGAACTGCACGGTCTGACACCGACGCTTGCCGTGTTGCAGGATCGCGGGCTGAAAGTGGCGCTGGTAACGGATGGGCGCATGTCCGGTGCGTCGGGCAAAGTGCCTTCTGCCATCCATGTCTGCCCCGAAGCCGCAGATCACGGGCCAATCAGCCTGGTCCAGGATGGTGATATCGTCCGGCTGGACGCCACCAAAGGCACAATAGATGTGCTGGGCGTTGATCTGGCGACACGCAGCCCGGCCACTGCAGACCTTAGCGGCAATGGCACCGGCGTCGGACGCGAGCTTTTTGAATGCTTCCGCCAGAATGTTGGCCTTGCTGCCGATGGCGCCGGGGTGGTTGTGTGACACACACCCGACCCTTTTTCCGAATTAACAAGAGATTTATGACATGACCCCACAAGACGCCTCAGCTGCCGCTGCCAAGGTTTGCCTACTTGCCCCCGTTGTTCCGGTTCTGGTGGTGGATGACGCCGCCATTGCCGCTGATCTGGCGCAGGCACTGGTCGCAGGCGGCCTGCCCGCACTTGAGGTCACGTTGCGCACCCCTGCCGCCCTTGATGTGATCCGTGAAATGGCAACCGTTCCGGGCGGGGCCGTCGGTGCAGGCACATTGCTGACACCAAAAGACGTGGAAGAGGCGAAAAAAGCCGGGGCCACATTCGGCGTATCCCCCGGGGCGACGGATATTCTGCTGGATGCCTGCGAAGCCAATGACTTGCCGCTCTTGCCCGGTGCGGCCACAGCATCCGAAGCGATGCGGCTGCTGGAACGCGGCTACACAGTCCAGAAGTTCTTTCCAGCAGAGGCGAATGGCGGCGCTCCTGCGCTCAAAGCCATCGGCGCGCCGATCCCGCAGGTGAAGTTCTGCCCTACCGGCGGCGTCAGCCTAAAAAATGCAAATGACTATCTGTCGCTTGGCAACACGCTTTGCGTTGGCGGGTCATGGGTCGCACCAAAAGACAAAGTTCAGTCTGGCGACTGGGCGGGCATCACGACACTGGCAGCAGAGGCGGCAGGCCTGCCACGATAAGAACCCCGTCCCGGACTTGATCCGGGACCTCATGGTCGGCTCAGGTAGAGGTCCCGGATCAAGTCCGGGACAGGTCCACGCGGGCCGCACGCCCACCACGCCTGCGTGGCGCTTGCGTGTCTTGCAGGGCCGCGACCAATGTCTGCGTCATTGGGTGGCTGGTCGGCTGATCGGCATATTGCACCAGCAATTCCTGCACCAGGTTTTTGATTTCAGCCTCGACCGGCACGCCCAGTGCCCAATCAAGGAATATCGTCCGACACTCCGCCACGGTGATGCCATCGATCCGGTAGGCCTCTCTGATCAAGCCCTTGGGGTCGCGCGGATCACGATCCATCACACCGCACCCAGTTCGCGCGAGATCACGGCATCCGCCACCCCTGCCGCATCATCAATCGCCTGTTTCAGTTCATCCATCGTCTCAAACCCCGTTTCGCGCAGCAGAAAACGACGCCCTCCCTCGCCCAACGCATCGGGATCAAGCGGTCCGCCGGCCAGCAATCGCGCCGCTGCCTGCACCCGCCAGAAAAGCCCAGCCGCATCGCTGACGGCCTGCGCGTCTGCGGCACTAATCCAGCCATCCGCGACACCGGCGGCCAATTGCCCCTCCAGATCATGGGCGGAACTGCCTGCCCGCAAGGCACAGGCCTGCGCAAACAGTTCGGCATCCTGCAAGCGACCGGGGCCGATCTTGGCGTCCCAATCACCTTGCGGGGGCTTGGCCTCTGCAATCCGGGCACGCATATCGGCAAGGTCAGGCAGTACCTGCGCACCCTGCCCTTTCTCGGCCAGCAAGGGCACGCGAAACCCATCCAGTTCAGCACCAATCTCTGCCACCCCGGCAACCGGGCGGGCGCGGGTCAGCGCCAGATGCTCCCATGTCCATGCCTCGTCCCGTTGATAAGTGCGAAACGCATCCAGCGATGTGGCGACCGGCCCCTGACGCCCCGATGGGCGCAATCGCATATCCACCTCATATAACCGACCCTCGGCCATCTGCGCGCTCAGCGCAGTTACTAAGGCTTGGGTCAGTCGGGCGTAATAAGCGCGCGTCGCCAATGGACGCCGCCCGTCAGACGCATCAACGCCAGGCGCATCATAGATCACGATCAAGTCCAGATCGGATTCGGCGTTCAAACGGGCGGCCCCCAGCGACCCCATGCCCAGCACCACTGCCCCACGTCCGGGCATATCCCCATGCTTGCGGGCAAATTCAGCGACAATGACGGGCCATAACCCGGCCAATACCGCCTCTGCCAGATCGGCATATTGCTGACCGCTGGCTGCGGCATCAATCAAGCCGCGCAAGTGATGCACACCGATACGAAAATGCCATTCCTTGGCCCAGCGGCGGGCGGCGATCAGCTGCGACTCGTAATCCGGTGCAGCGGCCAAAATCGCCTGTAAATCAGCAACCAACCCGTCCTTGCCGGGCCATGGATCAAAAAACGCACCACCGATCACGGCATCCAGCACGCCTGCATTCCGCGACAGATATTGCGCAAGTGCTGGGGCTGTCGCTGCGATATCAACGATCAACTGGGTCAGTTGTGGGTTCGCCTCGAACAGGGAAAACAATTGCACCCCCGCAGGCAGGCCCGCCAAAAAACCATCAAACTGGGTCAGCGCTTCATCAGGGCGGGCGGCATCTTGCAGGCTGGCCATGATTTGCGGCGTCAGACGGTCAAATATTTCTGTCGCACGCTGCGACCGCAAGGCAGGATAGCTGTGCCAACGGGCCACGACGTCACGCCCCCAGTCTGACGTCACCGGGGCCGCCGGTTCGGGTGCAAAAAAACCTTCGGTCAGCGCGTGAACCTCTTCCAACCGATCCGTCAGATCACGGCGTAGCGCCGCCAGATCACGCCCCATAAAGGCTGCCAAGCGATCAAACCCTTCTGCATCATTGGGTAAATGATGGGTCTGGGCGTCATTGATCATTTGCAAGCGATGCTCCACCTCGCGATGAAACCTGTAGTGATCATAAAGGGTATCCGCCGTCTCCTGCGGCACCCAATCGGCCTTTGCCAAGCACTGCAAACCGTCATGCGTGCCACGGACGCGCAATGACGGATCGCGGCCACCGGCAATCAACTGGCGGGTCTGGGTGAAAAACTCGATCTCGCGAATGCCGCCGCGGCCCAGCTTCATGTTATGCCCTTCAAGCACCAGCGCGCCGCGCAATCCCTTATGATCACGAATGCGCAGGCGCATGTCATGGGCGTCCTGAATGGCGGCAAAATCCAGATGCTTGCGCCAGACAAAGGGACGCAGGGTTTTCAAGAACTCCTCGCCTGCCGCAATATCGCCCGCGCAAGCGCGCGCCTTGATATAGGCGGCGCGTTCCCATGTACGACCAACGCTTTCATAATAGCGCTCAGCGGCTTCCATCGACAGGCATACCGGGGTCACGGATGCGTCAGGGCGCAACCGCAAATCGGTGCGAAACACGTAACCGCCTGCCGCCACATCCGACAGGATCGCTGTCATCCGGCGGGTCACCCGGATGAAGGACGCGCGCGCATCATGGTAATCATCTGGGTCAAATCGGGTTTCATCGAACAGGCAAATCAGGTCAATGTCCGACGAATAGTTCAGCTCGCCCGCGCCCATCTTACCCATGGCCAGGGCGGTCATCCCCCCTGCTGTTTCCGCGTCCTGATCACCGGGCAGTTTGCCCCGCGCAATCTCCGCCCCGACAAGCGTGACTAGGCAGCCATGCACCGACGCATCCGCAAAATCGGTCAGAACCTGTGTGACCTTTTCCAACGGCCAGACACCGCCAAGGTCGGCTAATGCTGCGATCAATGCGATGCGTCGCTTGGCTTGACGCAACTCAGCGGGCAACTGGTCCAGCGCGATCCCCGGGATATCACCCAATATGCCCGACACAGCGCTTTCAGGATCAGCCAGCGCCTCTGGCAGCCATTCCGCCTCTGACGCAATCAACCCCGCCAGATAGGGGCTGCACCCTGCCGTACCCCGGATCAGCGGACGCAAATCAGCATCAAGACCCGGCAACGCTGCCACGGCATCATTGCCCCTTTCAGGTTCATACGGGTTCGGACAACGGGTCTGGCGGGCTGCAATCGACATGGGCCAACCTTGCGGCCCCCCGACAGTATGGTCAATCAGATCCGTCCGGTTAAGATGCGCAAAAAAGGAATGATGATCATGAGCAAAAGCCTCAAACGCGTGACCAAGGCGCTCCGTGATGCCGGGCTGGACATCACCCCTATTGAAATGGGGGCCGAGACCCGGACAGCGCAACAGGCCGCGGATGCGGCGGGCTGCCATCTGGACCAGATCGCCAAGTCGGTGATCTTTGCCGGGCAAACATCCGGTCAGGCAATCCTGTTCATCACCGCTGGTGGCAATCAGGTCGATAGCGACAAGGCGGCACAGGTCGCGGGCGAACCTTTGGGCAAGGCCGATGCCGCGCTGATCCGGGCGCAAACCGGCTTCGCCATCGGTGGGGTGGCACCCGTGGGGCATCTGAACCCGATACGGGCTTTTATGGATCCGCGCTTGCTGGAATTTGATGAAATTTTCGCCGCAGCGGGCACACCACGGCATATCTTTCCGATCTCTCCAACAACGCTGATCAAGATTTCTGTAGCACAACAAGCTGATTTTATTACGATTTCCGTACAAATGTAAAAAACCTTCACATTAACCCTTGAAGATCAGGCTCACCCTTCCGATATCTAATCATGTGAAAGGCATTCACATTAACGCAAACGGACTGATAAGGAGCCGACCATGAACACCGCAACCACCCACTCCCCGATGGCATATAACACCCGCCCTGGGTTCTTTGCCCGGGCCGAAGCCTGGCTGGACGAGCGCGGCAAAGGCGCTTGGATCGCCGCCATGGTTTTGGGCTTCATCTTCTTCTGGCCCATCGGCCTCGCCCTTCTTGCCTACATGATCTGGAGCAAACGCATGTTTAACAAATCCTGCACCGGCATGGCCCGGACCCGCGCCCGTCACATGGGCAAAACATCCGGCAACAGCGCATTCGACGCCTACAAGAACGAGACCCTGCGCCGTCTGGAAGAAGAGCAGGACCGGTTCGAGGATTTCCTCAAGCGGCTGCGCGAAGCCAAGGACAAGGCCGAGTTCGACGAATTCATGAACGAACGGGCACAAGCGTCCAAGGATGACGACAATACCCGCGATGACGACAACGCGGCCTAAGTCCAAAATGGGCTCCCGATCCGGGGGCCCATTTTCCATTCAGGGGAAACATCATGACAAGCATCGATATGACGACGAATAATCCAACACCGCAGCCAGCCACCAATACCATGCCAGTGGCCGTGCAGGTCCTTTCCACAATCCTCTTTGGCGTCTTTGGCATTCTGGCCGTGATCTTTGCCTTTGATGCGTCACTGGTTGGCGGGATCATCGTGGCACTCGTCCTGGGCTGGCGCGGCGGTTTCGCCCCGGGCCGCTGGGGCAATGGCCCGACTGCACCATCCGTCGAAACACTCATGTCGCTGACGCCAGAGGCAGGCAAGCGCGGCAGCGGTAATGCAAGCTTTGACGCCTACCGGTCTGACACGCTGGAACGGCTGGAGGAAGAGCAGGAGCGCTTTGAAAATTTCCTTGGTCGCTTGCGTGCAGCAAAAGACAAATCCGAGTTCGACGACTTCCTTGATCAACGGGCCCGCCGGGTGACCAATCTGGACAAGACATCCGCTCCGGAGCTGGAAGAGCCAGAGCAAAGACAGGGCTGAGACAAACCCGCTCAAATCACCAAAATAGATCCAAGTCCCTCACATTAACCTCTTGTTAAGCGAGGGGCTTGGCGCAGGCGGGAAGCATTGCTAATCTTCGCTGAACCTACGCGGAACAACCAATGCGCCATACGCTGCCCATCGCCCCACAATTCTACGTGACGGCCCCACAGCCGTGCCCGTACCTTGAAGGACGGATGGAACGTAAGCTGTTTACGGCATTGCAGGGCGACACCGCAGCAAAGCTCAACGATTCCCTTTCAAAACAGGGCTTTAGGCGTTCGCAAAACGTGCTTTACCGGCCGTCTTGCGCGGAATGCTCTGCCTGTATGTCGGCACGGATTGATGTCTCGCTCTTTGCGCCCAATCGCAGCCAACGGCGGGTGCAGCGGCGGGCAGAACATCTGCAACGGCGGGCAACATCACCTTGGGCGACCGAGGATCAATACGCGCTTTTCCGCAAATACTTGGACGGACGGCACGCCGCCGGGGGCATGGCCGACATGGACATGTTCGAATTTGCCGCCATGGTCGAGGAAACACCGATCCGGTCACGGCTGATCGAATATGAAGACGACGAAGGGCTGCGTGCGGTTTGCCTGACCGATATTCTCGATGACGGGTTATCGATGGTCTATTCCTTCTTTGACCCCGTGCTCGAAAAACTGTCGCTTGGCACTTACATCATCCTTGATCATATCGCCATCGCGCTGGATCTAGGCCTGCCTTACGTCTATCTGGGCTATTGGGTGCCCGGCAGCCCCAAGATGGGGTACAAGGCAAATTTCAAAGGGTTGGAAGTCTATGGTGACGGGGCGTGGCAACCCTTGGGTGACCCCAACCAATACGACGCCGATGTGCATCCGCTCTCCAATGATCCGATCGCCGAACAGGTCGCACGGATCAACCTGCCCGACGGGCGCAGCTGACAGATCAGCCCGCCAAAGTAGCTAAAATCCCAACTGATAACCAGTTCTTAGGCAGATCACATTATCCCCTACCCGGTTAAGTAGGAGTGATTGATGCTAAGGGTCGCAGGCTGTTTCAGTAACGAGCATGTTCTGTGGCTCGTCATGGTTGCTGCGGCGATATGCTTGGTTGGGTCAATCCTGACCGTCCGGCTTGCCTTGCGGCTACGCAAAATGACGCCGCGCGCGCAACGGGTGCAAATCGCGCTGACCGGGATTGTAGGTGGCGGGATGGTCTGGGCGACGCATTTCATCGCAATGCTGGCCTATGAACCGGGGATTGAGCATGGTTACGAACCCTTCGTGACAGCGCTGTCGCTGATCGTGGCGATCCTGGGGGTTGCACTTTCCATGTTCGTCGCAACCGGTCAGTTTCATCGCCGCGCACCAGAAATGGGCGGTGTTGTGTTCGGGCTAACGGTCGCAATGATGCACTATCTGGGCATGTCAGCTTATCTTGTTCCGGGCGAAATCATCTGGGAAATGGACCTGCTGATCGCATCGGTTGCGCTTGGCGCGGGGCTTGGGGCGTTGTCCTTTCATCGGATTGTGCATCCGGTCACCCGGTTCTGCTGGCTTGGCGGCGCTGTTGCGATGGTTCTGGCGATCTGCACCATGCATTTCACCGGCATGGCGGCCATCACGATCGCGCTAAACCCAACCATCATCGTGCCCCCCACCCCATTGTCTGACACGGCCCTTGCATTGGTTGTGCTGGGCCTGATCATCTTTATCCTGTTCATGGGTATGACAGCCTTCATGATAGAGGCGCATCTGGCACAGGATGCCCGGCGCAAATTGCAGGAAATGGCGTTGACCGACCCGCTGACCAACCTGCCCAACCGACAGAAACTTCGGGCATTAATTGATGCCAGGTCAGCACCTGACAACGACGCATCGCGTAGCATCGCAATCCTGACCTTGGACTTGAATATGTTCAAGCAAATCAATGATCTCTATGGGCATAATGCAGGCGATGCCGCCCTGATTTCCGTCACGCAACGGATGTCATCGGTTTTGCAACGGGGTGAATTTGTAGCACGCATCGGTGGGGACGAATTTGTCGCACTGAAATATGATATCACCGGGCGGGATGACGCACAGGAATTTGCGCAGCGACTGCGAACGCAAGTGTTGCGCCCGGTCAGACATCAGGATCTGCGCCTGCAACTGGGCGTCAGCATTGGCCTGTCATGCGCGCCCCAGGATGGCACCGATCTGGCCTTGATACAGGAATATTCGGACATCGCGATGTATCGCGCCAAAAGGTTGGACAATAGCGGGATTGTCGCGTTCGAGCCCAAAATGTATGCTGACGACCGGGCCCGCACAGCGATGAAGGCCGATTTGCGCATCGCGCTTGAGGAAGACCAATTCGAACTCCACTACCAACAGCAAAACGATATCAAGACGCACAGACCGGTCGGTTTTGAGGCATTAATCAGGTGGAACCACCCCATACGCGGGTGCATCAGACCGGACCAATTCATCCCCATCGCCGAAGAAACGGGCATTATCTGTGAAATCGGCAGCTGGGTTTTGCGCACCGCCTGCGAAGAAGCTGCAAGTTGGGAAACACCCTTGCGGATCGCAGTCAACGTGGCCCCTCAACAACTGCTGCAGCCGGGTTTCAGCGAACAGGTCGCGGATGCATTGGACCGAAGCGGCCTGAACAGCGATCAGCTAGAGCTTGAGATTACCGAAGCCAGCGTCATTCGCGATCACAACACCACACGTTCCGTCATCCACAGGATCAAGGATCTGGGCGTTCGGATCGCGATGGATGACTTTGGCACCGGGTATTCATCGCTGGCCACCTTGCAATCGCTGCCCTTTGACAAGATCAAGATCGACCGCAGCTTTGTTTCCGGCGTCCATCGCGACGAAAAACGCGCCGCGATCATCCGGGCCACGATCATGATGGCCAAGGCGATGCATATTCCCGTCCTCGCCGAAGGGGTAGAAGACGCCGACGAACTTGATTTTCTGCTGTCAGAGGATTGCGCAGAGGTGCAAGGCTACTATTTCGGGCGCCCTGTGAACCGCGAAGAGATGCGAGTTATCGCCGCAACAGACGGTTCCTTGGCGCGTAAAGCATCGTAGCGGGCGGAACTTGGCACGGCGCAGGCACAGGCCTGCGCCATGATACTAAACCTTAGTTGAGCAGGTTTGGAACAATTGTCACGACGCCCGGGAACATCCACAGCAACAGTAAACCCGCCACCTGTATCCCGATAAACGGCATCACACCTTTGTAAATCTGACCGGTGGTGATCGATTTTGGCGCAACCCCCCGCAGATAGAACAGGGCAAAACCAAATGGCGGGGTCAGGAACGATGTCTGCAAATTCACAGCAATCATGATCGTCACCCATTTAGGGTCAAACGTACCACCATAAATCACGGGGCCCACAATCGGGATCACGATGTAGATGATCTCCAGGAAATCCAGCACGAAACCCAGCACAAACAGGACCAACATCACCAGCAAGAACACCTGCAATTCGCTGTCGAATGACCGCAGGAATTGCTGGATGTAATGTTCCCCCCCGAATGAAATCAGAACAAGGTTCAGCAATTGAGAGCCGATCAGAATGGTAAACACCATCGACGTAACCTTCGCCGTCTCGCGGACCACCGGGGTCAGGACACCACCACTCAGCAACACGCCGCATGACCAGATCAGACCGAACATCGCAAACAGGAAGCAGCCAAATGCCACGATATAGGCGATCCGATTTTCCAGCAGCACGACCTCCTGGCCCAGTCGCATATCGAAATTCACGCCGATGATCAGCATCAACACGATGGCACCTGCGGTCAGCAGCACCAACCGACCCGACCGGCCCTGATCCTGCAACTTGCGATAGGTCGCCAGCAGGATCGCACCGCCCGCACCCAGCGCCGCAGCCGGTGTCGGGTTGGTAATCCCACCCAGGATCGACCCCAGCACAGCCACAATCAGCACAAGAGGCGGGAACACAACGCGCAGGATTTCATTACCCGCCAGATAACCCGCCGCCGTGCGCAACCCGATAAAGGCAATCAACAACGGAATGGCGATCATCAACGTGGTCGCCCCGGGCGTCGTCAACGGCCCGATGATCAGCACGTCAACGGCCAGCAGCAGGACAAGCCCGCCCGCACCAATCATCAATGGCACCTTGTTGGCGTAAGGGGCGATACCCCGCGCAATCACCAGCATCAGACCCAGCAGCAACACCGTGATGGCAATGCCAGTGCCAATCGGGGCAGCTTGCGCAACACGGGCCTCAACCAATGTGGCGCGCTCTTCATCCGACAAGGCGCGCGCCTGCGCGACCCCGCCCGCATCATCAATGGCGGTCTGTTCGGCAATCGCGGCATCCCAGGCATCCTGCCCGTGCAATTCGATCATCGACGCCTGACATTCATCACTGACCCGGGTGCGCAGCGACGCGGTCTGCCCGGCATCGGTGAAGCTGTCGACAATCACCGACTGATTGCCCACCAGCCCGACCTGCCCCATGCTGATGGTCAGGGCGATCAGGCCAACGGGCACCGCCAGAAACCAGGTAAAGCCATTTCGCGCCGGTGCCTTTTCACCGGATTCCGTGTCACCCAATTGCACCGCAGGTGCCTTGGACGGGTTGAACATCGCAAAGCCAAACGCATAGGTGGCATATAGCACAGCCAACAGGATACCGGGCAGCAGGGCTGCCTGAAACAGCGTGCCGACCGAAACAACCGCAGGCTCACCCAGATAGGTCAGCGCATCCGAACAGCCCGCCAACCGGGCGCGGTCTTCTTGTGCGGCAGAATACAGATCACCGGCCAGCGTGCCCAAAAGCACGATCACAATCGACGGCGGAATGATCTGGCCCAATGTGCCAGAAGCCGCAATGACCCCCGTCGACAATTCCGGCGAATAGCCATTCTTCAACATCGTCGGCAAGGCCAGCAAGCCCATGGTCACAACGGTCGCACCCACAATCCCGGTCGACGCCGCCAGAAACGCGCCGACCAAAACGATAGACACGGCCAGACCGCCGGGCAGCGGGCCAAACACCTTGGCCATGGTTGTCAGCAATTCATCGGCGATGCGCGACCGTTCCAGCACGATCCCCATCATCACGAACATCAGAACCGCCAGCAGCGTCTCAATGGACTGGCCTGCCAGCACGCGCTCGTTCATCCGGTTGACCAGAAAACCCACATTACGGTCCAACGCCTGTTCCCAGCCAGCGGGGAACAACGCATCCTCATAGCGGGGCAATTCAGGGAAGCGGAACACCGATATCGCATCCGGCCTGACGCCTTCGGCAATCAGGGCGGCATACTCCGCCGAATTGGTGTCAACGGCCGCATGGATCAGCAACCCAGCACTGTCCAAAGCCGCGATAATCGCGAATGAGATTACCGCAGAACCACTGATCGCAAAGGCGACAGGAAAGCCTGAAAGGATACCGGCAAACAACGTCAGAAAGACGATAATGATGCCGATCTCGATGCCATCAAGTCCAAAAAGCATGGGGTTTCGCCTCTGATTTAGTGAATTTTAGCGACAAGTTCGGCGGTAGGATCGCCGATCGGGTCTTTATCAAGGAACTTGCCTTCGCTTTTGGGACCTTCCTTGAACTCAAGGAATGATCGGTAAAAGAAGGCGACCGCCTGTAACAGAACCAATGCGGTGAACGTCACCAGCAGGACCTTGAACAGGAAATAGGCATTGAATCCGTTGGGCGAAAACCCGATGGTCTCCACATTCCAGCGCAGCGCGCGGGCTTTGGTGATCAACCGGTCCAACGTGTCGGATGCGGACGGGTTCGGCACAACCAGATGCCGCCATAGGAAAAACCAGCCATAAAGCCATGTCAGAATGGCGGCAGGCACCATGAACAGCATTGACCCGATCATATCGATCAGGCGCTTGGTCCGGTAACTCACGGCGGAATAAACCAGATCAACCCGCACATGACCGCCCTGCACAAATGTATACGTCACACACATGCAGACAATCATGGCGTTATAGAATTTCAGCTCTTCCGACCACCAGCTGACATCCTTGGTAAAGGTCGCGCCAAGGCCAATGCCAATCTCGGACACGGCAAAAACGCGCTGCATGAAGATGATGACAATCTGCTGCAGCACCATCAAAAGACCGGCCCAGGCAAACAGACGACCCGTGCCATTGGCAAAGCCTTCCAGCACCCGCACGCAACCCCACATGAACCGGTTTGAGATGAAACCGATGATCGTGATCACCAGGAAAATGGCAAAGACGACAAAGAAAAACTCGACCGATGCGCCATAATAGATAAAGCGCATCAGGGATTCCTTGATCTCCACCTCGGGCATGTTGCCGTTGATATAGGGAAGCCATGCCAACCACTCACTTGGGTGCAACAGCGCGTAACCAAGGTTGTAAAACGCCTCGATCAGATGGGCAAAGAACCACCCAAATGCGTTTCCGCCCCATGCTTCGACCAAGCCCATGTGGAAAGTCCCCCCATCGTCATTCTGCTTGATTTGGGCACCCTCCCGGCACCCCTGGTATGAGGGCCCCTATGCAGATCGCATCGGGCCCTCACTTTACTGTGGATGATCACATGTGTGATCAATTCCGGGCGTTAGCCCATCACACGGTCACGCTGAGCGCGGTAAGCGCCTTCGGATTGCTGGATCCAGCCAGAGGATGCAGCCATAGATGCGTTGTAGGACGCCCGCAGACGGTCATAGATGTCATCGCCATTGTATTGGTCAAGCGTTTCGCGCGCAGCAGCGCCCATCGCATCCCAAACACTGTCAGGGAATTCCAGAACCTTCACGCCACCGGCCTGCAGACGCTGCAGGGCAGAACCGTTATTGTTCATGAACTGTGCCAGGTTCCACTGATGTGCTTCACCAGATGCGATCTCGATGATCTTCTGATGCTCGGGGCTCAGGCTCTCCCACACGTCAAGGTTTGTGGCCAGCGACAGCGCCGCGCCCGGCTCGTGCATACCAGCAGTGTAGTAGAACTTGGTGATTTCCTGGAAGCCGGCTTTTTCATCCGCCCATGGGCCGATCCACTCCGTGCCGTCAATCGCACCGGATGCCAGCGCCTGATACACTTCCGCACCGGGAAGGTTCTGCACAGATGCGCCCATCTTGCCCAATGCTTCGCCACCCAGACCGGGCATACGGAATTTCAGACCCTGGAAATCTTCTGGCCCAGCGATTTCCTTGCTAAACCAGCCACCAGCTTGTGGGCCTGTGTTACCGGCAAGGAAAGATTTCAGACCAAAGATCGAGCCAAGCTCATCATGGAACCCCTGACCTTCGCCCTGATAATACCAGTTGCTGATTTCCTGCGGCGTCATACCAAATGGCACCGACGTAAAGAACGCATAGCCCGGATGCTGACCGACAAAGTAGTAGTCAGCGCCGTGATACATATCCGCCTGACCAGAGGTCACAGCGTCAAACACTTCAAACGCACCAACAAGCTCGCCAGCGGCCTTCAGATCAATGGTCAGTGACCCGCCCGACAGCGCCGTGATCGTGTCTGCAGCGCGTTGTGCCGCATCATGCACACCGGCAAGACCCCGGCCCCATGTGGTGACCAGCGTCAGTGTGCGATTGCCCTGCGCATAGGCCGGTGCGGCCAATGCTGTTGCAGCTGCGGCACCGCCACCAAGTGCTGAGTTTTTAAGAAAAGAACGACGATCCATAGAGTAACCTCCCAAAGTTTTGTCCCCCACCCGACTTTTCAGGCAAAGACAGATCGATTTCGTGAGCGCAGGTTAGCCCGCGCGTTTATGTTGGAAAATACGTAGTACTGCGTAGAAAACACGATTTTGTCACAATTTTTGACCAATTGCGCCATCAGTTTACACGCTAACACTCATCACACCCATAGGCAGAACACCCTGTTGATGTTTGATTCGCAAGCGATTCGCGCGTATCGCTCTTGCATATGTTCGGGTTCATCTCGCGGCTTCGCGACAATATCAGCATCACCTATGGCCAGAAGGTTTTTCTTTTGGCCACGCTGCCATTGATCGTGGCGGTGTTCCTGATTTTTCTTGTCGTAACGGCTGAGTCGCGGCAACTAGCCGAACGCGAAATCCAAGCGCTTGAAACCCAGTTGATCGAAACCAAGCGCGCAGAGCTCAAGAACTACCTGTCCATCGCGCGCACCGCATTCGTGAATACCTATGGCCGGGCGGCCCCGGATGATGAAGCAGCCAAACTGGCCGTGACAAGAGAGCTTTCAGCGATGCTTTATGGGCAGGATGGCTATTTCTTTGTGTTCGATTATGACGGCAATAACCTTGTGGCACCCCGGCAAACCTTTCTGATCGGCAAAAATTGGACGGGTTTGAACGACCTCAACGGAACGCCAATCACTGACGAACTGATCCGAATTGCGCGCAGCGGTGGCGGCTACCACAGCTTTGACTGGCCAAAACCCTCTACCGGGGCAAATGAACGGATCATTGTATATGTGAACGGATTGCAGGACTGGCGCTGGGTAATTGGCACCGGCGTCTATATCGACGACGTGCTGGAAAACGTCGCCGCCGCCCGCGCCGATGTCGAAGCACGGATCAGGCGCACCTCGGTATATATCGTCGCCATCGCCATTGCCGCGCTATTTGGGGTTTTCACCACGGGGATGTTCCTCAACATCCGCGAACGGCGGCTGGCTGACGCCAAGTTGAAAGATCTGACCCAACGGATCATCGACACCCAAGAGGAAGAGCGCGGCAGGGTCGCGCGCGAATTGCATGACGGGATCAGCCAGATGCTTGTCGGGGTGCGCTACGCGCTGGAATTGGCGCGACGTAAAATGGGGCAAAGCGACAGTTTGAACAAGGGGATCGATGGGCTGGGCTCTGCCATTCAGGAGGTCAGACGGATCAGCCGCGACCTGCGCCCCGGCGTGTTGGATGATCTGGGGCTAGGTCCTGCCCTGCAGGCGCTGACGGATGATTTCAGCAAACGCACCGGCATCCATTGCGAATTCGAAACGGTTGTGTTTCGCAACCGGCTGGACGAAGAAGCGCGCATCGCGCTTTACCGGATCGCGCAAGAGGCGCTGACAAATATCGAACGACATGCGGAAGCCACGAATGTTGAAATCTCTCTCAAAGGACACCGTAAGGGGGCAATGCTGAAAGTATTCGACAACGGCAAAGGCATGATCTGGCCGCAACCGGCAAGGCGATCCAGAGGGTTGGGCCTGCGCAATATGCAGGAACGGATCGAACAACTGGGCGGTTCTCTGCGGATCCTGTCCTGCGACACCGGCACCGTGATCGAGGCGCAAGTCCCGCTCACTCATATGCTCAGCCCGCAAAAACCGGCAGCACAACCCAAGAAGGAAAGCGCATGACAATCCGCGTTCTGATTGTCGATGACCACCCGATGGTCACCGACGGGATCGAGGCGATCCTTGAAACCTACGATGATATCGACGTCGTTGGCACATTGAATAATGGGCAAGAGGCGGTGGACCGGGTCAACGAACTGGCTCCGGATATCATTCTGCTGGACCTGAACATGCCGGGTCTGTCCGGACTGATCGCGACCGAAATGATATTGGAGGCACGGCCAGAGACACGGATTGTCATCCTATCGATGCATGATAGCCCGGAATACATCTCAACCGCACTTAGCCACGGGGCAAAGGGGTATATCCTCAAGGACGTGCCTACAGATGAAATCCGCACGGCCATCGACACGGTCATGCAAGGCGGCGAATACATGTGTACCGGGGCAAAAGGGTCTTTAAAGCCGAAAATCAGCGACGGGCGCGAGACGCTGACCAACCGCGAACAGATGATCCTGCTGGAATTGGCACAAGGGCAGTCCAACAAGGATGTGGCCAACACGCTGAATATCTCTGTGCGGACGGTGGAAACCCATCGCAACAATATCAAGCGCAAGCTGGGGATCAGTTCAACAGCCGGGCTGACACGCTACGCGCTGGAACACGGCGTGCTGCAGGGGACAGGCATCTGACAACCCGGCGATTGCCGCAATGCGCGCATCAATCTGGGCGCAACCGGTCAGCAGATGCGTAAATTTTTTGCAATCGGCGGGCAAGCTGCGCATTTTGTTTGCAAATATAGTATCAGCACAAACCCGCCCTAGATTCGCCTAATTGGTAAGGCCGGTTATCCACGACAGTTTTCAGTGTCAGTGTTTTTGTTTTCCACCACATCCCAGTCGATAACAGGAGCAGACCTTTGAAAAACCCTTCCGTCAGTTGTTGTGCCCTATCCGCAATCGCCATCGCGGCGGCCTTCACAACAATCAGCACCGGTGCCGCAGCGCAGGAATGCGGCAGCACCTACCGCATTCAATCCGGCGATACATTGTCAAAAATTGCTGCCACCGTCTACAATGATCCCGGCAGTTTCCAGATCATCTACAGCGCCAATTCAGACGTCATTGGCCCCAATCCCGGCTTGATCACGGTTGGTATGGCTCTTGAGATCCCCTGCCTGGGTGATGTCACGGCGTCGACCGCCGCGTCATTCCGGCCTGAACCAACTGTTGAACAGCTGCCCGCACCAGACCTCGATCAAATCCGCATCGTGCAGGGTACCGGATGGGCGCCTTTCTCTGACGAAGATCAGGAACAAGGCGGCATGCTCACAGAAATTGCAAATGTCGCAATGACAAATGCAGCCGAAGCAACACCATACAAGATCGATTTTGTGAATGATTGGGGCGCACATCTTAACCCGTTGATCACTGACCATGCCTATGACTTCAGCCTTGGCTGGTTCAAACCAAACTGCGAACAAATCGCCCGCCTTGGCGAGGATTCGCAGTTCCGGTGCAACAACTTCGACTGGTCCGAACCAATGTTCGAACAGGTCTTCGGCTATTACAACCGTGCGTCGGAACCTGCGCTGACATCTTATGCCGACATGCTGGGCAAAACCATCTGTCGTCCCGCTGGCTACGCAACATTCCAGTTGGAAGAAAACGATCTGAAAGAACCCAACATCGTTCTTGAACGCCCCGCAGAGGTGAACACCTGTTTCGAAGGTTTGGCCAACGGCACATATGACGCCGTTGCACTCGCCGTGGACACGGCAGAGGGCGCGATGGTCGAAACCGGCACAGCAGCCGCGATCCGCTACAATGAAAACCTAAGCCAGGTGCTGACCCTGCATGCAGTCATCGCCAAGAACCACCCGCAAGGCCAGGAAATGCTAACCGAATTCAACTCGGGCTTGGCGGCCATCAAGGAAACCGGCCAATGGTTTGAAATCGTGCGCCGTCATTTGACAGAGCATCGGGCCAAAACCCAAGGCTAATCAGCGCTTTAGACGAGGCCGCGTTTCGACGCGGCCTCGTTTTATTTGACGTCACGCGGTCGTGTGCGCTTGTCGTTTGAAATTGCCGGATGGTTGGCGGATAACCCCCTGGAACCGCAATTTCCGGAGAACGCAATGACCGACACCCCCGCCTACACCCCGCCGAAAACCTGGACATGGGACGCCGAAAGCGGTGGACAGTTCGCCAATATCAACCGTCCTGTCGCGGGGCCTACCCATGACAAGGATCTGCCCGTCGGCGAACACCCCCTGCAGCTTTATTCGCTGGCCACACCCAACGGGGTCAAGGTCACGGTCATGCTGGAAGAACTGCTTGAGGCCGGACATGACGCCGAATACGACGCGTGGCTGATCAATATTCAGGAAGGCGACCAGTTCGGCAGCGGCTTTGTCGACATCAACCCCAACTCCAAAATCCCCGCCCTGATGGATCGCGGCACCGGCACGCGAGTGTTCGAAAGCGGCGCAATCCTGCTCTATCTGGCCGAAAAATTCGGGGCGTTCCTGCCCAAGGACGCCAAGAACCGGACAGAAGCGCTAAACTGGCTCTTCTGGCTGCAAGGCTCTGCACCCTATCTTGGCGGTGGCTTTGGTCATTTTTACGCCTACGCCCCGGAAAAGTTCGAATACCCGATCAACCGCTTCGCAATGGAGGCAAAGCGCCAGCTTGATGTGTTGGACCGCAACCTTGCCGACCGGGCGTTCCTTGCAGGCGATGAATATTCAATCGCCGATATCGCGACCGCGCCTTGGTACGGTGCGCTGGTCAAAGGGTTGGTTTATGACGCGGCAGAATTCCTTGACGTGACTTCATACACCCATGTGAACCGTTGGACAGATACCGTATTCGCTCGCCCCGGCTTCCAACGTGGCAAGATGGTGAACCGGGCGTGGGGCGAAGACAGCCAGCAGCTACGCGAGCGCCATGCGGCATCGGATTTTGACACCAAGACATGGGACAAGATCAGACCGGCAGACGAATAAAACTTGACCGAAATGCAATCACCGCTCACGATCACGCAGTCGTGAGCGGGTTGATCCGCGCGATTCCCTGAAATGGAATGAAAGGCCGGGTTTGAACACGGGTTTTTTGCGGACAGAGCGGGCAACAATGGCCCTCATCATCGCATGCTACGGGCTGTGGACCGGCGCGGGGCTTTTATGGACAACGGCATTTTGGCTGCCCGGATTGCTCGCCCTGCCGATACTCGCCGCCTTTCACACCTCGCTGCAACACGAAGCCATCCATGATCACCCCACACGGTCACGCTTTGTAAACGAAGCTTTGGTCAGCCTGCCCTTGGCCGTCATCTTTCCCTTTCGGCGCTACCGCGACCTGCATCTGCAACATCACCGCGACGAACATCTGACCGACCCGTTCGAGGATCCTGAAAGCTACTTCTGGTGCGAAAACGACGTGCGGCAGATGAATGATTTTCAACGGCATATCTTTGCGCTCAACAACACCTTCGTCGGGCGGCTGCTGATCGGACCGCTGCTGACGATGATCGGCTTTGCACGCACTGAATGGTGGCGGTTGCGTGACGGACAACCGGGGATCAGGGCGGCATGGGGGCTGCACGCTGCCGGGCTTGTTGTTCTGGCCGGCATTCTGACGCAAGTCTTTCAAATGCCGCTCTGGGTCTACTTCCTTTGTGTGGTCTACCCCGCCCTTTCGCTGACCGCGATGCGCGCCTATGCCGAACATCAGGCGGCCGAGAATGTTGGCGCGCGTTCTGCCATTGTTGAGGCGCACCCGGTACTCGCCCTGCTCTACCTCAACAACAACCTGCATATCGTCCACCACGCCAACCCACGCACCCCGTGGTACGACCTGCCAGCACTTTATGCAGAGCGGCGGCAGCAATTCCTGTCCGCGAATGAAAACACGTTGTTTCTGGGCTATCGCGATATCGCCAAAAGGTTCGCGTTTGCGGTGAAACAACCCGTACAGCATCCGTTCATCGGGCAGTCGGAAACGCCGCCTCAAGATAGCAACTAATCACACGATTTGGACGCGTTTCAACCACAGGTAGTTGGGCTGATCTGCTTGACTCAAACGTCATGGGCCGCAAGCAATAGGCGGTTTTTCGCATAAAATTTGTCGGAAATTAGACCTTTTTCAGAACACCTACCAAAACGGTTCGATCCAATTTTTTCCTGAAAAATGATTGACGTAGCGTTAAAGTAACAAATTGGCACCAAGCACTTTGCCATATTTGGCAGGGTAACAGGCGCGTGATCGGCAAAAACACGCCTATTACAAGGGGCGCAAATCAAGACGCTTGATCGGTTAATATCTGTCGCTCCTAGATAGGGGTCTGTTCCACGTTAGCGAGTTCACGTGTGTCCCAATACGGTACCCACACCACTCAATTGTCAGAAGATGGGGCCCTTCTGACAGGACTTGGGGACGAATATGAATCTCTCAGAACTGATGCTTGCACTGACAAGCGATCCAGAACAAATGACGCGCAATATCCTACGGATTGTTCACTTCATCGGCTTGGCGCTTGGGCTGGGCGCAGCCATGTTGCTGGACCTGATGATCCTGCAATATCTCCCGGGGCGCGTCATTACCAAACAGAATTTCGATTTCATCAGCTTCTGCTCCGACATCGTGGCGGCAGGATTACGGCTGCTATGGATCACCGGGCTTGGGTTTCTGCTGTTCTACTGGACGTATGAGCCGATCAATCTGACCAATGACAAGATTTGGGCGAAGATGGCAATCGTTGTGATCCTGACAACCAATGGCTACTTCATCCATCGAACTGTCCTGCCCTTCCTGAAGGGACAGATGGGCAAAACGATGCTGCAGGGGACAACGCGCAAGCAACAGCATCTTTTGGTCAGCGCGGGGATCATCTCCTGCGTGTCATGGTTCGGGCCACTCTTCATTGCCAACATGCCGCAGTTGAACTTCGACGTACCGATGCTGCAAATCCTCGGGGTTTATGCGCTGGTTCTAGCAACGGTTTTTACGGTGGTGCATCTGGTGCTGCACACATCCGCAAATCAGGCAGAGCGTGACCAGGGGGCCTATCAGATAAACTAACAACATCATGTGGAATGACGGCATACATCCGTCATTCCACCCCCAGATTGACGCCAATTAGCCTTGGTCAAGTTTCGTCAAACAAGCATCACTCGAAATAAAGTTGCGATTTTCTGCCGTATTGCGACATTTTCTCCACCTTGTGGTGTTGACCCCCCTGCAGACGCAGATTAAGTTCGCGCTACGCAAAGGAACCCCGATGAATAACGTCGTACTAATCGTAGGAAAACAGCGCATGGGCCGGTAACGGTGAAACCATAACGATCCCATGCGCCCCCGACATCCTCGGGGGTTTTTTTGTGACTGAACGAAAACACTGACGCGAAGGACGCGAGAAAAATGACAAAAGCCATGACGGGCGCAAAAATGGTCGTACAAGCTCTGATAGATCAGGGCGTGGACGTCGTCTTTGGTTACCCCGGTGGCGCCGTCCTACCGATCTATGACGAGATCTTTCAGCAAAACCACATCCAGCACGTATTGGTGCGCCATGAACAAGGCGCCGTTCACGCAGCCGAAGGGTATGCGCGGGCGACCGGCAAACCGGGCGTTGCACTGGTCACATCTGGACCCGGCGCCACGAACGCGGTGACCGGTCTGACCGATGCGCTGATGGACTCAATTCCGATCATCGTGCTGACCGGTCAGGTGCCGACCTTCATGATCGGCTCTGACGCGTTTCAAGAGGCCGACACCGTCGGCATCACCCGCCCCTGCACCAAACATAACTGGCTGGTGAAAGAGACGGATAAACTGGCCTCTGTCATGCACGAGGCATTCCACATCGCCACATCCGGCCGCCCCGGCCCGGTTGTCATCGACATCCCCAAGGATGTGCAATTCGCCACCGGCAAATACACCGAGGCGCGGCAGGTCGAAACCCATTACGCCCCGCAGGTCAAAGGCGACATGGAGATGATCACCGAACTGGCCAAGGCAATGGAAACGGCCAAGCGGCCGGTTTTCTACACAGGCGGCGGCGTGATCAATTCCGGCCCGGCGGCCAGCCAATTGCTGCGCGAACTGGTGGCGGCGACCGGCTTTCCGATCACCTCCACACTGATGGGGCTGGGCAGCTATCCGGCCTCTGGCGACAACTGGATCGGCATGCTGGGGATGCATGGGCTGTACGAGGCCAACATGGCCATGCATGACTGCGATCTGATGATCAATATCGGCGCGCGATTCGACGACCGGATCACCGGACGGCTGGACGCGTTCAGCCCCGGTTCCACCAAGGCACATATCGACATCGACGCCTCATCGATCAACAAGGTGATCAAGGTCGACATCCCGATCCTGGGCGATTGCGCCCATGTGTTAGAGGATTTGCTGAACGTCTGGAAATCCCGCGGCCGCAAGACTGATAAGGAAAATGTCACCAAATGGTGGCACCAGATCAATGAATGGAAAAAGGTCGATTGCCTGAAGTTCAAGCAGGAAGGCAAAGTTATCAAGCCGCAATACGCACTGGCGCGGTTGGAAGAACTGACCAAAAAACATGATCGCTACATCTGTACCGAGGTTGGCCAGCACCAGATGTGGGCGGCGCAATATCTGGGGTTCGAGGACCCGAACCGCTGGATGACTTCCGGCGGGTTGGGCACCATGGGCTACGGCTTCCCCGCTTCGATCGGTGTGCAGATGGGCCATCCGGACGCGCTCGTGATCAACGTCGCGGGCGAGGCCTCATGGCTGATGAACATGCAGGAACTGGGCACGGCGATGCAATATCGGCTGCCGGTCAAGCAGTTCATCCTGAACAATGAACGGCTGGGCATGGTGCGGCAATGGCAGGAACTGCTGCATGGGGAACGCTATTCCTCCAGCTGGTCCGAAAGCCTGCCCGATTTCGTCAAACTGGCAGAGGCGTTTGGTGCCAAGGGCATCCAATGCCAAGACCCCGACAGCCTGGACGACGCGATCATGGAAATGATCACCCATGACGGCCCAGTCCTGTTCGACTGTCTGGTGGAAAAGCACGAAAACTGCTTCCCCATGATCCCGTCAGGCAAGCCGCATAACGAAATGCTGCTGGGCGAAAACGCGGACGTCGCCAACGCGATCAAATCCGATGGGGCGGTGATGGTCTGATCGTAAGTTTACAATCGCAACAGGCCATCCTTTGGGGTCCGACGTCTTGCCGACACACATCTGACCTCAGCCCTATGGAAGTGTCATGCTATCCCGCGCACTGAATATTGGTCTGGTCATACCCTGCAACACCATCCTGTCTGGTGATGCAGGGCAAATTGCAGGCCGTCAGAAAACCGGGGGGACGTAATGATCGAAGTAAGCGACGGGCGTCGTCTCTGCCTATGGTTGGCTTGGCTGAATGTGGTTGCTGGCCTTCTACTTTTGGCAGCATTCGCGACCAACGGTATTGATCGCCCTGAAACAGGCGATTGTACGGAAAAGGTTATCGATTTCCACGTCTTCTGGGCCGCCGGCGGTTTTGGGATCCAGGGCACGCCACTGCTTGCCTTTGATCAGGACGCGCTGCGCGCAGCCTATGGTACTTGTTCAACGAAATGGCTGCCTTGGGTACATCCTGCACCCGCCATGGCACTTCTTGCGCCGTTTGCTATGTTGCCATTCCTTCCAGCATGGGGGCTATTCAACGCCGTCTCACTCACAGCACTTGCGGCAGCACTGCCCACCTTCACCGGGCACCGTAGTGGAGTGTTCGTCGCCACCCTGCTCGCCCCCGCAATGCTGCCCGCGCTCATGGCAGGGCAATTTAGCTTGCTGTGGATTGCTGGTTTGCTTGGAGCAATTGCGGCCATACGGGCAGATCGACCTATATTCGCGGGCTTACTGATCGGTTGCCTGACGATCAAGCCGACACTTGGTTTGCTGATCCCTGCGGCACTGGTTGCGGTTTGGGCATTCCGCACCATCATCGTCGCTGGCCTGACATCCATAACGATCCACGCAGGTGCAATTCTATACTATGGGGCGGACTACTGGTCTACTTGGCGCGATGTCTCAGCGTATCACGCCATCGGCAACATAAATGAACTGGGCAACCTCGATAAGATGACAAGTATCTCCGCTGCCCTTTCGCGCCTCGGAATTGAGCCTCAAACGGGCGTTGCCTTAAATCTAGGCCTTGCTTTGCTGCTGGTGGTGGTGGTGTTTGTTGTCTGGCGTAAATATACGGTTCACTCCGACATTGCTGTAGGCGTTCTGTTTGCGGCCATCCCCGTCGCAACACCCTATCTTTGGTATTACGATGTCGCATTTCTCGCTATCGCCGCGATGTTTCTGCTCAAGGCCAAAAAATTTACGATCGGGCCAGTGTTCGGCATCGCTGTATTTGTCGCGTGGCTCGGACCCGGACTTTCTGTCTGGTACGCCGCGACAATCGGCGATGGCACACTTCTTCCCCCCGTTTTTTTCATCCCCCCTGTGCTGCTTCTGACCCTTGGTTTATGCCTCGCCCAGACAACCCGCGGCACACCTTAACAAAACACCTGAAAGGACACCGGCCATGTCACCGCTAAAAATCAAGAAAGGCGCCACCAGTCATTCCGCCTATGACCTCCGGCCTAACTTTTCGGACAAGGAAGAACAGCACACGTTGGCCATTCTGGTCGAAAACGAACCGGGTGTTCTATCCCGCGTCATCGGGCTTTTCGCCGGGCGCGGCTACAATATCGACAGCCTGACCGTGGCAGAGGTGGACCATCTGGGCCACCGGTCACGGATCACCATCGTCACCACAGGCACGCCACAGATCATCACCCAGATCAAGGCGCAGCTGGGCCGGATCGTCGATGTCCACAAGGTCAATGACCTGACCGTCGAAGGGCCATCAGTGGAACGCGAACTGGCCCTGTTCAAGGTCGTTGGCACCGGTGATCACAGGATCGAAGCCGTCCGTCTCGCTGATATATTTAGGGCAAATGTGGTTGATAGCACATTGGAATCATTTGTTTTTGAAATCACGGGCACGTCCGAGAAAATCGACGCCTTCGCCGAACTCATGCAGCCTTTGGGGCTGGAAGAAATCGCGCGGACCGGTGTGGCCGCACTGTCACGCGGATCAGACACCTGACATAAAGACGCCCGCCCCGGGGGAGGTTCCGGGCGGGCGCCTGATTTGCAGCCCCTCACGTCCGATTGGGGCGCGACGCGAGGGGCCTTGGCATATCTGACAGAGGCTGTCAGTTAGCCATCAGTTGCCGGCAGCAGGCCAGCTTCTGTCGCAACAGTAATTTCGTCGACATCCAAGAGGCCATCGCCTGTGCTGTCGAGCGCTGTGAAATCGTCTTCAGTCATGTCAGGCATAACGGCCTGCAGTTCAGGAAAGCTGTACATCCCATCGCCATTCACGTCGATCGCGGCGTCCTGTGCAAAAGCTGGAGCAGCCAGCGCAGTGACAACAGCAAGGGGTGTCAGCAGCTTCATGGTACGGGTCATTTTCGTTCTCCTTTTGGGACATGTAAGAAGGTCTTTTGCCTTCACAAATAGAAATGGCGATGTCTGACCCAGTTTACCATGGGCCTGACCGAAAACCTGCAAAGACGGCACAGCGCTGCCAAAAACTGAAACAATCATGCGCAAAACAGCGCCGACGTTTCGAATTTTGCGACAACAAGCAAGGATTTACCGACGTAACGTCATGTTTCCGGCGACCAACGGCCTTCACGACCTGGCCGCGTCAAATTCGGTTCATTGGCCCTTGAAACGCGCCGTCGCACCTCCAGCCCCCTTGCCCCTGCCCCAAGCGCGGGACAATGTAGTCACAACAAGCGCAGAGGCATCACAATGGCAGTACGCAAAATCATCATCGACACCGATCCGGGACAGGACGACGCCGTCGCCATCCTGCTGGCGCTGGCATCCCCCGAAGATATCGATCTTTTGGGAATTACGGCGGTCGCAGGGAATGTCCCCCTCGCCTTAACGGCCAAGAATGCGCGGATCGTGTGCGAACTGGCCAAACGTCCCGATGTCAAAGTTTTTGCGGGCTGCGATGCGCCGCTCTCCCGCAAACTGGTCACGGCCGAACATGTGCATGGCAAAACCGGGCTGGACGGCCCGCAGCTTGACGATCCGCAGATGCCCTTGCAGGACCAGCACGGCGTTGACTTCATTATCGAAACCCTGCGCGCAGAACCATCCGGCACTGTCACCCTTTGCCCTATTGGCCCGCTGACGAATATCGCCACCGCCTTTGAACGCGCGCCCGACATCATCCCGCGCATTCAGGAAATCGTCCTGATGGGCGGCGCTTATTTCGAAGTGGGTAACATCACCCCAACCGCCGAATTCAATATCTACGTGGACCCAGAGGCGGCCAAGATCGTCTTTGGCGCAGGCGCACCGCTGACGGTCATGCCGCTCGACGTGACCCATAAGGCACTGACCACACGGCCACGGATCGATGCATTCCGGTCCATGCATACCAAAGTGGGCGACATGGTCGCCGCCTGGACCGACTTTTTCGAACGGTTCGATATGGAAAAATACGGCTCCGAAGGCGCACCGCTACATGACCCCTGCACAATCGCCTATCTGATTGAACCGCAACTATTCGAAGGGCGGCACATCAATGTCGAAATCGAAACCTCATCCGAGCTGACCCTCGGCATGACGGTCGCCGATTGGTGGCGCATCACCGACAGGCCCAAAAACGCGATGTTCATGAAAGACATCGACGCCTCCGGCTTTTACGCGCTGCTGGCGGCACGACTGGCGCGGTTATGAAGATCCTGTTTGATAACAGCTACGCCACCCTGCCCCCGCAGATGTTCACCGCAATGGCCCCCACGCCTGTGGCGCAGCCGCAGATCATCACCACGAACGCCGCACTGGCAACTGAACTTGGCATTGAGGGCGCAGGCGCGCCAGAGGCGGCCCAGGTTTTCGCCGGAAACCACCTGCCCGACGGAGCCACCCCCCTGGCACAGGTCTATGCAGGCCACCAGTTCGGCAACTGGAACCCGCAACTGGGCGACGGGCGGGCCATCCTGCTGGGTGAGGTGATCGGAACCGACGGTATCCGCCACGACATCCAACTCAAAGGTTCTGGCCCAACCCCTTATTCGCGCGGCGGCGACGGGCGGGCCTGGCTTGGCCCGGTGATGCGCGAATATCTGGTCAGCGAGGCGATGCATGCGATGGGCGTGCCAACAACCCGCGGGCTGGCCGCCGTCACAACCGGCGAGAATGTCTACCGCGAAGAAATCCTGCCCGGCGCCATCATCACCCGCACAGCACAAAGCCATATCCGGGTCGGCACCTTCCAGTTCTTTGCCGCGCGCGGCGATATGCAGGCGTTACAGGCACTGACCGACCACGTCATCGCCCGGCATTATCCAGATGCGACCGGCCCTGCCGACCTGCTGGATGCGGTCATCGCCAATTACGCCAGACTTATCGCAAAATGGATGTCGCTGGGCTTTATCCATGGGGTCATGAACACCGATAACGTCTCCATCGCAGGCGAAACAATTGACTACGGGCCATGCGCCTTTATGGATGCATTCCACCCTGACACGGTGTTCAGCGCCATCGATCAATATGGGCGCTATGCCTATGCCAATCAGCCCGGCATTGGGGCGTGGAACATGGCGCAATTCGCCACCTCCCTGATCCCGCTGATGCCCGACCGAGATGCTGCAATCGACGATTTCACCGCCGCAGTCCATCGGCTGCCACCGCTGTATGAACAGGCGTGGCTAACGGCATTCGGGGCCAAGCTGGGCATTGCGACCCCCACAGAGGACGACAAAACCCTGATCTCCGACCTTCTGGACCTGATGACCAATGACGGGGCGGACTTCACCAACATATTCGCCGCTCTGGGTCAGCACAACGCACGCGACCAGTTCATCGACCGCGACGCATTTGATGCATGGCAGGCCCGTTGGCAGGCGCGGGGTCCTGATGCGGCATTGATGACCGCATCCAACCCCAAGATCATCCCCCGCAATCACCGGGTGGAAGAAGCGATCAACGCGGGCCGCAACGGCGATCTGGCCCCGTTTCACAACCTGCTGGCGGCGGTCACACAGCCCTACGCGCCATTGACCGAAGCAACAGCAGCCTATGCCCGCCCCCCGACAGAGGACGAACAAGTCACCCGGACATTCTGCGGGACCTGACGGGCCGGTTGATCAGGAACAACCCAACCGCCACCAGAACCAGCGCGCCAATCAGGTCCGCGCCAACGTCTTCGCCCAACAGTAACCAGCCCATGCCAACCGCCAGAACGGGCGTCAGAAAGCTGAACGATGCGACACCAGAGGCAGGATAAATCGACAACAGCCATAGCCAAAAGATGAACCCGGCACTGACGACCACGACGATCTGAAAGATCAGGCCAGCCATATGGATCGGTGCAAAATCCCGAATGAACGGGCCGAAAAACAAGGCGGCCAGCAACAGGATCGGGGCCGAGACGGCCACCTGCCAGAACAGTTGTATTTCCGGGCGGACCCGCGCCAAGGGTGATGCCTTCGCCAGCAGCGCCGTAATGGCCCAGCCCCAAGCAGCCGCCAATGCCGCCAGATCACCCCAAAGGTTCCCTGCCCCCTCGTCCCGCAAAAGAATGGCTAGACAGACACCGGCAAAGGCCAGCGCCAGCCCCAGCGCCTTCAGCCCCGTCATCCGATCATCATGGATCACGAAATGCGACATCAGTGCCAGCCAGACAGGCATCGAATAAAAAATCACTGCAGACCGGCCCACGGTCGTCAGATCAAGCGCGATAAACATGCACAAAAACTCAAAGGCAAATGTCAGGCCAACCGCCCAGCCCGCCCATCTTGTGCCCTTCTCAAACCGCAACGGAATACCGCGCCAGCGCATCCATAACCAGATACAAATAACCGCCCCTGCAGAACGCGCACCTGCAAAGAAAACAGGCTGTAGCCCTTCATTCGTGACCTTGATCACAACCTGATTGAAGGCCAGCAAAAGGGCAAAGCCGGTCAGCGCCGTGGCACCAAACAAATCGATCTGCGTCTTGCGTTCCATCCGCGCACAAGATGCGCGCGCGGTCAGACTGTCAACTGCCCAACATCCACTCCCCATCAGGCCAGAAGGCATGGAAGGCAAAGGCAAACATGATGTCATGGGCAAGGTCCGCGCCCGCCGCATCCTTCACCCTAACATTGCCCACTTCCTTACCTGCGCCAATCTGGCGCGTATCCAGCGCGGACGCCTGACCCTCATCCCATGTCAGCGTCACGCCCCCTTCTGTAATCGCGCCCGTTTCGGCCAGCCGAGTCAGCGGCCAAGCCCGGTCACCCACCCGCACAACGCGGACGAGCGGTGGGATGTCATGTGGCGGCATTTCACCTGAATACAGGAACGGGCGGGCCGAACTGTCATAGCTTGTATAAGGGTTTGTGCCATAGCTGCGGGGAAAGCCTGGTTCAGCCATGACAACCCCGTCCGGATTGCGGGTGGCAAACCTTTCCCAACTTTCCATCCATGTGGGCAATGTGGCCAATTCGGTGCCGGTCAATGCGCCCACAATCGCCTGACCAACAGCCTGCTGCCACCAGCTTTCGGTTTCGCGGTCATACATCACCATATCGGAATTCCGCAGCTTGCCTGACACGCCAAAGGACAAGACACCGGCATCCGTGCGCCGATCAAAGGTGATGCCCGAATTGCACAAAGGGCAGAACGTGACAGCGACCGGAATGCCCGCCACCTCATCATTCACGATCTCATGCCATGTCAGATAGCGGATCGGATAGGCGCGCGGGGCCGCACCCTCAATCTCAACCGTGATCACTGGCTCGCGCAGGGTTAGCCCGGATTTTTCCACCACAGACACAAATGCGGGGTTATCAAGCGCGGGAATACCATCTTTGGGCGGCCCGCCGGACAGGATTTCAACCCAGCTTTCGACGCTGGTCTGTTCAAAATCGGTATTGGGCCATTCAGACCGCCAGAATTCGGGGCTAGCGACGGCGGTGTTGGCAGCAACGCAAAAGGCGGCAATCAGGGGGATCAGGCGCATGGGTCTCTCCGGCAATTTAAGCCAGAGTGGCCGAAGGCCTGCGCTGCGAAAAGCCCCCTCGCAGCAAAGTGAGGGGGCTTGATCAAATCGCTTATTCAGTAACGCGCACAGCCTGCATCACATCAGGTTGGCCGATGACCGACCCGTTTGCACCCGTGCCACGCTTGATCGCATCAACGATATCCATGCCCGCAGTCACTTCACCCACAACGGTATATTGGCCGTTCAGGAAGTAACCCGGCTCAAACATGATAAAGAACTGGCTATTGGCCGAATTCGGGTTCTGCGCCCGGGCCATGCCGATGACACCGCGCTCAAACGGTTTGTCCGAAAACTCGGCCGGGATGTCGGGGAATTCGGACCCACCTGTACCAGCACGCGACAGATCATTGCCCATGATGCCGTTTTGCACGTCACCCGTCTGGGCCATAAACCCGTCAATCACCCGGTGAAACACCACACCATCATAGCTGCCAGCAGCAGCAATGGCGGTGATTTGTTCCACATGTTTGGGGGCGACATCCTCGAACAGGTCGATCACAATCGTTCCATTCGCCTCGCCCGCAATATCAATCTCAAGTTTGTAGTCCACTCCTGGCAAAAAAGCGAATTCTTGTACGGGCTCAGGCTCAGGCTCAGGCTCAGGCTCAGGCTCAGGCTCAGGCTCAGGCTCAGGAATTGGATCATCGCCTTCAGCTAACAACGCAACTTCAGCATCATCGGCTGTTGCCGGTTGGTCATCAACCAAAATATCATCAGAAGCGCTAGGCGGCGGCATCAACAGCAAAAAGGCCGCGAAACCTATTGCTGCTGCAGCCACTAAGCCCAACAGACCCTTATACATCGGCGGCCACCTTGACGCTGATCATCCGGTCAGGGTTCATCGGCGGCTCACCACGCATGATCGCATCAACATGCTCCATGCCAGATGTGACCTGACCGTAGACAGTATACTGACCGTTCAGGAAATCATTATCGCTGAAGTTAATGAAAAACTGGCTGTTGGCAGAATTGGGGTTCTGCGACCGGGCGGCACCCAGCGACCCACGGGCATGGGGGATCTTGGAAAATTCGGCAGGCAAATCAGGCATGTCAGAACCGCCCGTCCCCGCACGGCCAATGTTGAAATCTTTCTCCATATTGCCATTGGCCACATCGCCCGTCTGAGCCATGAACCCATCAATCACCCGGTGAAAACACACATTGTCATAGGCGCCGGCGCGGGCCAGTTCCTTCATGCGCGCGCAATGCTCTGGCGCAACGTCAGGCAGCAGTTCAATGGTCACATCGCCACCCTTCAGGGTCATGATGATCGTGTTTTCAGGGTCTTTGATATCGGCCATAATTTGGGTTCCTTCAGGCTTTGCTTTGTCCCCTGACATAGGACCCATGGGCGCGAATGCCAAGCCGGTCTGGTTGACGGCAGCGTTCCCTTGCCGCAATGAAGCGGCGATCAAAACCCGAAAGGAACGGCAGATGGCTTGGAAAACACTGGACGACATGGATTTTGCAGGCAAACGGGCGCTGGTACGGGTGGATATCAACGTGCCGGTCGAAAACGGCGCGGTCACGGATGCCACGCGGATTGAACGGATCGTACCGACGGTCATGGATATTCAGGACAAAGGCGGCAAGGTGATCCTGATGGCCCATTTCGGGCGACCCAAGGGCAAGGTCGTGCCAGAGATGTCACTGGAAATTATCGCACCCGCCGTGGCGAATGTGCTGGGCCTGCCAGTGACCTGGGCCAATAGCGATTATGCTGACGCGGTATCGGAGATGGAGGATGATGAGGTCCTCTTGCTCGAAAACCTGCGCTTCAACCCGGGCGAAGAAAAGAATGATGAAGGTTTCGCCAAACGGCTCGCCTTGCTCGGCGATATCTATGTCAACGACGCCTTCTCTGCCGCCCACCGCGCCCATGCCAGCACAGAGGCGTTGGCCCATCTGCTGCCCGCCTGCGCTGGACGGCTGATGGCCGAAGAACTTGGCGCATTGGAAAAGGCGCTTGGCACACCTGAACGGTCAGTCGTCGCCGTGGTCGGCGGGGCGAAAGTATCTACCAAGCTGGACCTGCTGGGCAATCTGGTCGGCAAGGTCGATCACCTCGTGATCGGCGGCGGCATGGCCAACACATTCCTCGCCGCGCAAGGGATCAATGTCGGCAAATCGCTTTGCGAACATGATCTGGCCGACACCGCGCGCGACATTCTGAGCAAGGCTAAGACGGCAGGCTGTGAAATCATCCTGCCCCGCGACATCGTCGTCGCACGCGAATTCAAGGCCGGGGCGGACAATGAAACCGTCGCACCCGACGCCTGCCCTGCTGACGCGATGATCCTTGATGCCGGGCCCGCCACTGTCGCCTATATCAGTGACGTGTTGGACAATGCCAAAACCCTCGTCTGGAACGGCCCACTGGGGGCATTCGAGATTGCACCTTTTGACGCGGCCACCAACGCAGCCGCAGCAAAGGCGGCCAGCCTGTCAAAGGCGGGCAAGCTGATCTCGGTCGCTGGCGGCGGTGACACTGTCGCGGCGCTCAACCAGGCGAACGCGGCGGATGATTTCACCTATATCTCCACCGCCGGCGGGGCTTTTTTAGAATGGATGGAAGGCAAAACCCTGCCCGGAGTTGCGGCCCTGGGCTAACCCTCCTCGCAAGAAATTCAAAAAACGCACTTGATTTGTGAACATCGTTCAAATATATGAACAGTGTTCAAGAAGGAAATTGCCATGAAACATCTTGCTACCCTTTCCGCCTGCTCAGCCATCGCGCTGACCTCCCTTTCACCTGCCCTCGCCCAAGACCGCGACCCGCAAGCAACCTTGGGCGAATTCTTCACCCCCGACCGGATCGCAATGGCACTGGCCAACACAGCGATTTCGGGCATCCGCACCCGGATGGAACTGCAATATGACCATCTGTCCGCTGACCCGATGCGCGGGGTCGTGTCAATCTCGGGCATCGTGGCCCGCCCGCTCCTGCCCTATGATCAGGCGCGGCAATGCGAAATAACCATCGAACGGGCCACGCTCAGCAGTGATCTGGCGCATCCGTTCCAAACGGCGGCAGAGTTGAACCTGAACCTGATCGGGGCACGCGCCAATCTGGCTTGCGTCGAACGCGATATCGCACTGGCATTGCGCACGGCGGGCTACAAAGACCTGCCACTGGACCAGTTCAAAATGCGGGCAAGCTACGCCTACACAACCGGCGAAACCGCCGTTGACAGCACCATCGCGATTAACGGGTTCGGGGTGCTGGACTATTCGGCCAGCGGGACCATCCTGCCGCGTTTGGGCGAATTCGGCTACCCTGATGACCCGGCGATCCGGGTGACACGGGCCGTTGCGACATTGAAAGACGACGGCGGTTGGGATGCAATTTCGCAAGTCCTGCCAGAAAACCTGCGCGACCCGGTGACCATCCGCGAACTCGGCACCGAATTCGTCTCGCAAGCGCTGTCGGAAGGCGGGTTGCGGCCCCTTGGCGCAGTAGAACGGCAATTCATTGGTGATCTGATGACCGAGGTCGAAGATTTCGTCGCCGATCCGGGCGAAATCACTGTGCAGGCCAACCTGCCCCCCGGTGGCATCGTCGTCGAACCCGAAATGTATGCAGCCCCTCAGAACCTGATCGCGGCGCTTGGGCTAGAGGCACGCAGCACGCCAATCGCGCGGACGCAGATCCTCAGCATCGCGGATCTGGCCGCGTTGCAAACGCCAGATGACCTGTCAGCTGACGAACGGATCGCCTTTGCGACCGCGCTCTTGGATGGGGCTGGTGTGCCACGCGGGGCCGCTTTGGTCCCCGATCTGTTGGTGCCGCTTCTGGGTGATGCAGACAATGCCGGGCCTGCGGCGGCGCTCCTTGCACAAGCCATGCAGGAAACTGATGCCTTTACGGCTTACGGCTATGCTTTGATCGCTGCGGCCAACGACATGTCCGGGGCGGTCGCACAGCTTGACCGGCTAGAGGCGCGAATGACCACACAAGCCGTGCTCGCCGCACAAGAATCCCATCTTGTGGCCAGCGCGGCCCCTGCCCCGATCGATCAGGTGACAGGCAATGACCCGCGTGATCTGCGGCGACTGGCGCTGGCGCATTTCAGCGGCGCGGGGGCAGTCCGGTCCTATGCACGGGCCTATTACTTCGCACTTCTGGCAGAGGCGGCAGGCGATATCGCCGCTTCATCCCTGCGCGAAGAAATCGAAGCGCGCTTTGGCGCACGCGGGCCAGCGGTGGCCGAACTCTGGCAAGGGATCGCCGCCGAAATGCAGCAGCGCGCCATCACCGACTGGATCAATGCCGATCTACCAACGCAATACCTGACAACTGATTGATCAGTTGCAAAACCCCCGGGCGGTGCATCTATCCCGCCCGGGGACAAAACCTTGCCATACGCGTGGCCGACGTCTGGCCGACGCTTTGCCGACCGGTGATTTGCCAGCAAATAAAGGCGTTAACCTACGATTCGGCCAAAAATGGCAAACAGCACCGTACGGTAGGGTCGCGCAACACCCCGTGGCCTGAAAAATTCCGCACTGCCTGTTAGCGCCACCACAATTGCCACAGCCAAACCCGTCCCTTAGAACCACCACCATGCGGGCAAGCGCCCGAAAACACGGTCATTTTGGTTAAGGTGGATTTCATGTCAAATCAGGAACAAGCAGCACAAGTGCGCGACGGCAACGGATTTATTGCAGCGCTCGATCAAAGTGGCGGCTCAACCCCCAAGGCGCTCGCCGCTTACGGCGTGTCCTCGGATGCCTACAACAATGATGACGAAATGTTCGACCTGATCCACGACATGCGCAGCCGGATCGTCAACGCCCCCGCCTTCACCGGGGACAAGATTGTCGGCGCCATCCTGTTTGAAATGACCATGGATCGCGCCATCAACGGCAAGCCTAGCCCCCTGTTTTTGTGGGAAGATCGGCGCGTCGTGCCCTTCCTGAAAATCGATAAGGGCCTGATGGACGAAGCCGATGGCGTGCAATTGATGAAGCCGATGGACCACCTTGACCGGCTGCTGCCCCACGCAGTCAAAAAGGGGATCTTCGGGACCAAGATGCGCTCTGTGATCAACGCAGCCTCTGCCACCGGGATCGCCGCAAACGTCGCCCAGCAGTTCGAGATCGGCAAGCAGGTCATCCGCCACGGACTGGTGCCGATCCTGGAACCGGAAATTAACATTCAGATGACAGATAAGGCCCAAGCCGAAGAAATCCTGCGCGACGCTGTCCTGGCCGAACTGAAAAAACTTGGCCCGAACGAAGTCATCATGTTGAAACTGACCCTGCCCGAGCAGGCGAATATCTACCAACCGCTGATCGACCACCCCAACGTGATGCGCGTGGTGGCGCTCTCTGGCGGCTACACACGGCAAGAGGCCAACGCACGACTGGCCCAAAACAAAGGGATCATCGCCAGCTTTTCGCGTGCGCTGACAGAAGGGTTATCCGCCGATCAAAGTGACACGGCTTTCAATGCCACGCTTGGCACCACAATTAACGACGTTTTTGCGGCCTCTGTCGCGGGATAAGCCCACAAACAAACGCATTTTAGGGATTCACAAACCGAATCGTTTATGCGATTCTCCTCGAAAGCCGCGCATCAGACGCGGCATTCGAGGCAAGCAAATGTTAAAACGCAACCGCCCACCCCTAGGTGCCGTATTCTATTTCTTTGGTGCGCTTATGCTGGGGCTTTATTTCACCTTTGCCGCCGTGCAAGGGGATTATGGGCTATTCAAACGGATCGAGATTGAGGCCGAAGGTCGCGCGCTCACCACCGAACTGGCCGCCTTGGAGACTGAAGTGGCGCGGATGGAAAACCTGACCAGCCGGCTATCTGACAATTTCCTTGATCTTGATCTGCTGGATGAACAGGCCCGCGATGTGCTGGGTCTCATCCGCGCCGATGAAATCGTCATCCGCTAGACGCAACGCGGCTATGCGGGCACCGGGTGACGGCACGTCACTTTGACTCTCGCAATTCACCGATGCATGCTTTATGGAATAGTTTAATGCTAAACTATTTTGTCCAAGCGCCGGAGGATAGCACATGCCGCCTAAAAAGAAGGCCGCCGCGAAACCCAATGTTTCTGCCGAAGAACTACTAGGTCACTACCGAGAAATGCTGCTGATCCGGCGGTTTGAAGAAAAGGCAGGCCAGCTTTACGGCATGGGCCTGATCGGTGGTTTCTGCCACCTCTATATCGGGCAAGAGGCCGTCGTTGTGGGGCTTGAGGCTGCCGCAGAGGAAGGCGACAAGCGCGTCACATCCTACCGCGACCACGGTCACATGCTCGCCTGTGGCATGGACCCCAAAGGCATCATGGCAGAGCTGACCGGCCGCGAAGGTGGCTTTTCGAAGGGCAAGGGCGGCTCCATGCACATGTTCTCGAAAGAGAAGCATTTTTACGGCGGCCACGGCATCGTCGCAGCACAGGTACCGCTTGGTGCTGGTCTGGCCTTTGCCGATAAATACAAGGGCAATGACCGCGTGACCTTCACCTATTTTGGTGACGGTGCAGCCAACCAAGGCCAAGTCTACGAGACCTACAACATGGCCGAGCTTTGGGACCTGCCCGTCGTTTTTGTCATTGAAAACAACCAGTACGCCATGGGCACCTCTGTCAAACGCTCCACTAAATCCCCCTCCCTGTGGGAACGTGGTGCCGCCTATGGCATCCCGGGTGAGGAAGTGGACGGCATGAATGTTCTGGCGGTGAAAGAGGCCGGCGAACGCGCTGTCGCCCACTGTCGCGCAGGCAAAGGGCCATACATTCTGGAAGTCAAAACCTACCGCTATCGCGGCCATTCCATGTCTGACCCGGCGAAATACCGGACCCGCGAGGAAGTGCAAAAGATGCGCGACGAGCGTGATCCAATCGAGCAGGTCCGCGAAATGCTGCTGACCGGCAAACACGCGTCAGAGGATGACCTGAAAGCCATCGACAAAGAGATCAAGGCCATCGTGAACGAAGCCGCCGAGTTCTCCAAGGAAAGCCCGGAACCCGCGCTGGAAGAACTTTGGACAGATATCTATGCAGAAGTGGAGGCGTAAACCATGGCAACTGAAATCCTGATGCCCGCCCTGTCGCCGACCATGGAAGAAGGCACACTAGCCAAATGGCTGGTCAAAGAAGGCGACACCGTCGCATCCGGCGACATCATGGCCGAGATTGAAACCGACAAGGCAACGATGGAGTTCGAGGCCGTTGACGAAGGTATCGTTGGCAAGATTATCGTCGCCGAAGGCACCGAAGGGGTGAAGGTAAATGACGTGATCGCAATTCTGGTGGAAGAAGGCGAAGACGTCCCCGCAGAAGGCGCAGCACCTGCCGCAGCCGCCGCCCCGGCGCAAGAAGCCGAAGCACCAAGCCCTGCACCAGCCGCCGCTGCGGCGCCCGCAGCCCCTGCCCCCGACGTCACACCAGATTGGGATGCAGATGTAGAACTGAAGCCTACAACCGTCCGCGAAGCACTGCGCGACGCCATGGCCGAGGAAATGCGCCGGGATGAGGACGTATTTCTGATGGGTGAAGAGGTCGCCGAATATCAAGGCGCCTATAAGATCAGCCAAGGCCTGCTAGATGAATTCGGTGCAAAGCGGGTGATCGACACGCCCATTACCGAACATGGATTTGCCGGGATCGGCACCGGCGCTGCCTTTGGCGGGTTGAAGCCGATTGTGGAGTTCATGACGTTCAATTTCGCCATGCAAGCCATTGATCACATTATTAACTCTGCTGCAAAGACGCTATATATGTCCGGCGGTCAGATGGGCGCGCCCATGGTTTTCCGTGGCCCCAATGGTGCAGCCGCCCGGGTCGGTGCACAGCACTCTCAGGATTACGCCGCATGGTATATGCAGATCCCCGGTCTGAAAGTGGTGATGCCCTATTCGGCGGCTGATGCAAAAGGTTTGATGAAAACCGCAATTCGCGACCCGAACCCAGTGATCTTCCTCGAAAATGAAATCCTCTACGGCAAATCCTTTGATGTACCCGTCATGGATGATTTCACCATCCCCTTCGGCAAGGCCAAGATCGAGCGCGCAGGCGATGATGTAACAATCGTCAGCTTCGGGATCGGCATGACCTATGCGCTGGCAGCGGCTGAAAAGCTGGCCGAGGACGGGATCAACGCAGAGGTCATCAACCTGCGGACCCTGCGCCCGATGGATAGAGATACGATCCTGGCCTCTGTCCGCAAAACCAACCGTTGTGTCACCGTTGAGGAAGGCTGGCCGCAAGGCAGTGTCGGCGGCTATATCAGTTCAGTCATCATGCAGCAGGCGTTTGACTATCTCGATGCCCCGGTGATCAACTGCACGGGCAAGGATGTGCCCATGCCTTATGCCGCCAATCTTGAAAAGCACGCGCTGGTGACGACCGATGAAGTGGTTGAAGCCTGCAAACAAGTGACCTACCGGTAAGGAGACGACGCGATGCCAACAGAAATTCTGATGCCCGCCCTGTCACCCACCATGGAGGAAGGCACGCTGGCCAAATGGCTGGTTAAGGAAGGCGACGCCGTCGCATCCGGCGATGTCATGGCCGAGATTGAAACGGATAAGGCCACGATGGAATTCGAAGCTGTAGACGAGGGAACCATCGGCAAAATCGTCGTCCCCGAAGGCACCGAGGGGGTGAAAGTCAATGACGTGATCGCGGTCTTGTTGGAAGATGGCGAAAGCGCGGATGATATCACCGCATCAGCCGCACCCGCCCCGGCGGCGCAGCCGGCGGCGGCTGCGGAGGCGGCTCCCGCAGGAGCCCCCGACAAGGCCGGCCCCGCTGCGGCCCCTGCCCCTGCTGCCCCAGTCAAAGATGGTAACCGCATCTTCGCCACACCGCTCGCACGGCGTATCGCACAAGATAAGGGCCTTGATCTGTCACAGCTCACCGGGTCTGGGCCACATGGCCGGATCATCAAGGCAGATGTTGAAAACGCGCAACCCGGCGCGCAACCTGCCAAAGCAGATGCACCAGCCGCCAAAGCTGATGCCGCTGCCGCGGCCATGGCAACCGGACCCACAACAGATGTGGTTCTGAAAACCTACCAAGACCGCCCCTTTGAAGAGGTCAAACTCGACGGGATGCGCAAGACGATTGCCGCACGCCTGACAGAGGCCAAGCAATCCGTGCCGCATTTCTACTTGCGACGCGACGTCAACATCGATGCATTGTTGAAATTCCGCAGCCAGTTGAACAAACAACTTGAGGCGCGGGGCGTAAAACTGTCGGTCAACGATTTCATCATCAAAGCCTGTGCCTTGGCCTTACAGGAGGTCCCTGAAGCCAACGCTGTCTGGGCAGGTGATCGGACATTGCAGTTCGAGAAATCTGATGTTGCCGTGGCTGTGGCAATCGAAGGGGGGCTGTTTACACCCGTCCTGAAGGACGCGGATACGAAATCGCTGTCTACATTGTCGGCCGAGATGAAAGATCTCGCCGTTCGCGCGCGCGAACGAAAACTCGCCCCACATGAATATCAAGGCGGCAGCTTTGCCATTTCAAACCTTGGCATGTTCGGCATCGACAATTTCGACGCAATCATCAACCCGCCACATGCGGCCATTCTGGCAGTCGGTGCCGGGGTGAAAAAGCCAATCGTTGGGGCTGATGGCGAACTGGCAATCGGGACCGTTATGTCGGTGACACTGTCGGTCGATCACCGGGTTATTGATGGCGCATTAGGTGCGAACCTGCTGCAGGCGATCAAAAACAACCTTGAAAACCCGATGACCATGCTCGCTTAAGCATTTGAAAACGCGTGGCTTAAAAGCCCCGCGTTTTCATTTTCAGACCGACGGCAGCAAACATGCAGTCAGAATTGCAGCGCCGCTTTAGTCGACAGTTCCCAAAATCTGATCCATTGTCATGGATGGTTGCGAACACCCCGCCTCGCCCACGATCTTTGCTGGCACGCCCGCGACGGTCTTCATCGGCGGCACTTCCGTCAACACAACAGACCCAGCTGCAATCCGGCTGCAATGGCCGACTGTGATGTTACCCAGCACCTTTGCACCGGCGCCGATCAACACCCCATTGCCGATCTTTGGATGGCGATCATCGTCTTCCTTACCGGTGCCGCCCAAGGTGACCGAGTGCAGCATCGATACATTGTCACCGACCACTGCCGTCTCCCCGATCACGATGGAATGGGCGTGGTCTATCATGATGCCCTGCCCGATCTGGGCGGCCGGGTGGATATCAACGCCAAAAATCTCGCTCACCCTCATTTGAACGAAGTAGGCAAGATCGCGGCGATCACTCTGCCAGAGCCAATGGCCAAGCCGATAAGCTTGAATGGCCTGAAAGCCCTTAAAGAACAACAGCGGCTGCACAAAGCGATGGCAGGCCGGGTCGCGATCAAATATCGCCACGAGATCCGCGCGCGCCGCCGCCGTCAGTTCTGGCGCTGCCAGATAGGCAGCATCGGCGATTTCCCGCAAAATCTGTTCGGACATCTCGGGCGAGGCGAGCTTCATCGACATCCGGTAGGCCAATGCACCTTCGAACGTCGCGTGGTGCAGTACACCCGCATGAATCAGTCCGCCCATCAACGGCTCTGCCGCAATGGCGCTTTCTGCTTCTTCGCAAATGCGATGCCAAACCGGATCAATCTCTGTCAGGGACGGTTTTGCATATGCCATGGCTGTCATCCTTCATCTGGAACTTGTTATGTAGTCCAGACAAGTGGGGTTCGCCAACAACAAACATGTGATGGTTGATATCAAGCGGTGTGATCGCGTCGTGTTGCGATAACCTGATCGATAACGATCTTCAGACATTTCAGGTATTCACTATCGCACTGGCCAGGCCGTGCAGATTTGTCATACCGCGCTGTGGCAGACAACAAGGTGCCGATCCCGAATACGGGATGCGGCTGCCCAATGTGTTTGCGATATCTGTCTGCAGTACGCGCGTGTTCACACAAGGTCCGCGCCACGCACACCCTGTGTCGTGGATCGGCGTGTAATAACACGCGCGCAGCTATATCAAGATCGGCAAGTTGAACGGGACGCATCTGTGAAAGCTACGCTTGGACGTCGATATTGCGAAATAACCCAGGACCATAACGGGCCGAAATCTGTGCAACCTCAATACGATAAGGCAATGCACCAACCTCTGTTGCGACATTTGCCACGGGGTACAACCAATCAGGCTGGGTCACTGTGACCTCGCGACGCAGTTCACCATCCTGTATCACGCGTATCAGATAAGCCTCGCTTTCTTCGCCCAGCGGAGTATCTGTTCCATTCCACAGATCACCGTCAATGCGGCTGCACCTGATCCAGGACACGACAAGCCCGGACGCAGCTTCCACCGCCCGTAAATGCGCAACTGGGTAAGGGCGTAAACCGTTGCCCTGAAACGCATGCGTCTCGTATTTGTAACTTGGCGCATCCATAGTCGCAGACGCTGGACCATAGCGAAAATGACGGGTGATACCTCGGGCAGAGGTTGCCAGGCTGATTTGGGACGGCGTGCCATCCAGCATGACAACGCGGGACCCTATCGGCCAGACATCTGGCATCAGCCCCCTTGTCCCCAACTGGCCCCGCAGCAACCGATGAAGTTGAAAACGGTTACTGCCTGACGGGATCGCATCACGAAATTGGACAATCTCCCACCGATCAGGCGACCCATCGCCAATCGCAAAGGCATTGCTACCGCCAAGCAGCGCCTCTGTCGTTGTCGAACTCAAGTCGCCGCTGATCAGTTCAATTTCGAACCCGGACTGCCTGTCCCAAATGCCCGATGGTCCCGATGATAGGGGCGACTGGGCCAATCCAATTAGTGAGGCATCGTTGATCAGCTCTTGCAACGCGTAGCCGCTATCCTGTGCTGCACTATATAGCGCAACCGTACCGGGCCAAGGCGAACTGCTGGCCGCAACATGGGGGGCGGTTTCTACCTCATCACCGGTCAAAAGCGGTAAATCCATGAACAGCATCTCAACCGGGACAGGGCCTGCAAATGGCTGCAACACCACATCTTCATCCAATGTAGTCTGTTGCAGGTAAGTCTCCGCATTGATCCGGGTCGCCTCGACCAGACGCAATCCCGCCTCTTCAATCCTGTCAATGCGATAGACCCCTTCATGTGTATCCGTTTCGATAGAGACAACATCTCCGGGGCCGACACTGATCTGCGATGGCGGCAAAGCGAAGCTGGCCGTATCACGGGCGATCCGCGCCTCTTCAATCCAGCGGGACACCGTTTGCCGACCTTCATTGCGGGTTAATGCAAGCGGAACTTCAGAACGATTTGTGGCAAAGCTTGCCTCATCGGGATGAACAATCTCAGACGCGGCAGGGGCAAAATCGCCATCAGCCGTCAGATAGCTCAGCTGCACGCGCCCAGCAATTTCCGCCGCTGGCGCCCGCGTCAACGCAATTGACCGATCTTGTTCACGATCAATGGCCAGGCTGTCATCTGCAATCACATGGTCAATCGCACCATCCCGATTTTTGAAAATTAGCAGCCCATCGCGCTCGACTGCCTCAAAACCATAAGTCATCATCAATGGCTGTAAGGCTGCACGGGCCGAACCAGCATCCGGCACGATGTAGCCGCGCACGACGCCATAAAGGCGCGAGACATCAAATTGGGTAACGCCTGATCGGGTACAAATCTCTGCCACAACAGAGGCAAGCGACCGATTAGTCAAGCGCCCGTTCAGCCAATGCCCACGCGCGTAGTTTTCACCGTCAGACCACAGGCTACGATTGCCGGGAAAGAACGGATAAGGCCGTGCGTCCCATGCCCAAACATGCATGCGATCGATGGCAACCATGCGTCCGCTATATTCAGCTGAGGTTGGGTTATTCGCGGCATCGGAAAAATGCTCTGACATCGCACGCAGATATTGCATCTGGATGAAATCATCACGATTGCCATTTGAATAATGCGGGGTTTGCGATTCCGAGGATTTTGGATCAATGAATTTATTGGGTTGGTTGGTGCCTTTGTCGAGGGCTGAACAACCAAACTCTGTAAACCAAATCGGCTTGCTTTGCGGTTGCCAATCTGTTGGCGTAGCTTGGCGAACACCGTTGATCCGGTTGTGATGTTGGTTGCCCCACCAACCTTCGAAATCCTTATAACGCCATACCCATGGCTCACCTTCGCCATCCGTGATCGGCGTGCGGCGCTGCGCATCCCGCGCCTCTGGCGTTGCGTAGTACCAGTCATACCCTTCACCACCAGCGATGTTCGATTTTAGATAATCCAAGTTATAGATTGAACCGGCGGATTGATCCGCATGATCATCACCATCACGCCAGTCCGACAGGGGCGTGTAATTATCGACACCAATGAAATCGATATTCCGGTCCGCCCATAGCGGATCAAGGTGAAACAGCTTATCACCTGTGCCTGCTGGTTGGTATCCGTGATACTCTGACCAGTCAGCAGCATAGCTGATCTTGCAATCAGGCCCCAAGATACCACGTACCTCTGCGGCGAGCACACGCAATGCCTCAACCGCAGGAAATGTGTTTCCCGGACCTTGGATTTGCGTCAGGCCACGCATTTCAGAACCAATACAAAAGGCCGAAACCCCACCCGCCGCCGCGCAAAGATGCGCGTAATGCAGGATAAACCTGCGATAACCCCAGGCATTGGGGCCTGTATAGTCCACCCTGTCCCCGACGATAGAAAAGTCAGCGACCGAGGCCGCGCCCATAAATGCGCCAACCTCGTCCACCGCCGCCTGCGTGCCATCGGGTGTACCTGTGACGGTTGGGGCCAGCGATGTCGTGATCCGCCCCCGCCAAGGCAAGGCCGCCTGCCCCACATCACCCGTCCAGGGATCGATCAAACTGTTCCCCGACAACTGATCCATCAGGATGAAAGGATAAAACACCGGCTCCAGCCCGCGTGCCCGCATATCCCTGATCGCCTGAACCACGGACGTATCGGTGGGGGTGCCACCATAGATCGGCGCTCCATCCTTAAATGGCACACGCGCGGCAGTGGCGCGAACATCCCCCGATACGCGCCATGGCATAGCACTCGCGTCAGTGTTGTGCTGCTCGACCTTCGGACGAACCGAACATTCTCCGCAGCGTAGGTCATCCCCGAACCACGACACCACCATGACCACTGATTTGCAGGCTGGCAGCTCTTCCTCCAATGTATCCATCGATATCTGGAAATCGGTCCCGCCCATCGGCGAGTTGGCATTGATTGCCAACTGCTGGCCATATGCGGCGGATAAGTAGACCGGCGTGGTGGCGAGCGAATATTCACCCGTTCCGGGGATCAGCGCGACACCTTTGACCATGTCATGTAAGTCTTGCTGATCGGGAGGTGCATCCGTGTCTGCAGGTCGGCTCACTTCGAAACTGAATTGCGGAATACGATTGCCGAACTGGCCGAGCGGCAAATCCTCAAAGACGACATATGCGGTGCCACGATAAGCAGGGGCGTTGTCAGCCCCTTCAACCGCCGTAATCTTGGGGTCCGGCAGTTGGTCATCCGTTCCATGATAGATGCGCATATTCAGGTCATTGCGGGCTAGTTCGACCCCGTCCGCCCAGATACGGCCAACACGGGAAATCGCCCCATCGCAAAGGCCGATCGCCATGCTGACGGAATAGGAATAGGTCGTGACTTCCGGTTCTGGCGGACGTGACCCCTTACCACCACCGCCGGTAGTCTTTTTTCTTTCCTTGAAATGACTAGCCCAGATCACATGCCCCGCGATACGCATCCGTCCGTAAACCTGCTGGATATCAGTCCCTTCACTGGCGCCGGTCAGACGAAAACGATCAACGCGACCTGTCTCAACCGCATCGCTGCCACCACCCAACAACTGCTGGTCAATCCTGCGGCCAATAACGGCGCCTGCGGCGCGTCCGATTGTTGCCATTGACAGGCCAAGCACCGATCCACCGATTGAACCGCCAACAGCCATGCCTGCAACAGAAAGTGCGATTGTCGCCATAAGACCTATCCTTGTGAAACTGAGAAACGGGCAGCGATACGGCGACGCCAAGGTGCCGAAAGCGGGCTTTCGATCACCCCGTGGCCCGTATAGGCGTGAATGAACTGAGGATAAGGCGCAGACCGGGAAAACAAGCCCAGATGTTTTGCAACCGCCCCATCACGCATACGAAACAACAGGATCTGACCCGGCATGAACGGGCCATCTTTCACCAATCGCATATGGCGAATGGCAGCCGCTAACAGCAGTTCTTCTCCTTGAGGCTCTGCCCAGTCCGCCGTGTAGCTGGGAACCGCCTCCGGCTCATTGCCATAGACATCGCGCCAAACACCACGGATCAATCCTAGACAATCGCAGCCAATCCCTTTGGCTGTCGCCTGGTGCATGTAAGGCGTGCCAATCCATGCTCTTGCCGCCTGTGCAAGTTCGACCGTCATCGGCTGCGGCTCCCGCCGGAGGTATTTCCGTTCGATCTGGGTACGCTCGCTAGCCAATCGTCACCAGGTATGTCAGGAAATCCCCGAAAGTTGATGAAATTGGCGAACTTTTCACGGCATGTCGCCGCGCGCTTGTCGCATCCGGCCGTTAACCGGACCAGATCGCCGGGCTTTGCGATAGCGCGGATCGGCTGCCACAATGTTATGATCCTATCCCCGTCAACAGTCTGATCCAGCTTGATAACCTCACGCAGCCCGGCTGCATCGCCCAATATGACCTCCAACGCGCCGGCATCGAACCATTGATCGTCAAACCCCGAAACGGCATCAAACCGAAACACATGCGCATCCTGAACGGCTGCAATTGGGGCAGTGACGGAAAACGCGGGATCAGAAAGATCAAAACCGCAGCGGGTATCACCCAAAACAGCGTTGCAATCACGCAGGTAGGATCGTCCTTGCGGCTGATTCAGCGCATCAGTCAACCCGCGCAATTCAGCCTGAAAACCACCGGATGCGCGGGTTATCTCACCGATCGTGCCGGTAAATCGAACCTGCCTTGCATCGGGATCATCCCATTGCACCAGCCAGATGGTCACCTGCGCCCCATCATAACGCCCTGCATCAATGTCGGCTTCGCTGATGGCGTCTGACTGCAGAACGCCCAGCGCCTCGGTGTTGTTGACGGACAAGCCCGTGGTGCTAGCCAGCGCACGCGCAGACAAACCGCATTCTGGAACAAAATTGATGCCGTCAAAGTGGATCAATTGGTCATGATCCGTGAACCCCAAGGTCAGGCCATCGCGACGTGTCAGCGCCCAGCAATAGCAGGTATGCGTTGCACCTGCCGCCAGATGCGCATGCAAACTGGCAACACTCATACGCGGATCTCCACAATTGGGACATTGGGGGCTTCGCCTGCCTGAAAACTGGAAAGCGACGTCATGACGGCATCGGTGTCAAAACGAACAGGCACATCAAACTCAAAACCGGCACGTATCTCAGCGCCTTGATCCGGGGGGTGCGGAAAGGTGACTTCACCAGTCTCAATATCGACGTCAAAATCAACACCGTCCTGCACCGTATCGCCGCCCACGGCCACACGCACGGTTCCGGCAACGGGTTTTGTAATCGGGCGGGCATAGGTTGTCGGACCAGAACGATAGGTCTTCGTCAGTTGAAAACGCGCGGTGGTCTCATCCCCCACCGCAATCAACTGATCCAGCGCATCTATCTCGTCGGATGGCGGGCAGGATTTGTAGTCACTCCAATCCTTCCAACGAAAGCCAATCAACTGGCCTTGGCGGGCCTCAAAGAAGGCAATCAACGCCTCGACATCATCCAATGAGCGCAATCCAAACCCGGCATCATAGCGACGACGCGAATGCGCCCAAGGCGTGTTGCGTTCTTCAAACCCATTGGCCAGTGTAATGATATCTGTCCGGCGTTCCGGACCGCCCACTGAACCAAAGCTTAGCGACGCCGGAAACCTCACCTCATGAAATGCCATCTGTCGTCTCCCTACCGATTACGCTGACCGCGACCCAAAGCGCGGGACATCTGTGTGGCGATCTGTCCTTGACTACGCTGAAAGCTTTGGGCGTCTGGCGTGCTGATGTTCATATTGACGGTCACAGCACCGCCACCTTGGGTCCGCACGCCCAATCGACCATCAGCGCCACGGCTAAGCGGCATGATGGCCTCTGGCCCCGCCTCACCCATCAGTCCAGTACCGCCTTGCATTGGAAAGCTCGTTGGACTGCTCACGACGCCGCCCTTCGCAAAGGGCATGACGCGGCCTTGTGAAAACGGGGCGCCATCTGCGAAGGGCATCATACCTGATACAGCTGCGTTCAGCCCATCCGCTAAAATGCCACCAAAGTGGTCCGTGATGGGGCGGGTGGCCGAAGAATAGACAGTGTTGATCATCGCATTGGCCACGGTGCCCAGCGCATCCGACAGCTTCATGCCATCCAGCGCCAAACCGTCGAAAGCACGGCGTAAACCACCGGCAAAGCCGCGCTCCAGACTGCCTAGATCACGCGTTGTATCACCTAAGGTGGATTGCACGCCCCGCAATTGATCATCAAAGGCAGCGGTCATTGCGGCGGTGTCACCCAAACTGCGCTCCAACGCACTGACATCGCTGTCCAGCGCGTCCAACCTATCAATCTCATCCATCACTCATGTCCTTTGCATCATCGGGAAAGGCCTGCTGCAACGCGTCCAGCCTTAGCCTATCCATGGGCGCAACGGCATGTGTTGCGCCAAGCATCAGTTGCAGTTCAGCCGGTGTCATCGCCCAAAAATCGCGTGGTCTCAGGCGCAAACCGTGCAGGCCTGCACGCATCAGGCCGGGCCAATCAAGCCCGGTCATGACGGCGGGGTAAAGGCGCGGGCCAACAGGATTGCAGCAACCTTCGCTGCGCCTACCGGACCGCCCTCAATCTCTGCGGTGATCAGATCTGATGCACCGCCACGCCAACCACCGCCACGCAAACCCGCAACAATGACCGCCATCACATCGCGACCCGAAAAAGCGCCGTTTTCAAACCGACGGATTAAGTCAATCAACGATTCTGCATCCAAAGCCGCTTCCAGCTCCGCCAGCGCACCCAATGTCAGCTTGCAATCATGGGCAACCCCATCGACTACGACAGCAACCTCTCCCGCCCAAGGGTTTGGCATTAGATCAGGGCCGTAAAGGTTAGCGCACCGGCCGAGGCGAGCGACAATTCGTAAGTTGCCTCGCCATTATACGACCCAGCATATTCGATTGAGGTAATCTGAAACGGACCTTCAACTGTACCAAAATCGGGAATAACCACCTGAAAATCGGGGGTTTCACCGTCAAAGAATATCTGGCGGGCCCGTTCATCAGTACCGGCATCCTTGAACACACCAGAGCCAGAGATGGAGGCCGTTTTCACCCCAGCGCCACCCAGCAGCTGACGCCAGCCGCCTTCGCTTTCTAGGCTGGTGACATCCACACTTTCGGCGTTGAAACTGATCCGCGTCGCACGCAATCCTGCCGCCGTTTCAAATGATCCATCGCCCGTCATGTCGATCTTCACAAGCAAGTCTTTTCCGTTCTGGGCCACCATTGGCGCACTCCTTCAGTTGTCTGGGGTTACGTGTCATCCGCCACGCGGGCACGAAAAATCAGGTTAATCTGGCGGACATCACCAGTGCCGACACGGGCGGCCTTCGCCTTGTAAAAATTCAACGACACCAATGCGCCACGGCTCAAGGTAAGATCGGCGTCGACCAGCGCGTCTGATACTGCTGCCGCAACGACTTTTGCTGATGCGAACCCCGCGCTTTCGGTCACAACCGTCACGGTGAATTCATGCAAAGCACCGCCTGCGGTTTTGTCAGACGCATCGCGCACAATCTCGGGGCCCAACACCACATAAAGTTGCGGTAGGGCTCCTAACGGCAGCGCATCAAATATCGACGTCCCCACAAGGTTGGTCATGCCGGTATCCGCAGACAGATGTTGATAAACCGCCGTCTGCAGAGCCGCAGAAACACCATAGCTCATGACGCAACCTCCTCTTCGGCGAAACACACCAGAAACTGCGCATTGGCATCTTTCTCTGCGACAGCATTGATCTGAAAGACCCGATTGCCATCGCGGAACCGTTGACCCGGCTTGGGGCGTGACGGGGCACCGTAAGAGGCAGCACGGACAGTGATGCGGTAAGGTACGCGCGACACAGTTGTGGCAGAGGCGGCGACCTCCCTGCCCGACCTTGCTTTAATCTCGGCCCACAGCACCCCAATGGATTGCCAGTCATCTGTATAGCCACCGGCTCCGTCGGCCACGCGCAACGGTGCCTCCAAAACCAGCGAATGATTTAGATGGGGCATGGTCATACCCTGCCCCCCATGAACACACGAACCGTGCGGTAGCGTTCGATCAGCGAAGACACACCAAAGGGCATCGGCGGCGTGCCCTGGGTCGTGTCATGGCGATATTCATAAAAATGCGCAGCCAACATCATGACCGCTTGGGCAAGATCAGCAGGCAGATCGCCCCATTCGGGCCCAAACCCGGCCAGCATACCAATCCGCACGGACCCGTTAACCGGAACACTGGGCAAGCTCGCGGTCGTGGCATTCAGGCTGGGTCGTTGATTGTCCGGTTCCAACATCCAGGCGTCACCATCGGCGAATGTCTCATCACCGCCCATATCAATCAGCATCAAGGCGGTGATCGCGTTGACTGGCGCCACAGGAAGCGGCTGACGTTGCTCGCTACGCCACGCGGTCAATGTCCAGCTGAACTCACGTTCGATCAGGATTTTCCCGGTCCGGGCCTCAATTGCGGCCAAACTGGCACGCAGATAACCTTCCAGAACCGTATCTTGCAGTCCATCATCGGCGAAACCCGAACCAAGGCGCAAATGGTCTTTAAATTGTGCGACCGGCAGGGCCGATTGCGGCACGGTGGTCTCTTCGACTAACATCATGAAACTACTCCGAAAATCACTGATGGCCCATCAGGCTCTGGGACCCGGACGCACGCACACCCCCCGCATTGCTCGGACGGAAGGGAGCAGCTAGACAATGCGGGGATTGCCTCGCGTGCGTCCGGGGTTGAGCCGCCGGTTAAGGCGGCTCCCTTCACAACCAGTGTTAGCTGGTCGCAAACTTGAGCAGCTTGATCGCGGCAAAGTCGCTAACGGCTCCGCCCACACGCTTGGTGGCATAGAACAGGACATGCGGTTTGGCCGAGAATGGATCGCGCAGCACCCGCAGATCAGGGCGTTCGGCAACGGTGTAACCAGCGCTGAAGTCACCAAAGGCGATACCCATCGCATCATCCGCAATGTCAGGCATGTCTTCGGCAATCAGTACACGATAACCCATCAATCGGGCAGGCTCGCCCACAGCCAAACCATCGACCCAAACAAAACGGCCGTCGGCGTCCTTCAGCTTGCGCACATGACCAGCGGTACGTGAATTCATCACAAAGGTGCCGTTTGCGCGGTACTCAGCGCCCAACGCATAGACAAGATCCACAATGGCGTCCGCACGGGTAATGCCCCCAGCTGTGCCAGAGGGAACATAGCCAAGGCTGCCCCATGTCCAGCTATCATCAGCAACAGACGGATAGGTCAAAAGACCCGTTGGCTTGTCGACACCATCACCGTTGATAAATGCGTCAGCCTCGGACCGGGCGAACTTGTCCGCAATGCGGCCCGCCAGCCAGCCTTCAATATCAAAGGCGCTGTCATCCAGCAGACGCTGAGACGCTTTAGGAAGCGCAGACAGTTCATGAAGCGGAATCGAGATACGTTCGATCTGTGGTGTATCAGTTTCAGTGATTGTGCTCGTCTCGGTGGCCCAGCCTGCGCCCAACTCGGAATGATCAACCAAAACATCATAGGACGTGGCGTCGACATTCACTACATTGGAAACCGAACGGATCGATGCCGTTGAACTCAGCGTACTCTGAATGGTCTCAGCGGTCTGCGGGTCCACCAGATAGCCGCCATCAGCCGCGATATTCGTGGCAAGGGCCTTGCCTTCCATCTCAAGCCCACGCAGGGCGTCATCATCGCCCGACCGCAAATAGGCCGCAAATGCCTTCTGGTGTGGTGCATCCTCTGCAGCAGCCGCCGCCAGCGCAGGGCGGGCATTCATCATCGTTTTTCGATCCAGCTTGTTCATCCGGTCATCCTGTTTTTGAAGTTTGGCATTCACGCCGTGGGAAAAGTCTTTGAAATCGCTCACGAACCCGGCAATTGCCGCATTCAAAGCCTGGGCAGGAGACACATCTTCCCCGACCCGAGAATTGCTCTCAGTTGTCGTCATCAATCATTCCTTTGATCGTGGCGGGGGTTAGTCCCGTGCCATCAAACGGCGCGCACCTTCAAATGCAGCAGCCAGGTCACGCATCGTAGTATCCGCTGGGTCATCCCCCTTGGCATCCACACGCGCATCAGGAAGCATGGGGAACGTGACCAAAGACACCTCCCACAGTTCCAGCTCAGACAACAGGCGTCCGCCTTTGCCATTCTTTTGGGCCTTCACAGTGCGATAGCCGATGGATAAACCATCAATCGCCCCAGCCCCAATCAGCGATGCAGCCTCACGACCCTTTGCAACGTCAGTCAGCAAACGGCCCTTCACCCACAATCCGCGATCATCTTCGCGAACCTCATCCCAAACGCCAATCGGTTGGGCCGGATCATGCTGCCATAACATCTTGATGGACCGGCTCTGCGACAAAGACGCGGCATAGGCACCTTTCTCTACAGTATCGCCACCCTGGTCCGATTTCCCGAAAAGAGAGGCATAGCCGCTGATGATCGTACCATCAGTGACGGTCACCTCAGCGCCAAGGGCACAAAACTTGCGTTCCAAACTCATAGGGGTCTCCCGCTCAGCACTTTGACAATTTCGAAAACCAGCAACCCGGCGCAGCCACAGACAATCAGCCAGATTTGCCATTCCAGACGCGACACCATGAATTCGATGCGGCCTAAGCGAACATCAACCTGCGCGAACCAGAAATCCGATACCGGTGGTTGGGTGGGCTGCCGCGGGTGGCCCTGAATATCTACAACTTTATTATCCATCGCCAACCTCCAGCGCCGGCAAGCCAAGCATCGACCGCTTTTCAGCATCCGTCAGAAAACTGGCATCCGATATCCGACGCCATTGGGCATCACGTTCAACAGACAAGGCAGGGATCTGATCCAAATCAGGATGCAACACGACACGCTCATCGGCGTAATCTGATAGCCAGTTGGCAATGGACGTGACAACACGGGTCGCCAATGGCAGCACGGTCAGCCGATAAAACGCGCGGTTCGCCTCTTGGTAATTGGCATAGGTGGCATCACCGGGAATACCCAGCAACATCGGTGGCACACCAAAAGCCACAGATATTTCACGGGCGGCGGCCTCCTTGGTTTTCTGGAATTCCATATCCGACGGGGAAAAGCCCATCGGCTTCCAGTCCAGACCGCCCTCCAGCAACATCGGGCGACCCGCATTCCGCGCGCCCTGGTGCTGTGTCTCCATTTCTCCCAGCAAGCGATCATATTGATCAGCACTCAACGACGATTGGCCATCCGCACCACGATAGACAATCGCACCCGACGGACGGGCCGCATTGTCCAGCAGCGCCTTCGACCAGCGGGACGCGGCATTATGCACATCAATAGCTGATGCAGCCGCCTGCAATGGCGAAAACCCATAATGATCATCCTGTGGGTGGAAGATTTTGATATGACAAATCGGGCTGCGGTCTTCGGTGACAGCAAAGTGATGTTTGCGACCAGATACATGATACTCGTAACCCACCGGCCAACCGTCAGCACCGGGAACAACCTGCATCCGATCAGACCGCAATACATGCATTTCGACAGGCAGGCCATCGTCAGCAACTGCCTCCAGATAACCATTGCCGGTCAGCAGGATTTGACCAAACAAGGCTTCCAGCAATTCGGCACGGCCCTGCCCTGTGTTGGGCCGGGCCAACAGGGACAAAACCGGATGCGTGTCATAACGACGTTCGGCATTCTGCAAGACAACCGGCAATGCAGCAGCGGCTTCTGCAATCAGCTTGACCGCACGAAAGCCAATCGGGTTTCCGGTGAACCCTGTTCGGGTCAGCGAAACAACATCACGCGGGGACCAGGCCACGCGACCAGCACCGGACATCGCCATCACACGTCCCGTCGCCGAGGCTTTCACCTCAACTTCAGATGTATCCGGCTTCGCACGGTTTAAAAAATCAAACATCCAAAACTCCTTGGTGCCAGTCGCTTGGGCCAGTCGGTCATGACCGTCTGCGAACCACGAAAAACAATTTGCATCCAATTGATTACGAAGCCGGGACACCACCGTGCGGTGCTCCGCGCAACACTAGCTCAGCCCACGTATCTGGGGGTTTTGCCACGTTTTTGCGGGATCAATCATCAAATCCTGCAAGGCCCAGACCAGCGCATCCACCCGGTCGGGTGAACCCGATCCAGCGAATCCTTTGGTTGTCATCTGGCACATCTGGTCCTCAAGCTCACCCAGACCGCGCATGTGCCTGATGCGGCCCTGCTCATACAAGGCGGCCACGGGCTCTGCGCGCGCGGACTTGCCTTTTGATGCATGCACCGAACGATAAGGTACTAACGGGTCCACCTGGCGGATCACGGCCTCAACCATATCTCCACCCTGATTAACCTCCGCCACAAGGCGATCCGCGCCATGTCGGCGCATGGCCTTGATCGCTGCGGTCGCCCAATCCAGCGGGCGGGCCGCAGGGATAGACGCATCCTCCAGCACATAGGCGCGCCATGTATGTACCGGTCCATCCATCACGGCACCGACGACAGCAATACCGCATTCGTCAGAACCGGCATGCGCCGTCCCCGGCGGATCAACGGCAACCACAACGCGATCCAATGTGGGATGCGTGGTCGTCTGACAATCTGCCAATTGCCCGGGCGACCATAGGGCACCATCAATTTCCGTCAGCATCGCGCCATCGATTTCCTGACGACCCAGCGATGTGCCGCCATAGCGCGCTTCGATCTCGGCCAGAAAACCGGGGGCCAGATTGGCCCTGTTGGCGTGAGTCGGGGCATGGGTCGTCACTGTGGTATCAGCGGCCATCAAATCACGCAGGACCGCAACACGCCTCGGGGTGGTAGTGATACAAGCACGCGGGTTCTGACCCAGCCGCAGACAAAACTGCACCATATCCCAAGTGTCGCGGCCGTTGCGCCATTTGGCCAACTCGTCAGCCCAGACCGCATCAAATTGCGGACCACGCAAGGTCTCGGGCTCGTGGGCTGAAAACAGCTGTGCCGTCGCACCATTCGGCCAGACCAGCAGACGACGGCCCGACACCCATTCAGGGCGCCGGTCAGGTGGGCTAACGGCCATGATGCCACTTTCTCCAAAGACCATGACCTCCCTTGCCTGCTCTATCGTTTCGGCGACAAAACCAACGCGACGCGCTTCGCCCCGCGCACCGGGCGTCGGCCCCTCGATCATGGAACGAACCCACTCGGCCCCAGCCCGCGTCTTGCCAGCACCGCGACCGCCCAGAATGACCCAGTTTCGCCAGTCACCTTCCGGCGGCAACTGATGCGGCATGGCCCAGAAATCAAACAGATGCGGCAGTGCCACAAGCTGGGCAGCACTCAGCCCTGTCAGAAACTCGGTCTGACGCGATTGCCGCGCGGAGGCGATCAAGTTGGCTCCCGATTTCAGCGCGCAGCGCGACAAGGTCGATCTCTTGGCCCGCGATGGATTTTCCGGATTGGGCATCATGTGCCTCCTCTGCCGCCAAAACACTCAGGTGGGCGGTGTGCAATTCATTCAACTTGGCGATAATGGCGGTCTGATACCGAAGGTCATCTGCACCAAGGTCGTCAATCATCTGTTCCAACTTGTGGCGGACGACGCCAAAGAGTCGGGTAATTTCAGCAATGCGCGCCTGCGCGTCGCATTGGTCCTGCAATCTGCGTTCGTTCAATTCAGTCATGATTAATCGGACCTGTAAGGAAACTTCCGTTACAGTCGAGCGGCAAAGCCCAATAAAACTTGGTTCAAGCTCGCCTTCTAGCACGCTCAGAATAGGTTTCAGGGCGTCTACAAGTCAATCAATCTGGGGTTGCGTACCGTACGGTGCAGTTAAGATTTCACTAATCTTAACAGAGTGTTACCCATCACTCCCGTTGGCGCGCTCTGTCTCAATCTCGCGCCAGCGGGCGACATTGCGGTTGTGATCATCAAGATTGGTGGCAAAGGCATGACCACCCGACCCGTCAGCCACGAAAAAGATGTATTCGGTGCTGTCAGGGTCAAGTGCGGCCTCGATACTGGCGCGGCCTGGATTGGCAATCGGGGTTGGTGGCAGCCCATCAATCACATAGGTATTCCACGGGGTTTCAGCACGTAGCTCACTTTGCCGCAAGCCGCGACCAAGGACACCCTCGCCGCGCGTGATGCCGTAAATGACGGTCGGGTCAGTCTGCAACTTCATGCCCCGGTTCAAACGATTTACAAAAACGCTCGCCACCTGGCGGCGTTCATCTGCAACGCCGGTCTCTTTTTCAATGATACTGGCCAGAACCATCGCCTCTTCCGGTGTCTCAAGCGGCAGTCCCTCAACACGCCCGGCCCAAGCCTCAGCCAGAATTTGCGTCTGGGTTGACGCCATTAGCGCCAAGACCGACGACACCGGCTGTCCTTCGGTCAGGTCATAGCTTTGCGGGGCAAGACTACCTTCGGCAGGTATTTCAGTGACATCCGATTGCAGCAAATCCAATTCGCCCAGCGAATAGGCAATCTGCCAACTCGTCACCCCTTCAGCAACGACCACCTGATAAGTTGTATCAGTCGCCTCACGCACTTCAGTGTATTCAGCAGGCACTTCTGCATCTTCAACATTAAAGCTGACAATTTCGACGAAACGGTTTGAGCTCGGATCCAACTCGCGAACATCGACCAGCGTGCGGTTGACGCCAATCCGATAGATGACCTCTGTCCCGCAAGTGTTACGGCCACCGCGTGTTACGATATCGACAATCTCTTGCATCGATGCGCCTTCCGGCACCCGAAAACTACCGGCCTTCAACTGACCTGACTTATCAGAATAGTCAGCCCCCATGCGGAAAATCGTGGGCGAACTAACGGCTTCTTTCTCAACCAACTGGTCTGCAACGCTGCGCATGTTTGAACCGGGCGATACCCGCAAACATATCGCTTGCGCCAACGGTCCGTCCTGCCGGTATTGGTTGGTGCCCCATGTGACAACACCAACAAGCAAAAACAACGCAACAATCAGAAATGTCAGCGCGTTAGCAGCGATATGGCGCCACATCAGCTGACTTTCCCAAAGATGACGCTGGCATTCGTACCGCCAAAGCCAAAGGAGTTCGACAAGGCAATGTCGATTTTTGTCTCATGCTTGGCATTAGCACATAGATGAACGGGTGTATTCGCCGCCCCCTCAGCCGGGTTATCCAGATTGATCGTGGGCGGGGCCACCTGATCACGGATTGCCAGAATCGAAAACACAGCTTCAATCGCGCCAGCGGCACCAAGCAAATGGCCGGTCGCCGATTTGGTCGAGGACATCGTCAAACCTGATGCCCCATCCCCCATCAACCGCTCAACAGCACCAAGCTCAATTGTGTCAGCCATGGTCGATGTCCCGTGCGCATTCACGTAATCAATCTGGCTAGGCTCAATACCCGCGTTGCGACAGGCCGCGCGCATGGCACGCTCGGCACCTTCATGATCTGGCGGCGGGGCTGTTATGTGATGCGCATCACCGCTCAACCCATAGCCCAGTATTTCGGCGTAGATTTTCGCGCCGCGGGCCTTGGCATGTTCATATTCTTCCAAAACGACCACACCAGCACCTTCGCCCATGACAAAACCATCGCGGTCGTTGTCCCACGGACGGCTGGCCTTGGTCGGGTCATCATTATATTTTGTGCTCAAGGCTTTACATGCATTGAAGCCAGCGATGCCAAGCTCGCAGATTGCAGCCTCCGCACCGCCCGCAATCATAACCTCTGCATCGCCATGCTGAATCAGGCGGGACGCGTCACCAATCGCATGCGCACCCGTCGAACAGGCAGTCACAACAGCGTGGTTCGGGCCACGGAACCCGTATTTGATCGATACCTGACCGGAAATCAGATTGATCAACGCGCCCGGCACGAAAAACGGCGACACGCGACGCGGGCCCTTTTCAGCCATCATGTTAGCCGTGTTGGCAATGGAATTCAGGCCACCAATACCCGATCCAATCATGACGCCGGTACGCTCCAAATCTTCACGATCCTCAGGGGCCCAACCGGCATCCTTGATCGCCTGCTCAGCAGCAGCCAATCCAAACAGGATAAAGGTATCGACCTTCCGCTGCTCCTTTGGCTCTAAATAATCATCAGCATTGAACGTACCGTCAGTTCCGTCGCCCAGCGGAACCTCACAGGCATATTGGGTCGTGACACGTTCGGGGTCAAAGGTCTGGATGCGACCGGCACCAGACTGACCATCAAGAATCCGCTTCCAGGACGCTTCCACACCATTTGCAAGTGGGGTCACCAGACCCAAGCCTGTAACTACAACGCGACGCATATTCTGCCCTCACCTTTTGGCGTATTTCCGACCCCTGATACCCTAGCCCGGACCATAGGGGCAAGAGCGCAGGACGGCTTCCCTCTCTGGTAGGCAAGATCACCTGCACACCCCGGCAGCAAATGGTAAAACACAAGGAAATCGAAGTGATTCATACGTTTTCACGTCAGCTTAACCCCAGCCTGTTAAGTGAATTGTCTTTCTGAACAGGTAGAAGACGTGAACGCCAACCTTTCGACGCTTTGCCTAATTGCGCTGCTCTGGTTTGGGGTAAGCCCCGCCATGGCCAATTGCAGGGTGCTCGACCTCGTCGACCGAATTCACACATTGCAAATGCGGCTTATCATCAGCCCCGACACACCATCATTCCAATCGGATATCCGCTTGATACGGCGCTACGCAGGGATGCTGGATGACGATATGCTTCTTGACGCAGTGGACGCATTTGGCTTTTCACGGCAAGGCATGACGACGATGCGGTATTCTGCTTATGTCCAGGATTTGCTCAATCAAACCAGCATTGACGATATCGAAACAGCGCGGCGGCACTATCAGGACCCAAGCGTGTTGAATAATATCGAAAGCATGACTGGCTATCTGGATAATTTGCGCTGCACTGCGGTCGAAATCGCCAACACACCAATGCCAGAACCGTCAGTCGAAGATTTTGGACAAGGGCTGCGCGATTCGATCCGTGAAAAACTGGACTGGCGAATTGCGCTGATCGGGATTGCGCTGATCACAGGGGTCATTCTACTAGGCCGCATTCGGTCATACCCGCAGCCACGCGACTGGCCCTCACAAGATGTCGACTAACTGCGACACCCATATCGCCCAAAAGAAACGGCGCCCCAAACAAGTTGGGACGCCGCGGTAAAGGTCGATACGGCTTTTACTGCGCGCCGTTGATGAATTTAACCGCGTCACCAAAAGTTTGGATCGTTTCGGCCGCATCATCAGGGATTTCGATCCCGAATTCCTCTTCAAATGCCATAACCAGCTCGACTGTGTCCAAGCTGTCAGCACCCAGATCATCGATGAAAGACGCAGCTTCCGTAACCTTGTCTTCTTCAACACCAAGATGTTCTACAACGATCTTGCGCACCCGGTCTGCAACGTCGCTCATGTCAATTCCTCATGTCTTTCTGGGCCTATGCCCGTTCTACTGTGGGTGTTTCACCCGTCGTTCGTGCCCCGTCCATTCAGGGGCGTTACCAATCTGCGCAGCAAACATCTGACGTGACGTCACATGCACCTTTCGGCAAATCTGCGAGGCCTATAGCAGAGAATTCGGCTCAGGCAAACGGTTTCGCACCGCTCGTCAGAACATGGCCATGCCACCATTCACATGCAAGGTGGTACCGGTAACATAAGCCGCTTCGGGGCTGGAAAGGTACAAAACCGCCGCTGCAATCTCCTCCGCATTACCCATCCGACCGGCGGGCACTTGCGACAGGATACCGGATTTCTGCTCATCATTCAGCTTATCAGTCATCGCCGTTGTGATGAAACCCGGCGCAACGCAATTGACAGTAATGCCCCGACTGGCGACCTCATAGGCAATGGATTTGGACATGCCCACCATACCGGCCTTTGAAGCCGCGTAATTCGCCTGCCCCGGATTGCCTGTCGCACCAACAACGGATGATATATTGACGATGCGGCCCCAACGGGCCTTCATCATGCCGCGAATAACGCCTTTGCACAGGCGCATCGTCGATGTCAGATTGACCTCTAGCACCGATGACCATTCCTCGTCAGACATCCGCATAAAGATGTTGTCGCGGGTGATACCAGCATTATTGACAAGGATATCGACCGATCCCATGGCATCGGCAGCCTGCTTTGGCAGAGCATTCACAGCCTCTGCATCACTCAGATTGCAAGGCAAAACATGGGCGCGGTCACCCAGCTCAACGGCCAGTGCCTGCAACGGATCAACCCGCGTGCCAGACAACGCAACAGTCGCACCTGCCGCATGCAGGCTTTTGGCAATCGCAGCACCAATACCGCCAGAGGCACCAGTGACGAGAGCATTCTTACCTTCCAAATCAAACATCTATCGACCTTTCCTTAACCCTTGACCGCAGCAACGGCAGCCGCGACATCATTAGGTGTTCCAACATTCCGCGTGACAACCGCACGATCAATCCGTTTCACCATGCCCGACAATGCCTTCCCGGCGCCAATCTCAAAAACGTCTGTCACGCCTTGCGCCGCCATATAGGCCACGCTTTCGCGCCAGCGTACTGATCCGGTGATCTGTTGCACCAACAGGGTTCTGATCTGATCAGGGTCATCCACTGCGGCAGCACGTACATTCGCAACGACAGGCACGGACGGGGTTGCGATGTTAACATCAGCCAGTGCCTCTGCCATGGCGTCGGCGGCGGGCGCCATCAATGCACAATGAAACGGTGCGCTGACGGGCAGCAACAGGGCACGCTTGGCCCCCTTCTCTTTTGCAATCTCGACCGCACGTTCCACCGCAGCCTTGTGGCCCGACACCACAACCTGCGCCGGATCGTTATCATTGGCAGCCTGACAAATCTCACCTTGGGCCGCCTCCTGGGCCACCCCCTCAACCGTCGCGAAATCCAGGCCTAACAGGGCGGCCATCGCACCAACGCCAATCGGCACCGCCTCTTGCATGGCGATCCCGCGCGCGCGCAGCAATTTCGCTGTGTCTGTCACAGTCAGCGCGCCAGCCGCGGCCAATGCCGAATACTCACCCAATGAGTGCCCGGCCACGAACGACGCTGCACTGATGTCCACGCCCTCAGCTTCCAAAGCGCGCATTGCGGCCATCGACATCGCCATTAACGCGGGCTGGGCGTTGCGCGTCAGGGTCAGATCCTCAATTGCACCGTCCCAAATCAACCCGGACAGATCTTCATCAAGGGCCTCATCGACCTCGTCAAACACTGCTTTGGCGGCTGGATAGGCTTCTGCCAGTTCCTTGCCCATCCCGATTGCCTGCGCACCTTGGCCCGGAAAAACGAATGCCCGCATCGGCCCCTCCCTTTGAATTGCTTTTGTTCCTCTTGGCTTAACCTGACCGCGCGCGCCATACAAGCAGCCGGTCGTTTCGCTTTTTTGCACAGCCGCCTTGCGCTGCGCGCTATGGTCTCCGGCAATAGCTGGATGTTAGCCTGCGCCAAACCAACGCCGGAGCGCCAGATGACAATCGTCAACACCACCACCAAATACGGAACGGTCACCAAGACCTTTCATTGGCTCACTGCCCTGCTGATCCTGACGGTGGTTCCGCTTGGAGCCATTGCAAATCGGCTGCCCTACGAGACCAATGAACAGCTTGCATTCAAAGCGCAGCTCTTTTCCTATCATAAGACACTGGGGGTTCTGATTTTCGTTGTGGCCACAGCACGGGTCCTTTGGGCGCTGACACAGACCAAACCGGGCAACCTGCACCCGGACCGCAAGGGCGAGACGTTTCTGGCAGAGCTGGTCCACTGGCTGCTTTATATCTCTTTGATCGCGGTGCCGCTGACAGGCTGGGGTCATCATGCCGCCACAACCGGTTTTGCCCCGGTGCTCCTACCAATCGGGCAAGACCTACCCTTGGTGCCCAAAGACGAAGGTGTGTCAGAACTATTTGCGTCCCTACACTGGATCTGGAGCAAAATCATGATCGGCGCGATCCTGCTGCATATTGCGGGCGCGCTCAAACACCAGTTTGTCGATAAAGACAGCACATTGGTGCGAATGTGGTTCGGCAACCGTTCAACAACTGATGTTCCGGCACATAGTTCGGACCGCATCGCGCCGATTGTCGCCGTTGCGATTTATTTGCTGGCAACTGGTGCGGGGGCCGCAACTGGCATGTTCAGTCACGAACAGACAGGGCCAGCCGACCCGGTCTTGGCCGAGGTGGCGTCAGATTGGGTTGTGCAGGATGGGACGATCCAGATTACCGTGACACAGCTTGGCAGCCCGGTCACGGGCAGTTTCGATGACTGGACCGCCGCTATCAGTTTTGATCCAGACGCCGCTGGTGCAAAGGGATCAGTAACAACGACAATCGCAATCACATCGCTCACACTCGGATCGGTCACAGAGCAAGCCATGGGGCAGGATTTCTTTGATGCCGAAACCCATCCGACGGCAAAGTTCAATGCTAAGATAAACGAGGTTGAGACAGGACTTGTCGCTGATGGCACACTTGCGATCAAAGGAAACACCATTCCTGTCAGCCTGCCGTTCACCTTGGAGATTGTTGACAACACGGCACAGATGACAGGTCAACTGACCCTTGATCGGCGCGACTTTAACATCGGGCAAAGCATGGGCGATGAAACCAATCTTGGCTTCACGGTTGAGGTTGCAGTGAACCTGACGGCAACGCAGGACGGCCAATAAGAAAGGCCGCGCCGATAATCCGGCGCGGCCTTCTTTGCAAAGGTCTGCAGGTGTTACTCCGCTGCTACCGCTTCGACAGAAATCTGAACCGGAATTTCTTCGGGAATGAACGGTGCGAACATGCCCAAATTATAATCTGCCCGGTTCAGCGTCACACTTGCATCCAGGCCCATAGCCTTTTTACCTTGGTGCGGCGGGAACGGATATTCATCTGTCTGTTGATTCAGTTTTGCGTCCAGAACAACTGACTGGGTCACGCCGTTCAGCGTCAGATCGCCGGTGATATTGGCTGTGTTGTCGCCCGTCACTTCAATCCCTGTCGAGACGAAGGTGACATCGGGAAACTCATCAAGTTTGAAGAAGTCGCCGGATTGCAGGAAATGCCCGGTCCGTGCGTCAAAGCCGGTAATCATGGTTTCTGCGGGGAATGTCACCGACACGCTAGAGGCGGCAGGATCTTCTGCGTCGAACATGATGTCGCCAGTGAAGCCGGAAAACATGCCGTAGGTCGTGGAAAACCCGGCATGGTCGTATGTAAATACGATCTGGCTGTGACCCGGCTCAAGAACAAAAGCTTCAGAGGCGGCAACTGATGTTGACAGCGTCGCGGCAAGTAAGGCTGTGGAAAGAAGGTGTTTCATCGATTTCTCCAAGGGTGAATATGATAAGCCTTAGAGATAGCGCCAGCCACGCCAATGCAATTCTGCAAAACTAAACAAAATGTGTTCGGCGGTTCACTGCTCACATTTTGGGAGTCGATGAAAACTTAGGCGGCGGCGCTGTTCAGCGTTTCCGGTACGACCATCAGATCATGACCCAAACGATCACGCAAGCCCAGCAACTGCGCCTCTGTTCCTTCGGCAACTGGTACGGTTTGGACCGTGTTGCGATACCGCAAAACAAGATTCGATTTGCCTGTTTCTTCGTTATAGTCAAGGAACACGCCGCCAATCGTATCAAAACCATAGCAAGCCACGGTGGTGGGCTTTCCCGCCCGGTTGCAGATCACCTCGCGAATTTCGCCAACGCTGTTATCGACGTGAATCTCGCCTCTGGTGCCGCGGCTGGCAAACCATAAAAGGTAGATCGCAACAGCCGCAAACAGCGTCGCAGCACCGATGCGGACAGCGCCAACATTACCGTCGAACATCATCGCGGGCACCAGCAGGATGCCAAAACCGGCGGTCAGGAAACAGGCGCCGAAAAAGAACGCCACGACTTGGGATACGACGACGCTCAATGACGGGCCACGGCCCGAACGCACGATGTAGCCCCAATAGGTATCTTCCACCTCAAACGAAGATGGGCGCGCCAGACGTTGTTGTTTTGCCTGCACATTCACGTTTGCATTGGCCATCCCAGCCGCTCCTTGCCGTTTTTTTGACACCTACTTGATGCGTTTCAAACACGGCTATAAATGGGCAACTTAAAGGCTTGGTTAAGAAATTGGCGATTGTTACCGCAAGGTCACGATTGGAAGGGTTGCATCACCACAAACCCACTGTATAAGGCCCCATCCTTTTGCAAGTTGTATGAACTGCGCAGCCTCTCGTGGATGGGACGCAGAAGGTCAAACAGCCCATCCTTTGAAATGCGCCGAGAAACGAACTGGAGTACGCATGCCGCTATACGAGCATGTCATGATTGCGCGTCAGGACCTGTCCAACACGCAAGCTGAAAGCCTCATCGAACATTTCGGAACCGTTCTTGCTGACAATGGCGGCAAGATGCTGGAGAACGAATATTGGGGCGTCAAGACGATGGCCTACAAGATCAACAAGAACCGCAAAGGGCACTACGCCCTGCTGCGCACTGACGCCCCTGCCCCTGCCGTGCAGGAAATGGAACGTCTGATGCGCCTGCATGAGGACGTGATGCGCGTGCTGACCATCAAGGTCGACGCACATCAGGAAGGCCCCTCTATTCAAATGCAAAAGCGTGAAGACCGCGACAGCCGTCGCGAGCGTCGTTGATCAAAGAAAGGACCTAAATCATGGCAACTAAACCATTTTTCCGCCGTCGTAAGTCCGATCCGTTTGAGGGCGATAACGCCCCCAAGATCGACTACAAGGACACAAAATTGCTGCAGCGCTATATCTCTGAGCGCGGCAAAATCGTGCCTGCCCGCATCACCGCTGTCGGTGCAAAGAACCAGCGTAAATTGGCCCAGGCCATCAAGCGCGCTCGGTTCCTCGCCCTGCTGCCCTACGCTGTAAAGTAAGGAGAAACCGCAATGGAAATCATCCTTCTCGAACGTGTGGCCAAACTGGGCCAGATGGGCGAAGTCGTGAACGTCAAGGAAGGTTACGCACGTAACTTCCTGCTGCCGCAAGGCAAGGCGCTGCGCGTCAACGCATCCAACATGGCGCGGTTTGAGGCTGAAAAAGCCCAGATGGAAGCCCGCAACCTGGAAAGCAAGAAAGAAGCAGAATCACTGGCTGAAAAGCTGGATGGTCAGAAGTTCGTCATCATCCGTTCTGCTTCTGATGCCGGTTCGCTTTATGGTTCTGTCACCACGCGTGACGCGGCCGATGCGGCGACCGACAACGGTTACAGCGTTGATAAGAAACAGATTGTGCTGACCGGCCCGATCAAGGAACTGGGTCTGCATGACGTGCTGATCAACCTGCACCCTGAAGTTCAGGCGACCATCACACTGAACGTCGCACGTTCGGTTGAAGAGGCTGAATTGCAGGCCTCTGGCAAGTCGATCCAGGAACTGGCTGCTGAAGAAGAAGCCGCTGCTGAATTCGAAATTCAGGAACTGTTCGACGATATCGGTGCTGCTGCATCTGAGGATGACGAACTCGCAGAATCTGCTGGTGTTCAAACCGAAGAAGACGCACCTGCCGAGGATAGCGAAGAGGACTAATCCTCTGTCACAAAACGATTAAATCAGGTCGCCCGTCTTGGGCGGCCTTTTTTGTTTTCGCCAGGCCCCCATGTGATTGCGACGAAATGTGCCTATCGCCGGTGACACACCCTTGTTACCTGCGACCAGCAGTTGTCTACTGAAACCATATCAAACAATCTGGGGGTTCTTCATGTCACTACGTCTAAACCGTCGTCACTTTATCGCAGGGTCTGCCGGGCTTGTTGCGATGCATCCGTTTTCGGTCAACGCAGCCACCGGTCAGGCGCATCTGCGTTTGATGGAGACCACTGACCTGCATGTGCATGTTTTTCCTTATGATTATTACGCTGATCGGCCTGTTGATACAGTCGGACTCAGCCGCACCGCCAGTATCATCGAAGGTGTACGCGCGGAGTCCACGAACTCATTGCTGCTGGACAATGGCGACTTCCTGCAAGGCAATCCAATGGGCGATTACATCGCCTATGAACGGGGCATGAAGGAAGGCGATATGCATCCGGTCATCACCGCAATGAACGCGCTTGGATTCGATGCCTCGACCCTTGGTAATCATGAGTTCAATTATGGTGTTTCATTCCTGATGAAATCCGTGGCGGGGGCCGCCTTTCCCGTGGTTTCTGCCAATGTTATCAAAGAGATGGGGGCGTCACCCACTGCCGACACGACCCTTGTGTCACCTTATGCGATCATTGATCGCGAGATTACCGATGGCGACGGTAACACACACCCAATCAAGATCGGTCTGATCGGTTTTGTCCCGCCGCAGATCATGAACTGGGACCGCAAACATCTGGAAGGCAATGTGCAGGCCCGCGATATCGTGGAAAGTGCCCGGGCTTATGTACCCCAGATGAAGGAACAAGGTGCTGATATCATTGTCGCTTTGGCCCATTCGGGTATCGGCGGTGCGGATCACGAGGATGGCATGGAAAACGCCGCCATTCCGCTGGCGGCAGTGGATGGCATCGATGCAATCATGACCGGGCATAGCCATCTGGTGTTCCCATCGTCGAACTATGACGATTGGGCAGGTGTTGATGTGGTCGCCGGCACGATTGGCGGCAAGCCGGGTGTGATGGGCGGTTTTTGGGGCTCGCATATGGGTCTTGTCGATCTGTTGTTGGAGCGTGATGGCGATGGCTGGCGCATCCTGTCACACACGTCAGAGGCCCGTCCGATTTCCCGCCGTGAGGAAGACCGCAGCATCACCGCCCTGGTCGAGGATTATCAGCCGGTGCTTGACTCCATTCAGGATATCCATGAAGAAACATTGACTTACGTGCGCACGGCTGTTGGCAAGACCGCCGCCCCGCTGCATTCCTATTTTGCCTTGGTGGCTGATGATCCTTCTGTCCAGATCGTATCCAATGCGCAGACCTGGTATATTAAGGAACAGTTAACGGGCACTGAGTACGAAGGCCTGCCGATCCTGTCGGCGGCGGCACCGTTCAAGGCGGGTGGTCGTGGCGGGCCGGAATATTTCACCGATGTGCCGGTGGGTGATGTTGCGATCAAGAACGTGGCGGATCTGTATCTATACCCCAACACTGTACGGGCGGTTAAGGTCACGGGCGCGCAGGTCAAGGACTGGCTGGAACGCAGTGCGGGCATGTTCAATCAGGTGGAGGCTGGCGCGACGGATGCCGTTCTGCTGAACCCTGAATTCCCCAGCTATAATTTCGATGTGATTGATGGGGTGACCTATCAGATCGATCTGACCCAACCGTCGAAATTCGACCGCGAAGGGGCGGTGATCAATCCGGATGCCAACCGGATCGTTGACTTGCAGTTCGAAGGGCAACCAATTGATCCTGATCAGGAATTCATCATTGCTACAAACAACTACCGCGCCTCTGGCGGGGGTAGCTTCCCCGGTACGGGCGATACGATCATCTTTGAAGGCCCCGACACGAACCGCGATGTGATCGTGCGCTATATCGTGGACAAGGGCACGGTTGATCCCAAGGCTGATGCGAATTGGTCATTCAAGCCGATGCCCGGTACGTCGCTGATGTTTGAAACCGGTCCAGCTGGTGCCGCCTATGCTGATAGCGTGGCGGGGATGAAGATTGCGCCTGCGGGCACGTCTGATAGCGGTTTTGCCCTGTTCCGGATCGAAATGTAAGGCACCAAACAAGTATCGGAGCGCGTGGTGCCCCGACATGGACGAATCAAGAATTAATGCAGCTTTGCCTGCCGTTTTGGGCGGTCGGCAAAGCGTTGGCCAGACGTCGGCAAAACGTCGGACCCCACCGCACGGTCCCCTTGGATTAACGCCGCTTGCGGGGCAAAGGTGAAGATGGGTTAACCATTGTCCGGCTCATTCGCTGCGTTCTCTTTGATCGTAAATGACCCTGCAACTTGCGGCGTCGCGCTGCAGCATGACGTCTTCGGCCCATGGGTGCGCGCCTGCCTGATGGTTTTGCAGCATCCGCGCCGTATATTGCTGTGCGATGGCGTCCATGCCGTCGAACGCTTCATCAAGCGCCTGATCATAGGGCATGTCCTGAGACCCTGCGGCGATGACCGCGTCTGCATTGACGAAATAGCGGATCATTGCATCCTGGGCTGCGAATTGGGTTTGCGTGAATGCGTCCCGCCCGGCGATTTTCACCTCACTAAGGAAATACGCCCCGCAACGCCGCAGCAAGTAACTTTGGTCGAACCCCTGCTCCATCATCATTTCTGTGAGGTCGGTCAGCGCAGGTAACCCTTGCGGTTCCTCGACGACAACCCTGATCGCGGCCTCCAATGGCGTTTGTTTGTCTTGCGCCCGTGTCCTGTCGAGGAACACAAATCCAACGTCATATTCCCCCGCCAAGGGCACCCTTGCGCTGACGGTAAATCGGTCGCGAAAGTAATCAGCCTGCAGCGGGTCCTGCAACCGTCTGACGCCTTTGAATGTGTGGACGTTATCGACCTGATAGATGACGTTGCCGTCCAGATCGCGAATGATGATCGCAAGTTCCATTTCCTGCGGGTTATCGGGCTGGCCCGGATTATGCTTTCCCACATTCGCAAGGTAGATCACTGCGTCGATCTGTTCACCGATGACATAGGTGCTGCTGTCGCGCTTGCCCCATCCCCCGCGTTCATTGCGCGGTGCTTGTTTGTCAATCACGTAAGCCTCGATCAGGCGGAGCGGATCCATGGCATCTTGCGCGGCCTCGATTGACAGGTTGCGTTCGGTCATTGTTGTCTCGCTTCCTTCGATCTCGATGATTTGGGCCGCGATGGGAGATGCGAAAATACTGGCCAAGGCCGCGGCCGCGCATAGGCTGGTTGTTGAAAATCTGGACATGTCATTTCCCCACGAAAGACTGGTTTCTGGTGGTTTTCTGTATTGAACGATGTTCATATACTATGAGAAACGTGCCGAGTCAACAATTGTGAACAACGTTCAATTATTGAGAAAGACCGCCGTAACCAGAGTCCTGATGCACATTTAGGCTGCGTCAGGCAACCTGCGCGACTGAAATCTTGTTCCCTTGGTACAGTTCGCGCACGATGCGTTGCCGCAATGCCTGCCGAAACAAAACGCCCACGTAATGCGCGTTGCCCCACGCGACCGTCCCGGCATGCCATTCGCCGAGGATAAGGATATCGACGCCCACTCCGATCTGGATCGACTTGTCGGCATTGTGGCGCAGTTTGACGCCCATGCCGCTGACATCAAGGACGACGCCATCGCGGTCCTGCCCAGCAATGCGAAAACGAGTCGCATAGTGGCAGTCAAAGCGCCGCGCCCGACGTCGACGGCGTTTCATACATGTCCGGATCAGAAAGGCCGCAACACCGGCACCAACAATCGCCAACACCCCGGATATCGCCCCACTTGGCGTTGCGAGGTAGCGTTTAACGCCGTCAAAGGGCGTTTCTTCGTCGGTTTCCTTTTCCGCAAGGTTTGCAACCTCTTGCGGATTATCGGGCGGTAGCATGCTGACCGCGCCCTGCCCCGGTCGGGCATTGGCACCGCGCGGAATGCAGCCGAGGCTGTAAAGATATTGCCCGGTCAGCCGCAAATTGCTGCGCACATCCACCTGTTGAAAGTGGAACGGTAGCGCCGCCAGGCCCATGCTTTCATAGACGCTTAACAAGCGGTTTGTATTGTCGACGAAATCTGTGAACACCGCATCCGCCCCGTCAGTCGGATGCATAGCCGCGATTTCGGCCAGATCGTCAGCCTGCAGATGCGGTATCTGTCCGGCGATGAACCGCAGCGCATTTTCCGCCAGTCGATCATCTGGCCGTTTCGCCAGATCAAGCTGCAACAGATGGACCTGACTGAGTGCGCGCGCCATCAGACATTCAGCCTGCACGCCCGCTGGCGCACAAAGCATGATCATCATTATCACGCCATAGATCCGGCCCATCGTCATCTTTCCTGCCCAATGCAGGGCCCTGATAACGCATGCGCCTTAAATCGGGCTTAAGACACGCAAACCCATGCAGCCACAAAAAAAGGCACCCAACCGGGTGCCTTTCGATCGCGTCGCGACATGCGTCGCTTATTCTTCTTCGAGCTTTTCAACAGCCTTTTGCAGGTCGTCCTTCCTGACTTCCTTATCCTTCACATCGGCCTGTTCAAAGATGTGGTCAACAACCTTGTCTTCGAACAAAGGCGCCTGCAATTGCTGGCGGAACTGCGCGTTTTGCTGCACGAATTCAAAGAACTGGCGTTCCTGACCGGGGTACTGACGCGCCTGGTTCATGATCGCCTGAGTCATTTCCTGATCGGTGACTTTGACCTCGGCCTTCTGGCCGATATCAGCCAAGAGCAGGCCCAGTTTCACCCGGCGTTCAGCCAGTTTGGTGTGCTCTTTGGTTGGCTCGATCTCGGGATGGTCATGGCCTTCGACATCGGGGTTTTCTTCGTGCCACAGCTGATGCGCGATCTGGCCTGCTTCGGCTTCGACCAATGACACTGGCAGGTCAAACTTAACCTTCTTGTCCAGCGCATCAAGCAGCCCGCGCTTGGCAACGGCGCGTGACGCCCCGGTGTATTCGGCTTCCAGACGTTCGGTGATCTGCGCCTTGAGCGCATCAAGATCGTCTGCGCCGAATTTCTTGGCCAGCTCATCATCAAGCTTTGGCTTCTTGGGGCCCTTCACCTCTTTGATGGTGCAGCTGAACACAGCTTTCTTACCGGCCAGATTTTCGGCCTGATAATCCTCTGGGAAGGTGACTTCGATGTCTTTTTCATCACCTGCCTTCACTTTCAACAGCCCGTCTTCGAAGCCGGGGATGAAAGAGTTAGAGCCGATCACGAGGGGGTAATCCTCGGCAGCGCCGCCTTCGAACGCTTCACCATCAACCTTGCCCACGAAATCCAGAACGACCTGATCGTCTTTCTTGGCCTGGGTTTTCTTGGTTTCATAGGTGACCGCCTGGGGGCTTTCGGCCAGGTTATCGAGTGCTTCCTTGACGGATTCGTCATCGGCTTTGACGACCATGCGTTCCAGCTTGATCTTGGCGAAGTCAACATCATCGATTTCGGGCAGCTTTTCATAGGCGACTTCGACATTGACGTCGTCGCCTTCTTTCCAGTCCTCATTGGTCATCTTCATTTCGGGCTGGGCTGCGGGACGGTCGCCGCTGTCTTCAAGGTGTTTGGTCAGGGCGCCGTCAATGCTTTCCTGCATTGATTCGCCCATCAGCCGCTGGCCGAACTGCTTGCGCAGCAATGCCATGGGCACCTTGCCTTTGCGAAAACCCTTCATTTCCACGGTCGGCTGCGCCTCTTTCAGCTTTTCCTCGACTTTCGCGTCAAGCTCGGTTGCGGTGACCGTGATCGCGTAACCGCGCTTGAGGCCTTCATTCAGGGTCTCGGTGACCTGCATCTATGTTCCGTCCTTTTCGTTTTTGGTGCGGGTGAAGGGACTTGAACCCCCACGCCTTGCGGCGCCAGAACCTAAATCTGGTGCGTCTACCAATTCCGCCACACCCGCATGATCAATAAGGGGCAAGCCTGCGCCTGCCCCATGGTTGCGCGCCTTCTAGCAAAGGTCGGCAAGGGATGCGAGAGGAAATCATCACGAAATGAGCATGAAATAAGCCGCTCGTTAACGTTTTCTCGCCATGATTGACGACGCATATAGGATCACTGCTGCTGCCGGGAATATGAATATGCGTTTGACTGCCCAAAACAAGACCGCACCGTTTGAGGTGATCGCCACCTCTGATACGGGGATTTGTGCGGGAACCTTGATCATGACGCTGGATGGCGAAATGCTGGTTGAACAGCTGTCACCCGGTGACCGCATTGTCACCCGCGATGGCGGCGTCTCTGTTTTGACGGCTGTGACCGCCCGCAAGGCCAAGGTCCGCCCGGTGGTCATCAAAGGTGGATCGCTGGGTCATACACGGCCTGAACTGGACATGACAGTCACCCCTTCGACCCGCATCCATATTCGCGACTGGCGCGCATCCGTGCTGTTTGGTGCCAAAAGCGCCGATGTCGAAGCCCATCGTTTGGCTGACGGTGAATTCGTGGCCCAACAGAAGTGGCAGTTGATGCAGGTGTTTGATCTGCAATTCGCCGATGATCACATCATTTATGCCAATGGTGTGGAAATCGTGGTGCAGGCGGCCTAAAGCCCCAGCGCCCGGAACACCTTTGGCAGTTCCTCTGGCAAATCCTCTGCAATCAATCCCGGCCCGAAGCTGAGCGCGCATTCTGTATGCAGCCACGCCCCCGTTTCCGCCGCCTGCATCGGGGCAAACCCGCGCGCAAGCAGGCCCGTAATGAAACCTGCCAGCACGTCACCGGAACCTGCGGTGGCCAGCCAAGGGGCCGAGCGTTCGTAGAGTGAAGCGTTGATACTGCACCGCCCGGATGGGTCGGCGATAACAGTGTCAGGCCCTTTGAATAGCACCACACAGCCTGCCCGTTTGGCCGCGTCTCGCGTTGCGTCGACCTTGGAATAGGCGGGGCCTTTCGTGGCGGGCGCATCCAGTTTTGCAGCGATATCAGGAAAAAGGCGGGCAAATTCGCCTGTATGTGGGGTGAGGATGCAGTTTTTGTGGAGTTTACCAAACAGGGTTTTGTCTTGTGCTAGCAAAGTCAGCGCATCGGCATCCAAGACAAGGCCCCGTCCCGGACTTGATCCGGGACCTCCCGCTTGATCAACGGGTTGAGGTCCCGGGTCTGGCCCGGGACGGGTGTTGTCCAGCGCGACGCTCAGCATCTTCGCCTCACGTTCACCCAAACCCAACCCGGGCCCGATACAAAGCGTGTTGATTCGCGCGTCCCGCAGGGTTTCGGACAGGATGCCCGCATCCTTGATCGCCCTGAGCATAATCGCGTTTAGCTGCGCTGCGTTTTCAATCAGCGCGGAAGGTGTCGCACCAATAGTGACAGCCCCTGCTCCGACGCGGAGAGCGCCGCGCGCAGCAAGGCGCGCTGCCCCACCTTTACCGACGCCGCCAGAGAGGATGAGCGCGTGGCCATGGCTGTATTTATGTGTCTTGATCGACTTGTTCAGGCCATCTTCAAAGAATCCGGTGAGGTCAAGTTCCACATCATGCTGTTCAAGCCGTGCCACGCGTTCTTGGTCGGCTGCGGGGCAATGACAGATATCCAGCGACGTAACATGGAGCCGGCCAACATCATAACAGGTCACAGGAAAGAAATGACCGATCTTGGCAGCCTCAAAGGTGACCACCAGTTTGCTGAAAAACCAGTTACCGCCAACCACTATACCAGAATCGCTGCAAAGCCCTGACGGGATATCAACCGCGACACCGTGGTGATAGCAGGTATCCGTCCACTCGCCGCATATCTCTTGCAGGGTTTCATCAAATTTGCGCGCCAGCCCCGTGCCAAACAACGCATCAATATAGATCGTTGTGCGGCCAAGATTGACCTCTTCTTCCTTACCCTCGTCATAAAGATAGTCGGCGCTATCCTCTGCCTTGCTGATCGCCGCCGTCAGCGCCCCCGGTTTCAATGGGTTCACCGCGCCAAGCGCGCACCATCTTTCATAATTTACCTTCGCATCCGGCGGCAGTTTATCGGCGGTGCCGTATAAGAGGACATCAACATCCCACCCCCAGTTTCGCAGCAGGCGCGCAATCACAAACCCATCACCGCCGTTATTGCCCGGCCCACATAAAATGACCGCGCACTGGTTCTTCTGTTGCAGCGCCGGCCATTCCGCAAAAATCGCGTCCACAACGCCCTGCCCGGCCCGCTCCATCAGCTCCAGCCCGGTAACCTCACCGCTGTCGATTGCGGCCTGTTCGATGGCGCGCATTTGGGCAGCTGTCAGCAGTTCGGTCATGGTTTCAGCACCTCAAGTTTTCATATTGCCCGCCGAAAGGGCAAGTTGCACAAAATTTAGGCAAACGTTACGCTTTCCCCAGACTGGTATGCCGATAGGTTCGGCCACGAATTGTTCCTTTGCAAGAGAAATGGTCTGACCAGCAATGAAACACATAAGGGGAGTCGCGGGCGCATGAAGAAAATCGAAGCGATCATCAAACCATTCAAACTTGATGAGGTGAAAGAGGCGCTCCAAGACGTTGGCGTGCAGGGTCTTTCGGTCGTTGAGGTCAAGGGCTTTGGCCGCCAAAAGGGCCATACAGAGCTTTATCGCGGCGCTGAATATGTCGTCGACTTCCTTCCCAAAGTGAAGATCGAGGTCGTGCTGGCCGATGATCAGGTGGACGGCGCCATTGACGCGATCATTGGTGCTGCAAAGACAGACAAGATCGGCGACGGCAAAATCTTTGTCTCGTCCATCGAACAAGCTATCCGCATTCGCACCGGGGAGACCGGCGACGACGCGCTTTGATCCAAAAACACCCGCCCCGGGCTTGACCCGGGGCCTCATGGCTAAGGTCCTGGGTCAAGCCCGGGACGCCAAGAACAAACACTGACACGCTAAGAAAGGTAACCCCTGATGGACAACAAAGCTGTTCTGAAACTGATCAAGGACGAAGAAGTCGACTATGTCGATATTCGTTTCACCGACCCGCGCGGCAAACTGCAGCACGTGACTGTCGTGGCCGATCTGGTCGATGAGGATTTCCTTGAAGAAGGCTTCATGTTTGATGGCTCTTCCATCGCTGGCTGGAAATCCATTGATCAGTCGGACATGAAACTGATGCCACAGGCCGAAAGCGCCTATCTAGATCCGTTTTATGCCGAAAAGACGATCTGCATTCACTGCAATATTGTTGAGCCTGACACGATGGAAGCTTACGACCGCGACCCGCGTGGCACCGCTGTGAAGGCCGAACAGTATCTGATCTCTTCCGGTATTGGCGATACTGCCTATTTTGGCCCTGAGGCCGAGTTTTTTGTCTTTGATGACGTCCGTTTCAGCGTGTCGATGAATAAGGTCGCTTATGAAGTTGATGCGATCGACGGCGCCTGGAACACCGACACCGAATATGAGATGGGCAATACCGGCCATCGCCCCGGCGTCAAAGGTGGTTATTTCCCCGTGAACCCCATCGATGACGCGCAGGAAATGCGCTCTGAAATGCTGTCCACGATGAAACGCATGGGCATGAAGGTCGACAAGCACCACCACGAGGTTGCATCTTGTCAGCACGAGCTTGGCCTGATCTTTGGTACGCTGACACACCAAGCCGATGAGTTGCAGAAGTATAAGTATGTGATCCACAACGTGGCACAGGCTTACGGCAAGTCCGCAACATTCATGCCAAAGCCAATCGCTGGCGATAACGGCACCGGCATGCATGTGAACATGTCGATCTGGAAAGATGGCAAGCCCCTGTTCGCTGGTGACAAATATGCTGATCTGTCGCAAGAAGCCTTGTATTTCATTGGTGGCATTCTCAAGCATGCCAAGGCGCTGAACGCCATCACGAACCCATCCACAAACAGCTACAAGCGTTTGATCCCGGGTTTCGAAGCCCCCGTGCTGCGCGCCTATTCCGCCCGCAACCGGTCCGGCTGTGTGCGTATCCCATGGGCCGAAAGCCCCAAGGCCAAGCGTGTCGAGGCCCGTTTCCCCGATCCGGCTGCCAACCCATATCTGTGCTTTGCCGCGCTGATGATGGCAGGCATTGACGGGATCAAGAACAAGATCGACCCCGGTCCGTCATCCGACAAGGACCTCTATGATCTGCCACCAGAAGAGCTGGCCGCGATCCCAACCGTTTGCGGTTCCTTGCGCGAAGCATTGGAAGCACTGGAAGCCGATCACGACTTCCTGCTGGCTGGCGATGTGTTCACCAAAGACCAACTGGAAGGTTACATGGAGCTGAAATGGGAAGAAGTGTACGCTTACGAGCACACACCACACCCGATGGAATACAAGCTTTATTATAGCTGCTGATTGATCACGCGAAGTATCATCCGTGCCGGGCATCCCATTGGTTGCCCGGCATTTTCAAAGATCGCAAGCCTGCACCTCCCGGCTTTGATCAGACTTTCAGCTTTTCATGCATAGTTTGGCAATCTTTTCCGCCTACCCTAAAGGTCAGGCCCTGAATCCGTTGATCGGGTACAGCATTTCATTTAAAGGAAACAAAATGGTATTGGTTGGCAAGGAAAGCGTGCATCAATGAAAAACTATATCCTACGTTCTGGTTTTATCGTGGCCATCGCTGCGCTGGCAGCTTGTGAAGGGCGCACCGGTGATAGCAATCAGATCACGGATGGCGGTATTGATGGTGGAACGCTGGCTGATGGTCGGGCCAATATCTGGGTGTCTCCGGATGGCTGTCAGTATTGGTATATCGACGATGGCATTGAAGGTTACATGGCGGCCCGCCTGAACCGCGATGGCACGCCGCGCTGTACAACCCCAGAAGATACAAGGACGGCTGTGCTGACCAAGGACGGCTCCAGCATCCTTATGGAGCCTGAGCCGCGCCCATAAGCGGCGTTCGCTGACGATTATCCGGTTCGGCCCGCAATTTGCCATTATTTTGCCGGCCGGATCAGCTACGCCTGCCCTATGTCAAAATATCATCCGCTCGATGTCCGCTATACAGGGCCTTCCACTGCATATCGCGGCTCTGCCCATCGCAGGCAGGACGTGATCGCAGAAGATGTGCCGCCCCGTGCGGATCCCCCTGCCCCTGCGCCGTCACCTTGGGACAACCGGCCACCAGCGGATCCTGTGCCCGCGCGACGGCAGCCGCCGGTTGCACATAACTTGTGGTCTGTTCTGTCAATCCCGTTCAACGCGCTCAGACGTATTTTGCGGGTGGCATTTTATGTGCAGCTTTTGCTGGGTCTGCTTGTGTATTTTGTGCTGGTGCAAGGATTCCTTTGATTGGTCTTCACACGCTGATCATATCGATTAATCGGGAATGCCGTCTGCGCTTTTTACGAAATGCGTCAGACAGCCCCCCATAAAATGTCGATTTCGGACAATAAATCGCGCTGATCCCTCTGCATCATCGGGGTAAGTGAAGGATCTGCCCGATGAATACCCACTATCGCGATACCCGCAAGATTGACCCGAGCCGGGGCGGCACCCTGGGCGATGGCACCCCCAATGATCAGGACCGGATGGAGATAGGACCAACACAGCTTGCCTTTGCCGAATGGGAACAAGCCGGGCTGAAGCTGCCGCATTTGCCACATATGCGGGCTTGGCGTCATCAACGCCTGACCGACGCCGTGGTCACCCGCGATTATGGTGGTATTTTGATGTTTGATCCGCTCAACATCCGCTACGCCACCGACAGCACCAATATGCAGTTGTGGAATACCCATAACCCGTTTCGGGCCTGTTTGATCTGTGCTGATGGCTACATGGTCGTCTGGGACTACAAGAACGCAATGTTTCTAAGCCGGTTCAACCCGCTTGTCGCCGAACAGCGCACGGGCGCCGATCTTTTCTATTTTGATCGTGGTGATCAGCTGGGGATTGCCGCCAGTCGATTTTCAACAGAAGTGCGTGACCTGATAGCAGAGCACGGCGGAGCCAATATGCGCCTTGGCGTGGATAAGCCGATGTTGCATGGGCTACGCGCGTTGGAGGCTGTGGGATTTGAGGTTTTCCCTGGTGAGGAACTGACCGAGAAAGCTCGCAGCATCAAAGGCCCGGATGAAATTCTGGCAATGCGCTGTGCCAGCCATGCCTGCGAAGCCGCCTGTTACGCGATGGAAGATGCCGCGCGGACGGGCGTGCCGGAGGGCGATATGTCCGAAGATGACATTTGGGCGGTTTTGCATGCCGAAAATATCCGCCGCGGGGGTGAGTGGATCGAAACCCGGTTGCTGTCATCCGGCCCCCGCACCAATCCGTGGTTTCAGGAATGCGGAGGCCGGATCGTTCAGAATAATGAGATCGTGGCCTTTGATACCGATCTGGTCGGGGCCTACGGCATCTGCGTGGATATCAGCCGCACATGGTGGATCGGCGACCAGAAACCCCGCCCGGATATGGTTGAGGCGATGCAGGTCGGCGTCGCGCATATTGAACAGAATATGCAGATGCTGAAGCCCGGCGTGTCCTTCAATGACCTGACCCACAACACTCATGTGTTGCCCGATAAGTACCAGTCCCTGAAATATGGCTGCCTGATGCATGGTGTGGGCCTCTGCGATGAATGGCCGCTGATTGCCTATCCCGACAAATGGGTCGAAGGCGCGTTTGACTATGAATTGCAGCCGGGCATGACCTTATGCGTCGAGGCGTTGATCAGCCCCGACGGTGGCGACTTTTCGATCAAGCTGGAGGATCAGGTGCTGATCACAGAGGACGGTTTCGAGAATCTGACGAAATACCCCCATGATGCGGCATTAATGGGGGCGTAAGATGGGGTATCGCGTTTCGACTTAACCTTGAACCGCTTGTTCGCGACCTCACCTTTCGGTCGGACGTGAAATGCGATGATGGGCTTTCAAATTAAATCGAAACGCTTCAAACCCATCTTACCGGGTCAGATGTACGCGGGCGAGAATGCCGCGATGGTCCGAGCCAAGCAACGGTCTGCGTTCCACGCGTCCGCCGCCCGGGGCATGCACATGATCCAGCAAGAGCGGTACGCCGCGCAGGTTGAAAGTTGGCCGGAGCGGGCGCGCGACCTGCGCACCCGCCGCCTGCCCCAACCGTTGCACGCTATTGGCCCATGGGAAAATGTTGAAATCCCCCGCCAGTACAATGGGCCCAGCCAGCCCGTCAATTAGCTCCTGCGCCGCATCCGCGGCACGTGCATTGCCATAGGGGAACGGCCAGGGCAGATGCACGGACCCAACCCAGATATCCTGCCCATCCTTGTGAATGCGGACAGCCCCCACCGCCCGCCGATCAGTGCAGCGCGCTTCCGTCACCGGATGGCGGGATAGCACGGCCACAGCACTCCACCCTGAAAACCGGCAAAGATGCTGGTGCGGAAAATCCGGCTTAAGCTGCGCCATCAGATCTTCGTTGCCGCGCGACACCTCTTGCAAGGTTACCACATCGGCCCCGCTGTTGCGGATATCATCGGCCAGCGCAGGCAGCTCGGGGTTATAATACCAGATATTTTTGGAATAGACCGTCAGCTTGTCGCCATCCTTGCCGCCAAAGAAAAGCGGCACCGTCGTCAGCAATGCCGCAGCCGCGGTCAGGCCCAGCCCAACCCGCCAGCGCCGCGACATCGGCAGCAGCATGCAAAGCAGGCATAAGCCGCCCAACACGACGCGGAACAGTGAAAGCGTATCGGCAACCGGGTGTGCCCAGCCTGCAAAGCCTGCCCAGACGCTTAGGCACAAACAGCCCAGCAGTAAAAACAATCCAAACCTTGCCAGTTTCATCATGGTAACATCTCTCACCTTGCCGCGATTGCCTGCAAATTGCGTTGTATGAAATGCAACCCATTGTCATGTCTTGCGCAGTTTTTACGCAGAACAGCAGAAAAGGTGATGCAGATGCCAACCGAGAAACTGACCTTTACCGGCCATGCCGGCGATACGCTGGCGGCCCGGCTGGATATGCCCAATGGCCCGCACATGGCCACGGCGATTTTCGCCCACTGCTTTACCTGTTCCAAGGATATCACCGCCGCCCGCCGGATTGCCGCCCGCCTGTCATCGATGGGCATTGCTGTGCTGCGCTTTGATTTTACAGGCCTTGGTCATTCAGAGGGCGAGTTTGAGAATACGAGCTTTTCTTCCAACGTAGATGACTTGATTGCCGCTTGTGAGGCGCTGGATGCAAGGGGCATGCCGCCATCGCTGATTATCGGGCATTCGCTGGGGGGTGCTGCAGTGTTGAAAGCCGCACCGATGATGGACAGCATCAAAGCTGTTGTGACCATCGGCGCCCCGTTTGACCCCGGCCATGTCACCCATAACTTTGCCCAGGCTATCCCCGAGATTGTGGATAAAGGCGTGGCAGAGGTGAGCCTGGGTGGTCGCCCGTTCCGCATTGGCAAAGGTTTTGTTGAGGATGTGTCCGAGGCTGCGCTAAAGACCTCGATTGCCAAGCTGAACGCTGCTTTGCTGGTCTTACACGCCCCGCGTGATGCGACGGTCGGTGTTGAAAACGCTTCTGACATCTTTTTGGCGGCGAAACATCCCAAAAGCTTTGTCACCCTGGATGATGCCGATCATCTGGTTACCCGTCCTGCGGATGCGGAATATGCAGCTGATGTGATAGCCGCCTGGTCCAAGCGTTATCTGAAGCTGGAAGAGCCGGCCAAGCCTGTCGCCGCCCCCGAAGGCGTGATGCGCGTGACAGAGGCTGATGCAAACGGGTTCCTACAGGATGTGCAATCCGGCCCGCATCATGTGCTGGCAGATGAGCCTGCCAAATTCGGTGGCACCAATAAGGGGCTCACCCCTTATGGCTTTCTTTCTGCCGGGTTGGGGGCCTGTACCTCGATGACCATCCGCATGTATGCGCGGCGCAAGGGCTGGCCGTTACAGGGCGTCAGTGTCGATATCACCCATGCCAAGGAGCATGCGCAGGATGCAACAGACCCCGGTGCGAAGGTCGACCAGTTTCAACGGATCATCCATCTGACCGGTGATCTGTCCGATGAACAGCGGGCGCGGCTGTTGGAGATCGCGGATAAATGCCCAGTCCACAAGACACTGGAGCGGGCATCAGAGGTCGATACAGTGTTGGCATAAAAAAAGGCGCTGCGAGGTGCAGCGCCTTTTCCTTTTCTGAGATGTGGTCGCTTACTGGCGCGCGTCACCAATCAGCTTCCACAGCGCAGGCACCAGCAGCGCCGCCAGACCCAGTTTCAGCGCGTCACCAATCAGGAAAGGTGTGATGCCCCAAGCCAGTGTCTGTTCCCAGCCAGATGCGAACTGATGCAACCAGAGCAAACCGGGAATGTAGATCAGCGCGCTCCCGACAAACATCGCCAGCGCCATCAGGATAACGTTCCGGTCCCAACCCTTGCGGGCCGCAAAGCCAAGCGCCAAGGCGGCCAGCACGTAACCAACCAGATAGCCGCCGGTGCCACCCATCATATAGATAAGCCCTGCTTTTTCAGCAGAAGACCCAGCAAAGACGTCAAATCCCATGGCACCGATGGCCAGATAGCCAAGGATCGTGATCGCACCCAACCGCGCGCCATAAGCGGCCCCAATGGTCAAGACGCCAAAAGTAGTCAGGGTGATCGGCACCGGATTGCCCGGGATAAAGACCTGAATTTTTGCGGTGATCGCCAATGCGGCGATGCCAAGGATCACCATGATCGCCTGCTTCATCCGCAAGGCGGCCCCTTCGGAGGGTCCGAAAGTTTCGGTCAAAACGCGGTCGTTGAGTGCGAGGGCCATGTGACGCTCTCCCCTATTTATTGATGTGGTTGGGCTTTTATTGCCCTATGCTGCGGCGCGGCGCAAGCAGGATGGCGCTAACGGTGCCGCATGTAAGATGGATTTTAACCCATCCTACCGATCATAAACAGAAACAGAGGTGTAATCCTTGCGTGGTCCTATGACCCGCCAGGTGGCGCGCCAGCGTGGCCAATCGGTAAAATCGTATGCCACCTGATAATGGTCATCACCGCAAGGATGATCGGTGCCATCGACCTCACCCTGCGGGACAAAGCCATGAAAGGCAGACCCGTCGGCAAAGCGTACATCCACCATGTCTGGCCGAAAAAACCATTGATAACGGCGATTTGCCGTCAGGGTTGGTCCGTCGCCAAACCTGATCTGGCCCTCTTCGACATAGTCCAATTGCTGCGACCCAACTTGCGCGAAACGTGCTGTTCCGACGAACGTCCCCGGTGTCCCGCCAAAACGGTCATCAATCTGCCGCGAAAGACGCCACGCCCCCAGAAAATCATTGGGACCTAACATGGTCTCATGCGCTTCATGTCATCTCTCCCTTGAGGGTTCGGGCCTGCCCGCTTATGACGCGAGGGTAAATCGCTGCCCACCCCAGATAAAGGTGCCAATCCATGATCCCTCGCTATTCTCGCCCGGAAATGACTGCCATTTGGGAGCCCGCCAACAAGTTCCGCATCTGGTACGAGATCGAAGCCCATGCCTGCGACGCCCAAGCCGCGATTGGAGTGATCCCGAAGGAGAATGCCGCGGCCGTCTGGAAGGCCAAGGATGTCGCATTTGATGTCGCCCGCATTGATGAGATCGAGGCCGTGACCAAACATGATGTCATCGCCTTTTTGACCCATCTCGCCGAACATATCGGGTCGGAAGATGCCCGGTTTGTGCATCAGGGCATGACATCATCCGATGTGCTGGACACGACGTTGAATGTGCAACTGGTCCGCGCCGCCGACATCCTGATCGCAGGTATGGATCGGGTGCTGGCCGCGCTGAAAACCCGTGCACATGAACACAAGATGGATGTACGCATCGGCCGCAGTCACGGTATTCACGCCGAACCCACAACAATGGGCCTGACATTTGCCCGGTTCTATGCCGAAATGGATCGCGGTCGCAGCCGCCTGATCACAGCACGTACCGAAATTGCCACTGGTGCCATTTCCGGAGCCGTTGGGACCTTCGCCAATATCGATCCATCGGTTGAGGAACATGTCTGCGCCCAGATGGGACTGACCCCCGAACCGATCAGCACGCAGGTCATCCCCCGTGACCGCCATGCGATGTTTTTTGCCACGCTTGGCGTCATCGCCAGCAGCATCGAAAACATCGCCACCGAAATCCGGCATATGCAGCGGACCGAAGTGCTGGAAGCGGAAGAGTTCTTTTCCAAGGGTCAAAAAGGCAGCTCTGCCATGCCCCATAAACGCAACCCGGTTCTGACCGAAAACCTGACAGGGCTGGCCCGATTGGTGCGCATGTCCGTTGTGCCCGCGATGGAGAATGTCACCCTGTGGCACGAGCGTGACATCAGCCATTCATCCGTCGAACGCGCCATCGGACCCGATACAACTGTGACGCTTGATTTCGCACTGAACCGGCTGGCCGGTGTAATCGAAAAACTGGTGATCTACCCTGACAACATGCTGACCAATATGAATAAATTCCGTGGTTTGGTCATGTCGCAGCGCGTCTTGCTGGCATTGACCCAAGCTGGCGTCAGCCGCGAAGATGCTTACCGTCTGGTGCAACGCAACGCGATGAAGGTTTGGGAAAAAGGGGCGGATTTCAAAACCGAATTGCTGGGCGACGCAGAGGTGACTGCGGCCCTGTCACCGGCGGAGATCGAAGAGAAATTTGATTTGGGGTATCACACAAAACATGTTGATACGATTTTCGCCCGCGTCTTTGGCGAAAGCTGAAAATGAATGTGACCGGCCGTATGTCCCACCCCGGCCGGTCACGTTGTTTTCATCAGATAACCGACGGCGCATGCACAGCTTGCGGCTGTGACATATGTGTCGCCTGTGGCAGGCGGCTTACTTTTTCGGATAGCTGTGCGGAGCGGTCGATACGCTCTGCTGGCATGCTCATTGCGACATAGCGGCGTCCATCATGACAGTTGGTGTAGGGTGCCCCGATATATCCGGCATTATAGCCGATCTTGCGCAATGCACGTACAAGCGAAGGACGGCTGAGCGCCATCATTTCTGTCGCGCCCTGCCCGCGCGCCTCATCCACCAGACCATCAACGATCAAAGCCAGGCATTCTGCCCTGTCGGATGCGTCCACCTCATCTGCGATCACAACGCGCGTGCATTCCCAAACACTTGGCGTCACCGCAATCTTTGGTACGATATCAGCAGGGATGCCGATGATTTTACCCGCAACCGCGTCCCGCAGCATATAGGTGTGTGATCCCCATTTAACGTCGGTGGCCATGGCCCGCCCGCCGCCAATAACCTGTCCGTCACGCAAGACGAGCGAATAACGCGCCTTGGGGTTATCATATTGATCCATTTCAACGTCGTCGTCATGTGGAATGTCCCAGCCAAGCTGATCCACAAAGAAGCGCTTGCGCAACCGTAAGAAATCGTAGAAGGCAGAGCCATATTGATGTAGCTGTGCCATGTTGAACGTAATGTTTTCCATGTTGTCTTTCTCTCTGCTAACGGACGGTTGGCGAGTGACACCAATGCCCTTTGTCATTGTAATTACTACAACAACGGCAAGTTAGCGCGAATTGTTCCGAAATGAGAGAAAAATTAGTTGACGTAGCGAAAAGCGTTAAAAAATGGTTTCAAAACAAGGGTGAAATTTAGATCAGGCCATATTGGCTGGCCAACGTAGCCGCCTGGGTGCCTGTTTTGGCCCCCAATTTGAGCTTGGCGTTCTTTAGTCTTTGCTTCACGGCCCCCTCGCTCACGCTCAACTCATGGGCGATTTCCTTGAGCCGCTTGCCGTCCTTGACCATCCCCAGCGCTTCCAGCTCTGCCCGAGTCAGATTGGTGGGTGGTGCCGTCTCATTATGCCGTCTGGTCAGGAATGCCCGTAAAAGTTTCACTTCTAGGTCGGTATATTCGCGGTCTGACCGGGTGAATGATCCAAAAGAACGCTGACCATCCTGCCCTGAATCAAAGACCGAAACCGTCACCCCGAACCGCATTCCAAACGTCTGCGCCTGAGCGATGACCCGCTTGGGATCTTCAAGCGGGATCTCGCTCCACCTGCATGTCCCAACATTTCCGTATGCCCATCTAACGACCGGGTCAAACAGCATAAATCGCTGTTTGGTGTAGTGATCAACCCACTCCGGTGGCAGCTCATTGATCTCTTCCATCGGGAAAGCGAAGCCAATTCGCAATGCTATGTAATGTCCCGAGGGTGCGAGTTGCAAAATCTCCTCTGGACCTATGAGAGCCGTCATTCATTCACCTCGAGGCTTCCAAATTCACAAAAGCCTTGTTGCTAGCGCAGTGTTATCCTTAGAATAGGGATACACAATGCCCGTTTGAGATTATTTCGAGGTTAGCGTGGTTGGCAACCGGAAAGCGAGTTACGTTATGTCACAAACACAAGTTGAGATCAGTTCTGTCCTGGAAGACTTGGGAAAGCTCACGCCGCGTGGCTACGTTTTGGGGATGCATCAGCAGTACACAACGACGAAGTTCATGTTTCAGACCTACCAGCGGACCTGGTTGGACTACTATTCGCAGAATGGTCTGGTGATGTCGGACCCCACGGTCGCCTGGTGTTTTGAAAATACCGGCACGCTGCGCTGGTCCGATCTGGAAGACCCCGCCGGTGTGATGAATGCGGCGGCCGAACATGGCATGCCTTACGGCGCGATTTACGCCACCGTTGCGGGCGGCAGTCGCAGCATGGCGGGTTTCGCACGTGATGATCGCGAATTCACCGATGCAGAGATCACCCAGATGCAAGAGTTGGTGGATATCCTTCATGCGGCGACAGCAGATAAGGCGAAACTGCCCCCTGAAACCATCGAACAGCTTAAAAAAATGTCGGTTATGGTGACGCATCCGGGCAGTTAAGCCCGTTTTCTAACCATTCATTTACACCCTTTGACGTATCTGTGTCTGATGAACTTTCAGGCCGATACACTTTCCGCTGGCGCACTCACCCGCCGCCGCAAGGCTGCGATGATCGTGCAGATGCTGATTGGTGATGGCGGCACATTGTCTTTGTCGCAATTGCCCGAGTCCTTGCAGGAAACCCTGACCGGTGAGTTGGGGGCGATCCGTCGGGTTGACCGCGAAACCGTTGCGGCGGTTGCAGAAGAGTTCGTCAGCGAACTGGAATCTGTTGGGCTGACCGCGCCCGGAACCCGCGACGGGGCCATCCTTGCTATTGCCGACCATCTGAGCCCGCCGCTGGCGAAGCGCCTGACGGCGCAAACCGCGTTAATCCGCAATGGTGACCACTGGCCGACAGTCGTCGATCTGTCAATTGAACGGATCGTGGACATCATGACGCAAGAAAGTATTGAGGTTTGTGCGGTTGCCCTGTCGAAGCTGCCGATCGCTAAAGCCGCAGAAGTGTTGCAAGAAACACCCGGGGAAAGGGCGCGCCGGATCACGTTTGCTATGTCCCAGACGGCAGATATCAGCCCAGACGCGGTCCGGCGAATCGGGGCATCGCTTGCCCAGGACTATGTGCGCAGCGCGGACATCGCTTTCGAGAAGGCACCAGTGCAGCGCCTTGGTGCGATCCTGAATTCAACCGTTACCGACACCAGAGAGGCAGTTCTGGAAGGGTTGGGTGCAACCGACCCTGCCTTTGCCAGCGATGTCCGCAAAGCAATCTTTACGTTCAAGGACATTGCAACACGCATTAAGCCAACGGATATTCCCAACTGCATTCGGTCGGTTGATACCGAAGATCTGACCACCGCACTGGCGGCCGCACTGGCAGGTGAGGAGGCGTTCGTCGAATCCGCTGAGTTCATCCTGTCTAATGTGTCACAGCGGATGGCGGGCCAGATGCGTGAAGATGCCGAGGAGCGCGGCAAGGTCAAAAAAGCCGACGCAGAGGCTGCGATGTCCAAGGTCACAACCGCGATCCGCGAAATGACAGATAGTGGTGTCATCACCCTGATTGACCCAGATGAGGGCGAAGACGAGGAATGACGCATGGACAGGGCCGATTAATCTGATCTAACCTTGCCTCATGACACATTCACCAAATGGCTATGATGGCAGACGTTGGCACGATATGGGCGGCGACGCTGCCGGGCCGATCCCGACAGAACAACATGATTTTTCCCTTTGGGAAAAACGTGTCGATGCCCTGATGGTCATCGCCTCGTCCAAGGGGCATTTCACCGTTGATGGCTTGCGCCGGGTCTTGGAAGACATGAGCCCGGAAAGCTTTGAGACCATGACATATTACGAACGCTGGATTGCGTCCGTAAACCAGAACCTGATCGAAAGCGGCGTTTACACCACCGCAGAATTGGCAGCACGGATGTCCGATATCGCAGCCCGCGGTGCGACCTATGGCGAGGCAAGTCATGAGTGATCGGCGCTATATGCGCGTGGGCACCCATATGCCCCCCGGGCATGTCCGCACACCGGCCTATCTGCGTGGCAAGGTGGGGTGGGTTGAACGCACGCTGGGTCCGTTTCCGAACCCCGAAGAACTCGCCTATGGTGTGACCGCTGCGAAGCTACGCCTGATGCGGGTTCGCTTTACAATGGCAGAGGTCTGGGGCCCGGATGCTGAGCATCCTGAAGACACGATTGATGCAGAGATTTACGCACATTGGCTTGAACCCACGGACGCGCCCCATGCCACATGATCACCACGACCATTTGTCACCCTCTGGTCATCCCTTTCGTCCGGATGATGATCACCCGCTGACCTATTGGCAGCAAATGGAAATTGCCATCCGCGAGATCCTGATCGAAAAGGGTGTGACCACCGCAGCCGAGATCAACGCGCAGATTGACGCGATGGATGCGCGCAGCCCCGCAAACGGCGCCGCTGTAGTGGCCCGTGCCTGGACTGATCCCACATTTCGCGACGACCTGATGCGCGATGCCGGTGCCGCCAGCGCATCAATGGGGTTTGATATCGGCCCGATGAAACTGATCGCCGTGAAAAATACAGCTGATGTGCATAATGTCATCGTTTGTACATTGTGTTCCTGCTATCCGCGCAACCTGCTTGGCCTGCCGCCTGACTGGTACAAATCCCGCGCCTATCGGTCGCGTACCGTGAAGGAACCGCGCAAGGTCCTTGCTGAATTTGGCGTCGACCTGCCGGATCATGTCACTGTCCGCGTGCATGATAGTACCGCTGATATGCGGTATATCGTGGTGCCGGTCCGCCCCGGCGGTACCGATGGCTGGTCAGCCGATCAACTTGCCGCATTGGTAACGCGTGACAGTATGATCGGAACCGGCCTGCCAAAAGCCCCCGAAGCGATTGCCCAAACGCCGCGATAGCGCTAGGCACGTCGCAGCAAATGGCTGACAGTGTTGACACCCCGCCCCCGCATGGCACCAAAACAGATTGGCTGGCTGATCGGGCTTTGCGCGGTCTGATCGGTACTGTTTTGCGAATGCCCTATGAAACCCGGGTGCCGATGATGGGATCGGCCCTGCGCCGCGCCATTGGCCCCTTGGTCGGCTATCGCCAACGGGCGGAACAGAACCTGAAACTGATCTATCCTGACATGTCTGATGAAGACCGGTTGGAGATCGCCAAAGGCTGTTGCGACAATTTCGGACGCACCCTGATCGAGAATTATGCCTGGCAGGAATTTAGTGAACGGCTGGCGGATACGCATCCCACTGGTGTCGGGCTGGACCCGCTGGCCGATGCAGCAGCGGCGGGGCGACCAGTGATTTTTGTGACCGCGCATTTCGGCAATCATGAAGCCCCAAGGCAGGTCCTGTCTGCCATGGGGCATGTGATCGGCGGGCTATACCGGCCGATGCAAAACGCCTATTTTAATGCCCATTACGCAAAGACAATGACGTCCTGGGGCGGCCCGGTTTTCGAACAAGGCCGCCGGGGCACAATGGGGTTTGCGCGGCATCTGAAATCAGGTGGTATGGGCACCTTGCTGTTTGATGTGGCCGCCAAGGGCGTCAAAATTCCGTTTCTGGGACGCCCTGCATCCACGGCAACCTCTGCAGCTGATATTGCGCTAAAACTCGACGCACTTGTGATCCCCTATTTCGGGATCAGGCAAGCGGATGGCATGTCATTCGCTGTTGAGGTCGAGGCACCGATTACACCCGACACGCCCAAAGCCATGATGACGGAAATGACAAAAAGGTTGGAGGCGCAAGTCATACGCTACCCTGAACAATGGTTCTGGATTCACCGACGCTGGAAAAAACGCAAAAGCGGTTAGCGCAGTTCAGCCGCGCCGACGATGGGCCCATTTCTGGCCTGCTGTATGATCACAACAACCGGATCATCGCCCGCAGCCTCTGCCCGGATGTTCAGCGCCGCTGTCCCGTCCCAGCGCCCGATCACATCCCAACTATGCACGATATGCGCATAATTCAGCTGCCGACCAGCGTTTTCGCCACGCCGAATATCGACCGCCTGTTCGGGCGTGTAACGCACCAATTGCACCACATAGTCGCCATCGCGACCCGCATCTGCACCAATCTCGACATGGCCACCATCGCGGGTCACTGACAGATCAATCCGCGATCCTGCGTTGCGCTGTGCCTCGATCGCGCCCATGACCTGCGTCGGGCGTGACCCGATCACATGGGCCTGCCCGTTGATCACCATTTGTGGCGTATAGACGGTGGTCGCCGCTGCAGCGGCAGCATAAGCATGTTGGCGCGCGGTGAATTGCGGTTGGGCGAAGCTGTCTTTCCAACCGATGTAATCCCAGTAGTCGACATGCAACGCCAGCGCGATCACATCGTCCCGTTTCGCCAGATCATGCAGGAAGGCATCGGCAGGTGGGCAGCTTGAGCAGCCTTGCGATGTATAAAGTTCAACCACCACTGGGCTATCGGCAGCAGCTTGGGTCGTTGCAAAAAGGCCCGTAAAAGCCAGAGCAGTCAGAAATTGGCGCATGTGGTGTCCCGGTATTCGTGTTACCTTAACGTCTAGTCAGGTTCCTTTGAAATGGCTAATCAACGAATTGCGAGATTGCCGTCAACACTGTTACAACAATCACCTCGCCTATTTGTGTGCAATGGTATACAGTTCACACTTGATTGCCCGCCCGCCATGGGGCACAAGCCCCCCAGAACCTATCCAGCCTTAGCCACGAAAGGGAATCGCCCATGACGATCACTGTCGGCAAAGATACTGCCCAAACCCGGAAAACACTGTCTGTCGGCGACCAGTCCGTCGCCTATTATTCGATCCCGGCGGCACAGGCCGCTGGCCTTGGGGATTTCACAAAGCTGCCCGCCGCGTTGAAGGTGGTTTTGGAAAACCTGCTGCGTTTTGAAGATGATGGATTTTCGGTGTCGGTTGACGATATCAAAGCGTTTGGTGAATGGGCCAAGAATGGCGGTAAAAACCCGCGCGAGATTGCCTACCGCCCTGCCCGCGTGTTGATGCAGGATTTCACCGGTGTACCTGCTGTTGTTGATTTGGCAGCAATGCGTGACGGCATTGTTGCCCTTGGTGGTGACGCCCAGCAGATCAACCCGCTGAACCCGGTTGATCTGGTCATCGACCACTCGGTCATGATTGATGAGTTCGGCAACCCCCGCGCGTTTCAGATGAATGTCGACCGCGAATATGAACGCAATATGGAACGTTACCAGTTCCTGAAATGGGGTCAGGGCGCATTCAACAACTTCCGCGTTGTGCCCCCCGGCACCGGCATCTGCCACCAGGTGAATCTGGAATATCTGGCCCAGACCGTCTGGACCGATAAGGACCAAAATGGCGAGGAAGTCGCCTATCCCGACACGCTCGTCGGCACCGACAGCCACACCACCATGGTCAACGGCCTCGCCGTTCTTGGCTGGGGCGTTGGCGGGATCGAGGCAGAAGCCGCAATGCTGGGTCAGCCAGTGTCGATGCTGATCCCCGAAGTTGTCGGGTTTGAGCTGACCGGTGAGATGATGGAAGGCACGACAGGCACCGACCTTGTGTTGAAAGTGGTTGAGATGCTCCGCGAATTGGGCGTTGTCGGCAAATTCGTTGAATTCTATGGCGAAGGGCTGGACCGTCTGCCGCTGGCCGACCGTGCCACTATCGCCAATATGGCCCCTGAATATGGCGCGACATGCGGCTTCTTCCCCATCGACGGCGAAACCCTGCGCTACCTGCGCAATACAGGCCGTGATGAGGACCGGATTGCGCTTGTCGAAGCCTATGCCAAGGAAAACGGTTTCTGGCGTGATGCGGATTATGCACCCGTCTACACGGACACGCTGCATCTGGATATGGGCACCATCGTGCCTGCAATCTCCGGCCCCAAGCGTCCGCAGGATTACGTGGCGTTGACCGATGCCAAATCGGCCTTTGCGAATGAGATGGAAAAGACCTTCAAGCGCCCGATGGGCAAAGAAGTGGCCGTCGCAGGCGAGGATTACACGATGGAAAGCGGCAAGGTCGTGATCGCCTCGATCACATCCTGCACCAACACATCGAACCCTTATGTGATGATCGGCGCTGGTCTGGTTGCGCGCAAAGCGGCCGCCTTGGGCCTTGACCGCAAGCCATGGGTCAAGACATCGCTCGCCCCCGGATCACAGGTTGTCAGCGAATATCTGGAGGCTGCGGGCCTGCAAGATGACCTCGACAAGATCGGGTTCAACCTTGTCGGCTATGGCTGCACCACGTGCATCGGCAACTCTGGCCCGATCCAGAAAGAATTGTCTGACGCAATTGCAGAGGGCGATCTGGTTGCCACCTCCGTGTTGTCCGGCAACCGGAACTTTGAAGGGCGTATCAGCCCGGATGTGCGCGCCAACTACCTCGCCTCGCCCCCGCTGGTCGTGGCCTATGCGCTGGCAGGCACAATGGATATCGACCTCAGCACCGAACCGCTGGGGCAGGATCAGGACGGCAATGATGTGTTCCTGAAAGATATCTGGCCCACTTCAGCCGAGATCAACGCGCTGGTCGAAAAAACCGTGACCCGCGAGGCGTTCATCAGCAAATATGCCGACGTCTTCAAAGGTGACGAAAAGTGGCAGGCGGTCGAGACATCGACAGGCGAAACCTATGACTGGCCACCAACCTCCACTTACGTCCAGAACCCGCCCTATTTCCAAGGCATGTCCAAGGAACCGGGCGAGATCAAGGATGTGGTCAATGCCAAGGTCCTCGCCGTTCTGGGCGACATGGTCACAACCGACCACATCAGCCCCGCCGGTTCATTCAAGGACACGACGCCAGCCGGCAAATACCTGATCGAACGGCAGGTGCCGGTGCGCGAGTTCAACAGCTACGGTTCCCGCCGCGGCAACCACGAGGTCATGATGCGCGGCACATTCGCCAATATCCGCATCAAGAACGAGATGCTGGACGGGGTCGAAGGCGGCTACACCAAAGGACCCGATGGGGCGCAAACCTCGATATTCGAGGCCGCGATGGCGCATCAGGCCGAAGGGACGCCACTGGTCGTCTTCGGCGGCGAACAGTATGGAGCCGGGTCATCGCGTGACTGGGCGGCCAAGGGTACGTCACTGCTGGGCGTCAAGGCTGTGATCGCCGAGAATTTCGAACGCATCCACCGCTCCAACCTTGTTGGGATGGGCGTGGTGCCGTTTGAGTTCACTGGTGGCGACACCCGCAAATCACTCGGCCTGACAGGCGCAGAGACGGTCACCATCGCCGGTCTGGGCGACGTGAAACCGCTGCAAGAGGTGACAGCCAACATAACCTTTGCGGATGGGTCGACCAAGGACATCACGCTGAAATGCCGGATCGATACGGCGGTCGAGATCGACTACATCAAGTCGGGCGGTGTGTTGCACTATGTGCTGCAGAACCTGGCGAAGGCCGCCTGATTATGGATGACCCCGGTGAAATCGCCGGGGTCAGATATACTGGCGTCTATTGAGCCATTAAAACACGCCAGCTTGTTCCTGACGCATCCAAAAATCGACGATTGTACCTATCAAATCATCGACAGCCCAACTTTTGCCCGTATCATCGTCAGCGTTGAGCGGCCTTGCAAATTCCGCACTAAATTCCGACGAAAAGCCAGTTTGAGACCGAGTACTTACATTCTTTAAGTCGTGTTTTGTCCCATTGGCGATCCGCCGTGCCAGTTCCAGTGCTTCCGACACCTTCGTCTCCTGCGGGAAGCTCGAAACAAAATCTTTCTTTTTGAATTTTTTACCAAAGACCCACTCATGGAAATGGTATGAGACAATAATGGCCAGCAAAGCCGTCTTCTTATTCGCATTTCCTGAGACAAATTCGTCGCGCTGCGGAATAACTATTTCATGAAAAAAGTCTTTGGGGGTGTTGATGCCAAACAATGCGGTTTCACTTTCCAATCTGCTGGTGCGATTATTCTTAAGTCCATTGAAATTCGGGTAATCAATTCACACTGATGGGCAAACCGCACAAGGCTACCCATCCACGCCCACCCGGTTAACGTGCGGGATAGATGTGGCTATGCTACTCCGCCGCCGCTTTCGCCAGTTCCCGCAAAAACCGCTGCTCGTAGTCCGATCCGACCAGCGGCCCCACATAGCGAAACAGCACGGTTCCGTCCCCATCCACGATGAAGGTTTCAGGCGGGGCGGTCACGCCCCAGTCGATGGCCACCCTGCCCCTTAAATCAAATCCGGTGGCAAAGAACGGGTCGTCATAATCGGTCAGATAGCTGGACGCCTGATCCTGCGTGTCCCGGAAATTGATACCTGCAACCCGGTAGCCCTGCGCCTCAAAATCCAACAAGTTGGGATGTTCCGCTCGGCATGGCGGACACCAGCTGGCCCAGAAATTCACGATGGTGATGTCGCCCGACCGCAAATCGTCATCCGTCAGTTGGGCCGTCCCCTGCACGGCCTCCACCGGCACAGGCGGCGCCGGCTGGCCCACAAAAGTCGACGGCAGTTCATCCGGGTTGTCCCGCATCATGCCAGCCACGAACAAGCCCGCCATGGCCGCAAAGATCGCAGGCGGCAGGATAACCAAAGGGGAAACCTTAGCCATTGTTTTCAACCTTCGCCAATTGCGCCTTGATCCGCCGCGACCGCCTTACGCTGAACAGAACAATCGCACCCAGCAGGAATAGGCTGACACCGTAGGCGGCCAGCACCTCAACCGCGTATTTCCCCAGATCAGGCACGTTGCGCCCTCGCTTGCAGCGCCCGCATCCGGCGGGCACGAATTTCGGTACGAGTCCGCATCAGAACCAGCGCGATAAAGAGGAGGACGAAACCCGCAATGCAAACCAGAAGCGGAATCCAGAATACATCTGCCACGTTTTCTTCCTTGTCCAGCGACAGTGACGCACCTTGATGCAGCCCTTGGTTCCAGAAGTTCACCGCATAGCGTGATAGGATCGCAAAGACCGATCCGACCATGCAGAGCACGCTTGTCAAGTCAGCTGCGGTATCGGGGTCCTCAATCGCTTCCCACAAGGCGATATAGCCCAGATAGAACAGAAACAGGATCAGGAATGATGTCAGCCGCGGGTCCCAGGCCCAATAGGTGCCCCACATCGGCTGTCCCCAAATGCCCCCGGTGAAAAGAGCGATCAGCGTCATCACCAGCCCAACAGGTGCGGCGGCCCGCGCAGCCAACGCCGAAACATGGTGCCGCCGTACCACCCAGATCAGCGAGGCTGCCAGCATCATGATCCACGCGTTGATCGCCATCAGGGCCGCAGGCACATGCAGATAGATGATCTTGACCGTTGATCCCTGCCGGAAATCATCGGGCGTAAAGAAGAAACCCCAGATCAACCCAACAGCAAGGCATAGCCCGGCCAGCCAGAATGCCGCACGCATAACCGGCGCGGTCCAGCCCATGAATTTCGTTGGATTTGCATATTCCCAGATCGACATTGTGCTTATCTATCCTGCCGGTTCATCGCCCTCAATCCCCGATCACCGCAGATTGATGCGTAAGACAGCCGCAGTGGCAAAGGGCAGCAAGGCAAATGTGCCTGCTGTGATTCCACCGAGCAGCATCAGTGCGCCCGTTGGGTCCAACCCATCTGCACCTCGCCGCACCGCCTCTGCCCCGAAGATCAGGGTTGGGACATAAAGCGGAAGGACCAGCAGCGACAAAAGAAGACCACCGCGCCGCAAACCAACCGTCAGCGCGGCCCCGAATGTGCCGATCATTGACAGGGCCGGCGTGCCAAGTAGGAGCGAGACCAGCAGATATACATAAGCCTCCGGCGCGAGGCTGAGCAGGAACCCAAGGATCGGGGCTGCGATGGTCAGCGGCAGGCCGGTGGTGATCCAATGGGCCGTGGCCTTGACCAGTGCGACCCCTTCCATGGGCAAGGGCGAGGTGGCCAGCAATGCAAGCGACCCATCCTCGAAATCAAGCGCGAATATCCGGTCCAGCGACAGAAGGGCCGCCAGCAATGACGCGACCCAAAGGATGCCCGGCGCGATCCGGCTGAGCAATTCCGTTTCCGGCCCCACCCCAAAGGGCACCAGCACCACAACGATCAGAAAAAATGCAAGCCCAAGTCCAAAGCCACCCCCGGCCCTGACCGCCAGCCGCAAATCGCGTCTAAGCAGCGCGATCACAAGAACGCCTCATCACTGCCGCCGCCTGCATCCAGCGCCGCCTTGAACGGGGTCAGGTCCAGTTCGGGGGCCGCAAGCCCAAGGTCGATGTGGGTGGCAATGACCGCACAGCCACCATGGGACAGATGCTGGTCGCGCAACCAATCAGCAAAGAGTTTTACCGAGAACCCATCAAGCGACACGGTAGGTTCATCCAGAAACAACACCTTGCGCTCGATCACCCCGAGGCGGGCCAAACCCAGCCGCCGTTTTTGCCCGGCAGATAATGTGCCGCCCATACGGTCGCGCAGGTCAAACAGATCGAATGACGAAAGCACGTTTTCCAGCCCGGCGTTGCTGTCAGGCCGTGGGTTCGCTACCCCATGCACATCGGCCCAGAATGCCAGGTTTTCCGTCACCGTCAGCGCCGCCTTGATGCCATCGGCATGGCTGGCATAGGCGCCTTGATCTTCGGGGTATTCCACAGCGCCGTCCGGGCTGGGTTGCAAACCGGCCAAGGTGCGCAACAGTGTCGTTTTGCCGATCCCGTTGGGGCCGCGCAGGATCAACACCTCGCCCGCCGAAACCGTAAAACTGACATTGCTGAGGACAGGCACACCGCCCCGCGCGCATGTCAGGCCGGTCACCCACAGCATGCTAGACCGGGATCAGGGCCACGGCCACGCGCCGCCCCTCCGATAACAGGACGTTATAGGTGCGGCAGGCGGCGGGGGATGCCATCGGCTCGACCCCGATACCGGCGTCATCAAAAACCTCGCGAAACGCGGCAGGCAGATGCGCGATTTCAGCGCCGGTGCCGATGAAGACCACATCGATCTTATCGGCCTGCGCCAGGATCGTTTCGGTATCGGCAAAACCACCCCAGGTTTTCACCCCAGTTGGAAAAACCGCAATCGGCCCGTCAATCCGCGTGCCGCCCACCCGAAAAAAACCGGGGCCATAGCCGTCGATTGGCACGCTGTCATCATAGTCAATCTCGTTCAGGCGCATGGTTTGCCCCTTCAGGTGTCGATATGGCCGTAGCGGGTGCCCGCAGATGGGTCTTTCTTTGACCAGTCGCGTTTGACGCCCAGCACCAGCAGGATCGCGGAGGCCACGAAGATCGAACTATATGTCCCGATCAACACGCCCCAGATCATCGCAAAGACAAAGCCTCGGATCACATCACCACCCAACACGAAAAGCGACACCAAGGCCAGCAATGTGGTGACAGATGTCATGATCGTGCGTGACAGGGTTTCGTTGATGGACAGGTTAAGCACTTCTTTGAGGTCCATTTTCTTGTACTTGCGCAGGTTCTCACGGACCCGGTCAAACACAATCACCGTATCATTGATCGAGTAACCAACAATGGTCAGCAAAGCCGCGATAATGGCCAGATCAAACTTGATCTGCAGTTCCGAAAATATGCCGATTGTCAGGATCACGTCATGGGTCAGGGCCAGCACCGCCCCAACCGCAAACTGCCATTCAAAGCGCAGCCAGATATAGGCAAGGATGGCCAGCACAGCCAAGGCGACGGCGATAGCGGCCGTCTGGATCAACTCGCCCGAGACTTTGGGGCCGACAGATTCCACGGATGGGAATGTCATGGCCGGATCAATGGTCTGCAGGGCGGACTGGATTGATTGAATGGTTTCTGTCGCAATCCGTTCGTCGCCTTCCTGGGCCTGAATACGGACCATCGCGACATGTTGGTTTTCATCGAAATTGGGATCAAAAACCTCGGTGATGGACACGTCGCCTAGGTCCAAAGGTTCCAGCGCTGCCCGATAGGCGGCCGTATCAACCGGCTGTTCGGATTGGGTCCGGATGCTTGTCCCGCCCTGAAAATCGATGCCGAAATTCAGCCCCTGAATCAGAAATGAACCGAATGCGATGACCATCATCACCAGCGAAATGCCCAACCACACGCGCGCGCGCTGGAAAAAGTCGATCTTGGTGCCTTGGCGAACCAGTCTCAGGCGCATGTCAAACCTCGATTGTCTTGGGACGGGCGCGCGCGAACCAGATCGCAATCAGCGAACGGGTCACGAAAATCGCGGTGAACACGGATGTGGCGATGCCGAAAATCAGGGTCACGGCAAAACCGCTGACCGGGCCGGAGCCTGCAAAGAACAGGATCAGGGCTGTGATGAAGGTCGTGATATTGGCGTCGATGATGGATGATAGGGCCTTTTCATAGCCCAGCTCAATCGCGCGGGCGGGGCCTTTGGCGGTTTTCAGCTCTTCACGGATGCGTTCAAAGACGATCACATTGGCGTCCACCGCCATGCCGATGGTCAGCACGATCCCGGCAATTCCGGGCAAGGTCAGCGTAGCGCCCACGGCACTCAGAAGGCCAAAGATCATGCCGACATTCAGGATCAGGGCGATATTGGCAAACAGGCCGAACAGCCCGTAGCTGAGGAACATGTAGACCAGAATGGCGATGCCCGCGACGATACAGGCGATCTGCCCCGCATCGATGCTGTCTTGCCCCAGTTCAGGACCAATTGTGCGTTCTTCGAGGAAGGTCAGTTCTGCTGGAAGCGCACCAGAGCGTAGCAGAACAGCCAGATTTGTCGCCTCTTCCACGGTGAAGTTACCGGTGATGATACCGGACCCGCCGGGAATATGGCTCTGGATCGTGGGGGCCGAAATGATTTCGCTGTCCAGCACGATGGCAAAAGGCGAGCCGATGTTTTCAAGCGTGTAGTCGCCAAATTTCCGGGCGGCAGTGGTGTTGAACCGGAATGCAACAGCCGGACGCCCGTTCTGGTCAAAATCAAGCTGTGCATTTTCAAGGTCTTCGCCGGTGACGACAGGACGCCGTTCCACGATCAGGAAAGAGCCAGGGTTATCGACGGATGGATAGATGATGTTGCCGCTGCCGGGCGATTGATCTGCGTCCGCCGCCGATCCGACAACCGGATTGAACGTCAGTTGTGCGGTTGTACCCAGAATTGCGATAATCTCATCCGCGGAACCGACGCCGGGGACCTGAACCAAAATCCGCTCTGCCCCTTGCCGCTGGATCGTAGGTTCGCGTGTGCCAACCTCGTCAATTCGGCGCCGGATGATTTCCAACGACTGCGCCATTGTCCGCTCATTCATGGCCAGCATTTCGGCTTCGCTGATTGTGATGGTCAGGATTGGCCCATCAATCCGCACGTCAATATTGCTGGCAGCCGCCCCCGTGAATGTGGTGACGGGGCGGCCAAGTCCGCGCACAAGTTCCAGTGCCCTTGCAGCCCCGGTGGTTTGTGAAATCCGCACACGCAATTCGGTATCGGGACCATCCTCGCGGGTCACAAAACCCACTGTGTCCCGTTCCGCGGCCAAGACATCGCGTACCTGTGGCCAGAGCCCTTCCAAGGTAGACGCATGCACGTCCTCGACCTGCACCTCGACCAGCAAATGTGCGCCGCCGCGCAGATCGAGCCCCAGATTAACCAGACTGGACGGCAGAAATTCAGGCCAACCTGCTGCCATCTCTTCCACTTCGATGGGGGTGGCGCCTGCGGCAAGCAGGGCTTCGGGGTTGGAAAGCGCGTCGTTATGCGCCTCCACCCGGCCATAGAACCCGTTGGGCATCGCAAGTGTCAAGCCGACGATGACCGTCAGCCAGATCATCAACTGCTTGGCGAAAGAGATATTGAGCATCAGTTTAGGATTTCGCCGGTTCGGTCTTGTTCATGACAGTGGTGATCGTGGCTTTGACCACACGGACATTTACACCTTTGGCGATTTCAACTTCGACTTCGTTGCTGTCATCCTTGACCTTGACGATCTTGCCGATCACGCCGCCTTGGGTGACAACCTGGTCACCACGGCGCAGACCGGCCAGCAGGGCCTGGTGTTCCTTGAGCTTCTTTTGTTGCGGGCGGATCAGAAGGAAATACATGATCGCAAAGATCACGAGTAGCAAAATCAGGTCGGCAGGTCTCATTCTCTATCCCTTGTTGGTCAGCGGCAGCGCAAAGTCGCGGCACATTATGGTCCGATCAGCCAGATGGCAACACGGTTCGGCCTGATATGGGGGGGGAAGAGACGGAAAGCAAGCGCTGACAGGGTAAGGCAGATGTCGGATAGAATCCGATCTGGCGGGCTTAAGTTCTATGGCTTTCGCTAGGGGGCGGACCGAAACGCAGAAAGGCCGCAATGCGGCTTGTTTTTATATCTGCTGTGTTTTCCTAGAAAACGAACGAAATCGACAACATACCAACCCGTTGCCCTTCGACCTGGCCTTCAAATTCCTCGGAAAACCATGCCTGACCGAAAAAGATATCGCCCATCGCACCATTGAACTGTATCCCTGCCCGCGCCCTGCTGCGTTCGGGCAGCAAAACAGCGCTGCTTTCGTCGGCAATCAAATAGGACGATTCGACCCTGCTGGTGTCCCAACCGGCAACAAAACTGATCCCTTCGGCCTGATCCGCATGTGGCGATGTCAGCCGCCCGGTGGTGACGTCGCGGGCCCAGATGGTTTGCGACGCGATATCGCCGATCAGGATATCTGCACCAACGGTGCCAACCTGTTCAGCGCCACCTGACAAAAGGACAAAGGGCCGGATCGCCGCGTTTTCGTCAAGCGGCAATTGATAGGCGATTTCGGTGGAAAACCCGAATGCAACCTCACTATCCGCGACCTCTTGGTTTTCACCACCCAGTTCGAAACTGTTTTCCAGATCGAGACCGGCATGCGCCGCCGCCTGCAAATCCGCCAATGGCGTTTCGCTGCCGATGCTCAAAACCTCGACCCCGGCGCTGGTCTGAAAACCACCAAACTGATTATGTCCAAAAACGCCAATGCCAATGGCGGTCACATATGGCCTGTCGACATTTGGTTGCTTTGCCCGGGTCCAGGGCGACACAATCTCTGCCCTGGCTCGTACCTCCAGTCGGTCAGCCAAACCGCCCTGCCCCAGCCCATAGAAAAGCGACCCCTGATAAGATGCACTGCGCCACCGATCATGGCCATCACCGATAAAATCATTGGAAAAACTGCTGGCGTAGCCTTCAAAGCTGCCGAAGGACAGGTTTTGTGCCGCCAAAGGATTTGCCAGAAACAACAAGGCAATCGTTACATTTGACATGTGGCCATGCGGCAATTGTTTTTTAAACACCTAACGCTCCTTCTGGTCGCTGAGCGCGGTTTTAGGCAGCAGGCGTTTACAAATGGTTTGAATTAGAACAAAATGTGAACTTTATTTTGATCCGTTTCACATAATTGCTTTTTTCTTCCACCACGGAAGCTTTCACATCGCGAGCGCAGATTGCAGTTCACTAAGCCCGCGCAATCGGGCATATGAACGCCACCTGAAACACCAAAAGGACCGGACCCATGCATGATATCCGCACCATCCGCGACAACCCTGCTGCTTTTGATGCAGCCCTGTCTCGTCGTGGGATCACCGGTGTATCGTCCGAGTTGGCTGAAATCGCATACGGCGATGAGCTCACACCAATGGCGGGGGACGTGTTAAAAAAGCATTCAATTGCAAACTTGGTTTTAGCGGTCGATCAGTACCGGCGAGATGAAATAGAGATCGTCGAAACTCTGCGCAGCGAGCAAAAGAGAATCTCCAGAGAGGCTGGAGCGGCGAAAAAAGTCGGGAATAACAATGAGTTTGAAGCGAAGCGGCGTATGTCTGATAGCCTAAAACGTGAAATGGAGGATTCCCAGACACGGTCAAAGGATGCCGACCGGCGTCTAAATGATGTTCTCGTTCGAATACCCAACCTGCCCGCTGATGATGTCCCCGCAGGCAATGATGAAGACGACAATGTCGAAATTCATCGTTATGGCAGCGTGCCTAATTTCAGCTTTGATCCGCTGGAGCATTACGACATCCCCGGCATTCGTCCGGGCATGGATTTCGAAACGGCGGCCAAATTATCGGGCAGCCGCTTTGTGCTGTTGTCTGGCGCTGTTGCGCGCCTGCATCGCGCATTGGCCCAATTCATGCTTGATCTACATGTCGAAGAACACGGGCTGACCGAAACGATCACCCCCGTGCTGGTCCGCGAGGAAATGATGTATGGCACCGGGCAGTTGCCGAAATTTGGCGAAGACAGCTATCAGACTACCAATGGCTGGTGGCTGATCCCGACAGCCGAGGTCACGCTGACCAATATCGTCAACGGCCTGACGATCGAAGAAAGCTATCTGCCCCGCCGCTATGTCGCCCATACCCAATGTTTCCGGTCAGAGGCCGGATCTGCCGGACGGGATACATCCGGCATGCTGCGCCAGCATCAGTTTGAAAAGGTCGAGATGGTCAGCATCACCGCACCAGAGCATAGCGATGCCGAACATCAGCGCATGACCAAATGCGCCGAGGCGGTGCTGGAAAAGCTGGAAATACCCTATCGCACAGTCATCCTGTGTACCGGCGATCTGGGCGCGGGCATGCGCAAGACCCATGATATTGAAGTCTGGCTGCCCGGGCAGAATACCTATCGCGAAATCGCATCTGTGTCCGTTGCAGGCGATTATCAGGCGCGCCGTATGAACGCGCGTTACAAACCCGCCGAAGGTGGAAAGCCGCAATTTGTGCATACGCTCAACGGATCCGGGTTGGCCGTTGGCCGTGCCTTGATTGCGGTCGTTGAAAACGGTCAGCAAGAAGATGGATCGGTCAATCTGCCCGCTGTCCTGCATCCTTACCTACGGGGCAAGACGCGGATTACGGCTGAAGGATCTTTGGCCTAGTTTCGGCCAGCGGGGCATCGCGCGGCGGCTCCCAATGGCGGGGTCGCAGCGTTGATCCGACCTCATGGGTGGAGCCGCCATCCTGGGCAACCAGCAAATCGCGGATCGCCGCCGTCGCGCTTGCCGGTTTGCCCCGCAGGTCATCAAGAACAAAATTCAGCGTATCCGGGCCATAGTTTGGATCGCCCACCACTCGGTCAAGGGCCGCAACAGAAAGGTTTTCAACCTCTTTGGGGCCGCTGCGCGACGCCTTGATCGTGTTCAATAGCAGACCGGACACGCCCACCGGACCAAACTTATTATCAAGATCATCGATCGCGGGGGCAAATCGCTGGGCGACATGATCAAATTCAGTCCAGGACAGGTTCAAACCGGCCTGCTGGGCACCTTGTGCTATCCAGTGCAGTGCTACAGATGACAGACCCACCCGCGCCCCGCCGCCCCCGACCGAACCATGATTGCCCGGAAACCATTGCTGCGAAAACGGCGGCACTTTGGGGTTGCCTGCCCTGGCATTCAGATCGCCGATATTGTCCCATGGCGAAGACGGAAAGGTGATCCGCCGTTCATCAATCGCAATCGCATGGCGCGCTGCAATGACGGACGAGCTCAACTGTGCATCATGGAACGTGTATTTGTCGTTGAAACGTGCGGCCATCGGCAAAAAGGCAGGTATGCCCAGGGCTTTGACGGTATCCCAGATGCCCAGATAAGCCAGTGTCAGACGGATCGCGCGGGTGTCCCCACGATCAATCCGCCATTTGAATTCCTTGGCGCTGGTTGCGGTGTCAGGGGCAAATTCTTCGCGAAATTCGTAGCTGGACGGATCTTCGGGATGGGTTGACTTGTCACGGCTGATATAGCGGGCCATCGCCTCTGGGATGCGGCCAATATGGCGTCGTGGCGGGATGCCGCAACACCGGATCAGCCCGGCCAGTGATCGCGCAGCAAAGCCGCCGCGCGAGAAACCAAAGATGTAGATTTCATCGCCCGGTTCATAGGCAAAGATCAGATTGCGGTAAGTGTCTTCGATGATATCGGTCAGGCCCCAGCCAAGCGCACCACCAAAGACCCGATCCATCCGCCGCCCCAGCCAGTTGTTACCGCGCCCCGACCCCACGCCGGGCGAATAGATCACCTGTTGCACATTCCCGTCGCCATCATGGGCGTAAACACAGCGTGACAGCCGGACAACATTCGTTGGGTTTTCAGCATCTGGCCGGTTCCAGGTCCCGTCAATAAAAATGGCAATACGCTTCATTCCAAACCTCGAAATTCAATAACTTATGCTGCACCATCACCTTGGTTGCGACAAGTCAGCAAAACCACACCATCGCATTTGCTGTGGAACCGGTTGGCATTCGTCATAGTTTATCTGCCATGACAAATATCAAAGCAATCCTGACCGCCTTGTTCACCGTCACATTCGTGACCTCGCCTTTGCTGACCGATCCGTTCAGCGGCTTCCGGGCTGATCAGCTGCCTATCCCGCAGATCGCACCCCCGGTGCAGCCTGCCGGGTATGCATTTGCGATCTGGGGGCTGATCTATGCGTGGCTTGTCATATCGGCGGGTTTTGGGCTGTGGAAACGCGCGGGTGATCCTGCCTGGGATCGTGCCCGCCCGGCCCTGATCATCAGCCTTTTGGTGGGCACACCTTGGCTGGCTGTGGCGAATAGCAGCGCGGTTTGGGCCACCATCCTGATCTTTGTGATGGCAATGGGCGCGATTGTTGCGTTGTTGCAGGCACCCCGCGACGATTACTGGTTCTTTGCCGCACCGGTTGGCATCTATGCCGGGTGGCTGACGGCCGCCTCTTTTGTGTCGCTGGGCAGTACGGCGGCGGGATATGGCGTACTGACCGATGCCATGGGCTGGGCGTATCTGGGGATTACCGGGGCTTTTGTTGTGGCAAGCGCCATCACCTACCGGACCGGTTCAGCGCCCTATGGGTTGACCGTAATATGGGCCTTGGTCGCGATCATCGTGGCCAACGGCACCGAAAACATCATGATTTCAGCCACTGCCGCAGCCGGTGCTGCCCTGTTGTTGGGCTTGATCGCCCAACGACGCGCTAGCGGTCGGACGGCCCCTTCTTGAGATGCTTTGACAGGCGCGAGGGTTGTGACGACTTTTTGTCCTTGTAAGGATTTTTATCCCCCTGATCGCGCAGGAACAGCCGGATCGGCGTACCGGGCATATCAAAATCGACCCGCAAACCATTCATAAGATAGCGTTTATAGCTTTCAGGAACCAGGTCGGGATGCGACGTCATCACCACAAAAGCAGGTGGGCGCGTTTTGACCTGCGTCATATAACGCATCTTGATCCGCTTGCCTTGCGGCGCCGGCGGCGGGTGCTGTTCCAGCATCCCGGTCAGCCAGCGGTTCAGCCCGGCGGTGGTCACGCGACGGTTCCAGACCTCATGCGCGCGCATGATCGCCTGCTGCAACCGGTCCAGCCCTTTGCCGGTCTTGGCTGACACGGTGACCAGCGGTGCGCCTTTCAACTGCGGCAGCAGCCGTTCGAAGGATTGCCGCAGGTCTTTCAGCTTCTCCTGCTTGGCGTCTTCGGTATCCCATTTGTTGACGGCCACAACCACGGCCCGGCCTTCGCGTTCGGCAAGGTCGGCGATGCGCAGGTCCTGCTGTTCAAACGGGATTTCGACATCGAGAAGAACCACGACAACCTCAGCGAACTTGACCGCGCGCAGCCCATCGGAGACTGAGAGTTTTTCAAGCTTTTCCTGCACTTTGGCTTTTTTGCGCATGCCCGCAGTATCAAAGATGCGCATTGGCACCCCGTCCCAGTCCTGCTGTACGGAAATTGCGTCACGGGTGATTCCCGCCTCTGGCCCGGTTAGCAGGCGTTCTTCACCGATGATCTTGTTGATCAGGGTGGATTTGCCCGCATTGGGGCGCCCGACCACCGCGATCTGCAACGGCTTGGCCCGCGTGGGCACGCGGGCTGCGTCTTCGTCATCGTCGCCGACATCCACGTCAATTTCTGGGGCATCGGCGGCGGCGCGTTCTTCGGTTTCTTCGGCGATAGGGCGCAGCATGTCCATCAACTCGCCCATGCCTTCACCATGTTCGGCCGACATACGGATCGGTTCGCCCAGACCAAGGCTATAGGCCTCGAGGATCGACGCATCAGCCGCTTTGCCTTCGCCCTTATTGGCGGCAAGGATCACGTTGGCGTTCTTCTTGCGCAGGATATCAGCAAACACCTCGTCCGCTGGCAGCACCCCTGCCCGTGCGTCGATCATGAAGAGGCAAACATCGGCCATTTCAACCGCACGTTCGGTCAGGCGGCGCATCCGGCCTTGCAGGCTGTCATCTGTGGCCTCTTCCAATCCTGCGCTGTCGATCACGGTAAAGCGCAGGTCGGCGATGCGTCCTTCGCCTTCGCGCAGGTCGCGGGTTACCCCTGGCTGGTCATCGACCAAAGCCAGTTTCTTGCCAACCAACCGGTTGAACAGGGTGGATTTGCCCACATTGGGACGCCCCACAATCGCGAGGGTAAAGGTCATGGCACGACTCCTGCCGGGTTTGAACCGCGGCCCTACACCAATTGGCGCTTAACGAAAAGCGTGCAATTGACCCGTCTTGCTGACGACATAGAGCGTCTGGCCCGCCACAACTGGATGCGAGACCGCACCACCTGCAATTTCGACGGTGCCAACCAGTGCGCCAGAGCGCGGGTCATACTGCCGGATCAGCCCGTCAGAAGAGGACACAATCAACCGCCCACCCGCCAGAACCGGACCGTAATGCCCAACGACCCGTTTTTGCCGGGAACTGCGCCCTTCTACGAGGCCGGGCAGTGGGATCCGCCAGACCGGTTGACCTGTGCTTGCCTCAAGCCGGACCAGTTCGTTGATGTCATTGATCAGAAAGACCGCGTCACCCACAGGCCAAACCGGGCTGATCGCCCCTTCGGCAGCTGTCCAGATACGATCGCCATTGGCGGCTTCAAGCGCGACAACCCGGCCACCAAAATTGCCAACATAAACACGGTTTCCCGCGATGACCGGATCACTTGCAATATCCGTCACCAGTGATGCAGCGCGTCCAAGGCGGTCACCGGTGACTGCTGTCGCCCAGCGCCGCAGCCCGCCTTGCGGGAATGTGCCAACTACCTCGCCCGAAGGAAATGGAAACACGGCGATATCGCCATTAACAGCCGGTGCCGCACCGCTGGCGAAATTGGCGGTCGATGGGTTGCTGGTTGTTTGCCATTGGATCCGCCCCGTGGCGGTATCAAGCACAAGCGCCACGCTGTTGCGGGCAACCACATAGACCAGATCGCCATTGATCGTCGGTGGCGACATCGCAGGCGCATCCAGATCCTGTACCCAGCGGACTGTTCCTGACGCGGCATCAAGCGCGCTGATTTCACCAAAACCGGTGGTGACATAAACCTGCCCACCAGCCACGGAAATCCCACCGCCGGATGCATCGGTCGGGTTGTCCCGCCCGGGCGTCAGATTGCGCGACCACAGTGTTTGGCCGGCGGTCGATGTCGCGGTGACTGTTGCCCGCGCATCAAGCGTATAGATCACCCCACCAGCGACAACCGGATCGGCAGTTATCCGCGCCCTACGGCTGTCACCCTGACCGATTGAAACAGCAAAAACCTCGGTCAGGTTATTGCCTAATGCGGGGTGGGTAATCAGGTGATCCGCGCCACCATTGCGATGGGTCCAATCAGCATTGGCCCGTGCCGCAGGCAAGTTGACCCCGCGCGCCTCGTTCACAAAGACAGGGGTGTCGCGCAGGGCGAAACGTTCACCCGGCAAGATTACGTCTTCTTCCCCACAAGCAGCCAAAAGGGCAAGAGCCAGGCTTGCGCCAAGAATTTTTGTGCCAGTCACGTCCGGTCCAATCGCATGTTACTCTGTCTCGGGCTCTGGGATCGGTTCGCCCAGCGCCACCATCAGTGTTTGTGCCCGGTCCCGCAAGCCCCGGCTGACGGCGGCATCTTCAACAATACTTTGCAATGTTGTAACAGCCGCATCGCGATCACCATCGCCCAGCTTGACATAGGCGATCTGTTCCAAAGCCAGCAGTCGAAATGGCTGCCCCGGTTGGGACAGTTGTTCCAGCGCCAGCATCCGGGCAGCTGCATCATCCGATGGCAGCATGGCCGATTTGAACGCCGCCAGATCGCGATATTCCGCAGGCACGTCCTGATTTGTTGCAAGTGCAGCCAGTGTCGCAGCGGCAGCATCAATCTGCCCAGCTTCCTGCTGGGTGGCCGCCGTCAAAAGGGCGGTCACAGCCACGGCTGGCCCGTCCGTCCCAATCTGCGTGATGGCTGCGGCACGCGCGGCCATGTCATCCTGATTAAGCGCCTCTAGCAGCGCGTCACCTGTCGCTTCTGCAGCCGCGCGGGTTTGCGCATTGCGGTATTCGTTCCAAGCCGCCCCGCCAACGATCAGCAGGACCAAAGCCACCGCAATCCAGCCATAGCGGCGCAGGTAACCATATAGCTTGTCGCGCCGGACTTCTTCTGCGACTTCATCAATAAAGCTGTCAGTATTGCTCAATGCGGCCCCCTATGATCGCAGGATGCGTCAGGCTGTTTTGGCGTACATATCTTGAAGCTTGCGGTGTCGACAAGGGCAGACTGCAAACCCGGATGTCAGCATGATGCGGCAACGCAGAAAAGTGACCTTGCGTGAGGCGCAGAAGGCTGTATAAGTGAACTGAATGGTTTAGTTTGAAAAGTGATCCGCCTGCGCGATCACACCGTAACGAGTCACATCCAGATATATCGCATTACAGCCCCGTAATGCACCCAAGAGGCCGCGCTATGAAAATCATACCGATCATTACTGCAATCATCGTATCCGCCGTTCTGTTTCTATATGTGTTTGAACGCGACACGTTGATCGGTTTCGCAAAATCGGCTGATGCTGACAGTGCCGAGCCTACGGACACAGTAGAAACCACCGCCAGTGCATCCGAACAGAGTACCGATACAGCACCGGGTGTCGCAGTCGTTGCTATCCGGTCTGTGGCGCAAACAATTGACAGCGCGGTCATTCTGCGTGGCCGGACCGAAGCGGCGCGTCAGGTCACTGTGGCGGCGGAAACCTCTGGCCTCGTCATCTCTGAACCTTTGCGCAAAGGCGCCTTTATCAATGCAGGCGAAGAACTTTGCACGCTGGACCCGGGCACACGGGCTGCGTCACTGGCCGAAGCCCGTGCGCGCCTGACAGAAGCCGAAGGGCGTGTTCCTGAAGCCCAAGCCTCGGTGGCGGAGGCTGTGGCGCGCGTGCGTGAGGCCGAGATCAACCTCAATGCCGCACAGCAGCTTTCACAGGATGGTTTCGCGTCTGAAACCCGCCTTGTCAGCGCGCAGGCTGCCATGGATGCCGCAAATGCAGGCGTTCAAAGGGCCAATTCAGGCGTCGCATCCGCACAGGCCGGAATCGAGGCTGCCGCCGCTACCGTCGCCTCTGCCGAGCGCGAAATTGAACGCCTGATCATCACCGCCCCCTTCTCTGGCTTGCTGGAAACAGATACCGCCGAATTGGGATCGCTGATGCAGCCGGGCACGCCTTGTGCGACGATCATTCAACTTGACCCGATCAAGCTCGTCGGCTTCGTGCCTGAAGCGGATGTCAGCAAAGTTGATGTCGGCGCGATTGCCGGTGCCCGCCTGACCACAGGTGAAGAGGTGCAAGGCCGGGTGACGTTTGTGTCCCGCAGCGCTGATGAGACAACACGCACCTTCCGGGTCGAGGCAGAGGTCGCCAATGACGATCTGGCGATTAGCGATGGCCGCACGGTGGAAATGCTAGTGGCCGCAGAGGGGCGTACCGCCCATCTGATCGCCCAATCCTCGCTAACGCTGGATGATGAAGGTGTGCTGGGCGTCCGCACCATTGACGCTGATAACATCGCAAGCTTCCTGCCCGTCACCTTACTACGCGACACCGCCGAAGGCGTTTGGGTGACTGATCTTCCCGATGAGGTTGATATCATCACAGTTGGACAGGAATTCGTGACTGATGGCGTCCGCGTCACACCGACATTTGCGGAGGCAAAAGGATGACTGGATTAGTCGATTGGGCCGCCTCGCGCGCCCGGATGGTCATGGCCTTCATTATGCTGTCCATCCTTGCTGGCGGCATGGCCTATGTCGGGCTGCCCAAGGAAGGCGAGCCCGATATCGAAATCCCTGCAATCTTCGTCTCGGTCCCTTTTCCCGGGATTTCCGCTGCCGACAGTGAAACCTTGCTTGTTAAACCGATGGAAACCGAACTGTCCGATCTGGATGGATTGAAAACCATGTCCGGAACGGCCGCGGAAGGCTATGCCGGTGTCGCGCTGGAATTCGAATTCGGCTGGGACAAGACCAAAATTCTGGCCGATATCCGGTCAGCGATGAATAACGCAGAGGCGCAGTTTCCAAACGGCGCTGACCAGTATTCGATCAACGAGATCAACTTTTCCGAATTCCCCATCATCATCGTGAACCTGACCGGGCAATTGCCTGAACGCACCCTGATCCGGGTGGCCAAGGATTTGCAGGACCGGATCGAAGGTCTTGACGCGGTGCTGGAAGCCGGGCTTGCAGGCACACGCGATGAAATGCTGGAAGTCGTGATCGATCCATTGCGGCTAGAGGCGTATAACGTCACAGCGGGCGAATTAATCGGTGTCGTGACGAACAACAACCTGCTGATTGCCGCTGGTGAGGTGGAAACAGATCAGGGAACATTTGCGGTCAAAATCCCATCTTCGTTCAACGAAGCGCAGGATGTTTATAACCTGCCGGTCAAGACCAATGGCGACCGGGTGATCACCCTTGGTGATCTGGCAACCATTCGCCTGACATTCGAAGATCGCGCAGGTACGGCCCGGTTCAACGGGGTCAACACGGTGGCCTTGCAGGTGGTCAAACGCAAGGGTTTCAACCTGATCGACACAAGTGCGCTGATCCGCGACGTGGTCGAGGAAGAACGCGCAGGCTGGTCGCCGGAATTGCAGGCCGCCATTGAAGTTGGCACATCCAATGACCAGTCGCGCAACGTGGCGTCCATGGTCAGCCAATTGGAAGGTTCTGTTCTGACAGCTATCGCCTTGGTGATGATCGTCGTGCTCGCCGCCCTTGGCACCCGCCCTGCCCTGTTGGTTGGTTTTGCGATCCCGACATCGTTCCTTTTGTGTTTTGCCCTGCTCGCCGTGATGGAGATTACGATTTCCAACATCGTCATGTTCGGCCTGATTCTGGCCGTTGGTATGCTGGTCGATGGGGCCATTGTGGTCGTTGAATATGCCGACAAACGCATTCGCGAAGGCACCGGACCAATGCACGCCTATGTCGAGGCCGCGCAACGCATGTTCTGGCCCATCATCTCGTCCACCGCGACGACGCTATGCGCGTTTCTACCGATGCTGTTCTGGCCGGGTATTCCAGGGCAATTCATGGGAATGCTGCCCGTCACACTGATCTTTGTGCTTTGCGCCTCACTGGTTGTGGCCCTGATCTATCTGCCTGTGATGGGTGGGGTCACTGGCCGGATGAGCCGTTTGTTTGGCAACGCTTCTGCCGTGCTGCGCGCGCGGCTGCCATGGGTCATTCGTGCGGGTTTGCTGGTCCCTGCGGTCATGGTTGTCTTTACCGGTGCGATGCTGACGCTGAACCCCGCTTACCTGTCAGGTGAGGCGGTGCAGACCGATGGGTTGATGTCATCGCTGCCGGGCATGTTCCTGTTCTTGGCCGGAGCATTCATGCTGTCCATCGTCATGGGATCGGTCCGGCTGAACCGCGAGGCCAAGCGGATCAAGGCGGGCTATCGTAGGTCGCCATTCGGACGGTTGATGCATTTCATCGTCGGCAACCCGATTATGCCATTGGTCGCTGTTGGTGGTGTGATCTTTACCGTCATTTCGGTCTTTGGCTATTACGGGGCCAACAATAACGGGGTCGAGTTCTTTGTTGAATCAGAGCCCGAGCAGGCGATTGTCTATGTGCAGGCCCGGGGCAACCTGAGCCTGATGGAAAAAGACGGACTGCTTAGACAGGCTGAAGAAAAGGCGCTGGCGCAGCCCGGCATCGAAAGCGTGTTTTCCTTTGCGGGTAGTGGTGGGCTTGATTCCAACACCGGCGGTGCCGAAGGCCCAGCCGATGCTGTTGGCCAGATCCAGTTGGAACTGATCCCATGGGAGGAACGGCCAACCGTGTCGCAGCGCTCGCGATTGCTCGGGTTCATTCCATGGACCAGCACGCAGGTTGACCCCGCCTTTGATGGCGATCAGGTGATCGCAGATCTGGAGGCTGATCTGGCCACGATCCCAGGCATCCGGTTCGAGATTCTGAACCTGTCGCGCGGTCCAGCCTCTGCCAAGCCGGTGCATCTGCGCTTGAAAAGCGACAATTGGGAAGAACTGATCGCCGCCACCAGCCTAGCACGCGCGCAGTTTGACCAGACCCCGGGTCTGATCACAATCGAGGATTCGCTGCCCCTGCCCGGTATCGACTGGCAGATTGACGTGGATGTCGAAAAAGCGGGCCGTTACGGCGCGGATGTCGCCAGCGTGGGTGCAATGGTGCAGATGGTCACGCGGGGTATACTACTCGATACGATGCGCGTGGACAGTTCCGACGAGGAAATTGAAATTCGCGTACGCCTGCCAGAACAGGACCGCGTGTTATCGACCCTGGACAGCCTGCGGGTGCGGACAAATCAGGGGCTGATCCCGCTGTCTAACTTTATCACCCGCACCCCGGTTGAAAAACTGGCACAGATCGACCGCGTTGATCAAAAACGCTATTTCGATGTGAAGGCAGGTGTAGCCAACGGGTTGGTAAGCCTTGTCGCTGATGATCAGATCATCGCCACAGCCCGCGTCACGGATGAGACCGCCAGCGGGATCGGCAAATATGATATCGTTAACCTGCAGGGTGATACGACCATGGCGTCACTTGTCGCTGCAATTGACGATGGCACGGTGACCGAGGCGCTGATCAACCCCAATGAGCGGATCACGCTGCTGACCGAGTGGCTTGAAACATCGCCCTTTGCCAATTCCATCAGTTGGGAATGGACCGGCGATCAGGAAGATCAGGCCGAATCCGGTGCCTTCCTGCAGGTTGCTTTCTCAGGTGCGTTGGGGCTGATGTTCATCATCCTGCTGGCACAGTTCAACAGCTTCTATAATGCGGTTCTGGTGCTGCTGGCTGTGGTCATGTCCACTGCCGGGTCACTGGTGGGGATGCTGGTCATGGATCAGCCGTTTTCGATCATCATGACCGGGACGGGGATTGTCGCCTTGGCGGGAATTGTGGTGAACAATAATATCATTCTGATCGACACCTATCAGGAATACAGCCAATACATGCCCCGGACAGAGGCAATTACCCGCACCGCTGAAGATCGTATTCGTCCCGTGCTGTTGACAACAATCACAACCATGGCCGGTCTGGCCCCGATGATGTTCGGGCTAAGCCTTGATTTCATGAATGGGGGCTATTCAATCGACAGCCCGACCTCGCTTTGGTGGAAACAACTGGCGACGGCCGTCGTCTTTGGGCTTGGGATCGCGACTGTGCTGACGCTGATCTTTACCCCATCAATGCTGGCGGTGCGGGTCTGGATCGTGACATATGCGCAGTGGTTCGCACAATTGCTGGCCAAGCTGTCCATGGGCCGCAGCAGCCGGGCGGCGCGCGATTGGGCGCTGTCGCGTCAGGCGCGACGCACCAACAAGCTGCCAGATTTCATCTGGACCGAAGATGACGAGGCACTGCCGCCGCTAAAACTGACCAAGCCATTGCAGGCGGCAGAGTAGATCAACCCTGAACCGCGCCCACGCTGGCGCGGTTCATCACCGCCAAGGTGCGCAATGCCAGCACCAGCGCCAACACGGCGCAAAGCGCGATTGCCGCGATCATTGGCACCGCAGTGCCGTCAAAGAACAGCCCGGTGATCACAACCATCACCCCGCCTGTCACCATCTGCAACGTCCCCCCAAGCGATGAGGCAAGGCCCGCGATTTCACCATGCGGATCAAGCGCCATCACCATCGTTGTGGGAATGATCAGGCCAAGGCAGGCATTGGCCATGAACAGCCCCGCAATGATCACCGGCAGCGTGGCAAAGCCCGCAAGACCAATCAGCAACAGCAGGATGGAAAACGCGGCAAAGCCGATGACCGCCCAGCGGATCACCGGCAGGATACCGATGCGTTCACCCAATGGTCCGGCGACCTGCGAGGCCGCAAAAAATCCGATGGCGTTGATCGCAAAGGCGACGCTGAACCCGGTCGGGCTAAGCCCGAATTGCCCGGTATAGACAAATGATGCGCTGGCGATGAAAACCATGAAACTGGCAAATCCAAAGCCGCCAATGAATGTCAGCCCCATAAAAACAGGGTCGCGCGTCAGCACCTTCGTCCCCCGCCAGAGATTGGCCAGATTGACGGGAATGCGGTCTGCCTTCGCCAGCGTCTCGGGCAATGCTGTTGCTGTCAGCACAAAGCTGAGCGCGGCTGCAACACAAAGCACCCAGAAGATCAAACGCCAATCGCCCAGCGCGATCAACCCGCTGCCCGCAAGCGGGGCCAGCATCGGTGACACCGAAATGACCAGCATGACCATCGCCATCAGCTTGGTTGCCGCAGTACCGGTATGCATGTCGCGGATCACCGCGCGCGGCACCACCATCAGCACAGCGCCGCCAACCCCCTGCAAAGCCCGGAACGCGACCAGCCAGCCAATTGTTGGAGCCATGGCACAGCCGACCGAGGCCGCCACAAAAATCGTGAGTCCCACATATAGCGGCAGTTTGCGCCCAGCCTGATCTGCCCAGGGGCCATAGACCAGTTGTGCGATACCAAAGGCCACGAAATAAGAGGTCAGCGTCAGTTGCACCGCCGCAACATCGGCATTCAGCCCCGCCGCAATCGCAGGCATGGCTGGCAGATACATATCAATCGCAAACGGGCCGACAGCAGACAATAGCCCCAGAATAAGGGCCGCGCGAAACATAGACATCAGGGGACTCCGAAAGTTGGAACGCAGCAACCCTACCGAGCCCAGATGCGGTTGGCAATCAGCCTAGCGCAGGTCTGCTGACACTAATTGTCAGGCGACAGTTTCTTCTTCCGATTGGCGGTTCCACAGATGGGCATAGCGGCCTTCGCGGGCCAGCAGATCATCATGACGGCCCTCTTCGACGATGACCCCGTCTTCCAGCACCACGATCCGGTCTGCATCTGCGATGGTGGACAGCCGGTGGGCAATGGTGATGACGGTCCGGCCTTCACCCATTGCTTTCAGCTCTGCCTGAATCTCCATCTCTGTCTCTGTATCCAATGCCGATGTCGCCTCGTCCAACAGCAAGATCGGCGGGTTTTTCAGTAGGGTTCGCGCGATACCAACCCGCTGCTTTTCGCCACCTGACAGCTTCAACCCGCGTTCGCCAACGGTGGTCTGATAGCCATCAGGCAAGCTGCTGATAAAGTCGTGGATTTTGGCAGCTTTGGCGGCGGCGATAATCTCATCCTCCGACGCGCCGGGCCGCCCATAGGCGATGTTGTAATGCACCGTATCGTTGAACAGGACAGTATCCTGCGGGACCACGCCGATCTGCGCATGCAGGCTGTCTTGCGTCACATCCCGCACATCCTGACCATCAATCAGCAGCGCGCCATCATTCACGTCATAGAAACGAAACAACAGCCGCCCGATGGTGGATTTGCCGGATCCCGAAGAGCCAACAATCGCCACCGTTCGCCCCGGCGCCACATCCAGATTGATCCCCTTCAGGATCGGGCGCGCGGCGTCATAGCCAAAGACAACATCGCGTAAGGCCACCTGCCCGCCATTGACCTGTAAGGCAGCAGCATCGGATTTATCCTGCACCTCTGCCGGTTGGCCCAGCAGATCGAACATATCGCCCATATCAATCAGGGCCTGCCTGATCTCGCGATAGACCGTGCCCAGAAAATTCAGGGGCATGGTGATCTGGATCATATAGGCGTTGACCATCACAAAATCGCCTACGGTCAGATCGCCGCGCTGGACTCCAATTGCGGCCATGACCATGACAGCAACCAATCCGCCGGTGATCAGAACGGATTGGCCGAAATTCAGGAACGCCAGTGAATAATTGGTGCGGATGGCCGCATTTTCATATTGCGCCATCGCACTGTCATAGCGGTCGGATTCCCATTTTTCGGCCCCGAAATACTTAACGGTTTCAAAGTTCAGCAGGCTGTCGATCGCCTTTTGGTTCGCATCGGTGTCCTGATCATTCATTTCCTTGCGGATACGGACCCGCCATTCGGTCACCTTGAAGGTGAACCAGACGTAAAGCGCGATGGTCAGCACCACGACGGCCAAGTACCAGACATCAAACAGAAAAAACAAGATAACCGAGATCATCAGGAGTTCCAGCACCAGTGGCCCCATGCTGAACAACAGGAACCGCAGCAGAAAATCGACGCCCTTGACCCCGCGTTCAATGATCCGCGACAGCCCGCCGGTTTTGCGGGTGATGTGGTAACGCATCGAAAGACGGTGAATATGGGTAAACGTCTCTAACGCCAATTGGCGCAAGGCGCGCTGGCCGACCTTGGTAAAAACCACGTCGCGCAATTGCTGAAAGCCGACCGTCATCAGCCGCGCCATGCCGTAAGCCAAAGTGAGGCCAACCGCACCCAACCCCAGGAATGTCGCCGCACTGGCCCCGTCGGGTGCCAGCGCATCCACCGCCTGTTTGTAGAACACGGGCGTCGTCACGGCGATAACTTTGGAAAAGATCAGGACCAGCAGCGCGATGACCACCCGGCGTTTGACCCATCCCTGCCCCTCTGGCCACAGATAGGGCACAACACGCTTGATCACGCCCATACCCTGCACCTGGGCATCATCAAGATTGGCAGCAGATTTGGGAAGGCGACGCATTGGGAACTCCGGCTAACAGCCCCCTTACCTAGGGTGCTGTCCACCGGTTGACCAGCCCCGGGGTAGTTATTCGGGCATTTCGGGGATGCGAAAGATCTGACCGGGATAGATCAGGTTAGGGTCCTTGATCAGATCGCGATTGGCCTCGAACACCTCAACATAAAACACACCGCCGCCAAGGTTTTCCTCGGCAATTGCCCAAAGCGTGGAACCGGGCTGCACCGTCCGCACGGCCACGTCAAAACCGTCTTTTGAGGTTTCTTCGGCCAGAACAGCGGCAACATCCTCCGCCTCCTCACGCCGGAACGGGGTTTCGATCCGCGATACGACGTCGCCCGCCGCGTCCACCTCATCGATACGCAATGTATAAAGGCCGGTATCGACGTCCGGCAGATCGATCCGCCAGTCGCCGCCAGCTTCCACCGGAGAGGTCAATACAGGTTCATTGTCCAGATAGATTTGCACAGCCCCGTCGCCTGCGGCACGGCCCGATAGCTGCACCTCGCCCTGGGGATCATAGGTGATCGCATCCAATGCCACATTAGGGCTGGCGACCTGCGCTGTGGGGCTCGGGGTGGATTGAACGACGGTAATGCCATCCGCGTCGGCCTGCAGCACCGTGGGCGATTGCGGCACGGCATCCGCCACGACGGGGTCCGGCAAGGGTGGCGTTACACTTCCACTGTCTGCGGCCACATCCAATTCCGGCGCGGCCTCTGCCACTGGCCCATCGGGTGCCGCCGGTTCCGCCGGTTGCGCAACGACCAGTTGCGGGGCGATGATCGGGGCGACGATAAAGCTGGTTTCGGACGCAACAGCCTCCCCATCAGGATCGGCCAGCAAGCTCAGCTTGCGCGGCTGATCAGACAAGCCCGCCATTGGGAAGGCCACGAAACTGCCTGAGCCATCGGCGGTGACCCGTTCAAGCGCTGTGCCAGCGAGTATGATATCAACAACCTGCCCCGGCTGGGCGCGACCAGCCACGACCATGCTGCCATCGGGTTCCACGCGGAACGTATCAAAAACCGGCGGCGGCGGGGCTGTGGGTTCCGGTTCTGCGACCACTTCAGGCGCGACCTCAACCACCGGTTCTGCCTGCGCTATGGGGGCGGGTTCGGGCGTCAGCGCCTGCCTGGGAAAAAACGCGAAAACAGCTATGCCGATAGCTGCCACAACGATGGCACCCAAGGCGATGCGCCCCGCGTTTGATGTGGTCTGCTCCGTCAAGCGTGATCCCCTTACGTCACCGATATGTGGTTATGCTCCGGACATATGGTTGAGGCACCTTAGCAACCCCGCTATGACCGGTCAAAGCGCCTCTGTTCAGGAAATCGTTTGTTATGGTCAAAACACCTCACTCTGTCTGTGTTTATTGCGGCTCCCGGGACGGGGACAACCCGGCCTATGCAGCGGCGGCGGCTGATACCGGGCAAATGCTGGCGACCAATGGCTGGCGGTTGGTTTACGGGGCTGGTGATGTCGGGCTGATGGGGCGCGTTGCCAATGCGGTGCAGGATGCCGGTGGTGCGACCTTTGGGGTCATCCCAACCCATCTGCTGGACTGGGAAGTTGGCAAACGCGATCTGGACAGCTTTGTCATCACTGAGACGATGCATGAGCGTAAGAAAGTTATGTTCATGAATGCCAATGCGGTTGTGGTCCTGCCCGGCGGTGCCGGATCACTGGACGAGTTTTTCGAGGCCCTGACATGGCGGCAACTGGGTCTGCATGCCAAACCGATCTTTCTGCTGAATATTAACGGGTTCTGGGATCCGCTAAGGGGACTGTTGGAACATGTGGTCCGCGCCGGTTTTGCCGGTGACGACATCCTGTCCTTTATCAGCACAGTGTCGGATGTACCGGCGCTTCAATCGGGTTTGCGGGATGCGTTCAGCGCCTGATAACGGGCCAAGCCGATATTCGATCCGCAGGCGATGATGCCTACATGTCGTCCAGCAAGGTCAGCTTTCAGCGGGCCTAGAATGGCGGCGAGTGATGCGGCGCAGGCCGGTTCGGCCGTGATGCGCAGGTTGGATTGATAATACGCCATGGCATCAAGCATGGCCGCATCACTGATCCGCACGATCCGATCCACATAGGTGCGCGCCACGGCAAAGGTTTGTGGCGTAGCAAGCGGCGCACCCAGACTATCAGCAATGGTGTTTACCTGATCCAGCGTCACTGGTGCGCCAGCCGCAAAACTGCGCGCCATACTATCGGCCCCCTCGGGTTCAACGCCGATGACCTGCGCATCTGGATGCGATTGTTTGATCGCACAGGCCATGCCGCTGATCAGACCACCCCCGCCAATAGGGACAACAAATGTATCAATATCAGGGGCCTGCAAATGATATTCGCGCCCACAAACGGCTGATCCAAGGATCATATGCGCCGCTTCAAACGGATGCATCAGTACCCTGCCCTGCGCCGCTGCCGCATTCATCGCGGCAAAGGCCGCCGCCATGTCATCATATAGATCAACCGTAGCACCCAATGCCTCACACCCCGCGATGCGCTCCGGGTCGGTGGCGCGGGGCATGGTGATCAGGGCGTCCACGCCAGCCTCGCGCGCGGCCCAGGCAACGGCTTGGGCATGGTTGCCCCCACTGGCGGCGACCACACCAGCGGCGCGCTGATCCGGGCTCAGCCCGCGCATGCCCAGCAAGGCACCGCGCGCCTTGAAAGACCCGGTTTGTTGAAACAACTCAAGCTTTAGCGTCACACTGGCGCAGTCAGGCAGCACCGCAGCCCAGCGCGCCGCTTTCAAAGGCAACACAGGCGTGGTGATAATCGCATCTTGCAGCACATCTGCGGCGGCAACGATTTCGGTCAGGTCGGGTCCGGTCACAGCATCCCTCACAAAAAAGGCTCGCGAGAAATCTCACGAGCCTTTGGTATTGTCTATCGCAAATCGATCAGAGACGGGACGCAACGTTTTCCCAGTTCACCAGATTATCCAGGAAGTTAGTCAGGTAAGCAGGACGCTTATTGCGGAAATCGATGTAATAGGAATGCTCCCACACGTCACAGCCCAACAGGGCTGTCTGACCAAAGCAAAGCGGGTTCACGCCGTTTTCGGTCTTGGTCACAGCCAATGAACCATCTGCATTCTTCACAAGCCAGCACCAACCGGACCCGAACTGACCCGCACCAGCGGCAGAGAACTGCGATTTGAATTCATCAACCGAACCAAAGCTTTCGTTGATGGCGCTTTCCAGCTCTGACGGCATAGCACTATCGCCCGGACCCATCATTTCCCAGAACTGGTTGTGGTTCCACAACTGGCTGATGTTGTTGAAGATACCGTTTTGGGCAACAGCATTCGCGTCATAGGTGCCCTTGATGATGTCTTCCAGCGACTTGCCAGCCCATTCAGTGCCTTCAATGGCCTTGTTGCCATTGGTCACATAGGCATTGTGGTGCAGGTCGTGGTGGTATTCGAGGGTTTCAGCAGACATGCCTTTGCTGGCAAGCGCGTCATGGGCGTAAGGAAGATCGGGAAGTTCAAAAGCCATATCTCATATCTTTCTGAGTTGAGGACGGTATGAATTGTTAATTGTCACACGGCGACCGAAGGTCAACCCCGCGTCGGGATTTCTGGTATTGTTCAGCGTTTGGCGTGAAAGATGAACCCCAGAAAGTTCAACAATAACTGTGCAGCAAGGATCTGGGTGCTTTCGGTCGGATCGTATGCGGGGGCCACCTCGACCAGATCGATCCCAACAACATCGCCGCGCGCGGCCAACCCCTGCAAAATCTCTAACACGTCATAGTACAGGAACCCACCGTGGCTTGGTGTCCCGGTGCCCGCTGCGATGGACGGACAGAAGGCATCGATATCAATCGTCACATAGTAACGCGCACCTTCTGGAATGCGGGCCAAAACGGCATCAGCGCCCAGTTTGCGCACCTGCCGTACCGACAGGATGTCAGATCCGCGGGCGCGGGCATCCGCGTAGCCCTCTTTGGCCGTGGATGACACGTTGCGAATGCCCAACTGGGTCATGCCGGACACATAGTCCTTTTCGATCGCCCGTCGCATCGGGTTGCCATGCCCTTCGGTCACACCGTGCCGCACGTCAACAAAATCCAGATGCGCATCGATTTGCACAACATGAATGGGGCCATTGGTGGCACAATCACCCGCGAATGCATTGATACAGGGGATGTTGATCGAATGATCGCCGCCGATGACCACCGGCAATGCGCCCGCGTTCAGGATTTTGCTTACCCCATGGGCGATATTGGCATGGCTCTCGGCGGTCTTGGTATGGATGATATCGGCATCACCCAGATCAACAATTTTTACGTCGCCTGCCAGATAAGTCGCGTCATCCTCGTGATCATAGGCACCCGCATGGCCAAAGCTGAACAGGGTCGAAGCCTCGCGCACTGCTCGCGGACCAAACCGGGCACCGGGGCGCCACTGGGTGCCGAAATCAAACGGCGCGCCAAGAATGGCAATATCCGCATCAATCTGATCCCAATCAGCGACATAAGGCGACTTTGCAAAGGTTGAAATCCCGACAAATGGCAGGTTCAGACGGCCAGCTTCATATCCGTGGTCGGTCATGTCTTACTCCTTGCTTCGAACAGGAGATCAGTCCGCCGATACCTGATCATATATCCCACCCAGATGCGCGACGAATTCCGAACAGAACGTGATGGATTGGTCGCTCGGGTCATAGAACGCATTCGGCTCACCACAGGCGTCAACCCTGACGGTCACCTCCATAGGTAGCTTGATATCGCCATTCATCGAAGCCACTTCATCGGCCAACAATGCGTTTACGACCTCTGCACCCTCACCCTCGCCCGGCTGAAAGACCATTGGTACGCCGTCTTCCTGCGCGTCCATCTCGTCAAAGACGATGCCCCAGCTATTGGCCGCTTGTTCATATTCCTCCGGGCAAGTCTCGGCGCGCTCTTCAGGCAGGCCCAGATCATTTGCCAGATCATCGCGATCATCGGGATTTGCGCCATAAAACAGGCAGATGTGGTTGTAATAGCGCTGCTCATCAGGGCCATGCAGGTCCCAATAAGATACTTCGTGCGTCCCTTCGGGATCGTTGATATAACCGAAAGCGCTGTCATAGGCGATGCTTTGTGCCGCGTCTTCTTCGAACAGCCAGCTGATCAATAGGACAGACATGACGTCAGCGGCATCTTCCTCCTGCCCGAAAATCGGTACCTGCATCAGGTCGATCACACCATGACCCAATTCATGGTAAAAGATGCCCAGGATGTTCGCCTTTAGGAACGCATCGCGGGGCGTGTCTTCTTCGGCGAAGCCGGGTGTCGCCAGCCCAGCAAGCAATAATGGAAACAAGGCGTTACGCAGCATGATGGCCCCTTTCAGAGATTGTGTGCTTCAAATCTTAGCGGCGGCACCCACTTCCCGAAACCCTAGAGTTTGGCAAAATACCCAACCGGCCCTTCCTCGGCGCTTTGCGCCAGCAGCCCAAAGACGTATTCCGCGACCGAGCGAAAGCAGATCACCTCGAACGTGTCCTCATCACGCATCCAGAACGCAGCGGCGGCTTGCGCCAACCGGGTGCGGCGGAAATCGCCTGGTTTGAAACTGTCGGGATGCAGGTCCACAGGGGCCAGTTTGGCAATCACCTCGCGGGCGAAAACCCCTTCGACATGGATCAGCGCGCGGGCGTCGGATACGTTTTCGGCAAGGTAATGTTCGCCGCTCAGCGCCTTGTCGATGGCGGCCAATGCTTGCGCAACCTCCGCATAAGGCACCAGCACGAGCAATTCGTCCGGGGACATCCAGCACAGGCCGTTGTCGCCGGTCACATCCGCCTGCCCCTGCGCGGATACGGCCACGCCAGTCACAGCCTTACATACGTTGCGCAGCTTCTTGGACCCCAGATCACCGCGCAGGATGATCATCCCGCGCAATCCGTCCTCGCGGATCGTGACCTCACCAGGGGCAACACGGGCCTGCAATGCACTGACAGCATTAGACATTCTGCTTCTCCCCTTCTTTGTCATAGAACACAGGATCAACGATCTTGGCATCCACCGTATCGCCATCCACCTTGTTAAACTTGATCACATCGCCCATCCGGTCCGGGCCGTTATGGACCAGCCCCATGGCGATCCCCCGGCCCAGATTTGCGGAATAATAGGTCGAGGTCACACGGCCTTGCGTGTTGCGCTGTCCGTTTTTATTGGTGCCATCCGCAATCGCATAGGTACCATCTGGCAGTACGGACCCATCCAGCGTTTCAAGGCCAACCAGTTTCCAGCGGTTCGGGTCCGCCATATGGCTGCGGGTATGGGCACGCTTGCCCAGATAATCCTCTTTCTTCTTGGACAATGCCCATTGCAGGTTCAGATCCTGTGGGATCACTGTACCATCGGTTTCATCACCGATCATGATGAACCCTTTTTCGGCGCGCAGGATGTGCAGGCATTCGGTGCCGTAAGGCATGATCCCAAACTCTTCGCCCGCCGCCATCAGCGCATCCCAGAAGGCACGGCCCTGCCCGGCAGGCACCGCAATTTCATACGACAATTCGCCCGAGAACGAGATGCGGAAAACACGCGCATCGCATTCACCAATCTTCCCATCTGCCCATTGCATAAATGGCAGCGCCTCGGCCGAGACATCCATGCCGCCCAGTTTCTGCAACAGCCTGCGCGCATTTGGGCCAACAACGGCGATCTGGGCATATTGTTCGGTCACATTGGCAACGTAGACTTTCCAGTCCCACCATTCGCATTGCAGCCAATCCTCCATATGGGCATGGATGCTTTCCGCCCCGCCGGTGGTTGTGTGGCACAGCCAGGTATCCTCTGACATCCGGACAACAACGCCGTCATCCATCAGGAACCCGTTTTCCGAACACATCAGGCCATAGCGACATTTTCCAACGGGCAGCGTGGACATCATGTTGGTATACATCATGTCGAGGAACTTGCCCGCATCCGGCCCTTTGACGATCAGTTTGCCAAGGGTGGATGCATCCAGAAGGCCAAGGTTTTCGCGGGTATTCTTGACCTCGCGATTGACCGCGTCATGCACGCTCTCACCGTCGCGGATATATGCGTAAGGCCTGCGCCATTGGCCGACGGGTTCATTGTCTGCACCATTGTCATTATGCCAGCCCGACATCGGCGTCTGGCGCACTGGCTGGAACAATGGACCGCGCGCATCGCCTGCAATCGCACCCAGCGAAATGGGGGTGTAAGGCGGGCGAAATGTGGTTGTGCCAACATCCGGGATATCCGCGTTCAGTGATTTCGAAAGGATCGCAAGCCCGTTGATATTGCTCAACTTCCCCTGATCAGTGGCCATACCCAATGTCGTGTAACGCTTGGCATGTTCGACGCTTTCAAACCCTTCCTGTGCGGCCAGTTGCACATCGCTGACCTTCACATCGTTCTGGAAATCCAGCCAGGCCTTTGACCGCAGCGCCTGACTGGCCCCCTGCGGCATCAACCAAACCGGAGCGATTGGCCCCTCTTCGGCATCTGCGCCCAGCGGGGCCTGCCCGCCGCGTTTCGTGTGACCCGCAGCCTTCGCCGCCGCGCGGCCCGCCGCCCAGCCATCGCCGACAGCCTCCGTCGTGAACAAATGCCCGTTGGCGATACCTGCAGTGATGACATTCGCCTCACCCTGCGCGCCAGTAGGTGGCCGTTCGGGGTCGGGTCGGAACATGGCCTGTTCGGTATCCCACATCAGTTTACCGCCACAATGGGACCACAGATGCACCACCGGGGACCAACCGCCGGACATCGCGACGCAGTCGCATGCGATCTCTTCCAGCACAGCACCTTCGCCAGCCTGCGCACAGATAGCGATGCCGGTGACACGTTTGCCGCCTTTGACCTTGGCAATGCCTGTACCCGCCTCAACACGGATGCCCAATGTGCGGGCTTCATCAATCAAAGGTCCTTCCGGGTCCGGGCGGGCGTCGATGATGGCGGGAACATCCAGTCCGGCTTTCTTCAAAATCAATGCCGTCCGGTATGCATCGTCATTATTGGTCACAACCACCGTGCGATCACCAATGGATACACCAAAATTCACCGCATAATCCCGCACGGCAGCCGCCAGCAGAACACCGGGGATGTCGTTGCCCGCGAATGACAAGGGGCGTTCAATGGCACCGGTTGCTGTCACAATCTGTTTGGCCCGAATACGCCACAACCGGTGACGCGGGCCATCCATATCGGGGGCGTGATCGGTCAACCGTTCATACGCCAGCGCATAGCCATGGTCGTAAACACCGGCGCCCATCGCACGCAGGCGCATTTCAACATTCGACATTTTTTCAAGCGATTGAAGCGTATTCTTGATCCATTCATCCGCGGGTTGGCCATCAATCTCTGGCCTATCAACAACAGCGCGACCACCCCAATGGGCGGTCTGTTCCAACAACAAGACACGGGCACCACGTTCACCAGCCGCAAGCGCTGCGGCAAGCCCGGCGATGCCACCGCCGACGATCAGGACATCAACATGCACGTTGAAATGTTCATACGTATCGGCGTCGCGATCCTTGGGGGCCTTACCCAGCCCCGCAGATTGCCGAATGAACGGTTCATAGACATGTTTCCAGAACGGACGCGGATACATGAACATCTTGTAATAGAAACCGGCAGGCAGAAAACGCGACAGATGTTTGTTGATCGCGCCCACGTCAAATTCCAGGCTGGGCCAGTGGTTTTGCGACGTCGCTGACAGCCCCGCAAAAAGCGGGGTTGTCGTGACACGCTGGTTGGGTTCAAACGTGCCGCCCTGCCCCATATTGACCAGACCGTTGGGTTCTTCCGCGCCAGAGGCGACAACGCCACGCGGGCGGTGGTACTTGAACGACCGGCCCACCAGCATCTGGTCATTGGCCAACAGGGCGGATGCTAATGTGTCACCCTCATAGCCGCGCAATTGCTTGCCGTTAAAGGTGAAATCCAATGACTTGCTGCGATTGATCAGCTTGCCCTGATCAGCCAGACGGGTGCTCATTTAAATTCCCTCCAGACCCAGCCCGGGCGCTTGGCGCTAATGGCGTCCTTGATGTCTTGCGGCGGTTCCAATGTCTGCGCGCTATATGTGCCAAACACCTCTAGCGTATTGGTGCAGCGGGCGGCCAGAAACCACTTGCCGCAGCCATAGACGTGACGCCAGCGTTCGAAATGCACGCCCTTGGGGTTTTCGCGCATGAACAGGTACTCCTCGAACTGCGCATCGCTTGATCCGGGACCATAGCGTTTCAGGTGGGCTTCTCCACCGGCATGCAGGTCAGTTTCATCGGCATTAACGCCGCAACAGGGGCAATGCAGGGTCAGCATGGCGAAACCTCAGTTTGGGAATTGGGGCGCAGGTCCGGGCGGCAAACAATGCGCCATGCGGATATGCAAAAGGCGAGCGCATTGCTGCGCCCGCCTCGTGGTTCAGTTCGGTGAGTGGTCTTATTCGGTTGCTGGCGCCGTTGGGACAGCAGGTGCCGTATCATCGGCAAGTGGTGCAGTTTCAGTTGTGCCAACTGCGGCAGGATCTGTGGTTGTTTCAACAGAACCACCAGCAAAAAGCGCAAAGAGCAGCACAAGAACAACGATAACGGCCGCAATGATGAAACCAATGCCGCCACTGCTGCTTGATTTCGATTGGGTGTAGTCAACCATGAGGAGTCCTCCGTTTCAGATGCAACCATAAAGCCACATGTTTGAAAAAGTGGAATATGCGCGGGATTCCCCGGTTCTTTTCGGCCATTCATGGCCAAATCCGCCGATTCGACTGGGCCAACACCCGCCGGGGTCGCAATTGTGAATACGCTTGTTACCTTAGTTTTATGGAACTCTTGTTGATCATAGTTGGCGGCATCCTGACAGCGGCAATCATCTCGATGATGATTGACTGGCTGCGGGGGCATGTCGTGGATGACGACATCAACCCGTTTGACCATCATTCGTTTGATGATCGGGGCAGCGGTCAGGATGTTGGTCCCGAAAGCTAGGAAACCAGCCGCAGCACCTTGGCCATTGTGCAAAACGCGATCCATTAATGCGCAACCCCAGCTGCAACGCTTTCATCGATGAATTTGCCATCCCGGAACCGGAACATGCTGAATTCTTCGGTCAGCGGCGATTGCCCCTTGGCCATCAGTTCGGCCATGGCCCAACCCGACCCAGGGATCGCCTTGAAACCACCCGTGCCCCAGCCACAATTGACAAAAACGCCATCCACCGGCGTTTTTGACAGAATTGGCGACCGGTCACCGGTCACATCCACAATGCCCCCCCATTGCCGCAGCATCTTCAATCGTGACAACATCGGGAAGGTTTCGACCAACGCACGTACCGTTTCCTCGACATGATGGAAGGACCCGCGCTGGGTGTAGTTGTTGTAGCCGTCCGTGCCACCACCGATCACCATCTCGCCCTTATCAGATTGGGACAGATAACCATGCACGGTGTTGGCCATCACCACCACATCCATGCAAGGTTTGATCGGCTCTGACACCAGCGCCTGCAAGGCAACGCTTTCAATCGGCAACCTGAACCCGGCCATCTGCGCCAGAACGCCGGAATGGCCAGCAACAACCATGCCCAGCTTGTCGCAATCAATCGGGCCTTGGGATGTATCCACACCAACCACCTTGCCCGCTTCCTTGCGCACTCCGGTCACCTCGCATTTCTGGATGATATCCATGCCCATATCCGAACAGGCACGGGCATAGCCCCAGGCAACCGCATCATGGCGGGCAGTACCACCACGCGCCTGCCACAAACCGCCAAGAACAGGATAGCGCGGGCCGTCGATATTCATGATCGGGCACAGTTCTTTCACGCGCGCGGGGCCGATCCATTCGGTCGCCACCCCCTGCAACGCGTTTGCATGGGCCGTGCGCTGATAGCCGCGAATCTCATGTTGTGTCTGGGCCAGCATGATTACACCGCGCGGGCTGAACATCACGTTGTAGTTCAGATCCTGGCTCAGTGTCTCATAAAGGCTGCGGGACTTTTCATAGATCGCGGCCGACGGGTCTTGCAGATAGTTGGAACGGATGATCGTCGTGTTACGCCCGGTATTACCACCACCCAGCCAGCCCTTTTCCAGAACCGCCACATTGGTGATCCCGAAATTCTTGCCAAGGTAATAGGCGGTGGCAAGACCATGCCCACCGGCCCCGACAATGATCACATCATATTTCTTCTTTGGCGCACGCTTGGCCCAGGCCCGCTGCCAGCCTGTGTGATGGCGCATCGCCTCACGGGCAACGGCAAAGGCAGAATAACGTTTCATGCGCGAATCCTTAGTGGTATTAAGCGGGCTGACATGTTTTTGACGCGTCGGTGCGAAAAAAGGATACTGCCAACGGCGTCTGCGCTTCTGTTTGCGACATGTTGAACATGGGTAAAAACACCAAGACGTCGCAGGGGCTTTCATCCACCGGATTGCATGGTTATGTCCCCAAGGCAAATATGACGGATTTATCATGGTTTTCTGGCTTGTCTGCCTTGTCCTGACCCTTGTCGTGGCCGCCCTTGTGGTCGCACCACTTTTACGCGCACCCACCGTGGCTGCGGAAAATCCTGACGTCGCCATCTATCGCGCACAATTAGCCGAGATTGACCGCGATGTCGCGCGGTCTGTCCTGGCCGCGGACGAGGCGGAACGGGCAAAAACCGAGGTGGCGCGCCGTCTACTGGCCGCACATAAATCCACCACGCCAGTTGGTGACAAAACACGACCAGCGCTTGCGATATCGGTGTTGACGGTGGGGCTTGTCGGTCTGCTGAGTTTCGGTGTCTATTGGCAACTTGGGGCACCCGGCTATGGCGACCTGCCGCTCGAATCCCGACTTGCCGCGAGCGCTGAGATGCGCGCGACCCGCCCCGGTCAGGCCGCATTGGAAGCCGCCACACCAGTGCAGGACCCCGTTGAGGTCCCTGCCGATTATCTTGAAGCCATCACGCAATTACGCGTCATCGCCCCGACCCGCCCCGATGATCTGGAGGCGTGGGAACTGCTCGCCTTTCACGAAACCGAATTGCGCAACTTTTCCGCCGCCGCCGCCGCCCAGCAAAACGTGGTGCGAATCAAGGGCGATGACGCTGATATCAATGATCTGCGCATCCAGCTTGATCTGATGGTGGTGGCCACGGGTGGCTTCATCTCGCCCGAGGCCGAAGAACTGGCGCGCGATATCCTGCGGCGTGATGAAAGAAACCTCGCCGCCCGCTATTACCTCGGGGCGATGTATGACCAGACCGACCGCCCTGATCTGGCCTTCCGGCTGTGGCGCGACGTGGTTGAAAACGGCGATGCCAGCCAGTTCCATGTCGCAAATGCCCGCGCGCTGATTTCCGACGCTGCATTTCGCGCCGGTCTGGAATACGCTCTGCCCGAGGTGCGGGGGCCATCCTTCGACGATATGCAAGCCGCGTCCGACATGTCACCGCAAGATCGGCAAGCTATGATTGGCAGCATGGTCGCCGGGCTTGCCGAACGTCTGGCAACCGAAGGCGGGCCAGCGCAGGACTGGGCACGTCTGATCCGCGCGTATGGCGTGCTGGGCAATCAAGAGGCTGCACGGGCGGTTTGGGAAGAGGCGCAGCAAGTTTTTGTCAGCAGTATGCGCGGGATGGAAATCTTGACCAATGCGGCGCGCGACGCCGGTGTGATGGAATGATCTGCGAAACGGCCGAGGCTTTTGCCGCAACACTGCCGCCGCTTGGCGCAATCGCCGGGCTTGATCTGGGAACCAAGACCATCGGGGTGGCAGTTTCAGACAGTATGCGGTCCATCGCCACCCCGGTTGAAACGATCAAGCGGCGGAAATTCGGGCTGGATGCGGCGGCCCTGTTGGAACTGACCAGCGCACGTCTGGTCAACGGGATCGTCCTTGGGTTGCCAATGAATATGGACGGGTCCGAAGGGCCGCGCTGCCAGGCGACCCGCGCCTTCGCCCGCAATCTGGAAAAACTGACCCCCCTGCCAATCACGTTCTGGGACGAACGTTTGTCCACCGTCGCCGCCGAACGTGTGCTGTTAGCGGCAGATACGTCACGAAAACGTCGCGCAGAGGTCATTGATCATGTGGCGGCAGGGTATATCTTGCAAGGTATGCTGGATCGTCTGGCGCATCTGAAAGGCCAAATGTGACCAAATCCGAAAACACCGATCACATCTGGTCGCGCGCCGAAATCGAAAGCCCTTGTGTCAAGGTCTGCGTGATCCATCCCGAAAGCAGGCTTTGCACAGGTTGTTTGCGCACGATTGACGAAATCGGTGCTTGGTCGCGGATGACACCAGAGGCGCGGCAAACTGTGATGGCCGAACTGCCATCACGATCCGGCAAAGTCACAAAACGCCGCGGTGGGCGGGCCGGCCGACAGAAGTAGCACGTAAGATGGATTTCAACCCATCCTAACGCTTAGGAAATACAAAGCACCGATCCCGCCGGATCATAATCCACAGCGCAGTGCCGGGTTGCGGCAAAAAAACCGACGGCACAACAGCCCGCAAGATCGCCCCGTCATAATCCATCCGAAACTCAACAAGGCTTGATGCGCCCATAAAACGGGCGCGCTCGACCACGCCGCGCGCGGCGGTGCCATCCTGCGGGGTCGGGTTGGGGCCGCGCCCTTGTCGGTCAAAATCAATCTTCAGGTGCTGGGGACGAATGACAATATCGACCTCAGTCCCGTCAGGCACGCCCGGGGCAAGAAACTGGCCAAAAGGTGTATCTGTCAGCGCGCCTTGAACTTTACCCCGGATCACATTGATATCACTAAAAAATGCAGCCGCACGAATATCAACCGGCGCATTATAGATGTTATAAGGGGCACCCTGCTGCACAACACGGCCATCGCGCATCAGCGCAATCTCATCGGCCATCCGCATCGCCTCGCCCGGCTCATGCGTGACCAGCAAAACGGCCGTGCCCTCCGCCTTGAGGATATCAAGTGTCTCGTCCCGGATATCGTCGCGCAAGCGATCATCAAGGCCTGAAAACGGCTCATCCATCAGCATGATACGGGGCTTGGGGGCAAGTGCGCGCGCCAGTGCCACGCGCTGCTGCTCGCCCCCTGAAAGTTGATGCGGATAGTCGTCAATATAACGCAACATGCCGACCTTCTTCAAAAGCGCCTGCACCTGTGGGGCACTCTCGCGACCTTTCAGCCCAAAGCCGACATTCTGGCCCACGGTCAGATGCGGAAACAGGGCGAAGTCCTGAAACATCAACCCGATTGAGCGACCTTCCGGCGGCACCCGATAAACGGTATCGCAGACAAGCTTCCCATCAACATGGATCGTCCCGCTATCCTGCATTTCAACCCCGGCAACCAACCGCAGGGTCGTGGACTTACCACATCCCGAAGGTCCCAGCAGGCAGGTCACCTGCCCGGGGTTCACTGACAGGCTAATATCATCGACAACACGGCGGGCACCAAATGTCTTGACGATATCTTTAATCTCAAGGCGGGGGGGCTGCATTTACCGGGGACCAATCCCTGACTGAAACAATTAGGTATAGCGCACCTAACAACTGAACGTAGCGGGGGCAAGGTCAGCCCAGATCAAAAGGCACCGCCTCTCTGATCTGGCCGTTGATCTGCACATGGAGCTGATGGGCACCAGGGTAAAGCGCAAAAGTGGTCGCGTTATCCTTGAAATGATGCTTTTTGACCAATGTCACCAGTTTCCCCGCTTTGATGTCTAACACCTTCCATTTAAACACTTTTGGGGCAGTTGATCCGTTCGCTTTGACAAAATCAATCACATAGTCAACGATCAGCGGCGCATCCTGCTGCGCCGCGAAACGCAGAGTGATTTCAGCAGTACCCCCACGGGCAATTGGGTCCGGCGTGATGCCAAGATGCGACACAGTGATGGGCACATGACCATGGTAGCCCAGATGCGCCATGGCACCCGGATGTCCAGCCTTGATCAAACCACGCAAGGCATGACGGCGCATCCAATCCAATTCCTTGACACCCTGCCCGCCATCCTGCTGCCAGCTTTGCAACCTATCGATCACGGCATCGGGATCGGCCTTGGTGATATCGTTCAGATGATTGGCCACGGACCGGGTGACAAACCGGGTCTGATCGGCATGCAAACGGTCCAGAAGTGGCAATGTATCAGCCGATGTCAGTCCGATTTTCTGGCCCCATGGTAAGCGTGGCCGGGTGCCCTCGCTTACCAATCTGCGCACATGGTAATGATCATGGGTAACCCAGCCGCGCAGCCGTTCCAGCGTGGCGTCGGGCCAGCGGTTCAGAAATGCGCGTACCGAGTATTCCATCGAGAACCGCTGCGTGATTGCCTCCAGCAGGTCAAAACTGCGGTCACGATGCACCTCAAGCCCATGGTTTTCAACGAAAACGCCCAGCGGGGCGTAAATGAAATGCCCGAAATCATCATCCGAGAGCGCAGGGTCAAGCGGCGGCGGCAAAGCTGCCAGTATCGCATCACCCGCCGCATCGAAATCCTGTGGCAGATACTGGGCCAGCACATCGGCCATCAGGCTGATCCGGGCCTTCAGGGCCAGCGGCCCCATCTGATCCAGAACATCCGTCACAAAAGGCGCCGCTTTGAAAACACCGGCATCCTCGAAATGCGCACCCAGGCGCCCCACCGTTACGGGATTGAACAGATCATCTTTCAGACTGAATGCTTCGGCCATCAGAACGTCGCGTTGGTGGCGCCACCGTCCAGCAAGATGTTCTGGCCCACGATAAAGCCTGCATGCTGCGAACATAAAAACGCGCACATGGCCCCGAATTCTTGCGGCGTGCCATAGCGGCGGGCCGGGATTGTCGCCTCGCGCTGTGCCTGTGCGGTCGCCATATCAATGCCCTGCGCTTTGGCCACGCCGCTATCCAGACTGGTGGCGCGGTCGGTGGCATGGATGCCAGGCAGTAGGTTGTTGATGATCACACCGTTCGGGGCGACCTGACGGGCAGTGCCCGCAACATAGCCAGTCAACCCGGTGCGCGCGGCATTGGACAGACCTAGTTGCGGGATCGGCGACTTGACCGAAACGGATGTGATGTTGACCACCCTGCCCCAGCCGCGATCCATCATGGCAGGCATCAGCGCTTTGATCAGGGCAATCGGGGCCAGCATGTTGGCGTCCAGCGCCCGAATGAAATCATCCCGGTCCCAATCAGACCACATGCCTGGCGGCGGCCCACCCGCATTATTGACCAAAATATCGGCATCACCAGCCGCAGCTAACAGGCGCCCGCGCCCGTCCTCGGTGGCGACATCTGCTGCAACAGTGGCCACATCAACGCCGTAAACTTTGCGAATATGGGCAGCGGTGTCTTCCAATGCATCGGCCCCGCGTGCGTTCAGAACCAGATCGCAACCCGCCTCGGCCAGCGCTTCCGCACAACCACGGCCCAACCCTTTTGAAGATGCGCAAACAACCGCGCGTTTGCCTTTGATGCCAAGATCCATGGTCATATCTTCCTATCAATTTGGTCACAATTTGGACGAACAATCCCGTTATGCCGCAGCAAAGCAGGTTCCGCCACGGCGAAATTTGCGCCTGATGTTAACTTTGGTTTTGTGGTTTTAGGGTACTAGCATGTTGATGTCGTTGGACTATCAAACATTTACCGGGTTCTGTGGTACACAGTTGCGGGTGACCGACGGTTTGGCGATGGGCGACCCGTTAGGTTGCCTGGATGATCTGGTGCTGGATGATGTGTATCAGCTGCACCATGATTGCCAATCCGTGAAAATTCACGCCATTGCAGATCTGATCAGACTGGCCCCTTGCCGGACCGCACTGACGCGGGAGGCATTGCTGACCTTCATGACGCCAACCGGGGATCGACAGCAGGCGATCCTGCTATCGGCACCTGATCGAACGATCATTTTGCCTTTGGGTCATATATGTCCTTCCACGCGGTATCGATTGATTTCAAGCGATGTTGCAGGCGCCAAACTGGGGTTTGACCGGGCGCGCAGCGCTGCATTTGCCCGTGGCACCCTTGTCACGATGGCCGACGGCTCTGAACGGCAGATTGAACAGCTTCGCGCAGGCGACAATGTACAAATCGCGGGCCACGGCGCACAGACCATTTCAGGCGTTGCGGATCATACGCATCATCTGTCCACCCAGACCGCCGCCGTTCGGATCACCGCAGGCACTTATGGCAATCACAGTGATGTCGTTCTGCGGCCTGAACAACGCTTTTTCATCCCATCTGGGCCAGTCAATATGACGACCATCGCACGCGATGACGTAGACGGCGGTGATGTCTCTCTTATGACCTCGGGTGCCATTGCCTTCGTTCAGCTTTTTTTCGACACCCCATGTGCATTTTATGCCAATGGGTTGGCCGTTGAATCGCATATTGCAGAGCTGACGATGGGCGCGGCCAAACCCGCTGGCAAATCCTCCGAACTGGCCAGCATGCTGCAAATGCCAGCGTCAGGCGGCTTGGCTGCTGCAAACGGGCAACCGTATGTGGCGGAACACGCCAACGGTATGGCTGCGCGAAATATTGGCGCGTCGTCCAGATAGGCATCGGTGCGGATCATTCATCGGGGATGACATCACCCTCCCCGATTAGCGTCACGACCCCATCAGTTAAAACACCATTCGCGACGATCTGCGCTTCCAACTCTAATCCGGCAATCGCGCCTGCCGCCGCCCCCAGAAACTCACCCTCCACTGTTCCGGCCATTACATAAGACTGGCCCGGCGCGGAAAGCGTCCCCGCATAGTCAAGTGACCATGCGTTGGCAGCTGTGCCACCGATATCGCCATCCTCAAGGACCAACCGTCCATCAAAATTACGGAAATCACCATTCTGGTCGGTGCCGATGAAACGATCCATTTCCCCACTGACTTCATTCAAACCAAAATCCATCACCACCGTTGCGTCACCAACAATCAATGCGGTTTCGGGCATCGTCTCAATCAGGATGCTGGCGGATCCATCATAAGTGGCGCGACCGCTGATCGGCATCTGCGCATCATCTGTGATCGGCATGCCCATAACGCCTGCCCCCGGTTCACCCAGCACGCGCAAGCGCTGTGTTTCATAGATATCGATGCGCGACAGGCGCGGGTCGATCCCACCGCCGCCGCCATTGCTGCCGTCACCACTACCGCCCCCGCCGCATCCGGCCGCCATCACTACAGCACCAAGCACCCATATCCGCATCGCAAAACCCCATTGATCCGCTTGCTGCCCGGGCTAACAGACAAAGCCCAAGGTTCAGTTAAACCGCACCCGCGCATTGCCCTTTCAGCGCTGACAGCCTAAAGGGGCGTCATGACAAATCGCCCTGAACTTCCCCCTGAAATCGCCCGCCGCCGGACCTTTGCGATCATCTCGCACCCCGATGCGGGCAAGACGACGCTGACTGAAAAGTTCCTGCTTTATGGGGGTGCCATTCAGATGGCCGGACAGGTCCGTGCCAAGGGTGAGGCGCGGCGGACAAGGTCAGACTTCATGCAGATGGAAAAGGACCGCGGTATCTCCGTTTCCGCATCCGCTATGTCCTTTGATTTCGAAAAGTTCCGGTTCAATCTGGTCGACACGCCCGGCCACTCCGATTTTTCGGAAGATACCTATCGCACGCTGACGGCGGTGGATGCGGCGGTGATGGTCATCGACGGGGCCAAAGGCGTGGAAAGCCAAACCCAAAAACTGTTCGAGGTTTGCCGCCTGCGCGATCTGCCGATCCTGACCTTCTGTAACAAGATGGATCGCGAAAGCCGTGATACATTTGAGATCATTGACGAAATTCAGGAAAACCTCGCCATTGATGTGACCCCCGCCGCCTGGCCAATTGGCGTGGGTCGTGAATTTATGGGCACTTATGACATCCTGCGTGACCGGCTGGAATTGATGGACCGCGCCGACCGGAACAAGGTCGCCGAAAGCATCGAAATCAGCGGGCTGGATGACCCGAAACTGGTTGAAAACGTGCCCGCGCATCTTCTGGAAAAATTCTTGGAAGAGATCGAGATGGCCAAAGAACTGCTGCCCAAGCTAGACCATGAAAGCGTGCTGAACGGATCGATGACACCGATCTGGTTTGGCTCTGCGATCAATTCCTTTGGGGTCAAGGAACTCATGGACGGGATCGGCACCTATGGGCCGGAACCGCAGGTGCAAACAGCGCAACCGCGCAACGTGGCACCCGAGGAAAAGAAGGTCGCCGGTTTCGTCTTCAAGGTGCAGGCCAATATGGACCCCAAGCACCGCGACCGCGTGGCGTTTCTGCGCCTCGCCTCCGGGCATTTCGAGCGGGGCATGAAACTGACCCATGTGCGGTCGAAAAAGCAGATGGCGGTCACCAACCCTGTCCTGTTCCTCGCCGCCGACAGGGAACTGGCCGAAGAAGCCTGGGCCGGTGACATCATCGGTATTCCAAACCATGGCCAGCTGCGGATTGGCGATACACTAACCGAGGGCGAAGCGGTCCGGGTCACGGGCATCCCGTCATTCGCGCCCGAACTGCTGCAAACCTGCCGGGCCGGTGATCCGATGAAGGCCAAGCATCTGGAAAAGGCCCTGATGCAATTCGCAGAGGAAGGCGCCGCCAAAGTGTTCAAACCTACTTTCGGATCAGGCTTTATCGTCGGCGTCGTTGGGGCCCTGCAATTCGAAGTGCTCGCCAGCCGGATCGAGATGGAATACGGCCTGCCCGTGCGCTTTGAGGCATCCCAATTCACGTCCGCCCGCTGGGTGCATGGCGACAAAGACGCGGTCGAGAAATTCGCAGACGCCAACAAACAGCATATCGCAGAAGACAATGACGGCGACGTGGTGTTCCTGACCCGGTTGCAATGGGATATCGACCGGGTGGGCCGCGATTACCCAGACGTCACCCTAAGCGCGACGAAGGAAATGATGGTTTAGATTTAGGCATCAGCAGAAGATCAAACACAGCCGTTGAAAATGCGGTGCTATCGGTTGGCTTGATCCGCGCTCCCACGCCGTTAATCTGTGCCTATGCCCTTACAAAATCGTGTTCTTCCCACAGGCGATATCGTGGCGATCCCTGATCGTGGCACGCTGACCGGCAATCGTGGGATCATTCATGGCGCGGACCAAACGCTTGGCACGTCGCGCTGGTCTCATCACGCCTGGATTTGCTGCACGCTGGATTGGCAAGGGCGCAAGCGTCAGGTCATGACAGGCCGCAACTGGACCGAACTGTTCTTTCTGGATGAGGCGGTGGCCCTTGCCGCGGGTCACCGGCCCTGCGGATATTGCAGGCGGGCTGCATATTCCGCGTTCGTCACCGCTTGGACTGATCACGCTGGCACCCGCCCGCGAGCCATCGAGATGGACAAGATGCTGCACGCCGCTCGGGTGATCCCCGGCACGCGATCCCAAAAGCGGCATCAAGCCCCAATCGAAAATTTGCCCACCGGCGCGATGATACAGCATAACGGATCAGCGCATCTGGTGTTGCAGGATCGGCTGTTGCCCTTCACCCCAAACGGCTACGGCGCGGCAATCAACCCGCCACCATCAGCCATGGTTGAGGTTCTAACGCCTTCGCCAATTATCGCAGTATTAAAAATGGGTTATCGGCCACAGCTACATCACAGTGCAGTCTGATTACGGCGGTGTGACAGGGTCAGTTGTTGCGGCGATCGTACCGGTAACCACATCCCGTGGATCACCATCAACGGTCACGGTTCCACCTTCAAAGAAACCATAAAAATACTGTGCGTCATCGCCCCGCACATCGGCAGAAAACTCCGCTGCAAAAACATGCTCGGCGCCGTTGGGACCCGTCAGCGTACCTGAGGCCAGACCGTCGGCAAGGTTCAGGAAATCCCGCGGCCCGGTTCCAGGCACGTAATCCGCCTCAGCAGGCAACACCGCGCCCGAGATTGCCAGCGTTCCCGCATAGGGCTGGCTGTCAAAGGCGAGACCTTCGGACCCGATGATGTTCGTCACTTCGCCGGTCACACCACCCGCTGCAAATTCGGTGGTCACGGTAGCGATACCGCGCACACCTTCCACGGAAAAACTCGACCCCGGTGCAGCCTCCCATTGCATGGCCATGCCGCCCTGATACGTCACTGAACCGGTCGTGATATCTGCGAACGGAGTCGATTCTGCCGTCCGTGCCGCAAAAGATATCGGCGCGTAAAAACGGTTAAGGTCATCGGCTGTTACTGGATCATCACCTTCTTCGGACCCTTCGGACCCCGACGAAGAACACGCCGCCACCAAAACCAGACCTATCGCAGAATATCGCATTGCTTGACCCTTCCCGGTTCCACCCGTCGCGTGTAAGCGCAGAAAGACACACACGCAACGCGCGATCAAGACCCAGTTCTGTCAGAGGCTTGTCAGCCCTGCCTTCGCATCTGATAATCACCGCACAAACACAGGGAAAATCGATGACAACCGACCACGAAACTTTTCCCGGCGGCATCCGCAACCTGTTGCCACAATACCAAAAACGGCGATCGTTACTGACGCATCACATCGGCGAAGAACTGCCTGCTTTGGACGTCGATTTCAAGAAACTGGCAACGCAACTCCTGCCCCCCCAGATCAACCCACGTCCCGAGGGGCTTAGCCGGGTGGCCAAGAAACGGCATATGTTGCTGGGTGAATTGCCCGGCCAGACAGAGCTTGCATTGCTGCACGGGCTGCTGATCTCGCATTTACGCAAACACACTTATCCCGACCATGCGCCCGCCCTGTTTCGGCGGCTTTGGACCAAGGAAGAGGACTGGCTGCTCGATCATCTGCCCACGCGCTGGCTGATCTCGGCCATCATCACATTCGCCGAACATGGGCAGGATGAGGCGGACCGCAAACTGGCACAATCCTTTAATATATTGTTTTCACTGATGAAGATTTATGAGGCCGAACGCGCCTTCTCTGGCTTACCTGCACAGAAACCATTTAAGATCGCGGACCGCAACAAGTCACCCCTGCCCATGGGGATGAAGGATTTTTCGGTGCTGCAGGGGGATCTGGAGACGCATCTGCTGGCCCCGCTTTGGCGCGACAGCAAACATGCACCCGCCACGGGCAGGCTTGCGCGCCACCTGCTGACCCTTCTCAATGGCGACGACGGCACCGTTTTTCGCCGTTTCGCCCTGATGCGCCAAAGCGCAAAAAACGCTAGGTAACACGGCGGCTTAGCGGCCCGCGCCTTGACCCTGAACGGCAATTCAGTTATGCGCGTGCACGGCTAGTTTTGGCTATCGATGCTCGGGGCGCTTTGGAACTTGCGTCCTTTCACCTTTGCGGACCGACCCGCAGAAACAGGACGTATATGACCAAATTTTCTGACTTGAACCTTGATGCCAAGGTTCTGAAAGCCATCGCCGAAACCGGCTATGACACCCCAACACCCATTCAGGCTGGCGCAATCGCCCCAGCGCTCGAAGGGCGCGACGTTTTGGGCATTGCCCAGACAGGGACAGGCAAGACCGCCGCCTTTACCCTGCCGATGATTACCTTGCTGGGACGTGGCCGCGCACGGGCGCGGATGCCCCGCTCGCTGGTGCTGGCGCCCACACGGGAACTGGCCGCACAGGTGGCCGAAAACTTCGACACCTACGCCAAATATACCAAGCTTTCCAAGGCCTTGCTGATTGGCGGGACCAGCTTCAAGGATCAGGACAAGATCATCGACAAGGGCGTCGATGTACTGATCGCCACGCCTGGTCGCCTGCTTGACCATCTGGAACGCGGCAAGCTGATTCTGACAGACGTCAAGGTCATGGTGGTGGACGAAGCTGACCGGATGCTCGACATGGGATTCATCCCGGATATCGAGGAAATCTTCAAACGCACGCCCTTCACTCGCCAGACCCTGTTTTTCAGCGCGACAATGGCGCCGGAAATTGAGCGGATCACCAACACATTCTTGTCCAACCCGGCCAAGATCGAAGTGGCGCGCGCGGCGACGACAAATGACAACATCAAGCAAGGTGTTGTGGTTTTCAAAGGCTCCGAGAAACGTAAAGAACCATCCGAAAAACGCGCCCTGCTGCGTGCCCTGATCGATGGCGAAGGCGAGGCCTGCACCAACGCGATCATTTTCTGCAACCGCAAGTCTGATGTGGATATCGTCGCGAAATCCCTGAACAAATACGGCTATAACGCCTCCCCCATCCACGGTGATCTCGACCAGTCGCACCGGACCAAGACGCTCGACAAGTTCCGCGACAATGAATTGCGGTTCCTTGTGGCGTCAGACGTGGCCGCCCGTGGCCTGGACATCCCCGCCGTGACCCATGTGTTCAATTTCGACGTACCCAGCCATGCCGAAGATTACGTGCACCGGATCGGGCGGACAGGCCGGGCTGGCCGGAGCGGCACCGCGATCATGATCTGCATCCCGCGGGACGAGAAAAACCTCGAAGACGTGGAACGGCTGGTCAAGGAAACCATCCCGCGTCTGGACAATCCGATGAAAGACGCGCCCGCCAAGGAAGAGGCCGCGCCCGAAGAAAAGCCCAAACGGACGCGCAATCGCCGGAAGAAAGACGATGAGGGCGATGCGGCAGAGGCCAAACCCGCCGAAAAAACCGCGCAGGACGAAAAGCCCAAGCGGGAAGAAAAGCCGCGGCAAGAACGATCACGCGGCGGACGCGGGCGCGGTCGGAACGAACCCGGGGTTGTCGGCATGGGCGACGAACCACCCGCATTTATCGCTATGAGCTTCGCGGAGCGGACGAAGGGTTGAGTTAAGTCAAATAGCCTTGGGCCGACAATCAAAATTGATGAACCAATAGTAGGGAATCTGCATGTCCGACAAAGACTGGTGGGACAAGACGGAGATAGTCGCGAAAGTGGCGGGCGCTGTCGCGATCCCACTTATGATAGCTTACATTGCATACGCATGGAACAGCCAACGAACCGAACAGCAAACTATTACTGCAAGGGTAGAACTTGCGTTGGCTGTACTACGTGAGCAAAATCTTGAAAATGGCTCCGACGACAAGTTACGCGCTTGGGCGGAGCGCGTGATCCAAACTCCGGACAAGTTGGGACCAACAGATATGGCCAAAAACGAAGCTGGGTTTGGTTTAGCAGTTGACTCTGCGATCTGCTAAGGAACCCGCGATGTACAAATCGAATTAGCGAAAGCTCTGCTAGAAGATGGTGGTCCAAGCTCACGAAGCCAGGGTGTGAGACTTTTGGCTGGCCTTGAAGCCGCTTGCAGACATAATTAGCCGCTGGACGGGCCTCATCACCCCAACCGCGACACAATCACCGTCACCTCAGGCTTCTTGCCGATCTCGCCTTGTGCCGATTTCCGCGCGATGCCCCGCAGCTCTTTTTCCAGCTTGTCGTCGTCCCGCAGGGTCTTGGCATCGGCCCGCCCCAGGAATTGGCTGAGGTCTTCTTCGACCACTTCGACAAGGGCGGCGTTGTTTCGCCCAACCTCGGGCAGCCCGTTGATTTCCACCCAAGGCTCACCCAGCGGTTCGTCGTTCTCATCGATGATCAGCGTGACGATCATATGCCCGTTCAGCGCCATGCGGATGCGGTTACGCACCACGCCGTCCAGCGCACCGACCTGCACTGACCCATCCAGATAGGTCCGGCCCGTTTCGATATATTCGGTGACCTTGGGCTGGTTGCCGGACAGGTCGATCATCATCCCGTTAACCGCCACGATCCCCGTCAGCCCGCCCGCATTCGCCACTTTCACATGTTCGCGCAAATGCCGGTGTTCGCCATGCATGGGGATCAGGATCTGCGGTTTCACAATCTCATGTAACCGCTGCAAATCAGGCTTATTGGCATGGCCGGATACATGGTATTTGCCGCCCGCATCATCGACCACATCAACCCCCAACTCCGACAGTTGGTTCATGATCCGGATGACACCGCGTTCATTGCCCGGGATGGTTTTAGAGGAAAACAGGAACGTGTCCCCTTCCTTCAGCGACAGCCCCAAATACTTGCCCTGCGCCAATTGCGCCGACGCTGCCCGCCTTTCGCCCTGCGATCCGGTGACCAGCAGCATCAGGTTTTCGCGGGGGATGTTTAGCGCGTCCTCTGGGGAGACGGTGGCCGGGAAGCCCTCCAATATCCCCTCTTCCGTCGCCGCCTCGACCATCCGCCGCATCGCACGCCCCAACAGGCAGACGGACCGCCCGGCAGCTTTGGCCGCCACCGCCAGCGTTTTCAGCCGCGCGATGTTGGAGGCAAAGGTGGTCGCCACAACCATGCCGGTTGCATCTTCCATCAACTCGGTGATTGTCGGCCCGATAGAGGCTTCCGACCGACCCGGCGCGTCCGAAAACACATTCGTACTGTCGCAGACCAGCGCCTTGACCCCGTCTTTGGAGACCTCTTCCCACAGGCCCTGATCCCACGGGTCGCCGACCACGGGCGTCTCATCAATCTTGAAATCGCCTGAATGCAACACGCGGCCATCGGGGCTGTCGATCAACAGGCCAGCACTTTCGGGGATCGAGTGGCTTATGGGCAGGTAAGACACTTTGAACGGGCCACAGCTGATCATATGCGGATAAGGTTCGACCACTTTCACCACGCTTTCAGGATGCCCATGCTCACCCAGCTTGCGCCGCGCGATATTGGCAGTAAAGCGGCGGGCATAGACAGGCGCGCCCAGCCGTTCCCAGTAATGCCCAATGGCGCCGACGTGATCCTCATGCGCGTGGGTGATGAAAATGCCTTCGATTTGCGCCTTGCGTTCCTCAAGCCAGGCAATATCGGGCAGGATTAGGTCCACCCCGGGCGTCCCGTCCATATCGGGAAAGGTTACGCCCAGATCGACCACGATCAGCCGTTCCTGCCCTTGCGGTCCATAGCCATAGACATAGGCGTTCATGCCGATCTCCCCGGCACCTCCGAGGGGTAGATAGATCAGGCGGTCACTCATGCATTGTCCTTGTTATATTGGTGGATGACGGTCAGGCCGTGCATCGTCAGATCGTCTTCAAAGGCGTCAAATAGCGCTTCGGCCTGCTGAAACAATGGGGCAAGACCGCCGGTCGAGATCACCTGCATCGGCACGCCCCGTTCACCTTTGATCCGCGCGCATATCTCACGCACCAGCCCGATGTAACCCCAAAAGACGCCCGATTGCATGCATTCTACGGTATTGGTGCCAATCACCTTTTGCGGCTTGGAAATATCGACATGCGGCAAGGCAGCAGCAGCATTATGCAGGGCCTCTAGCGACAGGTTCACACCCGGTGCAATCACCCCGCCCTCATAAGCCCCGTCGCTGGCAACCACGTCAAAGGTGGTCGCAGTCCCAAAATCCACCACGATCAGATCACCACCATGGCGATGAAACGCGCCAGCTGTATTGACCAACCGGTCGGGGCCAACTTGCGTACCTTCATCCACGCGCGGGTCGGCAGGCAGCAGGCAGTCAGGCTTGCCCACCACAAGCGGGCGGCAATTATAGTAACGGTCCGCAAAGACCCTCAGATTAAAGACGACGCGCGGCACGGTGGAACTTACGATCACCTCGTCGATATGCACGTCCATGTTCTGAAACCGCATCAGTGTCGATAGCCAGACATAATACTGATCTGCCGTGCGCTGCCATTCGGTGCTGGTGCGCCATGTCGCCAGAAACTGTTCCCCGTCCCAGATCGAAAACACAGTATTGGTGTTGCCGCAATCAATGGCCAAAAGCATGGGGCTGCCTCCTTAGAAAAACACATCCGCCGCCGGGATCGCCCGGGGGCCGGTGCCAGTGATCAAAACCAGATTGCCGTCCTGATCGATGCTGTCGAAAATACCGGTCACATCCTCGCGGCCTGTGCGGGCGGTGATCACATCCCCCAGACGGGCAGCATTGGCCAGCCAGTCATCGCGAATCCGTTTGAACCCGAAATGGCGCAGCTTGTCCTCTTGCGTGGCATAGGCATCCGCCAGCACGGCCAGAAAATCTTGCGGTGCGACCTCCCACCCACCGGCGGCCATCAGGCTGGTCGGGGCAAAGCTGGCATCGGTGACACCTTGAGGCGTGTGGCGCAGATTGACTCCGATCCCGATCGACAGCCAATCAACAAATGGCCCCTGCCCGCTGCTTTCCAGCAGAATGCCCGCAACCTTGCCGCCCGAAAGCAACACATCATTGGGCCATTTCAACGCCAGTTTTTCGGCAGGAACATAGATCGCAAGCGCCTGATACAACGCATTGGCCGCAAGGAAAGACCGCTTCGCCGCCTCCACAGCCGTGGCTTCCGGTTTGAAAATCAGGGTCGCGCTCAGATTTCCGGGTGGCACCATCCAAGGGCGCCCGCGACGACCGCGCGCCGCTGTTTGACGATGCGCCATGATCCAGGTGGGCCGATCCAGCAGGGGTGCGCGCCGGGCCGCCTCTGCCATGGTGCTGTCAACGCTGTCGAGCACAACACGCCCATAACCTTCGGGCCAATGCCCGTGGGCGTTATCGCTATTGGACAAGCGTCGCCGCCGCAGCTGCGGCCATCGGTTCGATCCCGAACAGGTTGACCACACCGACCACCATGATCAATGCGGACGCCATCAGGAACGTCCAAAGCACGGGGTTCATCTTGCCGTCGAGCGCTTCGCCCTCTTCGCCGAAATACATGTAGTAGACGATGCGCAGATAGTAGAAGGCACCGATGACAGACGCGATCACACCGGCCACGGCCAACCATGCCAATCCACCATCATAAGCGGCGCGCAGCACATAGAATTTGCCAAAGAACCCAACCATCGGCGGTACGCCTGCGAGGCTAAACAGCAGCACCAGCATGGCCAAGGCCCGCAGCGGTTGCCGCTTGGAATACATCCGCAGGCTTTCGATATTGGTCACCGGGCGCCCGTCCCGTTCCATCCCTAGGATGAAGGCAAAGGTCCCGATATTCATCGTCACATAGATCGCCATATAGATCAGCATCGCCTGCACACCAAAGGCCGTTCCAGCCGCAAGCCCCATCAGGGCAAAGCCCATGTGGGCGATCGATGAATAGGCCATCAGGCGCTTGATATCGGTCTGGCCGATGGCGGCAATCGCGCCAAGGAACATCGACACGACCGACAGGAAAGCGACGATCTGCTGCCAATCACCCACGATGCCACCAAAGGCATCATGCACAACCCGGGCAAACAGGGCCATCGCTGCAACCTTCGGGGCTGTGGCAAAAAACGCAGTCACAGGCGTGGGTGAGCCTTCATACACATCCGGCGTCCACATGTGGAACGGGGCGGCTGACACCTTGAAGGCAAAGCCCGCCAGTAGGAAGACCAGACCAAACAGCAAGCCAAGCGAGGCGCCGTCGGCCGTCGCCTCGATAATGCCAGAGAATAGTGTCGTGCCCGCAAAGCCATAGGTTAGCGACGCACCGTAAAGCAACAAACCAGAAGACAGCGCGCCAAGCACAAAGTATTTCAGCCCAGCCTCGGTTGATTTCACGCTGTCACGGCGCAATGCGGCTACGACATAAAGCGACAGCGACTGCAGTTCGAGGCCCATATAAAGCGCCATCAGATCGCCCGCGCTGACCATCACCATCATGCCAACAACGGCCAATGCGACCAGCAATGGGTATTCAAACCGCAACAGGCCCCGGCGTTGCATATAGCTTTCTGACATCAGCAGAACGGCAGCAGCGGACAGCAAGATCGTGATCTTGGCGAACCGGGCAAACCCGTCATCGACGAACATGCCCCCAAAGGCGATATTCGTCCCCTGCCCGTTAATGCCGATCCAGACGGCCAGCAGCACAAACAGCCCCGAGGTGGCCCAGGTCAAAAGCGGGGCCATGCCATCCTTGGTCGTATATACGGCGGCCAGCAGCGCGCCCATGGCGTAAACCGCCAACACAATCTCGGGCATCAGGATTTGGATATCGGCAGAAATCATATGCCTGTTCCTTAATTCGAAGCAAACTGGGTGGCGGCCTCAAAGGTCGCCAGCGCCGTTTCATAATTACCGACCAGCGCATTCACGCTTGGGCCAATGATGTCGAGCACCAAGGCAGGATAAACCCCCAAAAGCAGCGTCATCGCCACCAACGGGGCAAAGATCATCCGCTCGCGCCTCGTCATATCCGTGATGGTTTTCAGGCTTTCCTTGATCAGATCACCCATGACAACCCGCCGGTAAAGCCACAGCGCATAAGCCGCCGACAGGATCACACCGGATGTGGCGACAACAGCCACCCATGTGTTGACCTGGAAGATACCGACGAGAGTCAGGAACTCACCGATAAACCCGGACGTACCCGGCAAGCCGACATTGGCCATTGTGAAGAACATGAAGATCAGCGCATAGGCAGGCATCCGGTTCACGAGGCCCCCATAGGCGTCAATCTCGCGGGTGTGCATCCGGTCGTAAATGACCCCCACACAAAGGAACAGCGCGCCAGAGATAAAGCCGTGGCTGATCATCTGGAAAATCGCCCCATCAACACCCTGCTGGTTCACTGCAAAGATACCCATGGTCACGTAACCCATGTGGGCCACGGATGAATAGGCGATCAGTTTCTTCATATCTTCCTGCACCAGCGCGACCAGCGAGGTGTAAACAATCGCAATCGCCGACAGCCACAACACCAGCGGCCCCATCACCTCGGACCCGACAGGGAACATCGGCAGGCTGAAGCGTAGGAAGCCGTAGCCGCCCATCTTCAACAGGATCGCGGCCAAGACAACCGAACCCGCTGTGGGGGCCTGTACGTGTGCATCGGGCAGCCAGGTATGCACCGGCCACATCGGCATCTTGACAGCAAAGCTGGCAAAGAAGGCCAACCAGAGCATGGTCTGCATCCCGCCCACAATCTGCACACCCAGAATGCTGAAATTCTCGGTCCCGAATGTATGGGTCATCAGGGTCGGAATATCCGTGGTGCCTGCATCGGCAAACATGGCGACCATGGCGACCAGCATCAGGACAGAGCCAAGGAAGGTATAAAGGAAGAACTTGAAGCTGGCATAGATGCGGTTCTTGCCACCCCAGATGCCAATGATCAGGAACATCGGGATCAGGCCCGCCTCAAAGAATAGATAGAACAGCACTAAATCAAGGGCCAGGAACACGCCCAGCATCAGCGTTTCAAGCAGCAGGAAGGCGATCATGTATTCCTTGACCCGCGTACCGACATCCCAGCAGGACGCGATCACCAGCGGCATCAGGAAGGTGGTCAGCATCACAAACAGGATCGAAATACCATCGACGCCCATTTTGTATTGCAGACCCAGCAGCCATTCGCGGGTTTCGACCATCTGGAAGCCCGGATCTGCCGGATCGAAATTTGCCAGAATGAACAGCGACGCAATGAACGTGGTGACCGTGGTCAGCAGGGCCACCCATTTGGCATTGCGCTGTGCCGCCGCATCATCACCACGCAGGAACAGGGCCAGAATGACAGCCCCCAGTAGTGGCAGAAACGTGGTCAGCGAAAGGACATTCCCCATCAGTTTGTCCCCCCGAACAGCGTCACCCAGGTCAGCAGCACCGCAATCCCCAGAACCATCGCAAAGGCATAGGTAAACACATAGCCCGACTGCGCCCGGCCCGCGAGCCGTGTAAAGAATGGAATGATCCCCATGGCCAGCCCGTTAATGCCCCCGTCGATTGTCTTTGTGTCACCCTGCTTCCACAGGATCCGGCCAATCGCCATGGCAGGTTTGACAAAGATGAAGTGATAGATCTCGTCAAAGTACCATTTGTTCAGCAGGAACTGATATAGCGGCGCCTGCTGTTCGGCCAGTTTACCGGGCAGATCAGGACGGCGGATATACATCTGATAAGCCAGCGCCAGACCTGCCAGCATGGCAAAGAACGGGGCGAGCTTGACCCAGACAGGCACCTCATGCGCGTCGTTCAGAACATGATTGTCGGGGCTGTTATGAATGGCCCCTTCGCCGGGCGCACCGACCAGATTGTAATGGGCCTTGCCATGGCCACCCTCATCGGCATGGGCTGCGTCATCAGCATGATCATCGCCATGGCTGTCTTCGGCGCCGTGATCATCACCATGCTCGGACGCTTCGGCATATGACACACCAAAGAACTTGCCGACCTTGTCGTTCGATCCAAAGAAGGATCCGTACCAGATCATGCCACTGAACACGGCCCCAATAGCCAGCACATAAAGCGGGATCAGCATCGAATTGGGGCTTTCATGGGCATGTTCATGCGTATGCTTGTCGCCGCGCGCGGTGCCATAAAAGGTCAGGAACATCAGACGCCAGCTGTAGAAACTGGTCATCAAGGCGGCAATCACCAGCATCCAGAACGCATAGCCGCCAGCCGTGCCCGCATAGGCGCTTTCGATAATCGCATCCTTGGACACGAACCCGGCAAAGCCAATCGGGAAACCGATATAAAGCAGCGGAATACCAACGCCGGTGATCGCAAGCGTACCAATCATCATCATCCAGAACGTCTTGGGGATCTTATGGCGCAGCCCGCCATAATTCCGCATGTCCTGCTCATGATGCATCGCGTGAATGACCGAACCAGCCCCAAGAAACAACATCGCCTTGAAGAACGCGTGTGTCAGCAGGTGGAACATGGCCACGGAATAGACGCCCAGACCAGCAGCAACGAACATATAACCCAGCTGCGAACAGGTGGAATATGCGATGACACGCTTGATGTCGTTCTGCACCAGACCAACAGTGGCGGCAAAAAACGCGGTTGTGGCGCCAAGGAAAACGATGAAATTCGTTGCAGCCGGAGCATATTCCATCAACGGCGACATGCGGCAGACAAGGAAGACACCCGCGGTCACCATGGTGGCGGCATGGATCAGGGCTGACACAGGCGTCGGACCCTCCATCGCGTCGGGCAGCCAAGTGTGCAGGAACAGCTGGGCCGATTTGCCCATCGCCCCGATGAACAACAGGAACGCGATCAGGTTCAGCGTGTTCCAATCTTTCCACAAGAACGTGATCGTATGATCCTGCAGATCAGGGATCGCGGCAAAGATATCCTCAAACCGGATGCTGTCTGTGACCATGTAAAGTGCAAAGATACCAAGGGCAAAACCGAAATCCCCAACACGGTTGACCACAAAGGCTTTGATCGCCGCGGCATTTGCGCTTGGCTTGCGGAAGTAAAAGCCGATCAACAGGTATGAGGCAACGCCGACCCCTTCCCAGCCAAAGAACATCTGCACGAGGTTATCCGCCGTCACCAGCATCAGCATGGCAAAGGTAAAGAACGACAGATAGGCAAAGAAGCGCGGGCGATAGCTCTCATCTTCCTTGAAATTCTCGTCATGGGCCATGTAGCCAAAGGAATAAAGGTGGACGAGGGCCGACACGGTATTGATCACAATCAGCATGATCGCGGTGAGACGATCCATCCGGATCGCCCAATCGGTCGATAGTGTCCCGCTTTCGATCCAACGCAGGATCGTGACAGTGTAACTGCCACCCGCATGGGCCGACGGATCAAATGTCAGGAACACAACCCAGGACAGGATCGCGGCCAGAAACAACAGGCTGGTCGCAACCCATTGGGCCGCCGTCTCGCCAATCAGCTTCCAACCAAACCCACAAAGGATGGCACCGACCAGCGGGGCAAATAGGATGATGGTTTCCATTGGTATCAGCCCTTCATCACGTTGACGTCTTCAACGTCGATGGTCCCGCGATTGCGGAAGAAACAAACAAGGATGGCAAGGCCAATCGCGGCCTCTGCGGCGGCAACGGTCAGGACGAACAGGGTAAAGACCTGGCCCACCAGATCGCCTAGATAGCTGGAAAACGCGACAAGGTTGATGTTCACAGCAAGCAGCATTAGCTCGATGCTCATCAGCAGAATGATCACGTTCTTGCGGTTCAGGAAAAGGCCGAAAATACCGATAACGAACAGGGCCGCTGCCACCGTGAGATAATGTTCAAGTCCGATCATTGGCATTTCCTTCAGCCTTCACCACGAAGAAATTTTGCAAAATTTCTTCAGTCCGGAAGATTTTTCGTAACGAAAAATCTTCCATCACAACCCCTGCCCCGGCTTCACGTCCCGCAACTCCATCGCCATGGCCGGGTCGCGTGACATTTGCTCCATGACGTTCTGGCGCTTGATATCCACGCGGTGGCGCAGTGTCAGCACAATCGCCCCTATCATCGCAACCAGCAGGATCAGCCCCGCCAGCTGGAACAGCAGGATATATTTGTCATAGATCAGCAGGCCCAGGGCGCGGGTATTTTCAATATCGCCTGCTGGGGCAGCGATCCGCCCTTCAACGCCATCGGCAAAACCCCAGACGCCAAAGGCCAGTGCCAGTTGCATCAGGATCACCACGCCGATCAGCAAGGCCAGCGGCATGTAGCGGGCCATTTCCGCCTTCAACTCGGCGAAATCAACATCCAGCATCATGACAACAAACAGGAACAACACCGCGACCGCGCCGACATAGACGATGATCAACAGCATCGCCACAAATTCGGCACCCAATGTCACGAACAGCCCGGCAGACGAAAGAAACGCCAGGATCAGCCACAGCACCGAATGCACCGGGTTACGGCTGACAACCGTCATCAGGCCCCCGGCAACGGTCGTCACCGCAAAAAGGTAGAATGTGAATGCGAAGACACTCATGCGTCACCGTCCTTTTCCAACACTTCATTGGCCAGTTCCATGGTTTTGGTCATGGCTGGCACGCCACCGAACATGCCCATCTGGGCGATGGTTTCGGCGATTTCCTGTTTCGTCGCCCCTGCCTCGACCAGATGGCGTACAGTCATGCGTATCTGCGCCTCGGCCTGACCACCCAGCACGGTCAGTGCGGCAAGGGTCAACAAAAGCCGGGTCTTGGCGTCCAACCCATCAGGGCTGATCCCCTTGCCCATGAAAGTTTCCATCATGTCTTTGGACATGGTGGGAAACAGGGCTTCGAACCCTTTGGGCGTAAATGATTCCAGCGCCGGGTTCATGGCTTTCGCCCAATCCTGGCCCATCTTCATCATCGCTTCAAAGGGGTTCTGGTCGGTCATTCAGTATCCTTCGCGGCGTCAAAAACAGCGATTGCCGTATTCAACGCATTTATCATCGCAGGAAACCCACCATACAACGCCATCTGGTTGATGACCTCGGCAATCTCACGTTCTGATGCGCCAGCATTCAAGGCATTTTGAATATGCACACGCAATTGCGGCGCAGTCTGCCCGCCTAGTACCGTCAAACCCGCAACCGTCGTCAGATAGCGTGTTTTATCATCCAAGCCGTCGCGCGTGTAGTACTGTCCATAGGCCACATCAATCATGGTTTCCGCAAACCCAGGCAGCAAACCGTCATAGCGCGCGCGCAACGCATCCTCGATGCCCGGGTTTGTGGCCTCAGCAGCAGGTTTGCCGCGCAGATACGCGTCGCTTGATGTTGGCACATCCGTCATCTGTAAGGCGCATCCAGTTCAAGATTGCGCGCAATCTCGGTTTCCCAGCGGTCGCCGTTTTCTAGCAGTTTTGCCTTATCGTAATAAAGCTCTTCGCGGGTCTCAGTGCTGAACTCGAAATTTGGCCCCTCGACAATCGCATCTACCGGGCAGGCCTCCTGGCAGAAACCGCAATAGATGCATTTGGTCATGTCGATATCGTAACGCGTGGTGCGGCGGGATCCGTCATCACGCGGCTCTGCATCAATGGTAATGGCTTGTGCCGGGCAAACCGCCTCGCAAAGCTTGCAGGCAATGCAGCGTTCTTCGCCATTGGGATAACGGCGCAAGGCGTGCTCACCTCGAAAACGGGGGCTGAGAGGCCCCTTTTCATGGGGGTAATTCAATGTCGCCTTGGGTGAGAAGAAGTATTTCAGCCCCAGTTTGAATCCCTGAAACACGTCCTGAAGCAGGAAGTATTTTGCGGCGCGGTTATAGTCGATTTGGGTCATCTCAGCAGCCCCTTCCTACATAATCGCTTGCGTTATTTGCTATGTTGACAAAGTGGTCGAACAAATCTCTTTCATCCCCTGTCAGTGCAGGATTGGCCGGCACCTTGGCACGCATGATTTCACCAGCTTGAACGGCCTGCGCGACGCTTTGACAGCCACCATTCACGGTCTTTTCCTGCACAGCAGCCCCCATACGCCGGATCACCTCTTCCAAGGCAAAAGTCTCGAAATCTGCATTCTGCAAATCACGTTCCAGCGCGCCGATAGGCATCTGCGCCATCACCGCCCCAGCCTGTGCAGCCGGGCAATCATCGGCCCCGAACGGCCCCGCCGAGCATCCCAAAATCCATCCGGGAAATCGTTGTGCTTCTTGAGCTGTCACCACATCACCATGAGATGACACGCACCCAGCCAAGACCAACAAAGTGGGAAAGGTTACTCGCTTCACCAATCAGCCTCCCACAGCCCAGCGTGCCCAGAAGCCGCCGAACACTTCGTATTTTGCAAGGAACGACACAATCACCACCCAGGCCAGCGACATCGGCAGGAACACTTTCCAACCGATCCGCATCAACTGGTCATAGCGGTAGCGCGGCGTGATCGCCTTCACCATGGAGAAGATGAAGAAACAGAAACCCATTTTCAGGACCATCCACAGGATGCCATCCGGCAGACCCGGAATGGGTGACAACCAACCGCCCAGGAACAACAGCGAAATCAGCGCGCACATCAGCACGACCGCCATCAATTCGCCGATCATGAACAGCAGGAAGGGCGTCGATGAATATTCCACCTGATAACCCGCCACCAGTTCCGATTCCGCTTCGGGCAGGTCGAATGGTGGTCGGTTCGTCTCGGCCAAGGCACTGACAAAGAACAGAAAGAACATCGGCAGATGCGGCAGGATATACCAGCTGAGCAGGCCCGCCCCGCGTTGCGCCTCGACAATATCGCCGAAATTCATTGATCCGGTTGAGATGATGACACCGATGATGATCAATCCGATGGAGACTTCATAAGAAATCATCTGCGCGGCGGACCGCAGTGACCCAAGGAAGGGGTATTTGGAGTTTGATGCCCAACCACCCATGATCACGCCGTAAACCTCTAGCGATCCAATGGCGAAAATATACAGGATGGCCACGTTGATATCTGCCAGCACCCAGCCTTCGTTGAACGGGATCACCGCCCATGAAATCACCGCCAGCACAAAGGCGATCATGGGGGCGAGGAAAAACACGGCCTTGTCAGCACCCGCAGGCACGACGATTTCCTTGACGATATATTTCAGAAAATCAGCAAAAGATTGCAGCAAACCAAAGGCACCAACCACATTCGGGCCCTTGCGCATCTGCACGGCAGCCCAAATCTTGCGGTCCGCATACATCAGAAACGCCAGCGCCACCAAAAGCGGCACCAGAACCAGCAAACACTGCGCCAGAATGACCAGAACAATCCCAAGGTTGGTGTTGGTAAAGAATTCAACCATTATCGTCGTCCTTATTCCGCTGCCATCGGCGCGGATTTGCGTGCTTCGGCATTGGCGCTCAGTTCAGCCATCAGGGTCGAGGCGCGGGCAATGGGGTTGGTGAGGTAGAAATCCGTCACCGCATTCACAAAGTCCGCCTTGCCGGGTTTCTTGACCGGGATTGGCTGCCAATCGTTATCGGCCACCTCATCCACACGGCCCAAATGCGGGTGTGCGGCCACCAGCGCCTGACGCAATTGCGCTATGCTGTCATAAGCCAATGTGGCATCCAGCTCAGCAGACAGCGCCCGCAGGATCGCCCAGTTTTCCTTGGCCTCACCGGGGGGGAAGCTGGCGCGCAGGGCAAGCTGTGGCCGCCCTTCGGTATTCACAAACAACCCGTTTTCTTCTGTGTAAGCTGCCGATGGCAGAATGATATCCGCCCGATGGGCACCGCGATCACCGTGGCTGCCTTGATAGATCACAAAGGCACCCGGTTTCACCTCAACCTCGTCCGCGCCAAGGTTATAAATCACCTCTGCGCCGTCCAATACGGCCTCAAGCCCACCTTCGGTACAGGCGCCGACATCCATCGCGCCCACACGGCTGGCGGCGGTGTGCAGCACCATGAGTTTCGAATTGGCGGCATCTGCGGCTTTCATTGCCTGGCTCAGCACGGCCTCACCATCAGCTTCGGTCAGGGCGCCCTGACCAACAATCATCACGCCAGCCACATCCTGTTTGTCAGAATGGTCCTGACCTGCAAGACCAACCAGCGCATCGCGACCGGCCCCAATCTGGATCACATCATAGGTCAGGTCGTCATCTGTCCCGATCCGGGCCACTTTTGCGCCTTTGGACCAGGCCTTTCGGACGCGGGCGTTCAGCACAGGGGCTTCTGTCCGCGGGTTCGTGCCCACCATCAGGATCATCTGCGCATCATCGATATCTTCAATGCTGGCATTGCCCACATAGGCCGACCGATTACCAATCGGCAGTTTCGCCCTATCGGTGCGGCATTCAACATGGCCGCCCTGCCCCTCGATCAACTGCTTCAGCGCGAATGCGGCCTCGACCGGGGCCAGATCACCGACCAAACCGGCAATTTTCTTGCCTTTCATCGCAGCGGCGGCAGCAGTCAGCGCCTCGGGCCAGCTTGCCTTGCGCAGCTTGCCGTTTTCGCGAATGTAAGGCGTGTCCAGACGCTGCCGGCGCAACCCATCCCAAACAAAACGGGTCTTGTCGGAAATCCATTCCTCGTTCACGCCATCATGGTTGCGGGGTAGGAAACGCATGACTTCGCGGCCTTTGGTATCCACTCGGATATTGGATCCAAGCGCATCCATCACGTCGATGGATTCGGTCTTGGTCAGCTCCCAGGGACGGGCGGTAAATGCGTAAGGTTTAGAAACTAGTGCGCCGACCGGGCACAGATCAATGATATTGCCCTGCATATTCGAATCGAGCGTTTCACCCAGATAGGATGTAATCTCTGCATCCTCACCGCGGCCCGTCTGACCCATCTGGTGAATACCCGCGACTTCAGTGGTGAAGCGCACGCAACGTGTGCAGGAAATGCAGCGGGTCATGTGGGTTTCGACCAGCGGGCCGAGGTCCAGATCCTCGGTCGCGCGTTTGGGTTCACGGAACCGGCTGAAATCAACGCCATAAGCCATGGCCTGATCCTGCAGATCGCATTCGCCACCCTGATCGCAGATCGGGCAATCCAGCGGGTGGTTGATCAGCAGGAATTCCATCACCCCTTCGCGGGCCTTTTTGACCATGGGGGAATTGGTTTTGACGACCGGTGGTTGGCCTTCCGGGCCGGGGCGCAAATCGCGGACCTGCATGGCGCAGGATGCGGCAGGTTTGGGCGGGCCGCCCACAACCTCAACCAGACACATGCGGCAGTTGCCCGCGATAGAAAGCCGTTCATGATAACAGAACCGGGGGATTTCGATGCCTGCTTCTTCGCAGGCCTGTATCAGGGTCATCGCCCCGTCAACTTCGACCTCATTTCCATCAATGATGACTTTGCGCAGATCAGACATGGCGTGCCTTATATGTTCCCGATGACACAGCCATCCGCGTTGCGGCGGCTGCGCGTTGCCGCGTTCTAGCGCGACATGGGCGGCGATGCCAGTCTGATCGGCAAAAAAGACGTCAATTTATGGGGGGCTTATCGTCGGCTGTTCATGCCGGTGATTGAACAGCTTTGGCCTAACGCAGCAACCAGCCAACACGGGTGTCGCGGGCAATCTGGTCACGCCCTGCGGCGCAATAGGTGGCCTCACGGCCTTCAACAACACCCAACAGGGCAAGCTGCTGGCGCGCGATCCCTTCCAGGCGGCGTTGTTCGGACTTGTTATCGATATAGGCTTCAATCTCTGCGTCCGAGTAACCACGACCCTGCGCATAGCGCTTAAGTTCCTGCAAATAGGAAATGCCGCGGAATGTACGCGCACTCAGGCTGCCGCATTTCTCGGAAATCTCATAGGCCATGCCAACCTGCACAATTCCGTCACGCACGCGAGCTTCATCTTTCAACGCTGACTGCGCCGCGGCCGCCCCCGCCAATCCAACGAGCGCGAGAATTGCCGCCGTAATACCCAATGATGCCTTTTTCATCTTCGTTCTCCTGTCAGACGCAAGACACGCCGATTGTTGACATGACACATCGGAATTTGGCTGGCGTTATTCAATATCAGTGGCCGGTTATCAATCGGTTACGCGGTTTTTGGCTTGTGCCGCTGCCGCTAACCCTTTGGCACCAAAGATATCTTTGCTATCACCGGCGATTTGAAGCTTCCGCCATTGTTCCACGCCCTCAGTCACGTCGGGGCGACGTCCTTGCGGCACCCTCCAGCAAACCAAAAACCCGCTATCACCCGGCACGAACCATGCGGTGCGCCCGGCCATGATCTTTGCGTGTAATGTCTTTGTGACGAACTGATAAAGCGGGGCCGCAGATGTCCAGATCGACAGGGTTGAGGCGGTATTCGGCCCGTCGGCCAATGGCCCGGTTGGATCTTGCTGGGCGACTTCCATTTCGTCATCCGGCATCCGCCAGACAAAGCCGGGGCTACGCGCGGCGATGGCGTTAACCTGACCAAGCGCATCCTCAAATCCGGCGATGCTCGGATCACCCCAAGTGTAACGCAGGGTGCCAAAATTGAATTCAGCTACATGATAGGTCATTGCGCCGCTTGCGCGCGCAGCCAGTCCCAACCGAATGCCGCAGCACTATCACCATGTGCTTCGCGATAGGATAGTTTGGCCAAGGCTTCAACCAATGTCGGCTGCGTGCCTTCGGGCACCCACCACATCACGAAATGCATCTGTGCCAGGGTTTCAAACCATTCCTTGCCCCGCGCCATGAACTTGTCGTGCAGCGTGCCAAAGACAAAGGTTTCCAATTGTTGTGGAGTTTCCCAAACGGACAGATTGGCCACAAATTGCGGATCGCCATCGATAAATGCATCGGTGTTACCGCGCCCCGGCTCGCCCGAGCCTTCCATCATCCAAACAAAACCCGGCATCCGTTTGCCCAACCCGTTGATCCGGTCGAGGTTATCCATGAATTCGGCAACACGCGGATCATCCGTGGGGGCAATCAGACGCCCGATATTCAATTCGGCCAGATGCATGTTCAATCCTTAAACGGGGATGGGTTAAAACCCATCTTACGTCACCGTCGCCGTTGTCGTGTCGGCGCGATACCGGCCAATCCCTTGCGCGCGAATGCCAGCGTCAGAATAATGCCAATCACCGCCAGGAACCCGGCTGCCACATAGGCCCAGACAGGCGCGGCTTCGGTGCGCACCGCCTGCACTGTAAACCATGCAGGGATCCCGCATATCAGCAACGTTAAAAGGGCCGCACAGAAACTCGCGGCCCCGTCCAGAAAATTACGCATCTGTCAGACACCTAGCCCGCAGGGACCAGCACCGCCGCCATCGCGCTGTTTTCCAGTGTTTCGGCATCTGCAGCCGGGCACAGATCTTCGCCCGTCGACAGATCCACGCCGTGCTTGGCGTTAAAGCTGCGCTGGCTGACATCGGTTTCCAGATCGATCTGGTTGCGCAGCCCCAAGGCAGACAGTGACCCGCGCCCGACTTCGTTCCGCTTTTCGTTGACCAGCAGATCAACGGCTGAGTCGTAGCTATAGCGGACGCAATTCTGTGCCACCTGATTGGCGATTTTCAAGGTCGCGTAATATTGTGGGGTGGGCAGGTTATACAGCTTCTGCACCGCCGCATCCTCAAACGGGCGGGCACCGCCCGGTCCGGTTGCACATGCGGCCAATGTCAAAGCCGCCCCAATCATCATTCCACGTATCATCATTCTGCTGCTATCCCTGCTACGCGTTTATCCTTGATCCGGTCCTCGATCTCGTCCCGGAAGTTCTTGACCAAACCTTGGATCGGCCATGCGGCGGCGTCACCCAGCGCGCAGATCGTATGGCCTTCAACCTGTTTAGTCACATCCAGCAGCATATCAATCTCTTCGGGGCGTGCATCCCCTTTCACCAAACGGGCCATAACGCGCATCATCCAGCCGGTGCCTTCGCGGCAAGGGGTACACTGGCCGCAGCTTTCATGCTTGTAGAATTTGGACAAACGCCAGATCGCTTTGATCATGTCGGTGGACTGATCCATCACGATCACCGCAGCCGTGCCCAGCGAAGACCCTTTTTCCTTCAGCGCATCAAAATCCATGATCGCGTCGCGCATATTCTCACCGCGTACACATGGAACGGAGGAGCCACCGGGGATCACCGCCTTGAGGTTATCCCAACCACCGCGGATACCGCCGCAATGTTTCTCAATCAGCTCTTCAAAGCTGATCGACATTTCTTCCTCGACCACGCAAGGGTTGTTCACATGGCCCGAAATCGCGAACAGCTTGGTGCCCGCATTATTCGGCCGGCCCATACCGGCGAACCATTCGCCACCGCGGCGCAGGATCGTCGGCACAACGGCAATCGATTCGACATTGTTCACCGTGGTCGGGCAGCCATAAAGGCCAGCACCGGCGGGAAATGGCGGCTTCATGCGCGGCATCCCCTTCTTGCCTTCAAGGCTTTCAAGCAGGGCGGTTTCCTCACCACAAATATAAGCCCCCGCCCCATGGGTCAGGTAGATGTCGAAATCCCAGCCGGATTTGCAGGCATTCTTGCCGACCAGACCAGCGGCGTAGGCCTCATCGATGGCGGCCTGCAACGCCTCTTTCTCGCGGATATACTCGCCACGAATGTAGATGTAACAGGCATGGGCATTCATCGCGAATGACGCGATCAGGCAACCTTCGACCAGGGTGTGCGGATCGTGGCGCATGATCTCGCGATCTTTACAGGTGCCAGGCTCGGATTCGTCAGCATTGACCACCAGATAGGCCGGGCGACCATCGCTTTCCTTAGGCATGAAGGACCATTTCAAACCGGTGGGAAAACCCGCACCGCCGCGACCGCGCAGGCCGGATGTCTTCATCTCGTTAATGATCCAGTCCCGGCCTTTTTTGATGATACCCGCCGTGCCATCCCAATGGCCACGCGCCCGCGCGCCCTTCAGGGTACGGTCATGCATGCCGTAAAGGTTGGTGAAAATCCGGTCCTGGTCTTTGAGCATCAGTTCTCGCCCTTGTCGTTCTGGCGCACGCGCCAAAGTTGATATGTCCGCCACAGGCCAAACCCGAAACCGGCCATCGCTGCAAGGTCAAAAAACGCCCGCGTGCGATTGGACCAGTTATATTCGGCACCGATCAGGTTTAACAACATCCACAAAACAGCAACACCGGCAATGATCAACGCGACCCGTTGTCCTGCCTTGGCCTGTTCGGTGTCTCCGTGTTGCGCCATGGGTGCGCGACGTCTAGTAGACGTCGCCTTTCTTTACTTTGCTGGAAAATTCGGTTGTACCACCTTCCGCAAGCGTCTTGGCCTGTTCAACCCAATTGTCACGGCTGGCGCGGCCTTTGAATCCTTCCAGGTTATCATCCATCCAGGCCTGTTCGGACGGCCCCCAGGTTGAGATCTGATCAAAGTGATAGATGCCCATACCGTGCAATGTCTTTTCCAGTTTCGGACCAACACCTTTGATCTGTTTCAGGTCATCAGGGCCGCCTTCACGGGCAGCGCTCAGGAATTGGGGCTTGCCGTCACCTGATGCCGGGGCCGGATCGGGTTTGGGTTCGGCTTCTGATCCCGGGCCGTCATACTTCCATTCGCCCTTCTTTGCATCCAGTTCTTCTTCGCCCGGTAACTTTGCGGATGGCTTGACTGCGGCGGCGGCAGGCGCCGCTGGCGCTGGTTCAGGCGCAGGCACTGGTGCTGCTGCAGCTTCTTGCGGTTCAGGTGCAGGTTCAGCCGCCGGGGCGGGTGCTGCAGCTGGTGCAGGTTCCGCAGCTGGTGCAGGTTCGGCAGCGGTCGGTGCTGGTTCTGATTGACGGGCCACGGACCCTGATGCATGCGGCGCAGGGTCGCGCCAGCCCAATATCAAAACAATCGCTGTGATGGCAGCAACAATGCCACCGATAAACAAGGCGGCAATCCACCAATAATCATAAAGAACCAGCGCGACACCTGCGGCAATAATGCCAAACAAGGCCGCAACGGCAAAAATACCCTGACTTTTAGGTGCTGTATCTTTCATCTTATCTGATCTCCCTTGGGGCGGCCGCGAGCACGGCCTTAGCAGTATTATGCACCGCGAACAGGGTCTTCGCCCCTCACAAACCGCGACTGCGTGCCATAGGTCTAACCGAAACAACGCCTAAGCGAAAATAATTTGTGCAATTCGCGCTACTTACGATCCAATCTGCACATTTTGTGGGCGATCAAGCCTGATGGACGAGGTGCATTAAGCGGCAGGGATCGGCAGGACGCGACTCTGGCCCGATGCCTACAATCCATGCAGATACGCGATGCAATCGATCTCATTTCTGATGACCGCACCGCGTGTTCGATCAGATTTAGAGTGTCGCCGAATTGGTACTTGGCAACCCGCGCAACCGCCACAAATGGCTGATAGGACGCCCTCGCACAGCAAGGCGATAGCTTTCAACTGCAAGCCAAGCCCAAACGGCAGTCGCGCTTAATGCTGCGATCAAGGCAACCTCTGACGATAACCAGACAGTCGCGATCAAACCCGCAATCGGCATTGCTTGCATCATATGGGTCGCAAAGAAATGGGCAGGCCGCAGATCCCCGCGATCCAGGGACCAATCGAGTCCAATAATACGGCGTTCATTGGCGGGCTTATCCCCAAAGAATGGATTTTGCCGCATACCAAGGTGGTAGGCCGATAGAAAGGTCATCACCGTCCCAAAGATCAGCCCAAGCCCGGTGGCCCATCGCAACGCCGGTGCCATCACAGCAACCTCGTCGATCAATACCACCGCCCCAACAAACGCCATTGGTGCCGTGACCAATGCAGCCATTATCGCCATCGTCAGCTCAAGCTTACGCATCAACGGCGTCTTGGTGTTGAAGTGAGACGGTTCGCCACACGCCGCCTGGATACCGATAAAACCAATCTGAAAGATCAGCGCACCAACTGCGATGATTGCGATGGACGTCATGGCAATGCCCGTTTGCCAAGGTTCCGACAGCCAGGAAATGACAATGGCGTATGTTGCATAGTGCATGGCCAGGGAGGACGAAAACCTGATCGGTTTCGCCCAAACACTTTCACCAAACAGGGTCCGACCATCGAAAACCCAGACAGCACAGCTTAACACAAACCACACCAGGCAGAGCATCGCCCCCACCCACATCAACTCTACAGACAAGGTCGCGTCAGTCATAAAACTCATCTTCTCTCTCCTTTGTAGTATCGCTTACTTGCAATGGATGTAAGTGACACTTACAATTGGTCAAGAAAGTTTTTAGGGGTGACCGAAAATGGCACGATTGGAACGCGGCGCATTGAGAGAGGCCTTGTTGAACGAAGTACGGGCCGTCTGCGCAGAAGACGGGGCCGAGGCCGTATCAATCACAAAAATTGGCAAACGTCTCGGTGTCAGTTCAGGCGCGCCGTTTCGGATTTTCCCATCGCGCGAACATATCTTTGCAGCATTGATCGAGGCGGAAATGGACCGCCTCAATCAGACATTCGAAGACATCTGGTCAGCGGCGGATGGCGACCCTCTCGCCCGGCTCAGTGCAATCTGCCAAGCCTATATTGATCATGCCTGGAAGGAACCCGCGATGTTCCGGCTGTCATTCTCGGTTTCGGCCAAGGCGATGGGTGCAATGAAACTCCAGAAACTTGGGGAGGATGTTTATGACAAAGTACGACGCGCCGTAGCCGCGTGTTTGCCAGCGGATGCCAGCACCAACCAGATCGAAACGCGCAGCTACACCCTTTGGTCAACAATCCATGGGCATGTCATGTTGCGCATGACAGGGCAGATGGATGACCAAAACATCGAAATCACAGATGCTGCGTTCGTGGATAATGCGGTGCAGAGTGTTGTAAATTCAGGCTAACTGCCAAACGAGCCGCCACGACGCAACACGGCTTGTCCCGCAAGGTCCTTACAAAACCAACAGCACTACCGCGTCTCAGCCTTCCTTGGCAAAGGCTGTCGCCTGCCCGATCCAGTCATCGCGCTCAATCCGGCCTTTGAACTTCAACCGGCTATCGACCCAGGCCACCTGCGCGGGTGTCCACTTTGCGATCTGGTCGAAATGCCAGAAACCCAGCTCATTCAGCACGCCTTCCAGCTTCGGACCAACACCGCTGATCTTTTTCAGATCATCGGCGCCGCCATCACGCGGGGCTGTTAATGTCTCGGGCCGTTCTTCGGCAACAGAATCCGGATTGGATTTTGACACAGGCTTGGCTGCTGATTTTGCGACTGCCTGCTGCTTGGTCACACCGGTTTCATCTGCCGGTTTCTTGGCGGCCGGTTTGGGCGCTTTCGCTTTGGCGGGATTCGCCTTTGGGGCGGTTTTGACCGCACCATCGTCGATCCATGGAGTCAACAACGGCACTTCGGTGCCATCAATCCGCTTGATCGTATCGCCAATATCAACCGCCGCCTGCACACTGGCATTATACTGGGTCTTGCCGCTGTCATGGTCTTTCAGGCTGGTCAGCCCTTTCAGCGGCTCCGCGGCATAGCGGCCATTCTGCGGCCCGGGTACAGGCACTTTGCCTGCGGCCATTTCGTCAATAATTTCGGATAGACGGTCGGCGGTCAGGTCTTCGTAATAGTCCTTGCCAATCTGGGCCATAGGCGCGTTGGCGCAAGAGCCAAGGCATTCCACCTCTTCCCATGAAAACTTGCCATCGGCAGACAAGGCATGGGGTTGCTCGGCGATCTTGTCCTTGCAGACACCAATCAAATCCTCGGCCCCGCAAATCATGCAAGACAGCGTACCGCAGACCTGAATATGGGCAACCGCGCCCACGGGCTGCAACTGAAACATGAAATAGAATGACGCCACTTCCAACGCGCGGATAAAGGCAAGGTCCAGCATCTGTGCCACATGCTCAATCGCCGGACGGCTCAGCCAGCCTTCCTGTTCCTGCGCACGCCACAAAAGCGGGATAATCGCCGATGCCTGACGGCCTTCGGGGAATTTCTTCATCTGTCCTTCGGCCCAGGCCTGATTGGCAGGGGTAAAGGCGAAACTGTCAGGCTGATCAGGATGAAGGCGGCGGAGCATGAAGAACCTCGGTTATCAATCAGGAACGGCGACGGTCCAGCCCGCCACCTGTTGCGCACCGGGTTACACAGGACAGGCTGATTTGACAACGGCCAGCACAAGCACTTTTTGCGTCGATTGCGCTGGCGCAAAGCCCGATCAGTGTATTCCGGTCAGAAAGACGCCAAATGTGGTCAGGGCAAATACAGCCGTCGGCACCACGTTTACCCCACCCGCCAATAACAGCGCGGGCATCAGGCCCACCATCATCATGCGCAAACGCCAGTATTCAACTGAAAGCCTTGGCCACCGGGCGCAATCGATCCACGACCTTCAGAGCGTAGTTCCGTCAGGATACCACCCAGATCACCCTCTGACAGGGTGGCAGCCGCCAGAATGGCGTCGGAATTGCCAGAATTGAACGTGCAGCCATTCGCCTCAACCGCTGTCACAAACCGTTCCTTGGCCGATTGCGGATTGACCACCGGGGCGGGCATCGGTTCCGGGATGGGCGCCGGCCGCGGGGCGGGCACACGGACCGGCACCGTACAGGCAGACAGGGCAACAATGGCGACAATGGCGACAAGGGGAAGATGACGGATCATGGCACGGGTTCCTCACAATTGGCAGGTTCAAACCGAACCTAGCTTTGCCGCACGACGATGACCAGCTTTGGTCTGCGCCGGACGAGGATTTCTGCCGATCAGAACAGTGCGCGCGCCAGATCCAGCAGGAACACTGCCGCGGCACCGGCAATCGCGGCCTTGACCAACCGGTTCCGGCCCCGCGCAACCAATGCCCCTGCAATACCGGCCCCGGCACCAATCAACAGAAGCCAGACGTCAAATGTGATTGTCATCTTGGTACTGCTTTCATTCCGCCGCAGGCAGCGACGCGCTGGCAAAGAATTCGGCGAACCCGTACCACAGAATTGCAACTGAAACCGCGATCCCCACGACACCGCCAAACACGATACCGGTCATAGATCGGCGAAACATGCGGGACACGGCAGCAGACACAAAAAACCCACCGGCGATCAAGAAACCAAGCAGAATATCAGCAACGCTCATCGGCCTTGGCCACCTATTTCTGTGCCCGGCGATCCCAGCGGATCACCGATCAATTTCACCAAAGACGACATCCATCGTGCCGATAATCGCGGCCACATCAGCCAACTGATGACCACCTGCCACATGATCCATCGCCTGCAAATGCAGGTATCCGGGGGCGCGCAGCTTGGCACGGTAGGGCTGGTTTGTGCCATCGGCCACCAGATAGACACCAAATTCACCCTTCGGGGCCTCCACAGCGGCATAAACCTCACCGGCAGGGACATGGAAGCCTTCGGTGTAAAGCTTGAAGTGATGGATCAGCGCTTCCATCGATGTCTTCATCTCACCGCGTGTCGGCGGGGTCATTTTGCCCCGCGCCATCACATCACCGGGCTCATTGCGCAGCTTTTCGCAGGCCTGACGGATGATATGAACCGACTGACGCATCTCTTCCATCCGGCAAAGATAGCGATCATAGCAGTCGCCATTCTTGCCAATAGGCACCTGAAACTCGAACTCATCATAGCATTCATAAGGCTGGGCACGGCGCAAATCCCAGGCGAGGCCGGACCCACGGACCATGACACCGGAAAAGCCCCATTCCTGAATGTCTTCCTCGGTCACGACACCGATATCGCAGTTACGCTGTTTGAAAATCCGGTTTTCGGTCAACAACCCGTCGATATCAGCCAACACAGCGGGGAATTCGACGGCCCATTGATCGATATCCTCGATCAATTCGGGCGGCAGGTCCTGATGCACGCCGCCGGGGCGGAAATAAGCGGCGTGCAAACGGGCACCACAGGCGCGCTCATAAAACACCATCAGCTTCTCGCGTTCCTCAAAACCCCATAGCGGCGGGGTCAGCGCGCCGACATCCATGGCCTGCGTCGTGACGTTCAGCAGGTGATTCAACACCCGGCCAATCTCGGAATACAAAACCCGGATCAGGGAGGCGCGACGGGGCACTTCGGTCCCTGTCAGTTTCTCGATGGCCAGACACCAGGCATGTTCCTGGTTCATCGGGGCCACGTAATCAAGACGGTCGAAATACGGCAGGTTCTGCAGGTAGGTACGCGATTCCATCAGCTTTTCAGTGCCACGGTGCAGCAGGCCGATATGCGGATCGCAGCGTTCGACAATTTCACCATCCAGCTCCAGCACCAGACGCAGCACGCCGTGGGCGGCTGGGTGCTGTGGGCCGAAATTGATGTTAAAATTGCGAATCTGCTGTTCATCCGTGGCGGCGTCGGTCGAGCCGTCATCATAAGTGTTCACACGGATATCGCCGTCCATCATCCTGTCATCCTCGCGCGGTTTTCCTGCCAACGATCCGGCAGTGGGCCAATATTGCGTGCGACCCATTCGTAATGTTCATTCAACAGTTTCAGCGCCCGGGGGCGCAGTTTTTCCAACATCACGACCTCGGGCCCTTGGTGGACCGGGGCCGCCACATCGGGCGTTACAGGGCTAATACCAAGGAAATCCGCAAGATGCGAGATGCCATTCTGCCCCATGACGTTTTCTGTGAACGCGATCATCAGACGGTCTTCGGGGATCACCCGGCGCAGCTTGCGAATGATATTCGGGTAATCGCCACGTTCCAGAATATGCGTCTCCTGCCCCCGATTCAGCATCCGGTAAAGGATGTTATTGGCCTTCTTTTCATAGACTTCATGGCTTTGGCGCTGACGGCGGGCCTGCATGCGGATATGCGACCAAAGCCGGTCCAGCGGGTCACGGATCAGAAACAGCACCCGTGTCTGCGGTGACAGGGCGATCATCCGGGCCAGCATCTCATCCGGCAAGGTCGCGTAATTCGGGGTGATATCAGCAAACAGCTTTACGCCCTCCACACGACCGGTCAGCCAATTGGCATAGGCCTGATCATCCGCCCGGTCACCCTCAATCACCGCTATCAGGTTTTTCATGTCAGAGATTCGGCGCGTCACATTCGTCACCTGCCAGCCCCTGCCAGCCTGCTCTGCCTGTTCGCGCAGATCGCGTAACTCGCGTAAACGGACCCTGAACGCAGCCACCTGCCGGTCGCGCGCATCCACATCAAACGTATCCCAATAATGGGCTTCTTTCACAGCAGGCAGTGAACATTCGGGGTGGTCGTGTAGATAGCGGTACAGCCAGGATGTTCCGGCCTTGGTCGCCCCGACACAGAACATAATAGCTGGCTCAGCCATCCCCATCCGGCGCAAACATGGCAAAAACCTCAGCCTCGGTCATGGTCTTGGTCTCAGCTGCCAACGCGTAGTTGCCGGGCTTTTTGTCGATGAAAACCTGCATGCCGATCTCGAATTGGGAGGGATCTTCGAACGCCTGAATGGACACATGCTGATTCTGCCCATCCTGCGTCTGCCACAGCAGCGAGGAGCCACATTCGCGACAAAACAGCCGCTCACCCCATTCGGACCCTTTGTAAGACCCAACCGGGGCGCCATCGTCAAACGCAACCGACGAACCACAATCAACCGACAGATACATACCCCCCGACCATTTGCGGCACATCCCGCAATGACAGGCCCCTGCCCCAAGACCGCCGACGGTCGGTGTCGCAGTGAAACTGCAAGCCCCGCACATGCATTTGCCCGGAAGTGCTGACATCAGCTTGCCTTCTCGTCTTTCTTCTCATCCCCCGGCAGGATGTATTCGGCACCTTCCCAGGGCGACATGAAATCAAACTGGCGGTATTCCTGGACCAAATTGACCGGTTCATAGACAACGCGCTTTTGCACTTCATCATACCGCACCTCGGTATAGCCGGTGGTCGGGAAATCCTTGCGCAGCGGATGGCCACGGAAACCATAATCCGTCAAAAGGCGGCGCAAATCAGGATGGCCGGAAAACAGAATGCCAAACATGTCGAACACTTCGCGTTCAAACCAGTTGGCCGATGGATGCACGGACATGATGGATGGCAACATATCCTCTTCACGGATCTGGACGCGCAGCCGGATACGGTGGTTCTGATACATGCTCAGAAAATGATACACGACATCAAAACGCTTGGCCCGGCTGGGATAGTCCACAGCCGTGATATCAACCAGCGACGAAAACTTGCAGGTCGCATCGGTTTTCAGAAACTCGACAAAGCTGACCAATGATGAAGGGGCGACCGTGACCGTCAATTCATCATGCACAACCTCCCAGGACAGGACGCAATCGGTGCGCTTGAGTTCCAGATGGGCGCCCAGTTCGTTCAATGCTTCGGTCATCTGACCCGTCTCCTGTTCAAGTCGTTTCGCCGCTACAGCGGGCGCGGACCAAAGGCTCCGCTTGGGTGATCGCCGCCTCGCGATCAAAGTTGATGATCGTCGCCAACGGATCTGACCACATCAGCGTGCTGCGGACCATGCCCACCTCGGCACGCAATTCCTGCCCAACACAGTCGCATTCCGCAATCGAACCACCACTGCCAAGGCATCTATTGACAACTGTGTTCTGATGCAGACCAAAACCATAATAGCCCAAAAATGTGGCGATCACCATAATCGCCAGAATGAACATTGCGGCCTTCTTCGCGAATATCACCGGATAATGGTCCCCGTCCGGCGCATCTTGCGCTGCAATTGCAGGATACCATATAGCAGCGCTTCTGCGGTGGGGGGGCAGCCGGGGACGTAAACATCAACCGGCACGATGCGGTCACATCCGCGCACCACCGAATAGCTGTAATGGTAGTATCCGCCGCCATTGGCGCAGGATCCCATTGAAATCACATAACGCGGCTCTGGCATCTGATCATAAACCTTGCGCAGCGCGGGGGCCATCTTGTTGGTCAGGGTGCCCGCGACAATCATCAGGTCCGACTGGCGGGGGGAGGCGCGCGGGGCGGTCCCGAACCTTTCAAGGTCATAGCGGGGCATGGATGTGTGCATCATCTCAACCGCGCAGCAGGCCAGACCAAATGTCATCCAGTGCAACGACCCGGTCCGCGCCCAGTTGATCATGTCCGCCGTGGACGTAACCAGAAAACCCTTGTCCTGCAATTCACGGTTCAATTCCTGGGTTGCGACCTCTTGGTCGGGCCCAGCGTCATTCAGACCGGTTGCAATGCCCATGCAGGCTCTCCTTGTCGCGCTGGCAGGTGGCAAAGCCCCTGCATTTCGTCAGTCCCTGACCTAAGCGGCGGACCCGCCAAGGTCAAGCAGGCAACGCCGTATCACAACCATGATCAGACCATGGAATGGGCACTGAAACACCTTTTCAGACAAAGCAATTATTAATCCAACCGGGCTAGCGTCAGAGCATGGAAAGCGTCAGCAAAAATATGCGCCACAAACCCGATGAAACCCAGCGGCTGCCGAAACGCATCATCAAAACCGCCCTGGCCAACGGTGTGACCGGCGTCGTCGTCAGCGTGGGGCTTGCCCTATGGATGGCTGCAAGGGTCAATGATGTGGCGTCCGAACATGCGCGCAGCCTGTTTGAAACCGCGATCCAGACTGAATTGGCGGGCATCGCCGTGACAACACAGGATTACGCCTATTGGGATCTGGCCTATGCCCTTGTAGCCGCCCGCGACGACGACGGGCTTTACGACAATTTCGGCTCTGGCGCGACAGAAAGCCCCACTTTCGATTTCATCTTCCTGATCAGTGCTGATGGGGTGCCCCTCTACGGTTATGCGTCAGGGGGTGAGGCGTCTGACCTTTCGGTGGTTGACCGGGCGCTGGTCCGGCAATTGCGGCCACAGCTTTTGGCCCTGCCGCTTGAACCCTACAACACTCTTGCGGATTTTGCTGTGATTGACGGGCAAGTGGCCGCGTTTGCAGCAGGGCGCATTCAGCCTGATGACATTACGGGCATGACGGTGGATGACTTCCCGATGATGGTGGCGGGCAAATGGCTGTCAGAAAGCCGGATGGTCGCAATCGGTGAACAGGTCCTGTTGGAAAATGTCCACCTCCACACCGTTTATGACACACACGATAGTGACCAAGAAACACACGACCATGATCAAACGACATTGGACCTGACCGACATTAACGGGCAGGAAATCGGCTATGTCAGCTGGACCCCGCCGCGCCCGGGCTCTGCGTTGCTTGCTGCTGCCCTGCCAGTGGTCTTGGGCCTGTCATTGCTGACTTTATGTGCAACATCCTACGTCAGCCGGGCGGCGGCCAAACAAACCGCCGCCTTCCTGCGTGAAAAGACCAAGGCACGCACCGACGAATTGACAGGGTTGATGAACCGCGCGGGGTTGGATGATCTGATCAATGACGGTCCCGTGACCGATGCGCTGGAACATGGGCATGTGGCCGTCATCTATCTGGACCTGAACGGGTTCAAACTGCTCAACGACAAACTGGGGCATGATGCGGGCGACCTTGCCTTGCAGATATTGGCAGAGCGGATCAGCGGTGCCGTGCGCGAAAATGACCATGTCGTGCGGCTTGGCGGCGATGAATTCCTGTGCCTGCTGATCGATCCGGCACCCTGCCAGACAGCATCCTTCGTGGCCAACCGGATCGCATCAGCCACGCGACCACATGTGCGCATCGGCGATGATGCACATACGGTCCGGCCATCGCTCGGCGTCGCTGTCGCAACACCCGACATCCCGTGGAACCAGCTTCTTAAAAACGCCGACAGGGCGATGTATCGGGCCAAAGCGCAGGGCACGCTAGAACCTGTCTTTTACGCAGATGGGATCGTTCAGGCGCAGGTCGCCTAAGACAGGAAGCGCGAAAGCCTCGGCAGGTTTTACGGCGAAACGTGAGCGGGCGTCAGGATCGCAACGATGCGCGTCGCATCATTCCCATTCCAACGCGCCCTTTTTCCATTCATAGGCAAAGCCAATGGTCAGCACAGCCAGGAACACCATCATCGACCAAAAGCCGACCAGCGAAATATCCGCAAATGCGACCGCCCAAGGGAACAGAAACGCGACTTCCAGGTCAAAGATGATGAACAGGATCGACACCAGATAGAACCGGACGTCGAACTTCATCCGGGCATCATCAAACGCGTTGAAACCACATTCATAGGCCGACACTTTTTCCGGGTCAGGGTTACGCACTGCCACGATGGCAGCTGCTAGAATCAGGATCAGGCCAAGCGCGATAGCCAGCCCAAGGAAAATCATGATCGGCAGATATTCAGATAGCATTTCCGGCAACGGGCTTTCCTTTCGGCAAGGCAACACCTGAGGCGCGCCTGTCTTTCGCTAACCGTTGCATAGCGCTGGCCAAACCAAGGGTCAACCAAACCCCGCATCGCAGTAACCGCTTTTTGAAGGTTATTCAGCCCGGTCCGCAACCGGCTGACGCGGGGACAACACAGCACCAGCCACCGCCAGGAACGAAACGCCATGCGATTGGCCATTGGCCCGATCCAGACCGCCAGCAATCAGATCAGCCGTCTCGGTCAGGTTGTCCATCTGCTGATCAGACAGCCAGAACATGGCATACATACCCAAGGTGAAATCACCGGGCAGTTCGGTAATCTCAACCCGACAACCACCATCAATCGCGGTAAAGCGCTCGGATGTCACGGTTACCGCCCCATTGGGCAGGACCAGCATCGTCTGCTGATCGCTATCGGATTGTTCAATGACTTTCGCTGCGACCCGAACAACCATCGGCTGCGCCGGGTTTTCAGGGTCGGACACCTGCGGGGCGATAATCGCCACATCGAAAAAGCCGTTCTTATCCGTCGTACCCGTCAGGATACGGCCCCGACGCGCATTCGGCTGCAGTGCAAATTGACGGCGCGCAACAGACGGCGAACAGGGCACATCAATCGACCCACGCAAGCGCAACCGCAGCACGGGGCCTGCCACCATCAACAAACCAAGGCCGATCTGTAGCAGCATCATCAACGCACCGGCCGCCAGAACGGCCAGAATTACCAGCATGATCAACGCGGCACTGACATATTCAGGCGGGGCCAGCAGGCTCAAGCCTTTGATACCCGGGGCCGCCAACGCAAGCACGGTCACAGCAATCGACAGGCTGATCGTCTCTAACGGGACATTGGGGAAAAGCGCTACATGACCAGACACCAACAATGCAACTGCAATCGCAGCCATTGTTGCACGATCGGGGCTAATGAAGCCCGGATCAATCAGCGATCCCATCAACAGGATCGCAACGGGAATCGCAACTGCCAACGCCACAAGGCGGCGCAAGCGACTGATACGATAGATCATTTGGTCTGGTGTCGGCCAATCAAACTGCATCTGGTACCCCTTTCATGGGCCCAGACAACTCTGAAAATCAGTCCAAAGTGAGACGGAAATCTGACGATTGCCTTATGACGCGGAGTTCCATTGCGGTTTGCGCTTTTCAAAGAAGGCCGCGATGCCTTCCCCCGCCTCCGATCCGTTCCATTGGGCAATCAATGCATCAATTGATCGCGCCACGGTCGCCTCATCAATCACCGGTCCCAGCGACCGAGCAAAAGCCTTTGCCGCAGCGACCGCCCCCGGGGCGCAGGCCAGATAGGGGGTCACTTCGGCCTCAATCGCAGCATCCAGCGCCTCTGTCGGTACGGCTTTGGCCACAACACCCAATGTGACAGCCTCAGCTGCATCAAACACCCGGGATGACATAAAGACACGGCGCGCATGCGCCTCGCCCAGCCGCGCCAGCACATAGGGGCCAATCGTCGCCGGGATCAGGCCTAGCTTGGTTTCGGTCAGCCCGAATTTCACATGATCGGCGGCAATCGCCACATCACAGACGCAGGCCATGCCAACGCCGCCACCAAAGGCATTGCCATGCACCCGACCAATCACCGGTTGCGGTAGCGTATTGAGCGCCCCCAGCATGCCCGCGATTGAACTGGCCGCCGCGCGTTTCATCGCCTCATCGCCCGCCATCTGGTCGCGCATCCAGCCCAGATCGCCACCCGCGCAAAATGACGGCCCTTGCCCGGCCAGCACAACAACACGGATGTCCTTATCGGCAGCGATCTGCCCCGCCGCATCGCGCAGATCATTGATCAATGCCTGTGACAGCGCATTATGCTTCTCGGGCCGGGCCAATGCCAATGTGGCCACACCCCGACCATCTACAGATAAATCGATCATCGCATCCCCCGCGCCATCTCGGCCGCCTTTGCAATCACATCTACATTGATACCAGTCTCAAACCCTAGGGCATGGACCAGATCCAACACCGCCTCGGTCGCGACATTCCCTGGCGCGCCAGGCGCATAAGGGCAGCCACCCAAACCGCCCACCGCACTATCAAAGGCGCGCAATCCCATCTCTAGCGATGTTTCGATATTGGCCAGCGCCTGCCCGCCTGTGTCATGAAAATGCCCGGCCAAGCCCTCCGCCGGGGCCACCTGCAACACGGCATCCAGCATCCGCGCCACCTTGTCCGGCGTGCCTTTGCCAATCGTGTCCCCCAATGACAATTGCATCGGGGCCACGGCCAGCAGCATCTTAGCCGCACGCGCCACCGAATCTGGCGCCACCGGTCCATCAAACGGGCAATCCGTCACGCAAGAGATATAGCCGCGCACGCCGACCCCTGTCGCCTCTGCCGCCCGCACCACGGGGATCAAACGGTCCACCGACTGGGCAATCGAACAATTCAGATTGCTCTGCGAAAACCCTTCAGAGGCAGACATGAACACCGCAACCTCATAAGTCACCCCCGGCATCCGGGCTGCGGCAAACCCGTCCCAGCCGCGCATATTGGGCACCAGCACAGCATAGCGGACATCCGCAACCGGTGTCAGATCGGCCAGCACGCGATCGGTGTCGGCCATTTGCGGCACCCATTTGCGACTGACAAAACTGCCCACCTCGATATCGCGCAGGCCCGATCGGGACAGCAGGTCAATCAACGCCACCTTATCAGCAACCGGGATCACCGATTTTTCATTCTGCAACCCGTCACGGGGACCGACCTCGTGAATGCGGACAAAATCGCTCACGACGGGATTTCCCAGGGGGAATAGAAGTCTCTGGCATAAAGGCCGGGGCCTTCGGGCAATGCCCGGCGATAGGCGTCACGCGCCTGCAACCGGCCAAACCAGTCAAACAGTTTCGGAAACTGGTCCAGTTCTACAAAATGCCCGGCCATATAAACCGCCTGCCCAACGCCAATATCGGCAGCAGAAAACGACGACAAAAGGTAGTCGCCCTGCAACCCGGCCTCAACCGTGCGCAATGTCTTGGCCAGACGCTTGGCCTCCAACTGCATGATAATGGGCGAACGCATGTGATCTTCGCGCAAGGCAACATGCTGCTGGGTCAAAGCGGCAGTATGCTGAGAGATCGTTTCAGCGAAATGGATCCAGTTCAGAAAACCGGGACGTTCATCGTGGCCTGGGTCTCGACCCAGGGCCGCCGCGGGAAAGCGCTCGCACAGATACTCGGCAATCGCCCCGCTTTCGGTCAGAACCACGTCATCAATTTCAAGGGAAGGCACCCGGCCAGTCGGGTTCAGCGACCGATAAGGCTCTTCGCGCAGCGTCTTGTCAAACGGATAGACCTGCAGTTCAAAATCAACGCCGATCTCGTAAAGCAGCCATAGGCTGCGCATGGATCGGGTCTGGTGACAGTGATGCAATCTGATCATGGGTCTTCCTCCTCCAAGGCGACCATCAACGCCCCCGCCGTGACCTGATCGCCCGCCGCCACGGCGACCGATGCAACAATACCATCACGCGGCGCGCGCAGCACATGTTCCATTTTCATCGCCTCCAGCACGGCAATCCGGTCACCTTCAGTCACCGCCTGCCCGACCTGCACGGCAACATCGCGCACCAGCCCCGGCATCGGGGCCAACACTGTATCGCCGCCTGCCATCGCCCCGCCACGATCCAGCGGGTCAATCATATCAAATGTCAGGGTCCGTGCGCCAAAAACAGTGACGCGCATGCCATGACGCACTGCAGGCATGCCCCAATCCGCGCCAAGATGGATCAGCGATATCACCTGATCATCCACCGCAACATCAACGCGCCCGGCATCATGTACTGTCAACCGCGCAACATGGGGCGCACCGTCAAAACCTAACGCAATATCGCGGGTCAATGGCGCCCAAAGGCTGAACCCCGTCAGCGGCCCATCTGCGATATCAGCCGCGACAACTGCCGCCACGGCAATATCACGCGCCGTTGGCGTATCAACAGTACATAGCATCACCTCTTCTCGTGCAATCAATCCGGTATCCACATCGCCCGCAACAAACCCCGCATCCCGCGACAGCTTGCGCAAGAACCCCAGATTGGTCACCGTGCCAGCCACTTGCGTGGCATCCAGCGCCGATGACAGCGCACGCAGCGCCGTGGCCCGGTCCGGGCCATGTACGGTCACTTTGGCGATCATCGGGTCATACCATGGCGAAATCTCTGACCCGGCTTCAACGCCACTGTCAATCCGGGCGGTTTCGGGAAATACCAAATGATCAATCACGCCAGTAGCAGGCAGAAATCCCGCAGGCACATCCTCGGCATAGAGCCGGGCCTCAAATGCATGCCCGTCGATCGACATATCCGCCTGACGCGCGGGCAAAGGCTCCCCCGCCGCCACACGCAACTGCCACTCCACCAGATCAACGCCAGTGATGGCCTCGGTCACCGGATGCTCGACCTGCAACCTTGTGTTCATCTCCATGAACCAGAAACCATCCGCGCGCAGCCCATCTGACCCGTCGACGATAAATTCAATCGTGCCAGCACCGGCATAACCAATCGCCTTGGCCGCCTTGACGGCGGCCTGCCCCATGGCCTGACGGACAGCATCCGTCATGCCGGGCGCCGGGGCTTCTTCGATGACTTTCTGATGGCGACGTTGCAGCGAACAATCCCGCTCAAACAGATGCACGGCATCCGTACCATCGCCAAAAACCTGCACCTCAATATGGCGGGGTGCGGTGATGTATTTCTCGATCAAGACATCAGCATTGCCAAAGGCGGTGCGCGCCTCGGCCTGCGCCGAAGTCAAATTTTCTGGAAAATTTGAGGGCGCTTCAACCAATCGCATCCCCTTACCGCCACCACCAGCGACGGCCTTGATCAAGACAGGGTAGCCGATCTGTTCCGCCTGCGCCGCCAGAAATGCCGGATCCTGATTGTCACCATGATAGCCCGGCACCACCGGCACGCCCGCGTCATGCATCAGCGCCTTGGCGGCATCCTTCAGACCCATGGCACGAATGGCCTTGGCGGACGGGCCGATAAAGACCAGACCGGCAGCCTCCACCGCCTCCACAAATTCAGGGTTCTCGGACAAAAAACCATAGCCGGGATGGATCGCTTGCGCGCCAGTATCCAAGGCCGCCTGCACAATCAGATCAGCGCGCAAATAACTCTCTGCCACCGGCGCAGGACCCAGCCGCACCGCCTCATCCGCCTGCCGGACATGCAACGCGGCAGCATCAGCATCCGAATACACGGCAACAGTCCGGACACCCATCTTACGGGCGGACTGGATAACACGGCAAGCAATCTCGCCCCGGTTCGCGATCAGGATTTTAGTGAACATCGCTTACCACCATGATGTTGATTTCTTATCTGTCAGATGCTGTGAAACGAAATCAGGCAGCGGCCAGGCATCGTGATCCATCTCGCGGCGCGATCCGGGCGCGCCATCTTTGAACGCATGTTCAAACAGTACCTGATGAAGCGTGACTTCCATCTCTTCCAGCGCCCGATCAACTTTCGTCTGTGTGTCCTCAATGCTTCGCTCCAGCTTCTCGCCATCGCTTTTGCCACGCAGAAAGCCGGGCAATGGCAAGGCAGACCAGACCATCTTGCCCGCCGACAAGGCGACCAACAAAACGACGTGGGCCACGAAATTGGGGATGATGTCCAACCCCATTGACCAGCTGAACCAGCCTGACCCACCTTTGTCCGCCCCTGCAGACATGGCCTTGCGCGCGGCCTCAAACTCGCGGGCAAAGCTTTCGCGGAACTGTCGCGCGAAACGACCACGCGCAAAATCGCTCCGCCCCGCCCAGACTTTCAGCCTTGGCCGCACGAACATCCCCGAACGCGACCGTTCCACAAACTGTTCGAAATCGAAGATAAAGAAATAATCCTCGGCATCCGCACTATTGTGGATGACATAGACCGGGATATCGACCGTCTTGCCCAGTGTCGGCATCTTGACCGATGGCAGTTGGTCCAGCAGCCGATCCTTGATCGAACGCCGCACGGTCATACGACCGGCCCCTTAACCGACCGACCGCAAGGGTCCGACGTTTTGCCGACGCAAGGCCGACGCTTTGCCGACAGGTATTTTTGGGCCAATCCCATCACATCCGAAACACGCCGAAACGTGTCTCCTCAATCGGGGCATTCAGCGCGGCAGACAGCGACAGCGCCAGCACTTCGCGCGATTTCCGGGGGTCGATCACCCCGTCATCCCAAAGCCGGGCGGAGGCGTAAAGCGGGTGTGATTGTTCCGCGAACATATCAATCGTGGGCTGTTTGAAAGCAGCTTCCTCCTCCGCCGACCATGCCCCGCCGCCGCGTTCAATTGCGTCTCGCTTCACCGTCGCCAACACGCCCGCCGCCTGTTCGCCGCCCATCACGCTGATCCGCGAGGTTGGCCATGACCACATGAACTCCGGGCTATAAGCCCTTCCAGACATGCCATAATTTCCTGCACCAAAAGACCCCCCAACAACCATCGTAATCTTTGGCACCTTGGTTGTGGCCACGGCCGTCACCATCTTGGCTCCATGTCGCGCGATGCCCTCATTCTCGTATTTCTGGCCCACCATAAACCCGGTGATATTCTGCAGAAAAACCAATGGGATACGCCGCTGACTGCACAGTTCTACAAAATGCGCGCCCTTCTGGGCGCTCTCCGAAAACAGCACACCGTTATTGGCGATGATCCCACAGGGCCAGCCATCAATATGGGCAAAACCACAGACCAGCGTTTCGCCAAACCGCGCCTTGAATTCATCAAAACGCGAGCCATCGACAATCCGCCGGATCACCTCGCGAATATCATAGGGCGTGCGCAGATCGGCGGGGACGACGTCAAACAAACTCGCCGGATCAAATGCAGGAGGTTCAGGCGTCAACCGTTTGACATCAAATGTTTTCTCACGCGAACAAGACGCTACCGCCTGCCGGGCGAGCGCCAGCGCATGGGCATCATCCTCAGCCAGGTAGTCGGCCACCCCGGACAGGCGGGTATGCACATCCCCGCCGCCCAAATCCTCGGATGAAACAACCTCGCCCGTCGCCGCCTTCACCAGCGGCGGCCCCGCCAGAAAAATCGTGCCCTGTTCCTTCACGATAATCGACACATCGGCCATGGCAGGCACATAGGCCCCGCCCGCCGTGCAGGACCCCATCACCACCGCAATCTGCGGAATACCCTTCGCCGACATCTGCGCCTGATTATAGAAAATCCGCCCAAAATGGTCACGATCCGGGAAAACCTCATCCTGATTGGGCAGGTTAGCACCCCCGCTATCGACCAGATAGACACACGGCAGATGGCAAGCCTCTGCAATCTCTTGTGCGCGCAGATGTTTCTTGACGGTCATCGGATAATAGGTGCCACCCTTCACGGTGGCATCGTTGCAGACAACCATGACCTCAACACCATTTACCCGGCCCACGCCAGCAATCACACCAGCACAAGGGGCGGCGCCATCATACATGCCATGGGCGGCCGTTGCGCCCACCTCCAGAAACGGAGAACCGGGGTCAAGCAACCCCGCCACCCTGTCACGGGGCAGCATCTTGCCACGGCTCAGATGACGGGCGCGGGATTTCTCACCGCCCCCCGCCGCTGCAGTGGCTGCGGCTTCAGCAATCTCAGCCAGCGCGGCCTCATGCGCATCACGGGTCATGCAGAGTATCCTTCCGGTTCCGGCAGCGCCTCACCGCGCGGGCCAACAAAATATGTGGTTGTCAGACCGCTGTCGTGGGCGCAGGTGATCACCATGCGGATCGCCGCATCAGGATGCGGCGCGGCGGCGCAGTCCGTCGGATCGGCACCGTCGGGGGCGGTCGACATGTATGCGGCGGCGTAGCGGTTGATAATCTCAGTTTCATCAGGAACATCCGCAGCGCGCAAGCCAAGATAGGCTGCGAAGGCGGTCAATCCCGCTAACGGCGCAAAGAGATACCAGCGCCGCATCGCTTAGGACGCCTCGATCAATGCGCGCAGGACAAGTGCCTGATCCGCCGTCGCACGCATTTCGCAAGCGACATAAGCTGGAGTAGAGCCATATATCGAGTCGACAAGATTGCAGCGCGCATCCCGATAAGCGATCCATGTGCGCTGCATGTCGCGCAGTTTTTCAGTGGCGTCAGATTCGTAACTGGCGGGTTCAGCATCCCTATGCCGTAATCCAGCCCCCAAAGCCGAAAAGTACTTTTCCTGCAATTCATTCCAGTACTGAAGTTCCTGATCGTAGCAATGACCCTGCACCGCAGTAATACCACCACCGCTTTCGATGCATGCAGATGCGGCGGCCCCAACACAAAGATAGGGATCGGAGTTTGCAAGCAGGCATTGCTCAACAACCTTCACAGAAAAAACAGGCTCCTGCGCGTTTGCTGCGGTCACACCCTGTACAGCCGCCAACAACAAGCCTGCGCAAAACCACCTCACCCCATCGCCCCCATCAATTCGCGCCCGACGAGCATCCGGCGGATTTCAGAGGTGCCTGCGCCGATCTCCATCAGCTTGGCGTCGCGGAAAATGCGGGCCACTGGCGCGTCGTTCAGGAAACCCGCCCCACCCATGGCCTGCACGGCCTGATGCGCCTGCTTCATGCCTTGTTCAGATGCATACAAACAACAAGCCGCAGCGTCCTGCCGCGTCACCGTGCCCCGATCACAGGCGCGTGCGACCTCATAAACATAGGCCCGGGCGGAATTCATCGCCGTATACATATCGGCGATCTTGCCCTGCATCAGTTGGAAATTGCCAATAGGCTCGCCAAACTGTTTGCGGGTCGAAATGTAAGGCATGACCTCATCCAGACAGGCCGCCATGATCCCCAGACCAATCCCGGCCAGCACAACGCGTTCATAGTCAAGGCCGGACATCAACACGCGGACGCCCTTACCTTCCTCGCCCAGCACATTCTCAAACGGGACCTGCACATCGTCAAAGATCAGCTCTGCTGTGTTTGACCCACGCATCCCCAGCTTGTCGAAATGCGGGCTGGTGGAAAACCCGGTCATCTCTTTCTCGATCAAAAAAGCGGTGATCCCCTTGGACCCGGCATCCGGGTCCGTCTTGGCATAGACCACCAGCGTATCGGCGTCCGGGCCGTTGGTGATCCAGTATTTGTTGCCATTCAACCGGTAGTGATCATTGCGTTTTTCGGCGCGTAGCGACATGGACACCACGTCCGACCCGGCACCGGCTTCGGACATGGCCAAAGCGCCCACATGTTCGCCCGAAATCAATCGGGGCAGGTAGTTTGCCTTTTGTTCATCATTTCCGTTCAGCTTGATCTGATTGACACACAGGTTCGAATGGGCCCCGTAGGACAATGAGACAGAGGCGCTGGCGCGCGCGATTTCTTCGATGGCGACTGTATGTGCAAGGTAGGACATGCCTGCCCCGCCATATGCCTCGTCCACCGTCACGCCCAGCAGGCCCAATTCCCCCATCTCGCGCCAAAGCGCTGCGGGGAAAGTATTGGTCTGGTCCACCTCGGCCGCGATCGGCTTGACCCGCTCCTGCGCCCAGCCATGCACCATATCGCGCAGGGCATTCACATCCTCACCCAGATCGAATGTCATTGAGGCGTGAAACATCGGCTTGCTCCGGCATTAATTGAACACTTGTTCATTTATAGGCGCGTGAAATCAAACCTGTCGAGTCATTTCTTGGCACCTGGCTATTCGGCGGCGACCTGCCCCTGAAAGACCGCTGAGACCTCTGCCCGGATGATACGGGCGATCAGCGCACAATCATCAAGGCTAAAGGTCAGCGGCAGACGCATATCAACGATCCCGGCCAGCACCCGGTCCGATGCAGGCATCCGATCCGACGGGGCATAGCGCCAGCTGTCATAGCGCGAGGTGAAACCGCTGGGTTCTGCCCCGCCAAACCATTTCAACTCAACCCCCCGCGCCTTGCAACGGGTGATAACATCGGCCACAGCCTCTGCCGACCAATCCAGCAGCAGGAACTGAAACGATGAGGCGACGAATTCTTCCTGCACGGGCCGATTGATCAACCGCAAGCCGGGCGTGTCACGCAAACCATCGTCAACCACCCGGTACCGCGCATTCCACCGCGCTGCTTGCGCCGAAAGGCCCCGCAATTGCGGGCGCAGGATCGCCGCACGCAAATTATCCATCCGGCCCGATATATTGGGCGTTTCATATTTGATCTGCGCAAACGCCTCCGGCGGTGGGGCGGCCCGGTGCCTTTCAAACAGCATGTAACTGCCCGACAGCATGATGGCACGGGCCATATCCGCCGCGTCATCGCAGATCAGCAACCCGCCCTCGCCGGAATTGATATGCTTATAGGTCTGCGTAGAATAACAGCCAAACCGGCCCCAGCGACCACTTGGCACCCCGTCCCAGGTCGCCCCCATCGTATGGGCGCAATCCTCGATCACGGTGACACCAGCCGCATCACAAAGCGCCATCAACGCGCGCATGTCGCAGATGTGGCCGCGCATGTGGCTCAGCAGTAGAACCTGCGCCTGATCCAGCTTGCGCGCCAGATCGTCCAGATCAATGACCAGATCCTCGGTCACGCCCACGAATGCGGGCACCCCGCCCACAGCCGCAATCGCACCGGGAACCGGGGCCAACGTAAAGGCATTTGTCAGAACGCGGTCACCATGTGCAACACCACAGGCGCGCAACGCGGTGGTCATCGCATAACCGCCAGACGCAACGGCGAGGCAGTAACGCGCACCAGTGCTGGCGGCGAATTCCTCTTCCAGCAGGGCGGCTTCGGCAATCTCATCGCCAGACGTGTTGTAGCGGTGCAAACGACCATGGCGCATGACAGCATTGGCCGCCGCGATCCCTTCGTCAGGGATCGGCTCTTGCTGGGTGAAACTGCCTGTAAAAACTTCTGTCATGGCGCGATATTGTTCCCCCTTCATAGCTCCGTCAATGATTAGCTGATCAGCCCCGCCACAACGCCCGGAAGCTCCGCAAAGTCATCAATTGTCGCTTCGGGATCAAGGGCCAGCACATCATCGCGGCCCGGGCCGAAGGTCACCAGAACCGATGGCACGCCTGCATTGCGCGATGTATCGCGATCCGTGGCCGTATCGCCAACCAGCAAGGACCGGACGGGGTCACCACCCGCGCGGCGCACAGCCTCAAAATGATGCTCTGGGTCTGGCTTGCGCACCGGCAGCGTATCGGCGCCGATCAGCGATCCAAACACATCGCGCACCCCAAGGCTGCGCATCAGTTGTTCAGCCAGACGTTCGGGTTTGTTGGTGGCAATACCCACAGCATAACCATCCGACTTCAACTGGTCGACCGCCAACATCGCCCCGGGATAAAGAAATGTATGGGTATCGATATCCTGCGCGTAAGCCTCCAGCAGAACGGGGTATTGGCGATCCACCTCGCCGGCCTCCACACCTGTCACGCGCGAAAACCCAAGGTTTAGCATCGCCCGGCCACCGCGCAAAGCCGTTGCAGCATCGCGGGCAGGATCAAGTAAATCACCCAACCCCAATCCCCGAAAACAGGCGTTCGCCGCCGCAATCAGATCGCCACTTGTATCAGCCAGCGTCCCATCAAGATCAAAAATCACCGTGCGCATCAAACGCCTTTCAACAGATTTCACCCCGCCTTCTGTAACGCCATGTAAACTGATGTGAACCCCCCGCCCTTGCGATAATCCAAAACCGCAGTAGAAGACGACAACGTTAAAAAGGTTGAGGCAGCAATGGCAATCGCACTGATTATCCTGGGCGCAGGCATGGGCACACGCATGAATTCCGATATGCCCAAGGTGCTGCATCAGATCGCAGGGGCACCAATGTTGGTGCATGCGATGAAATCCGGCGCCGCACTTGACCCGGAACGCACCGTGATCGTCGCGGGCCACGGGGCAGAGGCTGTCAGCAAAGCCGCAAAGGCTTATGACCCCGACGCGGTGATTGCGATCCAAAGCGAACAGTTGGGCACCGGGCACGCGGTCGCACAGGCGCGCGAAGCATTAGACGGGTTCGATGGCGACGCCCTTGTCCTTTACGGCGACACACCTTTTATTCAACCCGAAACGCTGGCCGCCATGACCGCTGCACGGCTGACCCATGACGTTGTCGTGCTGGGGTTCGAGGCGGCTGATCCCGGCCGCTACGGGCGGTTGATCATGCAAGCCGACCAGCTGGATCGGATCGTTGAATTCAAAGAAGCGTCTGATAAAGAACGCGCCGTAACCTTATGTAACAGCGGTGTTATTGCAGCCGATGCGCAAACGCTCCTCGCGCTGATCGATGCGGTTGATAACGACAATGCAGCGGGCGAATACTACCTGACGGACATCGTCGGGATCGCGCGCGCCAAGGGGATGACAGCCACTGTCGTGCAATGCCCAGAGGCCGAAACAATGGGCATCAATTCCCGCGCCGAACTGGCCGGGGCAGAAGCCGTGTTTCAGACCCGCGCGCGCAACGCCGCCATGGCCGACGGCGTTACCCTCACGGCGCCTGAAACGGTCTTCTTTGCACATGACACGGTCGTGGGGCGTGACACGATCATCGAACCGCATGTCGTCTTTGGCCCCGGTGCCAGCGTTGAAACCGGGGCAACGATACGGGCGTTCAGCCATCTGGAAGGATGCCATGTGGCACGCGGCGGCATCGTCGGGCCCTATGCCCGTCTGCGCCCCGGCGCGGAACTGGCCGAGGACGTGAAAATCGGCAATTTCGTGGAAGTGAAAAACGCCCAGATCGCCGAAGGGGCCAAGGTCAACCACCTGTCCTATATCGGCGACGCGGAAATCGGCGCGCGGTCCAATATCGGGGCGGGCACGATCACCTGCAATTACGACGGTTTGTTCAAACATAAAACGACCATCGGTGCCGATACATTCATCGGATCAAACACGATGCTGGTGGCCCCCGTGACAGTGGGCGATGCGGCGATGACAGGCAGCGGGTCGGTGATTACCAGAAACGTCCCCCCCGGCGATCTTGCCGTCGCCCGGGCGCGGCAGGACAACAAACCAGGCTTTGCAGTCAGATTATTTGAAAAATTGCGCGCCAAAAAGGCGAAGGGAAACAAATAGATGTGTGGAATTGTTGGGGTTCTGGGCGATCACGAAGCGGCGCCCATTCTGGTCGAGGCGCTCAAGCGGCTCGAATATCGCGGCTATGACAGCGCCGGGATTGCCACGATCAATAACCTGAAGCTGGACCGGCGCCGCGCGGTCGGCAAACTCGTCAATCTCAGCGACCTGCTGGTCCATGATCCCCTGCCCGGCAAGGCCGGGATCGGCCACACCCGCTGGGCCACCCATGGCGCGCCCAACGCAGGCAACGCCCACCCGCACCGCGCCGGTGGGGTTGCCGTTGTCCATAACGGGATCATCGAAAACTTCCGCGAGCTGCGCGAATTTCTGGCCGCACAAAACATCGCCTTTGAAACCGACACGGATACCGAAACAGTCGCCCTGCTAGCCAATTACTACCGCGATCAGGGGCGAAGCCCGCGCGATGCGGCTGAGCAGACGATTGCAAGGCTCGAAGGTGCGTATGCGCTCTGTTTCCTCTTTGATGGCGAAGACGATTTGCTGATCGCCGCCCGCAAGGGCTCCCCACTGGCCATCGGGCACGGCGAGGGAGAGATGTTCGTCGGCTCCGACGCCATCGCGCTGGCCCCGATGACCGACCAAATCACCTATCTGGAGGAGGGCGACTGGGCTGTCATAACCCGCAACTCAGTCGAAATTCGGGATAGCGCGGGCAAGCTCGCCAATCGGGACCTGAAGGTCATCCAGATCGACACAGCTCAAGTCGACAAGGCCGGTTACAAACATTTCATGGCCAAGGAAATCGCCGAACAGCCCACCGTGCTGCAAGGTGCGCTCAGCCATTACATCGACCCCGACGCCACCGCGATCACCCTGCCCGAACCGGGACTGGATTTCACTAAAATCGAACGGCTGACCATGGTTGCCTGCGGCACGGCCTTCTACGCCTGCATGGTGGCCAAATACTGGTTCGAACAACTGGCGGGGCTGCCTGTTGAAATCGATGTGGCCTCCGAATTCCGGTACCGCGAACCGCCCGTCACGCCGGGAACCGTAGCGCTTTTCGTCAGCCAATCGGGCGAAACCGCCGACACGCTGGCCGCCCTGCGCTATATGGATGGCAAGGCGGACAAGATCGTATCAGTGGTCAATGTCCCCGAAAGCTCCATCGCGCGCGAAAGCGATATCGCACTGCCGATCCTTGCTGGCACTGAAATCGGCGTGGCCTCAACCAAGGCCTTCACCTGCCAGTTAACAACGCTGGCCATCCTTGCGTTGCAAGCGGCCCATGCACGCGGACGGATCAATGACGCAGAATTGGCCGCAAAACTGGCAAACCTGCGCGCATTGCCCGGCGTGCTGAACATCGCATTAGGGATCGAGGATAAATCTACCAAGGTCTCGCGCAAACTGGCAGAGGCGCGGGATATCCTGTTCCTTGGGCGCGGGGCAATGTATCCACTGGCCCATGAAGGTGCGCTTAAATTAAAAGAAATCAGCTATATACACGCCGAAGCCTACGCATCTGGTGAACTCAAACACGGCCCCATCGCATTGGTCGATAAACATGTGCCCGTGATCGTCATGGCGCCACGCGACGCGCTGTTCGAAAAAACCATCTCGAACATGCAAGAGGTCATGGCGCGCGGCGGCAAGGTTCTTTTGATCACGGACAAAAAAGGGGCTGCCGAAGCTGGCGAAGGCGTCTGGGAAACGATCCTGATGCCAGAGATTGACCCATTTCTGGCGCCCATCCTCTACGCCGTGCCTGCCCAGTTGATCGCCTACCACACTGCCATCGCCAAAGGCACGGATGTGGATCAGCCGCGCAATCTGGCAAAATCCGTGACCGTGGAATGACGCCCGCAACCGCTCTTGCTGCCCTGCGCGCCGCTGGCGATGCCGCCAAAGCATCCGAAATGCACCGCTATCACAAGGTGGACCGGCCCTATTATGGCGTGGCTAACCCAGATATCGACGCGCTGGTGAAAGAATGGCGGGCCGAGGTTGATCTGAACACAAGGCTGGCCTTGGCCAAGAGGCTATGGAAAAGCAACGCACATGAGGCGCGGGTCGCGGCGGCCAAACTGCTGACCCAGGCGCGGATCAGGCCCGATGACAGCGGAGCATGGGACCTGATCGCCAGCTGGGTGCCTGATTTTGACGCATGGGCGGTGGCGGACCATGCCAGTATCGCCGGGCAGAAACGACTGGTCGCGGACCCTGCCCGGCTGGATCAGGTCGAACGCTGGACAGTCTCGGACCATCTATGGACGAAACGCGCGGCATTGGTGATGACCCTGCCATGGACCAAACAGAACAACCCCAAACCCGGCGATCTTAAGATCCGCGACCGGGTGCTGGGCTGGGCTGCATCTTATGTGACAGACCATGAATGGTTCATCCAGAAAGCTATCGGATGGTGGCTGCGCGAATTGTCAAAACATGACCCTGCGCGGGTGACCGCATTTCTGGATCAGCACGCCAGCGCCATGAAGCCTTTTGCAGTCAAGGAAGCGTCACGGAAGCTATCGACGTAAGATGGGTTTAAACCCATCTTACTTGCTGGAAACACGCAGCTCCGCAAGGCTGGTCAGCGGCGCACCGATCAATCGCATCGCAGCAAGGCTGATCTGGCTGCCTGATCCTGCGGCCCCGCCCGATGGGCGCAACTCAATATTGATCGTCTTACCCTGATAGGTCGCGCGACCGGGGGTCAAAGCCGATACCAGCGGCGTCTTTAGCCAGATACCTGGTTCTGTCGGCGGCCCCAATGACGCAATTGTGGTGCCCAGTTCCGATGTGGTCACCGATGCGTTGATCACTTGCGCCTCTTCGCGGTCCTCGGCTGTGGTTGTGTCAAACTGGTCCACGGTGGTGGCATTTGTGGGCGGCGGCGGTGGCGGTGTCGGATCAAGGGTCGGTTGCGGCACAGCCGTATCAACTGCGCCATCTTGCGGCACACCAAACGGGCCTTGAAAAGACGGGGTTGTACAGGCGGCCATGGCCAGGATCGGGATCATCAGGAAAGTCTGTTTCATGGCCATGACGTTATGTCGCTGAAATGGCGGTTGCAAGTCACGGCTTGGTGCTTGCGCAATGGCCCGCCCCTGCCTAGGTTGACCTCATGCATACCCCATTGATCGACCCATTCGCCCGCGCCATCGATTATCTGCGGATATCGGTGACAGACCGCTGCGATTTCCGCTGTGTCTATTGCATGTCGGAAAACATGACCTTTCTGCCCAAGAAAGAGCTGCTGACGCTCGAAGAGCTTGATCGCATGTGTTCAGCCTTCGTCCGGCTAGGCATCAAAAAACTGCGGATCACTGGCGGTGAACCGCTTGTGCGGCGCGAGATCATGACCTTCTTTCGCAGCATGTCCCGGCACCTGGAAACCGGCGCGCTCAAGGAATTGACGCTGACCACCAATGGCAGCCAGTTGGAAAAATACGCGGATGATCTGTTTGCGGCTGGTGTCCGGCGGGTCAATGTTTCGCTCGATACGTTGGATGATGACAAATTCGCCCGCATCACACGCTGGGGCCGCCTGCCGCAGGTTTTGCGCGGGATTGAGGCGGCACAAAAGGCCGGTCTGCGGGTCAAGATCAACACCGTCGCGCTGCAAGGTTTTAATGAAGACGAGTTATTCACCCTGACCGATTGGTGCGCCGACCGCGACATGGACCTGACCTTTATCGAGGTCATGCCAATGGGCGATCTGGGAAATGAGGATCGGCTGGGTCAGTATTGGTCGCTCAAGGATTTGCGCGCCCAGATCGAAACCCGCTCTGCCCTGACGGACCTGCCAGAAAACACCGGTGGGCCCGCGCGCTATGTTCGGGTCGAAAATACCGGGCAGAAAATTGGCTTTATTACCCCCCTCACCCATAATTTCTGCGAAAGCTGCAACCGGGTGCGGATCACCTGCACCGGCGAAATTTACACCTGTCTGGGGCAAGAAGGCCATTCCGACCTGCGCGGCCCCTTGCGCGCGTCAGAGGCCGATGAAGTGCTGGAAGACGCGATCAGGGCCGCCATCGCTTTGAAACCCAAAGGCCATGATTTCGACTATTCGCGCCAGCAGATCGACGGTCAGGTCAGCCGACATATGTCACATACTGGCGGCTAGGCTCAGACCGCAAAAGGGCGCAGCTTTTCCACTTCTTCGCGGTATGGGGCCGCCCCTTCGGGCAAAACAGGAATGATAACCGCCTCCGCATGGCGCAATTGTTTCACTAGCACTGGCAGCAACCTGCGATAGGCCGCAAAGATCGATGGGTCAGGCGCGGGCACATCATGTCTGATCAGTTCATGCAGCTTCGGCAAATGGTAGTAAGGCACCATGGTGAACATGTGATGTTCCAGATGGTAATTCATGTTGAGGTAAATGAACCGGCTGACCGGGTTCATCAGCACGGTACGCGTATTCAACCGGTGATCGGTCACGTTCTCGGCCAAACCCAGATGCTGCAATAACCCGGTCATGACGTGATGCCACGCACCATAAAGCCGGGGCAATCCGATGACCATAAGAGGCAAGATCGATCCCAAACACAGGGCCAAAACCACCGTACTGGCATAGATCAGCAACCATATCCGGGCGACCAAAAAAACCCGGGCTTGCGCAGTATCGCGTAGATATGCAGCCTCGTCCGGGTGCAATCGCCCGCTGGCATGCAGGAACATCCGCTTGATCAGAACAAAGGTGTCGACGATGCCAAACAGGTTCAACGCAACCCGGACCAGATCAGGTGGGCGCATCGCCACGATTTCGGGATCACGCCCGACAATGACGGTATCAGTATGGTGCCTGACATGACTGGCCCGCCATATGACCGGGTTTCGCATCAGCATGAAACTGGCAATTTGATAGACGACCTCGTTCATCCACGGGGTCTGAAACGCGGTCTTATGCCCGCATTCATGCCAACGCGAATCCGAAGCAGAGCCGTAAAGCACGCCATAGATGAACCAAAACGGGGCCGACCACCACGAAGGCCATAACGCAATCGCAATACCTGCCGACAGGATCATCGCCCCAATCCAGATTGCTGTATCACGCAATGCCAGCGCATCTGACTTTTTCATCAGATCACGTATCGATTGGGGGTCCACCGCCGGGCGATACCAGTTCGGTTTCGCCAGACCCGCCTGAACAGCTGCCCGTCCAGCCGCACCCGTCAGCGCATAGTCATTTGCCATAGAAAAGGCATAACAGCCTTTGTTATGCTGTCAATTCCAGCATATTTCTGGCGGCGGCCTCGGGTCCGAACCCCAGGTTGTGTTGACATTCACCACGACCTAAGCCGCTGGCATCCGCTGTTCGACAATTTCTGCCCACCAGCTACAGCCTGCAGGGATCGCATCATCATTGAAATTGTATTCGGGGTGATGCACCGATGCAGTGTCACCATTGCCCACCAGAATATAGGCACCGGGGCGTTCTTCCAGCATAAACGCAAAATCCTCGCCCCCCATGACCAATGGCGCATCCTCGCAATCCCCAGACACGGATTTGGCCACATCAGCGGCAAAGGCGGTCTGATCCTCATGGTTCACCATGCAAGGATAGCCGCGGTAATAGGTGACATCGGCAGTAGCGCCAAAGGTAGCAGCGGTGCCTTCGCAGATCGCCTTCAGCCGTGTTTCGGCAAGATCGCGCATTTCGGCAGACATGGTGCGCACGGTGCCTTTCAGGGCGACCCGCTGGGCAATGACGTTGAACGCTTTGGATGACGATTCAATCGACGTGACAGACACAACAATCTGATCGACCGGGTCAGCATTGCGGCTGGCGATAGATTGCAGCGCGGTCACCACATGGGCGGCAACAAGGGTCGAATCGACCGTTTGCTGCGGCTTGGCGGCATGGCCGCCCTTGCCTTCAATGATGATGTCAAACTGGTCGGTCGCGGCAAAAAACGCGCCGGGGCGGATCGCAAAGGTGCCCGCCGGGCGACCCGGCCAATTATGCATGCCATAGACTTCCTGAATGCCGAATCGGTCCATCATGCCGTCATCGCACATTTCCTTGCCGCCACCGCCGCCTTCTTCGGCGGGCTGAAAGATGACAACAACGGTCCCATCAAAATTGCGGGTTTCGGCCAGATATTGCGCCGCCCCCAGCAACATCGCCGTATGGCCATCATGGCCGCAGGCATGCATCGCCCCGTCGGTTTTTGAGGCATAGTCCAGCCCGGTCTGTTCATGAATGGGCAAGGCATCCATATCCGCGCGCAGGCCGATCACCTTGCCAGAGCCGGATGATTTGCCCTTGATCACACCAACAACGCCAGTGCGGCCAATCCCGGTCACCACCTCATCGCAGCCAAAGCCTTGCAGCTTTTCGGCGACAATCGCCGAGGTGCGGTGTGTTTCAAACAGAATCTCGGGGTTTTCGTGCAGATCACGGCGCCAGGCAGTGATTTCAGGCAGCAATTCAGCGAAACGGTTTTTGACGGGCATGGGACACTCCTCTTGTTTCGTGGCCACTATGGATCATTCCGCCAGCATGTCCACCAGACGGCTGATAAATGCCTCGCCTTGTTGGAACTGATCGACGGTGATGAATTCATTGGGTTGATGCGCTTGCGCAATGTCACCCGGGCCGCAAATGACGGCGGAATAGCCACGTTCCTGAAACTGGCCGGCCTCTGTGCCATAGCTGACAACGCCACGAGCGTTATCGCCGGTCAACTGACGGGCCAGTGCTTCCGCCTTGCCGTCATCTTCGGGGATCAGGCCGGGGACGTTGAACACGCGGTCCATGCTGATCCCGGTATCGGGGTGAATGGCCTGCATCTCCGCCTCTAACTCACCGACCTTTGCGGTGATCCGGGCCTCCCAATCCGCGATATCCTCACCGGGCACAATCCGCAGGCCAAGGACGAAACTGCAGTCCTTGGCGGTGATGTTATGGGCGGTGCCACCTTCAATCATGCCGACATGCAACGTGGTGTAGGGGGGCACAAATTCGGCCGCCAGCGGGCCGGGCGTTTGGGCTGCGTTTTCCGCGTTCACCTGATTGGCCCACTCGATCAGACGGGCAGACATCATCACCGCACTGACACCAGTATGCTGCAGTGATGAATGAACCTCAAACCCTTTGAAATGCATATCATACCCCACACCGCCCTTATGGCCGGTGACGATTTTCATCATTGATGGCTCACCCACCAGCACGGTATCGGCGCGGGGCATGCCCATCGACACCATGTGATCGATCATCAGCGGGGCGCCGGTGCAACCGATTTCCTCATCATAGCTCAGCGCAATCTGCAACGGGCGTTTGATGCCACGCTCCAACGCCAGCGGGACAGCAGACAAGGCCAGCGCGTCAAAGCCTTTCATGTCGCAGGTGCCACGCCCATAAAGCTTGTCACCCTTCTGAGTCACAACAAACGGATCCGTCTCCCAGGCCTGCCCATCAACGGGCACAACATCAGTATGACCCGACAGAACCACGCCGCCATCCACATCCGGCCCGACATGGGCATAGAGCGCCGCCTTTGTGCCATCCTCATTGGGAACCCGTGTCGATGTGACGCCAAGATCATCCAGATAGGTCTCAACAAAATCGATCAAATCCAGATTGCTGTCGCGGCTGACAGTCGGAAAACTAATCAGTCGATCCATCAATGCGCGGGCGCTCGGCGTCATGGGTTTTCCTTTCGCACTAAATAACCGGCATCTGGGGAACATTGTTGCGCAAGGCCGGGGCAGATGCAGTGTGGCGGCGATCAAGACCAACCGCAAACAGGAATCGGGTTGCGGGATTAAAAATAGATGTTACCGTCCTGCCCAATCGCCGCACAAATGCGCAAAGCAGTGGCAAAAAACAAAAAACGAACCACCTGGGAGGTTCCACATGCCCGATGGGGCGCTGCCTGTTCTGGATGTCCGGGACCTCAAAACTGTATTCAAAACGCGCGCCGGTGAAGTCCACGCCGTCAATGATGTGAGCTTCGCCCTCAAGCCGGGTGAACTGCTTGGCGTTGTTGGCGAAAGCGGATCGGGAAAATCGGTGACCATGATGTCGCTCTTGGGGCTACTGCCGTCACCGCCTGCGGATGTCCGCGGCGGCACCGTGACCTTTGGCGGCAATGACCTGCTGAAAGTGGATGCCGAAACGCTGCGCGCCGTGCGCGGTGGCAAAATCGGCTTTGTGTTTCAGGATCCGATGACGTCGCTGAACCCGGTCTTCAATGTCGGCGTCCAGATCATGGAACCGCTGCGCAAACATATGGGGCTGAACAAACGCGACGCCGCCAAACGGGCGCAGGAATTGCTTGAACTGGTCGGCATCCCCGATGCGCAGCGCCGGCTCAAGGACTACCCGCACCAGTTTTCCGGGGGCATGCGCCAGCGGGTGATGATCGCCATCGCCCTTGCCTGTGATCCGCAAGTGCTGATCGCCGATGAACCGACAACCGCACTCGACGTGACCATTCAGGCGCAAATCCTTGAATTGATGAAGGAATTGCGCAGCAAACTGGGCATGGCCGTGATCTGGATTACCCATGATCTAGGTGTGATTGCCGGTATCGCTGACAGGGTCATGGTGATGTATGGCGGTCAGGTTGTCGAACATGCCCCAGTCAAGGAATTGTTCCGCAATCCGCAACACCCCTATACCCGCGCGCTGCTCAAAACGATCCCCACGATCCATGGCGAACGGGACGCGCGGTTGACGATCATCGAAGGACAGCCGCCGATCATGATGGATGCGCCCAGCGCCTGCCCGTTCCGGGACCGTTGCGATGTGGCCTTTGACCGTTGCGAACGCGAAAACCCACCGCGCTATGATTTGGGCCACGGGCATGACGCGGCTTGTTTCTTTGACGCCCGCACCGGGGGGCCACGCAATGCTTGATATCGGTAAGGATAATCAGCCGCTGGTCAGCGTGCGCGACCTGAAAATGCACTTCCCGATCTATGCCGGCCTGCTACGCCGTCGGGTGGGCGAGGTGAAAGCCGTCGATGGGGTCAGCTTTGACGTCATGGAGGGCGAAACGCTGGGGCTGGTGGGCGAATCCGGGTGCGGCAAATCCACCTGCGGACGCGCCGTGCTGCGGCTTTACGATATCACGGCAGGGTCGATCACAATCGACGATCGTGAAATCGGCGACACGCCACAGGGTCAACTGCGCGAGATGCGCCCCACCATGCAGATGGTGTTTCAGGACCCGCAAGCATCCCTGAACCCGCGCATGACGGTCGAGGCGATCATCAAGGAGCCGCTGGACGAACACACCAGCCTGACAGATGCCGAAAAGCGCGAAAAAGTGGGCGAGCTGATGGATGCCGTCGGCCTGAACCGCAAATTCGCCAAACGCTACCCCCACGCCTTTTCCGGTGGACAGCGGCAGCGGATCGGGATCGCCCGCGCGCTGGCGCTAAACCCCAAATTTATCGTGTGTGATGAACCGATTGCGGCACTCGACGTGTCCATTCAGGCGCAGGTGGTCAACCTGTTGGAAGATCTGCAGGAACAGTTCGGCCTAACCTATCTGTTCATCAGCCACGACCTGTCCATGGTGCGGCATATCGCAACCCGCGTTGCGGTAATGTATCTGGGCAAGATCGTCGAACTCGCCCCGCGCGAGGCGTTATACGCCGAACCGCTACACCCCTACACGCAAGCCCTGCTGTCCGCGGTGCCCGAACCCGACCCCAGTCTGGAAGACAAGGTCGAACGGATCATCCTGCAAGGCGATGTGCCCTCCCCTTCCAACCCGCCGCAAGGATGCAATTTCTGCACGCGCTGCCCGGCGGTCATGGATATCTGCAAGGTTGAAGAACCCGACTATCGCGAGGTCCGGCCGGGCCGGTACACGGCCTGCCACCTTTACAATGACAATAACGACACTGCGGGATGAACCGCAGGTCACGAGGCAAAAGAGCGAACCAATAAGGAGAGAAAGACAATGAAACTCAAATCAGCCCTGATGGGTGCCGCAGCCTGCTTGGCATGGGCCCCAATGGCCGTGGCCGATGGTCACGAAGGCGAGCGCGGGCGCGATGGCGAGGTCAAGGTGATCTATTGGCAAGCGCCATCGATCCTGAACCCCTATCTGTCCGGCGGCACCAAGGAACTGGAAGCCGCAAGCCTGATGCTTGAGCCACTTGCGCGTTACGACACAGATGGCAACCTTGTCGCATGGCTGGCGCAGGAAGTGCCCACCGTGGCCAATGGCGGCGTGGCCGAAGACCTCAAATCAATCACTTGGAAACTGCAGGAAGGCCTGCTGTGGTCCGATGGCACACCTGTGACGTCGGAAGATGTAAAATTCAGCTGGGAATATTGCACCGCCGAAGGTGGCGGTTGTGCCCAGGGTGAAAAATACCTCGACGTCGTCAGCGTTGACACACCTGACGAATTGACCGTCGTGGTCAATTTCAGCGTGGCCAAGCCGTTCCCCTATGGTCCTTTCGTTGGCGCACAGGCGCCCATCATCCAAAAGGCCCAGTTTGCCGAATGCCTCGGGCCAAAAGCACCTGAATGCACGGATGAAAACTTTGGCCCCATCGGCACCGGCCCGTTTGTGGTGACGGATTTCCGCACCAATGACGTGTTCACCGCCGTGGCCAATGAAAACTACCGCGAAGAAGGCAAGCCTGCCTTTGCGTCTGTGACCTTCAAAGGTGGCGGTGACGCAGCAGCAGCCGGTCGTGCGGTGCATGAAACAGGCGAATTCGACTACGCCTGGAACCTGCAGCTGGCACCTGATGTGCTGTCGGGCATGGCAGAGGCCGGGCTTGGCGAAAACGTCGTGGCCTTCGGGACATCCGTGGAACGGATCATGATCAACATGACCGATCCGTCTGCCGAACTGGGCGAAGAGCGCGGCACAGCCAAGCACCCTCACCCGTTCCTGACGGATAAATCCGTGCGGCAAGCACTGTCGATGGCCATCGACCGGGCATTGCTGACCGAAGTTGGCTATGGTGAGTTCGGTAAACTGACCTGCAACGTGCTGCCCGCACCTGCGATCTTCAACTCTTCGGCCAATGACGGCTGCCTTGTACAGGACATCGAAGGCGCCAAAGGTGTCTTGGATGCGGCAGGCTGGGTTCCCGGTGGTGACGGTGTGCGCGAAAAAGACGGCGTGCGCCTGTCGGTTCTCTACCAGACATCCACCAATGCTGTGCGTCAGGACTACCAAGCCTTGATCAAACAGTGGTGGGAAGAGATCGGGATCGAAGTGGAGTTGCGCAATATCGATGCGTCTGTCTTCTTTGGCTCCGACCCGGGTTCGCCCGATACGTTCCAGAAGTTCTTTGCCGATATCGAAATGTACACCAACAACTTCGATGGCACAGACCCTGAATCGTATATGGCCAACTGGGTCTGCGATGATGCACCACGTCCGGAAACACAGTGGCAGGGTAACAACATGCCGCGCTTCTGTTCAGAAGACTATGACGCCCTGCGCGCCGAAATGGCGTCTACCGGCGACATTGACGAACGTGCGCGTCTGGCCAAAGCGATGAACGACATGCTGATGCAGGAATATATCATCCTGCCGCTGACCCACCGTGGTCGGAACTCGGCCCATGCCAAGACACTTGGCGGTGTGGCGTTGAACGTCTGGGATTCCGAGCTTTGGAATATCGCTGACTGGTATCGCATCGGCGAATAAATCACGACCCCGCCCCGGGCTTTGACCCGGGGCCTCCCCCTCGGGCAGGTTCGCCCAACGACAGGTGGAGGTCCCGGATCAAGTCCGGGACGGGTACACTTTCTTTGCAAAAACCATCAACCAAGGCGTCGCTATGCTGACATACACTTTCCGTCGCGTGCTGATCTCGATCCCGACGCTTTTGTTCATTGCTTTTGTGATCTTCATGCTTCTCGAACTTGCGCCCGGCGACCCGATGGCCAGCATGCCCCTGACGATCCCGCCAGAAGTCCGGCAGGAAATGCGGCTGGCGCTGGGGTTGGGTGAACCCTGGTATGTGCGCTTCCCGCTTTGGCTGCGACAATTCTTTATTGTTGAGCCACAATACTGGATCGACAACGCCTTTGGCACCAATTTTGCCGATGGGGCGCAGCGGATCATAAGCTTTCAATCCCGCAGCCCGGTCTTTGACACCATCGCCCAGCGGATGCCGCAGACGCTCTGGGTTGTGGGCATGTCCTATGTGGTTGGGGTACTAATCGCCTTGCCCATCGGGATCATCAGCGCCTACCGGCAATATTCGGTCTTCGATCAGGCAGGCACATTCATATCGATGATCGGTTTTTCTGTGCCGCCCTTCTTTTCCGGTGTGCTGCTGATCGTGATATTCTCGGTCCAACTAAAATGGCTGCCCTCGATCTATGACACGACCCATGTGGTGACTGACTGGGACAGTTTCATGTTCCAACTACGCCAGATGATCATGCCGGTGATGGTACTGGCCTTGCAGACCACAGCACAGGTCAGTCGCTATATGCGGGCCTCCATGCTGGACAATCTGGGGCAGGATTACGTGCGCACCGCGCGGGCAAAGGGGATGTCGGAAAGCGTTGTCGTCATGAAGCATGTGGTGCGCAATTCGATGATCCCCGTGGTAACGGTGATCGCCCTTGGCATTCCGTCGATCTTTGGCGGTGCGATCATCACCGAACAGATTTTTAAGGTAAACGGGCTGGGGCAATTGCTGATCATCGCCTTGCAAGGCTCTGACATCCCCATGGTGATGACCATCACCTTCCTGCTGGCCGTGCTGATTGTGATGATGAACCTGATTGCCGATATCCTCTACGGCATTCTTGACCCGAGGATCCGCTATGACTGATAACCTGCCACAGCGTCCCGCAAAACCGGTTCTGACAGCGGGTGACAGCTCTGCCCCGCTCACGGTTGAGAAAACGCGCAGCCAATGGGCGGATGTGTGGGAGCAGTTCAAGACGCACAAAGGTGCCGTCTTTGGTCTGTTCTTTCTGACCTTCATCACGCTCTTTGTGACCATCGGCCCGATCATCTGGGATGTGGACCCTGGTAAGCTCGATATCCGGAACAAGGATGTGCGGCCGATCTATATCGGACTGGTCGATGGCAACGCCAAAGTCAGCTGGGGCAACCCGATGGGGACCGATAATCTGGGCCGCGACATCATGGCCAATATCATGCAAGGCGGACGGATATCGCTGGCCGTGGGGTGGACCGCCATGATCCTGACCTTGTTTCTGGGAACGACTATCGGCGTGCTGGCAGGCTATTTCAAACGGCTGGACGGGATCCTGATGCGGTTCACCGATCTGGTTCTTGCCCTGCCTCTCCTGCCGCTTCTGCTGGTGATGATGCTGCTCTTCCGGGATCCGCTGCGGGCGGCATTTGGGCCTGAAAACGGCATATTCATTCTGATCGTGGTCGGGATCGGAATCACATCCTGGATGCAAACCGCACGGATCGTGCGCGGCGATGTGATGGCGCTGAAAGAACGGGAATTTGTGCTGGCGGCACGATCTATCGGGACACCCGCGCGACGGATGATCACGCGGCACCTGCTGCCCAACGTGTTGTCACCGATCATGGTATCGGCGACGCTGGGGCTGGCCACAGCGATCATCACCGAAAGTGCGCTGTCGTTTCTGGGTCTCGGTTTCCCATCCGATTTCCCGACATGGGGGAAGATCCTGTTTGACAGTGTAGACCGAATGACATCCTTCCCCGAACGCGTGATCTGGCCGGGGCTGGCGATTTCACTGACGGTGCTATCGGTCAACTATATCGGCGACGGGCTACGCGACGCATTGGATCCGCGCATTCGCGGCCTGTAAGCGCGGCGCCAATTTTTTTCAAAAAAATTGGGTCAGAGTTTCTACGAAACTCTGGTCACTCCATATGTTTTCGGATGCGCTGTACCATCAGCCATACCGCAAACAGCACCAAAGGCGTTGCAATTGCGGCCATCACCACCTTGGAGATACCAAAGCTCTGTTCCAGCGGCCCGGTCAGATACAGCACCAGATTGACGGCATAGTAGCTGATCGCCACAACCGACAGCCCTTCGACTGTGCGCTGCAGACGTAGTTGCAGATCTGCGCGTTTATCCATGCTGGTCAGCAGGTCCTGATTTTGCGCTGATCGTTCCACATCCACCCTTGTCCGCAACAGATTGCCCGCGCGCAATGCCCGGTCCGACATCGCCCGCAACCGGCCTTGCGTGGATTTCACCGTCCGCATCGCGGGATCAAACCGGCGCATCATGAACTCACCAAAGGTCTGGCGCCCGCCAAACCGTTCCTCGCGCAGGATCGCGATGCGCTGGTTCACAATCGTTTCATAAGCACCCGTCGCGCCAAAACGAAACTCGCTTTGCGCGATCGTATTTTCCAGCTCGGCCGAGATTTCCAGCAACTCTTGCAGGATCACCGCCGGATCGGCCGTATCGCCACACATATCGCTTAGCAGCTTGCTGAGCGCGGCATCAGCCTTTCCCATCTGCGGGCCCAACGCCCGCGCCCGGCTCAACCCCAGCATCGACATCGCCTTATAAGTCTCGATCTCGCAAAGGCGCTGGATCACACGTCCAATGCGGCGCTTGCCCACATGCGGACGGGCAAACAGGGCAAAGCGCATATGCCCCGCCGTATCAATCCGAAAATCGCCGGCGATGACCAGATCATCCTCCAGCACACGACTGATGGCGAGGCTTTCCGGCACCAGCCAGTCCTGCACTTTTTCCGCGATACCATCATCACCTTCAGCCACCTCCACCCGGATCAGGGCCGATGTCATCCGTGTGCCGGGCGCATTCTCCAACCAGTCTTGTGGAAACACCGCGAATGTGGCGGCGTCAAACGGGCGTTCGGCCACACCGTCCCCGAAGATGGTGTAAGTCACAAATTCCGTGTGGCTTTCCCATTTCAGTTGGTGCTTGCCGATCTCACCGAAATAATGGGTCGCCTCGGGCGGCGGATGTTTGGCCCCGAAACGATCCAGCAAATCAATCAGATGCCTGCGATCCGCCTCGCGATCACGGCCAGCGGCATTTTCGGCAGGTTTCAGCGCCAGAAACGCGGCACGGCTGGGGGCTGACACCGACGGAAACGGCCTGGCATGCAGTTCATTCGCCATCGCATAGCGCAACGGATGGTCGGCAATCGGGGGCATGGGTGCGCACCTTTATTCGGTCAGTCTCTTCTCGCAACCTAGCGGGGATTCGCCCGCTGTAAACAAAAAAATCAAATCTTTATAATGTGTTAGCGGCGTACAACCGTATACCGGGCGGCACGCAGCCTAAAATCCAGGTAGACCCGGTCAGATATCTGAGGCACATCACCCCCATGACCCGGATCATCCTGTTCAACAAACCATTTGGGGTGCTGTCGCAATTCACCGACACGCGCAGCCCGACGACACGACCGACCCTGTCAGGTTTTATCGACATGCCCGGGGTCTATCCCGCAGGGCGGCTTGACCGGGATAGCGAAGGGCTTTTGGTGCTGACCGATGATGGCAAGTTGCAGGCCAAGATCAGCAATCCAAAACACAAGCTAACCAAAACCTATCTGGTGCAGGTCGAAGGCGACCCGCAGGATGCCGACCTTGCCCCCTTGCGCGCGGGGATCACCTTGAAAGACGGGCCAACACAGCCCGCCAAGGCGCGGCTGATCGACCCGCCTGATCTGTGGCTACGCGACCCGCCGGTACGGTTCCGCAAATCAGTGCCGGACAGATGGGTCGAAATCACGATCAGTGAAGGGCGTAACCGGCAGGTGCGGCGAATGACAGCACATATCGGGTTCCCGACCTTGCGGCTGGTTCGCTGGCGGGTGGGATCATGGACGCTGGACGGGATTAGCCCGGGCGACTGGGTACAGGCATCAGCCGCCGATACTGACCGACGATGACCCTTTATCAGCAGCGCCACCGCAGGATATCGGATCACCAACACGGCCCGCTGGCAGCCCATTGATAAAGACGGTGCTGGACCCACCTGCCAGCATCCGCGGATGCGGTGGGGCAGGACATGTCGGGCATGCATGCGGGGCGTAAGCATCGCCCTGACGGACCACGGGAAGACCATCCACAGACACATCCGGTGATGCGGCAATGCTAGGGGTTGGTGGAAAATGGCACGCATGGCCAGAACCGATATCACCAAGCCGTGTTACGGGTTTTCCTGCCATATCCTGTCCTTACATCCTTGCTATCTTATACCAACATGGCCCAATCATTCCCACAGCCACTCGTAATTTCGGGGGCTGGGCAATGGGATATGGTCCTGTATCTGACGGACCAGATTGCCGCTTGCATCGCGACCCAGATGGGCGGCATTCAACCCCGACCGGCCAACATTGCCTTCAACCACCTCCGTGGTGCCAAAGGACATGTAGTCATAGACGGCATTGGCGGTTGTTGCGGATCCGAACGTGTCGGTATTGCTCCAATCCACCTCATCAAGCTGGGTCATACACATGCGAATGGCACGGCCACCGGGCAACTGGGTCAAGGCGGTGCCCGTGCGAATATGCGTGGCAAGGCCAAGCACCGCGCCGCCACTATCGATCACAAAACATTCGGCATTGGGAAAGCCATCGCCGGTCATCGTTGCCTGAACATAGGCTTTACCCTCTGCCCGGTCCAACATCAGGAACAGCTGATTGGACACATCCAAATCCGGCACCACGCCGTTATACGGGATCCAGCCATCCGCGATCCGGCCTGATCCCGTGTCATTGCGTTCCTCATTCGACAGCGGACCACCGAAAAAATCATGCCCCACATCGGTATCGGCGCCATAGAAGGCAAAATTCTTACCCGCGTATTTGAGAAAGATATTCGCCGTCTGATCACCGTCTTCCGTATAGGCTGTGATCGAATAAGTTTCCTCGTGGCGCGGCTTCTTTCGCGGTTGGGAATAATCGTTTTCCATGGGTGGCGCATCTGGAACGATATCACCAGACGGGTAAAGCGGGTTTACCGCCATTTCGGCGCCCTCGTTAATTACGGTATGGGCAATGGCGTTGGCGGAAGGATCAGAATCGCAAATCACCTCAACGACGTTCGCGGTTTGCAGGTTGAACCTTACAATATGATAAATCCGAGCCGTATCAGCCAATGAAAATGAAAACCCACGGTCATCGCCCTCAAATGCAAGCCCACCTGCACCAAAATTAGCATCCGGGTGGAACGATCGAGTGCAAATCGTAATGTCGCTCATTTATACTCTCCCAATGTGCCCTCAAGAATTTCTGCGTTATTCGGGGTATAGATGATGCCACCTGCAAACGCCTGGCGCTGAGAAGTCTTATTCATGATCCTGCCGCGTGATGCGGCCACTAAACGGCTGTTGCGTCTGTCCGCGCGCGAGCCATCTACATAAAACGTCATGGCCGTTTCCCAATCACGCCGTTGATCAGTCTGTTCGTCATACCAAAAACCGCTTCCGACCAAGATTTGTTCTGTCGCGAGACGAGGCGGATCTTGCGCTTTGATGTCTGGAACAAAATTCACACCAAAGGTTCCATCCTCGGGGTAATAAAGCTCGATCAGTGTCACCGGACCATAGGCTAGCGCACCAAATAAACGATCATTCTCATTCAGGGTGGCCCGCTTTTGGTTCTGTGGGTCGTCGTCAGCGATGTTTGGACCGGCCAGCGCGATCCAATCTTCCTGAGGGATTTCTATTGCACCAACGACAACGGTTCCTCCCCGGCTCAAAAGCGGCTCGCTGACATAGACGGTAAGGTGACTCTTCAACCTTGGTTCCTTTCGATCCTGTGACATTGCAACGACGCCCAAACCGAGCAACACCGCAGCAATGGCGATAAGGGCTGTCCTGCGTTTGACCTGTGGATGCATCAGTTCAGATCAATCTTGCTGGCGCTCAGCTTCATGCTGCCGCCCGCGCTTTCGTTCAGGTTCCCACCGGCGTTCACATCGACATTGCCGCCAACGCTGTGTTCCATATTGCCACCGACAGTGCCTTCGATATTGCCCGACATGGTGGTCGTCATATCCTTGCCGTTGATGATGACCGTGCCATCGGGGCGCATGATCAGTTCTGCGGCACCGCAGCGCAGATGGATTTCTTCATGTGCATCCAGACGGTATTTTGCCCCAACAACCTGCGAATGGTTCTTGCCCGTCGTCTCGCGCATATTGGCTTGCACCGATTGCGCCAGGCTCGCCCCGTAAGTCAGCGTCGCCTCGCCACCGATATTTGTGTGCAGCGTTGTACCCGCCGAAAGCGCGATACCCGACGCCGCCGTCAGCGTGTAATTCCCTTTGCCCGATAGTTCAGGAAAGGATTGTTCAAAATTATAGGCGGCAACACGAATGCCTTGCGGGTTGTCTGTCAGGGGTTTGCGGACGAAACCGCCATGCGGGCCGGTGCCGACATTGACGGTCATATCCATCCCAATGTTATGGACATCGACGAACTTGACCTCGCGCAGGCTGGCGGCCCCAATCGATTCCACCTTGGTGCGGTCCACCCGGTTGGTCTGGTGGTTCAACACCTTCACGCTGTGATCCAATTGGGCATGCAAATGGATTTCCTCGCGGCCCTTCTCATCCTCAAAGCGCAGCTCGTTATAGCCTTCGCCCAGATGGGTATCGGTCCGAAACGTGGATCGGGTTTTGTGTTTGGGCAGGGCATAAGGCACTGTGTTCTTGCCGTTATAAACGCAACCGGTCACCAATGGTTTGTCGGGGTCACCTTCCAGAAACTCGACCACCACTTCCATGCCTATGCGCGGGATGACCATACCACCCCACCCCTTGGACGCCCAGTTCTGGCTGACGCGGCACCGCATCGAATAGGCTTTGTTCAGGTCCCAGTGGAAATGCACCAGAATGCGACCATATTCGTCGCAATCAATCTCGCCCTCGCCCACGACGACAGCCGTTTGCGGGCCCTGCACGGCGGGCATCGGTGTCTTGCGTTCGGGGGCCAGGGGAACGGTGGTGGGCATCAGCACATATTCACCGGAATAAGCCTCGCCCGCACTATCGGTCCCACCGGACCCATAAGCATCCGAAACATAGGAATGCCGGGCCATAAGGCACAGGTAATCGGCCCCCCGCACCCCGTTCACCTGATCACCCGTCAGGGTCAGGGTCATGCCCGCACCCAGTGATGTGCAATCACCAACCGCCCTCTGGCGGATATCCTGACCGCGCTCCTGCAGGATACGCAGGCCAACAACGTCCTTGCCCTGTTCCTGATCCAGATAGTCACCGGGATAATCATAGCTTTCGATCTGGCCTTCAGCATAAGCCGCATCACCCACGCGCTCGACCTCCATCGCCGCTTGCGGGGTCTTGAAATTGTAATCGGTCAGGCGGACGGCGCCCGTGGTCAGGCGGCGTTCGGGATGCCATTCCCAGAACCGTTCGTCCCCTGATTGGCTGGCACTGTCGACAGGTTTATAGGCACGCTCACCACCGGGGATCACCGGATGATTGTCAATCGTGTCGGTCAGGACCAGCGTATGCGATCCAACCTTATGGGCAAAATGATAGGAAATGCCGAACCGTTCCATCAACCGGGTGGCAAAGGCCAGATCGCTTTCGCGGTATTGGACGGTATATTCCAGCGCGGGGTATGTGGCGGTCAGTTTGACCTCCAGCGCCGGATCACCCAAACCGCCATAAGGGGCCAGCAATTCCTCGATGATCTGCACAACGGTCATATCGTGGAAAATACGCTGGTTGCGGCGGCGGCCCGCCAACCAGAACGAGGGGCGCAGGGTCAGCGCATATCGATTACCATTCTCGCCGACACCGGCCCATTTGGCCTCTGTGACGATCCCGTCATAGGCGCGAATGCCATCATTCTGGCTTTCAATCTCGACACTGGCATGGGTGCCGATCAGCCCGTCAAAATCCAGATTTGGTTCCGCTGATAGCGCCTCAACCCGGTATTCAAACAGATCGTTGACATAGTCAGCACCGTCAAAACGCAGCAGAACAAGGGTATCGGGACCCAAGACCGTCGTCAGCTTGCCCATCCGGGCGTCCTGCGTGAAGGGGGCGCTCATAACAACAATCCTTAGATGTCAAATACTTCAAAAAATATGGCGCCATGATAGCCGATTGTGCAAAATGATCAATCTGCGATCCCCGGGGCAGCATTTCCTAGGCCCCAACCTCAATCGGTTCCGCCTGATCGGCAATGATCCGGTCAATCTCATCCCGGGCGTAACGGGCCAGCACCGCCTGATCATCACGCAGCTGCCCGGGTGGCAGGTCCAGATCACCCAGCACCATGATGTTTTCATCATTCACCAGATTGGCCGGCCCGGTATAGTTGAAACTGCCAAGGATCGTCAGCGCATCATCGATCACCATCAGCTTGTGATGCACCTTGCGGACCCCGGTGCCGGTCTTGTTGCGATGCAGGGTAATGCCGCCATCCACCAGCGTCCCCTTGGAGGCCCATTTCTGATTGGCCTGCCTGCGGTCCAGCACACCTTGGACACCCAGCCCTTTCTGGCGGGCATTGACCAGCGCATCATCAATCCCCGACGACTGGGCAAAGGTGAATACGGCGAAATCAATCCGCGTTTCCGCCTTGATCATCTGCTTGATGAATTCCATTTCCGGCGCGTGATCCGGGGCGAATAGCGGCTTGGTCCGCACGCCACTGACAAAATGGCCTTCCAACGGCTTGCGCGGCGTCTCCAGGCTGCGTTTGCCGAAAACACCGCGCCGCATCTGGCGAAACTCGCGGGCATATTCGCGAGCAACCTCGATATCTTCCAGAATAACCAGATGGTTCAGGTTCTTGGTCACACCCGTGGTGGTAAAATTGGTTGATCCGGTCAACAGGGCGGATCTGTCACGGACGATGAATTTCTGATGAAAAATCTGCGGGTTGTAATCCGCCTTGGCATCCACACCCACCCGCAGGATCAGGGTCAGCAATTCGCGGTTCAGCTCTTGCGCGCCCAGCCCGTCACCCTGGGGGACCTTACGTTCGCGCAGGTAATCCTGCTCCAGAATAACCTGTACCCGCACACCCCGCCTGCGGGCCGCAATCAACGCCTCGGCAATCGGGCGATGGTCCAGTTCCTGCACTGACACCAGCAGTTCCTTTTGCGCCGCATCAATGAAATCAATGATCGGGGCCTCAAGGTCATCAGGCGCCCCAACCGTATCAGGGCCCATAAACAGCGTAATCGCGCCAACGGAAACGGGCATATAAATCGCTCCATTCTGAAATATGGGGCAAGCGTGGCAGCGATCTACGATTCGAACAAGTGCGGTGCATTCACCGGATGGCAACGCAGATGGTGCCGAATAGCCAAGCGTTAACAAGACCTATCGTCAACGCGCGAAGGGGTCCGACGCATAGCCGACGCAAGTCCGACGTGACGCCGACAGTCAAATCTTAGCGTAAGTGACTGATAACATGGTACGTTTCAGGATGTCGCATTGAGACAACAAAAAACCGCCCGCGCATCACGCGGGCGGTCCGTTTACCAGCTATGAACCGGTTCAGTCGATCTTGGGCAGCAGCGTATCCAGTGACGCTTTCGCATCGCCATAGAACATCCGCGTATTATCCTTAAAGAACAACGGGTTCTCGATGCCCGAATAACCTGTGCCCTGCCCGCGCTTGGACACGAACACCTGTTTCGCCTTCCAGCATTCCAGCACCGGCATGCCAGCGATAGGGCTGTTGGGATCATCCTGTGCGGCAGGGTTCACGATGTCATTGGATCCGATAACAATGGCGACATCCGTATCCGGGAAGTCGTCATTGATCTCGTCCATCTCCATCACGATGTCATAAGGCACTTTGGCCTCCGCCAGCAGCACATTCATATGGCCAGGCAAACGACCGGCGACAGGGTGAATGGCAAAGCGGACATTCTTGCCCTGCGCGCGCAGCTTGCGGACCAACTCGGCAACTGCTGACTGCGCCTGTGCAACGGCCATGCCGTAACCGGGGATGATGATGACGCTATCCGCCTCGTTCAGGGCGGTCGCCACACCATCAGCATCTATCGCGACCTGCTCGCCTTCCACGGCCATCTGCTCACCCGCAGGGCCGCCAAAGCCGCCCAGGATCACGCTGACAAAGGACCGGTTCATCGCCTTACACATGATGTAAGACAGGATCGCACCAGAGGACCCGACAAGCGCACCAACAACGATCAACAGGTCGTTGCCAAGGCTGAAACCAATCGCCGCTGCGGCCCAGCCGGAATAGCTGTTCAGCATCGACACAACGACAGGCATATCTGCGCCACCAATACCCATGATCAGGTGATAGCCGATGAACAGCGCGGCCACCGTCAGCAAGAACAACGGGAAAAAACCGCCAGAAGACAAATACCAAACCAGCGACAGCACCGAAATCGCAGCAGCGGCGATGTTCAGCAGATGGCCGCCCGGCAGCTTTTCAGCCGCCGACGACACGCGGCCAGCCAGCTTGCCATAGGCAATGACGGAACCGGTAAAGGTCACCGCACCAATCCAGATACCCAAGACCAGTTCGACGCGCAGGATGTTGATCTCAACACCCGTCTTCTTGGCGACGATGGCGGCGAAGCCTCGGAACTGGTCAGCAACCTCTTTCGCGGCCCCGGTCAGCGTACCATAGGTTTCCTGCGGAAATGGCAGGCTCGCCTCGCCAAAGCCGGCGGCGACGCGCCCGATCTCGATATGGGCGTTCAGGCCGACGAAAACGGCGGCCAGACCAACCAGCGAATGCATGGCCGCCACAAGCTCTGGCATCTGGGTCATCTGCACCCGTTGCGCCAGCTGCATGCCAATCACGGCACCGCCCGCGATCAGAATGATCGAGAATATCCAAAGACCGGCACCCGGCCCCATCAGCGTGGCCACAACGGCCAGCGCCATCCCCACGATGCCATACCAGATTGCACGCTTGGCGCTTTCCTGGTTCTTCAGCCCGCCCAGCGCGAGGATGAAAAGAACAGCCGCAACAACATAAGCGGCAGTGGTAAATCCAAAATCCATGTGTCCTGCCCTCGCTTAAGATTTCTGGAACATGGCGAGCATTCGCCGTGTCACCATGAAGCCGCCAAAGATGTTGATACCAGCCATAAAGACCGAAAGCGCTGCCAATATCATCACCAGCCAGGACCCCGACCCGATCTGCATCAAGGCACCCAGGATGATGATCGAAGAGATCGCGTTGGTTACCGCCATCAACGGCGTGTGCAATGAATGGGCCACGCCCCAGATCACCTGGAACCCGATAAAGACCGACAGCACGAACACGATGAAATGCTGCATAAAGCTGGCAGGCGCGACAAGGCCAACAGCCAGTAGCGCGACCGCACCGACGGCTAGCAAAGTGACCTGATTGCGGGTCTCTTTCTTGAACGCGGCCACTTCCGCTGCCGCTTTCTCCTCAGCGGTCAGTTCCTTTGGCGGGGCCTTCTTGGGCTGCGCCGCAATCGCGGCCACCTTGGGCGGTGGCGGCGGGAATGTAATCTCGCCCTTATAGGTGGCGGTTGCCCCCCGGATCACGTCATCCTCCATATTGTGATCGACCTGCCCATCCTTTTCAGGCGTGAGGTCAGTCATCATATGGCGGATGTTCGTGGCATAGAGTGTCGATGATTGCGCGGCCATCCGGCTTGGGAAATCAGTGTAACCGATGATCGTCACGCCATTATCAGTGACGATCTTTTCATCCTTCACGGTTAGTTTGCAGTTACCGCCACGCTCGGCCGCAAGGTCCACAATGACCGAACCGGGCTTCATACTTTCGACCATATCCTTGGTCCAAAGCTCTGGCGCGTCGCGGCCTGGGATCAGGGCCGTGGTGATCACGATATCCATGTCGGGGGCAATCTCACGGAACTTGGCAAGCTGTGCGGCAGCAAATTCCGGGCTGGAAACAGCGGCATAACCACCGGTCGCCGACCCATCCTGCTGATCCTCCTCAAAATCGAGGAAGACAAATTCAGCACCCATCGATTCAACCTGTTCGGCCACTTCGGGGCGCACGTCAAAAGCATAGGTGATGGCACCCAGCGATGTCGCCGTACCAATCGCGGCAAGACCGGCAACACCCGCACCGACCACCAGCACCTTGGCCGGGGGCACTTTACCAGCGGCAGTCACCTGCCCGGTAAAAAAGCGGCCAAAGTTGTTGCCCGCTTCGATTACGGCGCGATAACCGGCGATATTTGCCATGGATGACAGGGCATCCATTTTCTGGGCGCGAGAAATACGGGGCACCATATCCATGGCGATGACGGTAGCACCAGTATCATTGGCGGCATTCATCAGGGCTTCGTTCTGGCCGGGATAGAAGAAGGAAATCAGGGTCTGACCTTCGCGCAGGCGCTTGACCTCTTCATCCTCCGGCGGGCGGACCTTGGCCACGATATCAGCCGCCGCGAACAAGGCAGCCGCATCTGCGACCACCTCGGCACCCGCATCGGTATATGTCTGGTCGGAAAAACCCGCCTTCGCGCCCGCACCGGTTTCGATCAGACAATCAAACCCAAGCTTTTGCAGGTCCTTGACAGAGGCCGGGGTCATCGCAACCCGATCTTCGCCTTCAAATATCTCTTTTGGTGTGCCGATTTTCACGGACCATCCCCCATATTTGCTCATGCATCCTCGGCTGGATTATAGGGCGGAATAATATTTCACAAGGGATGAGGTGCGGCGTTCTTTTATATCAAGGGCAAAAAGAACACTGTTAGCGCTAGTTCACAGCCAACGGCGCGTCTTTTCGCAATAGCGGGCAAATTCAGCACGAAATTTCCGGCGCAGCCCGTCTTCTTCGGGCAGGATAAAGCGCTGCGTAATCGTGAACATGAACAAAGGCACCAGAATCAGGGCAATCGGCGCGTCCCAGCGCAGGGCGAGCCCGGCAAGGATCAGCGCATCACCCAGATAAATGGGGTTGCGGCTGCGCTTGAAAACACCTGTCGTGACCAGATGATCAGCCTCGCGATGCGGAATGACCGTGGTCTGCCTTTTGCGCATCTCGGCCATGGCAAGCAACATCAGGACGATGCCAGCCCCAACCAAAAGCCCGCCAAGAAGGTCAGTCAAAGGGCCACCCATCCGCAGCCACAAAGGCTGCACATCCGCGATGACCCATGTCATCACAAGCGCCAGCAAAAGCCAGACGGGCGGAATATCAAACCATTTCATCATCATCTGCTGCAATACAGGAGGATGCGAGCGCAAGGAAGGTCTGCAAAGAGCCCTTATCGACCAATGCTGCGCCCGCACCAACGTCAGTAGTTCTCAAAAAACTTCGCCGCGTCATAGTTTGCGATTGTATTCGCTATTGAGCGTGGGCTGTTGCCACTTTTGTTTTCAGCGTCAGGATTGGCACCAGCTTTTAGCAATGTGCTGATGACTTCTGCGCCGCCCTTGTAGTTCGATACCGCACGCCACAGTGGTGTGTTGCCGTACTTTTCGCGCAGTTCCAAATTGGCCTTGGCGTCGACAAGCATTCTGACCATCGTCTCTGAGCATTCCTGTGCAGCGAAATGGAGTGCACACCATCCGGCTTTATCGACATCGTCAGGATTTGCGCCGTGATCCAGCAGCCTGCGGACCCGCGCATCGTCGCCATCGACGACAGCGTTCATAAGTTCAGTACGTCCGGCTCTGTCTCTGGTCATTTCGCAAGAGTAATCAGTTGCCTTCATGCCCGCAATGATACAAGGGCAAAATCGTCCCAATGCTCTGTGTGGCGACCGGAATATTTAAAGCTGACCTTCGCGAAGTCGCATCCACGACAGCTAAGTCCGCACACCGGACCTCCCGCGCAGAACTCCGCGACATTTGCTTGGCTAGATATTGCGCCACGGGACAATCAGTTCAGTTTCATGAAACCCGGCTGAGCGGGTTAGACCTCCGCCCCTCCAGCACCAATCATTTGCCGACGTCAGGTCAGGATGTCACGCCCCTTGCCGATCCAGCACGCAACTGTAGCATCACCGGGGAATGGAGGGCTGATCATGGAACATGCAGGCAAACACGCGCTCGTCACCGGTGGCGGTACGGGCATTGGCAAGGGGATCGCGATTGCATTGGCAGAGGCCGGGGCGGAGGTCACGATCACTGGCAGGCGCGCCGACAAGCTTGATGAGGTCGCGGCAGAAAACCCGCGCCTGCACCCGCTGGTGATGGATGTGGATGATGAAGCGTCGGTGCGTGACGGGATCGCTGCGGCCGCCAAGGTACACGGGCCGGTGCAGATCTGCGTCGCCAATGCGGGCATCGCCGAAGGCAAACCCTTTGCCCAGACAACGCTCGCCGATTGGCGGCGCACCATGACGACCAATCTTGATGGCGTCTTCCTGACAATGCAGGCGGCGCTCGAAACGCTGGGGGCGGATGATCCGGGGCGGATGATCGTGATCAGTTCCATCGCGGGCGTGCGGGGCCTGAAAAACGCGATCCCCTACACCGCCAGCAAACATGGGGTGATCGGGCTGGTCCACGGACTATCGGAAGAATACTTGAAGCGCCCCATCACCTTTAACGCACTTTGCCCGGGCTATGTGGACACCGCCATCGTGCGCAACCAACTGCCCGGCGTGATGAAACGGTTTGGCGTGGATGAGGCCGGGGCGATTGCGGCCATCGCGCAAGGCAACCGTAGCGGGGTCTTGCTGGACGTGGATGAAACAACATCGGCGCTGATGTGGCTCTGCTCTGACGGGGCGCGCAGCATCAACGGGCAGACGATTGAGATTTCGGGCGGGCAGGTCTAGGCGCTACCCCTCAGCCAGATAAGATGTATCGCCCGCCGATTCCGGCTTGTTCTGGCCATGGATTTCAACATTCAGCGCGGCCCCCAACAGGATCAGATAGGCACTGACATAAAGCCACAGCAGCAAGCCAATCACGGCCCCGATGGATCCGTAAACCTCGTTGTAGCTGGCGAAATTGCTCAGGTAATAGGACAGGCCCACTGACGCTGCGACCCACAGGATCACCACGACAAACGCACCCACGGTGAACCAACGACCGCGACCACCAATCCGGGCGGGGCCAAAGCGATAAAGCAGGTTCAGCGCCAGGATCAGAACGCCAAGGGCGATCAGCCAGCGGGCACCTTCCAGCAACCAGGCGGTCTGGCCTTGCAGCAGCCAATCGGTCGCGGTGATCGTTGAAATCAGGGTAACGGCGATCGGCAGAACCACAACCATCAGCACCGCAACAATCGCCATCGAGACAAGGGCGATGGTCAGCAAAAAGGCGACAAAAAGCTGAATGATCCCATTGCGCTGCCGATGCCCGGCAATGGCATTCAGCCCGCCAATCAGGGCGGCAACACCTGCCCTGCACGACCACAGCGCCAGCGCAATCGACACAACTGTGGCCCAGCCCAGCGCCTCGGACGGGGCGTTGACCAGACCATTGACCTGACTGGACAACAAATCATAGGCACCCGCGGGAATGATGCCTTCCATCAGCGTCAATTGTTCCGCGATGACAACCGGATCGGCCACCAGACCGAAAATCGCAATCACGGCCGCAATGCCCGGAAAGATCCCGAACATCCCAAAAAATGCGACACCCGCCGCGATCAGGCCAAGGTGCTTTTCGCTGGCAGTCGTCCAGACGGCCATAAGGATGCGCCATACTCTCAGGGCCATTGCCATACCGTCCCTCACCTTTACCGCATCACGTTAAGGCCCAAAAATAGGGCAGATCCACCAATTTGCCACATTGCGCAGCGATCAAAGTCACACCTATGGGCAAGAATCCCGTCGCAGTCAAAAAATCGCTCGCCCGGGCCGGGACTTCGCGCTAGCCTGCCATAAAACAGGGCAAAGCCCGAATAAGGCAGGCAAAACTTTGAATACGCTCACACTTCACGTCAATGCGTTGGCGGAACATCTTTTGGCGTCCGAACACGGGCGCAAGCTGGTCGCCGTGACAGGCGCACCGGGTTCGGGCAAATCCACGCTGGCTACCGAACTGGCGCGCAGGCTCAATCTGGGCAAGCGGCCCTCTGTCGTCGTGCCGATGGACGGGTTTCACTTGGACAATCGCGTTCTCGAAGACCGCGGAATGCAAACCCGCAAGGGTGCGCCGGAAACCTTTGACGGCCCCGGATTTGTTCGCCTGATCAAAGCGCTGAAAACCGGTGACGAAGTCTTTGCCCCAATCTTTGACCGGACCCGCGACATCGCCATTGCCGGTGCGGTCGCAGTGCCGCCAGAGGTTGAGATCGTGATCGTCGAAGGCAATTACCTGATGTTTAATGAGGCGCCATGGTCCGAACTGGCCGCGCTGTGGGACGTTAGCGCACGACTGGATGTACCGATGCCCGAACTGCGCGCGCGGCTGATCCATCGCTGGCTATCGCTGAACTATTCGCGTGCGGTGGCGACCCGCCGGGCCGAAGGCAACGACATCCCCAATGCGCAGCGCGTGGTTGATCAGGCGCTGGAATGCGACTTCACATTTGACGGGCAACCGCATCCGGCCCCGAACCTACCGGCATAGAACGCCCCGTCCCGGACTTGACCCGGGACCTCTTTGTCAGCCAAGGGTGGAGGTCCCGGATCAAGTCCGGGACGGGGTCATGGTCTGATCAGGAACAGCGTGATGACCGGGAACATCAGCAGGATAATCACCCGCAGAATATCAGAACCAACAAAGAACAATACCGCCTTGTAAGTCGCCGCCATCGGCGTGTCCTTGTCCATATTGTTGATGATAAACAGGTTCATCCCCACCGGCGGCGTGATCAGCCCGACCTCCACCACGATCAGAACGAGGATACCGAACCAGATCGCCACCTCTTCGGTGGTCATCCCAAAATCAAGGGTTGAGACGACAGGCCAAAAGATCGGGATCGTCAGCAGAATCATCGACAGGCTGTCCATCAAACAGCCCAGCACCAGATAGAATAACAGGATCAGGATCATCACCGTCCACGGGCTGAATCCCTGCCCTGCCACCCAACCCGACAATTCCTGCGGCACCTGTGTCAGCGCCAGAAACCCATTATAGAACCCTGCCCCCAGCACGATGAAAAAGATCATGCCGGTGCCCGTCGCCGTTTGCAGGATGCTGTCGCGGAACACCGCCCAGTTCAGCGAGCCCGAGAATAGCGCGATCAACCCCGTCCCCATCGCGCCCACGGCAGCACCTTCGGTGGGCGTGAACCAGCCATTGTAAATCCCGCCCACCACCAGCGCAAAAACAATCAGTACTGGCCAGACCGCCAGCAACGCCTTGGCGCGGGCGGCATAAGGCAGGCGCGGATGGGTGCCTGCCTGATCAGGATAAAGCCGCACATAGATCGCAATCGTCAGCATGTAACCAAGGGCAGCCAGAATGCCGGGGATGAAGGCGGCGGCGAAGAGTTTGGCGATGTTTTGTTCGGTCAGAATGGCGTAGATGACAAGGATCACCGATGGCGGGATCAGAATGCCCAATGTGCCCCCTGCGGCCAGCGTCGCGGTCGAAAACCCGCCGGAATAGCCGTATTTTTTCAATTCCGGCAGAGCCACTCGGCTCATCGTGGCGGCGGTGGCCAATGATGACCCGCAAATCGCCCCGAACCCGGCACAGGCCCCGACTGCGGCCATGGCCATGCCACCCTTGCGATGGCCCAGCCAAGCCTCTGCCGCTTTGAACAAGGCGCGCGACATGCCCGACAGGGTTGCAAACTGTCCCATCAGCAGGAACATCGGAATGATCGACAGGTTATAGCTTGAGAAGGTGGAATAAACTTCTGACTTTAGCTTGGCCATGAACACCGTCGTGCCATCCGTGGCCAGAAACAATCCGCCAATGCCACAGATCAGCATCGCCAAACCAATCGGCGCGCGCAGAAAAATCAACAGCAGCAGAAACGGGAACGACAGATATCCAAGGGCCAGATCTGTCATCCTTGACGCACCCCTGTCAGGCGCATCACAGCACAGTAAAAGCTGACGACACTGGCCGTGATCGCAGCCACAAGGCTGGCGGCATAGGCCCACCAGACTGGGAATTGGATCAGGTAAGTTGTCTCGCGATAGCGGATCTTGTCCTGCATCCCCTCAAAAAGCCGCCATGTGATCAACATGATGGCCATCGCCATCACCACGCTCCAGAACATCGCAAGGGCGTTATTGACGCGCGGCCCAAGACCACCGGTAAAGATATCAACGGTCGCATGGGAGCCGTTCAACTGGGTTAGCGGCAGAAAGGCGAAAATGGCAAAGGCAATGCCAGCCTCAACCAGTTCGAAATCACCCGTCACCGGACCAACACCGCGTTCCAACAACCAGGGACCAAGCGCGCCCAGATAGCCCGCATGCGATAGATCATTCGCCTCGCGACCCAGCACGCTGACACAGACAATCACCACCAGCAGGCACAACACAATGCCACCCAGCAGCGCCATAAAGCGCGCCATATGTGTGATCAGAACATGCAACAAATCAGGTCTCCGGACGCAATGCGACCCCCAAGATGCATCCCGGGGGTCGCAAGTTTTTTAGTTGCCTGACGAATGCTTGGCAATCAGCGCGGTTGCGGCCTCATAAAGGCCGGTGCCGTCGATACCCGCCGCGTCAGCCTCCGCAATCCAGTTGTCGATTGTGGGCTGTGCGGCCTCTTTCCAGGCAGCGACCTGATCATCGCTGAGCGTGACGATGTTGTTGCCTGCACCCACAGCCAGTTCGCGGCCCGGCGCGTCATATTCCTGCATCGTCCGACCTGCAAAGGCGGAAAACTCTAGCCCGGAATTGGCATCAATCACGGCCTTCAGATCATCGGGCAGCCCGTCATAGGCGGCGTTGTTCATCGCAAAGATAAAGGCGGTTGTATAAAGCGCCTGACCGGGGAATTCAGTGTGATTGCCCACCAATTCCTGCACTTTCAACGCGGGCACAACCTCCCACGGGATCACGGCGCCATCAATCACGCCTTTTGATAATGCCTCTGGCACGGCTGGGACGGGCATGCCAACTGATGTCGCCCCCAGCCCGGTGAACAGGGTTGTCGTGGTGCGGGTCGGCGCGCGCAGTTTCAGACCGTTCAGGTCACCCACATCGGTGATCGGACGGCTGGTATGCATCACGCCCGGACCATGCACCCAAAGGCCAAGCGGCTTGAAGGCGGCAAATTCGGTTTCCATCATCCGTTCTTCGGCCAGTTCCCAATAGGCACGGCTGGTCGCCTCTGCATCTGGCGAAATGAAGGGCAGTTCGAACACTTCGACCTGCGGGAAACGGCCCGGCGTGTAACCGGCCACGGTCCAGATGATATCAGCCACACCATCGATGGCCTGATCGATCAGTTCGGGGGGGCGCCCGCCAAGCTGCATGGATGGGAAACGGTCAATCTTGATCCGGCCATCGCTATCGGCCTCGACCTTGTCGGCCCAGACATCCAGAATATGGGCGGGCACATTGGCCTGCGCTGGCAGGAATTGATGCAGGCGCAGTGTGACCTCTTGTGCAACGGCACCGGTGCCCAGCAGGGCAGCAGTCATCAGGCCCAGCATTGTGCGGCGTGTGGTTGTCATGGTGATCCTCCCTTGATCATATCTGGGAGGAGTTTGAGACTATGCACCAACAAGACGCAAGTCAGATTTGATCAGACGATGTGGGTGCGCACCGGATCAAGATCGCCGATTGTACCATGCAGCACGTCACCGCGCGTCACTGGTCCGACCCCCGCCGGGGTGCCTGTCATGATCAAATCACCGGGCTGCAATGTGTAAAGTGTGGACAGATCAGCAATGATTTCGCGCACCGACCAGACCATATCTGACAGCAACGCATCCTGCACCACCAGATCATTTACCCGCAGCTGGATTTTCAGCCCGCCCAAGGGTCCCACATCCTCTTTGCGGGTGATCGGCGCGATGATAGCGGCGTTTTCGAAATCCTTGCCGGTGTCCCATGGACGGCGCTTTTCCTTTGCGCGGGCCTGCAAATCGCGGCGGGTCATATCGAGACCGCAACCATAGCCAAACACAGCATCCATCGCGTCAGCCTGTGATATTTCGCGGGCCTCTGCCCCAATGGCGACAACCAGTTCCATTTCGTGATGCAGATCGGCAGTGCGGGGTGGATAGGGCATATCCTGCCCCGACGGCAGCACAGCATGGGCGGATTTTGTGAAATAGAACGGCGCCTCGCGATCCACCTGATGACCCATTTCGGCGGCATGGGCGGCATAGTTGCGGCCAACACAGAAAATCCGGGCCACCGGGAACCCGGGCAAGCCCTTGACAGGGATGATCGGGGACGGGGGCTGTGGGAAAAGCGTGTCGGTCATGCAGCATGCCTTATGGATTGCGTTGAAGGGCAGCGGCCCATGGCCTATCTATGGCCTCAGGCGGATATACCGCGCATCATCAAAAGGGCAAACCCTGCCATTGCAACACGCATTACCATCGCTGGATGATCTGGTCGCCTGTCCGCAATGCGACACGCTGCACCATGCAGGCACCCTGCCCGACAATGCGCGCGCGCATTGCCAGCGTTGCGGGATCGTACTGATGACATCGCAGCCCACGGCGATGGCACGCATCCTCAGCCTTGCCCTGACAGCATTCATCATGATGATCGCCGCGGTCAGTTTCCCGTTTCTGACGCTGGATGCAGGCGGGCTGCATAACGCCACATCGGTGATTGACGCGGTGCTGGCGTTTAATGACGGTCTGGCGATCCCACTGGCTGTGGCGGTTGCGTTTTTTATCATGGTGATCCCGCTGATCCGGCTGGCGGCACTGATCTATGCGCTGGGACCGCTGGTGCGCGAGGCACCGGCGCGGCCCGGTGCACGCAAGGCGTTCGGGCTGGCCGAACGGTTGCGGCCATGGAGCATGGCGGAAATATTCATCGTGGGCGTGACTGTCGCCCTGATCAAGGTAGCAGGCCTTGCGGCTGTGACCATCGGGCCCGCTTTCTGGGCTTTCGCGGGTGTTGTGATTATCACGGTGCTCAAGGATCAATTGATTTGCAGGTATTCGATTTGGGAAGCACTGGACCAATCAGCGGGCTGATCACGGCGCGCGAGGCCGGGCTTGTCGCCTGCCAGCGCTGCGGTCAGGTCCATAAACGGGACGCTGTCTATTGTAAGCGTTGCGAAGGCGCGCTGCAAAGCCGGGACACCGAAAGCCTGCAAAAGGTCTGGGCGTGGCTGATTGCCGGTATGATCGCCTATATCCCGGCCAATGTGTATCCGATGCTGCTGACGTCCACGCTGGTCGAACGCAGCGAAAGCACAATCATCGGTGGTGTGTGGGAACTGATCCATCACGGCTCTATCGGGATCGCGATCATTGTCTTTGTGGCCTCTGTGATGATCCCGATGGGGAAATTCGTCGCAATCATCTATCTGGCGGTCACCGTGCAGCAACGGTCGGGCGCACATCAGCATGGGCGGCACAAGGCTTACGAAATCGTTGAATTCATTGGGCGTTGGTCGATGATCGATGTGTTTGTCGTTGCAATCCTGTCGGCGCTGGTGCAACTCAACACTATTGCCACGATTAACCCCGGCATTGCTGCCGTCAGCTTTGCCCTTTCGGTGATATTCACGATGCTGTCGGCGCAAAGCTTTGACGCACGTTTGATCTGGGACGCTGACAGGACCGCAGGATGAGCAACACAGAACCGACAGGCCCGGCAGGGCTGGATGTGCGCCCGGTAAAGCGACCGGTCTGGAAACGGCTGTCGCTCGTTTGGCTTGTGCCGCTCATCGCACTTAGCGCGTCACTTTATGCCGCCTGGCAAAGTTATCAGGACCAGGGCACGCTAATCACCATCAGTTTTGAAAATGCAGCCGGGATCACCGCCGGCGAAACCGCAATTAAATACCGCGACGTCACCGTGGGCGAGGTTGAGGATGTCGAATTCGCCTTTGGCCTGACCGATGTGCTGGTCCATGCTCGGATCGACAAAACCGTGGCCCCCTATCTGGATGATGACGCGCAATTCTGGGTCGTGCGCCCCGATGTGTCGGTGCGCGGGATTACCGGGCTCGATACGGTGCTGTCCGGCGTCTATATCGAAGGTAACTGGGACACCGATGCCGATGTGGCGCAATTTGAATTTGTTGGCATGGAACAGCCCGCGCTGACGCGGGCGGGCCAGCGCGGCACCCAGATCGTGCTGCGCGCAAATGATGGCAGCGCCTTGTCCGAAGGTGCGCCAGTGCTGCACAAGGGCATTCAGGTGGGCTATCTGGAAACGCCTGAATTGTCGTCCAATGGCAGGCAGGTCGTCGTCACCGCCTTTATCGAAAGCCCCTATGACCGGCGCGTCACTTCAAGCACGCGGTTTTGGGACACATCCGGTTTCAGCGTATCGTTTGGGACGGGCGGCGTCTCACTGGATGTGAACTCGCTCGCCTCGCTGATCGAAGGCGGGGTTGCGTTCGACACGATCGTATCGGGCGGCAACCCGGTGCGCGACGGGCAAGTGTTCGATATCTTTGACGAAGAACAAGCCGCCCGCGACAGCCTGTTTATCGATCCCAACGCCGCCGTTCTGGAAATGGCCGTCCTTTTTGAACAATCGGTCAGTGGCCTGTCCGAAGGGGCAGAGGTCCGGTTTCAGGGTATTCGGATCGGTGAAGTCAGCGACCTGAGCGCGATTGTCGTCGGCGAAAGTGAAAGCGCCGAAGTGCGACTGCAGGCCGTCTTGTCCATTGAACCCTCACGGCTGGGGATGAGCGTGGATGCCACCCCCGATGCAGCGCTTGCGCTGATCTCGGATTTCGTGGCGCGTGGTTTAAGGGCGCGCATGGTAACCGGCAATATCCTGTCCGGCGCACTGCTTGTCGAACTCGTGCAGATAGACGATGCCCTGCCCGCCATCGTGACCCTGACATCTGGCCAATACCCCGTCATCCCCACCACAGGGTCCGAAATTTCGGACGTCGCCGCCACGGCCGAAGGCGTGCTGGCGCGGATCAATGCGCTACCGGTCGAGGATCTGATGGATGGTGCCATCGATATGATGGACAGCATCGAACGGCTGGCCAATGATGAATACACGCGTGCGGCACCAGCCGCCCTTGTTGAGTTGCTGGACGAGACGCGGACACTGGTCGCCTCCGAAGATACGCAAGCCATTCCGGGCGATCTGCGCACGGTCATCCGCGATCTGGACGCCATCGTCGCCAGCGCGGCAGAGGCAGACCTGATCGGTGATCTGGACAGCGTTCTGGAAACCGCAAATGCCGCGGTTGCCAATCTGGATGCGGCCACCGAAAACCTGCCCGAGATCATCGCACAGGTTGAGGCGCTGACAGCCAAGGCCAATGCGCTGGCGCTGGAAGGATTGATTGCAACGGCAAATGATACACTTGCCGGGATCGACGATCTGGTCAGCAGCGATGATGCAGCCGCCCTGCCCGGCACGCTGAATAACGCATTGGATGAAATGCGCGGCTTTCTGGCCGAAGTACGCGAAGGCGGCGCAATTGAAAACGTGAACGCCGCGCTGGAGGCTGCAAATCAGGCTGCACAAGCGATTGAAACATCCGTCAGCACCCTGCCGGAACTTTCAGCCCGCGCCAGCAGGCTCGTCGCCCAGACCGAGGCGGTGGTCAACACCTATAGCGAACGCTCGCGTTTCGGGACCGAAACGCTGCAAACCCTGCGTGATATCCAGACAGCGGCCGATGCCGTCTCTGCCCTTGCCCGGACGATCCAGCGCAACCCCAACTCATTGCTGACAGGACGGTAACGCCATGTTCAAACACCTGATTTTCTGCGCCTTTGCCGGTCTGGCCGCCTGTTCTGCACCGCTGGAACGGCTGGCAATGGCGCCGATGCAGTCATCGCTGGAACTGCGGCCACTGGTCAGCAGCGTCATGGTGCGCGAAGTGACCCTGCCCACCTATGCCGCCGTTGAAGAGATCGCGTTCGAAGGGCCAAACGGCCTAATTTCCAGCAATGATGACGTGCTATGGGCCGATGATCCGGCGCGATCCATCACCATCGCGATCATTCGTGACCTCTCCGATATCCTGAACACGGATGTCGGCCCCGACCCCTGGCCCTTTGTCCAATTGCCTGACGTCGCCGTTGACGTCCAGATCGCGCGTATCCTGGCCCGCGCGGATGGGACGTTTCAGTTGACCGGGCAATTCTTTGTCGGTGGCGATGGCATCGATTTTCGCAACAGCGCCAATGCGTTTGATATCAGCACGGCCATGCCCGATCAAAGCCTGTCAAGTATCGCCAACGCACAGGCCGCCGCCGTGCTGGAACTGACAGAAGAGATTGCCAAGACGCTCGGGCGTTAAAACGGCGCAGAGATTGGGGCGGCTGAGCGCAGTGATCAGTCTGGCGTCCGGGTCAGGACATTTTCCAGATCGGCCTCTTCATAGGGTTTTGTCAGCACCGGAACATCGGCAAATTTTTTCCGCATGTTCCGTGCTTCGCCGTATCCGCTGACAAAGACGAACGGGATTTGCATTTGTGACAACCGATCAGCCACCGGAAAAACCATTTCCGTCCCCAGATTGATATCAAGAAGCGCAAAATCAAAACGGGCCTTTTCAAGCTCAGCCAAGGCAGTGGTGACACTAGGAACAATCTGCGTCTCGGCCACGCCTAAACGCTCCAATAGCAATTCGACATCCATGCCGATGATGATGTTATCCTCAACAATCAGAACACGGGTCGGGATAGCCCCTTGCGTCTCGCCCGCGGGTAACGTGTCAACGGCCGGGCTTTCTGCGGTCGCAACGACGCTGTGTAAAACCTTGGACGGCAGAACAAACCGGGCCTCAACCCCTGTCAGCACAAACCGAAGTTCGGCTTCGCCGCCTAATTCAAAAGGAATGGATCGTTCGACAATCGTCGTTCCGAAACCACGACGATTGGGTGCATTCACCGCCGGACCACCGCTTTCCGTCCAGGACAGTACCAGAGCACCGTCATCCCGCGCTGCAATGTCGATATTCACGCTGCCATGCTCGGATTTCAGGGCGCCGTATTTGACCGAATTGGTGAACATTTCATGCAAGACCAAAGCAACAGTGGTGTAGGTCGTCGACAAAAGCAGGGCATCCGGGCCTGTAATATTCAAACGCGATATCTTGCCGTCCAGATAGGCGGCCGCCTCAGTCGTGATCAACTGGCGCAAAGATGCAGGCCGCCAGTTTGCCCCGGTGATCTGATCATGGGCCAACGCAAGGGCATGGATACGACCGCCCAGTGTTTTTGTGAATGAGGCGACACTGTCATGGCTACCAACACTTTGCTGCATGACCGCCTTGATCAGGTTCAGTATGTTATGCACACGGTGATTTAACTCCGCGATCAGCAGTTCTTGCTGTTCCTGCGCGCGTGCGTGGTCGCGCAGGCGCGCATCCGCCATCCGCAAAACAACCTCCATCAGCGTAACCCGCAATGTCTCCGCCGCGCTGATCTGGGCTGTGGTCCATTCCGCACAGTGACCGCGCACCGTCTCTTGCCAGGCTGCAAAGCTTTTGCGCGGAGTCAGTCGGGGACCAAACGGCCCATGGGTCATTTCCTTTTCGGGCTTGCCCGCCCAACGGATTGATTTGGCAATCTCGCGGCGGAAAAGAACGATGAAATCGCGCTGTTTGCGTGACACCGGCAACACCAACAGCCCAGCAGCCCGTTCCGCAAAATCAGACACATCCGGGAAACTCTGCTTCAGGCTTTGGGCGGCAAAGATCTGACCCGGTGCGACGGTGTTCAGAAACCCCACCAAGCTGCGAAACTCCTTTTCATTCGGGGTGCTGCCCACAGCGGTATAGGTGCCGTCAATCCAGCCCACTGCCCCGTCATGCGGGATCACATCCGCGATCATGGCGACAATTGCGCTAAAGTTGTTCGCGACCGACGTATCCTCGGCCAGTTGCATCATAATCTGATCATGCAAGGTCTGACTGCGTAGGAACCCGATCTTCTCTTGCGCCGAAATCACCTGATCCAGACGGTATGAGAATAGCAAACCAAACAGCTCCAGCGCCGTGCGCAACGGATAGGATGGCAGCTTTGCGCTGTTGTGATGACAGGCGAACAAGCCCCACAATTTACCATTGCGTATGATCGACAGGGTCAGTGTCGCGCCAACACGCATGTTGCGCAGATATTCCATGTGAATGGGCGAATGGGCACGGGTGACGCTCATCGTCAGATCAAGCGGTTCTTCATCTGGACCGCCAGCAGACACCAGCGCGCTGCCTTCGTCGGATGTGTCATACATGACGCGCAATTGGTTGCGCAGAAAAAGCGCGCGGGCTTGTTTGGGAATATCGGTCGCAGGATAGGTCAGGCCCAGAAAACTATCCGTGTCGGCATCGCGTGCTTCGGCAATAACGGTGCCGCTGTCATCACTATTGAACTGGTAAACCTTCACCCGGTTCATCTGTGTCAGCGCCTTGATTTGACGCACGGCCATATCGCACAATGCCGCGACAGTATCGCACCCATCCAACCGATCAATCATCGGGCGGATATAGGCGGTCAGATCATCGCTTTGTTCGGGGTCGCTGCGTTCAAATTCGATGATCACATTTTCACCCGAGCGGTGAAACGCGATATCACATAAGGGCCCCTCTTTGGTCACCTGCAACGAAAACAAACGATCAATCACACCAATGGCCGCAACGATCCGCAACCGGGCACGTATCTTTTCGATAACGTCTTCCTGCAGCACCTCTGCCAAGGGGCGCCCAATCAACGCCCCGGCTGCGCCACCCAACACATCCACCACGTTTTCAGAGGCATGATTGATAATCCAGTTCGATGTCACGGATATCAGGGCACCGAAATTCTGAACACGCCCAATGATGTGGATCGGCTCGCGATCACAATTGTTCAGGTCAACCGGTTCGATACCGGCGTCAGTATCAAGCTGCGGCATGTGCAGGTTTCTGTTTTTGGGCCTGTTCCAGGCAGTCGCTGAAAAGACCAAAGACCCGGGCCGCATCCGGGCCAAGCTGCGGCAATAACTGTTCTGGCACCGTGATTGTGTCAAACGCGCGCATTAACCGGTGCCATGCCTGTTTCAGGCCGTCACTTTTCAGATAGGCGCCAGCAGACAGAACTACCCGGTCAGTCGATCTGGCCCAGCGGCGGTACAAGACATGTTTCCCAAAATGCGACCCTGCCACAACATAGGCAACGGCCAGCGGATGAATATTGCGGCGCGGTTCCAACCTGACGGGTAACATTGGCTTAACACCTATCTGTGCAAGATCGGCAGATAGATCAGCCAACGCGTTATGGATTGGCGCATGCATCCAGTGCCGCGCAGACAGGATTTGCAACAACGCAGCATAAGCCGCGTGATGGGTGCGCAAAAACACGGCATAGTCGCCCAGATCCGTCAGGATCAGAATGCTCATCCGCTGATCCAACTGATCATGAGTCGCAGATGTCCACTGCTTGAGCTGTGACCGCATCAAGTATTCTCCTTGGCGCTTTGTTCCATGTCGGCGGTGTGCCTCGGCGTCGAAACGCCGTAAAAAAGGTGAAACATAATCATCGTCGGCAAGCAATCTACGCGCGATTAAAATCTACCACATACAACCAAAAAAGGGGCCTTTCAAAGGTCTGCCGAGAGTCTGAAGAAGTGGTTAACAAAATGTTAATTTCTTGCGCTGCTCAGGTAAATACAACCCATGCGCGAGCGACTGAGACGACGATATGCGGAAGGCCGGGTCGAGCGATCTCTCCTCGGCCAGATCTACGCTGGAATTACAGGATAAAGTCGTCCGCAGTCAGACTTGTCAGCCCCAGCACCGCAATCTCCATATCGGCCAGACCGTCGCCATTGCGATCAATCTGGACAATCGTGTCAGCGCCGGAAACCTCAAATCGAAGCTCACCCGCAGTGTTGGTAAAACCGGTGGTGATCACAGTGAACGCCTGATCCCCTGCATCAACCAGATCAGCATCAATGCCGCTGACATCAATGACATCCGCGCCAGACACAAAATCAAGGATAGTGTCACGGCTGCCAGCACCAGCCCAGCTATCGCTGAGGAAATTGAAGACAAAGCGATCATTGTCAGCGCCACCAGTCAACTGATCCGCCCCCATACCGCCAAGCAGCACATCAGCCCCTGAACCGCCGTCCAGCATGTCGGCACCCCGACCGCCATTCAGGACGTCATTGGCAGCAGCACCCTGCAACAGGTCATTACCACCACCACCATTCAACGTATCGCGCCCGGTGCCCCCGATCAGCGTATCCGCACCACTGCCGCCGTTCAGCACATTGGTGCCGCTGTCGCCAACAAGCGTATCAGCGCCCGCATCGCCAGACAGTTCATCATTGCCTGACCCCGCGCTCAGATCGTCATCGCCCGTGCCGCCGCGCAGCGTGTCGCGATCAGCACCGCCATTCAGGTCATCGTCTCCGGCGCCACCAAACAGGAAATCATTCCCAGCATTGCCGCTCAGCGTATTGGCCACGGCATTACCGATCAAATCATCATCGCCCGACCCGCCAACACCGTTTTCGATCACAACGCCATTTGCAATGGTGAAGCCGCCCTTGATGCCTGACGCGACAGACACAAAACCGCCACCGCCGGGATTATAGTCCAGCGTCGCGGCCCGCAGGTCAATCACCGCATCCCGGCTGCCGTTATATTGCATGGTGTCGTTACCACCGGCATCCCAAATCGCCTGCCATCCGGCACCATCAGAATTGCTGTTATCCAGCATGTAGGTGTTACTGCCCGTATTATGACTCATATTTGCGCCATACATCTGTTGCAGCAAGGCGATATCGAATGCCATGGGCCCGAATTCAAACCCGAAATTATCGCTGTTCGACCGGATCCGATTATAACCGCCGTTATAGGACATCGCAGTCCAGATGCCTTGGTTCAATTCACTGCGGCCATAGCTAAAGAATGGTTCCGTAACACCGGACAATATCCGGTCTCCATCATGCGGATGATCTAGCCCAAGCCCATGCAGGAATTCATGCACCATCGTCGTAAAGCCCAGACCGCCCGCTCGAAGCCCATCAGACGTCCAGCCATACCCGTCGGAGTTGAAGACGCCAACATTTGTGCGTCCGGATATTTCATAAAAGTATCCAAGGCTGTTGGGCCCATCAAATGAACGTGTGTTCAAAACAAGCTGAAAGTCAGCGTTGGGATCGTTTGTAACCTCAAACGTCAGATTGGTGACGGCAGCGATCGTGGCGAATGCCGCCTCCGCGCGCGCGCGTTCAAAAGCTGACCAGCCGTCAGAGACTTCGTAAAAACCGTTTTTGGCAGGCGTCTGACCAGCTCCAACAAAATGCACGGTCACGACGCCGTCGGCGTCAAAACGCTGCGTACCTGAAACCAGAGAATCAACAGGGCTACTATCAGGAATGGTCGGCATCGAAAAATGTCCTGTTTAAAGGGCTTACTCGTTCTATTCATGCCAAATACCGTTCACCTGACAAGGTCAACGCTTGGCGATTTATTTGGCTAAAAACTACTTAACTGTGGCAAAAATCAGGACAACGCTGACGGCATCTTTCAACCTGTTGATTTTTGTCGCTATAGTCGCCTCAAAACGTGCCAAACAATGCCGGCCCAACGACAGGACACATTCATGACCAACCGTTCAACCAAGCCCCTGATGCTGATCACTGCCATAAGCCTGGCGGCCTGTGGCGGCAGCGGCGGTGACCGCACAACCAACAACCCCGCCCGGCCTGTTCCGGGGACAAATGGCCTTGATTACGGCTTTCCGGGTCAGCAGATCAGCGATGCCGAGGGCGAAGAAATCACACAAAGAGCCGCAGGTTTCGAAGGATCAACAGCGTCAATCTCGAACAATGCCATCACATTGGCCAATGGGTTTACAAGCAACAGCACAAATACCGGCAGCGGCACAGTACAGATTTTCGGCCAGACGGTGACCATCACAAACGGTGTCGGCACGCTGACGAATGGACAAACCGTCAATATCAATTTCGACCCGTCACGCTCTGGCACATATGCGGGCGCGATCGAGGCGGTGTCCTACGGCTCCGCCCAACCCGGCATCCTATCCGCACAGGACGGCGAAACGCATACCGTCTTCGGGTTTGAAACCAATCCAACGACAATCACTGGCTTTGACGCTGTGACCGGCAATGTCACCTACCAAGGTGGCTTTCAGGCGTCCGGTCTGGTGCGCGACAATGGCGGAACGCTGATTGGCGCCAATGATGGCACCGAAATGGAAGGCACGGTAGAATTCACCGCCAATTTCCTTTCGGACACTGCGAGCGGTACGCTTGACGGGACCTACAACACAGGCGCTGGCGACATCGATGTCGATCTAGCCATGACCAATGCCGCGATCACCGGCAACGGGTTTGCCGGAACCTTGACCTGCACCGGACCCTGCAGCGGCACATCCAACCTTGACGCGACATTCTACGGACCAAATGCGGATGAACTTGGCGGGGTACTTGCGCTGGATGTGACCCAAGATTCAAATGGTGAACAGTATGACGGGGTCGGCACTTTCATCATCACGCGCCAGTAGGGTGGTTCGACATTCGCACCACTAATCAACGCCTTACGTCGCAGTCTTGGTTCAAAAATTGGGATGGTGGCGGAGGCTCAGGGATTCGAACCCTGGGAGGACTTTCACCCTCGTCGGTTTTCAAGACCGGTGCATTCGACCACTCTGCCAAACCTCCGTGCGGGACCGTTTAGCGCCCAATTTATGATTCGGAAAGTGCGATTGGTCCTGACCCGCGAACGGCACCCGGAATCACGGCATCAACGCCTTGTCAGCAACAATGGGGAAATCCGCCGACAAAATGGCGCAAAGCCTTCCAAAACAGCATTTCCAACGCTATCGTTGCTGAAAAATCAGGGTGCGCAGGCAATCGATCGGAAGAACAAGATGTTTTCGTTTGATATGCGCGTGTCACGGCAGCAGGCAAAAGGGCGGCAGACCCTGTCAAATCGGGGCGGAACGAAGGGGCAAAACATGACGGGCATCACAATACGACAATCCAGACTTCAGCGGGCATCACTATGCGTGATTGCTGCATTCGGTTTGGCGGCATGCGACGAAAATGGGGGGGTTGCGTTTCCCGGCGGTGCAAGCAGCAGCGCGCAAACCTCCATCGGCGTGCCGTTGCAAACCACCACAACGGAAAAAGACGTGGAACGGCCCGATATTTTCGAGGTGAATGATCGGGGCCTTTGGGACGGACGACCATCGCTTGGCGGTGCTTGGGTGGCACACCCAGACGTGAAAGAGCCCGAACGCGCACTGATCCGCAACACTGCCACCGGTGAAACTGTTGTCGGCGCCCTGTTCCGGCGGGAACGCGAAAATCCCGGCCCATTGCTGCAAATCTCATCTGATGTGGCCGAAGAACTGGGCGTTCTGCCCGGCGCACCAACAGAGCTATATGTCGTGGCACTGCGCCGCCAAGAGGTCACAGAGGCCGTGGAAGGCGAAGAGCCAGTCGAAGCCAACCCTGTTGTCGCTGATCTGGCAAACCCGGTGAATGTTGAAGCCACGCCGCTGGAACCGGCAGCCGCCACTGCTGGTGCCACAGCAGAAACCGCAGGCAATGCGGCCGAAACCGCCGTTGCGGTGGCCCTGCCCGCGGCCACGGCTGTTGCCGCCGCCGCGACCCCTGACACGGGTGACACCGATGATGACATCGTCGAAGTAAACCTGCCCCCGGCAGAACCCACAGTGCAAGCCGATCAGTCAGAGACGGCACCGGTTGCCGCCGTCGTTGCATTGCCCGCCGCCACAACAGGCCCACGCTTTCAAATCGGGGTGTTCAGCGTTGAACCCAATGCCGAAAATGCCGGGGCCCTGCTGCGCAACGCGGGTATTCCCACATCGGTCGTGGCCCAGGATGCCGGTGGGCGGGTCGTTTGGCTGGTGGTATCATCACCCGCCGAAGACGATGCAAACGCTGACGCCACATTGGCCCGGATCAAAGAGGCCGGCTTTGTCGACGCCGTCCTGATCGAGGCTGATAGCTGACCCCACATAGGAGCATAGACAATGCAATTCTCCGCTCTGCGCCTTGGCGTGACCGCCCTGATTTTCAGCGCTTCGGCAAGCTTTGCCCAAACTTTTGATACACGGGCACAAGCGGCTTATGTGTTTGACCAGACGACAGGCACCGTTCTGCTGGAAAAGGACGAAGACACGCCCCTGCCCCCGGCGTCCATGTCCAAGCTGATGACGATCTACATGGCGTTTGAGGCCGTGGCCAACGGACGGCTGGAAATTGATGAACTGCTGCCGGTCTCGACAGAGGCCGCGGCCTATGGCGGGTCATCGATGTTTCTGGACACCACCGACCGGGTCAGCGTCGAAGACTTGCTGCGCGGTGTAATCGTGCTGTCTGGCAATGACGCCAGCGCCGTTCTGGCAGAGGCACTATCACCTGACGGCACAGAAGCCGGGTTCGCCAGGATGATGACAGAACGCGCCCGGCAAATGGGCATGATGAATTCGACCTTCGCCAATTCCAACGGCTGGCCTGCCGCCGGGCACCGCATGTCGATGGAAGACCTTGGTATTCTGGCCAACCGGATCATCACCGACTACCCGACATTCTATCCGCTATTCGCGGAAACCGAATTTGCCTTTGACGGGCGGGTGCCGTCCAATTCGCGCAACCGCAATCCACTGCTGAACCTTGGCATCGGGGCGGATGGGCTGAAAACCGGTCACACCCAAGAAGCAGGCTATGGGCTGGTCGGATCCGCCAAACAAGGCGACCGCCGCGTGATCTTTGTGATCACCGGCCTTGATCGTCAGGTTGCCCGCGCCGAAGAAGCCGAAAAAATCGTCAACTGGGCGTTCAGGCAATTCGCGCAAAAGGAAGTTGCCCGCGAAGGCACAAGGATCGCAGAGGCTGACATCTGGATGGGCGGTGTCCCCACAGTGGGCCTGACCGTATCAGAGGACCTGTCACTGCTGGTGCCAATCCTGAATCAAGGCACGCTGGATGCGGAAGTTGTCTATAACGGCCCGATTGAGGCACCCGTCAGCGCTGGGGATGAACTGGCCGAACTGGTGATCACCTTGGACGGCTTGCCCGAAAAACGCATCCCCTTGGTGGCAGAGGCTGACGTGGCGCGCGGCGGCTTTACCACCCGGCTGCGCACGGCCGCCACGGTTTTGTGGGATAAATTCGGCCCCGGCGCGGGCGATGCGGTGCCAGAAGAGGCATGAGAAGACCGCGTTTTATCACGTTTGAAGGTATCGACGGTTCCGGCAAATCCACCCAATCCCGCCGTTTTGCAGACCACCTGCGCGGGCAGGGCCAGGATGTGATCCTGACCCGTGAACCCGGCGGCAGCCCGGGGGCAGAGGAAATTCGGCAACTGGTGTTGACCGGCGATCCCGACCGCTGGTCCGCCGAAACCGAAATCCTGCTTTTTACCGCATCACGGCGTGACCATCTGGAGAAGACCATCGAACCGGCTCTGGCTTCAGGGCAAACCGTGATCTCTGACCGGTTTGCCGACAGCACGCGGGTATATCAGGGGGCCACACGCGGTGATCTGCGCAATATGGTGGACCAGTTGCATACGCTCATGATCGGGCGCGAACCCGACCTGACTTTCATCATCGATATGGACCCGGCCACCGCCCTTGAACGCGGGTTGGCGCGCAAATCCGGCGAAGACCGGTTCGAGGAATTCGGCCTGCCCTTTCAGGAAACTCTGCGCCACGGCTTCCTCGCCCTCGCCCATGCACATCCCAAACGCTGCGTGCTGATCGACGGCAACCGGACTGCGGATCAGATTGCCTCTGAAATCGCGGCCCACGCATGAGCGATGATGCCATCCCCGAACCCGACCGGGTCGAAGGGGCACCGCATCCGCGCGAAACAGCCCAACTTTTCGGACAGACGCGCGCGGAACAGGATTTTCTGGACGCCCATGCCGCAGGCCGGTTGCATTCCGGCTGGCTGATCACTGGGCCGCGCGGCGTGGGCAAGGCGACCCTGGCCTGGAAAATCGCAACCTTCCTGCTGGCAGATGCAGAGGTCGGGCTGTTTGGTGATCCGACCTTGCATGTCGATCCCGAAAATCCCGATGCACGGCTGATCCAATCCGGCGCGCACCCAAGGCTGGCACTGATCCGGCGGCCATGGGACGACAAGACCAAGAAACTACGCGGTGAAATCACCGTCGATGCCGTGCGCAGCCTGAAAACCTTTTTTCAGATGTCAGCTGCAGATGGCGGACGGCGGTTGGTGATCGTGGATGCAGCGGATGAGCTGAACCGCAACGCCGCCAACGCGATCCTGAAAGAACTCGAAGAACCACCCGAAAACTGTACTATCCTGCTGATCGCGCATCAGCCATCACGCCTGTTGCCGACAATCCGGTCCCGCTGCCGGGAACTGCGGTGCAGCACGTTGTCACCGAACGATCTGCAAAAGGCGCTGGCACAGGCCGGGCATGACATCGAAAACAGCGAAAGCCTCGCGACATTGGCGGGCGGCTCTGCTGGCGATGCGATCCGGATGCTGAACTATGACGGGTTGCCGCTTTATGCCGAACTGGTCAATCTGCTGGGCGGCCTGCCCCGGATCGACCGGCCACAAGCGCTCAAACTTGCCGAAAGTTGTGCGGGACGCGGGGCCGATATCCGCTTTGGCCTGACGCTCGATCTGCTGGACCTGTTTTTGTCGCGGACGGCGCGTGCCGGGCTGATGGGCGAACCCAACGCACAGGGCGCACCGGGTGAGGCGCGACTGCTGGCCCGCTTGGCCCCCGACGATCAGGCCGCGCGGGGCTGGGCACAACTGCAACAGGACCTGTCAAACCGGTCACGCCACGGGCGCGCGGTGAACCTTGACCCTGCCGCGCTGATCCTTGATATGATCTTCAAGATAGAAGAGACGGCGCAAGGTGTCGCCGCAGCGTAGAGGCGTCATGACCGAAGCAAAAATCGTCGACAGCCATTGCCATCTCGACTTCCCAGATTTTGACAATGAACGCCCCGCCGTGATCCAGCGCGCCCTGGATGCAGGGGTGGAACGGATGGTGACGATCTGCACAAAGTTACGGCTGGAACCCCAGGTGCGGGCCATCGCCGAGGCCCATGCGCCCGTGTTCTACGCCGCTGGCACCCATCCGATGAGCGCGGCGGATGAACCACTGGCCAGCGCGGACGAATTGATCGCCCTTGCCCGGCATCCCAAATTCGTCGGGATTGGTGAGACCGGGCTGGATTATCACTACACATCCGACAGCAAGGACATTCAGCAGCAATCCCTGCGCATCCACATAGCCGCAGCCCGCGAAACCAAGCTGCCCCTGATCATCCATGCCCGTGCGGCAGATGATGACATGGCGCAAATCCTGACCGAAGAATACGCCAACGGGGCCTATACCTGCGTCATGCATTGCTTTTCCAGCGGTGCGGTATTGGCGCGAAAAGCCCTTGATCTGGGCTTCTACCTGTCCATGTCCGGCATTGCAGCCTTTCCCAAATCGCAGGAATTGCGCGACATCTTTGCTGCCGCCCCGGTTGACCGCATCCTTGTGGAAACCGACAGCCCCTATCTTGCGCCACCACCGCACCGGGGTAAGCGCAACGAACCGGCCTATACGGCACATACGGCCAAGGTCGGAGCAGAGGTTTTCGGCATGTCCTACGCAAACTTCGCCGCACAAACCACGGCCAATTTCGACCGACTTTTCTCAAAGGCCAGGGTATGAGCGATACGCTCAGCTTCACCATTCTAGGCTGCGGGTCATCGGGCGGGGTGCCGCGCCTCGGCGGTCTCTGGGGGGCTTGCGATCCGACCAACCCGAAAAACCATAGGCGGCGCTGTTCACTGTTGATCAAGCGGACCAACGGCGATGATGTTACGCAGGTCCTAATCGACACCTCGCCCGATCTGCGTAGCCAGTTGCTGGATGCAGATGTGGGCACACTTGACGCCGTGGTCTATACCCACGGCCATGCCGATCATGTGCATGGAATCGATGATCTGCGGATGATCGTCTTTAACATGCGGACGCGATTGCAGGTCTGGGCCGATGGAGGCACAACCAACGACCTGCTGAACCGGTTCGGTTATGCCTTCGTACAGCCCAAAGGGTCACCTTACCCGCCCATTTGCGAATTGAACGAAATCGACGGGGATATCTGTATCGACGGCCCCGGCGGGCAGATCACGCTAACCCCGTTCGAGGTTGAACATGGCAGCATTACCGCCTTGGGGTTCCGGGTGGACGATGTGGCCTATCTGCCTGATGTGTCGGCCATCCCGGCGACATCATGGGACAAGCTGCAAGATCTTGATTGCTGGATCGTTGATGCGCTGCGGCGTGACCCGCACCCCACCCATTCGCATCTGGCCAATACATTGGACTGGATCGCAAAGGTCACCCCAAAACAGGCGGTGCTGACCAATATGCACAACGATCTGGACTATGAAACACTGGCGCAGGAAACGCCCGATCACATCCAGCCAGCCTTTGACGGCATGACCCTCAGCTTTCCTGCGCGCTAGGGCAGATGTCGGCGCTTATCGACATTATCCTGCCCGTCTTTCTGGTCATCGGCTTTGGCTATCTGGCTGTCTGGAAGGGCTATTTCAACGATGCCAGCGTTGACGGGCTGATGAAGTTCACCCAAGGCTTCGCCATTCCCTGCCTGCTGTTTCGGGCGATTTCGACACTGGACCTGAACCAGAATTTCGACCTCGCCCTGCTGGGCAGTTTCTATACAGGCGCATTCGCTGGTTTTCTGGCGGGCATGACTGGCGCGCGCTACATCTTTGGGCGCGGTTGGGAAGACAGTGTCGCCATCGGGTTCTGCTGCCTATTCTCAAACTCGCTGCTGCTTGGGCTACCAATCACCGAACGGGCCTATGGGGCTGACGCGCTTGAGGCGAATTACGCGATCATCGCCATCCATTCGCCGTTTTGCTACGCAGTCGGGATCACCGCGATGGAGATTGCGCGCAATCGCGGCGGTAGCCTTGCCCGATTGCCCGGCAAGGTCCTGAATGCGATGTTCCGCAACGCGCTGATTGTGGGGATCACGCTGGGCTTTATCGTGAATTTCACTGGGCTCGCCCTGCCCGGCGTTCTGACGGATGCGCTTGATCTGATGATCCGGGCAGCCTTGCCCGCCGCGCTTTTTGGGCTTGGCGGGGTGCTTTATCGATATAGGCCAGAGGGCGACATGCGCACCATTTTGTTTGTCGTGGGTGTTTCGTTGATCCTGCACCCGGTCATCGTCTGGATGTTGGCGCATGCAAATAGCCTTGGTACTGATGGGATCAGGTCAGCGATGCTGACGGCAGCTATGGCACCGGGGATCAATGCCTATGTGTTTGCCAATATGTATGGGACCGCCCGGCGGGTCGCTGCTTCTGCCGTGCTGATGGGGACGGCCTTGTCGATCTTGACAGTCTGGTGCTGGCTTGCGGTTCTGCCGTAAAGGAAACCGCATGCACCCCGTTTTCAGACCATCAAATATTGAACTGTTTTTCCGGCGCAATATCGCCAGAAAAACCTTGCGTGATGTCTATAACAGACGACGGTTCGGAACCGATGGCCCGCTCTCTGACGAGGCCTTGTTTATCGATCCTTGCGCCGTGAAATGGCAATTCAAGCCGGGCCGCAAAAACGGGGCCCCGCGCTATTCCCAAATCCATAGCGGGCTTGTGGTTGGGGGTGACTGGGATCTCAGCGTCAGCGATATCACAAAATCGCGTAAGTTTATCGCCTGTCACGCGCATTTTGTTGATGGCCAGACGTGGAAAGACACCGGCATCTACGATCACATGATGACGCAGATCGGCAAGTATGGGTCGTTTGATGCCTGCTACACGATGGATGATGTCATCGTCCGCTATGCAGCAATCGACCAGCTCTATGATGACATGGCAACGCGGGACCGCATGATGCTGCGACGCGAATTACCGGAATTTTATCGGCGCGAATCCGGCGGTATTCTTGGCCATATCAACCGGCACGGAGAGGTCATTCGCTATGCTAATGGCAACCACCGCTTTCTTGTCGCACGCATATTGAAATACCGCGAGGTTCCAATCCATGTCGGTGCTGTCCATCTGGGTGCGGTGACCAGCGGTGCTTTTGCGGCCTTACGTCAATCCATCTACGATTAAGACCGCAGACGCAAAATCACAAAACCACCGCCTGCCCAGTCGCCGCCGATTGCTGGGCGGCAATCCCGATGGCCACGGCGCGTTTGCCGTCATCCACGCTCACCTCAACCGCGCCTTCACCACGAATGACCGCATTGAACCGCTGATGCTGGTAATAGGTCGATCCGTTATGATCGCCCGCCTCAAGCAAAGCCGGATCAACCGGAATTTCAGCGACAATCGGCCCTTTGGGCGCACGCGGGCTGATGATCAGCTGCGGCACCGGTGGCGCACCCAGCAGCTTGGGCCAGAACCGGCCCGGACCGGGGACCAATGCCTCGATCTTGCCTTTGGGGCCAACGGCACTGATCTCTTCCTGCCATTTCGACCCTTCGGCGAACATGCAAAGCTCCAACATCGCGCGCGCGCCTTTGGCAAAATCGATAATGACATAGCCGTTATCCCAGATATCCGGGGCCACCCCATCATAGCGTTCATCAATATGATTCAGTGACTGGCCGGCACTGGCCATGACCCGCACAGGTTCATCCTGCAGAATAACCCGCATCAGATCAAAGAAATGACAGCATTTTTCGACCAGGGTGCCACCGGTCTTGGCATTAAACCGGTTCCAATCGCCGATTTTGGGCAGAAACGGAAACCGATGTTCGCGGATGGTCAGCATCTTGATGCCACCGGTCGTCTGTTCGGCCTGCGCGATCAGGGCGGCGACCGGGGGCATGTAGCGATACTCCATCGCCACCCAAACGGGATACGAATAGTCCTTGAACAAGGTATCCAATTCCGCCGCGTCCGCTGGATCGGTAAACAGCGGCTTTTCACATAGGATGGGCAATGGCCGGGTTTCCACGACCTGGCGCAACTGCGGCACATGCAGATAGTTCGGGCTGACGATCACGACCGCATCCAGCGCCTCAAAGGCCAACAGCTCTTCCAGCGATGCGGCAACATGGGCATCCTCGGCCAATGTCGCGGCAGAAACGGCAAGTTCAGCAACCGGATCATAGACAACGGATACGCGGCCTTCCGGCAGCAGATTGATATTCTGGATATGTTCGCGCCCCATCATTCCGCAACCGATGATGCCATATCTTACCTGATCCAAACCCTTATCCTTTACCCATGCGCGACACATAGCGCGCCTTGTTATGATCAAACCATGTCCGTGAAAACTCGACAGCCGCCCCTGCGGCAGTCCAGCTGAGCCGCTCAATGAACCCGGCCGGGCTGCCCGGCTTTTGGTGGAATGCCGGGGGCGTCCATGACGGGATGTCGCCAACACCGATCCGGTCCTCGACCGTTGCGATCACGACGCCCAGTGCGTCGCGGTAATACTGATAAAGCGAGTCCGACACATCAGCCGACCCGAACTCATCGCATAACCCACCATCCAGCCAAATCTCCTCCACCGCGATCAGGTCACCATCAAGCGACCGCAAACGGCGGATGCGGTGTCCATCATCAGTGGTCCCAAAATCGGGAAGATCGGCGGGCTTCGGCAAACGATCGACGGCGATCACCGCCGCCGTCGGTAATCCACCACCCCGGATTTTCTCCAACCGGAACAGGGAATAGACCGACGTCACATCGGCCTTCTGGCGTACATAATTGCCGGACCCCTGCACCCGCTCCAACAGACCCTTCGCCTCCAGGTCGGCCAGCGCCTTGCGCAGCGTTCCGACGGCAATGCCCAAATCCACTGCCATCTCGCGCTCCGGCGGCAATCGGGCACCATCAACCAGATGGCCCGCGGCAATTTCGCGGATCAGCATCTCACTGATTTGGATATATCTTGGCAGTGCAGTCGCGGCCCGCATGTCAACGACGCCTCCCCGCATCGCAAATTGATACACCATTGTTACGCACAATCCAAAGTGCTAGGCAAGAAGGGGAAGAGGATTCTTTTGGGGAAAATGCATGGAACAGGTTGTCCCGGTTACCAGTGCCGATCTTGATGCGGCAGAGGTCTCTTGGTTCTCCGCGCTCTGCTCTGACGACTACCAGTTTCTTGGTGTGCCCGATGGCGATCTGCGCAGTTCATGGGAACACTGCCGCGACATCGCCCTGATGGCGGAAAAACAGGGGTTTCGCAACATCCTCGCCCCGTCATCCTATCAAGTTGGGCAAGACACGCTGTCTTTCGTGGCAGGCATGGCGCCGCTGACCGAAAAGATCAATTTCCTCGCGGCCATCCGCTGTGGCGAGGTGCAGCCGATCATGCTGGCCCGCACCATCGCCACGCTTGATCACATGCTCAAAGGGCGGTTGACGCTGAACGTGATCAGCTCTGATTTCCCCGGTGAAGTCGCCGAAAGCGCCTATCGCTACAAGCGCAGCCACGAAGTTGTTGAAATCCTGCGCAAATGCTGGACGCAGGATGAGGTCAGCTATGACGGTGATATCTACCAGATATCCAATCTGACAACCGATCCGGCCAGACCCTACCAACAAAATGGCGGGCCACTGCTTTATTTCGGGGGCTACTCTCCAGCCGCGCTGGAACTTTGCGGTGCGCAATGTGATGTTTACCTGATGTGGCCCGAAACACAGGATCAGTTGGCGCAACGGATGAAGGACGTGCATGAACGGGCTGCCGCCCATGGGCGCACGCTCGACTACGGGCTGCGTGTCCACATGATCGTGCGCGACACCGAAGCCGAGGCAAAGGAATATGCCGATTACATCGCCAGCAAGCTGGATGATGAATATGGCAAGCTGATCCGGGACCGGGCGCATGACAGTATCTCACTGGGTGTCGCCCATCAGGCGCGGGCGCGCGAATTGGCGGATAAATTCGGCTATACCGAACCGGGGCTTTGGACTGGCGTGGGCCGAGCACGGTCCGGTTGTGGGGCCGCTTTGGTTGGATCAACCGACCAAATTCTGACAAAGATTGAAGCTTACAAGAAAATGGGCATTCGCGCGTTCATCTTTTCGGGGTATCCACATATTGACGAGGCCGAACATTTCGGCGCGCGGGTGATGCCGCAGCTCAAGACATGTTCATTGCCACACGCCTACGGGCGGGTGCCCGACGAAACACCAGCGACCCCCTTGGGGACAGGAGAACGCCGCTAATGAATCGTGTGACGATCACTGACGATCTTTCATTCAGCCGTATCGTTTATGGCATGTGGCGGCTGGCAGAGGCTGACGATACATCGCCCGCCCATGTGCAGGCCAAGATCGAGGCATGCCTGGAACAAGGCATCACCACAATGGATCAGGCCGATATCTATGGCGGCTATGAGGCCGAGGAAGTATTGGGCAACGCTCTGAAAGCCGCGCCTGCGCTCAAAGACCAGATCGAAATTGTCACCAAATGCGATATCGTGGCCCCTGCCGGGCGCTACAGCGACGCGCCGGTGAAATACTATGATACCAGCAGCAGCCATATCACCGCATCTGTCGATCACTCATTGCGGCTGATGGATGTGGACAAGATCGACACGCTGCTGATCCACCGCCCCGACCCGATGATGGACCATCACGAAACGGGTGCCGCCCTTGATGCGGTCGTGGCCAGCGGCAAGGTGCGCAGCATCGGGGTGTCGAACTTCAAACTGCATGACTGGACGCTGTTGCAATCAGCCATGAAAACACCGCTGATCACCAACCAGATCGAATTGTCGCTGACGGCGCATCAGGGGTTCACCAATGGCGACGTGGCCTACCTGCAGGAACGGAACGTGCCGATCATGGCATGGTCACCGCTTGGGGGCGGGACGCTTGTCACCGGTGAAGGCGATGGCGCGCTGCGTACAGCAATGACGAAGGTGGCGCAGGCCAATGGCACCGATATCGGGGCTGTTGCAGTGGCCTGGCTTCTGGCGCATCCTGCCAATATCGTTCCCGTAATGGGCACAAATAATTTAAACAGAATCAAATCACTATCAGATGCTTTAGAAGTAGAAATGGACCGACAGACCTGGTTCTTTCTCTACACAGCCGCCCTTGGGCAAGAGGTTCCATAATGGACGCAGGCACCATCGCCACATTCGATCCCAGCACCGACGCAGACAGTTTTCGCGGCGCGCTTGGCACATTCGTAACCGGCGTGACGGTTGTGACAACGGACAGTCCCGAGGGACCGGTTGCCATTGTCGCCAACAGTTTTGCATCCGTCTCGCTCGATCCACCACTGGTGCTTTGGTCGCCTGCAAAAGCCTCCAAACGGTTCGAACATTTCGCAGGCTCGCGACGGTTTGCGATCCACGTTCTGGCGGCAAGCCAGCGCGACATCTGTGCGGCGATTGTGAAATCCAAAATCGCAATCAATGACGTGCCAACGCATCTGTCCCATTGCGGCATGCCGATTATCGACGGCGCGCTGGCCACATTCGAATGCAATCTGGAAACCACCCATGACGCAGGCGACCATGTGATTGTCGTGGGTCGTGTGACCAAAGCACATCATCAGGATGGCGACCCGCTTGTCTTCCATGCCGGCAAATACGGAGCCTTCAAAGAACACTAACCATCATTTTGCCAGAAATACTCTGGGGGAGCCGCCCAAGCGGCGGGGGCAACGCCCCAATAAAACAAGGGCATAAGCCCATGACATAAACAGGGGAGGAGCCGATGTCGGTCCTGTTTGGCCTGCTTTGGCCACTAGAACGGTTCAATACCGCGATGCTTGCCATTGGCAAAGCCATCGCGATTGCCGCACTTGCGATCATGGTTTGCCTGATCCTGGGGCAAGTCTTCTTCCGATATGTTCTCAACGACGCGCCGAACTGGACAGAGGAGGCCGCGCGTTTCGGCATGCTCTGGATGACCGGGCTGATGGCACCGCTGGCCTACCGGATGGGTGGCTTCGTGGCGATTGACATGCTCGAACGCGCCCTGCCCCGCGCCATTGCCGCGATCCTGTCACTGATCCTGATGGCGATCACTCTCTGGGTCCTGCTAATCGCGTGGGAACGCGGGCTGAACAACCATATCGACACATTGTCCGGCAAAGGCTGTTCGGCCACCCTGCGCTGGCCCTTTGGGATCGAGATTGGCAAATGCGGCGAAAAATTTCAGAACCGGTTCCAATACGCCTCGCTTTGGGTTGGGGTGAACCTGCTGATCCTGGTGAATATCGAACTGATCATCCGGCAGATCATTACGCTGGCCGGACAGGGCGACAGGCTGACCAGACTTTCAAATGATGACATGGCGGGGGCGGACTGATGCTACTTTGGTTTCTTCCCCTCTTCCTGATCCTGATCATGGTTGGGCTGCCCGTGGTCTTTGCCCTGCTGGCATCCCCCATCGCATTGATCATGCTCGAAGGCGATCAGCGCAATGTCGTCGCGGGCCTTTATCGCAACCTTTACAACGGGATGGACAGCTTCCCGCTGATGGCCCTGCCTTTCTTTATGCTGGCGGGCGAGATTATGAATCGCGGCGGGATCACCGTGCGGTTGGTGGAATTCAGCCAGGCCTTCATGGGGCATCTGCGCGGCGGGTTGGCCCATGTGAACATCCTGTCATCGATCCTTTTCGCGGGCCTCTCGGGTTCTGCCGTGGCCGACACTTCGGCCCTCGGCTCCACCCTGATCCCGGCAATGGAAAAGAATGGCTATTCCCGGAAATTCGCGGCGGCCATCACCGCAGCCTCATCCGTCATCGGCCCGATCATCCCGCCCTCTGGCATCATGATCATCTACGCCTACGTAATGGGCGAAAGCGTCGCCGCATTGTTCCTTGCAGGCATTGTGCCGGGCATTCTGGTTGGGGTTGGCCTGATGGTCATGGTGCGGCTGTTGGCTGACCGCTATGACCTGCCCAAGGCGGAACGGATCGTCACCAAGAACCAGACGATCACGCCACTTGAATCCGTCGTCAGCTGGGCGCTGGTGCGGATCAACATCGCCGCGCTGCTCTATGCCTTCTCCGGGATCATCACCCGGTTCATCCCGCAAGAGGTGAACGGCTGGCTAATTTTCCTGATCGCCCTGCCCATTGCGCACGCCATCGCCCAAGCGACCAAGGCGCGGGTCAGTCATGATTTCCGCATCGTGTGCAAAAAGGCCATCGCGCCGCTGCAAACCCCGATCATCATTCTGGGCGGGATCCTTGTCGGGGTCTTCACCCCGACCGAGGCGTCAGCTGTGGCCGTAGCCTATGCGCTGATCGTCAGCTTCTTTGTCCTGCGTTCAATGAAGTCGCGCGACCTGCTGGATGTGCTGGCGCGCTCTGCCCTGTCGACCTCGGCGGTGTTGCTGCTGGTGGGGGCGGCTGTGTCGTTCAAGACGGTAGTGTCACTGTCCTATGCGCCACAGATCATGTCGGAATATATCCTATCATTGTCCGAGAACCCGCTGATCCTGCTATTCTTGATCAATATCCTGCTGTTCATCGTCGGCATGTTTCTGGATGCGGGACCGGCGATTATCATTCTGGGGCCGATCCTCGGGCCGATCTTCATTGATCTCGGGGTCCACCCCGTCCACTTCGCTATCATCATGTCCGTGAACCTGACCGTCGGGCTGGCAACGCCACCCATGGGGTTGGTATTATTCGTGGCCAGTACGGTTTCCGGCGAAAAGGTGGAAACTATTGCCAAGGCCATCCTGCCATTTCTGGCCGTCGAAATCCTTGTCATTTTCCTGATCACCTATGTCCCGGCCATATCAATGACCGTGCCATATCTGACCGGCTTTCTGGGTTGCGGCCCGGATGTCGGATTCACGGCTTGCATAAGCCCACCACCGGGGGGCTAACATCCCCAAACAGCATCCATAGGGAGGACCAAATGCTGAACAAAATCACGAAACTGGCCGCCGCGGCCGCGTTCCTGGCGGCACCGCTTGCCGCCTATGCCGACGGGCATCAGGAATTCACAATCCGCGCCACGGCCAACTCCAACGAAAACGACGAAGACTATGACGGTCTGGTTGTGTTCAAGAACTATGTTGAGGCCGCCTCCAACGGCCGCATCGGCGTTGAACTGTTCATCGGCACACAGCTTTGCGCCACAGGTGCGGAATGCCTTGAAGGCGTCGCCGAAGGTTCGATTGATGTCTATATCTCCACCTCCGGCGGGGCGGCTGGCATCTTCCCATATGTGCAGGTGCTCGACCTGCCCTACCTGATGGCAAATGACCGTGTCGCAGAGGCTGTACTGACCGGCGATTTCACCCGCACGATGCGCGACATGGCGCTGGAAACATCCGACGGGGCGATCCGCCTGATGACCATCGGCAATACCGGCGGCTGGCGCAACTTTGCCAACACGCAGCGGCGTGTGGCGATGCCATCCGACATGGAAGGGCTGAAAATCCGTACCGTTGTAGCCGACCTGCCGCAGGAACTGGTCCGCGCCTTGGGTGCATCACCGACACCAATCCCATGGCCTGAACTCTTCACATCGTTCCAAACCGGCGTTGTGGAAGGCTCCAAAAACGGGATCACCGACATCATGGGCATGAAATTCCCTGATGCGGGCCTGCAATATGTCACGCTTGACGGGCACGCCTACATGGGTGCGCTGTGGTGGATGAGCAACGAAAACTTCATGGCCATGCCAGAGGACCTGCGCCGCGTCGTGGTTGACGGGTTCAGCCAGCTCCAGCAGGCCACCTTCGCCTCACCCAAGCGGAAATCCATCGAAGCCTATGAAGCCTTCGTGGCCGGTGGCGGTGACCTCTATGTGCCAACACCGGAGGAAAAAGCAGCATTCGCCGAAGCCGCAACCCCTGTGCAAGCATGGTTCCGTGAAAACGTCGATGGCGGCAACCAAATCCTCGACGCGCTGATCGCAGCCGTGGCAGAGGCCGAGGGCGAGTTGGAAGCAGCCTATGAAAGCGACCTGAACTAGGCTTAACTGCTTTGAAAAATGAAGGGCCGTCCACAAAGGGCGGCCCTTTCTTATTGTGATGGTCTGGAAGAATCACCGGCTTTTCGCTGCGCCTCAAATCTTTCCCAGACATCCATCCGTCCCTTCTGACGCGCATCAGCCAACCACAGCTTTTTACGAGCATCCTCAGGTTCCAGATGACTGTAGATAGCGCCCGAGAATTTCGACCAATCAAGCGCCAAACCCAGCTTCACCATTTCAGCCGACAGATCACGACCATCTGACAGGTAACACCGGGAAATCAGGCGACCGTAGTCATCGGTTTCGGCCGAAACGGCCATAACGTCTTGGCCTTTGCACAATTGATAGAGCACCCATTTGGCCTGCTTTCCATAGGGATGCGCAAATTCCGGTGCGTCGATACCAAACAGCCGAAGTTCTCGCCCCTTAATGCGCAAACCATCACCATCGGTGACATAGGCTAGTCCCAAAAGCACCGTCTCTTTGTAGGGTTGGCGGGCGCGAGAAGCAGGCGGAGTTTCGGCGCTGGCAGTTTCAACATTGCCACGGCGGACGGGATCGCTTGGTGGTCGAATCCTTGGTCTCGAGGTTCGTGGCCGCCGTCTTCTGCGCCACCTTTTTCGGCTTAACAACACGACCGCACTAAACCCGATGAGAAGTAGAAACCCTTCCAAATCAACCTCAAGAAATCTTACAAATAGGTAACTGAGACGATACACACCATTAGGTTGCATTCAATACGGAATACAGGAATAGCGAAAAAACGGAATGCTAGGCTACCGTGCTATCGAAACGGATACATCCACACCCGGTAATCATCCACCAACGTCTCGGCCACGGCCCGTTCCTCGGCGGTCAGCTTGGGTGTCAATTCCTCCAGCGAATCTGGGGCATCCACGTCCCCGCCTATTGCTGACATTGCATACCACAGATAGGCTCTGACAAGGTCCGGTTCGGGGATGCCCCGGCCAACCTCGTAATACCAACCCAAGCCCGATTGCGCCCCCGGATGCCCTTTCAACGACGCCCGCAGATACCAATCAAACGCCCGGATATCGTCGCGGTCGACACCAAGGCCAAGCGCATACATCACGCCAATCAGTTCCTCGGCCTCTGCATTGCCGGAGCGGGCAAACACCTCCAGCATTTCACGGGCCTGTTCAAATTCGCCCACCTCCATCAGATCGCGGGCGGTTTCCATATCCGCCGCCGCCATCTGGGCCCAAAAACACAAAAGAAATGCTATCTTGCGCATATGCTTGTCCTGCTTGCCACGCCGGTTGCAGCGCAGATCACTCTAGACGATTACATCCAGACCGACCCGTTGCAAGCACAGCTTGGGCAGCTTTTGTTCTATGACAAGATCCTGTCCGGCAACCGCAATATCAGCTGCGGCACTTGCCACCACCACGACCATGCGGGCAGCGACGGGCTATCTCTGGGGATCGGTGAGGGCGGTGTTGGCGTAGGGCCGGACCGCACCGGCGGCACCGGTGCTGACATGATCCGCAAACGCATCCCGCGCAACGCCCCTGCCCTGTGGAACCTGGGCCACCGCGACAGGCGGGTTCTGTTCCATGACGGACGGCTTTCCGTCTCTGACATCTATGGCAATGGGTTTGACAGCCCGGCAGAGGAATGGTTGCCCAATGGCCTTGATAACCTCATTGCCGCACAAGCGCTGTTCCCGATGACATCGCAATTCGAAATGGCCGGAAACCCCGGCGAGAACGAGGTCACCGGGGCCGTGCATGAACGGATCGACTACGGCTGGCCGATCATTGCCAAACGGGTGCGCACGATCCCCGCCTATGGGGCGATGTTCGTCGATGCCTTCGCTCATATCGACCACCCCGAACAGGTCACTATCGTCGAGATTGGCAATGCGCTGGGAGCCTTCATCGCCTCGGAATGGATCAGCCACGACAGCCCCTATGACAAATGGCTGACCGGCACGCCCTTGCCCGAAGTCGCCGAGGCCGGGCGCGCGCTGTTCTTCGATGTCGGCTGCGCGCAATGCCATGCCGGCCCCCTGTTCACCGATCAGGAATTCCACGCACTTGGCTTGCCCGCCTTCGGCCCCGGGCGGACACGACGCTGGGATCCGATCCCGCGCGATGTGGGGCGAATGGGCGAAACCAATCTGATCGAAGACGCCTACCGCTTTCGGACACCGTCCTTACGGAATGTCGCCCTGACAGCGCCATACGGGCATAACGGAGCCTATCCCACGCTGCGGGCGATAATCCGACATCACAGCGATCCGCCCAGCGCGCGGGCGGGCTGGGAACTTGGGGATGCAAACCTGCCCGAAACGCCGTGGATTGCCGCCATCGACGGGGCAATCCAACAAGACAAGGCGGAAATGGCACGCCAGTCCGCCAAACAAGACATCGCGCTGCCACCGCTTTCAGATGAGGACATCAATCAGCTAATCGCCTTTCTTGAGGCGCTGACCGGCGAAACCGCAAACACACGGCCATTGGGACGCCCCAACAGTGTGCCAAGTGGGCTTCCGGTCGATTAAAACGGGCCGACAGCGTTTCGCGAAACGCTTTAAGGTATGTCTTTATAGAGCCTCCAGACACCACCATCATCATCGGACGTCCCGTTGCCCCAACGCCCTTCAAGTTCCGTTTCACTTCTTGATTCCCATGATCCGCGACCTTGGTTCGCACCGCTACGCCACGCATATTCCAGCCTAATCCCATTGATCAGATTATCTGCGTTCCTTTTGTAGAGTGTACGGCACCATGTCCCGCCCTCAACGCGGCCCCCAGCACCGTCATAGTGAAACCCCACATCTGCGCCGCCTGCTCTTACGTTAGAAAAACGCGCGCGAACCGGAATCGGCGAACTGCTTCCGGCTTGCTGGAACTCACCCACCCAGTCGCCTTCAAGCAAGGCGCGCCAGACCTGTGCTCCAACCTCTTCGCTATAAAGCGACTCGTTTTGCCTCTCATCCCAATCGCTACTGATATAGTCGCGCAACGAAAAGGTCATGCTTGGCGTGCGCCGAAGTTGTCGCCAGAAACGCCCGCCTGCTTCGTTGGCGGCAAGATCACCGCGCGAATAGACACCTGTTGAACTGATCCCGAACAATCCCAACTCGCTGTCATGTCCATATTGCCGCGCGGCCCCAGGGGCTGATCGTACATAGTATTCGTAGCCGAGTTGGAAAAAGTGCCCGATTTTGTCAACCCCCATCCGCGTCCCCGCGCATAAGATAACATCGGCCAGTCCGAACTGCGGCAAGCTTGTGTAGCGGAATTTCGTATTGGCTTTCGGTGTTTCGTATCTTTTGCCCGGAACTGTCGGCGTCGCCGCCGATAGATTATCAAGAAGCCACCCTTCAATTTTGGCCAGATGCGGTCTGGTCAGGATAACGGCGCCAATCTCGTCATATGTGCGTTCAACCACATCTGCGCCCGACGGGCTTCCCCTGTTGGCTGCGCGCAGAACAGATCTGATACGGTGATCAACATCGCCCAAACAATCTTGTAAATTAACCGTGGACGGGACCGCGAGCGTTGCGACTTCGGCCATAATAATACTCCAAATATGCATAAAATATCTGGATATCATAGCTTTTTTGCAAGATTCTATCAAGCAAACGGGCCTGCGCGGCGATCTTGGCTGGATCAGTCATCGATAGCAGCGGCGTGCTGTTTCACCCATAAACAGGCAAGGTTTCAAGATCGCCATGCGCCAGCTCTTTATATCTTGGTGCGGTCGGGGGGACTCGAACCCCCACGAGTGTTACCTCACAGCGACCTCAACGCTGCGCGTCTACCAATTCCGCCACGACCGCAAGTCCAAAGGCTGGTAAGCCCGCATCTCATAGACGAGGGCGTTTGCGATGCCAAGAGGGGAAATCGCATACTTGGCATTGCGGCCCGGGGGGCGTACCCAACCGATCATGGTAGAATGGATCATCACTGACGGGCTGACCGATTACGCTGATGCGCTGGCCTTTATGGAACAGCGCGTGGCGAGCATTTCGGCAGGTCAAGCGGATGAAGCGATCTGGCTGCTGGAACACCCGCCGCTTTATACCGCTGGGACATCAGCCAAACCCGATGATCTGATCGATCCAAACCGGTTTCCCGTCTATCAGGCGAGGCGGGGCGGTGAATACACCTATCACGGGCCGGGGCAGCGTGTGATTTACGTTATGCTTGATGTTGGCAAACGCGGGCGCGATGTGCGCAAATTCGTGCAAGACCTCGAAAACTGGGTAATCGCCACGCTTGAAACCTTCAATATCAAGGGCGAAATAAGAGAGGGCCGTGTCGGCGTCTGGGTGCAGCGGCCCGAAAAGCCAGCCCAACCGGACGGATCGTCCGCTGAAGACAAGATCGCCGCCATCGGCATCCGGCTGCGCAAATGGGTGTCCTTCCATGGGATATCCATCAACGTGGACCCCGACCTGAGCCATTTCGCAGGGATCATCCCCTGCGGGATCAGCGATCACGGCGTGACCAGCCTCGTTGATCTGGGGCTGCCCGTGACGATGAATGACCTTGATGTGGCGCTCAAACAGACCTTCAACGCCAGCCTGATGGTCGCACATACTGGCTGACCCGTCAGGGTGTAAGCTTGCGTCGATCATACAACCTATGGATACTTGCCTTATTAAATCAAAACGATTGATCCGACCGTGCTTGAACAGTTTGCTGCCCTTACCCAATGGCCCTATCTGATCTGGGCCGCTGCCGCTGCCACCACTTTCTATGGGACAACGGTCTGGGCCGTGTCGCATCTGCACCCGGACAAAAAAGCGCTTTTGTCGCTCTGGCTGCAGGGCGACTACAACAGCACATGGACGACACAGTTTTGCGCGATGTTCGACCAAGTCTTTACGAAGGACCACCTTGGATTTCGGTGCATGTTAAGGTCTGCTTTGGCCTCAGTTTTAGCAGTCTGCGCGTTATGGTGGCTGTTCGACGGTGTTCTGGAGATGATCGACGTACGCACAGAAACTGAGCTGAGCCTTGCAAAGGCGCTGCTGCTGGGGATCGCGATCAACATCATCCCCGATTACCTGTCTCTCTTCCAAACGCGCTGGCTGCTCAACCAGTTCAGGCGGATCAGCAACCCAATTCTGCAACTCCTCTTGTTACTGCTCGATGCAGTTGTCACGGGGACAATCATCTATGTCTGGATCGCCCTTTACAACGGCATCACAGCACAACCCGCAGTATCCGTCATCGAAATGACGGTCGTCTTTAGTGGTTATGCTGTCTTTTTCTATTCAACATTCCTGACCAGCGTTTGGGCTTGGATTTATTGCGCCTCATATTGGGTAGCCCGGGTTTCGAGCGGCATGCGCCGTTGGCTTGATATGCAAAACCAACCGGGACGTAGTTTGGGGGTAATCGGTGCGATCATAGTGTTCATCGCAAGCGTCGCAATCAAACCCGCACTGACAATTGATCAAGGCAATCAGATTTCGGTTGATGACTGGCTCTGCGAAATGTTTCCAAGGCAAATCTGCAAGCATCTCATTCGATTGTCTGAAAACCGATCGGAACAGCAATTCTACCTGGGGCAACAATGCTTCACCTCGACCGCTGATAACTGTCTAGAAAACGGAATTGAACAATACCGCTTCGAACCGCATGAAGCACTCAGCTTATGGCAAGATGCCTGCGGCCGTGGTCTGGCATATGGCTGCACCCACCTAGGCTTGTACTACGACAGAACCGGTGACGTCCTTTCTGGTTTCCATGATGCTAAGGATGCATTCTTGGAAAATTGTGCTGGCCATCCGGTCTATTCGTGTCTCAGCCTCGAAAACCACTTCGATAAACATCATGCAGGTCTCAGGAACGTCCAGAAAGCAACCACTTACTTTCTCCAGGCCTGCGATGGAGGTGACGCAGTGGGGTGTTTGAAGCTTGGCGATTTATCAGAACGTAGATATCCCCTTCCCGAAAGCGCAGAGCGCATAGAGGCTCTTTACCAAAAAGCTTGCGACGGACAGGTGGCCGAAGGATGCGGAAACCTTGGCCGCATGTTGCTCAATCGATCAACCAATACGGTTGTCACGATAGAAGCAATGCGCATAATTCTCGATGCTTGTGAACGCGGGGCTGCAAGCGCATGTACAAGTGCCGGAATGTTTAACGCGGATATGGACAGAACGGATGCCGGTCGGCTCAGAAAGCTGGATCTGTTCAGCAGGGGCTGTATTGCCGGCGATGTACTGGGTTGCCTCAACAAAAACCAAATAGGCGTTGATGACAGCAAAATAGTTGACCTTGCAACCGCTCACGTCGTTTTCGACAGGATGTGTCGTGACAGCATATCGCGGGGCTGCCTGTATTTGGCCGCAGTGTACAAACTTGGGGCAGCCGCACCTGACAGCGACCAATACGCGGCGGAAGTCTACCAACAAGCTTGCGAGATGAATGATCCTTGGTCTTGCAACAGGCTGACCGGCCTGCCTGACCAAACAGACTGATGTTTAGATGCGTAGACGTGCGACCTTGCATCGCTCCAATCGCAACGATCATATTGCGATCCGTCCCTGCGCCAATATAACCCAGCGCCAATATCGCATCCATTATTGCTCCTTTCGCATCAAGCGATTAGAACCGACGCCAAATGGGGACGTCCGTGACTCGGTGCCCTGCTAAGAATGTAGCCAATACGAGGAGTGCCATAATGGCAGACGCAGCCATCCACGGCGACGCACACGAAGACGACCGGGGCTTCTTTACCCGGTGGTTCATGTCCACAAACCATAAAGATATCGGTATCTTATACCTTTGGACTGCCGGTGTGCTGGGCTTCGTTTCGGTCGCATTCACCGTCTATATGCGGTTGGAACTGATGCAGCCCGGCGTGCAGTATATGTGCGCCGAAGGTGCGCGGTTTACGGCGGCTGCGGCTGGTGAATGTACGCCAAACGGGCATCTGTGGAACGTGATGATCACCTATCACGGCGTGCTGATGATGTTCTTTGTGGTCATTCCGGCGCTCTTTGGTGGCTTTGGCAACTACTTCATGCCGCTGCAAATCGGCGCGCCTGACATGGCGTTCCCGCGTCTGAACAATCTCAGCTACTGGATGTTCGTGGCCGGTGCATCGCTTGGCGTCGCATCCATGCTGGCCCCCGGTGGTAATGGTCAGCTTGGCTCTGGCGTGGGCTGGGTGCTTTACCCGCCGCTTTCGACGTCCGAGGGCGGGATGTCGATGGACCTTGCCATCTTCGCCGTTCACCTCTCTGGTGCCTCATCAATCCTGGGTGCGATCAACATGATCACCACCTTCCTGAACATGCGCGCACCCGGCATGACGCTGCACAAGGTGCCGCTCTTTGCTTGGTCGATCTTTGTGACCGCGTGGTTGATCCTTCTGGCTCTGCCTGTGCTGGCCGGTGCGATCACCATGTTGCTGACAGACCGGAACTTCGGCACAACCTTCTTCCAACCAGAAGGCGGTGGTGACCCGATCCTGTACCAGCACATCCTGTGGTTCTTCGGCCACCCGGAAGTCTATATCATCATCATCCCCGGCTTTGGGATCATCAGCCATGTGATTGCCACGTTCAGCCGCAAGCCCGTCTTTGGCTACCTGCCTATGGTATATGCGATGGTGGCAATTGGTGTTCTGGGTTTCGTCGTCTGGGCGCACCACATGTACACCGTGGGCATGTCCCTGACACAGCAGTCCTATTTCATGCTGGCGACAATGGTCATTGCAGTGCCGACAGGGGTCAAAATCTTTAGCTGGATCGCGACCATGTGGGGCGGTTCGGTTGAATTCAAAACACCCATGCTCTGGGCCTTTGGTTTCCTGTTCCTGTTCACCGTGGGTGGGGTCACCGGGATCGTGCTGTCACAGGCTGGTGTCGACCGGGTCTATCATGACACCTACTATGTGGTTGCCCACTTCCACTATGTGATGTCACTCGGTGCCGTCTTTGCCATCTTTGCAGGCATCTATTTCTACCTGCCCAAAATGTCAGGCCGGATGTACCCGGAATGGGCGGGCAAGCTGCATTTTTGGGCGATGTTCATCGGGGCCAACCTGACCTTCTTCCCCCAACACTTCCTGGGTCGTCAGGGCATGCCACGGCGTTACATCGATTATCCAGAGGCGTTCGCGACATGGAACTATGTATCGTCCTGGGGGGCTTTCCTGTCCTTTGCGTCGTTCCTGTTCTTCATCGGGGTGCTGTTCTACACATTGCTGAAAGGCACGAAGGTGAAAGAAAACAACCCGTGGAACGAATATGCCGACACGCTGGAATGGACCCTGCCCTGCCCACCGCCCGAACACACGTTCGAGACGCTTCCAAAGCAGGAAGACTGGGACAAGCAACCAGCGCACTAGGCAACAAGCCTGAACCAATCTCAAAGGCCCCCGTATCACGGGGGTCTTTTGCGTTTAAGCGACTGGGTTGTGCGGTGACCCGCAAAGCATTAACATAACCATATGGTTATTGATTCGAAACAACTGGATCTGGTCTTTGGCGCGCTGTCTGACGCCACGCGGCGGGGCATTCTGGCGCAGCTGGCCGATGGGGAAAGCAACGTCTCAGAGCTTGCCGCCCCCTATCAGATGTCGCAGCCCGCAATCTCCAAACACCTGCGGGTATTGGAAGGGGCGGGCCTGATTGAACGGGCAAAGACCGGGCGCGAAACCCGGGTCCGGGTCAAGCCCGACACAGCCCGGCAGGCCGCAGGCTGGATCACCCATTACGCCCGGTTCTGGCAACAGCATTTCGATGCGGTTGACCAGATCCTGCAACAAAAAAGGAAGCTGCAAGATGAAGACTGAAACATCGTTTGAAAACGGCACCCTGACCCTGACACGGATCTACGATATGCCCCGCGAAACGGTCTTTGCCGCCTGGACAGAGGCGAGCCAGACAAAGGAATGGTGGGGCTGCGGGGACACGACCCATGTCAGCTCTGACATCGAACCAAAGGTCGGTGGCAAATACATCCACAAGATGACAATCAAGAATGTCGGCGTCCATCCAATCAACGGGATGCTGACGGCGTTCGACCCGCCCGCACACCTGGCCTATCAAATGCCCGGCATGGCCGAAGGGGAACAGATGCAGGTTGATGTGACCTTCACCGAAACCGCTGGGGCAACAAAGGTCCAACTGACCCAATCCGTGATCCCGGCAGGCTATGACACGATCATCGAAAACGGCTGGACCGCATCCTTCGAACGGCTGGCGCGGTATTTCAAAGGAGAACGGCGGGCCGCCTGAAACATCACATCATCGCCGCAGCAGACCTTGACGTAAAGACGCGCACGTAATCGCCCGGCGATGATCCGGCCCAATAGACCCACAAACGGCGGGGGTTCACCTCATCAATCCAGACGTGATCCCCCTGCTCCAACCCGCGCAGCTCAATGCTGATATATTCGACATCGGTATTGGCCAGAAAATCGGTGGCAAACATCGTTTCCTGAAACGCGGCCACACCCAGGATCGGAGCATCAAAATCGACATAGCCATGATGGGTGCCCGACAGGCTGTCAAAGAACACATAATGGCTGGCAACGACCGTTCCCTGCGGAATGATCCCATTCTCACCACCGATATCCACCCGGATCGGGATCGGAAGCAGGATATTCTGATCCTCGTCAAAGGCATACAAATTATCAGTGTCAAACGTATCGGCACCGACGGCAAACGCCGTTGACGGGTCAAGCTTCACGAATGCCCCCGCCCCGGTCTGGCGCAGGATTTTACCATCCACCACGACAGCCCCACTAGGGGTCGCCAAAGCGGCGACCATCACAGCACTTGCCAGTTTTCTGATCATGGCCACCCTTTCCGTCATACGCTGGATCAAGCATGGCGCAATGGGATGACAGGTCAACCCGATGCAGGTTTCTCTTGCGCCTTGTCCTGAAGGCTTTGATCCCTTTTGACGCCTGTAATCAGACGCGCGCCCTTGGCATAGGTCAGGTAAGACCAGAACCAGCTTAGGGCCACAACAATTGGCTGACGCACACCAATCAGGAAATAGATATGTGCCACACCCCATAACCACCAGGCCACAAAACCAGACAGGCGAATGCGCCCGAAATCGATCACCGCAGCATGGCGTCCAATCGTCGCCAGATTGCCCGCGTGGCGGTATTTGAACGACCGATCTGTTGGTGTCCCGGCGACCCGATCCGCGATCACCCTTGCCACAAACGCCCCTTCCTGTTTCGCCGCAGGTGCAATCCCCGGCACATCCATCCCATCCTTCCACGGCACCTTGGCCGCGTCACCAATGACAAAGACGGCATCTTGCCCGGGCACAGACAAGTCATCCGCCACAATGACCCGCCCGCTGCGATCAGTCTCGGCGCCCAGCCATTGATCCAGATGTTTAACGGCCACCCCTGCCCCCCAGATCACCGTGGCTGCAGGCAGAAAACCGTTTGTGGATGTGACCCCCTCGGCACTGATATCCTGCACTTGCACACCCGACCAAACCTCTACCCCAAGCTTTTCAAGCGACGCGCGGGCCTTGGCTGACAGCGCGGGCGGGAACGGGGCCAATACCCTGTCACCGGCCTCGATCAGAATGACCCGTGCATCAGTGGGTGTGATGCGGCGGAAATCGCGCGCCAGGGTGAAATGCGCCAATTCCGCAATGGCACCGGCCATCTCAACCCCGGTTGGACCGCCGCCCACAACGACAAATGTCAATTCGCGGGCCTGCGCGTCCGGGCTCTTGGCCAGCTCGGCGCGCTCAAACGCCATCAAGACGCGGCGGCGTATCTCGGTCGCATCCACAAGGCGCTTTAACCCCGGCGCATGTTCTTCCCAATGGTCATTGCCGAAATAGGAATGATGCGCACCGGTCGCCACAACCAGATAGTCATAATCAATCGGCCCTGCGGCACTCTCGACCCGCTTGGCCGCCACATCGATCCCCTGCACTTCTGACAGGGTCACGGCCACATTGGCCTGCCGCGAAAAAATCGCCCGGATTGGCCATGCGATATCTGCAGGCGACAGATCAGCAGTCGCCACCTGATAAAGCAGCGGCTGAAACAGGTGATAGTTCCGCCTGTCGACAATCTCGATATCAACAGGGGCACGCTTCAACGCTTTCGCCACGGACAAGCCACCAAAACCAGCACCAATAATCACAACCTTGGGGCGGTCATCCATTGATATCACCTCTCCTGACAAACGCGGGTATCTGCCTTCTAGATCATCCTCAATTGCCCCAAGTTCAAGACCCGCGACAGCACTACGCATTTGCCCACAGCGCGGGATCGGATAAACCCATGCCATGCCCTATGAATGGACCCCCGCACCACCGCATGACGACCCCGATTGGCGGCTCAGCCTCTGGCCATACCGGTCACTGCTGCGCAAGGATTTCGTGCTGTTTATCGGGGCAACGGCGCTGATCGTCACCCTGCCCCTGATCACCGTGCTTGGGACAGCAATCCTTTGGGGGCTTTTGCCGTTCTTTCTGCTGATGCTCTGGGGCTTATGGACTGCGCTGAATGTCAGCTACAAACGAGGCGAGGTTCTCGAAGAACTCAGCGTCGACGACGCCACCGCGCATCTGACACGGCACAACCCAAAAGGCGACGTGCAGGAATGGGAAGCGAACCGCTATTGGGTGACCGTGCATCTGCACCCCCAAGGGGGCCCTGTCGAAAACTATCTCACCCTGCGCGGCGGCGACCGCGAGGTTGAAATCGGGGCGTTTCTGGACGCGTCCGAACGGTTGGCGCTTTATGATGACCTCAAACGCGCATTGCGCGGGTAGTCACGACAGATCAGCAACGTAAGATGGGTCTTGACCCATCCCCGCCGCATTAACCTTTCGCAATAGAAAACGCGGCGCCCGTTGGGGTCCGACGCTTTGCCGACGTCTGGCCGACGCTTTGCCGACAGGCATTTTTAGGGTAAATCGGCGTTAACCCAGACGCCCCTTGACCATCGGTCCGGCCTTACCGAAATCCATCCGGCCCGTGAATTTGCCCTTCAGAACCGCCATGACCTTGCCCATGTCGCGGATGCTTGTCGCACCCACTTCAGCGATGGCCTCAGTGACGGCAGCCTCGGCTTCCTCTTCGGTCAATTGTTTGGGCAGAAACTCCTCTATCACCTTGATTTCAGACAGTTCCTTTTCCGCCAATTCCAGACGGCCGCCCTCTTCATAGGCACGCGCGCTTTCCTGACGCTGCTTGACCATCCGTCCCAGGATCGCCAGCACATCATCATTGGAAACGCCGCCCTCTTCATCTGCAGAACCGCGTAGCGCAATATCCTTGTCCTTGATCGCAGCATTGATCAGCCGCAACGTGGATAGACGATCAGGCTCTTTCGACTTCATCGCATCCTTCAGGGCCGTATTGACCCGGTCTCGCATGTCCATGAAAACTCCCGTTCATGACCGTAAAACGAACCGGCACCCTAGCGTGGTTGGACAAGGCTGACAAGGCGGGCTTGCGCCACGTCAGCCCTTGTTTCTAAGGCGACGATCCGGCCTTGACCCTAAGGGCGGACACCCGTAAACCCGGCCCAATTTGGCTGCAGGGGATGGATGATCATGGCACAGGGCAAACCGCAGAAACCCACCGCATGTCTGGCACTTGCAGATGGCACCGTGTTTTACGGCATCGGGTTCGGATCCACTGGCGAAACCGTGGCAGAGCTGTGTTTTAACACCGCCATGACCGGTTATCAGGAAATCATGACCGACCCATCCTATGCCGGACAGGTCGTCACATTCACTTTTCCCCATATCGGCAATACCGGGGTGAACCCCGAGGATGACGAAACAGCTGATCCCGTTGCGGCGGGGATGGTGGTGAAATGGGATCCCACGCAAGCCTCCAACTGGCGCGCCACGGCGGAACTGACAGATTGGCTGGCCAGCCGAAACCGGATCGGCATGGGCGGCATCGACACACGGCGACTGACCCGGGCCATCCGGCAACAGGGCGCGCCACATGTGGCCTTGGCACATGACCCCGACGGAAATTTTGATATTGAGGCGCTGGTCGCGAAAGCCCGCGCATTTCAAGGGCTTGAAGGGCTTGATCTGGCCAAGGATGTCACATGCGCACAGTCCTACACATGGAATGAAATGCGGTGGGCCTGGCCCGAAGGGTACCGCCCGCAAACCAACGCCGAACATAAAGTCGTGGCCATCGACTACGGCGCAAAACGCAATATCCTGCGCTGTTTGGCCAGTGCTGGTTGCGATGTGACCGTCCTGCCCGCCACCGCCACCGCAGAGGATGTGCTGGCACTGAAGCCTGATGGTGTTTTCCTGTCCAATGGGCCCGGCGATCCGGCGGCAACAGGTGCCTATGCGGTGCCAATGATCAAGGCCGTGCTTGAAACGCAAATCCCGGTCTTTGGGATTTGCCTTGGACACCAGATGCTTGCCCTCGCGCTTGGGGCCAAAACGATCAAGATGAATCACGGCCATCACGGTGCGAACCACCCCGTTAAGGATATGGAAACCGGGAAGGTAGAGATTACCTCCATGAATCACGGCTTCACCGTCGACAGTCAGACATTGCCGGACGGTGTGATCGAAACCCATGTGTCACTTTTTGACGGCAGCAATTGCGGTATCCGCGTCGCAGACCGACCTGTCTTTAGTGTGCAATACCACCCCGAGGCCAGCCCCGGCCCGCAAGACAGCTACTACCTGTTTGAACGGTTCGCACACGCTATGAGCGAACGGCTTGCAACCTCTAGTTGAGAATCATTCTTAACTGATCATTAACCCTGTTACGGCATGCTCATTCAGGGGCGTGTCGAGGGTGCGATGTTTCATTTTAACCAGCATAAACAAGGCACAGATTTCGAAAAAGCGCCGGGCGCGCCGCAAGATCAGCTGAGCCGCCAGTTGATGAAACGTTCCCTGATTTCCTATGACGATGCCAGCATTGCAGAGGCGACAGCGATGCAGCGCGAATCGCGGCTCGCCGATATCTATGTGCGCAGCTACGGCGTATCGCAGTTGTCGATCGCCGATATCTTTGCCGCCGGTGCGGGCGCGCAACTGATCAACCCTGTCGAAGACGCGCCAGAACGTGATCTGCTAGTGGCATATGGCCCCGAACGCTGCCTGCGGCACGGCTTGTTGCCGTGGCGGGAAATTGGCGGGACAACCATCATCCTGACCGCACAGCCTGATCTGTTCGAAAATCATCGCATTGAATTAACGTCGATTTTTGGCCCCGTCCGTATGGCCGTCACGACAGAGGATCAGTTGGCACGCACCATCAGTTTCATGTTCGGGCGCAAAATGGCAGGCCAGGCTGAAACACGGGTCAGGCAGGCAGAAAGCTGTCGACACTGGAATGCATCACATGCGGGCTGGGCCGGGTTTGCAGCCGTCGCAATCGGGGGCATCACGGCATATCTGACACCGCAAGCATTCTTCGCCGTGCTGACAGGCTGGGCCATTCTGGTTCTGCTGCTGAACACGGCATTACGGGCCACAGCCGCGATCACCAATTGGCGCAAACCGCCAAAACCCAAAAAGGCCGTGATCCTGTCTCGCCTGCCGGTTATCACCATGCTGGTGCCGCTTTACAACGAAACAGCCATCGCAGAACATCTGCTGACCCGGCTCAAGGCGTTGGACTACCCGCGCGAGCTGCTGGACGTTTGCCTGATCCTTGAGGCCGATGACGTCACCACCCGCGCCACATTGGGGCGCACGATCCTACCCACTTGGATGCGCCCGATCGTGGTGCCCACCGGCACGATCAAAACCAAGCCGCGCGCCATGAACTACGCGCTGGAATTTGCCCGTGGCAGTATTATCGGCATCTGGGATGCCGAAGATGCGCCCGCCCCCGACCAGCTGAGGGTGATCGCGAACGGCTTTGCCAATTGCAGCCCTAAAACTGTTTGTTTACAGGGTGTTCTGGACTATTATAACGCGAGCGCAAACTGGCTGACCCGGTGTTTCACCATCGAATATGCAGGCTGGTTCCGGGTCATCCTTCCGGGTTTTCAAACACTTGGTCTGGTCATCCCTTTGGGTGGCACAACGCTGTTTTTTCGGCGTGATGCGTTGGAAACATTGGGCGGATGGGATGCGCATAATGTAACCGAGGATGCTGATCTGGGCGTGCGCCTGGCGCGCTATGGCTACCGCACCGAATTGATCAACACCGTGACCGAAGAAGAGGCGAATGGACGCGCCTGGACATGGGTGAAACAGCGGTCCCGCTGGCTCAAAGGGTATGCCATCACCTATGGGGTCCATATGCGCGACCCTGTCCAGCTTTGGCGTGATCTGGGGCCGAAACGGTTTTTTGGGTTGCAACTGCTATTACTCGGTACCTTGTCGCAATTTGCACTGGCGCCGGTCCTTTGGACATTCTGGCTGCTGCCCTTCGGCATCGATCACCCGCTTAGCGGGCTGATTGCGCCCTGGGCCTTCTGGTTGCTCGCTGGGCTGTTTGTCACATCGGAACTTGTCGGGTTTGCGGTCGCCGCAGCCGGGGTTCGCAAGGCAGGCAAATCATGGCTGATCAAATGGGCGGTGTCCCTACAGTTCTATTTCCCGCTTGCAGCAGTGGCGGCATATAAGGGGCTGGTCGAACTGGCGTGGAAACCGTTCTACTGGGACAAGACCGCACATGGCGTTCTGCTGCCGGAGGAATGGCAGAACCGGGTTACTCCGCCGCCTCTACCGCCTGCGCATCCAGTTTCAACCGGGTAACAAAAGCCTTGGATATATGTTCGCGCAGGGCCTGATCAGCCGCATCGCCATCGCCCACCTCAATCGCTTCAACGATCCTAGCATGTTCCTCCAAGGTACCTTCGGTCCGACCTTCCGCAGCAAGCGATGTTGTTGCCAGCAAGGCCATTGACCGATGCACAAGGTCAAGCTGCTGCACCAGAAACCTGTTATGCGAAGCAAGGTGAATTTGTTTGTGAAACCGGCGGTTCGCACGGCTTAACGCCTGCGGATCACCGACCAGTTTCTTGTCTTCCTCCAGCATATCGCGCAGCACCTTCACCTCTTCGGGGGCCGCGTGACGGGCAGCCAGTCTTGCCGCCAGCCCTTCCAGTTCACTGCGAACGACATAAAGTTCCGACAATTGCGAATGATCCAGCGATGCCACGATCAATGACCGGCCATCGCGGGTCAGCAGTGACTGGGTTTCAAGCCGTTGCAGCGCCTCACGAATTGGGGTGCGGGACACGCCAAACCGATCCGCCAACTCGCTTTCCACCAGCCGGTCGCCGGGCTTGTAGACATGGCTGTCAATTGCTTCAAGGATCAGGACATAAGCGTCCTTTTGGGATGTGCGCGGGTCATGCATCGGCAAGGAACCTTTCCTAATGTTCCAGACCATACGCCCGCCCCGCATCGGCAATCAAGTCAAAGCGATTGCGCCCCTAACAGCACAGCCGTAGAAAGCCGCCATGGTTGCCAGATATTTCGCACATGTCGACACATGGGTTTTTGACCTCGACAACACGCTTTACCCGCCATCAGCGGACCTGTTTGGCCGGATGGATACGCGTTTCGCCACCTATGTGACACGGCTGACCGGGCTTGACCGGGATCGCGCGCTGAAACTTTGTGCCGAATACTGGGATCACTACGGATCCACACTTGTCGGTCTGATCGAACATCACGATGTGGACCCGCATCATTTTCTGGCGGATGTGCATGATATCGACATCTCGCATCTGGAAGAAGACCCGCAGTTGATTGCGGCAATCCGTGCCCTGCCGGGGCGCCGAATTGTTTACACCAACGGGTCGGAAAATCACGCCAAACGGGTCCTGGCTGCACGCGGCCTGACACGCGTCTTTGATGCGGCCTACGGCGTGGAACAAGCTGATTTCAAACCAAAACCCACCCATGATGCCTTTGCCACGATCTTTGCCAAGGACGGGGTGATCACCCAAAACGGCGCCATGTTCGAAGACGAGGCCCGCAACCTTGCCGTGCCACATGCGATGGGTATGCGGACGGTACATGTGCATGCAGTCCGGGATGCAGCGGACCATATCCACCATCACACCGATGACTTGCCCGGCTTCTTGTCGCAGTTGGTCCGGTGACCCTTTCCGCGTCAGGCCAGACACCTTATGTCAGCTTCATGGAACGCAAAACTACTGACATATGTATCGCAGGTGGTGGCGTGGCAGGACTGACCGCCGCTGCCGCCTTTGGCACCGCCGGGTTCAACGTGACCATTGTTGATCCTGCGCCGCCGATTACCAGCCGCGACGCGGACGGTTCAGACCTGCGCACAACCGCATTCCTGCAACCTGCGCAGCGATTTCTTGAGGCGGCAGGCTTGTGGGAAAGGCTCGCCCCTCATGCGGCCCCATTACAGATCATGCGGATCGTGGATGCTGCCGCATCGCCGCCTGTGACGCATGATTTTGATGCCGCCGATATCTCTGACAAACCTTTTGGCTGGAGTCTGCCCAACTGGTTGCTCCGCCGGGAAATGGTGGCGCGGTTGCAAGAGTTGCCGAATGTGGATTTCCGGCCCGGCACAGGATTTGCCCGCATGTTGGCCCGCACGGATCAGGCAATTGTCACGCTATCCGATGGCAACCAATTGGCCGCCAAACTGGTAATTGGCGCAGACGGGCGCGCATCACAGGTTAGGCAAGCCACAGATATCGGCGTCAAAACAATGCGCTACGGGCAAAGGGCGCTGACCTTTGCGGTGACGCATGAAGCACCACATGACAACATATCGACGGAAATCCATCAGTCGGGCGGCCCTTTCACGCTTGTCCCCCTTCCCGATCATGACGGCAAACCCTGTTCGGCTGTGGTCTGGATGGATCATGGCGCAGAGGTGCAGCGCCTGGCCGATCTGCCAACCGACGATTTTGAGACGGCAGCCAATCACCGGTCCGCATTTCTTTATGGCCCACTGAAACTGGGCACGCGCCGCACAAGCTGGCCGATTATCAGCCAGATTGCCGATCATCTGACCGGCCCCCGTACCGTACTGGTCGCCGAAGCCGCCCATGTGATGCCGCCTATCGGGGCACAGGGGTTGAATATGTCACTGAAAGATCTGGCCAGTTTGTTGGATCTTGCGCAAGCCAATCGGGCAGAACTTGGCGAGCAGCGGATGCTGGATCGCTATGCGCGTCAGCGCCACCCTGACATCACGCTACGCGTCGCAGGCATTGATGCGCTGAACCGTGCATCCATTGCAGGCAGCTCCAAGGCCCAGGATTTGCGAGCCAAAGGTATTCAGACGCTATACAGCATTGCGCCGGTCCGGCGCACGTTGATGGAACTGGGGCTTGGCGCGCGCTAGAGCACGCGATCCAAAACCGGTGCCAACCGGCCCAATGTCCCATCCACATCATAAAGCTTGTCGAGCCCAAAAAGCCCCAGCCGGAAGGTTCGAAAATCGTCAGGTTCATCGCATTGCAGCGGCACACCCGCCGCAATCTGCATCCCTTCGGCGGCGAATTTTGATCCGTTCTGCACATCGGGGTCATCAGTATAGCTGACGACCACACCCGGCGCCCCGAAACCGGGGGCCGCCACAGACCGAATACCTTTATCAGCCAACAGTTTACGGACCGCATTGCCCAATGCCCATTGCGCATCTTTCAGCTTTTCAAAACCAAATTCGCGGGTTTCCAACATCGTGTCCCGAAAGGCGCGCAACCCGTCCGTGGGCATCGTCGCGTGATAAGCATGGCCACCGTTTTCATAGGCTTGCATGATGCTGTGCCATTTCTTCAGATCAACGGCGAATGAATTGGACGCCGTGTCCGCCATCCGGTCCACGGCACGCTGCGACATCATCACCAGCCCGGCGGACGGCGTGGCCGACCAGCCCTTTTGCGGCGCCGAAATCAACACATCCACGCCGGTCGCCTGCATATCAACCCAGACACAACCTGACGCAATGCAATCCAGCACCATCAATGCGCCAACCTCATGGGCAGCGGCGGCAAGCGTTGTCAGATAATCATCCGGCAAAATGATCCCGGCAGAAGTTTCGACATGTGGGGCAAAAACGACATCGGGTTTTGCCTCTTTTATCGCGGCCACGACATCCTCAATCGGGGCGGGGGCGAATGGCGCACGCGTGTCATTGCCCGACTGCCGGGCTTTCATCACCGTTGTCTGAGCGGTGAAATCCCCGGCTTCGAAAATCTGGCTCCACCTGTAAGAAAACCAGCCATTGCGGACGACAAATGCATGCGCTCCATTGCCAAACTGGCGTGCTACCGCCTCCATCCCATAGGTGCCGCCACCCGGCACCAAGGCTATATGATCTGCGTTATAGACATCTTTCAACATGCCCGAGATATCGGTCATGACTGCCTGAAACGCTTTTGACATATGGTTCAGGGAACGGTCGGTGAAGACCACAGAAAATTCCAACAGCCCATCAGGGTCTACTTGATTTGTTGCGCCGTCCATCATTGCCTCATCTGATTGCGTTGATGGTTATGGCTAGTGCGCAAGCAGGCCGAAAGCAAAGCCTATTTCGATATACTGCACCGCTGTCAGGCTGCGGGAGCTTGGCGTTGCGGCCCGGATTCAGTTGCAAAAACCGTGCGATTCCGCCCCCCTGATTTGGCCCGATAAAGCGCGTCATCAGCCCGTTGAATTGCCTCATCCACGTCACTCAGGCGATCTTTCAACGATCCCCCAATTGATACCGTAACAGAGATCCGGTGATGTTGAGGGCTGACGGGATCTGCCGCTATCGCCTCGCGCATGCGTTCAGCAACCTCCACACCGCTGGCCCGATCCTGATCATAAAGAAACACGATGAATTCTTCACCGCCAAAACGACAAACGATATCCTCTGCCCGGATCATGTTCTTGATCAAGGTCGCAACATGGCGGATGACAGCATCACCCGAAAAATGACCATAAGTGTCATTAATCGACTTGAACTTGTCGATATCGATCATCAACGAAACGCCATAGGCGTTGGGTGCCGCGTTCATCTGCGCAAAGAAGTAATCGCGCGTTGCCACATTCGTCAGCCGATCCCGGTTCACCAGCGCACTTAGTTCATCCGTAAGCAATTGGTTCTTACGAATAACCTCCCCGATGGCCCAGGCGATGGGAAGCGAGATTGCAGAGACAATGATTTCCTTCTTGCCGCGTGCCGTCGTCGCAAATTCCTTGGGGTAAAGAAAATACTCCAACCCGGTTGCCATCCCGATCGCAAACAAGGTGATGGCAATACAAAAGACGCCAATGGATAGCCGGTTCGTCAGGCGCAATGTCTTGGTTCCCGTGCAAATGCATCAGGCGCAAGTTAGCCGCCGCAGCTTACAATCCGGTTAAATCGGTCCCGGCCTGCGTTCTTCCGACAAAAGCACATTCGCCTCGACGTCCCCCACCCCCGGCAAGGTCATAATCCGTCGCCGCAGAACGCGTTCAAAATCCGCCAAATCGCGCGCCACAACCCGCAACCGGTAATCATACAAGCCCAGCACATGATCCACGGTCTGCACTTCGGGGATTGCCCCGATGGCCCGTTCGAAATCCTCCAGACTGACCCGCCCCTTTGTCGCCAGTTTCACGCCAAGAAACACGGTCACGCCAAAGCCGACCTTCTCCGCATTCAGGCGTATCTGCCGGCCAGCCAGAACGCCCGCATCCTGCAAACGGCGAATCCGACGCCATGTTGCCGGTTGGCTTAGCCCCAGTTTCGCAGACAGTTGCGTCGTTGGCTGTGCGGCATCGCGCTGCAATGCGCGCAATATACGGCGATCCAGATCGTCAAGGATCATAACGGCAGCGCCATGTTGGTTTTGACATTAGATACATCCATCAACGCCTCGATATCCGCGATATGTGGCAGGGTCAGAATCTGCGCGCGGTAAAGGCGCTGATAATCCGCCAAATCCCGCGCGATCAGTGACAGGCGCACATCGACACGCCCCAGAAACGTCTGAATTTCCAACACTTCGGGCACCTCACGCGCGGCGGCCAGAAACTCATCAAAAGCGCGGGTGATCGTTTTATCAAGCGTGATACGCAGCGATACATGTACGGCATAGCCAAGCGCGCGCCAATCGATCATCGCGTGCTGGCCAATGATCAGGCCATCTGCCTTCATTCGGTCCACCCGCCTGGCAGCGCGGGGGGGTGTCAAACCAACCAACCCCGCCAGATCCGGAATCGTCAGATCGGGTGCAGCCTGTAGTTGGCGCAAAATCCGGCGGTCAATATCATCAAGCATAACTTTATCAATAATGACATCAATGACGAATAACAATTATCATTTTGCCAAAAATACTCACAAACCCACCCTCTGCAACACATATAGATCTCGCTACAAGATCACCAACGTAAACCAAACGAAAAGGACCGCCACCATGCGCGTTTACTATGATCGCGATTGCGATGTGAACCTGATCAAGGACAAGAAAGTCGCCATTCTGGGCTATGGCAGCCAAGGCCATGCCCATGCGCTGAACCTGCGCGATAGCGGTGCCAAAAACCTCGTCGTCGCCTTGCGCGACGGCTCGCCATCTGCCGCAAAAGCCGAAGGCGAAGGCCTGAACGTCATGGGCATCGCAGAGGCCGCAGCCTGGTGCGACGTCATCATGTTCACCATGCCCGACGAATTGCAGGCCGAAACCTATAAGAAATACGTGCATGATAATCTCAAAGAAGGGTCCGCAATCGCCTTTGCACATGGGCTGAACGTACATTTCGGCCTGATCGAACCCAAACCCGGCGTTGATGTGATCATGATGGCACCCAAGGGGCCCGGTCACACGGTACGCGGCGAATACACCAAAGGCGGCGGCGTACCATGCCTTGTGGCTGTGGACACGGATGCCTCCGGTAAAGCCCTCGAAATCGGTCTTTCCTATTGCTCTGCTATCGGCGGCGGGCGTTCCGGAATTATCGAAACCAATTTCCGTCAGGAATGCGAAACCGATCTCTTTGGCGAACAGGCCGTACTCTGCGGCGGGATCGTTGAACTGATCCGCATGGGGTTCGAAACACTGGTTGAGGCAGGGTATGAGCCTGAAATGGCCTATTTCGAATGTCTGCATGAAACCAAGCTTATCGTGGACCTGATTTATGAAGGCGGCATCGCCAACATGAACTATTCGATCTCAAACACGGCAGAATACGGCGAATATGTCAGCGGCCCACGCATCTTGCCTTATGAGCAGACCAAGAAAGCGATGAAGGACGTGTTGACCGACATCCAGACTGGTAAATTCGTGCGTGACTTCATGCAGGAAAACGCAGTCGGACAGCCGTATTTCAAGGCAACGCGGCGCATCAATGATGAGCACCAGATCGAACAGGTTGGTGAGAAACTGCGCGCCATGATGCCTTGGATTTCCGAAGGCAAAATGGTCGATAAAGCCAAAAACTGATCAGCATCGTAAGATGGGTCTTGACCCATCCACCCCAAGGGCACCCCTCACTGGGTGCCCTTTCCATTCAGAGCCGCAAGATGCCGCTAAAGAAGCCCGTTCAGATAGGCCATTTCGGCATATTCACCATCGGTCGTATACCCCTCATCCAGCGCGCGTATCAAAAGCCGGATCAGTGACGCATCGGCACTGGCTAATTGCCGCATCACGGCATCATGCCGCCTGCGCATCTTCTCGACATAGTAATGTGCAACATCGTCGCTGTCGGACCAATGCGCATCCATCAACCGTTCAAATATGCCCTTGATCCGTGGCGGGTTATTCCCGATCTGCACGCAGTAATCGGCAAGCCCCTCTTCATTCATATTGGCGGTCATACCCCAACCGCCAAACCGGAAACGGTTGACGGTGAATTCTGCATCATGCTCCAGATACAAAAGGAAACCATGCCCGGCGACAAATCCGACCTTGTCAAACTCCAGCCCGGCATTCAGATCCAGCCATGTGACCGGATCAAAGGTGAATGCCCGCTGTTCATGGCGCAGACCTGATGGCCAATACCGGCAGGGTGATCCAAAACTGTTGACATGCAGGCCGCTGATTGCGTCCTCACCCAACGCAAGCGCAACAGCCGTCAACGCATTTGATGTCACCAAATTCCCCTGCGAATGGCAAAAGATGCGAGTTGCACGCATCCGGTTTTCGGGCATGCTTGTCAGTAGATTATACAAAGAATGCGTCGCAGGATTATCCGCGATCAAACTGCCGACAAAATCAATCTTGGTCAGGCCAGGACGCGTCTGACGGGCAACAAGATAGGCTGCGTCCAGGGCCAGTTTCCACATCTGAAAACTGCCTGATTGGGCACTTGAAAGCACCGCCTTATCCGTCAGGCACTGGCCGATATCACCCCAAAACCCATCAGAACGGTTAAACACCCCGATAACCGGGCAACCCTGCAAAAGTGAAAGCGCACGCGCGCTGGTGGCATGATCCGATCCCGAATTTGCCATCCCGTTGACAAAGATGACCCGCTTGCCCCCATCATACCAGGACCGGCCTTCAGCCTCGGGCGAGACAAAAAGGTTAATTTCGCCGTCACGACGCGGATCTTGCCCGCCCTGGCCGATATGTACATTTGGCATGAATTTGTCCTTCGCAATTCTTCTGCCTCATGAATACAAATCGACGCAGCAAATACCACGAAAATCGGTGAGAAATTCAACCTGCGGGTGTCACGTGAAAGCTCGTGAAAAGGCCGCTGACCCTCTAGACGTGAATAACAACGCCCGGCTGTCCCGGTCGCGCCGGACCCAATCCAGTGTCTCCATCCGCGCCAGCATTGCCCGACCCAGCGATCCCGCCAGATGGGTCCGGCGTTCGCTCCAATCCAGACAAGACCGGCAAAGCGGTGCGCGCGCCATCGACAACCCATCCACATCAACGCCGAAATCGCAGACAAATCCCTTACCCGCTTCGGTCAGCCCCAACGCTTCTCCCTCTTGCCAGATCAGACCGCGTTGCAAGAGGCTGCCGAACATCTGCACGCCCATCTGCCCGGCAAGATGATTGTAGCACACGCGCGCCTGCCGCATGGCCGCATCCTTTGGCCCGGTCCGCGTCCGCAAGGCACCCTGCCCTGCCGCAAGCCCCATCAGCGCCTCTAGCGTCGTGGCCACATCCGCATGGGCCAGCGCAAAATACTTGTGTCGTCCTTGCTTGCGCACCTGCACCAGATCGCCATCACGCAGCTTGGCCAGATGGCCGCTGGCGGTTTGCAAGGTTACCCCGGCCTCTCCGGCCAATTCTGTTGCGGTCAATGCTTTCCCGCTCATCAACGCGGTCAGCATGTTGGCGCGCGCAGGCTCACCGATCAAGGCAGCGATGCGGGCAATATCGGGGCCTTCCTTCATAGTTCGACCTTAACCGAAGCATTGACGTCGATCAATGCGCTAAAACAGATCAACAAAATCAAGGAGCGTCACATGCTGACCTGTATCATCCAATACCAGATTGACCCGGCCAAGAAGGCACAATTCGAAACCTATGCCCGTAACTGGGGGCAGGCGATCCCGCGCAACGGGGCGGAGCTGATCGGCTACTATGCGCCGCATGAGGGTTCATCGACCCTCGCCTACAGGATCTACAACATCCCGTCGCTCGCGGCCTATGAAACCTATCGCACCCGGCTCGCCGCCGACCCATTGGGACAGGAAAACTATGCCTTCGCCCAGCGCGAGAAATTCATTCTGCGCGAAGAACGGACCTTTCTGCGGCTGGCCTCAGCCCCACATGGAAGCGGTTGAGGGGTTGTGCCTGCTGCATGTTCCCGCCACAGAAGAAGCCGAGGCAAGGCAAACAAAAATGACAACACCCCCCACCGTTTCCAACTGGATATCCATTCTGATCCTCGGACTGATCTGGGGGGCGACTTTTATGGTCGTGGCCATCGCCTTGGAAGGTTACGGGCCTTTGACGGTCGCCTGCGCGCGTACAACGCTGGGCGCGGTTGCTTTGCTGGCTTTGATGCGCCTTCTGCGACGCCCGATGCCGGAATTCACGCCACAGATGCATTGGTATCTGATCACTATCGGGGTGCTGAACACCGCGATCCCCTTTGCGCTGCTTAGCTGGGGCCAACAATATGTACCCTCAGCCTTTGCCGGGATTTCCATGGCCGCTTTGCCACTATTTGTCCTGCCATTGGCGCATATCTTCACAGATGAAAAACTGAACCTGCGCAATGCTTTAGGTGTTAGCCTGGGGTTCGTTGGCGCGGTTGTCCTGATTGGCCCCGGCATCTTGCAGATCGGTACGGGGTTGGAACCTCTGGGGCAATTAGCTTGTATCGCTGCGGCGTTTTCCTATGCGGTGTCAGGCATCCTGACCCGCCGCTGCCCGCCAATTGACCCGATCACTATGGCGGCCCTGCTGCTTTGCGTTGGGGCGGTCGCCCTCATTCCTGCAATGCTGATTTTTGAAGGCGTCCCGAAGGTCAGCGACCCAAGGTCCACGATTGCAATCATTGCACTTGGGCTGTTGCCAACCGCACTCGCCGCCCTGATCCGGGTCGCCACCATTCGCACCGCAGGAACGGTATTCCTGACCCTTGTGAATTACCAAGTGCCACTATGGTCCATGCTGTTCGGCGTCTGGATCCTGAACGAGGTGCTACCGCTGCGGTTTTTTGCGGCCCTCGGATTGATCCTTCTGGGCCTGGCAATCAGTCAGGGTGGTGGTTTGCGGCGGATGGTTTTGCGCTAAACCGCTGCCTCAACCTCTGCCACGATCCTATCGACGACCTGCGCCAGCAGCCCGTCATCCTCGCATTCAGCCATGACACGGATCAGCGGTTCGGTTCCCGATTTGCGGATCAGCAAGCGACCTTTTCCGACCAGTTTCGCCTCTGCATCAGCGATGGACGCCTTGACCCCAACAGCGCCCAGCGGGTCCTGTCCTGCCGCATAGCGCACGTTCTTGAGCATCTGCGGCACGGTATCAAAGCTTTGCGTCAAGGCACTTGCGGCCTGACCGGTTTCAATCATTGCCGCCAAGAACTGCAAACCGGCCAATAGCCCATCACCGGTTGTGGCATAGTCGGTCATGACGATATGGCCCGATTGCTCGCCGCCAAGGTTCCAGCCATTGGCGCGCATCGCCTCAACCACGTAGCGGTCACCAACCGCCGTCCTTTCCAACCGCAAACCGCGCCCGTCAAGATAGCGTTCCAGCCCTAGGTTCGACATCACGGTTGCCACCAATGTGCCGCCGTTCAGCCGTTCCTGATCAGCCCAGCGCCCCGCCATCAGGGCCATCAGTTGATCACCATCAGCCACCTGCCCTTTTTCATCCAGAATCATCACCCGGTCAGCATCGCCATCAAGGCAAATGCCAACATCGGCACCTTCGCGCAGGATCACCTCGGACGCCGTTGCGGTGCTGGTCGACCCGCAACCTTCGTTGATGTTCATCCCGTTGGGGCTGACGCCAACCGGAATGACCGTCGCACCCAGTTCCCATAATACCTCGGGGGCCACCCGGTGGGCCGCCCCGTTGGCGCAATCAATGACCACTTTCAGCCCATCAAGGCGCATACCCGCCGGAAAGGTGGATTTGATCCGTTCGGCATAGCGGAAACGCCCGTCATCGACCCGTTTCGCCCGGCCGATGTTATGAGCCTGCGCAGGTTCAATATCGCTAGCGATCAGGGCTTCAATCTCGGCCTCAGCCTCATCTGACAGTTTGAAACCGTCAGGGCCAAAGAATTTGATTCCGTTATCATGATGCGGGTTATGGCTGGCGGAAATCATGATGCCCATATCAGCGCGCATGGATGTGGTCAGCAGACCGACCGCAGGGGTCGGCACTGGCCCAAGCAGCAGCACATTCATGCCAGTACTGGTCAGCCCCGCCGTTAGCGCATTCTCGAACATATAACCGGACAAGCGCGTATCCTTACCTATCACCACCCGATGACCGTTTGATCCATCATTGCGGAAAAACCGGCCCGCAGCCGCGCCGATTTTTAACGCCATGTCAGCGGTCATCGGATAGGCATTCGCCTTGCCACGCACCCCGTCGGTGCCAAAAAGTTTCCGTGTCATCCTTGCGCTGCTCCGTTGATTGCCAATTCCAGATCAAACGCCTGGTTGGTTTCAAACGTATCGTGAACGCGCAGGATTTGCACCCCCTGTCGCAGGCCGTGCAAGGCGACGGCGACGGACCCCGCCACCCTGTCAGCGGCGGTCTGCCCACCACCAAGACTGCCGATGAACCGCTTGCGCGACGCCCCCAGCAGGATTGGGCAGCCCAGACCGTGAAACAGCGACAGCCCGCGAAGTAGTGCAAGGTTGTGTTCAATCGTCTTGCCAAAGCCAATACCCGGATCAATGACAATTTGACCTGCAGCAATACCCGCCGCCTTTGCCGCTTCGATCCGCCCGGCCAGAAAGTCATAAACATCCAGCAGCACATCGCCATAGCGCGGGTCGGCCTGCATGGTTTCGGGGCTGCCTTGCGCGTGCATCAGGCAAACCGGCAACTCAGCGCTGGCTGCGACCCCGGCGAGTTCTGGATCATATGTGAAGGCCGCCACATCATTGATCATCGATGCACCGGCAGCGATGGCCGCGCGCGCCACCGCAGCCTTGCGCGTATCGATTGAGATCGGCACCTCACTTTGTTCCCGAATTGCAGCGATTACTGGTGCCGTCCGGTCAATCTCATCCTCTATCGGAACCTCGGCTGCACCCGGGCGCGTGCTTTCGCCGCCGATATCGATAATTGCCGCGCCGTCGCCCAGCATCTGCAACGCATGTGCGACGGCCCGGTCTGCTTGGTTGAACTTGCCCCCATCGGAAAAGCTGTCAGGCGTCACATTCAGAATGCCCATGATCCGCGGGCGATCCATCTCAAGGGCCGCAATGGGCGCGCGCGGTGTTGTAAGCCGCACGAGCGCTTGGTCGGGGATGTCCTGCGCTGCGACGATCACCGGCGCAGCGTCACGACGATGCACCGCGACTTGCGCAAACCAGCACCAGCCACACGCCAGTGATAGCGCGTCCGCAGGACGATCCATGCCCATCTGCACCAACGGACGGTAATAGGCTGTCATCAAATCGTCTCGGTCGTGATGTCGATCCGGCGCACGGGCACAGTCGCATCCGGGGCGTCCCCGCCGATGACCAGCAGTTCCTTAGCCTCCATCTCGGCTGCAAACCAGGCGACAAGAGCCGCCGTATCACCCGGACTGGCTGAGGGACCATCAACCGCATCAAGAACGATTTTCGATGGGGCCCAGATGCAGGTTTGGCCATTCTTCATGGCCCAATCCAATTCGGTACGGGTGCCAACAACCTTGGCGCGGCGGTCGCGGGCGGCCAGACACCAGGCATTCTGTTCAATCGCTAACAGATCGATCCGACGCTGGGCCAACGCATGTCCGGCTTGCGGCGGGGTTACATCGCCCGCGTCAACGCATATGATCAACGGGGCGTCCATATCGATCAGTTGATCAAGCCATCCGGTCAGATAAGGGGCGGCCACTGCATCATGCGGCAGATAAACAATGCGCGGATGGGGCGCCTCGACATGGTCTTGGCCCGCGAGATCAACACCATCACGTGACCTGACAATCTCGACCCCCAATGCAAAGGGACCACGGTCCAGCTTTTCGATCCGGACAAAGACACGCTCTGCCTGTGGTTCAAGCAGGATACGTTCCGCGACGCGGGCGGCAAGGGTTTCCAGCAGATTGAGACGCTCAGCCTCAAGCTCAATCCCAATCGCCTCGGTCACTTTGTCATAAGACAGGATACGGTCGACGTCGTCTTCGATGGGGCCGGTGAGGGGCAGCACTTCAACAACGACGTTGAAACGGACCCGCTGCAATGTGCCGCGCTCTTGCTGAAACGCGCCAATCTCAACCTCAACGGTATAGTCACGCAGTGAAATGCGATCACAGGGGGTCTGGCTACTGGCCTCTGCCCGTTCGCTGGGATGGGCAAAAGCAAGGCGAATATCGTCAGTCATCATCTGGTCCGCAGGTGAACATCATCCCTGTTCGATACAAGCCCCGCTATTGTGGGGCAAGCGTCTCAGGCGACGTTCAGCCTGCAAACCCCGACGTTAGTTTGACGCGGTCCGTGTCGGCTTGCGGTAAAAGTAATGCGACCCGATTGAGGTTGTGCGCGGATAGACGCGGGCCCAAGATGGGTTCACAGCCTTGGTGTGGTAATGCGTCGCACCACTGGTCAACACACGCGGTGCACCGTCAATCAACATCCGTGCAACTTTGCCCACACGTTCCCATGCACGCGGCTCGCCAATCGTCTCGGCCAGTCCATCACATGTATAAGTGAACTGGCAGGCATATTTGCGACCTGTACCCTGATTGATCACGGTGCAAAGCGTATCAGGAAAAATATTGCTATCCACCCGGTTCATGATCACCTCACCGACGGCAAACATGCCTTCAACGCTTTCACCACGCGCTTCAAAATACAGCGCCTCTGACAAACATTGCCATTGGTCACCGCCGACGGCAGCCGGTTGCGCCGCAAGAAAGGCACGGTCGTAACGGATGCCCGCTTTGGTCGAAACACCGCGCTCATCCGCTGGTGGCAGACTGGTCAACGCGGCCAAACGATTGTCAGGGACAACCGCAAGCGCCTGACGTTCTTGCCCCAACAGGGCACCCAGTCGGCTGGTCAATACTTCGTCCGCTACGGCAGCAGCAGGCACAAAAAATGAGAGAAGCGCCACAAAGAATGTGGCGCGCAACGCCTTCAAAATCATCATCACTATTCCCACCCAGGAAACAACACGGCAAAGCCCCGCGCTAGCGGTCGTGTCTTTAAGGGAAAGTGACGCTTTCGTCTACCCCCGCCCCCGGACTGTCCACGAACCGGCGGGTTATGCTGCAACGCAGCATCGCATTGTCGCCTGTCGCTGCGTAGTTTGCCGCAAAAATGTCACAGCTGGGCGCGTGACCTAGCTATTCAACGAATCGCGCAGCGCCAATTGGGCCGCAGTGAGTCGCGCGACAGGCACCCGAAATGGCGAACACGATACATAATCGAACCCGTGCAGCCGCGAAAACGCGATGGCCGATCGTGTGCCCGCATGTTCACCACAGACCGACAGGATCACATCCTTGCGACCAAGGCGGCCCCTTTCAGCGCCCAGCGCGATCAATTCGCCCACACCTTCAACATCCAGGGTATGAAACGGATCCTCTACATAGACGCCTTGTTGCACGTAAGCCGACATAAACCGGCTGGCATCATCGCGCGACAGACCATAGGTCATCTGGGTCAGGTCATTGGTCCCAAATGACAGGAAGGCCGCATGCTCTGCAATATCCTGCGCGCGCAATGCGGCCCGGGGGGTCTCGACCATCACGCCAAGCCGATAGTCAAACTCGGTCCGGGTTTTCGTCATGACCGCGGTGGCCACCGCATCGATCCGGGCCTTAACCAGTTCAACCTCGCGCATGGCACTGACCAGCGGGATCATGATCTCAACCGTGACATCCGTGCCAGTGGCCCGCACCGCGGCGGCCGCCTCAAAAATGGCATTGGCCTGCATGTCATAGATTTCTGGAATAGCGATACCAAGGCGCACACCGCGCATCCCCAGCATGGGGTTATATTCCTTCATCGCATCCACACGCTCTGTCACCTCTGACAAAGGCAAGGCGGTTTGTTCGGCAAGATCACGCAGCCCAGCCTTATCAACCGGCAGGAATTCATGCAGCGGCGGATCAAACAAGCGGACGCAGACATTGCGGCCTTCCATGATCGTCATCAGGGCCTGGAAATCGGCGCGCTGCATGGGTAGCAGCCGGTCCAGCACGGCACGGCGGTCCTCGCCTTCCTCGGCAAAGATCATCTCGCGCATCACACGCAGGCGTTCGCCTTCAAAGAACATGTGCTCGGTGCGGCAAAGTCCGATACCCTCGGCGGCAAAGTTGCGGGCGGTCTGCGCATCGGCAGGCGTATCGGCATTGGCGCGCACCCCGATATCGCGAAACTCATCCGCCCATTGCAGCAGGGTCTGAAACGCCCCGTCCAACGCAGCCTCCAGCATCGGGGGCTCACCGGCCAGGATCTGACCGGTTGTGCCATCCACCGTAATCATATCACCCGCAGCAAAGACGCGGCCATCCGGGCCCGAAAACCGGCGACCCTTGCGATCAATATTCAAGTCAGAGGCACCAACAACACAAGGCACACCCAGACCACGACCAATCACGGCGGCATGGCTGGTGACCCCGCCACGCATGGTCAATACCGCCTGCGCGGCATGCATGCCGCGAATATCCTCAGGCGTTGTTTCGCGGCGGACCAGCACGCAGGCCTCACCGCGCGCGGCACTCGCCTGCGCCTCATTCGCCGTCATCACAATCCGGCCAGTCGCGGCACCGGGGCTGGCTGGAATGCCAGAGACGATCAGGTCACGCTTGGCCTTTGGGTCGATCTGACGGTGCAGCAATTCCGACAGGGCTGCTGGTTCAACGCGCAAAACAGCCTCTTCGCGCGGGATGACGTCATCCTCGGCCAAAGCCACAGCGATGCGAACAGATGCACGGGATGATCGTTGGATCGGCACCGCATCCAGAATATGCAAACCACCGTTTTCAATGGTAAATTCCACCTGCATTTCTTCGCGCAGACGCTGGCGGCATTTCGCGCCGCAGTCGATCAATTCGGCAAAGGCGCCGGGGCAGCGTTCTTCCAATGATGCTCCACGCGGATCGCGGGTCAGGAACAGCGACCCATCTGCACCGCTCAGCGCCTCGCGTCCCTGGCTTTGGCCCAGATAGCGGCCTGTCACTTGTGGCGCGCCGGTTGTGCTGCTGACATATTGGATCACGCCAGAACCGCTTTCGCCCTCGCCCACACCCAGCGCCATGGCCTGCACGACAAGGCCCAGTCCGGCATCCGCTGGCGCGCCCTTGGCCTGCCGCAGCAGTCGAGCGGTGGTGCCATCCCATGCCCGCGCCATCGACCGCAAGACACCGGCCAGTTGCACCGCCGGATCCTGTGGAAACGGCTCATCCGTCTCGGCCTCGTAAGTATCCAGCATGGTTCTCAAGCTCAGCGCGTTGGGCACATCCGGCAGATAAAATTCATCAGGATCAAGCCGGGCCACATGGATCGCGTAAGACTGCACAAAACGCAGGTAAAGTGCGGTCGCCGACCAGTCGCCAATTGTCTTGACCATTGCGGCATGGCGGGCATCGTTCATGCCGATATTCAGGATTGCGCCGGGGCCACCCCAATCCTGATCCTGACTGGACGGACGTACCGACAAGAGCGGCAGTTCACCAAAAGGCGCCAACAGCGCATCCATATCCGGCAGATTGCCCAGAGCCACATCATGAACGGCATCAAATGACAGCGCCATTGTCACAGGCACCGGAAAGCCGAGCCGGACCAGCCGTTGCAGGCATTTCGCACGCCGCCCATGCACGGCGGCATGCATCGCAGCCGTGGGGGTAATCAGCGTCAGGGCCAGATATGTTGTTTGTTGCTGCACTGCGGCACCATCTATGACGTGGGTGCAGCATAGGCGATAAATCCTTTACAGGAACAAAAATCTTAACAGTTTTACGACGAACCCTCGATTTTCGTCAGATCGGCGACGCTCAGGCAGCTTTTTCTGATGCGTGATAGAAGGTTAAGCCTGTTGCGGCGCACCACCTGACTGTCGGCGTTCACTTGCACATCGGTGAAAAATTGGTCAATCGGGCCGCGAAGTGCCGCCATACCAGTCATCGCCGTGCTAAAATCTTCGGCTTCCATCGCCGGTCCGATCTTTGCATCCGCAGCATCAAGGGCGGCAAAAAGCGCCTTTTCGGCGGGTTCTTCGGCATATTTCAGGTCAGCCCCATAGGAATATTCAACCCCATCCTTTTCCTCGGCCTGGCTCAGGATATTATTGGCGCGCTTGAACCCCTGAATCAGGTTTTCGCCGTCATCGGTGGCGAGCGTTGCCGCCAAAGCCTCCGCCCGTTTGACCAGCAAGGTCAAATCATCATTCCCCGGCATCGCGATACAAGCGTCGATGATGTCGTGACGGATGCCTTTGTCTTTGAGGAAGACTTTCAGGCGGTCGTGGAAGAAGGAGAGGAGATCGGTTCGGGCAGCTTCATCAATCTCTATTATCTTAGAATTGCTTGGCTCCTCACCCGGAAATCCAGCTTTTGCTCGGTCGGCGAGATCAGCGATTTCTTGACGCATTTCAACGGAAACGCTTTCTAATTTGTCATCTAAGAACGCCTGATAAAGTCGTTCACGGACGCGCTCGTTGTGCCCTTCGACATCCGACCCAAATTTTTTGAGCGATTGATATGTAACTTCAAAGAAAGTTGCGTGCTTGAAAATGTTTAAGAGTTCTAGCGATTTGCCGTTTGACAATAGCAGCCGGATAACACCCAAAGCCGCTCTCCGCAGCGCAAAGGGATCTTTGCTTCCGGTCGGTTTTTCATCAATCGCCCAGAACCCGGTCAGCGTGTCGATCTTGTCTGCCAACGCTACGGCCACCGACACCGGAGCGGTCGGCACATCATCCGACGGGCCCAGCGGCGAATAATGCTCCTCACATGCCTCTGCGACCTCCGCAGGCAGTTCCGCAGCCTCTGCGTAGTACCGTCCCATGAGCCCTTGGAGATCCGGGAATTCGTAGACCATTTCAGAAGCCAGATCAGCTTTAGCCACTTTCGCAGCCTGTGTCGCCAAATCAGGATCGGCCCCTATGTCGGGCGCAATCTCACGCGCCAGTGCAGCAACCCGAGTGACGCGATCTTGCTGCGAGCCAAGTTTGTTATGAAAGGTGACATTCCCTAGGCTGTCCAACCAAGGCTCCATCCCGGCCTTTGCGACCCGCAGGTCGTTTTCCCAAAAGAACTTCGCATCAGCCAGCCGGGCCGAAAGCACCTTTTGGTTGCCCGCCAGAATGGTCGCGCCATTGTCGGCGGTTTCCATATTGGCCACGGTGACAAAACGTTCGATCCGGCCCGTTTTGGGGTTCTTCACCGAAAAGAACTTCTGATGCTCTTTCATGGATGTCTGCAACACCTCTGGCGGCAGACCCAGAAAATCATCGTCGATGCGGCCCAGCAGGACAACCGGCCATTCGACCAGCCCGGCAACCTCTGCCAGCAACCCGCGATCCTCGACCACCTCCAACCCGGCGGCAAAGGCCTGATTGGTGGCATCGTGCCAGATCATCTCCGCCCGTTCATCAGCGCGCAGCACCACATAGGCACGCTTTAGCTTTGCCTCGTAATCATCAAAAGATGAAACAGAAGTTGCGCCCTTCGCCATGAAGCGATGGCCTTGGGTTGTGTCGCCGGATGTGATCCCGTCAATATCCAACGGCACAACCTCTGCCCCGCCCTCATCACTCAGGATACACAGGATCGAATGCAGCGGACGCACCCATTTCAGCGTGCCCTCACCCCAGCGCATGGATTTGGGCCATGGGAAATTGCGGATCGTCGCCTCAAGCACCTCGGCCACGATGTCTGCCGCCATACGTCCACGATTTTCGATGCTGGCGAATAGAAACTGGCGCCCCTTGGCCTCTATTGATTTCAGCATGACCTCGCCCACGGTAATGACTTCACCATTACGGATGTCTTCGACGTACTTTCTGTAAATGCTGTCTGGGGCCTCGATATCCAAACCTCGCATGAACCCCGCAATAGCTTGTGGTTTTGCGTCAAGCGCGGGACCGCGACGTTCTTGAAGCGTAGCCTTGCTCTCAGCCGTCAACCCTTCCACCGACAAGGTCAGGCGGCGCGGCGTGGCGAAAGCGGCAGCCCCGGCATAGGTCAGCCCAGCCTCGACCAGTCCGTCAGTGACCAGCTTTTTGAGATCCTCAGAGGCGCGTTTTTGCATCCGCGCGGGGATTTCCTCGGAAAAGAGTTCGATCAAAAGGTCGGGCATTATTCAGCGCTTTCAGGTTTCGGCGGGCAGCCTTCAGGAACGGGGTTGCCATCAAAAACAACCTCGCCGCATTCATTGATCTGGTGCCAGGCATAGGCCCGGCCATCGGGATAAACGGCAACGATCCGGTCGATCCCATATTCGATGTTTTCGACGCCAAGAAAGGCAATAGCATCCCCACGCAGATCTGTGCCGATCTGTTCGGCATCGAAACAGTCAAACCAGCCGGGGGCGACGCGTGGTTCGGCATTGTCATAGATGACATAGGTTTCGGTCAGCATCGCCTGGCTGAGCGGGATGGTGAAACAGGCGCGGTAGCGCAGCGGGCTGCTCTCGGCATCAATCGCCTCGAAACTGTCATGGATGACCTCTTCCGGCGCGCCGGTGACCACGGATGTCAGACGCACATCCGCCGCCTCCGCCTGCACGGGTGTGTAATAGGCATAAACCTGTTGGTAATAGAGCAAGATGCCCGCGATCAAAGCCGCCACAACGATCCCCACAATTGCAAAACGTGCCATCAGGCGGCCTGCCCCCCGGCCTCTGTCTGGACAAAGGCATCAGCACACATCTTGGCCAGCGCCCGCACCCGCCCGATATAGGCCTGCCGTTCGGTGACGGAGATCACCCCGCGGGCATCCAGCAGGTTGAACACATGGGACGCCTTGATGCATTGATCATAGGCGGGGTGCGCCATGATGATTTTCATGTCCTTCTTGGGGTCATCTGAGGGCGTGTCCAGAATGCGCTGGCATTCGGCCTCTGCATCCTTGAAATGCTGCAACAACACATCCGTATCGGCCACATCGAAATTCCAGCGGGCATATTCCTGTTCGGTCTGCTTGAAGATGTCGCCATAAGTCAGCGGGATCGGTGATTGCGGGTCGTTGAACGGCATATCCATCACGTGATCGACGCCCAGAATATAGATCGCCAAACGCTCGAGCCCATAGGTCAGCTCACCCGATACCGGTTTGCAATCATGGCCGCCGACCTGCTGGAAATAGGTGAACTGGCTGACTTCCATCCCGTCGCACCAGACTTCCCAGCCCAGCCCCCAGGCGCCCAGTGTCGGGCTTTCCCAGTCATCTTCGACAAAGCGGATGTCATGCATGGATGCATCAATGCCAATCGCCTCAAGCGACCCAAGATAGATATCCTGCAGATCAGACGGCGACGGTTTGATGATCACCTGATACTGATAATAGTGCTGCAACCGGTTGGGGTTTTCACCATAACGGCCATCTGTTGGGCGGCGCGATGGCTGCACATAGGCGGCGGCCCAAGGCTTTGACCCCAGCGACCGCAGGGTTGTCGCCGGGTGAAAGGTCCCTGCCCCGACCTCCATGTCATAAGGCTGCAAAATGGCGCAGCCGCGCCCGGCCCAGTAGGTCTGGAGCCGCAGGATGATCTCCTGAAAACTGCGTGGTTTTTCCGCCATGTTAACCCTCGTCTGCGATTACGCGTTCAATAGGGCGATGGGCCGCAAGGGTCAATTGGGCAACGGGTTGCGACTAATTCGCCGATTTGCAAAAATTCTAAGCGGCTGGCACTTGCGTCTTTTGCTTTGGCGGGCCAGTCAATGACAACCATGCGGGACGGCATTTTGGGGCGCGAATGATCAGAATACTTGCGATAATCCTTTGGACAATTGGATTGGCATTGCCCGCCGCAGCACAGGACCGATTCTGGGTCCAGATCGAGGCGCGCCAGACCCTGACCGGGGCACAGGACCGCGCCCGGGAATATGCCGGCCGTCTGGATGACGTGGCTGGTTTTTACCTAGGCGATGGGTTTTATGGAATTTTCGTGGGGCCTTTTGACCAGTTTGGTGCCGAAAACGCGCTGGACCGATTGTTGCAGCGTGGTGCCATCCCATCCGACAGTTTTGTGAAAGACGGCGAGTTTTTCAAACAGCAGTTCTGGCCAATCGGTGGCTCGGTGACAGCGCCTAGCGCGCCGGCGAACCCACCAGCAGCGTCAACGCCCACAACGGCCGATGCAGCCCTTCCCAACGACCCGGTCGACGCCCCCGACGAAACCCCGCAGGAAGCCCGCGCATCAGAGGCGCTTTTGACCCGGGATGAGAAGAAGGACCTGCAAATCGCCCTTCGCTGGGCAGGGTTTTACAACGCGGCGATTGATGGCTCTTACGGACGCGGCACCCGGGCGGCGATGCAAGCCTGGCAAGAGGCCAATAATCAGGAACCCACAGGCATTCTGACGACAAAGCAGCGCGTCATGCTGTTTGAGCAGTATAACAGCGTGCTGGAAGGTCTGGACATGCGGCTGGTGCGCGACGATGCGTCGGGTATCCGGATGAAAGTGCCGACAGGCGTCGTCACCTTTACCGAATACAAACCGCCATTCGTTCGTTTTGACGCCAGCGGTGACATCCCCGAAGCGCAGGTTTTATTCATCTCGCAACAAGGGGATGAAGGCCGGTTGGTCGGGCTTTATGAGGTGTTCCAGATCCTCGATATCGTCCCGCCTGAGGGCGCGCGTAATCTGGCGCGGAACGGCTTTGTCATTGAAGGGATCGGCGACGGCATCCATTCCTACACCAACGTGTCTTTGCAAAATGGTGCCATCAAAGGGTTCTCTTTGGTGTGGCCACAAGGCGATGACGCGCGCCGATTGCGGATCATCGAGGAAATGAACAAAAGCTTCGAACGTCTTGATGGCGTGCTTGATCCCGATATCGCCCCCCCGGGCGAGGATCAGGCGATTGATATGGTTGCAGGGCTTGCCGTGCGGCAACCGCAAATGTCGCGCTCCGGCTTTTATGTATCTGCCGATGGTACGGTCCTCACGACGGCTGAGGCTGTCCAGAACTGTCAGCGGATCACCTATGATCGCGAAGATGATGCAGAGGTAATTTTTGCCGATGATGATCTTGGCATCGCCCTGTTGCGTCCGCGCGACAATCTGGTGCCGATCAATGTCGCCGCATTCCTGACGGCCGTCCCGCGCTTGCAAGACCAGATTGCCGTCGCAGGCTACCCGTTCAACGGGGTGCTCAGCGCGCCAACACTGACCTTTGGCCAAATCGTCGATATCCGTGGGTTAAACGGCGATGACCGCATCAAGAGGCTGTCAATCCTGCCTCAGCCAGGCGACACTGGTGGGCCTGTCTTTGACGATAGCGGGGCCGTGATCGGCATGCTGTTGCCACGGGCAGATGGCGATACACAGGTTTTGCCTGCCGAGGTGAATTTTTCGCTGGATGCGCAGCAGATTGTTGATGCGCTGGCAAGTCAGGGGGTTGCCGCAACCACACGCGAACCCGCTGGCCCAATTTCACCGGTTGAGCTGACACGGCGTGCCGCGGACATCACTGTTCTGGTCAGCTGCTGGTAAGCGCGATATCCGATTTGACGTGAATGATCGTTGGCCCCTTTGCGGCCAGCGCATCCTTGATGGCTTTCTGAAATGATGCCAGATCTGTGGGGCGGGCGGCCTCTGCCCCGTAGGCCTCTGCCAGTTTGCAGAAATCCGGGTTGCGCTGGATCACCGCGTTCGGGGCGATCTGGGCGCTGACCATGCTATCCTCAATCTCGCCCAGCTTGCCATTGTCCCAGATGATGATGGGCAGGGTCAGTTCCAACTCCACCGCAACAGCCAGTTCCTGCATGGTATATTGGAAACCATAGTCGCCGAGAATGGCGATCACAGGCTGATCTCCCACCCCGATCTTGCCACCTATGGCCGCCGGCAGCGCATAACCCAAAGTGCCAAAACCGTATGGGTGATGCCAATGGCCCGGACGCTCCATCGGATAGATTTCCTTGGCGGCATAAGCAAACTGGGTCATGTCGGAATAGATCATGGTGTCGGCGGGCAGCGCTTCTTTCAAGGCATCCACAACCGGGATAATGCCGGGACGCTCAACTTCTATTTCGCGACGCCATCTCGTACGTTGGGCACTTACTTCCTCGGCGCTCCAGTCGCTTGTTAGCCCAATGTCTCCCAATTCTTCAGACAGCGCATCAAGAAACCAGAACGCGCTTGCAGGAATGCTAAAAAACGCCCCACCATGACCATTCAACGTGTCCTCATCAACATCAACTCGAATCATCTTTGCCGCGTGGCCCAAATCATCGCGCCAAAGATCAACTTCAGAAAGTCTCGATCCAATGACCAAGACGCAGTCCGCTTCTGCAGCAACGTCTGCACTGCTGGGTCGCGCTAATGTACTGCCAAAATGCAAAGCATAGTCATCAGGAACCACACCACGTCCGGCATAGGTGGTGAACGTAGCAGCACCGGTCTTCTTTAGTATTTCTTTGATCCTGCACCTCGAACGATCGGCATCCCAACTTGCAGGACCGGCGGCCTCGACGGCCCCACCACCAAAAACGATCAGAGGCCTTTTGGCCTTTTTGATGGCAGTCGCCGCATACATGACGTTCATTGGCTCAGGTCGTCGCACCGCCTCGCCACGCGCAAATTCAAGTTGGTCCGGGTATCGCGCAAGCTTTTCAAGCTGACTTATGGGAATTTGAATATGCTTTGGACGGCCACCATAGGCAAAAAACTCTCGAAGTGCTTTGTGTATCAACTCGTAGCATGCATCGGCAGTAAGCGCTGTTTTTGACCAATCGCATACAGAACCAGCCGCACCTTCCTGGTTCTTCATTTCGTGGAGGCGACCACGCCCCATGCCCAGTTCTTCTTGCTCCAGACAGCTGGAAATCACCAGCATCGGCACGCTATCGGAATAGGCTTGCCCCATCGGCGTAATGATATTGCACAGCCCCGGCCCGGTGATCACGTAGGCCACGCCAGGCTTGCCCGTGGCCCTTGCATAGCCATCGGCCATGAACCCTGCGCCTTGTTCATGACGTGCCAGCACATGGGTGATCCCAGCCTCTTCGATGCCCCGGTACATTTCCTGGTTATGCACGCCCGGAATGCCAAAAATCACATCGACCCCGCGATCTTTGAGCATATGCGAGATTTGGGCACCAAGCGGGCGTTCAGTCATCAGGTTCTCCAGAATTTGACGGATAGGATGGTCAACACCACCATGATTTCCAACCGACCAACAAGCATCGTTATGGCAAGGATCAGTTTGGCGGCGTCGTTGATATTTGCGTAATTGCCAGCGGGTCCAATCTCTAGCCCCAGACCGGGGCCGATATTGCCCAAGGCGGCGGCGGCACCTGACACGGAGGTCATGAAATCAAGGCCGGTCATGCCCAGCAGAACCGATGTGATCCCAAGCGACAGCACAAAAGCCACCAGAAATGCCATGACCGAATTCAAGACATCCTCGCTGATCGGGCGGCCATCATAGCGCGGCGTAAATATCCCATGCGGCGAATGGATCTGGCGGATCTGGCTTTTGACGGAGGCGAAAAGCAGCTGATACCGGAACACCTTGACCGAACAGGATGTGGACCCCGCACAGCCCCCGATCAACCCGATGAAAAAGAACATCGCGACAGGGAAAGTCCCCCATCCCATATAGTCGGCGCTGGCATATCCTGTGCCCGTCATGATCGAGGTGACGTTGAACAATGCGTCGCGTAGCGCCCCTTCGCTGACAAACCCGGCCCGCCCCCAAAGCCAGGACGCGACCAGCAAGACGCAAAGTGCGAGCGTCGATAAAAACGCCCTGATCTGCCTGTCATGCAGCAATGGTTGTGCAGTGCCCGCCAGCAATTGGACGAACCGCACAAAGGGCAAGGCGGCCAGGATCATGAACACGATGGCCACGTAATGAACACCTGCCCCGAAGGCCCCGAATGACACATCGTAATTGGCCATACCCCCGGTCGACACGGTGGTCATCGCATGCACGATTGCATCAAATCCGTCCATGCCGGTGGCGGTATAGGCCAATGTGCAAACCACTGTCAGTGCAACATAAATACCGGAAATCTGTGTCGCAATCTCACCCGCGCGGGGCAGGATTTTGCCACCGGTTTCAAACCCTTCAGAGCGGAAGATCTGCATCCCCCCCACCCGCAATTCCGGCAGGAACACCATGGCCACAACGATGATGCCGACACCGCCCAACCATTGCAGCGTACCGCGCCATAGCTTTAGCCCATCAGGCAGGCTGTCTAACTGCCCAAATGCGGTCGCCCCCGTGGTTGTCAGCCCTGACATCGCTTCAAAAAATGCATCGATAAAGCTGGCCTCTGTCGCGCCCAGCACAAAGGGGATCGCCCCAAAGACCGGCAGCGTCAGCCAGACCAGTGATGTCAGCAAAAAGGTCTGCCGCAAGCTCAGCCCCGCTGTGACCCCGTTGGAACAGGCGATCGACATCAGCCCGCCAACAAAGACGGTGATCACCGCACTTTCAAAAAAGACAAACCAATGCCCGTTGCCCGCAAGAAGGTCAGCGACCATCGGTCCCAGCATGGTCAGGCCAAGCGATGCCACAAGCAGACCAATCACATATCCCACAGGGTGCAAATCAAGCATGCCGCAGCGTTGGCCTGCCCGTTCGCCAGTGTCAAGAACCGCCGGGTGGCTTGATGCCATACCGGCCACAGCGTTAGGGTGGCCCGGACCCTTGCCGGAACACATCCAACCATGTCGCATCCCTATCGTGATTTTCCTGCCAAAGCCTTCTGGCGCAGTGGCAGCTTGCCCGATGGCGATGCGGTGATTGCCGGTCTTTATACACCGAAATTTGCGATTGATGCTGACACAGGTATTGCCACCGCCGGAAGCTGCTTTGCCCAGCATATCGGGGCTGCGTTGCGCCGCGCGGATTGCAATGTGGTTGACACTGAACCGCCCTTGCGCCGTATGCCTGAAACGGTTGCCCGGCATTATGGCTACGGCATCTACAGCGCGCGTTACGGCAATATCTATACGCCGCGTCAGTTGGTGGAACTGCTGCAAGAGGTGCAGGCCCCCGACCCCGATCCGCAGCTGGTCTGCGAATATGGTGGGCGGTATTATGATGCGCTGCGCCCGGCCGTCGAACCCGGCGGCCTTGCCACGGTACAAGAGGTGCTGGATCATCGGCGCTTTCACCTGATGCGCGTGTCGCAACTGCTTGAACAGACTGGTATATTTATTTTCACGCTTGGCCTGACAGAAGCATGGATTGACCTGCAAACAGGTCGCGTTTTGCCGACTTGCCCGGGTGTAATTGCGGGGAAATTCGACCCTGATCGTCACAAGTTGCACCAGTTCAGTTTTGCCGAGATCATGGATGATCTGGCCCAAATCTCCGCGTTTTTTCAGCAGTTTCAGCCGGATATGAAATTACTTCTGACGGTCTCTCCCGTGCCTTTGACCGCGACTGCGACGGGCCAACATGTGCTGGCTGCAACCACCGAGGCGAAGGCCACGTTGCGGGCAGCGGCGGGTGCCTATGTGCAAGGCAATGCTGACGCGGATTACTTCCCTGCTTATGAAATTGTCACCTCTGCGGTGGCGGGTGGCCCTTGGTTTGCTAAGGATCAGCGCAACGTCGCGCCGGAGGGTGTGGCGCGTGTGATGCAGACCTTTTTTGCAGCACATGGGCTGACTATGGGTGAGGCGGAACCGCCGTCTGATACGCATGAAGAGGACCCGCATTGCGAGGAGGCCCTGTTGCAGGTTTTCGCCCCGTGATCCGCCTTTGTATCTTTGGCACATCGCATCTGGCCGCACTTTGGAGTGCCTGTCGTGCAGAGCCTGCGGCGTGGCCTGATTTGGACATTACATTTGTTGGTGCAACGGGTCAGCGACTGTTGGAGCATCGCATGGAAGGCAGCGTGATGGTGCCGAGCTCTGCCGATTTGCGACACAACATGCAGCATATGACGGGCGCTGATACACTTGATCTGGACCAGTTTGATGCATTTGCCATCAGTGGCGGTGACATCGGCCACCATATGATCGGCTATGTTTACGGGCAGGTGCGTTGGGTTGGTTTGCCGTCAATGGCGGATCATGATTTTGCAAAACCCGTCCGTTGGGCGCTGATGTCCGAGGCAGCGGTGGATGCGGTTTTGTCCCATCGGATCAGCCATAGCGTGGCGGGCCAGTTAGCCGATGCCTTGCGAAAACAAAGCGACAAACCGATCCTTGTTGCGGCGGCACCGCGCCCGTCGGAGGCGCTTATGTCTTTGAAAGAAAACAAGCTTCTGGCGCAGAAACGCGCGATCAAGCAGGACGATGGGGCGGTGCTGTCGGATAAGTATGCAATGCTGGCAAAGGCCTGTTTCGACGACAGGAATATCCGCTATATTGACCAACCCGGCTTTACGATCAAAAGCCATCTGCTGACCCGCGCGATCTATATGGACGGCGCGATCAGGCTGACGGTGCAGGGCGACACACCGCAGCCGGATGCCGATATCATGCATGGTAACCTGTCTTACGGGGCCGCCGTGTTGGACCAGATCAGCGCGGCTTTGACCGGTGCAGACGGGTAGCTCGCGCAACGTTCGGTGGTCTGGCCGGGGCTGCGCAACACCCATGCCTGCGCAATTCTGACGAGTCATCGTTAATGCAGGGGTTTTGGCCAAAAATGCCGGTCTGCAAAGCGTCGGCCAGACGTCGGCAAAGCGTCGGACCCCAAATCGGCAAATCCGCTGATTAACCTCGCGTGCGGTCAAAATGTGAATGCGGCGTTAAGGTATGCCGTTGGACAAGGCCACCAGACGCCCCTACCCTTCTATCGGCGAAGCGGCGGAAGGCGGAACAGATGGCTGTCTGGGGTTTGACGGAAAGCTATGCCACAAGCGCCGGGCAGGTTGCGGCGGGGCGTGCTGGTGACGGCCCAAACCTTGTTCTGGCGCATGGCTGGCCATGGTCGTCCTTTTCATGGCATCGGATAATTCCCCGGCTTGCTGAAAACTTCACCGTTCACTGGTACGATATGCCCGGCTATGGCCAGTCGGAAAAACGGGCCGAACAGCGCACATCCCTTGATGTGCAAGGCCGCGTCTTTGGCGATATGATGGGCCATTGGGGTCTAGAACGGCCTATCGTCATTGCGCATGATTTTGGTGGCGCGACCACGCTGCGCGCGCATCTTTTGCACGGCTGCGCATTTGAGCGTTACGTCCTGATGAATGTTGTCGCGATGCGCCCATGGGGGTCGGCATTCTTTGACCATGTGGGGCGACATGTTGCTGCCTTTCAGGGGCTGCCGCCCCATATTCACGCAGCGATTGCAAAAGCCTATATCCAAGGCGCGCTTGTCTCGGACCTTTCTGATGATGATTTTTCGCAATTGGCAGCCCCTTGGCTGACTGCCGAGGGCGCGTTGAGCTTCTACCGCCAGTTTGCGCAGGCTGATGAAGTTTACACAGCCGAGGTCGAACCGATGTTTGGCGATATCCGTTGCCCTGTGAAAATCATCTGGGGTGCCGATGATCCGTGGATACCGATTGCGCGCGGTCGCGCGCTGGGACGTTTGATCGGGCAGGATCGGTTTGAGGCATTGCCTGGGATTGGTCATCTGCCGCAATTGGAAGCACCAGATCAGGTGCTGAAGGCGCTTAGCGATTTTATCTGATTGTCCCGCGAACCCTTATTTGTGCTGCCCATACTTCTGGTCAGCGCAAAAATCTGCCAAGCTGACAATGCGACATGTGTGGTGGAGGTGATGAGTGATGCTGGATGACGCTTATGGAAACCGGATTTCCACCAGGAACCCGGATGCGCGCGATCACTATGACGCAGGGGTGCAGATATTCCTTGGGGCCGATTACGGTGCGACCGATGCCTTTACCGCGGCGGTGACCGCTGATCCTGATTTCGCGTTAGGCCATGCGGCATTGGCCCGGTCATTGATGATGGCGGGGCGTATGCCCGATGCCAAAACCGCGCTTGCCCGCGCGCAGGAGCTGGCCCCCGCTGCCGATGACCGGGAACGCGCCCATATCGGTGCATTTGCATCATTGCTTGACGGCAAGCCAGTTGTCGCACGCGATGCGATCAAGTCCCATGTGCGCGACCACCCCCGCGATGCGATGGCAGCCCAGCTTTGCACCAATGTGTTTGGGTTGATCGGCTTTTCGGGCGAGGTCGGTCGCGAGGCAGAGCTGCTTGCCTATACCGAGGCATTGCTGCCGCATTACGAGGGTGACTGGTGGATGATGTCGATGCACGCGCTGTCACTGTGCGAAACCGGGCAGATTGCGGCGTCAAAGGCGTTGATGGATAAATCATTGGCGCTCAACCCCCGCAACGCGAATGGTGCCCATTTCCGCGCTCATGCCCAATATGAGGCAGGTGATATTGCCGCAGGCCGCCGTTACCTGAACGATTGGATGGATGGCTATGACAAGCGCGCGGTTCTGCATGGCCATATGAGCTGGCACGTTGCCCTTTGGGCCTTGCATGATGGCGATGAGCAGGCGATGTGGGCCGCCGTGGATGCGGGCGTTGCGCCGGGCACATCTGATAGTCTGCCGATCAATGTGCTGACCGATACAGCCGCCATTCTTTATCGCGCCCAGATTGCCGGTCTGACGGTTGCCCCTGCCCGCTGGAAAGAGCTGAGCGACTATGCCGCCCGGTTTTTCCCGCAAACCGGTCAAAGCTTTGCCGATATGCATGCAGCGTTAAGCCACGCGATGGCGGGCGATGGCGACCGGCTTGCCCATATTGCCGAGACTGCCAAAGGCTTTGCCGGTGATCTGGTCCGCCCCGTGGCAAAGGCCTGGGGTGCGATTGCGCGGGAGGATTGGGGTGCTGCGTTGGACGAACTGGGCCACGTGATGGCCACGACCGAACGTCTGGGCGGCAGTCGTGCGCAGCGCGATCTGATTGAACTGGCTTATGTCAATGTGCTGATGAAACTTGGGCTGGCGCAAGAGGCCCGCCGGACATTGACGCTGCGCCGCCCGGTACTGAATGCCGCAGCGCCGGTGCAGGGTTTACACTAGGCGGCTTTGCCGTTGAGCGCCTTTGCATTTGCGCATACACCATGCCCAACCATTCTGAGGGAGACGAAAATGTCCGCTGATCCGACCTACGGTTTTGACACGTTGCAAATTCACGCAGGCGCCCGCCCTGACCCGGCCACCGGTGCCCGGCAGGTGCCGATTTATCAGACCACGGCCTATGTGTTCCGCGATGCCGATCACGCCGCCGCCTTGTTCAATTTGCAAGAGGTCGGTTACATTTATTCCCGCCTGACCAACCCGACTGTGGCTGCGTTGCAGGAACGCGTTGCCACATTGGAAGGTGGTGCCGGTGCTGTGTGCTGTTCATCCGGCCATGCCGCCCAGCTGATGGCGCTGTTTCCACTGATGGCGCCGGGAATGAATGTTGTCGCCTCCAGCCGTCTCTACGGCGGCACGGTCACGCAGTTTTCCCAGACGATTAAACGCTTTGGCTGGTCGGCCACATTTGTTGATTTTGATGATCATGATGCCGTGAAAGCCGCGATTGATGACAATACCCGTGCTGTGTTCTGCGAGGCGATTGCGAACCCGGGTGGTCACATCACCGATCTGGATACAATCTCGGCCATTTCGGATGAAGCTGGTATTCCGTTGATTGTCGATAATACCTCTGCCACCCCTTATCTGTGCCGCCCGATTGAACATGGGGCCACATTGGTGGTCCATTCGACCACGAAGTATCTGACCGGCAATGGCACCGTCACTGGCGGTTGTGTTGTGGATAGTGGCAAGTTTGACTGGGCTGCGAATGACAAGTTTCCATCGCTGTCGGAACCAGAGCCTGCCTATCATGGCTTGAAATTTGCCGAGACCTTTGGCCCGCTGGCCTTTACTTTCCACGGTATCGCCATTGGTCTGCGCGATCTGGGTATGACGATGAACCCGCAAGCTGCCCATTATACGTTGATGGGGATTGAAACGCTGTCCCTGCGCATGGATCGCCATGTCGAGAACGCGATGAAGGTCGCCAAATGGCTGGAGGATGATCCGCGCACGGATTATGTGACCTATGCCGGTCTGCCATCATCCCCCTATGCCAAGCTGGTTCCCAAGATTTGCCCCAAAGGGGCCGGTGCCTTGTTCACGGTCGCTGTGAAAGGCGGTTATGATGCCTGTGTAAAGCTGGTCGATAGCCTTGAGATTTTCAGCCATGTCGCCAATCTGGGCGATACCCGCAGCCTGATTATTCATTCCGCCAGCACCACCCACCGCCAGTTGACCGCTGAACAACAAGAGGCTGCAGGTGCGGGCCCCGGTATTGTACGTCTGTCCATCGGGATTGAGGATGCCGATGATCTGATCGCCGATCTGGATCAGGCCCTGGCAAAGGCCACCGCCTAGCGCGTGTATTGTCCCGCTCACGCACCGATGTCGGGTTGCAGCCCGCCCCGCCCACTTGGCGTGGGCGGGTTTCTGCTGTAATATTAACTATTGATGGCTAAACGCGTTTTGCCATTGCTTACAATTTGATAGATGCCGCGCATGACCACGAATTTCGCATTGTCGCTCTCGTTCGAAGGTATTCAGCTGTTGCACCGTGTGACAGGTGGCTGGCGCCTTGTCGGCGAGGCGGATGTGCAGGCGGATGATCTGGATGCGGTTCTGGCCGATCTGCGCAAGAAGGCATTGGCGCTGGAGCCCGGCGGGCTGCGCACAAAGCTGGTTATCCCGCTGGATCAGATCAAATATATGGCGCTGGATACCACCCAGACCACGGATGAAGATATTCATCACGCGGTTGATGGGGCGACCCCCTATAATCTGGATGAGCTGGTCATTGATTGCGAACGCCGGGGCGGCCGCACCCATATTGCCGCCGTCGCCCGCGAAACCCTGCAAGAGGCGGAAGGCTTTGCCCGCGCCCATAAATTCAACCCGGTCTGCTTTGTGGCGATCCCAGATCCGTTCACATTCCAAAGCGAGGTGTTTTTTGGCCCCACGGCAACAATGACCGATGTGTTGGGCATGGGTGCCACGGTCGAGCGTGACATCCTGCCTATCATGATTGTCGGCACGCGGGTCCGGTCCCGGTTGCTCATCTTTGATATCCCAGAAGAAGAACTGCCACAGACCGAAGAACCCGATCTTGCAACCTTGCTTGCCCCGCATAGTGATCCGCCCCCGGTGGCAGAGGTTACCGAACCAGAAGAAACGGCGTCGGACGCGGCTGAGGTTGAGACGGCGGAAGAGCCTGTTCTGGCTGAGGTCACGGATGATGATGCGGATGAACCTGCCGCTGAGGAGGTTGCACCAGAACCGGTGACCGAAGACGCGGTTTTGCCTGAAACGCCGTTGCCGCAAGAAGAGGAAGACGTGCCGGACGAGGAACTGGTCGCGGCACCAGCTGATGTTCCTGAGGTAGAGGACGCTGTCGCGGAAACGGTATCTGACGACACGCCACCCGAAGAACCTGTCTCTGCTGAGGCCGTGGACGATCATGTTGATACACCTACGGAGCCCGATGTCGCGGAAGATGAGACGGAGAGCAAGGCGGAGGCAGCCCCCGAACCAGAGCCGGAACCTGTCGGCGCGCCAACGCCTGTTGCCGTTGCACCCGCGTTGCGCGTGCCGACCTTTTCGATTCCGGTGGATCGGATCATTGGTGAATATCACACGGCCCGTCCAAAATATAAGCGCCGTGCGCGCCGTCGGGTTGTCGGCACACTGACACAGGTTGTGCCTGCCCCAGATGGCATGGCAAAAATTGCGGCGGCAGCGTCTGGCCCAGTTGCCCCTGTGGCACCGGTTCGCAATCGCCCTGCTGCGGCTGCGAAACCAGCCATGTCGCGCAAGGTCCTGGTCGGCACCGCGATTGCGGCCAGCTTTGCCCTTGCCGGATTGCTGGCCTGGATGCAGTTCGGCGCGGATGGGCCTGCCGGGCCAGAGGATATTCCCGGTGATCCCGCAGCGCAGGCTGCCCCGGCTGATGCGGCCACCCTGCCCCAAGATGCTGCAGGTCCGGCGCTTGCACTGCTGGAGCCGCGCCCTGAACCGACCCCATCCACATCTGATCTGGTCGTTGATTTGCCAACGCTGCTGCCCGCGGCGCCTGCAGACCGCGATGCCCCCGCCCTTGTCGCCGGTGCGCCTGACGCGGTGCTGCCCCAGGTGGCCCCGATGCCAGCCGCCCCAACGCAGGACGTGGCCCAGGCAGAGCCCGGCGTGCCGGTTTTGCGTGGCCGCGTATTAAGCCCTGATGAGGCCGCCCAGATTTATGCTGCGACCGGTGTTTGGCAACGCGCCCCGCGTATCGTCGACATACCTGAAGCAACCCTGCCCGACGGCATTGTGTTACCCGAAGCCGCCAACGCCCCGGCCAAGGTGGCGCAGCCGATTGTGCCCGATGCAGAGGTGCTGGAACCGGAACTGACCTTTGTGGCCCCCGCCGATCCGCCACCGCCCGACGCCCAGTTCGAGATTGCCGATGATGGGTTTGTCGCGGCAACGCCGGAAGGTGCGGTCACCCCCGACGGTGCCGTGGTCTTTGCCGGATTGCCCGATCTGACGGTCCGCGCCCGCCCGACATTGACGGCAGATGATCTGGATCGCATGTCGGTTCTTGCCCCGGCACCCGAAGGCGTTGTGATCATCGCAGGTCCACCGCCCACGACCCCGCCGCTGCGCCCGGCAAACGCGGCATTGCCCGAGGTGGCCGAGGTCACAGAGACGGCACCGGACGACGCCACACCCGGTGCGGTATCACTTGCCGGACTGAACCCGGAGGCCGATGGTGCAGCCGTGGCAGAAGAGGCATCCGCAGGGGCCACCACATTGGCTGGTCTGCGCCCGCGCCCACGGCCATCAGCACTCGCTAACCCGCCTGCTGATTTGCCCAGCAATCCCGACATCACATCGGTGATCGCAGGCATTGCAGAGGAAGAAGCCAACGCGCCCTTTATTGATATGACACCCCGGGCCGTTGGCGCATCGCGCAGGCCCGAGACCCGCCCCCGCAACTTTGCCACGGTGGTCGCAAATGCCCGGCAACGGCTGGAACGTCAGCAGCCACAACAGCAGACGGCTGCAGCCCCGGCCCCACGGCAACCTGCCGCCGCCGCCGCGCCAGCCCCTCGCAATATCGGCCCAACCCCCGGTGGCGTCGCCCGGGCCGCCACCCAGGATGACGCAATCCGCCTGCGTGATATCAATCTGATTGGGGTTTATGGCCGTCCCAACGACCGGCGCGCCCTCGTCCGTTTGTCCAATGGCAGCTATGTCCGGGTCGAGATTGGCAGTTCGCTGGATGGTGGTCAGGTGACAGCCATCGGCGATAATGCGTTGAACTATGTCAAACGTGGCCGCACCTATGCGTTGCAGGTGCCCAACAGCTAACACCTACATTTCGGGTGCGCGCGACAGCGCATATTGACGTTACGCGTCCCGGGCTTGACCCGGGACCTCAACGTCAGGTTCGGTTGGAGGTCACGGGTCAAGCCCGGGACAGTGTCATTCTACGCCCGAGCTCTAGCCAGCTTCCAGCACGCCGCGCTCGATCTGATCGGCTTCGATGCTTTCGAACAACGCCTTGAAATTGCCTTCACCGAACCCGTCATCGCCTTTGCGCTGGATGAACTCAAAGAAGATCGGCCCGATGACCGTCTTGGAGAAGATTTGCAGCAGGATGCGGGTTTCGCCGCCATCAACCACACCTTCGCCATCGATCAGGATCCCGTGCTTTTCCATCCGGTCGCGCGGTTCGTCATGGCCCACCACCCGTTCATGGCTGAGGTCATAATAGGTGCTGGGTGGTTTGGGCATGAATTTGATGCCGCGTTCGGCGATCTCGTCTGTCGCCTCGTAAAGGTCATGCGCGCCAACGGCGATGTGCTGGATGCCTTCGCCCTTGTAGCGTTTGAGGTATTCGACGATCTGCCCGGTTTCGCCCCGGTCTTCGTTGATCGGGATGCGGATCCGCCCACAGGGCGATGTCAGCGCACGCGACAACAGGCCGGTGAACTTGCCTTCGATGTCGAAGAACCGGATTTCTTTGAAATTGAAGAGGTCGCCGTAGAATTTGAACCAGACATCCATGTTTCCCTTGTGGACGTTGTGGGTCAGATGATCGAGATAGTGGAAGCCAACGCCGATGGGGTGCGCCTTGGCGACCCAGTCGAACGCGTCGTTATAGGGGTTCGCCTCGTAATACTGGTCAATGAAATAGATCAGGCTACCGCCAATGCCGACAATGGCAGGCACATCCATGGTTTTGCCGTCACCTTCGTAAGGTGTCGCCCCTTTGCTGACCGCGTGGTCAAACGCATGCTGTGCGTCCACGACCCGCCAGCCCATGGACGGGGCGCACGGCCCGTGTTCTTGAACAAACGTCCGGGCGTGGCTGTTTGGGTCATTGTTGATGATGTAGGTAATGTCGCCCTGCTGCCAAAGTTCGATATCCTTGGTTTTGTGCGTGGCCGTGTGGGTGTAACCCATTTTGCTGAACAGGTCGCGCAGTGTCTGCGGCTCTGGATGGGCGAATTCGACAAATTCGAACCCATCTGTGCCTGCCGGATTGTCTGTGCTGATCGTGGCCTTGGGCGCGTCGTGCGGGAAAGGTCCCATGGTGAAGTCTCCTTTGTTCGGCGTTTGACGCGATGATAGCGCAGGATGCTTGAGTATTTTTGGCAAAATGATAATGGTTTGAATGAATTTGCGCGCGATTTGCGCATTATTATGGATAAAGACGCGAAAGGTGCGCATAATGCTTGACCCGACTGACGAAAAACTGCTGGCCGCCTTGCAGCGCGACGCGACCCAGACTGCGCAGGAACTGGGCGAGCGGTTGAACATGTCCACCTCGCAAGCGGGCCGCCGCCGTCAGCGGTTGGAGGCAGAGGGCTATATCGCCGGTTATCGCGCTTATCTGTCACCCGACAAGCTGGGCCTGTCAGTTGAGGCGTTTATCCAGATCGTGATGGCCACCCATACCGAACAGAATGCCCGTGATTTTGTGCGTTTGACCCAAACCTGTGCAGAGGTGGTTGGCGCATGGACCCTAACCGGTGAGGCGGACTATCTGCTGCGGATTTACTGCACCGATCTGACCGCGCTGAACAATCTGGTGCAGCAGGTTCTGCTGCCCCATCCGGCCGTCAGCCGCGTGCAAAGCCAGATCGTGATGGAACGTGTCAAATCAGATGCGCCGCTGCCGATTTAGCTGCGATCGCGTAAATATGCGGCCCGAATTGCAACCAGCAGCATCACCCCACCGCCGCAAATAAACGCAGCCCCAATGGAATAAGCCGCAGCGATGGCCGCCCCGATGAAGGGCGCGGTCAGAAGGGCGATGGTGTTGAGCGCCTCGCTGAGTGCTGTGACCCGCCCGATCCGTGCGCTGCTGACATTGTTCTGGATCACCGTTCGGAAGGGTACAACCGTCATGGCCGTACAGAATCCCAACAGCCCGAACAGCCCGATAAAGGCGATATGGCCCAGCGGTTTGCCCGTCACCTCAAACACGCCGATGCCGATGATAATCACGGCCGCAATCCCAGAGCCGACGGCGACAAGCACGAAGGGCCGCCTATCTGCCTGCCCCGTCCCAAGGGCCAGCGCCCCCAGCACTCCCCCCGCCCCGACAGCGGCCAGCGATAGCCCAAGGATGGTTTCGGTATAGCCCAGATCACGGGTCATGGGCGCGATAAGCGTGTCGTAAAAGAACATCGCAAAATAGCCTGCACCCATCATCGCAAGCGCTGATCGCAGGATCGGCGTTTTGCGCACCACATCAATGCCCGCCGCCAGATTTTGCCGGATGCCCATCGCGTCTTCGGCATCTGCTGCGGGGCGGTTGATGACCGGCAATCGCCACAGCAGAACAGCCGCAACAACAGAGATCAGTGCGTTGATCGCAAAGATGTTTTGCGGGTTGAACCAGATCAGCAACCCGCCCCCAAGGGCCGGTGCCACGATCTTGGACGCCTGATTGATCGCGTGGCTGATCCCGTTGATCCGGGTCCGGTCATCCGCATCTGTCAGCGCCTGAATGGCGGTCTGTTTGGCGGGGGTGTAGAATGTATCAACACTGGACCGCAGGGCCACGACAAGCAGCAAGACCTGCCAGTTGGGTGCAAGGACAAGCCCCGCCGTGGCGATGGCCCGTCCGATATTGCTGAGAATCAGGACCTGTTTGATGCCCGACTGATCGACCACCACCCCAGCAACAGGGCCAATGATCAAATAGGGCAACCCCATGCTGACAGCGAGCAGCGCAAAGACGAAAGGGTCCACCGTCCAGACGTAAGCAAGCAGCGCGCCAATGGCGACGAAATCCAACCAATCGGCAAAATCTGCCGGAACCTGTGCGATCAGCAATTGGCGTAGCGTGGCAGAGATGGGTGGTTTTGACATAGGGGCAACTTAGACCATCGATTTGTTGAAGGCCCGACGAAAAAGCCCGAATGCGCCCTTTTAAATCATCCTTGGCAGAGTAGACTGCATCAGCAGCGCAGCCCATCGCAATTCCCGAGTAAGCATCAATGGAATCTTTCCTTTTTCAGGCCACGATCTATCTCGGCGCTGCGGTGATTGCCGTGCCGCTGGCCGCGCGGTTGGGGCTTGGCTCTGTTTTGGGCTATCTGCTGGCCGGGATCGTCATTGGTCCGGTGACCGGATTGGTCGGGACAGAGGCCAAAGACCTGCAGCATTTTGCCGAATTTGGCGTGGTGGTGATGCTGTTCCTGATCGGGTTAGAACTGGAACCCCGCACCTTGTGGGACATGCGCCACAGGTTGGTGGGCCTTGGCGGGTTGCAGGTGACCGTCACCACCGTCGCGATTATGGGCGGGGCGATGGCGATGGGGTATGTCTGGTCCGTCGCACTGGCCATTGGCATGATTTTTGCTTTATCTTCGACTGCTATCGTACTGCAAACACTTGATGAAAAAGGGTTGATGCAAACCGGTGGCGGGCGCGCGACCTTTTCTGTTCTGCTGACACAGGATATTGCGGTGATCCCGATGCTGGCGATCCTGCCGCTTTTGGCGGTGCCTGCAATCCTGACCATGAACCCTGACGGGTCGTTGCAACGCGTCACTGCGCATACCGACGATCACGCCACGATGAGCCTTGTGGCGGACCTGCCCGGTTGGGGCGTCACGCTGGTCACATTAGGTGCTGTGGCTGCGGTGATCCTGGCTGGTGTCTTTCTGACCCGCCCGGTGTTTCGCTATATCCATCACGCCCGCCTGCGCGAGATGTATACCGCACTAGCCCTGCTGATTGTCGTGTCCATCGCCGTGCTGATGGGCATGGTTGGCCTGTCGCCGGCTTTGGGCACGTTTCTGGCCGGTGTTGTTTTGGCAAACTCTGAATTCCGGCATGAGTTGGAAAGCGATCTGGCCCCGTTCAAGGGTCTGTTGCTGGGACTGTTTTTTATCACCGTGGGCGCGGGTATCAACTTTACCCTGCTGTTTGACAAACCGGGTTATATCCTGCTGATCGCCGCCAGTGTGATGCTGATCAAGGGCGCGATCCTTTACGTCCTTTCCTTGATTTTCAAGGTGCGGGGCAAGGACCGGTGGTTGTTTACCCTAGGTCTGGCGCAGGCGGGTGAGTTTGGTTTTGTGCTTGTGTCATTCTCTCTTCAGCAAGGTGTGCTGAGCGCGGGGCTGGCCAATCAGATACTGCTGATTGTCGCCATGTCGATGCTGATTACCCCGCTTTTGTTCATTGTTTATGAGCTGGTCAGCCGTCGCATGACCGATCACGAACATGTCGAAGATGATGAGGTCGATGAGCAAGGCACCGTCATTATTGCGGGCATTGGCCGGTTTGGGCAGATCGTGAACCGGCTGGTGCAAAGTGCGGGGTTTTCCACCGTCATCATCGACAGCAACCTGACCGCCGTGCAGACGATGCGCAAATTCGGGTTTCGCGGATTTTTCGGCGATCCGACCCGGCCCGATCTGTTGAATGCTGCCGGGTTGGAGGATGCCAGAGTTCTGGTTGTGGCAATCGATGACAAGGCATCAGCGGTGAAACTGGTGACTTATGCCCGTAAAGCCCGCCCCGATCTGCATATCGTCGCCCGCGCCCGGGACCGGGTCCATGTGTATGAACTTTATGCTGCCGGGGCGAATGACATCACCCGCGAGATGTTTGACAGTTCATTGCGTGCAGGCCGCTATGCGTTGGAAAATCTTGGCCTGAACGGGTTCGAGGCGGCTGAGGCCGAGCAGACATTCTATCAGCACGATCGCAAGGCATTGCGCGAATTGGCAGAGCTGTGGCGTCCGGGCGTGCCCGTGTCCGAGGTGCCTGAATATGTCAAGCGTGCCAAGGAGTTGGATAACGATCTTGAGACTGCATTGGCGACCCGCCAGCAGACGAATGAGAGCAAAGCAGAGTGACCTCGTCCCGGACCTGATCCGGGACCTCGGCGTTGGTCTTGTTGGAGGTCCCGGATCAAGTCCGGGACGGGTAAAGCCGCATTTATTCAGGCGTCGCTGACCCCGGCCTCGGCGAATGTTGCCATGCCGGAATGGCAGGCGATGGCCCCTTGCAGCACGCCGATGGCCAATGCGGCCCCTGACCCTTCGCCCAGCCGTAACCCGAGCTTCAAAAGCGGTTCTTTATCCAGCGCATCCAGCAGTTTGTGATGCGCGCCTTCGGCGCTAAGATGTCCCGCGACAGTGTGATCCAGCGCCCCGTCTTGCGCCACCGCCAGCGTGGCTGCGGCGGCAGTGCAGATGAACCCGTCCAGGATCACCGGAATGCGATGCGCCCTTGCTGCGGCGATCGCCCCGGCCATGGCGGCCAGTTCCCGCCCGCCCAGACAGCGCAGCACCTCTAGCCCATCATCATGGCGATGCAGGCTAACGGCCTTGGCCACCACATCGGTTTTGCGCGTCAGTCCTGCGTCATCAACCCCGGTACCACGCCCTGTCCAGTCACCGGCCTGCCCGCCAAACAAGGCCATGGCAATGGCTGCTGCTGAGGTCGTGTTGCCGATCCCCATTTCGCCGGTGACCAGCAGGTCGGCATCCGGGTCGACCGCGTTCCAGCCCGTTTGCAGGGCGCTGATCACTTCCGCCTCTGTCATCGCCGGTGCGCGTGTGAAATCGGCGGTTGGTGTGTCAAGAGCCAAGGCATGGACATCCATTTTCGCGCCGAACGCTTTTGACAGCTGATTAATTGCCGCCCCACCATGTTCGAAATTCGCGACCATCTGGGCTGTCACCTCTGCCGGAAAGGCAGACACGCCTTGCGCACAGACCCCATGATTGCCTGCAAAGATAATCACCTGCGGTGCTGCAATCGTCGGGCGTGGGTTGCTCCGCCACCCCGCATACCAGATCGCCAGATCCTCCAGCCGTCCCAACGCGCCGGGCGGTTTGGTCAACTGCCCGTTCCGGTCCTGCGCCCCGGCAAGCGCTGCAGCGTCTGGCCCGGATGCTTTGGCAAGTGTGGCGCGGAATTCGGGCAGGGTCGAAAAAGGTGCGGGCATCAGGTCCTCGTTGCAGAAAGCTTTGCACCTGTCTAACGATCAAGGAACGGATGAAAAGCCCACAAAGGACCTCACATTGCCCAACAGCGACACGCCCCCCCTGATCAAGCGGCATGACATCCCCGCCGCTTTGGGGTTGCTGAGCCGCCTTCCGGTGCCGGTGGATGTTGAACAGGCCACGGCACGCGGGGCGGCGGCGGCCTGGGCCTATCCGGTGGCTGGGTTGGTGATTGGCGCGGTTGCGGCCTTGTTGGCAAGTGTCGCGCTTTGGCTGGGCCTGCCTGCGGCGGTTGCGGCGGCGCTGGCCCTGACCACGCTTGTGATTATCACCGGGGCCATGCATGAGGATGGGCTGGCAGACAGTGCCGACGGTTTGTGGGGCGGCTGGGACGCCGCCCAGCGCTTGGGCATCATGAAGGACAGCCATATCGGTGTTTATGGTGTGGCCGCATTGGTGCTGTCGGTTTTGCTGCGCTGGAACGCGATCACCGCTTTGGTGGCCGCTGATTTGCATTGGGCCGGGTTGATTACGGCGGCGATACTCAGCCGCGCCTGCATGACCGGCTTGATGGCGGCCCTGCCCCATGCCCGCCCGGACGGGTTGAGCCAATCGGTCGGGCGCCCATCCGCCGGGGCGGCGGGTGTTGCCGCACTGATCGCGCTGGTCGCGGCTTTCCTGTTTTGGGGCTGGTGGGGGTTGTTGCTGGCCGTGATTGCAGAGGCTGCGGTGTTGGCCTGTATGGGCATCGCCCGGGCCAAGATCGGTGGTCAGACCGGCGACATTCTGGGGGCCACCCAGCAAGTGACTGAGATTGCCGTGCTGTTGGGAATGCTTGTAATTATCAGCAGTTGAGCGCGGTGGCGAAGGATGACCGGCCTTCATGCGGGCCGACAGCCTGCGCCTCTAGCACCCCATCAACCAGCCGGACAGCCACGATGCGCGACCAGTCGGCAGTGACCGTGATCATTTCCGGCCCATTGCCGCAATCGCGGATACCACCGGCGATATCGCGTTCGCCGATCCGATGATTGGTCAGGCCAGAGGCGGCGGCGATTTCCGTCAGCGCCCCATCTTTAAACCGCCAGACCCGCAAAGTCTTGGCCAGATGGGGCCGATCAATATAGGCGATTTCGATATGGCCATCGCGATCCAGATCGGCGGCACCGATGGGGGCGAGCCAGCGATTTGTCCGCCCGATATGCGGCGTCGCCGCGATTTTGCCGCTCTCATCATAGATTGCCAGTTGCGCGCCGGTCGCGACCTGCGTTTCGACGACAATAACCTCTGGCGCGCCATCACCATCAAGATCAGCAAGCCGTGGCGCAACATCTTCAAAGACACGGTCCAGCGGCAGGCGTATTTCATATTGCTTTTGGCGGCTGACGGCATTCAGGCTGATCGCGCCACGATCGGCGCCATCGGTCGTGATATGCAACTCTGACCATTCAATGGCATCCCCGAGGATGCCATGCGCGTAGCGCTCTGTTGGACCGGCATATTCAGCCGACAGGATCGTTTCGCCCGAAACCGGTGCAGTCAAAACGGCCAGAAGAGCCGCCAATGCCCGCATCAGATCTGCTTTTCCGGCATCTGCACCCGCAGCCCGTCCAGCGCGTCGGTTACTTTCAACTGGCAGGTCAGGCGGGATTTTATCGTGTCGGGTTCATAGGCGAAATCCAACATGTCTTCTTCCATCGGATCCTTGGCAGGCAGCTTTTCAACCCAGGCATCATCAACATAGACATGGCAGGTCGAACAGGCACATGCGCCGCCGCAATCCGCCTCGATCCCGGGGATGCCGTTGTCGCGGGCTCCTTCCATGACGGTCAGCCCATTGGCGACCTCGACCTCGTGTTCTTTGCCCCCGAATTCGACATACGTAATTTTGGCCATCGCGCCGTTTTCCTTGCTATTGGACGATCTGTTCAGATGGTTAGTAAATGACGCGCCCGCGCAGGGCCAGTCAAAATGAAACAGGCCGCAGATGCGGCCTGTTTGGTTGCCAGTTTGTTAGCTGGCGTTACTCTTCTTCCAGCACCAGTGCCACAAAGCGCGGGTCGCCACCCCGCCGGACCAGCAGCAGAATTGACTTGCGCCCAGCCTCGGTGGCGGCTTCGATCTGAGCCTCCAGGTCGCCCGCATTGGTGATCGCGTTCCGGTTCGCTTCGGTAATCACGTCACCTTCGAGCAGACCTTTGGACGCCGCTTCTGAGTCGGGGTTGATGCCGGTGATCACAAGCCCCTCTTCCAGATCGAGGCCGAACTGCTCTGTCAGCTCATCGGTGATTTCTGACAGGGTCAGGCCCAATATCTCGGCCTCTGAACCGCTTTCTTCCTGTTCGGTTGATGCGGGGAATGCCACGGCCTCGGAGGTTTCGCGGCGGCCCAGAATCACAGTCAGCGCTTCCGTATCGCCTTCGCGCAGCACCTCAACCGGGACTTCCTTGCCCACGGGCGAGTTGCCAACAATGCGCACCAATTCACGCGTATCTTCGATTTCGATCCCGTCAAAAAGCGTGATAACGTCGCCAGACAACATGCCTGCATCTTCGGCAGGTCCCGCAGGCACATCAGTGACCAATGCGCCGCGTGCCACATCAAGCCCGTCGATTGCGTCGACCATATCAGGCGTCACGTCCTGGATGCGCACACCAAGCCAGCCGCGCCGGGTTTCGCCAAATTCGATCAGCTGGTCGACCACATTGGTCACGACGGCAGAGGACATCGCGAAGCCAATCCCGATTGAGCCGCCATTGGGTGACAGGATCGCTGTGTTCACGCCGATCACCTTGCCATCCATGTTGAAGAGCGGCCCACCGGAGTTGCCGCGGTTGATCGCCGCATCCGTCTGAATGTAGTCGTCATAAGTACCCGACAGCGCCCGGTTGCGCGCCGAGACGATCCCGGCAGAGACAGAGAAGCCCTGCCCCAGCGGGTTGCCCATGGCCATGACCCAATCGCCAACGCGGCTGCCCGGGCCGTTGCTGTCGCCAAATTCGACGAATGGCAGATCATCAGATTCGACCTTGAGCACGGCGATATCAGTGTTGGGGTCGGTGCCGATCAGTTCGGCGGGCAGTTCTTCGCCCGAGAAGAATTCGATCAGGATTTCGTCAGCGCCTTCGATGACGTGGTTATTGGTGACGATGAACCCGTCATTCGAGATCACGAAACCGGAACCGAGTGCGGAGGAGCGGCGCGCGCCGTCACCGGGGCCGCGATCCAGATCGTTGAAAAAATCCTCGAAAGGTGATCCTTCGGGCACGATCCCTTGCGGACCGGTTCGCCCGGCAATGGTTGTGCTGGTGGTGATGTTGACCACGGACGGGCTGATCTGTTCGGCGAGATCGGCGAATGTCGCGGGTCTGGCTTGCGCATCTGATGCCGTGGCTTGCGCCAGCACGAGGGCGAGTGCGAGTGTCATGGCAGCAAACAGCGCCATCATCACGCGGCGCGCATGGCCCTGTTCTTGTTGGATTGCAATTGCCTTGGCTGTCACGGGCAAGTCTCCTTGGTTTTCCTTGAACGGCCGCCAGATGCGGCCCGGTTAGTATCTGATCATCTACTTAGGGCGCAAAATGTGCAACGCAAACATCGCTCACTCATGCTCAAGCCGATGTGAACATCTGCAACGGGGTAGAAAGCAGGCAAATGCAGTCCCGGAAACGAAAAAAGGCTGACCCTTTGGCCAGCCTTTTTATTTTGTGTTGTGAACGGTTTACTGGCTTGCAGCAGACCCCTGGTCAGATTTCAGGTAGTTGAAGAATTCGCTGTCTGGCGACAGGACCATGGTAGAGTTACCCGGGGTCAGCGACCGTTGATATGCTGTCATCGACCGGTAGAATTCAAAGAATTCCGGGTCTGCGCCGAAGGCATCAGCGAAAATCGCGTTCCGCCGCGCATCCGCCTCACCCTGAATGATCTGGGATTGCCGTTCGGCATCGGACACCAATTCGATCACGGTCCGGTCGGCCTGCGCCCTGATCCGCTGGGCGGCTTCTTCACCGCGCGCCTTTTCATCCGCCGCTTCGCGATCACGTTCCGCTTTCATCCGTTCGTAGGTCGCGTTGAGGTTTTCGGTGGGCAGGTCGGTGCGTTTCAGGCGCACGTCGATGACCTGCAGGCCCAGCGCATTGGCTTCGGCGATGGCAGAGTTCCGGATGCGCAGCATAAGGGCCGCACGATCGACCGACAGAATGTCGTTGGACGACACAGAACCCAGAACTTCCCGGGTTTCAGCCCGCAGAATGGAATCAAGTCTGCGCGCGGCAGCCTCTTCCCCGCCTGCACCAACGGCACGACGGAACTGTTCCACATCGGTGATCCGGTAACGCGCGAAAGCGTCAACGACCAGACGCCGATCATCGGATGGTGTCACCTCAAGCGGTTCCAGGTCACGACTGAGGATACGGTCATCATAGCGCACGACCTCCTGAATCAGTGGCAATTTGAAACCAAGGCCGGGCTGTTCCTGCACTTTCACAATCTGGCCAAATTGCAGGACAAGCGCCTTTTCGCGTTCGTCGACGATAAAGACCGAGGACAAGGCGCCGATGACGACGACCGCAAGGGCGGGTAGAAGAAATGCTGACTTCTTCATTAGTTTGTCCCTCCGGTTGTCGGCGCGCTGCGACGTAATTCATTCAGTGGCAGATAAGGGACAACCCCTTGGCCGCCGCCCTGTCCTTCGTCAAGCAGGATGATATCCACCCCACCAAGGACCTGTTCCATGGTTTCCAGATAGAGACGCTTGCGTGTCACCTCTGGTGCGTTTTGGTATTCGGTCAAAACGGCAGAGAAACGGCTTGCCTCACCCTCGGCCTGGTTGACGACCTGAGCGCGATAGCCTTCGGCCTCTTCCAGAATCTGTGCGGCGTTACCGCGTGCTTCGGCCACAACCCGGTTGGCATAGGCATCGGCCACGTTTTGCACCCGGTCACGTTCCTGTTCAGCATCCTGCACAAGGCGGAAGCTTTCGATCACCGGATCAGGCGGATCGGCCTTGTCAAAGTTCACACGGATGATGTTGACCCCACTGTCATAGCTGTCCAGCGTGGATTGGATCAATTCGCGCAGGTTGTCCGCAATCGCACCACGATCCCTGTTCAGGATCGGTGCCAGTTCGGACTGGGCGATGATTTCGCGCATCGCCGACTCGGCCACCGCCTCAATCGTCTGAGGTGGATTGGCCAGGTTGAACAGATATTGCTGTGGGTCGGTGATGTTCCACACAACCTGGAAATCAATATCAACGATGTTTTCATCGCCGGTCAGCATCAGGCCGGCATCCATGCCTGCCCGGCTGGTGCCGATATCGATATTGCGTTCCGAGGTCACGGCAATCACTTCGCGGGTGACAATCGGCCAAGGTGCGAAATTCAGCCCCGGACCACCGGTTTGGCTGTAACGCCCCAGCAGCAGTTCAACGGACTGTTCTTCGGGTTTGACCGTGTAGAATGAGGCAAAAAGCCAGAGCCCAACCGCGCCCAGAATGCCCAGCCCGATGGTCCCACGTGTCAGCTGTGGTCCACCACCGCCGCCACCGCGCCCCCGGTTGCCGCCACCATTGCCACCGCCGCCCATCAGGACACGCAACTGTTCGCGCCCCTTGTTTACCAGATCGTCAATTTCGGGAATGTTGGGACCTTCATTGCCGGGCTTGCGCCCGCCATTGCCACGGTCATCATCACCGCCACCTGATCCTTTGTTACCGCCGCCGCCCCAAGGGCCACCCGTATTTCCTGACATTGTGTTCCTGTGCTTCCTTTATTCGGGACCCAGACGTGTTGGGCCGTCCTTTTGCCATGTGTGGCCTTGAGATGCAAAATCAAGCAGTCCGCATCGGTTCCTTCATGGTCACCAGTTCTTCGGCCATTGTCGGATGAACCGCCACTGTCCGGTCGAAATCCTCTTTTGTTGCGCCCATTTTGACCGCAATTCCGGCCAACTGGATCATCTCGCCCGCGTGATCCGCGACGATATGACATCCCAGCACTTTGCGGGTGGCGACGCTGACAACCAGTTTCATCAAGACCCGGTCGCTGCGCCCCGCAAAAGCGTGGTTCATCGGTTTGAACGAGGTGCAGTAGATTTCCACTGGCTCAATCTCGCGCGCCTGTTCCTCGGTCAGACCCACGGTGCCCAGTTCGGGTTGTGTGAACACGGCAGAGGGGATCAATTCGTGATCAACCGGTGTGGGGTTACCTTTGAAGACCGTTTCGACAAAGGCCATGCCTTCGCGGATCGCCACAGGCGTCAGTTGTACCCGGTTGGTCACATCCCCGATGGCATAGATCGACGGCACCTTGGTCTGGCTGTAGTCATCAACCACAATCTGCCCTTGGCGGCCAAGTTCAACGCCTGCATCCTCCAACCCCATTCCGTCTGTATTGGGTGCGCGACCGGTGGCAAACATCACCTGATCATAGACTTTTTCGGTCCCGTTTGTGGCCTTGACCCAGATGCCGTGACCCGCCGCCTTACCTTCAATCGCGGCAGGTTTGCCGTCTTCCATCGGCACGCCCTCACTTTCCCCCGCAATATCGGCAGCGGTAGCGGCGCGCATTTCCACGATATTGGTGCCAAGGTGCAGATCAATCCCCTTTTCGCGCATCCCTTCGGCCACAAGCCCGCGTGCCTCGTCATCAAAGCCGCGCAGGATTTGCGCGCCGCGATAGAATTGCGTCACCGCAACCCCAAGCCCGTTCAGGATGCCCGCAAATTCCGATGCGATATAGCCGCCCCCGATGATCAGGATGGATTTGGGCATCTTGTCCAGCAAGAAGATGTCGTTGGATGTGATCCCATGTTCCGACCCCGGCATGTCCGGCACCACAGGCCGCCCGCCAGTTGCCACAAGGATGTGTTTGGCGGTGATGTCGCGCCCATCGGCGGTAGTCACGGTATGCGGATCCTTGACGGTTGCCCGTGTGTCGAAAATCCTGACATCGGACCCGTCCAACAATTTGCGGTAAATCCCTTCAAGCCGGTCAAGCTCGGCATGCAGTTTGGTTCGGAAACGCGACCAATCGAAGGGCCCATCGGTCAGTTCCCACCCATAGGCACGGGCGTCTTCGAACATTTCGGAATAACCCGACGCAAAGACCATCAGTTTCTTGGGCACACAGCCCCGGATCACACAGGTCCCGCCCATCCGGTATTCTTCGGCCAGTGCCACCTTGGCCCCGGTTGCCGCAGCAACCCGCGCGGCCCGGACCCCGCCAGAGCCGCCACCGATCACAAAAAGATCATAGTCGAATGTCATTTGCCTGTTCCGTTCTTTCTGGGGTCAGTCATTCATATCTGCAAAGATGTTGGTGTCATCCAGCACGTTGAAATGGATTTCGGCACCGTCGTTTTCGGCACTGTCGCGCACAGTCACCTTGCCATCGCCATGGCCCACGATCACCACATCGCAGATATCAAGGAAAAGGCCGTTTTCAACGACACCCGGGATCTGGTTTAGGATCAAGCTTAACTGCCGCGCATTCCCGATCCGTTTGAGGTGCAGATCAAGGATGAAATTGCCCTCATCAGTCACGAACGGGTCACCGCCCACCATGCGCTGGGTCACGCTGCGCCCCAGCACATCCTGCGAAATCAGCGTTTCCTCGATCAGGGCCTGGGTGGTGCGCATCCCAAATGGGATAACCTCGATTGGCAAGGGAAATGCGCCCAGCGTGTCCACCTTTTTGGACGCATCGGCGATCACGATCATCCGGTCGCTGGCGGTTGCCACGACTTTTTCCTGCAGATGGGCACCGCCGCCGCCTTTGATCAGGTTCAGCTCGCCATCATATTCGTCCGCCCCGTCGATCGTGACGTCCAGCCAGCGGGCCTCGTCCAATGTGATTACCTCGATCCCGACATCGCGGGCCAGTTGCCCGGTTCGGCTGGAGGTCGGTACGCCTTTGATCTTCAGGCCTTCGTCGCGCACCATCTCGCCCAGGCATTGCACCAGCCAAGCGGCAGTTGATCCGGTTCCAAGCCCGACCTTCATGCCGGATTTGACGTATTCTGTGGCTTGCTTGGCGGCAACAAACTTTGCCTTATCAATAGGTGACAATTCACTGGTCATGGGGCAGCTCCAAAAAATCCTAGTGCCTTATAGGCAAGATGGGGACGAGGTGCGAGACCTCAAATGCCTGTCACACGTGCCTCACGCCACTGTGTCCATTGTTGTACGTCTCTCCGTCTTTTTGAACGCAAGCGTCGTATTTGGGCGGACGGGTTTTCCGGGATCGGGTAGCGTCGCGCCATGACAAAGGACCTATGCCTGCATTATGCCCCTGACAACGCATCGCTTTGCGTGCGTTTGGCGTTGGAAGAACTGGGACTGGATTATCGGACCAAACTGGTGGATCGCAGGGCAAAGGCACAGAAGTCGCCCGCATTCCTGGCGATGAACCCCAATGGTCTGATCCCTGTGCTGGAAACGCCTGACGGCCCGATGTTTGAAACCGGGGCGATCCTGATCTGGCTGGCTGACCGCTATGACGGGTTGATGCCCGTCCCCGACGCGCCGGGCCGCGCCCATGCTGTGCAATGGCTGTTCTGGCTGGCCAATACACTGCATCCCACGGCCCGCATGCTGTTTTATCCCGATCATTATGGCGATGGCCCGGCAGAGGTGCTGCGCCAGTTCACCCGCCGCCGCCTTATGGCCCAGTTGGATTTGCTGGAACGCGCTGAACATGCCGATTGGATTGATGCCGATGCGCCCAGCGCGCAGGCCTGCTATCTTGCCCCGCTTTTGCGTTGGTTCGCGCTTTATGGTGGGCCGACGGGTTGGTTTGACCTGTCCCGCTGGCCGCGCTTGCATTCCTTTGCCTTGCGTGTTGAACAACGTGATGCTGTTCACCGTGCCGCTGGCGCAGAAGGTCTGTGCCGCACCCCGTTTTCTGACCCGCGCCCATGTCATCCGCCCGAAGGAAGTGCCGTCTGATGTATTTATCCGTCTTTGATATGTTCAAGGTAGGGGTTGGCCCGTCATCATCCCATACAATTGGCCCGATGGTCGCGGCGGCCCGGTTTCTGGACCATCTGCGCGCACAGCCATTTGGCGTGGCCGGTTTGCGCGCCTCCTTACATGGCAGCCTGGCCTTCACCGGGGTTGGCCATGCCACGGATCGCGCTGTCATTCTGGGCCTCGCAGGGTTTCGTGCCGATGATTATGACGCGGCCAAGGCCGAGGCTGAACTGGCCCGGATCACGAATGAACAGACCGTATCGCCCAAAGATCTGGGCACCCTGTCCTTTCACCCCAAGGATGGCATGATCTTTGACTACGGCCCGGCCCTGCCAGGCCATGCCAATGGGATGATTTTGCAGGGGACCGATGCCCAAGGCGATGTGATCACCCAAGTGACCTATTATTCCGTGGGCGGTGGTTTTGTGCTGACGGATGCAGAGCTGAAGGCAGGCAAGGATACCGATACCGGCCCGCCGGTCCCGTTCCCGTTTCATACCGCCCAGGAAATGCTGGATATGGCGGCCATGTCAGGCCGCAGCATCGCCCAGATGAAACGCGCCAATGAATTGTCACGCATGCCCGATGCCGATCTTGATCGGGGTCTTGCCCGGATCTGGGAGGTGATGAATGCCTGTATTGATCGCGGTCTTACCACGGATGGCATCCTTCCCGGCGGTCTGAATGTGCGTCGCCGGGCAAAGGGCATTCATGATGCCCTAATGGCTGAACGGGGCATGAACCTGACCGCGCCGCATACCATCAACGATTACATGTCCACCTATGCGATGGCCGTAAACGAAGAAAACGCCGCCGGTGGGCAGGTGGTCACCGCCCCCACAAACGGGGCGGCGGGGGTTGTGCCGGCCACGATCCGCTATTGGCTGGATCATGTGCCGGGTGCGGCGGCGTCCAACGTGCCGGAGTTCCTGCTGACAGCGGCGGCCATCGGTGGGTTGATCAAATTCAACGCCTCAATCTCGGGCGCGGAATGCGGATGTCAGGCCGAGGTTGGCAGCGCATCTGCCATGGCCGCGGGCGGGCTGGCGGCTGTGCTGGGCGGCACGCCTGAACAGATCGAAAATGCGGCCGAGATTGCGTTGGAGCATCATCTGGGCATGACCTGCGATCCGGTCAAAGGGCTGGTGCAGGTTCCTTGCATTGAACGTAACGGGTTGGGGGCCATCAAGGCGGTTTCCGCCGCATCGCTGGCCCTGCGTGGCGATGGGCAACATCTGGTATCATTGGACGTGGCGATTGAAACCATGCGCCAGACCGGCGCGGATATGAGCGAGAAATACAAGGAAACCGCGCTGGGTGGTTTGGCGGTAAACGTACCGAATTGTTAAGGGCCGACAGTCGTTCCAAATCGCGACGAAAAAATCTGCGGCGCAGATTTTTTGGATGTCTCTTGGGGGCTGATGTCATTTATTGTCGTGGCGCCGAAAAATCTGTGTCACAGATTTTTCTTATGTCCCGCCGGGATCGCGACCGGTGTGTTGTGCCGCCTCGTATTGCGACAAGAAAACCTGACCCGTCATGTCTTGCAAAAAATGCTGTGCCTTCAGGCGGTCCATGACCGGGCCTTTGACCTCTGACAGATGCAGTTTCACATCCATCTGGCGCAGCCGTTCGTTGATCGTTTCAAGCGATTCCAACGCGCTAAAGTCAATCTCGTTAATGGCGGAGCATTGCAGGATGACGTGGCGCACCTGCTTGTCCCCGGTCACGCGGCTCTGAATCTTGTCTTCCAGAAAACGCGCATTGGCGAAATAGAGGCTTTCATCAACGCGCAATGTGACCACGCAGGGATCGGTGATCACGTCATGGCGCAGAATATTGCGGAAATGTTCGGTACCCGGAACCTGCCCCACTTCGGCGATATGCGGTTTGGAGGATTTGTAGAGATGCAGCAGGATCGACACGCCGACCCCGGCTGAAACCCCCGCCTCGACCCCAAGGGCGAGGGTGATGATGATGGTGGCAAAGACAGCGGCGAAATCAGCCTTGGAATAGGCCCAGCTGCGTTTGAGGATTGAGAAATCAACAAGGCTGAGCACGGCCACGATGATGGTTGCGGCCAGCGTGGCCTTGGGCAGAAAGTAGATCAGCGGGGTCAGGGCCAACGCTGCAATCGCAAGACCAATTGCGGTAAACGCCCCCGCCGCCGGTGTTTCAGCGCCTGCGTCGAAATTCACAACGGATCGCGAAAAACCGCCCGTTACCGGAAACCCACCTGTCAGCGACGCCCCGACATTGGCCGCCCCCAAACCGATCAATTCCTGATCGGGATCAATGCGTTGCCGTTTCTTGGCCGCCAGCGTCTGTGCGACCGAGATTGATTCCACAAAACCGATTATGGAAATCAGGAAGGCTGGCAGCAAAAGCTGCCCCAGAAGTGTGGGTGAGAATGATGGGAGCGTGAAAGGCGGCAGGCTTTGTGGCACGTCACCCACGATCCGCACGCCTTGATCGGTCAGCCCAAGGCCCCAGACAGCAAGAGTGGTTGCGACCACAACAACAACCGGTCCGGTCTTGACCAGTACGCCAGTCAGTCCGGTGCCCAGCCCTGCGCGTTGCAATAGCGGCCCCAGCCCCTTGCGCACCCAGAACAGGAAAGCCGTCGCGGTAATACCGATGATGGCGGTGATCCCGTTGGTTTGTGGGGCATGTTCGGCCAGTGAGACCACCAATTCCAGCAGGTTATGCCCATGCGCATCGATCCCCAGCACATGTTTCAACTGGCTGGCAGCGATGATGATGCCAGAAGCCGTGATGAAACCCGCAATTACTGGATGCGACAGGAAATTGGCGACAAACCCCAGCCGGAACAGCCCCATGGCCAGCAGCATCACGCCGGACATCCCTGCAAGCGATAGCGCCGCAACCGCATAGCCCATTGTGCCTTGTTCCACGATATTGCTGAGTGCCGCCGCCGTCATCAGCGACACCACCGCCACCGGCCCCACCGCCAGTGCCTGGCTTGTGCCAAAGACGGTATATAAAAGGATCGGCAGGATAGATGCGTATAGCCCGGCCTCTGCCGGAAGCCCCGCCAGCAGCGCATAGGCCAGCGATTGCGGGATCAGCATGATCGTCACAATCACAGCCGCCATCAGGTCGTTGGAGAGGGTTTTGCGCGTGTAGCTGCGCCCCCAATCAAGGATGGGGAGGTATCGGGTCAGCATGATTGGGTTTCCAGTATCAAACGGACCGCCCCGCCTGTTCGCACGCGGGGCGGCCGGGGCATTACTCGGCGGCGATCTTTTCCGGCTTGGCCATCCATTCGCGTCCTTTGAGCATGCCTTTCCAATAAACGGGGGGCAGCATTTTTTCCTTCAGGAACCACGCCGCGCGGGTCGGTTTGGTGCCATCGATCAGGAATTTCGGGAAGCTGGGCAAAAGTGTTCCGCCATAGCCAAATTCGGCCAATACGATTTTGCCGCGTTCGACGGTCAAGGGGCAGGATCCGTATCCGTTATATTGCGCTATTGGCGATCCGCCCTTCATATCTGCGATGATGTTTTCGGCGACGATGGGAGCTTGAATCCGTGCCGCCGCCGCCGTTTTCGCATTGGGCGCGTTCATCACATCGCCCAAGGACCAGATATTGTCATAGGTTTTGTGTCGCAGGGTCGCCTGATCCACATCGATCCACCCTGCTGCATCGGCCAGTGGCGACACCCGGATGAAATCGGGCGCTGTTTGCGGCGGGCAGACATGCATCATGTCGAATGCCATCTCGACCCGTTCGACTGCGGTGTTTGGTTTGGCCACGTCGAACCACGCCTTTTTGGCCGAGCCATCCACAGCGACAAGATTGTGAAAGAAATTCAGTGATGCGTCGTATTTCTGGACGTATTCCATCAGCGCTGGCACGTAATCCCTTACCCCGAACAGCACACCGCCCGCATTGTTAAACTGGATGTCGATATCATTCAGAACGCCGCGCCGATGCCAGGCGTCACCAGACAGATACATCGCCTTTTGCGGCGCACCCGCGCATTTGATCGGCATGGGCGGCTGGGTAAAAATCGCCCGCCCCGCATTCATGCCCTTGACCAGTTCCCAGGTATAAGGCGCAAGATCATAGCGATAGTTGGAGGTCACCCCGTTCTGGCCCAGCGTTTCAACCAGCCCGTCCACTTTGTGCCAGTCCAGTTTCAGCCCCGGGCACACGATCAGGCGGTCGTATTTCACCACGCGGCAGCCATCAAGGATCACCGCATTGTCACCCGGTTCAAAGGCCGCAACAGCCGCTTTGATCCAATGCACCCCTTTGGGGATCAGTGACCCCATGGTCCGCGAGGTTTGTTCCGGTTCAAAGATGCCCCCGCCAACCATCGTCCAGCCGGGCTGGTAGTAATGCACATCAGCGGGGTCGATGATTGCAATCTCAAGCCCCGGTTTGCGCGCCTTGAGGCTGGCTGCTGCGGCGATCCCGCCTGCCCCGGCCCCGATGATGACCACTTCGAAACTTGCGTCGCCTGTATCGGTGGGTGTCTTGCCGCCATTGACGATCCGGCGCACCACCCCGCCCATATCATACCCGGCAGCCTTTGTTGCGGCGAGGATATCCGCCGTGCTGCGTTGCCCCGCCTGCGCCAACGACCACAGTGTGGCGGACCGTGTGCCGGTCCGACAATAGGCCAGCACCGGGCCAGGCAATTCGGTCAAAGCTGCGTCAAATGCTGTCGCGTCGTCATCCGTTACCTTGCCCGAGACGATGGGCAGGTAGTTGGCGGCGATCCCGGCTTTCTTGGCGGCTTTGGCGATCTCTTCAAAGCTGGGTTGATCTGCGCCTTCGCCGTCAGGCCGGTTGCAGATGATGGCCCGATAGCCCGCATCCTTGATCGCCCGCATATCGGCGATTGTGACCTGCGGGCTAACAGACAAGCCCGCAGTGAGTGCCTTGATTTCCATTTTCTCTTTTCCTCCCGGTTAAATGCCGTTCACCGGGACTTTGAGCATGGGATTGCCATCATCATCGGTGGGGATTTCGCCTGCGCGCATGTTCACCTGAAGCGATGGCAGGATCAGTTTGGGCATATCAAGCTGCGCGTCACGTTCGGTGCGGAACCTGATAAATTCGGCGCGGGTTTTGCCGCCGCCGACATGGATATTGTCAGCCTTTTGTTCGGCAACTGTTGTTTCCCACTGAATGGCGCGCCCGTTTGGCCCGTAATCATGGCACATGAACAGCCGCATTTCATCCGGCAGGGCCAGCACCTTTTGAATACTGTCGTAAAGCTCGCCCGCATCGCCGCCGGGGAAATCGGCGCGGGCCGATCCGCCATCGGGCATGAAAAGCGTATCACCGGCAAAAGCCGCATCACCCATCACATGCACCATGCAGGCGGGCGTGTGGCCCGGCGTGTACATCGCAAAACCCTGCATGCCGCCCACCATGTAGGTATCACCATCCTTGAACAGCGCGTCGAATTGTGACCCGTCGCGCTGGAATTCAGTGCCTTCGTTAAAGACTTTGCCGAACGTGTCCTGCACGACCATGATCTTTTCGCCCACGCCAATTTTGCCGCCCAGTTTTTCCTGAATATAGGGGGCAGCACTCAGGTGGTCGGCATGGACATGGGTTTCGATGATCCAATCAAGCGTCAGGCCCCGTTTCTCGATTTCCGCAATCAGGGCATCGGCGTGATCATAGGTGATCCGCCCTGCGGCATAGTCGATATCCATGACGCTATCGATGATGGCGCAATGGTCGCTATCGGGGTCCTTGACGATATAGGTGATCGTATTCGTCGCCTCATCAAAATGGGCCGAGACATCAGGTTTGACGGACAGGTTTACGGGGTATGACATTTGTTTATTCCTCAGATGCAGACGGTTTCAGTCAGGTCGTTGGATGACCTGAGGGGGTCCGGCGCGGTATTCAGCTGCGACAGGTGCGCAGGCCGAAGATCCGATAAAGCGGGCAGAACTTCATCGCTGACGTGCCGACCATGATCAGCCCGGCAATGACCGAGACGATGGTGGCAGCGCTGCTTTCGAACAAAGCCAGCCCACTGATAAATGGCGCCCCAAGCAGAACGATGCCCAAGATCAGGCGGAATATGCGGTCAACTGAACCTAGATTCGTGGTCATTTGCAGTCTCCTTTATAAGCTATATTTTGGATAGCGCTTTTGAAGATCCGGCTTCAGTGATATTGTCACCAAAGCGTCGGATGTTTTCGAAACATCCCTACAACCCGCGACAATACTGCGGATTGCGGATGCTTGCGGTTGGGCCCAAACTTCGCCAAGAGATGGATATGCACGGTTTTTGGATAGCTTTGCGATGAACATGATGCTGCAGACGAGGCGGATGGCGCTGCGCCGGTTGGTGCTGCCGCTGCTGTGCCTGCCGTTCCTGCTGGCGCAGTTGATCGCGCCGGGCACGATGGCAGTTAGCGGACCTGATGGCCTGCGCATGGTGCTGTGTTCCGGCGATGGTCCGATCACCGTAGTCCTGACGGATACGGGCGATATCGTGCCCGTCGATGACGCCACGGATGGCCATGGCCCATCTGGTGCCACCTGCCCCTGGTCGCTCGCCTTTGATAAATCAGCGATGGCCGCATCACAGCATGTTGCCCAAATGATCGCGGCCCCTGTCCGGCTTGGGCTGTCATGGGATCATCATCCGCACCCCCCGATCATTGCCCGACAGAACCCACCTGCCCGCGCACCCCCTTTCACAGTCTAATCTTTGCGAGATTCACGGTCCCGGCATATGCGCGGGTGCCATTGTGTTCGTTCGGATTGCCCGAACCTGATTAAGAGACTGTAATAAATGAAAAACCTAATGAAATCCGCTGCCCTTCTGATGTTTCTGGGCGCCCCTGCCATGGCAGATGACAAGATGTCGATGATGCAAGAGGTGAACGTTGGCCCCCTGAAGCTAAGCGATGGTTTTGCCCACGCGACCTTGCCCAACCAGCCTGTCGCAGGTGGCTTTGTGACGATCACAAATACCGGCGAGGCCGCTGATACGCTGATCGCCGCCCAATCCAATCTTGCCGGTGTCATGCAAATCCACGAAATGGCGATGCAGGACGACACCATGATCATGCGTGAACTGGAAGGTGGTTTGGTTGTGCCTGCGGGCGAAACTGTGACGCTAGAACCTGGCGGTCTGCACCTGATGTTCATGCAGCTCAACGGCCCGCTGGTTGATGGCGAAGACGTCATCGTGACCGTCACATTCGAAGATGCGGGCGATGTTGAACTGACCCTGCCCGTGCGCAAGAAAATGCATGGCGGACATGGCATGTCGCATGACGGGGATAGCTGATGCCTAGATTGCTTCGCATCGTTGTTCCGGCGGGGGCTCTTGTCGCCTCTGCCGTTTTGGTCTGGCTGGCCTGGCTGCAACCTTATCTTGCTGAAGAGGACGTCCTGAAACTGGGGCATGGGGACTATTCCCTTGTCGGCACTGACGGACAGCCCTTTACCGAGGCAAGTTTGCAAGGCGCGCCATCTGCCGTCTTTTTCGGCTTTACCCATTGTCCAGAGGTTTGCCCGACGACATTGGGCGATATCGCGGGCTGGCAGGATGAATTGGGGGACGAGGCAAGCGATTTGCGCGTCTTCTTCGTCACCGTCGACCCTGAACGCGATACCACTGAAATGCTGGGCGATTATGTCGGATGGGTGCCCGGTGTGGTTGGCGTGACCGGTGACGCGGCCGAAATTCGTGCCGCTGAAAAGGCGTTTCGTATTTATTCGCGCAAGATCCCGCTATCTGACGGCGAATACACGATGGATCATTCCGCGCTGGTTCTACTGTTTGATGATAGTGGGCGCTTTGTCGAACCGATCGGCTATCAGGAAGATCTGGACCGGGCGCTGGCCAAGCTGCGGCGTTTGTTGAGTTAGTGCGTTGCAAGGGCCGCGAGCGCTTCGCGGTCCTTGAACGTGACCTGCCCTCGCGACTGGACAATCCAACCGCGCCGCTGAAATTCCTGTAATTGGCGCGAGATCACCTCTCTCGCCGTGCCAAGTTCAACAGACAGTTTCTGATGGGTCGTGGCGATCCTGTCGCCAACGCCCGCGAGTTGGATCAGCCGGTCCGCCAGCCGCACATCAAGGCGCTGAAATGCAACCTCATCAATCATCAAGAACAGATCGGTGATCCGTTTTGAAAAGGCCGCAAAGACGAAATCCCGGAACGGTTTCGATTGGGCCACCAGATCGTCAAAAACGATCCGTGGCACGGCGACCGCTGTCACGGCGGTTTCTGCGATTCCTTCGGCGGCGTAGTCTTCGTAAGCCAGCAGGCAGGCTGTGGTCAGCACGCAGCTTTGCCCGGCCTCAATCCGGTAAAGCACAATTTCATGCCCGGTGTCGGACACTTGCTGCACCCGGACGGTGCCATCAAGCAGAAACAACATGTTTTCCGGAGAATGGCCGGGACCAAAAACCATCGTGCCCTGCGGCACTTTGACGATTTCGCTGCTCGAGGTCAGCAACTGCTTTGTTGGTAGATCAAGGCGTGACAATCCGGGGAACCGTTCAACCCAGTCGGTTATGTCTTTCATTTCGCTACAGGCTCCAGTCTTGGCACCTCAAGCGGTGCGATACGGTCCATCAGCTGGCCCTTGTTGGCCGCGATATCCGCAATCGTGAGGTTATCCAGAACAGCCATAAAGGCGGCTGTCGCCTCTTGCATCTTTTTGGACAGGATACAGATGCCCATCAGCGGGCAGGTGTTCTTTTCAGGGTTGAAGCATTCGACAATATCCAGCGGCCCTTCGGTGATCCGCACGACATCCCCGACGATGATTTGGGCCGAGGAACGGGCAAGCCGAAAGCCACCATTGCGCCCGCGCACAGTTTCCAAATAGCCCGCCTTGCCCAACTCGTGGACGACTTTGGTGATATGCGGGCGCGACAAGTTGTGGATTTTGGCCACATCGTCGATCCGCACAAGGTCCGGGGCTTTCAATGCCGCCAATTGCAAGGATCGCAATGCGTAATTGCTATAGCTTGTCAGTTTCATATCTCAATCCAGCCAGGATGTATAAAAGGTATATTTTGGATAGCTCTTTTGCAAGCGATATCCGACCACAGGCCCGCGGTGCCGCGACTGAACAGCCGACGACATGGGCAAAGTGGTTCATATGTCCTTGGAAGCATCCCGAACGAAAGACTTGGAATCAGGAGCAATGGGCAAAGAAACGGGCGGGCGCCTTTGTCAAGCGCACCGCCCACGTTACTCACTATTGCGGCAAACCAATAACTCAACACACCGCCGCTACACTCACGGCCCCTTTCTTGCTTTGATAATGTGCCAAAAACGGGGCACTTGAGACTGGCCTTTTGTGCAGGCTCGGCACAATTAGGTCAGATTTGAAGTCCAGCGAACGACAAGGCGTTCGCTGGACTGGCTGGCCGCTGGTTTGCATGCCGTAAAGGCATATCGTCGGTGAGTGGCGGCCGGGGTAACGTCGGTGTTTTGAAAAAATTGGATGGTTTGGTTTCAGCTTGCCCAGATTTCGACCCACCGTTTCACCCGATGGCCAATGCTGCGTTCATTGCATGCCGCAGGTTCCAGTTCGTTATGGTCGATTGACCAGATCTGGACGCTGCTGCGGATATCTGCAGGCAACGGGGGCCCGCACAGTTTCACGCAAGGTGGTCGAGCGATTTTGCGGCAGCACATCATTGGAGCTGACAGGTCCGATAGCGTCCGTGAAACCGGCAAAGATCATCTCGCGTGGTCTATCCTGAACGCTGTCTTCGGCCACTGCATTTATGGCAACAGTTTGCAGAGCAAAAACGCTGGGTTCAGGAAAGTACCCATATGCAGATCGAAACGTTATTTCTTGTCATTTTCTACACTCATACCCAATCCCACTTATGTGCCCCAAACATCACCCGATTGACGAACTCTGAAAGCCTGCACAACAGTTTTTTGGAGGTTTAGATCGAAGGTTTATGATCCGATACGGCCCGTATAATCTTTGTTTAGAGCGTTTCGAATTTAACCTGAGACATGCCCGATCACTTTTCGCGTTGGATCAAAGAGGGAGGCAGCGAACAAGTGATTCACATTTAATTCCAAACGCGGCAGGCAACTCCGATCTAGGGTCAAAACCCAAACTGCAATCTATTGCGGGATGACGAGGGTGTTTGGGGTTGTCACTGGGTACCCCGTCGGCGTTGTTGGGTCACCATCGTACCACCTGAGCTATGCGACACGGCGGGTTTATGTCAGGCGTGCGGGGAGGACACACGCCTGATCTGCCGTCAGACAGATGGCATCTGATAGCTGCCTTGATCGGGTTCTGCGACCTTTTCCATCACGTTGATGCTGACATGTGGCCAGCGGATCAGCCCATCCTGCCCGTCGCGCCGCTTGAAGAAATCAAGCATCACGGTCTGGGTATACATCAGGATCAGTTTTTCCTGCCCGTCCACCTCTGTCTCGACGATCCAGAAGGTCGATTCCATATCCGTTGCATTCGCCTGCTTGACGATGAAGGGGATATTGGCAATCCGCGCGTCCTGTATCCCTGTGGTGACATGCAGCACGGTTGTCCGCTTGATCGTGCCGGGCAGCGGGAATTTCAGCAGATCATTTGGGGATACCGGGTTGAACCCGGGGAACCCCGGTGCTGTGACATCGCCCTTAAACGGGTTGTCGTTAAAATGCTTGTAGGGCGACAGATAGAAACTGTCCAAATCATCGGGCACCCCGATGGGCAGGCCGCTGATATCGGGCACTACGGGCGCGCTGTCCGTGGTCTTGCTTTCGCCCAAGGCAAGCGCGCTATCGCCATGTGGGATCGTGCCGAGCCGCGCGATATCAAGGTTATCGGTCCGCCGGTTGAGCATATGCAGCCACAGACCCGGTTCGTGATGGATCGCCAGATTGGGCGCGCCGGCCAGATCGGTGGCCGGGAAATCCGCCGCCTTTTTCTGCACAATCCCCTGTTCATAATCCAATGTAACGACAAACTGGTCAGTATTGTCGGTTGGGTCACCCACCTCGATACCGCGATTGGGCACACCCTTGTCCACAAGCGAGAATTTCAGCTTTTCATTATACTGATTGACCAGCACCCGGTAATTGATCGGGTGCCCTTCCTGGGCGAATGGCAGGGCAATCATATTCCAGCCGCGCCCGTCGAAATCACCTGTGTTTTCCCATGTCCCGGGCAGCAGCTTCAGCGGACCAAGATCTTCGTCACCGGGTGTGGCGACTTCGATATAACGGCCCTGTTTCTTGAGGTTTTCAACGCGATCTTGCGTAACCATAACAAATTTCCTTTTAAAATTAATACCTTATATCTGTTTCAAATGCTGCATTTTCAATAAACGCAAAAGGGGCGAAAAATACATGCACCTGATCCGTGCAGCAAACATATCACAAAATGCCTGTTTTTTCATCATTGTTTCCAAATTTGCACCAAATAACCGCACACCCAACCAGACATTGTTGACCAATCTGCGCTCCGATAGGGTCTGGTCATGTCCACTGATCGTCCCTTCCTTGGCGTGCTTTTGATGCTCGCCTTTTGTGTGCTGGCCCCATTGGGGGACAGTATCGCAAAACTGCTGGGCGGGGCTGTCGCGTTGGGGGTTTTGCTGCTGGTCCGCTTTGGCGTGCAATGGATCATCCTGCTGCCGCTTGTGATCATCGGCAAGCAGGGTCTGGGGCTACCGCAAGGCGTTCTGGTCTGGACGCTGGCGCGCACGTCCCTGCATGTTCTGGGCATTGGTTTGATGTTCACTGCCTTGCGCTATCTGCCGTTGGCAGACGCGCTGGCCATCGCTTTTGTCATGCCTTTCATCATGTTGCTTCTGGGCCATTTCGCCATGGGTGAAGAGGTGGGGATGCAGCGGATGATGGCCTGTCTGGTTGGCTTTATCGGCACCCTTTTGGTGATCCAGCCAAACTTTGTCGAAGTGGGCTACCCTGCCCTTTTGCCGCTTGGGGTCGCCGTGGTGTTTGCCCTGTTCATGATGGTCACCCGCAAGATCGCCCGGGCCGTTGATCCAATCAAATTGCAAGCGATCAGCGGGATCCAGGCGACGGTAGTGTTATTGCCACTGATTTTTCTGACCCCAACCGAACCGGGTCTTCTCAGTGTGACGCCCGGCACCATCTGGCTGCTGCTGGCGCTTGGGGTGATTGGCACCGCCGCGCATCTGTTCATGACATGGAGCTTGCGTTTTGCGCCCGCATCCACCCTTGCGCCGATGCAGTATCTTGAAATCCCGTTTGGCACCGCCATCGGCTGGGTGATCTTTTCCGACCTGCCCAATGGGCTGGCCGCCATCGGGATCTGCATCACCATCGGCGCCGGCCTTTACATCATCATGCGGGAACGACAGCTTTCAAGGCAGCCGCAAGATGTGCCCGTGGCAGAGTGATCAGCGCTGGCCCCTGCGCGTCAATTTCAACCACATCGGCCGCAACCGCATTGGACGGGCTGACAAACCCGCCCGGGTGCATTTGAACATTCGCAAATGGCCAAACAACACCCGTCAAGCTAACTCGGGCTTCATCAAGTGGCATCAGTGAAATCCGCGTGCCAAGCGGCAGTTGCAGTGTGGTTTGCCCTTGTGCCGCCAGAAAACTGACATCATCCGCATCCGCCAATATCACCCGTTTGTCACGATACCGTACCAGCACGTTCAACACCGCCAGAACGTGATCCATGCGCCCACCGGTAAAGCCCAGTGCAATGACGGCCCGCGCTTTAAGGCGGGTCATCGCCTTTTCGAAATCCGTCGTGGACTGATCGGAAATGTGGCAAAGACGGTCGGCAAATGTGGCACGGGCGTGATCGGACAAGGAATCAAGGTCGCCGATCACTGCATCCGGCATTTTTTCCGCCTTTAAAAGGTGATCAGCACCCCCGTCAACGGCTATGTATCTGTCAACAAAAGAAGAAATCGCAGCCACCTCTTTCGGATGAATACTTGCGCCGCCGACCAATCCGACTATATCGTGTATCGAAACAATTCCGGCGATTGCCACTTTATTTACCTCTATTCACAAACATTCCCTAAAACGGTCACAAAATGATCCCGAATGCACCGTCATGCTGTTCTGAGTTAAGAATGAATGTCTGTCCAGCAAACTGCTGCCAATAGATGAAAGAGCGGAACAATATGGGCGAGAGTAACAAGGTGTTGAGTGTGTCATACGGTACGTTTTCGTGCCGCCTTGAGGGGTTTGACGACTCTGTCGAGACGATGAAGGCCGTCGTGTCGTATTTTCATGAATTGGCAGGCCATGACCGCTTTATGGATATGGACCCACAGGCACCTGATGTCGACGCTTTGGCAGAGTTGACCCAAGAAGAGGATGCCGCACCTGTTGAGGTCACAACCGTGGCAGGCGCCGTCAGCCTGCGCATGCCCAAACCTGATGTCGATCAGGATGAGGCGCAGGGGATCACGAACCTGCGGCAGGCGCTTGCGACGCCCGCACCCGAAGATTTTGCGGAAGCCCATGATGACACCGCGTCAGAGGACGATCTGGCGGCTAATGAGGACGTCGCGGTCGACGAAATCATCGAAGACGATGCTGACAATGACCTGATCGTCGCCGAAAACGATGCCGAACCAGAGATGGAAGAAGACGCGCCGCACGAGCTGACGGCTGACGAGGGCGACGATGCACCCGTTGATGAGGTTACCGAGGAAGCATTCGCCGAGGCCGCTGAGGCCGATTTCGCATCGGAAGAAGTTGCGGCGGACGAAGCTGATGACACCGCAGATGCGGAACCGCTGATCGCCGAAGAGGACGACGACGCAGAGGTCGAGGCGGTTGAGAGCCCGGAACCTGTCGAGGACGCGCCATCGCAGGACGAAACCCCGTTTTATGACCCGGCATCCGCACGCGATGCATCCGAAGATAGTGACAGTGTCACCGCAAAGCTTGAGCGTATTCGGGCATTGGTTGGGCGGGTCCCACCCGCGAACCGCGGCGCACCACCGGCACAGCCCGAAACAGCGGCCCCAACCGGCAGCGTCACAGATCGGCTGTCCGCACTGGCAGGCAAATCAGACGCCGCAGAGCCGCGCTCTGAAGATATCGTCGACGGCTTCGACTTCAAAAATGAAGACGCCGCACCACTTGTTCTGTCGGGTGGCGATGCGTCGGATGAAGATGATGACACGGTCGCGGATCACGATCCTGAGATTGCAGCGGAAGATGACAGCGACGCCACAGCAGACGTAGAGAACGATGATGACATCGTTGCTGAAGATGCTGCAGACGAGGCGGATGAAGAAGAAGACGAACTGGCAATGCGCCGCCTGAACCAATCCAAACGCGCTAATCTGCCCAAAAATGATGATGACGCGATGTCGCGGATCATGTCGCAAGCCGATCAACGCCTGAGCGAGCCAGAGGGCAGACGCCATCGGGACGCCTTTGCCCAACTCAAAGCCGCCGTTGCCGCGACCGAGGCCGCGCGCCAGTTGGGTGATCGCGAAGAGGATGCCGACCCGCAGGATGCGTTCCGTGAAGATCTGGATGAAGCCGTCCGCGAGGATGATGACAGTGCCGAACAACCCGTTGGATCCCCGCTGAAACTGGTGGCCGAGCAGCGGATTGAGGATGAGCCGGCAAACCCAGCTGATCGCCTGCGCCAGATCGCATCAGTCAAGGAGGGCGATGACGCCCCATCCGCAGGCTTTGCTGAGTTCGCCGAAGAACAGGGTGCCACGGAACTGGGCGATTTGCTGGAAGCAGCCGCCGCCTATATCGCCTTTGTTGAAGGTGACGACGATTTCTCGCGGCCACAGGTCATGAAGAAAGTGCAACTGGCGTCATCGGACACATTCAGCCGCGAAGATGGGCTGCGTTCCTTCGGGCGGCTGCTGCGCCAAAGCCGGATTATCAAACTCAATAACGGGCGTTTCCAGGTCTCGGAAGACACCAGGTTCCGCCCTGCCGATAAGGCCGCACAAGGCTAACCATCGAGCAAGTGAAGACGACAAAAAGGCGGGGTAACTCCCCGCCTTTTTGGTGTCTGCCGGGTCCAGCGCGACCATCTGGTCAAGCGCCAGACAAATCATGGCGTGCGGGCCAACGGCCCGCTCAATTTGGTCAGGGCTTATTGTCCGGATCGGGTTGTCCGATCCCTTTGAAAATCCATTTCAACGGCAGCGTCCAACCGATCCCAAGGGCCACATAGATCGCCAGTTCGATCACCAATGGAAATCGCGACGCCTCGCTCATCACTGTGACGGCCAGCACGATATAGGCGGGCAACCCCACCACCAGCACAAAAAGCGCCAGACGTTTGCGTGCTTTATAGCCCATGATGCCCCTTTAATCGGCGAATGGATCGGTCACCAGAATGGTATCTTCCCGCTCCGGTGATGTGGAAACTAGGGCGACGGGGCAATCGATCAACTCTTCGATCCGGCGCACATATTTGATCGCCTGGGCTGGCAGGTCAGCCCAGCTGCGCGCGCCTTCGGTCGATTCCGACCAGCCTGCAATCTCTTCATAGATCGGTCTGCAGCGGGCCTGCTGATCTGCCGCGATAGGCAGATAATCCAGCGCCGCGCCATCCAACTCATAACCCACGCAGATTTTTAGGGTCTCGAACCCGTCCAGCACATCCAGCTTGGTCAGGGAAATCCCGGTCACACCTGATGTCGCACAGGTCTGGCGCACAAGTGCTGCATCAAACCAACCACAGCGGCGTTTGCGCCCGGTCACTGTACCAAATTCATGGCCGCGTTCGCCAAGCCGCTGACCATCTGCATCATCCAGCTCGGTCGGGAACGGCCCCTCGCCCACGCGGGTTGTGTAGGCTTTCACAATGCCCAGCACATAATCAATCGAAGTTGGCCCAATCCCAACGCCGGTCGATGCCTGCCCGGCAATGACATTAGACGAGGTCACGAAAGGATAGGTCCCGAAATCAATATCCAGAAGCGCGCCTTGCGCCCCTTCAAACAGGATACGTTTGCCCGCTTTGCGTTTTTCGTTCAGCACCTTCCAGACAGGTGCGGCATAGGGCAGAATTTCTTGCGCAATCTCGCGCAATTGCGCCAGCAGCGCGTCGCGGTCCACAGGTTCAATACCCAGACCTTTGCGCAGCGGATCATGGTGTTGCAATGCGCGGTCCACCCGCGCCTCAAGCGTGGCCGGATCAGCCAGATCGGCAACCCGCACTGAACGGCGGCCAACCTTATCCTCGTAAGCGGGCCCAATACCCCGGCCCGTCGTGCCGATCTTGGTGCCGCGCGATGCGGCCTCTTCGCGGGCGCGGTCAAGTTCACCGTGGATGGGCAGGATCAGCGGTGTGTTTTCCGCGATCATCAACGTCTCAGGCGTAATTTCAACGCCGTCCTGACGGATGCGGGCAATTTCCTCGGTCAAATGCCAAGGGTCCAGCACGACGCCATTGCCGATGACAGAAAGCTTGCCACCGCGCACCACACCGGACGGCAAAGCGTTCAACTTATAGACCTTGCCATCGATAACCAGCGTATGGCCCGCGTTATGGCCGCCCTGAAACCGGGCGATCACATCGGCCCGTTCTGACAGCCAATCAACGATCTTACCCTTGCCTTCGTCACCCCATTGGGCGCCAACGACCACCACATTTGCCATATGATCCGTCCTTTCGATCTCCGACGTGGCGTATAGCGCCGCGTGCTTGGGTGGGAAACCGCAAAATTCAGCCGCCCGGGCTGGACAGCCAAGAGCCACACCGCCATTGTCCGCCCCGAACAAAAGAAGTGAGAATTGTCATGGGTTTCGTTATCCGCTGGATCTTTGCCTTTGTCCTGTTGGCCGCCACCTATAATCCGACCGATTGGAACTTTGTACGCTGGAGCATGGCGCATTATGAAACCAGCCTGTCGCTGACGGTTCTGTTCGGGCTGATCCTGTTTGTCGGCTACATCATCTATCTGCGGGCGACATTGCGATCGATTGGTGTCTTTGGGATGCTCTTGATCCTTGCGATTGTCGGCACGTTGATCTGGGTGCTGTTTGATCAGGGGCTGATCAATCTCGATAACCCCACGGTCAATACCTGGATCGCTATCGTGACGCTTTCACTTGTCCTGGCGGTCGGCCTGTCGTGGTCCATCGTGCGCCGCAAGCTGTCTGGTCAGGCCGATATGGATGACGTCGACGAATAAGGGGCTTTCAGGGGTTGCGGGACCGGTCAGCAGCTTTTAGATACCGCTTGTTCGCGAACGCCCTGAAAGGCACGACATGGAAAACGTCATCCTCATCATCCATCTGATCCTGGCATTAAGCCTGATCGGCACCGTGCTGTTGCAGCGGTCCGAAGGTGGCGGTCTGGGGATCGGGGGCGGTGGCGGCGGTGCTGGCACATCGGGCGGACGCCCGCCCGCCAGCGCGATTGCGAAATTCACGTGGATGCTGGCCGTTGCATTTATCTGCACGTCGATTGCGCTGACGTTGATTGCCGCAGAAAAGTCTGCAGGCGGGTCGGTCGTTGATCGTTTGGGCATTGAACAGGGTGCAGATGATGCAGACCTGCCTGATCTGGGTGACAGCCTGTTGCCCCCCACCGCAGATGATGCGCCCTTGGTGCCATCAGGCGATTAAACCACAACTGGTTGCAGGATGGCGACGTTCTGCAACATGATGTTGCGTCACCGGTTGCGCTTTTCACCCGAATCCGGTACTAGTCAAATCCCGTGATGATGCGAATTTCCGGGTTCGCTTTCCCACAGATTTTGGATGTTTTCACGGGGGTTCCCAGCCAATGGCGCGATTCATTTTCATTACCGGCGGCGTTGTGTCTTCGCTTGGCAAAGGGCTGGCATCAGCGGCATTGGGATCACTTTTGCAGGCTAGGGGCTTCTCGGTCAGGCTACGAAAGCTGGACCCTTATCTGAATGTTGACCCCGGCACGATGTCGCCCTTTGAACATGGTGAGGTTTTTGTGACCGATGATGGTGCTGAAACCGATCTGGACCTTGGCCATTACGAACGCTTCACTGGGGTCCCGGCCCGCAAAACGGATTCGGTCAGTTCCGGGCGCATCTATTCCAACGTGTTGGAAAAGGAGCGGCGCGGCGACTATCTGGGCAAGACCATTCAGGTCGTCCCCCATGTCACCAACGAGATCAAAGAATTCATCAGCATCGGCGAAGATGAAGTTGATTTCATGCTTTGCGAAATCGGCGGGACCGTGGGTGATATCGAAGGCCTGCCGTTTTTTGAGGCGATCCGCCAGTTCAGCCACGACAAGCCGCGCGGTCAGTGCATTTTCATGCATCTGACGCTGCTGCCCTATCTGGCCGCCTCGGGTGAGTTAAAGACCAAGCCCACCCAACACTCCGTCAAGGAATTGCAATCCATCGGGATTGCCCCGGATGTGCTGGTCTGCCGCTCTGAGCAGCCGATCCCCGAGAAGGAACGCGAAAAAATTGCGCTGTTCTGTAATGTCCGCAAGGAATGCGTGGTTGCGGCCTATGATCTGAAATCAATCTACGAGGCGCCGCTGGCCTATCACGAACAGGGATTGGATCAGGCGGTGCTGGATGCGTTTGACATCTCGCCTGCCCCCGCGCCCAAGCTGGATGTTTGGCACGATGTTTATGACCGGATCCATAACCCCGAAGGCAAGGTGAAGGTCGCCATTGTCGGCAAATACACCCAGCTTGAGGATGCCTATAAATCCATTGCTGAGGCGCTGACCCATGGCGGTATGGCCAACCGGGTGAAGGTCAAAATCGAATGGGTCGATGCGGAACTCTTCGACCGCGAAGACGCCGCCCCCTATCTGGAAGGGTTCCATGCGATCCTTGTCCCCGGTGGTTTTGGCGAACGCGGGACCGAGGGCAAGATCAAGGCCGCCCAGTTCGCCCGCGAAAAGAACATCCCCTATCTGGGGATCTGTCTGGGCATGCAAATGGCCGTGATCGAGGCTGCGCGCAACGTGGCAGGCATGGACAAGGCGGGGTCAGAGGAGTTTGACCATGAGGCCGGAAAAAAGCGTTTTGAGCCAGTCGTTTATCACCTGAAGGAATGGGTGCAGGGCAATCACAAGGTCGCCCGCAAGGCCGATGACGACAAGGGCGGCACGATGCGTCTGGGCGCATATAACGCGACCCTGACCGAAGGGTCGAAAGTGGCCGAAGTTTACGGCGACACGGCCATCGAAGAACGGCACCGCCACCGGTATGAGGTGGATGTGAAATACCGCGAGACGCTAGAGAAAGCTGGCTTGCAGTTTTCCGGCATGTCCCCCGATGGCAAACTGCCCGAAATCGTCGAATGGAAAGATCACCCGTGGTTCATCGGCGTGCAGTTCCACCCGGAACTGAAATCAAAACCTTTTGCCCCGCATCCGCTATTCGCTGATTTTGTGCGGGCGGCGGTTGATACATCGCGGCTGGTCTGAACCTGACCGCACCTTGCGTTTGGCTGATCTGCACCCAACTTGTAAGTCATTGCTTCCCAAGATGAATGGCAGCCCAATGACCGACGACGAAAAGCGCAAAGGCAAGTTCAGGAAAATCATACTGGCCTATCCCGTTGCGTTGGTCCTGATTGGATTGATCCTGAACCTACTGATCCTGGGGGTGCAGCCTGCGGTTGTCGCCCTGCCCTCTGTCCCGATCATGGTCGGGCTGGTGACAAGTGCTGTGCTGCTCGTGATCAATCACACCTGGCTGATGACAAGTACCGAACTGACCCGGCTCAAGCACAACATGCACGCGACACCTGAGGAATGGCAGGCCAGCGGACGGGTGCCATCGGATGCGACGGAGCTGGGATTGCGCGAGCTGAACCGGCATCACAATGCACATGGCAACGCGACCGAAAACGTCGTGTATTTCGTGTTTTTGGCAATGCTGGTCAGCTTGGTTTCGCCCGAACCACTGACAGCGCAGGTCTGGATGATCGGTTTTGCAGCAGGCCGGTTGGGGCATATGCTGTCATATCTGACGGGCCGCGACGGTGCGCGTGGCATATGCATGAGCATCAGTCTGGCGTCGCTATATGGGTTGGCCAGCTATCTTATTATCAGCTTGATTATTTGATGACCTGGCGTCGTTCAGAACCCGAACGTCACCTTCCGGGTCAGAACGATACTGCCTGACAACTGGTCTTCGGTTTGGGTGATCGGGCTGTCGGCGGCATCGTCGCGCAATTGATCATACTGGATCGTACCGACCAGCCCCCAATCATCGTTGAACTGATAGGTCGCTTCAGCCTTGACCCCTTGCCGCAGGATGCCGCCATTTGCGTCAAAGGCGTCAAAACCGCTGGCGGCACTTTCGGCATCGCTCACCCCGAAATAAGTCTGGGCATAGTCATCGCTGCCCCAGAAAATCCGCGGTCCGGCCCGCAAGGTCAGCTGTTCGCTTGGCCGGTAAATCACATCACCCCCAAGCTCGCCCACCAGCGACTCGTGGCCGATCACCCCGTAACGCAGATTGGCGAAAAGATCATAAGATGGCTGGCGAAATCGCAGCCCGCCGCCCAGTTCCAGTGATGGGTCGATATCTTCCAGACCTTCCAGTTCGGAATAGTCATCCGCATCGCGCGGCCCGACAAATCCGACCGACCCGCCAAAACCAAAGCCGGTGCTATTGGCGCCGCCATAGCTTTGACCGCCAAATTGCAGCTGCTCCAGCTGGAATTTACCTGTTGGGGTGATCTTGGTGCCTTCGGCGCCGAAATACTCCGGTCCGACTTTCGGCCCGACGCCCAGCCGAAACGTGATCCCATCCCCGGTTTCTTGCGCCATGGCTGGCGATGCCACCACAATGGCCGCTATCAGGCTGAGTATCCGCAAGCGCACGACTGGTTCCCTTCGTCTTATCCACAAGGATAGCGTGCTGGTCTTCAACAACAACCCCCTTGGCCTGCAATCGCTTTATCGTTACCCCGGCCCAGACACCGCAGCTAAGGACACATAAATGCTGTCATATCAGCACAGCTATCACGCCGGAAATCTGGCAGATGTGCATAAGCACAGCATCCTCGCCTGGGTTCTTTCCTATATGACGGCAAAGGATAAACCACTGTCTTATCTGGAGACCCATGCGGGCCGGGGCCTTTATGATTTGACTGATGCGGCCGCCCAGAAGACAGGTGAGGCTGAGAAGGGCATCACCATCGCCACCGACTGGTTTGCTGCTGATCACCCTTATGCGCAGGTGCTGACCCGCATCCGCGACAAACATGGCAAACACGCCTATCCCGGTTCGCCCCTGATTGCGGCAGAGCTGTTGCGCCCGATGGATGATATCCATCTATCCGAGTTGCATCCGCAGGAATTTGCCGCCCTCAAGGCCAATATGGCCCCCTATGGCAGTATCTGCCGTCAAAAGGATGGTTGGGAGATGGCCCAATCGCTGTGCCCCCCACAGCCGCGCCGTGGCCTGATGCTGATCGATCCGTCCTATGAGGTGAAAACCGAGTATCAGACCATTCCGACCAACATGGCCAAGCTGCATCGTAAATGGGGTGTTGGCGTTCTGATGCTGTGGTATCCGATCCTGACCAATGATGCCCATGTGCCCATGGTCGGTGCATTGCGCAGCGCCATTCCTGACAGCATCGTGCATGAGGTCAGCTTTCCCCCCGCCCGTCCCGGACATGGGATGATCGGGTCGGGGATGTTCATCGTACACCCGCCCTATGGTTTTGACGCAGAAGGCGCGCGTCTGACCAGGCTCTTTCACAATGCGGCATAGACACCTATGTTGACGGAATGTTTGCAGATCTTCTTCGGCGTCTGACCGCCCCCGAACCTCAAAAGCTTCCTGATCCGGATGCAAGGCTGGCGCTTGGCGCGTTGATGGTGCGCATCGCGCGATCCGATGGTGACTATGCGCCGGTCGAGATTGCCAAGATCGATCAGGCGCTGATGGCACGCTATGGCATTGGCCCCGCGCAAGCCGCCCAATTGCGCGCGGATTGCGAGGCGTTGGAGGCCGAAGCCCCCGACACTGTCCGCTTTACCCGTGCGATCAAGGACGCGGTTGGTCACGAGGACCGGCTGTCGGTTGTGGCTGACATGTGGTCCGTGGTGATGGCCGACGGGGTCCGGGACGAGGCAGAGGATAGCCTGATGCGCATGGTTGTATCCTTGCTGGGCATTACTGATCAGGAAAGCCATGCCGCCCGGCTGCGGATCACCAACGGGTCATAAGACTGAAAAGCGCATCATCTGCTTGACGCTTGGTCACCAAAAAGCGACACGTTGCAAATGGCGCAGAAATAGGCACTACTGCGCGACGGAATGAAAAGAATCTGCCACACGTGACTGACGCCACCCCTGTTATCGAAATTCGTGATCTGCATAAATCCTATGGTGCGCTTGAAGTGCTCAAAGGGGTGGATATCACTGCACCTGCTGGTCATGTCGTGTCGTTGATCGGCTCGTCCGGCTCTGGCAAATCGACCCTTCTGCGCTGCGCCAACCTGTTGGAAGACAGCCAACAGGGGGATGTCATCTTTTGCGGTGAGCATGTGATCTGGAAAGGGAACGGCCCAAACCGCCACCCCGGCGACCATGCCCAGATGATCCGCATTCGCACCAACTTGTCGATGGTGTTTCAGCAATTCAACCTATGGGCCCATATGACCATCCTGCAAAATGTGATGGAGGCCCCGATCACCGTGCTAAAACGCGACCGGGTTGAGGTTGAGGCGGCCGCCCGCAAATATCTGGCCAAGGTTGGGATAGGTGACAAATGCGATGTCTACCCTGCCCAACTATCAGGAGGCCAGCAGCAACGCGCGGCCATCGCCCGTGCGCTTTGCATGGAACCCAAGGCCCTGTTGTTTGACGAACCGACCAGCGCGCTGGACCCGGAACTTGAACAGGAAGTTGTCAAAGTTATCAAAGAGCTGGCTGCCGAAGGTCGCACAATGATCATCGTGACCCATGACATGCGCCTGGCTGCGGATGTCAGCGACCATGTGGTGTTCCTGCATGAAGGCAAGATCGCCGAAGAAGGCCCGCCTGCGGCGCTGTTCGGCAGTCCAAAGACCGACCGGTTGCGCGGATTCCTATCCGCCACCGTTTCATAAGATCATCAAACTGGGAGAAACCTGATGAAAAACCTGATCCTGAGTACTGCCGCTTTGGCCCTTCTGGGCAGCATGGCAATGGCCGATGGCCATTCTGTTGTCCGTCTGGGCACTGAAGGCGCCTACCCTCCGTATAATTTCATCAACGACGCCGGCGAAGTTGACGGGTTTGAGCGTGAATTGGGTGATGAGGTTTGCGCACGCGCCGAACTGACCTGTGAATGGGTGACAAATGAATGGGACAGCATCATTCCGAACCTTGTGTCTGGTAACTATGATGCGATTGTCGCAGGCATGTCCGTGACGGACGAACGCAAGGAAGTCATTGATTTTTCAGAGCAATACACATTGCCTGATCCGTCGGCCTTCCTTGGGCTGGGCGAGGTTGATCTGTCTGGCGCTGTAATCGCAGCCCAAGCCAGCACCATTCAGGCCAGCCACGTGGCCAGCATGGAAGGTGCGACATTGCTTGAATTCGCAACACCCGATGAAACCATCGCGGCTGTCAAAAACGGCGAAGCGGATGCCGTTTTGGCTGACAAAGCATTCTTGCTGCCCGTTGCAGAAGCTGACGCAGATCTGTCGATCATCGGTGAAGACGTCCTGATCGGCGGCGGCATCGGCATGGGTGTGCGTCAAAGCGATACTGAATTGCGGGACAAATTCAGCGCCGCAATCGCATCAATGAAAGAAGATGGCACGCTTAACGCGCTGATCACCAAGTGGTTGCCTGACTCCGAAACATTCTAAGATAATCGCCAAGGGTGCGTTCGCGCTCCCTTGGCCCCTCACCTTTGGTGACATCTCATTTTTAGCTACTGTACTGATCCCGCCACCCTAGATGGATTTCAATGGCTTAGCTGCTATCTGACAACAGGTAAGCATATGTCGATCTATTACGCGGTCGGTACTGTTCTGCTGCTTTTGGCGATCACCGCACCGGTGGCACTTGCCTTTGGGTTTGGCGGTGCGTCGGCGGCGCGCAGCCATATCGCCCCGCTACGCTGGTTTGGCAAAACCTATATCGCCATTGTGCGCGGCATCCCTGACATTGCCTTTTTCCTGTTCTTCGTCATCGCGCTTGATCAGGCATTTGAATATATCCGCCACCGCATCAAATGCCCCGACTGGGCCGATCCGGTCTGGCAAGGCAATGATTTTGTGGTCTGCAATATCGCCAAACTGCCGCTGGGCAACGCGCCGCAATGGGTGCATGAAACCTACGGTTTCTTTCTGGCGGTGCTGACCTTCGCCATCGTCTTTGGGGCCTTTGCCGCCAATGTGCTGTTCGGTGCCATGCGCGCTGTCCCCAAAGGTCAATTGGAAACGGCAGAAGCTTACGGCATGTCCCGTCGCCAGACATTCTGGCGGGTACTGGTGCCGCAAATGTGGGTCTATGCTCTGCCAGGCCTGTCAAACCTGTGGATGGTGCTGATCAAAGCCACGCCATTGCTGTTCCTGCTGGGTGTCGAAGATATCGTTTATTGGGCCCGCGAGTTGGGTGGGGCCAAGCAGCCGCAATTCACCGATTACCCGCATCCTGACTGGCGGATGTGGTACTTTCTGGCGCTGCTGATCTTCTATCTGCTGTTCACCAAAATCTCTGAAATGGTGCTGGACCGGATCATGGCGCGCCTGACCCACGGGCAGGCAACGGCAGGCGGCGAAGCACAGCGAAAGGCCGCAGCATGACGGTGGCAACTGTTAGAGGTCCCGGATCAAGTCCGGGACGGCGCGGCGCGCGTGACCCCGTCCCGGACTTGATCTGGGACCTCCACCTGGACCCACGCCGATGAGCTGCTGGGAAACCATCGCCGATTACGGCCTGCGCAGCATCGGCATTGGTGAGCGGCTGTTGCCACGCAATGACTTTACGCTTTGCCAGCAATTCACCCTGATCGGCTCTGGCATGATCTGGAACATCTATTTCGGTGTGCTGGCACTCTGCTCGGGCTTTTTTCTGGCGACGGCGGTGGCAATGGGCAAAGCCGCGCGGCATCCGTTGATCCGCAAACCATCTGAATGGTTCATCTTCATCTTTCGCGGCTCGCCTCTCTTCATTCAGTTCTTCTTTGCGTATTTCCTGTTTCTGAACCTCAAAAGCATCTATCCGGTTTTCAGCCCGCTCACCTCGGCTGGGGCCGGTGCGCTGGTTGTGTTGTTCCTGAACACCGCCGCCTATTCGGGCGAGATTTTCTACGGCGCGCTGAAATCCATTCCCAAAGGGGATATCGAGGCCGCAGATGCTTATGGCCTTTCGGGCTGGGCGCGCTTTCGTCGGGTAATCTGGCCCACCATGTTGCGGCTCGCCTGGCCCGCCTATACGAATGAGGCGATCTTTCTTTTCCACGCCACAACGCTGGTGTTTTTCGCAGGCTTTCCGATCTTCCGGCAAAGCGGCGATGCGCTTTATTACGCCAACTATTTTGCCGACAAGACCTTCAACCCCTTTGTGCCCTATCCGATATTGGCGGGATATTTCATCCTGCTGACACTGGTGGTGATCGGGCTGTTTGGCCTGATCAACACAAGGCTGAACCGGCATCTGCCGCAGGAAAAACGCAAGCGCCTGCGCGTGCGTCCGCAGATTATTCGCTGACTTTGCCCACTGCTTGCGCAGGTGCAGCAATAGGGCTAGCGTTTGCCTATATCCGACATAGAAACGGCCCGGCAAATTGCACCATATTTCACCGAAAAGAGAGCAGGCATGAGCTGGGTTGATACCATCCCGGAAGCCGCCCAAACCTACCTGTCCGCCAACCGGCTGGACGAGGTGGAATGCGTCATCGCCGACCTGCCCGGCATCGCGCGGGGCAAGGCGGTCCCTGCCAGCAAATGGGAAAAGCAGGGGCATTTTTACCTGCCCAACTCGATCTTCTTTCAAACTATTACCGGCGACTGGGGCGAGGCCGCAGGCCCCGAAGGATTTGTCGAACCCGACATGGTGCTGAAACCCGATATGGCCACCGCCACCGCCGCCCCTTGGGCCGCTGATGGCACATTGCAGGTCATCCATGATGCGTTTGACCAAAAGGGCGCGCCCATCCCCTTTGCCCCGCGCAATGTGCTGCGCCGGGTGGTGGAATTGTATCAGGCAGAGGGCTGGACCCCCGTGGTCGCACCAGAAATGGAATTCTATCTGGTTGCGCGCAATATCGACCCCGCCAAACCGATTGAACCGATGATGGGACGCACGGGACGACCCGCCGCAGGGCGGCAGGCCTATTCGATGACAGCGGTAGATGACTACGGCCCGGTCATTGACGATATTTATGAATTCGCCGAGGTGCAGGGGTTTGAAATTGACGGCATCACCCAGGAAGGCGGTGCTGGCCAGCTAGAGATCAATCTGCGCCACGGCAACCCGGTGAAACTGGCTGATGAAGTGTTCTATTTCAAACGCTTGATCCGCGAAGCTGCGCTGAAACACGATTGTTTCGCCACATTCATGGCCAAACCGATTGAAGGCGAGCCGGGATCGGCGATGCATGTGCATCATTCGGTGCTGGACGCCAAAGGGCACAATATTTTTGCGGGTCCGCAGGGCGGTGAAACCGATGCGTTCTTTCATTTCATCGGTGGCCTGCAGGAACATATGCCAAGCGTGATCGCGATGATCGCACCTTATGTGAACAGTTACCGCCGCTATGTCCGCCACCATGCTGCACCGATCAACCTTGAATGGGGCCGCGACAACCGAACAACGGGTATCCGCATTCCGATATCCGACCCTGCCGCCCGACGGGTCGAAAACCGGCTGGCGGGGATGGATGCCAATCCTTACCTGACAATCGCCGCCTCACTGGCGTGCGGTTATCTTGGCATGAAGAACGAGGTGCGGCCTGACAAGCGCTGGCAAGGCGATGCTTACGAGGCCGAAGATGAAATCCCCCAAGGACTTTTCACCGCCCTTGATCTGTTTGACGAGGCCAAGGATCTGCATGATGTGCTTGGCCCTGATTTTGCCCGGGTCTATTCCATCGTCAAACGTGCTGAATATAGCGAGTTCCTACAGGTGATCAGCCCGTGGGAACGTGAACATCTGTTGTTGAACGTATGATCTGGCACCTCATCATCATCATTCTGCTGACGCTGCTGACACAAATTGGTGGGCTGGCATGGCTGCTTGCCTTGCTAACCCGCTTTGTCGGGCGTTTCTGGGTGCTGTTTGCCGCGTTTTACCTGACCCTGACGGTGGCGGCGCATTACGCCGCGCCCATGATGGGCCGGGTGGCCCTGCCATGCGTTGATGCCGGTCCGTCGCAGATTGCTGTTCTCAACCCGTTATTCTGCCTGATGAACCGGCAATACGTCGTGCCCGAGATGAAAGATCATGCCGATGCATTGGCGTCACATATGCATGACACCTATCCCGGCACCCGCACAAGGGCGCTGGATGCCGGATTTCCGTTCCTTGATGGGTTTCCGCTCTTGCCGCATCTGTCCCATGATGACGGGCAGAAGCTGGATTTCGCGCTGTTTTACACGGACGAGGCGGGCGAATATCAACTGGGCCGCGCCCGATCTGTGATTGGGTATTGGGGTTTTGAAGAACCGCAACCCGGCGCGCCGCTCCCTTGCGGGAATGAGACGGGGTTGAGCCTGCGTTGGGACCTTGAATGGCTGCAACCCTATTTGCGCGACTGGTCACTGGATCAGGATCGCAGCGGAGAGGCCTTGCGCTGGCTGGCCAACCATCCCACCGGCACCGATTACCGCATCTTTGTGGAGCCGCATCTGGCGCTACGGCTGAATGCGTCGGGTCCAACGATAGGGTTTCAAGGGTGCAAGGCCGCCCGCCATGATGACCATATTCACCTGCAATTCACGCCATAACCCACAAAACCACCTGTCCCGGACTTGATCCGGGACGTCGTAGCCGGTTCAGGTGGAGGTCCCGGATCAGGTCCGGGACGGGGTCATACCTGCGGCGAAAACCGTAACACACCCGCAAATTCCGGCGCTGTCGGGTCGTCGCTGGGATGCACCACACCATTATGCACCAGCACCTCAGCGAAATCGAACGGGCTAACCCCATCCAGACAAGCCACATTGACCCCAAATTCATTGGGGTTGGATCGCCGCTGATGATGCGTGTAGATCCCGCATTTGCTGCAAAAGTAATGCTTCGCCGTTTTGGTGTTGAATTGATACAGCGTCAGCGCATCCTGCCCCGCCAGAAACCGTATCCCATCCAGATCAGCGGACACAGCGATGGCGCCGCGCATGCCGCAATAGCTGCAACTGCACCGGCGCGCGGACTGCAATCCGCCTTTGATTGTCACTTCGAATTGTACCGTTCCGCAGTGACATGCCGCGGCCACTGGGTCGGCAATGTGTTTTGGGGCTGTCATTTACGGCCTACCTTTGTTGATATGCCCTTTGACACTATTGCTTTTGGAACCACAGATGAACCCGCTTTATCGCAATGACCGCCCCGGCCAGCTTCCCAAAAGCTGGTATGTGGCCAGCACCGATATCCCGGCAGAGCGCCCAGCGCTTTATGGCCAGACCCAAGCAGATGTCTGCATTGTTGGGGCCGGGTTCACCGGTCTTTCTGCGGCCTTGCATCTGGCCCGCAAGGGTCTGGATGTCGTGGTGTTGGATGCCCATCGCGTTGGGTTCGGCGCATCCGGGCGCAATGGCGGACAGGTGGGCAGCGGTTTCAATATGGATCAATCCGCGCTGGAAAAGCGTTGTGGTGCGGGCAATGCCCGTCTGCTGTGGGATCTAGCCGAAGAGGCGAAAAACGATATCAGGCAGAACTGCACCGATATCGCCCCCGACGCCCGATACATGCCCGGGGTCGCGCATGGTTGTTATGCACCGCGCGAGGCACAGGAATATGCGCGCTACACCGCCTATCTGGCCGAGAATTACGATTATGATCAGATCGCGGTTCTGGACCGCGATGCCATGGTCGACCTGGTCAAATCACCGCTTTATCAAGGTGGCATTCTGGATATGGGTGCCGGGCATCTCCACCCTTTGCGATACGTGTTCGGATTGGCCGAGGCCGCGCAAAAGGCGGGCGCGCGCATCTTTGATCGGTCCGAAGTGCATCATATCGCACATGGCGACCCGGCAGAGCTGCGCACCAATAACGGCAGGGTCAGGGCGCGGCATGTGATCCTGGCGGGCAACGGGTATTTACCCAATATCGAACGAAAAGTGGCCGCTAAGGTGATGCCAATCAACAGTTTCATCTGCGCCACTGAACCTTTGGGGGACCGGGCAGCGACGGTACTGGCCCGCGATATTGCGGTGGCCGACGACAAGTTCGTGGTGAATTATTATCGCATGTCCGAAGATCAGCGCTTCCTGTTTGGCGGGCGCGAAAGCTATGCGATTGGGTTTCCGGCTGATATCAGCACCGCCCTTGTGGCCCGGATGACAAAGCTGTTTCCGCAGCTTGAAGGGGTCAGGATCGATTATGTCTGGGGCGGGTCATTGGGCATCACCATGCCACGTCTGCCTGCAATTCAACGCATCGCGCCCAATGTGATTTCGGCGGGTGGGTTTTCTGGGCATGGGGTCGCGCTGTCCGGGCTGGCAGGCAAGGTCATGGCAGAGGCGGTTGCCGGACAGGCCGACCGGTTCGATGCATTGGCAGCACTGAACGTGCCCAACTTCCCCGGCGGCACCGCCTTTCGCGCGCCATTACTGGCCTTGGCGATGGCCTGGTACAGCTTGCGCGACCGGCTTGGGATATGACCCTGAATAGGCCCGAACACGCCCCACTCTGGACACAATAACCCAATAATTCGCAGATTAGTTCGTATTCAGACAGGCCCGCCCGATGACATCCGCATTGCTTGACCATCCCAAATCACAGACCGGTTTCTTTCATAAAACAGAGTATCTGTTCATGGGCCTGATCGTGTTTGTCGTGGCCGCGAATATCTGGGTGGATGTGCGCGGGCCGCAGCAGGTGGCGTGGGGCAGTTTTGCCGTACCCGCCATTGGGGCCAGCGGTTTGGCGTTGATCGGAGCGTATTACCGCCACGCCTACAAAAACGTCGCATGGCTGGGCAAGGCGGCCCTCGCGATCGCGCTTGCATCATTGATGGGAATGCTGTTGGGATTGCTGTTTCACCAACATATGCCCCGCCCCGAACCGGTTCTGACCGATGCCCTGCTGGCGATGGATACGTGGTTCGGGTTTCATTGGCCTGGTATGGTGGATTGGGTTGCAGGTGTGCCCTATCTGGGAACGTTCCTGCGCTATGTTTACCTTTCTTCGCTTTATCAGATCATCATCCTGATCGGCACGCTCGCGTGGTTGCAGCGTGACCGCGATGTTGATGCGCTGATCCTGACAAACGGCTTGGGTCTGATGTTGGTTTTTGTCGTCTGGCAGACCTTTCCCAATATCAGTCAATCTAGCTATCTGCCGATCCCGCATGAAACCGCATTGGCCACTGACCTGGTCACCCACAGCACTTATGGCCAGATGATCCTGGATTACGCCCAGAACGGGTTACCCGTTGTGTCGCGCGACAAGATGTTGGGCGCGGTTGCATTCCCATCTTATCACATGGTGATGTGTGCGCTGGTTGTGGCCTTCGCCTGGCGAACGGTACTGTTCTGGCCGATCCTGATCATCAACATCATCATGATCCCGGCAATCCTGCTACACGGCGCCCATCATATTGCGGATATTCTTGGCGGCATTGCCGTGATGTGTGCGGCGATGATCCCAGCCTATATGATCAGCAATTACTTTCATAAGGACGGCTAGCGCGCGGCGATATTTTCAGCCGCAACTTGCAGATCATGCACCAGTGTCGCGGCCATTGACCGCATCGCCATAAACTCAAACGCCTGCGCACCGACCCGGGTGATCCCTACCGACATGTGACCCAGCATCGTGCGCGCGGTATGCCCGCCCTTGAATGTGCTGGCGCGCAGATCAATGGGCACAAGCCGGGCCAGAACATCCTCCACCCCTTCCCCTTCAATCCGCAGAATGGCCCAAGCATCCGATTGATCAGTCACTGCCGCCAACCCGTCTAGCGACACATCCGCGGCCACCAACCACATGCGTTGCCCCGCCCATACGACCCGGGCGCGGCGATTGCTGACAGCCCGCCCCGGTGCCGATAGCCCCAACCCAATCTGGTCTTTCAACGCGGCAGATGTGGGTTTGGCCTGCCCGGCAAACGGGGCGACGGACATGACCCGGTCTAGCAGAACTTCGCTCATTGTGATGGTCCCAACCGTGCACGGCAAAAGATCGGCACAGGGGGATCGGGATAACAGCTTAACCACGCGCGCGCCCTCCTTCAGGATCAAAGAAAACCGGATCACACACCTCGACCATCGCCTCGATCTGGCGCAGATGATCAACCATGCGAAGCACCTCACCATGGCGGGCGCTGCCGCGTTTCAGAAAGCCAAGCGCAAGCCCGGTTTGCAGTGTCGGCGAATAGGCAACCGATGTGGTGTAGCCCTGGCCATTTACCCGCTCTGGGGCCGCATCTTGTGCAAACAGATGTGCTCCGGCGGTCAGTTGTTTGACGGCACCCACCGCCTTTAACCCGACCAGCTGTTCACGATCATCATCGATCAGGCCGGGCCGGGCAGCGGCGGTCCGGCCGATGCAGTCTTTCTTGCGGCTGATCATTCGGTCCATGCCGATGTCAAAGGCGGTGGTCCGACCATGGATTTCAGCATGGGTGGTGAACCCTTTTTCGATGCGCAGCACATTCAGCGCCTCCATCCCATAGGCCCCGCCACCATAGCTTTCTGCCTGTGCAGTCAGCAGACGAAACAGGCTGTCGCCATAGCGGGCAGGTACGGCCAGTTCATAGGCGTGTTCGCCCGAGAAAGAGATGCGGAACAACCGCCCCTGCACCCCGGCCACATCAACCGCACCGCAGGCCATGAACGGCCAATCCGCATCGACAATCTGATCATCCAAGACGCTGTTGAGCAAATCGCGACTGCGCGGCCCGGCCACCGCAAATTGCGCCCATTGTTCGGTAACTGACATGATTCGCGCATTCAGATCAGGGCGCAGGACCTGCAAGGTGAATTCCAGATGGCGCATGACCTGAGCTGCCGCAGCTGTGGTCGTGGTCATCACATAATGCTGTTCACCCAGCCGTGCGGTGGTCCCGTCATCCATGACATGGCCATCCTCGCGCAGCATCAGCCCATAGCGGGTGCGCCCAACCTTCAGCGTGGAAAACGTATTGGTGTAGACAAAATCAAGCAGGGCTGCGGCACCCGGCCCCTGAATGTCGATCTTACCCAACGTGGACACATCGCAAACGCCTACGGCATTGCGTACATATCTCACCTCGCGGTCACAGGATTGCCGCCAATGGGTTTCACCCTGTTGCGGGAAATAGCTCGGGCGATACCACAGCCCGGCCTCGATCATCGGGGCGCCGCGCGCAACGCTGGCGCAGTGCGATGTGGTCAGGCGTTCGGGCGCAAAGCCTTTGCCCTGACTGCCCGCCCCCATTGCCGCGATGGATACGGGTACAAATGGCGGACGAAAGGTTGTTGTGCCGGTTTCGGGAATGCCCCGCCCGGTGGCGTCAGCCAGCACGGCAAGGGCCACCACATTCGATGATTTGCCCTGATCGGGTGCCATGCCTTGGGTGGTGTAACGCTTCATATGCTCGACCGAGCGAAAATTCTCCTGCGCGGCCAGCTTGATATCTTTGACATGCACATCGTTCTGGAAATCGATCCATTTGCGCCCCTGCCCCGGCACGGCCCAAAGCGGGCTGATCCGATACGCGCTGTCATCAGCCGAAGGCACCGTCACCTTGGGTTTCAACCCAAGGCCCGTTGCAACCTCTGCCGCCACTTCGGCCCCTTCTTTCAGGCAGGCCGCCGTGCTGAACGCCCCATTACATGCCCCCGCAGTAACCATTCCCGGAACATTGCCAGGGGTTGGCACAAAGCTTGCGATATCCGCCTGCCAGGTCGGCCGTCCATTCATTTGGCAGGTCAGATGAACCGTCGGGTTCCACCCGCCAGACATCGCCAAGCAATCGGTGCGAATGTCGCGCGTGCCACCCGCATGGGATATCGTAATACGCTCCAGCGCGCGCCGCCCCTTGGTCGCAACCACCTGCGCGCCAGTATAGACCGGAAAATCACCATCGACCTGCACATCATCGCGGCAATCGACCAAGGCCGCCACCTTGACCCCGGCGGCCACCAGGTCGCGGGCAGTGCGATGGGCATCATCATTATTGCCAAAAATCGTCACCGCCTTACCCGGCGCGACACCCCAACGATTGACATAAGACCGCACCGCACTGGCCATCATGATCCCGGGCCGGTCATTATTGGGAAAGGCGATGGGACGTTCCAATGCGCCAGCACATAGGATCGACCGTTTGGCCACGATCCGCCAGAAACATTCCAAGGGTTTACCGGCGCGGCGCAGGCCCGCGATCCGCTCCAATGCGCCATATGTGCCCTGATCATAGGCGCCGGTCACGGTGGTACGGGTCATCAGGCGGACATTGTCCATGGCAGACAGCGCTGCAATGGTCTCAGCAGCCCAGTCCGGGCCCGGCTGGCCGTCAACATCCTCAACCTCGCGCAGCAAACGACCCCCCATGGCGGTATCTTCGTCCGCCAGGATCACATCTGCACCAGCACGCCCCGCCGTTAGTGCAGCCATCAAACCGGCAGGGCCCGCGCCAATAATCAGGACATCACAAAAAGCAAATGCCTTTTCATAGCGATCTTGATTGGCTTTCCCACTCAAACCACCCAGCCCAGCGGCACGGCGGATCACTGGTTCATACAGCTTTTCCCAAAACGGCTTGGGCCACATGAAAGTCTTGTAATAAAACCCCGCGCCAAGGAAGGGCGACATCAGATCATTCACCGCCATCGCATCATGTTTCAGGCTGGGCCAGGCGTTTTGGCTAAACACCTCCAACCCCTCGGACACTTCCAACACCGTCGCGCGCACATTCGGTTCCGCCTGCGGACCGCGCCCAACGGTGACCAAGGCGTTCTGTTCCTCTGATCCGGCGGACATGATCCCGCGTGGGCGGTGATATTTAAACGAACGGGCAACCAAACGGACCCCAGCTGCCAAAAGCGCGGCCGCAACAGGCTCCCCCGGCACCCCGCGATACCGCCGCCCATCAAAGGTAAAACTGACGGTGCTTTGCGGGTCTTGCAGCCTCATCGTTTCACCGTCGCGGCAAGGCGCGTGTCATCAATCGCATGGGTCACGGTATTGCGGTTGACCACAATCCACGCGCCGCAACCGGCCTCGTGAAACCACAAATCCTGGGTGTCACCCGCCGGGTTGTCACGATTATGCAGATAATCGTCCCAGGCATGAGGTCCCGCATCAGGTGCGGGACGGGTCAGCGCCAAAGCATCGCCTTGATAATAAAATTCGCGTCGGTCACGCTCACCACAATTCGGACAGGTGATCCTCACGTCCAGACCTCATCATCATTTTGCCAAAAATACTCAAAAAACATCAGGTACTGCCTAATGCAAGTTGTGTTGAGAGCCGGTGCCCTCTTCATCCATCAGCCCCACACCATCGCGGAACCGGTTCAAACGGAACCCTGCGGCGGGTTCGTGATGTCGCCCTGTCGCCATCAAATGCGCAAAGCTGAAGCCCGATCCCGGCACCGCCTTGAACCCGCCATAACACCAACCGCAATCGATAAAGAGCCCGTCGGTCGCAGTCTTGTCGATAATCGGCGAGCCGTCAGGGGTCATATCCATGATCCCACCCCATGACCGCAGCACGCGGGCCTTACCAATCATCGGCATCAGGGTCATGGCCGCGTCCATCACATGTTCCTTCATGGGCAGGTTTCCACGGGCGGCATAAGAGCTGTAAAAATCCAGATCGCCGCCAAAAACCAGCCCGCCCTTATCAGATTGGCTGATATAAAAATGGCCCATACCAAAACTGACCACGTGATCGATGATGGGTTTCAACCCTTCGGTGACAAATGCCTGCAAGACATGGCTTTCAATCGGCAGGCGCATACCCGCCATCTGGGCCACCTGACCCGATCGGCCCGCAACGACGATCCCCACTTTCTTGGCCTTGATCGCCCCGCGCGTGGTTTGCACGCCTTTGACAACACCACCTTCGATATCGATGCCAGTGACCTCGCAATTCTGGATGATATCCACACCGCGCTGATCCGCCCCCCGCGCATAACCCCAGGCGACTGCATCATGACGTGCGGTGCCACCGCGTGGATGATAAAGCCCGCCATAGATCGGGAAACGTCCATTCTCAAAATCAAGATAGGGCAGAATTTTCCGCACGCCATCGGTGTCGAGCAGCACCGCATCATCGCCCTGATTGATCATCGCATTGCCCCGCCGGGCAAAGGCATCACGTTGCCCGTCTGAATGGAACAGATTGATCAGGCCGCGCTGCGAATGCATGACGTTGTAGTTCAGATCCTGCTCCATCCCCTCCCACAATTTCAAGGAATGCGAATAGAATTCGGAATTGCCCGGCAGGAAGTAATTGGCGCGCACAATCGTGGTGTTCCGTCCAACATTGCCGCCGCCGATATAGCCCTTTTCCAGAACGGCGACATTGGTCAGCCCGTGTTCCTTGGCAAGGTAATAGGCCGTGGCCAACCCATGCCCGCCGCCGCCGATGATTACCGCGTCATATTCCGGCTTGGGGTCAGGATCGCGCCAGACGGGTTTCCAGCCTTTCTGGCCGAAAAATCCTTCTTTAATAACCCGAAAGCCGGAATATCGCATGTGATCACCCTTTTTACCGGCTCACCTTAGCACCCCGCGCGCGGCCCGACAGCCCGTTTACGGCACATCGTGTCGCTGATCGTCTTGGCCGCCGAAAAGCAGATCACGCAATCTGGGGCGATCATCCGTTAGGGATAAAATGTGGCCCCATGATCGTGGCTTCCAGCGAACGCCGGGGTGCCACGAAGGGCCGCCCCCCTTGCAACAATGTCACGGCATAAAGCGCCCGAGACACCCGTTTATTGCCGTCACTGTAAGCCTGCGCCCGGACATGCGCACCAAATAGGAAACAGGCCAGATCGTCCCATTCTGCAGTGCCTTGCCAGCCCGGCGTTCCATCATCGGGCGGCACGGCAAACCCCTGCGACAAAATCTCGACCCCATCCTGCAAAGCCCGGCCGCCGCCGGTGCTGCAATATCCGGTGTTGATGTGATGCCGGCGATCCGCGGGCACGGTATTGGGATCGACCAGGTTGGCATGCAAATAATCAGCCGTCGCCATGTCTTTCACATCCAGGTTCTGGACCGCGTGATTAAGCGTCTGGCGAATGTTGTGCTCAACTGTTTGATCAGGATTGTTGCGTTTCGGGCTATAGGCCCATTTGATCGCCTTTTCCAAATCGCTATCCGTCGCCAGCGCGCCATAATCAGCTGGGGCCACCTGTTCGGCCGCCAGTCTGGTATGCAAAACCCCCTCTGACGCCAACCGCCAAAGTTCTGAAATCTCGTTACGCACCGCCAGGAATACATTGCGTTCATTCGTTAACATTTCACGATAGAAACGAAGTTCGCTTTCCGCGCCAGAGTGTTCGCTAAGGTTGATGCGCAAACCAGGCGCTGTCGGGTGATGCAGACCGTGGCCCACACTGCGCTGGATGTAATGATCATAGCTGGCAATGACTTCGTTGATGTGATTGCCGATAAACTGCCGAAGTTGCTGATATTCGCGCATGCGATGAAGTTGGCGCAACGCCTCGGCTTGATCGATTTGAATGTAGTGTTGTCTGACCTCGATGCGCATCCTGCGCTTGAAGATAGAAAAAGTCATTGGACCGCCTCCCCAACCAAGCGAAAGACAAAGCTGTAGCGGCGCGCAAAACGCGTTTTTGAAAATATAGACATGAATGAATGGGCCTCCGAAAATTGCGCCCCCGGGCGCATGCATTGACTGAAATCGAAAGAAGCAGAAGCTTCACATCAGTTACGCGCATACCCCCGGGTTTATTCTGCAATGATCGAAAAACGGTCAGCAAGACGTCTCGATGCGGGCATCTTCAAGCAAATACTGGAAACTTTTCTCGATACAGGCGTTTCCGGGCGATGCCCTTCGGCATTTGCACAGACTACAAGCATCTTCTGACCCGACCCGCCTTTCGCACGGCCCTAGCGCAAGTGACGCAGCGTGGACAAAGCGGTCGTTGAACCAATAATGCTAGAGCGCTAAGAACGAACTGCGGATCATTTTGATTGGGAAGTTAAGTGAAACAAGAGATCGGAACTTCTTTTCAATCTGAAGAGGTCGTCGATCTCTATCTCTATCGCCCCCCATACCCCCAACAAATATACGATCTGATTATCAGTCATTCCCCTAGCGCTGGCCGCATTCTGGATCTGGGGTGCGGGCACGGCAAAATCGCGAGGCCAATGTCACAACACTTCAGTTCTGTGACGGCGGTTGACCCATCAGCAAACATGCTTGCGCTTGGGAAATCCCTCGAATTTGGAGCGGCGTCGAACCTTGAATGGGTCGAAAGCTATGCGGAAACGGCGCCGTTAATTGGTGAATACGACACTGTCGTTGCAGCCCTTAGCATCCATTGGATGAACCATGATGTTCTCTTTCGCAAACTGTCTAAGCATCTGAAAACGCGTCATCTGTTTTCAGTCATAGAAGGTGATGGTGCACATAAGCCGCCTTGGGAACATGACTGGCAAACCTTCTTATCAAAATGGGTGCCAAAGATTACTGGAAAGGCACTTTATGCGGACAAAGATCGGTCGTTTTGGGAGACGTACCTCGATCATGTCGATGTGAATGAAACGTATGAGGTCGTTTCCGACCCATTCCATCAGAGCATCGAAGACTTCATTTTATGCCAACACTCTCGCGATACTTTCACGATTTCAAAGCTGGGCAGTGATCTCGAGAGCTTTGATCAAGAGCTTCAGGAGCTTCTATCTCCATTTGCGAACGCCAATGGAGATTTAGAGTTTCAAAGTTTCACGAAGCTGACCACGGCCACTATCTAACAACAAATGTGGAACAATTCGATACCGGGTCCTTCTGCGCCTGCAAACACAGGTAACTTTGGGCTCTCTGCTGCTGTTCATCCCGCACGGCGCGCATACTACTATAGCTGCCTCGCAAAATATTGGATTAGCCTTGCGGCGTGAACGTCAGATAGATTTGACCGTCACGCCGCAAGTGGAAAATGCCAGCTACAGTTTCAAAGCCCCTTTGCCCGATAGCTGTCAGCAACCTTGCGGATCGACACCAGATAGGCCGCGGTCCGCAGATCCTTGACATCATCGCGGCTGTGCCAAACCTCGCGCATCGCCTGATAGGCCGCGCGCATCGTGTCATCAAGACCAGACCGGACCAGTTCCAGCTCCCCCGCGCCTTTCAGATACTTATCCTTGAAGCCGGGGCTTAATTCCCAGCCAAGCCCTTTGTCGGATGACAGTCGCTCCAATTCGTCGATCACCAGTTGGTGGCGGCTTTCCTCGGCCCGACGCTGCATCCGGCCAAAGCGGATATGGGACAGGTTCTTGACCCATTCGAAGTAAGACACCGTCACACCGCCCGCATTGGCATACATGTCGGGAATGATCACACAGCCTTTGTCGCGCAGGATATCATCGGCGCCCGCAGTCACAGGGCCGTTGGCGGCCTCGATGATCAGCGGCGCCTTGATCCGGTCTGCATTGCTCAGGTTGATGACCCCTTCCAGGGCCGCCGGGATCAGGATATCGCATTCGGCCTCAAGCAATGTGGACCCTTCGGCATGATGGGCCGCATCAGGATAGCCCGTGATCCCGCCATGTTTGACGATCCATGCGCGAACGGCATCAACATCAATGCCCGCCTCATTGTGCAAGGCCCCATCGCGTTCAATGATCCCGGTGATCAGCGCGCCGTCTTCCTCGGACAGGAATTTCGCAGCGTGATAGCCCACATTGCCCAAACCCTGGACGATCACGCGCTTGCCCTTCAGGCTGCCTGACAGTTTGGCCGCTTTCACATCCTCCGGGTAGCGAAAGAATTCCTGCAAGGCATATTGCACGCCACGCCCCGTTGCTTCGACCCGACCCGCGATACCGCCGGCATTGGGCGGCTTACCTGTCACACAGGCGGCACCATTGATATCGGTGGTCTGCATCCGCTTGTACTGATCGGCCATCCAGGCCATCTCGCGCTCACCAGTGCCCATATCGGGGGCGGGCACGTTTTGGGCCGGGTTGATAAGATCGCGTTTGATTAATTCATAGGCGAAACGGCGGGTGATCTGTTCCAGCTCGTGTTCATCCCATTCGCGCGGATCAATACAAAGACCACCCTTTGATCCGCCAAAGGGGGCTTCGACCAAAGCGCATTTATAGGTCATCAGTGCAGCAAGCGCCTCAACCTCGTCCTGATTGACGGCGAGGGCGTAGCGAATACCACCCTTGACCGGTTCCATATGTTCCGAATGGACAGAACGATACCCAGTAAATGTGTGGATCGCGCCCCGCAAACGCACGCCAAAGCGCACGGTGTAGGTTGCGTTGCAGACCCTGATCTTTTCCTCCAGACCCGGGCTCAGATCCATCAACGCCACCGCCCGATTGAACATCATGTCGACGGATTCCCGAAAGCTCGGCTCCTTGATATTGTCATGCGCTGTCATGTCGATTCCTTCCTGTTGCGGCTTTTCTGACCATTGGTTTTTGTATCCTTTAATGCACCCTAAACCCGATTCGGGTAAAACTGCCTTAAAACTAGGCAAGATTCATAAAAAGGTCAGTTTTCCTGTGGCTTTAGCCGTTTGTCGTCAATTCGCTTAGCCTAGTTTGTTTCGGAAGAAAGAACAGTAGCTTTGTTGTTAGGGAAATGTGCAGCATTATACTAAAAACGTGCCTGAAACGCTGCGCGTCTGCCCCATTTTCGCCACAGCAAGCTGTTTTATCTTCCCAGTGGGGATGTCCGTATGCGAAGTTGTGCGGCAAAGCTTTATGAATACGGATGGCCATCGGAGATGCTGCCTATGTCTAAGAAGAAGTCTTTCGTTCGGCGCGTGATCAATGATCACGCTGCAATGCGTGCCGCATATCTACGGAGATTCGGACGCGATGAAGAAGGTAGCATCATCGTACTGACGCTGCTCTTGCTCATTATCATGCTGGTGCTGGGTGGTATGGCGGTTGACTTCATGCGCTTTGAATCGCGGCGTGTTCTGCTGCAAAGCGTATCGGACCGGGCTGTTCTGGCTGCGGCCAAACTTGACCAGTCGCTCGACTCCAAAGAGGTCGTCGTCGACTACTTCCGCAAAGCCGGGTTCGAAAGTACCATTGTCGGCACCCCGACTGTAACAGAGGTGAATGGGCGACGTTCCGTTTCGGTGAATGCAGGGCTGGATGTCAGCACATTCTACCTGCGTTACATAGGTATTGATGAACTGCGCGCGCCCGCAAGTTCTGCCGCTGTAGAAGGTGTCGGGAGCGTCGAAATTTCCCTCGTTCTTGATATCTCCGGTTCGATGGAAACATCATTTAATGTCGCGCCAGACACCAGTAGTCCGGCGATCTGTGCGGATTTGATTGACAATACGGCGTCATCCAAGACACAAATCCAGGCGCTTCGCGAAGGCGCCGCATGTTTTGTGCGGCAGGTGATCAGCGAAGACACCGCAGGTCAGGTGACAATGTCATTGGTCCCCTACTCGGAACACGTCAATGTCGGACCCGCGATCTTCAATCAGCTTAACGTAAGCAACTCTAGCGGTGGCAGCATTGATCCAATCGAGGTCGATGCGACAACTGGTGAGGTCACAACGACCGGCGGGAATCCGGCGACATGCGTCGAAATCCCGGACGCTGCCTACGGTACAACGGATTTCGATGACAGCGCGACCTATGAACAGGTTCAATCGATGCAACGGAACACCTGGGGCCGCGGCGGATTTACCAATAACGGCATTGATGTGCCAAGCACCCGCGACTGGCGCCAGTGGGATCTCGATCAACCTCTTTGCCCTGACGAGGTTTTCGAACGGATTATCCCCGTCAGTGACAATGAAGATGCCTTGGAAGATGCGATTTTGGATCTGGAGCCGCGCGGCGGTACCTCGATATTCCTTGGGCTTAAATGGGGCGTGACCCTGCTTGATCCATCTTTCGCCGACACTTTGGACGACATCTCGAATACCGGCGTTCTGCCGGGTGGTGCGCCACTTGGCGTGTATGCGGACAACAGACCCGTCGCGTATCCAGAGGATGACCCGACCGTGAACAGCGCAAAATACATCGTGTTGATGACGGACGGAAAAAATAGCGACAGTTCTCGTGTAAACAACATCGCCCCGAACGATGTTTATGGCGATTATGACAACACTGCGTTGTTCAATGAATACAATATCCAGTTCATGAAGAACTGCGCTAACGGCTACATGACAGCCGGTAACGGTGCCAGCGCAGACGCAATTGACATCTGCGCCGACTTGAAAACCAATAGAGATCTGGATGCCACTTTCGCATACCAATCAGGTGAGGATTGGCGGGATTTCAACGACCGCATCTTCAGTGATACGCCGAAATATACCGCCGAGCAGGGTAACACGCTGCTGCAGAACCTGTGTACCGCCGCAAAAAACCGAAACATGATCATCTTCACAATCGCACTTAATGCCGACAGCGGCGGTCAAGACGAGATGAAAAGCTGTGCATCACGTAACGAGGATGGGACCGAGCTCTACTATTTTGAAGCGACCGGCAACAATCTGTCGGGCATCTTCACAACGATCGCGAGCCAGATCACAGCGCTGAGGTTGAACCTATGATGCGCGTGGGGCAGAAAGTCGTGCGGGGCGTGCGCCATTTTCTGTGTTGCGAAGATGGGGTGGCCTCCATTCAATTTTTGCTGGCGTTTCCGGTTTTCGCGCTGTTTTTCGGCATGATCTTTGAAAACGGTATGATTTCGGTACGCCATGTTATGCTGGAGCGTGGGTTGGATATTGCGGTGCGTGACGTCCGCGTTGGCCGGATGCCGGAACCTACACCTGCATTGCTGCGCGAACGCATCTGCGATGCGGCGGACATCATCCCGGATTGCGAAAACCAGCTTCAGTTGGAAATGGTGACCTTGGATTTGCGCGCATGGGCAGGTGTCCCCACCGACGTACAATGTATCGACCGAAGTGTGACCGAACGCCCGATCGCAGATTTCGTTCCCGGCGGCAATAATCAACTTGTATTCTTGCGGGCCTGCGCCCGCTTTAATCCATTCTTGCCACTGACGGGGATCGGCTATGCTTTCACCAGTAGCGATGATGCTGCTGCTGGTGGTTCGTATGCGCTGATGGCAACGTCATCCTATGTTGTGGAACCCTTCAGAAGAGAAGATGATGAATAAAGCAGTCAAGTTCCTGAAAGATTTCCAAGACGATGAAAACGGCAATGCCGCTTTTGAGTTGCTGTTTTGTGTACCAATTATGGTTTGGGCACTGCTGTCGACAATGGTGTATTTCGACGCTTTCCATGACGAGGCGATCAGCACGCGCGCTGGCCTGACCATTGCCGATATGCTCAGCCGTGAGACGGCGAATATTACACCGGAATACATGACAAACCTGGGCGATCTGCTTCAGTCCCTCACTGAAACAGAAGATAGCCCCGAACTCCGCGTTACGGTCTTTGAATGTTTCAAGGCGAACCCGGATGATGATTGCCGTCACGACCTCATTTGGTCGGAAAACGTTGGAATGGATAGCAACAATACCAATACCACGCTTGCGGAGTTGGCAAACAGATTGCCAATGATGGCAAATAACGACAAAGCGATCCTTGTTGAAACCGAAACAGACTATAACGCAGAATACACCGTCTCAATTTCACCTTTTATCGTGCCAAATCTGACCGGCGTGACATTCAGCTCTTTTACAGTGATCAGCCCACGTTATGAATCCAGCGTTTGCTGGGAAGTCAGCCCAGGCGACTCGCTTTGCGATTTCGACGATCTCTGATCTACCGTGCATAATCTCCATCGCCACCTGATCCTCTGCACGACCGGTTAACCGGGGCGTTCATTGATCCGAAATGCGATCTGTTCGGCCATGAACTTCGCCTGCCCTGCTGATGTAACACCACCCACACCAACGCGCCGCCCTAGCCGCCACCATAATCCCGGTGCCCAGGCCCTTGGTTGTCCGCCATTCAGAACAAGCGTAAAGCCGTTTGATGGTTTGAACGCAAATGCGCCGCGATCAACCAACTGAATATCCTCCATCCGGGCCAGCACATGTCCGTTCGTGTCGCGGATCTCTGTTTCGGTCAGCTCAATCTCGTGCTGGGTCGCGCGGCGCAACCTTTCGGCCATCAGGATCGACAGGATGCCAAAACCAATCATTGCGACCACCCAGAACAAGGCCGGGGGGCGGACAAGTGGCAGATAGATAAGGATCGCCCCCAACCCAAACAGGATAGCGTAGCCAAAGATTCGGCGCCCGGGTGAGGCCGCAACCCGCGCATAAACCCCGTTTTCATCTGCGGTAAACATGCCCGCCTCTCCTTTGTGTTAAGCGCCGGGTGCAGCTAGACTGCGACGGCCTTGCGCACCAGATCCCAATAGATCGCTTCAATCCGGTCCATGGCCAGCCGCCCATCCTCGCGATACCAATGGCTCAGCCCGGTCAAGGTAGCGATCAACGCCATTGTGGCAACCCGTGTATCAGGAACAGCAAACACACCTTCGACCTCACCATCATGCAAAATCGCCTCCAGCGCATCCTCGTATGACCGGCGCATCGCCTCAATCGCAGCAAAATTCTGTGGCGACAGATTGCGCAGCTCCATGTAAGAGACAAAAACCTGATCCGACCGTGGCAGATGAAACCGGATGTGAAAGCGGGTGAATGCCTCTAGCCGGGCCATCGCATCACCTTGAATGTCTGCAGCATCCAACGCAGCAAGCAGATCCATCATATGCGCCTGCATCAGATCAAACAGAAGGCTTTGCTTGTCAGAGGTGTAATTGTAAAGCGCACCAGCCTGCACACCAACCTCTGCCGCGATCTGGCGCATCGACACAGCCGCATAGCCATGGCGCGCGATCAGCCGCAAGGCGGTGTCCTGCACCCGTGGGCCGGTAATATCGGAATGAGAACCTTGCTTGCGCGCCATGGTGACCATTTAACTGAACAGGCGTTCATTTGAAAAGCCCTGATGCATGGCTTGCCGGTCCTGATGCGCTGCATATATAGCTACGCCATGCGTTTCTCACTGCCCCTTCTTATCTGCTTGTGCGCCTGCGCACCATTCCCGCACCTGGATGGAACAATCAGTGAAAGCGCACGCAATGCACCCTACCCCGATCTGTCCCCCCTACCCGCGCAACCTGGCATCACTAATCCAGCGGCGGTCGATGCCGACATGGTAGCGCGGATCGCCGCCTTACAGGCCCGGGCCGAACGGTTACGCCAATTCGACATCGGCGCGTTGCAGTAGCAGCGGCTATTCGCTATGCCCCTGTCAACCAAAGTAATCGACGGATACCCGCAAAAATGACCCAACCGCTGCGCCTTGGAATTGCAGGACTTGGCACCGTGGGTGTCGGCATTGTCCGTATCGTACAGAAACACGGCGCATTGCTTGCGACGCGCGCGGGTCGGCCCATCGTTATCACTGCCGTTTCAGCACGATCAAAGACCAAGAACAGGGATGTCGATCTGTCTGATTACGCTTGGGTTGATGACCCCGTAACGCTCGCCAAACGTGACGATATCGACGTCTTTGTCGAGGTAATGGGCGGCTCCGAAGGACCGGCGAAAGACGCGACAGAAGCTGCAATTGCCAGCGGAAAGGATGTCGTGACAGCCAACAAGGCGCTACTGGCGCTACACGGGCAAGCACTGTCCGAAGCGGCAGAGGCCGCCGGGCAAGTGATCCGGTTTGAAGCCGCCGTCGCGGGCGGTATCCCTGTTGTGAAATCCCTGACCGAAGGGCTGGCGGGCAACGAAATCAGCCGCGTCATGGGGGTCATGAATGGCAGCTGTAATTACATCCTGACCCGAATGGAAGATGCCGGGCTCAGCTATGAGGCCGTATTTGATGAAGCCAATCAGCTTGGCTACCTGGAGGCCGATCCAGAACTGGATGTCGGCGGTATTGATGCGGCCCATAAACTGGCGCTGTTGTCATCAATCGCCTTTGGCACGCAGGTCGATTTTGACGCGGTCGAATTGGAGGGCATCGGCGCTGTCACGATCGAGGATATTCGGCAGGCCGCCGATATGGGCTATAAAATCAAACTGTTAGGGGTCGCCCAACTGACCGGCCGTGGGCTGGAACAACGCATGTCGCCCTGCTTGGTGCCCGAAACATCGCCCTTGGGGCAGTTGCAAGGCGGCACCAATATGGTGCTGCTTGAAGGTGACGCCGTCAGCCAGATCGTACTGCGGGGTCCGGGCGCAGGCGAAGGCCCGACCGCCAGTGCAGTGATGGGCGATGTGATGGATGTGGCCCGTGGCATGCGCATCTCGACCTTTGGACAACCTGCCACCAGCCTGCGCAAGGCCCGCGCCGCACGCGCCGCCGTCCCCGCCCCCTATTATCTGAGGATGCAATTGCTGGATAAACCCGGCGCAATGGCCAAAATCGCGCATGCTTTGGGCGAGGCCGGGATCTCTATCGACCGGATGCGCCAATATGGGCATGAAGACACCGCCGCACCCGTGCTGATCGTCACCCACAAGACAACGCGGACCGCCTTGGATGAGGCGCTGGCGGATTTCAAATCAACCGGCGTGGTCACCGGCGATCCCGTTGCCATCCGGATCGAGGCTGTCTGATTTCCGGGCCGTACCGCCGCAACCTTTAGCGCAAACAGTCTTGCCGCGGCACGCCAGAAAGGCTTTAGCTGCGGTAATTTATTTGAAGGACCATGGTTATGCCGAACACACCTGATTTCAACGACCGTACGCTGTCACTCGGTCTGGCCCGCGTCTCCGAAGCCGCTGCGATCGCCTGCGCATCGCTGATCGGGCGCGGCGATGAAAAGGCCGCTGATCAGGCCGCTGTCGATGCGATGCGCACGGAACTCAACAAGCTGGATATCGCAGGTGTTGTCGTCATCGGTGAGGGCGAGCGTGACGAAGCGCCGATGCTGTTCATCGGCGAAGAGGTTGGCACAGGCGAAGGGCCCGGCGTTGATATCGCCCTTGACCCGCTGGAAGGGACCACACTGACCGCCAAGGATATGCCCAATGCGTTGGCGGTGATCGCAATGGGGCCGCGCGGGTCCATGCTGCACGCGCCTGACGTTTACATGGACAAACTGGCCATCGGCCCCGGCTTTCGCCCCGGTGTCGTAACCCTTGATATGTCGCCCGAAGAACGCGTATCCGCACTGGCCGCCGCCAAAGGCTGTTCAACCAAGGACATCACCGTCTGCGTGCTTGAACGGCCACGACATCAGGATGTGATCGCCGAATTGCGCAGCACGGGCGCCGCGATCCGCCTGATCACCGATGGCGATGTGGCCGGGGTGATGCATTGCGCCGAACCCGACCTGACAGGGATCGATATGTATATGGGATCAGGCGGCGCGCCAGAGGGCGTGCTGGCTGCGGCCGCGCTGAAATGCATGGGCGGGCAGATTTTTGGCAGGCTCCTGTTTCGCAATGATGACGAACGCGGGCGTGCAAAGAAGGCGGGGATCACAAATTTCGACCGGGTCTATACCCGCGATGACATGGTGACCAATGACGTGATCTTTGCGGCAACTGGGGTGACTGATGGCAGCCTTGTGCCCGGCATCAAACGCGAGGTTGGGTTTGTCACAGCCGAGACGATCTTGATGCGTTCAAAAACCGGATCGGTCCGGCGCATGATCTATCGCAACCCCACTGGCTAATCGGGCGAGTCGCGCATATCGTAGGCGGCGATGAATGCCCCACAAGATAAACCCGCTTTTCTGAATGTCGCCGCCTCATTGAATGGGCGGCGTTGGATTGGTCCGTCCGCCGAGGAGGACCGCCAGTCTGAGGCGATGGCCCAAGCCACCGCCCTGCCCGCACCCTTGTGTCGGACGCTGGTCCGGCGCGGGGTGGCAGCACCGGATGCGGCGGCCTACCTGACGCCCACCTTGCGCGAATTGATGCCCGACCCGCATCAGATGCGCGATATGGAAAAAGCCGCAGCACGGTTTCGGCAGGCCGTCAAAAGCGGTCAAAAGATCGCGATATTTGCCGATTATGATGTCGATGGCGGGTCATCAGCGGCCTTGCTGCTGACATGGCTACGATCTTGCGGGCAGCAGGCGACGCTTTATATCCCCGACCGTATTGATGAAGGCTACGGGCCAAATGACGCGGCTATGACCGCCTTGGCAGGCGACCACGACCTGATCGTCTGTGTCGATTGCGGGACATTGTCACATGGCCCGATTGCCGCCGCCAATGGGGCAGATGTGATCGTGCTTGACCACCACCTTGGGGCCGAAACCCTGCCGCCCGCCCACGCGGTTGTGAACCCCAACCGGCAGGATGAAACGGGTGATCTGGGGCATCTATGCGCTGCTGCCGTCGTCTTTATGATGCTGGTCGAAGTGAACCGGCAGATGCGGACCAATGGCGAAACAGGGCCGGACCTGATGGCGATGCTGGATTTGGTCGCATTGGCCACAGTCGCCGATGTGGCCCCGCTGACCGGCGTAAACCGGGCCTTCGTGCGTCAGGGGCTGACTGTGATGGCGCGGCGGCAACGGATCGGCCTGACGGCCTTGGCCGATGTGGCGGGCCTGGATCAGGCGCCCAGCAGCTATCACCTGGGGTTTCTACTGGGACCACGGGTTAATGCAGGCGGTCGAATTGGCAAGGCCGATCTGGGCGCGCGGCTGCTTGCCACCGATGACCGGAACGAGGCGCAGGCATTGGCCGAACGGCTGGACCAGTTGAACACCGAACGGCGCGAGGTCGAGGCGCAGGTGCGCGATCAGGCGCTGGAACAGGCCGCGGCACGCGGCACCGACGGCGCGCTGGTCTGGGCCGCAGGCGAAGGTTGGCACCCCGGCGTCGTGGGCATCGTGGCGGCGCGGTTGAAAGAGGCGACAAACCGGCCCGCCATCGTGATCGGGTTGGATGGGGATATCGGCAAGGGTTCCGGGCGATCTGTCAGCGGCATTGACCTTGGGGCCGCAATCCAACGCACAGCCGCAGAGGAGCTGCTGATCAAAGGCGGTGGCCATAAAATGGCCGCCGGACTGACCGTGGCGCGGGATCAACTGGAACCGGCCATGGACCGTCTGTCAGAGCTTCTGGCCAAACAGGGCGCGGCAGAGATTGGGCCCGCCGATCTGCGGCTCGACAGTCTGCTGATGCCGGGGGCTGCAACACTGGACCTGATCAATCAGATCGAAAATGCGGGCCCCTTTGGGGCGGGCGCCCCCGCCCCGCGCTTTGCCTTCCCCGATTGCCAAATCCACTTCGCCAAACAGGTTGGTGCCAACCATTTGAAAATCAGCTTCGGCGACGGGATCGGGCCGCGAATCGATGCCATCAGCTTTGGCGCGATGGACGGGCCGATGGGCCCCGCATTGCTTGACCATAACGGCGCACGTTTCCATCTGGCGGGGCGTCTGGAGATCAATACATGGCAAGGACGGCAGTCGGTGCAACTGCGCCTGGAAGACGCCGCAGCGGCACATTAATAATCCCGACAAAAACCGCAAAAACCCTCTTGCGCGATGCGCGCGCATTCCCTAAAAGCGGCGCACCAACTGCGGTCCCTTCGTCTATCGGTTAGGACGCCAGGTTTTCAACCTGGAAAGAGGGGTTCGATTCCCCTAGGGACTGCCATTGGTGAAACTCCCCAGATATCAGCGCATTGTGATCTCATGTGCCGTTTGCCTGTCAAAACGCAGCTAAAAAATGGCCGCCCCTCGGGAGGGCGACCAATTCATCGGATAGCAATCAAATCGGCAGAGCGCCTATTTCAGCGAAGCCATAAATGCGTCCACATCATTCAGCGACATGAATTCAACCTCGTCCGTGCCCGCGTCAGAGAATGACCAGATCACAGCCGGGGCGGATACGTCGCCATTTGCGTCAAAGCGCACATTGCCCGTGGCCCCTTGGAACATCACATTGCCCCCAGACGCCAAAACCTCTTTGGCGGCGGTGAACCCGGCTGTATCAGCGCTGACCGGCGTGCCGTCAGGGTCGGTGACCCGCACAATGGCAGCCGCGACATCCGCACCCGACGCATCCTTGCCCGCAGCTTCCATCGCCAGCAGAACAATCATCGCCGCGTCATAGCTATTGGCCAGACCCGGGCCGTTCGGTTCTGACGCGAAACGCTCCTGATAGGCGGCGCGAAACGCATCAGCGCTTTCTGATCTGGGCGAGGCGGTATCAGTGCCCAATGCTGACCCCAGATATTGCAGGCCCACATTATCGCGGAACTCATCTGATTTCAGCGAGTTGGCCAGGATCATGTTCTGCGTGCCACCCAGCGACAGCCATTCACGCACCGCCGCTGTACCCTCAGCCGGGTATAGCGCGAGGTAAAGCGCATCGGGTTGGCTTGTCACAGCTTCTGTCACTTCGGCGCGGTAACTGGGCTGACCGTCATTGATGGCGACAGAGGCAGTCACCTCTACGCCCACAGCCGCGAAATCAGTGGCGATCAACCGGGCCATATCCTGCCCCCAGTCGTCGTTTTTGTACAGAACGGCAACCGATTTGTAGCCTTGATCAGCCGCCACCTTGGCCCCGACCGCCGATTGCACGCCCGTGGTTGCGAATGTCCGATACCACAGACCGCCAGTCTTGCCTTCGGTGGCAAGGCCCGTGAACGCGGTGGATGACGAACAGCATGACATCTGCAGCACGCCGCTTGGCACGGTGACAGAGGTCAGGATCGGCATCGACACGCCAGAGGATACAGCCCCCAGCAGCACATTCACCCCTTCCAGATCGACCAGTGCTTTGGCAGCATCAACGCCAACCTTGGGATCAACTTGGGTATCACGCAGCACCATCTCAATCTCGCAACCCGCAGCACCGCCAGCGGCATTGACCTGATCAACAGCGAATTGCGCAGTTTCCGCAATCGGGCGCCCCCAATCCACGGATGTCGGCAGCACCGCCCCGATCTTGGTGGTGCAATCCTGCGCCTGGGCGGCACCAGCCAACACGCTCATTCCAAAGGCCAACGCGGCGGTTGCCCCCATGGTTTTGACAATAGACATATTTACTCTCCCTGTTGCGTTTGTTGGGGTTTTCCCCTTTGTGATACGACAAGCCGTTCCGGCAGAAATCCCTGCGGGCGCCACATCAGCATGCCGACGATGACCGACCCGATCAGTATGAATTGAACCGAGCCAGTGTAAAGCTGCACATCAACCGGCGCAAATCGCGACAGGGCCCAGCCCGACAGGGTCCATGCCCCCCAGATCAGAAACGCCCCAAAAATCGCGCCCCGATTATTGCCCGCGCCACCCACAATCAGCATCGCCCAGATTTGGAAGGTCAGGGTCGGCAACACGTCCTGCGGGCTGACAAAGGCATAGAACGTCCCATAAAGGCCGCCCGCCAGTCCCAGGATCACCGACCCTGTAACAAAAGCCATCAACCTGATCCGGGCGGGGTTCTTGCCTAGCGACCGGGCGGCCTCTTCATCTTCCCGTATTGCGCGCAGCAACCTGCCAAAAGGCGATGCGACAAGCCGCTCCAAAAACATGTAAGTAGCAATCAGGATCAGCAGGACAACGACAAAAAAGAACAGGTTATAGATAAACCCATCGCCTAACGCGGCGCGCAGGGGCCGTTCAAACCCGCGCACGCCCTTGGCACCGCCGGCCAGCCATTCGGCATTGCGCATCAGGTTTTCAAACGCCACCGCCACACCAAAGGTAGCAATCGCAAGATAGTCGTGCCGCAAGCGCAAGGTCAGCAGCCCAACGACCCAGGCCATCAACCCGGCCGCAGCCATACCCCCCAGCAAAGCCAGCGGATAAAACAGGCCAAAGCCGCCCAGATGCCCCGCCTGCGCCGTCCCACCAAGGATCAGCGTGCCATAGGCCCCTGCCCCGAAAAACGCGACAACACCACCGTTAAACAGGCCCGTATTGCCCCATTGCAGGTTCAGACCAAGCACCGCAATCGCAAGGATCGACGCCGTGGTGGCAAAGAAAATAAGATATGAAAACACGCCAATCATGCCCGTGCCTCACCAAACAACCCGTGCGGGCGGATCATCAAAACCAGAAGGATCAACAGAAATGGGACGGATGGCGTGTACCCAGACGGCAGCACAACCAGCGCCATATTACCGGCGATCCCGACGATGAAACCGCCCAACACCGCGCCATAAACACTACCAATCCCGCCCACGATGGTCGCTGCAAAAATCGGCAGGACTAGATCACGGCCCATTACCGGGATCAACTGATGGCTGATCCCATAAAAGACACCGGCAACCGCCGCCAACCCCCCTCCGATCAGCCAAACAGCCATGATCGTGCGTTGCAAATTGACGCCATTGACCTGTGCCAGCGACGGGTTTTCGGCAACCGCGCGCAGGGAATAGCCAAAGGTGGTGCGCGACAGGATCAGATGCAGGATGAACATCAACGCCAAGGCCGCAATCAGCACAAAAACCTGATCCGGCTTGACCAGGATCAGCGGATCACGGCTTAGGATCACCGCAAATGCGATATCGCGGGAGTACAGCGCGGGGCTTAGCCCAAAGATCAGGCCAATCACATTGCGGATGATCAGGGCCATGCCGAAACTGGCAAAGACCATTGATAACTCCTGTCCCTTTTCGCGCACCCGTTTGAATATCAACCGGTCGATCAACAAGGCCGACAGCCCCGTCAGCACCATGGAAATCAGGATCGCGATGATCAGGCTGCCGGTCAGCGACAAGGGCGCAAGCTTCACCGCCAGAAACGGGGTCAACCCCGACACCAATGCATCGCAGACCAACGCGATGTAAGCGCCCAGCGACAACAACTCGGCATGCGAAAAATTGGCAAAGCGCAGGATATGCATGACCAACGTCAGCCCAATCGCCCCCAGCGACAGGTATGACCCGGTCAGCACGCCATCCAGCAGATGTTGGATCATGTCGCCCCCACCCGCCGATTGCCCAGATAAATCTCGCCCACGACCTTATTGTCGCGCAAATCCGCGGCCGGGCCGTCGATCTGGTTACGCCCTTCGGCCAGAATGTAGCAATGATCGGCCAGTCGCAGCGCCTGATTGACGTTCTGTTCCACCAGCAGGATTGACACACCTTGCCCGGCCAGCATGCGCGCATGTTCCAACACCTCTTGCGCAGCCTTTGGCGACAGGCCCGCCGATGGTTCATCCATCAGGATCAACTGGGGTGCCGTGGCCAACGCCATCGCGATGGCCAGAAACTGACGTTGGCCGCCTGACAATGCCCCCGCCTTTTCGCGCTGTTTGGCGGCAAGGGCCGGAAACTGATCAAACAGGCGCGCCAACCGTGCCGGGGCGTCGGAACCCGCACGGCGCAAAGCAAGATCAAGGTTCTGGCGGATCGTCAGACTGCGAAAGATGTTATCGGTCTGCGGAACATAGGTGATGCCATGGGCGGTCAACTGATCGGTGCGCAGCCCCGTGATATCAGACCCCTGAAACGTGATCTGGCCCGCGCTGACAGGCAGCAATCCGGCAATCGCCTTGATCAGGGTCGATTTGCCCGCCCCGTTCGGGCCGATGATCAAGGTGATCTGCGCAGGCGGCACCGCCAGCGACACATCCCGCAAAATCGGCAAATCCGGGACATAGCCTGCGGTCACGCCACGCACCTGCAGGATCGGGTCAGCCATCCATCGGCGCCCCCAAATAGGCATCCAGCAAGGTCGGATTGGCCAGCGCCTGCGCACTGGTGCCTTCAAAAATCACGCGCCCCTCGGCCAAGGCAATCACCGGGTCGCAATGCTGCATGACGAAATCCATGTCATGTTCGATGATCACAAATGTCGTGCCCTGCCGGTTCAATTCCGCGATCTTGCCGATCAGCGTGGCCGTCAGCACCGGGTTCACCCCTGCCGCCGGTTCATCCAGCAGGATCAGCTGCGGATCGCCCATCAAAACGCGGGCCAATTCCAGCAATTTCATCTGCCCGCCCGAAATCTGGCCCGCCGGATGATCCGCCAGCGCACCCAAGGTCACAAAATCCAGAACCTCCAACGCCTTGTCGCGGATGCGGCCTTCCTCGGTCTGCATCCGGCTACGAAACAGGAATGGCCCGGTGATCGTCTCGCCCACCTGTCCCATCGGGGCCAGCATGACATTTTCCAGCACGCTCATGCGGGCAAAAGGGCGCGGGATCTGAAATGTCCGCCCCAATCCACGCGCAAACAGCTTGTTGGGCGACAGGCCGGTGATGTCTTGCCCATCCAGTTGCACCGCGCCCACATCGGGTTTCAACGCCCCGGTCAGCAGGTTGAACAGCGTCGATTTGCCCGCCCCGTTGGGGCCAATCAGCCCGGTCATCGACCCGCGCTGTACCGCCAGTGACACATCATCAACCGCTTTGAAATTGCCAAAGCTGCGGCACAGGCCTTGGGTCACAAGGATCGGGTCAGCCACTGCCCAGAACCTTGTCATCCGGGCGGGTGTTCAGGTTGTATTTCATAATGCGGCCATGGCGGCCGCCCCGGTCGCGTTCCAAAGCAAAGACACTGCCCGGCGGCCCCGGCGCGCGGTCTAGCAACGCGCCGATGGCACTGTGATCCGCATCATCCAGCGTGACGTCAAACGCCTCAACCGTCTGCGGCAAATGCCTTGCATAACGCGCACCGACAATGGCGGCGGCAACCTGCGGCCGGTCCAACACCCAGCGCGTTGCAACTGTGGACAGCGACACGCCATGTTTGTCCCCGATGGATTTCAGCAGCTGCAACAGCTCCTGAAACACGGCCCATGACCCAAATTCATCGATGATCAGCCGATATTTGATCAGGCTACGATTTTCAAAATCAAAGCCGGGATCAGGCTTGCCCAACCAACGCTCCGTCAGGAAACCACCCGCCAGGGTGCCAAAGCAAAGCAATTGCATATCGCGGCCAGCGGCCCAATCCGTCAGGCCATTTTCAGGGCGGCGATCAAGGATTGAATACTGCACCTGCGTCGACACAACATCAAACCCCGCATCCAGAAAAGGCTGCGTTTCGGCGACATCCCAATTGGTCACACCCAGATGCGTAATCTTGCCTTTTTGCTGACAGGTCTTCAGGGCATCCAGCCCCATCAACGGGTCACCCAGCGACAAATCCCACCAAAAGAACTGGACCAGATGCAACTGTTCCACCTGCAACCGCTGCAAGGAGCGATCAATAATCGCCTCAACATCGGCGGGGCGGATATTGTCCAACAGACCCAGATCAGGCACCAGCTTTGTATGCACCCGGACCTGATCTGCCACCGCCATCCCGCGACGGTGGCGCAGATCGCCGATGAAATCGCCAATCATCTCCTCAACGCCGACATAGATATCGGCGCAGTCAAATGTGGTGATACCAGCGTCCAGAAACGCCTCCATATCGCGCACCGCGTCGGACCGATCCACCGGACCGTGATCGCCAGCTAATTGCCAGCCTCCCTTGATCACGCGCGAGATGTCATAGCCGGGGCGCAGCTTCGCGGTCTCAACGCTCATGCGTCATCCGCCTGCCAATAGGGGGTGCCACGGGCCTCTGGCTGGCCAGTCGTGGCCGCATGTGTGAACCAGCGTTTTTCCAATCGGGTGATGCGAAACCGGCCACCGCAATGGGGATCGGGGCACGCCACCTCTGCATCAGTGCTGACCCAGTCATTAGGGTCGGTCGTCCGCTGTTTGACGGGCAACAGCGGGATCAACGCCGCCAGCGCATACATCGAAAGCCGTGTGCCGGGTTCAAAAACCAGCGCCTCACCTTCCACCCGAAAACTTTCGCCCTCGATATGGCGGCAAACGGGCGTGCGGCCATCCAGCACGGTTTCCACCTTCAGATCATAAAGCCAGAAGCCCGCACTTGGCGTATCCTCTTGCATCCCCGTCCTTTCCGCTGGACTGGCGCCAACGCTTGGTCTTATCTGGATCAGGTTATCGCATATCGCAGGGGCCTCAAGGGCGATTTAGCGCAAAGCAACCAGAGCAGGAAACACCATGAACAGCCTCAACCGTCCTGATCGCCTCGCGTTGTCGGAAAAACTCAATATCTCGCGTGTTCTTACCGGGCTGTGGCAGGTCGCCGATATCGAAAAAGACGGGGCCACCATCAACCCCGATACCGGTGCGGATTGGCTGGCCAATTACGCGGCCAAGGGGTTCGATACTTTCGACATGGCCGACCACTATGGCAGTGCCGAAATCATCGCCGGAACACTTCTGGCGCGCGCGGGCGACCCGCGCCCGCTGGCATTCACCAAATGGTGCCCGGCACCGGGACCAATGACCCCAGACGTGGTGCGCGCCGGGGTCGAAGACAGGCTGCGGCGCTTGAATGTCGATCAGGTCGATCTGCTGCAATTTCACTGGTGGAGCTTCCTGCATCCTACATGGCTTGATGCCCTGCATGAACTGACAAGGCTGCGGGCCGAAGGGCTGATTGCCGAAATCGGGGTCACCAATTTTGACGCAGCGCATCTGCAAATAGCGCTCAGCGATGGCATCCCGCTCCTGACCAATCAGGTGTCGTTTTCACTGGTGGACCGACGGGCGACCACGCAACTCGCCAATCTTTGCAAGCAAAGCAACGTCAAATTGCTGGCTTACGGGACGCTTTGCGGTGGGTTCCTGTCCGAACGTTGGCTGGGGCAGCCCGAACCACAGGACATTCCCGACTGGTCCAAGATGAAATACAAACGTTTCATCGACGTCACCGGCGGGTGGGGCGGGTTTCAGGGGATCCTGTCCGCCGCCCACGACATCGCCCAAAAACACAAAATCTCCGTCGCCAATGTCGCCACACGCTGGGTGCTGGAACATGACCACGTCGCAGGCGTCATCGTCGGCGCGCGACTGGGCGAACGGGTACATGCGGATGACAATCTGCGGCTGTTTTCCTTCGGCCTCGACAATGATGACAAGGCAGCTTTGAACGCCGCCTTCAACAATACTGCGGACGTTCCCGGCGATTGCGGCGACGAATATCGGCAGCCGCCTTTCTTGACGGCGTCGGGCGACCTCAGCGATCACCTCGACACGATGCCACTGGCACATGAAGCATCAGCAACCGCGCATCGCGACAACGGGCGGCAGGTTCTGAGCGGATCAAAATGGGAAGGCATCGCCGGATATGCGCGGGCGCAACAAATCGGCGACCGCATTCTTGTATCGGGCACGACCGCCACCGCCGGGCCTGACCGGATTGTAGCCGAACAGAATGCGGGCGCCCAAACAACCTTTATCATCGACAAAATACTGGCAGCCCTTGCCGCCCTTGATGCCTCTGCCAAAGATGTGGTGCGCACGCGGATCTATATCGTGGACGAAGCCGATGTCGAAGCCGTATCAAAGGCGCATGGGCGCATATTTGGCGACATCAAACCGGCTAACACGCTGGTGGTCGTGGCCGGTTTGATCGGCGGCTACCGGGTCGAGATCGAGGCAGAGGCCATCCGCTAGATCGCAACCAGCGCACCGCGCCCCTGGATCACCCTACGGGCGACATTGCTTGCGGCATGGATCGCCTCCTCAATCCCTGCGCCACCAAAATGGGCGGTCAGAAATCCGGCATTAAAACTGTCACCAGCAGCCGTTGTATCGACAACGTCACTCACCACCGCCGGTTCGGTCACGCCCCGCGCGCCCTGATGCTGATAATGGATCAGGCCGGGGCCGTTTTTGACAACAACAGTCGCGGCGCCCAACGCAACATAGCGGTCACGGGTCGCCAGTGCGTCCTTGTCACCAAAATGCCGGGCCTCGTCATCATGGGACGGCAGCACAATGTGGCTGACTGTTGCCGCCTTGGTGACCCATGCGCACATCTGATCGGCGCTGTCCCACAGACCCGGACGCAGATTGCTGTCAAAGACAATCGTTTTGCCCCGCGTGCGGGCGCGCGCCAGCGCATCCAGCAACTTGTCCCGGCCCGACCCCTCTTGCACAGCAAGGGTGATACCGGAAAAATAGATGACATCTGCAGCAGCAAATGCGCGCAAAAGAAACGGACCATCCTGTGCCAGCAATCGTGCCGCAGATTGGCTGCGCCAATATGAAAAATGCCGCTCGCCATTGTTGAGCGCGATCAGGTAAAGGCCAAGCGTCCGATCATCAATCCGGCGCACAAAATCGGTGCCGACACCAGCGTCAGACAGAAAATCAACCATCTGGTCAGACACCGGGCCGCTGCCAACAGCAGTGGCATATTGCACCGCCCAATCGGGGGCCAGCCGTTGGGCATACCATGCGGTGTTCAGCGTATCCCCCGCAAATGACATAGCATATTGGCCCGATTTGCCTTGCGGCGCCATTTCGACCATGCATTCCCCGACCGAAACAAAGCGCGTCATCTGTGGCTGATCCTTTCCCAACTTACCCGCTGGTCAAGCTGCCATGACGGGACAGGAACTGCCAGACCGGCGCGGAACTTTTCACTCCCTGACCTGCCTTGCGTGATCAAAATACACGCGACATCACCGGCACAACCAAAAGCGGGCAAAGACGCCCGATATTTCACATTTGCCCGCGCCGCCAGCCGGGCTACGGTAAGCAAAGACCGCAACAAAGGAAAACCGCATGTCGCTGAAATATCTGCACACCATGGTCCGGGTCAAAGACCTCGACAAATCGCTGGCATTTTTCGAACTCCTCGGCCTGAAAGAAACAAAGCGTTTCGAAAACGAAGGCGGACGGTTCACCCTTGTTTTCATGGCGCCCCCGGGACAAGAGGAATGCCCGGTCGAACTGACCTATAACTGGGATGGCGACGATGCATTGCCATCGGATAGTCGCCATTTCGGGCATCTGGCCTACCGGGTCGCCAATATCTACGACACCTGCCAGCACCTGATGGATAATGGCGTGACGATCAACCGCCCGCCCCGTGACGGGCATATGGCGTTTGTGCGGTCACCCGACAATATCTCGATCGAGCTTTTGCAGGAAGGCGACGACCTGCCAGCGGCCGAGCCTTGGGCCAGCATGGAAAACACCGGTCATTGGTAAAGACCGGATCACTGATGGGGGCCAGCCTGTTGGCTGGTCCTGCGGATGCATGTCGCCTTGCACTTGTTCTGGCCATGGATGTGTCTTCTTCGGTCGATGCAACCGAAGATACATTGCAACGCCAAGGGCTCGCCGCCGCCTTGATCGCACCGGATGTGCAGGCGGCCTTTTTCATCAGCCCCGATCCCGTCGCCATCCTGATTTTTGAGTGGAGCGGGCGCTATAATCAGGCCGATCTGACCGATTGGCGACTGATCGAAACGCCCGCCGATCTGAACGCGCTGGCGGGCACAATCGCAGGCAGTCGTCGCAGTCACAACGATTTCCCCACCGCCATGGGCTACGCGCTTGGCCATGCCGCGACACAGCTTGCGCGCGCGCCCGATTGTACCACGCAGACCATCGATATTTCTGGCGATGGCGAAAATAATGACGGGTTCGGGCCCGAACAGGCCTATGCCGCCTTTCCAATGGATGCGGTGACGGTGAATGGACTGGTGATCAACGCGGGCGAATTCGAAGCCGAAACGCAGCTGATCTCGTTTTACCGCGACCATGTGATCAAGGGGCCCGGTGCATTTCTTGAAATCGCCAATGGTTTTCTGGATTTCGAGGATGCGATGCGGCGCAAGCTGATCCGCGAGTTGTCAGCCATGATTTTGGGGCAAACGCCACAGACGGCGCCACCAAAAGGATGATCCGCTGGGTTCTGCCATTACTCTTGCTGCCATTTGGATCTGATGCGGCCTGCCGACAGGCGCTAGCGCTGGGGCTTGATGTGTCAGGTTCGGTGGATGCCGCCGAGTACCGGCTGCAACTTGACGGGCTGGCCACCGCACTCGACAGTCCCGCAGTGCACGAGGTGCTTTTCGCACAACCCGCCGCCCCGATCCGGGTCACCGTCTATGAATGGAGCGGGCCGGAAGATCAGACAATCATCCTGCCGTGGACTGAACTAACCGATGTGGATGTGCTGCAATCTGCAACCGCCATGCTGCTGCGCCATCAAAGGGGTGAGGCCGCGCCAACAACCGCCATCGGGTCGGCGATGCTTGCCGGTTTCACACTGCTGGGCGAACAGGCCGATTGCTGGAAACGCACGCTTGATCTGTCCGGTGATGGCCCGGCCAATACCGGCCCCCGACCAAAGGACATCAGTGAGGCATTGCGCCCCGCCGGTGTTGTCGTCAACGGGCTGGTCATCGGGTCCGGCAATCAGCGCGGCGATGACGCCCGCATCGCCGAGATCAAGGAACTTTCCGCCTATTACCGCAGCTATGTCATCCGTGGCCCAGACGCCTTTGTTGAATCCGCGCTTGGCTTTGATGACTACGCCGCCGCGATGGAACGCAAATTACTGCGCGAATTGCAAAGCCTCGCCATCGGGGCCGGCCCGACGCAAGGTCAACCGCCCGACATCACACCCCGCCAAGATCAATAGATATAGCGGATCTGCTCGGTCCAGTAGCGTTCCACACGGCGCAGGGAAGATGTGATATCTTCAATCCCTTCCTGATCCAGCACGCCACGATCCACCAAACCACTTGCGTGTTTGGCGAAAAGGTCTTCCACCACCTTTTGCACATCGCGGCCCTTTTCGGTCAGGCGGACGCGGACCGACCGGCGGTCAATCTCACTGCGCTGGTGATGCATATAACCTGCTTCGACCAGTTTCTTGAGGTTATAGGACACGTTCGACCCCTGATAATAACCACGGGATTTCAGCTCGCCCGCTGTCACCTCATTGTCGCCGACATTGAACAGCAACAGGGCCTGAACGGCATTGATTTCTAACACGCCAAGCCGTTCAAACTCATCCTTGATGACGTCCAGCAACAGGCGATGCAGCCGTTCAACAAGGGTCAGGGAATCAAGATACGACGCCATAAAGGTCGCATTACGTGCCGATGCAACACCGTCCTCAACCGGGCCAGGCATGCTCTCATGAATACTCATTTCATCACTCCGTCTTCTGCTCGCAAGACTGGATAAGACGAAACAAACAAGATTTAGTTAAATGCTAAAATTGAAACCATTTCTGCTGATTTCAGGCGGGGCGGGTGACCCCATGCGCCTCTGCCGCGATACGCCCGATCAACGGTGCATAGACATCCGGTACAGCAAACTGGCCACCGACCCAGCCATAGATATCATGGTCATTCTCGGCCAGCAGCTGATCATAAAGCGCTAGATCGGCATCTGACATCGCGGCCAGATGACGCCCGGCAAAGGCAGACAGGATCAGGTCCATCTCTTTGATCCCGCGCCGCATCGACCGCATATGCAGCCGTTTGACCATCGCCGCGCGGGGTTCTGTCATGCCTGTTCCTTGATGGCGGTGCGCAGGCGTTTTTCAAGATGGCCCAGACGTTCGGTTGACCCCAGCATCTGGGTACGCAACATGCGCATTTCGGCCAGCAAATCGGTCAGATCCGATGACAGGGTCACAACATCCTCTGGCGCATCCGGCCCTTCACCCTGCCCGGTCAAAAGCCAGCTAAGCGATACGCCCAAGATCCCCGACAGCATCTGCAACCGGTTCGCGCGGGGTTCTTTCAGATCATTTTCCCAACCTGCAATCACGGTCGTCTTGACACCGATCTTTGCGGCCAATGCGGCCTGTGTCAGGCCGGCGGCATCACGCGCCCCGGCCAGCCGGTCACCGAATGTTGCTGCGTCTTCGCTGTACCAACCTGAATCATCTGTCATTCATGCCACCCTTGCGTTTCATTGCTCGTGCGTCCTATGTCACGATCAGTGCAATATTACCACCGGATGCAACCATGACCTTCCTTTCCGCGACACTCGACCGCGTCAAACCGTCCCCCACAATCGCCGTCACTACCAAAGCGGCCGAGCTGAAGGCCGCCGGGCGCGACGTCATCGGCCTTGGCGCGGGCGAACCGGATTTTGACACCCCACAGAATATCAAGGACGCTGCCGTTGCGGCCATTGCGGAAGGCAAAACCAAATACACCGCCGTAGACGGTATCCCGGAATTGAAAGAGGCGATCTGCGCCAAGTTCAAACGCGACAACGCGCTGGATTATGCGCCATCCCAAATCACCGTAGGCACGGGTGGTAAACAAGTCCTTTACAACGCTTTCATGGCGACCCTGAGCCCTGGCGACGAGGTGATCATCCCCGCCCCCTATTGGGTCAGCTACCCCGATATGGTGCTGCTGGCAGGCGGCACACCGATCACGGTCGAAGCCACGCTGGAGGCGAATTTCAAGATCACCGCCGCACAGCTAGAGGCCGCAATCACCCCAAAAACCAAATGGTTCCTGTTCAACTCACCATCCAACCCCACCGGGGCGGGCTATTCATGGTCGGAACTGAAAGAACTGACGGATGTGCTGATGCGTCATCCCCATGTCTGGGTGATGACCGACGACATGTATGAACATCTGGCCTATGGGAATTTCAAATTCTGCACCCCGGCACAGGTCGAACCAGGCCTTTACGACCGGACGCTGACGGTCAACGGGGTGTCCAAAGCCTATGCGATGACCGGCTGGCGGATCGGCTATGCGGGCGGGCCGGATCACCTGATCAAGGCGATTCGCAAGGTGCAGTCGCAATCGACATCCAACCCGTGCTCGGTCAGCCAATATGCGGCAGTTGAGGCATTGAACGGCACGCAAGACTTCCTTGCACCGAACAACGCCCTTTTTGAACGCCGGCGTGATCTGGTGGTGGATATGCTGAACAAGGCCCCCGGCATCGTCTGCCCCAAGCCCGAGGGTGCGTTTTACGTCTACCCCTCCATCGCGGGCTGCATCGGCAAGACCTCTGCTGCTGGCACGGTGATCGAGAATGACGAGGTCTTCGCGACGGCCCTTCTTGAAGAAACCGGTGTGGCCGTGGTTTTCGGGGCGGCCTTCGGGCTAAGCCCGAATTTCCGGGTCAGCTACGCGACCTCGGGTGAGGCGTTGAAAGAGGCGTGCAATCGGATCATCCGGTTTTGCGAGGGGCTACATTAGAGTTAGCCTAGTTTTGTTAAATGTCCCGCCCGGTCGGCAGACCGGGCGACACAGCAACCCTCCAGATAAAAGACTACGCCAATTCCGGATGCCCATAAGCCTCCGGATAGGACATCGGATGGAACGGGCCAAGCGGCACGACATTATTCCAGGACCGACCAAAATACCCTTGCCTGCAATGGGTCAGTGAATTGCTCTCCGCCACACCGGGCAAAGCATGAACGCGGCACAGCCAGCGCCACAGATGCGGAAAGTCCAGAATACGCGCGCCATTCAGCTTCATGCGGACATAGTAAACCGGGTCATGGCGATAGAGAGTCGGAAACAGGCGCAAATCAGCCTCAGTGAACCGATTCCCGGTCAGGAATGGGCGATCATTGGCAGCTAACCGGGCCTCCAACATGCGCAGCGTCGCAAAATACGCCTCAAAGGCTGCTGCATACACCGCCTGATCCGATGAAAACCCGGCCTTATAGGCTCCATTATTGATACCGACATAAATCTGTTCATTCAGCCCGTCGATCTCTGTCGATACATCCGCGGGATATAGATCGGGGCGGGCAGCATCAGATGCCCCCAACGCCGCCGCCTGCGCGTTCAACATGCGAATGATCTCGGCGCTTTCATTATTTACAATACGCTTGGTATGTTTGTCATAAAGGATCGGCACAGAGGCTTCCTTTGACCCCTCCGCCTCATAAACCTGCCGGGCCAGTCGGTAATTCTGCCCCGTCCCTGTCTCGGGCGTGCATTCAGGCAATGTTGTCCCCGTCAATGACGCAACCCGCGACGGATTGAACTCCCACAGATTAGGGGCAACCGGGTCATCATCATTCGTACGACCGGGAAAGGCGACATCCATCGTAATGGAACTCTGCAAGCCCAGCACATTGCGGGCCAGCGTGACACGATGGCACCAAGGGCAATTCAGCGCCACAAACAGGTGATAGCGCCCGGGTTCCGCTGGAAAATCGGGATCGTCGCCGAGAATGGAACGAAACTGGCTGACACCCCGCACGAACTCACCTTTGGCGCGCCGTGCGGCGATGTCTTTCTGCGATTCCTCAACTGATTTGGTCACGGGGCGCGTTCCTTCTTATCCCCGCAGACGATGATGCAGAATGATCGGAACCGCCAGTTCTTCTTCATCCGACAAATGCCGTTCCAGAAACGCCTCAATCGTTTCGGCGACACCGTGCAGCTTGCCCGCCTCCTCGCGGGCAGCTGTTTCATCAAGCTGCACCAGTTTGATCGCCCGATTGGCAGTACGGGTAAAACTGTCCAGCACAACATCCAAAGCGGCGTGATCCTTCTCCAAAATCTCCAACCCCGCATCAAAGCGCGGGTCAGCCTCCGACAATTCAGGGAAATAGGAATGATCCTCCCAGCCATGATGGCCATGCAGGTTCCCGACCAAAGCATTACCGCGATAGCTCAAACGCCCGGCATAATCCTGCGGATCCTTGTCGCCATTCAGATAGCTTTCGGTATCCTTGCGAACGACAGCACTGAGCTGTCGGAACATACGATGGGCACCCAACCAATGGCGGGTTTTCTCGCGAAAGCCCGGATGCGCATCCCATGCGTCACGCGGGTATTCACGCAGCAAAGTCTGCATGTCACTGGGCATATCTTCGGTGCGGATATCAAACTGATCAAACATGATATTTCCTTTCCACCCTGAATTGGGGGCAGATCGGCGGGTTTGGCACCGGGGAAATAGCATGGCAGCCATGCGTGTAACGGGTAGCATCCGAAGCGGCCCATTTGAGCAAAATACGCACCCGTGCTACCATCAGGCAGCACCAAGGGGGGAAGATGCGATGCAAACCACGATCCTTGTCGGCACCACCAAAGGGGCATTTCTGGTCACCGGACAAAACGGGCGCGACGGCTGGAAAGTCTCTGGCCCGCATTGTGACGGCTGGTCGATCAACCACATGATTGGAGATGGGCAAAACATCTGGGCCGGTGGCGGCGATGACTGGCACGGGGCAGGTATCTGGCATTCCGGCGATGGGGGGCAGAACTGGGCGGTGACGAAGCTGACCAAAGGCATGATGGATGACTGGGCGGCAAATGACGCAGATTTCGCAAAGACCATTGGTTGGACAGATGGCCCCCTGCCCTTTGGCGATACGTTCGGACAAGTTTGGTCGCTGGGCCTGCTGCATGGCACGCTTTACGCCGGGACCAAACCGGCAGGGCTTCTGGCCAGCCATGATCAGGGGAAAAACTGGGAAAAGCTGGACGGGCTGACCAATCATCCATCGGCAGATACCTGGAACCCCGGGGCGGCGGGGCTAGTCCTGCACACAATCGTCGGTGACCCCGCCAACCCGGATAAGCTCTGGATCGGGATCTCCGCAGCCGGGGTTTTTGCCACCGAAGACGGGGGCAAGACATGGGAACGGCGCAACCGGATGTCCAATGCTGAAAGCTGCACAGACCATGCGCCTGATGACCCCACCGCCCCGCATGATGGGGACACCGGACATTGCGTGCATAACATCGTGCGTGCGCCGGGCCGTGATGACCGGCTTTATCAGCAGAACCATCAAGGTGTCTGGCGATCCAATGATGGCGGGCGCAGCTGGGATAATATCACCGACGGGCTGCCATCAACCTTTGGCTTTCCGATCCGGGTGCATCCGCGCGATCCCGACATGATCTGGACGCTACCACTGAATGGGGACAGCGCCGGGCGGTTCCCACCTGATGCGGCAGCAGCGGTCTGGCGGTCAAAGGATGCAGGGCAAAGCTGGGATGCGCAGCGCAACGGACTGCCACAGGAGAGCTGCTATTTCACCGTGCTACGACAGGCGATGGCCGGGGACACCCAAGACCCTGCCGGGATCTACTTTGGCACCAATAGCGGATCGGTTTTTGCCAGCACGGATGAAGGCACGAACTGGTACGAAATTGCGCGGCACCTGCCCACAATCCTCGCCGTTGAGGTGCTGGAAAACCCAAACCACAGCGGATAGCGTCAGAAAATGAATTCGTCGGTATCTGTGGCAGTGGTTTTGTCATCCGCCGCGACAGGCGACAATAACAGGTAAGGGGTCGCCGCGCCCCGAACATCCCAATTGATACGCGCCTGCGGGGCGCTGGTTTGGACATATCCGGACGTAACGAGCGAACGCGCAAAAGAAATACGAACAGGTTCTGACATCGGAACGAGGCTCCATTAGGTGAGTGGTTGGCCCAGAGATACCGCCCAAAGCCTAATAAAACAGGGGCAATGTGGAATCCCGGGTTTCACGCAAGAACACGCTCAGCCATATCCCGCCGGGCCATCCCGGCCCCTATCAAAGGCGCAAAGAACCGCTCAGGAATCAAGCACAACTGGCGTTGTTCTGCCCATCCGGCACAAATCGCAGATGCGCACCGCCTCGGTCACACCCATCAAGGCCAATTGGCGGAATGTGGGCAATTCAAACGGATCAGCGGCTGTGTAATCGACGCCGTAGCCAAGGTCTTCGAATGACGCGATAGACATCCGGCTAAGCGGGCGATCCGCGCCAGACAGAAAGCCGGTCAGCAGCTCATCACCAAAGATCAGCTCGCGCCAATGGGCCTCGCGCGTCCCGGCCCCGCCGGTATTGGCAATAGGCACAAAGCGACCGCCATCAGGGTCCAGCAGAGCGTATTCGCGTGCTGCTGCAGGCCCGGTAAATCGGGGGTCAGCACTGCCTGATCCGACAATCAGGGTCTGACGCGGCCAAAGCGTGCCAAAGCCCAGCACATGCGCCATTTCATGCAGGATCACGTCGGCAAAGCCTCCCTGTGCCTCCAGCCGCTCCACATCGGCAGTATCAAACTGCATGATGCCCTTGGCGGGCAAACCGGTGCTTCCTAGTAGGATCGACGGGCCCGCCTGCCCCAGGACACCCTCTGGTCCGTCAATCGACGTGATCGATACATCGATCTGCACACCGCGCAACGTATCGCCCTCAACCACAATCGGGTCAAAGCTGGTATCAATCACCCGGTCCCATCGGGCCGCTGCGCGTTCAAACACCGCACGGCGGCTTGCTGACATATTTCCGGCAAAGACAAGGGTGATCATAGGCTGGCTCCGCATGGCAAAGGATCTGATTATATAAAAAGCCCAAGCCGCCCGTCTTGGCCAGCCCAAGGCGGGCGGTGTCGGCGAAAAGCGGCGTGATGTTGAATGTCAGATGATTTGACCTTCACCACATCAACTGACCCAAACAGATAAACGGACCTTCGATCAGATCACAGCGAATGCTGACTTTGAGCCCAACCTGTGAATTTGATTTTCTCGCTGCGTGCGCTCGCAGCACAAATACTTCTGCATCTGCGTGGATTCACGTATTGCGACGCAGCGGCAATCTCGGTCATTCAAGCATCGTGCAGCATTTTTTAGGTGGGAATTTCCAAGTAGCGGACAAAGCCGGCCTTGTCGTTTGTAATTCGAATATCCGCTTGGTGAGCTGGTGATCGAATCAAAGAAACTGCAATTGCCGAGTTCTGATTCTGCATCAGAACACCGGTTAGGAAAAAACCGACTAATTGCAAAGAATAGTGATTGGCCAGTGATCAGGCTTCAAGGATGCGGTTGGGCAAGGTCAAACCTATCGATCAGATAGCGTTGCACGTCTGCTGGGGCTTCAATGCGGCGTGCTGCACCTTGTCCGGCTTCGCTTGATTCAGTGGAAAAGGCATCGTCACCTTTCGGCAAAACGATCTGCGGACAGGATTGATTGTCTCCCACAAATTCTGCCATATCCCCACGGGGCCTTTCGAAGTCTACATAGCGGACATCCAGATTTTGTCGCACATCGGGAAACATGGCCAGCAATCCTTCAATTGGTGAACATTGCGGGCAAAAGAAAAGCTGGTCGCCGTATTGCGGGTCACGGAACTTCGATTTTAAAAGGTAGAGGATGGTTTCGGCCATGTCGGCTCCTGTCTTTTGTGCGGTATCGGATGAATATGCCGGTCAGGCAAGAAACGCTGTAACTTCTTTGACCGCCTGTCGCGCGGTCTTGGTGACCCCGTATGTCGTGGCCGAGGCATAGCCGGTCCAACCGCCATAGCCAACCAACCAGAGCCCCGGTACATCCAGCGCACGCGGCCCGCCGTCGGTCCGCGCTTTTCCGTCTTCGACCGGTAACATGGGTTCCAGATGTGCGAGGTTGGCCCGGAAACCGGTGCACCAGATGATTGCGTCAAAGGTCCGTTCCGTGCCGTCTGGCCAGATGCCACCCGACGCAGTCAAGCGGCTAAACGGGCGCACCGCGCGCAGAACATCGTCGCGTTCGCGCGCCTCAAGGACGCTCTCCACCATGACAATGCTGCCAAGCGAAAACCGTGAGTTGTCCACTGTCGGCTTGTCTCCCGATTGCGTCTGCGTAAACCTTTGTGTGGCCACGCCGAAGATGTGCCGCCCGTCGACGTCGTCGGGGTTATAGCGTGGCTCTTCTGGCGTGATCCAAAGAGTTTCTGCCTCCAGTGAGACCTCGGCAAGGATTTGTGCGGCAGAATTGCCCGCCCCAATAATGGCCAGGCTACGGCCTGCAAAAGGTGCGGGATTGCGGTAATCGGCAGAATGGATTTGTTCACCTTCAAAGGTGTCGCGTCCGTCATATTCAGGGATAAAAGGGTTCTGGGCGGTGCCCGTCGCGCTGATCACCACACGGGCGACATATACCCCCTTGTCGGTGTCTACGGTGAATCCGCCCTCTGAGCGGCTGACGGCCCTCACCCGTACGGGGCGTTCTATCGGCAAGTCATAGCGGGTTTCATACGTCGCCAGATAGTCGATGAATTCATCCCTGTGCGGATATTCCTCCGCGCCCTGCGGCATCTGCCATCCGGCGATGGAGCTGTAATCCACCGGCGAGAACAGACGCAAGCTATCCCAGGTATTGGGCCATGACCCACCCGCAGTGTCGCTGTCGTCGAGGATCACAAAGCTCAGGCCGGTCCGACGCAGAAAATAGGCCGCAGACAGTCCGGCCTGTCCGCCACCGATAACAATGATGTCGAAGCGTTTTATTGTCATGCCGGCGCTTCCCAACTAGGCCAGTGGGTGATCAGGAAGAAGCTCAAAGTTCAGCACCCCCCCCATCAATGACCATTTCAGCGCCTAGCATGTATCTTGACGCGTCACTTGCCAGAAAAAGAACGGCCGCGGCGATATCCTGCGGTTTGCCCATGCGGCCCGCGGGCACTTGTTCACCGATACGGGCCACATAGGCCTGAAAATGCGCATCCGTTTCATCCGGTCCCCGGTGGATCGGCGTCTCAATCGTGCCGGGACTAACACAGTTCACACGGATCGCACGGTCCACAAGTTCCGCCGACATGACCCGCGCGAAAGACCGCACCGCCGCTTTTGAGGCAGATAGCAGTGTCTTTTTTGGTGTGCCTATCTGGTTCAGCCAGGACGTATTGAGGATGATTGAGCCACCTCGCACCATCAACGGAAGCACCGATTGGACGGAGAAGAACGTCCCCTTTACGTTCACGTCCATCAGCCGATGATACATCTCCTCATCGGTCTTCCCCAGCGGCGTGTTAAACGCAACGCCTGCATTGGCAAACAGAATGTCCAGCGTGCCAAACACTCTGTCTAACTCGGCGTGCATCCGGTCCAAATCATCGAGCTTGCTGATGTCCGCCTGGATCGCGATGGTATCACCACCCAACCTCTTTCGGGCCGCATCAAGTTTGGCGGTGTCTCTTCCGGTGATCGCGATACGCGCGCCGTTCTCCTGCAGAACTCTGGCCGTTTCAAACCCGATGCCGCTGGACCCGCCGGTCACAAGTGCTGTCTTGCCTTCAAGCATATCTTTTCCTTTCGAGATTGCAGCCCTACCTATGGGCGCCGGCGCGCAGTTCGCCGCTTAACAGCAAGAATTTGTCCGAGCCCTTGCGCAAGCGATCTGCTCGATGGGCGCAATGCCTCAGTCCAACACTTTCTTGAACCGCCTGAGCGCGTCCTGAACATCCGCGCGCGGGGCCGCAATGTTGATGCGAATAAAGCGGGTTGCGTCCTCATCAAACCAGATGCCAGGAGTTGCGCCGAAGCCCGCCTCGCCAAGCTTGGCTTTCAGGGCGTCGCCCTCCAGTCCGGTGTCGGAGCAGTCCAGCCAGAGCTGATAGGTGCCCTCAACCGGGGACATTTTGACGCTTGGCAGTTCGTCGGTCAGAAACGAGCCGATCCAGTCGATGGTGCCTTGCAAATAAGCCAGCAGCTCATCGACCCAAGCATCGCCCTTTTCGTAGGCCGCGATGGTGGCGAAGGTCGTAAAAGCATTGCCGTGGCCCAGATACATGGAGTCTTCGACATGTTTCATCCGCTTCAGGATGGCATCGTTTTCGGTGTAGATGTATCCGTTCGAGATGCTCTGCATGCCGAAGGTCTTGGCAGGCGACCCCAGCACCGAGACATGCCGCTGGTTGTCCAGCGCAGACAGGCTGGTGAATCTGTTGTCGCCATAGATGATATCAGCATGAATTTCGTCACTGATGATGGTGACGTTGTTGCGCTCGGCGATCTCGACCACGCGGGCCAATTCGTTCGCCGTCCAGACACGTCCGATCGGGTTGTGCGGATTGCACAAGAGCATCAGTTTGACTTTCGGCGCGGCCAGTTTGGCCTCCAGATCCTCAAAGTCCATTTTATATGCCCCACCCTCGTTGATCAGCGAAGATTTGACCGCCTCGCGCCCGGCAGAGGAGATCATCTTGCCGAACTGGTGATAGGCAGGCACCTGCATCAGCACACTGTCGCCCTCGTCGGACAGCTCGCGGATCAGCAACGATATCGCGGTCAGAACACCGGGGAATGGCACGAAGTTTTCCGGTTTCAATGTCAGTCCGTGGCGGCGGTCAAACCACCCCGCGATGGCGGCAAAGATACCTTCAGAGTTAAACTCATAAGCAAACTGGCCGCGCTCTGCGACATAGCGCAGAGCGTCCTTGATCGGATCGGCAATTGGCAAATCCATATCCGCCACCCAGAACGGGGTGACCTGATCGGTGCCATAGAACATCTTGAGGTAATTTGGATTGTGGCGGACGAACGTATCGCCGGTTTTTGCGGGGGCGGTGTCAAACATGCTCATGGTCGTGGCTCCTTTGCTTGATCAACAGCACATCTCAAGCGGCTGACTGTCGCTGAAGGCTTTGCTTTTTGCCGCTGCGCCGCGTCCGAGATACGTCTGATCCGACAGGTAGAAGTCCGAGAAATCTACAACGAATTCCGGCGCCACCGACTTGGCAGGCAGGCCTGACCGCATGATATTGTTTTGCCAGGCTTTCAGCTTGGACCGGTCGCCCAGAAAGTCATAGCCGCTTTTCTGTTCGATGATGCAGGCGCGGTGCAGCAGCACCAGCCAAGCCACGTCGACCATGCCAATGTCATCACCGGCAAAGAACTTGGTGTCACCCAGCTGTGCCTCGATCGTGTCGAAGGCTTTGTCCAGCTTCTGACTGCGCTCGGTCAAAATGTCCTGATCGGCGCTGCGCTGTGCGCCGCATTGGGGCAAGTAGTGCTTAGTTGCCAGATAGCTCCACGCACGCTCGCGGGCCTTTTCAACCGGCGTCAGGTTGGGGTGCAGCGGCGGGTATACCTCTTCAATGTATTCAACGATGGCGTCGCTTTCGAACAGCGCCTCGCCCTCGTCTGTGATCAACAGCGGCACCTGCGCATTGGGCGAGATGTCCAGAAACCATTGGGGTTTGTCACTGAGGCTGATGAACTCCAGATCATATTCAACGCCCTTGGCTTCCAGCAGGGCAGTGACGCGCTGCACAAAAGGGCAGATTTTGAAGCTGACGATTTTCATTGTTCGGTTTCCTTTCTGGGTGATCGATGCATCGATCATCAATATGTGCGGTCAAATTTTTTTAGGGGCGCTCCGCGCAAGAACAGTCCTGAAGGCATCGGGTGATTTTCATCCATTCGGCCAAAGCGACCTGGAAGGCTTGACGCCCCTTGGCCGTCACCGAATAGACTTTGCGTTCGCGACCCGAGACAATCTCTGACGTGAAGGTGACGTAGCCACCCTCGGTAAACTGTTTCAGCACCGGGTAGATCGTGCCTTCGCGTGGGGTGCAGCAGCCATCGGTGCGCCGCTCAACCTGCTTTGCAATATCGTAGCCATGCAGATCCTCATCTTGCAGCACGCAGAGGATGAAGAACTTTGACAGGCTCATCTTGATCGTATTGCCCCAATAGTCGGGATCAAGCAGGTTCGGTGAGTTTGCAGTCTTGTTCATGTGGCCCGCTTATACCTCGATGCTCGATGCGTCAACCAGAATTTCACTTACGTCAATGCGTCCCTCAGGCTTCAGGCAAACTCGGCTTGGCAATCAATGTCGCGATCTGCGCTCCGATCTGCATTTCGGAAACCTGACCGAAGTGATGGGCCGCAATTCGCCCCGCCTGATCCAGTACGATCAGGCTCGGCGTGCCGCGCATACCAAAAGCGGCCATGGTTTCGGGCAAGGGACCAGACCCCGGTTTATCGACGCCCACCGGAAAATTGATGCGATATTCGTGCAGGAAGGCTTTCAACGATACGGGCGTCATCGCCGCGTGATGTTCAAAAACCGTGTGGATACCGATGACCGCGACCTCGTCGCCCGGAAAGGTCCTTTGAATGGTCTGTGCCAAGGGAATACCGTGAAGCACACAGCCCGGGCACAGCATCTGAAACGCTTCAATGACCACGATTTTGCCTCGCAAACTGGCCAACGTGATGTCCTGATCCGTATTGAACCACTGCGAAATTGAAAGCTCGGGTGCCTGCATCTGCTTACCTCGATCCTATTCAGGGCAGCGACACTGTGAATTCCGCTGCCCGTGTTTCATCACTTCAAAACGCCCGGCAGGCTCAAGTCTCCCGAAGCCACGTCGAAAACATCCGTCACACACAAGAGTGGTGAGTGGATGTTGGCGTTCACCCGCAAAGCCGCCGTCACACCGTCATAGGCGACCCCGGCAAGGTCGACAGTGCTGGCAAAGCCCGCATTGACACTGATTTCCGGGCCATCAAACAGTGGCGTAAATCCGGGGCTGTCCAGAAAGATCGGAAAGCCGGGCCAGGTCGCAGGCAGTTTCGGGGTGCTGCCCTCAGGAATGTCGCGGACCGCCAAAGCACGGGGGCCGCACGCCTCGGTCGGGGTCAGGACCACCCAGTGGCTGTGCCATTCAACGCCATCATTCGACGGATCGCCATCGCCGTTTTCGTCAAACAGTGGCGTGTCATCAAAGTCGGGGTGGCTGGTAGCGGCCATTGCCAGAATGCCCGTCCCGCCTTCAAAGCCGACAGCGGAAGGATCCAGCGATGTGGGCCAGACATAGGACCACACGTCAGAGCCGCCAACCGCGCCAATGGCCGCCGGAGTTTCAGACCCCGCGACCCCATTCGTGGTCATGTGGAAGGTCACGGTGTTGCCTTTGCGATGTGCGTGTGCAGCCAGAATGTCAAAGGCTTCGACTTTGCCTGCAACTGCGGGCGATTGAACTGCGTCATGCATATCTGCTGCGTGATTTCCGCCAGCAAGGGCTGCACTGGCAGCAAACAGAATGGCGGCCGTCATGAATGGGGTCTTGTTGGGCATTGTGTGTCTCCTTGATTTAATTTACTAGCGAGTCGCTATCATAATGAAGATTGGGATTGCAATAGTAATTTCGAGTCGATACTTAATTATCATGACTTCAGAACAAAATATCCGCGCCCTGATGAACCGATTGGCGAGGTTGGATAGTGCCAGCAGCTGGTCCGGCGATTTGAATCCGGTCCAAAGGTCTGCACTTGAATACCTGCGCGATGCGAACCGGTTTTCGCGATCTCCGTCGCATGTCGCGGAATTTCTGGGGACAACACGCGGAACCATGTCGCAAACCCTCAAGGCGCTGTTGCGCAAAGGGTTTGTCGCGGAAGTACGCTCGGAAATCGACAAGCGGTCGATCTCCTATGCGTTGACGCGGACTGGACTAGCCATGCTGAAAGAAGACGGCGTTATCGCGGTAGCGCTGACGAGACTCATGGACCAAGACGTGGTTGAGCTGGAGAGCGGGTTACGCCAAACGTTGCGGCAGGCCCTCGCGTTGAATGGCGGGAAATCGTTCGGTCAGTGCAAGTCTTGCCGGTATCACGAAACCGCAAAAGGTGCGGCGTTCTGCCAGCTTTTGTCCCTGCCTATCTCAGCGAAAGACAGCGAAAGACAGCGAAAAAATCTGTGTTGAACATGAGGAAGCGGCAATCGTATGACCCCAAACCTGGCGTCCAAAATTGATGGTCTATTTGTGGGGAAGGTGGCGGATCGCTGGCTCGGCAAGCCGCCTTCGGCCATCCAAAAAGATCCCGCCAATGGGTTGCAGGACATCGGCGTCCACGGTTTTGTTCAGGATGCGCAGGCCGATCTCGAAGTTCACGGCGGGGCGGACAAGGCCATACACCACTACGCCTTTGATCACTACGCCGCATGGCAGGCTGAAGGGCTTATCCCCGACGGGTCCCGGCCTGCGGCCTTTGGCGAGAACATCTCGACCATCGGTCTGACAGAAGACACGCTTTGCATCGGCGATATTCTGAAACTTGGAAGTGCAACGGTCCAGATTTCGCAGGGACGCCAGCCGTGCTGGAAACTTGGACTCCATACCGGCCAAGACAAGATGCCCTATCTGTTTCAAAAGACCGGCCGCACGGGGTGGTACTACCGGGTGCTTGACGAAGGTGCCGTAGGCGTTGGTGACCGAATTACCCTTGTTGAACGTCCGCAACCAAACTGGACTGTCCGACAGGTGACTCAAGCACGGCTGACCAAACGCATCACGCCCAATGATGCTGCGCTGTTGGCGGATATGCCGGAACTGGCAGCAGGCTGGCGGCTGGCATTTGCAAAGATGGCGACAGGACAAGTCAAGGAAGATACGTCCAAGCGGTTAGGTAAGCCCGGCGTTGGGAGCTGAGACGGCTTGATCGGGGCGAATAACCATAGTCTCTAGGGAAATATATATAGGCATCTGAATGAGTGCTCATGATCCAAAAGAAAGCTCTAAAACAAACTCCTGAAGATCGCTGAGCAGAGTTTGGTCAGCGTCATGTGCTTGACGTATTGCATCTCGCAGGGCGTCAGAAGTCAGATTTACAGATGCATTGGCAACTGAAGTGCCCTCGAGGCGTTGGACAAGGTTTTTGCACAGCGTTTCACGACCGTTCTCAAACTGGGCGCTAAATTCACCCACGTTGAGGACACCATCTTGGGAGCGAAGAGCCAGAAGCAGAGCATCAATCGAGGCGTCACCCGACGCAGTGGACGATGTGCCTTCTACCCTGTTGGAAAACGCGACATCGTTGCAAATCATCTCGACAAGGCGATTGGCAACCGGCACGCTTTCCTTTTCTGGATCGATCCGCAAAAACCGAACAGGTATTGCTTCCAGCATTGTGGATAGTTTTCTCGGCACGCCAGACATGCTTTGGATGATCTGCTCCACATCCTTTTCAACCGGAAACGGTGTCCACACAGTCCCGTATGTAAAGAGATTTCCGGAGACACGACCTCGCGGTCTCAGGATCTCATGGCCAGCATCCCGCATGACTTCCCCGACAACCGCGCCACAAAACTGCCTGACGGCTTGATCTGATTTGACAATCGGAAACAGGTCCTCAAGCTCGTGCACCGCTGCTGCAATCGCCGGAAGGCCTGCACGAGAGAGTGCTGCATATTCCACATACTTTTTGGAGCTACTCAAGAGGCTCTCCAATCCCCGACCTAGGTTGGTTTTTCGAAGCTCATTAAATCTAGAATGCATATCGCCTCTAACTGCACATATTGACACGTTACAATTTTTAACATTATAAACCGTGAAGAACCTTTGATCAATGATAGTCTAAATGGGAGAACAGAATGTCAGCCTTGGAACCAGCAATCTACATTACAACCGCCACCGCATCAGGAGGGCGCGCAGGTCGCGTGTCCACTGCGGATGGTACATTAGACCTCGATCTCGTTATGCCGTCGGCCGTTTATGACATGTTGCCTGAAGAGATGCAGGAAGCGCCCGCCGCGTCGGACCGCCCGCGTGTTGATCCTGAAATGTTGTTTGCGGCAGGATATGCTGGCTGCTTCATTTCTGCACTTCGGTACACGGCGCTCAGCATGGGTGTTGATGCCTCGAAGGCCTCTGTTGCGTCGAGCGTCGCGCTCAAACCTGGGTCAAATGGCGCTGCATTCAAATTGGGTGTCCAGCTTGAGATCGACCTGCCCGACATCGACAAGGAAACCGGACAGAAAATTGTCGATGGTGCGCATAAGATTTGCCCCTATTCTGCCGCGGTCAGAAACAACATCGAAGTTGACTTGGCATTGAAGTGATCTGTCGATGGGCGGCATCAATCGGTGCTGGCTTAGCTGTTCTTTGGGTGAAGCTCGCAAATGACCGTACCCAGGTCTGTGACGCTTTCGTATTGTTCGGTGACCAAAACCTCTCGAATTGCGAAACAGCCGAGACCCGAATGATTGCGTTGGATCAATGTTCCTCCCCTTTTGCTTGATATTGAAAGGCGTGTTTCTCAAAGAAAGCTGGAAATGAGCAACCCATCAGCAGCGACGGTGAATGGATATGTGAGCCCAAGATTTGCGGGTGTGCAAACAGCATTCGAGGAAAATTTCACCAAGCGCGATGAGCTGGGCGGCGCATGTTGCGTCTATTTGAACGGCGAAAAGGTGGTTGATCTTTGGGGCGGTGTTCGCGACCCTGCGGTCGATGCGGCCTGGGAAGAAGATACATTGGTCCTTGTCTTCTCGCTGACCAAAGGGATGTCAGCATTGGCGCTCGCGCTGGCCCATTCGCGCGGCTGGCTCGACTATGAGGCGCGTGTCGCCGATTACTGGCCAGAGTTTGCGCAGAACGGGAAAGAGGCAATCACCGTCCGACACTTGCTGGCGCATCAGGCGGGCCTGCATGCGTTCCATGAAAAGATTGACCGCAATGTCATTGCCAATCTAGACCTGCTGGCAACCATCGTGGCGCGGGAGCCGCCCGCGTGGCCGCCCGGCACGCGTAACGCCTATCACTTTTTGTCGCTTGGTTTTTATGAAGGTGAACTGCTGCGTCGGATTGATCCGGCGCATCGCTCTCTGGGGCAATTCTTTCAGGACGAAATCGCAACGCCGCTTGATCTCGATTTCTACATTGGTCTTCCAGACATGATACCAAACGAACGGCTTGCACCGCTCACGCAAGCTGGCCTGATCAAATCGGTTTTCGGATATCCGTTTGCAATGATACGGGCTTTGGTGAACCCATGGTCCGACACGTTCCGGGCCTGTATCGTAAACCCCGGCGCAGGCGTGGTCATGGACAAAGAGCGGATATATGCGCGTGATCTTGAGGTTCCTTCTGGTGGAGGTGTCGGCACAGCACGCGCAATTGCAAAGGCATATGGCGTCTTCGCGACAGGTGGATCGGAGCTCGGGCTCCAGCCGGAAACGCTGGCAGCACTGACAGCACCTGCCGTACCGCCATCACGTGGATTCTTTGACGAGGTGCTTCGGGACGACGCGCAATATGCACTGGGTTTCATGAAACCGTTTGCGGGCTTTTCCTTCGGTCACGCGGAAGCTTTTGGTGCGCCAGGTGCTGGCGGTTCGCTTGGTTATGCCGATCCGGCGATCGGTTTAGGCTATGGATATGTGACAAACCGCATAGGAGTTGGGGTAGAGCCTGACCCAAGGGATGTGGCTTTGCGCCAGGCTATTGCGGCATCACTGGCCTAGCGCCACCAAATGCGCTGCGTTTGATATCAATCAGCTGCTTCCATCGCTCAAAGTGGCCGTCTGTTATATCACCCGTCAATGGCATTCAATTTCGCTACAAATGTTTCGATAGTGTTCGAGCCCCGGCCTTCGATGACCTGATCGTGAGGCAACTCCAGCGAGGCCTCCAATGGGACAGGGAGAAGACCTACCACCATCTCCATTGCCTTTTCAGCAGGAGAGTGTCCACCAAAAGTAAAGAATACTGCAATCCACCGCGATAACTGCGGCCTCTGCGCCAAGAAGGATCGAATTGGCAATGCAGGGTAGCTTATCCAGATGGGGGTGCCGATGATGACCAGATCATAGTTCTCAAGCCTTAAAGCGGGAACTCGATTTGCGGCAGACGGCCTTTCACGCTGTCATAGCCCGCGCGGAGATAGCCAATCCAACCGCCTTCGCGACTTTCATCGTGGTGCCGGTACGCGAATAAATCAAAATCAATGACTTCATCTAAATGCCCTCCAACCTAGGCTTTCAACAAGCATGAGAGTGCGCCGTCAGGATCGCGCATAAAGGAGCCGTGCTGTTGCGCTTGTCGCGCAGTCGACGCGTTGAAACGCTCTCCGCCCAATGCCGTTGCATCTTTAAGCGACGTGGTCGGATCAGCCACTTTTATGCTTGGCACCCAGACCGCCTGCACATCTTTTGGGGGCGTTCCAGACACCACTACCGCAACATCGTCGCCCGAAGGTCCAGTGACCGTCTGGCCAGCCGGTTCTGCCACAGGCTGTGAACTGATCGTCCAGTCGAACAACTGTGAATAGAACTCCTCAGGGAATGAGGGCGCGTTTGTGAGGTAAACCTCCAATCCAAACTGTCGCCGCGGCACAGGATAATTGTGACGAGATATAGAGACACCGATGAGTGCGCCGAGAGGATCACGCAGAAGGGCATTGCGTCCCACGCCGGGGACTTCGAATGGCAGCCGTACGATGGTCCCTTCGAGCTTTTCAGCCTGCGCGACAGTGGCGTCCACATCCAAGACTTCCACATAGGCGATCCACCCATTTGTCATTTCCGGTGGCGTTTCCGCAAAGCCTGCGCCTGCTTCATCTCCATCAAGCGCAAGAATGAAGTCCTTCTCGCCACCACCCCAGGCGAAATCGGTCGCGTGCTCCGTTTGGTAAGACCAGCCGGCCAGACCTTGGTAAAACGCCGTCGCGCGCTGTCTGTCGCCGGTGAGAAAATCATGCCAAATGATTGTGCCCGTCTTTTCATCGATCATTGCAGAATCGCCTATATTCCTTGTTCAGTTGTCGTTGGAAGCGTTTCATATTCCGGCAACCTGACCCTTGATATGCGTCAACTTATTGCACGCACTTGTGCTTGTTGATCGAAGTTATTGAGACGACCAAGCTCGAACACTTGGTCGCCCCTAATCATGTCTTAGCCTCGTCCTGCCTTTTGCTTTGTGACCCGGCGGACCATTTTGCCGAACGCTTTGTCTTTGGATCTGCGCTCGGCCAGGCTCGATGAGTTGAAAGCCTCTTCTGCCATCAACTTCCGCCACCGAACTAACCGGGCCGCGTCGATCTCACCGGTCTCAATCGCCTCCAAAACAGCACATCCCGGTTCCGTCATATGCTGGCAATCGCTGAACCGGCATTGGGTTGAGAGGCGATGAAGATCGCCAAAAACATCATCAATTCCAGATGCTGCATCGGTCAGTTGCAACTCGCGCATCCCTGGTGTGTCCAGCACGATGCAGCCGCCTGGCACAAAGTGTAACTGTCGGCTTGTGGTCGTGTGACGACCTTTGGCATCATCTTCGCGGATGGATTGCGTTTCAATCATCTGTGTGCCCGATAGCGCGTTGGCCAAGGTCGATTTACCCACACCGGATGACCCAAGAAACGCGACGGTCTTGCCGGGCTTGCACCATTCTGCCAACTTCACCTTCGGCTCATCACCTCGCGCATCAAGAGTGACGATGGGGACAATTTCCGAGATCGCTTGCGCTTTATCGACATAGCTTTTTGTATCGGAAGCCAAATCAGACTTCGTTATGACGATGACCGGTGTAATTTCTGCTTCAAACGCTAAGGCGACATACCGCTCCAAGCGAGCGATTTTGAAATCCTGATTGCAGGACGTCACGATAAACGCCGTGTCGATATTGGCCGCGATCAACTGAACCTGGCGATCGGTACCCGGCGCGCGGCGTTTCACTAAGCTCTTGCGATCCAACACACGGCTTGATTTTGGATGCGCACGATCAAGCAACAGCCAATCGCCAACTGTCACGTCCGGTTGCGGGGGAATTGCCTCGTCGATGCCATCGCCAACAATATGCAGCGCATTGCGATGCACTTCGACGACGCGAACAGGTGGCGTTTCTGCCAGTTCATCCACGCTGATTTGTTGCGCGAAAAATGAATGCCAACCAAGTGTTTCGAGGGGTGACAAGTGTCGTGTTGATGCTACGCCTTTCACATTGGGCGGAAGGAATTTGGAATAGTCTCGTGTCATTAGGGATCAACTTTCATGTCTCTACCATGAGCAACGCTCAGGCTTGAAGTGTCAGTTTTCTCTGAGATCGCAATTCAACAGGCCCGCCAAATAGCTTTGGCAGCACATCTAGATTGTTGATTTGCATCGGGAGGGCTGTTGCCTCCCCACTTTACCGGGACATGAAATCTCCATTATTCTGACTCTAGAAATAGTATCGGACTGCCGGATTTTCAAGCTGCGCTGGCCGCTGCCGTTTAACTCTGTAAATCGATCACCACCGATGACGCGCTGCGCTCTGCCTGGCCATGGTATACGGCCTCGATATTGTTTCCGTCGGGGTCGAGCACGAAAGCAGCGTAGTAGCCTGGATGGTAGGCGCGCTCGCCGGGTGCCCCGTTATCGCGCCCACCATGGATCAGCGCTGCACGGTAGAAAGCATCCACCGTCGCACGGTCCTTTGCCTGGAAAGCCAGATGGTGTCGCCCGGTCAGCACACCCAGTGCCGCAGGGCTGTCGACTGAGGACACGACAAGTTCGTCAGCCCAGAAAAAATCTTCCGCCGTGCCGATAACAGGGATTCCCAAAACGGCCAGAACGGCTGTGTAAAAATCCTGACTGGCCTTGAGGTCGTTCACCACGAGCTGGACATGGTCAATAAGTCGACCACGATGCAGTTGGTTGGTCTCCATGGTCATTCTCCACATAAATATGTGTCAATTGATCTTTCGCGCCGAAGGCACGATCTCCTACTTGTGGGGACTATGTGCGACTTGTTGCTTGCCAGCATTGCGTTAGATCAATCGGTCGTGACGCCGCATCTCGGACGCTGAGATGGCTGTATCTTATTGCATCTATACGGTGCGGTTTCGGTTCTTAGTAGCCGCCAAACTGCTCAAACTGGATGTTGATTTTGTCGACACCTGTCGAAGCTAGCATTTCAATCATCGCTGAAACGAAACCGCCTGGACCAACGCAGTAGTAGATCGGCAGTGACAGATCGGGCAGATGCTTGGACAGCATTTCCGCATTGATGCGCCCTGTCTCGCCTACCCAGTCATTGCTGTCTTCGATATCCGACATGGTGGCAACCATTTGGAATCCTGGATTTGCCGCGCTGATTTCTTGCAGCTCCTTCAGCATGGCTGCGTCGGCTGGGCTGCGATTGGAATAGAACAGAGAGATGTTGTTCAGACCACCAGAGCGATGGGCGTCGCGGATCATCGACAGAAACGGGGTGATGCCGATCCCTCCTGCCAGAAACACTGAAGGACGATCTTGGCCCTCAGCTCTCGTGAAGCTACCCATTGGTCCAGCGACCTGAAGGTCAGTGCCCTCCGGCAATGCCTGCAAGGCTTGCTTGAAGGCACTGTCCCGTAGGCGCGTGATCACGGTCAGGTCCGCTTCATATGGCGCACTGGCGATGGAAAGAATGCGTGCCTCGCCAGCACCTGCGGGCGCATTAGCCGGGATGGTCAGTCGGATGGCTTGGCCCGGTTCAAAGGTGAACCCGGCCGGTTTCGCAAGACGTACCGCAAGCGTGTCCGCCGCAACGAACTCGCGTCCGAGAATCTTCACTGAGGTTGTCGAGCGGTTCCGACCCGTGAGCCTGACACCATCGCGCATGTTGAAACCCATCAGCGTCAGATTGGTTGCCCCAGCGATCAGCTCCACCCCTTGCAGGACGTAGAACAACGTATCGAAGGTTCCTGCTGAGGCCTTGGCTTCAAGAATGAAAGCCATCGGCAGCAGGATCAGTATCCCGTTGGCGGCGATGATCGGCATCCGCTTTTTCTTTGTGGACACAAGCTTCTCAGATCGGCCCGCTCCAAGCGACATACCAGAGCCACCCACAATCGCCATCGCCGGGATCAAGATGAACATCCCATTCAGAATCCACCCTTTCACCGCCGCGATGGTTTCATACGATCCGAACAGCTCTGAGATGACGGTCGAGGTCCAGAACGTGAAGATCATAAGCAGACCGACGGCTCCGGCAATGGCGTGAATGCGGGTTTTCATGGGTTCGTCCTCTTCTGCGTGGCAACTCTGTGAGTGGTGGATGGGTGGTGCGTCAGGCCTTGATCGCGATACAGCCAAAGACCGCAGCCGCCATGCCAAACCCGATGCGGAAATAGTGGACCGTCAGCCATTGGTTCAGTTTGGTCGCGCCTGTCACTTCGTCCATGGTCCCGCTCGCAAATGCTGTGTTGGTGGGGACAAAGAAAGCGAAGGTCAGGATCGCGACAACCAGAATGCAAAGCGTGCTCAACAGCCAATACCTTAAATCCGGGCTTCCCCAGGATAACCAGACCGATCCAATGAGCCCGATCAAGGTTGGCATAAAGATCAGAGGGATGGATCGAGAGACGAACTGATTGTTGGCCGCAAACCAATCGAGGAATGCCTGGGTCGGAAGGCTGCGCCAGTATCCACCCAGCGTTACACCAATACTGAGCATGACGCCTGCAAATCCTGCAGCCCCGCAAATAGCGAGTATGTTGAACGCTGCTTTAATCATGACCCGGCTCCTTTGCCTTTTGAGCCGAACCACATGCGCCAGATCAGTCCGTCCCGTTTGACGAAATGGTGATAAAGTGCAGCCCCCGCGTGGAGCGCGAAAAGTGCCAACATGAGCCGCGCGCCCAGTCCATGCGGCACACGTGGCAGAAACTCACTGAAGTCAGGCAAAGGCTCTATGCTTGCGCCGAACAACACGCCGCCCGCACCCGATAATGCCAGCATGCCGATGCCGCTTGCGACCATGCCCAGAATGACAACGTAGAACAGCACGTGGATCGCTTTCGCAGTGTAGGTCTGCCAGGCCGGGTCGCCATCCACGGGGCGCGGCTTTTGATCAACACGCCACCACCAGAACAGGCGCAGCAGCGTCAGTATCAGGATCACGATCCCTAAGGGCACATGAAACATCAGAACCGCTTCTTTGGCAGCACTTTCGGTCATTGATGCCGCCCTAAAACCTGAGCCAAGCATCGCAAGAATGAAGATCGCGCTCAGCCAATGAATGGTGACAGCAACCGATCCATATTGGGTTGGGGTGCTTTTCATGAGACCGGCCTCCTTGTTTTGAAAGATCGGGCTTACAGACCGGTGAGAGCGGCGCGGTAGGCGAGGTTGACCACATAGCCGCTGAGAAACTCTTCCCGCGTCAGGAAAGCATCGTCGTCGGTGTCTGCACGGCGGAAGTCCCACACCATCGACTTGTGATATTCTCGCCGTTCGATCTTGCCGTCACCGTCGTGGTCCCAGATTGCAAAAAGAACCTTTTGCGCTGTCTGATAAGCGCGTTCCTGACCTTCATCCTCGGCGATGAAGTTGAAACCAAAGTCCCATTCAGTGAACTCTACAGGATCAATCGACCCGCTCTCATCAGTGTCCATGGACGCAAAGATGTCCTGACCGAAGTTGACGAATTCACCCATATCGGCCGCACCATTTGGGTTATCCTCAATCGATCCGTAGATCAGCTCCGCAAGTTCGCGACCGGGTGTCTGCGCGTCCGACTGAGCCAGCCCAGCGCTCGGGAGAGCCAAAAGCAGTGCGCATGTTGCTGTCAGAATTCTCATCTTGGTATCCCTTCTGATTCGTATTGCATAGCAAGCTATATACTATTACATAGTTAGCTATGCAATGTTAAGTTGGATCATGGAATTTGATCGTATGAACTCCGCGGGATACCTCGTGAACAATATGGCCCGCCTGCTTGTCGAGGTGCTTCGCAAGCGCATCGCACCACTTGGCATTGTCCCAGGGCAGTTTCCGGCACTATTGGCTCTTTGGGAGAAAGACGGGCTCACTCAAAAAGAGCTTCTGGCCATGCTGGATATCGAGCAGGCCACACTTGCAAATACGCTGACCAGGATGGAACGGGATGGACTGATTATCCGTAAAGAACACCCTGCAGATGCACGGGCGCGGACGATCCACCTTACAGATCAAGGACGTTCAATCCGAGACTCAGCTTATCAGACAGCAATGCAAATCAACGAGGAAGTGCTGGCTGACCTCTCCGAAGATGAGACGCAAGCGTTCCTGGACTACATGCGCCGGGTGATTGGCAAGATCAAAGAAGTTGAGAAATCCTGAAGCGGACATTGGCGCAGCCGCAGCGAAGGATAACTATGTCCGCTCTGCCGTTGTTGACCTGGACAAAGCTCAAGCTCGGGTCTGGGTCAAAGATACTTGACGCTTGGGTCAGTATTGCGTGATGCGGTTCATTGATACGCTTCAGAAAATCCGCCGCATCGCGTTAAAGATGCGCAGTAAAGATGCGCAGTGTTCCACATGCGAGCACATTCTGGGCTAGGCGATAGACGGTGCAGCGCGGGTTACCGATCAAATGCGGGACACCCAAAGATATGAACAGCCCGGTAACCTTTACACCGCGCGCTGCGTTAAACCACCAAATCATCCAACAAGGGTCCGACGTTTTGCCGACGTCCCGCCGACGCTTTGCCGACAGGCGATTTGGGCGCAAAACAGGGCATTAACGGGTTTTCTGGCGATTCGCTGCAAACCACCCTGTCCGACACCATCGAACGTTGCGTGGTCAGACAGCCTGCGGCAGCGGGTGACCCTCATCCCAGGCCACGATATTGTCCAACGCCATCTGCCCCATCGCCGCACGCACCTCCAGCGCTGCGGTGCCCAGATGCGGCAGCAGCACGGCATTTTCCAACGCCCGCAAACGCGGTGGCACATGGGGTTCCTTGGCAAACACATCCAGCCCTGCACCGGCGATCTGTTGCCCTTCAAGGGCAGCAATCAAGGCATCTTCATCCACAACATCACCCCGGGCGATATTGATAAAAATACCGCTCGGTTTCATCGACGCCAAGGCATCCGCATCAATCAATTGCGTATTGGCACCGCCCCCCGGTACGGTCACCACAACGATATCAGCCTGCCCCATCAGGTCTGCCAAACTGTCCAACTGGCGTGCCGGAAAATCGACTTTCTTGCGTGACCGGTTAAAGAACAGTACCGGCATATCAAAGCCATAGTGGCAGCGACGTGCCACCGCCTGCCCGATCCGGCCCATGCCAACGATCCCGACCGTCTTGCCGGTCACATGGGTGCCTAGCATCTGCGTCGGACCCCATCCGCCCCAGCGATCCGCACGGACCAACCGTTCGCCCTCGCCTGCGCGGCGGCACGCCGACAAGATCAGGGTCATGCCAATATCCGCGGTCGCGTCCGTCACCACATCAGGGGTGTTGGACACAGCCACACCAGCCCCACGGGCGGCATCCACATCAATGTGATTATAACCGACGCCGAAATTGGCAAGCACACCGCAGCGAATATCGCCTGCAAACGCTTCTTTAACGAATTGGTCACCCAAGGTCGGCAGGATGGCGTCATAGCTTGCCAGTGCCTCCTGCGCCTCTGCAACGGTCAGGCCCTCCGTGCTTTCCCGCACGGTCACATCATAACGGGCGCGGGCCGTTTCGAGATTCGCATCGGGCAAAACACGGGTGATCAAAAGTTTCTTCAATGTAGGCGTCCTCCATTCGGGACCGGCATGTTAGGGCCGACAAGAACAATCTCTCCGTTTTTATCGGGCATGCCAAGGACCAGCACCTCTGACATGAATTTGCCAATCTGACGGGGTGGAAAGTTGACAACGGCCAGCACCTGACGGCCCGCCAAGGCTTCTGGCGTGTAATGAGCAGTGATTTGGGCCGATGTCTTTTTCTCGCCAATCTCACCGCCAAAATCGATCCAAAGCTTGATCGCAGGTTTGCGCGCTTCGGGGTAAGGTTCAGCCCGTATAACCGTGCCAACGCGCACATCCACTTTTAGAAATTCATCAAAGGATATCTCAGCCACGCGACAGCTCCCGCGATCTGTTGGCAGCTGCTGAGACGGTATTTTTCATTATATTTTTCAAACCGTTACAATCGTCCATCAACACCTCCAACCCGGCTTGTGTCGTGCCGTTGGGAGACGTCACATTCACGCGCAACTGGGCAGGCGTCTCATCTGCCGCCATGGCCAAGGCACCCGCACCTGCAACCGTCGCCTTGGCCAGTCGCATCGCCAAATCCGGGGCCAGGCCTTCCGCCTCGCCGGCGGCGGCCAGCGCCTCGATCATGTGAAACACATAGGCGGGACCGGAGCCGGACACCCCTGTCACGGCATCCATCTGGCTTTCACTTTCCAACCGGACCGTTTCGCCAACCGCACGCAACAGCCTGTCGGCCATATCCAAATGGGCATCCGTTGCGCGATCATTACCAATCATGGCTGTGATCCCCCGCCCGACGGCCGCAGGTGTGTTGGGCATCGCCCGAATGATCGGCGTTTCAGCCCCCAGAACATCGGCAAACGTCGCAATCGATGTGCCCGCCGCGACCGATAAAAATAAGGTCGATCCATTGCCCAGCGCCTGCATTGATGGCAACGCGTCACCCATCATCTGCGGCTTGACAGCGACCAGTACGATGGCCGGATCGGCGGGCAAATCAGTGTTCAGATGCACATCCTGCGCCTGCACCCAATCGGATGGATGCGGATCGATGACCCAGACCGCCTGCCGGGACAAACCCCCTGCCAGCCAGCCCGCCAACATGGCCGATCCCATCTTGCCGCAACCCAATAAAACAAGGCCGCGCTGCGCCAGTTCGGTATCTTGCATGACGTCTCCCTTTTGGCGGGAGATTACGGAAAGGTAAGATGGGTTTAAACCCATCTTACGCCAAATTATCAGGCGCGCCCGTAAACGCCACCAATGGCTGCCTCGACCGCTTCCTTCGCGGTCCGGTCAGACCATGTGACCAGCTGGATCGCGGGGTAATATTGTTCACAAGCCGCGACTGCGGCGTTGATCATGGTATCCACCTGATCCGGCCCTGCCATCTGATCACCGGTCAACACCAGCCCATAGCGATAGACCATCAGCTTTTGTTCGTCCCACCAGGTAAATGCCCCCGCCCAGCAACGATCATTGATAGTATTCAGCGCCTCAAACAAGGCAGGCATCCGCTCTGCCGGGGGTTCCATATCGAAGGTGCAGATCAGGCGCAGCGTCTCGTCATAGGCAGACCAGGCCAGCGTGATGGAATAGGTGCGCCACTGCCCTTCGACCGCCATGGCGATCTGGTCATCATGGATGCGGTCAAACTCCCATGCGTGGTGTTCCGCGATATGTTCCACCAAATCGATCGGATGAAGATCCTCAGCCTCAAGGTAATGTTCTGATAATGCCATCGTAACCGGCCTCACTGCTTTGGCGCATGGGTCATGGCAGTGCCCAAGCGCTAGGTGCCTGCTCTAGGGGCGGTGTTGTTCACCTTTGTCCCCTACAACATATCGTGCAGGCATCAGGGGCGTCCTGTAAAGCAATTTCTTGGGGATAAGTGATTTGCCATGGCAATTTCCTGTGGATCATTGTCATCATGCGGGCACGACCACTCACCAAATGCCAAGGAGTCCCCCCATGAATATCGACCTGCTCAAACGTCTTTGTGAAATGCCCGGCGTGCCCGGCCACGAACACCGCGTCCGCGATCTGATCCAAGGCGAAATCAAGGGGATGTTCGATGAGGTCACAACCGACCCGATGGGCTCGCTTTTGTGTCGCCGCGACGCCAAGAAGAAAAGCGCGCCCAAGGTCATGTTGCTGTGCCATATGGACGAAATCGGGTTTCTGGTCAGCCATATCGACAAGAACGGGTTCGTCTATCTGCAACCGGTTGGCGGCTTTGATCCGCGCAACCTGTTTTCGCGCCGGGTGCTGGTCTGCACCGATGATGGCGATTTCAAAGGGGTGATGAACCCCGGCGGCAAGCCCATCCATATCTCGGCCCCCGAGGATCGCAAGAAGGTCCCGCAAGTGGGTGAGTTCTTTGTCGATCTTGGGATGGGCGCCAAGGCCCGCGATGTGGTCAAGGTTGGTGATTTTGTCGTAATGGACGAACCCTTTGTCGAAATGGGTGACAAGCTGGTGTCAAAGGCGCTGGATAACCGCATTGCCTGCTGGCTGGGGATCGAAGCGATACGCAAGCTGGGCAAGAAAGGTAAAGGTGCCGAAATTCACGTGGCCTTCACCTGTCAGGAAGAGGTCGGTCTGCGCGGCGCCCGCACGGCCAGCTATGCCATCCGCCCTGATATCGGGCTGGGCATTGATGTGACGCTCGCTTGCGACACGCCGGGCATTCCTGAAAAGGACGCAACAACCCAACAAGGCGAAGGGTTCGGCCTGCATGTGCGTGACAGTTCCTTTATTGCTGACAAGGCTTTGGTGTCCGAAGTTGAGGCGCTCGCGAAGAAGAAAAAGATTCCTTACCAACGCACGATGCTTGCCGCTGGTGGACAAGACGGCGCCGCCGCCCAACAGGCCGCCGCCGGGGCGCGGGCCGTGGGGATCACCGTTGGCACAAGGTATATCCACACCGTGACAGAGATGATCGACAAAAACGATCTGCAAGCGGCACTTGATATTTTGGTGGCCTATCTGTCGGAGTTTTGAGCGACCCAGTGATCACCACTGCACTGGTCCGCGATTTGATTGCGGACCAGTTTCCGCAATGGGGTGATCTGCCGATAACACCTGTTGCGACATCGGGGTGGGACAACCGGACCTTTCATCTGGGCAGCCAGATGTCTGTGCGTCTGCCCAGTGCCGCAGCCTATGCCGCACAGGTAGAAAAAGAGCAGAGATGGCTACCCAGACTCGCCCCGCATGTGCCGCTCCCCATCCCCAAACCCATCGCCCAAGGCCGCGCGTTGGACGCCTACCCGTTTGACTGGAGCGTGATGGGATGGCTATCCGGCATACATCCCACGCACCCAACCGATCAACTCGCCAATGATCTGGGTGCGTTCCTGCGTACCCTGCAACATGCACCCGTCAATGGCGCCCCCGGACCGGGCCAGCATAATTTCCATCGCGGTGGCGATCTGCGCATCTATGATCAGGAGGTACGGCATTGCCTGCAACAACTGGGCGATGCCGTTAATCAAAGCAAGATTTCGCGGCTTTGGACAAAGGCCTGTCAAAGCGCATGGGCACGGGCACCCGTCTGGCTGCACGGCGACGTCGCACCCGGAAACCTTCTGATACAGGACAACAACTTATCAGCCGTCATTGATTTTGGATGCTGCGCGATGGGCGACCCGGCCTGCGATCTGGCGATTGCATGGACATTCTTTGATGAACCAACACGCAAGGTGTTTCGCAACACGCTCAATTTGGATAACGACACATGGGCACGGGCCAAGGGCTGGTGCCTTTGGAAGGCCCTTTTACTGATGACAAAAGGTGACGCGGCAGGCAAAAACACGATCAACGCCCTTTTGACAGACAACAGCTAAGATCATATCTCTCATTCAAATGACTAAAGCAAAAGGATTAGCTGCTCAAAAGCGCACGTTCATTCGCAACATGACGACGGAGGAGTTGTCTAATCTGTTTGCCCGTCTCAGGAACATGGCGCGCTGTCTGCGGGTTATAGGACCGGTCTTCCAATTCCGGGAACAGCGTCAGAATCTCTTCGCGTGCCTCTGGTGAAACCGCCTTGAGAGCCTCGGGCCCGGTATAAAGACTTTCCGCTGGCGCCCCTTCTGAAAAGACCACCTCGTGCTGGTCGAACAGGAAATGAAAATACGCTACGTCTGTAGCGTCTTCATCCACGTAGATACCGGGCATTTCGGTCAACTTGGCCGCTGGCACAAGAACCTCGCGCTCTCCAAAAATACGCTCTGCTATCTTTGATGACACAAGGATTCGGTGTTGACGGGATACACATAGATCCCGTTTCGGCAAACCATTGCCCAATGCGCCCGCCGTGATCCGGATCGGGCGCAGTTTGGGGTTCTGATACATGGTCAACGCATCGATCTTGATCGATCCTGCCCAACGGATTGGCTGATATCCACGGTCCTGTGTCAGGACCATATCGCCGACTTTCAGCCTCTCGACCGGCACGGCCCCATGCAAGGTGTCGATCAAAGTGCCCCGTCCAAAACAAATGACGATTTCTGTGGGGACATTCGCAATGCCACTGGCGGTATAGGTCGTCCCGGTGACAATGGGTGTGCCCCCCGGATACTGGACCAAATGGGTGGAAATGAAGTTTGCGCCGCCGCCGATCACCATGCCAATGGCATCGGGACCACCGCTTCCGTCGATTTGCTGTTGCCATCCAAACGACAGCGTCTGCCCGACCCATCCGGCGGGCAAGGAACCTGTTACGGCAGTGATTGTTGGCAGCGCACCGGTTTCTGTATCAGGAAGGTTATCGCCGACGCCAAGCGTGTCTTCATCGAAAAACGTGATCGTCCCAACAACGCCAAGCGACGTGAACGTCCCCCAGGCAGTGCCGGTAACACCAATGATATCAAGTGTATAACTGGGCATGTGTCAGTACTTTCGGTGCGGATCGCCCAGACTGATTCAGATGGCATCTTCGGTTCCGCTTGGCGTGCATCAGCGCGCATTTATGGGCTGACGGCAAGGTATTGCGCTAAAAGCGTAATAAAGAATTGTGTTTCATTCATGGCCCGATTGACCGGCGCCGGGTTCGCCGCATTTGCCCCGCAGCGCCATTCATCATGGGATGGCTGCTGCGCGGCAAAACAAGGTCAGGCCTTGCCGGTGAACTTCGCAATCAGATCGTCGATGTTCAGGCCCAGACCGTCCAGCATGGACAGATCAAAACCCTTTTCTTCGATGAATGCTTTGGCCTTTTCAATATCCAGACCTTCAAGCATGGATGCATCCACACCCAGCTCTTGCAGCTTTCCTGCAAAATCAAAATCGCCTGCTAAATCTTCGGCCTTACGGCCAAACATGCCAGCAGCCTTGCCGACCAGATCACTCAATCCCATCACGTTCTCCTTTTACGTCAGTGTCAGCGGTTTTTCTGACAATGACGGCGGACAAAGAAACGGGGAAACTTTGGGAATTCAGCGCAGAATCGGCCGGTTTACTTGTTACCGGCTTCCAGTGCTTCGATCCGCGCGGCAAGTGCGGCGTTCTCTTCGCGGGCCTTTTGAGCCATGGCGCGCACCGCATCGAATTCTTCGCGGGTGACCAGATCACGATCCGCCAGCCAACGGTCCATCAGCGATGACATGGCTGTCTGTGCTTCGTCCTTGGCGCCTTGGGCCACGCCCATGGCGTTGGTCATCAACTGGCTCAGGTCGTCAAACATCTTGTTCTTGGTCTGCATTTTCATCTCCAATCGCATGGACCTTATATGGGGACAAGCCAGCTTGCGCACAACCCAACATGGCTGGTTGACTTCGCCGCACCCTTGGGGAAACACATGGGCCATGTTTGGTGCCATCCCCTTCCCCGATATCTCGCCCGAGATTTTTGCCATTGATCTCTTTGGTTTTCAGCTTGCCCTACGCTGGTACGCAATGGCCTATATCGTAGGGATCGGCATTGGCTGGTTCATTATCAAAGCGGCCCTGAAACGCCCACATCTGTGGCGCAACGGCCCACCGATGCAGGTCAGCCAGCTAGAGGATCTGCTGACCTATATCGTCATCGGGGTCATCGCTGGCGGGCGCTTGGGCTACGTGCTGTTTTACAAACCGGCAGAGTTTCTTGCCGCACCCCTTGATATCATCAAGATCTGGGAGGGCGGTCTGTCCTTTCACGGCGGGTTTGTCGGGGTCGTGCTGGGTGTTTACCTGTTCAGCCGCAGGCACAATGTACCCCTGCCCGATCTGGCGGATATCATCGCCGTCGCGGCAACCCCCGCGATCTTGCTGGTCCGTTGTGCGAATTTCATCAATGCCGAACTGTGGGGGCGGCAAACCGATCTGCCTTGGGGTGTTATCTTTCCAGGCCCCGCGGCACAGGCATGCGCCAGCGCCGATGGCCCCTGCGTGCGCCACCCGTCGCAACTCTACGAAGCCGGGTTAGAGGGCTTATTACTGGGCAGCATTCTGATGCTGCTCGCCTTCCGCTTTGGCGCGCTCAAGAAATCCTGGCTGTTATCAGCTGTGTTTTTCTGCGGCTACGGGTTGGCCCGGTTCATCATCGAATTCGTCCGCCAGCCCGATGCCCAATTTGTGACCGTTGGCAACGAGCTGGGCCTGCGCCTGCATATTGACGGCTACGGTCTGACCATGGGCCAACTGCTTAGCCTGCCGATGATCATTGCAGGGATCACCGTCATCCTGCTGGCAAGGCGGCGATGACGCCGCTGGCTGATCTGTTGCTGGCGCGGATTGCACGCACCGGGCCGATCAGTCTGGGCGATTACATGGCCGATTGCCTCATGCATCCCGATCATGGCTATTATAGCACCCGTGATCCACTGGGGTCTGATGGTGATTTCATCACCGCGCCCGAGATTAGCCAGATGTTCGGCGAATTGATCGGGCTGGCGCTGGCACAATGCTGGCAGGATCAAGGTGCGCCCACGGGCATTACCCTGGCAGAGCTTGGGCCGGGACGCGGCACCCTGATGGCGGACGTATTAAGGGCAAGCCGGGCGGTGCCGGGGTTTCACGACGCATTACAAGTGCATTTCGTGGAAACCTCGCCCACCTTGCGGGCCGCACAGGCGCAGACGGTTCCTGATGCGACATGGCATGACAACATAAACAGCTTGCCTGATGGCCCGCTTTTCCTGATTGCCAATGAATTCTTTGACGCACTGCCGATCCGACAATTCATCCGGGATGGGGACGGATGGCGGGAACGGATGGTCGGTAGCAATGACGGGGCGCTGCAATTTGGGCTGTCCGCCCCTGCACCGCTCGCCTTTCTGGATCATCGGCTGGCCGATACCAAAGATGGGGATCTGGTCGAACACTGCACGGCCCTGCCGGGCATCATCAGCACGATCAGCGACCGGATCAGCCGGTTTGGCGGGGCCGCCCTGATCATCGACTATGGCGATTGGCAGTCACTGGGGGATACGTTGCAGGCGCTGGCGGGACACGACCGTACCGATCCATTTGCCAATCCCGGACAGGCAGACCTGACCGCCCATGTGGATTTCGCGGCCATCGCCAAGCACGCAAACGGGATCAAACACAGCCGATTAACCACCCAAGGGGTGTTTCTGGAACGGCTGGGGATCACCGCGCGGGCGCAGGCGCTGACCCGGAAACTGCAAGGCCCTGCCCTGCAAAATCACATTCAGGCACATCGGCGCTTGACCCACCCTGCCGAAATGGGTGACCTTTTCAAAGTGATCGGACTTTATCCCGCCACGGGCACACCGCCTCCGGGACTGGAACCATGACGCTGGAAATCATCACCGACCCCGCCCTGCAGGGCACCAAGCATGGCTTTTTCACGCGCAGTGGTGGGGCATCTTCGGGCGTGTTTGCGGGGCTAAACTGCGGTTACGGTAGTTCCGACCAGCATGACGTTGTCACAATCAACCGTGAACGGGTGGCAGCCGCACTGAACCTGCAACCCGACCGGCTGGTAGGGGTGCATCAGGTGCATTCGGCGGATGTCATCGCAGTCACTGGCCCTTTAAGCAACGCGATCAAGGCTGATGGGATTGTCACAGCCACACCGGGCGTTGCGATTTCTGTGCTGACAGCCGATTGCCAGCCAGTGCTTTTTGCGGATCAACGCGCCGGTGTCATCGGGGCCGCCCATGCGGGGTGGAAAGGTGCGCTGAACGGGGTATTGGAAGCCACAGTGCGCAAGATGGAAACATTGGGCGCGGCGCGGGCCAATATCGCGGCGGTGATTGGACCAACAATCAGCCAGCGCAATTACGAGGTCGGACCCGACTTCATGGACCAGTTCACGCAAGCCAATCCGGACTACAGCCGGTTCTTTGCCGATGGAAAAGGCGACCGGCTTCATTTTGACCTGCCAGCCTTCGGATTGCACCGTTTGCAGCAAATCGGCATCGGCAATGCCAGCTGGACACGGCACTGTACTTACGCGGATCCAGACCGGTTTTTCAGCTACCGGCGATCGGTTCACCAAAAAGAGGCGGATTACGGTCGTCTGATTGCAGCGATCCGGCTTTGAATTGGGGCGCGCAGATGTCGGTTAGATAACGAGAGCTGTTTTTGACCACCCAGCGTCCGGTCCACATGCTATATTTTCCGTTAATTTACAGTACACTATAAAATAACACGCCAATGATCAGCCGCTTCGCGAGATTTTCACTTATCCGCCAAACTGTTGCCCGTTTACGTTGGCAAATTGATCTCAGGGTGCCGGGAAAGCGAAACGAAGAGAGCTGAACCATGAATGATCGTTGGCAAAAAACACTTGAGGCCGCAGTGGCTGCTTATGACACACCGATGCCCTGGGAACGTGGGACGCAGCGGCAGGCCCTGATTGCCCGGCGCAAGCTGAAGATCGACGAGATCCGCAAGCTGCGCACAGAAGAACGGCGGAGCGCCTAAGACGCGACTGGCGGCCAGCGATACAGGCGGACCGCCGAAACAGTCCTTCCTGACTTGGTGTCATTGGTGATGCCGGTCAAAATGTTAGAAATTTGCTTTGACACATCTTGTCCCTTTCGGCCATCATAGAGGCGATAGCAAACCTCCTCAGATGTTGTCGGTGGGGCCGACAAATGATGTGAAAACCGTTAGGTGGCCGCATGGAACCGACCCCACATCCTGCACGGATCTTACGTGCAGATCAATTGGACAGGCCGGACCTTATGGACCGGCACGCTAGAACCAGCGGGCGACCTCAGCGCAACAAACCTCATACGCGCAAATACGAGGTCGCCTACTTGGATGACCGGTCCGAAATCGCGGAAATGTCCATTCTCGCCCCCGCCCTTCCAGCGTTCGAAGACGCGTTTGGTGCGCTGGGGCACGGGGCGATCCTGCAAACCGAAAACGGTCCCATGGCTGTCGAAGATCTGTTGCCCGGTGATCGGGTCAAGATCGCTGATGGCGATTTCGACACGTTGCTGTGGCGCGGGTCGATGACGCTGCGCCCTGATGAGGCCAACACCACTTCCGAAACATCCATGCTGATCCGGATCACCGTTGATGCGCTGGGGCTACAACGGCCTTCACCCGACCTTGTGCTGGGGCCAACAGCACGGCTGTATCACCGGGCCAACGGGATACGCGCGCTGACCGGGGCCAACGCGGCCTTTATCCCCGCCCGCGATTTTGTGGATGGGCACGCGTTTATCGCACTCAGGCCGGCCGCCCCGGTACGGGTCTATCAGCTTGGCTTTGCCGGGCATGAACGGCTGACGGTCAACGGGATCGATATCGAAAGCCTGCATCCGGGAACCGGATTTTCGCTTGGGCTGCGCGGCGATATGCTGGCGCAGTATCTGGCATTATTCCCGCATAAGGTCAGCTTTGAGGATTTCGGCAGCCTGCGCAAACCCCGGCTACGCCTGCGCGACCTGGACCTGTTCGAATCGGGATAGAACACAAGCCTGCTAGGTATTCTCCAACTTGCTATACCCCAGCAAGGTCGGGGCCAGATGCCCGGCAGCGTCCCGGCCAAAGACGTATGACTGGATTTTCCGAAACGCCTCCAGATATTCGGGCAGGGTTTCGACGTTCAACTCGCCGGGTGCGGGCAGCATGTCGCCCAGCGGGCCGGTAAAGCCGACAACAGACAAGGCAATCCGCGCTTCGAAATGCGATAGCTGCGCGCCTGCGGCGATATTCGGGATCGTGAGCTTGGCATCGGCATCCGTCCCGTTTGTTGCGACCAACAGACGCACGGCCGTGCCGAATTCGACCCGGTTGTCGTCATCAGTCTGGCTGACATTGAACCGCTTGGCCTCTTGCACCACCCCGCTTTTGACCAGTTTGCTGCGGCCCGAAAACAACCCGCCAAGGATACCCACTTTGACCTCGGCCTCTGTCTTGTACTGGTGGGCCTGAATATCCCACCGATCCAGCACAGCCGCAGCACCGCCCGCAGGCGCGGCCCCATCGACCCCGCTTTCTGTGCTACCCAGGTCGGGGCCCGCGGCTTGCACCGTTTCAGCCGCAAAGCGCTTTGCCGCATGACGCACATCCTCGGGAATGTCGGTCCCTACCCCGTCCGTTGCAATAAACACTGTGTTCTCTCTCCTTTTGAAAAACGCTTTGATCCAGCCCAACATGGTCAGGTCGTTGCCAACAGGTCAGCGTCGCGGGTCATTGGAATACCTCACATCATCAAAAATCTTTGGGTCGAAATGCGCCGCAACAGACGGCACCGGGCCTTGAATAATCAGCAAATGAAACAGCAAAACGGCGTTTGTGTCAAAACCACAGCCATGCTGGCCTTGCGTTGTCGCTTGAGATCGCGAAGGTCACACCATATCTCGGAGCTGACCCAACTACAGGACATGTGATGCCCCCTGCCAACGCTGCCGCGCTTGATTTTCTGCTGACCCGCCGATCCCGACCTGCAAAAACCCTGACAACTCCAGTGCCGGACCGGGCGATAATCGACACCTTGTTAACCGCCGCCGCCCGCACACCTGATCATGGCAAGCTGGAACCGTGGCGCTTTATCGTGCTGGGCAAACCTGCACTGACCCGACTGGCCGATATGGTGCCCGCGCGGGGGGAGGCCTTGGAGATCGACCCTGAAAAGATCACCAAGGGGCAAGCACAATATGCGCAGGCCGATCTGGCCATTGCCGTGATTTCCAGCCCAAAACCGTCCGAGAAGATCCCACAAATCGAACAAATCTATTCAGCCGGTGCTGTTTGCCTGGCCTTGCTGAACGCCGCACTTGCCACAGGCTGGGGCGCAAATTGGCTGTCCGGGTGGGCCAGTCATGACCGGATCTTCATCCGCGACGGTCTGGGACTGGCCGATCATGAAACAGTGGCCGGGTTCATCCATCTGGGGACCGAGACTAACCCGCCCCCCGAACGCCCACGGCCTGATCTGCAATCCATCACAACCTGGGTTGATACATGATGCTGACCGCATTTCTGAAGGCCATTGCCCAACTCCCCGACCGCCGGTTTCGCAGCGTGCTTTGGCGGGGCATCGGGCTGACCATTGCGTTGCTGGTTGCGATTTATGCCGTGCTTTTATGGCTGATCGACTGGCTGACAACAGAGCCGCTCAGCCTGCCGGTCGTCGGTGAAGTCACCTGGCTGGGCGATCTGCTCAGCTGGGGATCGCTGGGGGTGATGCTGGTGGTATCGATTTTCCTGATGATCCCTGTCGCCTCGACCATCACATCGCTGTTTCTGGATGAGGTTGCGCAAGCCGTTGAGGACAAACATTACCAGCATTTGCCCGTCGCACAAAAAACAGCCTTCTTTGACGGGCTGCGTGACACGGTCAATTTCCTTGGTGTGCTGATCGGGGCGAATATCTTTGCCTTCATCCTTTACGCGATCCTGCCGTTTGCCGCCTTCTTTATCTTTTATGCGCTAAACGGATTCCTGTTGGGGCGCGAATATTTTCAGCTGGCCGCGATGCGACGGATCGGGCGGGACAAGGCAAAACGACTGCGCAAGAAACACCGGGGCACGATCTGGGCTGCCGGTTGCCTGATGGCCGTGCCACTGACATTCCCGCTGATCAATCTGGTGATCCCGATACTAGGGGCCGCGACCTTTACGCATCTGTTTCATCAGCTCAATCGCGGCTGATCTCTGGGGTGGACATACGGTCAAACCAGTCAAGGTCACGGACCGTCACCGCCCCTGACAGGATGATAAAGGCCAGAAAGGCCCAAATCGGCAGGGCCCAATAGGTGGTGATCTTTGCCTTATGCTTCAGGTCCGGGTTCACCGGGGCCGAGGCGGGCGTGCCCGGTACAATTTCCCCAGCATCCCCTTGCGTCTTGTTGCGCAAGGGCAGCACGATGAAAAACACCATCGACCAAACGACAGCAAACAGAACGATGCCAGAGACTGGGCCCATGGGATTTCCTTTCAGGGTAGCTGTAGCAGGTAGATACGCCAGATGGCGCCTTTGGCAAGTTCAGACCTGTTCCAGTTCCACCAGACAACCGTTGAAATCCTTGGGATGCAGGAACAAGACCGGTTTGCCATGCGCACCGACCTTGGGATCTCCATCCCCCAGAACACGCGCGCCTTCGGCCTGCAGGTGGTCACGTGCGGCCAGAATATCATCAACCTCGTAACAGATATGATGAATGCCGCCAGATGGGTTTTTGTCCAAAAACCCTTGAATGGGTGAGGTGTCGCCAAGCGGATACAGCAATTCGATCTTGGTATTGGGCAGGTTGATAAAGACAACCGTCACCCCATGATCAGGCTCATCTTGGGGCGCGCCGACATCGGCCCCCAACATGCTGCGGTATTGCGCGCTTGCGGCGTCCAGATCAGGGACAGCGATGGCGACATGGTTCAGGCGACCAATCATGGTGATGCTCCTTTTTGTCGCTTTATGGCGCGGGCGGATGCTGCGTGCAACGTGCGACGAAGTTAATAACCTGTTCACCTTGTGCTGCTTTCAATGATGGCATTCGCAGCAAATAGGGAAGAATCGCTATGGATGCCTTGAATGAGATGATGCTTACCCGTGCGCCAACGGCGCGCCGCCCTTTATTGGGGCTGACCGTTCTGGTTGTTGAAGACAGCCGGTTTGCGAGCGAATCTTTGCGTCTTTTATGTTTGCGCTCTGGCGCGCGGATCAGACGGGCCGATAGTCTAGAGAACGCGCGGCGGCATTTGGCGGTTTACCGGCCTTCCGTTCTGCTGGTGGATGTAGGCCTGCCCGACGGGTCCGGGTTGGCGCTGATCCAGGCATTGTCAGAGGCGGTGCCAAGGATCGAAGTGATCTTGGGTATCAGTGGTGATACATCCGCGCGAGAAGAGGTGATGACCTATGGGGCTGATGGTTTCATCGAAAAACCTATTGCCAGTCTAGCGGCATTCCAGACGGCAATCCTTGAACATCTGCCCGCCGAAAGACAACCGCCCGCCCCGCGCGAAGTCAGCGATGAAATGGTCAGCCCTGACCCCATCGCGTATCAGGATGACCTGAACCATATCGCGCAAGTCCTTGAGGAAGTGGGCGAGAACGAGAATATCGATTATGTGACCCAATTCCTTGGCGGTGTGGCGCGCAGTGCGCAAGACCACGATCTCGACAAGGCGGTGCGTGATTTTGCCAGCCTGCGCACCAGAGGTGGCGACCTTAACAAAGGCGTGGCAACACTGTCGCAGATGGTTCAGTCACGGCTTGCCGCAGGCGGGCAGATCTGAGGCAGGGCCTAAAAATCTGTCACAGATTTTTCAGCGCCGCGGATATTTTTATGGCCTGATCAATCAGTTTTCGGGCGGTAACACCCGCAGTCGCAATTCGCGCAGCTGTTCATTCTGCGGCTCGCTTGGCGCATCCATCATCAGGTCTTCTGCCCGCTGGTTCATCGGGAACATGATGACCTCACGGATATTCGCCTCATCCGCCAACAACATCACGATCCGGTCGATGCCCGCCGCGCAACCACCATGCGGCGGGGCGCCATATTGGAACGCATTGACCATCCCGCCAAATCGTTTCTCGACCTCATCCTTGCCGTAACCCGCCAATTCAAAGGCTTTGAACATGATCTCTGGACGGTGGTTCCGGATCGCACCTGAGACCAGCTCGTACCCGTTGCAAGCCAGATCATATTGATAGCCCAGCACCTTCAGCGGATCACCATTCAGCGCATCCATCCCGCCCTGCGGCATCGAAAACGGGTTATGTTCAAAATCGATCTTACCGGTTTCTTCGTCCTGCTCGTAAATCGGGAAATCCACGATCCAGGCAAAGGCAAAGCGGTTCTGATCGGTCAGACCCAATTCGTCGCCAATCACATTGCGGGCGCGACCAGCGACGCCTTCAAACGCTTTGGGCTTACCACCAAGGAAAAACGCCGCATCCCCCAGCCCCAGACCCAATTGCTGGCGAATAGCCTCTGTCCGCTCCGGCCCGATATTCTTAGCCAGTGGTCCGGCGGCTTCCATCCCGCCTGCAACCTCGCCTGATTTCAGCTTGGCCTGCGCCTCTTTCACTGGAATACCCAGCTCCTGGGCCACCGCATCGGCCGTCTTTTCGCGCCAGAAAATATAGCCCATTCCGGGCAAACCTTCCTTCTGGGCAAAGGCGTTCATCCGGTCACAGAACTTACGCGACCCACCTGTCGGGGCGGGGATTGCGCGCACTTCGGTACCGTCCTGCTCCAACAGCTTTGCGAAAATCGCAAAGCCGGAATCGCGGAAGTGGTCGGAGACCACTTGCATTTTTATAGGATTGCGCAGGTCGGGCTTGTCCGATCCATACCACAAGGCCGCATCGCGATAGGAAATCTGCTCCCACGTCTGATCGACCTGACGCCCACCGCCAAATTCTTCAAAAATGCCCGTCAGAACCGGCTGGATCGTGTCAAACACATCCTGCTGCTCCACAAAGGACATCTCTAGATCCAGCTGATAGAAATCCGTCGGCGACCGGTCTGCGCGCGGGTCTTCATCGCGGAAACACGGGGCAATCTGGAAATATTTGTCATAGCCCGACACCATGATCAGCTGCTTGAACTGCTGCGGGGCCTGCGGCAGCGCATAGAACTTGCCCGGATGCAGCCGTGAAGGTACCAGAAAATCACGCGCACCTTCCGGCGAAGAGGCGGTGATAATCGGCGTTTGGTATTCACGGAACCCGCTATCCCACATCCGACGGCGCATAGAGGCCACAACATCCGACCGCAGCTTCATGTTTTCCTGCATCGCCTCGCGGCGCAGATCCAGATAACGGTATTTCAGCCGGGTCTCTTCAGGGTATTCCTGATCGCCAAACACCATCAGCGGCAGCTCTTTTGCGGCCCCCAGCACTTCGATCGCGCGCACGAATACCTCAACCTCACCGGTGGGCAGTTTGGGGTTCACCAGTTCCGGATCACGAGCCTTCACCTCACCATCGATGCGGATACACCATTCTGACCGTACCTTTTCGACATCGGCAAAGGCGGCCGAGTCCGGGTCGCACAGGACCTGTGTCATCCCATAATGATCGCGCAGATCGATAAACAGAATCCCACCATGATCCCGCACCCGATTGACCCACCCGGACAAACGGACGGTCTGGCCAACATCAGCGGCAGTCAGTTCAGCACAGGTATGGCTACGATAGGCGTGCATAGTGTCATCCTTACAGGGGTCAAACGGTCGGCCCGATACACCCCTTTGCCCCGCCAAAGTCAACCGTCACCCGCATCTGCTCCAAAATACATGCGCCATTGGTCGATATTTCGTCAAAAAACCGCACAGCGCAGCTTGCAACCCGCATGCCCATCCCTATAACCCACGACAATTTGCATAAACCCGAGGGGCAAGCCCATGCCAAAGCGTACCGACATCCAGTCGATCATGATCATCGGCGCGGGGCCCATTATTATCGGACAGGCCTGCGAATTCGACTATTCCGGCGCACAAGCGTGTAAGGCGCTGCGCGAAGAAGGTTACCGGGTCATCCTGGTGAACTCCAACCCGGCCACAATCATGACCGATCCGGGACTGGCCGATGCGACTTACATTGAGCCCATCACCCCCGAAGTTGTCGCTAAAATCATCGAAAAAGAACGGCCCGATGCGCTGTTGCCGACTATGGGCGGGCAAACCGGCCTGAACACCTCACTCGCTCTGGCCGACATGGGTGTCCTCGAAAAATTCGACGTCGAGATGATCGGCGCCAAACGCGAAGCCATCGAAATGGCCGAAGATCGCAAACTGTTCCGCGAAGCCATGGACAGGCTCGGCATCGAAAACCCCAAAGCCACCATCGTGACTGCCCCTGATGGCGACCTTGACGCAGGCGTCAAAATCGCCCTCGACGCGCTCGAAGACATCGGCCTGCCCGCCATCATCCGCCCCGCCTTCACCCTCGGCGGGACCGGCGGCGGCGTGGCCTATAACCGCGAAGAATATGAGCATTTCTGCCGGTCGGGCATGGATGCGTCTCCCGTCGGACAAATTCTTGTCGACCAATCGCTTTTGGGCTGGAAAGAGTTCGAGATGGAGGTCGTCCGCGACAAGGCCGACAACGCCATCATCGTCTGCGCCATCGAAAACGTGGACCCCATGGGCGTGCACACCGGCGACAGCATCACCGTGGCCCCTGCCCTGACGCTGACCGACAAGGAGTATCAGGTCATGCGCACGCACAGCATCAACGTGCTGCGCGAAATCGGGGTCGAAACCGGCGGGTCCAACGTGCAATGGGCGGTCAACCCCGCCGACGGACGCATGGTCGTGATCGAGATGAACCCGCGCGTGTCGCGGTCTTCCGCTCTGGCCTCCAAGGCCACCGGTTTCCCGATTGCGAAGATCGCGGCGAAACTGGCCGTCGGCTATACGCTGGACGAACTCGACAACGACATCACCGGCGTCACCCCGGCATCGTTTGAACCGACAATCGACTACGTCGTCACGAAAATCCCCCGCTTTGCCTTTGAAAAATTTGCGGGTTCCGAACCTTACCTGACCACTGCGATGAAATCAGTGGGCGAAGCCATGGCCATCGGCCGCACCTTCCACGAATCCATGCAAAAGGCGCTGGCCTCCATGGAAACCGGCCTGACCGGCTTCGACGACATCGACATTCCGGGCGTCCAAGGAACACCCGCCCCGGGCTTGACCCGGGGCCTCGACCAGGCAGGAGGTCCCGGCGCGGAGGCCGGGACGGGGTCACTCACAGATTCCAACCGCGCCGCCATCACCAAAGCACTGGCCAAACAAACCCCCGACCGGCTGCGCGTCATCGCCCAAGCGATGCGGCACGGGCTGTCGGACGATGATATCTTCGCCGTCACCAAATTCGACCCCTGGTTCCTCGCCCGTATTCGCGAGATCATCGACGCCGAAGCCGATATCATCAAAAACGGGCTGCCCGTGACCGAAGACGCCTTGCGCGCCATCAAAATGCTTGGCTTCACCGACGCCCGCCTCGCCACCTTGACCGGGCGGGACGAAGAGAACATCCGCCGCGCCCGCCACAACCTTGGCGTCACCGCCGTCTTCAAACGGATCGACACCTGCGCGGCCGAATTTGAGGCGCAGACACCCTACATGTATTCCACCTATGAGACGCCCGTCATGGGTGACGCGGAATGCGAGGCGCGGCCATCGGACCGTAAAAAGGTCGTCATCCTTGGCGGCGGTCCCAACCGGATCGGGCAAGGGATCGAGTTCGACTATTGCTGTTGCCACGCCTGTTTTGCCCTGACCGATCAGGGCTATGAAACCATCATGATCAACTGCAACCCCGAAACGGTCAGCACCGATTATGACACCTCCGACCGGCTTTATTTCGAGCCGCTGACGTTCGAACATGTGATGGAAATCCTGCGGGTCGAACAGGACAACGGCACGCTGCACGGCGTCATTGTCCAGTTCGGCGGGCAGACGCCACTGAAACTCGCAAACGCATTACATGACGCGGGCATTCCGATCCTCGGCACCTCGCCCGACAGTATTGATCTGGCCGAAGATCGCGAGCGTTTCCAGCAGCTTGTCCAGAAACTCGACCTGAAACAGCCGCATAACGGCATCGCATCAACCGACGCCGAAGCGCTCGACATCGCCGAAGGCATCGGCTTCCCCCTCGTCATCCGCCCATCGTTTGTGCTGGGCGGGCGGGCGATGGAAATCGTCCGCGATATGGACCAGCTGCGCCGCTACATCTCTGACGCCGTGGTGGTCTCCGGCGACAGCCCCGTGCTGCTCGACAGCTACCTGTCCGGCGCGGTTGAGGTCGACGTGGATTGCCTCTCAGACGGCGAAAACACCCATGTTGCCGGCATCATGCAGCATATCGAGGAGGCCGGCGTGCATTCCGGCGACAGTGCCTGTTCGCTGCCACCGCATTCGCTGTCTGATGCGGTGATCACCGAAATCCGCGCCCAGACCGAAAAACTGGCCCATGCGCTCAATGTCGTGGGCCTGATGAACATCCAGTTCGCCGTCAAGAATGAAGAGGTTTACCTGATCGAGGTGAACCCCCGCGCCTCGCGCACTGTGCCCTTCGTGGCCAAGGCGACGGATAGCGCCATCGCCTCCATCGCCGCCCGGCTGATGGCGGGCGAACCGCTGTCCAACTTCCCGCTACGCGAACCCTACCCCGCAACCGAAAACCCGATGGACGTGCTGCCCTTGGGCGATGCCTTCACCCTCGCCGACCCGAACACCCCGTGGTTCAGCGTGAAAGAGGCCGTTCTACCCTTCGCCCGTTTCCCTGGCGTCGATACAATCCTCGGCCCCGAAATGCGGTCGACCGGGGAAGTCATGGGCTGGGACCGGTCCTTCCCGCGCGCCTTCCTCAAGGCGCAGATGGGCGCAGGCACAGACCTGCCCACATCCGGCACCGTGTTTATCTCGATCAAGGATGCGGACAAAACGGCGGATATGATTGCGGCGTCAAAAACCCTCCTGTCGCTCGGTTTCGATATCGTGGCCACACGCGGCACGGCCGCCTGGCTTACTGAAAACGAAATTGCCTGCGAAACGGTGAACAAGGTTTACGAGGGCGGGCTGACCATCGTCGACCGGTTGAAAGACGGGCATATCGCGCTGGTCTTCAACACGACCGAAGGCGCGCAGGCCGTCGAAGACAGCCGCGACATCCGCGCCGTCGCCCTCTACGACAAAATCCCCTACTTCACGACTGCCGCCGCCGCCCATGCGGCTGTGCTGGCTATGCAAGCGCGGGAAGAAGGGGATGTTGGAGTGCGGGCGTTGCAGGGTTAACAGTAAGTATTTGTGGGTCCCACAAATACATTTGTCGGCTTTTGAGCCGAAACTGGAGACCGTCCGTTAATGCCGAAACTGTCTAGTAGCGGTAGTTAGAGCGAACGAAAAACTGGGTAATATAGGCCCCACATAGACATCTCATTGACGTGTTGATGCGTGACGGAGACAGGCGATGACAAACGAAATGGATTTATACTCATCGAATAGCCTACCCAATTCGTGGTCAAGCCGATTTTGGGTGTATTACTACTTTGTTCTTCTCTTGTTGGTTCTTGTGTTTCTTTTTGGACTATCCGTTCCAGTGTGGAAGGCCGTTGCACTAGTATTTGTCTTGATCGCAGGTTTTGCACCGCCCTTTCGCGCCCTGCGTCATCGTCGAAGGCTGACGAAGCTTCGTATGGCCCAACTCACCGAGCACCGGAAAAATGCTGCAGGCCGCTAGCGAACCTTTGCCCAACTGCAACTAAGTTCTACCGAACTGGCAAAGCAGCCCGCGTGCGTAGCACAAAGCCCCAGTGTCTTTGTTGTTACTTTCGACTATCGGAACAGTCTGTTCGTCCTTGGAGTTCCAAAGTCCAGCGGCCGGACCTCGGGGTGGGTGCTGAAAGCGCCCTCCCCATGGGGGAGGTTCGGGCGCTGCCCGGCTTTGCCGGGCTGGTCAGTGATCAGCGTTGGCTCCCTATAAGCTTCCCCAGCGTCAACTTTTCTTGCACCTTTGGCCTGTGGACATTCGCTTTCTGCACGCCATAGTAATCGGTGAGGGGAGCACATATGCACAACGTTGCCATCACCGGAACCGGGGTCTTTACCCCCAGCGAAATCATCACCAATGATGAACTCGTCACCGCCTTCAACGCCTATGCCGATCTGTGGAATGCCGAAAACGCGCGGGCCATCGCCTCAGGCGAGGTTGAGGCAAAGGAGCATTCCTCCACCGATTTCATTGTCGCCGCCTCGGGCATCGAACAGCGCTATGTGCTGGACAAGGACGGCGTGCTGGACCCGTCGCGCATGTTCCCGCATCTGGACCCGCGCCCCGATGATGAGCCCGGCTATATGGCTGAGATCGGGGTCGATGCCGCGCAAAAGGCGCTGGCGATGGCCGGTATTGCCGCCAAGGATGTCGATCTGGTGATCTGTGCGGCGTCCAACATGGAGCGCGCCTACCCCGCGATTGGCGTTGAAATTCAACAGCTTCTGGGCGCGGGCGGCTTTGCCTTTGACATGAATGTCGCCTGTTCCAGTGCGACCTTCGGCATTCAGACGGCGGCGGATATGATCCGCTCGGGCTCCATCCGCCGGGCGCTGGTGATCAACCCTGAGATTTGTTCCGCCCATCTGGAATGGCGCGATCGGGATTGTCATTTCATCTTTGGCGATGTGGCCACGGCCACCCTCCTGGAACGGGATGAGGGGCTGACCGCCCCGCATTTCAAGATCCTCGGCACGCGCTGCGCCACCCAATTCAGCAACAATATCCGCAACAATAACGGCTATCTGCGCCGCACCCATGACCAGATGGAAGACCGACGCGACATGCAGTTCATGCAAAACGGGCGCAAAGTGTTCAAAGAGGTGCTGCCGGTGGTCAGCAAACATATCGCTGATCATATGGCCGATACCGGCATCACGGCAGATGATCTGCGCCGCCTTTGGCTGCATCAGGCCAATAAGACGATGAACGATTATATCGGCAAAAAGGTGCTGGGGCGCAGCCCCGCCCCCGATGAACAGCCCAATATCCTGCAGGACTACGCCAACACATCGTCCGCCGGGTCGATCATTGCGTTTTCCAAATATTCCGATGATCTGGCGCCGGGCGACAAGGGCCTGATCTGTTCCTTTGGGGCCGGTTATTCAGTTGGCTCTGTTATTGTAGAGCGCGGATAAGCATCATGAAAACCACTGTCGCCCTGGCTTTGTTTCTGACCTTGACCGCCTGCGGCGTACCCTTGGTGCCGCTGGTTTAGGACTTCCCGCCAGGCCGATAGGCCGGACAGCCCCCACCCTCCCTACGGGAGGGGGCTTCACCCCCACCCAGGGTCAGGGGCTGCCCTCAACGTGACAAACACTGGTTGCAAAAATCTAACCGCTCACCCGTTGATGCACATCTTCCAATGTCTCCACCCGCTCTGAATAGCGGTCGGTCAGCATTGGATCGCGCGCGCGGGTCATCAGCGTAAACTTTGCCAGTTCCTCCATCACGTCAACGATCCGGTTGTACAGCGATGATGGCTTCATCCGCCCATCCTCAAATTCTTTCCACGCCATGGGAACCGATGACTGGTTGGGAATGGTCACAAGCCGCATCCAACGCCCCAGAATGCGCAGCTGATTGACCACATTAAACGATTGCGACCCGCCTGACACCTGCATCACTGCCAGCGTCTTGCCTTGTGTGGGACGAATGCCCCCAATGGGCGACAATGGAATCCAGTCGATCTGGGTTTTCATAATCCCGGTCATGGCCCCGTGCCGTTCCGGGCTGGACCAGACCATCCCTTCCGACCACATCACCAGATCACGCAGTTCAGCCACCTTCGGGTGGGTCTCATCCGCATCATCAGTCAGGGGCAAACCCGAGGGGTCAAAAAACCGGGTCTCGCAACCCAATGCCCGCAACACCCGCGCGCCTTCCTCGGCACATAACCGGGAATAACTGACGTAACGTAAAGACCCGTAGAGCAGCAGAATACGCGGCGGATGGCCGGGATCATCAGGCCCTGTCAGTGCATCAACATCCAGCGGCTTCAGCGCGCCGGGCACGATATTAGGCATGTCGTTGATTTGCATCGGGCTATTCATTCGCCTCCAGATGCATCTTCATTTCGATCAACACCTTTTGCAGCGCAGTCGTCTCCTGCAACAGCCGCTTGGCTTCGTTCACCGATATAACCCCGTCTTCGATCGACTGGTTATATTCGGCCATCAGTAGGGCAAAACGCTGACTTAGCTTGATGACGTCAGAATTGACGCCGCCTTGACTGTTTGGCTCGGACTTCTCGTAAGACATTGTAATGCCTCGCATTTCGGCCAATGCACCGGTCACATGAGGGTATGACGCCTCTGCCTCCAACGCGGCAACCGCATCAACAGGCATAAAACGGTCGCTATGTTCATCAGCGGCCGAATAGTAACGGCCCAACGTGGCCTTTGACCGGCCAGTCAATGTGCAGGCGGTTTCGATCCCGACATCCTTGACCAGCGCCTCGGTGTGTTTCTTGAGGTAGCTTCCTCGTTCTCGCATGTCTGCATCCCTGGCTGTCAGGCGCTGCAATTGCCGTGCCTTCGCGTTATTCTCACTCTTAACTAACTGATTAAGCCACTGTTTGTCATTGATAAATCCAACGACAAAATAATCGGATCAAGACTTGCGTCAGACCGTTTTCATCTTATTGTTCCACCGCGTGGCAGACAGGGCCTTTGCAGGGGTACCCCCGCCGCATCGGAACGACGTATTTTGGAACGACAGCACTTGGTATGGCAAAGCTTTATTTTAATTATTCAACGATGAATGCGGGCAAATCCACGGTCCTCTTGCAAGCGTCGCATAACTATATTGAACGTGGCATGAACACCTATCTGATGATTGCCCAGCTGGATAACCGGGCCGGCGAAGGCCGGATCGGCAGCCGCATCGGGATCGGCGCAGATGCCGATACGTTTGCTCCGGGCGAAGATCTGTTCGCCAAAATCAAAGACAGGTTGGACAAAAAACCGTGCGCCTGTGTTTTTGTGGACGAGGCGCAGTTTCTGGAACGCCAGCAGGTCTGGCAACTGGCCCGCGCGGTGGATGACCTGAACGTGCCCGTAATGACCTTTGGTCTGCGCGTCGATTTTCTGGGCAAGCTTTTTCCCGGTTCCGCCGCCCTGCTGGCCCTGGCGGATGAAATGCGCGAGGTCCGCACCATCTGTCATTGCGGCAAAAAGGCTACCATGGTGGTTCGCAAGGATGAGTATGGGCAGGTTCTGACATCGGGTGATCAGATCGCCATTGGCGGCAATGACCGCTATGTTTCGCTGTGCCGTCGTCATTGGCGCGAAGAAATGGGCGAAAACAAAACCTAATAAAAACTCTGCGGGTCGATATCGATGGCCATGCGCAGGTTTGTGGGCAACCGGAATTGACCGACCCATTTGGCCAGCGCCTGTTGCAGTGGCACGGTCTTATCGGCCTTGACCAATAGCCGGACCCGGTGGCGCCCGCGCACCCGCGCAATTGGTGCTGGTGCAGGTCCAAACACCTGTGCCCCGATCTGACGCAATGGCATATCCATCCGGGCCATCTCTGCCCCCAGATCAAACACCTCCTGCACATTCGGACTGCTCAGGATGATGCCCGCCATGCGCCCATATGGCGGCACACCTGCCGCCTTGCGCTCTTCCGCCTCTGCTTTCCAAAAACGCTCCTCATCCCCGGCCAAAATCGCCTGGATGACCCCATGTTCCGGCTGATAGGTCTGCAACAACGCCTCGCCCGGTGTTTCGGCACGGCCTGCCCGCCCGGCCACCTGCCGCATCAATTGAAATGTCCGTTCAGCAGCGCGCAGATCAGACCCTTGCAGCCCCAGATCGGCGTCGATTACGCCCACCAGCGTCAACAATGGAAAGTTATGCCCCTTGGCCACCAACTGCGTGCCAATAATGATATCGGTGCCACCTTCGCCGATCTCTTCGATATGGGCCTTCATCGCGCGGGCGGACCCATATAAATCCGATGACAGCACAGCGATCCGGGCATCCGGGAACAGGCCTGCAATCTCTTCGCCCATCCGCTCAACCCCCGGCCCGACAGCGCTGAGCCGGTCCTCTGCCTCGCAGCTTGGGCAAACGGTCGGCATCGGCTTCGTCTCACCGCATTGATGGCACATCAACCGTTTCAGAAACCGGTGTTCGACCATCCGTGCATCGCATTGGTCACAGCCGATCTGATGGCCACACGCCCGGCACAGTGTGACCGGCGCGTAACCACGGCGGTTCAGAAACACCAGCGATTGCTCGCCCTTATCCAACCTCGCTTGAATGGCGCCCCGTAGGGTGGGTGAAACCCACCTGCTCCCCGGCACATCCTCCACCCGCATATCAATCGCCGCCATCTTTGGCATCACAGCCGCCCCAAAGCGGGATGTCAGTTCCAGCCGCTGATACTTGCCCGCCTCAACATTCGCCCAGCTTTCCAGGCTTGGCGTGGCCGAGGCCAGCACCACCTGCGCCCCGTTGATCGCAGCACGCAGCACGGCCATATCACGGGCGTTATACAGCACCCCGTCTTCTTGTTTGTAGGACGTGTCATGCTCCTCATCGACGACGATCAGCCCAAGGTTCTGATAGGGTAAAAACAGCGCCGACCGGGCGCCTACAACCAGTTGTGCATCCCCCTGCCCGACCATGCGCCAACAGCGGCGGCGTTCCGTCATCGTTACACCGGAATGCCATTCGGCAGGTTTCATGCCAAACCGGGCCTCGACCCGGTTGATGAACTCGCCAGACAGCGCAATCTCTGGCAGCAGCACCAGCGCCTGACGGCCCATGCGCAAACACTCCGCCACGGCTTCCAGATACACCTCGGTCTTGCCCGACCCGGTCACCCCCTTCAGCAGCGTTGTGCCATAGGCATCCGACCGCAAAGCCGCGCGCAAGGCCTCCGCCCCCGCCGCCTGATCTGCGCTCAGTTCCTTACCGCCATAATCAGGGTCCAGCCGCGGATAGGGCGTGTCGCTGGGGGCCTCTTCCTCACGGACAGCACCAAGTTTCACGAGGCCTTTCACAACGGAGGTGCCAACCCCCGCCATCTCGGCCAATTCGCGCAGAGTGAATGACAGCCCGCCATAATCACGCAGCACAGCCAGCACCTTTTCACGGGCACCGGTCATCCGGTCGGGTTCCTCACCACCCAACCGATATACTTTGCGCATTGATTGCGGATCACCCAGGCCCGGCGCACGGGTGCCCAACCGCAGCATCGCGGGCATCGGGGTCAGCGTGTAATCCGCCGCACGGCCCAGGAATTCACGCATCTCATCCCGCATCGGGGCCACATCCAGCACCCGGATGACAGACCGGATCTTGGCGCGATCATAATCACCCTTCCCCGGGCCCCAGACGACACCCAGCACCTTGCGGGGGCCCAATGGAACCTCCACAAAAGCACCCAGATGGCAGCCGCCTTCGGGGGCCTTGTAATCCAGCAAACGATCCAGCGGTTGGGTCGTCAGAACCCCCACCAGATCACCCTCATGATAGAATTCAGGCGGCACGGCGCAGGGTCGCCGTCAATGCACCCATCGCAATCAGCGCACCACCACCGGCACGGATCAGCCAGATCAGGATGGCCGGACGACGAATAGTCGCCCGCAACCGATCCGCCAGCACCGCATAGGCCAAGGTGTTGATCGCAGCGAGGCCTACAAAAGTGCCAATCAGGATCGCAAATTGCGGCAATAGCGGCGCATCTGCGCGGATGAATTGCGGTACAAAGGCAATGAAAAAGACGATTGATTTCGGGTTCAGCGCGGTCACCGTCGCAGCATGGCGAAAAATCTGCGCAGCGGGCAAGGCGGGGGCATCAACAACCCGCAATCCCTTTTGGCCACCAGCCGCGCGCAACATCCCAATGCCCATCCACACCAGGTAAACGGCCCCGAGCCATTTGATCACCGTGAACAACGTGGCCGAGGTCAAAACCAACGCGCCCAACCCTGCCAGTGACGCAGTCATCGCAATCAGATCACCCAGCGCAACACCGGCGGCAGAGGCGACAGCAACCTTGCGCCCCTGGCTCAGCGCATAGCTCAACACCAGAATAACCGTTGGGCCGGGGATCAACAGCAAAGCAATCGAGGCCGATACAAACGCAATCCAAAGCTGAAATTCCATCATCCGCCCCACTGGTTCACGCGGGGGCCTTTTCCCCCGGACCCCTATGAGGTAAACGAGGCCCGAGCAAACGCCAACCCCTTCCCCGGAGCAGATCAAATGAAGTTTTTCGTAGACACAGCCGAGATCGATCAGATCAAAGAACTCAACGACCTTGGTATGGTGGACGGGGTCACGACGAACCCTTCGCTGATCGCCAAATCAGGGCGCGACATCCTCGAAGTGACCAAGGAAATCTGCGACATGGTCAGCGGGCCGGTCTCAGCCGAGGTGGTTGCGCTGGAAGCCGATGACATGCTGGCCGAAGGGCGCAAACTGGCCAAGATTGCCGACAACATCGCCGTGAAAGTCCCACTGACATGGGCGGGCCTGAAAACCTGCAAAACGCTGTCGGATGAAGGCACCATGGTCAACGTCACCTTGTGTTTCTCTGCCAACCAAGCACTGCTGGCGGCCAAGGCCGGTGCCACATTCATCAGCCCGTTCATCGGGCGGTTGGATGATCTGAACCTCGACGGTCTGGAACTGATCGAAGATATCCGCACGATCTATGACAATTACGGGTTTGAAACCAACATCCTTGCCGCGTCGATCCGGTCAGCCAACCACATGAGCGACTGCGCCAAGATCGGTGCCGATGTGGCAACCGCACCCCCCAATGTGATCAAGGCCATGGCCAACCACGTCCTGACCGACAAAGGGCTGGCAGCCTTTATGGCGGATGCGAAAAAAGCAGGAATCAGCATCCTGTAAGGCGCAAGCATGGGCGTAAATACCAGAGCATGGGCCCTTATAGGCCTGCTCTTCCCAGCGCCGGTATCGGCACAGGTCGGCGCGGTATGTGGTGACCAAGACCTGCTATTTCATTGCGCGTTCGACAATCAAAAGTCACTCGCGCTATGTCTGTCCGGCACAACGATCAACTACACATTCGGGGCAAATATCAATCGCCCCGAATTATCGCTTGAACGCGATTTTGCGCGTGTCGATTACACCCCCTATAGCTGGGCCAGCAACACGATATTCGAAAGCGTGACCCTGTATAACGGCGACACCAGTTACGAGGTTTTTTCGACGTTGCCCCGTGGCGAAAATATGGGCGCAGCAGAGGGCGGCATCACCGTCATCCTGCCCAATCAAACGCCCGTGACGCTCACCTGTGATGCAGGCTCCGTTCTGCCAAACGATCCGATCGATGGCATTGGGCAGCTGACGCGGTTTACCGAAGGCAGCGGGTTTGCATTGCTATCGGCCTGTTTGGAAACAACCGATGACGCAACATCCTGCATTGGGGCTGTGCAACAGGTGCGTGTGCAGGACTTCGGCTGCACCCCCGGCCAGGATCCCGGCGACTGTTGGGGCGCAGAGGCAGAGGCATGGAACCTGATACTGCAGCAACGCGAAGCCATAGCCTACGCGGCAGTCACACAAACGCAAGGTGATGCATTCGCACAAGACCTGCGGGACGCTCAAACGATCTGGCAGAAAAGCCGGACACTGGATTGCACGTTGAACGGCGATCTGGTCTTCGCCGCAGACGGTGGTGTCGCACTCTGCCTGTCACGCCGGGCAGCAGCGCGTATCGGGTTTCTGGCATCCGTGGTTGCAACAGCCGAATTCGACGGCTGATCATGCCCAATGCCAGACGCCTTGCGTCGCAAAACGGACACCGTAGGGTGCGCATTTATGCGCACCATTGACCAAACTCGACCACCCCCGCGATACAAAAAAGCCACGCGCCCGGACCACCCTTCAAATTAGGTGAAGAAATGCGCCGAAACCTCTGCTAACGTGACAAAAAACAAAAAGCAGAGCAGGCAAAATGAACAAGACACTGATGGCCGATGAGCTTCGCGAGAAGATCATCGCAAACCCTGATACCCTTTTGGAAGATCACGATGTCATGCGCGCCCTGGTTGGTGCGAGTGATGCAAATGCGGGCGGCAATATCGTTGATTTGCGCGCGATCGCCATGACCCGGCTTGAGGCGCGTTTTGACCGGTTGGAAGACACCCACCGCAACGTCATCGCCGCCGCCTATGACAATCTGGCAGGCACCAATCAGGTCCATCGCGCCATTCTGCGGATGATGGATGCCGCCGATTTTAATGTTTTCTTACAAGACCTTGCGGGCGATGTGTCCAACACATTGCGGGTTGATGCCATCCGGCTGGTGCTGGAAAGCGAAACGCCAAACGCTGAAAATTCCATGGGGCCCGTCGTCAATCTCGCGCCCGCTGGATTTGTCGATGACTACGTCAAACTTGGCCGCAACATGCCTGCCCGTCAGGTGACATTACGCCGGTTCTATGACACCGGTGCCGGGCTTTTTGGCGACCGCGCCGAATACATGCAGTCAGAGGCTTGTTTGAAACTCGACCTTGGCGCAGGCCACCTGCCCGGCATGCTGGTCATGGGGTCCGAAGACCCGCAGCAATTCACCCCGCAACAGGGCACCGATCTGCTGACATTCTTCACCGGCGTCTTTGAACGGGTGATGCGGCGGTGGCTGGCCTGATCCGATGATCTCCGCGGCACTCAGCGACAGGCTGGCGCAATGGCTGGATCATCAGCGCGCCTTGGCCGGTGCGGCGGAGAATACGATCAAGGCCTATCAGGCTGATGTGCTGGGCTTTCTGTCTTTCATGACGCAGCATCACGGCGACACGCAGGGGCTGGCCCCTATCGCCCGGATCGGGGTGCGCGACATGCGCGCCTGGATGGCCCATGAACGCGGGCGCGGGGTTGGGGCACGGTCCCTCGCCCGGACGCTCTCGGCGGTGAAATCCTTCTACCGATGGCTGTCTGAACGCGAAGGGTTTGAACCTACCGCCGTCTTGTCCGTGCGTTCACCAAAATTCCAGCGCAAACTGCCCCGGCCACTGGCCGAACCGGCCGCCAAAGCAATGATCGACACGGTCGAGATGCAGGCGCGCGACCCATGGGTCGGCGCACGCGACACGGCCGTGGTGACCCTGCTTTACGGCTGCGGCTTGCGGATATCAGAGGCTTTGGGGCTAAAGGGCAATGATGTTCCATTGCCAGACGTGCTGCGGATCACAGGGAAAGGCGGCAAGGAACGGATCGTGCCCGTGATCGACGCTGCCCGTGATGCGGTGACGACCTACCTGCGCCTTTGCCCCTACACGGTCGAAACAGACGCGCCCCTGTTCAGGGCAGTGCGCGGCGGGGCCTTGTCGCCGCGCGCGATCCAGAAGGTGATGCAAAACACCCGGCTGCAACTTGGCCTGCCCGCCACCGCGACACCGCATGCGATGCGGCATTCCTTTGCCACGCACCTTTTGTCAGCGGGTGGGGATTTGCGGGCAATCCAGGAATTGCTGGGCCATGCATCCCTATCGACGACGCAGGCCTATACAGCGGTTGATGCAGCACGGTTGATGGATGTCTATGACAAGGCGCATCCAAAGGCCTGATCTAACTTTGACATGTTCTTCACACACTTGTGTCAGATCGTCGGTAGCTATGATGCAGGGCGATGTGCAAGGGTTTTGGTGTATACAGTTTGCTTATGAATGCCAAAGGAAGACCCATGAAATTTCGCCTCACGCTCGCCGCACTCGCCATGTTCCCCGCTAGTGCCGTACTTGCCCAGGATTGCACCGCCTACACCGCCGAAGACCCGTTTGACCTGACAGAGGCTGAAATCGTCGGTTTTTATGACTGCCTGAAAGACCGGATGGCCGAAGGCTACGGCGCCGAAGGGGACGCTGTTGGCAGCGTCTACCGCGATTGGACGATCACCCAGACGGCCCCCGGCCTGGCAGGTGTCCACGGCAACCGGTTGCTGATCACGTTCGCCAATGACATCGCGGCAGAACAATACACGCAATATGCCGAAGATATTGAAATGCCTGTCGGCTCGATCCTGGCCAAGGAAAGCATCACGCTCAGTTCCAAACGGCAGGCCGCGCGCCCTGGCCCGCTTTTTGTGATGACCAAGCTTGAAGAAGGCGGCGCGCCTGAAACCGATGACTGGCTTTACGCAGGGGTGCAGCCCAATGGCAAAGTGATGAACATCAAACAATCCTTCTGTCATGATTGCCATGTTGCCTATGACTATCAGGACAATCTGGGTTACCCACTCGAAGAAGTCCGGCTCTCGCAATAAATCGCGACCACGTCACGCAAACAAAACCCGCCGCATTTCCGGCGGGTTTTTCATGAACAAATCACGTCGCGACAAGGGCCAAAAAACCCCGATTTCCTTTTGCATCCCGGCACATGATCGGTCATGACAGACGGATGACATTACGTACGAAAGCTTTGTTGGTTCATCTGTTGACTGCCACCGGTGCCGTATTCGCCATGCTGGCAATGCTCGCCGCCGTCGAACAGAAATGGAGCCTGATGTTCCTCTGGCTTGTGGTAGCCTTTGCTGTTGATGGGATCGATGGGCCACTGGCCCGCAAATACGATGTCAAATCCAATGCCCCTGTCTTTGACGGGGTGTTGCTGGACCTGATCATCGACTATCTGACCTATGTCTTCGTGCCCGCCTATGCGCTCTTTAAATCCGGGCTCTTGCCGGGCTGGACGGGTTGGACTGCGATCATCATTATCACCTTCGCCTCGGCACTTTACTTTGCCGATACGCGGATGAAGACGCGCGACAATTCATTCTCTGGCTTTCCGGGATGCTGGAATATGGTGGTGCTGGTGATTTTCGCGTTGGAGCCGAATTTCTGGGTGTCACTGGTGCTGGTTGGTATTCTGGCGGTCGCGATGTTTGTGCCCATGAAATTCGTACATCCGGTCCGTACCGAACGCTGGCGGATGCTGACATTGCCAATGGCGCTGGCCTGGACATTCTTTGCAGGTTGGGCCGCATGGGTCGATTTCCACCCGGAAAGCTGGGCGCATTGGGGGTTGGTAATCAGTTCAGTATATCTGTTGTTTGCAGGTGTCGGTCAGCAATTGATGCCGACTAGAGCAACCTGAAAAAATCTGTGGCACAGATTTTTTTGACGCAAGGCAGGTCAGCCCGTTTTGCATTACCTCCGCTGATCAAAAAGATTTGCGCCGCAAATTTTTTCGCCGTCGGACTTCGCAGCAAGTCGTCAGATCAGCAATGATGCCGCCCCCTCCAACCGCAGCAGGGCGACCTTGTCTTCGATCCCGCCTGCCCCGGAAAACCCGCCCAACCCATCGGCGGCCAGAACCCGGTGACATGGGATCAGGATTGCAATCGGGTTCGCCCCGCAGGCCTGACCGATCGCCTGTGCAGACACATTCAACTCGCCCGCCAGGTCGCCATAGGTCCGCGTTTCGCCGTAGGGGATTGCGCATAGCGCCTTGTAAAACGTCTGTTGAAACTCGCTGCCGCGCGGTGCCAGTGGCAATGTGAATGCTGTCAGCGCCCCCGCAAAGTAATCGGTCAGCTCCGCCTGCGCCTGATCATAAAGCGGCCCATCGGTCAGCGTGCCATCCCGCCCCCAGTAAAGCCGCGTGATCGCCCCATCCGCCGCATCCAACCCCAGCGGGCCAACCGGGGATTGCGGCGCAATCATCCTTTCAACCCGCGCACGGCCATCATGGTAGCCGTGATGGTCGCGACAGTGGTTTCGGTATCACCATCCACCGCCACGGCCCGGCCTTGGGTAAAGCTCAGCGTGCGCCCGGATTTCACGACCTCGCCTTCGAAACGGAAATGCGGGCCCTTTGCAGGGGCCATGAAGTTGCATTTAAACTCCACCGTCAGCACCTCTGCATCCGCATCCATCAGCGTGAAAGCCGCAAAACCACAGGCACTATCCATGCCTGCGGTGATCACGGCGGCATGCATGAACCCGTGATGCTGGGTGAACCCCGGATGAAACGGCATCTCCAACACCACACGCCCCGGCGCCACATCACCCACCACAATCCCCATAGAGGCCATGGCACCCTGACGGTCAAAATCCGCCTTCATGCGCGCCACGGCCTCTAGGTTGCGGTATTTCATCAGCTCAGCGCTGCGTCACAACGCCCGCAGACACCCGGATGCGCATGGGTGCCAACGTCCGGCAGGATTTTCCAGCAGCGTTGGCACTTTGCGCCTTCCGCCCGGGCAAAGACAACGGCGATATCGGCCACGTCTTCCAACTGGAACGCATCAGCCGGGGCTGCATCAGTGACAACCGTAATGCCCGACGTGATACACAGATCGTCAAACGTAACGGTTTCCAACACGGCCGCCACATCCGCGTTAACATAGACGGTTGGTGCCGCTTCCAGTGATGCGCCGATAACCTTGTTGGTTCGCTCAACCTCCAAGGCCCCTGTCACGACCCGGCGGACCTTGCGCACTGTCCCCCATTTTTCGGCCAATGCGGCATCATGCCAATCGGCTGGCGTCTCGGCAAAATCCTCCAGATGAACGGAACTTTCATCACCCGGGAACCGCTCTAGCCAGACCTCTTCCATGGTAAAGGTCAGCATGGGTGCCAGCCATTTCGTCAGCCGGTGAAACAGGATATCCAGCACCGTCCGCGCCGCCTTGCGCCGGGCCGTATCGCCATCGCAATAAAGCGCATCCTTGCGGATATCGAAGTAAAACGCCGACAGATCGACAGTCGCAAAAGTAAAGATCGCCTGGAACACACCCTGGAAATCATACTTGGCGTAGCCTTCACGCACCGTCTGATCCAGTTCCGCCAGACGATGCAGCACCCAGCGCTCCAGCTCTGGCATCTCTGCCGGTTCAACCCGGTCAGCCTCGGTAAAGTCGCTGAGCGACCCCAACATGAACCGCAGCGTATTGCGCAAGCGGCGATAGCTATCCGCCACCCCTTTCAGGATCTCATCACCGATCCGGTGGTCGTGCTTATAATCCGTCGTCGCCACCCAAAGGCGCAGGATATCCGCGCCATATTGCTTGACCACCTGCTCGGGCACGATGGTATTACCCAGCGATTTCGACATCTTCTCGCCCTTGGCATCCAGCGTGAAAGCATGAGTTACGACGGCCCGGTAAGGCGCATGGCCCATCGTCCCGCAAGCCTGCAACATCGACGAATGGAACCACCCGCGATGCTGGTCGGTGCCTTCCAGATAGACATCGGCCATCCCATCCTCGGACCCATCTTCGCGGTCACGCAAAACGAAAGCATGGGTGGAGCCGCTATCAAACCAAACATCCAGAATGTCGAACACTTGGTCATAAGCGTCATGATCCACGTCATTGCCCAGGAACCGCGCCTTGGCCCCGCCCTTGTACCAGGCATCAGCGCCTTCAGCCTCAAATGCCTCAAGAATACGGGCATTCACCGCCTCATTACGGAGCAGATAATCCTCATCAGTCGGCTGCGCGCTCTTTTTGACAAAGCACGTCAGCGGCACACCCCAGGCACGCTGGCGGGACAGCACCCAATCGGGCCGCGCTTCGATCATGGAATAAAGGCGATTGCGGCCTGTCTTCGGCGTCCATGTCACCAACTCGTCGATGGAGCGCAGCGCGCGTTCACGGATCGTCGTGCCATAAGTGTTGTTGCCATCGCCCACAGGTTTATCCACGGCAGCAAACCATTGCGGCGTGTTGCGATAGATCACCGGGGCCTTGGAGCGCCAAGAATGTGGATAGCTGTGCTTGATCGTGCCGCGGGCGAACAGCCCACCCACTTCGGCCAGTTTGGCCATCACAGCGGTGTTGGCGTCACCTTCCCAAGGGTTGGTCTTGTTCTTCTTGTTGGGCTTTTCGCGCATGATCTTGGTGCCGCCAAAGAACGGCAGATCAGGGCGGAAAGACCCATCCTCCAGCACATTATACGTAATCACCTGCTGCAACATGCCCAGATCGCGATAAAGCTCAAACTCCTCCATCCCGTGGGACGGGGCGCAGTGGACAAAGCCGGTGCCTTCGTCGTCGGTGACAAAGTCAGCAGCGCGGAAGTCACGGGGATCATCCCATTCGGCATTGCTGCCATCGACACCCGCCAACGGATGCGACAGTGATGTGCCAGACAAGTCGCCCGCATCGCTGACACGGATAAACTGGTCAACACGCGCCTTGGCAAAAACGCCCTCAGCCAGCTTGTCGGCCAAGACATAACATTCGCCCTTGCGCACCCAGTTATCTTCTGGCGCGTCTGCGACCTCATAGACCCCGTAAGAGATGTCATTGGAGTAAACGACCGCCTTGTTGGAAGGCATTGTCCAAGGGGTTGTCGTCCAGATCACAACCGATGCGCCTTTGATCGCATCATTGGGCGTGTCCAGCACCGGGAACTTCACCCAAACGGTAAAGCTTTCCTTATCGTGATACTCCACCTCCGCCTCGGCCAGCGCGGTTTTCTCCACTGGCGACCACATCACTGGCTTTGACCCTTGATAAAGCGTGCCGTTCATCAGGAATTTCTGGAACTCGGCGGCGATCACCCGTTCGGCATGGAAATTCATCGTCAGGTACGGTTCATCCCAGTTGCCTTGCACGCCCAGCCGCTTGAACTCGTCGCGCTGGATATCCACCCAGCCTTCGGCGAACTTGCGGCATTCCTGACGGAAATCGACGATGTCAACGGCGTCCTTGTCCTGCCCCTTGGCCCGATACTGTTCTTCGATCTTCCATTCGATGGGCAACCCATGACAATCCCAACCGGGGATATAGCGCGCATCGCGGCCCATCATCTGCTGCGACCGGACAACCATGTCCTTGAGGATCTTGTTCAGCGCGTGACCGATATGCAGATGGCCATTCGCATAGGGCGGGCCGTCATGCAGGGTGAAGGGTTTGCGCCCTTCGGCCTTGGCGCGCAGCTTGTCATAAACCCCGATCTGCGCCCAGCGGGCCAGCCAATCGGGTTCACGTTTGGGCAATCCGGCCCGCATTGGGAAATCCGTGCGAGGCAGGTTCAGGGTGTCTTTATAGTCGGTGGTCTCGGCGCACATCTGGGGCGTCCTTTTACATGTCGGAATACGAAATAAGAAGCGGTGCGCGCACGCAGACACCTTTTCCCGGCTGGCCTATGGCTCAGACCGCCGGGCAGATAATGGCTATGATCATCCGGTACATCATGCGCGCGCTTATAGGCAGCCCTGCGCGCGGGGTAAAGAGCACGCATTGAGCAGCACGTGCAAATTGCGCTAGCCGTGGTCTGGGGCCGGTTGAAGCAGGTTAACAAGTGCAAGGCAGACAAAACATTGCCATCGCAGGTGCAGGGATCGGCGGGCTGACGATAGCCGCCTTGCTGGCCGATCAAGGACACAAAGTCAGCGTTTTCGATCAATTCGATAGGCCCAAACCCGTGGGCTCCGGCCTCGTGATCCAGCCGGTCGGTCAAGCAGTGTTGGACCAGATTGGCGCAGGCGACCGGGCACGCGCACTTGGCAACCCGATCAAGCGGATGCTGGGGCATGAGGTCGACCACGGGCGCAAGGTCCTGAATGTCTGGTACGACCGACGCGATGACGGGCGCTATGGCCTCGCCATTCACCGGGCCAGCCTGTTTGATGCGATCCACGCCGCCGCCATGACCCGCGATATCGCAATCCACCCCAGCAGCCGGGTGACCGGGCGCGACGGTCAATGCCTGACCCTTGCCAATGGCGACCGCCCCGGCCCTTTCGACCTGATCATCGACGCGGCAGGCGCGCAATCGCCCCTTTCCCCGCTCACCCCCCGGCCCCTGCCCTACGGGGCGATCTGGGGCACCGTTGATTGGCCCGAAACCGACCTGCCCATCACCCAATTGACGCAAGCCTATCGCAAGGCAGATCGGATGATCGGCGCGCTACCCATCGGCAAGCTGCCTGGCGAAGACAGCCAGAAGGCCGCAATCTTCTGGTCCATGCCACGCGAAAGCCACGCCCAGTGGGAGGCTGACGGGATTGAAAAATGGAAGGCAGAGGCAACCGCCCTTTGGCCCGCCTTTGCCCTTTTCGCGGCGCAGATCACTGATCCGGCCCAGATGACCATGGCGCGCTACAGCCACGGCACCATGCGCAAACCGTGGTCGCCCGGGCTGGTGCATATCGGCGACGCGGCCCACCGGGCCAGCCCGCAACTGGGGCAAGGGGCGAATATGGCACTGCTGGATGCGACGGCGCTGGCCAAGGCACTTGAGAGGGCGACGGGCGACGCGGCGCTGGCACTCTACGCCAAATCACGGCGCTGGCACGTCATGGCTTATCAAGCGATGAGCGCAGCCTTCACCCCACAATACCAATCCGACAGCCGCTGGCTGCCGGTGCTGCGGGACCGGGTGCTGTACCCAATCTCTCAAATCCCGCCGGGACCAAAGCTGCTGACGGCGATCGTCTGCGGCACAATGCTGCCGCCACTGGGGCGTCTATCGTGACAAACGAAAAGGCCCGGGCGATGCGCCGGGCCTTTGTCATCAATCGTCCTGCTTGTCGTCGTCATCGGGCAGGTTAAAGAAACTGTCGGCATCTGCCACGTCCCGATTGTCTTCCTCGTCTTCATCCTCTTCACCGCGCGGGTCAGACAGGCTGAAGGTTTCAAGACCGGCCATGGCGGCAGGCATCTTGGGCTCGGGCTCCATTGTCAGGGACTGCTCGGTGCTGACCAGCTTGCGGCGCTCATCATCGGACATGACGGTGCCTTCCTTGGCCTTCTTGGCATTGGCCTTCTGCACAGCGGCATCCAGTTCGGACTGCTTGCACAGGCCCAGCGCCACCGGATCAATCGGATCAATATTGTTGATGTTCCAATGGGTTCGGTCACGGATCGCCTGAATGGTCGGCTTGGTGGTGCCCACCAGTTTGGAAATCTGGCCATCGGACAATTCAGGATGAAACTTCACCAGCCAATAGATCGACGCCGGACGATCCTGCCGTTTTGACAGCGGGGTATAGCGGGGACCGCGACGCTTTTCCTCACCGGCAGATGCGGGATTATACAGCAGCTTGAGCTTGTGCAGCGGGTTTTCTTCGGCCTTTGTGATCTCATCCTGGGTCAATTGCTTATTGGCAATCGGGTCAAACCCTTTGACGCCCGTGGCCACATCGCCATCGGCGATCCCCTGGACTTCCAATTCATGCAAGCCGCAGAAATCGGCAATCTGCTTGAACGTGATCGTGGTATTGTCACATAGCCAGACAGCGGTCGCCTTGGCCATAATCGGTGTATTAGACATCGCATCTCTCCTGATCTGCAGACAAAGCTCTCCCGCACCCTTCCAACTGGGCAGACCGCGTATCGGGCCGGGTTCGCATTGTCAGGGAACTTGACGCCTATATAAGGGCGCGAACACCGATATGAAAGATCAAAAATGCGCCACCTGTTTGCCCTTATCATCCTCTGGTCATCGCCCGCTGCGGCACAGGATGTGGCCGGGGAATTCGACTATTACGTCCTGTCCCTGTCCTGGTCGGCCAATTGGTGCGCACTTGAAGGGGACGAACGGAACTCGCCGCAATGCGATGCGCAAAATGATCACGGCTGGATCCTGCACGGGCTATGGCCGCAATATGAAAGCGGCTACCCCGCCAATTGCAGGACCAGTTTTCCTCCGCCCAGCCGTAGCGATACGGCCGCCATGGCCGATATCATGGGCACATCGGGCCTCGCCTGGCATCAATGGCGCAAACACGGGGTCTGCACGGGGTTGTCATCCGATGACTACTACGCCCTGTCGCGCGAAGCATACACGCAGATCATCCGGCCAGAGGTTTTTCGCAAGCTGGACAATCCGGTAACGCTGCCCGCATCTGTCATTGAAGAGGCGTTCATACGCGACAACCCAACCCTGATGCCCGATCACATCACAATCACTTGCAAACAAGGATATATTCAAGAGGCACGTATCTGTCTTGACCGGGCCCTGAACCCGCGACTTTGTGGCAATGACGTGGTGCGGGATTGCACGTTGAGCGACGCCCAATTTGATCCGATGCGGTAAGCTGTGTTTGCCTCGCTACCAATGCAGCATCTAAGCTGCAAAACACTATTTGGTTTATGGAGATATTCAAAATGAGAGCATTTGCATTCACGCTAGCGATTGCGTTATTCGGAACAGCCGCCAATGCGCAGCAATTGGACGTTGAATTCACGATTATCGAAGATGATCAGGCAGCCGGATGTGCCGGTAGTATCGTGTCGGGGCTCGACCCGAACGGCGATGGGTTTCTCTCTGTCCGCACAGGTCCGGCCTCCAGTTATCGCAAACTCGACGAGCTTCGTAACGGAGATTTGGTAAGAACCTGCGCGCGCAGTGGTGCATGGTTTGGCATCTATTACGGCACACCGCGCCGCACGGGTTGGGTACATGGAAACTGGTTGATTGATGGCGCGGGTTGACGGGTCAAGTCTTAAGAATGACATTCCGCGTTACCCAATGGGACGGACGTTTTGCTGATGCTTGTCTGACAGCGAGAGAGCTGTCATTAGGTTCTGATGAGTGATGCACCAAGACCCGTCCTTTTGATGGATATTGATGGTGTCGTGATCCTGGGACGCGACGCGCATTGCAGCAATTGGGCAGCGGATTTGCAGCGGGACCTTGGTTTTGACAAGGCTGCGTTGCGCGATCATTTCTTTCGCCCTTACTGGGCCGATATAGTCACCGGTCGAGAAAAATTAATGCCGCGCCTGTCCGACGCCCTCAAAGCGATAGGAGCAGATACCGCCCCAGAAGCCTTGCGTGATTACTGGTTTGCCAATCATGCGCACCCCAACGCAGAACTGCTGACGTGGTTGGCCACCATGCGCGCAGCGGGATACCGAGTGATGTTTGCCAGCAATCAGGAACATGAACGCGCAACATATCTGATGCAAACGGCTGGTTTGAACGCCTATTCCGACGGAATCTACTATTCAGCCGCTATTGGCGCGGCCAAGCCCGACGCAACGTATTATACCCATATCCAGAAAACCGAGGCCCGCGCATCGCAGGAGTTAGTCTTGATTGATGACACCATCACAAATGTAACAGCGGCCCAGCACGCGGGTTGGCGCGCGATACACTATACAGGTCAATCACCTGATCAGCTCACCAAAGCCTTAGTCAATGGAGACTGAGGATCAGCCAGCGCCTCGACCACATTGAAATGGTGCAAACCGGGGGCCACCACCTGCGCGCAGCCCCAGGCATCGGTCAGCGCCTGCGCCTGCTCCAGAAACACCGGACGTTCATCCGCTCCGACCCAGACGGTCACCGGGCAGGCCGGTGGTGGCCGATGTACCGGGCTTTCGGCCTGCGCCTCATCCGCGTCAATTTGCAAATCCCTGTTCATGCTGGTCTTCATCAACGGGGCAAGGTCCGCCACGGGGGATATCGGCACAACCTTCTCGACCCTGTCTGCATGGGCGTGCCGGGCCACCAACTGGCCGCCCGCGGAATGGCCGCATAACCGGATTGGACCCGCAGTCCGGGCCGCGACCGTTTCAATCGCTTGGCCAACTTGCTGCCCGATCTGTCCAATCCGCACATCGGGGCACAAATCATAGGACGGCATCGCCACGCACCAACCATGCGCCAAGGGGCCAGCCGCCAAATGCGACCAGTAGGATTTATCGAAATTCAGCCAGTAACCGCCATGCACAAAGATCACGACACCTTTGGCAAGCCTGGGTGGATGGAACATATCAAACCGCTGGCGCGGGCTTTCACCATAAGGCAAATCCAGCTCACACAGGTTATCAGCACGAAACGCGTGGGCCAGACTTGCCCATTTCGCCGGATAATCCGCAGCGCCCGGAATATAGGCCCCATTGGCATATGCATCGTCTAATTCCATCGGTCCCCCTTTACGCCAGCGCGATTCTACGGGCAGATAGCGCAACAGCTAAGGGAGGCTACCATGCTTGACGACAAAACCAACCTGACATCCATGCTGTCACGTCCCGATCTGATCTGTGACACCACATTGGTGGCTGGCGCATGGATCACGGCCGACAATGGGGTGACATTCGATGTGACCAACCCCGCGCGGGGCGACGTCATCGCAACGGTCCCCGATCTGGGCCGGGCCGAAACCGCGCGGGCGATTGAAGCGGCGAAAGACGCCCAGAAAGACTGGGCCGCCCAACCTGCCAAGGCGCGCGCCAACATCCTGCGTAAATGGTTCGATCTGATGATCGCCAATACCGAAGACCTCGCCATCATCATGACCGCCGAACAGGGCAAACCGCTCGCCGAAGCGCGGGGCGAGGTGGGGTATGGGGCCTCTTTCGTTGAATGGTTTGCCGAAGAGGCAAAGCGCATCTATGGCGAAACCATCCCCGGCCACATGGCCGACAAACGGATCACCGTGATCAAACAACCCATCGGGGTCGCTGCCGGCATCACGCCGTGGAACTTCCCCAATGCGATGATCGCCCGCAAGGTTGCACCCGCATTGGCGGCAGGCTGCGCCTTCGTGATCAAACCTTCTGAGCTGACCCCCCTGTCAGCGCTCGCCATGGCGAAACTGGCGGAAGAGGCGGGAATCCCCAGCGGTCTCTTCTCGGTCATCACCTCCAGCGATTCCTCAGCCATCGGCAAGGAACTCTGTGAAAATCACACCGTGCGCAAACTGACCTTTACCGGGTCAACGCAAGTCGGGCGCATCCTGCTGCGGCAAGCTGCCGATCAGGTCATGAAATGTTCCATGGAACTGGGGGGCAACGCGCCTTTCATCGTGTTCGATGACGCCGATCTGGATGCTGCGGTCGAGGGGGCCATCGCCTGCAAATTCCGTAATAACGGGCAAACCTGCGTCTGCGCCAACCGGATTTACGTGCAGGCGGGGGTCTATGACGCCTTCGCGGCGAAATTCAAAGCCGCCGTTGAAGCGCTCAAGGTTGGCGACGGGATGACCGACGGTACAACCCTTGGCCCACTGATCGAACCGAAGGCCATGGATAAGGTCCAATCCCATCTCGACGATGCGCTGGCCAAAGGCGGCGCGGTGCTGACTGGGGGCAAACCCCACGATCTGGGCGGCCAATTCTTTGAGCCCACAATCATCACAAACGCCTCCAAGGACATGGTCGTCAGCACCGATGAAACCTTCGGCCCCTTCGCGCCGCTCTTCAAATTCGAGGATGAAGATGACGTGATCGCACAGGCCAATGACACGATCTTTGGGCTGGCCAGCTATTTTTACGCCAACGACCTTAGCCGGGTGACCAAGGTCGCCGAAGCGCTGGAATACGGGATCGTCGGCGTGAATACCGGCATCATCTCAACCGAGGTGGCACCGTTCGGCGGGGTCAAGCAATCGGGTCTGGGGCGCGAAGGGTCGCATCACGGGATCGATGATTACCTGGAAATGAAGTATATCTGCACCGGGGTCTAATACGCCATCTGCGCGCCATCGCGGGACAGCACATGCCAGTCCAGCGTTGTGACCTTGTCCACAATCCAATCCGGATCCACGCCGTTATCCCGCATGCGGATTGTGGACTTGCCTGTGCCAAACCGCGCGATATCGACAAACATATCCTCGCTGGACAGAACCGCATCACTGCCCACTTTCGGGGCGAGGTTATCAAGCGACCGGGTCACACAGGGCGACAATGCGGTAATCCGGTACAGGCAGGCATAATCCGGGCTGATATGCGCCGGCACAGGCGCCCCCATCGCGCCATCTGGCATGGCGTCCAGCAATTCCGGCATCGGGGCGTTGCGCAAGCGGCGCAACGCAGCAAACAGCGTGGTGGTCGAGATGTAGTTTTTCCCGGCGCCGACCGCCTGTGTTGCGGCCAAGGCGAAAGCATCCTGTAACTTGCGATCCAACCGGTCCCAATAAAGGGCCAGCACCGGCGGCATTTTTGGGCTCTCTAGTGGTGAGGCAGGCAAGCCAAACTGATGATCCAGCAATTCGCCGAATGCGTCCGCCGGAATGTCCCAGGTGTCATCAGGTGGCACGTCCGGAACGCTAGTACGCGGTGCGGGTACGACAATCGGCTTCGCCCTCATGTCGGTAAAAGCAGGAAGATCTGCGCCGTTATCAATACACGGCCCGACATAAGCGCGAAACGCCGCATCCTCCAACAGCTTCTCGATACGGATACCGGAAAAATCATAACGCTGATTGGCCGATTTACGGGCAACCAGCAAGCCGATCAACCGGCCCTCTGACAGAAGCGGCGCGCCCGACATGCCATGCCAATCCAAGCTATCATCGACCTGCAATTTCTGCGTGTTCCGCAACTCGGCGATCTGGTACTTCCCCGCAACGATGGATGATGCCAACGGGGCAATCCCGCTGATCTGTTCGGTATCCTGCCGGTCACCGGCCTTGGGGGCAAATGCAGGGAAACCAACCGCCATCAATGGCAGGTTCAGACAATCGGGCGGGTTCTTGGGCTTGCCAAGATCAATCCTTGGGGCTGCCTCGCATTTCAGGTTGCGCAAGCGCAGTAACGCGGCATCCAGTGGCTGATCATCCAGGCGGTCGGCCGTCGGCCACACAAGTTCGGCTGCCTGCAACGCGCCCATCTGACCGGCCGCCAGCAAGGGGCGCACCACAATTTCTGTGGCCGGTTCGGCCCCGTCACGACGCACCACATGCAGCGCCGTCAGGATCAGGTCAGTGCCAATCAGGTAGCCGGTGCCAGCATTGCCACCCGCCGTATTCGACCACACTTCCGTGACGCGGCCCAGCAGTTCGGGAATGGCATCTGTCATGCGGCACGCCTCATCTTGGCTTCGGTTGGCCGACACGGCTGATCAGAAACTCTGATTGCCCATCGCCCGATACCGGTTCCAGCACCAGTTTTATCTTGTGACTGGACTGGCGTTCCTGCGACGCATCGGCATCGAAACTGGCAACCCAGAATTTCACGCCACCCGACACAGCAGCATCGCGGGTCACGGTGACATGCATCTCCAGCTCAACCGGTTTGACACGAAATTGCAGGGGCTGATCCTTGCCCATATCAAGGGCACGCAGCAATTCAGCACGCAATTCTTCAATCGCGGCAGCCAAAGGGATTTGCGGATCGTCGGACATAAAATACCTCAATCAGCAGCATAAGAATAAATAGAATAATGCGCCCATCATAACCGCGAATTGCCCCCTTTGCAAAAAAATGCACAAAGCAACCAAGGATTGACCTTCCAGACGCGTCCAACCAAATGTGATGCGCATGACAACAAGCGATGAAGATCTTGCAGAAGCGGCAGCCACCGGCGACGGTGCGGCCTTTGCCAGCTTGCTTGATCGCCATTATGATCGGCTTTTTGCCTTCTGTTTCCGTCTGACCGGCGCGCGGGCAGAGGCAGAGGATCTGACGCAGGATATCTGCGCCGCCCTGCCCGCCAAGCTCGCCAGCTATCAGCGGCGGGCCAAGGTCACGACATGGCTCTACCGGGTAGCTGTCAACGCCGCCCATGACCGGCGCCGCAAACGCGCCACATATGCAAAAGCAACCGAAGGCTGGGGCGATTGGGAAACAAACCGCACCGCCGCCAACCGCGACACAAACGACCAAATCGACTGGCTGACCGCAGCCATGAACCAACTGACCGATGATCTGCGCGACACGCTCGCGCTTGTGCTGGATGACATGACCCATGCGCAAGCCGCCGACATCCTTGGCGTGTCAGAAGGCACAATCAGCTGGCGGATATCGGAAGCCAAAAAAGCGCTCCGCGCGATCAAGGAAAAGGAGGACGTGGCATGACTGATGACCTGAACGACCTCAAGGCAATGATGGATGATGCAACGCCCCGGCCCGATGCGGCGCGGCGGGCGGAAAATCTGGCATTGGCGCAGAAAAATTTCGAAAACCGCCAAGGATCGCGCCAACAGCCGCGTCCCACTCCTGCAACCGAGGCAAAGGGCCTCTGGACAGGAGTAAAGACCATGCTGAACACATTCACATCCAAGGCCGCGCTAAGCACAACAACCGCACTCGTCGCCTGCGGCTTTCTGTTTCTGACACCGCAAGGGCAGGATTTGCTATCGCAAAACGGTGGTGGGGAATACCTTGCAGGCGATTTGGAACTGACCACAACAGAGGCGCGACGCGACCGGACGCTTGGCAATGATGACGTGACCGACCAAGTCGCTGTCGTACCGCCCTTCATCGCGGAAGGCCTCGTTGACGCAACCGAAGAGGTCGCGCCAGCACCAGCCGCGCCCATCATCACTGAGCCCCAGCGCAACCCGGCGGCGGTTAACCCAAGACCGTCAGAGTTTTCTGGCGACACCGCAAATGCGTCACCAGAAGCCGCTCAAGACGATCAGGTCGTCTCGTCGCTCAGCGCGGGCGAATTGGATGTAGCCGTTGCAGAGCAGGAGGAGGAGATGCAACCGCCCGCGACAGGTCTGGCTCAAACGACAAGCGACAGACGCAACGCCACTGGCCTCGTCCAATTGCACGGCAATGCGGCACCACAAAAAGAAGCACCACAATCAGGCGCGCAGGTTGGTGCGGTCATATCGCGCGCGCCCGATGTCATCATCCAGCCCGCCCAACCCAACACCGAAAGCTTCCCAACCGAAGCCCCCAACGACCTGAAAATCACCGGCGAAGAACCAGTCTCCACCTTCTCCATCGATGTGGACACGGCGGCTTACGGCGTGGTCCGGTCTTCCCTCTCACGCGGTCAACTGCCCCCGCCGCAGGCCGTACGCATCGAAGAACTGATCAACTATTTCCCCTATGACTACCCCGCTCCCGACGCGGGCGAGGCCCCGTTCCGGCCCACAATCAGCACGTTCCAGACCCCGTGGAACGCCGACACGCAACTGGTCCACATCGCCCTGCAAGGCGCGATGCCCGCCTTGGACGACCGCCAGCCTTTGAACCTAGTCTTCCTGATCGACACCTCCGGATCGATGGACGACCCGACCAAACTACCTCTGCTGAAACAATCCTTCCGGCTGATGCTCGACCAACTCCGGCCAGAAGATGAGGTGGCCATCGTCGAATACGCAGGCAGCGCCGGTCAGGTTCTCGCCCCCACAGCCGCCTCTGAACGCACCACCATCCTGCAAGCGATCCAATCGCTTGGGGCTGGCGGGTCCACCAACGGGCAAGGCGGGCTGCAACAGGCCTATGCCGTCGCCGACACGATGAAAGAGGACGGCCAGATCAACCGCGTGATCCTTGCGACCGACGGGGATTTCAACGTCGGGCTCAGCAACCCGGACGCGCTCAAGGATTTCATCGCCGACAAGCGGGACAGTGGCACGTATCTGTCGGTCCTCGGCTTCGGGCGCGGCAATCTGGACGACGCTACCATGCAGGCGCTCGCGCAAAACGGGAACGGAACAGCCGCCTATATCGACACGCTGTCAGAGGCGCAAAAGGTGCTGGTCGATCAACTGACCGGCGCGTTGTTCCCCATCGCGGGGGACGTGAAGGTGCAGGTGGAGTTCAACCCCGCCCAGATCGCCGAATACCGGCTGATCGGCTATGAAACGCGCAGCTTGAACCGCGAAGATTTCAATAATGACAAGGTCGATGCGGGCGAACTTGGGGCAGGCCATGCGGTGACAGCAATCTACGAAGTCACACCCACAGGCTCGCCCGCACAACTCAGCGACCCGCTGCGCTACGCACCTAATACGGTGGCAGCCAGCTCTGACGAACTCGGCTATGTCAAACTGCGCTACAAGGAACCGGGCGAGGCCAACAGCCAGTTGATCGAAACCCCGATCATCGGGCAATCCATCCCGGGGACAGAGGCGAATTTCGCCGCCGCCATCGCCGGTTTCGGGCAATTGCTGCGCGATGACAGCTATCTGGGCGACTGGGGCTATGACGACGCCATCGCACTGGCCAACGCGAACCGGGGCGAAGACGCTTTCGGCTACCGGACCCAAGCCGTGCAACTGATGCGGCTGGCACAAAGCCTGTCGCAATAACGCCCTGCCCCCGCCTGACAACACATCCGGCGGGGGCAGTTTTCGCTTGCCAAAAACACACCCATCGCGTGCAATGCACCCTATTAGAGGGTGCATATTTTGTCCGACACACGCGATTTCTTTATCAGTTTCACACATGCCGACGCAGACATCGCCACGGCCATCAATGACGCGCTGAACGCTGCCGGGTTCAGCACATGGTTCCACCCCAAGGACAAACCCAAAGGCGCCGGCATCGCCGACTGGATGGAGGTGGCACTCGACGCCTCAAACCAGATGCTCGCGCTGTGCTCTGATGCCTATTTCGACCGGTCCAAAGGCTATAGCCGGGCGGAACGCCAGTCGATGTTCTGGGAAGACCCGACCAACAACGACCCTCTCCTGATCCTCGTCAAAGTCGCCCCCTGCAAATTCCCGCGGCTGATCGCGCAGAACGAATATATCGACCTGACAGGGCTGCAACGGCCCGAAGCGGCGGCAAAACTGGTCGCCGAACTGCAAAGCGAACACGCCCGTCAAGCCCGGCTTGCAGCTGAAAACATCGACCGAACCCGGCAACTCCCCGCAATTTTCAACGTGCAGGGCGGGCTCAACCCGCATTTCAGCGGGCGCAGCACCGAACTGGCCTTGCTGCACGAACGTATCAAATCCAACACCACCACAGCCATCACCGCCGTGCAGGGCATGGGCGGCATCGGCAAAACCACCCTCGCCCGCGAATACACGCATCGCTTCGGCACCGCCGCGCGGTTCGGTGGGGTCTGGTGGGCAGAGGCGGAAACCCAATCCGGCATCCTCGACGCTTATGACCGGCTGGCGCAGCGTCTGGGCAACCAATTCACCCGCGACCCCGATCAGGAAAAAAACGCCGCCAACATCCGCGACTGGCTGGGCGCACAGCCCGACAGCGCGCCTTGGCTGATCATCTTCGACAACGCGCCGGACGCCAAAACGGTGGCGGGGTGGCTGCCCAAAGGCTCAGCCCGGGTCATCGTGACGACACGCTATGACGGGTTCGACACGATCGCCGAAAAACTCTCGCTCGATGTCTGGGACGCGGCAACAACCGCGCAATTCCTGCAAGAACGGACAGGGCGCGGAACGGCAGCCGAAGGGGGCGCGCTGGCCCAACGGCTCGACGGGCTGCCACTGGCTGCCGAACAGGCCGGGGCCTATCTGGCCGAAAACAGCACGCTATCGTTCAAAGCCTATGAAGACCGGTTGATCGAGATGCTGGACGAAGCCCCTGACTTCGACGCCAGCGGCTATAACAAAACTCTCTATGCGACGTTCCGTACAGCGCTTGAGACGATCACGGAGCGAGAGCATGGCGAAACAGCACTCGGCCTGATCAACCTCTGCGCCTATCTGTCCCCTGACGGGGTGGAGTTGGAAATCCTAAGGGCTTGCGCATCCCAAACCGATATCCTTCCCGAACCACTGCGCGGTGATCTGGCAGACGAGGTGCAATGCGCAAAGGCCGCAGCCTCCCTGACCAAATATGCGCTGGTCCGCACCGGCGAGGTACCCGATTGGGGGCAAACAATGATCCTGCACCGGCTGCTGGGCGAAATTGCACGCGACCTGTTGGATGAGGCGGGACGCGATCAATGGTCAACGGCGGCAGTGATGATGATCGAACAGTTGATGCCCACCGGCCCGAATGGCGGCAGGGGTGACCCAAGCACGGATATCTCTGTCTGGCCACTTTGCGCGCGGCTCACGCCGCACGCACAGGCCATGCGCGCGCTGAATACACAACCCGGCAGAACGGGCCAGGCATTGTCTTTCGTCCTCAATCAAGCCGCAGTCTATCTCAGTGCACGCGGTGATTTCGACGGGGAGGTCGCGTTACTGCACAGAGGGGTAAATGTAAGCGAGATTGTATATAAAGACGACCCCAAGCAAATCGCCATCGGCCTTGGCAACCTCGCTGGACGGCTGAAAGAGCGTAAGGAGCGATGGGATGAGGCAGAGGCCACTTATGCCAAAGCACTTGAGATCAAAGAAGCAGTGCTTCCCCCAAATGACCCATTAGTCGCCATCACGCTCTCGAATATGGGCTGGATTCCCTGGCAGAAGAAGGACTTCGCCAAAGCGGAGGACTTATATCTGCGAGCCGCAAAGATTTTCAAAGTGGTGCATGGCGCAAAATCGGCCGAATACGCTACCTGTCTCAACAACCTAGGTACAGTCTACAGCAGTTGGGCCAATGCGACCGATGACCCCGACTTGCGCCGCAAAGAACGTGAGAATAAGGAAGAGTCGGCGCGGATAACAACAGCCCTACGCGGCATGCGGCACCCGGTAACCGCGATCAGCCAAAACAACCTCGCGATCATGCATGAACAGAACGACGATATGCCCCTCGCTGCCAACCTGATGGCGCGCGCTGTGGCGATAGACGTGTCATTGGACCAGCAGGCACATCCCGAGACGCAGAGCCACATCCGCCACCTCCTCATGTATTGGGAAAAATCCGGCCAATACGACAAAGCCGCCCGGTTACGCGCGGGCGATGGCGCGGACATCTTGCCCATCGTCGCAGAAATCGAAGCCGAACATCGCGCCTGGGTGGCAGAGGACCCCGATAACCGCGAGTTTGGCCTACGCTCCCCCATCACCGGTGCCACCGCCTAAACCTTAACGCCGCATTTACGATTCCACCGTCCGCTGCGTTAAACCACCCCCACCGCGCGTTGGGGTCCGACGTTTTGCCGACGCATCGCCGACGTGTTGCCGACCGCCCAAAACCCCTGTTTTGCCTGCGTTAACACTTGATTCGCGGCACCCCGCGCAAAACCACGCACACAACACCCACCGAACGTTGCGCTCTCTACCCCAACTGGCCCCGCGCCACCGGTATAATTGCATCTTCGATCAGCCGCATGATGTCACCGAAATACCCGCCACTGCGCGCCGGGCGCAGCGGGTCAGAGGTCAGCGCGATCGTCATCTCCAGCCCCGGCACCACGCAGATAATCTGCCCGCCATAGCCGCGCGCCAATGCATAAGCCTCACCGCGCGCCTGTCCCAAAAACCAGCCATATCCGTAACTTAGCCCTGAAAACGGCGACCGTGTTCGCACTTGCAGCGACCGCGCGACCCAATCACGGCTCAGCACCTGCACGCCATCAAACACACCACCTTGCCGGTACATTTCACCAAACCGGATCATGCCTTCGTGGGTCAATGCCATCTCATTCCCGCCCAGATAGCGACCTTGCGGGTCGCGGGTCCAGGCCGGGATATCGACGCCCAACGGCCGCCCTAACCTGTTGCGCGCCAAGGATAAAAGGCTCTCACCTGCCAGTTCGGCCAGCACCGCCCCCAGCACATGAAACGATCCCGTGGAATACAGCATGCGACTGCCCGGCTGCGCCACAAACGGGCGGGCCAATGCATTGGAAACCCAATTAGAACTGCTGACCCAGCCGCCGTAATTGGCACCCGACGTACGCTGCAACCCGGCCTGCATCGTTACCAGGTTTTCCATCGTGATATCAGCGACTTGTGGGTCAGCCCGTGCCGGGATCAGGCGCGGGGCCACCTGCCCGATCGTGGCGTCCAGCGACGGCAGTTCATCACGATCCAGCGCCGCCCCCGCCAATGCCGCCACAATTGTTTTGGACACGGATTTGACCGGGACAGCGCGGCCAAGGGCCGGACCACGAAACACCCCTGACACGACATCAACGCCGGATTGCCGGATCATCAGCGCATGACATTGATCCATCGCGCGCGCACGATCAATCACCGCCCGCCAAGTATCATCCTGCGCCCAAAGCGGTGCGGCACAGGCAATAGTGGCACCGGTCAGAAAAAGCCGTCGGTCAAAGGGACGCATCGAAACCTCGCGATTGTTTTCGCAAACCTAAGCGTTCTGGCGCAGAGGGCCAGCCACAATCTTTTGAACCTAGTGGCAGTAGGCCTCTGTTTCGATAAAATCGCGCAGGGTTTGGCCTTTAACGGGGCGAAACCGGTCCAGCTCCGTCAGTTCAGCCACCCGGTCCAGCCGGAACATGCGAAAATCCGCACGCAATTCGCACCAGCACACGGCGGTCCAGACCTTGCCCCAGAACCAGACACCCAAGGGGCGCACCACCCGGTCAGACGCATTGCCCGCCTCATCCTCATAGGAAATCTGCAAGCGGGTCAGGCTTTCGGATGCGGCCTCGAACTGATCCAGATAGGCACGCCAACTGCCACCCTGCCAGGGGGTCTGCAACGCATGAATGCTGATATGGCCGACGCGTTCGCGGGCGATCTCGGGCAGGACGGCATCGATCTTGACCATCGCCTCTTGGGCGGATGCGGCCATCTTGGTGCCGCCCCAGCTTTGCAGAATGCGGGCACCGGCGACCAGGGCGACCATCTCATCATGGGTGAACATCAGGGGCGGCAGGTCATAGCCGTCGCGCATCAGATATCCGACGCCCGCCTCGCCCTCAATCGGAACGCCAGAGCCGATCAGATGCGCCACGTCACGATAGATCGTGCGTGGCGTCACCTCCAGTTTTTCGGCCAGTTGGGCCGCCGTGGTCAGCCGACCGCCACGCAGATATTGCAATATCTGGAACAGACGGTCGGCGCGGCGCATTATTTGGCGGCCTCGAACAGGCCAATCGAATTGCCATCCAGATCCTTGGCATAGGCAAAGCGGCCAAACGGCATGGCGATCACATCCCCGATAATCTCACCCCCGGCGGTTTTGCAGCGCTCCATGCCGGCTTCCAGGCTGTCTTCCAGACCCAGATGGATCGTGTTGCCACCATCCGGCGCAGGTGTGCCGGGATACAGGTGACCACCCGCATCATCCATTGACCCGCCCAGTACGGCCATCGGGTTGGGGCCGGAATTGTCAATCGTCATCTCATAGCCAAAGACCTTGTTATAAAAAGCCACCGACTTCTCCATATCCGTCACCGGAATTTCACCCCAAACGATAATGTTGCGTCCGCTCATCTTTCCATCTCCTTGATTGATCGGTTGATGAGACGCTTTAATCATACCCCTCCTGACAGCGTTGTGTCAGCATGATTTCAGGAGGAATAAAAAGAAGCCAGAGACAAGTGCTAAACTCCATCCGATCGATCATGCGGATGCCGCACCATGCCCGGAAAATCGGGCAACCAGCCCTCGCGACGCGTGGTCCAGCATTCGTAAGTCGGGGTCAGTTGATCAGGGGCATCCAGTGCCCCAAGATGCAATTCAACCTCATCACCACTGCGGGCAAAGACGGACGCGCCGCAACGCGGGCAAAAGAAACGGCCACGGTAGTCGCGCGCATCCCCGTCAATCGTTACAGCATCTGACGGAAATATGGCCGCCGCATAAAATAACGCGCCGTGATGTTTGCGGCAATCTATGCAGTGGCAAATCCCGACACGCAGCGGCGCACCGGTCGCCACAAGGCGCAGATCACCACAGATGCCACCAGCCTCATAACGTTCCATGACATCCTTCCCCGGTCAGGCAGATCAGACCAGCCAGCCCACCCCCTTCAGCGTATCACCGCGTGGCTTATACTCGGCAGAGACCCAGCCATCATACCCATCCGCATCCAGCGCGGCAAAGAAAGCAGGGTAGTCAATTTCGCCCTTGTCCGGTTCAGACCGGTCCGGGGTCTGGGCGATCTGCACATGGGCGGTGATGTCACGCATCTCTGCCCACAGGGCGACAGGGTCACCATGGATGCGGGCAGCGTGATAGGCGTCAAACTGCAACCTGACATTGGAGGCATCCACGGCCTCGATCACCTCGCGGGCGAGGTAGAAATCCGACAGGAAATAGCCTGGCTTGTCAGCAGGGTTCAGCGGCTCAATCGTCAGGCTTTGTTTCGGGGCCTCGGCTGCTGCCCAGCGCAGGTTTTCAATCAGCATCACCTTGGCGTCATCGCCTGCCGCCTCGCCCGCCATGACATGCAAATGTTGGGCATGCAGGGTGCGGGCGTATCGGGCGGCACGGGGAAAATCGCGGCGAAACCTATCTTGCAGATCAGGCACAGCCGCCCAACCCGGATCGCCGCCGGTATAGTTCGGGGGTGGGCAATTGATCAGCGCCATCTGCTGTTCATAGCGGCCCAATTCATTGACGATATCCTGCGCGTTGACATCATAGGGAAACAGCACCTCCACCGCATCAAACCCTGCCTCCTTGGCCGCAGCGAACCGTTCGATGAACGGCAATTCGGTAAAAAGCCATGTCAGGTTGGCACAGAATTTCGGCATAGGCGGCGTCCTTTGATCAATCCGATAAGTTTTCACGAAAGTCCGCCCATCATGCAAGAGTTGCAAAACGAAGCCGGTCCACTAATCTGTCGGATCAGGACATCTGGGGCAGACAAAAAATGAAATCAATCATTCGGTTTATCGTCAGTCTCCTTATGCCAATCATCCTTGTCGCCGGGGGCGGGATGGTCATGGGGTGGGGTATTACCAACGAATGGGATTACGTCGCCTGGGCGGGTATCGGCATGCTGGCGGCTGGGATCATCTGGGGGTTGGTCCTTTGGCTTTGGGTCGATGCTGGCAGTTGGTAAGCGGCCGACCGGCGCCACCCGGCGAATAATCCTTCGTAATTATTACGCACTCCGCTTAGGCTGACCCCACGTCATCGCATTTCAGCAGGTGACTCAAAGGGAGGACTAAGAATGAACGACCGTATGCGTTTTGGCATTTTTCTTGCCCCGTTTCACAAGCCGGGGATCAACCCCACGCTTGCGCTGGAACAAGACCTCGAACTGGTGCAGTGGCTCGACCGCTGTGACTATGACGAGGTCTGGTTCGGCGAACACCATTCTGCCGGGTCTGAGATTTCGGCCAGCCCGGAACTGATGATCGCAAATGCGGCCCCCCGCACAAAACGGATCAAACTGGGGACCGGCGTTGTCTCTGTCAGCTATCACAACCCGCTTTGGGTGGCCGAAAAGATCGTGCAGCTTGACCATCTGACGCGCGGACGCGCAATGCTGGGGCTTGGGCCGGGGTCACTGCCGACGGACGCGGCAATGATTGGACTTTCCCAAAAAGACACGCGCGGGTTGCTCGCCGATGGGCTCGATATCATCACGCGTCTCCTGCGCTCTGACGAGCCGGTGAATTTCGAAAACGACCGCTGGGTACTGAAAGATGCACGGCTGCATCTGCGCCCCTATTCCAACTTTGATCTGGCGACAGCTGCGGTGGCCTCACCCACCGGGCCGAAGCTCGCGGGCAAATACGGGACCGGCATGATCTCTATCGGGGCGACGACCGCCGCCGGGTTCGACGCGCTGGCCTTGCATTGGGACGTGATCGAGGAAGAGGCGAAACATTACGGGCACACGCCTGACCGGTCCAAATGGCGGTTAGTGGGGCTGTGCCATATCGCTGAGACCGCCGAACAGGCGCGGCGCGATGTGGAATACGGGATCGAACACTGGTTCAATTATTTCCAGGAAATCGCCGCCTTCCCGCAAATGTCGATGCCAGGGCAGAACGCCAAGGAAATGATCGATTTCATCAACGATAGCGGCTTCGGCGCCATTGGCACACCAGAGATGTGCCGCGCCCAGATCGACCGGCTGTGGAAGCAATCAAACGGGGGCTTTGGCGCCTATCTGATGCTGGCACATAACTGGGCGAATTTCGACGCCACGCGCAAATCCTACGAACTGATCGCACGCGAGGTGTTCCCGCATTTCCAGGGGCAGCACATCTCAACAATGAACGCCGCGATGCGGGCGCAAAAGATGCGGCCCGAACTGGCCGAAATCCACGCCAAGGCGGTTGAGACAGCTCAGACGAACTACGCCGCCGAAAAGGAGAGCCGGGGGACAAAGGCAACCGAACCGGCTGAATGAGCCCTACGCTCGCGTCACCACGCCTTACATCTGGCACCGCTGGCCAAAACCCAAGCAGTGCCAGATGCGCAGCACAACGCTCAGACGCCCGCCAATCCGCATCGGACAAATTGTTGAACGTCAGATAGCTTTGACCTTTACGTCACAATTCTGACCCAGATAAGGAAACGGGCCTTCGCGCAGGTTGTGGCGAATATCTCAAACGAGCCCATCCTGTGAATTTGTTTTTCTCGCTGCGTGCGCTCTCAGTACGAATTCTGCTGCACATGCTTGCTTCATGATGCTGCTCGGCGGCGGCGATACATGCCATTCGATCCTGACGCAGCAAGAAATTAGAAGGCAAGGATCAAGTCGCGGACAAAGCTGCAGTTGCTCAAACGCCCGAGCTAATCATACCCCGGATTTTCACCGCCTTCTCAAAGTGATCAAGCTCATGCGTTTTAATCCACCATTCAGCTGCTTCCATTAGCAATTCTGGATCATCATTCTTGTTTGCAAAAAACGCATAGAATGAAAGGCCTACGGTCTCGCCCTTCTTGGCGACTTTCTCATTGCAGACCGCAATAGCCTTGGCTCTTAGGGTGGATCGCATTTTGAGTTGGGCCTTCCCGCTGGAACTAAACATATGAGAACATAGCGCGAACACTTGATCGCTGCAATGCGGTGTGCTTGACAGGTTTGGGCTCAGAGCGGTCGAATGCGCACGCAGTCCCGCAGTTGTCCTTAGGCGCCTGAAAACCGACCTTGCCAAGTGATGATAGAATCCTGCGGTCAGCGCGGTGCTGATGATTGGGATTGGAGGGAGGATCGGAGGGCAACTCATGCCAAGAGTCCAACTTCCGGCAATCACCCCAAAACGTAGAGCCTGGAACAAGGGGCGGATCATCGGTCAAAAACGGCCTTTGCTGCCAAAACAAGTCTGGGCGATCCGCGCACGGCTGGAACTTGCGGGCAATCTGCGAGACCTGACTTTGTTCAATGTCGCGATCGACAGCAAGTTGCGTGGCTGCGATTTGGTCAAACTCGCGGTGTCAGATCTTGTCAAAGATGAACGCGTACGCGAACGGGTTTCAATCATCCAAACCAAAACGAAGCAACCGGTTCAGTTTGAACTAACTGAAAACACGCGCGAAACCGTCCTGAGATGGGTCAAGGCACCTGAGATGTTTGCGTGCCTATTCATGTTTCCAAGTCGGTTTCACGATCGCCCACACATATCGACGCGCCAGTACGGTCGAATTGCGCGAGATTGGGTGACGGCAATCGGATTAGAGCCGAGTGGGTACGGCACGCATTCGTTGCGCCGTACAAAGGCCGCGGAAATTTATCGCAAGACCGGCAACCTCCGCGCCGTCCAACTGTTGCTCGGTCACACCAAGGTCGACAGCACTGTTCGATACCTGGGCGTCGAGCTTGAAGATGCTCTAAGCATTGCAGAGCGCATAGACATCTGACCCATCTTGGCGAGCGGCTCGGTCGTTCGCCATTTTGAAGCGGTTATCTGTCTTTTGTGCGGCGGTCGGCGGTGCTGAGCCCATCCTGTGGGTTCAAGTTTCTCGTTGCGCGCTCGCAGCGTAGAGAATGCGGCAAGTGCGTAAACTATGGTGCTGCAAAGCGGCGGAAAAACCGGCCGTGCACTAAAAAATATTGCGAGACGAATCCGACGGGCTAACGCGCTCCAGACAAAACTGCCTTGTATCATTGCCGGATTTGTTCAAGTAGGGAACATGCGCGGTTACGGCGCAAGAGTCTCAATGCCGAGGTGATTTTCTCCAAATTGACCGTTCCTTCACTTTAATCGAGACTCAGCGTTGCCGAAGCCGTACGGTCTTCATCTGAAGCGATGTGATCACGCATCTATCAAAGCATGTTCATGCATCGCTTAATCCCGCAGGGAGCCAAATCATCACAAACCTCATTCAGATCGTTTATGTGTCACAGCCGTTTGGGTTCGATGAACCGACACTGGCAGGCATTTTGCTCGATGCCAGACGCTGTAATAAGCGGGATGACGTGACCGGCGCGTTGGTTTGCCGACATGACATCTACCTCCAGCTACTGGAAGGTCCGGAAGATGCAGTGCGCGCAGCCTATACACGGATTCGTCGCGATGATCGTCATGCTGGGGTCAAAGAACTCTTGAATCGCAAGATACAAAGTCGATTGTTTGCAAATTGGGCGATGCTTCATGATCCTGCAAGGACTTGGATTTGGACGGAAGAAGAAATCGCAGACGCGGCAATTGATCGCGCGGAGCCAACTGAAATCATAAAAGTATTCAAAGACCTATCGGATCGATCCGGGAAACCGGCTGTGCATTGATGCGACCCCTTCGCGCGTCGACGCATACGCGATCCACGATTTGTAAATGGTGGGTGGAATGATGGCAGTGCACTCAGTGCCCGACGCGTTTACCACGGGGGAATGTGATCACATTGTTGCGGCAATTGCCAACATCCCCACTGCTGACGCGCTGCTTGCGGGCCGCAATCGGGATCGCAATCTGCGTAATGCGGAACTCGTTTGGATGGACGATGTCGGAGACCTGAGCTGGGTGATGACCCGGTTGATTGAGCTTGTCAGTCATTCCAACAAGCACCAGTTTGCTTTCGATGTGCGCGAATTTGCGGAAAGCCCGCAGGTCGCCAAATATGATGCAGCCAAAGGTGGCCACTTTGCATGGCATTCTGACATTGGTCATGGTCTTGCCGCTGGCAAACGAAAACTCACGCTTGTGCTGCAATTGAGCAATCCGGACACCTACGACGGGGGTGACTTGGAAGTCAGGCCAAGTGCTCAAATCCAAATCGCCAATCGGGCGCAAGGATCTGTCAGTGTGTTTCCGAGCTTTGTACTGCATCAAGTAACGCCGATTAAGCGGGGCATTCGGCGTTCACTGACGGTCTGGGCACACGGGCCCCCGTTTCGCTGACGGCGGCGCGAAGCGGCCAAAGGGATAGACATCATCAAATTCTCTGACAGCGCGTTACCTGATGAGGAGCATCCGCGCTCCAACCTCACTAAAATCTGGGTCCGCTATCACCATAGATGCATCATTCGGCGGGCCAGCTACGGACCCACAAGATCGGCGGTCCGTTCGCGCCCCTTATTTCAGAACCATCGACGGTGTTGGAAAAAGGGTCAGGTTAGCTAGCATTGTAAATTAGGCGCTAGGCGACTATATGCAACATACAAAGTTGTGGTCTTCTTCGGCAAAGGCGCATCGCCTGCCAGAGCCAATTGCAATTATCTATCTTTAAAATTCGACTGTCACTTGCCGTAACAGGGATTTGGCGTTTGGGAAGGTTGGCGACGTTGTCGCGCACGACCGCATCGCCCATGTGTGAGATTCAATCGCGTTTGCGGTCCGAAAAGTCGATGAGCTGCGCCATATCGAGCGATACAACTTAGAGACCGCACAGACAAAATGCTTTGTCAGTGCAAAAAAGTGAGGCGGCGCTTTCTCCGTCAAAGGATCAAAAAATGACTTTTCCAGAATGGACGAAACCCGGCATCTACGGTGCTTTGGGTGGCGCAATTGCGGTTTCTATCCTCGGATTCAGCTGGGGTGGCTGGATGACCAACGACAGCGCCGAAACCATGGCAAAGGACATGGCATCTGAAGAGGTGACGCTGGCGATGGTTCCGGTGTGCCTCAACATGTCAGCGGCTGATCCAGAACGCACAGAGAAGCTCGCGGTTCTACAAGAAGTCTCCGGATTTGGCCGCCGCAATGCAATGATGGAAACGGGCTGGGCGACCCGCCCCGGCTCAGATACGCCAGACCGTGACCTCGCAGATGCGTGCTTAGCGGGGCTTGAGTTGGATGGATCATAATTCAAAGGCGTCGCTGCAATCGTCATCAACAGTTTACGGGATACCTATGTTGGCGGACGCCCGAACGCTTTGGGTCGTTTTCATGGGCACTATCTTTGCTCTGCTAGTCTTTGCAATGCCCGCCATTGCCCAAACCATGCCGGAAAACGCCAGCGCAAAGAGCTATGGCGACGGTTGGGAATGCAATATCGGGTATCGACTCGCGGATGAGAGTTGTGCAGCTATTGTGGTCCCCGAAAACGCCTATGAGACAAACCGAAGCTACGGTTCCGGATGGGAATGTCATCACGGCTTTCGCAAGGTTGACGAGGTGGCCTGCGTTGCGGTGGTTGTCCCTGATAGTGGGTTCCTGGACCCTTCAGGCGAACGCTGGCGCTGCCTGCGCGGATTTCTCAAAGTCGACGATGCTTGCCAAGAGGTCGCCGTGCCTGAAAATGCCTATTTGGTTGATGGAACCTACGGGTCCGCGTGGGTGTGCGAACGCGGGTTCGAGCAGGTGGAGATGAGCTGCAACGCAATCGCGGTTCCAATCAACGGATATCTGAACGGTTCTCGCTACGGTCAGCCTTGGTCATGTGAACGTGGGTTTTTTGAACAGGATGGTTTATGCGAGGCCGTGATCATCCCAGAATTCGCATACTTTGACGATGCAACCTATGGCGAGGGATGGAAATGCCAGAGGGGATATGAAGCTTCCGGTGCAGACTGCGAAGCAATCGAAATCCCAGCGAACGCGCATCTCGACAGGTCTGGGAACCGTTGGGCATGCAACCGGAATTTCCAAAAGTCCAAGGGTCTGTGCGTTCTCAATAATTGAGAGCGTCGTACCAAGATGTTCACTTCAACATCCCGTCGAGCGACAGCCTCGCCATCAAAAGGAAAATAAGATGAAAACCGAAATCCAGACGGTAGATACCGTTCGCCGTCCCGTCAGGGGCGCTCAAGCGCCTCCCACGATACGTGACACACCGGCACAATCATCTTCGCTCACTCAGATCCCGACAGCGGTTGTCTATTGCGAAGGTAACTTTGCCAGAATTGACGGCAAAACGGCCAACGGCCTTGTGCGTCATTCGCAGGCCTATAGGATCGTCTCGGTCATCGACAGCACCAGCAGTGGCAAGAACAGCGGGCAGGTTCTTGATGACGTGATCAACACCATACCAATTCTCGAAAGTCTGGACGCAGTTGTCGGCCATGCAACCTCTTTGCCTGATACCTTCATCTATGGGATGGCGCCCTCAACAGGACGGCTTTCGCCCGCTGATCGTGGCGTCGTGCTGGACGCGATCGCGCGCGGTATGAACATCGTCAGTGGCCTTCATGAATATCTCAGTGACGATCCCGAAATTGCGCAAGCCGCATCGGAACGACGGGTCTCCATCCGCGATATCCGCAAACCCAAACTTAGCAAAGACATGCGCTTGTTCGACGGCAGCGTGGCAAGGGTTGATGCGCTGCGCATCGCAGTGCTTGGTACGGATTGCGCCATAGGGAAGCGGACCACTGCGACGGTGCTGGCCCGTGCACTGAACGCGAAAGGCATCAAGACCGTATTGGTTGGCACAGGCCAGACGGGTCTGATGCAGGGGGCAAAATATGGCGTAGCCATGGACGCCGTCCCGCCCCAATTCTGCTGTGGCGAACTTGAAGGTGCAATTGTCGCGGCCTCAGAGGCAGAGCAACCCGATGTCATTTTGATTGAAGGCCAAGGTGCGTTGAGCCATCCGGCGTTCTGCACATCGGCCTTTATCCTGCGTGGCAGCCAACCCGACGCTGTGATCCTTCAGCACGCACCAAAACGCGCCCGTCGCTGCGATTTTCCCAACATGCGAATGCCCAATGCAACAAGTGAGATTGCTTTGATAGAGGCGTTTGCCGATACCAAGGTCATCGGCGTCACGCTCAATCACGAGGGCATGTCCGAAGCCGAGATCACAAACACGATTGTTGCACAAACCGAAAAACTCAGCCTGCCTGTTACTGACGCACTCAGCCGACCAGCGGCACATCTGTTGGCGATGGTTGTTGGTGCCTATCCCGGCCTCCAGCAACGAGCGCCCTCGGTCGCGATTTGATGTGCCCGCGCATAGACGTCGATCTTTATAAAATACGCCACAACACGCGGACACTTGTCGAGCGGTTGGGCGCACGGGGCATCCGGGTGACCGCGGTGACCAAAGCGGTGTGTGGGCATCCAGCCATTGCACAGGCCATGCTTGACGGTGGCGCTGCGGGCTTGGCTGAGGCGCGTTTGAGCAATGTGAAGCGGTTACGCCAGACCGGCATGACATGCCCAATCACCTTGATCCGGACGCCAATGCTGAGTCAGGTTGATGACGTCGTGCAAGTCTGTGAGGCGAGCTACAACACAGAGATGTCTGTGATCGCAGCCTTGGCCGCAGCTGCACTTCGGCAAGACACGGTTCACGGCATTATTCTGATGGTCGAAATGGGTGATCGGCGCGAAGGGATCATGCCGCAAGACCTTGGCGACATGGCCCAGCAAGTGGTGGACATGCCCGGCGTGGCACTAAAGGGCATCGGGGCTAACTTCGCCTGTCTGAGCGGCATTGCCCCTACGGCTGAAAAGATGCGAGAACTGTCTGTTTTTGCGAATGATGTCGAGGGGCGGTGTGGTCCATTTCTTGAAACAGTATCTGGTGGTAACTCTGCAAACCTGCCGTGGGCGCTTGGGGGGCGTGCCACGGGCCGGGTCAACGATCTGCGCCTTGGGGAAGCAATATTGCTTGGTGTTGACCCGGTCACAGGGGATCAGATTGGTGGTTTGTTTCGTGATACCTTCACGCTCGTCGCCGAAGTTATTGAGGCAGACGCCATGTTTGTGCGCTCGTTCGCCGATTATGCTGATACGCCCATGGCAAAGGTTCACCTGATCCCAAACAACACAGAAACCGCACGTTTAATCCTTGCCATCGGGCATCAGGACACGGACGCGGCAGGGCTTTCAATGCCTCCCGGCACGACACTGATCGGCATAACAAGCGATCATCTTGTTGTTGGCACGATGGATGCGACGCTTTGCGTTGGATCAGAAATGCGGTTTCATATGAATTATCGCGCTTTGATGCGCGCCATGGCCGCGCCGGATATTCAGATAAATCTACGCAATGACCAACCCGCACCAATCGCGCGTGATGCCCGTGGCCCAAACAAACACCTCGCACTTGTTTGAACCATCGTGTTCAGACACGCGAGTAAAACCAACGAGGAGAATGCCAATTGGCAAAGTTGACAAAAACAAGCGTGTTCACAACGCAAGCCCCCAAAGCGGAAACGCCGATGGACAAGACAACCCGGATCGTCAGGAAGATGGTTGATGAAGAAGCTGAAAAGCGGCAAGTCAAGATGGACCGTCTTCGCAATGCGCGCCTTGAACGAGAAGCAAACACTCCGATAAAGCCGTCGCGTTAGTGCATGAGACAAGCTACCCTGGACGGCCACTGGCAATAGCACATCCGCTGCCCGTTTCTTTTTAGCTTCAGTGGCGCAACAACAAGCGCGAAGGAATTACCAATGACGCAAGCAGGCGAGACGGCAATAAAAGTTCACTATATCTGTCAGACATATGTGGAACAGAAGCCCGGACGTGACGGGCAAGCGAGCCTGAAGATTGGCAAGCAATTTCAGTATTCCACGGCAGCAGAAGCTCAGAACAGAGCCGAACGGGAAGCCCAGTCCGAGGATTGTGCCGGTGCCGATGCCTATATGATTAGCGAAGACCCAAACAGTGGCGAAGTCGGATCACCAAGCTTCCTTGTCAGGCTTGGGAACGTCCCGGAACTTGATGATTTCGAGAACTAAGCTTCTGGCAAAGTGCTTTCCAAAAGGCGTCCCACCACCATGGGCCGAATTTGTTAGAAAAGCAGCTATTAGCGCAGCCGCAGCGAAAGGTAAGGGGCCGACTAGCCTAATATCGAAGGTTTGAATGACGGCTTCGATGATATCAGCTGCATCGCAACGGCAACTATGGCATGACTGCGAAGTCATGCTGCGTAAGCAAAGGCCGCAGTCGCACAAGTCCGTTTCTCCGCTTACTCCACTAACATCTCTGTGCTATCTCGCAGCTCGAAAAAGCCATCCTGAGGTTCATTTAGTTCAAAGACCCGATGTTGGGAGAGGTCAGACCGTGACAAACAACTAAGTTGGTTTCCGCGAATGATGCCTCTTCGCACCATGCAGATACCCGTGCATGTACATCTGCGTAAGCCTCGCCAGAAGGTGCCGAGACGTTCCATTTGTCCTTCGAACGCGCTCGCCACTCTTCGGGGTAACGAGCTTTGATCTCAGAGGTAGTCAATTCCTCCCAAATTCCGAAGCTGCATTCCATCAATCGAGGCTCAAAGACGATAGCCTGCTCAGGAATTCCAAGGTCCTTAGCCATTATCAAAGCCGTTTGCCGTGACGAAGCAGATAGATAGCGGTGTTCGAATTCATACCAGAATGAGCCTCAGTGGGTTTGCCCACAGGATCATTCGTTCTTCGGTCATCAATAAAAAGCCGCCATTGGCGCAGCCATAGCGAATTGTCGCCTTGTCTGCGTCTTTCATATTGGCGGAACGTGCGGCGAAAGTTCGGTCTTGATTCAGGCGGAATCGGCGCCCTCGAACGACCGGTCTGGCGACATTCGCTGCGACACAGCGATGAACGTGCTGCGCCTGCGCACGAATGCTGCGTCAGCGAAAGCCCAAAATCTGATGACGGCAAAGTCCCGCGTCTTGATCCTTAGCCTAGCTCGTTTTGAAGGTCGGTTCGGGGTCAGAAATACTTGACGTTTGAGCCAACAATACAAGACGCGGGCTGTTGAAATGACCCTGAAAATTTTAATCCCTGAGTCAACGGTGCCAGGAGTTCCACAAGAAGGTCATTCATCCCAATCCTGCAGCAGGTTGCGCAAGTCATTCCGCGTCAGCCCGATATCTTTCAACCAACGATCATCCTTGCGCTTGAGCATCCAAGCCATTGCCCGCCGCTGATCCTGCAAGGCTTTCCAGCGCGTCCATAATTTCCACAGCATGCATCACCCGCCTTTCCAACATGCGCCCGTTTTCACCGATCAATTGACATCAATCAAACGCATAGTAATTATAGGTGGTATAAGAAATTATGATGGATATCAGCGATGCAGCCACCACTCGATAGCGACCTGATGCGCGGTTTCCTGGCCGTTGTTGATGCAGGCTCGGTGACCCGCGCCGCTGACCAGATCGGCCGGACCCAGTCAGCCGTATCCATGCAAATCCGCAAGCTTGAGGAAAGCCTTGGGCAAAGCGTTTTCAACCGCGAACCACGGGGCGTCAGCCTTACTGAACGGGGCAAGCAACTTCTGCCTTATGCCCGGCGTGTTGTTGGCCTACTGGATGAAACCGCAACCGCCTTACGGGAAAAACCACTTTCCGGCCCGGTCCGTGTCGGCATCCCAGATGAATATGTGCAAAGCATCCTGCCCTCTGTTCTCGTCTCTTTTTCACAACGTCACCCCGAAACGCAGGTCACCGCGCGCTGCGATTTCAGCGCGCCGCAATTGGCCGCATTGGATGCGGACAAGATTGATCTGGCAGTCGTCTACGAAGGTTACAGCGAAAAAGAGGTCGAGGTTCTGGCCGTTGACCCGACCGTCTGGGTGACATCAATCTCGCATGCGCAACATTTGCAGCGGCCCTTGCCCATATCGATCTATTTCAGTTCGGACTGGTGTCGCGACTATGCGTTGCATTCGCTGGAACAGATTGGGTTGGACTATTATCCGGCTTTCGAATGCGACACGTCGGCCAGCATGCGCAGCGCGGTCATAAACGGCATCGCCGTGGCACCGCTGGCGCGCAGTTCCATTCCACCCGGATGCCGGGAACTAACGGCAGAGGACGGCTTTATGACCATCGACAACGCGCGGGTCGTGTTGCATCGCAACCCCGCTGGCACATCACCCGCCATCGAAGCAATGGTCGCCACGCTGCGCGATGCTTTCTGCCCATTGACCGACAACAACGATGGTTTCCAACAATGAGCACAAGAGGCGCAGACAAACCCAACACTGTCCCGGGCCTGCACCGGGACCTCTGACCAAACACCACAAAACCTAATGCAGCATTTACCTTTGCACCGCACGCTGCATTAAACGGCCGGTTTGCCGAAATGGGGTCCGACGTTTTGCCGACGTCTGGCCGACGCTTTGCCGACCGCCCACTCCACCTGATTTTCCTGCGTTAACGCATGATTCGTAGCGCCCCGCGAAAACCCGACTGTTGCGCCGCCCGCAGCAGGCCACCGAACGTTGCGCGCGCTGTCACAAAAACGTCGTCAAAACCGGCCAGCCTGCCCCTACCACACGGGGCAGATTCGCGTCGCCCCGCCCTCACGCCGGGTGACCATCCCGTCAAACAGTCACCTCATGCGTCGCGTGTTCGATGTTCCCCGGCATCGAACACGCCCCTTCTTTACCTTCGCAGACCAGCGGCATAGTTTGCCGCCAAGGGAGGGCCGCAAATGGCAACCGGCACGCAAATTCGCACCTATTTCAACGGAACATGGCATGATGGGGATATCCCGATCATGCGCGCGGCCGATCACGGATCATGGCTTGGCACCACCGTTTTTGACGGCGCGCGCTGCGTCAACGGGCTAACCCCCGATCTGGACAAACACTGCGCCCGTGCCAACCATTCCGCCAAGGCCCTGATGATCACGCCCACGGTCAGCACCGAAGACATGGTTGCCATCGTGCATGAAGGGCTCAAGGCCTACGCACCTGATGCGGCCGTCTATATCCGCCCGATGTATTGGGCGATCCATGGTGACAGCACAGCAATCATCCCGCTTGCCGATGAAACAGGCTTTGCCATCTGTCTTGAGGAAATCCCCCTCGCCCCGCCCAGCGCCAGCACGACGCTGGGGCGCACCCAGTTCCGCAGGCCGGTGATGGAAGACGCCGTCGTCAATGCCAAGGCGGGCTGCCTTTATCCCAATAATGCCCGTATGTTAGCCGAAACACGGGCACGCGGGTTTGGCAATGCGCTGGTCGCGGATGCTTTGGGGAATGTGGCCGAAACGGCAACGGCGAATATCTTCATGGTCAAGGACGGAGCGATCTTTACCCCCGTCGCCAACGGAACGTTTCTGGCCGGCATCACCCGCGCGCGCCACATCATCAACATTAAATCCGACGGGATGGAGGTGCATGAAACCGTGCTCAGCTTCGCCGATTTTGAAGCCGCGGATGAGGTGTTCATGACCGGCAACATGTCCAAGATCACGCCGGTCACCGCCTTTGAAGACACGCAATACCAGATCGGGCCAGTGACGCGGAAACTGCGCGAGATGTATTGGGATTGGGCGGCCAGTACGTCTTGAACCGGCAGCTGGGGCTTGCCGCACGGCTGGCATTGCTAACCGGCCTTGCCGGGCTTGGTGCAACCGTCGCCATCTTGCTGAACCTACCCATCCCGCTTTTGATCGGGCCTGCGCTGGCGACGGTGATCGGCGCGCTTTACAGGCTGGACCTGCGGTTTCCTACCCCACTGCGCAATGCCGTCTTTCTGGTCGCGGGGGTGGCCATCGGGGCCACGGTGTCACCCGCATCGGTCGCGGCCTTTACCAAATGGCCATTGGCCTTTGCCATTCTGGGCCTTTCGATCCTGGCGATGATGCTGCTTGGGCGGCAACTGATGCAAAAACTGATGCAGACCAGCCCGCGGATGGGTTTGCTTGCGGCCACGCCCGGGCATCTGAGCTATATCATCGCATTGGGCGAGGATTTGAAACTGCCAACAGAACGGGTCGCCATCGTCCAATCGATCCGACTTTTGGCGCTGACCCTGTTGGTGCCATTTGCGGCTTATCTGGGCGGGATCGAAACCGGGATCGGGATCATCCCGGAAGGTGCGGCCGAAATGACGCTTTTGCAAACAGTGCTATGCCTTGCAGCAGCGCTTGCATTGGCACCGATCCTGACGCGGTTGCGTATCCCGGCGGCAACGCTGATCGCGGGCATGGTGGTTGGGGCCATCGCACGGCTTGGGGGCTTCACACCCGGCACGCTCAGCCATTGGATCGCCTATCCCGCACTTGCGGCGATTGGGGCATTGATCGGCACACGGTTCGTTGGAACCAGCCTGCAGGAATTGCGGCAATCAGCACTGGCCGGGCTGGCAGGCACCACATTGGCAGCCTCCATCACCCTGTTGGCATCCATCGCGGCAATGGGCCTTGTTGATATGCCTTTGTTACATGTGCTGGTGGCCTTCGCCCCCGGAGGACTAGAGACGATGACGGTGATGGCGGTGGCCATTGGAGCCAATCCCGGCTTTGTCGCCGCGGCGCATGTTTTCCGGCTGTTGCTGCTGTCCGTCCTTGTCCCAATCATGATCGGACGCACATAAGGGTCGTTGCCAGTCCCGATATGATGCGCCAATATCGGCGCGAATAGGAGAGAATATGATGCGCAAGTTTTTGGTCGTGCTGGATGACAGCCGGGAATGCCTGAACGCGATGCGCTTTGCCGCGATGCGTGCGGCGCATACCGGGGGCGGGGTTGCAATTCTGTCGATTATTCCGCCGGATGAGTTCAACCACTGGATCGGCGTGGGCGAGATCATGCGGGCCGAAGCTCGCGAGCGGATCGAGGTCCATTACGAAGTCTTCGCAAAATGGATGCGTGACAAACAGAACGTGCATCCCGAACTGATCATCCGCGAAGGCGAGCCACTGGTGGAAATCATGGCACAGGTCAACGAAGACCCCGATATCGGTGTGCTTGTCCTTGGGGCGGGCACCGATAACAAAGGGCCCGGGCCATTGGTCACCCAGCTTAGCCGTCAATCCGGCAGCCTGCCCATTCCAATCACAATCGTGCCCGGTGATCTGGCCAAGGAACGGCTTGAAGCCATCACCTGATGGATCGCAAGGCTGCAATTGCAATCCTGGCAGCAATGCCCCTGCTTGCTGCGGCCTTTTACGGGCTCACCCGCGTTCTGCCGCCCTTTTGGGGCTACTTTGCCGCTTTGGCGTTCTATTGGTTCGCGATCCTTGTGCCGCTGATCATGTGGCGAGGCGGGTTTGCAAAGATCCGGCGCGACGTCCTTTGGCCATCGCAGATCGTGGCGGTGCTCAGCATCGTTATGGTCATCGGGGTCGCGATAGCGGCTGCTCTCAGGCTTGCTGAAACGCCACTGCCGCTATGGATCGCAGGGGTCATGGTGGTTGCTGCCTTAACCAATGGCACGCTGGAAGAAGCTTTCTGGCGCGGCGCCGTCTTGCAGGATGGCGCATCGCGTGCCGAACAAGGCGGGCAATTGCTGCTGTTCACCGGATGGCATCTCGCCCTGCTCTTTGCGTCAGGTGTCACCGTGACAGGCGGCCCGGTTCTCTTGCTGCTTGGGGCAGCCTTTGGCGGGTTCTTATGGACCTTGGCCCGCATGCAAACCGGATCAATCGGATTCGGAGTCGCGGCACATATCGGTTTGAACGTCTTCGCCTTCATCGAATTGGCCGCTTTGAACCTCTAATTCCGTTTCAAATGGGTCACGCTGGCGCGATAGTTTGGAAATATTGGCTGCTCACGCATTTGGGTGCGGCTGTAA
>CANMQX010000002.1 GCA_947500135.1 uncultured Paracoccaceae bacterium
AAGTGGCCGACCTTCACGCCGCCCGCGACAACACAATGCCGCCGCTACCGTGGCCGAGTATTGCTCCGCCGTTTACACTTGCTCTTGTTCTTTCCACCCAGTATTGTTCAGGCGCTCGACATACACGTCAAGCACCTTAACAAAGTAGCTTCGAACCATAGTCCGTATCTGATCTTGTCTAAGTGTAGCCAACGTCTTGTTGTCCCGAACCAATCGACCACAGGATGCAAGATGCCGTGCTAAATCGCCAGCGCGATCTGGGCATTTTGTTTTCAAGGATATCTTGATGGTATCACGTCTTTGGTGGTGAGCTGAGGGCAGGGGCCAGCGAAAGTAATAGACCCCGTGTCGTGACGGTGAAAGGTATGCTGCCAGCTTCATGTGCTGTGTGCTCCACTTTGTGTCGCACCTGCAGTTCACAGTCTTAAGTCATTGTTTTAGAACATATTGGCGGAGAGACAGGGATTCGAACCCTGGGTGGGCTTGCACCCACAACGGTTTTCGAGACCGCCCCGTTCGACCACTCCGGCACCTCTCCGCGGGGTGGGGGCGTGGTAATCGGTGGGCGGTGGTCGCGCAAGGCCCAATCGCCAATTCCTGACAATTACGTCAATGCCCTTGGAAACCTCGCTGTGGATGCATATCAGTCAAGACAAGGCCCCGCAGGAAGGATGACAGCGATGAGATCACTGACCCCAATTGTTTTCAGCGCAGCCTGTGCGCTGTTCGCATCGACCGCCTTTGCCCAGGATGATACTGGCGACACGAAAGACGCGCTATTTGACGCGCTTGGGCTTCCGCAGATGTTGGAGATCATGCGTACCGAAGGCATCGGCTATGGTGAGACAATCGCCTCAGACATGTTCCCCAATGGTGCCGGGCCGCGTTGGGATGCGATGGTGTCTGAAATCTATGATATCGACATGATGCAAGAAGAAGTCCGTGCCGCCTTTGATGAGGAACTGGAAGGCGACGATATTGATGCCATGCTGCGTTTCTTTACCACTGAGCCGGGCCGCACCATTGTGCAGCTAGAGGTCAGCGCGCGCGAGGCATTGCTTGACGACACCGTTGATGAGGCCAGCAAGGAAGCGGCTGCCTTGGCTGCGGCTGATGAAACGCCGCGTTTTGGCATGGTCGAGGAATATGTCGCGGCCAATGATCTGATTGAAACAAATGTCGTTGGCGCGCTAAATTCCAATTATGCGTTTTTCATGGGGCTGCTTGATGGTGGCGCGATGCCCGATGGCATGACATCCGAACTGGCGCTGCAGGATGTGTGGGAACAAGAAGATGAAATCCGGGCAAACACGACAGAATGGGTCTATTCGTTCCTTTACATGGCCTATGAGCCGTTATCGGACGAAGACCTGCAAGCCTATATCGATTTCGCACGGACAGATGCAGGGCAGGATTTGAATGATGCGCTGTTCACCGCGTTCAACGGGATGTTTGACGATATCTCGCGTGCGCTTGGTCTGGCCTCATCCCGGATGATGACAAGTCAGGAACTCTGACACCTGAACATTGCGCACCACGCGTCACCCTCGCTTGAGGGTGCTTTTTATGCTATGCTCACCTTACTTTTCAAAATGTGGCCGCCGTTTTTCAGGTCGCGCGTTTCGCTGTTTTTGGCGGAGATTTAAGTAAATAATTTTCAAAGGAGCGTTTTATGGAACGTGATATTATCAAGGTCGAGCTGGAGCTGGACCGTATCGTTTGCCGTGATGAGGGTGATGGTTGGGGCAATGCCGAGCCCTATCTTTGGACGGTGTTTTTCAAGGTTGATGGCGACAGTGTTGTTGTTCTGGATGATCTGACATTGGGTGGCACGGCCACTGTGCGGACAACGCCAGGTAGCCATGGCAACTTGGGCACCACAGATGTTGATGCGGGCGATACTGTCACCATTCCCGGCGCCATTGGCCATTGGCAGACGAACCTCAAACCCATCCCCACACCCGCAGGCCTGCAAGCGCTGGTGCCTGATGTGGGCGGCGTGATTGGCGTTATCGCGGTGTTGATGGAGGAAGATAACGTATCCGATGACGGGGCAGAGGCCGGGCATCAGGCGCTCAACAACGCCGTCCGCGATGCGATCAATCAGATCGTGGCCACCCGTAGTTTCACCAATCAGGAGATTACTGAAGCCGACATAGAAGGTTTGGCCAATGATGTGCGTGGTGCGATTTCAGACGCTATTCAGAACCAGCAAAATTTCTTTGAAAACCTCTGGAGCTTTCTGAACCCCGATGATGCGATTGGCGACAATATCTGGTTCTTTTCCCATGATGATCTGGCCAATGGCGGTACGATCAACTTTTCTCAGCGTTGGCAGAATGAGGGCGATTGGGAGATATTCGGTCATCTAACCTCCACCCCGCTTTGCCCGGCCAATTCCCTGGATGGTTTGTTCTCAAGCCGGATGTCGGTGCGTGCCTTCAGTGCCAAATCCAAATTTTCGGCACCGAAATTCATGGACCCTGCCCAAGGCGATAAGTTCGTGAAGATCGAAGCCTTGAAACGTGCTCCTGCGGCGAAGGAAAGTTTTGATCTGAAATCCCTAAGGTCCTTTCGAGATGGGACGTTCAAGGAGTTTCCCGGGTTGACCCAATGGTGGAAACTTGCCGGCCGCACCACACCGTCACTGATCCGCGAATTGAGCAGTTCACCCGCATTGCGCAAGGATGTCCGTGCCATCATGGAATACCTGCCGAAGGCTGTTCATCAGGCCTCTGACAAACTGGATGATGCCCCGCTGGAAGCGGCAGAACGTGTTTTTGCCGCGCTCAAGAACAAGACCAACAATCGCCGGGTGGCCATTGATAGTAGTCGCGCGCTGGACATGATCGGTTTGATCAAGGGCAAGAAGGTTGGCGAGGCGATGCAAATCCTCAGCGACATTCAGCCCGCGCGGCATCCGGCAACAAAGGGGACCGTTGGGCTGCGGATTGCCAAGCCAAAGATCAAGCGGGTAGGGGGCTAGCCCCCATACACCATAAGGGCAACCACCAAGGCACCCGGATTGGTCCGATATAGTCCCAGATCGCCCTGCATCTGCAAGATGCGGGCAGGGCGGTCGTTTTCGGGTATCCGTGCCGTTTCCATGGCGTCGTCCAGCACTGGCCCGCCGCCATTTTCGATGTCCGCGATGATTGCGGGGAAACCCGATTTCACGATCACCTCGACCTGTCCGCGCCTTTGATTATAGGCAAGGTTCTGCGCCGCCGTCCCAAGGCCCGATATCGGTAACAGCAAAGGATTGCCCAGATGATTTGCCTCGTCACTGCAAGCAGCCAGAAAGATAAGGGGGATCAGGATTGCGCGCATCGGGTTTTGGCCTTCTTTATGCTTGACTTATAGGGGTATTGGTCAGATAAGCCGCCATCTCAGCAAGGTGATTGTTGAGAGATATGCGAAAACACGCCCACGGGCGCGCAGTCCACAGGTACCAAACGCCGGATCGATCCGGGGCCTCAGAGACGCGGAAAGTGAAGGAAAAACATATGTTTGCGGTTCTGAAAACCGGCGGCAAGCAGTACAAGGTCGCATCAGGCGACGTTCTGCGTGTCGAAAAGCTGGCGGCGAATGCTGGCGACAAAATCCAATTCAACGAGATTCTGATGGTCGGCTCTACCGTTGGTACACCTTTGGTTGCAGGCGCTGGCGTGCAGGCCGAGGTGATCGACCAGATCAAGGGCGAAAAGACGATCAATTTCGTCAAGCGCCGTCGTAAGCACGGCTCGCAGCGCAAAAAGGGCCACCGTCAGCAACTGACGCTGGTGCGGATTGCCGACATCCTTGAAAAAGGTGCAGACAAGTCTGGCGTGATGGCTGCAGTGTCCGGCGCAGGCGTTGTTGCCGCCCCGGCTGCAAAGCCCGCTGCGAAAAAAGCAGCACCCAAGAAAGAAGCCAAAGCAGAAGCACCCAAGGCTGAAAAGCCTAAGGCGGCGCCGAAGGCAAAGAAAGCCGAAGCTGGCGCGGATGATCTGAAGAAGCTGTCCGGTGTTGGCCCTGCTTTGGAAAAGAAGCTGCATGAGGCTGGCGTGACAACATTTGCGCAGATCGCCGCATGGACCGATGCAGATGTAGCTGCTATGGACGAGAAACTGTCATTCAAAGGCCGGATCGAGCGTGAAGGCTGGATCGACCAGGCCAAAGAACTGGCTAAAGGCTAAGGAGAGCAACCAATGGCACATAAAAAAGCAGGCGGTTCATCCCGTAACGGGCGCGACTCAGCTGGTCGTCGCCTTGGCGTAAAAAAATTCGGCGGCGAAGCTGTCGTTCCCGGTAACATCATCATGCGTCAGCGTGGCACAAAAATGTGGCCAGGCTCTGGCGTTGGCATGGGCAAGGATCACACAATCTTTGCAACCGTCGATGGCGCCGTGAAATTCCATAAAGGCCTGAAAGGGCGCACCTTTATTTCGGTCCTTCCGGTGGCGGAGGCCGCTGAATAAGCCGAAAATTCCAGGTAACACATTTGGGGGGATCGGTGATAACCGGTCCCCCTTTTTTATTCATAGTTTCGCCACCATGTTGAAATAGACGTAAGGCAGAACCATTCATGTTTTTCGAGGAGGGAAAGCCATGATTCACGAGGAAATCACTGTGCAAGACACCATTGCAGCCGATCGGTTTGTTCTGCGGCCTTGCCGTAAATCCGATGCAGGTCTGATTGCGATGTATGCCGGTGATGATCGTGTGGCCCGTGGCACCCGTGCGATGCCGCATCCGCTGCCTCCCGGCAGTGTTGAGGCGATGATTGAACGTGCCAGCCAGGCCGATCGGACAGAGGATGTTTGGGTGATTGACGGCTCTGCCCATGGCCACGCAGAGGCGCTGGGTTTGATCAGTCTTGAACGGATGGATCGTGCCCAGTCAGAGATTTTCTATTGGATCGCACCGGCATTCTGGAATACCGGCCTCGCCTCTGAGGCGGTGCGCACATTGATCGCAGCCAACCCGCATCAGTCACAACGTATTTTTGCCGAAGTATTTCAGGATAACCCGGGTTCCGCCCGTGTGCTGACCAATTGCGGCTTCGACTATCTGGGCGATGCAGAGGCGTTTTCCGTGGCCCGCGGTGCCACAGTGCCCACATGGACCTATACGCTCAAGATCGACAGCGAAGCCTTGTAACACTTTTCAAGCGGAATTGAGTTCACGGGCTGGAAAGCGAAAGCTAATCTGCCGAGACGTTCTAGACCGGCAGAATGCGTTGCGGCCAAGGGGGAGGGCGATCATGGGTGAGCTTTCCTATCGCGCATTATCCCCCGTCGATGCGGACGCCTTGCATGATATTGTGAGCGATTGGGACGTCGTGCGCCAACTTGGTAGTTGGCCATGGCCACCAGACCGCGCATTTACCCAAAGCCGCAGCAAACCCTATGACGGGAATGGATTTGTCTGGGGTATCTTTCGGGGGCGCGACCTGCTGGGCACCGTTGGTGTGACCGAGGGTGAACTGGGTTACGCGCTCAAGCGCAGTGAATGGGGCAAAGGTATCATGACCCGCGCCGCGCGGCGGGCAGTTGAGCATGCGTTTCGGGATCCAAAGCTCCGCAAGATCACCGCCAGCACTTGGGGTGATAATGATGCATCCGCGCATTTGCTTATGAAGCTCAGCTTTTCGCAGCTGGGTGAAAAGGTGATCCATTCGAAGGCGCGCGGCGTTCCAACGCTGTGTTATCAGCACTTGTTATCACGGACACATTGGGATGGCTTGAGAAGCCGGGGCGAATGGACTATCGCAGCGGCTGAACTGTAGAAAGCGACGCCCATGAAATTTCTTGATCTTGCAAAGGTCTATATCCGGTCCGGTGCCGGTGGTGCGGGCTGTATTTCGTTCCGACGTGAAAAGTTCGTTGAATATGGCGGACCCGATGGCGGGGATGGTGGCAATGGTGGTGACGTCATTGTCGAAGCTGTCGAGGGCCTGAACACCCTGATCGATTTTCGCTATCAGCAGCATTTCTTTGCGGGCAATGGCCAGCACGGTATGGGCAGTCAGCGCACCGGTAAGGATGGCGACGCCAAGGTGCTGCGCGTGCCGGTGGGCACCGAAATTCTGGACGAAGATGAAGAAACCCTGATCGCTGACCTGACAGAGGTCGGCCAAACCGTTGTCATTGCCAAGGGTGGCAATGGCGGCTGGGGCAATTTGCGCTTCAAGACGGCGACCAATCAGGCACCGCGCCGTGCCAACCCTGGGCAGGAATGTATCGAACGCACGATATGGCTGCGTCTGAAACTGATCGCCGATGTGGGCCTGCTGGGTATGCCGAACGCAGGCAAATCCACCTTTCTGGCGGCCACATCCAATGCCCGCCCCAAGGTGGCCGACTATCCGTTCACCACGCTGGTCCCCAATCTGGGCGTTGTTGGCATTGATGATGTTGAATTTGTGGTGGCCGATATCCCCGGCCTGATCGCTGGCGCGTCAGAGGGCAGGGGGTTGGGTGATCTGTTTCTGGGCCATGTGGAACGCTGTGCGGTTCTGTTGCATCTGATCGATGGTACATCTGGTGATCCTGCGGGTGATTATACGACCATTATCGAGGAACTTGAGGCTTATGGTGGCGCGCTTGCCGACAAGCCCCGCATCACTGTGCTGAACAAGATCGATGCGCTGGATGACGAAGAACGCGCATTCCTGCGAGATGAGGTTGCCGCTGTCTGTGATGGTCCGATTATGCTGATGTCTGGTGTCAGCCGTGAGGGCATTCCCGAGGTTTTACGTGCTTTGCGCAGCGAAATTGACGATGACAGGCTGCGCCACCGCAAGGAGGCTGAGGCAGACGAGGAAGACGCCCCATGGCAGCCCTGAAAGACGCAAAACGCCTTGTGATCAAGATCGGATCGGCCCTGCTGGTCGATGCGCAGACCGGCGCGTTGCGGCAGGATTGGCTGAATGCGCTGGCCGATGATGTGGGCCGGATCAGGGCGCGAGGGACAGATGTGATCATCGTGTCATCCGGTTCGATTGCGTTGGGACGTGGTGTGCTGGGCCTGCCTTTGACATCGCTGGCGCTGGAACAGTCACAGGCTGCTGCTGCGGTTGGCCAGATCAGGCTGGCCCGTGCCTATCAAGAGGCATTGGCGCGGCATGATATCATCACCGGACAAGTGCTTGTCACACTTGAAGATTCTGAGAACCGCCGTCGGTATCTGAACAGTCGCGCCACGATGGAGACGATGCTGAACCTTGGTGTCACCCCGATCGTGAATGAAAATGATACGATTGCCACGGACGAGATCCGCTATGGCGACAATGACCGGTTGGCTGCACAGGTTGCTGTGACCGTCGGGGCCGATCAGCTGGTGCTGTTGTCGGATGTTGACGGGCTATATAGCGCCAATCCAAAGGTAAATAATGCTGCGAAACATATTGATTATGTTGAAAAAATAACCGCTGAAATTGAGGGCATGGCAGGGGATGCCGGTTCCGGCCTGTCCAAGGGCGGGATGATTACCAAGATCATTGCAGGTAGGATCGCGACCGAAGCGGGCTGCGCGATGGCGATTGCGCTTGGCACCGGGTTGAACCCGCTTGGCGCATTGGAAGACGGGGCCGCAGCCACCTGGTTTGCCGCTCAAACTGATCCACAAGCTGCGCGCAAACGCTGGATCGCGGCGATGAAGCCGCGTGGAACCGTCGCCATTGACGCGGGTGCCAGCGACGCGCTGCGTCGGGGCAAAAGCCTGCTGCCCGCAGGTGTCGTGCAGGTGCATGGCAGTTTCGGCCGGGGTGATCTGGTGACGATCCAGGATGAGGATGGCGCACAGCTGGGGCAGGGTCTGATCCGCTATACCAGTGCGGAAGCGCGTCAGATCATGGGCCGTCGTACCGCTGACATTGTGGATGTTCTGGGCTATGACGGGCGGGCAGCATTGGTGCATCGCGATGATATGGTGCTTTAGAGGGCTGGAATGAACGACCATGACGCAATCGGACCCATGATGGTTCAGATCGGGCAGGCCGCACGGCTGGCGGCGACACAGCTTGCCACGGCTGATCCGGCGGCCAAACAAAAGGCGCTGAATATTGCGGCGGAAACGCTGTTGGATCAGCGCGATGCGATTATCGCCGCCAACAAGCAGGACCTGGCTTTTGGTGCGGACAAGGGGCTGTCGCCTGCGATGATGGATCGTTTGATGCTGGATGATGCCCGTATCGACGGCATCGCGCAGGGTCTGCGCGCCGTTGCCGCCCAAACCGATCCGGTTGGGGCCGTGGTCGAAGAATGGACCCAGCCCAGCGGATTGCATATTCAGCGGGTACGCACCCCGATTGGCGTGATTGGTGTGATTTATGAAAGCCGGCCAAATGTGACGGCGGATGCGGGTGCGCTTTGCCTGAAATCGGGCAATGCGGTCATTTTGCGCGGTGGATCGGAAAGTTTTCATTCCTCGCAAGCCATCCACGCTTGTCTGGTTGAAGGGCTGCGTGCAGCAGGTTTGCCGGAGGCGGCGATCCAGCTTGTGCCGACCCGTGACCGCGCCGCCGTGTCGGCGATGTTGCAGGCCACGGACCATATTGACGTGATCGTGCCCCGTGGCGGCAAGGGCCTTGTTGGCTTGGTCCAGCGCGAGGCGCGTGTGCCCGTCTTTGCCCATCTGGAGGGGATTTGCCACGTTTATGTGGATGCCGCCGCCGATCTGGAAAAGGCCAAGGCCGTGCTGGTGAATGCCAAGACACGGCGCACGGGCATTTGTGGCTCTGCCGAAACCGTGCTTGTGGATCAGGCGTTTCATGACAAACATGGTGATGTGCTGACCCGCGCGCTGTTATCTTCCGGGGTTGAGGTGCGTGCCGATGCGATCCTGGCCCAAACGGAAGGCACGGTTGCCGCCAAGCCTGATGACTACGGGCAGGAGTTTCTGGATATGATCATCGCGGCCAAGGTCGTTGATGGTGTCGACGGTGCTATTGCCCATATCCGCCAATACGGGTCAAACCATACCGACGCGATCCTGACCGAGGATGACGCAGTGGCGGACCGGTTTTTTCGGCAGCTCGACAGCGCGATTCTGATGCGCAATGCATCGACCCAATTCGCGGATGGGGGCGAATTTGGTATGGGTGCGGAAATTGGGATCGCCACGGGCAAGTTACATGCGCGCGGCCCGGTGGGCGCTGTGCAACTGACCAGCTTTAAATATCTGGTCACTGGCGATGGAACGATCCGGCCCTAAAACCGGGCGATGATCCGGTTGGGGTTCAGATCCAGCCCCAATGCCCGACCGGCATCAACGAGAACAGTCGGGAGTAGCGCGAATTGCACTTGTGCCGCTGTATGCGCGAAACCGACCTGTGGTGTTGTGAGGCTGGCCCAAAGCGCATTGTCGATCTTCATCCGCTGCCCTTCGGCAGATAGAATCCAGCTGTCACGTTCCATGGTGATGTGAATGTCGCCGCCCATTGGCAACGCCGCCTCAAGACACAGCATCATCAGGAATGCGCAGCGCACCGTGTTGCGTGGTTGGTCGCCCTCGATCTGCCAGAAATAGGTGAAACGACCGCCTCGCGCGACGGCGGCGAGGATCGACAGCACCTCTGATCGGCCAATTGCCTGATCATCGGATGCAGACCCGAATGCAATGCGGAAATAGCGGATACGCGCATTGGCGTTATCCACGCTTTCGCTGATCAGGTCCATTTCGGCCCCGGTATCCCCATCGTTGAGGCTAAGCAGTTCAACCCCATTGCCGATGGCGCCGATAGGGCTGATAAGGTCATGGCAAATGCGGGATCCTACAAGTGCGGCGAGATCGGTTGGCATGGGGTAGGCTCCGTTACTGGGGAACTGAAATGTCAGACATGAATGCAATCCTGAGCCCCGGTGTTCTGGTCCGGCACCCCGATCAGCGTGATTGGGGCGTGGGGCAGGTGCAGTCGCAAATTGATGGAAAGATCACCGTGAACTTTCGCGAACAGGGCAAAGTGGTAATCGATGGCAATCAAGTGAAACTGATCCTTGTCCAGATGCCGTAGGCTGCGGTTGAAGTAAATACACACGTTAAGCTTGTATCAACTTTTGTTAACAACACCTAGATCGGAATTGGTTGCTAAAAGGTTACCGGCCTCATAGAAATTCAACGTTCAGGTAACCCGGTATCCACACCAACATGACAGATGACGCTTCGAGTTTTCAGGTATCCATCGCGATGGATGGTGCCGATCTGCTTGCAGCGCAGCGTTTGCGCTATGATGTGTTTGTTGATGAACTTGGGGCCGCTGGCCCAATGGTCGATCATGAACAGCGGCTAGAGCGTGACCAGTTTGATGCGCATGCCACACATTTCATTCTACGCGACATAAGGCGCAAGGCCGATGAACAGGTGATCGGCGTCTATCGCGTGATGACCGAAGCGGCCGCCGCGACAGCGGGCCAATTTTATTGCGAAGATGAATATGATCTGACCTGTCTGAAAACATCCGGTTACCGCCTGTTGGAACTTGGCCGATCCTGTTTGCACCCAGACTATCGTGGCGGGCCCGCGATGATGTACCTATGGGCTGCGCTGGCCAGGTTCGTGGCAGAGCAAAAGATCGATCTGCTATTCGGGGTGGCGTCATTTCATGGAACGGATGTGCCGGCATTGGCCGCACCGCTGAGCCTGTTGCACGCCCGCCATCTGGCCCCGCCGGAGTTGCGGGTCACTGCCAAATCACCCGGTGCGCAGCCAATGGATTTGATGACGCAGGGTGTTATTGACCGGGTTGCTGCAATGCGCGCGACGCCTGCGCTGATCAAAGCCTACTTGCGTTTGGGTGGTCTTGTTGGTGATGGGGCCTTTGTGGACCGTGCATTCAACACGGTGGATATCTTCCTGATCTTGCCGACGGAAGCTGTCAAAGCCTTGCCGCGCCAGCCCAATGGCGGGGGCGGGTAAATGTCTGATACTTGGCAAAGCCCTGAAACGCCTGATCGCGCCCCAATAGGTCCTTGGGGTTGGCTGCGCGGTATCGGGCGCGGTGTCCCGCTGGCGGTATTGGTATTTGGCGGGCTGATTGTATTGCTGATTGTCCGAATGGTTGAACGTCCGATCTGCGGGTTGCGGCGGCCCGTCACCCCCCACATCACGCAGTTTGTCTGTCGCGTGGCCTTTTTCGTGCTTGGCATGGGGTATCGGGTCGAGGGGGAGCCGATGCGCGGGCCGGGTGCTGTTGTTGCTAATCACAGCTCTTGGCTGGATATCTTTGCATTGAATGCCCGTAAGCGCATTTATTTTGTTGCAAAGTCAGAGGTGGCTGCTTGGCCCGGCATAGGCTGGCTGGCCCGTGCAACCGGGACCGTCTTTATCAAACGCGACAAACGCGAGGCGACATCGCAAATAGCGGTTTTTCGCGACCGCCTGTCCGCCGGGCACAAGCTTTTATTCTTTCCAGAGGGCACATCAACGGATGGCTTGCAGGTTTTGCCTTTCAAACCGACATTGTTCGCGGCGTTTTTTGATCCGGCGCTTGTTGATGACTTGGCTTTGCAGCCGGTGACATTGGTTTATCACGCACCGAAAGGTCAGGATGCCCGTTTTTACGGCTGGTGGGGCGATATGGATTTTGCACCGCATTTGCTGTCGACCTTATGCGCCAGACGTCAGGGCGGGGTGACCGTGATTTATCATGCGCCAGTGGCGGTGCGGGATTTTGCTAATCGCAAGACGCTTGCCGCGCATGCCGAACAGGCGGTGCGCGCGGGTCTAACCGCCCATCGCGGCGCCGAAATCACTTAAGGCACGCTGCGGGTCGTCAGTGTTCCAGATTTCTTCCCCGATGCCAAAGAAATCGGTATGCGGGGCCAATTTGCGCGCCAGATCAAGGTTCAGCGCGCCTTCGGCCACAACCGGAACTTCGATCATCAGCGACCACCATTCAAACAATTCCGCCTCTGCCTGCCGTCCATCGCCCAATGCGGTCACGCCGACGGGGCCAAAACTGACATAATCAGCGCCCAGTTCGCCCGCATTCATGCCGTCATGGCGTGAATTGCCACAAAAGCTGCCGACGATTGCATCATCGCCCAGTTCCTTGCGCACCGATTTGATCGACCGCGCCCCGTCCTGTAAATGCACACCGTCCAACCCAAGCCGTTCAACGATCAGCACATGGCTGTCGATCACCAGCGCCACATCGCGGGCATGGGTTACATCGCGCAACGCATCCGCCGCCTTGGCGATGCGCACATCATCCTTGGTGCCAAGCGCCAACCGCACGCAGGCGATTTCGGTCGTATCCAGACAGGCGGCAAGCTGATCGGGGTAGGTGGACAGGTCGAACTCTGACGGGGTGATCAGATAAATCTGCGGCTGGTCCTGGGTGTCCGACATTACGGCATTCCAACATTATTCTTGCGTCCCAGCGTTTTAGCGGGGAATGCGCTGCTTGGCCATGGGGTCCGGGTCGAAGATGTTGGAATTCGTCCATGGTTTTCTTGCCTTGGGCAAGGCGGCGGCGTATGACCCCGCCACCGCAAAAAGGAACCCAGATGCCCAGCCCCGACCCGCAACCTGCCTTTGTCCTGATCCGCCCGCAAATGGGCGAAAACATTGGGGCGGCTGCGCGTGCGATGTGGAATTTCGGTCTGGACCGGATGCGGATTGTGGCGCCACGCGATGGCTGGCCCAATCAAAAGGCGGTTGCGATGGCCAGTGGGGCCGGGCGGCTGCTGGACGAGGCGCAGCTATTTGACGACACCCAGGGCGCGATTTCCGAATGTGACTATGTTTACGCTACCACGGCCCGTCCGCGCGGGTTGACCAAACCGGTATTGACGCCAGAGGCGGCGATGCAGGATGCGCGCGCGCGTATCGCGACAGGTGGCAAAGTGGCCGTCATGTTCGGGCCAGAGCGGTCAGGCATGGAAAATGACGACATCGCACGCGCCAACGCAATTATTTCCGTGCCAGTGAACCCGGATTTTCCATCACTTAATCTGGCCCAATGCACCTTGCTGTTGGGCTATGAATGGCGGCGTGAAACGGTCCCAACTGACGCTGTGCGCACTGATGCGGTTGGTGATTGGGCGGCCCAGATTGAAATTGAAAAGCTAAGTACCCATTACGAGGAACGGCTGGAGGCCGCAGGCTTCTTTTTCCCGGAGGCCAAAGCTGAGAACATGAAGGTGAACCTGCGCAATCTGTGGTCCCGGATGCCGATGACGCGGGCGGATGTGCAGATGCTGCATGGTGTCATGCGCCAGATGGTCCGCTGGAAGGAACGCGGCGACGACTGATGTGGCATTCTGGCGCTTGCAGCCAGGGGGTCGCGGACATAGGTTCCGCCAAGGACAGAATGCGGAGCAACAGCAATGGTCAGCAAACGCAGCATTTTTGAAGAGGTCGGCGACACGCAAAAGCAGGTCGCAGCCCCCGGCGCAATCGATGCGCGCGGGCAGGGTGCGCGCGGCGCGATCCGCATCTGGCTGATGATCCTTTTCGCGCTGGTTGTGATCATGATTGCGGTTGGTGGTCTGACCCGGTTGACCGATAGCGGCCTATCGATCACCGAATGGAAACCGGTGACCGGTGCGATGCCGCCATTGTCAGAGACCGCCTGGACCGAAGAATTCGACAAATACCGCGCGATCCCTGAATATCATTTGCAAAACAAGGGGATGAGCCTTGCTGAGTTCAAGGTTATTTACTGGTGGGAATGGGGGCATCGGCAGCTTGGGCGCGTGATCGGGCTGGTCTGGGCCGCTGGCTTTGTCTTTTTTCTGGCGACGCGCAAGATACCGCCAAGCTGGACGCCACGGTTGCTATTCATCGGTGCGTTAGGCGGTTTGCAAGGGTTTATCGGCTGGTGGATGGTGTCATCGGGACTAGAGGAAGGCATGCTGGATGTCGCATCCTACCGGTTGGCCACGCATTTGGGGCTGGCATTTGTGATCTTTGGTTTCGTCGCTTGGTATATTTATCGGTTGGGCCGGTCGCAGGCTGATTTGCTACAGGCGCGACGCAGCGGGGATGGCGGGTTGACCCGGCTGTCCGGCATCCTTGTGGCATTCGCTTTTTTGCAGATCATCATTGGTGCGCTGGTCGCGGGAATTGACGCGGGGCGTGCCTATCCGGATTGGCCGTTGATGGCCGGTGGCTTCCTGCCGCCGCAACCATTTGATCTGGTCCCGCTGTGGCGCAATTTTTTTGAGGATGACGGGCTTGTGCAATTCATGCACCGGATGGCGGGATATCTGCTGTTTTTGTTTGGCATGCTGGTCTGGCTGCGCGCCCGCAAATCGGCCAATCAACATACCCGTTTTGCATTTAACGCGGTGATGGCGGTGATGCTGTTGCAGATGGTTCTGGGCATTGTAACCGTGATCTATTCGGCGCCTTGGCATATCGCCATTGTGCATCAATTTGGCGCTGTCATCCTGTGGGCGCTGATCCTGCGGGGCCGTTTCCTCGCGCAATATCCCATCCCTCAAACAATTCGGGGCACGTAACATGACCGCATATGATGCATTGATGGCATTCCAACGCGAGACAGAGGCGCTGTCGCAGGTGGCTGGGCGCCTTGGCTGGGATCAGGAAACGATGATGCCGCAAGGTGCGACGCCGCAGCGGGCCGAAGAACACGGTGCCATGGCCAATATCCTGCATGCCCGCCGGATTGATCCGCGCATCGGCGACTGGCTGGCCAAGGCAGAGGCTGCGGACCCGGTGGCACAGGCCAATCTGCGCCACATCACCCGCAGCTATGAACGCACGCAGAAAGTACCGGCAGAGCTGGCCGCGAAACTGGCCAAGACGACATCGCTGGCCCATCGTATCTGGGCGCAGGCCCGCGCGGATGAGGATGTGGCAAGCTTTCTGCCGATCCTGCAAGAGGTGCTGGACCTGCGCAAAGAGGAGGCGGCAGCCGTTGCGGGCGATGCTGACCCTTATGACGCGCTGCTGGATGACTATGAACCGGGTGCCACCGGTGAAACCTTGGGGGCTATGTTTGCCGCATTGCGTCCCCGGTTGGTGGCCCTGCGTGCGGCCATCCTTGATCAACCTGCACCGCAGGCATTGAACCGGGAATTTGATGAGGCTGGGCAATTGGCCTTGTCCGAAAAACTGGCCATCGCTTTTGGCTATAACACGGACCATGGGCGGATTGATAAGGCCGTACATCCGTTTTCGTCGGGTTCCGGGCTTGATGTGCGGATTACCACTCGGACCAGCCTGCGCGATCCGTTCAATTGTTTTTATTCCACGATCCACGAGGTCGGCCACGCCGCCTATGAACAGGGGATCGATGATGCCTACCTGCTGACCCCGCTGGGGCAGGGCGTGTCGATGGGCGTGCATGAAAGCCAAAGCCGGATTTATGAAAACCAGCTGGGGCGCAGCCGCGCCTTTACCGGTTGGCTCTATGGGCAGATGCGCGATGTTTTCGGGGATTTCGGGATCGCGGATGAGGATGCGTTTTACGCCACTGTCAACCATGTCCATGACGGGTTCATCCGCACCGAGGCGGATGAGGTGCAGTATAACCTGCATGTGCTGCTACGCTTTGATCTGGAACGCGCATTGATTGCCGGTGATTTGACTGTGGGTGATCTGGAGGCCGCGTGGAATGACCGTTTCAAGGCTGATTTTGGCTACGATGTTGACCGGCCTTCAAATGGCGTTTTACAGGATGTGCATTGGTCCGAAGGGTTGTTTGGCTATTTCCCGACCTACACACTAGGCAATGTCTATGCGGGTTGTCTGCATGATGCGTTGCGTCAGGACCTGCCGGACCTGGATGCTGATCTGGCCAAGGGCGATACGTCGCGCGCCACCGGTTGGTTGCGCAATAACGTGCAGCAATATGGCGGGTTAAGGACGCCCACGCAGACAATCGAACATGCTGCAGGGGTCACGCCCAGTGAGGCGCCGTTGCTGGATTATCTGGACGATAAATTTGCGGGAATTTACGGTCTTTAAGACCAGTCCGGTTTCCGCTTTTCCAGAAACGCGCTGATGCCTTCGTCGGTTTGCCTGTCCAGTATGTTCTGGACCATCACCTGCCCGGTATAGCTGTAAGCTTGGCCTGTATCCATTTGAGCTTGCTTATAAAACGCTTCTTTCCCGATCCGAACAGCGACGGGTAGTTTGGATGCGACAGTTTCGGCCAGTGTCTGGGTTTCCTGATCCAACTGGTCATGTGGAACGCTTCGGTTGATCAGCCCCAGTTCCTTGGCTTCCTGCACGTCAATGAAGCGGCCAGTCGTGAGCATCTCAAATACCGCCTTGCTGGAGATGTTACGGGTCAGTGCCACCATTGGTGTTGAACAAAACAGCCCGATATTTACCCCGTTAACCCCGAACCGGGTGCCATCTGCCGCTACGGCCATGTCGCAGGTGGCCACCAGCTGACAACCAGCGGCGGTTGCGATGCCGTGCACTTGTGCGATCACCGGCTGGGGGATCGACTGGATACGCTGCATCACCGCCGCACAACGGTTGAACAGGTCTTCGAAATAGGCGGCGCCACCATCTGCCGTTTGCCGCCCGGCCTGCATTTCCTTCAGATCATGGCCTGCGCAAAAGGCTTTGCCAGTGCCGCGCAGAATGACGGCGCGTACGCTGTCGTCACTTGCGATCTCATCCAGATTGAACTGTAGCGCGGCCAACATTGCGTCCGACAGCGCATTCATCCGCTCTGGTGCGTCCATGGTAAGTGTCGCAACCGACGCTGCGTCTTGTCTGTGCAGGATTGCCATTTTTGCCTCCGCATGCTGATTTGGCGTCAGCTTAGGGCAGGGAGCGCGCGGATGGAACGGGTTATGGATATTCCTGAACTGGAACAGTTCATTGGGCGTGAATTTCCGCAACTTGGTGACGATTTCAAGATCGAGGCACTGACCGAGGACGGTGTTGAGGTGCGGCTAAGAACCCGGGACAAGCATTTGCGCCCCGGTGGAACTGTCTCAGGCCCGTCAATGTTCGCTTTGGCCGATATTGGGATGTATCTGGCGATTTTGGCGCGGATCGGGCCCGTGGCGCTGGCGGTGACAACGAATTGTTCCATTGATTTCATGCGCAAACCCGCCGCCGCGGCTGACATGATCTGCCATACACGGCTTTTGAAGTTGGGGCGTGTTTTGGCAGTGGGCGATGTGCTGATCTATAGCGAGGGGCAGAAAGCCCCGGTTGCACGTGCAAGTCTGACATACTCTATCCCGCCAAAAGTGGATTGATCAGGACGTCTTTTCAATAATCGTGACAGCCCGGTACCCATTGATCAAGTCAGGCGCTGTCTTGAACGGAATGTTGTTTTCACGGATCAGATGCATCAGCGGGGCGGTGTCCGCCGCGCTATCGCTGGCCACATAGACCATATGCGGCCTGCGGCGCAGGACCGCGCGGGTGGCTTCGGCCAGACTGGGTTTGATCCGGTTGAGGTTGGTGATTTGATGCGTCTGGGCCAGCGCCTTGATTGTATCGTCGATGATTTTACGCCGCTTGATCCGTGCGGTATCGGCCAGCGGGGTCGCAGCCTCCGCCTGCCATGGAAATTGACCAGCAATCGTCTCAATAAAATCGCGGCTGATATCGCGACTGGCCAGATGGGGCAGGGTTGTCGCCCCGTGAAACCCGCCGCTGGCAATGATCGCGTCATTCAGTACGGTGCGGCTGACAAGGCCGGATATGACACCGCCCAATATCCCGGACGGGATCAGCCAATCGGTATCCGTTGGGGCCATCCAAGCGTACCCGCCGATATCGCCCAGCGTGACCATGCGCGGGGCGGCGATACCGCAGGCTGGTCCGGCCTTGGCTAGTTCGCCTGCGATGGCCCCTTTGCCGGTCCAGCCATCGACAAAGATAACGGAGGACGCATCGTGCTGTGACAGGATATGATCCATCGCGACCCGGTCCAGCCCACGGTCGCGAATGATCGAGATGCCGTAGTGGTGACAATCACGGCCCAGATGGGTCAGCGCGCGTTTCAGCAAAACCCCGATGGGCAATCCGGCCCGAGCGAGGCTGACCAGTGCGATATCGCCGTCCACCTTCGCGGCAATACCCTTCGCCAGCGACACAACCGCCTGCGCCATGAAAGGTCCGTTTTCGCGCAAGGCTGTTTCATAAATCGCCAAATACGGCGCGGTTGGCGGCGCTTCGGGGGCGAGCAGTTCTGAATAATGCAGCGCGCCGGATTGGATAAGCCGTTCTTTTTCAGCGACCGGCGTTGGGTCCATGTCGATCACTTGCAGCAGCAGTGTGACATCCTCGGGCAGGTAAGAGCCGGAAAAGCTCATAAGCCGGTCGCGATCTGGCTGCGGGTGGGGATCATCAGGATGTCGGATAGGCGCATGAACTGCAAATCGCTTTGGCTATCGCCGAACCCCAATGTTGGGCGGTTGCCTGCGGGGTTAAGCATTTTCGCCAGATGATCTGTTGCTGCGGCCTTGCCTGATCCGGGCGGGATCAATGCCAGTGTTTCGGCGTTGAAATGGCGCGTCCAGCCGGTGACCGGCAGGGGTAAATCTTTTAGCGCGGCAAGACTATCATCGGTTACCACGTTTAATTTGAAGACCACATAGGTCGCCAGATCATCCTCTGTCACCACCCATGATCTGACATCGATATTTGCGGCGGATGCGGCGGACCGGCCCGCGTCCAGAATGGCCTGCATCGTGTCGCCCAGCGGGGCCAGCAAGTCGCGCATCTTTGCAGCCCATGGTTGGTGTATGACGCCGCCCGGTTCGCGGATGATGGCACCGTTGGATAGGATTGCCCAAGAATTGAAAGGCAGATCGACCCGGTCGAACGCATCGCCGGATCGCGCTGTCACGGGGATCAGCTCTGCCGTTGCGTTCAGCCAATTGAACACGGCCGATTGTGGCGCTGTCATAAAGGATGATTTGCGCGGGTCGCCATTGGCCGCAACGGCAACCTGACGATAGGCGTCAGCACCATTCATCTTGCGTCGGGTTTGAAAAAATGTGTCGTCCAGATCAGCAAAGATCAGCGGTTTCAGCTCAGTCATAGAGGCTGATCACCTCGGGCCGTAGCGCCTTGATCAAATTTGGATCGATGCTGTCGGGGGGTGTTTCAACACATAGGATGATCCGGTCATAATCTGCCGGATCAACATTATAAAGATAGTTCGGTACGCCCAGCCCGTAATTGTCCTGACAGCGGATCAGATCGGTGATCATCAATCCCTTAAAGATCGGGGACCGTCCGACAGCGGCAAACCTGACATCCTCACCACGCTGTGCCAGATCCTCGGCCAACAGAAACGGTTGCCAGACGAATTCCGATGTTCCAAGCACTAGCGTCTTGCGCGCCGTGCGGGCATCTGCGTGCAGCAGTTTTTGGTTATGAACAATGCCCTGACGGCCCCAGTCAGGGTTGCGCGCCAGATCATAGGCACCGCGCGCCGCGATATCGGCAGGCAGGTCATGCAAGGCCACATTGTTGCTAGGCGTCCAGCTATAGCGGCCATTGGCAAGGGCGGTGCAGGTGACATGGGCGCTCGGAAAGACGCTTGCCACAGCCTCTGCCGCCTTACCGGCGGACCAGTCAGTTAGAAAGGTGCAGATGATCCGCTGTGGGTTCAGACCGCGCCCCTGCAACGCCTTGGCCAGATTATGCAGTGTTTTGCCGGTTGTCGCCTCATCATCCACAAGGATCAGCGTTTTGGCATCGAACAACATGTCCCGCTGGACGGGGTCGCGCGGCATATGCATCAGTTGATGGGTGGCGTGCGAATGTTCTTCCTTGAAATGCGCCAGCATATCATCGCCAAGCGGATGGCGTGTTGTCGGCAGATAAAGCGCGTCTTCACGGCCCAGCGCATCATGCACCCCGGCACCCATGCCAATGGCGGTTTCCGCCATGCCTACCACCAAGACAGGTCCAGGCAGATCGTCGAGCATTTGACCCGCCAGATCACGATAGGTTTGCCGCATGACAAGCGGGCAGACCGGCACATAGCGGCCCAGAACTTTGCTCACGAAAATGAATGCCCGTTTGGGATTGCGCCGTTCTGCGAAACCAAACAGATCCTCAGGCGGCAGGACGCTGTCAAAAACTTCAACAGCCGCACTTCCAGTTGTCATATCGGCCGTCAGTTTCATCTGCATCCTCCTGAAAGTGGGCGCGCGACCCGAGTGGTCCCGGATCGCGCCATGATCAGGGCGGTCGCCCCGTCCGATAGGAATCAGCCGATATTCACACCGTGGCTGGAGGCCAGCGCGCCAAGCCCGCCGGAGAAGCCCTGACCAACGGCTTTGAATTTCCATTCATCATTGTGACGATAAAGCTCGCCAAAGATCATGGCGGTTTCGGTGGAATAATCCTCTGACAGATCAAAGCGCACGATTTCAGCTTCGCCTGCGTTATTGACGATGCGGACAAACGCGTTTGAGACCTGACCGAAATTCTGACTACGGGTTTCGGCGTCGTGGATCGTGACGCCCACCACCAGCTTTTTGACGTCGGCGGGGACGGTTGGCAGGTCAACCTTGACCTGTTCGTCGTCGCCGTCGCCTTCGCCTGTGCGGTTATCGCCCAGATGTTCGACGCCCGCGCCGGTCTTGTTATTGTAGAAGATGAAATCGGCGTCAGAGCGGACCTTGCCATTTTCACCGGTCACAAAAATTACCGCATCAAGGTCAAAATCCGCGCCATCGGTCGCGCGCACGTCCCAGCCAAGGCCGATTGTCAGCGATGACAGGCCCGGGGCCTCTTTGGTCAGTGAAACGTTGCCACCTTTGGAAAGGGATACACCCATTTTGAAATCCTCATTGATTGATGTTCTGGCGTCAAGCCATTGAAGTTATGTAATTTACTTATGTACGAAGTCCGACATTTTTAGGGGAAAAAACGTCGAACCTGCATCAATTTCGGTTTATCCGATGTTGACGCCGAACTGGCCGCACATCGCCCCCAGCCCACCGGCATAGCCTTGACCGACGGCTTTGAACTTCCATTCACCGGCGCTGCGGTACAACTCTCCAAATACCATTGCGGTTTCGGTGGAGTAATCCTCGGTCAGGTCAAAACGGACCACTTCGCTGCCCGAATCCTCGTTCACGATGCGAATGAATGCATTCACGACCTGCCCGAAATTCTGACTGCGCTGTTCGGCGTCGTGAATGGTGACGGTGATGGCGATCTTGTCGACATCGTCGGCCATCTTGGACAGATCAACCTTGATCTGTTCGTCATCGCCATCGCCTTCGCCAGTGCGGTTATCGCCCGTATGGGTGACGGACCCTTCGGCGCTGACCATCTGGTTATAGAAGATGAAGTCGTGATCGCCGCGGACCTTACCCGTCGCATCCAACAGGAAGGCCGATGCATCAAGGTCAAAATCGGCGCCATCGGTGCCGCGTTCATCCCAACCGAGACCCACGACCATGCGCTGCAGGCTGGGGTCGGTTTTGGTCAGGCTGAGGTTGCCACCTTTTTGAAGTGAAAGTCCCATTGCTATTCCTCCTTTGCGTTAGTTTGCCAATTGCGGCAGCAGGTATTGGGCCGCGATAAAGGCGATATATGCAGCTACCATGACGTAGCCCATCATCTTGGTGATTTTACCTACGACAAGCATCCATGCCGCGAACCCGACAGAGACGATGACGGTGGCCCACATCTGCACACCCATCAAGACGGGCACGACATCCAATGGTTTGATAATCGCGGTGATTGCGACAATCGATAGGATGTTGAACGTGTTGGACCCGATGATATTGCCCAGGATCAGCCCCAGCGATTGCTTGCGCGCAGCTGCCAAACAAGTGGACAATTCGGGCAGTGATGTGCCGAACGCCACAACCGTCAGGCCGATAATCGCCTCTGGTACGCCGATGATTGTGCCGCTGACGACGGCGCCTTTGACCAACATCTCTGACCCGACGGCAAGGGCGATCAGGCCACCCAACAGGATGAACAGGGCGGCCTGCATCGTGTCGATGCCGCCGTCTTCATCGTCGTCATCGTCTTTTTCCAACTCCAATGTGTTGGTGAAGTATTGATAGGCGACAAAGGCCACCAGAATGGCGAACATGATCAGGCCAAGCACGGTCGAAAATTGGCCAGACATCATCCCGAACACCAGAATGGCCGTGGCAAGCAGCATCATCACAAGGTCCTTCAGCAGGTCCTTGGCCTTGCCTTCAACTTGCAGGATGATGGCCGTGGCACCCAACACCAACAGGATATTGGCAATATTTGACCCCAAAACGTTGCCCAACGAAATGCCGGGGAAACCTTGCAGGTTGGCGTTCACGGATGTGAACAGCTCTGGCACGGATGTGCCAAAGGAAATGATTGTCGCCCCGATGAACAGGGGCGATAGGCCGGTGCGTTCGGCAACGAACACGGCGGCGTCGATTGTCCAATCGCCGCCTTTGATCAGCAGATAAAGGCCAAACAGAATGGCCCCGGCCGCGAGCACAAAAAGCTCGTAATTTGAAAGATCCAAAAGAGTCAGTCCCGATCAGAGGTCGAATTCGGTCGGGGACAGCCCCAGCTCTGTGCAGATTTCCGCGACGACCTTGCGTTCGTCAGCGTCGAAATCACCATCGGCAGCACCGATGACACAGCAAACACGTACCATTGTGCGTGCGGCCTCATCCTTGCCCCGCAGGCGGGTGATCTTTTTCATCGCTTCGATCTTGCCAATTCCGGCGTCAAATTCAAAGCCTTCGACGATCTTGTTGAACGACTCGATGACCTTGTTCATGTCAAAGACGCTGAGTTCTTCGGACCGGTTGATGAACGCGGCCATCTTTTGTTTTTCATCGGAACTGATATTGCCATCGGCGGCAGCCACAAGGGCACACCCGGCCACAACAGCCTCCATGAAATCGTTGTTTTTGAACTTTGCCACCTCGGTTTTCATTTTGTCCCGTGCGGCAGTTGCGTTTGTTTTCAGCCAGTTCAGCATGATCGTCCCCTTATTATTTGCGCCCGGCGCGCCATTGCAGCGGATACCGGTACTGTTCACTCATTTGTGGATGGGCCGGGAAGTATTTGACTTCGCGGGAGAATTTGATGCCGCCATTGTCGTTGGTGATTTCGGCTATGGCGCACATACCCAGATTGCTTGCTTCGTTCAGCGGAACCTCGACCGGGCCGCTGTCAGGAATATAGATGGTGATCACACCATCGGCAGAGGCCCAGTTTGGCACCCCTTCATAGATGAACGCATAGACCAGAACCCGGCGCAGATTATGCCATTGGCTGCCGTTGATCCGCATCCATTCGCCGCCTGATACGGCACCTGTCCTGTCGTCGCCCGCGAGTTCGATAAAGGGCGCTTGTTCATAAGCGCCAAACGTATTGCCCAGCGCCTGAACAGCCCCGACCTGCCCATTTGACATCTCAAAAAAGCAGCCAAGATCAAGATCGATGGCCTTTCCCTTCAGTCCAAAGATGCCTTTCTTCTGGCCGCCGGTTTGGGTCCAGTTGAGGTTAATCTCAATCTGGCCAAACCCATCGGATTTCTTGGCAAGGCTGACGGATGGTTTGTCCTTGGTCAGCGTGACCTTTGACAGGTTCACCGACGGCGCGGGTGTCGCAGGCGGTGTTGGCGCCGGTGGCGGCGCAGGTGCCGCTGCCGGTTCATCGATCACGACGCCGTAATTTGTGGCAAGGGGCGCAAGCCCGCCATTGAACCCTTGCGCAACAGCGCGGAACTTCCATTGCCCGTTGCGCAGATAAAGCTCGCCCAGGATCAACGCCGCCTCTGTCGCGTCGGCTGTGGCTACATCAAAGACGACCGGTTCGCCACCGTCAGGTGCAGCTGTCACAGAAAGCCTTTCCAGCGCGCTGACCGGCCCTGCGGCGGTTGTACCGACGATTGCGATTGATGTGATATCACGGCCAAGCTTGTCCAATTCAGTAACAAAGCTGGTTTTGCGGCCCGACCCATCGCTGGCGGCCAAATCCTTGACCCGGACTGACCCGTCACTTGATTGACGTTGACCGTAAAAGATCATGTCGTCATCGCCCCGGACTTTTTTGGCGTCCGTCAGCAGAAAACAGGAAACATCCAGTTCCTCCGCGTTCGGGTTCCGGTCTTGCCAGGCGACCGTGACCTGCACCTTGTTGGACGAAAGGGGGGCATTCCCCCCTTTGGTTAGGTTCACCATGTTAACTCCCCATCAGATGGCTTGCACTCAAAAGACAGCAGCATGGCGCTTAGATGTGGCGCAACGCATCCGGCACAAGCTGATCTGCGGTGCGACCCACGCCGGGCATGCCAATCGCCTTGAGTTGCCAGTCACCACCATTGCGCGACAACACGGCCATCACAACCCCTGTATGGGCGCCCTGATCGGTCAGGGTAAAGCGGCACAGTTCTTTTTGGGTGTCGTCATCCAGAACCCGGCAAAACGCATTGTCGACCTCGTTAAAGGTCTGACCCTGATAGGAATTCACAAAGAAGACCAGCGTTTCGACCTGCGGGTCAAGCCGTTCCAGATCAACTTTGATCACCTCGTCATCGCCGTCACCATCGCCCGTCAGGTTGTCGCCCGTATGTATGATGGAACCATCTGCTGACTGCAACTGCCCGAAATAGACAATGCCTGTCGGCTCTTTGGCCGCGTTGAACGTGATCAGGGACGCATCAAGGTCAATATCTTTGGGGCCAGTCAGCTTGGCAAAAAATCCCTTGGGCGCGATAGGGTCCCAACCAACGCCCATATGGACGCGTTTTAGCCCGGACGATTCCTTTTTCAGGCTGATTGTTTGTCCCTTGGATAGTGAAATGGCCATTGATAGCTCCTTTTTGCGTCGTTGTGTATTTAAGGTGATGTCGTTCAATTTAAAGTGCTGATTGCCGGTCTTGACATGGATTTGGGCGGCTAATCGCCTCTTTCACGTGGTGTTTTTTTCGGATCGCCTGCCAGTTGCACATGGATCAGCCGTCCTCCGTTTTGGGCATCAAGCAGGATTTGCGCGCCGTCTTCCAACAGGGTGCTGCCACCGATGGCGATGGGCGCGTCCGTCTTGACGTCCTTCATATGCGGCAGGCCTTCATTGACCAAATGCCATTTGCCTTCATGTTTGCGAAAATAACCCAGCCGCGCGCGGTCTGCCGCGGCCAGCCGTTCATTGGGTGATTTGAACCGATTGGCGTGCCAGGCATAAAGGCCGATCCCGTCATAAACCGTCACCCGGTAGCTATCAGGCCGAAAGCTTTCGCCGGAACGCGCGGAATAAAGGTTTAGGATCGGTACATCCTGCCCGTAAGCCGTGTGACAGAACGGGCAGGTCGGGTCATGGCTGTTGTCAAAAACGAACCATTTGCCGGTGCATTGCGCGTTCTGGCAGGGCAATAGCATATCGGCCGTGTAAACCAGCGCACGTTCCCAATCATCGGCGCGCGGGCGCTTGGCCGGGTCATGCAGCCCGTCGATAAACGCCTTTTGGAACAGATCGGCGATCAGGGGACCGCAGAGCGTCATTGGCATTTTGTCCGTGTCTGCCCAGGGCAATTCACTGTCGCGGACGTGTTCGGTGTTGATCCGGTTGCTGGCGTCACCCGGATGTTCTATGAACAACGCCTGCTTTCCCATTGATAATGCGTCATCTTTTGCGCTGTCTTCGGGGTCGTGTATTTTGCGGCCTTTCAGCGGATGGCGCAGGGTTAGATACATATAAATCAGGACGGCCAGCGCGTGCAGGTCGGTCTGCATGCTGGGCAATTTGCGCCGCCCATCCGTGATTTCCAGATGCTGGGTGGCAACAACTTCGGGTGCTACAAAATCGGGCGTGCCCACCACCTCTGGCGGGAATTTGTCGGGTACAACCAGCCCATCAATATCTATGATACAGGCGTCGCCCGTGATCGGATCGACCAACACGTTCTTGTAGCTGAGATCCGAATGCGCAAGGCCGGATGCATGCATCCGTCGCACGGCACGCGCCAGACGGATGCAGATTTTCAGATAACCCAGCCAATCGCCCGCCTCGCGCCCGTCAAGGAATGTTGTTCGGTTATGGGCAGAGGCGAACCATTTGCCTTCCTTTTCGCGGCCCTTGATCCGCAGGCGATCATTGTCGAACGACCCATATTCAAAGAAGAACTGACCGTCGAACACGGGCACAACAACACCAATCGTATTGTTCCACGCAACCAAGGCTTCGGGCCAGCGAAACAGCTTGGCCAGGGTATCGCCACCGGCCCCTTCAAGGATGGATTTGCGATGCGCGCCGACGATGGCTTGCAGACGTTCCATGCCTTGTGGATCAGGCTTGTTGCGGTAGAATCCGATCACCGCGCGCCGTCCTTCGACCCAATGCACGTTTTTCATGCCGCCTTGGGCGAAATGTTTGGGTTCAAACGCGATATCGCTCCCATCAAGCGTCGTGGTGCGGATCATGATGCGGTCTCGCTTGGTGTCATAATGGCGATGGTCCTGTCGTCATGTTCGCCCTTCACCTTGAAATGCAACCAGTCACATAAGGCGTCCGGGCTGCTGCGGTCGATCTGATCCAGCAGGGCGGTCCATTCATCGGGGTTTTCTGCGGCAAGTTCCGAACTGAACATCGGGTCGGAAACGCCATCAGTCATCAGCAGGAATGCGGTGAAATCCGGTACGGTGCAATGATGGATACGGGCCCTCAGGGCAGCATCATCGGCGAAAGCCTCTTTTCGCAAAAACGCTGTTTGCCCGGCAAAGATGCCATTATCGGGGGACATCATCAAAGGCGGTTGCTTATCCGCGATCAGCCCGATCAGCCCATCCCCGACAGAGATGCTGGCAAAGAAATAGCCTGCGTCAGTTTTGCGGGCGATACCGATCAGCAGCGTCGTGCTGAATTCCTGCAAGCGGCGCCCGGCGGACAGGGCAACATCATCAATCGCGTCCGACGCTTTGCCGACAACAGCGCCCAGCGTCGCATGCAGTGCCTGATCCATGTCCGTTGCTGGCATATCCGGCATATGCGCCGCCAGCAAAAGTGGCAATTCGGTGATCACCGTTTCCACGGCCGTTTGCGAACCAAAGCGTGAAAACGCGACACTGCCCGCCCCATCGGCCACGGTCGCGATATGCCAACCTGTTGCCTTGTCGTGGTAAATTCGCATGTCGTCGTCACGCGGCAGGGCCTTGTGGGCATGGCTGCGACCACGGCGGCTGGCGGCAATCATATGCAACGTGCCCGAAACCTCGGCCTGATCGGTATCTTCCTTGGGGTAGGGCAGGCTGGTCCAATCAACAGGCAGGTCCTTCCAGATCGTCCATGGATCAGGGCTGGCGGGCAAGCGCAGGTTGACCGCCACGTCCTTGTTATTGATCGTGCCGCGAAAGATGAATTCATAAAGCTTGGCCTGATGAACCGTGCCACTAATGATCCATTTGCCACTGGTGTTTTGGGCAAAGCGCAGATCGGCATCATCGGGCCAATCCACCTCGATCCGGGTCAAACCGGCAGGTTCGAGCAATTCAGCCTCGAAATATTCGCCGGCTGTGGCGGCGCGGCTTAACCGTCCTTCCAGATATTGCGGTGCCTTGCGCACCATCTAGCCCAAGCCACGATTGACGTTGAAACCGGGATCGCCAGGGGCGGAGGCGCCGTAGGTTCCTGCGCCACCACACCAGGGGCAGACTGCCTGCTTGGTGCGTACATCAAGGCAATGAATGCCGCCGCATTTGCCGCAATGGGCCATCGTAATCTCATTCGGGCAATGCGGGCAGGAGGCACCACCCATCAGGTTGGATACGTTCATTTCCTGCATCGCCCCACCATCAGCACAAAGCTCGAAATACTGGTTGCTGACACCTTGGGCGGCGCGGAATTCGTAAATCCCGTTTTGTTGCCGCGATTTTTCATATTTCAGCAGATAGGGCAGTTCGTTGGTTTCGCATTTGCCAATGACAACGGCAAAGCGGTCATCGGGTTGGCCTGCGCTGATCCCGTCATCCTCGGCCAGTTCATCTGGCATGTTCTTGGACAGATTCACCCCGTCGCCTTTGGCACCGATGCCAACGCTTTGGCTTTGGATGGTGATCGATTGCGTGACCCAGGTGATCAGATTGGTAAATGCGTGATCCGAAACATCGTTCAGGATCATTGTCTTGTCGGATATATCGCGCAGGCCTTTCATGTCCGCGCGGCCACCCACGGAAATCGAGACAAGGCTGGCCTTGCGGGCATATTTCGCCTTCCATTTGGCGATGGCTGCGGATGGATCGTCGGTGGGCACGCCGTCGGTTAGCAGAAAGACAATCGGCTTCCAGTCGCCCTTGCGATCAGGGGTTGTTGGGGTGACGTCCCGGTCAATTCGGCTCATCAGCAGGTCAAGTGCTGCACCCAGCGATGTGCCGCCACCGACAGGCAGGCGCGGCGGGTAAAGATTGGCCACCTCCACCATTGGGGTGATTACCTTGGCCTTGCCTGCAAAGGCAATGATCGAAACCTGCGCTGTTTCAAGGGCTTCTGGGATAGTCTTTAATTCGTCCGACAGCTTGGCGATCCCATCATCCAACTGGCGCATGGTGTCGCCAATCATCGATTCAGATACGTCGATAACAAAATAGACGGGCAGCATACGCATCTGCGGGCCTCCTTAAATGACGATATTGATCTCGGATGGCGGGGGCGGCAGTTCGGTGACCTGCGCAGGTCCGGCATTCTGTGACCGGCTGCCATCTGCGATCACGTCAGAAACCCATTGAAAAAACTGTTCAAACCCCGGGCCGTCCAGCGTGTCCAGCATCGCGACCGAGGTGCAAAACCGCTTGAGCGCTGTCACGTCCGCCGACGGACCCGCACCGCAGCCGACCATCGCGGCAAAACCGGCAGATTTAATCGCCTCGACCTGTTCATTGAATGTCTGGGTATCCGACGGTTTTCCATCAGTCATCACAAATAACAGCGGTGCCCAGTCCCCTTTGCCATCGTCGCTGCCCACGCGGACCTCTGATTTGACCTTCTGGCCCACTGTTTTCAACGCCTCACCCAGGAATGTCGGGCCGCTATTGGGCGTTTTCAGGTCGACGGCAGGGAACTGTTCAAGCGGGGTCAGTTCCTGCATGACCCGCGCCTCAAGATCAAAGGTGATCAAGCTAATATGCACCGTGTCAAGCGCATGCGGGTCCTGCCGCAATGTCGATAGCAAGACCTGCATGGAGTTGTTGACCGCGTGAATCGGTTCTCCGCGCATGGAGCCGCTGGTATCAAGCAGGATGTAAACAGGCAGACGGCGCATGTGACCTCTCGTCAATTCTGATTCAGCGGCAACCTCATATAGCAATCAGGCAGAAGTTGGGCAGGAATACAACCCAAGGCCGCAATCGCGGTATCTGGTCAGATTTGCGGTAAATGATCTACCGCATTGTCGCCCAATGGCGATGTGCGGTGGGTGTTTAGTGTAAATGTTACATCGAAATTCTTTTGGCAAAGTGCCGTAACCGATTGGATTTATTGCGCGGGGAACAGCCCGGACTGTAATTGACAATGGATGAAACAATCGAAACACTTGGCTGCAGGGGGATGTGGTTGTTTGAGCACGTCAATTGAAAAGGGTCTGGCTAATCGCTTTGACAGACCATCTAAGACACTGGATTTGGCAGCGGTTTTCCAAGCGGCCAACGCAGCATGTGCGAACCACTTCATCATTGTATCTGCCGATCAGGCTGATCATCATCTCATAAAAAAGATCGTAGAAATATAAGCGAATACCCGGTTGCGCGCAGCAATCCGGAAACACAAACACCAAGTTAACGCATCAAATCACAAGGGAGAATATGATGTTTTCGAAGTTCAAATTTGCAGTCGCCGGTGTGGCAACTGCCGCCTTCATGGCCCCTGCGGCCATGGCGGAAGAGTTCATCACCATCGGCACCGGCGGTGTCACAGGCGTTTACTACCCAACGGGTGGTGCAATCTGTCGTCTGGTGAATAAGGGACGCCGCGACCATGGCGTGCGTTGTTCCGTCGAATCCACCGGCGGTTCGGTCTACAACATCAACACCATTCGCGAAGGCGAACTGGAGTTTGGTGTCGCCCAATCCGACTGGCAGTACCACGCCTATAACGGCACATCCCGGTTCGAGGAAACTGGCCCGTTTGAAGGTCTGCGCGCGGTATTTTCGGTCCATCCAGAGCCATTCACTGTTGTGGCCCGCGCCGATAGCGGCATTGCCACCTTTGAGGATCTCAAGGGTAAGCGCGTTAATATCGGCAACCCCGGTTCCGGTCAGCGCGGCACAATGGAAGTTCTGATGGGCGCGCTTGGCTGGACAACAGGCGATTTCGCCTTGGCGACAGAACTGAAAGCGTCTGAGCAGTCCGCAGCCCTGTGTGACAACCAGATTGACGCGATGGTCTACACTGTTGGCCACCCATCCGGTTCTATTCAGGAAGCCACAACTGCCTGTGATTCTGTGCTGGTCGAAGTATCCGGCGATGTTGTTGCAAAGCTGATCGAGGATAACTCCTTCTACCGTTCCGCAACCATCCCGGGCGGTATGTATCGCGGCAATGATGAGGACACGATGACCTTTGGTGTGGGCGCGACATTTGTCAGCGCTGACAGCGTGTCAGAGGATGTCGTCTATACATTGGTCAAATCAGTGTTTGAGAACTTTGAGGATTTCAAAGGTCTGCACCCTGCATTTGCCAATCTCGCACCAGAAGAAATGGCATCGGCCGGCCTGTCTGCACCACTGCATGACGGTGCCGCAAAATACTACCGCGAGGCCGGTCTGATCGAATAAGGTCGTTTAGCCAAACGACTTTTCCCCAGGGGCGGTACGCCGCCCCTGGGACGCCAAGACAATACCAGCCGGAAACCGGCGACAGGGGGACAAAATGGTAGATACCGACAAGCGCGCGCTCAGCGAGGAAGAGCTACAGGAACTTGTTGCAGCAAGTGACAGCGGCGCCCGCAGCCCAACCGGTGCCGTCGGCACGTTCATCGCGGCAACAGCGCTGATCTGGTCGATCTTTCAGGTGCTTTTGGCGTCGCCTGTTGCCCCTTATGTATTGCCCGGTGATCTGATCAACAATTCGCGCCAGATTCATTTAGCCTTTGCAATTTTCCTGTCTGCCATGGCCTATCCGCTGTTCAAATCCAGCCCGCGTGACGCGATCCCATGGTATGATTGGTTCCTTGGGGTCGGCGGGGCGTTCCTGGCACTTTATGGCTACTTTTTCTACGATAAGATCGTCGGAAATGGCGGGCTCGCCGATGCGAGTGACGCAAATTTCGCCCTTGCTGGCCTGATCTTTCTTTTCATCGCCGCCTATCGAACCCTTGGTCCCGTGATGGTGCTGCTGGCCATCGTGTTTCTATGCTATGTCTTCTTCGGATCCTCCGAGTTTGTGCCAGATCAAATCCGCTGGGCCGGTGCATCCTTGCGCAAAGCGATGAGCCATATGTGGATCACGTCCGAAGGCGTGTTCGGAATCGCCTTGGGTGTTTCGACAAAGTTCGTCTTCCTTTTCGTGCTGTTCGGCGCGCTGCTAGATAAGGCGGGCGCGGGCAACTATTTCATCAAGATGGCGTTTGGCGCACTTGGCCACCTGCGGGGTGGTCCCGCCAAGGCGGCGGTTGTCGGCTCTGCCGCGACTGGCCTGATCTCTGGCTCATCCATTGCCAACGTCGTGACCACAGGCACATTCACGATCCCGCTGATGAAACGGGTTGGGTTCAGCGCTGAAAAGGCTGGTTCGGTCGAGGTCGCATCGTCGGTGAACGGTCAGATCATGCCACCCGTGATGGGGGCTGCGGCCTTCCTGATGGTGGAATATGTGGGCATTTCCTATGTAGAAGTCATCACACACGCCTTCTTGCCTGCGATCATTTCCTACATCGCGCTGGTCTATATCGTTCACCTTGAAGCGGTGAAAAACAACATGCCGACCATCGGCAACAAAGTTGTGAACCTGTTTAATACAGTGCTTGGTATGTTCGGCTTTTTCGCCGGGTTCGCAGCACTTTGTTATGCAACGCAATATCCCGTGGCTTTGGTCGTATCGATGTTTCCCGCAGGCTCTGGCTGGATTTTGGCAGGGCTGCTTGGCGTGGTCTATCTGGCGCTGATCTATTTGGCGGCGCAGACAGATGATCTGGAACCTGACGATCCGAACGCTGCCGTGGTTGAACTGCCCGATCTTGCAAAGATTTACAAATCGGGCCTCTACTATCTGCTGCCGATCATCGTACTGGTCTATTTCCTGATGATCGAACGCAAATCACCGGGTCTGTCAGCGTTCTGGGCGACCTTCCTGCTATTCGGTATCCTGCTGACCCAGAAAACGCTCAAGGCGATGTTCCGAGGGCAGGCCAATGCGGTCAGCCGTTTATCCGACGGTGTCATGGACCTGATCGAAGGGATGATCGACGGCGCGCGCAACATGATTGGGATCGGACTTGCCACGGCAACTGCCGGGATCATCGTCGGTACTGTGTCATTGACCGGGATCGGGCAAGTGATGGCAGATTTCGTGGAATTCCTGTCAGGCGGAAACCTGATCCTGATGCTGATCTTCGTGGCGATCCTGTCATTGATCCTTGGCATGGGGCTGCCGACCACGGCGAACTATATCGTGGTTTCATCCCTGATGGTGGCCGTTGTTGTCGAACTGGGGGCGCAATCGGGACTGGTTGTGCCACTGATCGCGGTCCATCTGTTTGTGTTCTATTTCGGGATCATGGCGGATGTGACGCCACCGGTGGGGCTTGCCAGCTTTGCAGCGGCGGCCGTTTCGGGTGGTGATGCGATCCGCACCGGTTTCACGGCGTTCTTCTATAGCCTGCGGACCGTGGCATTGCCATTCGTGTTCATCTTCAACACCGATTTGTTGTTGATCGACGTGACGCTGACCCAAGGCATTATCGTCTTCATTGTCTCGACCATCGGGATCCTCGTCTTTACGGCGGGGACGATGGGGTGGTTCATGACCAAAAGCCGGATCTGGGAAACGGTTGTATTGCTGATCATCGCCTTTGCGCTGTTCCGGCCGGGGTTCTTCATGAACCAGATACAACCGCCGTTTGAAGACATCGCACCTGCTGCATTCTCCGAAGCGCTCGGAAACGCGGAACCAGGCAGCAGCCTGCGCACCGTGATCAGCGGCCCTGATTTCGACACGCTTGAGATGAAGGACCTGACCGTGCCACTGATCGTGCCTGATGTTGAGGGTGCAGAGGCGCGATTGGATGCGCTGGGGGTCATTCTGGTGCCCGAAGGGGATGTGCAACGTCTGGATGAACCTGGCTTTGGCACTGAACTTGCAGACGCTTTGTCATCTTTCGACTTTTATGGCGACGATGCGGTCGCCATCACAAGCGTGCAGGCGGCGGCAAACCAACTGCCGAAAGAGTTGATCTTTATCCCTGCGCTGTTACTGCTGGCGCTTATCGCGGCATTGCAAATGCGGCGGGCAACGCCTGTCCGCGAAGGAGAAATGGCATGACCAAGACTGTTTTATGTGCCGTCGATATCAACCGGCCTGTCGAAGAAAATAAGCTATTGTTGCAGGCGGCCAAACTTGCCGATCTGGAGAATGCCCGGCTTGATGTGATCACCGTCGTGCCTGATTACGGCGCATCGGTTGTTGGGGCTTATTTTCAAGACCATGATGTGACAACGGCCAAGGAAACGGCAGGCGATCATCTGAATGAACTGGTCACTCAGGCGTTGGGTGAAGAGCGGAATAAAGACGTCCGGCACGTCGTTGCCGTTGGAAAAGTCTACCAGGAGGTGTTGAAGGCAGCCAAGCTGTGTGATGCCGACCTGATCGTGATCGGCGCGCATGACCCTGATCTGAAAGACTACCTGCTGGGGCCAAATGCGGCCCGCATCGTGCGCCATTCGGAATGCTCTGTCTTTGTGGCGCGGCACGGGGCGTAGACAACATTTACCAAAAGGACTCGAAGCAGCGCGCGGATCACTCCGCGCGTTTTTTGCTTCGGAAATCAGGGGTGTAACCCGCGCCTTTGGAAAATCTGCAACGCTGCTGCCGAATTCCAGTTGCAATGGATTGACACACGACGTTCGAACGACGCCTTATTAACGAATATTAAGAAACACTGATTTTGGATAAGACCTCATGGCTCAAAAGATCCCCAATGTTGCACAAGTTCTGATTGAATACCTCAAGCTGGAAGGCGTGTCGCATGTCTTTGGTGTCCCGGGCGGTGGCCTGATGGAAATGCTTGATGAGTTCTACGAACAGCGCGACCAGATCGACTACGTCATTTGCCGACAGGAAACCGGCGCGGCCTATATGGCCGATGGTTACCACCGTGTCACAGGCAGATTGGGCGTCGTTATGGTTACAACCGGACCGGGCGCAACCAATGCACTCACCGGCGTGATGAATGCAGAGGCGGGGGGCGCCGCCGTGCTTGCGCTGACCGGCGAAATAGCAGAGGCCTATGCCGGCATGGGGTATCTGCAGGAAGGCATCGACGGCAAACTGGACGTCAATCAGGTCTATCAGGCTTCCTGCGCCAGTTCGACTATCCTGTCCAATCCGGTCAGTGCGCAGCGTCTGATTGAAGCCGCATTGCGCACAGCGATGAGCGTACCGCACCATGCAGCCCATCTGTCGCTGCCTGTCGACGTAACCGCGAAACCGGCGACGAAACTACAAAAACAGGGCAAGCTGCCCGAACCGATTGATATGCCTGATAGCCCGGCGCGTTATCGCACCGCCCCGTCAGAGGCACCGCTGCGCAAGGTCGAAAAGACACTTGAATTACTGGCGGCTGCGAAACGCCCCTTGATCATGCTGGGCAATGGCTGCCGCGAGGCGCTGCGCGATCCCGGCACGCTCCAATCCTTTACCCGCTTTATCGAGGCGCGCGGCATACCGGTGGTGACAACCGCAGATGGGAAGGGGATTTTTGACGAAAACCACCCGCTATCTTTGCGGATGTTCGGTATCGCAAACTGCATGTGGCCCTATTACTGGATGAACCAGAATGCGCCGAAATACGACGCCTTATTAGTCATCGGGTCAGGTATGGGTGAGCTTGCCACCAACAAATGGAACCCAATGCTGATCCCCGATGGGCCACTGATCCAGCTTGATGCGTATCAACGGATCATCGCCCGCGATTTCCCCGTTGATCTGGGTATTGTTGGCGAGGCGGGTGCATTCATCAACGCATTGGCGCGGCTGTCAGGGGAGGCACCACCACCGCCTGACGAGGTGGCGGAACGCAAAGCAAAGGTGGCGCAGATCAAAGCGGATCATTCGCCGTTCTTTTCAGATGACGAATACAAATCCGACGCAGAGCCGGTGCAGCCCGCCGCGCTATGTCGTGTGATGCAAGAGGTTCTGCCACAGGATAATACAATCATCATGCTGGATGCGGGTAACTGCGTGGGCTGGGGCGCGCATTACCTTGTCTCCAAACCGGGGTTCGAGGTGCATTCATCGCTGGATATGGGGCCGATGGGCTTTGCCTCTGGCGCTGTGGTTGGTGCCAAGGTCGCGCGGCCTGATGCCACTTGCGTCGCCTTTACGGGTGACGGGGCATTCATGATGCAAGGCACTGAAATCTCAACCGCGCAGCGCAACGGGATCGGGGCGATTTGGGTTGTGCTGCATGATGATGACCTGTCCATGGTCAGCCAGGGAATGGAGCATTTCAAAGGTGGCAAACCAACCGCCTGGAAAGAGATGTTTGACCTGGGGACACCGAACCTCAAGAAATTTGCGGCGGGTCTGGGTGCGGACGCTTACAGCGTCAAGTCACCCGATCAATTCAAAAAGGCCTTGGCGAAAGCCGTCAAACGTGCCGACAAAGACAGCAAGCCGCAGGTGATCATCGCCCAGATCAACCGCGAGGCAGAGCCGCCCTATTACAACCCACTTTACGTGCCGACCCGCGAACAGGCACGCACATTGACCAAACAGGAAAACTGAGATGAACGACATGATTGATTTTGCGGTTGTGGGTGGCGGTGCATCGGGAATTTACACGGCATGGCGGCTGACACAGGCCTCTCACGATGAACTGCGTTGCATCCGGGAAAAGATTGGCGGTGAGGGGCCTTTGAAGATCACTGTCTTTGAAGGGTCCGATCGGATCGGGGGGCGATTGCTGTCCGCGTCACCGGCCAGTATGCCTGACGAGCCGATGGAAATCGGTGGGATGCGGTTCTTGGACAATCAACCCTTGGTGCGTGATCTAGTGGCCAAACTGGATATCAAACACCACCCACAAGTCGTTGATGATCCAAAGAACTTTGCATGGTTGCGCCGCAAACATTTTGTGCAGTCAGAGCTGACAAATCCCGGCACGAAGCTGCCCTATAACCTGACGGATATTGAAGAGGCCGTCGTCAAAGCCTCTGCAACCCCGGCCGAGCTGATCTTTTGGGCCGTTTTTCAGGAATTCCCCGAAATCAACGGTATGAAACCCGATCAGTTGGAGAAATTCTTGCAAACCGCCAAAGTCGGGGGCAGGGACCTTTATGATGTCGGATTCTGGAACCTGCTTTCGCGGCATCTGAGCCATGAAGGTCGGCAGCTGGCCATAACAACCATCGGCTATGACGTGCTGGGTGCAAACGCAAACGCTGTTGATATCATTGCCGAAAACTTCGACTTCACACCTGACACCAACTATTATCTTTTCGATGACGGGTTCGAGGCGATGCTTTGGGAACTGGCGGAACAGTTCCAGAAATCCGGCCATATTGAAATGGAAATGGTGCTCGACAGCTTTGACGACTTCGATCTCGAAGACGGGCATAAGGGGATGCGACTGTCGTTCGAGACGGACGAAACCGTTGACGCAAGAGCCATCGTTCTGGCCATGCCACAAGCTGCCATTCAGGGGTTGCGCAAGACTGGGCCGGTCCTTGACCCGCGCCGCGCACCACATGTTCCGATGATGCTGAATTCGGTCGAAGGTATCCCGCTTTACAAGCTCTTCTTGATCTACGAACAGCCATGGTGGAAAGAAAAATGTGGCCTGACCCATGGCCGGTCATTGACGGATATTCCGGTGCGCCAGTGTTATTATTGGGCCAGCAATGACAATGATTATTCCGCGATCATGGCCTATAATGATCAGGCCAGCAGCAGTTTCTGGGGCGGTTACCAGACCGGGCCATTGGGGCCAAGGGATGCACGCGAATCCGTAGAGGGCGCAAGGGGGCCAACGCTGTTCCAACGTCGCCATGACGAATGGAAATCCCCCAAGGATCATCTGGCCGAACGACGCAGGAAAAACTGGGATGATCACAAGGCACCCCATGAAATGGTTGTCGAAATGCATCGCCAGTTGATTGAAATGCACGGAGTCGCAGACGCGCCGTTCCCCGTGGATGCGGCTTACATGGACTGGATGAACGCGCCATATGGCGGTGCTGTGCATTTCTGGAACCCCGGTTACAAATCCTGGGAAATGGTCGAACAGATTCCCCAAGCGGTTGAGGGGGTAAATGCCTTTATCGTCGGCGAAGCCTATTCCACGACACAGACATGGGTCGAAGGCGCATTCCAGACATCGGAGATCGCGCTTGGCAAACTCGGGATGGATAAACCATCCTGGGTGAAAGAGTAATCAGAACGGGTGAAGTAAGATGAGTGCATTTGTTCCACGCATATTGGGCACCGGGCATAGCGTGCCGGGGAAAATTCGACTGAATGACGACCCAATTTTTGACTGGCTAAAGGAACATGACCCACATGGGTCAGAGCTTTTCGCCGGGTATGAAAAACGGCACGTGCTGTCGGATGGCGAAAAGATGATCGACATCATGTTACCCGCTGCCCAACTTGCTTTGGACAATGCAGGCGTCAAAGCTGAACAGATCGATATCCTGCTTGGTGAAGGGTCGATTGGGGACTACCGCACGCCCAACACGATCAGCGAGTTGCATCAACGGCTGGGGCTGCCCTCGCGGAGCTGGCCATTGCCGTTGCAGAACCACTTTTCCCAATTCAACGCCAGCGTGATGTTTGCCGACGCGCTGATCAGGGCAGGGAGGGCGAACTACATCCTGATCGCACTTGCCGACAATTGGACCCGCTACGTGGATTACAAGACGCCGCAATCCATTTCGGCGGCTGACGGGGCGGCGGCATGTGTGGTTGGCCCGTCAGACAACGCGGCCAAATGGACCTTTGTTGATCAGATCACCATTGCCGACACCTCCTATTACGGGTCGATGTATATGGCCGGAGACCTTGAAAAAGGCGGGTTCTCTGATGCGCGCGCGCAGTTCAGCGGGTTGGAGCCGGGCGACTATACACATGCCTATTTCCATATCACCGAAAAGGGGATCCAGGGCTTCACCGATTTTGGCGTCAATAAATCACCGGAAACAGTCGCAGAGCTGTTGAAAAGGAACCGTGTTGCAGCCAAGGATATCTGCCTGCTGACCCATCAGGCCAGCACGAAACTGATGGAACATTGGAAAGAAATGATCCAGCCCGGCGCCTACATCCAGACGATCAAGGATTATGCGAATATCGTGCAGTGCAGCGTGCTGTTCAATCTGTCATGGGGCACCCAGAACGCGCCGGACTTCACACAGGATTGGTTGGTTGTCCTATGCCTTGGTCCGGACATGCACGCCAACGCGATCCTGCTGCGCCGGAACGACTAAAGCCCCTGCGCAGACAGACGATTGGCGACACCGGTAGCGCCCCAATCATTATAGGCATCAACCGCGTCGCGCAGAGTGTTATCATTGGGTGCGAGGCGGGCTGCATATTCAAAAGCCAGCGCACGGTCCTGCAGCCAGTGATCCGGGCCTAGCCCGGCAGCAAGAGCTATCAGGTTTTTAGATGCCTCCATATCGCCTTGAATACCCGCCCAGATATGTGCGGCCATGGTCGCCTTCGTGCCAAAATTTTCTGCGTGGATTGCGCTCCAACCTGTCAGCATTTTCATTTCTTCTTCAACTGCGGCAGTGTCAGCGGGCGTAGCAGCCTGACCTGCTAGAATCCGGGCGAACCGGGCGAGCAGGATGTGCTGTATCAGATCCACCTCGACGATCTGGCCTGCAATCGCGCCGCGCAACGGGCCGATCTTGTCATACCATTCGACCGCGCCGTCCCAGTCACCGGCATAACGATGTAGCCGGGCGCGGGCGGCAAGGTAATACCCGGTCTGATTGGCAAATTCCGTTTCGGCCACCCAGCCGATATCCTTGTCCTCGTTAATCGCATCATCAGAAAATGACAGCGGATCAAGGGTCTGCGCCTGCAATGCGCGGGCGAATTGCCGTTCCAGATGAATATGCATGCGGGCATTGCGATGTAACTGATGGTTCAGCGCGTCATCGGCATGGACGATGACGTCATCCAACGGACGTCCCATTGCCGCACTTAGGATCACACCACCAGCCACATTGTAACTGGCGTATTGTGGGTCGTTATCTTTCAAAGCACGGGCAGCGGCGGCCTGATTGATCTCGACACTATCGTGCAGGGAAGTGCGCCAATGGCTGTGGAACCATGTGTCGATAAACCCGGCGGCAGGCAACGCGCTGCCGCCTGTCGCAGCGTCCAGATCCAGCGCTGCACGTGACCACGCGGCACCGGCAACCGGATCGCCGGTCAAAAGTGCGCGGACAATCGAATACATCGAAAACGCATGTGGCGGACCAGCCTGGTTTTCCATCACAAGGCGCATCGCCGTGACAGAGGCCCAGGCGAACATTTCGAACTGGTTGGATTGGAATGCAAAAGGGGCGGTTGACAGGATTGCCTGAAAGCTCAACGCCAGATCTTCGGGCGGCGGCTGCATCTTTGTCAGTAGCTCGGTCGGATGCCTGCCTGCGGTCAGTTTTTCAATCTCTGCAATGCTTTGCTGGATTTCGCGCTGAAGGGCTGCGGGGGTGTCAGGCACCTTGACCCCGGCTGTGCGGATCGCACGAAGTCCGACTTGAACCGCGTCAACTGCAAATCCCTGACTAAAGAGGCGCAGCGCCTCTTCCAGAAAACAGCCTACGGCATTTTCGCGGTGGCCCGCTTCGGACCAGTGATGGCCAAGTTCCAGCAAACGACCTGCGCGGTCTTCACCGGCGTGATCGTTGATCCATTGGGCGACGCTGGCATGTAACCGACGGCTTTGCTGGCGGGGCATCTGCGAATGGGCAACTTCGCGCAAAATCCCGTTGGCAAAGGCGAAATCGGATTGGGTTCCCTCGCGCTGCGGCACGAGGAAGCCATTGGCGACCTGACGGTCTACCTGCGCTGCGATATCCATTGCAGTGTTGTCGATGGGATGAATTGCGCAAAGAAGCTGTGTCGAAAAATCCATGCCCGCAACCGATGCCACGCGCAGCAACAACTGGTCAGCCGGCGCTAACCTATCAAAACGCTGCAGCACCATACCGTGCAACGTATCGGGCAGCGCGGCGGCATTTAGGGCATCGGTCTGCGCAAGTGATGCTGTTCCGTCGTTGATAATGATTGCCTCAGCTTCAATCAGATTGCGCAATACCTCTGTGGCATAAAACGGATGACGCTCTGTCTGTTGATCAAGCTGTTCAAAAAGTTGGTCGTCAATTGCCGTGCAACCAAGGCGCATGCAGATCAGGTCATGCAATCCATCGGGGGAAAGCGGGGCGAGGCGCAGAAATTCAAACCCGGCGTCCTGGGCGAACGCGGCCCATCGGCGGTCAGACATTGGCTGTGTCAGAATGACGATCATCAGATGTGGAACAGCATCGGCCAATCGAGCCAACACGTCGCGTGATGCGCCATCCAACCATCGGGCATCATCAATGCACAGGCAGTTTGGCGCGTCCGATAGCGCCTCACCTAACAGATCAACAACAAAGTTCTGAATATGGATCGCGCGGGCCTGACCGGTTAGCTCGGCGGTGAATGCATTCTCGGGCAGACCTGTGGGGAAAATGGCATTCAGAAACGGTGCGCGGTCACGCAATTGATAGGGCAGGTGCTCTGCTATCTTTTCTTGACGTATGTCGGCGGACATAACTGTTTGAACGCCCAGCGTGGTCATCACCAAGTGGCGCAGCGCACTGTAAGGGGCATCCTGTTCGATGGCAGAGGCGGCCACCATCTGAAACACACCGCCATTGTCTTCGACGTGGTGGCGCAGGTTCTGGGCAAGGCTGGTTTTGCCAAACCCGGATTCGCCTTCAACAACGATATTTGTGCCATAAATGCCGGAGTCGACGCGGCCCCAGCATTGGTGTAGTTTGTCCGTCTCATGCTGCCGTCCCGCAATCCGTTGTACTTGTGCGGTGTCATATTCGGCGGCACCAGGAGACCAGGCGGGCGCAGGTGTGTTTTCGCCTTTGAACAGAAGCATGGCCGGTTCGGGGTCATACGACAGCTGCGCTTGCGTGGCGCGCATCGTGGGATCATCAACGAGGATCGCATTTTCAGCGGCGGACGCCAGCCGGGTGGAGCGAATAACCGCATCACCCAGCACCAGACTGCTGCGCCGGTCATCATTGCCAACGATGCAGCACAACATGCGCGCAGTCGCAACACCAAGGCTGGATGCAACGCTACGCAAGGCCAGGGCGGTGTGGATTTCGCGCGCCGATAGCATCGCGCGCAACGGATCGTCAGAATGTGCGTCAGGCGGGGTGCCAAATGTCACCAGGACAGAAACGCCTTTTTCATCGACAATCACCTCTGCCACATAGCCGTCTCTGGCATGTACAACATCCTGGATCGTCTGAACAATCTCATCAAGCTGGGTCGCCGCATCGGTCGCAGCCTGATCAAAGTCGGACAGGTCAATACTGATTGCGGTCACGGGACGAAGCTCGGCCAGAAACTCCAGCCCAACACTCTCCAGCCAACCAGCCGCAAAACGCGGCATGCGGGCGATAATCGCCTCCCATGCGTCCTCTGACGGTGCGGCAAGGTCCGTGCGCGCTGATTTCTCAAGGGTTGGACAAATCAGCAATTTCCGCGCGCCAAATGCGCCAATCGGATCAGAAAATACAGCCCGTGAACACAGTGCTGCCGCATCTGCCGTCAGGATAATGTCATTGGGCTCCTTGATGTCAGCAATCCGCCCAAGTTCTTGCAGCGCGGACCCCATCGATGTCGTCAAGACGCGGCCGTGACGGCCACCCAGCTCAACCATCTGAAACGTCCCGACCGATATGTGGTGGTTCAGTTCAAAATGCGCCTGCCCATTCGCCTGGTAACCGGCGAGGTCGCGGGCGGCCGCAACAGCAGAAAGAACCGCATCCGATAGGGTCTGCGGATCCGCAGGCCAGACCGACAGCAGACCATCGCCTACAAAAGTGACCGGCTCGCCGCCATGGTGCAGGACCGTGTTGATGACCTGATCATAATGCGCGTTCAACTTGCGATGCAGTTCATCGACGCCTTCGGCACCTTGCGAAAGATAGGTGCGGGTGTGGTGCGAAAAACCGGATACATCCAACCACAGCAGGGCGACCTGCCGTTCGGGCAAAGCGCTGCACGCGCTGCCATCAGGTGAAACCGCAAGCGCAGCGCGCAGTTCAGGCGACAAGAAACTAAGCGCCTCTTTGAAGTGCGATTGGCTGGCTGGATGCATGAGATAACTTTCGCAATTCGCGCGCATGACGCGGCATTACATAAGTGAGAGAATTTTTGTCGACAATCAAGCAAAGCCGCTCAAATGGCCTACTTCTTTACGTCTTTTGTGCCCAATCCGGTTCACTTTGTCGACCACTGACCACGGCGATAGCGGTTCGCTGATGGTCGACCGTGGTTGGATAGGAATCCGCGCACCACGCCATGACGAAATCAATGCCACCTCGCGGACCTGGTTGTCGTGCAAGTCATCCAGAAGACGTTATCGGGCCACCTGTCCATCGGGGGAAGCCGTAGCCATTGACCATGACGACATTGATATCGTCGGCTGACCTCGCGATCCCTTCAGCCAGGACAGCAGCAGCTTCTGAGCGCAAGGCTGCAAGGATCCGTTCCATGATGTCGTCGGCAGTGAATCTACGCGGGGTGATCTTGGCGCTGGATCGCGCTTTGGCAATGATTTCATCCACTTTTTTGGATGGAACGGGCATACCGTTATCGTAGTCGTACCAGCCTTTGCCTGTTTTCTGCCCAAAACGGCCGAGCGCGCAAAGCTGATCCGCGATGTCCACGTAACGCTCCGTAGGGTCGCGGGTTGCGGCGCGCCGTTTGCGCATTGCCCAGGCGATGTCGAGCCCGGCAAGGTCTTGCATCTCGAACACGCCCATCGGCAGGCCGTAGGCCCGCATCGCGTCATCGACCTGGGTCGGACTTGCGCCATCCTCTAGCAGGTAATCAGCCTCGCGCCGGTAGGCTGACATGATCCGATTGCCGATGAAACCGTCGCAGATACCCGCCAAAACCCCTATTTTTCCGAGCCGTTTGGCAAGTTTGGCGGCCGTAGCCACCACATCATCGCTTACCTGATCTGGTAGCGCAATTTCCAACAGCTTCATGATGTGGGCCGGTGAAAAGAAATGCAGGCCAATAGCCCGTGACGGATCGCGCAATGTGGCGGCAATAGTGTTGATGTCCAGATAGGATGTGTTCGTCGCAATAACAGCATCGGGGCGAAGCACGGCATCAAGTTGTCGGAATACATCGCATTTGACGTCGATATCCTCAAAGACTGCCTCGATCACAAGATCCCGGTCGGCCAATGCGGCATAGTCGGTTGCTGTTTCAAACCGATCCAGAACAGGTCTCGTGTCGACGATGATGCCGCGTTTGGCGCTGCTTTCGACAACTGCATGCAGGCGTGCCGCGCCCGCAGCGGCACTTTCGGCGTTGCGTTCCACCATCGTAACCGTCAACCCGCGCAGCAAACATGCCGCCGCAATTCCGGCACCCATTGTGCCACCGCCGATTACACCGACACGGTCGATGGGCCGCGCAGGGCCTTTGCATCGCGGGTCATTCAACGTCGCGCGTTCAGCAAAGAACAAGCGGCGCAATGCCTTGGCCTGCGGGCTGGCCTTGAGGCCCAGAAATGTCGTACGTTCCGCAGCAAGCGCCTGTTCGGGTGCCATATCAATGGCCCGTTCAACGGCAGCAATCGCTGCTGTCACAGATTGTTGCCCCCGCGCCTTTGCCGCCAGTTGTGCAGCGACTTTGGCAAAATTTTCATCTCGCGCACCAGTCACCGGCTTTGACAGGCTGCGGCGCGGCTCCTGCGCGGCCTTTGCAAATTGAATTGCTGTTTGCCGCAGATCATCTTCCGCAAGCGCATCAATCAAGCCAAACTTCAGACCAGCCTCGGCCGTGATCGGCTTGCCCCCGGCAATCATCTTCAGCGCAGTCTGTGGTGGCACCAAGCGGGGCAGGCGTACCGTGCCGCCCGCACCGGGGATCAGGCCAAGCGTGACCTCTGGCAATCCCAACCGTGCCTGTGGCATCGCCACCCGCCAATGGCAGCCCATAGCAAGTTCCAACCCGCCGCCAAGAACATGACCATGCAATGCAGCGACCCACGGTTTTGTCGCCGCTTCAATGGCGGCCACGACATCAGGCAGGTGCGGTGGCACTGGTTCTGTGTCGAATTCCTTGACATCGGCGCCCGCGACAAAAGTGCGCCCGGCGCAGGTCAACACAACGGCGCGCACTGCGCTGTCCCGTTCTGTCTTTGTCAGCGCATCCATCAGCCCCACACGCACGGCTTGTGACGTCGCATTGACCGGTGGGTTGTCGATTGTGACGATGGCTACATCGCCCTGGGATGTGATGGTGACTGTCATTGAATGGCCCGCAACTTTGTTCTCTTGTAGGTGATGATCGTCGTTCTGTCGCACTTCATCAGTTTGATCGCCTTGCTGGGAAAATGCGCTGCGTTTCGCATGATACCCCCCCGGGCTTAGCTGATGTCACGATATGTTTTATGTTTAAAATTTCAAGCTTGAAATAAATTCTGGATTGGATAATGTCGTTGTAAACATTGCTGGCGCAAAAGGGGTCATGATGAAGATTGCCTGTCTCGGAGGTGGTCCAGCGGGGCTGTATTTCGCGATCTCGATGAAGCTACGAGATCCCGCGCATGATATCACGGTTTTTGAGCGCAATAAATCCGATGACACGTTTGGTTGGGGTGTCGTGCTGTCGGATGAAACGCTCGACAATCTCGCCGCCAATGATGCTGAAAGTGCGGCGAACATCCGGGCGCATTTCGCATATTGGGACGACATCGCCTTGCACCACAAAGGGCAACGATTAGTGTCGTCCGGGCACGGGTTTTGCGGAATTGGACGCAAGAAACTGTTGCTTTTGCTGCAAGATCGCGCGCGCGCGCTTGGTGTCAATCTGGCCTTTGAGTCTGAAGTGGCCAGCGCAGATGACTATCGCAAGACCCATGACCTGGTGGTGGCCTGTGATGGGCTGAATTCCAAGACCCGCCAGATCTATGCCGACCAGTTTAAGCCCGACATTGATGAACGGCTATGCCAGTTCGTTTGGCTGGGCACCCGTCAGACTTTTGCAGATGCGTTCACGTTTATCTTTGAACAAACCGACAAGGGTTGGGTTTGGGCGCATGCCTATCAGTTCGACGCCGACACCGCGACATTCATTGTCGAATGTACACAAGCGACGTTTGATGCCTATGGGTTTGGCCAGATGTCTCAGGCCGAAAGCATTGCCGTCTGTGAAGAGATTTTCGCCGATCACCTTGGTGGTCACCCTTTGATGACCAATGCCAATCACATCCGTGGATCTGCATGGATCCGTTTCCCGCGGGTGCTGTGCGAGACCTGGAGCCATGACAACGTGGTGCTGATGGGCGATGCGGCGGCGACGGCACATTTCTCGATTGGGTCGGGCACCAAACTGGCACTGGAATCGGCGATTGCGCTTGCTGAATATCTGCATTCAGAACCGAACTTACAGGCCGCATTCTCGCGCTATGAAGATGAGCGCCGGTTGGAAGTTTTGCGGCTGCAATCGGCTGCCCGCAACTCGCTGGAATGGTTCGAAACGGTTGAGCGTTATCTGGACCTTGATCCGGTACAACTGAACTATGCAATGTTGACCCGCAGTCAAAGGATCAGCCATGAAAACCTGCGCGAACGTGACAAGACGTGGTTGGAAGGTGCCGAACGCTGGTTCATGAACGAAGCCGGGGTGACCAAGGACGCACCGCTGCGCCCGCCGATGTTCACCCCGTTCAAGCTGCGCGATATGGCTTTGAAAAACCGCATCGTTGTCTCTCCCATGGCGCAGTACAAGGCCGTGGATGGCCGCCCCACGACGTGGCATCTGATCCATTATGGCGAACGTGCCAAAGGCGGGGCCGGGCTGGTTTTTACCGAAATGACCTGCGTATCTGCTGAAGGACGGATCACGCCGTGCTGCCCGGGGCTTTATGCGCCCGAACATGAGGCTGCCTGGAAACAGCTTACCGATTTCGTCCACGCAGATACGGATGCAAAGATATGCTGCCAGATTGGCCATTCGGGGCGCAAAGGGTCGACCCAACTGGGGTGGGAGGCGATGGACGCACCACTGAAGGATGGGAACTGGGATATCGTCAGCGCGTCGGCCATTCCATGGTCACCGGACAATGCCACGCCGCGCGAAATCACACGGGTCGAGATGGATGACATCAAGGCAGAGTTTGTAGCCGCGACTGTGATGGCCCTCCGCGCCGATTTTGACATGATCGAGCTGCATGCCGCACACGGGTATCTGTTATCATCCTTCATCTCGCCTGCATCAAACGCGCGGGCCGACGAATACGGGGGTAGTCTGGAAAACCGTCTACGCTACCCGTTAAAGGTGTTTGCCGCTATGCGCGCGATCTGGCCATCTGATCGACCAATGTCGGTGCGCATTTCCGCCAGTGATTGGCTGGATGATGACGGCGTGACACCGCAGGAAGCTGTCGCTATCGCGCAGGCTTTCGCAAAGGTAGGTGCGGATTTGATCGACGTCTCGGCCGGGCAAACGTCGATTGATGCAAAGCCGGTCTATGGACGCATGTTCCAGACGCCCTTTTCCGACCGGATCCGTAACGAAGCCGGGCTGCGTACCATGGCTGTGGGGAATATTTATGAGGCTGACCACGCCAATTCGATCCTGATGGCGGGGCGGGCAGATCTGGTGGCCGTGGGTCGCCCGCATCTGGCAAACCCGTATTGGACGCTGCATGAAGCTGCCAAGATTGGTGACCGTGCAGCTCCCGACTGGCCTTTGCCCTATCTGGCTGGACGCGACCAGCTATGGCGTCTGGCCGATCGCGACGCAGAAATGGCCCGCGCATGAGACGGGTTCTGGTCACAGGCGGCGGAACCGGGATCGGACGGGCGATTGCCCGCGCATTTGCCGAGGCAGGGGATGGTGTCACTATCGCTGGGCGTCGTGCCGCCCCGCTGGAAGAGACGGCGCAAGGGTATGACATGACGTGCCGCATTTGCGATGTCACTTCTGAAACCGATGTGACGGCACTGTTCGACCATCCCTTTGACGTTGTTATTGCCAATGCGGGCGGGGGGGGGCAGGAAAACTGGCCAAGACCTCGCTTGAGGATTGGAACGCGACACTGGCCGTGAACCTGACCGGCACCTTTCTGACCTTCAGGGCAGCGTTGCAAGACCTACCACCAGATGCGCGCTTGATCGCCATCGCCTCTACCGCATCCCTGCAAGGGAATGCGGCCGTGCCGGCATACACAGCGGCGAAACACGGTGTTCTGGGACTTGTCCGCTCGGTCGCATTGGACATCGCCAAACAGGCGGCGACCTGCAACGCAATCTGCCCGGGTTTCACGGATACCGACCTTGCCGAAAGCGCCATCAGCGGGTTGATGGCGCGGTTTGACCTTGACCGGGACGTAGCAGCGGCCAAGATCGCTGCGGGCAATCCGCAAGGGCGGTTGATCGCGCCAGAAGAGGTGGCGCAGGCCGCGCTTTATCTGGCATCGCCGGGCTCAAAGGGGATCAATGGCCACGCGCTGACCTTGTCAGGAGGCGAGATATGACACCTGATCCGGCATCCCCAGCTGAGGCAAGTTCGAAAACCCGGCTTAGGCTTTGGTTGCGCTTGCTGAAGCTGACATCAGGGATCGAGGCTGACTTGCGTCGCAAGTTGCGCGACGACCATGATACAACCTTGCCAAGGTTCGATGTGATGGCAGCACTGGCCCGCCATCCCCAAGGGCTGAAGATGAGCGATCTGTCACGTTATTTGAAAGTGTCCAACGGGAATGTCACCGGCATTGTTGATCGTTTAGCCGAGGATGGGTTGGCCCTGCGGGTGGCCGTACCGGGTGACAAACGTGCCAATCTTGCAAGGCTGACCGCGAAAGGCATCACTGCTTTTGATGCTTTGGCGGGTCACCATGAAAATTGGGTGAATGATCTGCTGGGTGGACTGACGGCGGATGAAAGTCAGACCCTGACAGGGTTGGTTGAAAAGGCCCTGAACCAAACGGAGGCATCTGATGACCCTAGCTGAGCCACGCCATTTCAAATGCGCGATCAAGGATGGGGTTGCGCGCATCGCCCATGACAGGCCGGATCGAAAGAACCCTTTTACTCTCGACAGTTATGCCGAATTGCGCGATTGGTTTCGCGCGCTGGTCTATTCTGATGATGTCCACGCGGTGGTGATCCTGCCCAATGAAGGTAACTTTTCCTCTGGCGGTGATGTGCATGATATTATCGGCCCGCTGACCCGCATGAATATGAAAGAATTGCTGACCTTCACCCGCATGACCGGTGATCTGGTCAAGGCAATGGTGGGTTGTGGTAAGCCGATTATCGCGGCTGTTGACGGGATTTGTGCGGGGGCCGGGGCAATCATGGCCATGGCCTCTGATCTGCGGTTGGCCACGCCAGCGGCCAAAACCGCATTTCTGTTCAACCGCGTGGGGTTGGCGGGCTGCGATATGGGGGCCTGCGCGATGCTGCCCCGGATCATCGGGCAAGGACGCGCCGCAGAGTTGCTATATACCGGGCGGGCCATGACGGCAGAGGAAGGCGCGCAATGGGGATTTTATAACCGTGTCGTTGCCGCCGGTGATCTGGATGCTGAGGCGTTGAAATTGGCCGAAAGGATCGCTGCTGGACCGACATTCGCCAATTCAATGACCAAAACAATGCTGGCGCAGGAATGGTCGATGAGCCTTGAACAGGCAATCGAGGCGGAAGCGCAGGCGCAGGCGATCTGTATGCAAGGCAATGATTTTCGCCGGGCATATGACGCCTTTGTTGCCCGCGAAAAACCTGTGTTTGAGGGGGATTGAATGGCTGACCAAAGCTATCTGAACTGGCCATTCCTTGATGCCGCGCATCGCGATTGGGCTGCAAAGGTGGAAGATGTGGCTGGCGGTTTGACCGTAGATCACAGCGACATCGACGCCGCTTGTAAAACACTTGTTGGCGATATGGGGGCTGCCGGGCTGCTTGAACCCACATCAAGCGATGACGGCCTGTTTGATGTGCGCAAGCTTTCCCTCGCGCGCGAGATATTGGCGCGTCATGACGGTTTGGCCGATTTTGCCTTTGCAATGCAGGGGTTGGGCACAGGGGCGCTGACGCTTTTTGGAACCGATGCGCAAAAGGCGGCGTGGCTGCCAAAAACCCGTGCTGGCACTGCGATTTCCGCCTTTGCACTGACCGAACCCGGCTCTGGTTCGGATGTTGCGAACGCGACGATGACGGCGGTTGCGGATGGGAATGACTACATACTCAACGGCGAAAAAACCTGGATTTCAAATGGTGGAATTGCAGATATCTACACGCTCTTTGCCCGTACGGGCGAAGACGCGGGCGCGCGCGGGCTATCTGCCTTTATCGTTGCGCCGGATGTGCCGGGTTTTGAGGTTATCGAGCGGCTTAACACAATCGCGCCGCATCCTTTGGCGACGCTCCGCTTTACCGATTGTCGTATTCCCAAATCTGCGATGATCGGGGTGCCGGGGCAGGGGTTCAAGATCGCAATGTCGGTGCTGGATGTATTCCGGACCACCGTCGCTGCTGCCGCCCTTGGATTTGCGCGCCGCGCATTGGATGAGGCACTGACACGCGTGACAACGCGCCAGATCGGTGGCGCGGCGCTGGCCGATTTGCAAATGGTGCAAGGGCATATCGCCGATATGGCGGTGGATGTGGATGCAAGCGCGCTGTTGATCTACCGCGCGGCGTGGGCCCGCGATGCAGGCGCGCCGCGGGTCACCCGAGAAGCGGCGATGGCCAAACTCTTTGCCACCGATCAGGCTCAACAAGTCATTGATAAGGCGGTGCAGCTTTTTGGCGGGGACGGCGTGCGGTCGGGCACGGCGGTCGAAATGCTTTACCGCGAAATCCGTGCGTTGCGCATCTATGAAGGCGCGTCGGACGTTCAGAAAATCATCATCGCGCGCCAGACGCTTGGCGCGCATAATGGAGGATCGTGATGCTTGGCCCTTCTGCCCATGTTGACACATTCGCCCGCGATAACCTGCCGCCGTCAGAAAACTGGCCGGACTTCTTGCTGGACGGGTTCGATTACCCGCAAACACTGAATGCGGGCTATGAACTGACCGACGCGATGGTCGCAAAGGGTTTCGGCGACCACACGGCGCTGATCGGGAACGGGCGGCTGCGCACCTATAAGGAACTGACCGACTGGACCAGCCGGCTGGCGCATGTGCTGGTGGATGATCTGGGCGTGAAACCGGGCAATCGCGTCCTGATCCGGTCCGCCAACAATCCCGCCATGGTGGCCTGCTGGCTGGCCGCCACAAAAGTGGGTGCTGTGGTCGTGAACACGATGCCCATGCTGCGCGCGGCAGAACTGGTCAAATATGTCGAAAAGGCCGCAATCACCCATGCGCTTTGCGACACAAGGTTGATGGCGGAAATGCAGGTTTGTGCCGATCAATGCCCTGATCTGATCAGCGTAACGGGATTCGATGGCAGTTCGAACCATGATGCTGCACTGGACCGGTTGGCGCTGGAAAAGCCGGTGCAATTTGATCCGGTGCCGACGGGGCGCGATGATGTGGCGCTTTTGGGTTTTACCTCTGGGTCAACCGGTGATCCCAAGGCGACAATGCATTTTCATCGCGATCTTCTGATCATCGCTGACGGTTATGCGCGCGAAGTTCTGGGCGTCGGTCCGGACGATATCTTTGTCGGGTCGCCGCCGCTGGCATTTACCTTCGGTTTGGGCGGGTTGGCGATATTCCCGCTACGTTTCGGGGCGACAGCCACTTTACTGGAACAGGCAACGCCGCCGAACATGATCGAGATTATCGAGAAATACAAAGCCACGGTCTGTTTTACCGCCCCCACAGCCTACCGGGTGATGTTGCGCGCCATGGATGAAGGGGCGGATTTGTCGTCGTTACGCGCGGCTGTTTCGGCTGGTGAAACTTTGCCAAAACCGGTCTACGACGAATGGATCGAAAAAACCGGCAAACCGATGCTGGACGGGATTGGTGCGACCGAGATGCTGCATATCTTTATCACCAACCGGTTTGAGGATCATCAACCGGCGTGCACGGGCAAACCGGTTTCAGGTTACGAAGCCAAGGTGATCGGGTCGGACGGGAATGTGGTCCCAGATGGAGAGATCGGGCGGCTTGCTGTGCGAGGTCCAACTGGCTGCCGCTATCTGGGCGGCGAAAAGCAGGCGGCTTACGTTGCTGATGGCTGGAACATCACCGGCGACAGTTTTTCGCGCGATGCCCATGGGTACTATCATTTTGCCGCGCGCAATGACGACATGATTGTCAGCGCGGGCTACAACATTGCAGGGCCAGAAGTAGAAGCCGCACTTTTATCGCATGATGCGGTTGCCGAATGTGCCGTGATCGGTGCGCCAAATAAAGAACGTGGCGAAATCGTCGAAGCGCATATTGTGCTGGCAGAGCCATTCAGCGCCGATGACGCATTGACCAAAACGCTTCAGGATCATGTGAAGGCGACGATCGCCCCTTACAAATATCCTCGCGCGATCGTTTATTGCCGGAATTTACCCAAAACCGCGACGGGCAAGATCCAGCGTTTTCGGCTCAAAGGCGATTGAAAATGGCGTATCAACAGCGTCAGAAAGTGCTTTTCAAACATTGTGATCCGGCGGGGATCGTTTTCTTCCCGCGGTACTTTGAGATGATGAATGATATGGTCGAGGCGTTTTTTGACAGCGCACTACACCATCCGTTTGAAGAGTTGCATCAATCAGCCGCCGTTCCCACAGCGCAGATCGAAACACGCTTTGCGCATCCCAGCCGCCATGGTGATCAGCTAGATCTTGCACTGACAATCGTCAGGCTGGGACAAAGCTCGGCAAGCTACCGAATGACTGCACATTGTGACAGCATGCTCAGATTTGAAACCAAGGCGACGCTTGTGCATGTGAACAAGCACGGCAAACCCACACCCTGGCCCGATGATCTGCGGGACAAGCTAAGCGAATACGAGGTGCAAGATGGCGCATAAGACAATTCACCCCGATGGATGGCTGCCCGCCAAAGGCTATGCCAACGGTGTGCTAACTAAGGATGGGGTGCTGCATATCGGGGGCCAGATTGGCTGGGATGCGGATAAGCAATTCGTCTCTGATGATTTTATCGGGCAGATGCGGCAGGCGCTTGCCAATATACGCGCGATTGTCGAGGCCGCAGGTGGTTCGGTGGCCGATGTAACCCGCCTGACATGGTTTGTGACCGACAAGGCCGAATATCTGGCCCGGCAGGCCGAGGTCGGGCAAGCCTATCGCGACGTGTTTGGCCGCCACTTTCCAGCCATGTCGATGGTTGTGGTCAGCGGGTTGATCGAAGATGGCGCCAAGGTCGAAATCGAAGCAACGGCACATTTGCAGTGAGTGGGCTGGCCGCGATTAGCCGCCGTTCCAGTCACTTGGTGTCTGACCAAAACGCGCCCGAAAATCGCGCGAAAACCGGCCAAGGTGACTGAACCCGCAATCATAGGCCACGTCACTGATGCGGGGTCGAATCTGGCGGCGCGACAGATGAAACTTCGCAGTGTCGAGCCGCAGGTCTCGCAGATAGGCCATCGGTGATTTGCCCAACGCCCGCCGAAAGCCGATTTGCAAGGTTCGCGGATGTTGCCCCGTGGCTTTGGCAATATCGTCCAGTCGGATGCTTTCGGAAAAGTGGCCATGAATGAAATCCAGCGCGCGACGGATACTGCGCGGCGTCATGGGGGGCGGTGCGGCCGCGAATAGATGCGACATATTATTGGGCTGATGATGCAACAAGGCCAACGCAATCTCGCGTTCGGTCGCCATCAGTTGCAGGTCCTGCGATACAGGCGGCAAGGTCCCCGCCTCAAAGGCCTGGGCAGATGTAATCGCCATGCGTTTCAGAAACTGGCCTTGATCACGGGTCAGATCAACCTTTGGCGCAAAACGGATTTGGCCGGGCAGGGGGGCATCGGTACTTTCGCGGGCGACACGGTGCAGGAAGGCTGCATCAATCTGCATCATCAGCTTAGTACAATCGTGGCGCCATTCCATCTTTGTCGGACGATCAGGGTTCAAGATCGTTGCGCATTCGGGGGTCGCGTCGACCTCTTCTTGTCGGTGCGCAATTCGGGCCGCGCCCGTCAATGGGATTTGGAGCAGATAAAAATCCTGAAGCTCACCCGGATCAATCGCAACATCACCGCCATAGCCCAGCAGGTTCAATGAAACATGGCTGCCGCGAACATGGTTATGGGACACATCCACTTGGCGTCCACGCACAAGGTTCAGGCGATGGTCACAATATCGTTGCGCCACCGCATCGCGTGCCTCGTCCAGGTTCCGTGTCCGCAGAACCGCAAAAGACGGCAGAAACATCTCATTCACACCCACAATGGTCAGCCTAAACTGATCAAGATTTGCTTCAAGCTTAAAGTTTTTGACTCGCAAACTGGATAAAGCCCTTGAGCAAAACCGTGCAAGCTCGGGCTTGGAAACGACAGGGGATAAAAATGGAACTGGGAATAACAGCATCCGACGGGTTCATTGGGGACAAATCGTGGAACGTGGTCGGGCAAATCTACACGCCCAAACTGCATAGCCCGAATGCCTTTATCTGGCATGCGCAAATCCCGGATGGGACATTCGTGCCACCGCATATTCATCCAACACAGGATGAATGGATCTATATGCTGACCGGGGCGCTTGAGGTTGAATTCGGCCATGATGAAGGCAACGTGACCAACCATCCGGCAGGCGCGGGTGATCTGGTCCGCATGCCCATGGGCAAATCGCACGGCATTTTCAATCGCTCCGGGGCTGAGGCGACTTGCGTCTTCGGCGTTGCCCCGGCGCGCAAACTGTTTGATCTGTTCGGCCAACTTGATGGTGTCACTGACCCGGCAGAACTGGTGCGCCTGTCTGCGATGCATGAGGTTGATTTCCTGCCACCGCCACCAGATGCCGGGTAGGGGGTGAACATGGTTGAACGTAAGAAGGTTGCCGTGGTCGGCGGTGGTGTCTCTGGCTTGGCTGCGGCCAAGGCCTTTGACGAACGCGGGCACCGGGTTGTGGGGTTTGAGCGCAGCCATGATTTCGGCGGTGTGTGGGAGCTAAGCCGGTCCTACCCGGACGTGCAGACCCAATCGCCCAAGGATCTTTACTGCTATACCGATCATCCGATGCCCGATGATTACCCCGAATGGCCCAAGGGGCCGCAGGTTCACGCCTATCTGCATTCTTATGCCGAAAAACACGATCTGCACCGGCTGTTCCGGTTGAACACCAATGTAAAATCCATGGATCGCAGGACAGATGGCGCGCCGGGCTGGACCCTGACGCTGGAGGCGGGCAGCCATATCTGGACCGAGGATTTTGATTTCGTTGCCATCGGTACGGGGCAGTTTTCAGACAAAAATATCATCACCCATCCCGGTCAGGACGGTTTCGAGGCCGCGGGCGGACAGGTCATGCATTCGTCGGAATACACCGACCCAGAAACTGTAAAGGATAAGCGCGTTGTGGTGCTGGGCGGGTCCAAATCCGCAACCGATATTGCTGTGAACGCGGTCAATTGCGGTGCTGCCGCAGTCCATTGGGTCTATCTGGAACCGATGTGGCGCGTGCCCTATTTCGTAGGGGGCATTAATTTCAAGCGGCTGCTTTACATGCGTGCGCAGGAACAACAGTTCAACGCATGGGGCAAGAACGGGTTCCAGCGGATCATCGCGGCTATCTTCAAACCGCTGGTCTGGGTGAATTTTCGGGGGCTAGAAACCTTGTTGAAAACCCAGTTGGGACTGAAAAAGTATGGGCTTGTGCCAAAAACACCAATTGAAAAGGAGGTTTCCTGCTCGGTCCCTATTGTCACACCCGGACTTTTTGAGGCGTTGAAGGACGGCAAAATCAGGAACATTCAAGGCACGTTTGAACGCTATGATGGCAACACCATCCATATGACCGGTGGCGAAGAGGTTCAGGCAGACATCGCGATACTGGCCGTGGGTTGGAAACTGGGCGTGCCTTACCTGCCGCACGCATATCTTGATAAATTGGTCGAAAGTGACGGGCAATACCGGACCTACCGATTGGCGGTAAACCCGGATCTGCCCGACATGGGCTTTGTTGGGTTCAATTCGTCCTTTTGCACGATACTGTCTGCAGAAATGATCGCCAACTGGCTGGTGCGTTATGCTGACGGACAACTGGCGGATCAACCTGATGCCGCGCAGATGAATGCAGATATCGACATGATGCTGAACTGGAAACGGAACGAAAGACCCGCCGCGCAAATCTACGGTGGGTTATGTTCAGCGCCATTCCACTTCAAACATTTCGACGAATTACTGGCGGATATGGGAGCAAAAAAACGCAAACGATCCAATCCATTGGCCGAACAATTCAGCTATCCGAATCACAAAGCCTACGGCGAGTTTCTCGCCTCGTGCCCGCAATATCAGGCGGGTTAACCCAACTGCCGTGCTGCGGCATTGCTTGCAAAAAAGGGAGGTATCACATGCCTAATCTTGATGGCGGGATTACCCGCAATGGCGAAGGAACCCAGCTCAACATTCTGGGGCAGACATATTTTATCAAAGCCTGGTGCGAAAGTACATTTGCCTTCGAAACTAACTCTGAACCGGGCCAACATGTGCCGGTGCACGTCCATCCTACCCAGGATGAGTTCATTCTGGTGCAAGAGGGTGAGCTGGATCTGAAACTTGACGGTGTCTGGACCAAGGCGCAGGCAGGGGATCTGGTGCGGATGCCCAAGGGCGTGCCACATGGCTATTTCAACAAATCGGGCAAACCGGCGCGCGCGCTGTTCTGGGTATCCCCTGCGGGCAAGCTGAAAGAGCTATTCGAAGAACTGCATGAAATGACAGATGTCGAAGCGGTCGTGAAAATCTCCGCTGAACATGATGTGGATTTTCTGCCGCCCGAGGCCAATGAATGACCTCCAACCGTGGAAGGGACTGGAACAAGGCATATGACAACATGGGTCATGTTGCAGGCTCCGCCGGGTTGCCCGCACACTGGGCGGCAGAGGCCGTGGCCTATCGCACAAGCGGCGTTCAGGTTGAAACGGAACTGGCCTATGGCGATGCGGCCCGACAAAAACTTGACCTTGTCTGGCCGGACGGGCCGCTCAAGGGATTGGCTGTGTTCGTACATGGTGGTTATTGGATGCGTCTGTCGAAATCCGACTGGACGCAATTTGCAGAAGGGGCACGCGCCAGTGGCTGGGCTGTTGCCATTCCCAGTTACACGCTTGCGCCAGATGCACGCATCGGACAGATCACAGCGGAAATTGGGGCCGCGATCACCGCTGCGGCGCAACGGATCGACGGACCAATCCGGCTGGCCGGGCATTCTGCGGGCGGGCATTTGGTATCGCGGATGATCTGCACTGACACGCCGCTGCCCATGTCGGTGCGGGAACGGATCACGCATGTTCTTAGCATTAGCGGGCTGCACGACTTGCGCCCGTTGATGCAAACCCGGATGAACGACACGCTTCAACTTGACCTTGCTGCGGCCCGCGCCGAAAGCCCGGCCTTGTGCGAACCGCAACCCGGTAGCAAGCTGACCGCTTGGGTTGGCGGTGGCGAGCGTCCTGAATTTATCCGTCAGGCGCAGCTATTACCGGAAATCTGGGCTGGTTTTGACGTCCAGACCCAAGCTGTCATTGACGGGCTGCACAACCATTTCACAGTTATCGAAGGGCTTAAGGACGCTGATAGCAGGTTGATCGCACATTGGCTTTGACTCCAAGACCGGGTTAACCCGCCACTGTGGACATTGATATACGATAGATTGCTAAAGCGATGCCTCCAGCAAGTGTTGGGAATATGGATGCGACGCCTTCGTTGCGCGTAGCGCGTCAACCGTCAGAACCTCGACAATTTCGCCATCTTTCATCACGGCAAGCCGATCACACATATGCCCAACAACCGATAGATCATGCGACACCATCAGGTAGGTTAGCCCGCGACTTGCCCGCAGATCAGCCAGCAGGTTCAGGATTTCCGCCTGCACCGATACATCCAGCGCAGAGGTCGGCTCATCCAGCAACAGCAGGTGCGGCTCTGGCGCCAGCGCACGCGCAATGGCGACCCTTTGGCGTTGTCCGCCGGACAATTGATGCGGATAGCGGAACCGAAATTTCTGACCCAACCCTACATCATCCAGTAATTTGACAACACGGGCGTCGATGTCGCTGAACCCGTGCAGATGCAGCGTCTCGCCCAGCACCTGATCGACCGAATGACGCGGGTGCAGCGACGCATATGGATCCTGAAACACCATTTGCACGGTTTTGAAGAATGTCTTCCTGCGCTGATGGTCAAGCGGTTGCCCCTCCACGATCATGCGGCCAGACCAGAGGGGCGCAAGCCCCGTTATGGCCCGCAGGATCGTGGATTTACCCGACCCGCTTTCGCCTACCAGACCGAAGCTTTCGCCCTGACCAATGATAAAACTGGCACCCTTGACGGCATCGACGCGGTCCCGGTGTTTGCCAAACCAGACGTTCAAGTTGTCGATCTCAAGCATATTCACAATCGGGCACTCACGCTTGGGGCAACGGACCATTCCGGGTCGCGTTGCAGCACCTCCAACCGCTCGCGGGGCATATCCAGCCGTGGAAGGGAATTCAGCAAGCCGCGGGTATACGGATGCTGCGCTTCATGCAGTTTATCGGCATCGCACACCTCAACAATACGCCCGGCATACATGATCAGAACCCGGTCACAGAAATCAGCCACAAGGTTCAGATCGTGACTGATAAAGATCAGGCCCATGCCACGTTCTTTGACCAGCTTATCCATGATATCCAGAACCTGACGCTGGACGGAGACGTCCAACGCACTTGTCGGTTCATCGGCGATCAGGATCTCTGGGTTCGGGATCAGCATCATCGCGATCATGATCCGCTGTCCCATGCCGCCGGACATTTCATGCGGATAGGCCCGCATCACACGCTCGGGGTTGCGGATCGACACCGCCTCCAGCATCTCAAGCGATTTTTGATAGGCCTGTGCTTTGCTGGCGTTGTTATGCAGGCGATACGCCTCAATGATCTGGTTGCCGATTGTCGTCACAGGGTTGAGCGAGAATTTGGGGTCCTGCATCACCATGCTGATCCGCTGCCCACGCACAGCGCGCATGTCCTTTTCTAGTAGTTTTATCAGATCGACACCATCCAGACTGATCTGATCTGCCTCGACAATCCCCGGCGGGCGGATCAGTCGCAATATGGCACGGCCTGTCATCGACTTACCCGATCCGCTTTCGCCAACAATCCCCAACCGTTCCCGGCCCAGCGTGAAGGACACACCGCGCACCGCGTCAAATACGCCATTGCGAGACGGGAATTTGACCCACAGGTTTTCAACATCCAAAAGCGCGCCCATCATTCGCCCGCCTTCGGATCAAGAACATCGCGCAGCCCGTCACCCAGCAGATTGAAGGCCAGCGATACGGTAAAGATCGCCAATCCGGGCATTGTCGCCACCCACCAGTGATCAAGGATAAACCGGCGCCCTTCAGAAATCATCGCGCCCCATTCCGGGCTGGGGGGTTGCGCCCCCAGCCCGAGGAACCCCAGACCCGCAGCCGCAAGGATAATCCCCGCCATATCCAGCGTCACACGTACAATCAGGGAGGATATGCACAGTGGCCAGATATGTTTGGTGATGATCCGCAGCGGACCTGCGCCCTGAAGTTTGATTGCGCTGATATAGTCCGACGTCCGGATGGTCAGCGTCTCCGCCCGCGCAATACGTGCATAGGGCGGCCATGCTGTCAGTGAAATTGCCAGAACTGCGTTTTCGATACCGGCCCCCAATGCAGCCACAAATGCGAGGGCAAGGACCAGCCTTGGGAAGGCGAGGAAGATATCGGTGATCCGCATCAAAACCGTATCGGTCCAGCCACCGACATACCCGGCCACCGTGCCCACCAGCAGCCCGGCAACAGGTGCGATCAACGCAACCAGTGCTACGATGTATAGCGTGATGCGGGCCCCATAAATCAGGCGTGACAGGATATCGCGGCCCAGACTATCCGTGCCCAGCACATGGCCTTCGGTCCCCAGCGGCGCCAGCCGGTCGCCAAGGCTTTGTACAAATGGATCATGAGGCGCGATCAACGGGGCTGCGATGGCGACAAGTACAAGCACGACCAGTATCCATAACCCGATCATCGCCATCGTGTTTGCCCTGAACGACAACCAGCCTTGATAAAGTGCAGATAGCTTGGCGTGCCTGCGCGAACTTGGCGTATCGGTCAGCAACCATTGGCGCAGTGTTTGTGTTTCGGCCATCACTTCGCCCTCGGGTCAAAGACCTTGTAAAGCAGGTCCGAAAAGATATTCAGCAGGATAAAGATCAGGCCAACAACCACGGTGCCGCCCAAAACAGCGTTCATATCCGCACTTAACAATGCGGTGGTAATGTAGCTGCCGATACCGGGCCAGGAAAATATGATCTCGGTCAACACAGACCCTTCCAGCAGGTTCGCATAGCTTAGCGCGATGACGGTGATCAGCTGGACGCGGATATTCTTGAACGCGTGTTTCCACACCACATTCCATTCCGACATACCCTTGACCCGCGCGGTGGTGATGTATTCCGCGCTCAGCTGTTCGAGCATGAATGATCGGGTCATCCGGCTGATATAGGCCAGTGAGAAATAGCCCAGCAGCGATGCGGGCAGGATGATATGGGAAAACGCGTTCTTGAAAACGTCCCAGTTCCCGTCCAGCGCTGCATCGACAAGGATCAGCCCGGTAACACTGGGGACCACATCAACGTAAAAGATGCCGACGCGTCCGGGGCCGCCGACCCAGCCGAGGATGCCGTAAAAAATCAGCAAACCCATCAGGCCAAGCCAGAAGATCGGCATGGAGTAACCGACCAGCGCGACAACACGGGCAACCTGATCAATCCAGGATCCTTTGCGCACAGCCGCCAGAACACCCAGCGGCACCCCAAGGACAACACCAAAGATGATGCCCAGCGTGGCCAGTTCCAGCGTCGCAGGAAAGACGCGGGCGATATCTTCGGATACGGGTCGAGCGTTCAAAAGGGAGGTGCCGAAATCAAGATGCAGCACGTCCCATAGGTAATAAAGAAATTGCACGATCAGCGGCTTGTCCAGCCCAAGCTGATCATAGACGGCGTCATAGGTCGATTGCGATGCGCGTTCGCCCACAATGGCAAGCACCGGGTCGATCGGCATGACGCGACCAATGATAAATGTCACGAAAAGAAGCCCGACCAGCGTCACCGCAATAGACCCCAGGGTCTTTAGCGCCGTTGAAACCGCTGGCCAGAACCATTCCGAAAAAGGCGCCCGTGAGGGGCGCCCTTTATTATTATCCTCAACGAGGGCCATTTACTTTGTAACCTGCCAATAGGCAGCTGACGTCACAGCCTGACCGGTTGACCAGTTCGTCACATTGTCACGCAATGCCGATTGTTCGATCTGCTGGAACATCACGACAAAGGGTGACGTCTCGCGGAACTCTTCCTGAATATCCAGATACATCTGGACCCGTGTATCGCGATCACCCTCGGTTACGGCAGCGGCGACTTTTTCAGTCAATCCGCCGGTGTCCCAGCTGTTGCGCCATGCTAGCAGGCCGGTGGCATTGGCTTCGTCCGAATTGTCCGGGTTATAGGCAAAAGTCCCGGCATTGGTCTGTGGATCAGGATAATCCGGGCCCCATGCGCCAAGATACACATCCAACTCACGCGCACGGTAACGTTCAAGTATCTGCTTGGCCGTCCCAACAGTGATGTTGACGGTAATTCCAACCTGTGCTGCGGAATTCTGGAACGACTGTGCAATCTCGATCCGTTCCTGCGCCTCGCGCACGCCTATCTCGATTTCCAGGTTTTCAACGCCGGCCGCTGCCAGTAATTCACGCGCCTTTTCAACATCATAGGTGAACGGGTTGTCTTCCGATGCACCCAGATAGGTTGCAGGCAGGAAATTCTGATGGATCGTATACTGCCCATTGAGAAAGCTGTTTTGCATCCCTTCATAATCAATCAGATATTTAAACGCTTGACGCACCTCAGGCTTTGACAGCTCGGGGTGCTGTTGGTTCAACGCCAGATACATCAGGCGGCCCTTCAGCTCGTCAGAAATGACAACGCCATCGGCACTTGATGCACCAGCCACGTCTTCGGGGTTCAGGTTGCGCGCGATGTCAACATCGCCACGTTCCAGCAACAAACGCTGCGACGCGCTTTCAATTACATGACGGACGATCACACGTTCCATGGCAGGCGCACCGCCATAATAATCGGGATTGGACGACAAGGTGACGCTTTCATTTGGCTGCCAGCCATCCAGCTTGTAAGGGCCTGATCCGGCTGAATTGGTCTTCAGCCATGTGTTGCCCATATCGCCATCAACTTCATTGGCCATCACGGTTTCTTTGTCCACGATACCGCCGATTGTCGCCGTCAAGCAGTTCAGCACAAAGGATGTGGCATATCGCTGATCCGTTGTGATGATCAGCTGGTTGCCTTCCGCGCGAATGGTTTCCATGGCATTTTCGGGGGTGAACCCAAACTGCGCGAGGATAAACGCCGGTGTCTTGTTCAGAATAACGGCGCGTTGCAGGGAAAAGGCGGCGTCCTCCGCACGTACCGGATTGCCGGAATGGAATGTCACGCCTTCACGCATGGTGAATGTGATGGTCTTGCCATCCTCCGACACGTCCCAGCTTGTCGCCAGATCGGGCTGATACCCGGCACCCAAATCCATTGGGTCAAGATTGACCAACCGGCTGTACACATTGCGGCTGATGTCAGATCCCGCAAATTCAAAACTTTCGGCTGGATCAATGGTTGTGACGTCGTCAATCCGGTGCGCGATCACCAGCATGTTGGCGGGTGTTTCCGCGAACGCCGCAAAGGACGTCACGCTGACCGCGAGGCCAATCGCGGCCCCCGTCAGTAGTCTGTTAAAAGCATTCATCTTGTGAACCTCTCCTGTTTCGTTTCAATGCAGCTGCGTGCCGTCAGCGGGTTATGTCCCCCAGGTTTTTTCAAGCACACGCAACCAGTTCTCGTGGCAAAGTTTGGCCATCAACGCATCGTCGTAGCCGTGTTTTGCCATCGCGAGCCTTAATGCAGGCAGCGATGCACAAGAGGTAAGCACCTCCGGTACAATCGCGCCGTCATAGTCAGATCCAAACCCCACCCGGTCTTCGCCCAGATGTGTGATCAGATGATCAAGATGCCGCAGCATCTGTTCCAGCGGGACCTCCGCCAGCATACGCCCATCATCGCGCAGGAAAGCCACCGCAAAATTCAGCCCCACCATACCGTCACTTTCGCGGATCGCGGCCAGTTGCCGGTCGGTGAGGTTGCGGCTGTGCGGGCAGATTGCATGCACGTTGGAATGGGTCGCAACAAGCGGCTTTGTCGTATACCGGGCGACATCCCAGAACCCTGCTTCATTCAGGTGCGACAGATCCACCATAATCCCCAGCTCATCACAGCGACGGATCAGACGCAGACCGTGATCGGTCAGCCCATCGCCAATATCCGGGTCGCTGGGATAGCGAAAAGGCACGCCATGCCCAAAAATCGTTGGTCTGCTCCAAACTGGGCCGATGGACCGCAAGCCCGCCTGATACAAAACCTCCAGCGTATGCAATTCTGGGTCAATCGCCTCAGCACCTTCAATGTGGAAAATCGCAGCCATCTGGCCCGCACTCAACGTCGCCCGTATATCCTGAACGTTGCGGCAAACCTTCAGCGCGCCGCGGCTTTCCAGATCAAACAGGATCGCCGCCTGTGCCATCACCACCGGAAATGCGTCTTCCCAATCAATAGGATCGGGCAGGGGCAGGTCATAGGTGGGTTTCGCCATCTCCTGCATCTTGAAGTCAACGTCGAGGGGGGAGGGGACGTAGACCGCAAAAAAACCACCGCCAAACCCACCCGCTCGAGCGGTGGGCAGGTCGATTGCACCATCGCGGCCAGACATAACTGTTTCGGCAGCCTTCACGCCACCGGCGCGATATAGCTTCGACAAAACGTCGTTATGCCCATCAAAAATGGTCGGTGAAACCGCCAAGACCGTCCCCAATCCGTCAAGTCTAAATCCCGACAACCACCTTATGCCAGTTATTTTCATGGACCAGACAAAACGGCATGATATAAAATCATAGACTAATGAGCATTACGCAGGGGCACCCATGGTAACCAAAACCTGGCATAGCTTGCCGGAATATCAGGCGCTGCGGGCCTTGATGGAAAGCGGGACGACCTCCAAGGCGGCCATCCGTCTGGGCCTATCGCAATCTGCAATCAGCCGATCCATCGCCAGCCTGGAGGCGCGGACGGGGCGCATCCTGTTCGAACGTGACGGTGGGCGACTGCGCCCGACGAATGAGGCGGCGTTGATGAATAGGCGGCTTGATCCACTCTTTGAGGCGCTTGACCGTATCGACGGACCACCCGAAATGGCCAAGGAAACCCTGCGCATTATCGCGCCACCAACATATGCACACCGCTTTCTGGTGCATCATGTCGCGACCTTTCTTCGTGCCAATCCGCACTTCTTTGTCAGCCTTGAGGTGGCACCATCAGAGGATGTCATCCGGGGCATTCTGGACGGCCGGTTTGACCTTGGTGTCACCGGGGTGGAATTATCACGCGATGGCGTGAAGCTGACGCCCTACCGCAGATCAAGCGCGGTTTGCGCGATGGCCACGGACCACCCGCTAGCCCTACAGGATATGATCCACCCAAAGGATCTTGATGGCCAGCCACTGATCGCATTGACCCACCGCCATGCACGCAGGGCGCAGCTGGAAAAGGTTCTGCATGGCAGCCGCGTGACGCCGCGCGTCGTTGCCGAAGCGTCAACATCCGTTGCCGCCGTGGACCTCGCCAAAGAGGGGTTGGGCATAACCATCGTCAACCCATTCCCGATCGTGCAATATCGGTCGGATGATGTTGCCTTTCGACCATTCGTCTCTCAAATCGACTACCGAAGCTACTTCGTCACGCCCGATCAGGGCCCAACAACAAGCATCGTCCGGGCATTCATGCGGCACCTCAGACTGCACACAGTAAAAGATACCTTCTCTGAGAAAGCGTAGTAGCTGTCTGGCCAAGGTGCCGATGTGGTCTTCTTATTAGGTTTCGTTAACAGAAATATCCAATCGTCCGCCGCCTGTCCGGGTCACCTCTGGCTTGGGTGGCGGGAAGTTGTGATCCTGCAATTCGGCCTGCACCCAGAGCCAGCCTCGATCACCCGGCGCGCCGACTGCCATCTGGTTCACCGTAAAACGCGCCGCGCGCGGCGCCGCGACGCTGGTGCCCGTAAGGCGAACCATTGACCCGCTGCGGGAACCTGCGCTCAACACGCCCCGCAGCACCGGACTGTCATCACCCCGCGCTGACGCATCAGGGCCGTCGCGATACGCATCTGGCGCATCGCGCGGCGGTGTTGTGGGTCCGGCGGCGGAATAGTCTGACATCTTCCCATTGCTTTGGGTCAGCGCACCAATGACCAAAGGTGACTGCCCGCAGGCAAAACCGCTAAGCGTACCGGCCCGCCGGACCGGACAATCGGTGCCCGGTGGATCAATGGCAAGCGGTCCGCCAAACCTGTCAAAGCGTTGATAGTCTGCATTGTCAAAGTAAGGCTGGCGACCGCCGCGTCTGAAGCCGGGCAATGTATCGTCACGTTCAATCCACACCTTTACGCTTTCATCCGGCGCGATCTCGTCGGGTTTGACATCAATCTTCCAGCGGCCTGACGGTGCCAGCGGGGCAGGTGTCAGGCTTGCGGTTGGATTCAGGCTAAGCGTGATGACACCGCGGGCTGTCGGAAAGGGTTCAAAGGCAAATGATAGTCGTGCGACCTCATCGCCGTTGCCATCGAACAAGGCCTGATAAGATCCCGCCGAGATGCCCACTGGACCACTTTGCAACCCGTCTGGTGTTGTGACGCGCACCGTGACAAACTTTGGCAGCGGGCTGGACGCGCTATAGGGCATCCACATCTGGACCTCGCTGGCCGTACGGTCATCGGGCATCAGCACAAAATCCAGCGTCTTGGCCGGGCGATTGGCCGCAGCCGGAAAGGCCAACATGGCATGGGTGCGCGACAGATTGCCGTTTCCTGCGGGCAGGAACATTCGCAATACCTGATCAGTCTCATCGCAAGAGGGGGCAAAGTAATCTTCGATCACGCGGGCGATGGGGCTGGTGCCATCATGCGGCCCGGCAAAATTCCCATAGCTGAAGTTGAAAACGGCGGGCGGGCGCGTCCCATCCTCACAGCGGAAACGCGCGGCCTGTCGGGTCAGGCGTTGTAAGGCCAAAATCAGACTGGGCAGAATGCTCCCACCCGAAATGTCTTCGGTGACGCGGGTGGGCAGGATGGCGCAAATGATCGGGCGATCATCAGGGGCGGCATCCATTGGATATCCCGCCGCCAGCCCCATCACATGGGTTCCGTGGGATCGGCGCAGCGAGGTCGGTGAAAAGGTCCCGTCAGCATAGTCGATCAGACCGGCCTGCTGATAAAAACGGTTTTCATCCAACAGCTTGGCGGTTGTGTTTGAAACGAGAAGGGCGTCAATCTGCGGTTTTTCAAGCTCACTGCCCACAGAGACCTGACCACCAATACCGGGCGGCGTCGGCAGGATCGTCACATATTGGACCCGTGTGGAGACAAGCCCGTCACGAAAGACATTGTTGCCAAACGCAATACCGTCATCAATGACAGCCGTAATCACCGACCCATTGGGCACTGTGATGATTGGCAGATCATTGCTGTGTATCTTGGTCCCCACGTCGATGAAATCGCGATCAAGAATGGCGCCAAGCTGCACCGATGCCACGCCAAACTTTTCCGGGCTGGCATTCACCAGCCTCAGCAGCCGTGTACGCGCAAAGATCACGATAATCTTCGCCTCAAGAACAATCTCACGCTCTTGCTTGGAATAGTCAGAGGGGATGTGCAATTGCCGGGCAAAGTTGTCATCAAACTGCCGTGCAAAACGCGCAATGCTTGTTTCGCGCAGGTCCACCAGCGCTGACCACCAAACCTCTTCTTGCTCTGGCGCGATGAAATTGGCTTGCTGCGCCAGCCGAAAATCAAGCGCTTCGTTCACCCCGCCTTCGGTTGCGACCGCTTCCCATTGCAAGCTTGATCGTGGCCCTTCCGGTTCCTTTGTTTGCTTTAAGCGCATGGCAGGTCGCGCCATTCGGCGACGGCTTTTTCCCAAAGCCATTCCAGTGGCGCGGATTGGGATGGATGTTTGGATTTGCTGCGTTTGGTTGTTGCCCATGGTTTGTTACTTGGACCCGATTTCTTGGCTTGAAGGTCATCTGGCGCGTCATACAACTGATGCCAGTCAAAGTCGTCTGCCGCGTCAAAGCGGGTTCCGTCGAAAGATGCGCTGGTTCGGAATTGTGCGGTTGGATCGCAGTATTCATAGATGAATTCAGCAAGGGTCAGACCAAGCAACGAACCCGCGACGCTATCAACGGGAAAATGCACGCCTGCCACCGTCCGGTTGACGGCAATCCGTGATGCCAGGCGCATCATCATTTCGCCCCAAACACCATCCTGCTGGTATTGCGGCGTGCCCGAGGCCCGCAGCAATTTCCACAACAACCGCGCGGTAATAAAGCTTTCGGTCGCGTGTCCGCTGGGCAGCGACCCATGCGTTGGTGTCGGAATCATCGGCTGAACTTGCGGTGAAAATTCAATCGGTCGCTTGGCCGCCAGCGTATATTTGATCCGCATGTGGTTATAATTGGCAAAGCGTAGTGCCGCGTTCAGCAACTCAATTGTGAACGGGGTGCGCGCCGGATCCATAAACACAATCGACGCCAAAAATGGCACCGGTGTGGGCAGTTGCGCCAGAATTTCTGCCGCGCGATCCTGCCGCAGGTCGGCATAACCAGACAAATAGGCCATCTGGTCTTTGAACTGTTCGATGGTGGGTGCGGTCATTTCGACCAGCGGTTTGGTTTGCACCTTGGGTGGGTGCCCGGCTTTCGTGTCAACGCGCCACAGGCAGGCTGTCGCTGTCTCACCGCATTTGGCCGAAAACGTCACCCGGGTGCCAAGCTCAAACATAAAGATGCTGGAACGTACCTCAGGTGACAGGCGTTTCAGATTGGCCGTGTCTTCACAACAGCCCTGAACAATATTCGGATCAAGATCAAGCGGGGCACCGACAATACCGTCGCGGGCCGTCAACAGCGCTTCGGTATTCAGCGGGCTTTCAGGCCCGGCAAAACCACCAAAACCACCAAAGCCGCCGAACCCCCCAAATCCTCCAAAGCCGCCAAATCCACCGAAGCCCCCGAAACCGCCAAAACCACCAAATCCCCCGAAACCACCTTCGGGGCCGCCGCCGCTACCATTCGCCATCCTACAATCCTCTTCCTGCAAACTTCTTTATTTGTTCATTCTGGCACACCGGTTTCACGCAGAGTAGCCGCAAAGTTTCGTCCGACTTCAAAGTTGGCACTGGGCGAGTTCCTGAGCCAAGCCCGGACACTCAGATTGGGTTGCAGGCGCAACAGCTCGCGGGTGGTCTCGCGGGCGGCCTCCTCATCTCCCAGCCGCATTTGCGCCACGGCCTTCACCCGTAATGTCGACGTATGCGTCCGGTTCATGCGAAGCGACGCCTTGGCCAAGACGACCGCGCGCTCATAATCCTCCGCTGCGATATTCGCCGAGGCTGCCAAAGCCAAAAAGAAGAACCGATGCGGATCAAGCGGGGCCAGATGCAAGGCGCGTTCACTGTCGCGTTTGGCGGCCTGGCCTCTGCCTTGAAAAGCGAATAATGTGCCGCGCAGCAACCGGCCGTTTGCGTCGTTCGGATTGGCCTCTAATGCGGCATCATAGCGGTCTTCGGCTTCGTCAAGCTGGTGCAACAAGTTGGTCAAGACAAAGCCCTCGCTTGTAAGGGCCAGCGCATTTTCTGGATCGATATTCAAAGCCTTGGTTGAACAGGCCAGCGCCAGTTGTGCTTCTTTTTGTGGATCATCTGACCAGCCTTGCTGCACCCGCAGAACGTGCCATCGGGCCATCCAGGACAGCGCAGCGGGTTGATCGGGGCTGCGCTCAATCAACGCTGTGAGCATTTCGCCCGCCAATTCAAAATCTGCGGGGCCCAGCCGGTGCATCAAACCCACAGCGCCGATCAACAACGTGTAATTGCGCAGCATTGATATCGGTGTTGATCGCGCGCGTTTGACCTCGTTCAATGCGATCGACTTGCGCATTTTTGAGACGATATCATCAACCGCACCAACACCGCTCAACAAGGCTGTGACATCAACCTCAATACGGTCCGACCATAGAACGTTGTTGGTGCTGACCTCTGAAAACTCAAGCATCATAATGATTTGCGTGTCGTTCTTCATAAACGTACCCGACAACACAAAATCAGCACCCAGTACACTGCCCATCTTGGCAAGATCAGCGGTCTTCGTTCGAAACACCGTTGTCGACAAACGTGAAATCACATTGATATCGGCGGATCGGGATATGGCCGAAATCAGATCATCAGCGATAATTTCGCCCATGATCGACGTATCCTCGGTTTCAACCCGCGGGGTGAGGGGGATAATCGCGATGGTCGGCAGCAGATCCTCTGTTGCAAGATTGGGCAATAGCCGCAACGCCGCCTTGTTCATCCCCGCGCGGAATGCACGGACAGCATGTTTGGCATTGGGCAACATCTGATGGCCCAAATCTTCAAAGTCGAAATCCAACTCGCCGTAGCATTGATCGCGGACATCAACAGATGTCACAACCTCGGCTGACTGCGCTATTGATGACAAATTGGCGGCACGCACTTCCATCGTGTTGATCGGATTCTGCGTGGTATCGGCAAGCCCCTTTGGCACCAGATCAACGCCAATCCGGTAGGCATAGCCATGTGGTGATGTACTCAGGCCCAGCGCGAAATTCAGCGCCGCAAAAACATTTGTAAACTCGAAAATCGCGGCCGTGCCATTGGCTTGGATTAAACGCCCATCGCCCGTGCCGGCGGTATGGTTCTCAAGGCTGGCAACATCAAATTTCTGGTTTGAACTGGGCAGGTTAAGCGCTTCGATGCAAACCCACGTCGATTTCGAGCCCGGATTCGTGAACTGATTCCATGTCAGAGACCGTTGTTCTGTCGTCTGGGGCACGGGCGCGTCCTGTTGTGTCGGGTGCAGTAGGTACCCGACTTTTGGACGGGTTTGCAGAATCCGGCGATCTGTATCATCCAACGTGCGGCGTATATCCGCAATGCACTGCGTCAGACTATCATCGGTCACGCTCACATCTTGCCAGACAACTGAAATCAGGGTCTCTTTGGTGACCGTCTGACCAAGGTTTTCGACCAGAATGGACAGGATTTGGGCGGATTGCGGTCGCAAACTGACATGGCCGCCTGCCGCATCCAAAAGGCAGTCTTGCCTGATATCATACGTGAAGTTCCCCAAGCGAACCCAATTTGGAACGTTGGTCTTACTTATCACATATGTCTCCCTAGGATTCACCCAGACCGCCAAACACAGCTAAGTAATCTCTTCCACACAACAATTTACCTTGGAAAGCGTGCCGTGCAAGCCAAATCGCGCAGATTATCATGGAAGTGCTAAAAGGTTGTGTTCATCAATTTTCAGAAAATTTCAGGCGAACTTTCAGGACTCAGCTGCAGCATCAAGGTTACCCCTAGGTCACCGCATCGGTCAAAGGCCCTTGATCCAGACAAAGACGTCGTCCCCGTCAAAGTCTGTTGAAGCCAGAAAACTAAGCGGCAGGAAGAAGGAAAGACGGCTATGACCATTTTGGAATGTTCAAGTTCAGTGATTGCCACAGTCAATTGTCATCGTCCCAAATCATCGCGGCCAAAAGCAGAGGTGAGTGACTGCTTCGCGACGATCAAGATGCATCTTAATGTCTTTTCGGAACCGACTTTGGGTTCGGGAACTCCCTGCTCCGACCCATACCATAGTAGCAGACGCGGTTATTTGTGAGTTATCGATCGCGTTTGAAAATTCTAACGAGTGATATGTTTTGGTGAACCTTTCCTCGCAACCGGCGAGCGCGGATTGTTTTGGAAAGGTTCACCATTGCCATTTCAAGAAGTTATTTCAGCACCAAAAAGGGCCCGATGCGTTATGTGTCGGGTCCATTTACATATGAGTTGCTATGCATCAGGTCTGCATGATCAGACGCACCAGCCGCATGACATAGGCGCCTGTTGAAACCATTGGGCCTTGGGGCAGGTCGCTTCGTTGCGTCAAGAAAACAGCATGCCACCATTCAGATCCATGTTGGTGCCCGTGATGAATGCGCTGTCATCGCAAGCCAGGAACAGCACCAGATTTGCTGCGTCGTCGACATGGCCTTGACGCTTGAGCGGCGCATTGGCCTCAAAACCGCGACGACCTGCATCAGGTGTGTGAATATTGTGGAAATCAGTATCAATCATGCCGGGGCAAAGTGCATTCACGCGAATGTCTGGCCCCAGTTCCTTTGCCAGCCCACGCGTCATCGTCATCACCGCACCTTTGGCCGTTGCATAGGCTATGGCACCGGGTCCACCGCCATCGCGCCCGGCCTGGCTGGCCAGATTGACGATGGTGCCGGATTTCATTTTGGCAAGGCAGGCTTGCGTCATCAGGAAGGTGCTGGTCAGGTTCAGGCTCATCACGGCTTCCCAATGTTCAACCGACATTTCCGCAATCGTCTTACGTGCGATCAAACCACCTGCGTTGTTCACCAGAACATCGACACCGCCGAATGTCTCAACCGTTTGGGACACCAGCGCGTCAACATCCGCTTTTTTGTTGAGGTCGCCCTGAACTGCGATGGCCTTTCCACCTGCGGCTTTGATGGTTGCAACCGTTGCATCAGCGCCTGCTGCGCTGGAGAAATAGTTGATCGCAACATTCGCACCTTCAGAGGCGAGTTTGACAGCGACAGCGGCGCCAATGTCGCGGCCTGCTCCGGTCACGATGGCGGTTTTGCCTGCAAGTTTCATGTTGATCCTTCCTGTTGCGAAACTTGTGTTTCGCTGTTGTCATGGGTTCAAATTAGCGATCTTCCCAGCGCGGTAAGATGCCGTTATCGGAATGCTCCTGGCATTATTGTCTTGGGAAGCCACAGAATGATTTCTGGAAACGCAGCCAGCAAAATAAGGATGATCAACATCGGGGCCAGTATGAAAACAACCTCGCGCAATACCTGCACCACATTCAGCCCGCCAATCGCGGCCGCGATCAAAAGGCATAGCCCATAGGGCGGCGTTACCAGACCGAAGGCCAGTGAAACGATCCCGATGATGGCGAAGGCGATCGGGTCCACGCCTCCTGCTTGCGCAACCGGCATCAGAACCGTGCCAAGGATGATGATCGTCGGGATTGCGTCGATGAAGAGGCCAAACAGCAGGAATAGGACCGCAATCAGCATCGCAGTGCCGAAAGGTCCAAACTCCCAAGCGGTCAAAACACCGACAATCAATCTGGGCGCGTTGTAGAATGATAGCAGCCAGCCAAACGCGGAGGCGGTGCCAATTGCAAAAAGCGAAATGGCGGCAAAGCGTGCGGTGTCATAAAGGATGCCACCAAGATCTTTGGGCGTCACGGTCCGGTAGACAAACATGCCGAGGATCAATGCATATCCGGCCGCAATGATGGCACTTTCGGTCGGCGTCACAAGGCCACCCACGATGCCGCCAATTACAAAGACAGGCGTCAAGAGCGCGAGTGCGGCGCCTTTCCATGCGGCCCAAAACGCACCCCAATTTGGCGTTGTTGTAACCGGATAGTTGCGTGCCTTTGCAAACCCATAAACCGTTGCCATCAAGGCAAGTCCAATCATAAGACCGGGGATCGCGCCGCCCAGGAACAACGCACCGACAGACACTTGCATGACACCGCCCCAGACGATCATCAGAATTGATGGCGGGATAATCACACCCATCACCGACGAGCAGGCGGTAATCGCAACGGCAAACCGGGTGTCATATCCTTCCTTTTGCATCGCGGGGATCAGGATTTTCCCGATCCCCGCAGCGTCCGCAGTGGAAGACCCCGAAATACCGGCAAAAAGCATGGATACCGCGACGTTCACATGGCCCAGCCCACCGGGCATCCAGCCGGTCAAAACCCGTGCCAGTTCGATCAGGCGGTCCGTGACTTTGCCGGAATTCATCAGGTTCGCGGCCAACAGAAAGAACGGGACCGCCAATAAGATGAAAGAGTTATAGGACTGAAACATCCGGTCCAACACGATAAACGGCGTCAACCGCAGTTCAAGCAGGACAACGGGAATGGTTGATAAGCCCAAGGCGAAGGCAACCGGAATGCGGATAAAGATCAGGATCAGGAAGCCTGCAATCAACATCGACGCTGCTGTGGCGGTATCAAGGATCATGATTGCGTGATCTCTCGGTTCAGAAATTGCACCACAGCTTCAAACAATCTGTACCCCGAGAAGAGTAACCAGAAGCCGCCCGCAATCGGGACAGAGATATGGGTGATCGCCAGATTGGCCCGCATCATCACTGATCGCTGATTGCTTCCAAACGTTGTGTATTCAATGCCATAAAACAGGAACAGCGCCCCAAAGATCATGATGGCCACATGGACAACCCCGTCTTGGATCAAGCGGGTGAGGGGGCCGGTTGCATCCCGGGTGATGCGCACGTCGAAATGCGTTCCATCCCAAACAGCCACGATAGACCCAATCATAACGATCCAGACGAATAAGAAAGTCGCAAGCTCTTCGGTCCAAAGATAGGTCGGGATCAACCCGGTGTAGCGCGAGATGACTTGCATCGCCACTGGGATCGCCAATGCGCCCATCATCACGCCAAGCAAGATACGGAGCCCGATGCAGAACGTGTCGAGAAATCTTCCAATCATGATCTGCCCTACCTCGCAGAGAGACGCGGCAAACCGCGCCGATATTGGGCCAACGGGCGGGTCACATGACACCGCCCGTTGACTGCAAAATCACATCCCGCGGACGTTTTCGAGCAATTCTGTCGCGCCCAGTTCAGCTGCATAAGCGTCTTGCACCGGCTGAACCAATTCAAGCATCTGTTCGCGACCTTCGAACTCATGCACCTCGATTTGACCTGCGTCGATCATCGCCTGAAGCTTTTCGCCGTCCTGACCGCTTTCCAATGCGCGGCCAAAGGCACCGGCCTCGGCACCCGCATCCATGATGGCCGCTTGCAGATCTGCGGGCAGTTCATCAAAGATCTTCGCAGACATCACAATCGGACGCACGGTGATCGTGTGTTGGGTCAACGAGATGTGCGGCGCGACTTCGTAGAACTTCAGGTTCTGGATAGAGGCGGCTTCATTCTCAAACCCGGCGATGACACCGGTTTGGATCGCATTGTAAACCTCGTTATAGGCGATGGCAGACGGTGCTGCACCAACAGCCGAGAATGTCTGAGCCTGAATAGGCGCACCCATAACACGCATCCGGTGTCCCGCGAGTTCTTCCATGCTTGTGATAGGCTCGGCAGAGGCGAGGTTACGGACACCGCCACCATGATAGCCGACGATCACGATACCTGCCGCTTCGCGCAGATCCTCCTCAAGCGGCTTCAACGCGTCAGAAGAAAGCACCGCATCCCAGTGTTCCAAATCGCGGAACAGGAAAGGCATATCCATCAAGGGAATTGATTCCGAAAACACGGCCATGTTGGAGGGCGCGAGGATTGTGTAGTCAACTGCGACCCCTTGGTTGAGGTAAGTGACGTAGTCGGATTCGACGCCAAGCTCTCCATTCAGGCGCAGATCAAAACTCACGTCGCCATCATAGTTCTCGACCACAAGCCGTTCAAATTCGCGCAGGGTTTTTGTGAACGCATGCTCTTCATCAAACATGCTTGCACCACGCAGGGTGACATCAGCCTGTGCCGCTGAAACGCCGCCAAGCAGTACAGCCGTGACAGCCATCGTCTTTAAAGAAAAATTGAACATTCTATCCTCCCAGATCAGGTTCAAGTCTTGTTTTCTGTCGGCCCATCGGACCGGAACATCGTGTTCGAACTTTTGCAGGTTGCACTGCTGGTTCGGCTTTCATCCAAATCTGGATGTTCTGATTTGCGCCCGGCAATTACAGTTGCTTCACCCTCGTTCGTGCCACAACCAACACGTAAACTTGGATACTAGTCAACATAAAATATTGAAAAATCCGAAACCGTATGCATTTTTCCTTTTAAAATATCACATAGAATGCCATCTAGTATCCAAAGTTTTCTGTAATTTTCACGCAACTCTGACAAATTGCAGTCAAACAGAGGTTGGCAAAACACAAGATGGTCGCATTGGGAACCGTTGAACGTATGACAAGTAGTGATGTGGTCTTTGACACGCTGTATGGACAAATCACGCGGTTGGAACTGCTGCCAGGCACAAAGATATCAGAGACGGAAGTCGCAAAATCCTTCGGCTATTCGCGCCAACCTGTCCGCGAGGCATTTACCAGGCTTGCGAGCCTCAACCTGCTGCTTGTGCGCCCACAACGTGCAACCGTTGTCAGGCCATTTTCACGGCAACTGATCGCAAATGCGCGTTTCGTCCGTACCGCCGTCGAATTAGAGATCGTCCGCGCGGCAGCACGGGACCGCGATAAAACAGTGGATGCCGCATTGAAAACGAACCTGCGTGAACAGGCTGACGCAATCTCTGCCGAGGATGTCAGCACGTTCCATGAACTGGACTATCAGTTTCACAAACTGCTTTGCGCGGCGGCAAAACAGGCGTTTGCGTTTGATATCATTGCTGAAAACAAGGCACAGGTTGACCGCCTTTGCATGCTGGCCTTGACCAGCAAAGAAGCAATGGATGTCTTGTATGTCGACCATCAAAGGCTGTTGCAGGCCTTGTTTGGAGGTGATGCGCCCGCAGCTGATGAGGTGTTGCGCCTGCACCTTGATCGCCTGACACCAACAATCGAGGCGATTTACACGACACATAACGCCTATTTTGATGATTAGGTCGCGGTGGCATTTTAAATTTGTACATCGCGTCGTTTGAAATGTCTGTGTGAGCGGGCAGGGACCAGTGATCTTTTGACAGTTCTCCACTGGCGTTTTTCCTGCAAATGACCCAACTCGCTGCCCACGAAGCAGTCATAGCGTCGCCCCAGCTCGCTTGTCCCTAACAGCTTTCATGTTTGAAAACGGTTATCTGCTGCGCCAAATGCCAAGCGGTTTGATCGGCCAGCTTTGACCTGCGCAGCCTAGTTTTCAAAGGGCAGGAAACCGCCTTACGGCTTAGTGGCGTGACAGCGTAATGTATACCGTAAACGCGATTAATCTCAGCGATATCGACAGAGAATGGCGGGCCTTTCATTGCCGATTGCTCGTATTCAAAACACAGCAACAATTGGGGCGCACCCTTTGCCAACGCATGTACATGAGCGGCATATTGCCCCCGAATGTCATGCGGCAACGCAACCAGCGCTGCCCGGTCATAAACTACATCAACTACGCCCAAATCTTGGGATGTGACATCGAAAATATCGCCGACAAAGATCGTGACGTTGGCTGCTGCCATCCGGGCTAGCGGACCATGCTGGGTTATCTGCGGAGCCACACCCAAATCACGGAAAAGGTCCGTGATTGCACGCTGGCTCAGCTCTGCCCCGACAACGTGATAGCCCTGCGCCAGAAGCCAGGCGATATCGCGGGTTTTGCCGCAAAGCGGCACAAACACCCGGGCAGGGGCAGCGGGGGCCACCTTGTGAAGATGCGCAACAAGGTTCGGGTTCGCATCCGCCTCGTGAAAGCCGATGTCGTCTTGCTCCCATTTATCGTGCCAGTATTGCGGATCCATAAGCAGTCCTTTGCGTTGGTCAGGCGGCAGCCTCGGCCCGTTTCATTTGCTGATGTTCGTCTTCTACCAGACCAACCTTCCAGTAGCCCGAAATATAGCAGTCGTTTTTAGGCAGACCTTTGTCCGTCATAAGAAAGCTGCGCAGCGCCTTGATCGCCGTGCTTTCGCCAGCAATACAGGTCTGCACACAACCGGCGGGCCAATCCCATGATTGCACCATGTCGACCAACTGGCGGCTTGGCGCATGGGTGTCCAGATGGATCAGCCAATGCTGCGTGATGCCGGTGGGGGCATCGATTTCTTGCGCGTCATCGGGGTGGTTAATTTCAAAGAACGCAACCCCCCGCGCAGTGCGGGGCATGGCTTCCAACGTGGCCGCAGCGACGGGCAGGGCGGACATATCAGCGGCGATCAGATAGTGATCGGCGTAGAACGCAGGTACTTTCACAGGGCCCGGCCCAGCAAATCCGCAGAATCCACCGATCTCAGCCCGGCGCGCCCAGGCAGAGGCAGGACCGGCATCGCCGTGATCAACGAAATCAATATCCATTTCGCCCATATCGGGCCGAATATAGCGCACAGTATAGGTGCGCACCGTCGGGCGTGGCCCATCGCGCAGCTGTGCTACAAATTCATCCTGTGGCTGGTCAGGCCGTGGCAAGAAAATCTTACAATTCGCCCCTTCACAGCCCGTCGGTATATCCTTGATCGCATCGCCGGTCAGGGTCACGCGGATCATGTTGCGCGTCAGGTATCGGCTGGCCGACACTTGCATCAGATGGGGTGTTTTCTTGTCTGGCTTCATGGGGTTACCTTTTACGACTGTTAGGGGCTAGGCCACCGATTGTGCCACCTGCGGCAGGATGAAAGCGGCGTGATCGTTGGGCACAGTGTTGGTGCGCAACTGGCAATGATAGGCGGCAGACAGCGACGCATCAGTAAACACCGCTTTCACCGGGCCGCTGGCAATCGCCCGTCCGCCCGAGATGATGGTGACCGCATCCGCCACCATCGCCGTCAGGTTCAGGTCATGCATCACCGCGATCACACCGCCGCCCCGTTCGGCAAAATCCTGAAGGCATTTCATGATCAACAACTGATGCCCGATATCAAGGCTGGCCACCGGTTCATCCAGCAACAGCCAGCGTGGAACGTTATCAACAACCGGGTCCCAGACCTGACACAGCACCCGCGCCAGATGCGCCCGCTGCTGTTCACCACCCGACAGTTCCTGAAAAAACCGCTGCTCATAGCCGCCAAGGCCCACGGTCGTCAGGGCCTGCTGCGCGACCGTATCCCGCTCGCCGTGAATGCCTGATCGCAGCCCCATGCGCACAACCTCGATTACTGTGAAAGGAAAGGCGAGCGTGGCCGCCTGCGGCAGGACACCGCGCACGGCGGCCAACTCCCACGGTTTGTAGTCACCTACATCACGCGCATTGATCCATACCTGCCCGGTCCAGGTGACCTCATTCGTCAGCGCCCGCAGCAAGGTTGTTTTGCCAGATCCGTTTGGCCCGACAATCGCTGTGACAGCACCCGGCCGGGCGGTGAAATCGACCCCGTGCAAAATGGCTTTGTTGCCAATCTGGACCTGAATATCGCGTGCAGTGATCATCGGCTACATATCCACCACACCACGGCGACGCAGCAGGATCCATAGAAAGACCGGCGCACCCAGAACAGCCGTCACGATGCCAATGGGCAGTTCAGCAGGCGCGATGATCAGACGACTGATGATATCGGCTCCCAGCAAGAGGGTTGCACCCAGTAAGGCGGCATTCAATAGCAGGGTCTCGTGGTCCGGCCCGGTGGCCAGCCGCAGCAGATGCGGCACGACAATCCCGATAAAGCCGATCCCGCCTGACACAGCAACCGCCGCCCCGGTGGCCGCCGCGACAATCAGGATTGCGGCGGATTTCAACTGCTGAACTGGAATGCCCAGATGCGAGGCTGTCGCCTCACCTAAGGCCAGTGCATTCAATCCCCGCCCCAGAAACAGTGATGCGATAACCGCCAACCCGATAAGCGGACCGGCAATCAGCACCTTGGACCATGTGGCCCCGGCCAGCGACCCCAGGCCCCAGAATGTTAGATCACGCAATTGCCGGTCATCTGACATGTAAACCAGAATGCCGGACAGCGCCCCGGCCAATGCACCCAACGCGATACCCGCCAAAAGCATCGTTGCCACCGATGTGCGCCCACGCCGGGTCGAGACGCGGTAAAGGACGATTGTGGACAGCCACCCGCCCATAAATGCGGCAACAGGGACCATTGCGTTACCAACCAAATCAGCGATCCAAAGGGGCAGCATCGCCCCTAGGACGATAGCAAGGATAGCCCCCAGACCCGCGCCCGCGCTCACACCAACCAATCCAGGATCAGCCAGCGGATTGCGGAACAACCCCTGCATGACCGCGCCTGAGACAGCCAACGCGCCGCCCACGCCAATGCCAAGGATCAGACGTGGCATGCGGATATCCCACAACACGACCTTTTCGATCGCGGTTAGGGGTTCGCCGCTGATAATCTTGCCAATCGCCCCCCACAGCGACGTACCTGTTGGCCCGGTCGCAAGGCTGATCACCGACACAATCCCCAATAGGAAGGCCAACCAGATATGCGCCTGCCGCGCCCTTGTGCGGCGATCAAGCGGACGTGCTGCGCCTGATATCTCCGTCGAAACCGTCATGTCAGCTGTCATACAGTGCTGCGGCCAGATCATGCACGGCATCCGCCGTGCGTGGCCCGAACCCCAGCAGGTAAAGCCCGTTCATACGCACAACCGATTGCGTTTGCGCCGCAGGCGTCGTTGCAATCGCGGGCATTGCGAATAACTCGGCATCATTGGAACCGTGATCCCCAGTGCGGTCCATCATCAGGATAACATCGGGGGCGGCGGCACTCACCGCCTCATCACTCAGTGGTTTGTAGCCTTCAAATTCGGTGATCACGTTCACCCCGCCCGCCATAGCGATGATACTGGAAGCGGCGGTGTTCCGACCCGACGCCATGATCCGACCACCCTGGGTGCTCAGGATGAACAAGACGCGTTTGGGGGCATTGCCCGCCTGTGCGCTGGCAGCCTCCTCAGCGCTTTGCAATCTCAGGCTGACATCACTGGCCAACGCGACGGCTTCGGCCTCGACATCCAGCGCTTCGCCGACGGTCATGATCTTGTCGACGATCCCTTCGGTGGAATAAGAATCCGGCACCCTGACAAAGGGGATATCGGCAGCCTCTAACACTGCGATGGTTTCAGGCGGGCCTGCACCATCTTCCGATATGATCAGACCCGGAGCCACAGCCAGAACGCCCTCGGGCGACAGCGCGCGCATATACCCCACATCGGGCAGTGCCTGGGCCTCGGCGGGGTAGCTGGATGTGGTGTCGCGGGCGATCAGCCGGTCGCCTTCGCCAAGCGCATAGATAATCTCGGTCACCGAACCGCCAATGGACAGGACGTTCTTGTCACCGTCTGCCAGCGCAAGCACAGGAACTAAGGTCAGGACGGCACAGGTCGCGGTTTTGATCAGGATATTCATGCGACCGTTTCCTGCTGCATAAGCCCGGGGAATCCCGCGACGATATCCGCCCAAGCGGCACGATCATCCTGGCCCTCCTTGCCGACGCCAAAGATTTGAAAAATCAACGCGCCGCGGCTGTCGAAGGCTTCCAATGATACGGCCATCCCGCGTTTGGTCGGTTTCTCAACGGCCCAAACTTCCGCCACATGGTCACCACGCAGATGCAGGTTAAAGCGGGGATCCATGACGTTTTGCCACGGCCCCATCGGGCGCAGCGTCTCAATGGGCCCGCTGTGTATCTGGATACAGCCCCTGTTCCCGGTAAAGACCATCACCTCGATGCCTTGCACCGCAACGGTCTTAAGCGCCTGATCCACGGCATCCGGCGAAAGCGGCCGAACAAATGGCGCACCTGCGATGCGGTAGGCCCCAAGGCGGTTCATCTTGAGCTTGCTGGTCAGGCGCATGAACTGATGTGTGTCGGTCATGCGCGCCCATTCCTTGCGCAGGATATCGACATTGGCGGCCTCTGCCTTTGGCGCTTCGGGCGGTTGGCGCGGGGTTGTGGCGATGGTTTGGCTTTGATCGTCCAACGCTCCGGTTTCGCGGTACGCTTCCCAGGCCTTGTGGCCCTCTGGGGTACGGATAAAGATTTTATGCACGGCGTCACCAGCAGCATCAAAGACCTGCACGCTGCGGCGCATCTGTTCATCAGTGTGCTTTTCCACCAGAAACGCATGTTTCCAATGCGACGGGAAAATCCGCAGATCAATGTCTTCTGTCAGGACCATCGCGGCATGCCCGCCGGCGTGATAATTCTCGTAAACGCCAACCTTTTCATGCACGCAGCTTTCATTGCGGGTAAGCGCCATCACTTCGCCCAGCTGCATCGCAAGCCCCATGATCCTATCCGGATGCGCATCGATGCGGGTCACCAGATCACCGCAATGGGCGGCCATCAATGCGGCCTCGCTAATCCCCAGTTTCTGGGCCAGATCGCGTTCGCGGGTTTTTGGGTTTTCTAAATACGCTGCGCGGATCTGTTCGGGCGTGAGGGGTGTGTGATGTGCCATAGTCTACCTTGCTGTGATGCGGCGAAGAAAAGGTATGGCTTGGCCGGGAATGCAGTTGGCCTGGCTAGGGTTGGGCTGTGACACCCGAAACTCTATTCTTGACTAATTTACTAAGATTTTATCTGGCGATGCAAGGGGGTCTTTTTACAATTGCACGATTGGTCCCAAAGCGCGCTTCGTTTTTGCGGCTCACCCGCAACCGCGTTCGAATACAACAAAGGTTAATAGAATCTTGACTCTTTTAGTCAGTATTATTAAGCGCGTTGTTGCAAAAGCATGTGGCCAGCTTCCCCGCCAGCACAACAGCTGGGAAATGATTGGGAAGTTTATGCAAATCAGCAAATCAAAACGACATATTTTATTGACATCAGCGGCCATGTTTGCGGCACTTTCGGTGCCCGCAACCGCGCAGGACGCAGACGAAACATTCACGCCGCTGGGGCGTATCGTTGTTGGGGCTGGCGTGGAAAAAGTGGCGATTGACGCGCCGCAATCCATCTCGGTTCTGGAAGAAGACGACATCGCAGAGGTCCAGCCGGGCACCATTGGCGACGTGCTGGAACGCAGCCCGGGGGTGTCCACGGTCGGGTCAGAATCCCGGTTTGGTGAAAGCCTGAATATACGGGGCATTGGCGGCGGTACATCAGCAGATGAGCCGCGGATCGTCACGCTGATCGATGGGGTGAAGAAATACTACGAATCCTACCGGCAGGGTTCACTGTTTACCGATCCAGAGTTTTTCAAGACGGTCGAAATTCTGCGTGGTCCGGGGTCATCAACACTGTATGGGGCAGGGGCCTTGGCAGGGGTCGTTTCACTGGAAACCAAGGATGCGTCTGATTTCCTTGAACCCGGCGACCCGTTCGCGGTGGATCAAAAGCTGGAATATCGCAGTAATGGCGAAGGTGTCGAATCCGCGACATTCCTAGCCTTCGCGCCTGATGATCAGCTCGATGTGCTAATTGGGTTTATCTATGACGACAGCGATTTTATGGAAAGTGGCGATGGCGAACAAATTTTCGGCACCAAGATTACCGAAAATAACACGCTGCTGAAAGGCAGCTATACGTTTGGCGACGCAGGCGAACGCGCGGTCGAGGCAGGGTATATCCGGTATCAGGGCAAGGCAGATGACCAGTTGCTCGATATCATCGACAATGTCAGCTTCTTTGGCACCGTTGACCGCGAGGTCATCGATACAACCGCCTTTGTGAGCTACCAGTTCAATCCGGTGGATAATGACCTGATTGATCTTCAGCTGCAGCTGTCCTACGGCAAATCCGAAAACAACATCACCGATTTTCAGGCTAGTCCCGGTATTCTGTCCAGCTTTGACACCGATTATGCCTATGAGGGCACAGGCCTGCGGATCGAGAACACGGCGCAGTTTTTCGGAGACAGCTTTGAAAGCTACCTCACAGCCGGGGTCGATATCGGCACACAGGATCGGATCAGCACGCGCGCATCAGCTGCCAATGCTGCCTTTCAACCAGAGGGGACAACCGACACAATCGGTCTATTCGCGCAGAACGAGTTCATCTGGGACGACCGCCTGACAGTTCTGGCAGGTGCGCGCGTGGACTTTCAGGAAACAACACCCGGCGATCTGGTTCCATCAGACGAAAAGGTCGACGATCAGGGCCGCGCAGCCACATTAGCGTTGCACTACCAAGCCACTGATCGTTTCGCGGTCTTTGGGTCGGCCTCCTATACAGAACGTCTGCCGGTTGTGGATGAGCTTTACGACAGTCGGGCGACCACCGGCGGGGCTGATCAGGTGTCAGCTGGCACATTGGAAAACGAAGAAAGCCGCAATATCGAACTGGGCATCGCTTATAACCAGAACGACGTCATTGGTGTAGGTGATCAGCTTTCCTTCAAAACGGTCGTGTTCCGCAATAACCTCGATAATCTGATCGGTCGTAACAATGACGGGGCCGCAGGAGAGCCGGTCTTTGTCAATATCGACGAAGCTTACATTCAAGGGGTGGAACTGGAAGTCGCCTACGAATCCGAAACCTTCTTTGGGTCGCTGGCCTACACCATGCTAGAGGGCGAAAACGAAAGTGATCCTGCCTCACTGAACCCAAATCTGGAAAACCGGATTCCGGCTGACACCATCGTGCTGTCATTGGGCACGCGTTTTCCTACCGCCGATCTGGAACTCGGCTGGACCGGCACCTATTACGACAGCAAAAGCCGATCACAGGCTAGCATGATGGGGGTGTCCACAATCGACACGCCCAGCAATCTGATCCACGACGTCTATGCCGCGTGGACGCCAGACGAAGGCATCTTTGAGGATCTGACCGTACGCCTTGGGGTCACCAACCTGGCCGACGAGGACTACCGCACGCATCTGCAAAGTGAGGCGATCCGGCGGGCAGGGCGCAGCATCAACCTGTCAGTGTCCCGGACATTCTGATGATGCGGAAAACGATGCTATTCCTCGCGTTTTGCGCCACCTGTGTTGCGGCACCCGCCGCAGCAGAGGATGGCGTTTTACGGGTCGAACTGAACGCCGCCGAAACGACCGATACGGCTTGCCGCCTGTCGTTTCTGATCGAAAACACCCATGGCGCGGACATCACTCAGGCGGTCTATGAAACGGTACTGTTCAACGCCGATGGTGGGGTCGATCAACTGACCTTGTTCGATTTTGGCACATTGCCTACGGGTCGTCCCCGCGTGCGCCAATTCGAGGTGCCGGGGCTGGCCTGCAATGATCTGTCGCGTCTGCTGATCAATGGCGCCAGTACCTGTGAGGCCGGTGATCTGGGCGCTGATGTCTGCGCCGCGACATTGTCGCTCGGCAGTCGCACCGCAATTGCACTGCTGGGATAAGGAAAGCAAAGCCATGTTCGCACCGCTGCAAAGCATCATCGACACAGGCGGCCCCGTGGTCGCCATTCTGCTGGCCGTTTCGGTGCTGGCCCTCGCCGTGACATTCTACAAGATCATCCAGTTTCGGGCCGCCGGGGTGGGCAGCCACCTAGTCCTGCAACGGGCGCTGACCCTATGGGACAGCGACAAGCGGGACTTCGCAATGACAGAGCTGGCGCGCAGCAATAACTACCTGGCGCCGGTCGTCCATGTGGGATTTTCGACACAGAATAAGGAGCCCAACATCCTGGCCGCCCGGCTTGAGGCCGAGGCTGAAGGATTGTTCATGCAGCTGGAACGCGGGTTTCGGTTTCTCGATAACGTCGCGCAGCTCGCCCCGCTTCTGGGGCTCTTTGGTACCGTCCTCGGGATGATTTCCGCGTTCCAGGCGCTGCAAGAGGCGGGCAATCAGGTTGACCCGTCGATCCTTGCAGGCGGTATCTGGGTCGCATTGCTGACCACTGCTATCGGGCTTGCCGTGGCCATGCCCACGTCGTTGATCCTGTCATGGTTCGAACAGCGCATGGATGCGGAACGGGTGTTCGCTGGTCAGGCGATCCAAAGGATTGTATCACCCAAAGGCGCCAGTGACCCGGTGGCGGCCAATGCGGCATAGGCCCGGAAAACGACGCCTTTCGATGACATCGCTGATCGATGTCATCTTCCTGTTGTTGCTGTTCTTCATGCTATCCTCGACCTTCTCCAAATACGCAATGGTGCCGCTGCCAATTGGTACAGCCGGGGCCGTGACGCCTGACGCGTCACCGGTTTTTGTCAAAGTGGATGTGGATGCCCTGACACTCAATGGCGAGGCGGTTGAACTGGCTGATTTAGCCGCCGCCATGACCGCTTCAGACCCGACCACGGCTATCATCGCCCTTGGCCCGGATGTCAGCGCACAGCGCCTGACCGACGTGTTGGCGGCTTTGCGCGGCGTTGAAAACCTCGCCCTGAACGTGCTGGTGCCCGCATGAAACCACGACGCCAGAAATCCAAACCGGAACCGACAATCGCCCTGATCAACGTTGTTTTCCTGATGCTGATCTTTTTCCTGATCGCAGGCACCCTGACGCAACCGCTTGATAGTGAGCTGCAACTGGTCTCGACCCGTGATCTGGATACTGCTGCACCGCCCGACGGGCTGATCATCCATGCGGATGGGCGGATGCAGGCAAACGGGGCAGGGGTGGTGGCGGTTGGTGCCTTTTTGGCCACGCAACCTGACGGTCCCATACGCCTGATCCCCGATCGGGCCTTGCCCGCCAAAACATTGCTGCAGATCGGGGCGGATTTGCGCGTGGCAGGCGCCGAAACGATCCTGATCGTGACCGAAACGTCGTTGCCATGATTGCGCGGTCACACCCATTGATGGGGGGATGTCTGATTGCTGCTTTAGGGGTGCATCTGGCCGGCTTCACAGGGTTTGCCGAGGATGACGGCCCCCAAATCGCCGCTTCCGGCACGCCGGTCGCGGCCAAGATGGGCGCGGCATTTGCCGACCTGACGGCGGGGGTCATACTGTCCGTCGAAACAGCCTCGCTGACCCCGACAGCAAAACCAGAAACCGCGGCCAGCATGGCAGTTCGCGCAAAAATTGCGGGGGTCACTGCCGTGGTCCCAACACCGACGTCCACAATACCACCAACGGCAGATGCTATCGCGCCACAACCGCCCGCTGCCGCAACGCCACCAACCCGGCAGGCCACGGCAATTGCACCCGTAAACCCCACCCCGCGGTTGCAAGCCCAGACTGAGGCGGCACCAACCCGATCATTGCGGCCCATCGCCCGGCCACCACAGCCGCAAGGCAATGCAAGCCAGGACGCGGTAGCAGGCGCAAGCAGCACCGCGAATAAGCAAACCACAGCACGACAGTCCGGATCAAACGCCGCAACACAACCATCCACTGCGCAAAGCAATGCGGCCGCTGCAAACTATGCCGGCGTTGTGCTACGGCAGATCTCAAACGTGCGGCGGCGGCGGACGCCCGAACGCGGCATTGCGGTCGTGGCCTTTACCATCGGCGGAAATGGCAGGTTAACAAATGTCAGCATCTTGCGCAGCTCTGGCAACAGACGGGTGGACCGCTTCGCACAACAGGTGATCCGGCAAGCAGCACCTTTCCCACCACCTCCCACAGGAGCGCGCACAAACTGGCAACTCGAAATCGAAGATCAGTGATCACGCCGTTTTCCGGTATGTGCAACACAATAGCAAACGGCTCATGCGTCGTTGTTTAACAGGCAGCCTAGCTTAAAGCAGCGCGCACACAAGGAACCCAAAGTAAAAGCCATTCAGAAATGTCACCGGTTGCGCAAAACAGAAGTGTCACCAAGGGCGCCGATCGGAGCAAGGCTTAGCAGCCCTGAGACGTCATATATCGCAGGGTTGGTAAACCTTGCGTTTTGCTTGTTACATCTTTTTGAGTGGACAGTACTCAGTTCTGAAGAAATCCATGTCGTGGAAGATCAATGCACCATTTTTCTGTCTGATCATGATGCCGTTATAGTCTGAGCGAGGCCATTCGGTTTTGGGGAAGTCGTTCGAATAGCTGTTGATGATTGATGAGAACACAACCTCTCCGATCGCGTTGTCTATGGACATCATGTCTCCGCAAAAAATTGAAACAAGTATTTCTGCGTTCACGAATGCGCCTTTCAAGAGATGCGATCTCCTTAGGTTTTATTCCGCCACTTGCACAATCTTCTTTTTGGCCCGTAATCCCGAAGGTTGGCGTTGCCGACGACCACTTGGTTTGTAGTTCATCTTCTCAGAATTTGTGCGCACCTCGGGCTTGGGCAAAGCGATATCCTGTTCTGCTCTGATATGTTCCAGTACGGCGCTGAGGCCCTTAGTGCAGAGAATCTCGATGTTCAGTTCACTTAAGGCGCGGCCAAACTGGGTGATCCGTGCGCCGCTCTTGGCGTCTTCCTTGGCCACGCGGAACACGGTGTGTTTGTCTGAATAGAAAGCTGCCGGGCGGCCTTGATTGTGCAGGTAGCGTTCCAAAGTCTCGAAATAGCTGAACGTGCTTCCCAACATCACAAACCGCAGCTCCATCAAGGTGCTGGTGGCAGACACGGCTGATGAAACGTGCGCCGCTTTTTGCGCGATAGACAGAAATCATCTTCTTGCATCCATTTGCGAAACGTCTCGCACGAAACCTCGATCCCATGATGTTAAGCCTGCATCTCCGCAGCCAAAGTCGGAGTAAAACCTGGCGTAGTTCTCTTTGACCTCCGCCAACGCATAGTCGCGCTTTGCATTGTGTATTTGATTGTTCGGAGGCTTGCCACGTGACCTATGCCGGATCGCGGCTGCGCCATCCGGGCGATATAGCTTCAACAGCCTGGAAATCTGTCGACGCATCAGGTTTAACATGTTAGCCGCATCGTCCACAGTCAGCCGTCCATCATCGACCGGCGCCAAAACCTCCACACGATTTACTCGCGCTCGCTCATCATCACCCATCCCATATCAGATCTTTCGTTACTCACTTGAACAAGAGAGTGACATTCCTGAATTGCACAGGGTTGATACTATCTCTTGTCGGATCACTTAATTGCCGCAGTTGTATTGAAATCAATAACTTAGCGATTTCAATTTATGAAAATTGCAGTTCGGCGCATTTTTTGCTGTATCCTCGAAGCCGGCCTTCATGTCCAAGGAGTTCGAGGTCTACTGTGCGAAGCGAACCGGACTTTTGCAGATGAAGCTACTGCTAACGCAGCATTCATTCGCATTTGCAGCACGGTTAGACGCCGTGGTGCAACCCGTGTCGGCAGACCAGCCATTCGTGGACAGGCCAAATACTTGATCCGGAACAGCTCCTTGGCCGCAACCGGTACCAACAATCAGGTCGCAGACAAAGCCTTGATTGCGCACACTATCTTTTATGCCTGCTTTTCAAAGAAGCATCGTCCGCCGAAGATAATCTCGATACCGCCGTCGTCTGCTGTCTGCGGGGCGCAAGACGCATGTTGTGCAATACCCGACATCTTCTGCTGGCGACGTATAGTAGCGGCAGCAGCCGCCACGAACGCGCATCCAGTCACCTATTTTTGGGGCTTCTGGCAGATCGACCCACTCAAAGTCAGCTTGCTTGTTGAACAGTTTCGACGCCTGGTCCCGCAAAATCATGCGTGCATGATCTATGGCCAAACCCGTCGCGTCTACCGCACGCCCTTGTTCCAGAAAGGCCGCGGCAAGGCTGTCAGATACCAACCGCCATAAAGCGGCTTGCGACAGGCCGGACAGCCGACGCAGCGCTTGGATCAGCGGTTTATGCAGTTGCTCCAATGTTGCGGTAAAGCTTGGCGCTGTGGGCATCTCGATGAAGGTTACCCCTTCGCTGTTGATATTAAGATCAAAGGCAAGGCTTACGCCCCTTTTGCCATCTTCTTCCCAACGCACAAACCGCTCTGACAGGCTGATCGCATCTGGTTTTGCCGCAGCAAGCCAATGACCTCGCACGGCCAGTCCCGCAAGCGGTTCGCATACGCTCCAAGACACCGTCCCAATAAGATAGGCGGCGGCAAGTTTTGCGTCTCCGCCCGGTTCATCAATGATGGCATCGGCCATCAGGCGGCGCACGCAATCGTCTGATAAGTCCGATAGTGACAGGCTGCCCACAGGATGTTTGTCCAACCTCAAGACGGGCGAAAATGCGCCTTCTAACGGCGTGATTTCAGCCAGCAAATCGTGAAACGCGCGGGATACTAGGCTCATTCGATAACAAGATCGCGGTTGATGCCTTCTTGGCCGATCACTTCGGCAAAGGCACGTGCCACATCTAAAACCGACCCCCAAGAGGTGCCGTAAACAGTTTTGCTATCAACGGCAAAGACCTGCCCCGCCTTGGCCACGTCGGTTGCTTGGACAACGGGATTGGCCATGAACTCGGCCACGGCAGGATCCATAGAACCGACTTGATCATCTGCGTTGGCGATCAGGATCATGATGTCCGATGGATTGCTTCCCAAAACCTCAATCGAAAGTGCGACCCAGTCATCAATTGTCTGCTCGTATGGTGTGCGGACAATGCCTAACGCCGGCACAGCAAGGCTAAGCGACTGCTGGTTCGGCACACCAGAAATGGTGTTGTCCCAGTATTCAACGAACGACACCGTTGTCAGCGGCAGCACGTCGTCAATCTCCTGACGGATCATGGCGATCTCGGTCTCGAATTCAGCTTGCAGCGCCTTTGCCTGTTCCGTACGCCCAACCGCGTCGCCAAATTGCAGCAAGGTGGCGTCCATCCGTTGACTGAACATGTCGATGATAACGGTTGGTGCGATGCGGCTGTAGGTTTGATAGGCACCTTCTGGCCACGGCGTCGCGATAATCAGATCGGGGTTGAGTACGGCAACCGCTTCGGCATCCGGTTCGCGGTAAGATCCGATGAAAGCCACATCAGAGGCATCAAATCCACGCAACCGACGAAACACCGGACCGTCATCGGTCAAATGCCCCGCGCTGCCGACGGGGGTGACGCCCAGTTCCAACAGGGGCAACAGGCCGTTCTGGTCTTGCAGGGTGACAATGCGTTTTGGATCGACGGGGATGCAGTCTTCACCGGCGGCGTGGGTGAACGCACGAAAACCAGCCTCACAATCAAGTGCGGCGGCTGGAGTGGTCGTCATGAAGATGAGGGCAGCAATTTTGGGAAATGGTTTCACCGGGTCGTCCTTTCGTGTGTGTGGAATGGAGGGTTACTCTGAAACTTGTGTCGCGGGATCACCGTCGATTGCGGCGCTGATCTTTGGCTCAAGTTGTTCAAGTGCAAACGGCAGACTCAGAAGCGAACCATGGCTGAACGCACTCGTCAGGATGTCGTCTGTGAACACCTCGCGCCCTTCTTGGAACGCTGCCAGTGCGGGACGCAGGGCGAGGCTCTCGATCTTGTCGCGCTGTTCCTGACTGCCATCGGTCACCCAGATCAGGACGTCGGCATCTACGATCTCCAGCCCTTCCTCGGAAAACGTTAGGGCAAATTCGCCGTCACTGGTCGCTGCGTTGACAGCGTCGGGCGTGCGCAACCCAAGGTTTGACAGCACCAGCGGCCGAATATCGTCGCCAGCGTAAACGCCGGGTGCATCGTTCCAATAATACGCGACAGAGGCAGTCTTGCCTTGCCAATCTGGATTACGCGCAGCCATAGCGGCCATATCTGTGCGCAGATCTTCGACAAGTGCTTTAGCCTCATCCAACTTTCCCGCAGCCGCGCCTGCGATCAGGGCAAGTTCATCCCAAGGCAGTGCATAATCGCCTACGCCATCCGGCACGGCCACCACCGGTGCGATCTTGGATAGTTGTTCGTATTCGCTCGCGGTGATGCCAGACCAAATCGCCAAGATGACATCGGGTTCAGATGCCGCGACCTGTTCAAAGTTCAGATCGCCCCGCAATATTTGGGGGTCGGATGAAAGCAGGGGCTCTGCCCAAGGCCAAAGGCCGTTGTCACTGTCCCCATACCAATAGCGGATCGCGACTGGCTGAATGCCCATTGCCAGCAGATTGTCAGCACCGTTGTAGTCCACACTGGCCACGCGGTCAGGGGCGGCCTCAATAATTGTCGTTCCAAACTTGTGTTCGATTGTTAGCGGGTATTCTTGCGTAAATGTTGGGGTCGCAATCGCCACCAACATGACCAACTGTGGGATAAGAGTGTTCAAGTCGCGTCCTTTCGCATCTGTGATTGATGCTGGCTGGCCCCAGGCAGGGGCTGGCTTGCGCTATTGATCAATTGTAGTTCAGTGGATTGCCCATCGTGCCGATCAGCATCATTGTTGTGGCAAAGAAAGCATCGGGGGACCAACTTGCGGCCTCGACGATTGGCACGGGGATGACGCGCCCTTCTTGGCAGGCTGTGAGTGCCGCGCACCATGACGGCAGCAACGCATCCATATTGGCAAGGGCATCGCTTGGCGTGTCACCATTTTGGTTGGCATATGAGATGAACACCCAATCCGCATCGAACTGTTCCAACACTTCGGCCGAAAATGTCTCGGATTGGCCTTCATCAATGTCATTGATGATGTCAGGCGCATCAATTCCAGCGTCGCGCAAAATCTGACCAAGCCCGGGCCAGGTGTGAAACGCATTCAGTTGATCGCCGTCAAGGACGAGGATCGACGCCGTTGTCCCGTCGGGCACAAGGTCGCGCAGGGTTTCGATCTGAAAATCGTAGCGCGCCTTGACCTCGGCCAGTTCGGCCTGCGTTCCAGTCACATCTGCAAGGTAGTCATGGGTGGCAAATCCTGTGCGTTCTTCAATATTGATGCTGATTGTCGGTGCGATCAACGACAGCTTTTCGACGTCCCCATTGAACCAATCCGCCCAGTGACCCACGATGATCAAGTCGGGGTCCAAAGCGGCAATCGTCTCATAATCCATGAATTCATAATCACCGATAAAGGCGGTATCTTCGGTCGTTTCAAAGTCAACACCAACGTTGTTTATGCCGCCGCGAATGAAGTGCGTGCCGTCTGGCAAGGTTGACCCTGTGGTGCCAACGGGGACGACACCCAACTCATAAAGCGGCACAAAAATCGCTTCATCGACGGTGGTGACGATGCGTTGCGGGTCGGCGGGAATGCAGACGCTGATGTCGCGATCATCGACGAAAGCGCGTTGATCGGCATTGCAGTCTGCAATGGCTTGGGTTGCCAAGGGGGCAAGTGCAGCCGTAGCGATGAGGATATGTTTCATAAACCAGAGTTCCTTGAAGATTTGGAACGGATGGGTGGCGCTGTGGCTGCCTGACCGAATGTTGTGCGTGAAGATATGATCTTAGCCTTGCGGTGCCGCACTTGTGGCCACGTTGGTCGTGACCATTTGCAGCAACATGTTCAATTGGGTGAAGGAAAAGCCGGTCGCATATTCGCGCGGCAGCACGATGTATCGGCCTTCGGTGCAAGCAGTCAAGAAATCACACCATCCTGGCAAGGCTTCGTTCAGGCGTATCGCCGGATCGGCAAGCGTGTCGCCGTAGGCAATCGTGTAAGTATCAAACAGATAATCCGCCTCAAGCTCGGGCAGTATTTCGGCGCTGACCTCTTCGCCCCAAACCACACCACGATCTGCCATTTCCTGACCTGCAGACCCGCGCACAAAACCCAGATCATCCAGCACCTTGGTCAGCCCGCCATAGCCTGCGTAAACCTCTAACTTGCCCTCCCAGCCTTGTATCTTGGAATAGGTCGCACCACGCACTTGCGGCAACGCAAAATTTGCGCGTTCAAGATTGGCCTCATAGATCGCGAGCTGCGTGTCATAGGCGTCACGCAGCCCCGCCGCATCGGCAATCGCGCGTGGGAAAGCCATTGGTTCCGTTGGTGTGTCAGCGATGAAAACCGTAGGTGCGATGGCTTCATACTTATCGCGTGTCTCCATATCATATTCGCGACCAATGATCAGATCAGGTTCCATCGCGGCCATCGCTTCGAAATCCATCTGATCGAAGTTGCCAGCATAGCCGATCCCAGCGTTCTCAAAATCGAGGCCAAAAAGCAGATCAACCGAGCGCATGTAGATCTGGTCGTCGTCATCAACCCGGCCATGGCTGCCGACAACAGGTGCGCCCAATTCAACAAGTGTCAGTGTGACGGATTGGTCATGCAGACCGATGATGCGCTGCGCTTGGTCCGGGATGCAGGTCTCGCCGCCCGCATGGGTAAAGGCACGCATGCCATCGTCACAATCGAGAGCCAGCGCGGGTGAGGCAGTACAGGCAAGAACAGCTACAGTGGCAAGTTTCGTCTTCATAGTGCGAGTCCTTTTCAAGATAGAATTGCCCGGCTGGGCACATTTTCAGTTTGCGTCGATCCAGTCGGCATAAGGGTTGGGATGCGACCCTTCGGTGGGGCTCATGCCAAGAATACCGCGATAGGCCTCATCCAGGACCCGGTGTGCGAATGCTGTATTTGGCCGGGTGAAATGCGGGCCACCCTGAATACTGGCGGTGATCACGCGGCCTTCTTGCACCGCTGTCAGACTGTTCCAGACCGGGCCATCGTAAAAGCTAGCGGCGATGTCCTCTGGCTCCCACGTTGGTAGCAAGAAGATGTAATCGGCGTTGATATCGCCAATCCGTTCTTGCGAAAGGGTATATGCAGAGGGGTAGCCAACTTTGGCTGCCGCCGCGCTGTCCAGAACACCTGGTGCAAGCGTCAGCCCTGCGTTGATCAGTAACTCGCCAGCGAAACTTGCCTCGTTCCAAGTGTAAAGGCTGCCGCCTTCGTCATACATGACAATCGAAAACGTCGTCTCGCCCTCAGGCAATCGGCCTTTGAAATCAGCGATGCGGGCGTCTAGTGCTGCAAGGTCTGCATCAAATTCCGCCTCGCGATCAACAACAGTCGCAATTACGCGCGCATAGTCACGCCATCCCAACACGCCGTCTTCGCCTTGGAACACCACAACCGGGGCAATTTCTGCAAGCAGCTTGTTTTCGTCAGGAAACCAGTTGTTTGAGATGATCAGGTCGGGCTCTGCGACTGAAAACAATTCGATGTCGAGTTCGCCCACATATCCAATATCGGTCATCTCTGCGACACGCGCGTCACGCCCACCGGGGTAGGCATCCAAAAACGCATTCAGCGAGTAGTTGTTGATGACCATCGGTGTACCCAAAAGGTAGGCGGTCACGACTTCATCCTCGGCGAATGCGATCCGTTCAGGGGCTGCGGGCAGACATGCGACATCACCTTCAAAAGCGACATTCTCGATCTGACGCATGCCGCTGTCACATGCCGCAAAGGTCGACGTAGAAAAGACGGCGAAAAAGCCCGCCATGGACCAGGTTAGGTTTTTCATCTGTTTTCCTTCGTTTGCTTGATCTGCTGGGTCGCGCGAAGGAGGCGCTGCCTTGCTGAGCGATGAGTTATTTTTCCAACGGCACAAAGTCGCGTTCTGCGATTTGGCTTGTGAGAACCGCGAGCATTGTGTTCAAACCATCGACGGCAAATGCGCGCACAAGACTGCGGTCTAGAATGACGAGTTGGTTGTTGCGGGGGGCGTGCAACAAGTCGTCGAAGCCAGGCACATTGTTGCGCCATACTTCCAACTGATGCGATGGCGGCTGATCAAAGAAGCTTTGATGGCTGGAAAAGATGAAGTCAGCGTCGAGTTCTTCGACCAGTTCAAAGCTCAGGTTGCCATCATCGCCCAACATGCCCAGATCGCTGGCCGTGATCCGCGATAATCCCAGGTCATCGGTGACCACCGTGAATGTGCCGTAGGCATCCGCGACATAGATGCCCGCATCAAAGGGGTCCGCGAAAACAACTGAAACGTCCGCCGGATCGCCAATGCGATCCGCAAAAACTGCGCGAGCATTGTCGAGTTTGATTTCATAAGAGGCCATCAGGGCCTCGTGTTCCGCCGTCATGCCAACCAAATCGGCAAGCGTTGCAAGCCATTCTTTGAGTGGCGGTTCAAAGCAGGCCGCCGCATAGGTCGGCGCAATTGCCGAAAGCTGGTCATAGCTGTCGGCGACCCAGGATGCGATTATGATCAGGTCGGGTTCGAGGCTCGCAATAATCTCTGGGTCCGGCTGATTAATGAACCCAATATCGACAAGATCATCGCCGAACTGTGTACCATAAAGCGCTGTCGCCCCACGGATAAAGGGCTGTCCGTTGTTGAAGCCATCATCTTGCATGGACCCTGCACCGATCAGCGGTGCGCCCAGTTCGATCAAAGGCGTCGCAAGGCAATCCGAGCGTGACACAACGATCCGCTGCGGCTTGACCGGGATTTCAACCACATTGCCAAGGTCATCGGTGACGGTCCGGGTGTCTTGTGCTGCAGTCGGTGTCGCAAGAACAGCAAATGCCGCCACAGTGTGCAAAGTGAACTTTCTCATCAGTCTATCCTTTGTTTCAAGTACGGCTGGGTGGCACGAGGGATGCACTGCCTTGCTGATGTTCTTTGGATGTCGGGTGCTCGATTTCGTGTCTCACCAGTTGTCTGGTCGATCGTCGGCGTGCGTTGCCGGGTCACCGTCAAGGGCAGAAGCGATCGCCGCTTCCATCCGTCCCAGAGCGAAAGGCATGCTCAGCAGTGATCCGTAGGACAGCGCGCCTGTGACCTCTTTGGTAAAGATCACCTCGCGACCTTCGGTATGGGGCTTAATGAATGCGCGCACGTCCAGATCAAGGATCGGCGAGACATCCCCATCCCCATCAATCCAGATCAGCAGGTCCACATCCATCAGGTCGATCCGCTCACGACTGATGGTGACAGAAGCCTCGCCTTCGGGATCAAGCGCGTCAATTTCGGCTGGTGTGACGAAGCCAAACTGTTCCAGCAATTGTTGCCGCGCGTCGGCTGATGAATAGACGCCAAGCTCGCCACCACGGGAAATCCAGCCGATCAGGGCTGTTTTGCCTGCCCAATCAGGATTGCGAGAGGCGATCTGGCTGATCTGATCGTGGATTTCGGAGATCTCCGCCTCGGCCTGCGCCAGATTGCCGCTGGCAAGCCCTGTCAGATACGCGCGTTCATCCCAAGTCAAGCTCCAGTCTGACCGGCCTTCGGGGACGGCGACGACCGGGGCAATCTGCGTCAGCTTTTGATATTCTTCAGGCGTCATCGCGTTATAGAGCGACAGGATGACGTCTGGGTTCGATTTGGCGATGGCTTCAAAGTCCAGCACACCACGTTCCAACAGCACAGGTTCCGTCGTCAATAGCGGTGCTGCCCATGGCCAGAGTCCGTTTTCATAACCACCATACCAGACTTCAATCGTGGCTGGTTGCAGTCCCAGCGCCAGAATATTGTCAGCACCGTTACCATCGACCGTAGCCACTCGGGCTGGTTCTGCAGGGATAACGGCGGTGCCGAATTTATGGGGGATTTCGAGGGGAAAATCCTGCCCAATGGCCGGTGTGGTCAATCCGGCAGCGAGAGCCACATTAAGCCAGACAACGTTCTTCATAGGTCAGTGTCCTTTTGGTTTTGAAACGGCTGGGTGGCGATGATGCTGCCTGAACGATTTGAGTGTTTGGGTCCCCGTTTCGGGTCGGTATTTTCTAGAGTTGTGATCGTGCCTGTGTGCGTAAGATCAGGGCGACAAAGACCGGCACACCGATGATCGCAGTGACCAGCCCTGCGGGTATTTGGATTGGGGCAAAAGCCGCGCGTCCTGCGAAATCGGCGAGCCCGACAAGTAGCGCGCCGGTCAGGCCTGTCAGCACCAGATGCATCCCCACACCTGAATGCGCCAAACGACGGGCAAGGTGCGGCGCGACGAGACCCACAAACCCCAACGGACCAACGGCGGCGACGGCTGTTGCTGCAAGAGCGACCGCGAGGATGATCAACCCCCAACGCGCCATGCGCACCCGGATGCCAAGACCTATCGCTACGTCCTCGCCAAATCGGATCGCTGACAAGGGGCGTGCGGCCAACATGAACGCTGGGACGACAAAGATCGCAGTGGCTGTCAGCCAACGCACCTCATCCCAACCAACCGAATGCACCGATCCGGCAAGCCAGCCAAGCGCCGACATCGCGCGGTCGATATCGCCATAGGTCAGCAGGGCCGAGGTGAAGGATGAAATGAGTGCGGCCACCCCAATCCCCATCAGGATAAAGCGCAACGTCTCTCCCCCGCGCCGTGACGATGACGCGAGCAGGATCAATGCGGCCACGGTCAACGACCCTGCAAACGCCAGGATAGGCCGCAGGTAATACCCCATTCCCGGGGCGAGGATGGTGACTGCAACGACAACCAACGCCGCGCCTTGACTGACACCCACAAGGCTGGGGTCGGCAAGCGGGTTGCGGGTCACGTATTGTAGCGCCGCCCCTGATAGCGCCAGAAACACGCCCACGATGAAGGCCACCAATGTGCGCGGGAACCGGAACTCCCAAACCACAGTGGATGCAGTATCGGACGGCAGGTCGCCGAGCAGCGTGGCCCAAACTTGTGCGCTGTCTAGCGGATAGGATCCGGTCATCAGGCTCCATGTCAGCACACCGATAATGGCGAGCGTCAGGCACAGGCTGACCAGAACTGCGCGGTACGGCACCTTCAGGGCTACGCGTCCACCGAAGCCCTCAAGGGTTGTCATGCTCATAGCTTTGCCCTCACCAGCCAGATAAACAAGGGCGCGCCCAGCATTGTTGTGACGATCCCGGTTGAAATCTCAATCGGGGCCAGCACCACGCGCGCAGCGATATCGACCAGTGTCACATAGCCTGCCCCGACAATCGCCGAAAATGGCACGATCAGCCGGTAATCCGATCCCACGAACAGGCGCACCACATGCGGGATGACCAGCCCGACAAATCCAAGCGGTCCGGCAACCGAGATCGCCGCCGCCGTCAAAACGACAACCGTCCCCAAGGCGATGACCTTAATTTTGAACGTATCAACGCCAAGCCCAGCTGCGGTTTCCTCGCCCATGGCCAGCGCTGTGACTTGGCGGGCGATCACCAATGCAGCGATCATTCCGGCGATGAACCACGGCAGCGCCCACAGGTAAGTCGCCATGTCGCGACCGGCCAGTGAGCCTGACAACCAGACCCGAAAGTTGCGAAACGTGTCTTCGTTCAGCAGAATGGCGGCACTTTCGATGGCATAGAGAAAACCACCCACTGCCGCCCCGGACAGGATCAGCGTCAGCGGCGTGGCGCCACCCGGCGCGGCACTCGCGATGGTCCAGACAAGTACCGCGCCGATCAATGCACCGATGGCCGCGAACAAGGGCACATATGCGGTCCCCGCAAGCCCGAACCATCCAATCCCGATGATCACGGCAAAGGTCGCCCCCGCCATCAGCCCCAGAATGCCTGGTTCCGCCAGCGGGTTACGCGTGACACCTTGCATCAACGCGCCTGCAACCGAAAGTGCGGCCCCGACACTGATCGCAAAGATCGCGCGCGGCATCCGCAGATCGCGCACGACAACGTGGTCAAACACACCGTCCTGCGGTGCCGTGATGGCCTGCCAGACAGTTACCAGCGGGATCGCCTTTGCCCCGACCGAGATGTGCCACAGGAACGCCAGAACGACACCGCCCAGACAGAGCCAAAACCCGGTGGCGGCAAATATGGTGCGCGTCGCGTTCATTCCGCCGCCGCCGCAAGTGCTTGTCTTGCAACATGATCCGGCGTGCGTGGCAAACACACCGGGCGCCCCGTTTCAGGGTCGGCAATCACGTCAGAGCGCAGATCAAAAACCGCGCGCAACTCGTCAGGGCAAATCACCTCTGACCCGCTTCCTTCCGCCACAATTTCGCCGTCGCGCATCATGACAATCCGGTCCGCAAAGGCCGCGGCTAAGTTCAACTCATGCAGTACCAGGACCATGGTGCGCCCATCCTCATGTACGATGCGGGACAACAGCGCCATCAGGTCAACCTGCACCTTCAGATCAAGGAAGGTTGTCGGTTCGTCTAGTAACAACAGCGGCGTATCCTGCGCCAAGACCATCGCCAGCCAACAGCGCTGGCGCTGCCCACCTGACAGGCTGTGCACCGGGCGATTGGCAAAGTCTTCAAGATCAGTCAAATGCATCGCACGCTCTACCGCTTCACGGTCGCCCGGCGACCACTGGCGGAACAGTGTTTGGTGGGGAAAGCGGCCTTGCGCCACCAGTTCGGTCACGGTCAGGCCTTCGGGTGCAACGGGGCCTTGCGGCAGTATCGCCAGCCGGGTTGCAACATCGCGCGTGGGGTAAGCCGTGATCGGTTGGCCTTGTAGGGTCACATGACCTGTCATGGGTTTGAGGATGCGCGCGAAGGTCTTAAGCAATGTCGACTTCCCGCATCCATTTGGACCGACCAGCGCTGTGATCTGGCCAGCGGCAATCTCTAGATTGACGTTCTTGATGATGGCTGTGTCGCCATAACCGACTGATAGATCAGTCGCTTTCAGGGGGGAATTGCGTGTCATGCAGCCGTCTCCTGTGCTTGCAAAAGCCGGGCATACGCCCCTGTTTCCTCTGTGATCTGGTCGTGCGGCCCCAGTTGGGTCAGCCGTCCATGTTCCAGAACGGCGATGCGATCAGCGCGTCTTATCGTTGAAAGACGGTGGGCAATGACGATGGCGGTGCGGCCGGTCAGCAAACGATCCAGATTTTGCTGAATTGCAGCCTCGGTTTCCGTGTCGATGGCGCTAGTGGCCTCATCCAAGATCAGAAGTGGTGCGTTCTTGAGCAGCGCGCGCGCGATGGAAATCCGTTGTTTCTGGCCGCCCGACAGGCGGACCCAGCGTTCGCCGACAATCGTCTGATAACCCTTTGGCAACGCACTGATGAAATCATGCGCACCAGCGGCCCGTGCCGCCGCAATCACCGCATCCTCATTGGCCGCTTCATCACCAAAACGGATATTGTCGCGGATCGATCCGTTGAACAGAAACACATCCTGCAAAACCATCGACGTGTTCCGACGAAGTGCGGCAAGCGGCACATCCCGCAGGTCCAAACCGTCCAGCGTGATCTTGCCCGCTGTCACATCATAAAACCGGGCGATCAAGTGGGCGAGCGTCGATTTGCCCGCACCGGTTGGTCCGATCACGGCCAGTGTTTCGCCGGGTTGAATAGTCAACGTGAGGTCCTGCAAAACGGGCCCATCATCGCGGTAGTGAAAGCTGACATCTTCCAACGCAATCTCGTCGCGTAGCGGCGTTGGTAGGCTTTTTGGTGTCGCAGGGTCCGCAACCTCAGGCTCAGTATCCAGCAAGTCATTGACACGCTTGAGGCTGGACAGGCCGCGCTGCACAGCTTCGGTGGCCTCAACAATCGTGAACAACGGCTGATACAGCGTGACAATGTAAAGGATAAACGCCACCAGATCAGCGACTGCAAACTCACCGGACAAGGCCATCCGGCCCCCGACAAGAACGACCAATGCGGTGGATACGCCAATCGCGCCCTCAACTGCAGGATCGAAGGGGGCAATCAGGGTGCGTGATCTGATCTGCCGCCGCGCCAGAAAGTCGGACTTGCTCATAAATTTGCGCTGGGTCGCAGCCTCTTGGTTGAAAATCTGAATTTCGCGAATACCGCTGACATGATCCTGCACCATCGCGGCCAAATTACCTTCGCGATCGGCCTCGTTGTCAAAGGATGGGATCGCCTTGCGGCCAACAAAGAACATGATGATTAACGCAATTGGCAAAGGGATCAGTGCAAGGAGCGTCAGCATAGGTGACAGATTGAACAAGATAATCAGAATGCCAAAAGACAAGATAATCGACACCACAAAGCCGTAAACCGCATCCGCGATCACAGGCTCCAACTTGAGCGTATCGTCAATGACGCGCTTGGTGATATCGCCTGATTTGCGCGCGGCAAACCAGCTTGGTGACAACCGTTGTAGGTGGGTATAAACCGCGTTACGCAGATCGCGGCAGGTCTTAAACGCGACAACGTGCGAATAATGGAAAACGGCAGCTTCGGCACTGCTGCGGCCCACATATATTACGACCAGAAAGATGGCGATTAAGGTCAGTCGTGTGGCCGCATCCTGCGCGTCCGTCTCGATGATCATCACAATCTCGCGGATCATCCAAGGCGCCAGTAAACCTGTTGCCGTCACGGCAAGGACCGCCATCACAACGATGACCATAGTCCCTTTGTATGGCAGCATATGAGTGACAAGCCGGTTCATATCCGTAAAAGCCAAGTGTCCCCGGAAACAGTTATGTTTCCTGTTTGTGGTGATGTTACTTTGGCTTGGGCGCGCTATGGCGCGGCAGAAGATCTGCCCTGGCTATATCTGACTTTTATTGTCAGGAAATTTGCAAAGCAACCGGAATGTTTGTTGCGGTGAGCGGGCCGCCACTGAGTTGATTGTCGGTTGAAGTTTGGCGAGGGCCGCAGAATTGCATGTTTAGGACCACTCGGTAGTGGCGAACGTCAGAGCTGTTCGGCGATGCTCAGTGCATCTTCAAGTTCAACGCCTAGGTATAGCGGGCTGGAGTTGCCGATGTCGCCTGCAAAGGCCGCTGCAGATTGTTCCATGATGGTCGGACTGCCCGCCCTCAAACCAATGCGCCCCAGCATGGATATCGGCGGCAGGGATCGCTTCCAATAATCCAACCCATCTATGGCGCAACACGGGGGGACAGCATTGCTCCAGCGTGGAGAGGACCATATTGCGGTCACGGCTTCGGTCTATGAATGGTCGACTGGATCACGCATATCGCAGATCCCCATCATCTGTCGCGTGTGGGCTTCCCACAATGTCAGAAGGTATGATTGGATGTTAAGTTGGACCTGAGCAATTCAATCTGACTTTTTAGTCGGATGTAAAATTGTTTTGTTGACTCTTTTAGTAAGATATTGAATGCCATTGGCAGCAGCCAGGCCAATCCCAGCGCTTCATGCACTTGAAACGTCTTCGGAAGGTGATCCAGACATGCGATATTTCTTAATTAAAGCAGCAGCATACATGGCGGCAACACTTCCGCTTCTTTCAACGGCGGCATTGGCTGACCCAATGACTGTAACTGATATCGCGGGGCGGGAAGTTACGTTGCCCGATGCACCATCACGCATCATCTTGGGCGAAGGGCGGATGATGTATGCGGTCGCCCCACTAGCAACTGAGGACCCGTTTGAGCATATTGTCGGCTGGAAAGACGACCTGATCCTCTACGACCCTGATGCCTTTCAAAAATTCGAAGCAGCTTTCCCAGAAGACACAGCCCGCATGGTGAACTTTGGCAATCCTTACGCGGGTGACTTTAGCGTTGAGGCCGTAATTGAGAACGAGGCCGACCTGCTGATCCTTGACCTTGGTAACCTCTTTAAGGCGGAAGAAACAGGCTTGATCGAAAAGCTGGACGAAGCCGGGGTTCCTGTCGTCTTTATCGACTTCCGCCGTGACCCGACGGCAAATGCTATCCCCTCCATGTTGCTGCTGGGTCGGCTTCTTGAAGAAGAAGCCCGCGCGGCCGCGTTCATCGACTTCTATGTGGCCGAGATGCGCAAGGTTACCAACATAGTGCAGACGTTGCCTGTCGATGAAAAACCGCTTGTCTTCATGGAGAATGCGGCGGGTTGGAACCCAGGGTCCTGCTGCAACACCTTTGGCAGCTATAACTATGGTCGGTTTATCGAACTGGCGGGGGGGCGCAACTACGGATCTGAAATGTTCGCGGGCTACAGTTCAGAAGTGAGCCTTGAAGGGCTGATCGCCGCAGACCCCGATGTTTTGTTGGGAACGGGGGCGAACTGGGCCGAAGCACGGCCAGAGGTAACAGCGACCCTGCTTGGCTACAACGCTGACGCAGACGACAACCAAGCCCGTCTGGTGGCGCTGTCCGAACGCACAGGGTTCAAGGACCTGCGGGCGGTACAGGATGGTCGGATGCATTCGATCTATCACCAGTTCTACAACAGCCCCTACCACTTCATCGCCATTCAACAATTGGCGAAATGGCTGCATCCCGACGACTTCGCCGATCTTGATCCAGATGCCACCTTTGCAAAGCTGCATGATGAGTTCATGCCGTTCGCAGTCCAAGGCCAATTCTGGGTCAGCTTGCCTGAGTAACGTCTCTGTGGGTCGGGATGATCCCGACCCAATCCCACTCCGATTTGGTGAGGCCTATGTCCGTTACATCCACGCCGCACAACGATGCGGTCCAATCAATTGTGAGCAATTACCGAAGCCGCAACCAACGCCGTTTGCTTTTGTTAGTCGGTGCGGTTGCTGCACTTTCAATTACGGTGATGATTGATGTCATGACAGGCCCCGCAAGCCTGACGCTTCAAGACGTCTTATCGGTGATCTTCAATCCATCTCGTGCCTCTGCCCAACAAAAGGTCATCGTCTGGGATTTACGTCTACCAATCGCACTCATGGCAATCTGTGTCGGTGCAATGCTCGGCGTGGCTGGGGCAGAGATGCAGACGATCCTGAACAACCCTTTGGCGGACCCGTTCACACTTGGTCTGTCTTCCGCCGCCAGTTTCGGGGCGGCCCTTGCCATCGTTCTGCAATGGTCCTTGATCCCGGGTGCCGGCGTATTCTTCGTCACGGGAAATGCCTTTGTGATGGCGATGCTGACATCACTTGCCCTTTACGGCTTCACCCGTCTAAGGGGCGTGACACCCGAGGCCATGATCCTTGTCGGTATCGCCATGCTGTTTACATTCAATGCGCTGCTGGCACTTCTTCAATATGGCGCATCCGAACTGCAACTCGCCCAGATCATCTTTTGGCAACTGGGGTCACTGGCCCGTGCAAGTTGGGACAAAGTCCTGATCTGTGTCATCATCCTTGCAATCGTCGTGCCGTATTTCATGTCGCGATCATGGTCGCTCACCGCCTTGCGGATGGGTGAAGAAAAGGCGGCCAGCCTCGGGGTGAACGTATCGTTTTTGCGTCTGTCGGTGCTTGCAGGTGTGTCACTTCTTGCCGCTGTTGCGGTGTCTTTTGTCGGGGCGGTCGCTTTCGTGGGCTTGGTCGGCCCGCATATCGCAAGGATCATCGTGGGCGAAGATCAGCGGGGGTTCCTGCCATGCTCTGCCCTGGCAGGCGCTTTGATCATGTCAGGGACCTCCATCGCGTCAAAGGCGATTACGCCGGGGGTCATCTACCCCATTGGGATGATCACATCGCTGATCGGCATCCCTTTCTTTGTCAGCCTGATCCTGTCTCAACGTAAAAGGCATTGGCAATGACCCTTATCGCACATGACATCAGCGTGTCCTTTGGCACTCGGAGGGTTCTCAAGAACGCAGGCTTCGACGCAGCCCAACCTGGACAACTAACCGCGCTGATTGGCCCGAACGCTGCAGGGAAATCCACGCTGTTTCGGACGATTGCGGGGTTGGTCAAATCTGATACGGGCACCATCGTTTTAGACGATACTGATTTGTCGGCTCTCACGACCCAACAACGTTTGCGTCGCATTTGCTTTATGCCGCAGTTCTTCACCGCAAACGCGGCGTTATCAGTGTTTGACGTGGTGCTGATGGCGCAAAAGCAACTTGCGGGTTGGCGCGTAACTGACGCCGACATGACTGCCGTCGCGACCGCCTTGGATAGCGCCAATATCGGTCATCTGGCGGATGCGTACATTGGTGAGTTATCAGGCGGCCAAGCTCAAATAGTGTCGGTTTGCCAGGCACTCATCCGCAAGTCCGATGTGTACCTTTTTGATGAACCAACAAGTGCTCTCGATCTGCGTCACCAACTTGATGTGATGTCACGGATCAAGACGGCAATGAAGCAACGCAATGCGATCGGTATCGTCGCATTGCACGATCTGAACCTCGCAGCACGGTATGCAGATCACCTGCTGCTGATCGGATCAGGGCGGGTGCTGGCCCAAGGCTCTCCCAAATCCGTCCTGTCCGACCCGCTCATTGCCCAGACATACCAGGTCGCCATCCAGACGGGCACTGGCCCCAGAGAAGAGCTTAATGTCCATGCCTATGCTGACTAAACTGGCCCATGCTGCATTGCTGATCACCGCAATGACCCCCTTTGCCGCTACCGCTGAAGAGTTCCGTGTCTTGATGTTGAATGCAGCACCAGATGACGCGCAACACACCAACATCTTCGCGCCAGACATATTGCACATCTCACCTGGCGACACCGTGACATTCGTTCCGACGAACACAGGCCATAACACCGCATCAAAACGCGGCATGATCCCCGAAGGTGCCGCGCCTTGGAACAGCCCGATGGACGAAGAGTTCAGTATCACACTGACCGAGCCGGGTATCTACGGATACATGTGCCTGCCGCATTATGAGATGGGAATGGTGGGGCTGATCATCGTTGGCGATCCGTCAGCAAATATTGATGCTGCCCGCGGTGTTAGACATCCGGGAACGGCACGGGCCGCATTCCATGACCTTTTTGAACGGCTGGATGACGTTCAGTGAAGGCAATTTGAGTTCTTTGGATTGACCTCAGTTCATGATTGCCCCACGGTTATCGCAGATGGTTTCCAGTCGCCGAATATGCGTCTGGAATGAAAAGGGAATACGGTGAGGAAGAGCGAATACGCGCCGAATCCGTAACTGCCCCCGCAACTGTGAGCGGTGAGTGACCTCGAAAATACCACTGAGCCAATCTGGCTTGGGAAGGTTTGGGGAAACGCTGATCCGCAAGTCAGGAGACCTGCCATCGGGCGACGCTTCGGTATCGTCAATGCAACTCAACCCAGGCGGGGAGTCTGGTTAGGAGGCTATGATGGCGGTATGGGATTTCCCTGACCTGAATACATATCTGTCCTGCACCCCGCATCATCGCGGAGGGCGATATGAAAACAGAGCAAAACCACAAGATAACAATTTGCACATCGTGCCGACATAAGGGCACAGAATGTCGGCCGGGTTATGAATTGATCGAAAAGCTTCGGGCGGCGATCAAAGTCGCGGGTGACGCGATCCCCGAAGATTTTGAAATCTCTGGCGTCGCCTGCATGGCTGGCTGTGATCGTCCTTGCACGGTCGCATATCATGGCAGTCGCAAAGCGACTTATCTGTTCGGCGACATTGATCCAGCCGTGGATGTGGATGATCTTGTCACCTTCGCAAAGCAATATGCTTACTTACATGATGGGTGGTGCTCTTCGGTAGATCGGCCCGGCAAACTCCGTAAATGCACATTGGCACGGGTGCCCTCCGCGATGATTGCAGTCGAAGCCAGCGAAGTCCGGGCATCATGAGCGCGGCTGACCTTGCAGTACAGGGCGTCAGTTGGACGCCTGTCAAATCGGCTCAACCCGTATTGCATTCTACGACCTTCAACGTTCCCGCTGGGCGGGTGTTGGGCGTCGTTGGCCCGAACGGCGCAGGCAAATCCACCCTGCTGCGCCTGCTGTATCGGTTCCAAAAGCCCCAAACAGGTCAGGTGCTGGTCGATGGCCAAGATATCTGGTCGATGACGGCCCGTGATGCAGCAACACGGATCGCCGCAGTCCTCCAAGAACAAGCGTCGGGATTTGGTTTGACGGTACGAGAGATCGTCCGTTTGGGCAGAACGCCACATCGGTCGGGCTTTGCCGTGGTTGGTGTGGACGACAAACACATCATTGATGATGTCTTGGAGCAACTCAGCCTTAAAGAGTTTGCAGATCGTGACTTCGGCACCTTATCTGGCGGCGAAAGACAACGGGTCATGGTGGCACGGGCTTTGGCGCAAGAGCCACAAATCTTGATCCTTGATGAGCCGACAAACCACTTGGATGTGCGCCATCAACTAGAGGTTGTTTCGTTAATTCGCACCCTTGGCCTGACCATCGTGGTATCTTTGCATGATCTGAATATGGCCGACCGCGTGTGCGATGATGTGTTGATCCTCAAAGATGGTCACCCTCAGGGCTTCGGCCCCCCACAGTCATTGCTCACAGACAACCTTGTGTCGGACACGTTTCTGGTCGCTGCACAGCGCGAACAACTCAGCCTCAGTGGCGCATCTCATTTTTCGTTCAACCTCCCGAAGTGAAAGATCCCCAAACATGAAACGCACACTTACCACGCTGACTGCCCTTTCATTGGCAGGCACAGCCATGGCCCAAACCACGGTGCAAAGCTGCGAACGCACGGTCACGTTCGACGCCCCACCACAGGCGGCGATATCTAACGACGTGAACTTGACCGAAATGATGCTGGTGCTGGGCCTCGCTGATCGCATGGTTGGCTACACCGGTATTTCGGGCTGGAAAACACTGGACGAAGAAATGACCGCAGGTGTGGAAGAACTGCCCGAATTATCGGCCCTTTACCCAACCAAGGAAGTGTTGATTGGTGCTGACGCCGACTTCTTCTTTGCTGGCTGGAACTATGGCATGAAGGTCGGAGGCGAGGTCACGCCTGAGACCTTGGAGCCCTTTGGCGTCGCGGTTTACGAGTTGACCGAAAGCTGTATCCACATCGGCGAGAAAGACGCCGCCTCCATGGACGATATGTATAACGATCTGCGCAATCTTGGCGCGATCTTTGACGTATCAGACCGTGCCCAAACCCTGATTGAAGGCTACCAAACCGAATTGTCTGCGTTTCTTGATGATCTACCCAAACTGGATGCAGCCCCACGGGTCTTCGTCTATGACAGTGGTGCAGATGTCCCTTTTACCGCAGGGCAATACGCGATGCCCAACGCGCTGATTGAGGCTGCAGGCGGCACCAACATCATGAACGATCTGGACAAAAGCTGGGCGACTGTCGGTTGGGAAGCGGTGGTTGAACGCAACCCCGAGATCATCGTGATCATCAACTACGGCGAGGTTACCGCCGCTCAGAAGATTGAGTTCATGAAGTCAAACCCCGCCTTCGCCGACATTGATGCCGTGCGTAACGACCGTTTCGTGGTGCTGGAATATGTTGAAGCCACCCCAGGGCCGCGCAACATCGAGGCGGTCAAGACACTTGGCGCCGCGTTTCGGGCTGAGTGATCTCACATGACGCGGGCTGCAACCGATACAAATCCCAACAAGATGAAAGGGCTTTGGATCACTGCCCTCTTGGGTGTCATGGCCCTATTCGGATCATTGTCGATTGCAGTCAGCGTCGGGGCAGTCGGGGTCCCGCTCGAAACCGTCTGGGGCATCATGATCAACAAGATCGCCCCAGATGTGATTGCTCAAGATTGGTCCAAAGGCCGGGAGGCCATCGTGTGGGACATTCGCTTTCCAAGGGCGATCCTTGCCGGTTTTGTTGGTGCGGGTTTGGCGATGGTCGGGGCAAGCCTTCAGGCAGTGACACGCAATCCATTGGCTGACCCTCATCTGCTCGGCATTTCGGCGGGCGGGGCGTTCGGTGCCATTTTGGCTTTGCTGCACACAGGACTGTTCCTTGGCCTATTGACCGTCCCGTTATTAGCATTTTTCGGTTCTCTTGGGGCGACTTTGATCGTCCTTGCTGTCTCCCAATTCGCATCCGCAACCAGTGCTGACAGGTTGGTTTTGGCGGGCGTGGCCGTATCCTTCATCGTGATGTCAGCCGCGAACGTTCTGATCTTCCTGGGGGATCCAAAGGCCACCCATACAGTGGTGTTTTGGATGTTAGGCGGCCTTGGCTTGGCACAATGGGATCAGTTGATGTACCCAGCAGTTGTCCTGTTTTTCTGTGGTACATATCTATGGCTGAAGGCGGGGACATTAAACGCCATGACGGTCGGGGATGAAACGGCGACCACGCTTGGCATCCCGGTCGCCCGTTTCAGACTGACCATTTTCGTGATCGGCGCCTTGCTTACAGGGGTCATGGTCGCGTTCTCGGGCGTTATAGGTTTCGTCGGCCTGATGATCCCTCACATTGTCCGTCTGCTGGTTGGTGGCGACTACCGACGCCTCCTCCCGATCTCGGCACTGTGCGGTGCTGTATTCCTTGTTTGGGCTGACATCATCGCTCGGACCATCATGGCGCCCGATGACATGCCCATCGGAATCGTGACGGGTTTGATAGGTGGGGTGTTTTTTGTTTGGATTCTGAGGCGGAGGATCGGGTGAGATCCAATATACCAGAAATGAATGCAGACATTTCCTGTTAGGCGACATGGGTCTTGTTTGCCCGCGATGTTTAAATTCAACACCTCATCAATACTGCGGCTTGTGCGAATGGCCGCTTCTTACGTTGCGTGATGGCGTGTCGTTTTCTTGCTCATGCCGCATTTTTCGCGCTGCGTGCGCGTGCAGCATGAAAACATGATCGCCACTTCGGGCTGACTTTGCTGGAAAACTGTTTAGTTTCAAGATGTTGGATCGGGTTACTGCATTGATTTGTCTTGGATGTCCGCTGCTTGCCCAGTTGTTAGCTAGTGGCGGGCACCATCGGCTTGAGTTTTGCTAGTTTCCAAAGGTTCTGCTATATCTAATGCCAGCATTCGAGGGTCTAGAAGAGTAACGCGATTGAAGAAGTTTGAGCCGCAAAAGCTGTTGATATTGGCTTTAGTAACTACTTGCAGCCTGGCCGGCTGCACGCGCCAATCACAAACGGGTAGGGCGCTCGCATCTGCATCTGATATCAATTGCATGGCGCGAGCGATGTATTTTGAATCCAATCGCTCCAGCCGGGATGGGATGATCGCGGTAGGAAATGTTGTAATGAACCGTGTGCAGTCTGAAGATTTCCCGAACTCAATATGTGCTGTCGTCAGTCAGAAAAACCAGTTTGCACCTGGCGTGATGAACAGATCCTTCGACGGGCAGGGGCAAGCGCTAGCCAAGGCATCAGCCCGGGCGGTACTGGCTGGCGAGTTGCATCCGAACATCGGGGGCGCAAGATTTTTTCATGCCGCATGGTATGATGCCAATTTCAACAACATCCACTACGTCCTGACAGCTGGTGGAAACGCCTTCTATGAAAAACGGCGACCTGAGAACGTAACCTCGCCGAATCCGTTACCTCAGACTGAATAGCATGGACCCTTGATGGGCTTGTAGCAAACAATTGGACGACACCGTGTCAGACCAGGCGATGCACATGCTCCCATCCTAGAACTCAGCCAATAGACATGATCAATCAAAGTGGCTTTGCTTGGGGGGCTGCCAAACGTGATGAGGTGTTTTGATCGTTCAAATGCGAAAATTGTTAAGTGGTTGATAGCTCAGGGGAAGGAGTCCTAATGATTAAGTCTCAGCATTTAAGAGTTCCGACACGCGTGTCGGAACTCTTAAATGCTGAGACTGCGCATCCAATGAATTCAATAGCTTAGATTGTATTAATGTTGAGACTCGAAAAATCGTAGAGATTTTGGATCTGCCGTGTCTAGACCAGACGTCCGCACAGGGTGCGGCAAGGGTCTAAAAGAGCCCAGAGTCACCGATGCTGTGCTGCGCACGAATGACCGCTTCGGCGATTGGCGCGTATTCTGCGCTCGCACATTTGCCCGAATTCAGAAGGAGCAATTCAACCGTTTTTCACTTTTGATGCGTCCGGATGGAAAGGACGCTTTACAATTGCAAGTGATATGATATGTAAAGGATGCTTTCCATAGTTGGGATGATGCTACATGACCACTGAACAAGCCACATATCGATATTTCAAAGTCTTCATTCCCGCTATTCTCGTCTATGCTTTCGGTTCGGTGGGCCTGACTGTGACGGCTGAAAACGTCGCCGTACCCCCCATTGCTCTTTACGCGTTGTCGCTCGTTCCGATACTCGCGATGATGTGTGTGTTTTGGGCGCATTGGCGATTTGCTGGTGAGATCGATGAATATCTCCGTCTGATACAGATCAAGGCAACCTTGGTTGGGGTCGCTTGCCTTTTGGTTGTCGCGTCGGGCTGGGGCACTTTGGAATTGTTGGCTGATGCTCCGAACTTACAAGTGTTCTGGTTGCTTCCGATCTTCTGGGTTTCTCACTCCGCAGCAACTGCCTTCATTTCCAAGAAGGAAGGCGTATTCTGATGAAGAATGCGCTGAAGACGCTCCGTGCGGAGCGCGGCTGGTCGCAGGCGGTGTTAGGGGAATACGTCGACGTGTCACGCCAAACCATTAATGCGATTGAAGCGGAGCGATACGATCCTTCATTGCCTTTGGCCTTTAAGATCTCGCGAGTATTTCAACTTCGGATTGAAGAGATCTTTGACGATGACTCAGTAGTCGTTCGTTCTGAACTGCACGATGAAAGAAGTGCTACGCCGAGCTTGATCCGTTCGGCTGTGTCCAACTAGACCTTGGCATGAAGGAAAACACAGTAGTGAAGACTGAGCGTCAGAAGATGGAGGCAGGTGAATGGTATACCTGTCTTGATGAGGAGCTTGAGGCATTGCGCGTGGCTGCAAGTGCGGCCGTGCATGAGCACAACACGCTGCCGCCAACTGATCGGGGAAAGATAGCTTCAAAGCTAGCTAGGCTTGTTGAGGCAGAGGATGCAATTGTTGAGGCTCCGTTCCATTGCGCTTACGGCATCAATATCAAGCTTGGCAAAGACGTATTTTTGAACGCGGGCTGCACGATCCTTGATTGCGCCACAGTTACAATCGGTGACCAGTGCCAATTGGGCCCCAACGTCCAAATTTACTGTGCTGAGCACCACAAAGACCCGGTCAAACGAAGCGTCGACGGACTAGAGATCGCGCATCCCGTTTCGATTGGCAAACGCGTCTGGATTGGAGGAGGTGCGATCATCCTCGCTGGTGTTAGTATCGGTGAAGGAGCCGTCATCGGTGCAGGCAGCGTTGTGACAAAGGACGTTGAACCAGGGCAAGTCGTCGTCGGCAATCCAGCAAGGCCGATCCCAGCAAGTGAGTGATGCCAGAGGCGTAAAATTCTGGATTCGTGACGGACTGGTTCCTCAAGCGGCTGCGTGGCGGCGAGTCGACCTTAACACAATATTCCGGATGCCGCGGATAAGAGGCAAAATCTCAGCAATCTTCAGTATTCTGCCTAACTGGCAAGATCATTGATAGAACAAGTAACGTGCAGGAACAGAGACGCGCTACGACCAATTGAACGAGTCTCATTAATTCAGTCTCATTATATAGCCACTCCGACAATATGCCCCGCCTACAGAAATTATACGTATAATCAGTATTATGTTAAATATGGTACAAATATCTCAATTCACCTCAAACAAATCCCGTGTGTAGGTCTTGTCCGTAACGTCTTGAATTTCATCGGTTATGCGATTTGCCAGGATCAGGTCGGCAGCGGCCTTGAACGTGTTTAGGTCCGTCTCAACGTGGCTGTGAAAGAAATCATCCTGATCCAAAACCGGCTCATAGACGATGCATGTGATGCCTTTAGCCTTGATCCGTTTCATAATGCCTTGAATGGAACTGTCCCGGTAGTTATCGGACCCGGCTTTCATGACCAACCTGTAAATACCGACGACCTTTGGGCTTTTTGCGATGATCTGTTCGGCGATGAAGTCCTTGCGCGTGCTGTTGGATTGCACGATGGCGGCGATCAGGTTTTGCGGAACCTGTTCGTAATTCGACAACAGCTGCTTGGTGTCCTTGGGCAGACAATATCCGCCATAACCGAAGGATGGATTGTTGTAATGGCTGCCGATACGTGGGTCGAGGCAGACGCCTTCGATCACCTCGCGGGCGTCCAGTCCATGGGCCATGGCATAGCTGTCAAGTTCGTTAAAATAGGCAACGCGCATGGCTAGAAAAGTGTTTGAAAATAGCTTGATCGCCTCGGCTTCGGTCGATTTGGAGAACAGGACGGGCATGCCCTTGTCAATCGCACCGTCGACGAGCAATTGGGCAAAGGTCATTGCGGCATCGGTATGGGCGCCGACAACGATCCGGGATGGATGAAGGTTGTCTTCCAACGCCCTGCCCTCGCGCAGAAACTCGGGCGAAAAGATGATGCCATCATAATCAACTTGTTGACGTAGCTCTGCCGTGAAACCTACTGGAATTGTTGATTTAATTATGATCGTGGCATTGGGCGCAAACTGGCGCACATCGGCAATAACGGACCGCACGCTGCTGGTATCAAACAGGTTTGTTTTGGGGTCATAATTTGTGGGCGTCGCCACGATCACAAAATCAGCACCCTCATATGCGGCACGCGGCTCTGTTGTTGCGCTCAGGTCAAGTGTCTGTTCCGCCATGAAAGATCGCATCAAATCATCTTCGATTGTCGGGCGGCGGTTATTGACGTCATCAACCCGACCCTGATCGATATCAATGGCCACAACTGTGTTATGCTGGGCCAACAATACCGCATTGGACAACCCGACATAGCCCAGGCCCGCTACCGCAATCTTCATCTCAGGTTTCCTTGTTACTCTGCGTATATTTGTCGTTACAGCACCACGCCAAAACCGACAATTTGTTTTCTGCGCATCTGCCAGCGACCATGCCCAACGTGACCCCTGCCCCGGGTTCACCAATGATTCCTCTTTTGATCAAGTAATCAAAAGTGTTAGAGGATGACCATGAGCCAATCTATCCTTATCCTGAACGGTCCGAACCTCAACCTGCTGGGCACGCGCCAGCCAGAGGTTTACGGCACCACCACGCTAAGCGACATTGAAGCCATCTGCATGCGCAAGGCTGATGCGCTGGGGGTTTCCATGTCCTTCATGCAGTCCAATCATGAAGGCGCATTGGTCGATGCGCTTCACGATGCCAAGGGCACGCATGATGGGGTCGTTTTGAACGCTGGGGCCTATACACATACGTCTGTGGCGATCCGGGACGCGATTTCCGCGACCATGCTGCCAGTGATCGAGCTGCACCTGTCAAACATCCATGCCCGCGAAGAATTCCGGCATCATTCGCATATCGCGGCTGTTGTTGTTGGTCAGATTTGCGGGTTCGGTGCGCAGGGTTATCCCTTGGCGATGGATGCGCTGATCACCCATCTGGGAGAAGACAAATGAGCGATTTTGTCAAACATCTGGACCGGCTGACAAACGCCCAGACGGTCGAGGAATTGTGGGATCTGCATACCAAGCAGATGCAGACCTATGGGTTTGACCGGCTGATGTACGGGTTTACACGCTACCGGACCTCCAGTTCATTGGGTGATCCGCAGGATTGGGTGCTGCTATCCACACAAAGCCCCGAATATATGAAGGTCTTCTTTGACGAAGGTCTGTACTATCACGCCCCGATGCTCAAATGGGCCCTGGCCAATGACGGTGCCTGCAGCTGGCGCTGGATGATGAACATGAGCCGGATCGACAACCTGACACCCAGCGAAAAACGGGTGATGGAGTTCAACAAATCCATGGATGTGACGGCGGGCTATACGGTCAGCTTCCGCTCAATCTCGGAACGCACCAAAGCGGCGATTGCGCTGACGGCCAAGGTTGGCCTGACGCAGGATGCGGTTGAACAGACCTGGGCCAAACATGGTGACGAGATTATCGTGATGAACAACGTCATGCATCTCAAACTGCTGACCCTGCCCTATTCGGGTGAACGGAACCTGACCAAGCGACAGCGCGAAGTGCTGCAATGGGTTGGGGATGGCAAGACAACGCAGGACATCGCCATTCTGCTGGGGCTGACAGCCGCGACTGTGGAAAAGCACCTGCGCCTGGCCCGCGAGGCGCTGGATGTGGAAACAACGGCGCAGGCGGTCCTGAAAGCGGCCTTCTACAACCAGATGTTCATTGTGGATGCAGAGATCTAGTACCCATTTTGCGCAGTAATCTTTCGTCTGACGTCGGGTGAAAAGTTCGCAACTTGCGTATTGAGTAAGGTTTCCCTGACTTTCGTTACGCCGTGTAAATTGGCAAATTACACATGTTCCGTGAGTGGTGGCCTAAGGCCTGGGAACAGCGACAAGCACCCCTTGTGATTGCAAGGCACTGCTGATCGTGCCGGGTAACCGGACGCTGATATCTTGGGTTTGCCCAACGATATCAGCACTTCGATGTATGCCTGTCACCGTCCCAAACTCGACAGGCATGATAAACATCGCAGCGGCACCGCATTTCTCCCGAGTGCGGTGCCGCGTCGTTTTCACCCTTTAAAAACACATGTCCGGACACGAAATGTCTGGCGTTCCGACACGGAATTTGTTGAATCCTAAGGGGTGAATACCTTTTTTCATGCTTGTGACCGCCAAGGACAAACACGGATGACCAAGAAAACCGAATCTCTCGAACTGCGCCTTTCACCGGAACTCAAGGATGCGCTGAGCAATGTTAGCAAATCTCGCGGTGCCCCAATGAGCCAGATTGTCAGGTCCCTGGTCGAACGCGAGGTCAATGGCGGGTCACAAGCAACAATAGCTGAAAAGGGATCCATCATGACCAACCCAACCTTCGCGCGCGTGGCCGCTGCCAGCGTTATCATCCTTGGCATTGCCAGCCTATCGCTGGTGGCTGAAACCTCGCCCGCCTCTGCCGGTGCAACCGCCCGTATGACCTTTGCCGAATTTGACCGCGACGGTGATGGTGCTGTCACGCCCGATGAATTCAATGCGGTGATGACCGGCTGGGATGCCGATATCGTGGAAGAGGATGATGCTTTCGTCCTGCCTGCAGCATGCGACGCCGTTTTCGACAATGACGCAGATGAAGAGATCGGCAGCGATGCGCTTTTCGCTGAATATGATCTGGATCAGAATGGGACGGTCTCATTTGCCGAGGTTAAGATCGCGACCGAGGCGCAATTGACGATAGAGTTCCAAGACGCCGACCAAAACGGCGATGGGCTGCTCAGTATGGATGAGGCTACAGATCGGCCGCTTACCGTCGCAGAACTGGTCGCGGCAGAAATCCCAAACGCCTGTGCGGAAGCGCTCGTGGCCCAGGATGCCGAAATGCGGGCAGAACATGATGGTGAATTTGATGATCCGGTCGAACAACGCATCCAGTTTGCAGCGATGGACGTCAATCTGGACGGGCATATCACTATGACCGAGTATCTGGAAAACAACTAACGGTCTGGCATAACTGCCATCCAAACAAAAAAGGCCCACCGGCTAAACCTGTGGGCCTTCTTTTCGTAAGCGATCGGGTCTTAGCCGTTCAACTTGGCCACTTCCGCAGCAAAGTCTTCTTCGACTTTCTCGATACCTTCGCCAACGGCAAGGCGGACGAAACCACTGACTTCAACACCGGCTTCTTCGGCTGCCTTTGCAACCGTAAGGTCAGGGTTCACCACGAATTGCTGGTTCAGCAATGTGACCTCGGCCATGTATTTCTTCATCCGGCCAATAATCATCTTTTCGATCACAGCTTCCGGTTTGCCGCTTTCACGGGCGATATCCATCTGGACCTGCTTTTCTTTCTCGACAACTGACGGATCAAGATCAGCCTCGGACAAAGACGCCGGGTTGGCAGCAGCAACGTGCATGGCAACCTGACGGCCAAATGCAGCATTGTCGCCTTTCAGCGCCACCAGAACACCAATCGCGCCCATGCCATCGGCTGCGGCGTTGTGGACGTAAGTGACCACTGTATCGCCTTCCATGGATGCCATGCGACGAACCGACATGTTTTCACCGATCACGGCAACCGCATCAGTCACTGTCTGCTCAACCGTCTTGCCGCCCATGTCAGCCGCTTTCAGCGCATCCACATCGGACACGCCCAATGCGACGTCAGCAATGCCAGCAACCATTTTCTGGAAGTCAGCGTTCTTGGCGACAAAGTCGGTTTCAGAGTTCACTTCAACCGCAACACCTTTGCCGTCCTTGACCGCAACGGCGACAAGGCCTTCGGCAGCGGTACGGCCGGATTTTTTGGCGGCCTTGGCAAGGCCCTTGGTGCGCAGCCAGTCAACGGCGGCTTCCATGTCGCCGTCGTTTTCTGTCAGCGCCTTTTTGGCGTCCATCATGCCTGCGCCTGTGCTGTCGCGCAGCTCTTTCACCATTGCAGCGGTGATTGCCATGTTACTTCTCCTTGGAGGTATTGGAATGTCTGCGGGCGGGGTAAGCCCCCTGCCCGACTGTTTTATGACCGCTTAGGAAGCAGGCGCTTCTTCGGCTGGTGCGGCGTCAGCTGCGGCTTCTTCAACCACGACTTCTTCGGCCAGCTCTTCCATGGCACCCATGTCAACGCCAGCGGCACCCAGTTGTGCAGTCATACCGTCAAGGGCGGCACGGGCTGCCAAATCGGTATAAAGCGCGATGGCACGGGCCGCATCATCATTGCCGGGGATGATGTAATCAACACCATCGGGTGAACAGTTGGTATCAACCACGGCCACAACGGGGATGCCCAGCTTCTTGGCTTCTGCGATGGCCAGATCTTCTTTGTTCACGTCGATGACGAAAAGCAGATCAGGCGTACCGCCCATTTCGCGGATACCGCCCAAGGACGCTTCCAGTTTGCCCTGCTCACGCTCCATGCCAAGACGCTCTTTCTTGGTCAGACCGGCGAAACCGTTGGCCGCAGCTTCATCAATGGCCTTCAGCCGGTTGATGGATTGCGAAACAGTCTGCCAGTTGGTCAGCGTGCCGCCCAACCAGCGGTGGTTCATGTAGAACTGGGCGGATTTTTCAGCCGCGTCCAGAATCGGCTTTTGCGCCTGACGCTTTGTGCCGACGAACAGTACGCGACCGCCCTTGGCAACAGTGTCACGGATGACCTGCAACGCCTGGTCCAGCATTGGAACCGTCTGTGTCAGGTCCATGATGTGGATGCCGTTGCGGCTGCCGTAAATATAAGATTGCATCTTTGGGTTCCAGCGCGCTGTCTGGTGACCAAAGTGAACGCCAGCCTCAAGCAACTGACGCATGGAGAACTCGGGAAGAGCCATGTCGTTTTCCTTTTCCGGTTTCTAGCCTCAGCGGGGGATCAGCGTTTTGCCAACCGGTGGATCGTCTGGGATTTCTCCCCAACCGACCCGCCCCCGCCTGCGGGATTTAGTGAGCGCGCTATAGCGAGCGTTTGTTGGGGTTGCAAGCCTTGTGTTGTGTTCTGTGCAGGTATTTTGGCAGGGCACGCCGCGTAAACGGTTTGACCGGTGCGGACACCGCAAAGAATGACGATGGCGATCTTACCGGGGTCGAAGTTGTGCAGAAAGATGCAGGCGCGGGCATATTGGCGGTAACCGCCTTTGACATTGCTGACGATGTCGATGCCAAGGGTGTCAGCGTTCGGTAAGGTTTGGCCGGTCCGCTTTTACGGACCGGCCACCCTATTCACAAAAAGACGCGTTCGATGAACCAATAGGCCCCGATAAAGGCAATCGCGATGGAACAAGGGATCGCGACAATGCGGCGATAGGCCTCCATTTGGTCGCGCAACTGGATCGACAGGGCGCATAGCACAAACACCGCGGCCAACGGGGCTGCAAACAGCCAAACCGGATTTTCCAGCAGGGTCGCAAGGCTGGCAGGGTTCAGCACAGCCAGGGCAATGGCGACAACCAGCAGCACACCGTAAAGGGCAAAACCCTGCCCCACTTCGTTTTCGCCGCGATCAACCCGCAGGGCCTGCCAGACACAGAGGAACATGACCGCGATCACGGCCAATTGTCCAACCTCAACACCAACGTTGAAACCGATCAGCGCGGGGACAAATGTGCCATCGGGCAAACCGAAATCACCCAGCACCGATGCAAAACCCAGCCCATGCAGCAACCCGAACCCAAAAATGACAAAGGGTCGCCAGCGACTGATCCCTCTGGCCCAGATATTCTCAACCGCGACAAAGACGATTGACGCGGCAATCAACGGCTCCACAATGCTGCCGGGGATATTGACATAGCCCAAGGCGGCAAGGGCCAAAGTGATCGTATGGGCCAATGTAAACAGGGACACCTGCACAATCAGAGGACGCATCTGCGCGGCGAGGAAAAACAGCCCCAGCACAAAGAGGATGTGGTCCAGCCCCTTGGGCACGATATGGTCAAAACCGACGGGGATATAACGTAGAAAACTCTCCCACCCGGTCGCCTGATCACCACCGGCCAGCTGAATGGGATCGCTGATCGCACCCGCCTCCAGATAGCCATCATAGGGGGCGTCAACGCCCATCTGTCGGACAACCAGCACCCCAAATGCGGCATCCCAGCCAAATTGAACGCGCTCCGCACCCTCTGGCAGGACTGCGGAAAAGACGATTTTTGACGGGCGGACCAGTTCGACATTGCCAACCGGGCCCACCGCAACCTCCTGCAATTCAGGGGTCATGGCCATGCCATCTGCATTCAGTGTGATTGCAGCTGCCATTTGCGGCCAAAAGCCACGAAACCGCTCTTCCAGCGCCTCTGGTGTCAGGGCACGTAAGGCGTCGTAGTTTTCGGCCTGCGGGGTATTGTTCGTATCCTCAGTCGCGGTCAGATCAATACCGGCGACAAAGCTTTCAAGGTTCGCCTCCATCTCGAAAACAAGACGGCCATCAACCTCGGTCATATCGGTGATCGACGGCAAAACCTCATGCGCATAAGCCGTTGCCAATGTTGTGAACCACAGCATAACGGCGCTTGACAATACCCTTAGGAACGACACCCTAGAGCCAGTGAAAAAGGATAGATTCATGCGCATTCTTGCCCTCATTCTTGCTATCAGCACGACGCCGGTCGCCGCACACGAGCTATGGATTGAACCATTGGCTTATCAGGTTGCATCGGACGGCCGCCTAGAAGCGAATATTGTCAATGGCGAGGAATTTGAAGGGGTCATCTTGTCCTTTTTGCCGCAAAGCATCGAAAACTTCGTTGTCTTCGCCGGGGAAGAGGCCAACCGGGTCCAGGGACGTCCCGGGGACAAGCCCGCATTGAACCAGAATGCACTGGCCGAAGGGTTGAATATCGTCGCCTATCAGGCCCGGGTCGCGACGCTGAACTACCCCAACTGGGCGAAATTTCAGAAATTCGTCGATCACAAGGACCTCGGCGATGTGCGCAGCCTGCACGACGCGCGCGGTCTGCCCGAAGATGACTTTGATGAGGTTTACGGGCGCTTCTCTAAGGCGCTGATCGGCGTTGGCGCGGCGGCAGGCAGCGACCGGCGGGTCGGGTTGGAAACCGAACTGGTTGCCCTAACCAACCCCTATACCGATGATCTGGCCGCGGGGATGCAGGTGCAACTGCACTACCGCAACGGCCTACGCAGCAATGAACAGATTGAAGTCTTTGAAAAGGCGCCCGACGATACGGTCGAAATCACCCTCTACCAGACGGATGAAAATGGGATCGGCACATTTCCGGTCAAACCGGGCCACGCCTATATGGTTGATGCGGTGGTGCTGCGCGAACCCAGCGATCAACTGGCCGCAGAAACCGGGGCCGTCTGGCAAACACTTTGGGCGAACCTGACATTTGCGGTGCCAGAGTAGGTTGCCCTTTCCGCCCCGCTCGGCCAAAAGACGGCAATGACAAAAACACCCGATATCCTGTGCATCGGCTCCGTCCTGTGGGACGTGATCGGGCGCGCCGCCAGCCATATGCGCGTGGGCTCTGATGTGCCGGGGCGGATCACGCGGCTGCCGGGGGGCGTGGCGATGAACATCGCCATGACACTGCGCCGCTTTGGCATGACCCCTGCCCTGTTGACGACAATCGGGCGTGATCCCGAAGGCGAAGAACTTGTGGCAGAGGCGCAGCGCATGGGCATGATCTGCGACCACATCTATCGGTCCGATGACCTGCCCACCGATGTCTATATGGCCATCGAAGGGGCCAATGGGCTGATCGCCGCCATCGCCGACGCGCATTCGCTAGAGGCGGCAGGCGACAAGGTCCTGCGGGCCATGGCCGACGGATCTCTTGGCACTGCTGATGCACCTTTCAAAGGACCGGTAGCGCTGGACGGCAACCTGACCGAGGAGCTGTTGCAAACCATAGCCAATTCCCCGCTTTTCGCCAATGCCGACCTGCGGGTGGCCCCGGCCTCACCGGGCAAAGCGGAACGGCTTCTGGCACTAATCGATCACCCGTCTGCCACGCTTTACGTCAACCTCGAAGAGGCCGGATTGATCTGCCAATCGACATTTGACGATTCCGCCAGCGGGGCGGCAGCACTGCTCAAACGCGGGGCGCACCGGGTGCTGGTCACCGATGGCGGGCAATCCGCCTCCGAAGGGGTCAGCGGCGATATCATCACGCAAACACCGCCCGCCGTCATGGTCACCCGCGTGACCGGTGCAGGCGATACATTCATGGCCGCCCATATCGCGTCAGAGGCGCAAGGCATGGACCGCAGCGCCGCCCTAAAACGCGCGCTCGACGCCGCCGCAACCTATGTTTCGGGAGAAACACCCCTATGATCCCCATGACCTACAGCGCCGAGGTGGCACAGGCGCGCAGCGCAGGCACTGCCATCGTCGCGCTTGAAAGCACAATCATCACCCACGGCATGCCCTTCCCGCAAAACGTGGAAACCGCACGGCTGGTAGAGGATGATATCCGCGAAGGCGGCGCAACCCCCGCCACCATCGCCGTCATGAACGGGCAATTGCATATCGGGCTGGAACCTGCGGAACTGGATGCGCTGGGACAGGCACAGGATGTTGCCAAGCTGTCGCGCGCGGATATCGCGGCCTGCATCGCGGCAGGCAAAACCGGGGCCACAACAGTGGCCGCCACAATGATCGCGGCACATCTGGCAGATATCCATGTCTTTGCAACCGGCGGGATCGGCGGGGTGCACCAAGGGGCGGATCAAAGCTTTGATATCTCGGCCGACCTGCAGGAACTGGCGCAAACGCCTGTGACGGTCGTCGCCGCCGGGGCCAAGGCGATACTCGATTTGCCCAAAACATTCGAAGTGCTTGAAACACTTGGCGTACCGGTGATCGCCGTGGGGCAAGATGTGATCCCCGCCTTCTGGTCGGCCACATCGGACATCACAGCACCTTTGCGGATGGATACGGCGGCCCAGATTGCAGCAGCTCAGCAAATGCGCGGCGCCATGGGGATCAAAGGCGGGCAACTGATCACCAACCCAATCCCGAAAGAGGCCGAAATCCCTGCCGCGACCCTCGCCCCGATCATTTCCCAAGCACTGGCAGAAGCGGACGCGCAAAGCATCAGCGCCAAGGCTGTGACACCCTTTCTGCTTGGGCGGATTTTTGAACTGACCGATGGGCAGTCGCTCAAGGCAAACATCGCTCTTGTGCGCAACAATGCACGACTAGCTGCACAAATTGCCATCGCCATGGCCGCGTAGACGGCTCAAATGACGCCAAACGCTTGTCGCATCCGCCGCAAACGCCTATCTGAAGAACTTGACCACTTGGACCTGCCAATATGATCGATCCAAACCACGAAGATATCAAACGCCGCAGCAAGCCTGGCATGATTTCCAAGCTGCGCAGCAACTTCCTTGCGGGTCTGATTATCGTGGCACCTATCGGGCTGACGGTCTGGCTGATCTGGACGGTCGTTGGCTGGGTTGACGGTTGGGTCTGGCCCTTTGTGCCTGCAGCCTATCACCCTGAAGAACTGGTAAACCGGATCCTCGGGCGGACGGCTGATAACTGGATCGATGTGAACGTGCGCGGCGTCGGCGTCGTCATTTTTCTGTTCTTCACTGTGGTGGTGGGTTGGATCGGCAAAGGGCTGATCGGGCGGTCATTCCTGTCTATCGGCGAACGGCTTGTGGACCGGATGCCGGTTGTACGGTCGATCTACAACGCCGCCAAGCAAATCGCCGAAACAGTGTTTTCCCAACGCGACACATCCTTCGACAAGGCCTGCCTGGTCGAATACCCACGCAAGGGGCTGTGGGCGATTGCGTTCATATCAATCAATGCCAAAGGCGAGGTGGATGAAAAACTGTCAGATGGTGAACCTATTGTGACGGTTTTCCTGCCAACAACGCCAAACCCGACCTCGGGATTCTTGCTGTTCCTGCCGCGCCGGGACGTAAAGGTGCTGGATATGTCGGTCGAAGATGCAGCTAAACTGGTGATTTCAGCGGGGCTTGTGTACCCCAATGACAAAGACGTCACTGCCCTGCCCCAAGCCGCTGAATAACAGACGTGCTGCTTAATCCCGCCGCGACCGGTTTTGCGACCGCCTTTGCGTTGATCCTGGCAATCGGCGCGCAAAATGCGTTTGTGCTGCGGCAAGGGTTGGCCAAGGCGCATGTGTTCTGGCTCTGCCTGCTCTGTGCGACGTCCGACGCGGTCCTGATCACCGCAGGTGTGCTGGGTTTCGGTTATATCGTCGATCTCTACCCCAACCTGCCGACCTATATGGCCTGGGGCGGCGCCGCATTCCTTGCCGTCTATGGCCTGATGCGGTTTTGGGCGGCATGGGACGGGCAATATGCCATGCAACTCTCCGGCCAATCCGCCGGGCTTTGGGCCACTTTGGCAACCGGTGCCGCGTTCACCTGGCTTAATCCGCATGTCTACCTTGATACGCTTGCGCTGATCGGGGCCATCTCGACAGAGTTTCCCGCCGGTGCCCCGCGCACTTCATTTGGCATTGGTGCGGTGACCTCCTCATTCGTGTTCTTCTTCGGTCTGGGCTACGGCGCGCGGCTACTGGCTCCGATCATGCAATCGGCCCGGGCATGGCGCATCCTTGACGTGATCATCGGCTTGGTGATGTGGGCGCTGGCGGCAAAACTGCTTAGCTGAACATATCCGTCAGATTGAGGGTGCTTTTCTTGTTCAGATCCTTTTTATGGGATTTTAGAAACGCATCTGCCGCAGCCTCCCCCGCCTCTTTCAAGCGGGCCAGCACGATAGCATTCGGGATGGTCTTGGTCGCCACGTTCAACTCGTTCATCAACCCGTCATCAGCGATCATATGGACCAGCACATTCTTCATCGTGCCTTTCTTGATCGACCCGTCCGCCAGCAACCGCTTCACAAAATCAATCGCCCGCAGTTCGCGCAAAAGCGAGCTGTTAAAGCTGATTTCGTTGATGCGGTTCTGAATGGACTGGCTGTCCATGGGCAGGTCATCACGATGCAGCGGATTGATATTCACGATCAGAATATCGTCCGGCAATTCATTGACAAATAAAGGAAATAGCGCTGGGTTGCCAGTATAGCCACCATCCCAGAACGCTTCGGTCTGGCCGGTCTTCGGGTCAGTAAACTCAACCGCTTGAAACAGGCTAGGCAAGCAGGCAGAGGCCATGATCACCTCTGGCATAATCTCATTCCCGGTAAAGACCCGTATCTTGCCGCTACGCACATTGGTGGCGCAGATATGCAGCTCGGGGCCTTCACTGGCACAGACCTCGTCATAGTGAAATTCACGGACGATATGTTCCAGCGGGTTACGCATGGTTGGCCCGTAAATATAGGGCGAAAACATCCGCGTCGTCATGTCAAAGGCGGCATAGGCGGGCGAATACTCCATCGCCTTGGCCCAGACATGCGCGGTGAGTGACAGCGATGACACCCATTCACCAAAATGCGGATCAGTAATGGCACCCACCTGCCCCCACAGCCATTCCAGATTGGCCAAGGCACCGGCGCGGCCATCAGCGACCCAACCGGATTTCAATGCAGCGGCATTCAGCGCACCGGCAGAAGTGCCAGAAATCGCCGCAATTTCAATATCTTCGTCCTTTAGCAGACGACACAGCACACCCCAGGTAAAGGCGCCATGCGCGCCCCCACCCTGCAATGCCAGATTGATCCGCTTCACAATGCGGTCCAGCCACCATCAACGCTGATGGTGGTGCCGGTTACCTGCGCGGCAGCATCAGAACACAGATAAACAGCCGTACCACCCAACTGTTCAACCGTCGCAAATTCCTTGGATGGCTGGCGTTCCAGCATGACATTCTTGATCACGTCCTCGCGGGACATGTTGTATTCCTTCATCGTGTCGGGGATCTGGCTTTCAACCAGCGGGGTCAGCACATAACCGGGGCAGATCGCATTACAGGTAATCGGGTCCTGCGCGGTCTCCAAACCAATGGTCTTGGTCAGACCAACAATCCCATGCTTTGCGGCAACATAGGCCGATTTATACGGCGATGCAGTCAGGCCATGGGCGGAGGCGATATTGATAATCCGGCCATAACCGCCTTCGCGCATGCCGGTCACGGCAGCGGCGATGGTATGAAACGCAGATGACAGGTTGATGGCAATAATCGCCTCCCACTTTTCGGTTGGAAATTCCTGCACCGGGGCGACATGTTGAATGCCAGCATTATTCACCAGAATATCGCAACCGCCTGCGGCCACGATCAAACGGCGGCAATCTTCGCACTTGGACATATCAGCCTGCACATATTTCGCCTCAACCCCGGTCACATCGGCAATCTCGGCGGCCAGCGCGTGATCTTCGTCCCGGTCGGTAAAGGAATTCAGGACCACATTCGCGCCCGCCTTGGCCAATTCGCGGGCCACGCCCAGCCCAATACCCGAATTTGATCCGGTGATAACGGCGGTTTTTCCTGTCAGGGACATCTCTTGCTCCGATTCTTTGGTGTTGCGACTCAGTCTATATGCTGCAACTGCAAAAGGCACCCGAGGTTCCATAGGCCCAACAAAAAAACGCCCGCACAAGGCGGGCGTAAAGTTATTGAGGCAGGTTTCATACAGGCAAGAAACCTATCGAGCAGTGACACCTTTATAAGCAATGACTTGCGCGGCTCCAAGCTAAAAGTTTGAAAAGGTTGAAAAGCATCTTTACCATCAGCCCCAACAACAATCATGAACCGGGGGATTTGAGCGCAATGACGGCAGCAATCACAAGAAAACGACACAGTCTGACGGCCGCACTGGCCATCATGGCCGCCGCAACATGGGCGCATGCCGAACCGCAGCATGGCATAGCTATGTATGGTGACCCGGCCCTGCCACCTGATTTTGTGTCCCTGCCCTACGCAAACCCCGACGCACCAACCGGCGGGCAGATCGTCACGGCAGAGGTCGGCAGCTTTGACAGCCTCAATCCTTTTATCCGCAAAGGGTCCGTGCCGTGGCAACTTCGGTTCTTTCTGGGCGAAAGCTTTATGGGGCGCAGCCTTGATGAACCCTTCGCGCTCTACGGTGTTCTGGCCGAATCGATTGAAACCGGGCCGAATCGCGAATGGGTTGAATTCACCTTGCGTGAAGGCGCGATGTTCTCTGACGGCAGCCCGGTCACCGTCGAAGATGTGATGTGGTCCTATGAAACGCTCGGCACCGTGGGGCACCCGCGTTACTTGGGTTTCTGGTCCAAGGTTGAAAGCCTCGAACAAACCGGCGACCGCACGGTGCGCTTCACCTTCAACGTCGAGGATCGCGAACTGGCCCTGCTCGCAGGTATGCGTCCGATCCTGAAGAAAGCACAGTGGGATGGTGTCAATTTCGAAGAAAGCACAACCGAAATCGTGCCGATCACCTCTGCACCTTACGTGATTGATGACTTTGAGCCCGGTCGTTTCGTATCGCTGCGCCGCAACCCGGACTATTGGGGCAAGGATGTCCCTTTCCGCGTCGGCACCAACAATATTGATGAGGTCCGGCTGGAATTCTTCGGCGATGAAACCGCCGCGTTCGAGGCGTTCAAGGTCGGCGAAGTGAACTCCAACCGTGAATTCAACGTTGCGCGCTGGGACAGCCAGTACAATTTCCCAGCCATTCAGGATGGCGATGTCGTCAAATCCATCCTGCCGCATGAACGGCCATCGGGCATGACCGGATTTGTGATGAACACGCGCCGCGACCAGTTCAGAGACTGGCAGGTGCGCGATGCGATGCTGCATGTGTTCAACTTCGAATTCATCAACGAGGCGATGACGGATTCGCAACAGCCGCGCATCACATCCTACTGGTCCAACTCACCACTGGCGATGTCAGACGGGCCTGCGGCAGGCCGCGTGGCCGAATTCCTCGCCCCCTTTGCCGATGACCTGTTGCCCGGTGCGCTTGACGGCTACACCCTGCCCACAAGCGACGGATCAGAACGCAACCGCGCAGGCACAGCCGCCGCTTTGGCACAGATGGAGGCGGCAGGCTGGACAATCCAGGACGGCACAATGAAAAACGCCGACGGACAGCCCTTCACCTTTGAAATCCTGCTCAAGCAAGGTTCATCCGAAAATCAGGCGATGATCGACATGTTCGTGGAATCGCTCTCGCGCATCGGGGTCACCCCATCGGTCGCTGTCGCCGACAGCGCGCAGTTCAAGGAACGCACTGACGCCTATCAATTCGACATGACCTATTACCGGCGCGGCGTGTCGCTCTCTCCCGGGAATGAACAATATAACTATTACGGATCTGAGGATGCCGATGCACCGGGCGGGCGCAACCTGATGGGGGTCAAATCCCCGGCGGTGGATGCCATGATCGGGCGGTTGCTGACCTCTGAAAGTCAGGATGACTTTGTCGCGGCAGTCAAAGCACTCGACCGGGTGCTGACATCCGGGCGTTACGTGATCCCGATCTACCAGTGGAACATCAGCCGCGTCGCCCATGCGAAAGCGTTGAAATACCCCGAAAACCTGCCAATTTTTGGCGACTGGCCGGGTTGGCAACCTGATGTCTGGTGGTACGAGGAATAGTCACTGTCGCCCCGCTGTCATGGGTCTGTTACAATTGACCCATAGGCGGGGCGAAAAGATTAAAAGGCCAATATGAATATCCTCGTCCTCTGCACCGGCAACTCCGCCCGTTCCATCCTGCTTGAGTCAATCCTGACCCACCGTTCCGACGGACGCATCAAAGCATGGTCAGCAGGGTCCAAACCCGCCGGGCAGGTCCATCCTCAATCCACTGCATTGCTGGCTGAAAAAGGCTTCCCAATCGATGGGCTGACATCGCAAAGTTGGGATGACTACGCCAAACCGGACGCGCCTTTGATGGATGCCGTGATCACCGTCTGTGGTTCCGCTGCCGCCGAAGAATGCCCCTACTGGCCCGGCGCACCCCTGCGCGCGCATTGGGGTGTGGAAGACCCTGCCGCCACCAGCACCGCAGACCAACCCGCCGCCTTCGCCACAGCCTATGACCTGCTTGCGGCGCGGGCCGAACAACTGCTCGCTATCCCGTTTGAGGATCTGTCGCAGGACGATCTGCAAGCGGCACTCAACAGGATCGGCGGATGACCAATCAAAAGCTCCTGGCCGAATTTATCGGCACGGCCTTCTTGCTAGTCGGCGTTGTTGGCTCCGGAATCATGGGCGAAGCATTGGCAGGCGGCAACGTGGCCATCGCCCTGCTGGCCAATGCCATCGCCACCGGCTGCACGCTGTATTTTATCATCACCACGCTGGGCCCGATCTCTGGCGCGCATTTCAACCCCGCTGTTACGCTGGCCTTCCTGATCCGGCGCGAGATCGCACCGGGCCTCGCCGCCGTTTTCGTGGTTTTGCAGATCACCGGCGGTATCCTTGGGGTCTGGGCGTGCCACGTCATGTTCGATCTGGATATCCTGCAAGCTTCCACCACCAACCGGACCGGCATCCCCCAATGGTTTTCCGAGGTTCTGGCCACATTCGGCCTGCTTTTCGCAATCTTCGGGGGGATCAAAAACAAACCCGACGCCGTGCCGATGCTTGTGGCACTCTACATCACCGGGGCCTACTGGTTCACCTCATCCACCAGCTTCGCCAACCCTGCAGTGACCATCGCACGCGGGTTCAGCGATACTTTCGCTGGCATCAACCCGGCCCATATTCCAATGTTCGTCGCGATGCAGATCATCGGAGTTGGGATTGCGGCAATCATCCTGCCAAAGCTGTTCAGGTAAGCGACGTCACCCAAAGGATCGTCGCATCCTCCGCACTGACCGACACGACGTTATGGCCCATGGCGGCATCGTAATAGGCGCTGTCGCCCCGGCTTAACTCCACGGGCTCATAGAATTCCGAATAAAGCCGGACACGGCCCGTCAGCACATATAAAAATTCCTCACCATCGTGGCGAACCCATCCATCGAAATCCTCCATCTGGCGGGCGCGGACACGGGCGCGGTAAGGTAACATTTTCTTTGATGTCAGCGCATTGGCCAACAGATCATGCTCGTAGGTCGTGGTGATCTGCTGCACAGCATCACCCGATTTGGTGACCGCCATGCGGCCATTCACCTGACCTTTGGATGGGGGGGTAAACAGCTGCGGCACCGAAATCTCCAGCCCCACGGCCAGCTTTTTCAATGCGTCATATGTGGGCGACATCTGACCATTTTCAATCTTGGACAAGGTCGACCGGGCCAACCCCGCCTGCTGGGCCGCCTGTTCCAAGGTCCAGTCGCGCGCCTTGCGCAATTCACGCACACGTACACCCAGATCCAGCGGCGGGGCCACGGAGCTGTCCCCGTTCTCATGGGCGATGCGGATCAGGCTATGAGGGGCATTTTCTGACATGCGCATGTGATAAGGGCAGGCTCGCGATCTTGCAACTCATCCGCCACAGGCGTAGCCGATGGTCATGCGCATCATCCCCGACACACCTGCCCCCGCCCATTTCAACATGGCGGCACATGTTCTGGCCCATGCCGACAGGCTTGGCGACAAAACGGCCTTGCAGATCGTCGGCGATGGCGGCGAAAGTTTCAGCTATGCCCAGATCAAGGCGGCGGTGCTGGGCACTGCCACGGGGTTGCGCAATCAGGGCGTGGCACCGGGCGACCGGGTCCTGCTGCAACTGGGCAATGTGCCCGAATTCCCGATCACCTATCTGGGGGCGATTGCGGCCGGGATCATCCCTGTCCCCGTCTCGTCGCAACTGACCGCGCGGGAACTGGCAGTGGTCTATGCCACGATCAAACCGGCATTGACGGTCCACCCCACCGGCCAGGCCAAGAACATCGGCCCGATGATCAAAACGCAGCAGCTGCGCGATTTCTGGACCCTGCCCCCGGCCTCCTACGCCATGGGCGACCCCAACAGGCCCGCCTATATCGTCTTTACCTCGGGCACCTCTGGCCAGCCGCGCGCGGTGGTCCACGCACATCGGGCAATCTGGGCACGGCGGATGATGTGGGATGGCTGGTATGGGCTGATGGAAACCGACCGGCTGATGCATGCAGGCGCATTCAACTGGACCTACACGCTGGGCACCGGTTTGATGGACCCATGGTCGGTGGGGGCAACGGCTTTGATCCCCGCCGATGGCACACATGCCGAAACACTCGGGCCATTGATCCGCAACACAAATGCGACCATCTTTGCCGCAGCACCGGGTGTCTATCGACGGCTACTGCGCAATCCGCTGCCCGCCTTACCAAAGCTACGGCACGGTCTATCCGCCGGGGAAAAGATGGCGACCGCACTACGCGACCACTGGCAAAACAGCACCGGCACGCTGGTGCATGAGGCGTTCGGCATGTCCGAATGCTCCACCTTCATCTCTGGCAGTCCCGACAGACCCGCACCAGCAGGCAGTATCGGGTTTGCACAAACCGGTCGGCGCGTGGCGCTTGTCGACAGCAACGGTCCCGTTGCAAACGGCACTCCCGGCATTATCGGCATTCACCGCGACGACCCGGGGCTGATGCTGGGCTATCACGATGCACCCGATGAAACCGCCGCGCGGTTTCAGGGTGATTGGTTCCTGACTGGCGATATCGGGATCATGAACGATACAGGCGCGATCAGCTATGCCGGGCGGGCTGATGATATGATGAACGCAGGCGGCTACCGCGTCAGCCCGGTAGAGGTCGAGGACGCGCTGACCGCCCATCACGCGATATCAGAGGCCGCAGCCTGTGCTGTGCAACTGCGCACAGATACCAGCATGATTGCAGCCTTTTATGTCGCCACAGACATGATAGAGGAAGAAGAGCTGCGCACATTCATGCAGACGCGGCTGGCAGGGTATAAATGCCCACGGCTCTATATCGCCAAAACCAGCCTGCCCCGTGGGGCAAACAACAAATTACTCCGACGCCAACTGCGCCAGGAATGGGAGGCCGCACATGGTCAAGCTTGATATCATCTCTGATCCGATCTGCCCCTGGTGCTATATCGGGAAAACCAACCTGGACGCGGCGTTACTGGATTTCCCTGATCATCCGTTCAGCATCGAATGGCACCCGTTTCAGCTAAACCCGGATATGCCAGTGGGCGGGATGGACCGGCGCGCCTATCTGGAAGGAAAGTTCGGCGGCAAGGAAGCCGCGATCAAAGCCTACGCGCCTGTGGTCGAACATGCCGAAAAATCCGGGGCGCATATCAATTTCGAAGCGATCAAGAAAACGCCAAACACAATTGACGCGCACAGGCTGATCCACTGGGCGGGGATCGAACAGCGGCAATCCTTCGTGGTTGATCTGTTGTTCAAGGCGTATTTCGTCGAAGGGCGCGACATTGGCAATGCAGAGGTGCTGTCGGACATCGCCGACACTGCCGAAATGGATGCGTCCATGGTGGCCAAACTGCTCGCCTCTGATGCCGATATTGATGATATCCGGGCACGCGACAAATATAGCCGGGAAATGGGCGTAAACTCCGTGCCCACCTTCATCGTGGCCAATCAACACGCTGTCCCCGGGGCACAACCGCCCGAGATGTGGGTGCAGGTGATCAAGGATATCATGGACCAGATCGAAGCCGCGGAATGACAGCGGCCCCCGCCACGCAAACCGGCAAACAACTGGGTCAGTCAGAATTTATTGCGCTGATGGCGATGGTCGCCGCGACCGTTGCATTTTCCATTGATGCCATGCTGCCTGCCTTGCCCGATATCGGGGCGGAACTATCACCGAACGACCTGAACAATGCGCAGTTGATCGTCACCAGCTTTGTGCTGGGCATGGGGATCGGCACCTTGTTCACGGGGCCGCTCTCCGACGCCTTCGGGCGCAAACCTGTGATGATCGGTGGATCAATCGTTTACATTCTGGCCTGCGCGTTGGCCTGGGCCGCGCCCACGCTGGAAATCATGCTGGCCGCGCGCGTGGTGCAGGGGCTTGGGGCGGCAGGTCCACGGGTTGTGGCAATGGCACTGATCCGCGACCTGCATAGCGGGCCGCAAATGGCGCGCATCCTGTCCTTTGTCATGGTCGTGTTTTCACTGGTCCCGGCGCTGGCCCCCACAGTTGGGCATTACATCATCATCGGCTTTGGCTGGCGCGCGATCTTTATCACCTTCATCCTGTTTTCACTGGGAACATCGATCTGGCTGCTTATCAGACAACCCGAAACACTGACCCCGGAAAATCGACGCCCGCTCAGCCTCACATCACTGGCCAGCGCCGCGGCAGAGATGTTTCGCCACCCGACAGCCCGGCTATCGATCTTCATCCAGACGCTGACGCTGGGGATGCTGTTCACGGTGATTTCTTCAACCCAGCAAGTATTCGACCAGACCTTTGATCAGGGCGCACATTTTCACCTGTGGTTCGGCGGCATTGCGATTGTGGCGGCCTCATCGGGCCTGCTAAACGCAAGGTTTGTTGTGCGCTTGGGTATGCGGGCGATGATCAAGGCGATGTATATTGCCCAGATCATCCTGACGCTGATCATGCTTGGGGTCAGCATAACCGCCGCGCCTTACTGGCTGGCTTTCGGTGCCTATCTGCTCTGGACGGTTGGCAACTTCTTTCAGGCTGGGATGACCATCGGCAATCTGAACGCGTTAGGGATGGAGGATATGGGGCATATCGCCGGGGTCGCCGCTTCCATTCTGGCCGCTGTTGCGACCATCGGCGCCGTCTTCATCGCCGCCCCCGTCGCCCTGATGTTCGACGGCACGCCTGTACCGATGGGCATTGGCGTCCTCATCGCAGCCTGCCTTGCCTTGTGGCTGACAACGCTGATCAAACGGCCGGGCGAGGTTTGATCAGCGCCACCGCCGCCGACAGCAACAGCGAAGCCAGAACCAGCGGAAACGCGTAATAAAGCGTCGCGTCGATCATGCTGTAACCCAGGATTACAAACAGACCGAACAGGATCGGTTGTATCTGCCAGGGGCCGTGGCGGAGTGCGATGATGATCCGAATGACGACCTCGGCCAGCAGCGAAAGAAATAGGATCGCACCAACAACGCCCCAATTCACAAGCGCCTGCAAAACAACATTATGAAACTGGGTCACCCGAAAGTCGGAAACCTCATGTAGGCGCAATGCGCCATGACCAAAGATCGGACGCTGCAAAAACAGCTCCCACCCATAGGCCCAGATATCAACGCGCCCGGTCGTCACCCGACCCGTTTCAAACGATGTCACGGTGCGTAAAAACAGGCCAAAGACATGGCACTCTGCCGGTGGCACCAACTGCATGATCCCCAGTGCAATGCCGCATGTCACAAGACCGCAGATCAACAACCGGAATGTCGTTGACCATGCGAAAAACAGCGCAGCACCCAGCAAGGCGGCAAGCAACGCAAACACAGCACCGCGCGATCCGGTATATTCCAGATAGGCCCACAAAATAACCGCAGCCGCAGCACATAGACCGCGTATCAACCAGCCTAATTCGCGGCGCGTGGCACCAAAAATGGCTAGCCCAAGAGCGGGTCCAACGAAATAACCCGTGTAGCGGACATTCCCGAACAGCGGCACTTGCGTCTCACATCTGTCACCGGCTGGCGCACCATGGATCATATAGGAACCCGCCGTGACACCGATATAGATAACACTCAGCCCAATCAAAACGCCCATCACAATTGTCAGCAGATCACGCGGGGCAACTGTCTGAAACAGGCGAAACAGCAAAAGCCCAAGGAACAGACAAAACAGCCATGTAAGACTGCGTTCCGTGGTCAGATCCAGCTGCGCCTCCGTGAAAAACGGACGGCTGACCGCGATGATAAACAAGGCCGCAATCACCAGCCAAACACGTCTGGGCAATGCACCCGTGATGCTGCGCAGACCGCCAAACCTTTTTGCAAAATAATACAGGATGATTGCCAAAAGACCGGCAATCAGACCGACGCGCGTCGCTATCTCACCCCAGGCAGGTCCAGTGTCAGCAGCCCAGCCGGCCGTGGCAAAAACAGCCAACCCGCAGGCAAAAAACAGGGCCCAGCCGTTAAGTCGTTCAAAGAAAATATTCAAACCCATTCACCTCACACAGGTGCCAAAATCCTGCTTGCATATGGCGACCTAGTCCAGCGTTAGGGCGATTTTATGTCGGCGGGCGCAGTGGCTTTCTTGGCCTCTGCCAGCTTTTGCGCAAGGTCACGGGCGATGTTGAACGCCCCTTGGATTTTGTCGCGTTCCTTGGCCCAAGTCCGGCGCACGACAATCTTGTTATCCTTGACCTTGGCCAGCCCACGCTGATCCTCGATGAACTCAACCAGCCCCTTGGGGGACGCGAATTTATCATTGTGGAACATGATCGTGGCACCCTTGGGACCCGCATCCAGCTTGGCAATCCCGGCGCGTTTGCACATCGCCTTGATGCGCACGACCAGCATCAACGTGTTGACCTCGCGCGGCAATTTGCCAAAGCGGTCGATCAGTTCGGCGGCAAACCCTTCAAGTTCCACCTTCGTCGTCAGTTCCGACAGGCGGCGGTACAGGCCCAAACGGACATCCAGATCAGGCACGTAATCTTCGGGGATCAGCACCGGCACACCCAGATTGATCTGCGGCGCCCATTGGCCATCATCAATGATGCCTTCAGCGGCCCCCGATTTGATCGCGGCAATCTGCTCTTCCAGCATCTGCTGATACAGCTCATAGCCCACTTCACGCATCTGGCCGGATTGTTCTTCGCCCAGCAGATTGCCAGCACCACGGATATCCAGATCCTGCGAGGCCAGCGTGAAACCAGCGCCCAGCGTATCAATCGACCCCAACACGCGCAGACGTTTCTGGGCCGTATCGGTCAGTTTCTGGCGCGGTTTTGTCGTCAGATAGGCATAGGCACGGGTTTTGGACCGGCCCACCCTGCCCCTGATCTGATACAGCTGGGACAGGCCAAACATATCCGCGCGCCAGACAATCATCGTATTGGCGGTCGGAATATCCAGCCCCGATTCCACAATCGTTGTGGCCAGAAGCACATCATATTTGCCGTCATAAAACGCATTCATCCGGTCATCGAGTTCCCCCGCCGCCATCTGACCTGTGGCTGTGATAAACGTGACCTCTGGGACCTGATCGCGTAAAAACGCCTCCATCTCGGACATGTCGGCGATGCGCGGCACCACAAGAAACGACTGCCCACCGCGATAATGTTCGCGTAACAGGGCCTCGCGGATTGTGATAGTGTCAAACTCGCTGACATAGGTACGGATCGCCAGCCGGTCGATCGGCGGCGTGCCGATAATCGACAGATCGCGCACCCCCGACAATGACAGTTGCAATGTGCGCGGGATCGGCGTCGCCGTCAGTGTCAGCACATGCACATCAGTGCGCAACTGCTTCAGGCGTTCCTTATGCTGGACACCAAATTTCTGTTCTTCATCAATGACTAACAGGCCAAGGTTCTTGAAACGAATACTCTTGGCCAGCAGTGCATGCGTGCCCACGACAATATCAACCGTGCCCTTTGTGATCCCATCGCGGGTCTTGGCCGCATCACCGGCGCTGACGAAACGCGACAATGGGGCGACATTGACAGGAAAACCCCGGAACCGTTCAGCAAAATTCTGATAATGCTGGCGCGCCAGCAAGGTCGTGGGCGCAATAATCGCCACCTGCACACCAGACAAGGCCGCAACAAAGGCGGCGCGAATGGCCACCTCGGTCTTGCCAAAGCCGACATCGCCGCAAATCAACCGATCCATCGGTTTACCTGCGGCGATATCGTCCAGCACGTCCTCAATCGCGGCCAGCTGATCATCGGTTTCGACATAGGGAAAGCGCGCCAGAAACTGATCCCAGATACCATCCGGCGGGTCCAGCGCGGGGGCGGTCCGCAGCTCTCGTTCTGCGGCGACCCGGATCAGACGTTCGGCAATCTGCCTGATGCGTTCTTTCAGCTTGGCCTTTTTGGCCTGCCATGCACCACCGCCCAACCGGTCCAACAGACCCGTCTCATGGCCGTATTTCGACAGCAGCTCGATATTCTCAACCGGCAGGTAAAGCTTTGAATCTTCGGCATATTCCAGCAGCAGACATTCATGGGCCGCACCCAGTGCGGTCACAACTTCCATGCCCTTGAACCGGCCAACACCGTGATCCACATGCACGACCAGATCACCGGGGGTCAGGCTATTGGCTTCACTCAGGAAATTCTCGGCCCGGCGCTTGCGCTTGGTCTGGCGGATCAAACGATCCCCCAGCACATCCTGCTCTGAAATCACGGTCAGGCCAGGGGCTTCAAACCCGTTTTCCAGTGGCCAAACAGCCAGGTGGACGCCGCGCTTGCCGACCCGCGCAAAATCCGTGATCAGCACTGTTTCGGCGACGCCCTCATCCTCAATCAGACCTTCCAGCCGTTCACGCGCGCCTTCGGAATAGGACGCGATCACAACCGGGCCATCTGCCAGTTTTGCTTTCACATGATCGGCCAGGCTCTTGAAAAGGCTGATGTGTTCCTGTTGACGCTCCGGCGCAAAATCACGGCCCTGACGGCCACCTGCATCAATGACACCCGGGCCTGTTGCCTGTTTCAGCGGGGCAAACTGCATCACCCGGCGGTCAGCGACGGCCGCATCCCATGCCGCATCATCCAGATACAACAAGGCGGGTGGGGCCGGTTTATACACCGTATCCATCCGACCTTTCTGTTCCAACGCATGCATGCGGGTGCCGTATTGGTCTGCAATCGCCTCCCACCGGGCCAAACGCGATGGGCCAACCTGATCATCCAATGTGACAGTTGCCCTAGGCAGGTAGTCAAAAAGGGTTTCCAGATCATCCTGAAAAAAGCCCAGCCAATGTTCAACGCCTGCATGTTTACGGCCTGCCGATACGGCCTCATATAACGGGTCATCGGTGCCCGCCGCGCCAAATTCGATCCGATAATTCTGCCGAAACCGGGTAATCGCGGCCTCATCCAAAATCACTTCGGAAACCGGTGCCAATTCAACTTCGGTCAGTTTTTCAGTCGTGCGCTGCGTTGCCGGATCAAAGCGGCGCGCGCCGTCCAGCACGTCACCAAAAAGATCCAACCTGACAGGGCCCGACTGGCCGGGGGGATAGATGTCGATTATGCCGCCACGCACGGCAAAATCGCCCGGCTCCATCACCGTGGGGCTTTGGGTGAAACCCATGCGAACCAAAAAGGCGCGCAACCCGTCTTCATCAATGCGGTTGCCAACGGTTGCCTTGAATGCGGCCTCGCGCAGCAATGTGCGGGCGGGCACCCGCTGCGTGGCGGAGGACAAACTTGTCAGCAGCACAAACTGCTCTGGCATCCCATGCACAAGGGCCGCCAATGTCGCCATCCGTTGTGCCGACACATCCGTATTCGGGGACACACGGTCATAGGGCAGACAATCCCATGCGGGGAACACAAAAACAGGCATCTCGGGGGCAAAGAACCGCAACGCGGCCTGCATCGCGGCCAGCCGCTTGTCATCGCGGGCGACATGGATAACCGGGCCACCCTTGGCAAGCTCGGTCAGGATCAGCTGGGCATCATACCCCTCCGGGGCGCCGCTGACGGTGATGTGGTTGGGCTGGGACATGGGCGTGGACCTACCGCGCGGATCATCCATGTCAACCGCTCAAAAGCCAAGCGGCAAGGAAAGATTGCGATAAGTGCCGTACATGGCGGTGGCAAAAATCGACATCATTGCGATGACCTGAAATAGCAGGCGCATACGCAACAGCTTGGTCGTCAAGGCCGCGCCGGTCGGCTGCTTGACGGCAAAAACCCGACTTTGGCGCAGGCTGATCAGACCGGTCAGTGTCAAAGGCAAACCAAGACAAAACAGCCCCTGCGCCATTTCAAACCCATAGTAAAAACCAGCCATCAGCAATCCGCTCAGAACGAATGCTGCAAACCCCATGATCCACAAACCCGCAATATCGGTAATTGTAGTCAGGCGGCGGACATTGATCGCCACAAGCGCCTCAAGATCGGTCGCCGCGTTTCCGGCATCCCGCTTCGCACGATAGATCATGTCAAAAGGGACGCCCATGATCCAATGGCACGCAACCGACCAGGTCACAGCAACGGCAAGCCAGTACCAAACGTTCGAAAACGTATCCAGATTAATAATCTGAAAAATCGCATCATTCCAGTTCACTGCGGTCCCACCCGACGTCTTGTTTCCGGCGACACTAGCGGGATGAAACGGCAATGCCCAGACTTGTGATCGGGCAAAATCCATGCGACCAAGTTTTCGTGATCGCAAAAGGTGAACCGATGAAACCGACCCTTGCCCCCTTCCCCGCCACGCGCCTGCGCCGGATGCGCAAATCACCCGCCATGCGCGCGCTGGCCCGGCAAAACACGCTGACCGTGGATGATCTGATCTGGCCGGTTTTTGTGATGGACGGGACGGATGATGAAACGCCCATAGGTTCGATGCCCGGTGTGACACGCAAGACGGTGGACCGGGTGGCGAAGGCCGCGGTTGAGGCGCAGGCGATGGGCATCCCCGCGATCTGCATCTTTCCCTATACCGGGATGGAAGCACGCACCGAAGACTGCGCCATGGCCTGGGACCCCGATAACCTGACCAATCAGGCGATCCGCGCGATCAAAACCGCCGCACCCGACATCGCCATCATGACCGACATCGCGCTCGATCCCTACAACATCAACGGGCATGACGGGTTTGTTGAAGATGGTGAGATCGTCAATGACCGCACGGTCGAGGCATTGGTCAAAATGGGGCTGGCACAGGCAGATGCAGGTGCCGATATCCTTGGGCCGTCCGATATGATGGACGGACGGATCGGCGCGATCCGGCAAGCACTGGAAAGCCACGGGCACCAGAATGTCGCCATCCTCAGCTACACGGCCAAATATGCCTCCGCCTTTTACGGGCCATTCCGGGATGCGGTTGGGGCCTCGTCGGTGCTGACCGGCGACAAGAACACCTATCAAATGGACCCTGGCAATTCGGACGAGGCGCTGCGACTGGTCGAGCGCGATCTGCGCGAAGGGGCAGATATGATTATGATCAAACCCGGCATGCCCTATCTGGATATCTGCCGCCGGATCAAAGACAGCTTTGGCGTACCCACCTATGCCTATCAGGTCAGCGGCGAATACGCGATGTTGCAGGCGGCTGCGCAGAACGGCTGGCTCGACGGCGAAAAGGTGATGATGGAAAGCCTACTGGGCTTCAAACGGGCCGGTTGTGACGGGATCCTGACCTATTTTGCGCCTGCGGTCGCCAAGCTTCTGAACGGCTAGCGCAAATCGCATGGGGCCAAAGCGCCCCTCCCAAGCGAAGGATCAGGCGCGGCCTTTACCGCTCACCCGGTAAGTTATAGGGCGTCAGTATCTGCACATCGCTCAACAGCGCCTTTTCCACCGGCGACGCAAAGCCATGACGCGAAGCCAGCGCGCGAAACGCATGCTGCATGTCCAACCGCAAATCATGGTGCAACACGAAACTGATCTGGCCATCCCGCAAAAGTCCCCGATTTTCAGCATCCAGATCATGAGCAATGTAATGCTTCGGGGCGCGCCGTTCGGCGCGCAACACATCAAGGATCGCACGATTACCGCCACCCATCGAATAGACCGCATCAATATCCGTCACACCGCGCAACATCTCACCCAATTGGCGGCGCGTGCCCCCGGCCAGACCAGCACCACCCGTGAACTCCACCAACCGGTAACCGGGACGCAGTTTCAGAAATGCCTGCTTGAAATGGGCATAGCGTGCTGCCTCCCCCTGAAACGCATCCTGACTGCGGGTGGTCAGCACAGTCCCCGCTGACACAGGCAGCATATGGGCCAACAGATAGGCGGCCACCTGCCCCGCCTTGGCATTATCAACACCGGCATAGGCCGACCGGCGGGACGTGGGAATATCCGTTACCAGCGTGACAACGGGGATGCCCGCAGCCTCCAGCATATCAACCATTTGCCTCACCTGCGGCACATCGCGGGCCTTCAGGATCACGCCCGCACTGCCACGTTTTCGGATACGTTTCAGCGCGGCCGCCATATCTGCATCCTGCATCAGCTCTTGCAACAAAAACCGGGGGCGAAAGACAGCTTCACTCAACTGCGGCAGCACCGCCTCACAGGCCGCTTGAACCTGACGGCTGAACCGCTGCGGTGCCTCAACCACGACATCCACAAACATCCGCCGCCCGCGCGCCGATAACTGGTGCTCCTGCGCCTCCAATTCGCGCAATGCGGCGTGAACCCGCGCGCGGGTCTGCGGGCTGACATGGGCGCGGTCATTGATCACACGGTCCACAGTGGCCGTGCCCAGACCCGCCTGCCGGGCCACTTCCTTGATGGGAAAACGATGTGTCATTTGATGTATTCTTGATGCGTTTTGGTTCACATGCAACCGGCGCGCGCTTTAAAGTCGAAGGTAAGGAGGATCACACATGAATATCCAACAGACGCCCCAGCGCGGCTTCTACAGCGCCGATAGCTGCAATCTGAACGACCTTGCAGCGCTCGCCGCACGCGAAACCGACATCACGGATGCACTACAGGCCACTGACATTGCAAAGAAAATCCCGATCTACGACGCCAGCACCCTGACCGATCATCTGGCCAGCCTCGCGACACGGCAGGCCCTGATGGCCGAATGGGCCAATATCCTGCAAAACGGCGCCGGTGTCTTTGTGATCAAACAGGCGCAGCCTGATCATGCTGTCATTGATGAGGCCACAGCGATCTACAACCAGATCATCGCCGATGAAAAGGCGGGCGGGACAGCCGCTGACCATTTCGCCGCCGCAGGCAGCAATGACCGGGTCTGGAACTCCCTGCAGAAACTCTGCACAGCCGCCCCTGACGTCTTTATCCGCTACTTCGCAGCCCCCGCCATCGATGCCGCGTCCGAAAGCTGGCTGGGACCAAATTACCAGATGACTGCGCAAATCAATCTGGTGCATCCGGGCGGCAAGGCGCAACAGGCGCATCGCGACTATCACCTTGGGTTTCAAACCGCTGAAATCAGCGCGCTTTACCCCGCCCATGTACATGACCTGTCACCGCTGATGACGCTGCAAGGCGGGATCGCCCATTGCGACGTACCTGTTGAAAGCGGCCCGACCAAACTGTTGCCATTTTCGCAGCTCTATCGCCCCGGATACGCCGCCTGGCGGCGGGACGACTTCCGCGCGTTTTTCGAGGATAACTACGTACAGCTTCCCCTGAACAAAGGCGACGCGCTGTTCTTCAATCCGGCCCTGTTTCACGCCGCAGGCGAAAACAGAAGCAGCGACATTCAGCGGATGGTGAACCTCATGCAGGTCTCGTCAGCCTTTGGGCGGTCATTGGAAGCAATCGACCGGGTTACAATGTGCAAGGCGCTTTACACATCGCTTTGTGATGCGTGGGATGCGCAAAACCTAAGCGAGGCAGCGCTCGACGCCGTCATCGCATCCACCGCCGAAGGATATTCCTTCCCCACCAACCTCGACACTGATCCACCAGTGGGTGGTCTTGCGCCTCAAACCCAAGCCGCCCTGCTGAAAGAGGCAGTACTGGCAAAAACCCCGACCGATGACTTTTTCGACCATCTTGATCAACAAGCCGGTCGGAAACTGGCATGAGTTTGGCCAAGTTAATCGGAACCCACCGCGCGCCGTGTTAACGTGGGATAATACCGACATAGGGTCCGACGCTTTGCCGACGTCTGGCCGACGCTTTGCAGACAGCGCTTTGGCCAGCAAACACAGGGATTAACCTTTGATTCGGCCCCACCGCACGTTGCAACCGTGCGGTGGGGGTCGCGCAACACCCCGCACAGCACAACCTTCCGCGTGACACCCCGGCCGGTTTTGCCTATAGTTTGCCCCATAAAAGGCGGTAAACGCCCCCAAACAGGCAGATAAGGCGGAAAAGAACATGAGCAGTTTTTCAAGGCGCAGCTTCGCGCTCGGCGCATTGGCATCCACAACACTGGCGGCATGCGGCAACGGGATCGGCGGCGCAGGTGCGGCCACTATCGACGCCCGCGTCGATAGCACGTTGAATTTTATGTATAATACCTATCCGGGCACCCGCGGCCTGAGCGAACGGGCCGCCGGTATGCTGGTCATGCCGCTCTTCACAGAGGCCGGGCTTGGCCTTGGCGGTGGCTTCGGGCGCGGCGCGTTACGGATTGGTCAATCAACTGTGGATTATTATTCAGCCACATCCGGCAGCGCGGGTCTGCAAATCGGCGCACAGCAATTCAGCTCTGTCCTGTTTTTCATGACAGAGGAGGCACTTTTGGAATTCCGCCGTGGCCCCGGTTGGGCAGCAGGCGCCGATCTGGAATACGCGGTCAGCGATCAGGGCGACAGCTTGCGCGCCGAAACCACAACATCACTTGCCCCAGTGATCGCCGTCAACTTCGCCCAAACCGGCCTGCGCATCGGCGCCAGCCTCGAAGGCATCAAATACACGCGCATCATTCCCTAAGCGCGTTTGCGACATGATTTGTCGCTAGGTGACAGGGCAGCCCTGTCACCCGCCGCCATGCTAAACCCATAGCAAGGTCGGAGGCTTCGATGAAAAACACCACACGCGTTGCTGTGATCGGGGGCGGCGTCGTCGGCTGCTCGGTGCTGTATCACCTGACGAAACTGGGCTGGTCCGACGTGATGCTGATCGAACGGTCAGAGCTGACATCAGGTTCCACCTGGCACGCGGCAGGCGGGTTTCATACGCTGAACGGCGACACAAACATGGCCGCGCTGCAAGGCTATACAATCAAACTTTACAAGGAGTTAGAGGAAATCACCGGAATGTCCTGCGGGCTGCACCACGTTGGCGGCGTGACCCTTGCAGACAACCAGGACCGGTTCGATATGCTGGTCGCTGAACGGGCTAAGCACCGTTATATGGGGTTAGAGACTGAAATCGTAGGGCCAGCGGAAATCGCCAAAATCGCGCCGATCACCAATCTCGACGGGATCATCGGCGCGCTCTATGATCCGCTTGACGGCCACCTTGACCCCTCCGGGACCACGCACGCATATGCCAAGGCGGCGCGCATGGGCGGGGCCACAATCGAAACCCATTGCAAGGTGATTGAAACCAACCAGCGCCCCGATGGCACATGGGATGTGGTGACCGAAAAGGGTACAATCCACGCCGAACATATCGTGAATGCAGGCGGGCTTTGGGCGCGCGAGGTCGGCGCGATGGCGGGCATTTACACGCCGCTGCACCCGATGGAACACCAGTATATCGTCACCGATGATATCGCGGAAATCTATGACCGCGACAGCGAACACCCGCATGTAATGGACCCCGCCGGCGAAAGCTATCTGCGGCAGGAAGGGCGCGGATTATGCATCGGTTTCTACGAAAAGCCCTGTAAACCTTGGGCCGTGGACGGCACGCCATGGGATTTCGGGCATGAGCTACTGCCAGATGATCTGGACAAGGTCGAAGCGTCTATCGAGTTTGCCTATAACCGCTTCCCTGTCCTTGCCACCGCAGGCGTCAAATCCGTGATTCACGGCCCTTTCACCTTTGCCCCCGATGGCAACCCGCTGGTCGGGCCTGTGCCCGGCGTGCAGAACTACTGGTCGGCCTGCGGTGTGATGGCCGGGTTCAGCCAGGGCGGTGGCGTCGGCCTGATGCTGGCGCAATGGATGATCGAAGGAGAATGCGAACGCGATGTCACCGCACTCGACGTCGCCCGCTACGGCAAATGGATCACGCCGGGCTACACACGGCCCAAGGTGATCGAAAACTATCAGAACCGGTTTTCCGTCAGCTACCCCAACGAAGAACTGCCCGCAGCAAGGCCGCACCGCACAACGTCAATGTATGATATCTTCAGCGATCTGGGGGCCGTTTGGGGGCATCAATTTGGGCTGGAGGTTGTGAACTACTTCGCGCAAGGCACTGATCCCGCTTATGAAACACCGACCTTCCGCCGGTCCGATGCATGGGATGCGACGGCCCGCGAGGTCAAGGCAGTACGCAGCAGCGTCGGCATTAACGAGGTGCAGAATTTCGGCAAATTCAGCGTCACGGGCAGTAGCGCGCGGGCATGGCTCGACCGGATCATGGCAGGCCGTATCCCGCAACCGGGGCGGCTGTCGCTGACACCAATGCTGTCGCCAAAGGGGCGGTTGATGGGGGATTTCACGATCTCTTGCCTGTCCGAAACCAATTTCCAACTGACCGCCAGCTACGGCGCGCAAGAGGTGCATCACCGCTGGTTCCTGCAAAATCCCGGCCCCGATTGCGCGGTTGCAAACATCTCTGACCAGCGCACTGGTTTCCAGATCGCCGGGCCAAACTCCCGCGACCTGCTGCGGGCCTGTACGCGCGATGATGTGGATGGGATCAACTTCCTGGGTGTACGGCAAATGACCATCGGTCAGGTCGCCTGCATCGTGCAACGGGTCAGCTACACAGGCGATTTGGGGTATGAGATTTACTGCGACACAATGGATCAGCGGCAACTCTGGTGGACGCTGTGGCAGGCGGGGCAGCCGCTCGACATCACACCATTTGGCATGCGGGCGATGATGTCACTGCGGCTTGACCGGTTCTTTGGGTCATGGCTGTCGGAATTCTCGCCCGACTACACAGCTGCCGAAACCGGGATGGACCGGTTTATCAGCTTCAAGAAGAACACTGATTTCATCGGGCGGGCCGCGGCAGAGGCAGAGCGGGCTAATCCCCCGGCCCGCACGCTGGTCACGTTTGAGGTTGACGCGGATGATGCCGATGTTGTGGCCTATGAACCGGTTTTCATTGACGATAAGGTGCAGGGGTTTTGCACCTCGGGCGGCTATTCACACCATGCGGGCAAGTCCATCGCAATGGCGCTGGTCCCACGGACCTTAGCAAGCGATGATCTAACGGTCGAGATTGAAATCATGGGCCAGCGCCGACCAGCCAAGCGGATTACAACGCCGCTTTTCGACCCTGATGGCGCAGTGCTGCGCGGATGATCCCGATCCTGATCCTTGCCGCTGGCGGCTCCACCCGAATGCGCGGCAAGGACAAGCTATTAGAAGATGTTGGCGGCCAGCCCTTGCTGCGCAGACAGGTGCGGCGCGCCATCGCGACAGGGCACCCGGTCTTTGTCGCCCTGCCCGGCCCGAACCACCCAAGAGAGGACGCAATCAGCGACCTTGACGTCACGACCTTGGTGGTTCCTGAAGCAGCGGAAGGCATGTCCGGCACGATGCGTGGCGCCGTGGCACAACTGCCGGGTGATGATGCCTTCATGATGCTGCTGGGCGATCTTGTCGCAATTGAAACTGATGATATGCAGGCAATCTTTGCCGCCCATAACGCCAACCCGGACCATCTGATCTGGCGTGGGGCCACGCAGGGCGGTAAGCCCGGGCATCCGATCATCTTTGACGGCAGTTTACGACCTGCTTTCAAAGACTTATCTGGTGATGGCGGTGGCGAGACCCTTGTCAAACCGCATGCGTCACAAACCCATTTGACACGCTTTAGAGACGATCGGGCACGCTATGATCTGGACACGCCAGAAGACTGGGCAAAGTGGCGGCGCAAACCCCCTACTTGAACAGCAGCATCGATTCCACACGGCGCAACGCCTTGCGGGCCGCACCAAAACGCTTCACCCCTTCTTGCGTGGCAAGAGACGGGCAAATCTGAAACAGCTCTTCGCGCTGTGCTGGCACCACGCCTTTGAGCGCGTAATCATTGGGTTGAAAGCTTTCGGTCCATGTGCCGTCGGCCAGCACAACCTGATGTTTTTCAAACATGAAATGCAAATAGGTGGTGCCGGGCACATTCACCGCATCAACACCGGGCAGTTTTGTCATATCCTTGGCGGCAACCAGCACTTCGACCTCACCAAAATGCTGGCGGGCCAGTTCTGAAACAACAAGCATCCGGTGCTGCGGAGACACCAGCATGTCACGTTCTGGCAGATCATTGCCAAGGCTTCCGGCCCGGATCAGGATCGGGCGCAGCTGCGGCGCGGTCTTCAACTCGTCGGCGGGCAAGCTACGATGGCCCGCCCAGACAATGCTTTGAATGCCGTGATCACGGGTCAACACGCGGTCGCCAACAGTCAGGGTTTCGACCAACCGTTCACCTTTGGGCGTGGCAATACGCGTACCGGGAGTGAAGCACGGGACAATCCGGGAAAATTCGGATCCTGTGTCATGCGGGCAAACCGCGAAATCTGTTTTCTTAATCGTCATATTCAACGCCTATCACCTTAAACCAAACCAACCGCAGCAATCTGCCTAGTCGGCGCACCGCCAAAATCGGTGCAAAACCACTCTCTAACTTCAAAGCAGTAAAGCTGCTTTTGCGTGTATCGTTGTCACGTAAAACAACTCAACCAAAACTATATTAACAATATGTTAACTGTTAAGCCTTCGAAAACCAAGCGTTGAACGCCCGGAATCTCACCTAAATATAGTTCGGTAAACAATGCGCTTTCCTAGCGCGTATTGGTGCCGATGGAGAGACTCGAACTCTCACGATGTTGCCATCGGGGGATTTTGAATCCCCTGCGTCTACCATTCCGCCACATCGGCCAATGCGCATTGCCTAATCGGGCCGGGAACGCGCGTCAATCGCCGTTTTCGACTTTTTCGCGCCGTTACAGCCGGTTGGTGGAAAACGTATCACATTGCGACAGATCACCGCTTTCCAATCCCCGCGCAAACCAGCGTTGCCGCTGTTCGCTTGTGCCATGGGTAAAGGTGTGCGGGCGGACCCGCTGGCCTGCATTGCGTTGCAACGTATCATCACCGATCTGGGCGGCCGCGTTCATCGCCTCGGCAATATCGCCACGTTCAAGACTGTTAAACCGTTCCTGTGCGGCACGGGCCCAGACCCCGGAAAAACAATCGGCCTGCAATTCGATCCGCACCGACATTTCATTCGAATCAGCCTCGTTCATCTGCGCGCGCAATTGATTGACCTGACCCAGAATACCCAGCTCATTCTGGACGTGATGGGCAATTTCATGCGCCACGACATAGGCGGCCGCAAAATCGCCCCCCGCCCCCAGACGTTGTTCCAGCGTGGTAAAGAATTCAGTATCCAAAAATGCCTTGCGTTCAGGCGGGCAATAAAATGGGCCAGTCGCGGCAGAGGCACCACCGCAAGCCGACCGGGTCTGCCCTTTGAACAGCACAAGTGTCGGCGCCTGATAGGTCCGGTCAAGTTGTTCGCGAAAAATCGTAGCCCAGACTTCTTCTGTATCGGCAAGTGTGACTGAAACAAACTCTGCCGCGCGTTCGTCCGCAGGTGTGATCTCAGCCGATTGCACGCTTTGGCCGCCGCCACTACCGCCAAGATCGACAAACTGGCTGACATCCACCCCGAAATAAAGGCCCGCCAGCAGGATCAACACACCCGCAATGCCACCGATGCCGCCTGCACGACGGCCACCGCCGCGTCTACGCCGATCTTCGATATTGCTGCTGCCGCGCCGTCCCTGCCACTTCATGACCCATTCTCCCAGATTTATTACCATCTTAGGCAGATTGATGGGGCACACAAGCTTGACGCCTTTGTCCAGCCATGGCCTAACGCGCGCGAAGATCACGAAAGGGCAGAACATGCTGCGCCGCCTTTACGACTGGACGATATCCTTGGCGCAATCGCCGCGTGCGCTTTGGGCACTGGCAATCGTGTCCTTTGTCGAATCGTCCTTCTTTCCGATCCCGCCCGATGTGCTGATGATCCCAATGATCATCGCACGGCCATCGCGGGCCTTCGTGATCGCTGGGATCGCGACGCTGGCATCGGTCGCAGGTGGGCTCTTCGGCTATTATATCGGCTCCGCCTTGATGGAGAGTTTTGGCCAGCCGATCCTCGAATTCTATGGCAAGGACGCAAGCTTTGCCGAAATGTCCGCCGCGTTTAATGGATATGGGGCCTGGGCGGTGGTTGTGGCCGGGGTCACCTTCCTGCCTTTCAAGGTCGTAACGATTGCGTCCGGTGTCACAGGCCTGTCACTGCCGGTGTTTATCCTGTCATCAATATTTGCGCGTGCGCTGCGCTTTTTCCTGGTCGCCGCTTTGTTGTGGAAATTCGGCGAACCGATCCGGGACTTCATTGAAAAACGACTTGGCCTGATGTTTATCCTTTTCTGTGTGCTGTTGATTGGCGGCTTTGCCCTGATAGGTTTGCTATGACACGACAATTGCTCATCTTGCTGTCTGCGGGTGGATCGGCGGCATTGCTTGGCGGGGCCTATCTGTTTCAGGCGCTTGGCTATCCACCCTGCGCGATGTGTCTGTGGCAACGCTGGCCACATGTGGCCGCTATCCTGATCGGGCTTTTGGCCTTGCGGTTTCAGGGCTGGGTCCTACCACTGCTGGGGGCAATTGCGGCAGGCATCACCGGCGGATTGGGTGTGTTTCACACCGGGGTCGAACGTGATTGGTGGGAAGGCCCATCCAGCTGTACCGGCGGCAGCACCCTGAACGGGCTGAGCGGGTCTGACCTGCTGGCTATCGAAGGACCGCGTGTGATCATGTGCGATCAGGTATCGTGGGAATTTCTGACCCTGTCGATGCCCAGCTGGAATGCCCTGTTTTCCTTTGCACTGATGATCGGCTGGTTCATGGCCGTCTCAGCGTCGCGTCGACAATAGCAGGCTGGTTTCCGACCGCGTGACGCCTTCCAACCGGCGAATGGTGAATAGCACCTGATCAAAGCTTTCCAGCGTTGCGGCACCGATCTCTGCGATCAGATCCCAGGTGCCGTTGGTTGAATGCACCGCGCGCACCTCGGGAATTGCGGTCAGCCGTTTCATCGCCCGTTCGGCCCCCCTGCCCGCCACTTCCAGCATCATCAATCCGCGCACCGGGTCAGGGCGGATATCCGACCGGGTCAGCACGGTGAAACCGGCAATCTCACCCGTGCCGACCAGCCGGTCCAGACGCACCCGCACCGTGCTACGGGTCACCCCCAGTGTATCGGCCAATTCTGACAATGACGCGCGGCCATTCTGCTTTAGCGCCGCGATCAACCGACCATCCAATTCGTCCATTCTGGTTGCCCAATTTGTTAAATGTATCTTCATTTTGCACAAATTGACTGCTTACCCCACCCCCTATTTTGGACAACACTCCGCCGCATGACACAAAAACACTGCATCTTAATCGGCGCCCCCGTCGACTGTGGCAAGCGGACACGCGGCTGCCTGATGGGACCTGACGCCTACCGCACCGCTGGCCTGGCCGAGGCGATTACCGAACTTGGCCATACCGTCACTGACATTGGCAACCTGACACCGGCCAAGGTTGACGTGCCGCCCGCCAGGAACATCCAAATCTATAAGTTGGCGGAAAATGTCGGCTGGACCCAAACCCTGTCAGAGGCCGCGCAGAAAGCCGCACCTGACGGTATGCCAATTTTCCTTGGCGGTGATCACGCGCTTGCCGCTGGCACCGTGGCAGGCATGGCCGCACATGCACAATCCGTGGGGCGGCCCTTCTTTGCGCTTTGGCTGGATGCGCATAGCGACATTCACACGCCCGACACCACCGATAGCGGCAATCTGCATGGCACGCCCGTGGGCTACGTCACCGGGCGCGATGGGTTTGACGCCTACCCCGCCCTGCCGGCAAAGGTCGATCCGGCCAATATCTGCATGATCGGCCTGCGATCTGTGGACAATGCGGAACGGCAAGTGTTGGAAGGTGGCGACGTCATGCTCGTCGATATGCGCCGGATTGACGAAGAAGGGATCAGCGGACCTTTGCAAACCTTCCTGAACCGTGTCGCTGCGGTGAACGGCATGCTGCACGTCTCGCTTGACGTTGATTTCCTTGATCCCGCAATCGCCCCCGCCGTCGGCACCACGGTTCCCGGCGGGGCCACGGTACGCGAGGGGCATCTTGTGATGGAAATCCTGTCAGATAGCGGGCTGGTCAGTTCGCTTGATCTGGTCGAACTGAACCCGTTCCTTGATGACCGGGGTAAGACTGCAACATTAATGGTTGACCTGACCGCATCGCTTTTGGGGCGGCGGGTCTTTGATCGCCCAACGACAGGACGCTACGCATGAACCTTAAAGCATCAGAACTGGCCATGGTGCCATTTGTCAGCGTCGATAACATGATGCGACTGGTCCATCATATAGGCATGGAAAAATTCATGGCCGACCTCGCGCATGAGATCGAGGTCGATTTCGCCCGCTGGGAACTCTTTGACAAAACCCCGCGCATTGGCAGTCATTCCGACGTGGGCGTGATCGAATTGATGCCGACATCCGACGGCACGCTATACGGTTTCAAATACGTGAACGGCCACCCCAAGAACATGAAAGAGGGGCTGCAAACCGTCACAGCCTTTGGTGTCTTGTCAGAGGTCGATAACGGCTACCCGATCCTGTTTTCGGAAATGACCGTGCTGACCGCCTTGCGCACCGCCGCCATGTCTGCGGTGGCCACCAAACATCTGGCCAGCCCCGACGCCAAAACCATGGCGATGATCGGCAATGGGGCGCAGTCTGAATTCCAATGCATCGCGCAAAAGGCGGTGAATGGGGTCGATACAATCCGGCTTTATGACATTGATCCGGCAGCCACTGAAAAATGCGCGCGCAATCTGGAAAATGCAGGGCTGACCCTGATCCCCTGCACCACCCCCGAGGACGCGATTGAAGGTGCGGGCATCATCACAACCGCCACCGCCGACAAGGACATGCAGACCATTCTGACCGACAACATGGTCGGCAGCGGCGTACATATCAACGCCATCGGTGGCGACTGCCCCGGCAAGACCGAGTTGCATCGCGATATCGTCGCCCGCTCGACCGTTTTCGTGGAATACCCGCCCCAAACGCGGATCGAAGGCGAGATTCAGCAGATGGACCCCGACCACCCGGTGACAGAGCTGTGGCAAGTGATCAACGGCACGGCCAAAGGGCGGCAATCAGCGGCGGAAGTCACGCTTTTCGACGGCGTTGGTTTCGCGATCGAGGATTTCTCGGCCCTGCGTTACGTCCATGACAAAATCCAGAACACGCCGTTCTATATCGACTTTGATCTGATCGCCGATCCGGACGATCCGCGCGACCTGTTTGGGATGGTCAAACGGGCGGGATGATATGAGATCGCAACATAGGGTTAAGACTCGGGCGGTCTTGGAAGTTTATAGGCTCCATGTCGTCGCAAGACAGCGTATTGCTCCTCAAAACTGCGGCGTAATGCGTGACTCTCCGGAAGTCTGCTGATCTTTGTCTCGTATACTTCGTAGATGCTACTGAAGTTCTCTATTTGCATTCGCTGTACTTCCGCCTCTGCCTTTGCGGCTGCGGCGCGATGTATCCTTGCTTCAGCTTCGAGACGATCATCGAGGTGTTTTCTACCGGACGAACTAAGGCCTGAAGCGAGTGCAAGAACAATTCTCAATGCCTTCTTACTGCGGCATTTGAATTCACCCCAAAAGGAACCGACGTGAGTAGTAGCAATATAAAGCCGGTCGACCTCTTCCAATAACTCCGAACCAACCGCCCCATCAAAATCGGACAGCATCTCTAGCTTTTCAGTCGAACCAAATTCACAAATGAATAAGGCGGTGAATACTCCATCTAATGCGGCGACCAACTTGGTGAATTCTGAAGCATCACCAGTAAACCCTGAACCCAATACAATAGGCACGGCAGATGGAACGCCTTCGATGTCAGGGTCATATTGCAATGGTGTAGCCTCTAAGCTACCTCGAATTACAAGGCTTTGATTTGATGCAAGTGTCATTGTGATGTCTCCGCTCCTAGCGTCATAATTAAGACCGGTAAGAACTGAACCAACTAACCGAGCTCGGACAAAATCAAATGGAATCGCGTCGACAGCGTCTGTCGGGTTAATGCTCCGCAATCTTATGGCGACTGCGCCACTATCAAATTCATCTACCATGAGCATACATTTCCCCAAATCATCATTTGTGTCCAGATAGATCAATAGATTTGATTTATTTACATAAAAACAGCGTATTAGATATCCACCGAAGCAGTTGCCTACACCTGATTGAATCACCCATTGCACCCTATATCAAGTGTCTGTTACAAGTATCGCAACGACATATAGCAGTGTCAGTAACAACAGGCGAACTACGTGAACGACACCCCGGAACCCCCTGAAAACGAAGATGAAATGCCACCTATGCGGCCCGCATATGATGGTCCTTCGGTCACGATCGAACACGAGTTGAAGACCAGCTATCTGGACTACGCGATGAGCGTCATCGTGTCGCGTGCGATCCCCGATTTGCGTGACGGTCTGAAACCAGTTCACCGGCGCATCATCTACTCGATGTACGAAAAAGGGATCACCGCAGACAAATCCTACCGAAAATCCGCGAAATCCGTGGGCGACGTCATGGGTTCTTACCACCCGCACGGGGATAGCGCGATCTATGACGCTCTGGTCCGCATGGCGCAGGATTTCTCCATGTCGCTGCCTTTGGTCGATGGTCAGGGCAATTTCGGGTCCATGGATGGCGACGGTGCAGCCGCCATGCGCTACACGGAAAGCCGACTGGCCAAAGTCGCGCAATACATGACCGAAGACCTGCCCAAGGACACGGTCGACTTCATGGACAATTACGATGGCAAGGAACGCGAACCCAGCGTGCTGCCATCCCGCTTTCCCAACATGCTGGTCAATGGCGCAGGCGGTATCGCCGTGGGCATGGCGACCAACATCCCGCCACATAACCTGGGCGAGGTTATCGACGCCACGCTCGCAATCATCGACGAACCGGACCTGTCCAGCGAACAGTTGATCGACTACATCCCCGCCCCGGATTTTCCGACCGGCGGGATCATCCTTGGCCGATCAGGCGCGCGCAAAGCTTATCTGGAAGGGCGCGGTTCCGTCATCATCCGGGCCAAAACACGCGTCGAGGAAATCCGCAAAGACCGCTACGCCATCGTGATCGAGGAAATTCCCTATCAGGTGAACAAGGCCACGATGATCGACCGCATCGCCGAGGCCGCGCGCGACAAACGGATAGAAGGCGTCGCCCATGTGCAGGACGAATCCGACCGAAACGGTGTGCGGGTCGTGGTCGAACTGAAACGCGACGCCACGGCAGAGGTGGTGCTAAACCAGCTATTCCGTTTCACGCCCATGCAAACCAGCTTTGGCTGCAACATGCTGGCCCTGAACGGCGGCAAACCTGAGTTGCTGAACCTGCGCGCCTTTCTGACCGCATTTGTTGATTTCCGCGAAGAGGTCGTGGCCCGCCGCACCGCCTTTGAACTGCGCAAGGCACGCGAACGCGCCCATGTCCTGTGTGGTCTGGCCGTTGCGGTCACCAATATTGATGAAATTGTGGCCACGATCCGTGCCTCTGCCGATGCAGCAACCGCGCGCGAAAAACTGATGACGCGCCGATGGCCTGCCGCATCTATCCTCGAATATATCGCCTTGATTGATGATCCGACCCATACTGCCAATGACGATGGCACGTATAACCTGTCTGAAACTCAGGCTCGTGCGATCCTTGAATTGCGTCTGCAACGTCTGACCCAGATCGGGGTGCAGGAAGTCACCGATGAATTGCAGGAACTCGCCGGGAAAATCCGCGAATATCTGGAAATCCTTGGCTCGCGCGAACGGATCATGCAGATCATCCGCGATGAACTGCTAGAGGTGCGCGGCCTGTTCGCCGTCCCCCGTCGTACAGAAATTGTCGACTGGTCTGGCGACATGGAAGACGAAGACCTGATCGAACAGGAAGACATGGTCGTGACCGTCACGTCGGGCGGGTACATCAAACGGACCGCTCTGGCCGATTTCCGCGCGCAACGGCGGGGCGGCAAAGGCCTCTCATCCATGGCGACTAAGGAAGAGGACGTGGTCACCACCCTTTTTGTTGCCAATACCCACACGCAATTGCTGTTCTTTACGACTGACGGCATGGTCTACAAGCTCAAGACATGGCGCCTGCCATTGGGCAACCGCACTGCCAAAGGCAAGGCGATTGTGAACATCCTGCCAATCCCGCAAGGCGTGTCCATCGCGGCGATCATGCCCGTTGACCGGCCAGAGGATGAGTGGGACGACCTGCAAGTTGTCTTTGCAACATCCGCTGGAACTGTGCGCCGTAACAAACTGTCAGACTTCACAAATGTTATGCGTAACGGCAAGATCGCGATGAAGTTCGAAGGCGAACATGCGGACACAATCCTGATCAACGCGCGCATCGCTTCCAACGATGATGACGTGATGCTGGTTACCGATTCTGGTCGCGCCATCCGCTTCCCCGCGACTGACGTCCGCGTCTTCAATTCGCGCAGCTCTACCGGTGTGCGAGGCATCAAACTGCAAGGTAATGACAAGGTCGTCTCAATGTCGATCATCCGGCACTTCCGGGCCGAGGCTGATGAACGTGCGGCGTACCTGAAAATGCGGCGGGCCATGGCCGGTCTGACGGATGAGGCAGAAAACGAAGACGAAGAAGCCACCCCCGGCCAGATCAGCCAGGAACGCTATGCCGAAATGTCAGCTGCCGAAAATCTGATCCTGACCATCACGGCCAAAGGTTCGGGTAAGCTGTCCTCCAGCCATGACTACCCCGTGCGTGGGCGCGGCGGCATGGGCGTGGCGGCGATGGATAAGGCCATGCGCGGTGGGCCGCTGGTCACATCCTTCCCGGTGGATATGTCCGACCAGATCATGCTGGTCACATCCACAGGTCAATCAATCCGGGTGCCGGTGGATGGGATCTCGTTCCGGTCACGCGGTGCAGGCGGGGTCAAGGTATTTGACACCGGCAAAGGCGAAACTGTGGTCAGCGTGGCTTGGATCGCCGATCAGGGCGAGGATGCCGAAGAAGACGGCGACGAGGCATAAAAAAAGGCCCGCAACATGCGGACCTTTTTGCATTGCTTTATAGAAGCTTAGAAGCCAAAGCCAGCAAGGCTACGCTCCCCAAAGATGTTGCCACGCTGTCCACCAAAGGTGAATTCAGCACCGATACCGAAGTATCGGATGTCATCGTTGCTGACGAAAGTCGTATCGCCTTCAAATGCATTGGCGCCAATCGTCCCAAACTCACCATAAACGGATGCGGCTGGCGTCACGTTATATCGCGCGATAACAGACGTATCGGACAAAGTCACATCATCGACCGTCGCACCGCTTTCAGCAGTGCCTTCCAAGCCAGTATACGACTCATATTGCAATCCCAGACTGATCCCACTGCCCACCAAAACGTCGAATGATGCGCCAAAGATAGAAATATCTTCGTCCGTAACGTTGTCACCGGACAGATCAGTCCGGCCATAATAGATTTCGTAGCGCGAGGTGTTTGAACGACCACCAAATTCGATACCGTAATTCGTGCTATCGAAGTTGTCGGCGGAATCACGTGCCACGAAGCCACCGACTGCGGCAGTCGGCGACACCATATAGAGTGCATGTAACGTGGCGTTGGTGTAGTCACTGTCTTCAGCGTCATCGAACCGACCAAAACCCAGATTGGCGCCAACGGCAAAGTCGTTGGCTACAGCAAACTCCACGCCACCTTGGAGCAGCAATGTGGTATCTTCCAGATCATCACCGTAATAGTTGCGATATTCGCCTGTGACCGACGCACCGGTCAGACCTTGTGCAAATGCTGATGGTGCAATCATCGCCGCAATCGCGGCGGATAGAACAATTTTATAGCTCATTTTCTTACCTGCTAGAATTATATGCCTAGCTTCGTGTTACGCCTGATAGTTGCAGCAATCCATGCAAACAAAAATGGCAATTTTGCGATGTTCGTTTTTTGCCACACCTCTGCGACACTGGCAGGTCTTTCCATTTGCAGGTCCACGACCTAGATGTGCGCCATGGAAAAAACGCTCAATATCATCGGCGGCGGCATGGCCGGGTCAGAGGCTGCATGGCAGGCCGCGAATGCGGGGCTTCAGGTCGTGATCCACGAAATGCGGCCCAAGGTCGGAACCTTTGCACATCGCACCGGCAACCTGGGGGAGATGGTGTGCTCCAACTCCTTCCGGTCGGATGACCACGAACAAAACGCCGTTGGGCTGCTGCACTGGGAGATGATGCAAGCGAACGGTCTGATCATGCAGACGGCCTATCAACACCGCCTGCCCGCCGGTGGCGCGCTGGCGGTGGATCGTGATCCCTTCGCCGAAAGCGTCACCGCTGCCCTGCAGGCTCACCCCAATATCAGCGTCCGCGGTGAAGAAATCAGCGCCCTGCCCGATGACGGCAACTGGATCATCGCCACCGGTCCGCTGACCTCCGGGCCATTGGCCGCAGCGATCCAACAGGAAACCGGGGCCGAAGCCCTGGCCTTTTTCGACGCCATCGCCCCCATCGTTTACGCCGACAGCGTCGATATGGATGTGGCCTGGATGCAGTCACGCTATGACAAAGGCGAAACAGAGGCAGAGCGCACCGCCTACCTCAACTGCCCGATGACCAAGGACCAGTACGAGGCATTCATCGACGCCCTGCTCGCCGCTGAAAAAACAGAGTTTAAAGAAGGCGAAACCGCCGGTTATTTCGACGGCTGCCTGCCGATTGAAGTGATGGCCGAACGTGGTCGCGAAACGCTGCGTTTTGGGCCGATGAAACCAGTCGGCCTGACCAACGCGCATGACCCGCAAAACAAGGCTTACGCCGTAGTCCAACTGCGGCGGGACAACGCGCTTGGCACGCTCTTTAACATCGTTGGTTTCCAGACCAAGATGAAATATGGCGCACAAAAGGCTGTTTTTAAAATGATTCCTGCGCTTGAAAACGCGGAATTTGCCCGTCTGGGTGGCATCCACCGCAACACATTCATCAACTCGCCAAGTCTGCTGGATGATCAAATGCGCCTGCGTTCTAAACCGCATATCCGCTTTGCGGGCCAAATCACTGGCGTCGAAGGCTATGTTGAAAGTGCTGCGATGGGCCTGCTTGCCGGGCGTTTGGCTGTGGCCGAACTGACCGGAAAAATCCTGCCCCCGGTGCCCACGACCACAGCCATGGGGGCGTTGGTCACCCATATCACCGGCGGCGCAGAGGCCAAGACATTCCAGCCTATGAACGTCAATTTTGGGCTGTTTCCACCCGTAGACGGAATCAAGGGCGGGCGGCGCAATCGCAAGGACAGATACAAGGCGTATACCGACCGTGCCAAATCCGATTGGCAGGGCTGGCTTGGCCAAATGGCGCTGGACGCCGCCTGATCATTGGCGCTAGCGTGATGTCATGGCAGACAAGAAAGACGTGCTGAAACCCGATCTCTGGACGCCACGGCCGGTGGAGGAAACCATTGCTGTCTATGCCGAATGGGCCGCAACCTATGACGCAGATGTCACCGTGCGCGGCTATCATACACCAGGGCGGATCGCACAGGCGCTGGCGCCGCTGGTCAAACCGGACGCGGCGATCCTGGATTTCGGCTGCGGCACCGGGTTTTCCGGGCAGGTGATGCGCCAGCAAGGTTTCATGCATCTTGACGGAACGGATATCACAGCCGAAATGCTGGAAATAGCGACGGCGCGTGGTGTCTATGACAAGACCTGGCTATCCGTCCCGGGTGAACTCAGCTTTGGACGGGGGGCTTACAAGGCGATCACAGCCGTGGGTGTTGTCAGTCTCGGGGCCGCCCCACCCGAAACGCTCGATACTTTGGTGGCAAAGCTGGACACTGGCGATTTGCTGGCATTTTCGTTTAACGATCCAACCCTTGAAGACACATCCTATCTGGACGCGCTTGGCCGACAGATCGGCACAGGGCTGGTCGAGGTGGTTTTTCGCGAACATGGCCGCCATCTGGATGATGTCGATATGGGATCGGACATCATCATATTGCAGCGCCGATGATCACACGGTTCGCGCCGTCACCAACGGGACCTTTGCATCTGGGGCACGCCTATTCGGCGATTCTGGCGCATGACATGGCGATGGCAGCGGCTGGCACATTCCTGTTGCGGATCGAGGATATCGACCAAAGCCGCGCGCGGCCCAGATGGGAAACCCGGATATATGATGACCTGTCATGGCTGGGCCTTTCATGGCCGACACCGGTCCGACGGCAGTCCGATCATTTGCCGACCTATGCCGCTGCACTTGACCGGCTCTGGAGGGATGGTCTGCTTTTTCCGTGCTACTGCACCAGAAAAGACATCCAAACCGCCGCCAGCGCGCCGCAGGAAGGTGCAGCAATGGGCCCGGACGGGATCATCTATCCGGGCACTTGTCGCCACCTGCCCAAGCCTAGTATGCGCCCCACCGATTGCGCATTACGGCTTGATATGGCCCAAGTCGCCCAGCAGATCAGCTATATCGAAAAGGGAGAAATCCATACTATCGCGGCCAGTTTCTTAACCACAGCCATCGGAGATGTGGTGCTGGCACGCAAGGATATGGGCACATCCTATCACCTGTCGGTCGTGATCGACGACGCCGCCCAAAACATCAGCCATGTCGTCCGCGGGCGGGATCTGGCAGAGGCCACGCCAATCCACATCATTTTGCAAAAAATACTCAATTTGCCAACGCCCGCCTATCATCATCACCGGCTGATCAGGGATGAAAACGGCAAGCGGCTGGCCAAGCGGGATGACGCCCGGGCGATCACGACATACCGGGCCGAGGGTGCAACACCCAATGATATCAGACAGATGGTGGGTCTTCCGGCAGCTTGACCACCTCAATCTCTTCTCCGTTGCGCACGGCTGTGTAGAAACAATTGCGGCGGCCGGTATGACAGGCAGGGCCAACCTGCGTCACCTCAACCAACAGGCAATCGCGGTCGCAATCGACCCGGAAATCAACCAATGTTTGGGTATTGCCGCTGGTTGCACCCTTGATCCAGAATTCCTGACGGGACCTGGACCAATAGGTCACCTGCCCGCTTTCCAATGTCCGAGCTACGGATTCGGCATTCATCCAGGCCATCATCAGCACTTCGCCCGATGCGGCATCCTGCGCAATTGCCGGGATCAATCCCGCCTGATCATATTTTAGTGTGGCCGGGTCGAAGGACATATCAAAAACCTTTGCAAGCGCTGCGGTGCGGACTATCTAGTTTGTGATAACAAGAAGGGCAAATGCCATGTCGGCCGAAACAGATATGATCAAACTCTATTCCGGGCGGATATTGGCGCTGGCGGCGGATATGCCGCGCACCAAACGGTTGGAAAACCCCACGGCCACAGCCAAGAAACGGGCGCCCCTTTGTGGATCCACGGTGACGGTTGATATCAACCATGACGGTGAAGTGATCGCCGATTACGGGCAAGACGTCAAAGCCTGCGCCTTGGGACAAGCAGCAGCTGCCGTGATCGGAGCGCAGATCGTTGGGCTGACGCTTAAGCAAGTCCAGCAAGGGCGGGACGAACTTTTTGCAATGTTGAAAAACGATGGACCAGTACCATCTGCCCCCTTCGATGGATTGGCGGTGCTGCAACCGGCCAAAGACTACAAAAACCGACACGCCTCAATCCTATTAGCCTTTGATGCCACGCTTGAGGCGTTCGAAGCGACCAAAGCCACGGCATAACCAAACAATTCCTGTATCAGGAATTGTCATCAAATCCTTGATAAGGATTTGGCCGCAGACTTTCAGTGAAAGTCTGCCCACCACCAGAAAAAACCGCCGCACATCCGGGACAGGATGGCGGCGGCAGTGTCAGGCGCATTACATTTGGTCCGGGCGTTCAATCGGGGGAGGCAAAACCCCGCTCGGGAACATCAGACAGGCAGGTCATCAAACATTGCATTCTTGGGACAGGGCAATGTGATGGACCAAATGCAAACAAGCGCCGGCAGGGTCAGATAAGCCCGGGTAAAGCCAATCCAACAAACAACATCACCATCAGGGCAATCACACCAAGCACATCAGCCAAAAGCGTATCGCGCGAACGGGTAATAACAGATTTGATCTCTTGGGTCATGGCGTTCTCCTAACGTTCTGTTGCTACTTTGTTCTCATATCATTAACTCTCTGTAAAGAACTTTTTAAGAACATTCGCGAACATAATGCGATAATTCTCATTAACCCACTGAAATCAAACGGATTGCTTTGTCCTGTTCCATTAACCAAAGCAGGGTCCGCGCCGCCTGTCCCCGCTCTGTTTGCAACCCTGGATCATCGTGCAACAGTTTGCGCGCATCACTTTGGGCCAGCGCCATCAACCCGCTTTGCCGCTCCAGATCCGCAATCCGAAAACGCGGGATACCGGATTGCGCGACGCCAATCACATCACCCGCCCCCCGCATCGCCAGATCTTCCTCTGAAATACGAAAACCATCCTCGGTTTCGCGCATAATATCCAACCGCCTGCGCCCCGCCTCACCCAGCGGCGCCTGATAGAGCAGCAAACAGGTGGAGGCCGCAGAACCGCGACCCACCCTGCCCCGCAGTTGATGCAGTTGCGCCAGACCAAAACGTTCGGCACGTTCAATCATCATGATGGAGGCATTGGGCACGTTCACACCAACCTCGATCACGGTTGTCGCGACCAAGACCTTTGTGTCGCCTGCGACAAATCGGGCCATCGCCGCGTCCTTTTCGGCGGGGGGCATCTGACCGTGGACAAGCCCCACAACGCCCTCTCCCAAAGCGGCGCGGAGTTGTTTGAACCGCTCCTCAGCCGCAGTCATGTCAATAACTTCGCTTTCCTCGACAAGCGGACAGACCCAATATGCCTGCCGCCCCTCGGCGACGGCATTGTGCAGCTTTTCCACCACCTCATCCATGCGGGTCGTTGAGACCAGGGCGGTTTGCACCGGCGTCCGCCCGGGCGGCTTTTCATCCAGCACAGACACATCCATGTCACCATACTGGGCCAGCGCAAGCGACCGCGGAATAGGCGTGGCCGTCATCACCAACACATCAACCGCCGCCCCCTTTGCCCCCAGTTCCATCCGTTGGGCGACCCCAAACCGGTGCTGTTCGTCGATCACGGCAAGCCGCAAATCATGAAACGCCACATCTTTTTGGAACACCGCATGGGTGCCAACAAGGATATGAATATCACCACTGGCCAGATCGGCGAGCTTCTGCGCGCGCCCGGCACCCTTGTCGCGACCCGTCAAAATCTCCAGCCGCACACCCGCAGCAGCCGCCAACGGTTTTAAACCATCCAGATGCTGGCGGGCCAAAATCTCCGTCGGGGCCATCATCACGCCTTGCCCGCCCGCCTCGACAACACATAGCAATGCCATCAGCGCCACCAACGTCTTGCCCGACCCCACATCACCTTGCAGCAGGCGGTTCATGCGGTAACCAGACGCAAGATCGGCGAATATCTCGGACACAGCACGGGTCTGGGCCGCAGTCGGGGCATAGGGCAAGGACGCCAGCACATTGTCCCGCAGCTGCCCCGTACCCTCAGACGAAATACCCTTGGCACGGCGCGACACCGCACGGGCCAGCGCCAAAGTCAGCTGATGCGCCAGCAATTCGTCATAGGCCAAACGCTGGCGGGCGGGATGCTCCGGTGATAAATCGGCCATCGCGACCGGCGCATGTGCCGCTACCAGGGCAGGTTTCCAGGCGGGCCATCCTTCACGCGCAACCAAGGCCGCATCACACCATTCCGGCAGATCGGGGGCCAGTTGCAGCGTCGCACGCGTCGCCTTCCACATCAATTTCTGGGTAATCCCGGCATGCAATGGATAGACGGGTTCAAAGGCTGGGATATCTGCCGCCTCTGACAGGGGTAAAACATGGTCAGGATGCACAATCTGGGCCACGCCATCGAAAATCTCGACCTTGCCCGACACGATGCGCCGTTGCCCTGTTGGCAAAAGACGCTGCAGATAATCGCCCCGTGCATGAAAGAAAACCAGTTGGAATTCGGTTTGCGCATCGGTCACATGCACCCGGTACGGGCGGCCCCGGCTACGCGGCGGGTAATGCGCGCCGACACTCACCTCGACAGTGGCAACCGCCGGGGCGACAACCTCGCGAATGCTGTCCTTGCGCTGCCGATCAATCCCTGAATGCGGCAATGTCATCAGCAGATCGCGCGGCTTTGACACCCCCGCATCATCCAATATCTGCGCAGTTTTCGGGCCCACCCCATCCAGTTTTGTCAGGCTGGCAAAAAGCGGGAAAAGGATCTCGGGCCGCCCGCTCATGCGTCGCCGATCAAGGCCAGCCAAGCGTCTTCGTCAATGGTTTCGACCCCTAGCGATGCCGCCTTGGTGGCCTTTGACCCGGCCCCCGGGCCCGCCACCAGCAAATCGGTCTTGGCACTGACTGACCCAGACACTTTCGCGCCCAGGCTTTCGGCCCGCGCCTTGGCCTCTGCCCTGCTCATCTTTTCCAATGTGCCGGTGAACACGACCGTTTTGCCCGCCACCGGACTGTCAGAGGTGGCGGCGACAACATCCTGCACATCCAATTGCGCGACCAGCGCATCAATCGACGCGCATTCCGCCGCTTGCTGCATGGTCGTAATCACTGACGTGGCCATCACGGCACCCACACCATCGATCCCGGTCAGGTCCTCCCAGATGGCGCCGTCGCCGATTGCGGCGGCTTTCATCGCGGTTTCGAAGGCGTCCCAAGACCCGTAGTGATGCGCCAACAGCGATGCCCCGGATTCGCCCACGTGCCGGACCCCAAGTGCAAATATCAACTTATTCAGCGGGATTTCCCGTTTCTCATCAATCGCATCAAAGAGATTATTCGCGCTTTTCTCACCCCAGCCTTCGCGGTTCTTGAGCTGCTGCATCCCTTCGCCGTAACGATCCCGCAGGGTAAAGATATCCGCAGGTGCGGCGATCCAGCCATCCAGATAGAACTGTTCGACCTGTTTTGCGCCCAGACCTTCAATATCAAAGGCCGCGCGCGACACGAAATGTTTCAATTTTTCAACGGCTTGTGCCGGGCAAATGATACCACCCGTACAGCGACGCACCGCATCACCATCTTCCCGGATCGCATCGGACCCGCATTCCGGGCATGCATCAGGGAAAACATAAGGTTTCGCATCATCGGGCCTGCGCGCCAGGTCGACATCCTTGATCTTGGGGATCACATCACCCGCACGGTAAATCTGCACCCAATCACCAACCCGAATATCGCGCCCCTCGCGAATGGGTTGTCCGTCACCGCCACGACCGGCGATGTAATCTTCGTTATGCAGCGTGGCGTTGGATACAACGACGCCCCCGACCGTCACCGGTTGTAACCGGGCAACGGGGGATAACGCCCCGGTACGACCCACTTGAATGTCGATCGCTTCCAGCGTTGTCCAGGCCAGCTCGGCTGGAAATTTATGCGCAATCGCCCACCGTGGCGTGGTTGATCGAAAGCCAAGCCTGCGCTGCAATTCCAGATCATCGACCTTGTAGACAACACCGTCGATATCATAGCCCAAGGTCGCGCGCTGCGCCTCAATGCTGTGATAATGCGTGATCATTTCGGTAGGCCCATCGCAGGTCTGGGTCAGCGGATTGGTTACAAACCCAAATGATGCAAGACGCGCGATTGCAGCGAATTGCGTGTCGGCCAGCGGTGCAGATAGCTCTCCCCAGGCATATGCGAAAAACCGCAACGGGCGCGCGCGGGTGATCGACGCATCCAACTGGCGCAAGGACCCGGCAGCGGCATTGCGCGGATTGGCGAAAGTCTTGCCACTGTTTTCCGCCTGCCGGGTATTCACTGCGGCGAAATCCGCATGGCTCATATAAACCTCGCCGCGCACTTCGAGCACATCGGGTGCGTTGCCAATCTGTTGCGGGATATCGTCGATGGTGCGGGCATTGGCAGTAACATTTTCGCCCACGGCCCCATCGCCGCGCGTTGCGGCCTGTACCAGTTGGCCACCCTCATAGCGTAAAGACAGTGACAAACCATCAATCTTGGGTTCTGCCGTGTAAGTCAGCAGCTGATCCGCTTCCATCCCCAGATAGCGCCGGATGCGGGTGTCGAAATCGGCCACCTCACCATCATCAAACGCATTGCCAAGCGACAACATGGCCCTTGCATGCTGCACCTTGCCAAAGCCCTCGGTCAGTGCGCCGCCAACTTTCTCGCTAGGGCTATCGGGGCGTTTCAGTGCGGGAAACGCGGCCTCCAACGCCAAATTGCGCTGTTTCAACGCATCATAGGCGGCGTCACTGATATCGGGGGCGTCATCGCGGTGATAGGCTGTGTTTGCGGCATCCAACTGCTGCGCCAACCAGGCCAGTTCCTCACCAGCCTGTGCGGATGTCAACGCGGTCACATCCAAATGCCCGGTCTGTGGGTGGCAGAGTTCTTGATCTTGGCTCACGCGGCCCTCCGGAATGGATCAACCTGACAAAATGGTTGATCCAATTCTTAGGCAGCGTCGATTGCCGCGTCCAGTGGTGTTGGGCACAAGTTCCGTGAGCGGCTTGGCCCGGCGCCGATTATGCGCCGACTGCAATCTTTTCAGTTGCAACAACGGGCTCAGGATCACGCAATACATAACCCCGGCCCCAGACCGTTTCGATATAGTTTTCGCCGTCGGTTGCCTCGCTCAGCTTTTTGCGCAGCTTGCAGATAAAGACGTCGATGATCTTCAGTTCAGGTTCGTCCATGCCCCCGTAAAGATGGTTCAGGAACATTTCCTTGGTCAGTGTTGTGCCTTTGCGCAGGCTCAACAGTTCCAGCATCTGGTATTCCTTGCCGGTCAGATGGACGGTACTGCCGCCCACATCAACCGTCTTGGCATCCAGATTAACGGCAATCCGACCAGTTTTGATGATCGATTGCGCGTGACCTTTGGAACGGCGGATAATTGCATGGATACGCGCCACGAGTTCTTCGCGGTGGAAGGGTTTGGTCAGATAATCATCTGCACCGAAACCAAAGCCTTTTAGCTTGCTTTCTGTCCCATCATCCCCTGAGAGGATCAATATAGGCGTATCAATACGGCTCAGGCGCAATTGGCGCAGCACTTCGTGGCCATTCATGTCTGGCAGGTTCAGATCCAGTAGGATCAGGTCGTAATCGTACAATTTCGCAAGATCGATCCCCTCTTCACCCAAATCCGTCGCATAGACGTTCAGGTTGGCATGGGTCAGCATCAGTTCAATGCTTTTCGACGTTGTTGGGTCATCTTCAACCAGCAAGACACGCATCCGAGTTCTCCGCTCTCTCTTCAGTGTCGTTAACCTAAACGGCTAAAGGTTAATCACCCGTTACTATACCAGAACATCATTGCATTTCTACCTATGGTTGTCGATAGCGTTGTAGTGCGGTCGCCTTCAACGCGGCCTCACCATATTGATGCACGGCCAATTCCCATTCGGCGAATTCCTCATCCGACAGATTGTAACGCTCAAGCGCTTCTTTTCGTTGGATTAACCCGGCGGCAACCGCCCGGACAACCGCCGCCTTGCGCGACGCGACCCACCGCCTTGTATCAGAGCCGGGCAGGTCAGCCCGGGTCATGATGCTACCGTTGGGCAACGTCACAGAACGCGGCCCCTCAACTTTTCTTAGATACATAGTACACCCCTTTCGTCGTACTCCCGGGGGTGGTTATCGGGGTCAGGACTTAATGAGAGGTATAACTGCCTCTTGAGAGTAGTTAGGATTTTCCTATATTTCGGTAAGAAATTGCCTGATCTGGAAAATCTGATGTCCCTCGATATGCCGCTGAACTCGCTCGGCTTTGCAAAACCGCCTGCGCAAACCCGCGTTGTCGTCGCCATGTCTGGCGGGGTCGACAGCTCTGTTGTGGCGGCCAAACTGGCCGAAGAAGGTTACGATGTGGTTGGTGTCACCTTGCAACTTTATGATCACGGTGCAGCGCTTGCCAAAAAAGGGGCCTGCTGTGCAGGGCGCGACATCCACGATGCGCGCCGCGTGGCCGAGGAAATGGGCTTTCCGCATTATGTGCTGGATTATGAAAACACGTTCCGTGAAGCCGTGATTGATGAATTCGCCGATAGCTATCTGGGCGGGGCCACCCCCGTGCCCTGCATCCGTTGCAATGAGCGGGTGAAATTCAAGGACCTGCTGGAAACGGCCAAGGATCTTGATGCCGATTGCATGGCAACGGGGCATTACATCCAACGCAAGATGGGTGTCGAGGGGGCAGAGCTGCACTCCGCCGCCGACCCGGGCAAAGATCAAAGCTATTTCCTGTTCTCGACCACACAAGAACAGCTGGATTACCTGCGTTTCCCATTGGGGCATCACGCTTCAAAGGATGAAACGCGCGCGCTCGCCGCGAAATACGGGCTGAGCGTGGCCGACAAACCCGATAGTCAGGATATCTGCTTCGTGCCCAACGGGGATTATGCCGCCGTCATCGAAAAACTGCGGCCCGGCGCCGCAGAACCCGGTGACATCGTGGATATGGATGGCAACGTCCTTGGGGCGCATAAAGGCGTGATCCACTACACAATCGGGCAACGGCGCGGGCTTGGGATCGGCGGGCTTGCTGACCCGCTTTACGTGGTAAAGCTGGATGTAAACAGCAAACAAGTCATTGTCGGACCCAAGGAATTGCTGGCCACAAGACGGGTGCCGGTGCGCGAGATCAATTGGATCGGCGGCGGCAACCTGATGGATATGGGCGAACGGGAAATCACCGTCCGGGTACGCTCCACACGGCCCCCGACCGATGCCGTATTGCGCCCAATCTCGGACACCGAAGCAGAGGTTGAACTGGTCGCCGCAGAACAAGGCATCTCGCCCGGTCAAGCCTGCGTGTTTTACGATCCTGACAGCACGCGCATTCTGGGCGGCGGCTGGATCTGGCGGGGCTACTGAAACATTTCAGGGCCCAAAATAACATGGCAATGACATCTGTGTGTGGGGGCTAGCGTCGGGGCAATTGCAAACCGCATATTGCAGGCAGACACAGACCCCGCGAAGGAGCCTCAGATGACATTGACACGCCGCACCCTGCTGACATTTGCCGCCGCCACACCTGCGCTTGCCCTGCTGGGGCAAACAAGTATGGCCGCGACACCATCGATCTATGCCAATGACGGGATCGCCGTCGATGGCACTGATGTCGTGGGGTATTTCACCCAAAGCGAACCGGTCGCGGGCAATGCCGACATCACCCATGACTGGATGGGTGTAACCTGGCGGTTCTCAAGCGAAGAAAACCGGGCCACCTTTGCCGCAGCACCTGAAAAATACGCACCGCAATATGGCGGTTACTGCGCCTGGGCGGTCAGCGAAGGTTACACCGCATCCACCGTGCCGCATGCCTGGAAGATCGTGGATGGAAAGCTTTACCTCAACTACTCCCGGCGCATTCAACGTAAATGGGAACGCGACATTCCTGCACGAATCGCCGCAGCCAACGCCAATTGGCCCACAATCCTGCAGGCCTGAACCAGCCCTTTGGCAGGATTGCCACCTGTCGCACCTGGCGGATGGAAGGATGACAAACCCAATTTGATCGATGCCGCGCAAGTCGCGGCATTTCCAGAAGGTCCGCGCTATCGTCTTGCGTGCTCCTCCACCAATCGCGCCATGTCTGCCGCATCCGGTGCCGCTTCTTCTTCCAGTCCCGCTTTGACCCCGGTCCAGTCTTTCAGCGCCTTATTTTGGCTAACTTTCCAGGTTCCCTGCATGTCCTCAATCGTTATCTCGAAACCAACCAGACCGAGAAGTTGCCGCCGTACAAAATCCGACGGGGCATCAGACACAGCCCATGGCTCGGCACGATGGCTTTCATGTTGATGGGTGAGGTCATTTAAATGCCGAAGAAGCCAATCAGGCTCTCGTGTGAACCGCAATTCACCGCGGACGTGAACGACAACATAGTTCCACGTGGGAACGACTTTCCCGTGTTCTTGCTTCGACGCATACCACGAAGGCGTGACATAGGTTTGAGGGCCCTGAAAGATCGTCAGAACCTCAAAGGCTTCTTCTGTCTCCCGAAACAGTGGGTTGTTGACAGCGATATGACCCTGAAGGTGGGATTCACCTGATGCGGGTTTCAGGACCAGCGGCACGTGATCTGCCGTCAAGCGCCCAGTTGCAGAGGTAACGATCGTGGCAAACGGATGTGCCATAACCAATTCTTGCATGACTTCTTTGCGTTGTTCTCGAAAGACCGGTGGCTGAAACATCCGTGACTCCTGATTGTCCCTGAACGCATACCCGAAAGCCGCGATTGCTTCAAACACAGCGAAGGGCAGAAAAGTACCGCACCAGCCCATGCATCAAGAGTCCGGCGACTGGCGGTGATGTTGTTTCACTTTGGTCGAAGCGCATTCGCCTTAGACGTGTGCAAATCGGTCTTTCGCCCCGACAGAACCCTTGTCGGGCCGCACGCAGGGGTCATGGTTTGGCAAGTTTTTCATGACCATGCTGATCCTTAACAAAACCTGACCGCCCCGCGCAAAGCTGCCCGACACAAGTCCGACGCATGTCCGACGTCGCGCCGACAGGCCCCTGCCTCGAATCTCGTCTTGAAAACATCAACTTACCGGGCATACCAACAAAAACGGCAAAAAGCACTGGCAGTTTTATCAAACTGCGGCTAGGCAAATCGGATGATTTACGCCTCCGCCTCTGACTGGCGCAATGCGCCGCATAAACGGGTCCTGCTTTTTGCAATGTCAGGTCTGGGTAAGACCTACCTGTCCAATATGCTGCGCAGCACAGGCGATTGGTTCCACTATTCCATCGATTACCGGATCGGAACGCGGTACATGGGCGAAAAGATCGCCGATAATGCAAAGCGCGAGGCGATGAAGGTGCCGTTCCTGCGGGACCTGTTGCGTTCGAACTCGATCTATATCGGCTCCAACATTTCTTTCGATGATCTTAAACCGATGTCGTCTTATCTGGGCAAACCCGGCGACCCGGCCAAAGGCGGGCTCGATTGGGATGAATACACAAGGCGGCAAGACCAGTTCCAAGAGGCCGAGGTCGCGGCCCTGCATGATACCGGCTATTTCATCGATCGGGCGATCGATCTCTATCAATACCCGCATTTCGTCTGCGACACGGGTGGATCAATCTGCGAATGGGTGGATGCCAATGATCCAGACGACCCGGTCCTGACCGATCTGGCATCCAAGACGCTGATGGTCTGGATCGAAGGGACAGAAGAACACACCGCCGAACTGATCCGTCGTTTCGATAAAGAGCCCAAACCGATGTCCTACGACCCGGCGTTTCTGCTAGCGACATGGCAGGCCTATCTGTCGGAATATGACATCAGCCCCGCAAAAGTGGACCCGGATGATTTCATCCGCTGGGCCTTTGCCAAAGCATTGGCGCATCGGCAACCGCGCTACAAGGCGATGGCCGATAAATGGGGGATCACCATCCCGCAAAAGACCGTCGAACAGATCAAAGACACGGAGGGCTTTGTTGGCATGATCGCCGACGCCCTTGAGATGCGCAGCTAAGCCGCCTATCTCTTTCCTCCTGATCCAGGACATAATCCGATGCCTATAAAACTACCCGCCGCCCTGCCCGCCTATGACGTTCTGTCGAACGAAGGCGTGATGGTGCTTGATGAAGACGCTGCCGCAAGGCAGGATATCCGCCCGCTCAGGATCGCTTTGCTGAACCTGATGCCCAAGAAAATCCAGACCGAAAACCAGTTCGCCCGGCTGATCGGGGCGACACCATTGCAGATCGAACTCAGCCTGATCCGGATGTCCGAACACCGGACAAAAAACACCGCTGCCGAACACATGGCCGAGTTTTATCAACCCTTTAGCGCCGTCAAAGATCAGAAATTCGACGGGCTGATCATCACTGGCGCGCCCATCGAACATCTGCCTTTTGAAGATGTCACTTATTGGGATGAGCTGACACAGGTCTTTGACTGGACCCAAACCAACGTCCATTCGACCTTCGGCGTCTGCTGGGGCGGGATGGCGATGATCAACTATTTCCACGGGGTCAAGAAACACATTCTCGACCACAAGGCGTTCGGCTGCTTCCGGCACCGGAACATGGAACCTGCTTCGCCCTATCTGCGGGGCTTCTCTGACGATTGCGTGATCCCGGTCAGCCGCTGGACGGAAATGCGGCAGGAAGAGATTGACGCAGACCATGGGCTAAAAACGCTGATCACCAGCGATGAGGCTGGCCCTTGCCTGGTCGAAGATCCCGGTCACCGGGCGCTCTATATCTTCAACCATTTCGAATATGACAGCGGCACGCTGAAACAGGAATATGACCGGGATATCAGCGAAGGCACGCCGATTAACGTGCCCATGAACTACTACCCGGATGATGACCCAACGGAACAACCGCAAAACAGGTGGCGAAGCCACGCGCACCTTCTATATGGAAACTGGATAAACGAAATTTATCAGACCACCCAGTTTGAGATGGATAAAATTGGCACGTAAAGCACTCACCATATCCGCACTCGCCATCGGTGTCGGCGCGGCCCTGACCAGCATCGGCGCCAGCTACCGGGCCGCACAGGCAGAGGAAAGCTATCCCCCGCTTGGCCAGTTCGTCGATGTGACAGGCGGACAGGTACATTATGTACAAAGCGGCAGTGGCCCGCATCTGATCCTGCTGCACGGGGCCGGTGGGAACCTGCGCGAATTTACCTTTGATCTGATGGACCGGTTGACAGACAGCTACACCGTGACGGCATTTGACCGGCCCGGGTTGGGATATACGGACCGGGTGCCGGGTGTGACCGGCGGGGCCACAGCCACCGACGGCGACCCACCGCTGGATCAGGCGCGGATGTTGCGCGAAGCCGCCGAAAAGCTTGGGATCACCGATCCGATTGTCGCCGGGCACAGCTTTGGCGGGATCGTATCCTATGCTTGGGCGGTTGAAGGGTTGGACAATGATAGCCCCGTCAATGCAAAGGCGCTTGTGTCGCTTGCCGGGGTAACGATGCCATGGCCCGGACCTCTCGACCCTTACTACCGGGTCAATGGCAGTGCCTTTGGCGGGGCGGTGACAATCCCGCTAATCTCGGCACTGGTGCCACAAAGCGTAGTGGAAAGCCGGATTGACGGCACTTTTGCCCCGCAGCCTGCGCCCGAAGGTTACGCCCATTACATCGGTGCGGGGCTGACCCTGCGACCTGACACGATGCGGGCCAATATCCGGCAGGTCAATACGTTGCGCCCGCATGTGGTCGAACTGGTCAAACGCTACCCTGACCTGACCCTGCCCATTGAGATCGTGCATGGGGATGCCGACACAACGGTTCCTATCCATATCCACGCGCAGGAAGTGATCAAGATCGTGCCAAGCGCCAAGCTGAAAACCCTGGAAGGCGTCGGGCACATGCCCCACCACGTCAACCCGGATGAAACGATTGCAGCGATCAACCGGGCCGCGGCACGGGCGGCTGAAAACTAGACGGCTTTCCGGCAGTCATTCGAAGTAAGTCAAACGCCCAATCGTATTTCCCGCACCGTTTGGGCCGGCGCAGTTCATCTCATACAGATTGTTGTTTTGCAGCAGCTCTGCACCATTCACAAAGACGCTGGTTTTGTTGGATTGCGGGCGGCACCAGCCCTGATTGACGCCTGATTTCACACCGCCCAGTTTGCCAGGCTCGTCACCGGTGACCTTATTGGTGCGGGCATCCATGTTGAACGCCTCCATCCCGGTCAGTTTCGTATTGCTGACCGTCTTGTCGGACCAATCCAGTTTGGAGATAATCATATAAGGGATCGGCACAACCGCATTGCCCACCTGCGTCTTGCAGACATCCGGGGCAAGGCAGGTGATAGTCGCGTTCTTGCCAGAATGGCGGGCGGCGGAATGCATGATGTTATCCTCTGATAATTTCAGCCTCGGTAAAGGCGTCGCGATCCGGCACGATCAGACGCCATAACAAGACCACGCTTGCCTGACCTTCGTCAATATTTTCGACATCCAGCTCAACCGTATCAAGGTTCATCGCCACCGGTTCCTGTGACGGATCGGTCAGGGATTTCAGCGCCAGTTTTGCGCCGGGCAAACGCAGGCTGACCGTCTCACGGTCACGCGAGACGCCACTGATCTCAATCACCTCATCACCTTGCAGATAAGGATCGATTTGCAATCGCAACGGGGCGGCATTCCAGAATGCCAGATCATAATCCAGCGGCATGCGCGGATGGCGGTCACGTTCCCAGTTCTCATCAAAGGTGCCCGCGGCGGAGCGCCGGGGCAACCAGCCCTTGGCGATGGGCATCGTGCCATGCACCGCCATCGGGGCGAAGGGCCGCGCATCCATGAACTCGGCCAAAAGGCCGATCTGCGGGGCAGACCAGCCCTGCACATCGCACGCAGCGTCTTCGGTCATGAAACCAACACCGGCAGGATTACGTTCAAAAAACTGGGTTGCGTCGCCTTCCTGACATTGGCCGCCATAAGCCAGCGCATAGGTCAACGGCACATCGACCACTTCATCGGGCTGGGACAGTTTCCAATTCAGCATGGATTTGATCCAGCGCGACGGGCCGCGCACATGGAAACTGTAGTTCAACAGGTCGGGAATGCTGACAACAACAGGCCAGTCACGGCGGGGCTTACCCTCAAAGCTGCGAGCGGTGCCACGGATGCACAGATCAGTTTTCGGCTTGAACGGAGCGATATCCTGCTCTTGCAACAACGCGCTATCCTCCGGCGCGCCTACAAACTCGTCCGTCAAAACCAGATCAGGCGGCGGGGTGACGGGGGTCGTCCCCTCCTTGCTCAAACGAAACTCCGCCTTAGCAACGACGATACCAACTTCGGTGTCATCAGTATACCAATGAGCAAAGGCCGTATGCGAAAGGGGGAGGCTGGAAGCGAGTTTCATTGCACGGCAAAACCAAAATGCGCACCGCTACATACCGCGGCTAAGTTACAAGACTTGGTGACCACAAGCGGCATGTTATGTCATTCCTTCGTAATGTCTGGTCAGAGCAACGGGCGAGGCAGCGCAAATTAATCGAAGAATGCAGGTGACCAGAACCAGTTCTCGCGAAGGTTCTTCATTGAATACCTATCCAACAGATCTTGTGTTTGCGCTGTACTGCCCATGCCGCCGACACCAAGTCCGGTACTGCCAAGGCTTTTCGCCATCAGCGTAACCATTTCTTTTTGAGCGCCGTCCGGTACGCTGCCTTTGCGGGTCAGATTCAAAAGCTGCGTCGCCAACACACGCTGCTTTTGCGGGGCACCGGTGTGCTCTTGCACAACAGCACCCTTCTTCATGCCGACTTCTTTATAAAATTTGTCACGGACGTGATCGCGGTACGCTTTGCGCTTCTTGGCCTTGGGTATCCAAGCATCGCTGTCAACACGGGTCATCCACGATCCTCCAGCGCCTCAGGATAAATCTCCCCCACTAGGATTTTGTAGGCATCATCCACATTGGCGGGCGTGATCGACCAGCGCGACCAGTCCTCAAATTCGAACAACATCTTAAGGTCACCGTCGCGGCGCAGCACCACCAGGCATTTCAGCCAATAGTCATCCCCTTCGACGCGAGTGACTTCGCGAAAGCGTTTGAAGGCCGTTGCTACGTCTTTCATATCTCGGCCCAAGCGGAACGGCAGACGATTACCCTCGTGAAACATGAACATTTCGCCACCGCTGCTGACGCCATCCCGCGTTTCAAACATGTAGCCGCAATAGTCCCATTCGGCTCCACCCTTTTGGGCATTCCGCATCAAAATCTGCCCGATCTCGATGACAATATCTTCTTTCACACCCATAGTTTACCTCAGCTGTATTGTTCCATCAGGATCCGTCCGGAAATACACTCTTTCAAATGTTTGTCCCGGTTCGTTAGCCATGTCTATTGGAGAAGTACGCAAAACGGTCCTACTTCCGTCCTGACCTATCTCGTAGACGGTGTAGTCGCCGTAAAAATGATCTGGCCTCTCGGCTCCGGGCGGATCAACATCGATATTGATCTCGATTTCAATTTGTTTCCTGTTGGTGCGACCGTAGGCTATCCAATCGGCCCACTCATTTTCCATTTTTTTCCAGGCACCCGTATTCAGGTTGCCTGCCTGCGGAACGATGCCTTCGTCAGGCACATCACCCATAAAACGGTGGGCAATCAAGTGGCCACCGTGATCGCCATCCCGCCCGAGCGCACCGATTGCGGTCGCATTGTCTCCGCGCGGATTTGCACCCATATCAGAGGAAATGGTCGCTTGTACTGATTCCGGGCGGCCTGTTTCAGGATCGACGGTAATTGTTGCTTCGTTGCGTCCAGCACCGCGGACAACGGTCGTATTTGGTGTGTCAGCGTTCGGCGTCGTTCGCGTTTCAGTATCGTCAATCGTGCCACCGCCGCCAAACCTGTCCTCATCGACAATACGATCAAACTGCGGGTCGATATCGTCATCAAGTATCGTTTGATCCATAAGATATGTTGGACGCCGATCCGGCGTGTCAGGAATCGCTTTGATGATCACTCTGGTACTTCCCAAACCAGTTCTCATCCCGACAAAACGAAGCCCTTTCAGTACTCGAGACACTGCAGCCCCCAGACCGAGGGTGACAGCCCCAATGGCGATGTCGATCGCACATTCGGCTGCAAAGAATGCAACGTCGATACGCGCTCTATTCATCGCAATGATCAGACCTTCGGATTCATAGGTTTCCCAAAAATTATTGAGCCAGTCGCGCATCGCATTCCAGATGCCAACAACTAGGTCGTTGATCATTTGCATCATCGCACGGTTGGCACGATCGTTGGCTTCACCGGCTTGGTAAAAAATATTCTCGTCGTCCGGCTGGCCGCGAATGTAGCGATTAAAAAGATAACCGATTGCCATACCTGCCGAAGCCTTTTCGGCATGAGGTGTCCCAATCGGGACCGCAAACGGATTTAACTGATCTTCTGGTATCTCTATCGTAGCGAGATAGTCGTTAATCGCTGATTTTAGTTCGTTACGAACCGCTTCCTGTTCTTCTGGGGTGCCAACAATACCTGCAAGCAGCCCAATCATATGAAGCATCGCCTCATATTCCCGTAGTCTTTCCAAGAAATACTGCTGCTGATCACGCCGCACATGCGTCAGAAACTCGTCGGGCGTCATGTCTTGATTATTGGTGCCACGCGTCACTTGCCGAATGGATGACAGCAGGCTTGTCGGGGGCCATCTGCCGCCGGGGCCAGCAACCCCAACCTCTTGTCGGCACAAGCGGGTCGAGAAGGAACCAATCAGTGGATAATGGTGTGACAACTCAGTTGACCTTCACCGACTTGCCGGTGATCCTGACGAGTTCCTCGCCATCAATCAGGATTTTCTTGCCGGTGATCGAGATGGTGCCGCCCTCTTCCAGAGTCACCTTGCTGTCGCCGACAACAATCTCATACTGCTTTCCGACGATGGTCGTCTTGTTCTGGCCCACCTCTTCATAGGATCCAATCCCGACCGTCGTATTTTTTATCCCGCCGACAATTGTTTGAAAACCACCCCCCACCGTGGTGGCCTTCCCTGCCCCGACGACTTCTGTCGATGACAGCATCACCGTCTCGGCTTTGTTCTTGGCCACACCGACGATCATGTTGCCTTCGCCCATGTTCAGGAAATCCGGCAGCCCGAGCTTCGATGCCATATCACCCAAGGTGTTCGTCAGGGCCTCAAATTTCTGGGTGACGAAACGCTGCAATTTGTTGGGACCGACCATTAAGGTCATGTTACCGCCGATCACCTCGTGATGGTTGTTGCCGACCTCAATCGTCTTGTTGCGTCCGACGCTTTCTAACTGGTTGCGATCAATCCGCTTGGATCGGTCATTCTCAATATGGATTTCGTGATCTTTCTGGCCATGCAGATAGATTTTCTCGGCACCCGTCGCATCCTCGAATGTCAGTTCGTTAAAGCCTTCAGATTGATGGCTGTCTGACCGGAACACTGATTTGGTTTTATGTTCGGGCAGCGCATAGGGCGGATCGTTCTTACCATTATAGACGCAGCCGGTGACCAAGGGTTTGTCCGGGTCGCCTTCGAGGAATTCGACGACGACCTCCATCCCGATCCGTGGGATCACCATACCGCCCCAGCCTTTGGAGGCCCAGTTTTGCGACACCCGGCACCGCATTGAGTAGGCCTTGTTCAGGTCCCAGTGGAAATGCACCAGAATGCGCCCAAATTCATCGCAATCAATCTCGCCCTCGCCGACAACAACAGCCGTTTGCGGACCCTGCACCACCGGCATCCGGGTTTTGCGCGCGGGAGCCAGCGGAGCGGTTACTGGCATTAATGTGTACTCACCCGAATAGGCGCGGCCATCGCTCTCTGCGCCGCCAGACCCATAGGAATCTGAAACATAGGAATGGCTTGCGGCCAGACAAAGGTAATCGGCACCTTTGAGCCCGTGAACCTGATCACCCGTCAACGTCAAGGTCATCCCGGCCCCAAGTGACGTACAATCCCCCAAGGCCCGATGCCGCGCATCCTGGCCGCGCTCCTGCAACATCCGCAACCCAACGACATCTTTACCCGCGCCCTGGTCAAGGTAGTCGCCGGGATAGTCGTAGCTTTCGATCTGACCTTCCGCATAGGACGCATCACCAACCCGGTCGACCTCCATTGCGGCACTTGGCGTTTTGAAGTTGTAATCGGTCAACCGAACCGCTCCGGTTGTCATCCGGCGTTCCGGGTGCCATTCCCAAAAATGCTCCTCACCGGATTGCTGTGCGCCGTCGATGGGTTTGTATTCGCGTTCACCCCCTGCGATCGGCTGATGCTGGTCAACCGCATCAGTCAGCACCAGCGTATGACCACCAACACTATGTGCAAAATGATAGGAAATGCCGAACCGTTCCATCAGCCGGGTCGCAAATTCCAGATCACTCTCGCGATATTGCACCGTATATTCAAGCTCGGGGTAGCTGCCCGTCACCTTGATCTCAAACGCCGGATCACCCAAACCGGAATACGGTTTGAACAAATCCTCGATAATTTGAATCACGGTTTTATTGTGGAAAATCCGTTGGTTCCGCCGCCGCCCTGCAATCCAGAACCAAGGCCGCAAGGTTAGTGCATATTTGTTACCATTTTCGCCGACACCCGCCCATGTCGCCTCTGTGACGATCCCATCAAAGACGCGGGTGCCATCATTCTGTGTCTCGATCTCGACACTGGCATGGGTCCCGATCAACCCATCAAAATCAAGGTCAGCGGATGACGACAAAGCCTCCACACGATACTGAAACAGGCCGTTGACGTAATCCGAGCCATCAAACCGCAGCAGGACCAGCGCATCCTTGCCCAAAGCCGTTGTCAGTCGCCCCATACGGGCATCTTGCGAAAATGGCGCGTTCATTGGCTGGGTCCTCGTCGGAATGACATCAAAGCAATCACTTGCAAGATTACCCTATTCACGATGAGGATCAATCAAGAGTTGATAGATCACGCAACACACCGAACTTGCGGCTGGATTGGTTGCCGATTGGTCGCGCTCTTTTGAAAAACGCCATCGCATCAGACATATCAACCAGCCTGCTGCAAACCCGAATTGCGCTCCGGCGCTGAAACCCCCATATATAAGTTCTGAAGATCGGGAGAGTTTTCATGGATTTACCCTTTGATGGCGGGATCAGCCGCTTTGCCAGGGAAGACGCGCCTGTGCGGGTGCAAACAGCCATCAAAGAGAGCGGAAAGAACGACATCCTGAACCCTAACTACCCCTATGATCGGCGCTGGGACAAAAAAGAATACGAAGCTGCCCTGACAGCCCTGCAAATCGAACTTGTCCGCATGCAGGCCTGGGCGCGTGATACCGGCCAGCGGATTGCCATCGTTTTCGAAGGGCGGGACGCGGCTGGCAAAGGCGGCACAATCAAGCGTTTGCGCGAAAATCTGAACCCGCGCGGGGCCAAACTGGTGGCCCTGTCCAAACCTACTGATGTGGAGGCAGCACAATGGTATTTTCAACGCTACATCGCCCATCTGCCCGCCAAAGGCGAAATCACGATCTTTGACCGCAGTTGGTATAACCGAGGCGTTGTTGAACATGTCTTCGGGTTCTGCACGCCAGAACAGCGCGAACGCTGGTTCAAACAGGTGCCGGAGTTTGAACACATGCTGGTCACCGAGGGGATCAAACTCTTCAAGATATGGCTGAATGTCGGGCAGGCGACGCAGCTGAGACGCTTTCTGGATCGTGAAAAAGACCCACTCAAACAGTGGAAACTGTCCTGGATCGATGTCGAAGGCCTGAGTAAATGGGACAGCTACACAGCCGCGATTGGCGAAACGCTCGACCAGACCCATACTGCCGAGGCACCCTGGACAATCATCCGGTCTGATGACAAGCGCCGCGCGCGGGTGCAAACGATCCGCAGTATCCTGACCCAGCTCGATTATGCCCGCAAAGACGAAAAGGCGCTTGGCAGCGTCGATCCACAAGTCGCAGGAGGCCCCGACCTCTGGCATGGCTAAGCGCGGTTATCATCACGGCAATCTGCGCGAGGCATTGATCAATGGCTGTCTGACGCTGATTGAAAAACGCGGGCCGACGGGGTTCACCCTGTCAGAGGCCGCGCGCGAAGCGGGCGTCACACCTGCCGCTGTTTACCGCCACTTCGAAGGCCGCGAAGACATGATCGCCGCTGCCGCCCAGCAAGGGTATGAAATGTTCGGCGACCTTATGGACCACGCCTATAATGGCGGCCAACCATCGGCCCTTGCCGCGTTCGAGGCGACGGGGCGTGCCTATCTGGCCTTCGCGAATAAATACCCCGGCTATTACATCGCCATGTTCGAATCCGGGATTTCGATCAACCGCACGCCCGAACTACACGCCGTTGCCACCCGTGCAATGGGGGTTCTGGAAAAAGCTGCCGAAGAACTGTCGCAGCATATTCCGGCGCATAAACGCCCGCCACCGCAGATGTTCAGCGCGCATATCTGGGCGCTCAGCCACGGCGTTGTCGAACTATTTGCCCGCTCTAACCCCGGCACACAAAGCCCCTTCCCGCCCGAAGACCTGCTCGAATCCGGGATCGGAATTTACCTGCGCGGGCTGGGCCTGATTGAACCTGACAGCTGAAAGACACCACATGGACAGTAGATTTGCCGTATTCTTTTTTATCGTCGGCGGACTGGACACCTACCTGAATGATTGCCCCACTGAATGCCTGCAGGAAACCGAAAGCCCTGCACGGCTTAGCCTACAATATGGCGATACCTATTTTCAGGAGGACGTCATCGGCGAAGAAATCTATGCCATTTACGATCTGCCGAAAAGCTACGGGGCCTTCCAGCCAACAATGGGGGCAAGCCTGACCAGTAACAATGATTTCTGGTTCGGCGCGGGAGGCAAATGGACGACCGAGCGGATCATCGACAGCCCGATTTATATCGAACTTTCGGTGATGCCGGGCATCTATATCCGGGGTGATGGCCCCAATTTGGGGTTTCCCACCCAGTTCCGAGGGGCGTTGGGGGCTGGTGTGAACTTTCAGAATGGATCGCGCTTATCTGTGTTTTTTGACCACCGGTCCAATGCCAACGCAACCGAAACCAATCCCGGGATTGAAACGCTGGGGATCAGGTATTCCATTGAGCTTGATTAACGGGCACACAGAATTTGCATCACCGGGCATTGCAGCTATGGTCACGCCAGATATTCACCTCAGGAACCCCTCATGACCTGCGTCTTTATCCAGATCCGCTGTAAACCAGGCACCACTTATGAAGTGGCCGATGCGATTGCACTGCGCGAAATCCATTCAGAACTTTACTCGACAAGCGGCGATTATGACCTGCTGATGAAGCTTTATATCCCCGAAGGCGACGATGTCGGCAAATTCATCAATGAAAACCTGCTCGACATCACCGGGATCGAAAGATCGCTGACAACGCTAACGTTCAAGGCGTTCTGAACCGCCAAATTCCGAAATTGCCAAGCGCACGCTTATTGGGCATTTTCGCAGATATGGAGTCGCTCCCCTTCAGCCATAACAGCCTGCTTGTCGTGATGTCCTGCATCGTGGCGCTGGCGGCTGGGTTCACCGGCCTTTCGCTAACGCGCAACCTGTCGGAAAAGACGCTGACGCAGAAAAAACTCTCCGTCGCGCTGGCATCCGTTGCCTTGGGCGGCGGCATCTGGTCGATGCATTTCGTGGCCATGCTGGGCCTGCAACTTCCGGTCCTGTTCTATTACGACGCGGCGATTACCCTGATCTCTGCGCTTGTCGCGATCCTGATCGTTGGAGCTGCGTTGATCCTACTACATTTCACACAGCGTACCCGCGGCATTATCGTGGCGGCAGGTGCCATCGTAGGCACCGGCATTCTGGTCATGCATTATATCGGCATGGCCGGGCTGGAACTGTGCCGGGCCGTCTATACCCCATTCGGGGTTGTCGCCTCATCGGTGGTTGCCATTGGCTTTTGTATCTTTGCCTTCTGGGTCGCATATGGGCACCGGACGAACCGGAATATTTTCCTTGGCACCATCTGTTTTGCTGCTGCCGTCTGCACGGTACATTTCCTAGCAATGGCAGGGACGCAATTCATCAAAGTACCACAGATTGCCGAATTCGGACCCAGCATGAGCAATGAGGTTCTGGCGCTTGGCGTCATCATCTCTAGCTTTGTGATCTTTGGTGCGTTTTTGTGGGTCAGCATCACCTATCTGGTGCCCGGCGTACCCGCGACAACGCCGCACGCTGCCCCGCAAATCGTACCAGATGCCAGATTGCAAATCCCCTGCGAACGCGATGGCGGAAAGGTCTTTGTCGCCCCCGAAGAGATCGCGCTGGTCCGCGCGGATGGGCATTACACCCAAATCTACACCCAACATGATCGGCTGTTCTGCGTCTGGCCAATCACAGAGGCGACCAAACGGCTTCTTCCCGCCGGGTTCCTGCAAACCCATCGCAGTTACCTGGTGAACCCAAACAAGGTTTTCCGCTTTGAACGCAGCAAGGACAAGGGGCGCTGCCTTTTTGATACTGATGACCTGCCCCCTGTCCCCGTCAGCCGGTCCAAACTGCAGGCGGTACAGGATGCCCTGTCAGTCACGGATGGCGCAACTCGTGCAAGCTAGGGCGCATTTCGTGCAAAACAGCCGTTTTTCATGTGATTTCTAAAGCCCTGAACGGGATCCCGTTGCACGCTTTGCACATCATGACGCAAGCGACAGGAGAGCAAGCCAATGATACCGGCAGCATTCGCATATTATCGACCAACCGATATGGCAGGGGTGATTTCGCTGCTGCAGGAACATGGGGATGACGCCCGTGTCATGGCCGGCGGGCACAGCCTGATCCCGATGATGAAACTGCGGATGGCAGATGTACCGCATCTGATTGACTTGCAGGCGGTGGGTGGGCTGAGCGGCATCGCAATCGGATCAGGCGGCATTCGCATCGGGGCAATGGTCACCCAGTCCGAGATCATCGCCGACGACGCCCTAAGCACAGCAGCACCCATCCTGCGCGAAGCCGCATTGCAGATCGCCGATCCGCAGGTACGCAACATGGGGACGGTGGGGGGTAATGTGGCCAATGGCGACCCCGGCAATGACATGCCCGGCCTGATGCAATGTCTGGATGCGACATTCAGCCTGATCGGGCCGGATGGTGTGCGCGATGTTCCGGCCCGCGACTTCTACGAAGCAGCCTATATGACGGCCCGCGGGGACGAAGAGGTATTGACCGCCGTCACGATCCCCCTGCCCGCTGGCGGCTATGCTTACGAAAAACAGAAACGCAAGATTGGGGACTATGCCACCGCCGCGGCCGCCGTGCAGATCGTTAAGGACGGTGATATCTGCACGGCAGCGTCGATTGCGATGACAAATCTGAGCGACACGCCGATCTTTTCAGAGGCGGCGGGCGCTGCCCTGATCGGCACATCGGTCGATGATGCAGCACTGCAGGCTGCTACTGACGCCATGCAGGGCGATATTGATCCAAGCGAGGACAACCGCGGCCCGGTCGCATTCAAGAAACATGTGGCGGGCGTCATCCTACGCCGGGCCATCGCACGCGCCTGGTCGCGGGCATGAGGGGGACGGATATGTCAAGGAAAATGCACATCACAATGACAGTGAACGGCAAGGAAGAGGAGTTCCTGGCCGAACCGCGCGAATTGCTGATCTACACTTTGCGTGAACGGCTGAATATCACAGGACCCCATATCGGCTGCGAAACTTCGCATTGCGGGGCCTGCACGGTGACTATCGGCGGCAAATCGGTCAAAGCCTGCACCATGTTTGTGGCCCAGGCCGACGGGGCAGACATCACAACCATCGAAGGGATCGGCGGGCCCGACGATCTGCACCCGCTGCAAACGGCCTTCAAGGAACATCACGGGCTGCAATGCGGCTATTGTACGCCCGGAATGATCACCCGGGCTACCAAGCTGCTGGAAGAAAACCCCAACCCGACCGAGGAAGAAATCCGGTTCGGTATGGCGGGCAACCTATGCCGCTGCACCGGTTACCAGAACATTGTGAAATCCATTCAGGCCGCCGCTGCTGAGATGGCCGCCGCCAAGGAGGCAGCAGAATGAAAGACGAAGTGACACGCGAAGAACGTATCGACAACCTCAAGGGCATGGGCTGTTCACGCAAGCGGGTCGAAGACGCCCGTTTCACGCAAGGCAAAGGCAACTATGTCGATGACATCAAGCTGGACGGGATGCTGTTCGGCGATTTTGTCCGCACACCCTACGCCCATGCAAGGATCGTCAGCATCAATACCGAAGAGGCGATGAAAGTCCCCGGCGTGCTGGCCGTTTTGACCGCTGCTGATCTGGAACCGCTGGGCCTGCATTGGATGCCAACCCTTGCCGGTGACAAACAGATGGTGCTCGCCGATGGAAAAGTCCTGTTTCAAGGGCAAGAGGTCGCCTTTGTCGTCGCCGAAGACAGGTACGCCGCCGCCGATGGGATCGAACTGGTCGAGGTCGAATACGAAGAACTGCCCGTGATCGTCGACCCGTTTGAGGCGCTGCAATCCGACGTCGTCCTGCGCGAAGACCTCGTTGGCGACGGTGGTACATTGCCCGATGGCGCGCATGGCCCACGCAAACATCACAACCACATCTTCACATGGGAAGCAGGCGACAAGGACCCAACCGCAGAGGTGATTGCAGAGGCGGACGTCGTCGCCGAAGAATCCATGTATTACCACCGCACCCACCCCTGCCCGCTGGAAACCTGCGGCTGTGTTGCGTCAATGGACAAGGTCAACGGCAAGCTGACACTTTGGGGGACGTTTCAGGCGCCCCACGCGATCCGGACAGTTGTCTCTCTGATTTCGGGGATCGAAGAACACAATATCCGCGTCATTTCACCCGACATCGGCGGTGGGTTCGGCAATAAGGTGGGTGCCTATCCGGGCTACGTCTGCTCGGTCGTGGCCTCCATCGTGACAGGCAAGCCGGTCAAATGGATCGAAGATCGGATGGACAACCTGATGACCACGGCCTTTGCCCGCGACTATCACATGACGGGCAAGATCGCCGCGACCAAGGAAGGCAAGATCACCGCGCTGCAATGCCATGTGACGGCGGACCATGGCGGGTTCGACGCCTGCGCTGACCCCACCAAATTCCCTGCAGGGTTCATGAACATCTGCACCGGCTCCTACGACATCCCCACCGCCTATCTGGAAGTGGACGGGGTTTATACCAACAAGGCCCCCGGGGGCGTCAGCTATCGCTGCTCCTTCCGGGTGACGGAGGCGGTCTATTTCATCGAACGGATGATCGAGGTTCTGGCAATTGAGCTGAACATGGACGCCGCCGAATTGCGACGGATCAATTTCATCAAGAAAGAACAATTCCCCTACAAGGCTGCACTGGGGTGGGAATATGACAGCGGCGACTATCACACTGCATGGGACAAGGCGCTGAAGGCTGTCGACTATGACGGATTGCGGGCGGAACAGGCGCAGCGGGTGGCGGATTTCAAGGCAGGCAAGACACGGTCCCTGATGGGAATCGGCCTCTCCTTCTTCACCGAAATTGTCGGCGCAGGCCCGGTCAAGAATTGCGATATCCTAGGGCTTGGTATGTTCGACAGTTGCGAAATTCGAATCCACCCAACCGGATCAGCTATTGCGCGGCTTGGGACCATCAGCCAGGGCCAAGGGCACGCAACAACCTTTGCCCAGATCCTCGCCTCCGAAATCGGGTTGCCTGCGGATAGTATCACGATTGAGGAAGGCGACACCGATACAGCACCCTACGGCCTTGGCACCTATGGGTCACGTTCGACCCCGGTGGCAGGTGCAGCCACGGCCATGGCCGGGCGCAAGATCCGGGCCAAGGCGCAGATGATCGCGGCCTATCTGTTAGAGGTTCACGACAATGACGTCGAATTCGACGTGGACCGGTTTGTGGTCAAAGGCGCGCCGGAACAGTTCAAAACGATGAAGGAAATCGCCTTTGCCGCCTATAATCAGGCGATCCCTGGGATCGAACCTGGGTTGGAGGCGGTCAGCTATTACGACCCGCCCAACATGACCTACCCGTTCGGGGCCTATGTCTGTGTAATGGATATCGACGTGGATACGGGCGTGCCGGATATCCGGCGGTTCTATGCGCTGGATGATTGCGGCACCCGGATCAACCCGATGATCATCGAAGGGCAGGTTCATGGCGGGCTGACCGAAGCGCTTGCCGTTTCCCTGGGGCAAGAGATTGCTTATGACGACATGGGCAATGTTAAAACCGGCACGCTGATGGATTTCTTCCTACCCACCGCGTGGGAGGTGCCAAATTACGAAACCGACCACACCGTCACCCCCAGCCCGCATCACCCCATCGGGGCCAAAGGCGTGGGCGAAAGCCCGCATGTGGGTGGCGTGCCATGTTTCTCAAACGCGGTGCAGGACGCATTCCGCCCCTTTGGCAACCGGCACACCAATATGCCGCATGATCATTGGCGGATCTGGAAAACGGCGCATGACCTTGGGCTGCATGACTGACGACAAACGAAACCCGCCCCGGACCCCGATCCGGGGCCTCCACCCGAGGCTGACCAAGAGGTCCCGGGTCAAGCCCGGGACGCGCCCCGTCTTTTGGAAACATAATGTCCTATAACGCCCTTCAATCCGATCTGGCCAAACAGGGCTATGTCGCCTCCGATGATCTGGCGGTGGCGCTGCATCTGGCGCTGTCGCTCGAACGTCCGCTGCTGTTGGAAGGGGCCGCAGGGGTGGGCAAAACCGACGTCGCGCGCACCCTGTCGGCCGTGCGCGACACCCGCCTGATCCGGCTGCAATGCTATGAAGGGTTGGATGCGGCACAGGCGATCTACGAATGGAACTACCAACGCCAGCTTTTGACCATCCGCGCCGCCGCCGAAGATGGCGAAACTGGTAAGACAGTTGAACAACGCATCTTCTCACGCGAATTCTTGCTGGAGCGCCCGTTACTGGCTGCCATCACACAGGACACGCCCCCTGTCCTACTGATCGACGAAATCGACCGCGCGGATGAGGAGTTTGAAGCTTACTTGCTCGAAATCCTCTCCGACTATCAGGTGTCGATCCCGGAGCTTGGAACCATAACGGCGAAATCAAAACCCATCGTCATCCTCACCTCAAACGGGACGCGCGACCTGTCAGACGCGCTACGGCGGCGTTGCCTTTACACTTATGTCGATTATCCCAGCCGCGAAACGGAACTGGCAATCCTCAAAGCCCGCTGCCCGGATGTTGAGGTGCATCTCTCTACGAAAATCATCGGTTTCGTTCAAAAGCTACGCGAGGAAACGCTGGAAAAGACCCCTGGTATCGCCGAAATGCTGGACTTTGCGGCAGCCCTTGTGGGGCTTGGCATTGCTGACCTGACCGACGACCCCGCGATCCTTCAATCAACACTGACAACCCTGCTGAAAACACAAAGCGATCAGGCCCAGATCACGCCGGAGGTGGCTGGTCGCATCGCAGGCCGCGCCGCATGAGCCGGGTCACCCGTTTCGCCGGGCGCGACCCCGGCCCCGCCGCCCGCATCACGGGCTTTATCGCCCATCTGCGCAGCAACGGACTACGGCTTGGTGTGGCAGAAGCCGAAACCGCCCTCGCGGCACTCACCGAAATTGTCGCAATATCACCCGACGAAAGCCGCCGCGCGCTGCGCGCCGTTTGCACCGGCTGCAAAGAAGAAGCCGTGCGTTTCGACGCGCTGTTCGACAGCTATTGGATGGATGCAGGGCGGGTGAAACAGAAGGTGATCAAGAATAAATCCAGCACAATCAGCGATGATGTGCATTCATCCCGCGACGCCAAAGGGCAAGACAGCAGTGGTGCAGGATCGGTCAATGCCCCTGACGACACCAGCGGCGACGCCGAAAGCGATGGCACCGGCAAGCTGATCAGCAGCGAAATCCGCAACCTGTCCCGCAAGGACCTGCGCGACTTGGTCCGCCCCGATGAAATCGCCGAGGCCGAGGTTATCGCCCGCCGGATTGGAGCCGCATTGCGCGACAAACGATCCCGTCGCCGGATCGCCGCCCGCAAAGGCGACCGGCTGCATTTTCGCAAAACCATCAGGCACAGCCTGGCCACTGGCGGTGAACCGGTGCGGCTGCTGCGCAAGCGCCGCCCTGACCGGGCGCGCAAGATCGTGGCCCTTTGCGATGTATCAGGGTCAATGACGGTCTATGCGCAGGTCTTTCTGGCCTTCCTCGCCGGGCTGATGCGGGCAGACACCACCGCCGACGCCTATCTGTTTCATACCCGGCTTGTGCGGATCACCGAAGCCTTGCGCGACAAAGATGCGCTGCGCGCCATTGGGCGCATGTCGCTGATGGCGGATGGGTTTGGCGGCGGGTCAAAAATCGGGCCGTCGCTCGCGCTCTTTGCTGATACCTACGCCAAACGGTTTGTCGATGGGCGTAGCGTCGTGCTGATCCTGTCCGATGGCTATGACACAGCCCCGCCAGCGATCATGGGCAACGCATTGGCAAAGCTGAAAAAACGCGGCTGCAAGATCATCTGGTTGAACCCGTTGAAAGGCTGGAATGATTACGCGCCGGTTGCCGCCGGAATGGCCGCCGCCCTGCCCCACCTGGACCTGTTCGCTGCGGCCAACACGCTGGGCGATCTGGCGGCGCTGGAAACGGAGCTTGCAGTGCTATGACCCCTGCCGAAGTGCAATCCAGCGATCTGGCCGAAGCCGCACAGGACCTGCGCGCGCGTGACGAACCCTTTGCCTTTGCCACCATCGTGCGTACGGCCGGCGCCACGGCAGCGAAACCCGGGGCCAAGGCACTGCTCAGCGCGGATGGGACGATCCTGCACGGCTGGCTGGGCGGCGGCTGCACACGCGGTGCTGTGAAACGGGCCGCACTGGCCGCGTTACAGGACGGCACCCCGCAGCTTATCTCAGTCGCGCCAGAGGATTTGCTGGCCGAAAAAGGCGTCAGCGCAGGGGAGGAAGTCGATGGCACCGTCTTCGCCCGCAATGGGTGCCCATCGCGGGGAACTGTCGACATCTTCATCGAACCCTGCCTACCGACCCCGCAACTGGTTGTGCTGGGCGCATCACCGGTGGCGGAGGCTTTGGGGCGGCTTGGCCCGGAATTTCACTGGGACTGCACGGCAGCCCTGCCCGAAACCGGACAGCCACGCCAGCGGGTCATCGTCATCGCAACCCAAGGTCAGGGTGATCTTGATGCGCTGACGTGTGCGCTGGCGACGCCTGCGATACATATCGCCTTTGTCGGCAGCACCCGCAAATTCGCGACCCTTGCAGACAAACTGGAAGGCAACGGTTTGGCGCGCGCGCAGATCGACGTGATCAAAGCGCCAGCCGGGCTTGATATTGGGGCGGTCACGCCCGAAGAAATCGCACTGTCCATTCTAGCCGAACTGGTCAGTATCCGGCGCAAAGTGGTTGGCTGAACCAGTTGTTATTGCAACGCATTCGGCAGGAACAGCGCGATAGCTGGGAACGCAATCAGTAAAAACGCCATCGCCAGCATCGTCAGGCAGTAAGGCAATGCCCCCAGCATCACCTCGTTCAAACTGCCCGATTTGCGCGCGCCTTGCACAACATAAAGGTTCAGACCAACGGGCGGGGTGATCAGTGCCATTTCGATCAGCACGATCATCAGAATGCCAAACCAGATTACATCATAGCCTTGGGCGACAACCAGCGGCACAATAATCGGGATCGTGACCACCATCAGCGACAGGGTTTCGATGAAAAAGCCCAGCACGATGTAAAGGACGACAACCACCAGAATGGTTTTCAACGGGGTCAGGCCAAGGCCGGTCATGAACGCCGTCAACTCACGCCCCAACCCGGCAGAGGCCAGCGTAAAGTTCAAAAATGACGCCCCGATCACGATCAGCATGATCATCGATGTGATCTTGACGGTCCCAGTCAGGCTTTGCGTCAGCATCGCCCATGACACACCGCCAAAGGCAAGCGCGATCAGAAATGCACCGGCCACACCAACCGCCGCCGCCTCTGTCGGGGTGGCCCAGCCCAGATAAATCGACCCGACGATCAGCCCGAAAAGGATCAGGATCGGCACCAGATCAATCAAGGCACGCATCATCTGTGGCAATGGAAAGGTCCGGCGCACACCGCCCAGATCAGGACGGATCAGGCAGATGATGGCGGTCACAGCCATAAACGCGATGGCCAGAAAGATCCCCGGGATCAACCCGGCCAAAAACAGCTGCGGGATCGATGATTGGGTCAGAAACCCATAGACAATCAGGTTGATTGATGGCGGGATCATGATGCCCAATGTGCCACCGGCGGCAATCGCCCCGGAAAACAGCTTCGGATCATAACCCAGCTTTTCCGCCTGCGGCATCGCGACGGTCGCAACCGTGGCCGCCGTGGCCACGGATGACCCTGAGGTCGCTGAAAACATCGTTGCTGTCGCCACATTGGCGTGGACCAACCCGCCCGGCAGCCACGACACCCACCGGTCCAGCGCTGCGTAGGTGCGCGTGGCGACACCGCTGCGCACCAGAATTTCGCCCAGCATGACGAAAAACGGGATCGCAATCAAAGTCGCCGAATTGGATGACGACCAGACCATATTGCCCAAACCGCGCGTCAGTGGAAAACTGGAAAAGAACAGATCAACGAAAAACCCCAGCAAAAACAACACGATACCAACCGGAATTGATAGCGCCAGCACGCCCAGCAACGCGACAGAGACGTAGGCGATCATTGCAATGTCTCCTGCTCGGCAAAGGCGCCTATGACACTTTCGGTATCTGCGTAGCGGCGTTTCACCAACAGGCTCAACGCGGCAAGCGTTGTCAGGCTGGACATGACAGCAAACCAGACCCAGCCCGCAAACCACGGCAACTGCACCCAGATCAATGGCGTTTCCAGCGGGGTATTCGCGGTTGATCCATTGACCAATGATCGTTCAACGACTGGCCATGCCTTGACCGCAATCATGATGACAACACCCGACATCACAATCATCGAAAACACGTCAAACAAGGCGCGGGTCAGGCTGCCAGTGCGGCTGCGCAGCAGATCAATCCGCACATGACCCAGCTCCAACAAAGTATAGGACATCCCCCAAGAGGTCGCGAGCGCCATGGCATAGCCCGCGATCTCTTCGGTGCCGCCAAGCGACGTGCCGATCTGGCGCATGATGATATCTGTCAGGACAAAAGCGGCACAAGTCAGCAGGCCAAAGCCAACAACCAATGCCACCCGCCTATTGAGGCGGCGCAGGGCATCTATCATCCGCATTTCCATGACCGGCAGACCCCTTTTAGTTAATCGTCACACCAACGACCTTGCCCACACTGTCATTCCAGCGCGCAGCCCAGTCGCCTCCGGCACGCGCGGCCCAGTCTGGCAGCACCTCACCGGTCAGGATATCACGGGCACGATCGAAATCGGCATTGCTGACCTCAACCAATGTCATGGAACGCGCCTCACCCGATGGGCAGTCGCCATTGCCGGTCAGGCAGGCAATATCATTGACCAATGCATCCTGCGCGCTGGCCCATGCAGGGTCTTCGAAACCGCTGGCGACCTCGGCCGTGATCAGGGCCTGCGTGTCAGCGTCCATGCCGTTCCACTTATCCATATTGATCGCGGTGACAACGGAATCCCAGCCACCCAAGGGGATTGGCAACAGATGGGTGGATACTTCCCACCAGCCCGCGCTGTAGCCTGAACCGGCCCCCGTTACCGCGCAATCAACAACCCCGTTTTGCAGCGCGCCGGGCACTTCGGAAAAGGACACATTGACACCTTCAGCGCCCAGGGCCTCCAGCAGCTTGGCGGTCATCCGGCCCGATGCGCGGACCTTCAACCCTTCCAAATCGGCCAGATTTGCAATCTCGGCATTACAAAACACGACCTGCGGCGGGTATGGCGCAATCGCCAGCACATGCGCGTTGAACCGGTCCCGATAAATATCGGCGACCATCGGACGGGCGGCATCGACCATCGCGCGGGCCTCATCGGCTGTCAGGGCCAGCAAGGGCACATCCAGCCCTTCCAATTCCGGTGCGTCGGCCACCGCATAATCGGCCACAGTCATCGCCACATCGTAAACACCCTGCCCCAGCAAAGGATACACATCGCCCAAACCAAGGCTCATCTGATTATGGGTTGTCAATTCAACATTGATCTTGCCACCTGACGCGGTGGGCAATGTCGTACCCCAGAACGGCGCCTCATATTCATTGTGGAGCGGCAAGCTGGACCAGCTGCCAACAACGGCCAGATCTTCAGCCCAGACAGGCGTTGCCAGGGCGGTGCCCGCAATCAAAAGGGATAATGCATATTTCATTTCTCGTCTCCTTGTCATGTGGTTTCGTTTCTTTTCAGGATTGGTGTTTCGGCGTCTTCAGCGACATCCGCGATCAGCATGTGACCCGGTGAATGGGTGATACAAATCGGCAAACCGGCATCAAGCAGCACGTTTTGCGGGGTGACACCGCAGGCCCAATAGACGGGAACCTCGCCCGGTCTTACCTCAACCGGCTCTCCCCAATCAGGCTGGGCAAGATCAGCAATGCCAAGCTGGGCCGATTTACCCACAGCAATCGGTGCTCCATGGGCTTGCGGATAGTGACTGCAAATCTCTGTCGCTTGCGGCACCATCTCCGCCGGGATCGGGCGCATGGTAACCACCATTTTGCCGGCAAATGGGCCCGCAGGAACCAGATCAATATCAGTGCGATACATCGGAACATTCCGGCCCGTTTCGACATGGCGCACCGGAATACCCGCCCGCAAAAGCGCATTTTCAAAAGTGAACGAACAGCCCAACGCGACCGTCACAAGGTCATCCGCCCAATGGTCGCTGATATCAGTGACCTCTGCGGAAAACCCGCCATCGCAAAAAATCCGGTATCTGGACACATCGGTCCGGATATCAATGTCATGGCCCAATGTCGGCAAGGCGGCATCGCCGCTGTCACTGACACCAACAATCGGACAGGGCTTGGGGTTACGCTGACAAAAGCGCAGGAAGTCCAGCGCGAAGCGTTCGGGCAAAATGGCAAGGTTGCATTGCAACTTGCCCGCCGCCAATCCCGCTGTGTGTCCGCTATATGATCCATCACGAATAGCTGCACGGACCTTCGTGGCAGATGCCGACAACAGATCGGAATGCGAAACAGCTTTGCGCGTCATAAGGGCAGCTCCTGCGGTGCGGGTAAAACATCGCATGCGGCCCCAGTTTCACACAAATTATCATTTTAGATCATATGTGATAAAATATTTAAATTACTGTGGATGCGTCTTATCCCATGCCCTTGCCACATCCCGCGCGATCTCAGCGCTGTTTTCAACCAGAAAACTGCGCGGCTCTGACAGATACGATGCGGTAAAGGTCAGCGGTTGCGGATGAAAACCCGGATCAAACTCCACAATCTGGCCAGAGCTTAGAAAATCGTCAGCCAAGGCACGCGGATAAGGGCCCACCGCAATGCCAGCAGCAATCATCTTTAGGCTTGCGGACAGGGAAGCAGAGGCAAAGACACGGACATTCGGCCCAATCCGGCGCGACAATTCGGCCATCAATTCGCAATAAGGCCGGGTCTTGCTGGAATAGGAAATCACCGGAATTTCGCGCAAATCCGTCTGCGGATTGCTGACCGACCGGTACCAATGCAGATCAAAGGGCGGCAGTTCCACATTCTCAACCGTAAACTCCGATACCGGGCCCATCAGAAACGCCAGATCAAGGCGGCGTTCCAGCAACGCCGCGCGCAAGTTCAGGGAGATATCGACGGTCAGATCAACGCTCACCCGCGGGAAATGTTCACTAAAGGCTTTCAGGAATTCCGGCAACCAGGCCTGCGCAATCGTTTCAGAGGCACCAACACGAAACAAACCCTCCGCCTCGGACGGGTTAGCGACACGCTGTTTAGTCTCTTCTTCGACAAACAGCATCTGTTCGGCATAGGACAGCAACAGCGTGCCATGTTTCGTCAGGATCAGCGCACCCGGACCACGTTCAAACAGCGGGACACGCAATTCCTCTTCAAGATTGGCAATGCGTGTCGACACGGCTGGCTGCGACAGGTGCAACCGTTCAGCGGCCTTACGAAATCCGCCTAAACGGGCAACCCACAGGAACGTACGGATTTGATCAAAGGTCATCGGGTATTGATATTCTGGATCAGTTCGCAATGATACCGATAATCAAACCTTACCCACATGCACAAAGCAAAAGGGCAGCCCAATGGACCGCCCCTTTCGATAACATATCGTCCAGCGATTAACGCTTGGAGAACTGGAAGCTCCGGCGCGCCTTGCGCTTACCGTATTTCTTACGTTCCACAACGCGGCTATCGCGGGTCAGGAAGCCGGCAGCTTTCAGGGCTGCGCGCAATGTCGGATCATAAAGCTGCAGCGCCTTGGACACACCATGCTTGACCGCACCAGCCTGACCAGACAGACCACCACCCTTGACGGTAGCAACCACGTCAAACTGACCAGTGACACCAGCAACCGAAAACGGCTGTGCCAGGATCATCTGCAAAACAGGACGGGCGAAATAGGTGTTCATGTCCTTGCCGTTCACGGTGACCTTGCCGGAACCCGGCTTGATCCAGACGCGGGCAACCGCATCTTTCCGCTTACCAGTGGCATAAGACCGGCCCAGTTCGTCACGAACGGGCTCGCGTGGGGCCGCAGTTTCAACAACAGGCGCGTCGACGGCTTCAACGCCTTCGGCAACTTGGCCCAGCTCTTCGAGCGAGTTTACTTGATCGACCATTATGCAGTCCTCGTGTTCTTTTTGTTCATGGATGCAACATCCAGAACTTCGGGCTTCTGGGCGTCCATGCCATGCTCTGTGCCTGCGAAAACGCGCAGGTTAGTCATTTGCTTGCGGCTCAGCTTGCCACCGGGCAGCATGCGCTGGACGGCTTTCATCACGACACGCTCTGGATGCGCGCCTTCCAGGATCTCTGCCTTGGTCTTGGACTTGATCCCGCCGGGATGGCCGGTGTGCCAGTAGTATTTCTCATCACGCTTGTTACCAGTCATCTGGATTTTCTCAGCGTTGATGACAATCACGTTGTCGCCCATATCCATGTGCGGCGTGAAGGATGGTTTATGCTTGCCGCGCAAGCGCATGGCGATGATCGAAGCAAGACGGCCCAGAACAACGCCTTCAGCGTCGATCAGGATCCATTTCTTGTCGATATCCGCCGGAGTTGCGGTAAAGGTTTTCATATCTCACCAATTCGGTTGGGGTGGGCCGCGCCCACATCATTCGGATTGCGGTGTTATAGAGAGGGTGGATTTCCAGTCAAGCGACAAACGCACTGTAATATTTAACAAAAACAACGAGTTAATATTTAGGTATCAATTTACCCCATATTTGCACCGCCTATCAGCGCCCTTTAACACAAAACAACGTGTTTGCATCGCACCCCCGTTTTCAAGCGACGCGATAGCGCCTATACCCACAGCAACATAACAGGCAAGGATCACAGGAATGAGCAGCGCAGAAATCGGACTGATTGGCCTTGGCACCATGGGGGCCGCGCTGGCCCTAAACATTGCCGATAACGGGTTTGACATTGCGGTCTGGAACCGAACAACCGAACGTACCCGGGACTTTCACGCCAATGCTGGTGAATTGGCCGACCGGATCACGCCTACCGAAAGCCTGAAGGACCTTGTCGCCGCCATCGCCAAACCACGCGCGATCATCCTGATGGTCCCGGCTGGCAATGCAGTGGACGATCAGATCGCCGCCCTGCGCCCCCTGCTTGATGATGACGACATGATCATCGACGCAGGCAACGCCAATTTCCATGACACCAACCGCCGCGCGCGGGATGCGGGCGACCTGCCCTTCCTCGGCATCGGTGTGTCCGGCGGTGAAGAAGGCGCCCGGTTCGGCCCGTCCATCATGGGCGGTGGCAAACGCACCCATTGGGACCGTGTCGCACATATCCTGACAGCCATTGCCGCCGATCACAAAGGTACGGCCTGTGCGACCTGGATGGGCGAAGAAGGGGCCGGGCATTTCGTCAAGGCGGTGCATAACGGTATCGAATACGCAGATATGCAAATGATTGCAGAGGTTTACGGGATCATGCGCGACGGTATGGGGCTTGACCACCACACCATCGCCGACCATTTCGGGACATGGGATAAGGGACCGCTGCAATCCTACCTCGTCGAAATCTCTGGCAAAGTGGCAGCCGCCACCGACCCCAAGACAGGCCAGCCGATGCTGGACGTCATTGTCGATGCGGCAGGCCAGAAGGGCACCGGGCGCTGGACCGTGATCGAGGCGCAGCATCTGGCAGCCCCTATTCCCGCTATCGAGGCGGCCGTCGTGGCGCGCAACCTGTCATCACAGCGCGATAGGCGCGCCGCAGGTGAGGCATTATTCGGCACAGCCCCGCGTCACATCCCACATGACACGCTGTCGGTCGAAACGCTTGAGCAGGCGCTGATCGCGGGTAAAATCCTGTGCTACGCGCAAGGGTTCGACATGATCGCCAAGGCATCGGAAGAATTCGGCTGGGCGCTGCCCCTTCCCGAGATTGCAAAGGTCTGGCGCGCGGGCTGCATCATCCGGTCTGCCATGCTCGACGATATGGCAAGCGCGCTGCAGGATGACCCGGATCAGAACCTGATGTTCGCGCCCACATTTTCGGACGCGCTGAAATCCAACCATGACGCCTTGCGTCAGGTGGTGGCGCAGTCAGCGCTCCACGGGATCGCCCCGCCCGCCCTGTCATCCGGGCTTGCCTATTTCGACGCGATGCGCACCGCGCGCGGCACCGCAAATATGATCCAAGGCCAGCGCGATTTCTTTGGCGCGCATGGGTTCGCCCGGATTGATGGGGGCACCAGTCATCACGGGCCATGGGGCAGCGAATAGCAATTGCACTCAGACACCCGTCTGATAGCGTTATGGCAAAAGTCAAAGGGATGGACATGCGCAAAATCAAAACACTCGCCCTGATCGGCACATTCCTCTGCGCGGCCGGCATCAGCCAGGCTGATGGGATTGAGGTCGGCAAGACAGACGCGCCCAAACCAGTGTCTGATCGGTGGGAATCCGAAGCGGCCAGAACAGTATCGCTGAATGCTACCTATGTGGTTGTGGGCATTCTGGCGGCATTCCTGCTGGTCAACGCCATCAACGACGCCGATAGCGACGAATAAGGCCGAAACACGCCATCCCAGAATGGATTGCCGGACCTTGTGTCGGATGCGGCATGGACTCGCGCGCAAATTCACGGATTGCCAAACACACCGGACGTGTGCAGGCCCGGCAATTACTGACTTGGCTCAGACGCCATACATCGCCCCGTCACTAACCTCGGCCAAGGCCGGTGACGGAGACTTTGACATGACCGCCGCTTTCAAATTTATCGTTCCGCCTCATGATCACGCACAGACCAGCCTTATCTTTCGACGCTCCGGGTTAATCCCATGAACACACCAACAATGGCATCTGGGTTTGCCGCAGCATTTGCGAATTTTGCCGTTGATCAGGGGGCCGATCGCGCGTCTTTATTGCGCGCAACCGGCCTGACCGAGGCCGACTTTAGCGACCAAGACAATCGCATTCCCGTTTCAGCCTATCACGCTTTGATCGCAGCGGGGATCGCCCAGACCGGTGATACCGCGCTTTTGCTGCGCCACACGTTCGAGTCAGAGCTTGAGGCGATCTCGGTTGTCGGTCAGATCGTCCATACGTCAGCATCGCTTGCCCATTCGATAGAGCAACTCAATCGCTATATCCGCCTGATGGCAGATATTGATCTGCCCACGGGTGTTGACCGCTATGAGCTTTTGCAAACACCCCAAGGTGTGTGGATCGTTGACCATCTGATCATGCCAGCAGCAGACTACCTGGGCACCGAAGCGTCCTTTGCGCGATTTGTCAGCGAGTTTCGCAGATCGTTCCCTGACATTACCTTTGCGATTGAACTAGAGGTGACCTACGCGCCGCCGCCACATGTTGATGAATATCCAGCGCTTTTTCGGATCCCCGTCATGTTCAATGCAGCACGCAACGCGCTGCGCATTGATCCCGTTTGGGTGTCGACAGAGTCTCATTTTGAACCGGGGCACGCCTACGCCTTTAGCATTTTCACTCACCATGCGGATGCTTTGCTCAACGATCTGGGAACAGACACGACGACCGGCAGCCTTGTTGCGGGGCAAATTCTGCCGCGCCTGCACGAGGGCAGCATCTCAATGGATGGGGTCGCCAGAGATATCGGCATGAGCCGTCAAACGCTTTATCGCCGCCTGAAAGACGAAGGGCTGACCTTCGGGGATGTTCATGATGATCTGCGCAAGCGGATGGCGTTGGACTATCTCACGGCCCAAAAGGTCACCGTGAACGAAACAGCCTATCTGTTGGGGTTCTCAGAGGCGTCATCCTTCGTGCGGGCGTTCAAGCGGTGGACCGGTCACAGCCCGACCGCCTATCTGAACAAGGTTGCTTGCGCATAATCTGTTACGAAGTGTCAATGCCGTGATACTTGCGGTCATGCCCTGACAGGTGATGTTTGCCTATCTCCTTTCTTATCAGATTGACGAGAAAGGTCAGACCATGAAAATGAACACGCTGATCACTGTTGCAGATGCCGGTCTGTTGGCCGCCTGTGGGGACAGTGGCGCAAATTACACGCCCATTCTGGATGGCCCGCCAACCGCAGGGTTCCAAAGCGATCTGGCCGCCTGCCAATCGCTAGCGCGCAACCAAAAACAATTCGATCAAGAAACGGTCGCCGCCGCAGTTTTGGGCGCTGGTGTTGGCGCCGTCTTGGCCGGAGCTGACGATGGCGATCCCTTGGGAGGTGCCGTCGCAGGTAGCTTGGCCGGTGGCATTTCCAGTGCTGTCGACGCCTCCGAGCGGCGTGAATCCATCGTCGTGGCATGTTTGCGCGGTCGTGGCCACGCGGTTGTCGGCTAGAGGCGGGAACGGATTATGCCTGACCAAACCTGCTACTTTATTGCGCTCTACGCGCTTGTGACCGGCCGGTCGTCACGGCCCTCCACATCAGATACCAGGCTTACTTTGCACTTGCAGTTGAACATCGAGCGCACGAACGAACCAACAGTTGAAACAAGCCGCCCGGCATCGTCGCAGGCAGGCATCGGCATAAGTGCAGATAAACCAACCTTTGGAACAAGAGGGCGACGATGACACCCGCCCTCTCCGCCAGCATCTATGCGGTATGCGCTGCTTGCCCGATTGCGATGCAGATCGCGCTTGCGTTTGGTGCGCCTTTGGGTCGCTTTGCCAACGGTGGGCTGCACCCCGGCACGCTACCGCCCCTGTGGCGGGTCTTGGCCGTTGTGCAAGGCGCGCTGCTGGCAGCAATGGCATGGGTCGTTCTGGCACAGGGCGGTGTCATTTCCGCACAGGTTGCACCGGCTGTCTTTTGGGCCGTTGTCGGATTGTCCGTCCTGACGATGATCGCAAACAACATCAGCCGATCCCGTCCTGAACGCCTGCTTTGGGGGCCAGTAACCATTGCCATGGTCGCCACCGCCTTATGCGTTGCATTCCTTTGACGATCGGAGTTGAGATTATGAAAACCGTACTGATAGCAGGCGCAACCGGATATCTTGGTCGCTTTCTCTGCGAAGAATATCAACGGCGGGGGTGGTATGTGACGGCCCTCGTGCGTGACGCCGCGGTGGCCAAAACGCTTTGCGCGGACCAACTGGTAGAGGCAGAAGCGACAGTACCCAAGTCCCTGGCCGGTATCATGTCAGGTGCGGATCTTGTGATTTCTGCACTTGGAATTACCCGGCAGGCAGATGGGCTCGGGTATTGGGATGTGGATTATCAGGCCAACCTGAACCTGCTGCATGAGGCCGAAAAGGCCGAGGTCGGTCGGTTCGCTTATGTTCATGTTCTGAATGCCGACCTTATGCCAGACGTGGCTTTGGTCGCGGCAAAGGCGGCTTTTGTCGAACAACTTGAAGAAAGCCCACTTACAAAAACAGTGATCGCGCCGTCCGGGTATTTCTCTGATATGGGGGATATCCTGTCCATGGCACAGGCCGGACGGGTTTGGCTGTTTGGCAATGGATCAAATCGGATCAACCCGATCCATGGGGCCGATTTGGCCGCAGCAACGGCTGAGGCGATCAAGCAGGAAAAACCGTGGCTTGATGTCGGCGGCCCGGATATTTTCAGCTTGCGCGAGGTGGCCGAACTGGCCTTCGCCAGCTGCGATGTACCCCTACGCATAACCTGTCTGCCGGATGCAGTGCGGCGCGCAGCGCTCTGGCTCCTGCCCTGGGTCACGCCGCGCAAAGTTCACGGTCCTGCTCAATTCTTCTTGTCAGCCATGGCCCTTGACATGGTCGGAGATCGGCACGGCACGCATCACCTCAGCGACTATTTCAAACACAGTGTGACCGCGCCCGCCGCGCGAACCACGTTGCATCAGAGTCCTTCAAAAAGGAGCAAGTCATGACCTTGCGATCAATTGGCGGTTTCGCCGCGCTTGCCTGTGCCGGCACATACATCTTCGGTTTCGTCCTGCTGGTCACCCTCTTGGCCCCATTGGGCTTTGGGACAAATGACATTGATACCTCTGCGGTCGTCGCGTTTATTCACAGCAATCAAAGCCTCATGATTACATGGAACACAGGCATCTACATCATCAATGCATTGGCCTTGGTCGTATTGGTCATCGCGCTGCATGCCCATCTGGCGGCGTCATCACCAAACTGGGCACCTGTTACCTTGGGCTTTGGCCTGGTCTGGGCAACCTTGGTGTTGGGCGCGGGCATGATTGCGAATGTTGCGGTGGAACGGATTTCTGCATTGGCTATGACCGATCCAGCGCAGGCCGCGCAGCTTTGGGAAATACTCCATGCTGTCGAACTTGGTTTGGGGGGTGGCAATGAAATTGCAGGCGCAATTTGGATCCTCCGCGTCAGCATTGCCGCATGGCGCGGGCAATCTTTGGGCAAGATCACCAATTTCCTGGGTGTCCTGACAGGGGTCGGCGGCTTGGCCACCATCATTCCTGCCTTTGGCGAAACCGCGGGCGCGATCTTTGGACTTGGTGCCATTGCTTGGTTCATCGCCATTGGCCTGCGTTTGACGGTCGGCCATCCTGCAAGCTGATAAGACGGCTCAGATCGGGCGCGCTTCAAAATCTGCATAAATTGCGTTGAGACGCCTCGTATCGGCACCGGTCCATCCCTCCGGATCTGTCACAGCAATCCAGCCCTCGATGTAGTCCAGCGCATCGTAGGTATGCCCGTAGCCCGACGGGGTCGAAGTCGCCATCGGCACGTCAAACGCGACCTGCAGAAAAGTCACCAGCGGGTACCAATCAAACTGAGGCGATACATCACGGCCTCGGCTGTCGCGTAACCAGTCAGGGCGTTCAAAGGCCAGATCAGGCGAAAAGAACACCATCGGATCGCTGGCATATTGCAGGTAGATGAACCGCATACGCCCCCACTCACCGTCATCAGGTGTTGCGACGCCGTCCTGGTTCATGAACCGCACCAAGGCCCCATCGCGAAACTCAGGTAGCCATGCAGGGCTGTCAAGATTGCGGGCGGCAGTGATAACGGGCCAATTAGTGCTGGCGAAGGGTGGTCCGCTCCAAAGACCACCGTGGATCGGATCTTCGAACAGGGTAATCAAATCGACGGCAGCCTCGGATCCTAATGCGCCGAGACTAAGCCCAAAAAGGTAGAGTTCGGGGCGGCCTTGTGGGTCAAGCGTGACCCAGTGGTTGTAAATTTCCATGAACAGGGCTTGTGCGGCAAGCCGCGACCTGTCCGGTTCGACCATGATCGACAGCCAGCTGGGCACGTAGGTGTATTGCGATGACACGATGGCGATGTCGCCCCCGTGGATGTAAGTGACGGGATCAACGGCGGCAGGATCAAGCCAGCCGGTGCCAGTCGGCGTGGCAACAATCATGACCTTCCGCTCAAAGCCACCCATATTGATCAGTTCCTGCAGGGCAAGCTCCGCGCGCTCGGCAAATGTGTCAGCTGACCGAAAACCGGCATAAACCCGGATTGGCTCCAACGCACCGGGTCCAGAGAATGTGGCGATATTGGCCCGTGTCGGACCCGTGGTCAGAAAGAGCTTTCCTTTCTTGCCGATGTCTTCCCATGCGATGATTGATGCCGGACCACCTGATGCAAAACGATGCTCTGGCGGCTGAACCTCTGTGTTCAATATCTGATCGCCTTCTGCAAAAACCTCATCCGCCACCCGAAGCACATTTTGCACGAAGAGGTCGTTGATAATCACGAAGATCAGCAAGAAAGTCAGCAATCCGCCCAACCCGACCGCCGTGTTATGGGGTAAGATGCGCCCCAGCTTGCCCACGATCCTCTGACCCAGCCGGTTCATACTGCGAAAAACGAACAGCAAGACGAATGCAACAAGAAATGCGATCACGGCAACCCGGAACGGGTATCCGCTTTCGACGGGGGGCATCTCCATCAGGGTGCGGATGGTGTTCTGCCACACGGCAATTTTGCTGAAGGTAACAAGCGCGACACCCCCGCCGATCGCGACAAGGACCCAGTTGACCCATATTTGCTGGCGTGACTGCAAGTCTGGCCCGCCAAAGTACCACCACACAAAATAGATCAGCTTTCCGGCACCATATCCCACAACAAACGACACACCAGCTAATGTGCCCTGCACAACGGGAATGCGCGGCAACAGGGATGGGGTCAAAGAGGTACACATGAAGAGGAAACCGATAAACAGGCCCAACACCGAAAAGGTCTTCGCCATGTCGAGCAGTCTTTGCTTTATGGTTCGTTTGGTCATCTGCACCCCTCGTTCTTCAGACCCTTTGGCTGGTGCGCCAGAACATTTTCGGGAGAACCCGAAGGTATCAAGAAATTGCTGACCACCGCATTCTCATCAGTGATCGTTTCGATATTGGTGGGGCGGCATGGAACATGTGCATGGCCAGCATCGCATAATGCCGTCATCATTGGAAATGTCGCGCTGGTCGATCCGGTAAATGTCGGCCTGAGGTTCATTGTTCATGTTGTCATCGACGATGACCAACAGGGCACCGCCGACCGTTTCCGAAGACGGATGCAGGGCGAGCCTTTGGTTTCACCGTGCTATGCCGTCTCAGGCGATTTTGACTACATTCTGATCGTGTATGCGCGCAGCCCGAATGCCTATAGTGAGTGGGGCGAACGCGTCCTCTTCGGCATGAAAGAAGTCAGACGGTATTCGACGTCATTGGTTTGAAAACGCACCAAATTCTCGACGTTTCTGGATGTCAACGTCGTGTAGAACGCTCCCGCAACCGTCGGACGGTCACCGCACCCCAGCAAAGGCCCTACCCCAGCGCGTAGCCAGCGCCGCGCACGGTGCGCACCGGGTCGCTGCCGCCATGCTGGGTCAGCACTTTGCGTAGACGGCCAACATGGACATCCACCGTGCGGGTATCGACATAGATGTCGCGGCCCCAGACACGATCCAGCAGCATATCGCGCGACCACACGCGGCCCGGCTTTTCCATGAACGTGCTGAGCAGGCGAAACTCCGTCGGGCCCAGCTTCAACCGGTTATCGGCGCGGGTCACGCGGTGGGTTTCGGCATCCAAGACAATATCATCATAGGTCAGGACCTGCCCCACCGTGGCCGGGCGCACGCGACGCAACTGACTGCGAACACGGGCCAGCAATTCGGATACCGAATAGGGTTTGACAACATAGTCATCAGCACCGGTTTCCAACCCGCGGACCTTGTCAACTTCCTCTGACCGGGCAGAAAGCATGATGATCGGAATAGCACGCGTTTCAGGCTTGATCTTCAGGCGGCGACAGACTTCGATACCCGACAGATTGGGCATCATCCAATCCAACACGATCACATCCGGTGCGTCTTCATCAACACATAACAGGCCATCTTCACCGTTTTCGGCACGGCTGACGCGAAAACCTTCCGCCTCCAGATTATAGGCCAGAACTTCGCGTTGGGCGGGCTCGTCTTCAACAACAAGGACATGGGGTTGCTGGGGCATGGGTCTCTAACTCGGGTTGGTCACAAATGCGGTCTTGTCGCTTTTCGGGCGGGCCTCTTCGGGCATCTCGCCAGTGACAAGATAAATCACCTGCTCGGCCATATTGGTGGTCAGATCGCCCATACGCTCAATATTCTTGGCCATAAAATGGAGATGCATACAGGCGGTGATATTGCGCGGGTCCTCCATCATGAAGGTCAGAAATTCGCGGAACAGCGCATTATACATCTGGTCCACCTCGTGATCGCGCTGGCGGACATCTTCGGCCAACGTGGCGTCGCCACGCACATAGGCATCCAATGTGTCTTTCAGCATCTGTTCAACTTCGCGGGCCATACGGCGCAATGCAGAATCAGACCCGTTCACCGGGTTCATGCCAACCAGAACACTGGTGCGTTTGGCGATATTCTTGGCATAATCACCGATGCGTTCCAGCGACGCAGACAGGCGCAGCACGGTAAGAATGGACCGTAAGTCCTTGGAAACAGGGGCACGTAAGGCAATGACGCGGGCCGCCTCTTCATTGATCTGCACTTCAAGGGCGTCAATGGCCTTGTCATTGGCACGCACTTCCTCGGCCAGTTCGACATCGCGGTCAGCCAGCGATTTTGCCGCCTTCAGGATCGCGTCCTCGACCAGGCCGCCCATTTTCATGATCAGGGTCGTGATCGCCTCCAGATCCCTGTCGTAGGCGGATGAGATATGTTCGTTCATCAACATGCTCCTTACCCGATCCGGCCGGAAATATAGCTTTCCGTGCGGCTGTCTTCGGGGTTGGTGAAAATCTTGTCGGTGTCGTCATATTCCACCAGGTTGCCAAGGTGGAAAAACGCGGTTTTCTGGCTGACGCGGGCGGCCTGCTGCATCGAATGGGTGACGATCACCACAGAATAGCTTTGGCGCAGCTCATCAATCAGCTCCTCAACCTGTGCAGTTGCAATCGGGTCCAGCGCGGAACACGGCTCATCCATCAGCAACACTTCGGGGGCCGTGGCAATCGCACGGGCGATACACAAACGCTGCTGTTGACCACCAGAAAGGCCAGTGCCGGGCGCAGTCAACCGATCCTTGGCTTCATTCCAAAGGGCGGCCTTGCGCAAGGACTTCTCAACAATCTCGTCCAGCTCGGCCTTGTTACGGGCCAGCCCGTGGATCTTGGGGCCGTAAGCCACATTATCATATATCGATTTTGGAAACGGGTTGGGCTTCTGAAACACCATACCAACCTTGGCACGCAACTGTACCGGATCGACCTTGGGGTCATAGATGTCTTCACCATCGATAGTGATATCCCCCTCAACCCGGCAGATATCAATCGTGTCATTCATCCGGTTCAGACAGCGCAGGAATGTCGATTTACCACAGCCCGACGGGCCGATAAAGGCGGTGACGGTCTTGTCAGCAATCTCAACATCCACATCCTTGATGGCGTGATTGTCGGCGTAATAAACCTGAACCTTGTCGGCTTTGATTTTGATGTCTTGTTGTGTGCTCATGGCGCGATCCGCGTGATACATATCTTCCATTTTGGCTCTCCTACCAGCGCCGTTCAAAGCGGCGGCGCAAGTAAATCGCGACCGCGTTCATGATCAAAAGGAACACAAGCAGCGTGATGATCGCGCCAGAGGCACGTTCAACAAAGGCCGGATCAGACCGCTGTGTCCAGTTAAAAACCTGCACCGGCAATGCGGTTGATGCTTCACCGAACAGGCCAGATTCGGGCGTGTAAGCCGCTGGGTACTCTCGTACAAAGGCCACCATGCCAATCAACAGCAGCGGTGCCGTTTCCCCCAATGCCTGCGCCAACCCGATGATTGTTCCGGTCAGGATACCGGGGGCGGCCAATGGCAAAACATGGTGGAATACCGATTGCATCTTTGACGCCCCAACACCCAATGCCGCATCGCGGATCGACGGAGGCACGGATTTCAACGCAGCGCGGGTCGAGATGATAATCGTCGGCAAGGTCATCAGGGTCAGCACCAGCCCCCCCACCAGGGGCGAGGATTGGTTGAATTCCATGAAGTTGATGAAAATCGCCAGCCCCAGGATCCCATACACAATCGACGGCACGGCCGCGAGGTTCGAGATATTCACCTCAATCAAATCGGTCCAACGGTTCTTTGGCGCAAATTCCTCAAGATAAATCGACGAAGCAACACCAATCGGCAGCGCCAGAACCAGCACCACAATCATCATATACAGGGACCCTAGGATCGCGACGCCAAGCCCGGCGGCTTCGGGCCGCTGATCAGATGCATCAGGCCAGATAAAGAAGTTCCAATTGAACTTTGTCTCCATCACACCGGCATCGGCCAAGGCCTGCGCGATCATCAGTGCCTCGGGGGACGTGTTACCATCCAACGCAGCACTTTCCATCGTGACCCGGCCTTTGAAATAACCGTCGATGCGGCCCGATGCCAACACATCAAAACTGACGGTCTGCCCCACCAGATCGGGGTTGGCCAAGACCTTGTTACGCACTGTCGCTGCGGCTTCCTTGGAAATCATGTTACCGATGTCCTTGTTGGACAGCTCGGTCTCAATCCCTTGGGCCGCCAACGCATCCAGCAGGGCGTTTCGCAGAATTGGGGCATAGCCGATGGTCGTGACTTTTGACATCACCGACAGGTCGCGGACACCGGATTTATCCAGCTTTTCCTCTGGCAATGCCACATCCAGCGCAATGTAAGTCTGGCGGAAAGAGCTCATCCCATTGCCCAGAACAGATGTCAGCAGGATCAACAGAGCCAGCATGGCCACAATAATCGCCGCGAACCCGTAAGCCTTGAACCGGGCCTCTGCGGCATTGCGTTTCTTGGTTCGCGCATCCGCAGCAAGCAGAGAGGTCTTCATTCGTACTGCTCCCGATATTTCCGCACGATATAAAGTGCGAGGACATTCAGCCCCAAAGTAATGACAAACAGGGTCAGACCCAGTGCAAAGGCCACCAGCGTTTCAGGGCTGGCAAAATCGGTGTCACCGGTCAGCTGGCTGACGATCTTGACGGTGACAGTAGTCATCGCCTCAAACGGGTTCAGCGACAATCGGGCGGCAGCCCCTGCCCCCAAAACCACGATCATGGTCTCGCCAATGGCGCGGGATGCGGCCAGCAGAACAGCACCGACAATGCCGGGCAATGCGGCGGGCACAACGACCTGACGGATGGTTTCGGATTTCGTCGCACCAAGGCCCAGCGATCCATCGCGCATCGCCTGTGGGACCGCGTTGATGATGTCATCCGACAAGGAGCTGACAAAAGGGATCAGCATGACCCCCATCACCAACCCGGCGGTCATCACAGATGACGCGCTTTGGCCGAACCCCATAGGGGCTGCAAAGTAATCGCGCAGGAACGGACCAACCGTGATCAGCGCAAACAGCCCGTAAACAATTGTGGGGATACCGGCCAGCACCTCAATCGCGGGCTTGGCCACCGACCGCATACGCGGACCGGCATATTCAGACAGGTAGATCGCGGCAAACAAACCTACGGGCACGGCAAAGGCCAGCGCGATAAAGCTGATGTAAAGCGTACCCCAAAGCAGCGGAATAATCCCCAGATCAGAATTACCTCGAAAATTCGGCGACCAGTCGGTCGAGAAAAAGAAATCGCGCCAATCATACTGCCCGAAAAAGTTGAAAGTCTCGAACAGCATCGAAAACACAATACCGATGGTCGTCAGGATCGCGATGGTCGATGCAAAGATCAGCAGACCCAGGATCCAGCGTTCGGCAAAGGTGCGGGCGCGGGTTTCAGTCTTGATCCCGATCAGCGACAGAGCCAGCCCGGTCACCGCCAACCCGATCACGACAAACTGGAAAAACCAGGACCCGGCGCCATCAGTCAACCGGACATATAGCGAAATCAGGAAAATCGCGGCCAGCGCTGGCACGATTGTGGCCAGCACCGCGTTCAGCGCATGTTGTGATGGCAGGGAAACCAACTTGCGGATGTCGCCGCCGGAAACTTGCAAGGCACGGGATTTCGCCAGGAAATAGCCCAGAACGGCAAGCCCGGCGATTGCGATGAACGGGAGTGTCAACGACTGCATGGCAATGTCCAAATGCAAGGAAGAATGGGGCGCCGATCAACGGCGCCCCAAACCATAAATCAGCTGCCAGAGCCCATGACAACTTCGCCAGATACAGTGTCCTGCACCTTGGCCAGTTCCGGGTCAGACACCAGACCGTATTCGGCCAATGGGCCATCTGGACCTGCAATATCGTCAGAGACGAAGAATTCAGCGAATTCCTTTACACCGGGGATTACGCCGATATGGGCGGCCTTGATGTAGAAATACAGCGGACGGGACACAGGATAGTCGCCAGCCGCGATGCTGTCTGTTGTTGGAACAACATCGGACATGGTTGCGACCTGCAACTTGTCAGTGTTGTTTTCGTAAAAGGCCAGACCAAACACGCCGATGCCATTTGTGTCGGCTTCGATACGGGCAAGCGTTTCGGTGTAGTCGCCATCGATGTCAACGCTGCGGCCATCGGTGCGGATCGCCATGCATTTGCCTTCGGCTGTGTCTTCGTCAACACCTGCATCCAGCATCGCCTGAAAGAAACCACCTTCTTCACAACCGGCCAGGATCACCTTTTCCTCAAACACTTCGCGTGTGCCGTGCTTGGTGCCAGGAATGAAAGCCTGGATCGGCTGGTCAGGAAATTCCGGATTCACTTCATTCCATGATGTAAAAGTGTTTGCCACCAGTTCACCATCAATGAAATGCTCATTGGCCAGCGCCTTGTACCAGTCTTCTGGTGTGAAAGCGAAGGCGTTGCCGTTGATGTCAGAGGCAAAGACGATGCCGTCATAACCGATGCGGACTTCGATGATGTCAGTAACACCAGCGGCGGCACAGGCTTCAACCTCGGATGATTTGATGGCGCGGGATGCGTTGGCAATGTCGATGGTGTTTTCGCCAACACCTTCGCAGAAACGCTTCAGACCAGCGGATGAACCACCGGATTCGACAACAGGTGTCGGGAAATCAAAGTTTTCGCCGAAAACCTCGGCGACGATGGCCGCATAGGGCAGCACGGTGGACGATCCGGCAACCTGCACATTGTCACGTGCAGCGGCGGCAGTAGTCATAAGGGCAATGGCTGCGGTTGTCGCAGTCAGTTTCATGATCGACATCAAATCACTCCTGTCAGTCAAACATCGGCAAGGCGCGAACCGCCTCACCATTGCCACCCCTCTACTTGAGGTCGCACAACGCTTTTGTGACATTCATGTAAAAGTTTTATGACAGCCCATCGATCGGCAGAAATACGGATACTTTGGTGCCTTCACCCAGCTCACTTTCAATGGCCAGACGACCGCGATGACGGCTGACAATATGTTTGACGATCGCCAGACCAAGGCCGGTGCCGCCGACTTGCCGGGACCGGTGATTATCAACGCGGTAAAACCGTTCCGTCAGACGGGCAATATGATGTTCGGCAATCCCCTCACCACGATCACACACACAAACTCGCACACCATCGCCACGCAAACGGGGGTGATGTTCGGTGCCAAACAGCACGACAGTCACCTCACCACCCGCTGCACCGTATTTGATGCCATTTTCGATCAGGTTCGTGAAAACCTGCACCAATTGGCCTGCATCGCCGGGGATCAATTCGCCGCTGCCGTTGTTCTCCAATGTCACGGTTATGCCGCTTGATTGCACCTGCGGCTCCAGCCCCTTGATGACGGATGCAAGCAATGCCGCCAGATCAACATGATCGCGGGGGCGGACGCGTTCATCCTCTTCCACACGGCTCAGCGACAGCAGATCATCAACCAACCGGGTCATGCGGCTAGCCTCGCCTTCCATGATGCCCAAAAATCGATCACGGGCCTCCGGATCATCACGGGCCGCCCCGCCCAAAGTTTCGATAAAGCCCAGCAAGGCGGTCAAGGGCGTGCGCAGCTCATGGCTGACATTGGCCACAAACTCGCGGCGCATCTGCCCGATATTGGCAGCGTCTGTCTGATCCTCGAAGGTAATGACAATATCCGGGTCTGCCCGGGCAACATAGACGCGGTACACCGTGTCCTTGTCACCATCACGGCCTGAGAACCGGGCGATTTCCGGTTCACTCTGCCCACGGGCCTTTGCAATCGCCTCCAGCAATGTGGGCTGGCGCAGGGCGGTGATGTAATGACGACCAACCAGGTCAGGTCCCAGAATGGCCGCAGCAGGTTCATTTGATGCAATTACACGATCGTCCGGTCCAATAACAATTGTCGGTAATGGCAGCGCATCAATTAAACTGGTTAATGATTCTGCGCGCACTGAAAGCCCCTATGTCGTGGTTTTCGCTAATTAAAACTCAATACTTAGATAATCCAAGCAAATTATTTTTTAACCATTTGGAACATTCCGCCGCAACGCGGCGTTGATTACCTGAATACACACTCACATAGCAAACCAGGATTGGTGACGAATGTCAGGTCAAATAGAACAAGGTCGTGCAATGCCGTTTCCCGACGCACTTGACGGCCTCGCGAGCAACACGCTGGTCATCGGGGATCTCGCCCGATGGAAGGCGCAAGGCCGTATTGTGCCTCCCCTCGACGGGTTCCAATTTGTCGATATAGGTGACCTAAATGCCGATATTGTCAACGAAAAAGAACCCGACATCATTCTTTCGCCGCTTGTGGCCGAAGACTTTGACGCCGTCGATGTCGCCGTCAAACTGATCGAGCTGCGTTTCCAAGGGCGGTATCGCGCAATTGCTGATGATTTGCCCGATGCGGATCTGATCCGTCATGAGGTGCAACTCTTCGCGCCACAGCTTGATTTTGATCTTCTGCTCATGCCCCGCATGGTCGGGGAATAAGCTACAGCGCCTTTAATTCAGCGCGAAACCTTGCTGCGTTTTCCTGATAATGCAGCGCAGATAATTTCAGCCCGGCAATGGCCTTGTCATCCAATTGACGCACGACCTTGCCGGGCGCGCCCATCACAAGCGACCCATCAGGAATAATCTTCCCTTCGGTGATCAACGCCCCTGCCCCAATCAGACAGTTCTCGCCAATCACGGCGCCGTTCAGGATCGTCGCGCCCATGCCGACAAGACTGTTATTGCCAACCGTGCAACCATGCAGCATCGCCTTGTGCCCAATCGTGCAGCCCACACCAATCGTCAGCGGATAGCCCATATCGGTGTGCATGACGGTGTTTTCCTGCACGTTTGACCCTTCACCAATCGCGATCACCTCGTTATCGCCGCGCAAGGTGCTGCCAAACCAAACCGATGTGCGCGCCGCCAGCACCACATTGCCAATCACATGACAGCCGGGCGCGACCCAGGCATCATCGGCAAGTTGCGGTGCGACGTCACCCAATGCGTAAAGGCTCATGTCCGATCTCCAAACTCTGTTTGCAAGCCGCGCACATGATCGACCAACTGCGGCTGTTGCGAACGGCGCAAGCGTTCAGCGCTGATAATGGTTTTCAAACTGGCCTCTGTCGCATCCAGATCGTCATTGACCAGCACATAATCATAACCATCCCAATGGCTGATTTCGTCCCAGCTTTTCTGCATCCGCTTTTCAATCACTTCCGGCGCATCCTGCCCCCGGCTGACCAGACGGCGATGCAATTCGGTGATCGACGGGGGCAGGATAAAGATCGACAACACATGTTCCTGCAAGGCCGAATTGCTGATCTGCTGCGCACCCTGCCAATCGATATCAAACAGAACATCGCGGCCCGCATTGATCGCCTCCTGCACCGGGGCCTTGGGCGATCCATAGTAATTGCCAAAGACCTGCGCATGTTCCAGCATGCCGCCATCCGCCACCTGCCCCTGAAACTCAGGAACCGAGACAAAAAAGTAATGCTGCCCGTCCACTTCGCCCTCGCGCGGGGCGCGGGTGGTGGCCGATACCGAAAACTGCAACGTATTGTCCCATTGGCGCAAACGGCCCGCGAGCGTGGATTTCCCCGCCCCCGATGGCGATGACAGGATAATCAAAAGGCCGCGGCGGGTCATCGCATTACTCCACATTCTGAATTTGTTCGCGCATCTGGTCGATCACCGCCTTCAGGTCAAGCCCGATGGCGGTCAACGGGGCCGACTGCGCCTTCGCGCATAGTGTATTGGCCTCCCGGTTAAATTCCTGTGCAAGAAAATCCAGCTTTCGTCCGGCCGGTTTTTTGGCCGCCAGCAAATCACGGGCGGCACCCACATGGGCCGTCAGGCGGTCGATCTCTTCGGTGACATCGGATTTGACGGCCAGCAGGGCCAGTTCCTGCGCGATCCGGCCCTCTTCAACTTCGCCCACATCCTCCAGCACGCGGCGCAAGGCTGTGGTCAGATTGGCCTTCACCTGTGGGGCGCGGGCGGCTGCGGCCTCAGCAGCGGCAATGGTCAGGGTTTCGATCTGGGCAAGCTGGCCGGTGATCACATCATGCAATGCGGCCCCTTCGGCCTGTCGCATGGTCACAAAATCCGCCACCAGCGGATCAATTTCGGCGATCAGGGCGGCGGCCAGATCATCGGACACATCATCAGACCGGGTTGCAACCATGACACCGCGCTGGTCCAGAACATCCGCCGCAGTCGGCTGGGCCAGCGTCACACCAATGGCAAAGGCACGATCCTGCACCGCATCCAGCGCGCGCAGGACGGCATCCAGTTGTGCCTCGTCCAGGGTCGCCGCAACACCGGCATCATCGCGGGTCAAACGCAGATTGACCGTCACATTGCCCCGGGCCAATGACTTGGTCAGGGCAGCGCGCACGGCACGTTCCAAGCCTTCTATCCCTTCCGGCAAACGAAACCGCATATCCAGACCACGCGCGTTCACGCCGCGCATCTCCCAGCTCCACGATACGGCGGCCAAGCTGCCGTTACGGCTGGCAAATGCTGTCATGGAATGGGTCATCAATATCCGCCTTCTGGCAAGTTTCATTGGCTGCAGCTAAGGCAAAACAGCGGCCCGAGGCAAGCACCGCATTTTAATTCAAATTAACCCATTAACACTTTGTTAAATGAAATTTGCAGTAATCTTTGTTAAAACCAGCTTAACAAATGGAACTGGTTTTGCACCCGCTGGGGCAACCACAGCGAAAGTAGAGAGCACAATGAAAATCGTAGAGGACAACCCGCAACGCCGCCGTACTGACCTTCCCGGGTCCGGAAACCCGACCCTTGAAAGTCTGGAGCGGTACTGGGATGCCCTTCGCCACGCGCAGCGGGTGCCGTCGCGCAATGACATCGAACCAAGCCAGATCGACGATGCGCTGCCGCATGCTTTCATCCTGCAACGCGTGGCCCCCGGGATTGCGCGGATGCGGGTGGCGGGTCAGAAACTGCATGACCTGCTAAAAATGGATGCGCGCGGCATGCCGCTCAGCACGTTTTTCCTGCCGGAGGCAAAAGACGAAATCGCCAAACTGGTCGAGGCTGCGTTCACCGAACCTGCGATCATCAGCATCCCGCTGAATTCCCCCGGCAGCATCGTACGCCCGCATCTGACCGGCACCATGTTGCTGCTGCCCTTGCGTGACGACAAAGGGGCGACCAGCCGCATTCTGGGCGCGATTGTCACCGAAGGACAAACAGGATCACGGCCGCGTCGGTTTGAAATCGCCAAAGGAGCGCGGGTGCGTCACGAAACACTTGGGCTGCAACTGGCCAGCGTACAAACGCTGATCCAGCCACAACCGGTTGAGGTGCAGGACAGGGATCGCCCTGCCCTACGCCTTGTGGTCAATAACGGCTAATCAGCCTGCCTTGGCCTGCTGCAACGTCGCGCGGCGGGCCGACAACTCCTCGGCCACCAAAAACGCCAGTTCCAGCGATTGCGATGCGTTCAGACGCGGATCACACGCCGTGTGATAACGATCTGACAGATCCTCATCCGTCACCGCGCGCACACCACCGGTGCATTCGGTCACATCCTTGCCGGTCATCTCGAAATGCACACCGCCGGGGATCGTGCCTTCGGCGTTATGCACGGCAAAGAATTCCTTCACCTCGCGCAGCACCGAATCGAACGGACGGGTCTTGTAACCGGTCGAGGATTTGATCGTGTTGCCATGCATCGCGTCACAGGTCCAAACAACATTGGCGCCTTCTTCCTGCACGGCCTTGATCAGGCGAGGCAGATGTTCACCCACCGATCCCGCACCAAAGCGGGCGATCAGGGTCAGACGCCCCGGATCATTGTCTGGGTTCAAGGACGCCATCAGCGATTTCAAATGACCCGATGTCATGCTTGGCCCGCATTTCAGACCAATCGGGTTCTGCACACCTTTGCAGAATTCGACATGGGCACCATCCGGCTGACGGGTGCGATCCCCGATCCAGATCATGTGGCCGGAACCCGCCAACCAGTTACCAGAGGTTGAATCAAGACGACACAGCGCCTCTTCATATTCCAGTAACAAAGCTTCATGACTGGTGTAGAAATCAACGGTCTGCAGCTCGTGATTGGTCTCCGATGTCAGACCGGCGGCTTGCATGAAATCCAGCGTATCACTGATCCTGTTGGCCATATCTGCGTATTTCTGGACCTCATTGCCATCGGTAAAACCAAGGGTCCATTTATGGACCTCATGCACATTGGCAAAACCGCCCGTGGAAAAGGCACGCAGCAAGTTCAGGGTTGCAGCAGCCTGCAAATAGGCCTGCAACATACGCTCGGGGTCGGGCACACGGCTCTTTTCAGTGAAATCGAACCCGTTGATGATATCACCGCGGTAGCTGGGCAGTTCCACGCCATCGACAGTTTCGGTCGGGGCGGAACGCGGCTTGGCCATCTGACCGGCCATGCGACCAACCTTCACCACAGGCACCTTGGCGCCATAGGTCAGGACCATTGCCATCTGCAACATGACCTTGAACGTGTCGCGAATGCCATCTGCTGAAAATTCGGCAAAGCTTTCGGCGCAATCGCCGCCTTGCAACAAAAACGCATCGCCACGGCTGACAGCGGCCAGTTCAGACCGCAGATTGCGGGCCTCGCCGGCAAAAACCAAGGGCGGATAGCTGGCAAGACGACCTTCAACAGCGCGCAGCGCGTCCGCATCGGTATACTCAGGCATCTGAACCCGGGGCTTGTTGCGCCAGTCAGATTTTTGCCAGTTTGCCATTTCTTTGCTCCATAGAAAAAAGTTGCGATAGGCTGAGAGCGCTATCATCGCTTGCGTATAACGCGCGCGGGCAGCAGCGCCAATGGCAAATTGTTCACTTCTGGTCAGGCAGTGTATCATTGGTACTTGAACCAACCGATCAAACCTGATGATGTCTTTCAACGATCGATCTGGACAACATATCATGACAACCCAACCGCATATCGTTGATGTTGCTTACACCGGCAAACCACGCCGGTTTGTTTTCGTGCTGATGCATGATTTCACAATGCTGTCCTTCGCCTCTGCGCTCGATAGTTTGCGGATCGCCAATCATACCGCCGACAAAACGCTTTATAGCTGGCACATTATCGGTGAAGGCGGTGAAACCGCGGCCTGTTCCAATGGCTGCGAATTCCGGCTGCAGGATGATCTGGTCGAACTTGATCGCGACGACACGATTGTGCTGTGCGGTGGGGTCAATGTGCAAAAGGCCACGACCAAGCGCCTGCTGGCATGGCTGCGGCGCGAGGCACGGCGCGGTGTGGTCATCGCGGGCCTGTGTACGGCCGGTTACACCATGGCGCGGGCGGGTCTGCTGGATGGCAAACGGGCCACGATCCACTGGGAAAACCAAGACAGCTTTGTCGAGGAATTTGACGAGGTTGAACTGACCAAATCCGTCTTTGTGGTTGACGGCAAACGGATCACAACGGCGGGTGGTACGGCATCAATTGACCTGATGCTGAAAGTCATCGCCGATGATCACGGCGAAGAACTGGCCAATGCGGTTGCCGACATCATGATCTATTCGTCAATCCGAACAGATCAGGACACGCAGCGCCTGTCGATCCCGACGCGGATCGGGGTAAGGCACCCCAAACTCAGCCGCGTTATCCAGATGATGGAAAAGAATATCGAGGAGCCGATCAGCCCGGCCATCCTCGCCCGCGATGTGGGCATGTCTACGCGGCAGCTTGAACGGCTGTTCCGCCGCTATCTGTCGCGCAGCCCGAAACGATATTACATGGAAATGCGGTTGCAAAAAGCACGTAACCTGCTGATGCAAACGGATATGACCGTAATTAATGTGGCGCTGGCCTGCGGTTTCGCTTCGCCCTCGCATTTCTCCAAATGCTACCGGTCACATTACGACACAACGCCCTATCGGGAACGCGGCAGCCACGCGGCACGGCTGTCGGTCTAGCGACTGCATTGTTTCGTGACGCGCGACAGTCGGGATAAAGGCCCGCAAAAACCGGCATCTTCAGGCCGATTGCCCTAGGGTTCCGACTTTCCTTTTGGAAACTGGCTGCTAATCTGCGCCACAGGATAAAGAAATCCACTAGGGAGAAGACCAATGAAAAAGCTCATGATGGCGACAACCGCCATGGCAATGATTGCGGGCGGCGCTTATGCGGATGGCCACGCAGATGAAGTCAAGATCGGCGTGATCCTCGGATTCACCGGGCCGCTTGAATCAATCACACCAGCAATGGGTGCGGGCGCTGAACTGGCCATGGCCGAAGTCAGCGATTCCGGTGCGTTGCTGGGCGGCGCAAAAGTGACCTCCGTGCGCGGGGACAGCACATGTATCGATGCGGCAGCCGCCACAACAGCCGCTGAACGGCTTGTGACATCTGATGGCGTCAACGCAATCATGGGCGCTGACTGCTCTGGCGTGACCGGCGCAATCCTGGCCAACGTGGCACGCGCCAACGGCGTTGTCATGATCTCGCCTTCCGCCACATCACCTGGCCTTTCGACTGCCGAAGATGACGGGTTGTTCTTCCGGACTGCCCCATCTGATGCGCGTCAGGGCGTGATCATCACCAACATCCTGCAAGATCGCGGTGTTAGCGAAGTGGCCCTGACCTACACCAATAATGACTATGGCAAAGGTCTGGCCGATGCATTCCAGGCTGAATTTGAAGCGGCTGGCGGTACCGTCACCATTTCTGCGGCACATGAAGACGGCAAGGCCGACTACTCTGCTGAAGTGGGCGCGCTCGCCTCTGCCGGTGGTGAAGTGCTGGTTGTGGCAGGCTATGTCGATCAGGGTGGCTCCGGCATCATCCGCTCCGCACTGGATACAGGCGCATTTGACACGTTCTATTTGCCAGACGGGATGGTCGGCGCGAAACTGAACGAAAACTTTGGTGACGAACTGAACGGCTCATTTGGCGCCCTCCCCGGCACCGACAGTGCAGGTGCAGAAAAGTACGCTGCGATGGCGGCCGAGGCAGGTTATGACGGCACCGGCGCATTCAGCCCAGAAAGCTATGATGCGGCAGCGCTGATCATGCTGGCAATGCAGGCCGCAGGGTCCAGCGCATCGGCTGACTTTAAAGATCACGTCTTTGACGTCGCCAACGCACCGGGCACCGAAATCTTCCCAGGTGAGCTGCAAAAAGCGCTGGAACTGATCGCAGCCGGTGAAGATGTGGACTATGTCGGCGCTTCTGCTGTTGAACTGATCGGACCCGGCGAAAGCGCTGGCAACTATCAGGAAATCGAATTCGCCGACGGCGTATACTCCACCATCAAATACCGCTAAACACGGGCGACAAAAAACAAAGCAGCGCGTCATCTGGCGCGCTGTTTTCGCAGGGGAATGCCATGATCGTCGTTGAAAACCTGGTCAAAACCTTTGGCGGTTTTCGGGCCGTTGATGATGCAAGCCTACGGATCGGCGAAGGCACGATCACCGGGCTGATCGGACCAAACGGAGCCGGAAAAACGACCCTTTTCAATGTGATCGCGGGCGTTCTTAAACCCACCTCAGGGCGGGTGACAATGATGGGCAAAGACATCACCGGCCTGCCCCCACATGAGCTGTTCCACAAGGGGCTGTTGCGCACATTCCAGATCGCGCATGAGTTTTCCTCCATGACAGTGCGTGAAAACCTGATGATGGTGCCCGGCGATCAATCCGGCGAACGGCTCTGGAACACATGGTTCGGACGCAAACGGATCGCGGATGAAGAACGCGCGCTGTTGGCCAAGGCGGATGAGGTCATCGAATTCCTGACAATCGACCACCTGAAGGAAGAAAAAGCAGGCAATCTGTCTGGCGGGCAGAAAAAGCTGCTCGAACTGGGGCGGACCATGATGGTGGATGCCCGGATCGTATTCCTGGATGAGGTCGGGGCCGGCGTGAACCGCACCCTGCTCAATACAATCGGGGATGCAATCATCCGGTTGAACAAGGAACGCAACTACACATTCGTCGTGATCGAACACGACATGGATTTTATCGGCCGCCTCTGTGATCCGGTGATTTGTATGGCGGAAGGCCACGTGCTGGCCGAAGGGACCTTGGAAGAAATCAAGGCCAATGAACAGGTGATCGAGGCCTATCTCGGCACCGGACTGAAAAACAAAGATAAGGTAAGCGCGACATGAAATTCCTGTTGACCATCCTTCTTGGGGCGATCCTCGGCTCTGCCGGTACGTTCTATTATATCTATGAAAATCATGCAGATGCGGGCGAACAGGCCCAGATGCGCAATGTCATCACAACATATGCGCCATTCCTGTCGGAGTATGTTAATCCGTGAGCGACAACCCCTACCAAAACGACAGAGGCAACAAAGACCGGTCGATCACCAACAAAGGTGGCAGCACCATCCAAGAGGTCGACCGGCGTTTTGGCAACAGCAAGGCAAAGCAGGGTGACCCGTTCCTGATCGGCGATGCCATGACCGGCGGTTATGGCAAAGGCCCCGATATCCTGCACGCCTGTACGATTGCCGCCGAAAAGGGCGAGATTGCAGTGATTGTTGGCCCCAACGGCGCGGGCAAATCCACAGCGATGAAAGCCGTGTTCGGCATGTTGAACGTCAACGAAGGGGCCGTGCGTCTTGACGGCGAAGACATCACGCATCTGTCGCCGCAGCAGCGTGTGGTCAAGGGGATGGGGTTTGTGCCCCAGACATCCAACATCTTCACCTCCATGACGGTCGAGGAAAACCTGGAGATGGGCGCGTTCATCCGGCGGGATGATTTTCACGATACGATGACACAGGTCTACGACCTATTCCCGATCCTGAAAGACAAGCGCAACCAAGCCGCAGGCGAACTCTCGGGCGGGCAACGTCAACAGGTCGCTGTCGGTCGGGCGCTGATGACGCAACCCAAAGTGCTGATGCTGGACGAACCCACCGCCGGGGTCAGTCCCATCGTGATGGACGAACTTTTCGACCGGATCATCGAGGTCGCACGCACCGGCATCCCAATCCTGATGGTGGAACAAAACGCCCGGCAAGCGCTTGAGATTGCAGATAAAGCCTATGTTCTGGTCCAGGGCCGGAACGCACATACCGGCACCGGAAAAGAGCTGCTGGCCGACCCCGAAGTGCGGCGGAGTTTCCTGGGCGGATGAATGTTATAAACTCTTTGATTTCGTCCGCGGGTTTCTTCGTACTTCTTGCGACCCATGCTAATGCAGCTTTGAATCAATACGGTTTCCCGGCGCAATGCTCAATCTATCAGGCCTGTCAGGATGGCGTATGCGTCAGAGTTTATTTGCCCGTCAGTTCCGTTATCATTTTTGCCGAAAACGATGTGTACTCCATGGCATCTTCGCTGGATGGTCAGCGTTACAAGCTCGGTTACTTCGAGACGTTAGAAGAAGCAAAACTATCAGTGGATGGCTATGAAGACCGAGATTTTGGCAGTGTTGTCATCCCGAACAATGAAGTGGCTGACGCCTTTGGCATGAACTTCCATTCGACGATCAGTCGCGGTGGTTACACTACTGTTTCTGATGACGTTACAAAGCTAGTTTGCTCTGCAATTCGCATCAACGGGGAATTGAACTGATGGACATTCTCAACGCCCTCGTGGCCTTTGCAAACTTCGTCTTTGTTCCCGGCCTCGCCTACGGTGCCCAGCTGGCCATCGGCGCGCTTGGGGTCACGCTGATCTATGGCATCCTGCGGTTTTCCAATTTTGCCCATGGTGACACCATGGCCTTTGGCACCGCGATGACCATCATCGCAACCAACATGCTCTTGGCCATCGGGATCACCTTCGGGCCACTGCCCACCGCCCTGCTCGCCCTGCCCTTCGGGATCGGCATGACCATCCTTCTGGTTCTTGGCATCGACTGGCTGGTCTATAAATTCTACCGCGACCAAAAGGCGAAACCGGTCATCCTCGTCATTGTCTCCATGGGGGTGATGTTTGTCATGAACGGCGTCGTGCGTTTCATCATCGGGGTGAAAGACATCCGCTTTGCCGATGGCGAACGGTTCATCATCAGCGCTCGCGACTTCAAAACCATGACCGGCCTGAATGAAGGGCTGGCGATCAAGACCACCCAGGCGATCACCGTTGTTGTCGCCGTCATCGTCGTGGCGATCCTGTTCTGGTTCCTCAACAAGACCCGGACCGGCAAATCCATGCGGGCCTTTTCAGATAACGAGGACCTCGCCCTGCTGTCGGGCATCAACCCCGACTGGGTGGTCAAGGTGACATGGATGATCGTCGCAGCCCTCGCGACCACCGCTGGCGTGCTCTACGGGCTGGATAAGTCGTTCAAAGCGTTCACCTATTTCCAACTCCTGCTGCCAATCTTTGCCTCTGCCATCGTTGGCGGGCTTGGTAATCCCATCGGGGCCATTGCGGGCGGTTTTGTCATCGCCTTCAGCGAGGTCACAATCACCTATGCCTGGAAAAAGGTGCTTGTCTATCTGATGCCGGAAAGCCTCGAGCCGGACGGATTGGTGCAGCTTCTGTCCACCGACTATAAATTCGCCGTCAGCTTCGCGATCCTGATTATCGTGCTGCTTTTCAAACCGACCGGCCTGTTCAAGGGGCAATCCGTATGAACCCTGCATTGAAAAACACGGCACTCTTTTCCGTTCTGGGCATCCTGATTCTTGGGACAGGTATTGTGCAAGGCTGGAACACTGCGCTGCTGATCGTGAACATGGGGCTGATCTCGGCCATCATGGCGCTTGGGGTCAACCTGCAATGGGGTTTCGCTGGGCTCTTCAATATCGGGGTCATGGGGTTTGTGGCCTTGGGCGGTCTGGCCACTGTCCTGATCTCCATGCCGCCCGTGGGCGAGGCTTGGGCGGCAGGCGGGTTGCAAATCATCCTTGGACTGATCGCGGGTGCGGCGACCATCGCTGCCGCCATCTTTGCGCAAAAGCGGTTCGCCGGGCGGACACAGGTCGTTGTGACCCTTGGCGTGCTGATCGCCGGGTTCTTTGTCTACCGGGCGGTCTTTGACGCGGGCGTCGACGCAGTTGAGGCGGTGAACCCCGCCGCCACCGGCTATCTGGGCGGGCTGAACCTGCCGATCTTGTTTGCGTGGCCTGTAGGCGGCTTGCTGGCAGCAGGTGCAGCCTGGATCATCGGCAAGACAGCGCTTGGATTGCGCTCTGACTATCTGGCCATCGCCACGCTGGGGATCGCCGAGATTATCATTGCCGTTCTGAAAAACGAAGATTGGCTCGCCCGCGGCGTCAAAAACGTCATCGGCCTGCCGCGCCCTGTCCCCTACGAGGTGGATCTGCAAAACGATGCAGGCTTCGTCGAACGGGCCGCCAGCCTTGGGCTGGACCCGGTCACAGCCTCCACGCTCTATACGAAAATCGGCTACGGCGTGCTGTTCATGATCGTGCTCCTGATCCTGCTTTGGCTGGCACAAAAGGCGCTGAACAGCCCATGGGGCCGGATGATGCGCGCCATCCGCGACAACGAAGTCGCGGCTGAGGCGATGGGCAAAGACGTAACCGCCCGGCATCTGCAAATCTTCATCCTCGGCTCCGCCATCTGCGGGATCGCAGGGGCGATGATGACCACCCTGGACGGTCAGCTAACCCCGGGCACCTACCAGCCCTTGCGTTTTACCTTCCTCGTGTGGGTCATGGTGATTGTCGGCGGGTCCGGCAACAATTTTGGGGCCGTACTTGGCGGCATGCTGATCTGGTGGCTCTGGGTCATGGTGGAACCGCTGGGTCTGGGTCTGATGAATATCCTCGCCAGCGGCCTGCCCGAAGGCAGCAGCTTGCGTGACACGCTGATCGATGGGGCGGCGCATATGCGGCTTCTGACCATGGGGCTGATCCTGCTTCTGGTCTTGCGGTTCAGCCCGCGCGGCCTGATCCCCGAAAGGTAACTTGTCCTTGTGGAACGCCCTGCTAAAACGGGGGGCGTTTCAAATCTCGGGGATCTGATGGCCTTTCTCTTTCGCTGGCTTGTCCGGCTGACATCTTTTCTGATCCTGCTGACCGTGGCCGGTTTCGCGCTGGCCTATTATTTCGCCGCGCGTTCCCTGCCCGACTATAATGCAGACCTGCAGGTAAGCGGGATCAGCGCCCCGGTCAAGATTGTGCGCAACAACGCCAATGTGCCGCATATTTTCGGGGAAACCGACGCCGATGTCTTCTTTGGGCTTGGCTATGCCCATGCGCAGGACCGGCTGTGGCAGATGACCATGCTGCGGCGCACCGCGCAGGGGCGGCTCTCGGAACTGTTCGGGGAACGGACCGTTGGGATTGATGAGGTGCTGCGCCGCTACGACATCTACAATCTGGCGGTTTCATCGGTGGCGGCACAGGATGAACAGACCAAGACTGCGCTGGAGGCTTACGCCGCCGGGGTCAACGCATGGCTGACCGAAGTGAACGCAGGCGCACGCGGGCGCGGCGCACCGGAAATGTGGCTCTTCAGCCACCCGGTCGCGCCATGGCAACCGGCGGATTCGCTGGCCATCCTGAAAGTCATGGCGCTGCAACTAACCGGACATCTGGATAATGAGGTGTTGCGCGCGCGCACATCCTTGATCATCCCGCCCGAACGACTGCGCGACATCATGCCCGATGATCCCAGCGACGGGATCGCAGCCTTGCCCGAATATGCCAGCATCGTGCCCGGCGTGCCGCGATTTATGCCCAATACACGGATGGCCTATGACCCGCTTTCGCCCTTCAAACCCAAAGGGCTCGCCGGGGCGTCCAACGCATGGGCCGCCAATGCCAGCCGGTCGGCAGCAGGGGCCACTCTTCTGGCCAATGACCCGCATCTGCAACTGACAGCGCCGACCATCTGGTATCTGGCGCGGCTGGAACTTGGCACTGGTGGGGTGATCGGTGGCACGATCCCCGGCATGCCAGTTGTCCTGTCAGGGCGCAGCGCTGATCTGGGCTGGGGGGTCACCACCGCCTATATGGATGATCAGGACATCCTGATCGAAGAGGTCAATCCAGACAATCCCAACGAATATCGCGGCATCAACGGCTGGGTCCCATTCCGCGCCCGCGACAGCATCATCACCGTCAAAGATGGGCAGGCCGTCACGCTGCGTCTGCGCTGGACCGCCAACGGGCCGGTTATGCCTGCCGATAAATTCGACCTCGGAACCATCACGCCGCCGGGGCATGTCACCGCCATCGCCTGGACCGGGCTGTCGGGGCAAGACCCATCCATGTCAGCCGCCATGGCGATCATGCGGGCGCAAACAGTGCGGGCTGCCGTCAACGCAGGCGAAACCTATATCGCACCGGCACAGAACATGGTGATCGCTGACCGCAACAGGGTTGCGCTCAAAACCGTCGGGGCGATGCCCGCACGGGATGCGCAGCATCAAAGCCGGGGACGTTACCCAGCCTTTGGTTATCTGCCCGAAAACCGCTGGCAAGGGCGGTTTCCCTATGCCGAGAACCCGGAATTCATAAACCCTGACGGCGGGATCGTCGGCAACACCAATAACAAGACCATCGACCGGGATTTCCCCTATCATGTCTCGCATCACTGGGGGGATACCCAGCGGATCAACCGTTGGACACGGCTGATGCAGGCGCGCAACGTGCACACCCGCGACAGCTTTATCGAAGCGCAGCTTGACAGCGTCAGCTTCACCGCGCGCACCCTGTTGACCCTGATGGGGGCGGACCTGTGGTATACGGGCGACGCCGCCCCCGAAGGGACACTCGAACGCAAACGGCAGGTGGCCCTTGACCTGTTATCGGCCTGGAACGGCGAAATGAACGAACACCTGCCAGAGCCGCTGATCTACGCCGCCTGGGTCCGCGAATTCCAACGGCGGCTGATCCGCGATGAACTGGGGCCACTGGCCCCCGAATTCACCCATGCCAATCCGGTTTTCATCGAACGGGTGTTCCGCGATATCGACGGGGCCAGCGTCTGGTGCGATATCATCCAGTCTGCCCCGGTTGAGACCTGCACAGATATCGCCCGGCAGTCACTGGATGACGCGCTTGTCTGGATCGCGGAAAACCATGGCGACGCGATCGAGGCCGTGCGCTGGGGCGATGCCCATCAGGCCACCCATGATCACGAGGTGTTGGGTGGCGTCCCACTTCTGGAATGGTTCGTCAATATCCGGCAGTCAACCAGCGGCGGTGACAACACATTGCAACGGGGCAAAACATCCGGCACCGGCCCGGCCCCTTTCCAAAACGTGCATGCGGCAGGTTATCGGGGGGTCTACGACTTCGCCGATCCTGACAGTTCGGTTTTCGTCACCGCCACCGGACAATCGGGGCACCCGCTGTCACGCTACTACGATGATCTGGGCGAGTTGTGGCGACGCGGCGAATACATCCCCATGTCACTCGACCCCGATCTGGCCCGCGCCGCCGCCGTAGGGGTCACCTTATTACGGCCCGCCGAATAGGCACACACCCTCCCCGCTGTTTTGGTTCAGTCGCATTGTTTCCAAATCGGACATACCCATGGATGCGCGTATCTTGTGTCGTTGGTCATATTGAACCGACCTAAAACACAGGCGGACAGTCATCCTCGAATCGTCCGGCACCCATGTCGCAGGCTGACACCGTCACATGCCGCAGACGCTGCGGCGCAGCACCAATCCCCGCATTCTGCTTTTGACATGCCCAAAGGGTCCGATGGAAACGGATTTCTTGTTGGCGCTAACGCCATTTCCGCACAGAAAACCGGAAAACGCACAAACTATTGGCGATGCACAATTTTATTGTAACTGAACGATTATTTCACAAGTTCGGAACAAAAGCTGTCAATTTATTTGCACGATTTTGTATTTATTCCAATGACCTGTCGAGTGTCATCTTCGCATGCAATAGAATAATTTTACTAATTATCGGGCGGGGGTTGAGTGAGTGTTTCAATACTCTCCTCCGTGAATATCGCGCGGAGGAGAAAAAATGACCACCGAAACGATGACAAATGCACCTGCAACAAATGAACAGATGCGCAATGATGACACGGCCCCATCGCGCACGCCCCATGTGAATGCGCAGCAGTACAAGTCACTCTATCAGGAATCGCTGACGGACCCAGATGCGTTTTGGGCCGAACAAGGCAGGCGGCTTGACTGGATCAAACCTTTCACCAAGGTCAAAGATGTGGATTTCACCCTTGGCCAGGTCTCTATCAAGTGGTTCGAGGACGGCGTTTTGAACGTCTCCGCCAATTGTATTGATCGGCATTTGGAAACACGCGATGACCAGACCGCGATCATCTGGGAACCCGACGATCCAAACGACACAGCCCTGCACATCACCTATAAGGACCTGCATCGCAGCGTCTGCAAGATGGCCAATATCTTGGAAACACTCGGCGTGCGCAAAGGCGACCGGGTTGTGATCTACCTGCCAATGATCCCCGAAGCGGCCTATGCCATGCTGGCCTGTGCGCGGATCGGGGCAATCCATTCCATCGTTTTCGCCGGTTTCTCGCCCGACGCTTTGGGCGCGCGGATCAACGGTTGTGACGCCAAACTGGTGATCACAGCGGATGAGGCGCCGCGTGGCGGCCGCAAGACCGCGTTGAAATCGAACACCGACGCGGCACTCCTGCATTGCGACGACCGGGTCAAATGCCTTGTCGTCAAACGCACCGGCGGGCAAACCACATGGACCGACCGCGACTACGATTACAACGAAATGGCGCTGGAGGCTGATGACTACTGCGCCCCCGCCGAGATGAGCGCTGAAGACCCGCTCTTCATCCTCTACACCTCCGGCTCCACCGGGCAGCCCAAGGGTGTGGTGCATACATCCGGCGGCTACCTGACCTACGCGGCGATGACGCATGAACTGGTGTTCGACTACCATGAAGGCGATGTGTTCTGGTGTACCGCCGATGTCGGCTGGGTCACCGGGCATAGCTATATCGTCTATGGACCGCTGGCCAACGGCGCCACAACAATCATGTTCGAAGGCGTTCCGACCTATCCTGACGCGGGCCGGTTCTGGGCAGTGTGTGAAAAGTACAAGGTGAACCAGTTTTACACCGCCCCCACCGCAATCCGCGCCTTGATGGCGGCCGGCAACGGTCCCGTAGAATCCTATGATCTGTCGGATCTGCGGGTGCTCGGGACCGTTGGCGAGCCGATAAACCCCGAAGCCTGGAACTGGTACAACGACATTGTGGGCAAAGGAAACTGCCCCATCGTCGATACATGGTGGCAAACCGAAACCGGTGGGCACCTGCTGACACCCCTGCCCGGCGCAACGGAGCTGAAACCCGGCTCTGCTCAGCAACCCTTCTTCGGGATCGTGCCCAAGGTGCTGGACCCGCAATCGGGGGAAGAGATCACAACAACCCAAGCCGAAGGCGTGTTGGTCCTGGCGGACAGCTGGCCCGGTCAAATGCGCACCGTCTGGGGCGATCATGAACGGTTCGAAAAGACCTATTTTAGCGACTATAAGGGCTACTATTTCACCGGCGATGGCTGCCGCCGTGATGCGGATGGCGACTACTGGATCACCGGGCGGGTTGATGATGTGATCAACGTCTCCGGCCACCGGATGGGCACGGCAGAGGTGGAAAGCGCGCTTGTCGCTCATGCCAAAGTGGCTGAAGCCGCTGTCGTTGGCTACCCGCACGCGATCAAAGGGCAAGGCATCTACGCCTATGTGACACTGATGAATGGGGAAACCCCATCTGACGCGTTGCGCAAAGAACTCGAAACCTGGGTGCGCAGCGAAATCGGGCCCATCGCCAAACCTGACCTGATCCAATGGGCACCCGGCCTGCCAAAAACCCGTTCGGGTAAGATCATGCGCCGCATCCTGCGTAAGATTGCAGAGGATGATTTTGACGCGCTTGGCGACACATCAACGCTCGCCGAACCTGCGGTGGTCGATGATCTGATCGCCAACCGCATGAACCGGGAGGACGCGTAATGGATGGCGCGCGCAAACCGCAAACCCCACCCGTTCTGATCCTGCTGGGGCCACCCGGCGCTGGCAAAGGAACACAGGCCCGGATGCTGGAGGACCAGTTCGGCCTCGTGCAACTGTCCACAGGTGATCTGTTGCGCGCCGCTGTGGCCTTCGGGTCAAAGGCGGGCAAAGCCGCCAAGACTGTGATGGAAGCCGGCGATCTGGTCAGTGATGACATCGTCATCGCCATCCTGCGCGACAGGCTGGCGGCACCTGATTGCGCAAAGGGCGTGATCCTTGATGGCTTCCCACGCACAACGGCACAGGCGGAGGCGCTTGATCAGATGCTTGGTGAAACCGGACAACAGATCAACGCGGCGATCCTGCTGGAAGTGGACGACGTCAAAATGGTCGTGCGCATCGCCGGGCGGTTCACCTGCGGGGCTTGCGGCGAAGGATATCATGACGAGTTCAAGCAACCCAAAACGGCGGGAATCTGCGACAATTGCGGGGCAGAACAGATGACACGGCGGGCCGATGACAACGCCAAAACCGTGATGTCACGGCTTGATGCATATCACGAACAAACCGCACCGCTGATCACATATTACGACGACAAAGGCGTGCTGCGCCGCGTCGACGCTATGAAAGACATCGCCACGATCCAAAACGCATTGGCGACGCTCACCGAAAACATCATGGCCTGAGACCACAAAAACAAAGGAGGAACGCCAAATGGCGGAACAATCAACACATGCCAAGGCCGCCGAAGATGGGGCGGGTTACTGGGCTGCAAATGTCAGGATCATCGTGATCAGCCTGATCATCTGGGCACTAGTGTCCTTTGGCTTCGGAATCCTGCTGCGACCACTGTTATCGGGGTTTGCGGTGGGCGGAACCGACCTTGGGTTCTGGTTCGCACAACAAGGGTCGATCCTCGTCTTTCTCGCGCTGATCTTTTTCTACGCGTGGCGGATGAACAGGCTCGACCGTGAATATGGCGTCGAGGAGGATTAAGCGATGGACCAGTTTACACTTAACCTGCTGTTTGTAGGCGCAAGTTTTGCGCTCTATATCGGCATCGCGGTCTGGGCTCGGGCCGGGTCGACCTCCGAATTCTATGCCGCTGGCCGGGGTGTACACCCTGTCACCAACGGCATGGCCACTGCGGCGGACTGGATGTCTGCGGCCTCCTTCATCTCCATGGCGGGGCTGATCGCCTTTACCGGTTATGACAACTCATCCTTTCTGATGGGCTGGACCGGCGGCTATGTGCTTTTGGCGCTGCTTCTGGCCCCTTACCTGCGGAAATTCGGCAAATTTACAGTGTCCGAATTCATCGGTGACCGGTTCTATTCACCCACCGCGCGTATGGTCGCTGTGATCTGTCTTATCGTTGCGTCGACGACATATGTGATTGGTCAGATGACAGGGGTCGGCGTGGCCTTTGGTCGGTTCCTGGAAATTTCGAACACAGCCGGTCTGCTGATCGGGGCTTGTGTCGTGTTTGCCTATGCCGTGTTCGGCGGCATGAAAGGGGTGACCTATACTCAGGTCGCACAATATGTCGTGCTGATCATGGCCTATACGATCCCGGCTGTGTTCATCTCACTGCAACTGACTGGCACGCCGATCCCGGCACTTGGTCTGTTCAGCGAAACCACCGCAACAGGTGGCGAAGGCAGCGTGTATCTCTTGACCAAGCTTGATCAGATCGTCACCGATCTTGGTTTTGCCAGCTATACAGAGGCGCATAAGGACAACCTGAACATGGTGCTCTTTACCCTGTCGCTGATGATCGGGACCGCCGGTTTGCCCCATGTGATCATGCGGTTCTTCACAGTCCCCAAAGTGTCTGATGCACGCTGGTCGGCTGGCTGGGCACTGGTGTTCATCGCACTTTTGTATCTGACTGCCCCTGCGGTTGGGGCCATGGCGCGGCTGAACATCACAAACCTGATGTGGCCAAACGGTACGGGCGGTGACGCGGTTGCTGTGCAAACCATCGAAACGGCACCTGAATATGACTGGATGCTGACATGGCAGAAAACCGGCCTTCTCGATTGGGAAGACAAGAACGGCGATGGCCTGATCCAGTACTATAATGACGGGTCCGATGCGATGGCCGAAAAGGCTGCGGCAAACGGTTGGGAAGGCAATGAACTGACCAATTTCAACCGCGACATCCTGGTGCTGGCCAACCCCGAGATCGCAAATCTGCCCGGCTGGGTGATCGGTCTGGTGGCAGCAGGTGGCCTTGCGGCGGCGCTGTCCACGGCGGCAGGTCTCCTGCTGGCGATCTCTTCGGCGGTGTCACATGACTTGCTCAAGGGTCAGTTGACGCCCAACATGTCCGAAAAGGCCGAGCTGATGTCGGCCCGGATCGCCATGGCGGTCGCCATCGGTGTGGCCACATTCCTGGGGCTGAACCCTCCGGGATTTGCGGCGCAAACCGTGGCGCTGGCATTCGGACTGGCAGCGGCGTCAATCTTCCCTGCTTTGATGATGGGTATCTTCTCCAAGCGCGTGAACAATGTGGGCGCCGTGGCGGGGATGCTGTCAGGGCTGATCTTCACCCTAGTCTACATCTTCCTGCACAAGGGCTGGCTCTTCATCGCGGGGACGAACTCTTTCCCTGACACGGTTGACGGCTCGCTATTCGGGATCCAGTCCACCGCAATCGGTGCGATTGGGGCGATCATCAACTTCGGCGTGGCTTATGGCGTCTCGATGATGACCAAGGACACCCCGCAAGAGATCAAGGATCTGGTCGAAAGCGTGCGTATCCCTGCTGGTGCAGGCACTGCGGTCGATCACTAAAACAAAACGGGCCAGCAGCCATCCGGTTGCTGGCCCTCCCCCGGTGGGAGACGCAGATGACCGACACGGCATTTTTATTCCTCAAGGGGCTGCACCCTTATGACGCCTTGCCCGACGCGGCGTTTGCTGCGTTGATACAGGACGCAACCGTGCAGGATTACCCCGCTGGCGCGGCCATCTACGCCCTCGGCGAAACGCTTGACGGGCTTTACATCATCGAAAGCGGTCAAATCGCCATTCACGATGAAAACAACCATCAGATTTCTCTGTTACAGCGGGAAAACTCTTTCGGCGAACGCGGGCTGCTGCGGGACGGAAACGCCGCCACCTCCGCCCGGGCGCAAACAGATAGCCGACTTATCTGCGTCCCAACCGCGCTTTTCCACAAACTGCGCGCCGACCAGGAAGCTTATCGCAAATTCTTCGACAGAACCCGCACCGAAGCCAACAACGCAAACAGTGCCTTTGACCTGACCCGCGTGCAGGTCGAAACACTGATGGTGGCTGATCCGGTCACCTGCACCCCCGGCATGACGATCAAAAGCGCGGCCCAGAAAATGCGCCACGCCCATATCTCGTGCCTCTGTGTCACCAACCGCAAGAAACTGACCGGCATCGTCACTATCCGGGACCTCTCCGGCAAGGCGCTTGCACAGGGCCTGCCGCATGACACCCCCGTCAGCGCGGTCATGACGCCAGACCCGCGCACCCTGCCCCCATCCGCCATCGGATCAGACGTGCTGCACATGATGATGGAACACCGGCTGGGGCATCTGCCCATTGTCGAGGGGGGCAAGCTCGTCGGCATCGTCACCCAAACCGATCTCACCCGGTTTCAGGCGTCCAATACGGCGGGTTTCGTCGCCGATGCGGCACAGGCTGACAGCATCGACGCGCTGGCGGGCGTCACCAAACGCATCCCCAACCTGCTTGTGCAACTGGTCGCCGCAGGCAACCGGCACGACGTGGTGACCCGGATGATCACCGATATCGCCGATGTGGTCACAAGGCGACTGCTGCACATGGCCGAGGAAAAATACGGGGCACCCCCGGCCGGCTACGCCTGGCTCGCCTGCGGATCACAAGGACGACAGGAACAAACCGGGGTGTCCGACCAAGACAATTGCCTTATCCTAGAGGATGACATAAGCGAAACCGCCCTCGCCTATTTCGAACCGTTCGCGCAATTCGTCAGCGATGGGCTCAACGCCTGCGGCTATGTCTACTGCCCGGGCGACATGATGGCGACAAACCCGCGCTGGCGGCAGCCGATATCGGTCTGGCGGGACTATTTCCAACACTGGATGAATAACCCCAGTAAAGAGGCGCAGATGCTCGCCTCCGTCATGTTTGACCTGCGGGTGATCGGCGGGGATGCTAAACTCTTTGACGGGCTTCAGACCGAAACGCTGGCAGCAGCATCCGACAATTCAATCTTTACCGCCCATATGGCCAGCAACGCATTAACGCATCAGACACCGCTGGGTCTGCTGCGCGGGCTGGCCACAATCCGATCTGGCGAAAACCGGAACACGGTTGATATGAAACATAGCGGGGTTGTCCCTGTGGTTGATCTGGGGCGGATGTACGCGTTGCAAGGCAATCTGGACGCGGTGAATACCCGCGCCCGGCTGCAAGCGGCCATGGCAGGCAAGGTGATCAGCCCATCAGGCGGGCGCGACCTGCTGGACGCCTATGATCTAGTGGCGCAAACGCGATTGGACCATCAGGCGCGGCAAATCAAGTCGGGCAAGGCACCCGACAATTTCCTGCCCCCGGCAACGCTATCCGCCTTTGAACGCAGCCACCTGCGCGACGCGTTTGTAGTGATCAAGACAATGCAATCCGCCCTGATGCAAGGACGGGGTATCTTGGGGTAAGATAGGAAATGGGGAGGAGGGTCTATGCTATTTGAACTGATCGGCACAATCGCAGCCGGTGCAGCCGCCGCATTGCTGGTCTGGGCGCTCAACCGGACGCTCAAGGGGCGGTTGCCAAAATGGCTGATCCCGGTGGCGGCGGGTGCCGCTATGATCGCCGCCACTGTCTCCAGCGAATATAGCTGGTATGACCGCAGCGTCGCCACGATGCCGCAGGGCATGGTCGTGGCACAAACCGTCGAAGAAACAGCCTTTTACCGGCCATGGACCTATGCCTGGCCTTTCACCTCACGCTATGTGGCGGTTGACCGGCAAAGCACACGCACCCACCCGGACCAACCAGACCAGCGGATTGTCGATCTGGTGTTCTACGGGCGCTGGACGCGGACAGCAAAGGTGCCGATGCTGTTTGACTGCGCGGAAAACAAGCGCGCCGACGTGGTTGACGGGATCACCTTCAGCGATGAGGGCGCGGTCATGGATGCGCAATGGTTCCCTCTGGACGCAGACGATCCGGTGCTCAGGACCGCGTGCGAGGTGACCTGACATGGCACAACTCAGCCTGCGCCTGCGCGTCTTCCTCTTCTTTGGGCTCATCGGCATGGGCGGGGTCTGCGTTGTGCTGGCAGCACTTTTGCTGGGCTACCGGCAGTTGGGCAATCCAGACGCATTGTCATCTTTCATGACAGTGGGGATTTTCGCAGGCTTCGGCCTACTGGCACTGGCCACATTTGTCTGGCGGCTTTTCGACGAAAACATCAGCAAACCGATCGAGATTCTGGCCGCCCAGTTCCGGCTGCGTGCCAATACGGGCATTGATGCGACAATCGATGAAAAAACTGCGAAATATCTGGGCGATCTGGCACCCGCCGCCTGTGCGATCAACGAAAAGCTGGGGGATGCATCCCGCATCACAGCTGAACAGGTCGCGCAACGAACCGCACGGCTGGAACAACAGCGGGCACAAATACTGCGCATTCTGTCTGATATCCCCGTGGCCGTGATCGTGGCGACACCGGATCATCAGATCGTGCTTTATGACGGGCAAGCCGCCGACCTTATGGAACAAGAGGCCCCTGCCCGATTGAACGGATCGGTCTGTGATTATCTTGATAAACAGACGCTCTGCACAGCACTCAGCACAATGCGGGACACCGGCACCAAACGCCGGGCGATCACGATCAAGGGCAAATCGGGGGCGACATATTCCGGTCATATCCGCATCTTTGACGATACAGAGGCCTACACATTAATGCTCGAACCGCTTGACCCGGATGCCGCACGACCGCTGGTCTATGATTTTGATTTGCTGGAAAAGAACCAACATAGCGACCTCTACGAAACGCCGCTGCGCGATCTGACCTTCGTGGTGTTTGACAGCGAAACAACCGGGCTCGACCCCGACAAGGATGATGTCGTGCAACTTGGGGCGGTGCGGATCGTCAACGGGCGGATCATCAAGGCAGAGGTTTTCGATACGCTCGTCAATCCCCGCCGACCGATTCCGGCGCAATCCAGCAAGGTACACGGGATCACCGATAGCATGGTTGCTAAGGCGCCCGATTTTGACGCAGCGCGCAACGCCTTTCAGGCTTTCGTCGCAGACGCGGTATTGATCGCCCATAACGCGCCCTTCGACATGGCATTCCTGAACCAGCAATCCGCGCCGGACGCGCCACGCTTTGGCAACGCCGTCATGGACACGGTCCATCTGTCCGCGATCATCTTTGGCGGCTCAGCCGTGCATACGCTTGATGCATTATGCGACAGGTTGCAGGTAAAGATACCCGACCACATGCGCCACACAGCAGGCGGTGATGCGCTGGCGACAGCGCAAGCCTTTGTCGCGATGCTGCCGATTCTCGAAGCTCGCGGTCTTTCAACATTCGGGCACGTCCGGGCAGAGGCTCTGCGGCATCGCCGTATCTTGCAAGTACAGGACTAGGGCGCAGCAAAGCTTAACGCCACTTTTACGTTTCACCGCACGCTGCGTTTATCACGGCCCATCGTGCGCAGGGGTCCGACGTTTTGCCGACGTGGCGCCGACGCTTTGCAGACCGTGCAAAATCACTGATTTGTCAGCGTTAACACATGATTCGCCAGATCGGCGCAATCAGGGCCCGCGCAACACCACCGACCGTTGCGTCACAACCGGGCGAACCGTTCCTTTTGCAGCGCCGACCAGCGCACCGAAAACCGCTGCCCGGTCTCTGTCTCTGCCTCATCAACGACAACACCCTGCTCAAACAACCAGGCGCGTTTGCGCCCGTCTTCAAAGCCAAGGGTCAGCACGTCTTCGACCTGTGGATCTTTCAGATGCACCGAAATCGCATCCAGCAAGACATCCAACCCCTCACCGGTCAGGGCTGATGTGGCGAACAACGCATCGCGGCGTGCGACCTGCGCCTCTGCCGCGGCACGCGCCTCTGCATCCAGTAGGTCCATCTTGTTCCAGACCTCGATAATCGGGGCCTCTTCTGCAATGCCCAGCGACTGCAAAATCGCGTGCACATCCTGCGCCTGTTCTTCAGTCTGGGCATGGCTGATGTCGCGGACATGCACGATCAGATCGGCATCCAGCACCTCTTCCAATGTGGCGCGAAATGCGGCGACAAGTTCGGTCGGCAAGTCACTGATAAAGCCCACAGTATCCGACATGATGATATCATCACCCGCAGGCAGTTTGATGCGGCGCATGGTCGGATCAAGGGTCGCAAACAGCATGTCCTTGGCAAAGACCTGCGCGCCAGTCACCTGATTGAACAGGGTCGATTTCCCCGCATTGGTATAGCCGACCAAAGCCACAATCGGGAACGGCACTTTCTTGCGCGACGCGCGGTGCAACTCACGGGTTTTGACCACCTTGGCCAATTGCCTGCGCAGGCGGCCCAACTGGTCATCAATGGCGCGACGGTCCGCCTCGATCTGGGTTTCGCCGGGACCGCCGACAAACCCCAAACCACCGCGCTGGCGCTCCAAATGGGTCCAGGCACGCACCAGCCTTGTCCGCTGATATGACAGCGCCGCCATCTCAACCTGCAATACACCTTCTGACGTGCGGGCACGGTCGCTGAAAATCTCAAGGATCAGGCCAGTACGGTCTAACAGCTTGACGCCCCATGCTTTTTCTAGATTGCGCTGCTGCACCGGTGATACCGGGCCATCAATCAAAACCAGCTCAACCTCAGCCGCTTTGAACGCGGCCTTCAGTTCTTCAATCTTGCCCTTGCCAAACAACATCCCCGGATGAACCTTGGGCAAAGGCACCACCGTGCCATCCACCACATCCAGATCAGGCAAGGCCGCAGCAAGCGCCACAGCCTCCTCCAGCGCCGGCTCAGCCGCGCGGCGGGTCTGATCGGATTTCAGATCAGGGTGCAGTACCCAGGCCCGGGTTATGGGCCTGTCATGTTCAAGCAATGCTACTCTTCACCTTCATAAAGGCTAATTGGCTGGGCTGGCATGATGGTCGATATCGCGCTTTTATACACCAGCTGTGATTGTCCATCACGGCGCAAAAGCACGCAGAAGCTGTCAAACCAGGTAATAACCCCTTGCAGCTTGACGCCATTCACCAGAAAGATCGTTACAGGGACTTTGGTTTTCCGAACATGATTCAGAAACGCATCTTGCAAATTCGCTTTATCGGCGGCCATTGGTGACACCCTTTTTATTCTTGCGGCCGCGCATCGGCCCCCCATCGTTCACGGTGCAGTATGTCGTGGGCGTTCCAGAGTTTCCAGCCCCAAAAAGCGCCCTTTTTCAAAGGGCTTAGCGTTGCCAGATTTCCGGGTTGAAAAGCGCGATAATGGCCAGCGCTTCAAGACGACCCAGGACCATCGCAAAGGCCAGTATCATCTTGGCCCCATCAGGAATACCTGAATAAGCAATTGGTGTCTCAGCCGCAACGGATGCCAGCGGCCCCGTAGTCGATAGCGACGCCACTGAAAGAACCATGGCCGTTTCAAATTGCACCCCAGTCAGGGACAACATCAACATGACGGCAGCGACGCTGATGGCAAATAACATGAAGAAAACCCATGAAATATAGGCACCTTGCTTCCGAATCCGGCGCGCCTCGCGACCACCGCCACCGATTGAGGATGGATGCAAAAGCCGTTCCTGTTCCCGCTCCCCATGCCGATAAAGCGCATAAATCCGCAGCAATTTCACCCCGCCCGCCGTGGTCGCAACCCCGCCACCAATCAAAGCCATTCCGATCAGAAACAGGCCCGGCGTTTGCAAGCCAGACCAATTCGCAGCCCCATCCCAGTAATGCGATTCAAAGCCGGTGGTCGTCAAAAACGACGTGACGGTGAACAGCGCACCCCAAAGTGCCGATGCGGCCTCTGCAAGATCTGAGGTCGTTTCTGAATCTGTCGCTCCTATAAAATGGCGTAAAAACAACAATGTGGTGACAGTAGATATCAAAACCAGCGCGGTCAGAAATTCCGGATCACGACGTAACCCCTGTTCGCCCTCGCCCGTCAGGGCATGGCTGAAGGTCAGGCGCGACAGGGCAAAAGCAAAGAAGCCAAGGATCAGCAATTCGCCCCAAAACTTCGATGCCGCGAAGTACAGACCGCCAATCGGAGAAATGCCCGACGTCGAAAGAACCGACATCGCGTGGCACAAGGCGATGTACGGAAATTCACCCGCAATGACGAGCCCAAGCCACAGCAAAAACGTCAGCGCCACATAGATCGGCGTGAGCGACATGGTGTAGCGCACCAACCGCTCCGATGGGTCAGCGATCCGGGCGATCTGCGAAAACGACCGCACCGGGCCTTTGCCAAAACTGGCGGTGGCTCGCACCTCGAACCCGCCTAGGTTCATGGGGGCAAAGATCGACACTGCCGTGATCCAGACCAGCAGCCCGCCCAACCAGCCGACCAGCGCACGCCACAAATGCTGCGATGGGCTCAGCCGGCCCGCATTTTCGTAAAGCGTGGCACCGGTTGTGGTAAAGCTGGACACCATTTCGAACCACGCATGCAGATAGGTGGTGTTGCCTACAGCCGTGTAGAAAGGCACCGCAAACATCAATGGCAGCAGCGTAAACGCCGCCAAAAGCGACAATAGCTGGCTGCGCGCCACGCTTTGCGGCGCATAGCCCCCAGTGGCCAGACCAATCAGCAAGGTCAGGATCAAAAACAGGATGAAGCCGTAAAAGAACACCCGCATCGTCATGAAATCTTCCATGACAACCGCATGGGCGGCAGGCACGATCATCGCAATCGCACCTATGCCCATCAGGATAACAAAAAACGGCAGGCGTGTGATCCAACTCATCAGAAAAAGTCGATCGACACCTGCAACAGCCTCTCCACCTCTGGCACATCATCGGCCATGGCGAAAATCGCGATTACATCACCTTCGTCGATCCGCATCTCTCCGGTTGGTTTGATCACCTTGCCGCCTTTCACCACGCCGCCAACGATTGTGCCTTCGGGAAAGGCGACTTCCTTGATTTTTTGACCTGCAATCGGCGATGTGCCAAGCACTTGCGCCTCGATCACTTCGGCCTCTGCGTCACCAATCGAATAGACACCGCGCACACGCCCGTGCCGGATATGGCGCAGGATCGAACTGACAGTCGTCGCACGCGGGTTGATATAAGCGTCAATATCCAACGGCCCCATCAGCGGGACCAGTGTGGGGTCATTGATCAAACAAATCGCCATCGGGCAGCCCATTTCCTTGGCCCGGACAGAGGCCAGCAGGTTGGTTTTATCATCATCAGTAACCGCCAGAACCGCATCGGCAGTGGCGATATTCGCCTCTTCCAACAGCCCGCTATCCAGCCCGTCACCATGCAGAACAATCGTCCGGTCCAGCGCATCGGCAGCACGTTCAGCGCAAGCACGGTGCTTTTCGATCACCTTCACCCGCACCCGTTCTGTGCGCGCCTCCAGCGCCTGTGCGACGCCAAGCCCCACATTCCCGCCACCAACGATAACGATACGTTCTTGTTTTTTATTGGTTTTCCCAAAAATCTCCAATGTACGCGTCATATCTTCGGTATCGGTGAAGACATAACAATCATCGCCCGCAAAGATCTGATCACCGGGGGATGGAACGAACAAGGCCCCTTCCCTGCGGATCCCCACAACGATGGCGCGCAGGGTTGAAAACAGATCGGTCAACTGGCGCAATGGCGTGTTGATGACGGGGCAATCCTCTTCGATGGTGATGCCAAGCAGCTGCGCACGGCCTTCCAGAAAATTCTCTGTGTCAAAGGCTGCAGGTGCGGCCAGCCGTTGCAAGGCGGCTTCTGCTACTTCCTTTTCGGGCGAGATCACGACGTCAATCGGTAGATGATCGCGGCGGTAAAGGTCAGAATAAATCGCATCTAGATAACTTTGTGCCCGCAATCGGGCGATCTTGCGCTGGATGGCGAAAACCGAATGCGCCACCTGACAGGTGACCATATTCACCTCGTCAGAATGGGTGGCGGCAATGATCATATCGGCGTCTTCGGCCCCGGCCCGTTCAAGGATATCAGGATAGCTGGCAAAGCCTGCAATGCCCTGCACATCCAGCGTATCAGTTGCCCGGCGCACCAGTTCGGGGTTGTTATCCACCACCGTCACATCGTTCTTTTCACCCGACAAATGGCGCGCGATCTGCCAGCCGACCTGACCCGCGCCACAAATGATCACCTTCATTACGCGTCATCCTCGACATAGGCGACGCGCCCGCCCGCCTTGTTGGTCGTGACCACGCCCAGCGATTTCAGCTTGCGGTGCAAGGCCGACCTTTCCATGCCGACAAAGGATGCGGTGCGGCTGATATTGCCCCCAAATCGATTGATCTGCGTCAGCAGATATTCACGTTCAAACAATTCCCGGGCCTCGCGCAATGGCAATGTGGCAAGTCCGCCCGCCAGAACGATCCGGCCTTCTTCGCTGCCGTTTTCCTCGGATGCGGGCAGTTCCTTGGCACTGATATCATCGGCATTTTCACCAAGGATCAGAACGCGTTCGATGACATTCTTTAACTGGCGCACATTGCCGGGCCATAACATGGTTTGCAGCAAGGCACGTGCATCATCGGCCAGTTTGCGTAATGGCAGCCCCTGCGCCTTATTGAACACGTCGATGAAATGTTCGGCCAATACGGGGATATCCTCGCGGCGTTCTTCCAACGACGGCACGGCAATTGGGACGACGTTCAGACGATGGTACAATTCCTCACGGAACCGCCCGGTCTCAATCTCCATCGGCAGATCACGGTTGGTGCTGGAAATGACGCGCAGATCGACCTGCACCTTGTCGCTACCACCAACCCGCTGAAAGCGTTGATCAACAAGCACGCGCAGGATTTTGGACTGCGTGCCAAGGGGCATATCCGCCACCTCATCAAAATAGATGACACCGCCATTTGCTTCCTCCAACAGGCCGGGTTCGACCCCACGACCGCTATCCTCGCGACCAAACAGGACCTCTTCCATGCGATCCGGTTCGATAGAGGCGGAATTGACTGTCACAAATGGCGCGCCAGAGCGGTTGGAATTAGCATGGATATAGCGCGCCGCGATTTCCTTGCCGACACCAGCAGGCCCGGTCAACATCACCCGGCCATTGGATTTGGTCACCTTATCCAATTGTGATTTAAGATTGCGGAACGCCGCACTATCACCCAGCATTTCCGTGCTTGGTGCGTCACCGCGTTTCAGTTCCAGATTTTCGCGGCGCAGGCGCGATGTTTCCATCGCGCGCCGGATCACAACGAGCAACTGATCGATGTTAAACGGCTTTTCGATGAAATCGTAAGCGCCTTGTTTGATCGCGGCGACGGCGATTTCGATATTGCCATGCCCAGAAATGATGACAATCGGGATGTCGGGATGGTCGCGTTTGACGGATTTGAGGATATCGATCCCATCCATACTGCTGTCTTTCAGCCAGATATCCAGGATCATCAATGCGGGTGGCTCCTCCGCGATCTGCGCCATGCATTCATCGGATGTGCCTGCAAGTCGGGTTGTAAACCCTTCATCCAAAAGGATTTCCGAGATCAGCTCGCGGATGTCGCGTTCGTCATCAGTGATCAGAATATCGCCCATGTTGGTCCTCATGCTGGAATTTTTGTTGCCTGCGACTGCGCTTGCGTCACAGGTATTTGGATCGTGGCGCAGGCACCTGCATGGCCTTGGCCATCAAAACTGTCTGCGTTGGTCAAACTGAGCGTGCCGCCATGCTCTTCAATGATCTTTTTGACAATCGGTAGGCCAAGGCCAGTGCCGCTGTCGCGGTTGGTCACGTAGGGTTCAAACAGGCTGCTGCGGTCCTCGGGCAATCCGACGCCATTATCCGAAACCGTGATCGTCACGATATCATCGGTCCGGATCATATTGACGCGGATTTCGGGGCGGTAATCCGCAGCCCCATGCTTTTGAAGGTAGCTATCTGTCGCTTCGCCCGCATTCTTAATCAGATTTGTCAGCGCCTGTGATATCATTGTCGCGTCCAGCTCGGCCAGAATGGTTTCATCAGGCAAATCCGCGCCAATCATCACCTCTGGCTGCCCCGCCTTTTGCAAGGTCACGGCGTCACTGACCAGTTTGGTCAGGTCACACATCACCATCTTAGGTTCTGGCATCCGGGCAAATTTGGAAAACTCATCAACGATGCGCCGCAGGTCACTGGTCTGGCGCACGATCACGTCAGTCATCTGATCCAGTTTGTCGGCATCCTCGCCCACCTTGGCGCTGAACTTGCGCTTGATGCGTTCGGCTGACAATTGGATCGGCGTCAGCGGGTTCTTGATTTCATGGGCGATCCGGCGGGCCACATCACCCCATGCGGCCATCCTTTGGGCGCTGACCAAATCGGTCACATCATCAAAGGCCACAACATAACCTTCCAACGCCCCATCGGCGTTGCGGCGGGGCGACATGCGCACCAGCAGGCTTTCCTGTTGACCTTTGCGGACCAGCTTCACCTGATCTTGAACGCTGTCACTATCCGCATTGCGCAGTTGCGAAAACAGGCCCGCAAATTCGGGGATCGCGTTGTCCAATGCGCTATCGGCATGATCAGACCCGACCGAAAGCAGGCGTTTGGCGGATGGGTTCACAAATGTGACGCGCCCGTCTTCGTCCAGACCGACAACACCTGATGTTACCGAACTCAGCACTGAATCAAACAGCCGTCTGCGCCGTTCGGTCAGCCGATTGGTTTCCAACAACTGATCGCGCTGGCCTTTCAGGCGGCTGGTCATCTGGTTGAAATAATGACCCAATTGCGAAATCTCGTCATCGCCATCATCCTCGATCACGCGCACGTCCAGATCACCGGACCCAACCCGTTGCGAGGCCGATACCAACCGTCCAACCGGGCGCGATAACCGTTCCGCAAACCAAAGCGCACCCCAGATCGCCCCAAGGATCAAAATCGCCGCAAACCCCAGATAAAGCAGGCCAAACTGGAACAACAGCTGTCCGCGTTCATTGGCCAGCGCATCATATTGTTCAACCGTTTCGGTGGTATCATCAAGCAGCGACAGGACGTTCCCATCCACCTGACGCGTCACGTAAAGATAGCGGTCCCGAAACGCTGTCAGCTGGATCAGCGCACGAAACTCATTGCTTTCCGCATCTTCAAGAATGACCAGCCCGTCCGCGTCTGCGCGGGCGAAATCGCCGGGCACCGGTTTTTCATACCCGAATTCATAGGACCGGGCGCCGCGTGCAGCGATATTGCCCTGCCCGTCCAGCACAAATGCTTCGCTAAGGCCGCGTTCAATCTGGGCCTGCACATCGCCAAGCGCGCGCCGCACCTCGCCATCATCCATAAACAGATTGGCCTGCCGTTCGCGGTTCAGATAGGCGGCCAGTGCGCGGCCATCGCGGGTCAGTTCCTGCCGGTGTTCTGCTTCATAGGCTTTGGCCGTGGTCAGTGATGTGCGCAACACATTGCCCACAGGTTCTGAAAACAACCCTTCCAGCGCGATCGAGATCAGGACAACCGAAAACACAGCCCCCAGCACCGTGGGGATCAGCGCCGACAGGGCAAACACCCCCGTCAGACGCAAATGAAGCCGCGATCCGGCCGATTTGGCGCGCCTTGCTGCAATCATCCGGGCCACCTGCCCCATGACAAGCGCCATGACGACCAGAACATAGATCAGATCGATCAGAAGGATGACCCGCAGCGGGGTTGATGCCGCCCCCTGGTTCATCGGGGCGACCACAAAATAGGTCGCCGCCGCCAGGACAGGGGCAAGCACGACCAATGTCACCGTCAACGCGCTACGGACGTGGCGCTGACGCTGCCAGCGGCTAAACCGCTGAAAATTCAATCCCATAAGGGTACGCCGCACGCGCCATGCCCTGCTATTGAGGTGGGCCGAGGCCCACGATACCGCCTTATTTCGTGATCTTTATGCGACGCTGACGCATCGCTGCCACGGTTCTGTTGCGGTTTTACATCAATTTGCGGCGCCGTGTCACGCGGATATCGAGGTCGGTGATCTTCTTACGCAGGGTATTTCGGTTAATCCCCAACAGATCAGCACATTTTGCCTGATTTCCGCCCGTGGCATCCAGTGCAATTTCGATCAGCGGGGCCTCCACCTCGCGCAGGATACGGTTGTAAAGCCCCGGCGGCGGCAACACACCCCCATGCAGGTCAAAATAGCGGCGTAGATGTTTGCCCACGCTGGCCGACAGCTTTTCACCCTCGCCCCCGGATCGTAGCGGTTCGATGGCTGGTTGATTGCCAAGGACCATTTCGACCTCGGCGCGCGTGATCTCTTCTTCAGCGGACGTAAAGACCAAGCGCCGCACCGCATTTTCCAGCTGCCGCACATTACCCGGCCAGCTATAGGCGCGGATCAGGTCAAGCGCTGCATCGCCAAACCGGCGCACAGGGGCACCTTCACGTTCAGCACGCAGAAGGAAATGTTCAGCCAAAAGCGGGATGTCATCGACACGTTCGCGCAGTGATGGCACATCAATCGTGACCCCGCCCAGACGATAGAACAGATCCTCACGAAACGTGCCGTCCTCCATCCGTGTCATCAGATCGGATTGCGACGTCGACATGATCCGCGGCGCATTATCGTCCAGGCTATCCAGCATCCGCACGATCCGCGCCTGTGTCTGTTCAGACAGATCGCTGACCTCATCAAACAGGATAGACCCGCCCTTGGCCCGGCTAAGCACCGATGACGGCCCATCCATACCCTCAAGATCGGTAGCGGTCACCGTGATGAAAGGCAGACTGCGCCGGTCAGAAAAATCATGCGTTGCACGCGCGATCAGGGATTTACCGGTGCCGCTTTCACCGGTGATCAAAACCGGCAATTGGGCATTCATGACCCGGGCCACCAACCGATAAAGCGCCTGCATCACCGCCGTGCGCCCCACCAATGGCAGGTCATCCCCCTGATTTTGCGGCGCGTCGGCCACACGGGCGGCAGGCGCACGCCGCTTGACCTCCAACGCGCGGGCGGCGCGTTTCATCAGATCAGGCAGATCAAAGGGCTTAGGCAGGTAATCATAGGCTTCCGCCTCTGCCGCCTGAATGGCCGTCATGATCGTGTTCTGGGCCGAGATCACGATCACCGGCATGCCCGGACGCGCCGAGGCGATCAGTGGCAACTGATCCAGCCCGTTCCCATCCGGCATCACCACATCAGAGATCACAAGGTCACCCTTGCCCTCATCCACCCAGCGCATCAGCGTCACCAATGACGACGTGGCATGCACTTTGCAGCCTGCGCGGGTCAGTGCCTGCGTCAGAACGGTACGGATTGTGCGGTCATCATCAGCAACGAGTACGGTTCCGTCCATCAGTTATCTCCTGTCGTCATATCTTTGGGGGCCAGTGGCAATGAGATGCGAAAAACCGTGCGCCCCGGCACGCTGTCCACCGAAATCCAACCACCTGCATCGCCGATCAGCTTGGACACCAGCGCGAGCCCCAATCCGGTGCCATTTTCACGCCCCGACACAAAGGGTTCAAAAATGTCGTCGGCAATCTCGGCCGGCAGGCCCGGACCATCGTCAATAATCTCGACCTGTAGTGGCAATCTGGCTTGCGTCCCGTCAGATCGCCGCACCCGCAGGGAGGTGTCATAGAATGTGTGCAGGCGAATGGTGCCTGCTTCCTTGCTGGCTTCTGAGGCATTTTTCAGCAGGTTCAGAAAGACCTGCAGCAACTGGTCGGCATCAGCCAAGGTTTGCGGCAAGGACGGATCGTAATCCTCCACAAACAGCATATGTGCGCCGAATCCAACAGCGGCGGACTGGCGCGCGCGGTCCAGTACATCATGGATGTTGACCGGTCGCAGTTCCGGCGGGCGCAAATTGCCAAATTGCTCAACCTGTTCCAGCAGTTTCACGATCCGGCGGCTTTCGGCGACGATCAGATCGGTCATTTCCTGATCTTCCGGGGTAAGGCCCATGGAGAGTAATTGTGCGGCACCAGTGATCCCCGCCAGCGGGTTCTTGATCTCATGCGCCAGCATTTCGGCCATGCCAATCGCAGACTTTGCCGCCTTTTCAGACGAATGATGCTGGTTGATCCGGCTGGCAATCTCGCGCGGGCTGATCATGATAATCATCATCTCGTCTGCCCCCTGTAAGGGGGCGAATTGCAGATTGCACAGCATCGGGGCCCCTTCCCCACTGCCGACATCAACATCATTGACGAAAAGCGATGTGCGGTTTTGCCGGGCGCGCGTGAACGGCGCCTCAAGCGGCGCATCGATCATCACCTTTTCCCATAACCGCTGCCCGGTCAGCGCCCGTGCTGACATGTTCAGAAAACTTTCCGCTGCCGGATTACTGGCCGCGATGACGTCATCACGATCCAATAGCAGCGCAGGCACCGGCAGCGATGACCAAAGGGCGGTATCAACGATCATGCAGCCACCTGTTCGGTCAGCGCATCGGGCAAATCGCGCAGCACCGCGCGCGGGTCTTTCTGTGTCAGCATGGCCTTGCGCAACCCCGGCGGCGTGCCCGCGTCATCCATATACCAACCCAGATGTTTGCGTGCGATGCGTGGGCCCAGCGTCAGCCCATAAAAGCTCAACATCGCCTCGTAATGTCCACCGACCATATCGATCAGCGCGCGGTCTTGCGGGATCACAGGTGGCACTGTGCCATGCAGCTCCGCCGCCACCTGGGCCAACACCCAGGGACGCCCTTGCGCGCCGCGCCCAATCATCACACCATTGGCCCCCGACAACACCAACGCCTTGCGTGCGGTACCCGCATCCACGATGTCGCCATTGGCAATCACCGGGATCGACACGGCGTCTTTCACAGCCCGGATCGCCGCCCAATCGGCGGATCCCTTGTAAAACTGGCATCGCGTGCGGCCATGGATCGTGATCATCCGCACGCCAGCCGCTTCGGCGCGGCGGGCAATGTCGGGCGCATTCAGGCAATCATCATCCCAGCCCAGCCTGGTTTTTAATGTCACCGGGATATCGACCGCCCCGACGACCGCTTCGATCAGCGACAGGGCATGATCAGGCGTACGCATCAGCGCCGACCCGGAATAACCGCTGGTCACTTTCTTGGCAGGGCAACCCATGTTGATGTCAATCATCGCCGCACCGTTACCCGCGATCATCCGCGCCGCCTCTGCCATCCAGGGCGCCTCGCGGCCTGCGATCTGAACGGCGGTGCTGTCCTGATCAAAGCCCAGTTCGGCGCGATCACGCACGGATTGCTTGGCTTGCACCATTTCCTGGCTTGCGACCATCTCGCTCACCACCCAGCCCACGCCGAATGACGCGACCAATTGGCGAAATGGCAAATCCGTAATGCCCGCCAAAGGGGCGAGTGCCACGGGCGGCTGCAATGCAACCTGGTCTAATTTAATCGAATCGTTCTTTGCCAAAGGATCAGTCACTTGCCCAAACAGTGCGCGATGACATCGAAATACGGGGAAACCACCGGTTTCACAACGAACCAGACTATCACATCAGTGCAAAAAACAGCATTCGCTTAATTTTTAGGCATATAGATGCAGAAACTGTCGATTTGCACCTACCTGCGCGCCATCCTAAACCTGCAATGATCAATGGAAAGAAGCCGCATGACCACTGTCGCCATCATCGTCGCCGCCGGGCGTGGCACCCGGGCGGGTGGTGCGCTGCCAAAACAGTGGCAGATGCTGAATAACCGTCCCGTGGCCGCCCATGCAATGCAGCAATTTACGGATCACCCGGGCGTCGATCAACTGGTTCTGGTGCTGCATCCCGACGATATCGGCACCGATCTTTGGCCAACATCACCAGCAGCAGAGGTGGTCACAGGCGGGGCCACACGACAGGCATCGGTCCTTGCCGGATTACAGGCGGTCGAGGGTATTGCGGACAAAGTTCTGATCCATGACGCCGCACGCCCATTGGTCAGCAAAGATGTCATCGACAATGTGCTAAGCGCCCTTGAAACACATCTGGGCGCGGCACCCGCCGTCGCGGTGACCGATACACTGTGGCGCGGTGCAAAGGGTCATGTGACAGGCGTGCAGGATCGCGCAGGCCTTTTTCGTGCCCAGACGCCACAAGGCTTCCACCTCGCCCCCCTGCTTGCCGCGCATCGCGCGATGACCGAAGACGCCACCGATGATGTGGCGGTGGCGCGCGCCGCAGGGCTGGACGTGGCCATCGTGGCAGGTGATGAAGACAATATGAAAATCACCGGCCCGGATGACCTTGCCCGGGCGACGAAACTGATGAGGCAGCGCATGGATGTCAGATGCGGCAATGGGTATGACGTTCACCGGTTCGGGCCGGGTGATCACGTCTGGCTGTGTGGTGTGCAAATCCCCCACGGGCGCGGGCTGCAAGGCCATTCGGATGCCGATGTGGGCATGCATGCGGTGACCGACGCGATCTATGGCGCGCTGGGCATGGGCGATATCGGCCAGCACTTCCCGCCATCTGATCCGCAATGGAAAGGGGCTGCCAGCCATATCTTTCTGGAACATGCCGCCGGGCTGGCGCGTGAAAACGGCTTCGATATCAGCAATGTGGACTGCACACTGGTCTGCGAATTCCCGAAAATCGGCCCGCATCAACCCGCGATGAAAGCGGCATTGGCCGAAATCATGCAGCTTGATGGCGCCCGGATCAGTGTGAAGGCCACAACATCCGAACGGCTCGGCTTTACCGGGCGCGAAGAAGGCATCGCATCCATCGCAACCGTCACAATGGTGAAATCATGACCCATCTGATCGCTACCTTCTTTTACGCAGGCCATATCCGCCCTGCCCCCGGCACATGGGGGTCGCTTGCGGCCTTGCCTGTGGCCTGGGTCATCTATGTGCTGACTGGCCCCTGGGGTTTGGTGGTCGGGGTTGTGCTATCTTACGTGCTTGGCGTCTGGGCCACAGCCGAAGAAACACGCGGCAAGGATGACCACGACCCGTCCGAAATCGTGATTGATGAGGTTTGCGGCCAATGGATCGCCCTTTTGCCCGTGGCCTTTGGTGCGGCCAATGCCGGTGTGCCGATCACCGCCCTTTGGCCCGGCTGGATCGCGGCGTTCATCCTGTTCCGGTTCTTTGACATCACCAAACTGGGGCCTGTCGGTTGGGCTGACCGGAAACACGGACCGACAGGGGTCATGCTGGATGATGTAATTGCGGGTCTCTTTGCCGCGATTGGCGTCGCCCTGCTGGCCTATCTGGCACATGTGGGCTTTGTAAACGCAGTGCCGGACCAGCCATGATGGATGTGGCCGCCCTGCTGGACCAAGCCCGCGCGAAAGGGGTGATGATCGCCACCGCAGAAAGCTGCACCGGCGGTATGGTGGCAGCCGCCATCACCGATATTGCAGGCAGCTCAGCCGTATTTGACCGTGGTTTTGTGACCTATACCAACGCGGCCAAGATGCAGATGCTGGCGGTGCAATCCACAACGCTTGACGCCCATGGCGCAGTGTCCGAACCGGTGGCGCGGGAAATGGCGACAGGCGCGCTGGCCCATTCAGATGCAGATATCGCAGTTTCGATCACCGGCATCGCAGGCCCCGGCGGGTCAGAACACAAGCCCGAAGGCCGGGTCTGTTTCGGGCTGGCGACCGGCGACGCGATCCAGACATCAACGGTTGAATTTGGGGCGCGAGGGCGGGCGCAGGTCAGGCAGGCGGCCTGCGATCATGCGCTAACGCTTGTGCAGCAGGCGATCCTGTCATCTCTGCCTGATAATTAGGCTTTGGCGCTGCAGGGCGCCCATTTCCCACGCATTTCAAAAATTGCTGTAATCCTGTGCGGCAGTTGTGGCATCTGCCACTTTTCTGACCACAGCGAATCCGCCCTAACCCGCCCAACGGGAAAACCCAACAGGAAGGGACGGGACAATGAACGGAGCGGATACAGCGTGGATCATCGTCGCCACGGCGCTTGTTTTATTCATGACATTGCCGGGGCTGGCGCTGTTTTATGGGGGGCTTGTGCGGGCGCGCAACGTGCTCAGCGTGTTTATGCATTGCTATGCCATCGCATGTTTGATGAGCGTGCTTTGGTTCGCCTTCGGCTATTCCATCGCCTTTGGGTCCGGCACATCGGGCTATTGGGGCGGGTTGGACAAGATGTTCCTGGGCGGAATCACTGCGGACACGCTGTCGGGTACATTGCCCGAGGTGCTGTTCTTTGCCTTCCAGATGACATTTGCGATCATCACGCCTGCGCTGATTGTGGGCGCTTATGTCGAACGGATTGGGTTTGGCTTTGTACTGCTTTTCTCGGGCCTATGGATGCTCCTGTGCTATGCACCCGTGGTTCATTGGGTCTGGGGCGGTGGTATGCTGGCCGATGGCGGCATCTTTGGCGAGGTCGGAGTAAAAGATTTCGCAGGCGGGATCGTCGTGCATGAAACCGCTGGCTTGGCAGCCTTAATCCTGGCGATCTTTCTGGGCGCGCGGCGCGATCCGTCCAAACCACCACATAACCCCGGCATGGTGATGATCGGTGCCGCGATGCTGTGGGTCGGTTGGTTTGGCTTTAATGGCGGATCACAACTTGCGGCGGATGGTGGTGCTGCTATGGCGCTGACGGTCACTCATATCTCAGCTGCAACCGCATCGCTGACATGGGCGCTGTGGGAACGCATCAAATTCGGCAAGGCATCCCTTGTCGGCATGGTCACCGGCACCATTGCGGGTCTTGCGTCAATCACCCCCGCTTCAGGTTTCGTTGGCCCGATTGAGGCGCTGGCCATCGGTGCCATCGCCGGTATCCTCTGCCAAGAGGCCGTGGTCATGATCCGCAATGTCTTCAAAATCGACGACACGCTGGATGTGTTTGCCGTACATGGTGTCGGCGGCATCTTTGGCACCATCATGATCGCCGTCTTCGGGGTCGGTACTTGGGCCGCCCAGCTGGGATCATTGGTGATTGTCGGGGGCTTTACTGTGGTTGTGACGATCACGCTGATCTTCCTCTGCCGCATGGTCACTGACCTGCGCGTCGATCACGAGACCGAAGTGACCGGGCTTGACCTCACCGTACATGGTGAGCGGGCTTATGAGTTCAACAGTTAGGGCGCTGCAACAAACCCGTCATGCGTGCCAGATCGCCTGACGCAACAGCTTGCCACAAATCCTCTGCCAAGGCCCGCCCGACCACGGCGCGGGCCTTTTGCATTAACCGATCTGCCCTTGTCGATGTGGTCAGCGGTGCGTCGAGGTCATGAAACACGCTTTGTATCGACCCATCCGTCATCGTCAAATCAACACGGGCCTGCATCTCAGTCAGGGTCGGATCCTCCTGCACGGTGATCTTGTCACGCAATGCGACCAATGCAGGGTCGCGTGTCACGTCATCGCTGAAACTCTCAATTCGTGCAGTACTGACACCAGACAGGGCCATGGCGGCCGTCAAGAGATAGGAAAATTTCGCCTCCAACCCGGTTTTGGGCGCAGGATTATTGCATACGCTCATCCAACGCGGATGGGTAAACACCACGGCTGATTGGGCGGGCCCAGCTGCCCCGGCCAAAGCCTCCAGCATGGCATGCAAGCCATGGCAGCAGGCATGGAATTTATGGCTAACATCCCGCATCAGCCAGCGCGCGCCCATATCATCAAATGCGGTCTCATCCGCCGCACCATGATGGGTGGCGCCAAACCCCAACGGACCGCTCAGCCCCACCGGGCTAGATGACATACCTGCCGCTGCCCACCCCGCCGCCAAAACCCCAGCCTCAGCAGCCAGCCCTGCGTTCAGCGGCTTGCCCATCGTCCCAAATTGCGACTTCAACCCGGCCGCTTTGGTCGCAGCAAGGCCAAGCGCGGTGATCATTTGCGCCTCGGTCAACTGCATCAGGCGCGATGCAGCCATGACCGCGCCAAAAGCCCCCGCAGTTGCCGTTTGATGAAAACCCAGCTGATAATGGCCGCGACCCAGCCACAAACCAACACGCACGGCGATTTCTGACCCGATCAGGGCGGCGCTGATGACGTCGGGCAAATCAGCACCCTGCGCTACGGCCAGTGCCGCTGGCACCACCGCCACGCTGGTATGGCCGATATGGGCGAAATGCGTGTCGTCGTAATCCAGCGCATGGCTGGTTGCACCGTTGATCAAGGCCGCCCGAGATGGTGGGACCGGATCACCCCCAACGACCGCTGCCGGTCCATAAGCGGCCTCGGCAACGGCATGATCCCGCAGAATACGCGCAACAGGCTCATCACGACCCGCAATCGCGCAAACGGCCCAGTCAAACAAGGCCAACCGCATGATATCCAGCGTGTCATCATCCGGTTCCGCCTCGCGGACAAAACGGGCGATGCGCGCCTCAATACTCATCCATGCAATTCCGCAGCACGACGTTCGAATGACCGGACAATCCGTTGCATCGCCTCGTTAAAGAACATGCCCGCCGCGCCCTGCAATAACCGGTTGCGGAACTCAAAATCTACGTAAAAAGATACCTCGCAACCGCCATCGACATCCTTGAAATTCCACTGGCTTTCCATGTGGCGAAACGGGCCATCCAGATATTCGGTATCGATCCGCATATCATCGGGCCAAAGGGTCACGCGGCTGCCAAATGTTTCCCGAAACACTTTGAACGAAATCACAAGATCGGCCAGCATCACCGTCTTTTCGCCCTCATCCACTGTGCTGCGAATGCGCGCAGCGGCGGTCCAGGGCAGGAATTGGGGGTATTTTGCTACATCGGCAACCAGATCATACATCTGCTGGGCGGTGTATGGCAGAAACTTCGTCTCGGAATGGGTCGGCATTGCGTGTCTTTCGCGGGTGACTTCACCCACGGATGTCGTAAACTCCACCCGAAAAATCAACCCACTAACGCGCGAGACGTCCACATGCCGCACCGCCCCTATGCCATCGATGAAATGATCAGCGCCAAGTCCATTGCGGCCCGGATAGAGGATCTGGCACGCGACATTCAGGCTGATTTCGCCAATACCGACAAGCTGGTCGTGGTGGGGCTGTTGCGTGGGTCCTTCGTATTCATCGCCGATCTGGTGCGCGAATTGGACCTGCCCGTCGAGGTCGATTTTCTAGAAGCATCATCCTATGGAGACGCCATGGAAAGCAGCCGGGAAGTACGTATTTTCAAAGACTTGCGCGGCCAAATTGAAGGGCGTGATGTGCTGGTGGTCGAAGATATCATCGATACCGGCCACACACTCAGCCATGTCAGTGACTACCTGCAAACCAAACATCCCGCACGGCTGCGATCCATCGCCCTGCTTGATAAACCCGCCCGGCGCGAGGTTGATTTCAAAGCCGATTGGACTGGCTTTGAAATCCCCGATGAATTCGTGGTGGGCTACGGGATCGATTTTGCCCAACGCAACCGCAACCTGCCCTTTATCGGCAAAGTGCGGTTCACCGACGACGCCGCATGAGCCCGCATTGGCTTCTTCGGGCCAAACGCTGGGCACAAAACCCGCCATCGCGCAAACGGATCAGGCTGGTCTTTGGCGTGATTGCGTTCTGCATTGTGCTTTATCTGATCGAACGAACAGTCGGTTGGCCGTCATTGCTGACCCCAAACGATATGCGGCGGGGATTGGGGTAACCTGGGTTGTGTTGAAGCGTTCACGTAAACTTCAAGCAGATTTTTTCAAAACCTGTGCCTATAGTGGGGCTATCCACACTTATTGGGGGCACCAATGACTTTGAACTGGAAAACACTTATTACCATCACGGCAATCGCAACAACCGGGGCAGCATTTGCGGGCGGCCATACGTCAACGCCGGAAGAAACTGCGATGAAAGTGCGCAAGGCGCATATGCAGCTTCTTTCATTTAATCTGGGCGTTCTGGGCGGCATGGCGCAGGAAAAAGCACCCTATGACGCACAGGCCGCATCCATCGCAGCCGCCAATCTGGCGGCCATGGCGGGGATCAACCAAACCGGTTATTGGCTGGATGGCACAGACACCAGCGTTGAGGGCAGTCGGGCAAAGGCGGAAATCTGGACCGATCCGGCTGGTTTCGAAGAAGACATATCCGATCTGGCCGGCGCATCCACCGCATTGGCGGCGGTCGCGGGTGACGGGCTTGATGCACTCAAGGCGGCATTCGGTCCTGTCGGCAAGGCCTGTGGTGATTGTCACGAGGCATATCGCGCACCGCGCAACTAAGCCATGAAAGCCCTGCGCTGGATCGCCATTCTGTTCGTTTTCGGGCTGGTCGTCGGGTGGGTCGTGACACGGGCCCAAACATTGCCCGATGACGCGCTTGACGGGTTGGTCGGCGATCCTGCGCGGGGTCAGATCACCTTTGCCGCTGCAGGCTGCGCATCCTGCCATACAGCCCCAGATGACACATCCGAGTTGCTATCCGGCGGGCAGGTTTTTGCGACGGGTTTTGGGACCTTCATCGCGCCCAATATCTCGCCCGATCCAGAACATGGGATTGGCAATTGGACCGATCTGGAGCTCGCCAATGCGATTGTCAAAGGCGTGTCGCCGGACGGCAGCCATTATTACCCCGCCTTCCCTTACAGCGCCTATAACAAGGCGAAGATGCAGGATGTGGTCGATCTGATTGCCCATCTGCGCAGCCTTCCCGTCTCTGACATCGCCAGCAAACCGCATCAGATCGGGTTCCCGTTCAACATCCGGCGCAGTGTCGGCGGCTGGAAGTTGTTTTTCGGCGGTAACGCCTGGGTTCTGCAAGATACCCCAACCGAACAGATCAGCCGCGGTCGTTATCTGGTTGAGGCGCTGGGCCATTGCGCCGAATGTCATACCGCCCGCAATGCGCTGGGCGGCTTACAACGGGATCAGTGGATGGCAGGCGCGCCCAACCCATCGGGCAAAGGGCGCATTCCGAATATTACACCAACCGGGCTGCTTTGGTCAGAGGATGAAATCGCGTCCTACCTGAAATCCGGTTTCACCCCCGATTTCGACACTGCTGGCGGCGAAATGGTTGCTGTGATCAAGAATACCAGCCAGTTGAGCGATGACGACCTCGCCGCCATCGCCGCCTATCTCAAAGCGATCCCCGGCGTTGGCGAATAGTCAGACCGCGCCCAGTTTTTTCAGCCGGGCCGCCCGCAACTGCGCAAAATCGTCGCCAGCATGATAGGATGACCGGGTCAGCGGCGTGGCAGAAACCATCAGGAACCCCTTGCCATAGGCCGCCTTTTCATAGGACGCGAATTCTTCAGGCGTGACAAAGCGGTCAACCGCGTGGTGCTTTGGCGTCGGCTGCAGATATTGGCCGATGGTCAGGAAATCGATATCGGCGGCGCGCATGTCTTCCATGACCTGAATAACCGCTTGGCGGTCTTCACCAAGGCCCACCATGATCCCGGACTTGGTGAACATGGACGGATCAAGCTCTTTCACCCGCTGCAAAAGGCGCAGCGAATGGAAATAGCGGGCACCGGGGCGGACCTCTGGATACAGGCCCGGTACCGTTTCAAGGTTGTGGTTGAACACATCCGGCCTGGCATCCACGACCACCTTCAATACGTCATCATGGCAGCGGATGAAGTCCGGGGTCAAAATTTCAATCGTCGTGCCGGGTGATTGGCGGCGAACGGCGCGGATGGTTTGCGCGAAATGCTCTGCCCCGCCGTCTTCCACATCATCGCGATCAACCGATGTGATCACCACATGGTTCAGACCGAGTTTCTTGACGGCATCGGCAACGCGCCCGGGCTCGAATACATCCAGCGCTTCAGGCGGCTTACCAGTGGCAATGTTACAGAACGTACAGGCGCGGGTGCAAACCTCGCCCATGATCATCATCGTCGCATGACCTTGCGACCAGCATTCGCCGACATTGGGGCAGCCAGCCTCTTCGCAAACCGTGACCAGCTTGTGTTCACGCATGATATTGCGCGTCGTCTTGTAACCTTCAGAGGTTGGCGCCTTGACCCTGATCCAGTCCGGTTTCTTCGGCTGGGATGCATCAGGGCGGCGTTGCTTTTCAGGATGACGCTGTGCCGGAATTTTCAGGTCGCGCGCGGTCATGTTGAACTCCACTAAACTCAGCTTATACCTAGCGACGGGTCAGTGGTTTGTCCAACAGCATAGCCCCGCGCATGGCGGGGCTGCAAGTATTGCATGGATAGGCTTACGCCACATGAACACAACTTTAACGTGCGCAATCTATCCGATCATCGGCGCGAACTGACCTTGCGTTTCTTCATAGTGACGTTTGAGGCGTTGTAGTGCAATCCGCAGAACGATCTTACCGGATCTGGCGGACCAGCCCATCGTCTTTTCTGTTTGTTCCAACCCTTCAAGAAAGCAACAGCAGCGCAAGGCCACGTCGCCCAGGCCGGGACCAAGATCGGATAGGGCATGCGCCACACGATTGCGCGCAGCGATTGAGCCGGCGGGGCCTTCCACGGATGCGTCCGTTTCACCGCCCGTCACAAATGCATCCCAGCTCTCGACCGGCTCTGTGCCGACCTGTGCCAGCTCGTAATCCTCGCGCAGGCGCTCACCCGCCGCAACCAGGTCACGTTTCAGGAATGGATCGCCATCGCGATCCTTGCGGCGTGCCAAACCAATCAGGGGGCTTTCGGTTGCATAGTAACGGGTGGGCTGACGCACAACGCCTTCGATCTCTTGCAGGTCCCAGGCGGCATCGCTTTCAAGGGCCGCACGCTTTTCAGCAAACCCGCTGGCGCGATTCTCATCCTCAGCAGTTAGTCGTCGAAGCGCAGAACGTCCTGTATTTGTTATGAAATAACGGGCGACACGCATTTCAGGATCAGGACAGGTAATCCAGTCTTTCAATGCCATGGCCTGCGCAATTTCGCGATCCACAACCGCGGTGCGTAGCTGTTCCCCCTCACCGGTCTCCCGGACAACTACGGATGTTTCCATCTCTTTGGCGACGGCCAGCACCGCGCCTTGTTCACATAACCGGCGCAAAATGCGTTTGGCCTCTTGGTCAATCCGAGCCTGCGTTAAGCCCGCATTCTGGTCCATATCACCTTTCCAGCACTCTATATTCATCGTACCCTTTTCCCTTTTTTGGTCTGTGTCATATGCGGAAACTTTGGCAGACAGCGATTTGAGAGCAGCATCAATTAACGGGTCATCACGCCGACCTTCAAAACGGCGAACCTGACGAAGAACCGTGGATGGATGGCAATCACTTGCCCGGGCGACCGCACGGATAGACAATCCGGACTCCGTGTGTTCAAGATAGTGACGGACTGCTTGAGGTACCCAACGCGGCAGCAAGTCGGACCGTTCTGGTCCCTGTAGTACAGTCATCTCACTCGTCCCTTTACCGAAATTCCCAACACGCAAGAGCAGGTCGCCGACAAAGTCAGCGCATCGACAACTCAACTTATGCGTGTTTGGTTACTCAAATGTTAACGGCTTGTTTCGTCCATCAACTATTCTTTCGAAAAGATAAACAAATCTGATGGCAGCGTGCTTAACAAATGGTGTTTAGGCAACACCCGCTGAACATGTGTCAACTTACGGCGACTCACCTCGCCATATAAAGGTTTACACATGCTCGATATCAACACACGATTGGCCAAACTCAAACGCCCCGGATTGCTGGCACGCGCTGCCCGATTTGGGGTCGATGATTATCGTCGGAACACTCATCTGGCCCGAATCTTCCAGACAGAGGACCTGCCACGCCATGCAGAAGCCTTGATGCGCCTATTCGATATAGAGGCCGAGATGGAAACCGCCCGTCTGGAAAAATCCGGAAACTACCAGCCGGGACGCCATGTAGATGTTTTGATCGCTATCGCGGGCGAGGCCCGGCTGTTGCGGGCCACCGCCATTCCGATCAGGTGAACGCATCCGGCATGCTGGCCTTCTTATCGGCCACATAGGCACGCAGTTTTGCCTCAACTTCCGGGTCAAGTGCCGGTTGCTGATACGTATCGAGCAGTTTCTTGACGCGGGCAGTGGCCAGAGTTTGCGTATCGCGCGCACCCTCTTCATCCCAGGTTTCAAACGGCTTGTAGTCCAGCAGGTCGGAACGCCAGAAAGCGGACTTGAAATTCGCCTGCGTATGCGCACAGCCCAGATAGTGGCCACCCGGGCCCACTTCTGCAATCGCATCCATTGCCTGACCGTTTTCGGAGGTATCAATGCCTTGGGCAAAATGGTGCAACGTGCCCAGCTGATCGGCATCCATCACGAATTTCTCGAAAGAGGCGACAAGCCCGCCCTCCAGCCAGCCACATGAATGCAGCATGAAGTTCACGCCGGACAGCAGGCCCATCTGCAGGCTGTTCGCCGTTTCATAGGCGGCCTGCGCATCGGGCAGCTTCGATCCGCAGAACGACCCAGCCGACCGGTAAGGAAGGCCCAGACGACGGGCCAACTGCCCTGCCCCATAGGTAATGTGGCTCGCTTCTGGCGTCCCAAAGGTCGGCGCGCCAGAGTTCATATCGATCGAGGTGACGAAAGTGCCCATGATCACAGGCGCACCGGGGCGGATCAGCTGCGAATAGGCGACGCCGGCCATAACCTCGGCCAGAACCTGTGTCAGCGTGCCCATCACCGACACAGGCGCCATCGCACCACCAACAATAAACGGGCTGATGATAGACGCCTGATTATTCTTTGCGAAGACTTCCAGCGCGCCCATCATGATGCTGTCAAATGTCAGGGGTGAGTTGATGTTGATCAACGATGTCATCACCGTGTGATCCTGCACGAATTCCTTACCGAACAGGATTTCACACATTTCCACCGAATCCTGCGCGCGGCTGGGCTCCGTCACCGACCCCATGAACGGCTTGTCGCTGTAAACCATATGGGTCAGCAACATATCCAGATGGCGTTTATTGACTGGCACATCCGTGGGTTCGCAAACGGTCCCACCGGAATGGTGCAACCATTTCGACATATAGCCCAGCTTCACGAATTTTTCGAAGTCGTCCATCGTGGCATAGCGGCGTCCACCTTCGGCATCACGCACGAATGGCGGACCATAAACAGGGGCAAGCACAAGATTCTTGCCGCCAATCTCGACATTGCGCGCGGGGTTGCGGGCATGCTGGGTAAATGTTGATGGGGCCGTTGCACACAGCTTGCGCGCCAGACCACGCGGAATACGCACCCGTTCGCCATCAATCTGGGCACCGGCCTCTTTCCAGCGGGCCAATGCTTCGGGGCTGTCGACAAAATTGACACCGATTTCGGCCAGTACAGTTTCGGCATTGGCTTCGATCAAGTCCAACGCCTCATCGGTCAGGACTTCGTAATTGGGCACGTTGCGCTCAATATACTTGGCCGTCTCAATGCTCACGGCTGTCCGTTCAGCCCGGCGGGCCGCACCACCGCCACCACGCGCACGGCGAGCTGTTTTGACTGGTGCATCCGACATGATCATCCCTCCGGCAAATACTTGGCACGTTCTTAACCCCGGCACGGGAATGACCTTGCCGTTTTTGCGCCACCTCCGACGCAAAAGCGACATTGGCATCTCTTGCGCCGCATTCCCAAGCAGCTATAGAGGCGACATGGAACACAATACCCACGAACGCCTTCTTATCATCGATTTCGGCAGTCAGGTGACCCAGTTGATCGCGCGCCGCCTGCGCGAACTGAACGTCTACTGTGAAATTCACCCCTATCAAAATGTCGACGACGCTTTTCTGACGGCATTCGCCCCCAAGGCGGTGATCCTGTCTGGCGGCCCCGACAGCGTGACCCGCGAAGGATCACCGCGCGCGCCTGACAGTGTGTTTGGCATGGGTATTCCGGTCCTTGGCATCTGCTATGGCCAGCAAACCATGATGACTCAGCTTGGCGGCAAGGTTGTCAGCGGCGAAGGCACATCCGAATTTGGCCGCGCCTTTGTGACACCGCAGGGCAAGCTGCAATTGCTCGACGGTTGGTTCGCCACCGACAAAGAACAAGTCTGGATGAGCCATGGTGACCATGTCTCTGAAATTGCGCCGGGATTTGTGGTCTATGGGACCTCGCCCAACGCACCCTATGCCATTACGGCGGATATCGCGCGCAACTTTTACGCCGTACAATTCCATCCAGAGGTGCACCACACCCCCAACGGCGCGAAGCTTTATGAAAACTTCGTCCGGCTGGCCGGGTTCAGCGGCGATTGGACCATGGGCGCTTACCGTGAACAGGCCATCGCCGCGATCCGTGAACAGGTTGGCGACAGCCATGTGATCTGTGCGCTATCCGGCGGGGTCGATAGCTCTGTCGCTGCAGCCCTGATCCACGAGGCGGTGGGCGATCAACTGACATGTGTGTTTGTCGATCACGGGCTTTTGCGGCTGAACGAGGCCGAAGAAGTCGTTGGCATGTTCCGCGACAACATGAACCTGCATGTGATCCATGCCCAGGAACAAGATCTGTTTCTTGGCGAACTCGAAGGGCAGTCAGACCCTGAAACAAAGCGCAAGATCATCGGCAAACTGTTCATTGACGTGTTCCAAAAGTATGCAAACGGGATCGACGGGGCGGAATTCCTAGCCCAGGGCACGCTCTACCCCGATGTGATCGAAAGCGTCAGCTTTTCCGGCGGCCCATCGGTGACCATCAAATCGCACCACAATGTCGGCGGCCTGCCCGAAAAGATGGGGCTGAAATTGGTCGAACCTCTGCGCGAGCTATTCAAGGATGAAGTGCGCGCATTGGGCCGTGAATTGGGTCTGCCCGCCAGCTTCATCGGACGGCACCCTTTCCCGGGGCCTGGCCTTGCGATCCGTTGTCCGGGCGAAATTACCCGCGCCAAACTGGACATCCTGCGCAAGGCGGATGCGGTCTATATCGACCAGATCCGCAAGCATGGGCTTTACGATGATATCTGGCAGGCATTTGTAGCCATCCTGCCGGTGCGGACGGTTGGTGTGATGGGTGACGGGCGTACCTATGACTATGCCTGCGCCCTGCGGGCGGTGACGTCGGTCGACGGAATGACGGCGGATTACTACCCGTTCAGCCATGAATTCCTGGGTGAAACGGCCACGCGTATCATCAACGAGGTGCCGGGTATCAACCGGGTGACCTATGACATCACCAGCAAACCACCCGGCACGATTGAATGGGAATGATCAGGTCGGACGCAGCAGGTTATCGTTGATGACCTGTTGACTGTTGGTCAGCAAATCACGCCGGTCACCGCTGGCCATGAAACGATAGAACGGCGTCTGGGTCCAGGCTTGTTCGGCAGCGGCGCGGGATTCGGCAGCGCGCCGTTCCTCCATCCAGGCGCGTGCGGCATCGGCACGCATCGAACTGGGCACACCCGACAATGCGGCAAAAGGGTCGCTGCGGCTGCCGCCTGATTGCGCATCGCCTGCGGCCTCGATCATGACGGGCAATACTGCGGCGGCCAATTTGCCACCAATATCGCCCAGAATACGCTCGGCCTGCTGACCACCCAGTTCCTGTATCAGCTGACTACGCAGGGTTTCGGTAAAGGGCCGGGTATTCGAGCCGGGGGTCAGATAGCTCAGCGCGGCATTGCGGACTACGGTATTGGCGGTCGTGTGCAGGGTAAACACCACCTGCGCGGTGCGGCTGGCGCCCGGCGGCAACCCCATCAGGCTAGAGGTGAATGCGAAATTGGCACTGGCCAGACCGGCAATGGCGCTACCGGAATCTTCCCATGTGCCGACGCCCTGAAACACGCTGCCCGCAAACCGGGCCGCCATCGCACCGCCAAGGCTCAAGCTGCCAGATGCCGCAGCAACCGGAATGCAGCACATGAAAATGATGCCCGAAATGTCACGCACCAGACGCAAGCCGGTCAGCGTGTTTTCGGCCATGGTCACACGTTCATCAACCTGATGCATGTTATGCGACGTCACCCGCCGGAACCGGGCTTGCGACTGGTCCTGCAATTGCGGAATCTCTTCGTATTTCGCGGCAAGAAATGTGACGGCCGACCGGCCATCCGCCACAACCAACGAATTAAAGGCTGCCCCCTGCTCATCATAAAGCCGTTCGCGCCAACGTCGGAATTTTCCGACATCATGGTGGATCTCCTGCATGCCACTGCTGTCGGTCGTGACCCGAAGTGACATGACGTGGGATTTCGCCTGTGCCCATTGGCGTAAAATCTGCAGGCAACCATCGTAGTTAATCTGCCACTCGGTGCCCTGCGCGTCTGTAAATGTCGTCATTAAAATACCCTCTAAACCACGGAACACGTCAATCATCGGTTCCGGCAAGTCGGATTAAAGGACGAATAACATCATCTGCATAGTCTGAATTTCCGCCGTTTTACGGGTTTTTGAGCGCTTTCAGCAGTAAATCAGCAGATAACTCGCCCACCGCACAGTCCGCCAGCCGCCCCGATTGGCCCCTCTGGAACCAGATATCGCGCTCAGCCAGCCCGATACTGACCTGCGGACCAATGCGCAGCGGGTCACGGCCCCAATGGGTGCCGGCAAAGGATTCCTGCATCATCCAGTCGGTTAACTTCGCACGGGGCTGACCGGCACGCGCGATCAGAAAACCAGCGATACACTCCACTTGGCGCGCCACCAACCCGCGCAACATCTGCTCTTCGCTACGACGCGCCCTGATCTGCGCCAGCGCAAAATCCGCCACGCCATGCTGAACCTGCACCGCATGACCATAAAGATGGGCAACCAGATAGGCCGCGTCGGGACGGGTGGCAGCGGTTTTGGTGATGAAAATGACATTACGACTGGTGCAAAAGGCAACATCGCGGTTCACCTGTCGGTCCGCCCCGCATTCACCCGCAATCACATCAACGGTTTGAACGCGCGGCATGCGATCAAAGGCTTCCGCAGCCACATTGGCCACATCAGCCACTGGATCAGCCGCAAGAACAGTGGCGTTAAAAAGCCAAAGCAACACAATGTGCATTCTTGTCATGACCGCCTCCGCATGCCGCGCGAATAGGGTTGCAAAATCCAACGCAACGCCCCCTACTCCGCCTATGATGAAACACATCCCCCTTGCACTGGCAATGCTGCCAACCAGCGGCATTGCTGCACCCTTGCCATCACTGGCCTGCCAGGGGGCAGCACCCGATTGGATGCTGACAATAGCTGGCGGGACTGCGCAATTTACTTTCCAACGGCAAAGCGACATGACAATCCCGCATCAGACAAGCGCAGAGGGTCAGGATTGGCCCAAAGCACTGACCCTGATCAGCCGCAATGACACCGCCATTGTGATCATCGACAACCGGGCCTGCAACGAAGCGCCCTACACTGCCGAGGTTTTGACCCAACGCGGCCAGACCCCGATCCTGCTGACCGGCTGCTGCACGGCAATCGAATGAACAGTACTCTGACGGCCGCCCTGTGGATGATTGGGGCCATTGTGGCATTTACCAGCATGGCTGTCGCCGGGCGTGTGATCAGTGTTGAGCTGAACACATTCGAAATCATGTTTTATCGCAGCCTGACGGGCATTGTGATTGTCGTTTCGGTGGCCCAATTTGCGGGCACCATCGGACAGATCGGCAGGAACCACATCCGGCTGCATTTCGTCCGAAACCTTTGCCATTTCGCCGGGCAGAACCTCTGGTTCTTCGCGCTGACCGTAATTCCGTTGGCGCAGGTCTTTGCACTGGAATTCACCACGCCGATCTGGGTGATTCTTCTTTCACCTCTATTCTTGCAAGAACGGATCACCGTCATCGGGTTATTAAGTGCCGCACTGGGTTTCATTGGCATCCTGATCGTGGCGCGGCCTGATCCGGCAACACTGGACCTTGGTATTCTGGCCGGGGCGGCTTGCGCGGTTTGCTTTGCACTGACAGCAATTTTCACGCGCAAACTGACACGCACGGAAAGCGTCACAACAATCCTGTTTTACCTGACAACGCTGCAAGCCGGGTTCGGCGCAATCTGCGCATTGATCTATGGCGGGGGTCAGATGACCCTGCCGTCGGTCACAGGGTTGCCTTGGGTTGTCCTGATCGGGATCGCTGGGCTGGTCGCGCATTTTTGTCTAACGCAGGCACTGCGCATTGCGCCGGCAAGCGTTGTGATGCCCATCGATTTTGTGCGTCTGCCGGTGATCGCCGTGGTCGGAATGCTGCTTTATGATGAACCGATTGATGCACTGGTCTTCATCGGCGCGGGGCTGATCTTTGCGGCGAATTATATTAACATCACGCGCGGTCAGCGTGCGTGATCAAAATTAGTTTTCGCAAAAGTTGCGCGACTCGCCCCACTAGTGCATTTTTGTAACGTAGCGACCTGCGGCATTCTGTGACGTGGCGTCAAGAATTGACGGTATCGTCAACCGCTCTCTAAGGTCGTCGCTACAGTAATATTCATGACAGGGATGAGGACATGAAAAACACATTGACGGCAGGCGCAGCGCTGCTGCTGACAACAACAGCAGCACATGCAGTCGGGCTAGACCGCTCTGCGCAATCGGTTAGCGTTCTTTTCGAAGAGGGCGGCGAAACAGGCTCTTATGCAGAACTCAGCTATGGCTACGTGATGCCAGACATCAATGCGGCCTATCTTGACGCGCTTGGCGGCGCGGAAATTGATGACGTTGCTGAAGATTTCAGCCAACTCGGATTTGGTTATAAGCGCGACCTTGATGCAGGCTGGTCGATTGCGTTGATCATTGATGAACCTTACGGCGCGAACATTCAGTATCCCGATGGGCTGGTTCCGGCGGTTCTGTCAGATGTATCTGCCGAACTGGACTCACTGTCTGTGACAGCGATCGGGCGCTACAAATTCAACGAAAACTTCAGCGCCTATGCTGGCCCCCGCGCACAGCGGATCGAAGCAAGCATCGTGCTGCCTAACGGTGGTACAACCGTCGATCTGGATGAAAGCACAGCTTACGGCTACCTTGTCGGTGCCGCTTACGAGCGTCCCGAAATCGCACTGCGCGTTGCGCTGACATATTTCTCTGAAATCGAACACACGTTCGACACGACAACTGCAGGCGTCGTTGAGGAAGAACTGGACGTAAAAACACCCCAGGCCGTTAACCTCGACTTCCAGACCGGGATTGCCGCGGACACATTGTTGTTCGGTTCGATCCGCTGGGCGGAATATGAAGTGGTTGAAGTGATCCCAACACCTGTTGGTGTCTCAATCACCGACATCGACACAGGCACGTCCTACAGCCTGGGTGTTGGTCGCCGCTTTAGCGACCAATTCTCGGCATCGCTTGTCGGCACCTTTGACACCGAAGGCGATGACGATCTTGTTTCACCGCTCGGGCCGACAAATGGCAGCTACTCGGTTGGTGTTGGTGGCCAGTACAAGGTCAATGACAACGTGACCCTTTCGGGTGGTGTGCGTTACATCAACTTTGGCGATGCAACGATTGCACCCGGTGGCACCGAAGTTGCATCGGCAGAAGATAACAGCGCAATCGCTGTAGGCTTCAAGGTTGGCTACAACTTCTAAGATCTGCACATTCCCAAGTTGAAAGCCCCGCCCATCCGGCGGGGCTTTTTTCTTGCGCAACAGCATGATCCGGGTTGCGCCTCGCCGTCCAAGCAGATCAAGTCGCGCCATGGCACAAGTACAAAAAACCATCTCTGCCCGCGCATGGGCTGAACTGTTCTTACTTGCCCTGATCTGGGGGGCATCGTTCCTGTCGATCCGGATCGCGTTGAATGAGGTCGGGCCAATGACGTCAGTTGCCCACCGAACCGGCTGGGCCATGCTGATCCTGTGGATTTACATCGCGCTACGCCGTTTACCCGTACCCCGAAATCCGCGCATTTGGGGGGCATTTCTGCTGATGGGCCTGTTAAACAACGTCATCCCGTTCAGCCTGATGGCATGGGGGCAGTTGCATATCGAAACCGGGCTCACCTCGATCCTGAACGCGGCCACCGCCATATTCGGCATCCTCGCGGCAGCGCTGTTTTTGTCAGACGAACGACTGACCCTGCGCAAGGCGATTGGGGTCACATTGGGCTTTCTCGGCGTTGCGACGGCCATCGGCCTATCGGCGCTAACGGAGTTCAACATCCGCTCACTTGGGCAATTGGCCGTCATCGGCGGCACGATCAGCTATGCGCTGGCCGGGGTTTGGGCGCGCAAGACATTGGGCGGCTTGTCACCACAAGTGGCCGCAGCCGGTATGCTGACCGGATCCAGCCTGATTACCCTGCCAATGGCATGGATCGTCGAAGGGCCGATCAGCCTGTCCTTGCAACCACAAACATGGGCCGCCATCGGTTATTACGCAGCCATCGCAACCGCGCTCGCCTATCTGCTCTATTACCGGGTGTTAGACCTGGCAGGCAGCGGCAATCTGATGCTTTGCACATTGCTTGTGGCCCCCGTGGCCATCATCCTTGGCGCAGTTGTGCTGGGTGAAGAACTGCCGTTGCAGGCTTTCACAGGTTTCGGGCTATTGGCCCTGGGGCTGATCATCATTGATGGGCGTTTGTTCAAGGCGGTCCAACACCGCATGGGCCGCGCGTAAGCCGGGTGCCTCACCACCCTGCCCCAATCGCTGCATAGTCAGCGCCATCGCGTCGCGTTGATCATCAGGATTTTGCAAGACCTTCAGAACGGCATCGGCAATCGGACCTGGCTGACAATCCTTGCCAATAAATTCAGGCACAACCCGGGTTTCGCTGACCAGATTGACCAGCGTGACGGTATCAACCCGCAACATCCGTCCGATGATAATCCGGCTCAACCAAGCCATATCATAGGCAATGACCATCGGCGTGCCATTGGCAGCAAGTTCCAGCGATACTGTGCCAGAGGCCGCCAAAGCCACATCCGCACGCTTGAAATATGCCGGCCGCGTTTGTGCGCCCGGTTCCAACACCGTCACCGGCACAGACCAGCCCGCCACCTGTTCCCGGACAAGATCATAAACACCTGCGGTCGTCGGAATAACAAATTGCGCATCGGGCACAGACGCCGCGATCTGTTCCACCGCCTGACCAAAGCACGCCGCCAACCGCGACACCTCGCCCTTGCGACTGCCCGGCAGGACCATGATCATGGTCCCCGCGATACCCAATGCGGCGGCGTCTGCATCGGTGGCTACAGGTTCTGCCACCACTGGGTGGCCGACGAAATCACAGTCCATTCCCGCCGCCTGCATATATGGCGGTTCAAACGGGAACAGCGCCAGCACATGATCGATATGGCGAGCCATCTTTGCCGCCCGCCCCGGACGCCAGGCCCACACCGTCGGGGCGACGTAATGGACCGTGCGAATATCACTGGCGGTTTTGACCAAGCGGGCGACGCGCAGGCAAAAATCGGGGCTATCGATCGTGATCAGGATATCGGGCTGAGTTTCAACCACCGCATTCGCCATCTGACGGATACGCGCCTTCAAGGCGCGGTATTTCGGCAGAATTTCAGCCAGCCCCATCACGCTTAACTCATCCATGGGAAAGCGGCTGACCAGACCCTCGGCCTGCATCAACGGGCCACCAACACCGTCAAACGTCACGTCTGGGCGCAGGGCTTTCAGTCCGGCCATCAAGGCCGCCCCCAGCTTGTCGCCAGAGGCTTCACCAGCGATCACAAACACCCTCAAGCGCCCGGCCTCGGGCGGACCCACAGAAACATCTGATGCGCGTCAAGCACCCGCAAAACCTCCAGCAGGTCCAGCACCATCACGCCACCCGCCTCGATCACGATACCCGCCAAACCAGCGCGGGCAGCCGCCTGCGCCGTGGCGGGACCAATCAGCGGCAGATCGGCACGGCGATCCTGATCCGGCTTTGGGGCCTTGAACAGGAACCCACCCGGTAGCTGCCCCGCCTTCGCGATCATCGCATCGGTGCCATCCTGATCCTCGGTCATCGCAACACGGCCCCCGGCCACGATACAGGCCTGCCCCTGATCGGCAGCACCTAGGGCGGCCAGACAATCATCGGCAGCCGTCACGGCATCGGGGTCGGCAGGCCTGACCTTGGTCAGCACACCAGCAGATGGCAGCAAATCAGGCGCAATCTCATGTGCTGCGACAACGGCAAACCCGGCTTCTTCCAGCAGCGCAATAATCACCCGCAACGCGCCATCATCGCCCTTGGCCATGGCGGCCTGCACCTTGGGGATCAACGGCATGGTTGCGGCATCAATCAGCGCCGGATCAATCTGCGGACGTTTCACAGCACCGGCCATGCAAATCCGGGTAACACCGCGCGCAGTCAGATCGGCAAGAAAACTGCCCAACTGCTCCAGCCGAAACGTCAGATCCACATCCAACGCAGGTGCGAAACCCTGCATCGCGCAAACAAGCGGCCGTTGCGACAAACGGGCAACCAATGCCGGGGGCAAATCACCCGTACCTGCAATCAGGGCCAGCATCAGCCGGGCGTCAGAAAGTTGCGATCTGTGTCGCCCAGAATGAAGTCCACCATCTGCTGAACGTAGTCACTGTCGCTTTCATCCGCCAGACGATGGGCGCGATCCTGAAACGTGCCCTCGCCATCTTTGAGCATCTGAAACGCCGCACGCAATGACGTGATATCGGCACGAGGCACACCTTTGCGCTTCAACCCAACCAGATTAAGGCCATCCAGCACACCGCGCGGGCCTTGCACCAAACCATGTGGAACCACGTCCTTTGTGACCATGGTGACAGCGCCGATAATCGCGCCCTGCCCGATGCGCACCCATTGATGCACACCGCAAAGACCACCGACAATCACGTCATCCTCAATCACACAATGGCCTGCAATGGCCGATGAATTCACGATGATCACCCTGTCGCCAACGGTCGCATCATGGGCGATGTGACAGCCTGCCATAAACAACCCATCATCGCCAATCCGGGTCTCACCGCCGCCCTTGCCGGTTCCGGTATTCATGGTCACATGTTCGCGGATGGTATTGCGGGCGCCGATCCGCAGGCGGGTCTTTTCGCCATCAAATTTCAGGTCTTGGGGAATCTCACCAATAACCGAAAACGGAAAGATCACGGTGCCATCACCAATATGGGTATCGCCGGTCAGCACAACATGGCTTTTCAGCTCAACACCGGCACCTAGAACAACTTCTGGGCCGATGGCGCAGAACGGGCCAATCGTGCAGCCGTCACCGATGACAGCACCATCATCAATGATCGACGAAGGGTGAATGTCCGCCATCAGCCTTGCAAATCCATCATCGCGGTAAACTCGGCCTCTGCGGCCATTTCGCCTTCGACCTTGGCGATGCCCTTGAACTTCCAGACCTTGCCGCCAGGTTTGCCGCGTGTGGTTTCAACATGCATCTCCAGCACATCGCCCGGCACCACCTTGCGGCGGAATTTGCAGCCATCAATCGCCATGAAGTAAACCAGCAGATTGCCCTCGGTCAGGCCAAGGGATGCACCAACCATCACCGCCGTTGTCTGGGCCATCGCCTCGACAATCGTGACACCGGGCATGATTGGGTTACCGGGAAAATGGCCCTGAAAATGCGGCTCGTTCATGGTGACATTCTTGATGCCGACGGCCGATGCCGTGCCATCAATGCTATGGACCTTATCGACCAGCAAGAAAGGATAACGATGCGGAAGGATTTTCTGGATCAGCTGAATGTCAGCTTCGGTTACCGGCTCGGTCATGGCAAAGGCAGCTCCTTGTTATTCCTGCGGTTCTCAGGCCGCTTGCCCCCTGACTAGCAAGGCAGGCGCAGCCGGGCAAGCATGGGCTACCTGCTGCCATCCCCCAATTGGGCGTCAACACGCACAATCACATCATCTGTAATATTGGCAGACCGGACCGACAGGACAACATTGCGCTGCTCCAACACAATGGATGCGCCGCGTTCCAACATGACATTGGCCACGATCCCCTGCACCTGTTCTTCGAACCGGGCACGGGCGTCGGCGCGCATCACCTGCAATTCAACGGTCTTGGCATCGCGGGCGCGGCGGACCTCTTGTACCTTGTTGTCAAAGGCTTCTGCCTCCGCACGGAACGCCTCTGGCGCCATATCTGGGCGACGCTCGGTCAGGCTCAACTCTTCATTGCGCAAGGTTTCGGCGATACGGTCATTTTCAGCCTGCACCGCGGACACCTCCGCGGCCAGGTCAGCCTCAATGCGGCGACCATAAAGGGTCTCGGTATATAGCCGGTCACTGTCAATAATCAGCACAGACGGCGATGTCTGCTGCGCTGGAACTGGCATTGCCAGCATCAGCCACAGCAGGATCGCCGCCAGAATGCGCATCAGAAACTGGTCGAGATCGTTACATCAAACGACTTCGTTTCATCGCGATCCTCAGACTCCAACGCTTCGGTAAAGTTGAACCGCAAAGGACCAATCGGCGTCGTCCAGAAGATCGACACACCGGCAACCGTGCGGGGCGTGAACTCATCATAAATGACCTCTTGACCAAAGGTTTCACCAACATCCCAGACAGAGCCATAATCGATGAATGCACCGCCAGTGATCCCGTATTCCGTCGGCAGGCCAAGCGGAAATTCCGCCTCAAGCCGCGCCACAGCAAAGGCATTCCCACCCAGCGCATCATCGGTCGCATCATCACGCGGACCGATACCGCCGGCTGCAAATCCACGCATCACGCGGCTGCCCAGGAAAAAGCGGTCGGTGACCCGGCTGCTGCCGTCTTGATATTCCAGCAAGCCGCCTTCAAGCGTGGCGCGCAGCGTGACTTCCTCGTTCAGGATCTTGGTTTCCGCACCAGCCAGCGCTGTCGTCTTGATGAATTGTGAATCGCCAAACCCAAACTCCTGACCAAAGCGCAGCAAGACACCGGCATTGGGGTTCAACCCGGTCCGGCGGGTGTCATAGCTATAGGTATACCCAAGCGAGCTGTTGGAAACGCGGCCTTCCTCGGCTTCGTTCTGGATGATCTGACTGGCGCTGCTGGATACATCGTTCAAGTCGGTGAACTCATACGCATAATAAACCGTCAGGCGGCCATTCTCACTGACAGGAAACCGCAGTGATGGGCTGATACGCAGCGTATCGGTATCATACAGCGCGTTTTCATTATCCGTTGTGCGATACGACAGATCAAAGCCAAAGCGCAGATCGCGGCCCAGGAATGCCGGTTCGGCAAACCCAAAAGCAAGGCGGCGATTGCGGCGCGCTGTGGACAGCTCAAACTTCAACCGTTGGCCGCGCCCTTGGAAATTGCTCTGGTTATAGGCAGCAAGCAGGCCAGCGCCGGTATCGGTGTTATAGTTGGCACCAAATGTCAGCGTACCGGTTGGGCCCTCTTCGACATCAACATCGATGACCACCTGACTGGGCGAAGATCCCTCGCGTGCATCAACGGTCGCGTTCTGGAAAAAGCCAAGGCCACGGATGCGGCGGGCACTTTCACGGATTTCGCGGGGGTTGAACGGGTCACCTTCGACCACGCGGAACTGGTTGCGGATCACGCGGTCAAGCGTTGTGCCATTGCCCTCGATATCAATCCGCTCAACAAAAATGCGCGGACCGGGGACTAGCACATATTCGACGTTCAGCTGCAAGGCACGATCATTGCGGGTGATCCGGGGATTCACCTGCAGGAAATTGATCCCCCGCTGCGTCGCAAGACGTTCAATCCGGCTGATATCGGTTTCAATCGGCACAGGCGAATATGTGGCACCGGTGCGCAAGCGCAAGGCGCTTTCAAATTCGGCGGCATTCACGCCGGGGATTTCGCTGCGGATGGACACATTGCCAAAGGTGAATTTCTGACCTTCGCGCAGATTGAAAGTCACCAGATAGGCGTCGCGTTCCCGTGTCAGACCCACATCCACGTTCTGCACGGTGAAATCCGGGTAGCCGCGCGAGCGGTAGAAATCTGTCAACAATTCACGGTCGCGGGCGATCCGTTCAGGCGAATATGTGTCGCGCGAGATGATCGTGCGCAGCAGACCCGCCTGTTTGGTGTCCAGAACACCGCGCAAGCGACGCTCCGAATAGGTGCGGTTACCGACAAAGCTGATGCGCTCAATCTCGGTCACCCCAGCCTCAACCACCTCAAATACCAGATCAACGCGATTGTCAGACAGCCGGATGATGCGCGGTGTCACAACCGCATTGATACGGCCTTGTTGGGCATAGGCCTGGGTAATCGCATTGGTGTCCTGTTCGGCCTGGGTCGGGTTATAGACCCGGCGCGGCTGGGACTGGACAAGCTCAAGCAGCTGCGCGTCACGCAGGCGCGCATTACCTTCGATATTGATGCGGTTGATGGTTGGGTATTCAACTACATTGATCCGCAAAGTGCGGCCAACGGGGGTCACGTCAACGGATTCAAACAGGCCAGAGGCGCGGATGCGCTGTGCCGCATCGTTCAATTCGGCGGTGGACAAAGCGGCACCGCGTTCGATGCCCGCAAATGTCAGGATCGTGCCATCAGCGACGCGCTGATTACCTTCGATATTGATCGCGTTGAAGGCAAAGCTCTGGGCGATTGCGGCACCACCCATCCCGGCCAATAGCACAATAAACCCGGCACGCCGGATCACTGTCATACATCGCGCCGCCGCGCGCCCCACCATATATTTCATTTTTGTCGCCTGTACTGCCAACCCATTTTCTACCGGAGTAGCCCGTCCGCGACACATTGTCAAAACGAACAAACGCGCCCAAGGGCGCGTTTCATGCTATATCTGGTGATATTTTTTGTGGTTAGGGCAACATCACGTAGGCAGCAATATGTAAGGCGATCATTATGATCACGGCAAACCGCAACCAGTCAATGTTCAACCGCACCAAGGTGCGAAAGCCGCGATATCCTGCTGTTAAGGTTTCCATAATCCCACCTTTGGGGTTGCTGACGTTGCCTTATGGTAAACCTGAATTAAGGCAAAACCGTGGCGGCAAGCGTGCCAGTTATGGACAAAGCAATGTATCATTCAGGACCGTGAACGACATCAGCGAAAGGATCAAAGCAAGCCCCACAAACATGAACACCTGCACCGCACGATCACTTGGTTTACGGCGCAAAACGGCCTCATAGGCATAAAACATCAGGTGACCACCATCCAGAACGGGAATCGGGAACAGGTTGATCAGGCCAACAGCCGCCGACAGCGCACCGATAAACCAGATGAAACTGACGGTCCCCTGCCGCGCCATCGATCCGCTAGTCTCGGCAATACCGACGGGGCCGGACAGGTTGCAGGTCGAAATCTCACCGATGATGATATGTTTGAGCGCCGAGATCGAGGTGGACATGCTGTACCACAGCCGGTCCACGCCGATCTGTACAGCCTCCAGCGGGCCTACAGATTCCCGCATCTCATCAAAAAACAGCTGCCCCCCGATCCCCATCAGCCATCGGGTTTCAAACCCGTCTGCCACCGGCAGATCAACACGGCGCGGGGAAAGCGTTACATCCAGCACTTCATCTTGCCGCCATAGCGTCAGCTGCAGGGGCGCACCTTCTGCCGCTTTCACAATTGACTGCACCTGGGTAAAGGCGAAAATCGGGTCGCCATCAATCGCCGTAATCACATCACCTATCCGCATGCCCGCATCATCAGCAGCTGAACGCGGGGTCAGACTGGACACCAAGGGCGGCATGACAAACGGGCCATCAATCACCAGTTCTCGGCCATCGCGTTCAACCACATAGTCAAGCCGCGGCTCTTCGGGGACCAGATCAACAATGCTACCGTCGCGCTGTTCTGGATCAAACGGCACCCCACCGACGGATAACAAAACGTCCCCTTCACGCAAATCGGTGGCAAAGCTTTCCGGCAACGGCTGCGCCTGCCCGAATGTCAGCGGATCAGCGGTGCGGCCATCATGCATGATGATGCCGCCAAAGATGATAATCGACAGAATGAAGTTGAAAATCGGGCCTGCCGCCACTGTTGCGGCACGCGCCCATAGCGGCGCACCCAGCATGGTTTTGCGCATATCAGCGGGGTCAATCTCGCCATCGGACCCAACGCTGGCCGCATTCGCATCGCCCATGAATTTGACAAAACCACCAATGGGCAATGCCGCCACCTGCCATTCAGTGCCGCGTTTGTCAGTGCGGCTATACAAAACCGGGCCAAAGCCCAGCGAAAACACATCCGCATGGATGCCACACCAGCGGCCAACGATGTAATGACCATATTCATGGATCGCAACGATGACAGACAGGGCCATCACAAAAGCTGCAATCGTAAAGGCGAAATTGCCGAAATTCGGCAAAAATTGCATCAGATCCAAAGTCTTATCCCAACTGGCCGATGGCCTCGCCCGCGCGAATGCGGGCCAGCCTATCTGTTTCTATCACGTTATCTAAGGTGATTTCGGCATTTTGCAGCCCATCCGATGATGACATTTTGTCCAACGTCGCGGCAACCACCCGGCTCATATCCAGAAAACCAATCTCACCTGCAATAAACTCATCCAGCGCACGTTCCTTGGCGGCGTTGAAAACGGCACCGGACAAGCCACCCTCCTGCATCACGCGGGTGGCCAGTGCCAAGGCCGGATAACGGGCGTGATCGGGGGCCTCAAAACTTAGCGACCCGATCTTCGCCAGATCAAGCCGTTCCACCGGCAGCGCCTTTCGGTCGGGCCAGTGCAACGCATAACCGATGGCATGACGCATATCCGGCGGGCCAACATGGGCCATCAGCGCCCCATCATTGAACCCAACCATGGCGTGGATCAGGCTTTCGCGATGGATCAGCACCTCGATCATATCAGGCGAAACACCAAAAAACTCTTTCGTTTCAATTAACTCCATCGCCTTATTAAACATGGAGGCTGAATCAATCGTGATCCGCTGACCCATATCCCAATTGGGATGGCTGGACGCTTCGGCCAGCGTCGCATGCGCCAGTTTTTCGACCGGCCAGTCACGAAACGCCCCACCGCTGGCGGTGATAATGACCCGTTCAACGGCAACCATATCTTCGCCCACAAGGGCCTGAAACACGGCTGAATGTTCGCTATCAACCGGCAGAACAGTCGCACCGTGGTCCTTAGCACGGCCCAACAGTAACGGCCCCGCCGTCACCAACGATTCCTTATTAGCCAGCGCCAGCGTCGTGCCATGCGACAGTGCCGTCAGACCCGGCATCAGGCCCGCAGCCCCCACAATGGCCGACAAGGCCCAATCGACCGGGCGGGTTGCCGCCTCAACAATCGCGTCGGGGCCAGCGGCCACCGCAACAGACGTGCCCGCCAATAGCGCCTTCAATTCCTCATAGTATTCGGGGTAACAGGTCACCGCCAGATCGGCATTCAACCGGCGGGCATCAGCGGCCAGTTGGGTTACATTGCGCCCCCCCGTCAGGGCAACCACATCATAGGCATCGGCATTACGCGCTATCAGATCAATCGCGCTCTGCCCCACCGATCCGGTTGCACCAAACAGCGTGATCCGCCTCAAAAGGCTACTCCCGGCACGTTGAACACAACAGCGACAAGCAGCATGAACAAGGCCGCACCCAGCAAGGCATCAAACCGATCAAACAGCCCGCCATGCCCCGGGATCAGGGTGGAACTGTCCTTAACCCCCATCCGGCGTTTCAGCGCGCTTTCGGCAATGTCACCCATCTGCCCGGCAAAGCTCAACACCATGGAAATCAGGATAATCACCACACCGGCGTTGGTGAAAAGGGTAAAGATAAAGCCAACAATCCCCGCGCCGATCCAGCCGGCAATCGTGCCGCTCCAGGTCTTTTTGGGGCTGACCTTTGGCCAGAATTTCGGGCCGCCCAGCGACTTGCCCGCGAAATAGCCAAAGATATCTGTGACGATGACCACCGACATCAGCCACAAAAGCCAGGTAAATCCGAAATCCATCCGAAAATGGACAAGGCCCCAGCCCGCGACCTGAATGCCAAGGGCAAAGATAAAGAATGTCTTGATCTCGGTCTTTAGTTGCGTCGCCCCGATGATCGGCACCACAAGAAACAGCAGCAGCGTCCATTGTGTATCGTTCGCCAATTGGCCTGACATCACGGATGCAACCAGCGCAGCCAGCAACATACCCTTTGTGGGTTCATCCTTGCGGATCATCATCCACAATTCCCAGATCATCACCGCGCTGACAAAGACCACCAGCATCTGAAACCAGACACCACCCAAGATGACGCCAGCCGCTCCAACGACGGTCATCGCCGCGCTGGATACAAGGCGGACGGTCAAATCATCCCAATTTGTCGGGTTGGGTGGCGGTGTATCCATGATCAGGCGGGCACAGCCCCAAAGCGGCGGGCGCGGCCACCGAAATTCGCCAGAACCTGCGCAAATTCATCACGGGTGAAATCGGGCCACAACGTATTGACGAATTCATATTCGGCATAGGCCGACTGCCAGAGCAGGAAATTCGATATCCGGGCCTCACCACTGGTGCGGATCACCAGATCAGGGTCCGGCAGCACATGGGTATCAAGGAATTTCGACAGGGTTTCGGCATCGACCTCATCATGGGTCAGACGGCCCTGCTCAATCTCATAGGCTAGACGCTTCGCCGCGCGGGTCACCTCATCGCGACCACCGTAATTAAGGGCGACAGTCAGATGCACGCGGTCATTGTCAGCTGTCAGCAATTCCAATTCGTCCATCAGAGTGACCAGCTTGTCATCCAGCCGCACACGGTCGCCGATGAAACGGACACAAACACCGGCTTCGAACAAATCCTTCGCCTCGCGCTCCAAATATTTGCGGAACAAGGTCATCAGACCGGCAACTTCAGTCTGGGTGCGTTTCCAGTTCTCGGTCGAAAAGGCAAAGATGGTCAGATATTTGACCCCCAGCTCCGGGCATGCCTCCACAATCTCGCGGACGCGGCGGGCACCGGCATGGTGACCAAACAGACGCGGGCGACCGCGCTGCTGGGCCCATCTCCCATTACCATCCATAATGATGGCGACATGGTGCGGGGTGGTCTTGGGGTCGATATCCTTGGGCATAATTGCCCCCTTTTTATCCATGAATGATCAGGCGTCAGACCTGCATGATCTCCGCCTGTTTGGTCTCCAAAGTATCATCAACGATTTTTATATGCGCGTCTGTGATTTCCTGCACAGTGCTTTCCCAGAATTTCTGATCGTCCTCGGACAGACCGTCAGCCTTGGCCTTCTTGATCTGATCCATACCGTCTTTGCGCAGGTTGCGGACAGAAACACGCGCACTTTCGGCATAATGGCCGGCAACCTTTGTCAACTCGCGGCGGCGTTCCTCGTTTAACTCCGGGATCGGCAGCATGATGATCGTGCCATTCAGCTGCGGGTTGATGCCTAAACCACTTTCACGGATGGCCTTTTCAACCTTGCCGACAAGGCCCTTGTCCCAGACATTGATGGTGACCATGCGGGGTTCTGGCACATTGACCGTGCCAACCTGATTGATCGGGGTCATCGACCCATAAGCATCAACCATGACCGGCTCCAACATCGAACCAGACGCACGACCCGTGCGCAGCGACGCAAGTTCCGTCCGCAGATTGGCGATTGCACCCTCCATACGGCGGGTCAGGTCGTCGGTATCAAGTTCAAAATCGTCAGACATCTTTGCTCTTCCTCATCGGGCTTTGCCCGGGCTTTCATCGTATTAAGGGAATAGCCTGCACTTGTATAGGTCAGGATATGCGGACCATTTGTGCAGTTTTTATGACCGTAAGCTGGTCAATCACGGACAATCGTATAAGTCCCCTCACCCGCCAGAATGCCCCGAAAGCCCCCCGGCTCATCCAGTGAAAAGACGATAATCGGCAGCGCGTTGTCGCGGGCCAGAGCGATGGCGCTGGCATCCATGACGCCCAGATGTTTTTGCAGCACTTCGTCATAGCTGACATTGTCATACCGGACCGCATCATCATGTTTGGCGGGGTCCTTGTCGTAAACACCATCAACCTTAGTGCCTTTGAAAATCGCCTCGCAAGCCATTTCATTGGCGCGCAGGGTCGCGGCGGTATCAGTGGTAAAATATGGGTTGCCCGTGCCCGCAGCAAAGATGCAAACCCGTTTCTTTTCAAGGTGGCGGACGGCGCGACGGCGGATATAGGGTTCGGCAACCTCATTCATGGTGATGGCAGAAATCACACGGGTATGAATGCCCAGTTCTTCCAGGGCCGATTGCATCGCAAGGGCGTTCATCACCGTGGCCAGCATCCCCATATAGTCTGCCGTGGTCCGCTCCATCCCCTGGGCGGAGCCTTGCAAGCCACGGAAAATGTTACCGCCGCCAATCACCATGCAAATCTCAACGCCCATATCATGGACCGATTTCACCTCGCGGGCGACGCGCTGCACTGTTGGTGGATGCAGGCCAAACGTCGTGTCCCCCATCAGCGCCTCCCCCGAAATCTTCAGCATGACCCGGCTGTAGGTCGTTGTTTCGGTGTCGGTCATGGCGGCCCCCTGATGCGCAGATTATTGCCGCGCAAAATGTATGAAAAGCGTTTGGGGTTCAATGGCAGCTTGCCCAGTTTCGGGCAAAGGGGCAGTAATGACGCGATGATCACGATCCAACCCGATAAACCTGTCCTGATTGCGGGGCCAACGGCCTCTGGCAAATCGGCGCTTGCTCTGGCGATTGCCGAAAAACAGGGGGGCGTGATCATCAATGCCGACGCGCTGCAGGTCTTTGACGGTTGGCGCATTCTGACGGCGCGACCCGATGACACCGATCTCGACCGGTTGGAACACCAGCTTTACGGGCATGTGCCCTTTGATGCGGACTATTCAGTGGGGCATTGGCTGCAAGACATCAGCCCGTTCCTTCAGGCAAGCAAGCGACCCATTATCGTCGGCGGCACCGGGTTGTATTTCAACGCATTGACGCAAGGCTTGGCCAACATCCCGGCGACACCTGAAGCATTACGAACGCGGGCTAACACTCTGACGTTAAATGATTTGCTGACTGATCTTGATCCAGAAACGGCCTCCCGGATCGACACCCAAAACCGGGCACGGGTCCAGCGGGCGTGGGAAGTATTGCGAAACACAGGCAAAGGGTTGGCACAATGGCAGGACGAAACGCCGCCGCCACTCCTGCCGACCGCCCAAGCAACCTGTATCACACTGGACGCGCCCAAGGATTGGCTGAACGACCGGATCGCACGGCGCTTTGACATGATGCTGGACCAGGGCGCGCTGGATGAGGCCGAGGCGATGAGGTCGCATTGGAACCCAAACCTGTTATCCTCCAAAACCATCGGGGCACGGGAACTGATCGCCTACCTACATGGTGACCTCACCCTTAGTCAGGCGCGTGAGAAGGCCATCATCGCCTCGCGGCAATATGCAAAACGGCAACGAACATGGTTCCGGTCGCGCCATAAGACATGGCACCACATCCCCGCTAATCGCCCTGACATATCCGCAACACTGCGATTCGATGGAAACGCAGGCAATTGATGTAAAAAGGATTTCTGCCCAGACTTGTCAAAAATCAACATTGAGGCAAAGTTGATGACCATGACAGAACTGGAACGCCCGTCAGCACTCGTGCTGACGGCACTCACCTTTGGCGGGCAGGCATCACGCTGGCGGACCGAAGCCATGCGCAGCCATGACACCGGGCGGCTAATCCATATCACCAAAGGTCAGGGCCGGATCACTGTGGCCGGGCTCACTGGCGGCTACGGGCCCAACAACCTGATCTTCATCCCGCCCAAAACGATGTACGGGATCGAATTGGGGCCAACGGTGTTCGGGCAAATTTTGACACTGCCCGCCGATCAGATGCAGGAATACAACAGCCCGTTCCATCTGCGCCTGCTGGATGTGGTCAACCAAAAAGAGCTGCAAGGCCTTTTCGAAGCAATTGAGCGAGAGCTTCAACCCAACGGGGACCGTCGGGCGGCGCTGTGTCATCTTGGACTGCTCAACATCTTTGTCGAACGGCAATGCCGCGCACAACCAACCGGCACCGCTGATCACAGACGAAACAGCGCCGCCGCCCGGCTTGTGGCGCGCTATACCGGGCTGATTGCGCAGGATTACATGCAGGATCGCAGCGTGGCCGATTATGCCGCAGCACTGAATGTGACCCCGACCCATCTGACACGCAGCTGCAAACAGACCTGTGACCGCTCCGCACTTGGGCTGCTTAATGACCGGATCTATTTCGAAGCCTGCCGCTTGCTGCGCGACACACCGATGCCAGTGCAGGACATCGCCAAATCTCTGGGGTTCCAGTCCGCCGCCTACTTCACCCGCAGCTTTCAATCAAAATCAGGGCAAACGCCATCTGGCTTTCGGCGGAACAAAGGTGCCGGGGCGGGCTAACACCGACCATCAGTAAAAAATCGGATGGTTCTCAAGATATGGATGATTTGATGTTCTCCGGGCTGGACGAAATCGAATGGGCGCAACTGATACATGCGTATAGGGACGCATCCGACGTTCCTGACGATATTCGCGCGCTTGTCAGCACCGATGAAAAATTGGCAAAAGATGCTTTGTGGCGTTTGTTCGGGAACATCTATCATCAAGGGACACGTTACACAGCCACAGCACCCGCGGTTCCATTCTTGGCAGAGGCTGCCCTTGCAGTGGAACCCGAACGTTCGGCAGCCGTTCTTGATCTTCTTTCGGCCATCGCAGAACCCGCAGCGGACCGCATATATGATGATCAAATGACAGTTGCGTCATTTGCGACAACCGTGCGTGATGAAGAAAATGCACTTTCGGTAGAGGCGTTGGCAGAGTGCCGCAAATTCGGCTGCCCACCAACGGTGGAGGCCGACGTATACGAAGCTGTCATCGCGCAGATCCCCCGACTGATATCGGCGCTAGATGTCTCTCATCGGGATATTCAGATCGGTTTATTTGGACTTCTGGGAAATGCCCCATCACATAGTGAGGACGCGCAAGACCTTGCCGAAAAAGCTCTGTTATCAAGCGGCGGCGATGATGCGCTTCAAGTGGCCGCCGTTGAGTGTTTGTCGCGTTTGGGGCGTTCAGTCGAAGTGGAACATGTCGCGCTCCAAATCGAAAAACTTGCTGACATGCACAGCTCACCTTTCGTGAAAGCGCATCTCGTATTGGCAAAAAATGACAGAAGCGAAGCGGGCTTGGATGCATTGTTGTCCGTGTTGGATCAGGCCGAAAAGCTGTACGAAATCGACCGCGAAACTGAGCGCGGAAAAGGCTGGACGGTGTCTCATATCGCAAATGCGTTGAAACCTTGGGCGGCAAGCAAGAAAGACCGCATTTGCGAAGCACTCATGCGGTCACTTCCTGTAGCGAAAAAGTTTGAAGCTGACACGAGCGTTCTCATTGACGTACTTGTTTACGCGCTGGCCAGCCCACAGCCGTCGAAAGACTTCTTCGCAAAGAAGCGGGCCAAAGACCTTACATCAATCGAAAGACGTGCCCTCCATAACATCGTCGAATTTGGTTTTTGGAAAATCGGCGACCAGTGGCTCGGGAATTTCACAATGCAAATCGCATCATATGGCCTTCCCGACAGGCCGGCCGACTTGCGGAGGTATCTTGAGACAAAAGAAAATCCCCTCACACGTTGGTTTCGGCCTTAACCACGCTTTTTGGGCAAAACCGATGCCCGGCACGACACGCCAAGGCGACCTCCGCCACCTCATCAATTGTCAGGCATTTCTCAAAGCGCTTTAGAATTTAGCGCTAACGGGTTCGTTTACGACATGCGGAACGTCGCAATTGTGATGTGTTTCGTAAAACCATTTGTTGACCTGTACACCGAAATGTTGCGCAATGGCGCGGGACGGAATGGGGAGGCGGACGCAACAAAGTTGCTCGCACCCCTGTTTAAAAAATAGAATGTGTCACAGGGAGAGAATAATGACGCAAAACACCAAACCAATGCATCCGGCCGCCGTGATGTATGCGGCAGAAGAACGGGCAGGCAAACTCAGCCGCCGTGAATTTCTGGCGCGTGCAACATCGCTGGGCCTGACGGCAACCGCAGCTTACGGTCTTCTGGGCATGACAGCCCCAGCACAGGCGGACGGGCACGCACAACAAGGCGGGACCCTGCGGATGCAGATGGAAGTCCGCGCGCTCAAGGATCCACGCACCTATGACTGGACCCAGATCGCCTATTTCACACATGGCTGGCTGGAATACCTCGTAGAGTACAACAATGACGGCTCTTTCGCGCCAATGCTGCTGGAAAGCTGGGAAGTCAACGAAGACGCCACCGTCTACACGCTCAACGTCCGTCCGGGTGTAAAGTGGAACGATGGCAGCGACTTTACCGCAGAGGATGTTGCACGCAATATCGCAGGCTGGTGTGACAAGAACGTCGAAGGCAACTCCATGGCGGGCCGTTTCGCCGTGCTGATCGACGAGGCCACAGGCACAGCCGTCGAAGGCGGGATCGAAGTTGTTGACGCAACAACGGTCAAACTGAACCTGCCCGCCTCTGACATCTCGCTGATTGCGGGTATGGCGGACTATCCGGCAGCCGTGACACCGGCTGATTTCGATCCGGAAAACATGCTGGGCAACCCGGTGGGCACTGGACCGTACAAGCCTGAAAGCCTCGAAGTTGGGGTCAAAGGTGTGCTGGTGCGCAACGAAGACCACGACTGGTGGGGCTATGAGGCTGGCAAAGGCGCCTTCCTCGACCGGATCGAATATATCGATTACGGCACTGACCCATCCGCATGGGTGGCAGCCGCGGCAGCTGACGAAGTTGACATGTTCTACGAAACTGTCGGTGATTTCGTTGATGTGGTCGAAGGTATCGGCTGGGAACGGTCCGAAATCGCATCCGCCGCAACCATCGTGATCCGGCCCAACCAACTGGCTGAAGTCGACGGGATGAAACCCTATGCTGACAAACGCGTGCGGCAGGCCATTGCCATGGCGGTCGATAACGCCGTTTGTCTGGAACTGGGCTACGCCAACCGGGGTGAACCCGCGCGCAACCAGCATGTCGGACCAATGCACCCCGCATGGGCGGATGTGCCCGGCCTACCCCACGATCCGGAAGGCGCGCTTGCGTTGCTGACCGAAGCAGGGATGGCCGATTTCGAGATGGAGATCACCTCTATCGACGATGACTGGCGCAAAAACACCACCGATGCCGTAGCAGCCCAGCTGCGCGACGCGGGCTTCAACGTCAAGCGGACCATCATTCCGGGGTCAACCTTCTGGAACGACTGGACAAAGTATCCGTTCTCTTCCACGAACTGGAACCACCGTCCGCTCGACACGCAGATCCTTGGGCTGGCCTACCGGTCTGGCGAAGCATGGAACGAAGCAGGCTTTGCCAATGCTGAGTTTGACACGCTTCTGGCAGAGGCAAACAGCCTGGCCGATGCGGATGCACGGCGTGAAGTGATGGCCAAGCTGCAGGCGATCATGACCGATGAAGGTGTGACCATTCAGCCTTACTGGCGGTCACTGTACCGGCACGCCAAGCCGGGCATTGTCGGCTGGGATATGCATATCGCATACCTGCCGCAGGTCTATAAGATGGCCTTCGCCGCCTAAATCAAACGGGCCGCTCCAGCGATGGGGCGGCCCTTTTCACGACAGGCGGATCATCGAAAAACCGGGGCCGCCCCAAAACAATAAGCCAGGCAACGACCTGACCTAGCTCACAACAGGGGCCTTTATGGGACTGTTTATTCTACGACGCCTTGGGGTGATGATCCTCACGGCCTTATGCCTGACATTCATTGTCTTTTGGCTCACCAATCTGGCGCCAAATCTCGAAAAACTCGCCAAAACCCAAGGCAACGCGCGGATGTCAGATGAGGCCGTGGTCAGCTGGCTTGGAAACCGGGGCTATTCGCAACCCCTGCCAGTCAAATACGGCCAATGGCTCGGCGTCCTGCCCGGTTACGTTATCGAAGGCACGGATGGAGAGACCCGCGCCCGCTGCACCACCCCGGGACAGCCAATTGAAGAGGCATCATCCTTTTGTGGCATCCTGCAAGGCGACTGGGGCTTCTCGACCGTCTTCAAAGACGAGGTCAGCACGATCGTCGGCACCCGGCTTGGACTAACAGGCAAACTGATGCTGGCGGTCATGCTGGTCATGGTGCCCGGCGCGCTGATCATCGGGGTCTTGGCGGGCATGCGCGAAGGGTCACGCACAGATCGCAGCCTCTCAACAGTCTCCATTGTGACAACGGCAACGCCTGAATATGTCTCTGGGGTGATCCTGATTGCAGCCTTGGCAACCAAGGCGTTCATCGAATGGGACACGATCCCATTCAAAGGGACCGCCACGGCGGCCATGGATGATGCGAATTTCGAAAACTTCTTCCTCCCGGTGATCACCATCGCGCTTTACGGCATGGGCTATATCGCCCGGATGACACGCGCGTCGATGACCGAGGTGATGACCGCGCAATATATCCGAACCGCCCGGCTCAAGGGTGTCAGCTTTCCCAAGATCGTGCTGAAACACGCGCTGCGCAACGCGCTGATCGCACCTTTCACGGTGATCATGCTGCAATTTCCCTGGCTCCTGAACGGGGTGGTAATCGTCGAAACGCTGTTTAACTACAAGGGTTTCGGCTGGGTGCTGGTGCAAGCCGCCGGGAATAACGACATCGAACTACTTCTCGGTGTTTCCATTGTCTCTGTCTTCGTGGTGCTGATCACGCAGCTGATTTCCGATATCGGCTACGTCTTCCTCAACCCACGCATTCGCATTTCTTAAGGAGGACAGGATATGGAACCCCTCACCTGGACCGGCGCCGTAGGCGCATTCCTCAACCCAATCTTCGCCATTGTCGTCGGGCTATTTGTCATCGCGCTGATCGCCCAGCTTGTGCTTGGCTTCTTCGCACCTGCGGTCACACTACAGGCCAATCCTGACGGCACACTGGCCGGGCGCGGCGGGGCATTGGGCGCGACAGAGACCGCAAGCAAATACCTGTTTCTGGCTGTGATCGCGCTGATCCTCGTCTACCTGATCGCGCCGATGATCCTGCCCTACGGAATGGTCGGGATCGTTGGCGAGATGTCGCAACGCTTCCTTCCCGTTTGGATCGCCCTGATCATCACGTTCACCGTATCGATCATCTACAAACGCAAAATGGGGCTTTACGGCAAACTCTTTGACAGCACTGTGGGCATGATCGGGTTCGGGATTGTCATGTTCTGGGTCTTTACCGCGTTTTTCGTGGGCGCGTTCGACTGGATCGCCACACATGACTACCTGAGCCAAGTATCAGGATTGAAAAACAAGACGCCGGGCGTCGCAGTGCCAGAAGGCACCGTTGGCGACATCCCGCATTACCTGCTGGGCGGTGACAATCTGGCGCGCGATATCTTCAGCCGGGTTGTCTCTGGCTCCACTTTCGTGATTGCCATCGCACCGCTGGCCACGATCTTTGCCTTCATGGTTGGGATCACACTTGGGCTGCCTGCGGGCTATTACGGGGGGCTGCTGGACACGGTCCTGTCTTTCCTCGCCAACCTGATCTTGGCCTTCCCGGTGATCCTGCTGTTTTACCTGCTTGTGACCCCGGAAATCGTGCTGACAGGCATCCCCAGCTATATGGCGGCGGTCCTGTTTGTCTTTCCGATCATCTTCTTCGGGGTATTGCTGAACTCGCGCTACTACACGCAACCCCAAAAACGGACAGCCATCCTTGTGCCTGTGCTTGGGATCCTGGGCTGGCTCTACCTGTCAGTGATCAACCAGAAAGGCACAGTCATCAACTTCCTGCCCGAGTGGATGGACCTCTTTGACATCACGATCCTTGTGGTCTTTGTCTCGGTCGTCTTCGTGAACGCGCCGACGGTGTTCAGGATCGTGCGGGGGCTGACGCTGGATTTGCGTACCCGCGACTATGTGGCCGCCGCCCAGACACGGGGTGAAGGCGCGTGGTACATCATGCTGTGGGAAATCCTGCCCAATGCACGCGGACCGCTGATCGTCGATTTCTGCCTCCGGATTGGCTACACCACCATCCTGCTGGGAACCTTGGGTTTCTTCGGGCTGGGGCTGTCATCCGAAAGCCCGGACTGGGGGTCCACGATCAACGAAGGGCGCAAACTCCTGCTGATCTATGCACACCCTGCCCTGCCGCCTGCGGTCGCTCTCCTCAGCCTCGTGTTGGGGCTGAACCTACTGGCCGACGGCCTGCGCGAAGAAAGCTTGAAAGATTAATCGTTAACGGACCCCGCGTGCGGTGGGGTCCGACGCATTGCCGACGCTTTGCAGACATCAAATTCAGCCCAAATGGGAATAGTTAACAGATGACCGATCAACCCATCCTCGAAATCGACAAACTGTCCATTTCCTTCTTCACCCGCTTGCGCGAAATTCCCGCCGTGATGGATTTTTCCGCCAATGTCATGCCGGGCGAAGCCCTTGGTTTGGTTGGGGAATCCGGCTGCGGCAAATCAACCGTGGCGCTTGGTGTGATGCAGGATCTGGGCGTCAATGGGCGCATCGTCGGCGGATCAATCAAGTTCAAGGGCCGCGATCTCTGCGAGATGTCAACAGAAGAGCTGCGCGACATCCGCGGCAGCGAAATTGCCATGATATATCAAGAACCTATGGCATCCCTAAACCCCGCGATGAAGATCGGTAAACAGCTGATGGAAGTGCCAATGATCCACGAAGGGGTCAGCGAAAAAGAGGCATATGCGCGGGCCCTTGAAGTCGTCACCGACGTCAAACTGCCAGACCCGGAACGGATGCTCAAAAGCTACCCTCACCAGCTGTCCGGCGGGCAGCAACAGCGGATCGTGATCGCCATGGCACTGATGTCGAAACCATCGCTGCTGATCCTTGATGAACCCACAACGGCGCTTGACGTGACCGTCGAAGCTGCCGTGGTCGAACTGGTCAAAGATCTGGGAAAAAAATACGGCACTTCCATGCTTTTTATCAGCCATAACCTGGGGTTAGTGCTGGAAACCTGCGACCGGATTTGCGTGATGTATTCGGGCGAAGCCGTCGAACGGGGCAGCATCGAAGACGTGTTTGACGAGATGCAGCACCCTTACACACAGGCCCTGTTCCGGTCGATCCCCCTGCCCGGCGCCGACAAAAATGCGCGACCCCTTGTGGCGATCCCCGGAAATTTCCCGCTGCCGCACGAACGACCAGATGGGTGCAATTTTGGCCCACGCTGCGACTATTTCGAAGCCGGGCGTTGCGACGCCGGTTTCATCCCGATGGAACCCGTCCCCAGCAACGACCGCCACCAGTCCCGCTGCCTGAAGTTCCGGGAAATCGACTGGAATGCACCCATTCAAGTCGCTGATACAAAAGAAAAACCCGAACCGGGACCGGTTGTTCTGAAAATGGACAACCTTAAGAAATACTACGAAGTTGCGGCTAACGCGCTCTTTGGTGGTGGTGACAAAAAGGTGGTCAAAGCCAACGAAACCCTGTCGTTCGAAGCCCGCGAAAGCGAAACGCTGGCCATCGTGGGCGAATCCGGTTGCGGCAAATCCACATTCGCCAAGGTGCTGATGGGATTAGAAACCGCGACGGAGGGACAAATTCTGCTGGATAATCAATCCATTGGCGACACCGCGATTGAGAACCGCGACACTAAAACCGTGGCCGACATCCAGATGGTGTTCCAGAACCCGTTCGACACGCTCAACCCCTCTATGACCGTCGGGCGCCAGATCATGCGGGCATTGGAAATCTTTGGCGTCGGTGCAAACGATACAGAGCGGCGCGCCCGCATGCTGGAATTGTTGGACCTTGTGAAGCTCCCCCGCGCCTTTGCCGACCGGATGCCGCGACAGCTAAGTGGTGGGCAAAAACAAAGGGTTGGGATCGCCCGCGCCTTTGCCGGGGATGCAAGGATCGTGGTCGCAGATGAACCTGTTTCGGCACTGGATGTGTCCGTACAGGCGGCGGTGACCGACCTGTTAATGGAAATTCAACGCGAACATAAGACAACGCTTTTGTTCATCAGCCACGACCTGTCCATCGTGCGCTATCTGTCTGACCGCGTGATGGTGATGTATCTGGGCCATGTGGTTGAACTCGGCTTCACCGATCAGGTGTTTTCACCGCCTTATCACCCCTATACGGAGGCCTTGCTTTCCGCCGTCCCGATCGCCGACACAAGCGTCAAAAAGAAACATATCGTGCTTGAGGGCGACATCCCATCCGCTATGAACCCGCCCAGCGGTTGCCCGTTCCAGACGCGCTGTGGCTGGAAATCAAAGGTTGCAGGCGGGCTTTGCGAAAAAGAGGTGCCGCCAGTGCGCATGCTGACCGACGGTCATCAGATCAAATGCCACCTGAGCGATGCGGATTTGTCAGATATGGAACCAGTCATTCAGATTGCAGCAGAATAAAATCAATGACTTACGGGGTGAAATTTATTCGCCCCAAATCACCCGAACGTAGTTCTGCGTCTCGCGATATGGCGGCACACCGTTGTAACGCTCCACAGCGCCCGGCCCTGCATTATAAGCCGCCAGGGCCAGCCGCCACGTCCCGAACTTGTCAAATTGCTGGCGCAGATAACGCGCGCCACCTTCCAGATTCTGGGCCGGGTTACTGGCATCCACACCCAGCAACCGCGCGGTGGGCGGCATCAGCTGCGCCAGCCCCATCGCGCCTTTGACGGACCGGGCATTGGGGTTCCAGCCGCTTTCCTGCTGCACAAGGCGCAAAAACAGATCCTCTGGCACGCGGTTCTTGCGCGCCGCATCGCGGGCCGTGTTCAGGTACTGGCCGCGATAGCTGCCCGTGTAAGCCGGGGTTGATCCGGGTGCCCCAGGCACTTCAACACGTGGCGGCTGCAATCGAACAGAGTTGTTATATTGCTGCGATGCACGCCCATCCAACACCGACAGCTGGCTTTGAAACAAGGCCGAGCGTGACATCGTCGATACCTGTTCCTGCGCCATACCCGCAGAGCCCGCGCCTATCAAAGCACCTATGCAAACCGATCCAAAATAGCGCACCTGGCCCAATCCAATTTCCTGTTTCACCCGCAACCTAGCCATTTTCAGCCGCGAAACCACCCCCACCGCGTAATTCACTGTTAACCTTGTGTGTCCAGTCTGTCACAAAAGCGCAAAGCAGAATCGCGGGAGGTGCCAGTATGGCCGGATCAGTGAACAAAGTTATTCTTATCGGAAATCTGGGTGCCGACCCCGAGGTGCGGACATTCCAGAACGGCGGCAAAGTGTGCAATCTGCGCATCGCCACATCCGAGAACTGGAAAGACAAAAACACCGGCGAACGGCGCGAAAAAACCGAATGGCATTCGGTGGCAATCTTTCAGGAAGGCCTCGTGCGGGTCGCAGAGCAATATCTGAAAAAAGGATCCAAGGTTTACATCGAAGGCAAGTTGCAAACCCGCAAATGGCAGGATCAATCCGGTCAGGATCGATATTCAACCGAAGTCGTTCTGAACGGCTTTGACGGCACGCTGACCATGCTGGACGGCCGCAGCGAAGGCGGCGGCGGTGGTGGTGGCAACTACGGCGGTGGTGGCGGTTATAGCGGCGGCGGGGGCAGTTCCTATGGCGGCGGCAACGACGGTGGCTATGGCGGTGGTAGTTCCCAAGGCGGTGGCGGCGGCACCGACATGGATGACGAAATCCCGTTCTAAACCATGACCGAACTGGCGCCGGAAGCAAAGATTCTGATCCTGAATGGCGGCATTCTGGCGGTGGCCTATCTGGGCATATATCCCAGCTTGGAACAAAAGACGTTGAACCGGATTATGACGATTGACGTGATCCTGTCAGCCATCGCTGTTGGGGTGGCTGGCGCACTTTTCTGGGGTAGCGGCATCCGCTTCAACATGTTGCTTTTCCAAAGCAACTGGGCAGTGTTCAGCATCCTCACACTGATGATCATGGAAATTCCGCTATTCCTGCGTTTCGCAGAAAAGCACGATATCGACCTGACCGGCGGGGATTCCTAGCGTCCGGCCAGTGCATCCTCCAACACCGACAAAACAGCCTCTGACGGCACGTCGGACGTGATAAACGCCTCCCCAATGCCGCGCGCCAGAATAAAGCGCAGCTTGCCATCCAGCACTTTCTTGTCCTGGCTCATCAGACCGAGCAAAGCATCGGCATCGGGCAGGTCACCGGGGATGTCCGCGATATCCACCTTCATCCCCATGGCGCGCAGATGGGCACGCACGCGGCTCGGGTCTTCCTGGCTGCACAGGCGCAGCCGGGCCGATAGTTCAAAAGCCAGCGCACAGCCAATGGCGACACCTTCACCATGCAGCAGGCGGTCGGAATAGCCAGTCGCGGCCTCGAGCGCGTGGCAAAAGGTGTGACCAAGGTTCAAAAGCGCGCGATCGCCCTGCTCTGTCTCGTCCCGCTGCACGATATCCGCCTTCATCTGGCAAGATCGGGTAACGGCCTGCACCCGCGCATCCATGTCACCTGCCGCCAAGGCAGGCCCATTCTGTTCCAGCCAGTCAAAGAAATCCGCATCACCCAGCAGCCCGTATTTGACCACCTCGCCATAGCCTGCAAGAAAATCGCGCGGCGTCAGCGTACCCAGCAGCGCCGTATCCGCCAGCACAAGCGATGGCTGATGAAACGCGCCAATCAGGTTCTTGCCCATGGGCGAATTGATCCCTGTCTTACCCCCGACAGAGCTATCGACCTGCGCCAAAAGGCTGGTTGGAATCTGTACGAACCGAACACCGCGACGCAGCACAGCCGCAGCGAACCCGGCCAGATCACCGATGACGCCGCCGCCGAAAGCCACAACAATATCGCCACGCTCGACCTTTTGCGCCAGCAGCCATTCAACCGTGCGTTCCAGCTCAGCCCAGCATTTCGTCGCCTCACCCGGTGGTAATGCCAATGCCTCGGACGTCAGACCCGCCGCAGTCAGCCCTGCCTGCAACGCCTCTAAATGTAAATCGGCGACGTTCTGATCCGTTACGATACAGATATGTTTGCGCCCACCCCTGGGGGCTAGAAACGCACCAGCCTTCTCCAACAAACCCGGTGCAATTTCAATATCGTAGGCCCGGCCCGGCAGATCCACATGTACGGTTGCGGCAGTCATCAGCAAGGCTCCAGAATTTTGGGATGGGATTGCAGGACCTCCAGCGCGCTGGAGGTCGTATCGTCGATAGAGGCATCGCGGCGGATCGCCAGTCGCAAACCGGCCTTTGCGTAAACAGGTTTGCGGGTTTGAAAAATCTCGGCCAGCGTGGCCTTGGGGTTCGCGGTGCGCAGCAAAGGGCGCGTGTCCTTGTGGCGCACCCGCGCCCATAGCGTTTCCAGATCAGCATCCAGCCACAGCGCGATCCCCATTTCGGCAATGGCATCACGATTGGCTTCCGCCAGAAAGGCACCACCACCGGTGGACACCACGCTTGGCGGGCCAGACAACAAACGGCGCAGCACCTCGGCCTCGCGCTTGCGAAAAAACGCCTCACCATCGCGTGCGAAAATCTCGGCAATTGTCAGGGCGGCAGCCTCCTCGATGGCACTATCGCTATCCACAAAATCAACGCCTAAACGTGCGGCCAAGGCACGCCCAATCGCCGTTTTTCCCGACCCCATCATGCCCACCAAAACCACCGTGCGGTGCAGCTGGTATCCCGCCCGATCCGTCATTTGCCGCGCCCTCCTGCCCAAGGCCGTTTGCAACCTCGCGAAAAATTAGTGAATGAATGCCGTGATCTTGCGGAAAAGACCATATATAAACACCTTCACAAGTGGCACTTAGACCACATATTCGAGGCAGTTACACGAAACGAGGTGCGGGCAATGTGGCGATTGATTAAGACATTGGTGTTTTTGATCATCCTGGCTGGTGCGGGGCTGATCGCCTACGCTTATATTGGCCCGATCTTTTTTCCGGCTGATTTTGCGGCCCCAACCCAAGAGGTAACGCAACCTGTCACGCTTGATACAAATTAAGCCCGGGCCGCTTTGCGGTCTGCTATGCGTCTTGGCGGCGCCTGTGATGGCACAGGATGGTGTGGCACCGCTATCGGCTATCGATTGGCTGTCGCAAAGCATCGAACCCGCCAAGCTGGCCGAACCGCCTGTGGCAAACGGCATTCGCACGCCCGTTGTAACGGTGACCCCGCTGGATGGACCATCCAAGGATCCAATCGGGTTGCTGCCTGCAAATGTGACCGGCCTGCCGCCATCCATCTGGTCGGCAAGTGATGAGGCGACGCTGGTCGACTTGGTCCGTGCCGAACGGGTTGAAACGCTACCGGCGATTCAGGAATTCCTACGTGTGCTGATGTTGGCAGAGGCTGATCCACCATTAGGCGCAGGCCCTGACGGCGCTCTATTTGTCGCGCGGGTGGACAAGCTGTTGGACCTTGGCGCATTGGAACAGGCCAAATCCCTGATCGAGGCCGCAGAGCCCGACACAGCCCCCCTTTTCAGGCGGTGGTTCGACGTGGCCCTACTTACTGGGACAGAGGATGAAGCCTGTGATGTGGTTAAATCTACTCCGTCCATTGCACCAACGTATTCGGCGCGAATCTTTTGTCTTGCGCGCAATGGTGACTGGAACGCCGCCGCGCTGACGCTGAATACACACCGGGTTTTGGGTGATATCAGCGAGGCCGAAGAGGCGCTGATCTCCCGCTTCCTTGACCCTGAACTTTTTGAAGGCGAACCACCGCTGGACCCGCCCGCCCGTGTCAGCCCGCTGATGTTCCGCATGCACGAGGCGGTTGGAGAACCACTAATCACCGCCAATCTGCCGCTGGCCTTTTCCCATGCAGACTTGCGCACAACAACCGCCTGGAAATCCCAGATCGAAGCGGCAGAGCGGCTGGCGCGCCATGGTGCCGTTTCCGAAAATGTGTTGCAGCGCATCTATACCGCCCGCACACCTGCCGCATCCGGCGGTGTCTGGGATCGGGCCGATGCGATCCAGCGATTTGATGTGGCCTTGCAGGCCCGTGATCCAAGGGCGCTATCGCGCGCCCTGCCCGACGCCTGGGATGCAGCACAAGAGGCCCGTGCCGAGGTGCCATTCGCGAAACTTTACGGGGCCGCGTTGCAGGATATCCCGCTTAGCGGTGACGCGGCTGACATTGCATTTCAAGTCGGGCTTTTGTCACCAGCTTACGAAACTGTCGCGCTGAACACGCAAGGGCAAGACCCGTTCCTGATCGCACTCGCCCGCGGTGTCCCACAAGAAGTGCGCGTTACGACACCCCGGTCGCTCGCGATCCAATCCGCCTTCAACGGCACGCCAACGCCGGATGATCTGCAAACCCTGGTTGATGATGGCAAGCTGGGTGAGGCGCTGTTAAGGGCCGTTGCCCTCTTTCATCAGGGGTATTCTGGTGATGCAGGGTCACTGACTGACGCACTGGCGCTGTTCCGTGCTGTGGGGCTGGAGGATGTCGCCCGGCGTGCCGCCCTGCAATTGATGATCCTGGACCGGGCCACATGAGTGCCGCAGACCACCCCATGGCCCGCTGGGTACAGGTATTTCTTGAGGCGCAAGCCGCCGAACTGGACGCCGCGACCAATACACAATTCGCCTATGCACGCGACCTGCAGAATTTTGCCCTTTGGCTGGCCGATAAGTCACTACATTATGCCACGGCAAATCGTGATCATATCGAAAGCTATCTGATCACATGCGAGGCCGAAGGGTTGGCCAAATCAACACGCGCCAGACGGCTGTCTGCCATCAAGCAGCTTTACCGTTTCGCGTTTGAGGAAGGTTGGCGCGACGATAACCCTGCGATCCAGATCAAGGGGCCGGGCCGCGCCAAACGGTTACCCAAAACACTTGAGATTGCGGAAGTGGACCAATTGCTGGAAGCCGCGCGCAACAGCAAACGCGACGCGCTGCGCAATACATGCCTGATGGAACTGCTTTATGCCACAGGCATGCGGGTGACTGAATTGGTCAGCCTGCCTGTCTCTGCCGCACGGGGCGATCCGCGCATGCTGCTGGTGCGCGGCAAAGGCGGCAAGGAACGGCTTGTGCCATTGTCACCCCCTGCCCGCGCGGCCCTCGCCACCTATCTGACCGAGCGGGATGCGGATGAAGATGCCGCGCGCCAAAAAGGCAAACCGCCGTCGAAATTCCTGTTCCCATCGCGCGGGGCAGCAGGGCACATGACGCGGCAGCGGTTCTTTTTGCTGATCAAGGAATTCGCCGTCGCGGGCGGCGTGTCACCGGGCAAGGTGACACCACACACATTGCGCCACGCCTTTGCCACGCATCTTTTGGCAGGCGGTGCTGATCTACGATCAATCCAGACCATGTTGGGTCATGCTGACGTGGCCACCACGGAAATCTACACCCATGTGCTAGATGCCCGGCTCAAGGAACTGGTTTTGGAACATCACCCATTGGCAAAGCCTTGAAGCCTGCCCGCGCACACCCCATAAATACATCGTCTTTATGTGAAAGCCTCTGATGGAACCTACGATCTCTGACGCTGCCTTTTGGATCACGGCTGGCGCCATTCTTGTTTTGCTTGTGCTGTCGGGGTTCTTCTCTGGCTCTGAAACGGCATTGACTGCGGCGTCACGCGGCAAGTTGCGGACGGCCGCCGATAAAGGGTCCAAAGGCGCCGAACGTGCCTTGAAAATTACCGAAGATAACGAGCGACTGATTGGGTCGGTCCTGTTGGGCAATAACGTGGTCAACATTCTGGCCACGTCGCTGGCGACGGCGGTGCTGACACAGCTTTTTGGACAAAACGGGGTGGCGGCGGCCACACTGATCATGACCCTGCTGGTGCTGATCTTTGCGGAGGTGCTGCCAAAAACCTTTGCGATCACCTACCCCGAAACTGTGGCGTCAACGGTTGCAGCCCCTATCGGGTTGGTGGTCAAGGTGTTTGCGCCCATCGTAACCGCCGTGCGCTATCTGGTGCGCGGTGTGCTGTTCCTTTTTGGTGTCCGCACTGACCCCGATAGCCATATCCTCGCCGTGCGCGAAGAAATCGCCGGGGCGTTGTCGCTGGGCCATTCTGAAGGGATCGTTGAAAAGGAGGATCGGGACCGCATCCTTGGCGCGCTCGACCTCAATGACCGCACGGTTGAAGAAGTCATGCTGCACCGGTCAGGGATCGAAATGATCGATGCGTCGATGACACCAGAGGATATTCTAGCCCAAATCCTGACCAGCCCGCATACCCGCCTGCCCCTGTTCAGGGACGATCAGGAAAACATCATCGGGGTGATCCACGCCAAGGACCTGTTGCGCGCGATGCATAAACTGCTGGCGGGCGGTAACGCCAAAGGGCTGGCCGCCTTTGATGTGACCAAGGTCGCGATGGAACCATACTTCGTGCCTGAAACCACAACGCTTGACGATCAGATGCGCAATTTCCTCAAGCGCAAGACGCATTTTGCGCTGGTGGTTGATGAATATGGCGGGCTGCAAGGGCTCATCACGCTGGAAGATATCTTGGAAGAGATAGTGGGTGAGATCGCCGATGAATTCGATGATGACGCCGCCGACCAGATATCACCGACCAGCGATGGGGCGTATGTGGTCGATGGCGGCATGACGATCCGCGACTTGAACCGCGCGCATGACTGGAACCTGCCAGATGACGAAGCCAACACCGTCGCCGGTGTGGTTATTCATGAGGCGCAGATGATACCAGTCGAAGGCCAGGTGTTTTCCTTCCACGGCTTCCGGTTCGAAGTCGTTGATAAGGACCAGAACCGGATTGCGACCCTGAAAATCCGCAAGCTCTGATATTCAGCCTGCTGCTATCAGCTGCGCGCGGCGGAATCTCTGGCCAACATGGGCAAGATCAATCCCCATGGCGTTTTCTGCGGTGGTCCCGACGGCGCGAAATCCAGTTTCTTATAAACGGCAATCGCTCGTGCGTTATCTGGATGCGGATCGGTCGCGATCACGGGTGCCCCTGCTTCAAAGAGAGCTTGTATTCTTGCGCCGATGAACGCGGATCCATGCCCAACGCTGACCATTTCGGGATCGCCGATATATTGGTCAATGCCGCGCGCGCCCTTTGGAAGACCGGCAAAGTGATGATCCTCCCAGCCGTGAACGGTATAGTCCTGCATGAACGCAAATGGCCGTTCGGCAATCGAGACGATCCAGCGTGCGACACGCGGGTCGGCGAGATCTGTTGCATCATAGGGTTCGTCAGCGTCCCACCATTCGCGAACGTGCGGATGCGATTGCCATTCCTTGAGCAAGGCGAGGTCGTCCAGCGTCGCCTTGCGAAAAACATATTGATTGGGCGTCATCATGTGAGCAGTCTAGCAGATCACCCGCAGATCAATACCGGTTCGAACCAAGAAGTCACTGCATCCCGGTCGTGAATCTGGACCGCGCTTTGACGCGCGCATCACCGATAGTAGAGCGATTGACCGTTATGGAAGACCTGCACTTTGGACGGATCGGCAGCCATGCGGACGGATTTACCGCGTAAATCTGCGTGGATACCGGGCAGTTTTCCGATGATCGCATCATTATCGGCCACCTTGTCGAAATAGAGCAATGTGACTTCGCCCAGTGCTTCGGTGATGTTCACCTTGCCCTCAAAGGCGTATTCGTCACCGGTGGTTTCAACCATGTCCTCGGGGCGAATACCGATATTCACCTTCAGGCCCTTATCCGCTGCCTGCGTGGGCACGGCGGACCTTGCCACCCCACCACCATTCAGCTTGATGGTGGTCTGTTCACCGGTTTCAACAATTTCACCGCTTAACAAATTCATGGCCGGTGAACCGATGAACTGGGCCACGAATTCATTTTCGGGACGTTCATAAAGCTCCAACGGTGACCCCACTTGCGCGATGCCTTTATTGGCCAGAACCACAATGCGGCTGGCCAACGTCATCGCCTCGACCTGATCGTGGGTAACGTAAATCATCGTGCTTTCGGGCATCGATTCCTTGAGCTGCGCAATCTCAATCCGCGTGGCGACACGCAATGCCGCATCAAGGTTCGAAAGTGGCTCATCAAACAGATAGACTTTGGGGTCGCGCACGATCGAGCGGCCAATGGCAACTCGCTGACGCTGACCACCTGACAAAGCCTTTGGCAGTCGGTCCAGATATTCATCCAATTGCAGGATCGTGGCGGCACGGTTAACCGCCTCGTCAATTTCCTTGGGTGACTTCTTGGCCAGTTTCAGCGCAAATGACATGTTGTCACGCACCGTCATATGCGGATAAAGCGCATAGGACTGGAACACCATAGCGATGCCGCGCTGTGCCGGTGGGACGTCATTCACCAGTTGCCCGTCAATTTCCAACGTACCGCCGGTAATCTTTTCAAGGCCCGCGATCATCCGCAGCAGCGTGGATTTCCCACAGCCTGATGGACCAACAAACACGATCAGCTCGCCCTGTTTGATATCCAGATTGATGTTTCTAAGTACATCCACCGTGCCACCATAGGTCTTGGCGACATCCACCAGTTTCAGATCAGCCATGTCTCACTCCCCTTTTATTGCTTCAGCGCGAGGCAGACTTGCCACGGCCCAAGATGTAATCTGCCATCCGCTGACACATGAGCGCTGCCCAATTCGGCTCCGATGGGTGTCCAATTGCCGTCCGGCAGGTCAAAATCGGATGGTGTTTCGCTCACGTTGAATACGCAGAAAATCGTCTGATTATCTGCGAACCGGGTGAAGTACACCACATCGCCCTTGGCCTTTACGCCATCATGGGCACCCACACTGATCGCCGGGTGCGACGTGCGAAACGCAATCGCCTTGCGGTAATGGTGCAGCAAGGCGCCCGGCTCATCCTCTTGCGCGGCGACGGATAAATGCAAATGCTCCGACGCGACGGGCAACCACGGTTTGGTCGCCGAAAAGCCGCCATTCTGGTTGCTTTGCTCCCAAGCTATGGGCGTGCGGCAGCCATCGCGGCCCTTGAACTCCGGCCAGAATTCGATGCCGTAAGGGTCCTGCAGGTCCTCAAACGCGACATCTGCTTCGGGCAGGCCCAGTTCTTCGCCCTGATACAGACAGACAGAACCGCGCAGGCACATGATCAGCGTGGCAAACATTCGTTGGGCAGCAGGCGGCAGGTCCCAACGGCTGGCATGGCGCATCACGTCGTGATTGGAAAACGCCCAACAGGCCCAACCGTCCGCCGCCACCTCGTCCACATGGTTCATCACGGTGACGATCCGGTCAGCGGTTGGTTGATCCTTGGCCAGAAATTCAAAGGCATAGCACATCTGCATCAGATCGTCGCCTGCGGTGTACCGGCCCATGATCTCCAACCCAAGTTGAGCATCCCCGACCTCGCCCACGGCCGCAGCACCGTAAGGTTCCATCACAGCGCGCAAGCGCGCCAGAAACTTCACATTGTCCGGGTGGTTCTTGTCGTAAAGATGTTCTTGGTGATTATAGGGGTTCACCGATGGCGCAATTGTTGCGTTGCGCCGTTCTAAGGGCAGGCCGGGGTTATCGCGCAATTCGGCGTCATGCATGTAGAAATTAATCGTATCCAGGCGGAAACCGTCACACCCCCTGTTCAGCCAGAACCGGGCAACATCTAAAAGCGCATCCTGCACCGCGGGTTCGTGGAAATTCAGGTCGGGTTGCGACACCAGGAAATTGTGCAGATAATACTGCTCGCGCCTTGCGTCCCATTGCCAGGCAGAACCGCCAAAGATCGATAGCCAGTTATTGGGCGGCGTGCCATCAGGTTTGGGATCAGCCCAAACATACCAATTGGCACGGTCATTATCGCGGCTGGTCCTGCTTTCGCCAAACCAAGGGTGCTGGTCGCTGGTATGGCTCAACACCAGATCGATCATCACGCGAATGCCGAACCGATGCGCGGTTTCGACCACGGCATCAAAATCAGCGAGCGTGCCGAACATGGGATCAACGTCGCAATAGTCACTGACGTCATAGCCAAAATCCTTCATCGGCGACATAAAGAACGGCGAAATCCAGATCGCATCGACCTCAAGTGAGGCGATGTAAGGCAGGCGCTGGACGATCCCCAGAAGGTCGCCAATCCCGTCGCCATTGCTGTCCTGAAAGCTGCGCGGATAGATCTGATAGATCACCGCACCGCGCCACCAGTCCTTGTCTAGGCCCAACTCGGGCGTCGTGGCAAGGTTCATGTTCATCGCCGTTCTTTCCTGTCGCTCTGCCCATCCCGGACGTGATCCGGGACCTCTACCGGGCCGCTTGGTTGAGGTCCCGGATCACGTCCGGGACGGTTGTCACTACTTTACCGACCCTGCGAGCAGGCCACGGACGAGGTATTTCTGCATTGCAAAGAACACCGCCAGCGGAACTGCGATCGAGACAAAGGCCGAGGTTGCAAGGATTTCCCAGTCACCCCCGCGCGTGCCTAACAATTCGACGATTTGCTTGGTCATCACTGTGGTCTGCCCGGATGCATCAATAAGGAACACCAGCGCCACCAGCAGGTCATTCCATGTCCACAGGAACTGGAAGATCGCGAAGGACGCGAGCGCCGGAAAGGACAGCGGCAGAATGATCTTGGTAAAGATCTGGAAATCGGTCGCCCCATCCACCTTAGCGTTTTCGATAATGTCACGCGGCAAACCGACCATATAATTTCGCAACAGGTAGATCGCCAAAGGCAGGCCAAAGCCGGTATGGGCCAACCAGACCCCCAAGTACCCTTTGCCGATACCAATCGCGTTATGCAGCGATAACAGTGGGATCAGCGCCAGTTGCAGTGGTACCACCAACAGCCCCACAACAATCGCAATCAGGATCGCGCGCCCCGGGAAATCCATCCAGGCCAGCGCATAGGCCGCAAAAGCCGCAATCAGGATCGGAATGATCGTTGCCGGTATCACCACGGTCAGCGTGTTGAAGAACGCCTTGGCCATCCCTTCGGAGTTGTTTTCGTCAAACAGAACAAAGTTATAGTTCTGCAATGTGAAATCAGGCGGGGTGGTCGCATCAACAAAGACACGCTGGGCACGCCCGCTGATCTGGTCATCGTCGCCCTCCCAGACATAAGTTCCGTCAGCGTTCAGGGTGAATGTCTCTCCATCGCCCAGATCAGCCGTGTCGCCGGGCGCATTCGCGCCGAGGTTCCGGCTGGATGTGCCCCAGGCGGTCATTTCACCGCCAAAGGCGTCCTCGCCAAAGATATTGCCCTCGACCATGTAGCGGCCATTGCCCAGATCGACCCGGTTATCATCAGGATCAGCAGCCCGAATTTGCAACGTCTGTTCTGATGCGAAAAGTGATGACCACCAACCCGACGCAGTGATCTGATCACCGGTCCGGAAAGACGATACAAACAAACCAAGCGTCGGGAACAGCCACAGCAGCACCAACAGCACGACCGAGATATTCAGCGCCCAGACAACGATGGGCTTTCTTCCAGCAATCGCATCCATCAGCGCATCTCCTTACGAGCATTGTAGACGTTCCAGACCAGGATCGGCGTCACCATCAGCATGATGATCATCGCTGACGCGGACCCCATGCCCCAATCATTCGCGCGGAACAGCTTGTCATACATATAATTGGCCAGAACCTGCGTTTCCCATTGGCCGTTGGTCATCGCGAACACGATGTCGAACACCTTAAGCGTGGCAATCGTGATCGTTGTCCAAACGACGACGATGGTGGACATGATCTGCGGTATCTTGATCTTGAAGAATATCTGAAACGGGTTGGCTCCGTCGATAATCGCCGCCTCAACCGTCTCTTCGGGAATGCCGCGCAGGGCGGCAGACAGGATCACCATGGCAAAGCCGGTTTGAATCCAAATTAGGACCACCATCAGGAACAGGTTATTCCAGAACGGGATTTGCAACCATTGCTGCGGCTCAGCACCACCAAAGACCAGATAAAGATGGTTTAGAATGCCGATCTGGGCAACATCCTCGGGGCGGGCCTCGTAAACCAGTTTAAAAATCACAGCGGCACCAACAAAGGAGATCGCCATGGGCATAAAGACGATGGATTTCGCGATATTGCCCCAGCTTAACCGATCCGTCAGCTGTGCGGCCAGCAGGCCAAACCCGGTCGCTGCGGCAGGCACAATAATAAGCCAGAGAACGTTGTTCTTCATCGCCTCGATGAATTTCGGTTCTGCGAACATCTTGCTGTAGTTGTCGAACCCGACAAAGCCGAACTCATTGCCCGGAAGGCGCTCCAGAAAACTCAGCCGCAATGTCGCGACCACGGGGTAAGCCAGATAAAGACCCAAGGCGATAATGGCAGGCAGCAAAAACAGCCATGGCCGGATCATATTCGCCCGGTTGATGTTGCGTCCTGCATTCGGCCCTTCGGCCTTGAACAACACCTTATCGAGAAACAGATTTGCGGAATAGAAGTAGCCGACACAGCCGCCTACGCCGATAACAATTGTCAATAAACCTTGCAGTGCTGGATGCATGGCTTCCTCCCCCCGTCGCTATGTATCACGTGCGGCAATACGCTCTGCCGCCTGATTGTTCGGACGGGCCACCGTCCGAACATTTCTTATGCATTTGCGATAGAAGTCGCGCCTACTTTGCAGCATCCCAGCTGGACTGAATAGCAGCAGCGACATCTTCGGCAGATGTCCCACCAACATAGTCAACCATACCTGTCCAGAATGAACCCTGACCAACGGCACCGGGCATTAGGTCAGATGCGTCGAACCGAAACGTTGTGGCGTTCAGCAGAATCTCACCCTGACCACGCAGAACACCATCCTTGTAGGTGTCCAGATTGACGCCAGTATGTGGTGTCAGGAACCCGGTCTGGGCCATCATCACCTCATGCGCGATCGGCAGCTTGAGGTAGTCAACAAACGCAGTTGTTGCATCAGATGCCTGTGTGACAGCCATCAACGTACCACCGCCCAGAACTGGTTTACCCAGATCTTTTTCTTCAAATGCCGGGAAGTAGAAGAAGTCGGCATCTTCGCCCACGACCACATCATCGGGGAAGAACGCGCTGGCGAAGGACGCCTGACGGTGCATGTAGCACTGCGGCGGGGATGAGAACATGCCAGTCGGGCTGTCGCGGAAATCGGTGGACCCTACGGCGGCAGAGCCACCAGCGACCATGTCGTCATTCCGGGCAAACATGCCGAAGGTTTCAATCGCCTCAAGCACCTTTGGATCGTTGAATGGAATTTCGTTGGACACCCACTGGTCATAGACTTCAGGCGCTTGCGTGCGCAGCATGATGTCTTCGACCCAGTCTGTCGCAGGCCAACCTGTTGCGGGACCGGATCCCAGACCAATGCACCATGGCGTTTCACCATCTGCGATGATCTGCTCGGACAAAGCAATCAAATCTTCCATGGTTTCAGGCACTTCATAGCCCGCATCTTCGAAGTTTTCAGGGCTGTACCAGACCAGCGACTTCACATTGACGTTGTAAAAGAAGCCATAAAACTGATCTTCGCCAGAGGCATCTGCATATGTGCCAAGGTCAACCCATGACGGGCCAGCGGCATAGTTTTCCGCAACCCAGCTCGCCATATCGCCGCCCAGCGGGTCCAAAAGACCGCGTGATGCCAGATCAGCAGCCAGACCAGGCTGCGGGAAAACGGCGATGTTTGGGGGTGAGCCTGCTTCAGCGTCGATGACGATCTGTTGCTCGAAACCGTCAGACCCTGTGTAGGTCACATTGGCCCCTGTCGCATCAACGAAATATGCAATCGCCGAACGGAAGATGTCATCTTCCGGCGCCAACCATGGGCCAAAGACCGTCACACTCTTCCCGCTCAGATCAGGGGCATTTTCCGCCCATGCATTGTAGCTGTCCCAGCTGAAGTCACCTTCGCCAGGTGTAAAGGCAAGGTGACCATCAGCCTGTGCCGCACCGGCAGTCAGGGCAATGGCGGCCACACTGGCATAGAGTTTCATTGTCATTTTATTCCTCCCAATCACGCTGCGTCAGCGTGTCTCCTGATGATTCCACAAGCTGTGCAACCCACTATATCACCCGCGCGATGGAATCATAGCCAAAGCGCTTTGGATGCGCACACCTTTCATGAACGCGCGGCATCTGTCAACAGAACGTGGCTGTTTGCAAAAAACGCTTGGATTTCTGCAGTTCAAAGGTTACTGAAACGATTACGGTGACAATCGGCAATGACAGCGCGATGATTAGCGGGGATGCGTTTGAAAGCGCTTTGACTGACAGAAAAGTATATGAACCTCAAGGAACTCTCTCAAGAACTGGGACTTAGCCAAACCACGGTCAGCCGTGCCCTAAACGGCTATCCGGAGGTGAGCGCGGCCACACGCAAGCGCGTCGAAGAAGCGGCGCAAGCTTTCAACTACCGACCCAGCACCCGCGCCAAAGGCTTGGCAACAGGTCAGGCGCTTGCCATCGGTCACGTAATCCCAGTGTCCAGCAAACACGAGATGGTGAACCCGATCTTTGGCGACTTCATTGCTGGCGCGGGCGAAACGTATGCCCGGCAAGGATATGAAATGATCCTGTCCATCGTTGATGATGACAACGAAGAACAGATTTATCGCGGTTTGAAATCGCGCCGTGCTGTTGATGGTGTCATCGTCCACGGTCCACGTATGGATGACGACCGACTGCCTTTGCTGCATGAATTGCAGATGCCCTTTGCGGTTCACGGCCGTGCCTCGGGCAGCACCACACCTTACACATGGCTCGACGTCAACAATCGCAGCGCATTTGAACGGGCAACAAATTTCCTTCTTGATCTGGGGCATCAACGGATCGCCCTAATCAACGGGCTTGAGGTGATGGATTTCGCCCATAGGCGCAGGACCGGGTACGAAGATGCGTTAACAGGCCACGGCATTGCCATCGACCCCGCCCTGATGCGTTCGGGTGAGATGACCGAAGTTTTCGGCTATCAAACAACCCGCAACATGCTGGGTCAGGATGATGCGCCAACCGCTATCGTCGCCTCCTCCCTGATCTGCGCGCTTGGGGCGCGGCGGGCCATCGAAGAACGCGGGCTTGTGATGGGCAAGGATGTATCGATCATCACCCATGATGACGCATTATCCTACCTGCAAAACGGCGATGAAATTCCGATTTTTACCGCAACGCGCTCCTCTGTGCGAGAAGCCGGACGCAGATTGGCAATGATGTTGCTTGATGCGGTCGGCGATCCCGGCCGCGCGCCACAACACGTCCTGCTCGAAGCGGAACTGATGGTTGGCGGGTCAACGGGCCCTTCCCCGCGAAAGGATTAAAAATGGACTTCAAACGCACTGATTTTCCAGAAGGTTTCCTGTTTGGTGCAGCCACTGCTGCCTACCAGATCGAAGGGCACGGGTTTGGCGGCGCCGGGCCAACCCATTGGGACACATTCGCCGCGACACCCGGCAACGTGATCCGCGCAGAAGATGGGACGCTGGCCTGTGATCACTATCACCGCTTTGCCGAAGATCTTGATCTGCTAAAAAACGCAGGCATGGATGCCTACCGGTTTTCCACCTCGTGGGCGCGGGTGATGCCCGATGGGCAAACTATCAATCCTGAGGGTCTCGATTTCTACGACCGACTTGTTGATGCGATGTTGGAGCGGGGTCTGAAGCCATTTCAGACGCTTTATCATTGGGAACTTCCATCGGCATTGGCCGACAAGGGCGGATGGACCAACCGCGATACCACACATTATTTCGGCGATTTCACAGATACGATCACTGACCGGATCGGCGACCGGGTCCATGCCATTGCGACCATCAACGAACCGTGGTGCGTCAGCTTCCTATCGCATTTTCTGGGCCATCACGCGCCCGGCCTGCGCGATATCCGGGCCACTGCGCGCGCAATGCATCATATCAATCTGGCGCATGGCATAGCCATGTCGCGCCTGCGCGATAAGGGCATGACAAACTGCGGCGTGGTGTTGAACTTCGACCATACCAGCCCGGCTGATACATCCCCCAAAGCAGCAGAGGCCGCCAACCTGCAAGACGCGATCATCAACCGTTGGTTTATCGAAGCGATTGCAAAAGGCACCTACCCGCAAGAGGTGTTGGATGGCTTTTGCGACCATATGCCTGACGGCTGGCAAGATGACATGGCGCAGATCAGCCAGCCCATCGACTGGCTTGGTGTGAACTATTATACGCGCCATCAAATGGCAGCCGATCCCGGTGCGCCATGGCCCGCAATGAAAACCGTACCTGGGCATCTGGCCACGACGCAGATGGATTGGGAAATCTATCCGGCAGGACTGCACCACTTTCTGACCCGCATGGCACAGGATTATGTGGGTGATCTGCCGCTATATGTGACTGAAAACGGTATGGCCTGGGATGACAGGGTCGAAAACGGGGCGGTCCATGACCCTGAACGAACACAGTTCGTATCCGACCATCTTCTGGCTGCCAAACAGGCCATCGCCGACGGTGCCAATGTGCAGGGGTTCTTTTACTGGTCACTGCTGGATAATTACGAATGGGCATTTGGCTATGAAAAAAGGTTCGGCATCGTGCATGTCGACTTTGAGACCTTGAAGCGCACGCCGAAAGCGTCCTATCACGCGCTCAAACGCGCCATCGCGCACTAAGGAAAGCTATGGGCCACCCCAAAGACAAATACGCACTTGTCGCCGATATCGGTGGCACGAACACCCGTGTTGCGCTGGCCGATGGGCGCAGCATTGTGGACGGCACGATCCGGCGCTATCGCAACAGTGATTTTCCGGGTCTTGAGGCCGTATTACGGCGCTACATCGCAGACGAAGACAGTGTCGACCCAGTTGCTGCCTGTGTCGCCGTAGCGGGCCCGGTACGTGACGGACGGGCGACGATGACCAATCTGGACTGGGCCATCGACAAGGGCACACTGATCCGTGCGACCCGCGCAGAAACTGTCGCCATCCTGAATGACCTACAGGCGCAGGGCCATGCGCTGGGGCATATTGCACCCGAAAACATCCGCACCATTCTTGACGGACCGGAAGGGCAGCCAAATGCCGCCAAGCTCGTCGTTGGTATCGGCACGGGCTTTAACGCAGCCCCGGTCTATGATCTTGAGCAAGGCCGGATTGTCACCCCTTCTGAAAGCGGCCATGCCAATCTGCCGATCAGGACAGAGCGTGAATTGCGCCTTTGTCAATTTGTGTCCACCGCACATGGTTTTCCGGCGGTCGAGGATGTTTTGTCAGGTCGTGGTCTGGAACGTGTTTATGCGTTTTTGGGACATGAGGCAGATGACCCGCGCGAACGCGCCGCCCATGACATCATGGAAGCCTGCGCAGATGGCAGCGACGCGCGCGCCGATGACGCAGCGCAGCTTTTCACCCGGATCCTTGGCACCGTTTGTGGCAACCTTTCATTGATCCAATTGCCCTTTGGCGGGGTCTACCTTGTCGGCGGCGTCGCGCGGGCGTTTGCTCCGCACCTGGCCCGCTTTGGGTTTGGTGAAGCCTTCCGTGACAAAGGCCGGTTTGCCGGGTTCATGGGTAATTTCGCAGTCCATGTCATCGAAGATGATTATGCCGCCCTGACAGGGTCAGCCGCGCATCTACATGGCCTGATGGGCGGATAACGCGCTAATCAGGCCGACACCAACCGTTCCTGCAATTGCCCCTGCACTGTCTGGGTGAGTGCATTCAGCGAAAATGGTTTCGGCAAGAAGACCGAATTGGCGATCCGAGATTGTTCGTCGCCAAACGCGTCCTCTGCGTAACCAGACACAAAAACAACCTTGGTGTCAGGTCTTGCTTTCAACGCTTCGCGGACCCAGGTCGGGCCGTCCATACCCGGCATGATGACGTCAGTCACAAAGATGTCGACGTTTAGTTCGTCATCCTTAAGCATCGAAAGCGCAGCCTCTGCGCAATCAGCTTCCAGCACCGTATAGCCGCGCAACCGCAGCGCGCGCGAGGCAAAGGCACGTACCGGTGCTTCATCCTCCACCAATAAGACAACGCCGTCAGCTTCGCTGCTAATCGGCTCTGGCCCTCTTACAGGTACGTCCAGCGGTTCTGCCACTGGCAGATCATAGCTTGGGAACAGCAGTGAAAACTGCGTGCCCCGATCAACTTCGCTTTCTGCAAAAATATAGCCACCGGTCTGTTTGACGATCCCGTATGCCGTGGACAGACCAAGGCCGGTCCCCTCACCTGTCCGCTTGGTTGTGTAGAAAGGCTCAAAAATCTTAGGCAGTTTTTCCGGCGGAATGCCGTGGCCCTCATCGGTGACCTTGACTACAACATATTCGCCGGGGGGCACCACTGCCCGATCCTTGACCATCTGCGATTTCAGGATCAGATTTTCTGTCATCACCTTGATCTCACCACCCTTAGGCATCGCATCGCGTGCATTGACCACAAGGTTCATCAAGACTTGTTCCAACTGGCGTTTGTCAGCCTTGATCTGGGCCAGGGCTGGGTCATGGTTCAATGACAGGGTCACCTTTTCACCAACAAGACGGTTCAGCAGATGGGTCAGATCGGACAAGGTATCGCGTAAATCAATGATCTCGGGTTGCAGGTTCTGTTTGCGCGAATAGGCCAGAAGCTGACCCACAAGACTGGCGGCACGATTAGCATTCTGATGAATTTGGATTAGGTCGCTATAGTTCTGATCCCCCTCGTCATGACGCAATAACAAAAGGTCACAATGGCCCGAAATCGCCGTAAGCAGATTGTTGAAATCATGGGCAACGCCCCCGGCCAACTGACCGATTGCCTGCATCTTCTGACTCTGGACAAACTGGGCTTCCAATGTCTTCAGTTCAGTGACGTCATTCAGCACCGCGATCAGCCGCATATCAGTTTGATCACCCGATATATTTAGGGTCACCTGCACGAATGTATCCTGATTTTCACTGCGCCCGCGCAAGAATTGCGAGATATTGCCGCCCCTGCCCTCTGCCGCCTCGCGCAACCAGTCATTGATCGGGCGACCCAGACCATCCAGCAAATCCGCAACCCGTTTGCCAGTTGTGTCATCAACCCGCAAAAGCTGTCTTGCTTCCCGGTTAGAGGCGAGCACATCGCCATCAGGCGAGATTTTCATTAGGGGCACCGGCAGATCTTCAATCGCGTCCCAGCCCGCGTTGAACATACGCGGTGCTGCTGCCGCACTTTCAGGCAACAGATAGACATCCCGATCACCATCGCGCCCATCCAGAACGGCAACCATCGCACTGACCTGCCCGGCCAACGTGCTTACGGTGTGGACCTCGCCACTGCGCAACGGAGTTTCCGTGATCACCTCTGAAAGGGTTGCAGGGCTGGCCCCTAACATGGCGCGGGCGGCAGCATTCAACGTGGTAACATTGCCATTTGGCCGCACCGTCATCTGCGGCAGGGCGCAACCTTGGTCGGTACCCTTTTGTGCGTGTCCTGCATCACCAAGATCATCAAGCCGCCACAAGAGTTGGTCATCGCTGATCCGTGACACCGCCAAGCGGAAATGCCCCTGCCGCGTGACGATATCCTCTTTGCAAACCCCCTTTTCATTCAAGGCTGCCTGCAACCGCGACAGCAAGGCATCGGGGCTTGCCATAATCGTACCCAGAACAGATGCCATCGGCTGACCAGCAACCTCACCAAATCGGCTGGCACCAACCTTGTTGACATGGCGCACGTCGTACGTGTCATCTGTCAAAAAGGCCGCATCGGCATCCTGAGCGATCAAAGTCTGGGCGGCAAAACCTAGACCAGCGCCCCGGCGATAACCCAGATGTCGTTTCAACTGAAGGCCAATGCCGAGCAGCAGAAGAATACCGCCAGCAATCGAGAAGCCCATTCGTGGACTGGCCGACCCGACTAAAACGGCCAGCACGAAACATGGTACCGCCAACCCAACAAGAAGGTATGGTAACCGCATATACACAGGTCTGACCCCGGACGGCATTTCGAACGATTGATCAGTCGGCACTAAGAAACCTCTATCCCGCTTATCATACAGCCTTACCGCATCAAAGATTAACCAAAGCTTAAGGAAGATTATCTCAATTCAAGAAACAATCCTAGGTTGCTTTATTGCGGCATGAAGATACCATTTCGATCCGGGAAAATCAGATCGAGGATTTGGGTAAAACGTTTGGGGATTTTGGTTCCTATTGCGCCTTTAAAGCGTTGAATGTAAACAATGTCTCACCATCAATCGTGTAGCCATTGATCAGGGTTCTTGCCGCATCACTCGTCAACCACATCTCAAGCGATGCAGCGGCGTCTGATTTGACATGAGGATGACGGGCCGGGTTCACGGGCAGATAGGCATATTGATTAAATAGCACCGGATCTCCGGCAAAAAGCAGGGCCAAATCCCCCTTGTTTCCAAAGTTCAGCCAACTGGCCCGGTCGGCAAGAATATAGGCGTTCAGACTTGATGCAGTGTTCAGGCTGGCGCCCATGCCTGCGCCGACAGCTTTGTACCACTCACCAAAATCGGCGGTATCATATCCTGCGGCATCCCATAGCGCGCGTTCTTTCTTATGTGTGCCGCTGTCATCTCCCCGACTGACAAATGCAGCCTCGGCCTGCGCAATAGCCGTCAGCGCATCACCCGCCGCCCCGGCCCCACTTATCGCCGCATGATCAGAAGATGGCCCAACAATGACAAAATCATTATACATGATCTCGCGCCGGTGGGTACCGAAGCCAGCCTCAACAAAGGCTTCTTCCGCAGATTTTGAATGCACAAGGATCGCGTCAACATCGCCCGCCTCACCCAGTCGCAGCGCCTGACCGGTCCCAACAACAAGCAGTTGCACATCCAACCCAGTATCGCTTGCAATGGCAGGTAACAGAACCTCTGACAGGCCAGAATTATGAAAGCTGGTTGTGACAGCCATCTTTATGGTTTCAGCGGTGGCCGTACTTCCCAAAATCACGGCCAAAACTGCAAGTAAGCGGATCATTCGACGATATCTCCATTCAGGAATGCAACCGCTTCCGGGCTGGAAGGTGCTGCAAAAAACGTTTGTGCGGGGCCGTGATCGTTGATCTGGCCCCTCAACAAGAAGAGTACATCGCTGGCAAGCCGTCTGGCTTGACCTAGATCATGCGTCGTCATGATTATGCGGGTGCCCGACCTTTGAACATCCACGAGCAGGCTTTCAATTTCTCTTATGGATCGCCCATCCAGATTTGCACACGGTTCATCCAGAAACAGCACTGCAGGGTCACGGATCAGCGCGCGCGCAAGGGCCAGTTTCTGTTTCTCGCCACCGGACAGGCGTGGCGCAGGCTGATCAAGCATCTTTGCAAGCCCGATCTTCGTGGCCCAATGTGTCACACGGTCATTCGCCTCCGCCTTACCCATGCCAGCCAGCGACAATGGAAAGATAAGGTTTTGCCGGACAGATCGGCGCAGCATGATCGGACTTTGAAAGACATAAGCTTGCTGCTGGCGCGCGACATGTTCAGGAACGCCCCAATCGACCTGGCCCCGCGACAACCGTTCAACACCATGTAGGGTCTTTAGCAGGGTCGTCTTCCCTGCCCCGTTTGGTCCAATGACAATCGTGCAGCCATTCGGTGCCATATCATGATCAACCGGGCCAAGGATCGTTTTGCCCCGCCTTTGCACAACGACATCCTGCAATCTGGCGGCCATGTTTTCTACCATCTGCCTTCACGCTCCGTACGGGACAGGACGTGGATGCCAAAATTCACGACAAGCGCCAAGCCAATCAGGACAAAGCCCAGCCCCAATGCCAGCGCGAAATCTCCCTTGCCGGTTTCAAGGGCGATGGCCGTCGTCAGCACACGGGTCGCATGGTCAATATTGCCCCCAACAATCATGATCGCGCCGACCTCACCAATCGCGCGGCCAAATCCCGCCAGTGACGCGGTCAACAGCGCGCGCCGGCCATCAAAGATCAGCGTCTTGATCCTTTGCCAATTGCTCGTGTTCAGCGAAATCAGCAGGTCATGATATTCGGCCCATAATTCGCGCATTGCCTGATGGGTGATCGATGCGATCAAGGGCGTTATGATGATCACCTGAGCAATGATCATTGCTGTCGGTGTGAACAGCAGCCCCAAAACCCCAAACGGGCCAGACCGAGACAGCAGCAAATAAACGATCAGCCCCACCACAACCGGCGGCAACCCCATCAACGCATTCAAGACAGCAATCACCGCACGACGAAACCGAAATCGGCGGATGGCCAACCATGTGCCCAACGGCAGAGCAATGACCGATGCAATCACCAACGCAGACAGGCTGACCTGAAGCGACCGCAACGTGATCTCGACCAGATCACGGTCAAACGTCACAAGAAGCCAGAAAGCGGCCTGTAGACCGGACCAGATATCAGTCATAATCGGGTAAGCCTTAGCCGCGCTGTGGCGTTAATTATCGAGCCTGACAGACGCGCTTGATCCACGTTCCTGGCTGGAAAACCCGGCATTGGCCAAGATCAGATCGGCGCTCACTGCGATCAAGGCGGTTACAACAAAGGCGGCCAACATGGCTTTCATTTCAGTTCTCTCCCGATGTGCCAGCATGGCGCAGGTAGTTGATCAAATCCGTACGGTCATCCTGACCGGTGATACGTTGCATCGGCATCTTGGTCCCCGGAATATAGTGATCCGGGCCTTGCGCAAACAAAGCATCAATTGTGTCATCTGACCAGACGATATCTGACCCAAGCAGCGTATCTGAATAGGTATAATCGCTGACGGTGCCGGCCCGTCTGCCAAAAAGGTTGTGCAGGCTTGGCCCCGCCCTGCGAGCGCCGCCTTGCGTCAAGGTATGGCAGATGGAACATTTGCGTTTGAACTGTCGTTCACCGTTGCTCATGGTCTCGGGGTCACGTAGAAAACTCTGCTCCGTGCCTCCCATCTGGCCGTGTTCCTTCATAGTGTCCACGGGCCAGGAATAGACGATACTTTCAATGCCACTGGCATGGATATTCGCCCCGTCCGGTGAAAAGGCCAGCGCCCAGACCGGACCGTTCTGCGTTGCCTTGAAATCCCGGCTGATGCGCATTTCAGCCGTATCAATCACCATGATGTAGCCGTCGCCATCGCCCACGGCCAACTGACGGCCCTGCGGGTCATAGGCCAAAGCCAGAATGGGGCGCCGGTCAAGGGTGAAATCATCGATCTCTTCGCCCGTATTCAAATCAATGATCCTTGTGCCACCATCAATGGCACCATAGGCCAGCCAGCCATCAGCCTCATTCAGGACCAACTGATTCACGCCAAAACCATGGCTCGCCAAAAGCTGCGTCTGCGCGCCGGTTTCTGTGTCCCAGGCGCGGATTGTTCCGTCGGTTGATGCGGAATAAAGCGTCAGACCATCCGCGGTGAAGGCAATATCATTCACACCCAGCTTGTGCCCGCGCAGGAACAAAGGTGCTGCATCACGGGCCGGAAATGGCCAAAGGCCAATGGTCGCATCCCAACTGGCCGACGCGACCAGCCCCGCCTCTTGCGACACGGCGAGCCCCACGACCTTGGCCTGATGATCACCCAGAACGTCGCCATCGGCACCATCCGACCATAGCCGGACTTTGTAATCATCACCGCCGGATATCATCGTATCCTCATCCCAGAACATGACAGCGTTGACAGCGGCGGTGTGACCGTCCAGCCATGCGGGTTCCGTTCCTGCCCACAACCCAACAGCATTGTCAAAACTGCCCGTTGCAATCTGACCAGCCGGGGATACGGCAATATCCATCACCGGTCCGCCATGGCCTTTCAGGGTAAAGAATTCCTGCGCATGCACAGGCATAGCCGCCAAACACATTACTGCAAGCGCACGCAGCCGCATCTATTCAGCAGGCGTCGCACCATCGGGTGCGCTACCCTCTTTGGCTTTGACCTCATCCACCCAAAGGGAATGGTGTTCTTTCGCCCATTGTTCTTCGACCTGACCAGAGCCCATGGCATCGTATGCGCCTTCCATACCGACCGACCCGATATAGATATGGGCCAGAATGATTGCCATCAGGATAAAGCTGACAATGGCATGCCATAGCTGGGCAAACTGCATCTCTTCATGTGGGGCAAGATCGGTTGGCAGCGGGCCAAGGCCAAGGATATCAGAGATGCCAAAGCTGTTCATCTTGGCAAAAGTGGCTGCGAACATATTGAGCTCAAACGGAAACAACAACGCCAAGCCGGATGCGGAGATGGAAGCCCCCAGGATAATGACAGACCAGAAAATCAGCTTTTGACCGGCATTGAATTTCTTGGCCGGGGGATGTCCTTTGGTGAATATCCCGCCACCTTTCAACAACCAGTTGATGTCTGTCCGGTCTGGCAAGTTGTGATAGACCCACATCACAAAGATCATCACAAGGCCCAGCATAAACGCCCAGGAGACATTGTTATGTACCCATTTTGACCCGGCGGCGATGATCGCAAAGGATTCATGACCAAAAGCGGGGATCAGGAACTTACGGCCTAACAGCGAAATCAACCCAGTCAGGCCAAGAATGATGAACGACCCCGCCAGCAACCAATGGCCAAAACGCTCTATCGCTTTGAACCGTTCAATGCGTTGGCCGGATTTTTCGCCATCAATGCGAATGCGACCACGCACAAGGAAAAATAGAAGCAAAGCACCGATCGTTCCCAGCAACAGATAGCTGCCATAGGTTGATAGCGGACCTTCGCGGAATGTCAGCCAACGCATGCCCCCGTCCTGCACCAGCACGGTGGCGGCCGGGCCATTATTCGACGCGGTGATATCGGCTTCATTAAACCGCAGACCACGCCACATTTCGGCATCGGAAACACCACCAAGTGTGCCCAGCTGACCTGTCGGATCAGCCGCACCACCCGGATCGCCGGTCGCATCACTGCGAAAGCCGTTATCAACCTCCTCGCCGCGTTGACGGGCCAGGATGTCTTCCAGCGTTTGCGCCCCGCCTGTCTTTGACCGGTCAGGGGCTGGCGCAGGCTGCTCTTGGGCAAGCGCGGACGAAACCAGAAAAACCGATAAAAGCAGGACAAGCAATTGGCGAAACATGGCATTCCTCGACATATCATAGGTACAAACGGGGCGATCTGGAACCAGACCGCCCATCATTTGCATTTGTATTTAGATTAGAAAGGCTTAGCCGCCCTTCTGATCATAGGCTGTACCCCAGCCCCATGCACCGGAACCAAACCCACGGGCCACCACACGTTCACGGTAAATGCCCGATACGACATCACCATCACCCGCCAGCAGCGCCTTGGTCGCACACATCTCAGCACAGATGGGCAGCTTGCCCTCTGCAATGCGGTTGCGGCCGTATTTGGCGAATTCCGCAGTGGAATGTGTTTCCTCTGGGCCACCGGCGCAGAAGGTACACTTGTCCATCTTGCCGCGCGATCCGAAATTGCCCGCCTGCGGGAACTGCGGCGCGCCGAACGGGCATGCATAAAAGCAGTAACCGCAACCAATGCAGAGGTCCTTGGAGTGCAAAACCACCCCTTCCTCGTTCTGGTAAAAGCAGTCGACCGGACAAACGGCCATGCAAGGCGCGTCTGAACAATGCATACAGGCGACCGAAATTGACCGTTCACCCGGTTTGCCGTCATTGATCGTGACAACCTTGCGGCGGTTGATGCCCCACGGCACTTCATGCTCGTTTTTACAAGCTGTGACACAGGCGTTGCATTCGATGCAGCGTTCAGCGTCTACGAGAAATTTTGCTCTAGCTCCCATTTCTCATTCTCCCTTATGCTGACCAGATTTTGCAAAGAGTGGCTTTCGTCTCTTGCATCTGGGTCACTGAATCGTAGCCATAGGTTTGGGCGGTGTTGGTACTTTCGCCCAACACGTAAGGGTCAGCCCCTTCGGGATATTTGCTACGCAAATCCTCGCCTTCGAAATGACCGCCAAAGTGGAATGGCATGAATGCCACGCCTTCGCCGACACGTTCGGTGATCATGGCCATCACTTTGACCTTCGCACCTTCCGGGCCTTCGACCCAAACTTGCGTGCCATCCCGGACGCCAAGGTTGTTGGCGTCGCGTGTGTTGATTTCGACGAACATGTCCTGCTGAAGCTCAGCCAACCAAGGGTTGGACCGGGTTTCGTCACCACCACCTTCGTATTCCACCAGACGTCCCGAAGTCAGGATCATCGGATAGTCTTCGCTGAAATCCTGCTTCTGGATCGAGGCATACATGGTCGGCAGACGATAGAACTTCCGGTCCTCATAGGTCGGATAATCCTCCACCAGGTCACGGCGGTTGGTATAAAGCGGCTCGCGGTGGACCGGCACAGGGTCCGGGAAGGTCCAGACAACCGCGCGGGCCTTGGCGTTACCAAATGGCGCACATTCATGCGCGATGGCAACACGCTGGATACCGCCGGACAGGTCGGTCTTCCAATTCACCTTGGCGACCTTATCGTCATAGTCCGACGGGAACGGCGACATGCCAGCCTCACCGACCTCTGCCTTATAGTCCTGGAACCCATCAACACCCGCCGCTTTCGCGATAAAGGCGCGTTCGCTATCGGTCAGTTCGGTATGCCAGCCAAGATCCTTGAGCATCTGATAAGTAAACTCGGGATATCCATCCTGAATATCAGAATCAAGCGATGCGACACCTTCGGCCAGCAGATTGTCACCGTCCCGTTCCACGCCAAACCGAGCGCGGAATGTCAGGCCACCTTCAGAGACACGCTTTGACATGTCGTAAAGGTTGGGCGTTCCAGGGTGGTTCATCTCGGCTGTGCCCCAGCTTGGCCATGGCAGACCGTAGTAGTCGCCGTCTGCCGGACCGCCATTGGCCTGCAAGGTTGTGCGATCAAACGTGTGCTGGTTGGCCATGTGCATCTTGATCCGCTCAGGGCTTTGGCCAGTGTAACCGATGGTCCACATGCCGCGATTGAACTCTCGGGTGATGCTTTCGACATTTGGTGTTTCGGCGTCCTCCATCTCGATATTGCGGAATAACCGATCGCCCCAGCCGAACTTATTGGCGAATTTCGCCATGATCACTTCGTCAGGCTTGGATTCAAACAGTGGTTCAACAACCCGATCACGCCATTGCAGTGACCGGTTTGATGCAGTGACAGAGCCCCGTGTCTCAAACTGCGTACAAGCGGGCAGCAGATAGACACCATCTGTCCGGTCATGCAGCACGGCAGAGACGGTGGGATAAGGGTCAACCACAACCAACATATCCAACTGCTCCATGGCCGTCTTCATTTCCTTCATCCGGGTCTGCGAATTGGGCGCGTGACCCCACAACACCATGGCACGTACCTTGTCAGGATTGTCCATGTTTTCAGGGTCTTCCAAGACACCGTCAATCCAGCGCGACACCGGAATACCGGTCAGGTTCTGCAATGACGTGTCCTTGCCCTCAGCATCTTTCGGACCGGGTGCGAACTGGGCTTTCAGCCAATCGCCATCCTCTTCCCAGACACGACCCCAATGCGCCCATGCCCCTGCAGACAGGCCATAATAGCCGGGCAGCGTGTGGGACAGAACCCCAAGGTCCGTTGCACCCTGCACGTTGTCGTGGCCGCGGAAGATGTTGGTGCCGCCACCGCTGGTGCCCATATTGCCAAGGGCCAGCTGCAACACGCAGTAAGCGCGGGTGTTGTTGTTACCATTGGTGTGCTGTGTACCACCCATGCACCAGATCACGGTGCCGGGACGGTTATTGGCCATCGTGCGCGCAACGCGGCGCAACTGCGAACCGGGCGCGCCAGTGACACGTTCAACCTCTTCCGGGGTCCAACGGGCAACTTCTTCCTTGATCTGGTCCATGCCCCAAACGCGGGTGCGGATGAATTCCTGATCTTCCCAACCATTTTCAAAGATGTGCCAGAGGATACCCCAAACCAGCGCCACATCAGTGCCAGGACGGAAGCGCACAAATTCATCGGCATGGGCCGCCGTGCGGGTAAAGCGCGGATCGCACACGATCAAAGGCGCATTGTTCTGCTCTTTCGCCTTCAGAAGGTGCAGCAGCGATACGGGGTGCGCTTCGGCAGGGTTACCACCGATGATAAAGATCGCTTTGGAATTGTGAATATCATTGTAGCTGTTGGTCATGGCACCGTAGCCCCATGTATTCGCCACACCAGCCACCGTGGTGGAGTGGCAAATCCGCGCCTGGTGATCCACATTGTTGGTGCCCCAGTAAGCAGCAAACTTGCGGAACAGATAGGCCTGTTCGTTGTTATGCTTGGCCGAACCCAACCAGTAAACGCTGTCAGGGCCACTTTCCTCGCGGATATTCATCATGCCGTCGCCGATTTCGTCGATGGCCTGATCCCAGGAAATACGGACCCATTCGCCGTTTTCTTTCTTCATAGGGTATTTCAGGCGCCGTTCACCATGGGCGTGCTCGCGAACGGCAGCACCTTTGGCGCAGTGGGCGCCGAGGTTGAACGGGCTGTCCCAACCAGGCTCCTGCCCTGTCCAGACACCGTTGGATACTTCTGCAATGACAGTACAGCCGACCGAACAATGGGTACAAACCGATTTAACCGTCTCAACAACCGCAGCTGCAGTTTGGGCCGCTGCTGGGGCGACGGCACCACCCGTTGCTGAAATCGCAGCCAGACCACCAATCGCGAGGCCTGATCCGCGGAGGAAGGCGCGGCGGTCAACCGATTTATCGGCAACATTTGCCAAAATCCCGGGACGGCCAGTCCGCCTTGCGGTGCCATTCGTCTTTTTCCGTAACATCTTATCTTCTCCCTTGCTGCCATCCGAAAGGTGGCGAGGTATCTTGTCTTCTTGGCGCCCTGATTAGAACCGGGCGCTGTCGAGGTAGGCGCGTGTATGGTCAGTGTCCTGCATCTTTTCGGATGCCAGATCGACGGGCTGCGCCTCAGCCGTGGTTGTACCGGCCAATACGACGGCCGCTGCCGGCGCTGTTGTGCCAGCCAGTTTCAGAAAATCGCGCCTGTTAGTGCTTTTCTTTTCCGGTTTCATGGGATGTCTCCCTTCCCTGTTTACGGCAGGCATCCCTACCAAGTTGTCGCAGGGTGCTACCCTGCTGTCATTCTGAACGCCTCGCGCTCAATCTCTAAGAATGCTTTGCCAACGCTTCCCACCGAAGCATAAAAAACTGACGTCTTGGCCGCTTCCATGTCGGCAAAGCAATGTGATGCCCACGGGGCTATATGCTTGTTAAAGAACACTCTTTGCGCATCAAGCGCTGCAGGAGCCCGAAACCGCCCCACAATCATACCCGCCATCATTTCCATCAATGATGCGATATTATCCTCCGGCTCGAAAACATTTTCGGCGCGAACCATACCCTGAGCTACCATATCGGCACGCAAGGCGGCTAGTGGTTTCTCGTTCAAAAAGCCGGTCAGATAGTAGCTGGCATAGGGCAGCAACTCACCCCGGCCTAGGCCAACGAAAAGCGCATTAAACTCGCTTTGCACCGCTTTCGGCTTCGAAACCCTTGCAACACGGGACAATGCAGCAATGGCCTGCCCCAATTCCGTCTCATCACCCGACAGCCCGGCACATTGATCCAAAAGAATCTGATCCGGCGGCCCAGAAAGAATAAGCCCAAGAAAATTGTAAAGATCGGCACGCAGACGGTCTTCGGTCGAAACAGCAATCTGTTCTGCAGCGGTCACGTCACATCCTCAGTTTGAAAAACCATGCGGCGCGGTCTGGCCGTCATCGGCAGGTCTTCCACGTCATCCTCATGCGGCAAATCAAGCATCGTATCAGCAACGGGTAGATCAGCACTCGCCGACACAGCCTCTATCTCTTCAGTAACATCGACAATTGCATCGCATTCAGCGTCCGTTTCGGGCGCCTCTTCATCCTCGGCCCGCTTTGCCATCGCCTCTACATGTTTCAGCATGCCCTTGCCCACCTGATAGGCGGTTTGCAGGTCTTCGATCACCGTCGCACTGTCGGTAAAATCTTCGCCATAATCGACAAGCATATCGACATTCGCCAAAACCGGGTTCGACCGCCATAAGGTGCGCAGCGCGCGTCTGCGAATGCGGTCCGGCACAGCCTGCGCCATGAAACCTTTGAAATCATCACCCATAGTCAGCGTATCGGGATCCGGCAAATTGAGCGCGTCAAGAACCTCTGCATCGCTCATCGCATCAAAATTTTGCTGCTCTTCGGCAATGGCAGCAGCCTCTGACGTACGGACCTCTTCCTCGGCCTCTGCCTGGACGGCCGCCTTACGTCGCGCCCAAATGTCAGCCACGCCACTCAATGGATCGCCTCTTTCTTGGCGTTTGGTGCGCGATAAACATCGGCCATCTGACGAATACGGGCATCACCGATGCCATCTTCCTCCAGATCGATCCGTTTTTTGTCGCGGCGGCGCTTGATGAACACCTCTTCTTCATGATGTTCGTCAATGAAATCACGGATCAGCGCGATCAGCCCTTCAGGCATCGGCACTTTCTCCACCAGTTCTTCACCAGTATCCGCGTAATCCTGCGCCTCATAAGGCGACGCAGTCGCTAGAACGATATCCAGTGGACGGTCATCCAAGGCCGGTCGCATGATGATATAGATGGCAGGGTCGCGCGCAGAAAGACCGGATAGGTAAGCGTCGGTATCCGTACGATGCAACTCTAGATTAACGGTCGCGGCGTGATACTCAACGGCATCGCCTTCGCGGCGCAACTCTTTCCAATGGGCCTTAGGTGCGCCAGGCAGAATTGCAACGGCTTTCCACACATGCTTTGCCCAACGAGTCACCCCGACTGTACGTCTCACCACAATACCTAGTGGAAATGACGTCGATCTCTTTGACTCTACGGACAATTTTTCCCCGGCCCCCATTCGCTGATCTTAGGTTGCACCACTGCCAACGAATATAAAAGTAAATTTTTTATTAATGGGGAATTTCCGGTGCGATAGGTTGTCGCGGCACCTTCCGCCCAGACGACACGAGCGCTGCATGAAATTAAGTTATATCAAAAGTTTACCTAGCGTAACTATCGTTTTAGTTGAGGTGAAATTGTGCAGGTGCAGCATGCCCAACGACCGGTCAGCTGCGGCATTTCGTGTTTACCTTCCCGCAGAATCAGGACTAGCTTGCGCCAACCTACGGCCCGGCCCCCTGCCGGGCCTCTGGCATGCTCGGGGGCCACCATGACGAAAAAGCTGATTTTGTGTGACTGCCTGGGTAGCCAGACAATTGATGCAACGACTATTTCGGATGCGACCGGTTTAAGCTGCTCAAAAACCTACACATTCCTCTGCGGTGATGAGTTGGAGCATGCCGCAAAGGAAATGACCGGTGGCGACGTAATGATTGCCTGCCAGCAAGAACGCCATCGTTTTGAAGACCTTGCTGACGACATTGAATGTGATGCCCCTGATTTCGTTGATCTGCGCGACCGCGCCGGATGGGGCACCGCGCCCGCCGCTCCAAAAATGGCCGCCCTTGTGGCAGAGGCAACGCTGCCCGTGCCTGCCACCAAAGCGATTGATGTGGTGTCCGAGGGCACATGCCTGATCATCGGCGGAGCTGCCGCGTTGCAAGCCGCCGCTGATCTTTGTGACATGCTTGCCGTGACCGTCCTGCTGGATCCATCTTGCGACTTGCCGCTGGATCGCAGATTTGACTGCGTGACCGGGCAACTGCGCCGGACCAGCGGCGCCTTGGGTAATTTCGAAGTCACAATCGACCAGTTTCAAGACCTGCGCCCCGGTGGACGCGGTACGTTTACGCTTGGCCCCGCGAAAGATGGCGCAGTATCCGGCTGCGACGTCATTCTCGACCTGACCGGCAACCAGGCCCTGTTTTCTGCCCACGAAAAACGCGAAGGTTACCTGCGCGCTGATCCGTCCTACCCGCCTGCCATTGCCGCGGCGGTGCTGGCCGCTTCTCAGATGGTCGGCACATTCGAACAGCCGCTATATGTGCGACTTGAACCCTCGATCTGTGCCCATAGCCGGGCCGAGCAGGCGGCCTGCTCCAATTGCCTGAATGTCTGCCCGACCGGGGCAATCACCTCAGCTGGTGAACATGTTACGGTCGATCCGACAATTTGTGCCGGGTGTGGTGCGTGTTCGGCGGTCTGCCCATCGGGCGCCATCAGCTATGACGCACCACCTGTTGAAACCGTGTTCCAGCGGGTCAACACATTGGCCAGCACCTATCGCAAAGCTGGCGGAAAGGCCCCGCGCCTGTTGGTCCATGATGACAATCACGGACAAGAATTGATTGCGTTGAACGCACGTTTCGGCGCAGGGCTGCCTGCAGATGTGATCCCCTTTGCCGTCGATGCGCTGGCCGGGTTCGGTCATGCCGAAATCCTGGGCGCGCTGGCCTGCGGGTTTGCAGATGTCACCATTCTGCTTAATCCAAAATCAGACCGCGATGTCATCAGCGAACAAGTCAGGCTTGCCACCGCAATCACAGGGGACGGCAAGGTCAACCTCATCGACCCGCAAGATCCAGACGCGTTAACGGCAGCGCTCAACAACGCAGAGCTAACCGCCCCCTGCCCCGACCCGATCATGCCAATCGGCAGCCGTCGGCAAATCACGCGGCTCGCGGCCAAAACGCTGCGGCCCGATGACAGCCAACTGCCCCTACCCGAAAATGCACCATACGGGGCGATTGTGGTTGATGGGGATGCCTGCACGCTGTGCTTGTCTTGCGTGTCACTTTGTCCATCCGGGGCGTTGGGTGATAATTCCGACAAACCGCAATTGCGGTTTCAAGAAGATGCCTGCCTGCAATGCGGACTTTGCGCAAATATCTGCCCGGAAAAGGCGATCACTCTTAAACCGCAACTTGACCTGACCGATGCGGCGTTCAACCAGCAGGTCCTGCACGAGGAAGAACCCTTTGCCTGCATCGAATGCGGTTCACTTTTCGGGTCTAAGTCGACCATTGAAAAGATCACGGAAAAGCTGGTCGGCAACCATGCGATGTTTGCCACATTAGACGCGGCCAAACTGATCCAGATGTGTGAAAACTGCCGGATTCAGGCGCAGTTCCACTCCGAAGACAATCCATTTCAGGGTGGTAAAAGGCCTCGGACCCGTACCTCGGATGACTATTTCTCAGACCGCAAAGATCACTGAATTTCTACCGGCGCACCCAGATCGGCTGGCGCAATCGTGGCCACATAGGCAACGATTGCATCAATTTCATCCAGCGTCACCTCTATCGGTGAAATCGGCGAAGGCAGATTGTCGGGAAACGGGTCGGTCACATCCGTCACCTGCGTGAATGCACCATGGGGTTTGAGCAGGAAAAACGTCTGAAACCGTCCTTCCCAATCTTCAAAATTGCGCATCAAACCGAATGACGGGGTCGATCCGATGGCGTTCATCTTGTTGGTTTCATTGACCACATGACAACGGCCACATTTCTGCAGGCTCGACTTTTCGCCCAAGACTACGTCACCGGTAACCGCGGCGGCAACAACAACAGCTGCAACGCCGACATCGGCGGTGAACAGTGGGGTGCCGTCTGGGGCAAACCCCTCAATCGTGCGTTTACCCACATCCGACACCAGCCAATCCTGAAACGCATCGACATCAGGATCATCCGCATCCGAAAGATGCCAAACCGTACCAGAATCGCCAAAAACCGGTGTGCCATCCGCGCCCAACACAACATCACCCGCATCTGGATCAACGGTAATCCGGATTCCCGTCTTTAGTGAAAACCGCGGCAAAAGATGTTGCAGAAAACCACTCTCGGTCAGTGCTTGCGGCGCGCGCAAGGTAAAGGCCTTATCCTGCGCCAATGCTGGCGATGCGACCAGACACAGACCCAAAGCAAGATTTCTTAACATTCTGCCAGCTCCCACCACTGCGCCAGGTTGCATATCAGCCTAGGGGCGCTAGGGTCTGATCGTCAATAATTCTATCTGCGGGGAAGGTCAGATCATGAGCGATGACTTCAATATGTCGATGCGCAAATTTCTTAAACAAGTCGGGGTGACTTCGCAGCAGGCCATCGAAGACGCGATGCGCAATGCCAGTGACACATCCGGTAAAAGCTATGACGTCAAAATGGTGCTGACCATTGACGGGCTAGACCTGAATCATGTCGTGACCGGAAAGATCGAAGGCCCATAAGTGAGCATTACAAGAGAACAGGTTCTCGATTGCCTGAAAACAATCGCGGCACCCGGTGGCGCCGATATGGTCAGCGCCGGTCTGGCGCGCGCGCTGAATGTGGACGGCACGACCGTCCGGTTTGTTATGGAGGTCTCCAGCCCAGATCCATATTTGCCAATTAAGGAAGAGGCCGAGGAAAAACTGCGTGGCATCGGGGCGGAATCCGTCTCAATCGTCATGACGGCCCATAGTCAGCCAGCCGCCCCGCCCGACCTGAAACCATCGCGCTCCGCCGAACCTGCCGGGCCCGCCAAAATCCCCGGAATCGACAAGATCATCGCCGTGGCGTCCGGTAAGGGCGGCGTTGGTAAATCCACGGTCGCGGCCAATCTGGCCTGCGCGCTGACAGCCGAAGGCAAGCGCGTCGGCATGCTCGATGCGGATGTCTACGGACCGTCCCAACCACGTATGTTGGGCGTATCCGGCAGACCGCAAAGCCCCGATGGCAAACTGATCCTGCCTCTACGCAATTTCGGTGTGACGATGATGTCAATCGGGCTGATGACCAATGATGATCAGGCGGTTGTCTGGCGTGGGCCGATGCTGATGGGGGCGTTGCAACAAATGCTTAGCCAGGTGCAATGGGGCGCGCTTGATGTGTTGATCGTGGATCTGCCACCGGGCACTGGCGACGTACAAATGACCTTGGCGCAAAAGGCGCAGCTTGACGGGGCCATCATTGTGTCCACCCCACAGGATGTGGCACTACTCGATGCACGTAAGGGGATCGACATGTTCAACCAGATGAACACCCCTATCATTGGCATGATCGAAAACATGAGCACACATATCTGTTCCAATTGCGGGCATGAGGAACATGTGTTCGGGCATGGCGGCGTCGCCGCTGAGGCCGAAAAAATCGGCGTGCCTCTGCTCGCTGAAATACCGCTCCATCTCGATATCCGCATGGCGGCGGATGGCGGGGCGCCGATTGTCGTCTCCAAACCGGATTCGGCGCAGGCACAGGCGTTTCGTAAGATCGCCAAATCCTTGATCGAAAACAAAAACATATGAACGCACCTGTTTTCCCCCCCTTGTTTGAGGGGCAGCCTGCCATCGGACAAAATGACCCTTTCAAACAGGCCTGCGATGCCGCGAAACAAGGCTGCAACGCAGGGCTGGTCACCTATGATCTGGGTGCGCATCAGCTGCGCGCCGCCATTGTTTTCGCGCCAGAGGTCGCATTGGCCGATGCCATGACGATCCTGCCGCTATGCGGCGTTGGTTTTCAAAACGCATTGGGCGCACTCGCCCCTCCCGAGGTGGCTGTACATCTTGGCTGGGACGGAGAGATTTGGGTCAATGGTGGACGCTGCGGGGCCTTGCAAGTCGCATCCTCTGGCAGCGACCCTGCGGCGGAACCAAACTGGGTCGCTGTTGGCCTGACCCTGCAATTCTGGCCCGACGATCCCGAAACGGGTCACATCCCCGACCATACGGCGCTTTATGCCGAAGGCTGCGCTGATGTGGATGCGGTCGCGCTGTTGGAAGCTTGGGTCAGGCACACGCTTGTCTGGATCAACCGATGGGACGATGAAGGGGCCAGCGCAATCCACAAAGAATGGACCGGGATTGCTCATGGGATCAATGAAGACATTGCCATCGGCGATAAAACCGGCACATTTCTGGGCACTGACGAGAAATTTGGGCTATTACTGCGCCACGACGACAAGACCACGCTGATCCCTCTTACCAGCTTGTTAAAGGAAGACTGACATGATGCTCGCACGGGCGATCCATTTCGACGAAAGTGACATGAATGTCTTTCACAGCCCCGCACGCACTGGCGAATGGTGTGTTCCGGGCGGGTTTGAATTCTCGAACTGGACCGAAGGCGACCTGACGGGCAAGGCGCGGCAGGCATTCAGCAACGGCTGGCTTGGGGCTGAAACGTTCGGGCGGGTTACCTTTGTGGCCACAGCCCAGATCGAACTGGCAGAGGTCGAAGCGCTGACAACAGCGCTCGCTCAGCATTTCGTGGATATCTACGGGGCCCCATCAGTAGAGGCCGCAACCCCCGTGGCGGCCGAAGAAATCGGCCAGATGATGGATATCTGCGCCGAACATGATGCAAACACAGTCATGACAATCGCCCGCGAGCTGACCGATGCAGGGGTCAAGGAAAGCATCAGGATCATCGAAGCGCAGGACGCCAGCCTCGACATGTTTGCGGTGCATGGTGGGTAAGTTCATTGATGGATCGATCAGCTGCTGACGCATATCTCCACACCGTCGCTGACACAACTCGACCTATTTTTTGTTTATGTCTCCGCGCAGCGCGAGACCCCTTATTTGGGTAAGGTATTTTCCCCACTGGGCTCTTTGCAACGAAAGCTACGAAGCGAAGACGAGAAGACATTTCTTCGCCCCGGACATCGCTTTGCGATAACCTACCGATGGTAGATCGGCGTCTTTATTGATTGCACCGACATTCACCCCAACAAAGAAGTCGCACGTCTGCAAAAGCTGCGGGACCATTCCCAAACCAAGCAGGGTGCTAACGAACCGGTTCATCCTACAACACTAACCGACTCCAGCTCGTTCTTAACAGACGACCGCAGAACATGCCTACCTGGTCAAAATACTGAGAATGCATAGCAAATCCCCTCTACATGCTCCGATCAGAAGTCTTGCCAAAAATGATCGCCTTCAGTGCCCGTTGACGATGGCGGCGCCTCGTGAATAGCCGGGGTTGCTGAGTTAGGGTTAACTCCAGCAGCCAAAGCGATAGGTTGGGGTGTCATACGAAGAGGCGTATGCGCGTCCAGTTTTGCAGTTACCACGGGTATGTCGACTGGATCGTGCAGCAACTGGAATTGATCTACGATGTCGGTCATTCTTTTTGCGTCCAGATTGAGTGCATGGCTCGCTGCGGTAGCCTCATCTACCATAGCCGCATTCTGCTGGGTGACCTGATCAAGCTGTGTCACACCAACGTTAATCTCACCCAGCCCAATGGACTGCTCCTGTGCCCCATTCGAAATCTCTGTGATCAGGCTTGATATCTGCGCGATACGCTCAACGATCTTGGTCAGGACTTGACCTGCTTGACCAACGAGCTCGACGCCATCCTTTACCTGTTCTGTACTTCCGCCGATAAGCCCCTTGATCTCTTTCGCGGCATCAGACGACCGTTGTGCCAATGCGCGCACTTCTGACGCAACAACAGCGAATCCACGTCCCGCGTCTCCTGCACGCGCAGCTTCAACACCTGCGTTCAGCGCAAGAAGGTTCGTCTGAAAAGCGATATCGTCAATGACCCCAATGATCTGTGAAATCGCATTGGATGATTTTTCAATTTCAGTCATCGCAGAGACTGCGTTACGCACGACATTGCCGCTGCTATCGGCCTCCGATTGCGCTGCCGTGACGATATTTTCAACCTCCTTGGCACCTGATGCGGCAGATCTGACGCTTGCAGTCATTTCATCAAGGGCGGCGGCCGTTTGTTCCAATGTAGCAGCTTGGTTTTCTGTGCGCCGCGACAATTCGTTGGCTGAATTGCTCATCTCAGCTAAACGGTTTCGTATCTGACCTGCACTTTTGGCGACGGACCCCACCGTGCCATTGAGTTTTTCAATAGTCAGGTTGTAGTTCTGGCGCAGTTGATCATATTCACCCGCAAATTCCGTATCGATTTTCAGTGTCAGATCACCCTCGGCCAGCTTGCTGAGCGCGCCGTTCAATTGTTCGACAACACGCGCTTGTTCCGCCTGGAGCGCATGAGCTTCCCGCTCTGCCAACTCCGCCAATTTCAACTGATCTCTAAACGCAATCAGAATACGCGCAAGGCCGCCAATCTCATCCTTGCGGTCCGTGTCAGTAATGTCCTGATCGTAAACCTGTTGTGAAACGACCTGCATGTTCTGACCCAGCCGGGAAAGAGGCCTTGTTACGGTGTTTGCCAACAACCACCCCAGTAAGGCCGAAATACCAGCCCCAACCACGGTAATAAGGATCATCTTGTTTCTTACAGCGATGACGGGCCGCAATACTTCTGCTTCCTCTATTTCGCCCACCAGACGCCACGCCTGCCCCAGGATGCTCATTTCTTGGGTCCTTGCGATCACTGGCATGCCATTTTGACCTTCGGTTCCCGCAAAGAACTGGGGTGTCGCCGAAAAGGGCGCCATAATCTGTGCTGATTCAACGAGCGACTCTAGCGGTTCAAATCGATCATCAAACCTTGAATGGGTGCGCGCCTTGCGATCAGAACCAACAGCATAAATCTCGCCAGTTTCGCCAAGACCAATGGGGTTGTTCAAAATGTCACCGATCTGTCCGGTCGGAACCCGGACGGCAAAGACGCCCAGGAGTTGTCCGCTATCTTCGAATACAGGTGCGGCAACGAATGCAGCAGGTGAACCATTGTTAACCGGGTATTCTGAAAAACCTTCAAAATGCACCCTTTGCTGATCCTCTGACACGGCCGCTCTGAAAGCCCGGGCCAAGCCAGTATCGGCAAAGGCACCATTCATCAAGTTCGTAGCGTAGTCGGCCTGTTTGAAAACCGAGTAGATGACGTCGCCGTTCGTATTAAAAAGATACGCATCATAGTATCCACCGGTCTGGGCAATACTACGGAAAAATGGATGAAAAATCTCGTGTTGGAAGTTGTAGGGTACGTTCTCTGACGCGCGATCCAGTTTCTCGCGCTCATCTGACGCGTTCGGATTGTCGGTGATGTAGGCCTGTTGGCGGTCCTGCATTGGATTGTCGGATTGCAGGTCAAATGATGCATTAAAGGCGTTCAAAGCTTTCACGGTCTTGGTACTGGATGCATAGGTCAGCATGTTACGCTCAAACCCGGCGGCCCATGTTTCCAATGATCGCGCCCGTTCGTCTGTCAGGACCTTGAGCGCCTTTTGCGTTTCCGCATGCATAGTGCGTTTAAAGTCATAATACCCAAGCACCCCAATCGTGGTAGCGATTGCCACGGACACCACACCAATGATCAATGGAAGCCTCATTGAAATCTTGATCGCGCTGAGAAGGGCCATGCGTACCTCACTGGTGCCTTGCAATGGTCGTCTTATGCGCGCTGTCGATTAAGAACGACTTAAATCAGCTCTTTGTTTTACGACGATAACGCCGAAACGAACGTCCCCGACTGACAGACGTCGTGAGCAAACGAACACCGAATACACAGTGCACGCGCAATGATCAAACCCGCCGAAAAACCGGCGGGTATGACGCAAAACAGGCGAGGCCGTCGTGATCATTGCTCTCAGTCACAGGACAGATCAGGCACGCAGACCTGGTATTTCGCAAAAGCAGGCTTGGTCGCCCTAACCCATGATGCTGTTAAGTGTCTCTGATGGACGCATGACCGCAGTGGTTTTGGCCGCGTCGGTGCGGTAGTAACCACCCAGATCAACAGCAGGCCCTTGCGCAGCGGCAAGTTCAGATAGGATTTGCTGTTCTTGGGCCGACAACGCGTCGGCGATTGGGGTAAAATGTGCGGCAAGCTCGGGATCATTCGTTTGCTTGGCCAAGGCAGTAGCCCAATATCGGGCAAACCAATAGTGGCTGTCGCGATTATCCGGCTCACCTACCTTGCGGGACGGTGACCGACTATCATCCAGGATGCCTTGTGTCGCATCTTCAACTGCTTGCGCGAGAACGCGCGCCTTATCGTTGCCTTTGGCATCCGCCAGAAAGTGCAGGCTTTCCCCCAAAGCGCAGAACTCGCCAAGGCTGTCCCAGCGCAGATGGTTTTGCTCCATCAACTGCTGAACGTGCTTGGGCGCGGACCCGCCAGCACCAGTTTCGAACAGACCGCCGCCGTTCATCAGCTTCACGATGGAAAGCATCTTGGCAGAGGTGGCCAGTTCCAGAATCGGGAACAGATCGGTCAGGTAGTCGCGCAGGACGTTGCCGGAGACCGCGATCGTGTTGTCACCTTTGGTGATCGTTTCAAGTGAGGCGCGGGTGGCTTCGCGGGGGGCCATGATTTCGAACTTGTCGGTCATGCCTTGCGCGGCAAGGATCGGTTCGACATATGCAAGCAGCTCTGCGTCGTGGGCCCGGTCGTTGTCCAACCAGAAGATAGCACGACAGCCTTCCGCCTTCTGGCGTGTGATGGCAAGGTTTACCCAATCTTCGATCGGGGCCCTGCGAGTCGCAGCAGAACGCCAGATATCGCCCGCCTCAACCACGTGTTCATGCAGGATGGTGCCATCATCAAGGATCATCTTGACCGTCCCTGCCTCCGGGATTTCAAACGTTGTTGGATGAGAGCCGTATTCTTCGGCTTTCTGCGCCATCAGGCCGATATTCTGGACGGTACCGGTAGTAGCCGGGTTCAGTTTGCCGTTCTCTTTGAAAAACTTGATCGTTTCGTCATAGACCGGAGCGTAGGAGTTGTCGGGAATGACGCAATTGGCGTCCGCTTCACGACCGTCAGGGCCCCAGCCTTTGCCGCCCGCACGGATCAATGCGGGCATTGACGCATCAATAATCACATCAGACGATACATGCAGGTTTGTGACACCTTTGTCTGAATCGACCATGTACAGTGGCGGGCGGGCGGACATGCAGGCATCAATGTCGGTCATGATAGCGGCATTACCCTTTACCCGCGCCAGCAAATCACCAAGACCAGCGTTCGGGTTCACACCCAGATCAGCAAGCGTGTCGCCATGTTTTTCAAAAACAGGCGCAAGAAAAGCCTTAACGCCATGGCCAAAGATGATGGGATCAGACACCTTCATCATCGTCGCTTTCAGGTGCAGCGAAAACAGAATGCCTTGCGCCTTTGTTTTTTCGATCTCGGTGGCAAGAAAGTCCTTCAGGGCAGCGACACTCATGAATGTCGCATCAACCACAGTCCCCGCAGGATATGCGATGTCCTGTTTCAGCACAGTCTCGCCTTGCGCGGTTGCCAGTACAATCTTGGCAACAGCATCGTTTTTCAACGTGGCTGATACTTCGTTGGACACAAAATCATTGCCGGACATGGATGACACATGCGTCTTGCTATCTGCTGTCCAGTCACCCATCCGGTGCGGGTTCTTTTGTGCAAAGCTCTTTACCGCCTTCGCAGCCCGTCGGTCAGAGTTTCCCTCGCGCAGCACCGGGTTCACGGCCGACCCTTTGATGCCGTCATATTTGGCACGCACAGCTTTTTCAGCCTCGGTTTCAGGTGCCTCAGGGTAATCAGGTAAAGCAAAGCCCTGACTCTGCAGCTCCTTGATCGCGGCCACCAGCTGCGGCACGGAGGCCGAGATATTTGGCAGCTTGATCACATTCGCTTCGGCGGTTTTGACCAGACGACCCAGTTCAGCAAGGTCATCTGACTGGCGCTGATCGTCGTTCAGGTGTTCGGGGAACGTCGCCAAAATCCGTCCGGCAAGGCTGATGTCCTTTGTCTCGACTGTCACGCCCGCCGCGGCAGCAAATCGTTGAATGATTGGTAGAAATGACGCAGAGGCAAGTTCTGGTGCTTCATCGACTTTGGTGTAAATGATGTCGGGCATGTGATGCTCCCATTGGCTGAATTTGGGGTCTCATACCCGATGATTTCCGGAACGTCGACAGTATACCATCGTATACGACATGAAAATATGCGCGCCCCGCCCGTTTCATCCATTAAAGCCATGGTAAAGTTGGCCTTGCTCTAAGAATGGACAGTATAAAGCTAAGATGCTCTTCATCGCCTGCGCCGGATTTTGCGCAACCGATGCTCGTCGCAGCTCCTGCTGACTAAGCACTGCGTTGACGCATGGCCAAGGGTGGGCGGTAGGCAGACATGCTTTGATTTTGCCTCCGTCCCCTTCTGATGCTTACAGAAACCGCCAGAGATGCGGGAAATGGACCGGTTGCCACACTGGTTGGTTGAACGTCGACCACCCCAGGCCGTCTTATAAGTCGGCCCCATCCAAATCTGATCCAAGCCGCTGATTCTTCCCCCTGATTTCCCCAATCCACCATGCTGTAACGGTGTCACCCGCCTTTAAGAGTAATGAAGACAAATCATGCGTGACGAACAAATTGAACAGATCATCGCCCAACTCAATGGACGACGGGACAAACATATCATCGCACATGCCTATAATTGTTCGAGCGTTGACACCGGCGGCAAGGCGATAACGATTCAAGTTGGGAATAGGAAAAAGTCAGTGTTCAGGCGGCTCGGCTTGATCGAAAAACGCCCCGACCATTCGGATCGAACGGTCAATGAGGCGGATCATGTCCTGACCGAGTTGGGGCTTGAGGTCGGCAAGGTACTCACGCATAAGTTTAAACTGGCACTTGCTAGAATCTGAATACGGGTGGTGTGGTTGTCGCTGGACATCAACCCGGAACAGTTTGCCCAGACCAATACCAACCACACTCTGCGGCCTTCGTGACGCCAGCATGTGACAAAATCATTGCGACGCTATGCTTTTTGAACTCACGCGAAACAGGATTAACCAGTTCGAGCAACGGCGCATTTTGTCGTCTCCATCGCCCAAAATTAGACCAAATTCGTAACTATGGTTGCGAAAAGAGAAGAGATATGGCTCTGTCTCAGTCGAGGCAGGTTTACAAGGAACACATCTATGAGAGCTTTGCTCATTGCGGCGACACTATGCCTGACGGCGCTGACATTTTTTGTGGCGTCACGTTTTGTAACGGCAGATAATCAAACAGCGACAGCAGAAGCACAGGCTGTGCTTGAAACACAACTTGCGCAGGCAAAGTCGGATCTGGGCGACCAGATCACCGCTTTGGAGGAAGCAAGCAGCCAACAACAATCTGAAATAGGTACTTTGTCGGGCACGATCCAGTCGGTGACAACCGAACGCGATAACCTGGCCGCAACGCTTGACCAACTAACGGCTGAACGAGACGCTGCAAATGCCGCCCTTGTAGAACAATCACAAAGTGCAGATGCTTCTTCATCTGTTATTGGCGAGCTCGAAACGCAGTTGGCCGATGGCAGAACACGGCTGACAGAAGCGGACAATATGATCGCGTCACTGAACGACAAACTCGCGACGGCGACGGCAGAACTGGCAACGATGTCCGAACAAGTCACGGAATTAACCGCCGAGGCTGACAATGCCACCGCACGTATCGCCGAACTGGAAGCAGGCCTTGACGCATCTGCAGCCGTTGCCGGCTCAACAGATGGTCAGGCAGAGGCGCTGCAAACCGAAATCGCGACGCAGAGTGCAACCATTGAAGAGCTAAGTAGCGATCTTGAATCACTCACCGCCATGCTTGGCGAGCGCGACCAAACCGTTGACACATTGACAAATGAAGCATCGGAACTGACCGAAGAAATTGCCGTCCTAAGCGCCACCATCGCAGAGCGTGACGCAACAATCGCCGAGTTTGACGAATCCCCCGCACAGGAAAATCTCGAAAGCCAAATCACAGAGCTGACAGCGACCTTGGCCGAACGTGACGCGGCGATCACCGCCCTCGAAACTGCGGTAGAGCAAGCCAGTGCAGACGCCCCGGACGACGACGCGCTTGCCGCCCTCACCGCTGAGGTGGCATTGCGGGATCAGACAATTGGAACGTTGGAGGAACAGCTTGCTGCCGCCTCCGCATTGCAGGTCCAGATTGACGAACTGACAGAAGCAGTGGCGGTGCGTGATGCGACGATTGCAGCGCTCGAAGACGCCTCTCCGGACGAAGGCACTGCACCCGCCGACACAGAACAAGTCGCCGCGCTCCAAGCGGAACTTGCCGAGTTGCAACAGCGCGTTGTTCAGCAATCCGTCCTCATCAGCAGCCTGCGCGTTGATGATGTAGAAGAATTGCCCGACGATCCTACGGAACGGGCTGATGTTTGTTTGGCCCGCGCCAACGACATATTGGAGAATGCACAGATCAATTTCAGCACCGGCACTTCCGCCATTGCCGACGGGTCAATCGCGACGCTGGAGCGGTTGCGCGACCTTGCCCGGGAATGCGAAAGCGATGATCTGATCATCGAAATTGGTGGGCATACTGATAGCCTTGGCGGCGAATCAAGCAATCAGGCGCTGAGCGAGACGCGCGCGCAGGCTGTTTTGGATTTCATGTCGACTGATGGGGGTTTGTCCCCAGATACCATGGTCGCCGTGGGTTATGGCGAAGCAAATCCAATCGCCTCCAACGACACAAACGAAGGCCGTGCGGCAAATCGCCGGATCAGCTTTGAATGGCAGTTGCGCGAAAACACAGACGCCGCAGCCACCTCAGAAAACGAGTAGGAGGATAACGATGTCGCCTTTATTGCTACAAACATTCATATTCATGGCCTGCACATTTGTGGCGGGTGTTATCCTGGGCTGGGTGATCTGGCGATTTGAAGGGGCTTCAAAGCAAGCTCTGGACTCGCTGAGTTCAGAAGTCGACTTCTGGCGCAGCAACCTCGAACAATCGCGGATCGAACTGGCCAACGAAAAAACGGCCCTGGCCGCGTTGCGCGAAGAAAAGGCGAACCTGAAAAAACGGCTCGCGTCGCTCGAAGGGTAAGACGCACCCACATCGCCGTTACAAAAAAGCCCGGTCAAACCTGACCGGGCTTTTTCTTTTCTATGTCTAGTATTCAGGCCAGATCGAACCGATCCAGATTCATCACCTTGGTCCAGGCGGCAACAAAATCCTGCACAAATTTCTGCGTTGCATCGTCCTGGGCATAAACCTCGGCAATCGCCCGCAATTGCGAGTTCGAACCAAAGACCAGATCAACGCGCGTGGCCGTCCACTTTGTATCACCGGTCGCGCGATCGCGGCCTTCAAATACATCTTCCGCGTCGGACACCGGCGCCCATTCGGTGCCCATATCCATCAGGTTAGTGAAGAAATCAGTGCTTAGCGTATCAGGCTTATCCGTCAGCACACCATGCGCCGCCTGCCCTACATTCGCGCCGAGCATCCGCATCCCACCGACCAAAACTGTCATCTCCGGCGCTGTCAGGGTCAGTAGCTGGGCATGATCCACCAGCATCTCCTCTGCGGACACGCTGTAATCAGCCTTCAGGTAGTTACGGAAACCATCTGCGACGGGCTCCAACACATCAAAGGATTCTGTATCCGTCTGCTCAGCCGTAGCATCGGTTCTGCCAGGTACGAAAGGCACAGTGACTGCATGACCCGCATTTTTGGCCGCCTGCTCAACTGCTGCGCAACCGCCCAGCACGATCAGGTCGGCAAGCGACACAGCCTTGCCACCCGATTGTGCGGCATTGAAACCCGAGCGGATACCGTCCATCGTGTCCAATACCTTGGCCAGTTTGACAGGTTCGTTCACCTCCCAATCATTTTGGGGGGCCAGACGGATACGGGCACCATTTGCCCCACCGCGTTTATCAGACCCACGGAAAGTGGCCGCAGAACCCCAGGCGACCGACACCAACTCTCCAATGGAAAGATCGGTATCAAGGCTTTGCGCTTTCAGCGACGCAATGTCCGCGTCATCAATCAGCGCGTTATCATTGGCCGGAATCGGATCCTGCCAAATCAGGTCTTCTGCTGGCACTTCATCACCCAGATACAGGGCCTTAGGACCCATATCGCGGTGGGTCAGCTTGAACCAGGCGCGCGCAAACGCATCAGCAAATTCATCAGGGTTGTCGCGGAACCGCTTTGAGATTTCGAGATAAGCGGGGTCCGTACGCAACGCCAAGTCTGCCGTTGTCATCATCGGGGCATGACGGCGATCAGGATCATGGGCATCGGGTACGGTGCCTTCCAGCGCCTTTGCTGTCCACTGATGCGCGCCTGCGGGGCTTTTAGTCAGTTCCCACTCATTGTCCAGCAACGTATCGAGATAGCTCATATCCCAGGTAATCGGGGTTGCCGTCCAGGCCCCTTCAATGCCGCTTGTGGTGGTGTGCACACCCTTGCCCGAGCCAAAGCCGTTTTTCCAGCCAAAGCCCATATCTTGTAGGGACCCACCTTCCGGCTCACGCCCAACCAATTCAGGGTCACCTGCACCGTGGGCCTTGCCAAAGGTATGACCACCAGCAACCAGTGCGACGGTTTCCTCATCATCCATCGCCATGCGCGCAAAAGTATCGCGAATGTCAAAGGCAGACGCCGCCGGGTCGGGATTGCCATTTGGTCCTTCGGGATTCACGTAAATCAGGCCCATCTGGACGGCGGCCAATGGGTTCTGCAACTCGCGGTCGCCAGAATAACGGGTGTCACCAAGCCATGTATCCTCTGTCCCCCAATAGATGTCTTCTTCGGGTTCCCAGATATCGGCGCGCCCTCCACCAAAACCAAAGGTTTCGAACCCCATTGATTCCAATGCGACATTGCCCGTCAGGATAAAGAGGTCAGCCCAGGAAATCTGATTGCCGTATTTCTTTTTGATCGGCCATAGCAGACGGCGCGCCTTATCGAGGTTGCCATTGTCGGGCCAGCTGTTGAGCGGGGCAAAGCGCTGCGAACCGGAGGATCCACCACCACGACCATCAGCGGTGCGGTATGTGCCCGCACTATGCCAGGCCATGCGAACGAAAAACGGGCCGTAATGGCCGTAATCCGCAGGCCACCAATCCTGGCTATCTGTCATCAAGGCGGTCAAATCGGCCTTGATCGCTTTCAGATCAAGCTTCTTGAATTCTTCAGCATAATTAAACGCCTGCCCCATCGGGTCCGATTGCGGCGTGTTTTGATGCAGGATCTTTAAGTTCAACTGGTTCGGCCACCAATCGGCGTTCGACCGCACCCCATGTGTCACATGCGGCACGACACCATGCATCACTGGGCATTTACCGACATCATTTCCGTCCATCTTAATCTCCTAGGCTGATCTGGGTTTTCGCGGATCTGCGGACCGTCACATGCGATACGGCCCTTACATGACGACACGATAACAAAGCATGTCGATTAGATTAAGTTGAATTTTCTGATAGCATCGATAACTTGAGCTTATGAAAAACCTGACCCTCAAACAGCTACGTTACTTCGAAATGCTCACCCAACAGCAGCATTTCGGGCGGGCGGCAGAGCTTTGTGCAATCTCGCAACCAGCCCTTTCCATGCAAATCAAAGAACTCGAAGAAACGCTTGGTACGCAGCTTTTCGAACGCCAGGCGCGGGCTGTGCGCCTGACCAGCTTTGGCGAGGAATTTGCACATCGTGCGCGCGACATCCTGCTTGCGGTCGATGAGCTCGGAACATTGGCTCGGGCCGCTGGTGATGGCATGTCAGGCCGGTTGCGACTGGGGATCATCCCAACCATTGCACCATACATGTTGCCTGCAATCATTGGGCATCTGACATACGCCTATCCCGATCTTGATTTGCATATCCGCGAGACATTGACGCCACGCCTGTTGCAGGAACTCGCAGAAGGCAAGATCGACACTGCAATTGTCGCCCTGCCCGTCTCTGAATCTGCATTTACAGAAATGCCTTTATTTCGAGAAGATTTCGTCTTGGTACGCCCGATCGAAGACGCCGACAAACCCGTCCCAAATGCCGCAACTTTGCGCGAAATGCGGCTTTTGCTGCTAGAGGAAGGGCATTGCTTCCGGGATCAGGCGCTGGCCTTCTGCAACCTGCGATCCGGGCTGCCGCGTGACGGGCTGGATGGCAGTGCGCTTTCGACACTTGTGCAGATGGTTGGGGCCGGTATCGGGGTCACGCTTATCCCCGACATGGCCGTTGCGATCGAAACCAGCGCGGCGCAGGTATCGGTTGCGCGTTTCGCCCCCCCCGCCCCATCGCGGACCGTGGGGATGATCTGGCGCAAAAGCAACCCGCTTGCCCAGCACCTGATCAAGGTCAGCGATATCGTCAAACAGGCCCGAACGGCGGCGTGACATCACCTGTCGGCGGCAGGTCCAGAAATGCTGCAGCGCATGCATGTATGTCATCAATCAGGGCGCGACGCCGCAACTTGCCACCGGCACGAGCATCGACATTCTCCAGATAGGCCGACATGGCAACCACCTGATCAAGCGCGTCACATGACCGTTGAGATTTGAAATTCTTGTAACGCTCTTTCCAGATCGTCCGCAGATCGTCAGAAAAACTGGATCGGACCATCTGGCGATTAACGGATTGCTGTATGTCCGCAAATTGGGCCAGTGTTTCGAAAAAGCCGCGCACCGTTAGTCGAAGGACCTGCGGGTTAATATCATCCACTTCAAGGTCCAATTCGTCTTGGGCCTTGCCCTGTACATTCGCCACGACAGATTGCCAAAAATATGTCTGGTCTACTTCCAGCTTTTTAAACCAATGCAAATACAACACTGCAATCGGATCGCCGGTCAGCATTGCCCGTAGCTGGTCCAGGTCGATCTCTGACTGCCGGTCCGCGAAACCTGTAACATAGCGGGCCGTATTGATCTTGTTACTGACATTGCGTGGTTTGAACGGGATCGGGTTGTCTTGTTCCAGATTTGCCAGAATCTTGGCGCATTGGGCGAGATCCGGCTGCGGTGTGTCCCAGAACCCTTCAGGCAGCGCCAACCGAATCAGCTCAGACAAATACCCCACATGGGTCGGAAGACGTGGCACGCCGGGATAAAGCTGCTGTGCCTTCCGCTTGATGTGCTGAATGCCATCGCGCGACATATCCACATAATGGGCACACATCCTGTGGGCGAGGATTGATGCAATCGCCTGATCATGGCGATGCTCCTCAAAATCCCAATGGGTCGGCGCAACCTCATCAGGTATGTCGGTCAGGATGCGCGGGTCCTTTGAATATTTCAGCCAGGTTTCCAGGAACGCGAACACCTCTGGTGAGCGCATCAAGGTCATTGGGCCCGCGCTGATTTGCGGTGCATGCAGCATCGTGTCATTCATCGCATCCATCAGCTGAAAACAATCGGCCTTTGTATGATGTGCCTGATGCATGAATTCCGTGATAAAACCCTTGATATAGCGTTTGCGCGACAAGGCGGTCAGTTGCAGCAACGTATGAGGAAACCGGGGAAACGGATCAAACGATCCGGGCGAATAACGACCCACATCATTATAGACCAGCACGTCATCGTCACCGATATTCTGTAGTGTTTCCAGCAAGATATAAGGTTTCCAAAGCCAATATCCCGCTCCGCGGCCCTGTTCCAGAATACCGCTGTTTTCCTGCCAGAATGCAGTATCCCGCAACTCACATTCGGTGTAATGGCGAGCGCTGTCAAACCCGACCCCCAAGGCCGCATCGCAGTAATTCTCCGCATTGCGGGCAAAGGGTTCCACCTCGTTGCTGTAAAGCAGAAGATGGACCCCATCATAGGCTGCATTCACGGGGCGGGGTTGCTTCATTGACGTCCCCTGCGCGCGGTTTTCCGTGCCTTTTGCAGCGCTTTCTTGAATTGCGGTTTGTCGGGGTAGCGGTCTGCCGCATCACTCAGAACCTTGATTGCCTCATCGGGGCGGTCAAGCTGGTCCAAAATCTGGCCAAGACCCAAGGTGACCGGCGGGCGCCGATCAGCCCACCGATGGGTCCTGCGAAAAACATCAAGTGCCTCCGCCCCACGGTCAAGCTGGCCGAGCAGCTTTCCTCGCCTGACCTGCTCGCGCCACTGCGTCGGCGACAAAGCCAAACCCTTTTCCATAAACCCCAGTTCCATATCGGGCGCGTTCAAGGCATCACAGCATGTCGCAGCCGCGAAATAGATCGTCGGGAAGGCTAGAACGTCATCCTGCAATGCCATCTGATACGATCCCAGTGCCGCTTGCATATCGCCAGCCCGTTGCTGGCAATGGCCCAAAAGAGCGGCATACATCCGGGCATCCGGATCAAAGCGCATCGCCTCGCGCGCATGATCTGCCGCTGCGTCCAGATCATCCAGACCAAGAAAAACATCCACCATGCGTTTATGAAACAGGGCGTTATCCGGTTCGATCTCCAGCGCTTGCTGCGCCAGTCTCTTCGCCTCTTCCAGATTACCTTGAAGACACTCACTCAGCGCCAGAAAACTCATGGCATGCACGCGCTCATATTCATGCCAGTTGCGGGTGCGCAGCCCTTTGGTGAAGGTCTTGAAATGTCCCTTGAATCTGTAATGTGCATTCAAATGCGCGCGGGTAAAATTGGTCCATTCCCAAACCAATGGCCGACAGGTGGGAAGATGTTTTCCCGGCACCAGAATTTCGTGCTTCAGCATTGCCGGATAATGCTCCTCCAAGGACCGATGGCTCCAGGAATTATGCATGTAACGCGTAATGGCACGGTCACTGAACCAAAAGTTTTTTTCGTCTAATTCGCCCTGATGGATCAAAGAAGAACATAATGCGTTGATTTCACCCTCAACCGGTTCGTGCCAGAATGCGGCGGTGATTTGCCGCAAGCCTTCGGCCTTCTGGCCAAGCATCAGATGCGCGCATCCATGATAAAGTGCGACCTGCGCGAAAGAGCGCAGATTATAAACATAACCCTCATCGACAAACCGACGCATGCGCAGAATTTCTTCATACTGCCCCGTCTCAAACAGGCGTCGGAACAGGATGGCAAAGACAAACGACAGGCACATGCCATCGGCAACATATCCTGACATGATACGGGCAATATCTTTCTTGCGGTCTGCTTCGCAAAGATAGCGATCCGCATAAACAAGGCATTGCCCGATATCGCCCTCATTGGCAAAATCATCAGGACGATGCTCCAGACTGTCGCACAGCGCTTCAAAGGCGGCGGTCCGCTCCTCTTCGGACAAATCGTTTTCAACGGCTACGAAATCAGCACCACCGATGGTCTGGGCCGTCTGTGAAAACGCGCTTTCCAACGGCGCCACGATCTTTTGACAGCAAGACATCGCATAAAGTTCCAGAAAATCGATTTGGGCCTGTGTCAGACCATCAAATGCGAACATGTCAGCGACAAGGATCAACCCCGGGAACTTCGCCTTATATTCCGCCAGCACAACCTCGCTATCGCTGAACAGGATGGTTTCGGCCTGTCGGGCCAGTCGCGTTTCGATATGCCGTTCGAAAAACGCATCAGGCACAAATTTATTGGGCCATTTGCGGTTCATGGCCTGAATATCATTGACCAAATCGCCGCGGCGAATGTGGTAAGCGACCGTCTCTTTTGCAGGGTCAGACAGTCGCTTTCGCAATATCTCCATGTGGGGCAATAACGGTTTTGCAAAGGGAATCGCGTCGAATTGTTCAAGAAACAGGCGTTGAACCTCGTCGGCATTCTCATCCTGAAAGACATGAATGCCAAAAACAGTGTCCAGAATGATGTCTTCGCCGCAGGCGATATGCGCCAGGAATGCATCGGCATTCTGGCGATCAGAGCTGAAATTCGAAAACGGAGCGGCATGATGCCTGCGTTCGGTAAATTCCTGGGGCGAGATAAACCGCTCCGATACAAATTCTGGGGTAAAAATATCCGTGGGATCTGTCAGTTCCCACTTCTCAAGCCACCGAATCCGGTACTCAATCCCATAGTTCGCAGCCAAACGCATCGTATTGGCGATCGCGATCAGCCGCGCGCCCAGGCGGTCGGAACGGGATGCAATAATCTGTCCTGCCGTGGGCGGTGTCTTCATGTGGGCCATACCACCAGTTTCAGTCAAATGCGCAACCCCAAACAGAAAAAGCACAGGACTGACAGGTTAGTTCAAGCGCTTTGCAATTGGAATTGGACAATTTCATCATGGGTCTGCTTTTCGTGTGCGACTGGACAGGCCGCACGATGCCGCGACAACAGGACCGGCAAAGGGTAGTATCGCAAGCTGCGCACCCCAAAACACGACCACTCCACGGACATGGACAATCAAAGACCCCGCGCCTAGGTTCAGGCACAACACGGTCGACCACAGCGAAACAAGGACAATAACAATGACAAAGACCGCACTGATCACAGGTGTGACAGGCCAGGATGGGGCCTATCTTTCTGAATTGCTGATGGCCAAGGGCTATGTCGTGCATGGCGTGAAACGGCGCGCCTCCTTGTTCAATACCGACCGGATCGATCATCTGACCGAAGATCCGCATGTTGAGGGGTTAAAGTTTCACCTGCATTACGGGGATATGACCGATTCAACCAACCTGATCCGCATCATTCAGGAAACCAAACCGGACGAAATCTATAACCTTGCCGCGCAAAGCCATGTGAAAGTGAGTTTCGAAACCCCGGAATACACCGCAAACTCTGATGCGATGGGGACGTTGCGCATCCTCGAAGCGATCCGCATTTTGGAGATGCAGGACAAGGTCCGGTTTTATCAGGCTTCGACCTCCGAACTTTACGGTCTGGTTCGGGAAACCCCGCAGAATGAAAACACGCCTTTCTACCCACGCTCACCCTATGCCGCGGCCAAGCTGTACGCATACTGGATCACGGTAAACTACCGCGAAGCCTATGGGATGCATGCATCGAACGGCATCCTGTTCAACCACGAAAGCCCCAGGCGCGGTGAAACCTTCGTCACTCGAAAAATCACCTCGGCGGTCGCAGCAATTTCACGAGGGGAACAGGATCAGCTCTACTTGGGCAATCTGGACGCCAAGCGGGATTGGGGGCATGCCCGCGACTATGTCGAAGGGATGTGGGCCATTGTGCAGCAGGACGAGGCTGACGATTATGTACTTGCGACCGGTGAGGCGCATTCAGTGCGCGAGTTCTGTGAGTTGGCCTTTGCCGAAATCGGGGTTGCGCTAGAATGGCGCGGCACAGGTGTGGACGAGGTCGGGATTGATCCGGCAACCGGGAAAGTACGAATTTCTATCGATCCCAACTATTTCCGACCCACCGAAGTTGAGCTGCTTTTGGGTGACCCCACTAAAGCGCGCGAAAAACTTGGCTGGACCCATAAGACGGGGTTCAAGGAACTGGTGCGCGAAATGGTGCAAAGAGACCTGGCCGGCATCGACTACACCCGCGCAGATTAGGAACGATCCACCTGAATGCAACAAGACGACAGAATATACGTCGCGGGCCACCGGGGCATGGTCGGTGCGGCAGTTACCCGGTCGCTTGCGGCCAAGGGTTACACCAATATCCTGACCTGTGGCAGTGACCAGCTTGATTTAACCGACACGCGCGCTGTCGACGCATTCTTTGCCGCCGAAAAGCCCGATTATGTCTTCCTCGCTGCGGCCAAGGTCGGGGGCATCCACGCCAATGATACCTATGGTGGCGATTTCATCCGGATCAACCTGCAAATCCAGACCAACGTCATCCACGCGGCATGGGCGTCCGGCGTGCGGAAATTCTGCTTTCTGGGGTCCAGTTGCATTTATCCCCGCGCGGCGCCTCAGCCGATCCGCGAAGACATGCTGCTCACCGGGGAACTGGAACCAACAAACCTACCCTATGCTGTAGCCAAGATCGCCGGCAAAACCATGTGTGACGCGTATCGCAAACAATACGGGTTTGATGCCTTCACGGCCATGCCCTGCAACGTCTATGGGATAGGCGACAACTTCCACCGCGAAAACAGCCATGTCATCGCTGCCCTTATGCGGCGGTTTCATCAGGCCAAGCTGGATGGCGACAAGCAGGTCACAGTCTGGGGCACCGGCACACCGCTACGCGAGTTCATATTTGCCGATGATCTGGGCGACGCCTGCACGTTCCTGATGGAAGAGTACAAGGATGGTGGGGCGGTGAACGCGGGCACAGGTATCGAAGTATCGATCAAGACATTGGCGGAAACACTGCGCGACGTCATGGATTTGAACGCCGACCTGGTTTGGGACAAAAGCAAACCCGACGGCACCGCGCGCAAACTGATGGACAATACGGTCCTGAAGACACTCGGCTGGACGGCCCCGACCGATCTGGCGACTGGCCTCACGAAAATGTACGCATGGTATTGCGACACGCTGGAACAAAACGGCACGGTCAGATCAAACTAAAGCCGTTGATCCGCTGACCGATCAATTACGTAACAATGTCTCGCCCAAGGCCAGTTTCGGGCTGAGCTTCACAACAGGCCCTTCGACAACATCCGCACCGGCATTCCGGGCAGCGATGATCTGAGCTGCCTTCACCCCGATCTCACGACGGCAGGCATCCATCGTGGCCAACTGGCGGGGAAGACCATCCAACAGTTCCACCCCATTAAAGGCGGCCAGACCGATCTGGCCGGGCACATCAACGCCTTTCTCCAGAAGGTAAAGTAAGCCGCCTGCGCCAATCATATCATTGGAATAATACAGAAAATCGATGTCTGGGGTGCGTTCAATCATCTTGGCCGTCATCTCGCGCCCTTTGGCAAGCGCAGAACCGCCGGAGTAAAACTCCTGATCCACAATTTCGATGCCGCTTTTGGCAAGTGTGCGGGTAAAGCCTTCGAACCGTTTGCGCGCACGATGATCCAGCGGCATTTTCGTGCCCATAAAGCCGATGCGCCGATACCCGGCCTTGATGATCTCTTCAGCCATCTTGCGGCCCGCTCGCCGATGCGAGATGCCAACGCAGGCATCAATCGGCTCGCCGTCGATATCCATGATTTCGACCACGGGTATACCGGCCTGGCGCAGCATCGCCTGCGACGCTTCGGAATGCTCCAGCCCCGCAATAATCACGCCAGACGGCCGCCAGGACAGCATCTCAAACAGAACCTTTTCTTCCTTCTCCGGCAGATAGTCGGTGACGCCCACAACAGGCTGCAAATCCGTATCTTCCAAGGTTTCCGAGATTCCAGAAAGGACCTCCGGGAACACCATATTACCTAGGGACGGGATGATGATCGCCACCAGATTGACCCGTTGTGAGGCTAGCGCACCGGCGATTTTGTTCGGGACATAACCGAGCCGCTTTGCGGCATCCTGCACTTTTTGGCGTGTCGCCTCGCTAACATCACCCTTGTTGCGCAGAACTCTGCTGACGGTCATCTCACTGACGCCAGAGGCTTCCGATACATCGCGAAGTGTGAGAGGACGTTTGATCTGACTGGTCACTTGTGCTGCCCTGCATTGACTTGTTGTATTGATAACGGGCCTTTGCACCGTTGACCAGATGGTCTAGGACAGGCATCCAGTGGTGAGACTGGCCCCGTGGCTCAACTGGATAGAGCAGCCCCCTCCTAAGGGGCAGGTTGCAGGTTCGAATCCTGCCGGGGTCGCCAAAATCACCTAAAAAACAGTGTCTTGCGCTCTTTTCATTCACCCGGTTTGCAAGATCACGCAGAATTTTGCAGCTTTTGTACGGAAACATGTAAAGAACACCGGTACAAAATATCCGGCTGCTGAACAACAGGTTTGATGTGACACAAGGCGGGCGCACTCATGACGGGTGTGCCCTCATTTTTTTGTGAACTGAACCGGACGAGATCAGCAAATGGCCGACGACAAACCAGCGGGAGATCGCGCAGCTAAGGAACACGATGACCCCCGCACCGCATGGGCAGAGGATCGAACCGTTTTGGCGAATGAACGGACTTTTGCGGCTTGGATGCGGACGGGTATGGCCTGTATCGGCGTGGCGCTGGGTCTGAAAGCGGTTTTTGAGGCAACAGATTACCCGATCATTGCGAAGGTCGTCGCAGAGCTGTTTATATTTTGCGCAATATTGATTTTCTGGGCAGCGGCACGCCGGTGCCGTGCGACATTGAGCCGGATGGATGAGCATGATGCGAACGCGCAGTCGCATCAAAACATGGCTCTGACAGCAACTGTTCTTACCGCTGGGGCGGTCGCGAGCGGCGTCATTTTATGGCTGCTTTAGTGCTACTTGGCACGAAGATGGTTAACGATGGGCAGGGCAGGCAGACGCGCCGCCTATCGCTGTATTATTCCAGTTCAATTGCGACATCCGCTGCGGGAACAGCCTCATCTGGCTCATCCGCTACCCATGTCAGAAACGCGATGAATAATAGTCCCGCAACGATTACAGCCCCGATGATGCCGACTAGCGGGCCTTTGTGGCGGCGGGCTTGTTTTTCGATATTTGTGTCTGGTGCAGACATTTTTATCTCCTTGATTGCTCTGCTTTAACCCCGCCACCCGCAAAAAGTTCCACTTTTTTAGGAACGTTTTCTGACCGGGTCGGTTGATATCCGAGGGGAAAATTATGAACCAACGCTCTGTTTCCACCATTTGTCTGTCTTTGCTCACACTCATTGTCGTGTTTGCAGTGCTGCATCAGGCAAAAGATGTGTTTGCGCCAATTATCTCGGCACTATTGCTTGGGGTCGTTTTGACACCACTCTCTGACCTGTGGGACAAATTGCGCCTGCCGCCGGCCCTGGCCGCGCTAATTTCTGTTCTTTTGGCGCTGTTGATGATTTCGGCAATGCTTTTGCTGATTGAACCATACGTAACTCAAGTCATCAATCAGGCGCCGGTGATCTGGAACGAACTGCGCGACACGATAGACCAGTTAAAGCGTGTCATGCGCGGGCTAGAGCAGATCAGCGAAGATGTCGCCACCGCGATTGAGCCCGAGAATGCAGCCAATGGCGAAACGACCGAAGATGGTACAGTTGCCCTTCCTTCCATCACCGATGCGCTGTTTTACGCACCGCAATTCGCGGCACAGTTTATGATTTTTACTGGTACGCTGTACTTCTTCCTGATGGCGCGTAACAGCATTTACGATTGGGTCAGTGCCAGCTTCCGGCGTTTTGGCGAGGATGAACTGCGGCAAGCAGGCAAGCAGGTATCGCGATATGTGCTGACGATCAGTGCGATCAACTTTGGGTTCGGCGTGCTGGTGACAATTGTAATGCAGTTGATTGGCATGCCGTCACCGATCCTGTGGGGCGTGCTCGCCTTTGCATTGAATTTCATTCTTTATCTTGGACCGATTACCCTGGTTATCATCTTGTTGGTCACCGGCATCGTCGTCTTTGACGGTGCAGCAAGCTTTCTGCCAGCTGCGATTTATCTGGCCATGAACGCGACCGAAGCACAGTTCATCACCCCGACGCTTGTGGGCAAGCGGCTGTCGGTGAACCCGTTGCTGGTCTTTCTGTCGCTGGTGTTTTGGTTGTGGCTGTGGGGGCCAATTGGTGGGGTCATCGCGATCCCGCTGCTGATCTGGTGTTTGACGGTTTACAAGGGTGCTGTTGGTCAGACCATTTCATCGGGGACACCGGGCAAATTGTATCCCAAAGCTTCTGCCTCGGCCGCTGAATAGGGCAGAATTAGGCCCTTGCGATCCTCTGGACGCATTTGCGCATTCAAAGCCGCTTGTGCTGCCCAGGTATCGCAGGCGGTCTTGTCGTTGTAGCAGGCCGGATCAGCAGCAGGACCCAACCAATGGGCGAAACAACGGGACTTCAGATGCGCCACTTCTGCGGCGTTCTGGGTGGCGATACCTGCTTCGGTATCCCACGCAAAGCTGCGACCGTTCAGATTGGCTGATGATATGATCCCGCACCGGTCGTCAAAAATCGACACTTTCGCATGCAGGTACACAATCGGCGCACCGTAATGTGTAGCCCGGCCATCCGGGGGGATCGCGCGCGGTTGGGCAGGTGATCCGATAAAGGCACGCGCTCCAAATGCGTCGCGCAGGATCTTGATGCATTTGACCTGCAGATGCTCACCATAGGCAACATCACTGCCCGGTTCATCTTCAAACGCCGCACCCTCCGGCGCGGCTGGCAAGATAAGAATAAGTGACAGCGCAGGATTTTGGGACGCCCGTTCGGCCAATTGCCGGGCCAATTTGCGATCACGGAAGAACTGCGTTTCAAGGTAGATCAGCGTCTGGGATTGCGCGATTTGTTCCGCGTGGGCCGCAGCAAGTGTGCGAACAACCGGTTTGGGCGAAAGGAACGGAAAAGAGACGCGGCGCTTGGCCGAAATCGTACGCAGCAGCAGCTTCTGCGACAAAGGTGGTTCACCTAAAACCGTCCGCAGGAAGCTGCGCAAGTGATCCGTAGCTTCTTGCGCAACTGGGCCATCTACCAACACTTGCGTGTCATGCCATGTATCAGGCGCGTGCTGTTGATGGATCGGGGTGTCGTACCGGCGGTCGTTCAAGTCAAGACCACCAATGTAGAGCCGTTCGTTATCAAAGACAGCCAGCTTCTGGTGATGTGTGACGGGGATAAGCGGCGGCGGAAACGTGCGCGGCACCAGTTGATCGCTCTTCCACGTCAACAGCGGGGCAAGACGCGGTGCCCTTTTCAGAAATGCCTGCCTTTCAACAAGTGGTTTTTCATTCACTTCTGCTAGATTCTTACGCATTTCTTTTGCAGTACGTGGCCAAAGCAGCAGACGCGGTAAAAAGCCGACCTTTGCGGGGTGCATTGCAGCACAGGCCTGTAGCAAATGGGGCGCGCCCGACGCCTCGGCGGCGGCATAAAGACGGCGCAGACAGGTCCATGTGTAGATGTGATTGTTCATACGCACGACCGGATCGAAATCGCTGATGATCAGCGTGATTTTCACACCTCGGCCAAGTGTGTCGGCGATCAGATCAAACCATGTGTCACCAATAGCCTTGGCAGATGGTGACCGTAGTTTTGTTGATGGGTCAAATATCCGGAATCCCGCGATGACCTCATGTTTTGCGGCAAGGAATTCTTGCTCAAGCGCGGGAAACGCCTCCTCGGCGGTCAGCAGCGGCTTGAACAGCCTTAAAGACGCATCTGTCATTAATAATCACGCTGTTCCGGTTCAAACTCTGCGGCCTTGAAATGTACACGCATCGTATAGCTGTCTGCCGTTTCGGTTGTTTGCACGTCACCGCCCAATTGAATGGCAAACGCATTTATCAACTGGCCGCCAAGGCCGGTGCTTTCAGCATTCCGGCCAGAGCCAATTGAATTGCTTAACGTCAACAAACAGTCCACATCGCCCGGGTCCTGTTTGAGCGTCACCCTGACCCACCTTTGCTGCCCCTCTGGCGCACCTATGTATTTCATTGCATTGGTCATCGCTTCGGCCACCATCAGGGAAAGTGGAACAGCTTGATCAGGATATAATAGGATTCGATTAATATCCTTTTGCACATCGACGTCATCTTCCAAGGACACCGCGACTTCGACTGAATTCTGTACGACTTCCGATATCAGCGCGCCGACCTCGACCATACCACCGTTTTGTGACTGATACAGATCGCGGTGGATTGTGGCGAGGCTCAGAACGCGGTCCTGCAACCGTGACAGGACTGTTTTTGTCTCTTGATGTTCGGCTGCCCTGATCTGCATGTTCATGATCGATGAAATAAGCTGCAGGTTGTTCTTGACCCTGTGATGGACCTCTTTGACCAGCACATTCTTCGCGCGCAAGGCGTCCTCCAACTGCGCCTCGTCTTGCATGATCTCATTTGTCATACGCAAGAAATTGTCGTTCAGCGCCTTCAGCTCATTCGGCATTGAAACCTGATTACTGACTGCGTCAATGTTTCGATTATCGGCAAAATCATTCATGTTGCGACGCAGGCGGACAATGTGACGTAGCACCAGCGTATAGATCGACAGCATTGCAACAGACATGCTGGCAAGCCACATCAAAACCGGAAAAATCGCAGGGCGTAGCGTGGCCGCAATTGTGCTAACCAACGGGTTTTCACCCTCCCACACACCCATTACGCTTGCTGGGCTGCCTTCGATTGGCACGACTGTATAGACGCGTTTTTGTCCAAGCTGATTTTCGCCCTGAAATGCAACGCCTGACAACGACAATTGGGCAATGTCGCGGCCCAACGGTAGTTCCTGATCCGCCGTGTCGATGTTGGATCGTGCTGTCAGGATGTTGCCATTTTCGTTGAACGTGATCAATTCAACAAGCCCAAGTTCGACAAGGTTCTCCGGTGTCCCCGGCAGGCCATCATGCGGGACCGATATTGAAATGAAACCGGCAAAAGCGCCATCAACGAAAAATGGTTCTGAAATAATGAAGACGGATGTCCCGCTTAAGGGCGCATCGGCGTTAACGACGATGGTACGCTCTTGCGCAGCCATCGTTTCTGCAAAATCCGGAAATCCGGAAAAGTCATAGGTGGTCCCTGATGATGCGCAGGTCATCTGACCGGACAGCGGCAGAAGACCGACGAAACTGTAATGTTCATCACTTTCGACAAAACGCATCAAGTCAGCGGCACATTTTTCCGGATCGTCGATATAGTCACCCGCCATCGCCGCAAGGAGCTGAGCGGCGCCCAGGGCCCGCTCGATGATCAACTCTTCTGTCTTTGCTGCACGACCTGTCAGTGCCAGCAGGGCCAGCTCCGCATTTCGCTCTGCCTCCGTTGCCACGCGGTTTGTCTGATAGATTGCCACCGCGCCCAGCGGGAAAAGCGCGAGGGTCATCAACAGGACAATCTGGATGCGCAGGCTGTTATACCACCTACTGTTATTCAAGATGGCAATCCCGGGCTACCCACCACAGCCATGGTCGCGCTGTCGGTCAACTCCAATGCCTCGTCCTCATCAAGATGCAGCAATTCGGTCAGTCGGTTACGCGCCCTGTTGACGCGGCTTTTCATGGTGCCCGTCGCCACGCCACACATGTTGCCCGCATCTTCATAGGAGAACCCAGACACGCCAACCAAAATCAGCGCCTCGCGTTGTTCATCGGGCAGTTGATCAAAGGCTTCCCTGAAATCCATCATCTGTAGACGCCCATCGTGATCAGGTTTGACCGACATTTTGTCGGAAAAGACATTGTCGATATCTGCAACCTCGCGGTTCAATTTTCGGCGGCTGGTATAGAAATTATTGCGCAAGATCGTGAAGAGCCACGCGCGCATATTGGTGCCCGGCGTGAACTTATCCATGTTCGACCACGCTTTCAAAACGGTATCCTGCATCATATCATCAGCAGCGGCACGGTTGCGCGTCAGGCTAAGCGCAAATGCGCGCAGCGCTGGCAAATGCGTCACCAGCTCGTCCTTGGGATCAAGGTCACTCATTTTTTGGTGGCCTTCAACTCTTCATCTTGCGCCCTTAGAACGGACAGAAGATCGACGATCTGATCAGGCATGTCATCGCCCTCAAGATCGGCAAAGACCTGCTTGAGGTTCTTGTCAATATATTTGGCGATCCGCGCCTTCTTTGGGTCTTCCTGACTTGCCATTTGTTTTTCGCGCCTCATTTTATCAACAAAATACACATACTCCGGGAACTAACTGGGGTGCCCTGCGTTTGGTTCCCAGAATAAACAAAAATAGGTCAAAAAATGAATGATACAGTCGTGCAGGAAAATTTTTCCGATCTCATCGCGGCGGAACTCCCGTACCTGCGGCGTTACACACGTGCGCTGACCGGATCACAGGCGCGCGGTGACAAATACACAGTTGCCACGCTTGAGGTGATCCTGAAAGATCGATCACCATTTGACAATAGTGACCCCGTGAAGGTCAACCTTTTCAAATGCTTCCACGCGATATGGGTCAGTTCGGGTCAACAGTTCGCCGAATCCGATGACAGTTTGCGTGCGCGCGCTCAGGGACTTCTGGCCAAACTAACTGCCAACTCGCGCGAGGCGCTGTTGTTGCGCACGATCGAGGAATTCAGCCTAGATCACATATCAAAGATTATGGATGTCGAAGTGGACGAAGTACGCCGATTGATCGGTGCCGCCAACGAAGAACTGGCAGACAGTGTCAAAGGGCGCGTCATGATCATTGAAGATGAACCCATCATTGCGGCAGATCTAACAGCGATTGTCAGCGGCCTGGGGCACGACGTGATGGGCGTCGCGCGGACGCACAAGGAAGCCCTAGCCTTGGGCAAAGAAAGCGAAGTTGATCTGATCCTCGCCGATATCCAGCTTGCTGATAACTCATCGGGCATTGACGCGGTGAATGACCTGTTGGGGATGATGGATGTGCCCGTTATCTTCATCACCGCCTTCCCTGAACGGCTTTTGACTGGCGACCGGCCAGAGCCCGCGTTTCTGATTTCAAAACCATTTCATGAAGCACAGGTGCAGTCGGCAATCAGTCAGGCCATGTTCTTTGCGTCAACCGCGACGCTCAAAACCTGATATGAAAAAGCCCTGCTGGTCTTCGGCCAGCAGGGCGGCTCACTATTGTGCGGTAAGGGCTTTGAGCATCCAGGCCGCTTTCTCGTGAAAAGCAGACCGTGCTGTGGCCAGGTCCTCGGTCACCGGGTCGTTTTGCTCACCAGCAACCTTGATCAGTGCGCGCAGGCGGTGTGCCAAACGTTCATGATCCTGCGCTAGCAGCTTACACATCTCACCTGCACTTGGTGCCGGGTCGGTGTCTTCGATGACCGAGTTTCCGACAATTTCCGCCATTGTCATCGGTGCCATTTGACCAACGGCGCGGATGCGTTCGGCCAGATCATCTGCGGCGGCGAACATGTCTTCGTATTGTTCTTCGGTCAGATTGTGGATCGAATAGAACAACGGCCCTTCAACATTCCAATGAAATGCGTGGGTTTTGAAGGTCAGGCGGTAGGTGTCTGCCAATACATTTGTCAGACCCTCTGCGATGGTTTCGGGTTGCTTCACGCCGGACGAGATCTCTTTCGGTCGGGCAACAACGCTGAGTGATTGTGTCATGGTTATCTCCTTTGTCCTGATCGTATCTGGTGCTTAGCTGCGGACGGCGCGCGCGATCAGCGTCACGATGAACAATACCAGGAAAACGAAGAACAGGATCTGCGCGATGCCGGCTGACGCAGACGCGATCCCGCCGAAACCAAAAACGGCAGCCACTAAAGCGACGACCAAAAATACCACTGCATAATAAAGCATCTATTTGCTCCTTCTGTCATGTTTTGCGCCACAATCTGCGACGCGCTCTGCCCCACCAACCAGCAAATACCTGATCTGGTTCCGATTTTTTTTGATGATTTTCTATGGAACGGGTTCGTCATTCATGCGTTGGGGCCGCAGATGACCTAAAGGAGAAAACCAATGGCTACGAAAGCTTCGCAAGGAAAAACCAATGGCGCCGCAGTTTCTGACGTAAGCGATCAGATTGAGACATTGCGCGAGGATCTGAGCGCGCTAACACAAACAATCGCCGACCTGAGCCGCGCAAAAGGTGACGAGGCCATCACAGCAGCAAAAGACAAGATGGCAGATGCCCGCGACAAGGCCGCTGATCAGGCCCAAGCGGCAAGGCAGCAGGCTGCCGAGTTGCAGGGGCAGGCCAATGATTTCATCCGCAATCAGCCGGCAACAGCGCTTGGTATTGCCGCTGGCCTCGGGTTTCTGGTTGGCTTCATGGGCAGCCGGAAATAGCCGATGTTCGGGATTCAAAAGAAAGTTGCAACCACCGCGAAACGCGCGGGCCTCCTGTCGGGGGGCCTGCTGCTCTGCATCATCGGGACTGGCTTTTTGACCGTCGCAGGCTGGCTTGCGCTTCTGCAGCTTGTCGGCGCTCAGTTAACAGCCGCAATTTTTGCAGGCCTGTATCTGGGTATCGGTTTGATCCTCGTCGGCCTCAGTACGCAATCGGGTGACGAGCCGGACATGCGCGATGCAGCAACAGCAACCCATGGCGAAGGACCGCCAATTGTTCAGGCTTTCATGTATGGCCTGCAGGCTGGTGCTCGGGCTGATCGCACCGGGTCAGCAAGAGCGCATTCATGATCATTGCCGATGTGAACGGCGTTTCCACAACGGTGGCCGGAAAGTCGATATCAGGCTGACGACCTATAAACACAACCCGGCCACCGCGCACAACCACATCATGCAGCATGACAAGCGATCGGTCGGCGACGGCAGCACTGTTGATTAGGACACAAGCACCAGCACCCGTCGCCTGCAATCGTCCCAAAGCGTCCAACAACGATCCAAGCACGACAACATCGCATCTCGGATAGGCCGACCGGAGCATCTCAACCAAATCCAGACCAACAACCGGGTCCGGTTCGACAACAACGAATGTTTTGCACACGGCTCACCTCACGATCCTCCGAAAGATGTTAACGACACGGCGAAGGAACGGCATTAATCTATGACATAGGAGGAGCGAGAAATTGGCGACTAAATGCGAAAACTGTCCATTGCGGCGTCGAGATATTTTCGAGGATATGAGCGCCGATGACCTACGCTTCATGCAGCGCTTCAAGGCAGGTGAACTTGTTGTCGATGCAGGCACGCCCATTCTGATGGAAGGATCAAACAGCCCCCAACTATATACCGCTTTGCACGGCATGGGGCTGCGCTACAAGCTGCTCCCAAACGGAAAACGGCAGGTGGTAAACCTGATACTTCCCGGTGATTTCATAGGTCTGCAAGCCGCTGTCATGGGCGAAATGGGGCATTCGGTCGAAGCAACAACCAAAATGACCCTCTGTGTCTTTGACAGATCAGAGATTTGGACATTCTTCAAAGATCGCCCGGAAAGAGCCTTTTCACTGACATGGCTGGCCGCAGTCGAAGAACATTTCTTGGGGGACGCGATATCAACTCTGGGCCAGCGCACTGCGATACAATCGGTGGCGTGGGCGTTATCGCGGATCTTCATACGCGGCCGCGCATTGGGCCTGGTCAACAATGCCGAAATGAAGTTCCCATATAAACAACAAGACTTGGCAGATGCCTTGGGCCTATCGCTCGTTCACACCAACAAAACGCTCGCATCGCTACGGTCAAAGCAATTGGCGCATTGGACAGACGGTTTACTGCGCATCAATAACCTTGAGGCGTTGGCGAGCGTCGCATTAGTGGACGTCCTGACCCCGGCAAAAAGGCCAATCATCTAAGGGGGATGCACACTGGGTACATAATCCGTGAGATTCTGACGCGTTGCCCGTATTCCGGCTACATTAATGATTGGGGTTCGCATCTTCGCAAAGGTAATGGTGAGGCGCTGATCGACGTCTCAAGCTTCTGGAAAGCCTGACATCAACCGCCAAAATTTCGGCTCATTGGCTGACATTCGCGTAATCCATCCGCTACCGCTGAAGTCAGGGCGTTCGAACTCGATATTTCCTTCCGTTTCAAGGCATTAGAAGGAATTTCAACCAAGAAATGTGAACTGGCGCACCCGAGAGGATTCGAACCTCTGGCCTCTGCCTTCGGAGGGCAGCGCTCTATCCAGCTGAGCTACGGGTGCCTGATGCCGTCTATAACGGCGGTATTGTGACCCCGCAACGGCAAAGTCACAGCGGTCGTCCGATCAACCAAATAGATCGTGGCACAGCTCCAACGCATCAATCAACACATCCACCTCTTCCGTGGTGTTATACATCCCAAAGGAGGCGCGGCAGGTCGCCCCGACCCCCATATGCTCCATCAACGGCATCGCGCAATGCGTGCCCGCACGCACAGCCACGCCCTTTTTGTCAAGCACGGTTGAGATGTCATGCGCGTGGGCGGCCCCTTCCAGAGTGAAGGAAAAGATCGCACCTTTGGTCGCCGATTGCCCCTGCACATGCAGCCAGTTCAGCCCATCAAGGCGCCCGCGCGCATAGTCGCATAACGCGCGTTCATGGGCCGCAATCCGTTCCATGCCGGCATCCATCATGTAGTCCAGCGCAACGCCCATGCCGATGGTCTGTATTATCCCGGGTGTCCCGGCCTCAAACTTCATCGGCGGGTCATTCCAGGTCACCGTTTCGCGGGTGACATCGCGGATCATATCGCCGCCACCCAAAAACGGGCGCATCTCGACCATGCGGTCCTTGGACACATAAATCGCACCAGACCCCGAAGGACCGTAAAGCTTGTGACCCGTGATCGCGTAAAAATCGCAACCAAGATCCTGCAGATCGACAGGGATATGCACGGCCGATTGCGAACCATCGACCAGCACAGGCACGCCTTGGGCGTGGGCAGCGACTGTGATGGTCTTGATATCAACCACGGTTCCCAGCACGTTGGACATATGGGTGAGCGCCACCAGTCTGGTTTTCGGACCAATCGCATCAATGACCTTTTGCGGGTCCAGATCGCCATTGGCATCCACATCTACCCATTTGATCACAACACCCTGTCGTTCGCGCAAGAAATGCCAAGGGACGATATTGGCGTGATGCTCCATGATTGACAGGACAATTTCGTCACCTGCCTCCATCCGAGGCATCGCCCACCCATAGGCGACCATATTGATGCCTTCTGTCGTACCGGAGTTGAAGATGATCTGATCCTCTGATGGCGCATTCAGAAATGTCGCCACCTTGCCACGCACCGCCTCGTATTTATCCGTGGCCAGATTGCTCAGGTAGTGCAATCCGCGATGCACATTGGCGTATTCTTCCGTATAACCCTTGGTGATCGCATCAATGACAACCTGCGGCTTCTGGGCTGATGCCCCATTGTCGAGATAGACAAGCGGCTTGCCGTTGACCTTGCGCGACAGGATCGGAAAGTCAGTGCGAATTTTCGCGATATCATAGCTCATGCTGTTCCCCCGGGGGTTATGCCAAACAAAACCAAAATCAAACCTGCGATTAGTCCCATCGCAAAGACAGATAAGGCGAGGATGACAATGGACTTCACCAGATTTTCAAACCCGTGCAAGACATTGATAAAATTGATGATGCACCAGACAAGGGCGCCAAACATGATCAGGCTGGCCAGTGCAGCCAGATAAGGGCTGATGAGCATCAGCAGCAACTGGCCCGCCTCCAGCGTCAGGTTTATACTATGAAACCAGACCATCAGCGTCAGGGTCGCTTGCAGATCCCCCTGCCCGCCCATCCATTGGCCAATGTAAGATGTCGTTAAGACGAGTAGGACCAGTGACAGCCAGATCACCGCTGTCAGCGCAAATGGGGACAGACGCACCGCCTCTTCCTGCATGGCCACCGCGACAGGTGACAGGAACTGCATAACGGCCAGAAACAGAACATTCAGCACCGCGATCAGGGCGATGGCCATCCACATCGCGGCCGGTTCAAAGCGCATCGCCATAACCTTTCCGGCCATATCCGCCGGTTCAGTCAAGCTAGCCCAGACCGCGCGCATCCAACTGCCCATATCAAATGTCATGCTTTGCTTTCCGCCTCGCGCAAGGACTGTCCCCAGATCAGACCAAAAGCAAGCACCCAGATGGCACCAACCAGATTGGTCTGCAAGCCAGGGCCAACAAACCCCGCCGTCAGCCCGTAAAGCAGCAGCACCGGAACCGTGGCAAGCAGGCTCCAGAACAAGGCAATGCGGGCACCATACCAGTCACCCTTGCCGCCAAACAGCTTCGCGACCAGATGGCTGAGTGCTGCAATCACATAAAACAACAGCGGCCAGATCATGACCCAAGCCATGAACTCATAGGCCATCAGGCGGCTTAGCTCCGGGGCATCGGCCCCGGGGGGTAAATCAAACCCGGCAGCGACGCGGGACAGGCGCGGCCACTGGGCCACAAAAATCAGGAAACAGGCGATCAACAAGAACGCAATCGCCCGATCCTCGCGCTTGCCTTGGTCCAGAATATCCCGGATCACTGCCCGCGGCTTGCGCCACGTCCGCACAATGTCGGTGGTCAACGGCATCAGCTGTGGCGGGCTAACCAGCCTTCCAGCCGGTCCCGCAAATCCTCTGCCAATACCTCGTTGTCAATTTCCTCCAGCGCCTCTGCCAGGAAAGCCAAGGTCAACAAGGTACGCGCCTCATCAGGATGCACACCGCGTGACCGCAAATAGAACAGCGCATCCTCATCAATGGCGCCCGACGTGGAGCCATGCGAACAGGCCACATCATCGGCATAGATTTCCAACTCTGGCTTGGCCAGGAACTGACTATCCTCATCCAGAAGAAGCGATTGGCTGATCTGATAGCCATCGGTTTTCTGCGCACCTTCCTTGACAAGAATCTTACCCTGGAACACACCCGTTGCCCCGTTGCGCAGCACTTTTTTGAACACCTGACGGCTTTCGCAATTCACGGCGTCATGGGTAATGAACACGGTATCATCATGGTGGAAATCACCGCCATCACCGACACAAGCGCCAGCCACATGAGCGACTGCCTCATCACCGATGATTTCCAGCACGCATTCATTACGTGTCAGAACACCATTAAACGTCAGCGTGAATGACTTGAACGTCGACGCCGCACCAATTCTTGCAAAACAATGGGTTACGGCACGGCGTTCATGGTCACGGCCCTGCGCACGCACATGGTGAAAGGCGCCACCATCGGCCACTTCAACCTCCAACTGCTTCGAAAAACGCGCAGCCGCTGGGCCGGTTTCCAACAATGTGACCTCTGCACCCGCTTCAACCTTCACCAGATTGTGCAACACCGCGTCGGATCTGACATCCTTGTGTAGATAAATCAGGTTGATCGGCTTGCCAACCTTACCTGTCGCCTGGATGACGACACCATCAGTTGCCATGGCGGTATTCAAAGCCGCCAGAGGCCGCTCTACAGGCTGTTGTCCGCGCGCTTCCAACACACCGTACAAGTCCTTGGCCCAATGAATGTCGGCAGACATGGCATCTGCCAAACGGGCGATTTCGATCCCCTCACCGGCCAGATCATCAGACGCCTCGGCGTCAAACACGCCATCAACAAACACAATCTTCAGCCGGTCCACTGCATCAAAAAGCGGACCCTCATCATTGTGAAATAACGCGGCCTCAGCAGCGTCGGGTGCTGTCAGCGTTGTTGGGTCAGTGTATTTCCAATATTCATCGCGTTTGGTGGGCAGGCCCATCCGACACACCCGGTCCATCGCATCGGCCCGTGCAGCATTCGCCCATGCGGCACCTTCCGGCAATGACAACCCGGATAGCCGGGCCTCCGTCGTATCTGCTTTCATCTTTGCCAATGCCATCAAGCCACCTCTGCCAGAATGTCGGCATAGCCGTTGTTTTCAACTTCTAGCGCGAGTTCAGGGCCACCAGATTTCACGATCTTCCCATCCGCCATGATATGCACGAAATCCGGCTGGATATGATCCAATAGGCGCTGATAATGGGTGATCACCAGAAACGAACGGCCTTCGGAACGCAAGGCATTCACGCCTTCTGCAACCAGCTTCATCGCATCGACATCCAGACCTGAATCCGTTTCGTCCAGCACGCACATCTTGGGTTCCAGCATCGCCATTTGCAGGATTTCATTGCGCTTCTTTTCACCACCGGAAAAACCGACATTGACGGGGCGTTTCAGCATATCTGCATCGATCTTCAGGCTCTTGGCTTTGGCACGCACTTCTTTCAGGAAATCTGCGGCGCTCAGTTCCTCTTCGCCCCGTGACTTGCGTTGGGCATTCACTGCAGTACGCAGAAACGTCATGTTGCCTACACCGGGAATTTCGACAGGATATTGAAACGCCAAAAACAGGCCAGCTGCTGCGCGCTCTTCCGGTTCCATATCCAGTAGGTCGGCGCCCTCCAATGCGGCCGCGCCCTCGGTCACCTCATACCCGTCCTTGCCAGACAAGACGTAGGACAAGGTTGACTTACCTGACCCGTTCGGACCCATGATTGCATGCACGCTACCGGCTTCAATCGACAGATCGACACCCTTCAGGATTTGCTTGTCTTCTTCCTCAAGTGCGACCTTCAAGTTTTTGATTTCGAGCATATTTTTCTCCTCAGAGCGTATTGGCTGTGGGCACGACAAAACCCTCCGCGCGGGCAAGACCGCCGAAGGCATCGGGCAATTGAATGGATGGGGTTACAGGCTGATCGCTATATCGCGAAAGACCAGTGACATCGGTTCTGTTTCGGCGCGTATCTGTGCGACGTAATCGGTGGTGTAGATTATCGCCAATTCGTCCGGGTAGAACCACATCAGGTTGTGACCGGCCACGATCATCGCTACGGCGCCCACGACCTGACACAACCGCATTGAGATTTTGCGATGGCGCATCAGCGCCGAAATCAACAACATAAAGAACGCGGTCAGCAAAAGATCCGTGGCCAACATCGCGTTGCCAGTCTCTGTCATCCCCAGAAAACGCAATCGGATCGCCTGCCCGATCATCACGGCCACGCAGCCGATCAACAGGCTGATCAACAGTTTCATAACTGAAAACTTGCGGGCCTTGGCACTCTTTCGAATGGCCTCCTGCGTCGTGCGTTTGGGCACATGCATTTTCAGATCGGGATCGTAATAGGACGTATTGCGCGGACTCTCGATGCGCTTGATCCGCGCATTGAAATCCTTCTGCCCCAGATTGGCCATCCCGCCACGCTCCGTCAAAACTTCCACGACAGAACTCTCGCACCGAACTGGGGCAACAAGGGGGCCGCGCGATGACGGTATCGCGACGATATGAAAGCATTGTTAAGCGCATCGGTTAACCAACCGAACCTTCCAGCGAAATCGCCACAAGTGCTTGTGCTTCCATGGCAAACTCCATCGGCAAGGCCTGCAATACATCCTTGCAGAACCCGTTGACGACAAGCGCCACAGCTTCTTCCTCATCCATGCCACGCTGGCGACAATAGAACAGCTGATCATCATCCACCTTGGACGTGGTCGCCTCATGTTCTACGCGCGATGAGTTATTCCTCACCTCGATATAGGGCACAGTATGTGCCCCGCATTTATCGCCAATCAACAGCGAGTCACATTGGGTGTAGTTTCGTGAATCTTTCGCCTTTGGGTGCATCGACACAAGGCCCCGATAGGTATTCTGCGCCTTACCGGCACTAATCCCCTTGGACACAATCCGCGACTTCGTGTTCTTGCCCAGATGCACCATCTTTGTGCCCGTGTCCGCCTGCTGCATATTGTTGGCGATAGCGATGGAATAGAACTCGCCCTGACTGTCATTGCCACGCAGGATGCAGCTTGGATATTTCCAGGTCACAGCCGACCCAGTTTCGACCTGCGTCCACATCACCTTGGCCCGATCACCCCGGCAATCAGCGCGCTTGGTGACAAAGTTATAGATCCCACCATTGCCGTCTTCATCACCAGGATACCAGTTCTGCACGGTGGAATACTTCACCTCTGCATCTTCTTCGACAATGATCTCAACCACCGCTGCATGCAATTGGGCTGTGTCACGCTTGGGTGCGGTGCAGCCTTCAAGATAAGAGACATAGGACCCTTTGTCAGCAATGATCAAAGTGCGTTCAAACTGGCCGGTATTCTCTGCATTGATGCGGAAGTAGGTGGACAGCTCCATCGGGCAGCGCACGCCCGGCGGCACATAAACAAACGACCCGTCCGAAAACACTGCGCTGTTCAGCGTGGCATAGAAATTATCCGACGGCGGCACCACGGTGCCCAGGTACTTCTTGACCAGTTCAGGATGCTTCTCAATAGCTTCAGAGATCGAACAGAAGATCACCCCAGCCTTCTCAAGCTCTTTCTGGAACGTCGTACCGACGGAAACCGAGTCAAATACCGCATCCACGGCGACCTTACGGCCTTCGGCAGGCACATCTTCGGCGCCTTCGACGCCGGCAAGGATCATCTGTTCCTTCAGCGGGATACCCAGCTTTTCATAAGTGGCCAGCAGCTTGGGATCGACCTCATCAAGCGATTTGGGTTTCTCCTCCATGCTTTTCGGACGAGCATAGTAATAGATATCCTGAAAATCGATATCCGGGTAATTGACCATTGCCCATGTCGGCTCTTCGATATTTTCCCAACGGGCAAAGGCAGACAGACGCCAATCAGTCATCCATTCCGGCTCGTTGTTCTTGGACGAAATCAGACGCACGATATCCGTGTTCACGCCCTTGGGGGCGTATTCCATCTCAATCTCAGTCTCCCAGCCGTATTTGTAATTGCCAGAGAGCTCTTTGACAGCATCGACCGTCTCCTGATCAACGCCTTCCTTGACTTCAACTGTATCCATCGCGTTCATCTCGCCCTCTCTCATGCTGCCCGCCTACGGGCGCGTTTTTCGCTCCAGGCCCGCACAAAGCGCATGACCTCATCTTCTGTTGTCTCAAGGCCCAGCGACACGCGCAAAGCACTCGCAGCCTGATCATCATCCAAACCAAGTGCGCCCAGAACCCGGCTCACCTTGACCTTGCCGCTGGAACAGGCCGACCCGGCTGAAACCGCAAACCCCGCCAGATCCATGGCCATCACCTGTGTCTCACCCTTCCACCCCGGCGTGATGAAACAGCTGGTGTTTGGCAAACGATCAACACCTTTCCCGACAAAAATAGTATTCTTTTCGGCAGCCTCAATGGCGTTTTCTAGAATATTTCTAAGTTTGGCAACCCGATCCCATTTTCCGGCAGCCAAATCATCCTGCGCTGCCGCCGCGGCGGCTCCCATTCCGGCAATGCCGATCACATTCTCTGTTCCCGAACGGCGGCCCATTTCCTGGCCGCCACCTTTGATTTGCGGTGCAATATCAGTCCCTTGCGGAAAGATCAGCGCACCGACGCCTTTCGGGCCACCAAATTTATGGGCTGACAGGAACACCAGCTCCACCCCGGACCAAGAAAATGCGAACGGGACACGACCAAAGCCTTGCGTAATGTCGGACACGGCCAAACCTTGCGGGAGCTCCTGCACAATCCCGGTTTCCGAATTGGCCAGTTGCACCGCGGATGACGCTGGATCATCGACCTGCACCGCACCGTCGATGACCGGCAAACAAGGATCGACCCAGGCATATACCGCGTCATGTTCAATCGGTGCGGCCTTCAACCTGCGACCAGCCAAGGCAAGCGCTGCCGCCTCCGTCGCACCTGACGTAAATACGACATCAGCACCAGAGCCGCCAACCGCCTCCGCGATCTGAGCACGCGCGCGCTCGACAATCGCCTTCGCCGCACGCCCCTCGGCATGCACCGATGACGGATTACCAACCACATCCATCGCCGCAATCATTGCATCGCGCACCTCAGCGCGCAGCGGGGTCGTTGCGTTATGATCCAGATAAACCCGGCTCATGAGATCAAGCCCTCAGCTTTCGCTTTCGCACGCAGATCAGCATCCAACTTCTCAGCAAGCTCAAACTGCAGTTCGAGGTTGGCACCACGCGGAAAACCTTCCGGGACCGTTTCGCCGAGCCACTTAAATGAATTGGCCAAAACCGCGCCTGACAAAACCACATAGTCTGCACTGCTTCCGGTGAGCCAGTTGTAGAAACGACCACCGAACCAACGGGCCCGCACATGGGCGTTCCGCACCTCTGCAACGCGCCGGGCCACATAAATCACACAATGGGCGTTGGACATGTAAGCCCTTTCGGCCAAGTCAGCAAATCGAGACCCAAACCGTGACGTTGGGCTCGACACACGTGCGGACTCGGTCAACATACGGCTCCATGAACCGGCACGCTCTTGCGGCTGAACAACTCTGATGCGGTCAGCCGCTGTCACGCTTCATCCACAACTTCAAACAAGGCCGGCACGGCGGGACACGGGGCCAATTCATTGCCCACAACATCCGACAGCCGGGCCTGGTGCAGGAAAACATAGACATGGGCGCTCAGCCCTTCCCACAAACGGTTGGTCATCGATTGGGCGCGGCTGCCGGACGCCGCACCTGACGCCCCTGCCCCCTTATGCATTGCCGACACAGTTTCATCGACAGCGCCCAAAACCTCTGCCACGCGAATATCCGATGGCGGACGGGCCAAACGATACCCCCCGCCCGGACCACGGACAGAGTCGACAAGTTCAGCACGGCGCAGCTTGACGAAAAGCTGCTCAAGATAAGGCAGGGAAATGTCCTGGCGTTTGGAAATCTCAGTCAGGTTCACAAGCGCATCAGCAGGCTGCAAGGCAAGATCAGCGAGGGCAACCATCGCGTAACGGCCTTTGGTGCTTAATTTCATGCCACATCCTCCCAGCGAACTGCGCTATTTCATTGACGGCGCAGGCCTGCATCATTACTTCACCGTGAACACAAAGCTTGGGAAACACCCAAGTTTAGAATCTTTCTAAGGTGACCGAGCATTTCAGTCAAGAATTGCCTGTTACCGCAGCAGCGACGGAACTGGAATGCCCGAAGTCATCTTCCCCGGACCCGAAGGGCGCCTTGAAGGGCGCTACCACCCGCAAAAGGACCGCGACGCACCGATTGCCATCGTTTTGCACCCCCATCCGCAATTTGGGGGGACCATGAACAACCGGGTCGTCTACAACCTGCATTATGCCTTCTATAACATGGGGTTCACCGTCTTGCGGTTCAATTTCCGCGGTGTTGGGCGCAGTCAGGGTGAATATGATCAGGGGGTGGGCGAACTGTCCGATGCGGCCTCCGCGCTCGACTACCTGCAATCAATGAACAACAACGCCAAACATTGTTGGGTGGCTGGGTTTTCATTCGGGGCATGGATCGGGATGCAGTTGCTGATGCGGCGGCCAGAGATCACCGGTTTCATCTCGGTGTCGCCGCCTGCCAATATGTACGACTTCAGTTTCCTTGCCCCCTGCCCGTCTTCGGGTCTGATAATCAACGGATCAAACGACCGGGTCGCACCGCCGCGCGACACCGTCAGCCTCGTCAACAAACTGCACGAGCAGAAGGGAATCACCATCACCCATGATGAAATGGACGGGGCCGGCCATTTCTTCGAAGATCCACATATGGACCCAATGATTGACACAGTTAAGTCTTACGTGCGGCGCAGGTTAACTGAAAACACGAGATAAACATGGCCGAATCGTACCTGGACAAAGTGGCAAACGAACTGGCGGATCTGGCGCTAGAAGATCAGGCCGCATCAGGTGAGATTGCCATTGTCGACCAGATCGGTGAACTTCTTGGGGCGTCTTCACAGATCCTGCAAGAGGCGTTCCTGACAGCAGTCCGCGTCCGGCGCGCAGAGGCACGGGCGCGCGATCTACTGGCGTCGCGTCAGGCCAACGGATTCAAAGCGGCCCCAAAACCCAAGGCCGCCCCGCTGCAAGGCCTCTCCGACGAAGAGAAGGAGGCGGCAGAGGCCGGTGCCGAAGATGTTGCCGCGCAAAAAGCGCAGGAAGAGACCGCAGCCCAGAAAGCCGCAGAAGCGAAAGAAAAAGCGGCCAAAGACAAAGCAGAAAAAGACGCCGCCGCAAAAGCCAAGGCTGATGCAGAAGCAAAGACCAAAGCAGACGCCGCAGCCAAGGCGAAGGCCGAAAAAGATGCCGTTGCCAAAGCGGCCAAGGCCAAAGCTACAAATGACGAACCCGCGGCCAAACCAATCTCGGGCCCTTGGGACCTAGAAGAAGGGGCCGCGCCCCCAGCCGCTCCTACAGCTCCAGAACCGGAAATAGAAACTGCTGCACCGGCAATGCCAAGGCGCGTTAAGCGCTAGATGACAGCATCCGGGAAAGGCAAGCAACCCTTGCACCATCCCAGGTCATTGAGAGTCATCCTGCTAATCTGTCTGGCAGCAGTTCCGGTTGTGCAATGTTGCATCATCGCCGTTGCAACCGCAGACCACCAGATTTGTTTTGGAAACGCAGGCGGTTGGCGCGGATCACGCGACCTCCTCTATCTTGCTCCTGCCGCGCTGCGATACTTGGCCGACTGGAATAGCTTGCTCTATTTGCCGCTTTGCGCTGTGCCAGTCATACCGGCGTTCTTATACGTCATCTTCCGGAGCCACCATTCACCTCGTGTTTTCACAGCTCATGTAACTTGTTATCTGCTATTGACGACCATTCCGCTCTTGAACAGTAGCACATGGCATGACTGCGACAGAAAGGTGCTCGATCTCTTCGATCTGCTCCCGCCTGTGCTGTCCTCACTTGCGACTGCTGGTTTCCTACTTCTTGCGCTGATCACCTCCGCCACAAAAAATGCGAGTAAAAAGTCGGCATGACCAACCGTATCGACGCCCAGATCGCCTTTCTCATCGAGGCGGACAAGCTCAAATCCGTTTTGCGCGGAACGACACTCTGCGACAGCAGCCGCCGCGAAAATTCAGGCGAGCATAGCTGGCACATCGCCCTTTATGCGATGGTTCTGGCCGAACATGCCAACCGGCCCATCGACATCAACAGGGTGATCAAGATGCTGCTGATCCACGATATCGTGGAAATTGACGCAGGCGACAATCCGATTCACGGTGACCACAATCCGGCAGAAATGGAAGCAATTGAACGGGCCGCAGCAGATCACATCTTCGGTCTGCTGCCTGCTGATCAGGCAACGCAATTCCGCGCGCTTTGGGATGAATTCGAAGCAGCAGAGACGGATGATGCAATCTTTGCCAAATCCATCGACCGGGTGCAGCCCGTGGTGTCCAACCTCGAAACGAACGGGGGCACATGGCCGGAATACAACGTGACCGCCAACCAGCTTGAAACGCGCGTCGGGGTCAAGGTCAAACGCGGCGCACCAGCAATCTGGGACGCGCTGAAAACCCGGATTGACGCCTGGTTCGGTTAGGACAAAACACAGATTGACGATACCGCCCCTGCGGCGTATGCCCGACCGCGCGGCGGGTATGGTGAAAAGGTATCACGCGAGCTTCCCAAGCTTAAGTTACGGGTTCGATTCCCGTTACCCGCTCCAAACAACCAGCGTGACAGTCTTCGGTCACAATGGCGCAACAGCCCCTTTGAAATTCTGCACACGTGGCTGACCCAAGAAATCATCGTAAGGGATCTGGTAGCCAGCGACTGATCCCACAGCACCATTAATAGCCCCTGATCCCGATTGCGGGGCCGCCATCCAGGCAGACCCAGGCGGGGTCGCAGTCGCTGCAACCTGCGGGGTGATGCTGTCTTTGTAACCTTTCTCGCGGGCGACAAAGGCGGTCGCGGTATTCAATGGACCATCAGATTGATTGGATGATGTATACACGATGTTATTGGCGACGACATGCCCGGCAGTTGTGCCTTGCGTTGACTGGATCGTGTAATTCCCGGACAGCTGTATGACGACAGTGTTGCCGACAAACTCATACCTGTTTGCCTCCTGCGCATCCGGCACCTTGGTGGGGCTTCCACCCAGCGTATAGACATTCGCCAGTGGCGTGCTGCCGTTGCGGCTCGTGTCAGGAATGGTGATGATGTTGTTCCGCACAATCATACCCGGTCGCATGATCAAAAGGCCGATGCGCGTGATATGGCTCGCCAGCAGATAGTTCTTTTCGATCACCCATGTACCTGTCGGCAAGGGGCGCGATCCCTCTGAACCGGTCGAGATGATGTTGCGCCCGCCTTCCACAACATTACCCTGCGCATTCAAATAGTTATTTCCGACCCCATCCGTGTCCAAGCGCCAATTGGGCTGTGAGGCTTCGTAATTGCCAAGCGTGCTTGATCCACCTTTGGTGTAAAAATCGCTGGCCTGAATATCCAGGAACTGGAAATTGCCAAACCGGATTTCGCCATAACTGTTTTGCGGGCCGTTATAGGCGTCAACATCCTGCGCGACCTTACAGCCAGTAAAGGCAAAATGGCGAGCACCGCCGATGAAATTATACTGACGATGACCTTCCAGAACGCTGTCATTAAAGAACATGCGATGCTGGCCAATCCCATCACCCGGACTGCCGACAGTTCCTGAGGTGGACACATTAATGTTGTGATTGCGGATCTCGCAACCATCAAACAGTGTCTGGACCGGTGGTTTGCCGTTCTGATCATAACCGGAAAAGGAATTGCCGGTTTCGGTGGTCGGGTCCCACCTGCCGATAAAGACCAGGTTTTGAAAAACCAGATCGATATTGGCGCTTGCGGGGGCCGGGTTATGGCCCATACCGCCTGACTGATCGATGATCGGCTTTGCGCCCGGCTCATCGGCAGCAAGCATATGGGTGGTAGGCCACAACGTAGATAGGGAGTAGACGCCCATGGCAAAGCCCGAAGACGGGTATGTCTGGCCTCGGCGAAATATGACGCGGCGGGGTGTCAGCGCATCATTGAACCCTTTGACCCGAGACACCATCTGGGCCACGGATGTGACCACTTCGGCATTTGGATAAGGGGCATAGATGCGGTTTTGCGGATCAACCACAATGGTCTGATTGTCAGCAGTAAACAGGCTATCGGGGTCCCCCACGATAATCTGGGTGGACGCCGTTTCCGAATACCCGTTGACGGGATCAACGATCAGGCAAGTAACATTGTAACTTCCCGGCGTTCTGAACACATGCGTGCCCAGAAAACCATGGGCAGTGCCTGCGTTTAGATGGGCCGCATTGACCGTATCTGCACTCGCCACAAAATCGTAGGCATCACCAAAGTCCCAGTAATAATAAAGTCCGCTGCGGCGGCGATCATGGATTTCATTGCCGGTCGGAGCGGATGGAGTGAAATTAGTCAGGGTTGCTGCATCGACCCAGAATTGCATCGCAACCGGGGCTGCGCCGCTATCGCTGGTTGTCAGGCTCTGGATTTGGGCGGTCGATGCCGCGCCAACTGTCAAGGTAAGATCAAAAGGCATTATGCAGCTCCTAATGCGACGATGATGGCGCTGTTGGCGCTGTTGGCGCTATTGCTGACATCATCACCGATGCCAATAATCGTTGTGCTCACGTCCCCGCTCACGGTCTGAGTGATCGCGGCGGCGGCTAACCGGTTTGGTGCGCCCGTGGTCTGGGCGTCATAAACCTCATCGGTGTCTTGAATATCGCCGGTCCACTGCACACCGGTCATGGATCCGGTGCGATTGCTGAAGATGGCAAAGACCTGATGGCCTGCTGGAACAGAGGCGGCGTTCAGTGTCGTGCCCGTGGGGCCTGCATCCGCACTTTTTGCAATTCCGGTGATCGCCCCAATTGCTGTGCGATCATCCGCGCGCCAACCGACAAAGGTCCGGTCAAAGCTTGTTCCGGCACCCGTGATCGTACAGACAAGGTCACCCGGCGCACTCACCTCGACCAAATACATATAGCAATTGGTGCGCCCGCTCGTCAGATCGCCTGTGGTTTCGGCCAACGGCGCAACGGCGGTGACATTGGGGCCAGACAGGGTATAGCTGTGATCATTGCTGTCGTAGCAGGTACAACCAATGCCAACGACATAGGTGCCCGCCGCTTCAAAGAAGTTTGCAACCGTCGCCGTCGGCACACCATTTGTGCCCAAATCATCCGCTTGATCAACGGCATTGACCGATGAAACCGGCGGCACCACCGGATAGGCATAATCAACGGTCTCAATGGTCGAGTTCGCACCTTCCGCCGCACGAATATAGAAACTCATTTTTTCAGCGGCGGTGCTTGCCTCGGTCTCCGGCAGGTTCAACCAGACGACACCGGAATCGGCGACCGGCTCGGCAAATGTCTCCAAAACAGGGCTTGCCCAACCACCGGCGCCACCCGCAACCGGATCATCAGCCGCCATATGGGTCGCTGCATAAAGCATGCCACCTTTGGTGACGAAAGCCGATCCGGCACCGCTCCCCTGATCCCAGGACACGTTGGAAATGACCGGCGCAGTGGCGTCCGGATCCAGGGTTGTGCCACCAGTGACAGTGATACCAGTTTCGTTGCCCTGATCATCAATGCCAATTTCATGCACATAGAATGGCGCTTCGGCCGCAAGGCCTGTGATATTCAAAAGGACATTGGTATTCGCAACTGCACTGACCGATGGCTCAGCCTTCACCGCCGCCGCCGTTTCAGACGGATTGCTGCTCACCAAACGGTACAGGCCGCCCGCGCGATTTAGGCGGCTGCGGTATGTTGCTGTCGTCTGGGCAATATCTGACAGGACCGCGCCAGATACCGCCGGGAAAGGCTGCACCGCAGCACCGTAGCCGCTTGTGATGGTACGACCAAATTGGTCGGTTGCCGTGATCTGTACCGAACCACTCGCCACCGCAGTGGGCGTTCCGGTCACCTGACCGGCAGCACTCATGGCTAACCCTGACGGCAGGCCACTCGCGCCGAATGTGAAATCAAGGTCAGGGCCGCTAAAATCACCGGCCACATCATACGGGACGATCGGAACACCGACCGTATGCGAACGATCTGGCAGCGCGCCAGCCGCCGTACCGGGTGGAATCGTTATGGTCGTCGCGCCACCGGTAACATTAATGGGGGTTTCATTGCACTGATCATCGATCCCGATCTCATGTACATAAAACTGGGCCTCGACCGGCAGATCGGTGATGTTCAGCAAGACATCGGACTGTGCCTCCGCCAAAACGGCGGGTACGGCCTTCACTGTGGCGGCTGTCTCGGTCGGGTTGGCACTGATCAGGCGATGCAGACTACCGGTCCGGTTCAACTGACTGCGATAGGTGGCCGTTGTCTCGGCAATATTTGTCAGCACAGCGCCGGAAATGGCCGGAAATGGCTGAACAACCGAATTGTAGCTACTTGTCAGGATGCGACCATATTGGTCAATCGCGGTCACCATGACAGATGTGCTGGCGACAGCACCAGGCGTGCCCGTGACCTGCCCTGCAGTGCTCATGTCCAGTCCCGTGGGCAGACCATCCGCCCTGAATGTAAAATTCAGACCAGCGCCACTGAATTCTGGGGCAATGCTAAAGGGGACAATCGGAACGCCGACAGTATGCATCCGTTGGGCCAGCGTCCCGGCCACCGCTCCGGGCGCATATCGGATCGGGGCAGAGGCATGATAGATCGCGCCATTACTGCGGATACCTTGCCACAACAAGACCTGCAAATCGCCCTCTGCGACATCGGTGGGCGACGATCCGATGCCGAAACTGGCATCACCATACATACCAACGCCCCAAGCCTGCGATTGCCATGCTGCGACCCCATTGGGCAACGGCACGGTCAAACCGGCGTGGTCCCCCACTATGGCGATTCCATCCATCAAACCGACCATGTTCAGGCGTTTGGCTTTGGTTTTAATGCTACGGCGATTAATCAGGCTAAGCCTGAGACTGCTAAGGTTCATGTGTCATTTCCTGAGCTTGCCAGCAGCCGGGAATGCGGCCGGTCTGGGATTGGCGAACGCTAATTGCAGAAAGTTGATTGCCGGTAAGGGGTGCGTACGCTGACGATCAGGCGCAATTGGTTCACGCCGCCAATGACACGGTGTAGGGTGATCCAAACAGCCCCATGAAAGGAAAAACCATGCCAGATATCACCCGCAAACATGTCGGCCCAAGAATGAGCCAACTGGTCATTCACAACAGTGTCGCCTACCTCGCCGGGCAGGTCGGCACACCGGGCGCATCAGTAACGCAACAGACCAACGACATTCTGGGCCAGATCGACGGCTTGCTGGCCGAGGCCGGGACAAGTAAGGAAAGCCTGCTGACCGCTCAAATCTGGCTGTCAGATATCACCACCCAGTTCGAAGAGATGAACGCGGCATGGGAGGCGTGGGTGCCACAAGGTCATGCACCAGCCCGCTGGACAGGCGAGGCAAAACTGGCAACCCCAGACTTTCATGTCGAAATTATTGTGACCGCCGCAATATAGCGGCAGCAGCTACCAGACGAAAAAGACGGCAATACATGTCAGCAGCATCGGGATGGTCATGGGCAGGACATTGCTGTTCATCACCTTCCATGCGCTGTCCTTTGTGCCGACTCCTTTACGCAACCGGCCAATGACCACGCCAACCAGGAAAACACTGCCAACAAACACCGCCAGCGCGATCCAACCTTTCGATAGCGGGATGAACAGGGCCAGCCCGCTCATCATCTTCACCGCCCCTGCCCCAAAACCGGCAAAGGCAAACAGCAACAGACCAACGGCAAAAACAGCTACCGCCAGAATCAGCTGCCAGATCAGCCCCGACCGGTCGGGCACGTTCGCCGCAACGACGATAAACAGCACGAAGGAGATGAGCGTCAGCCAGTTTAATATCTTGCCGCTACGCAGTTCGTTCACCATGGCCACCACCAACACGCCAATGATGATGTATGGTACGTATAGAGCAATCATCGATGCATCCCTTGCCCGACCGTCGGTACAGCCACTACAAAAGCCGACCTAGACGCCATTCTTTTGCAGAAACCCAACAAGTGCGGCGGTTGACCCATCTTTACCATCAGTAGGCTGGACCCCTTCGACCACGGGCTGCAAATTGGTTGCCAATTCTTTGCCCAGCTCAACCCCCCATTGATCATAGGAATTGATGCCCAGCACAACGCCTTCGACAAATACACGATGTTCATAAAGCGCGATAATCTTGCCCAGCACAAACGGGGTTAGCTGCGGATAGGCAATCGTGACAGAAGGCCGGTTGCCCACAAACACACGGTGCCGCGCCTGCCTTTCCAGCTCAGCATCTTCAAAACGATCCGCGATTTTCGCCCGCGCAGTATCCAGATCACGACCGCCCATCAGCGCCTCTGATTGGGCCAGACAATTGGCGACCAGCAATTGATGCTGATGATGCAGATCATCTTCATGGCCACGGGCGGCCACCAGAAACTCACAAGGAATCACCCGGGTGCCCTGATGGATCAGCTGATAAAACGCATGCTGGCCATTCGTTCCCGGCTCACCCCACACAACGGGACCAGAATGAACGGGCAAATCAGCACCATCCATGCTGACGCCCTTGCCGTTACTCTCCATCTCCAATTGTTGAAGATAGGCAGGTAACCGGCTGAGAAGATTATCGTAAGGCAGAACCGCACGCGTGGCATAACCGCAAATCTGATTATGCCAAATACCGATCAGGGCCAGCATGGCAGGCAGGTTTTCGGACCAATCCGCGGCCTTGAAATGCGTATCCATCGCCTGCGCACCACGCAGAAACGCCCGAAACGCATCAACACCAACGGCCATCATCAATGACAGACCAATCGGGCCCCACATCGAATAGCGGCCACCGACCCAATCCTCAAATCCAAAGACCCGCGTGGGATCGATACCAAATGCGGCGGTCTTATCCTCTGCCGTGGATAGGGCGGCGAATTGGGCACCGGGATCAGTCACAGTCTGCGCCATCCAGGTCTGCGCTGTACGGGCATTGGTCATCGTCTCAATAGTGGTAAAGGTCTTGGAGGCGACAATCACCAGTGTCGTCTCAGGATCGCAAACACGTAAAACTGCAGCCACATCAGCCGGGTCCACATTGCTGACAAAATGGCACCGCGGACCGTCATGATACGGGGCGAGCGCCTTGACGGCCATCGCAGGACCCAGATCGGACCCACCAATCCCGATATTCACCACATCGGTGATCTTGCCGCCCTGCCCTTTGAACCGGCCATCACGGACGTCATTGGCGAAATTTTCCATCCGGGCCAGCGTATCCAACACACCGGGCATGACATCTTCGCCATCGACCTCAACCGGCCCGCCATCAAGGTTACGCAAGGCGGTGTGCAACACAGCACGCCCTTCGGTCTCATTGATGGGTTTTCCGGCAAACATGGCATCACGTTTGGCCGCAACGCCAGTCTGTTCCAGCAGATCAATCAACAGGGCGCGACCTGTCACATCAATATTCGTCTTCGTATAATCCAGCAACATGTCACCGAACTGCGCCGAAAACGCCGCCGCGCGGTCTGCATCAACCAATGTCTCAAAACGACGGTCAGCAACCTGCGCGTGATGCGCCCGCAACTCTTCCCACATGGTCTAACGCTCCGCCCAATGGACTTTGGAACCGTTCAGAACCGCTGCCACCGGGGCCTCTTGGGGTTGCAAATGACGGGCCTTCTCTAACGCGGCACGCTTTTCGCCACCGACAATGACAATGTGACGGCTCATTGCGGATTTCAGGACCTTGGCCGACAGCGTGATGCGCGGCTCCGGCGCGCCCGGGGCACGCATCGCAACCAGATTTTCATCGCCGTTTAACGCCAAATCAAGCTGATCAGCACCCGGAAAAATTGACGCCGTGTGCATATCGGCACCCATCCCCAGCAACATCACCGAAATCGGCAGTTCCGGCTCCAGCGCGCTTGCCAGCTCAGGCAGTTTTTCTTCCGGGGTCGCGGCATCATCATACAAAGGAACATATCGGGCATCAGCAGCCCGTTCGATCAACAAACGTTCGCGTAGTAGCTTGGTGTTGGACCGGTCGGATGTCTCAGGCACCCAGCGTTCATCGGTCAGCATCACATGCACCCGCGCCCAATCCAGATCCACAGCGCAAAGACTGTCAAAGATCGGACCGGGGGTTGTCCCACCCGGCACAGCAAAGGACGCATGATCATGGACCAGCAGACAATTCTTCAACTCACTGGCCAACGTATCGGCCAGATCCATCATCATCATTTCAGCATCGGGATATTCAATCAGTTGCATAGCCCACTCCCTTTTGATTTCCGTGTGGCAACGCCATCTTCACTATGACCACCGCAGCAAAGGCGGGTCCAGCCCGATTATTCAGCCTTTGATATCGCGCCAACGGCGACCATCGCGATGCATCAACATCATGGCATCCTCCGGTCCCGCCGACCCCGGGTCATAAAGCTTTGGCACGTCATTCCGTGCCTCCCAGCCTTCGATCAGTGGATCGGTCCAGGCCCATGCGGCCTCAACCTCATCACCGCGCATGAACAGGGTCTGATTGCCGCGGATCACATCCATGATCAGGCGTTCATAGGCATCCGTTACCTCATGCTCTTCGTCGCCCAGGGCTTCGGCAAATGTCATATCAAGCGGGACATCAATCAGGCGCATTCCGCCCGGCCCAGGCTCCTTAATGGTGACCTGCAAATCCATCCCTTCATTAGGTTGCAAGCGAATGGACAAGATATTGCGGTGCCGCGCTTCATCACCTTCAAAAATCGTGTGGCCCAAATCCTTGAACACAACGGTAATTTCCGACGATCTAGCTTTCATCCGTTTACCAGTACGCAGATAAAACGGCACACCGGCCCAACGCCAATTGGCAATATGACAGCGCATCGCGATGAAGCTTTCAGTGAAACTGCGCGGGTTCTCTGCATCGTCGCGATAGCTGGGGCCATCAGGGCCAGCATCATATTGACCGCGCACGATGTGATGATGATCAATATCCTGTAACGCCCTGATCACTTTCAGTTTTTCGTCACGTACCGCATCTGCGCCAAACTGGCTCGGCGGTTCCATGGCGATCAGGCAAAGCAGCTGCATCAGATGGTTCTGCACCATATCGCGCATCGCGCCCGATTTGTCGTAATAGGCGCCCCGCCCTTCAACGCTTACTGTTTCAGCGACGGTGATCTGGATATGATCGACATAGTGATTGTTCCAAAGCGGCTCAAACAACACATTGCCAAAACGAACGGCCATCAGGTTTTGCACCGTCTCTTTGCCAAGATAGTGGTCGATACGGTAAATCTGACGTTCCGTGAAATGCTCGGCCAATGTCTCGTTCAACGCGCGCGCCGTCTCAAGGTCGCGACCAAACGGTTTTTCAACAACGATTCGGCTTTTGGCATTGGCAATATTGTTGGCATGCAGCCGTTGGGCCAATTCCCCAAATAGCGACGGCGCGACCGAGAAATAAAATGCCTGAATCACATCCTGACGCACCAGCTGCGCCAGCTTATCCCAGCCGCCATCACCTTTTGCATCAATGGCAACGTAGTCGAGGTGATCCAGAAAGGCGGCTAAACCTTTCTTATTCTTTGCTTCTTCGCCGCCAAACTCCGCCACTGCCTCAGCAATCATCTTCCGATATCCGGCGGCGTCCAGTTCTGACCGCGCGGCGCCGATGATGCGGGATCCTTCCTGCATTTGACCGGATAGAAACCGGCGGAACAGTCCCGGCAGGATTTTGCGACGGGCCAGATCGCCGGTTCCCCCAAAGATGACCAAATCAAAACTGTCGACCGGAATGACGCGAGAGACCATAGCTTACTCCGCTTGCTGCTGATGCGCGTTAGCGCTAACGCGGCCTTCGTAGCGCGAGTATCACGCCAAGTCTAGGCATCAAAACACGCGGTGTTATGCCTCCAACTCGGCATCCCAATACAGGAAATCGACCCAGCTTTCATGCAAGTGGTTGGGGGGGAATTTGCGTCCGACATTATGCAGTTGTCCGGCTGCGGGCCTGCGTGGTGGCTTGCGTAAGCTCAACCCTGATTGACGCAGTGATCGTGACCCTTTGCGCAGATTGCAAGGGCTACATGCCGCCACCACATTTTCCCAGCTGGTAACGCCGCCGCTGGCACGCGGAATCACATGGTCAAAGGTCAAATCGCCCTTGGCCCCGCAATATTGACAGCAGAACTCGTCCCGGAGGAACAGATTGAACCGGGTAAAGGCCACTTGCTTTTGCGGTTTGACATAGTCTTTCAACACCACAACCGACGGAATGCGGATCACGGTAGAAGGGCTGCGCACGACCTCTTCGTATTCGCTGACGATATCAACGCGGTCCAGCCACGCGGCTTTCACCGCTTCTTGCCAAGGCCACAATGACAAAGGGTAATAGGACAAAGGACGGTAATCCGCATTCAATACAAGCGCCGGATAATGCTTCAGCACGCCCGGCGCGCGCACGAAATCTGTCCTGAATTCTGTCTGCGTCATATCTCACTTCCCACACGGCAAAGGTGCGAGAACTGTGCAAAAGCGGCGTTCCCGCTATCCTCTTAAGGTGGACTATATATCGCGTCAGAAATGTGACAACCCCCACTATGTGCGGCAAAAACTTCGCGCAAGCGATTGCCGTCAGGCGGCGAGCGGTGCCTCGTCGGAAACAACACAGGTGCGTCCCTGCAGCTTGGCGCGTTCCAGCGCACCACTTGCATTTCGCAGCAGGTGATCCAGCGCCGTGCGCCCATTGGCAAAAACCAAACCGACAGAGGCTGTGGCGCGTGTCGCCACCTCTTCATTCACCACGATCACACCGCGCGACAGGCGATCTGCAATCGTGTGTGCCTGCTCCAACGTGGTCCCCGGCAGATAGATCGCAAAGGTTGCGCCATCCAAACGGCCCACAATATCGGTACTGCGGGTCAGTTCACGAAAACGCTGCGCCAGCGCCATCAAACAAAGGTCACCAACCCTGCGCCCGCCACGATCATTGATCTCGCGAAAGTGGTCGATATCCAGCAGCAGCAGAACACCGCTTTGCGACAAGACAGATTGCGCCTGACTGACAAAAGAACGCTGGTTGGACAATGCGGTCACCGGATCCATATCCGTCACACGCCGCAACCTGCGCCGCTCCTGCGCCCAGGTAACCGAAATCCATATCAAACCAACTGCACAAGCACCGACAATCGCAGTATTGGACAAAATCCGCAGGTCAACGCCAGTCATGCCCGGCATAATTGCGGCCACTGCCACCGGATAGGCCGCAAAAGCCAGACCAAAAGCAGCCAGCAGAACAAGACCAAACAAAAGCGGTGCAAAAATGACCAATGACCTACCTCCCTCACATAAACTGTGGATACGGTATGCCCGGTGACCGGTCACCAATCCGTTAACGTGGCAGAGATTTCTACCTGAAAATCCAGGTCAGGAGAGGCCCAGCCTGTCACGCATGAATGCCAGCGCCACCGAAAGTCCATCAGGGGCAATGCCATGGCCGGTTCCCTTCATAATATGGGCGTAAACTTCTTTCCAGCCTGCATCCTGCAGGGCCTCTGCAGCCTGCGGCAACGATTGTGGGGGCACGACATCATCCTGATCGCCATGGATCAGCAGAACCGGCGGGCGGCTGACGACCTCATCGCTCAGCAGCTCCGGCTCCAGCAACCGACCCGAAAACGCCACGATGCCGGCCACTGGATCTTCGCGGCGTGGCACGACATGCAGGGCCATCATCGTCCCTTGCGAAAACCCCAGCACGATCACCTGTTCGGGCAGCAGATCCTCATCAACCATGATCCCCGTCAGAAATGCATCCAGATCATCCGCCGCCCGGTCCAATCCGGCGCGGCTCTCTTCTTCGCTTGATCCATCAATCCAAGGGATCGGAAACCACTGAAACCCCATCGGCGCACCGGCACACGCCTCTGGCGCATCGGGGGCAATAAATAATGTGTCAGGCAGATGTTCGCCCAATGGATCAGCCAAACCGATCAGATCAGCCGCATTCGCCCCGTACCCATGCAGGAACACAACGCAAGATCGTGTCTCGCCCGATACCGGTTCCCGTCTTTGTGCCTCTAATGCCCGTGTCATCGAATGCCTTCCCGTTGCTTGATCTGCTTGTAGTAGGCCCACATGATCCGGGCCGCAACCGACCGCCAGGGCGACCAGTCCAGCGCCATCTGACGCATCTCCCTTTCGGTGGGACGATCAGGCAGATCAAACATCACCCTTGCCGCTTCCTGCAACGCCAGATCACCATGGGCAAACACATCGGCACGACCCAATGAAAACATCACGTAAATCTCCGCCGTCCAGGGGCCAATGCCAGGGACTGCAACCAATGTTGCAATCGCATCATCGGCAGGCATCTGGCGCAGCGCGGCGTAATCCAAACCGGCGCGGGCCAGCGCATGGGCATAGCGCACCTTTGGACGGCTCAAACCCAATGCGCGCAAATCATCCCCACTCGCACGATCAACAACATCCGGGCGTGTCATCCCCGCCGTCTCCAGCCGAGCCCAGATCGCCGCTGCAGAGGCCACGCTGACCTGCTGGCTGACAATCGCGCTCAGCAATTGGGCAAACCCATCGGGGCGCAGGCGCAACGGCAATGGGGGCAAACCCTCCATCGCCCTGGCAAAAATGGGATTGTGGGCGCAAAGCCATGCTGCGCCTTCGGCAACACAAGCATCCCCTTTGATCACCCGTTCCTTCACAGCGAGCGTGCCCACTCCAACGCGGCAGGAACGCTATCCACGATCTGCCAATCACCCTGCGACGGACGGGCGATCATCAATACAGGGATATCCAACTGACGAGCGGCGGTCAGCTTGGTGCGGCTCGCGGCACCGCCTGCATTCTTGACCACAAGCCAATCCACCTTCAGGCGCGAAAACAAAGCCACCTCATCAGCCACCGAAAACGGTGGACGACCGACAAGGTATTCGCCCCCTGCAAAGGGAAACGGAGTATCAGGCGGATCAATCTGGCGGCAGATCACATGGCGGCCAACCAGATTGGCAAAACGGCTCAGGGTTTGACGCCCCGTGCCCAAAAACACAGTTGCACCTAACGGAATATGGGCCGCTGCATCATCTTCACTGGCAATTTCCGTCCACCGATCACCCGGTTCCGGGTGCCATGGCGGACGCAGATATTGCAGATATGGCAGGCCCAACGCGGCACAAACCCCCGCAGTGCGGGCCGTGATCTGACGGGCATATGGATGGGTGGCATCCAGAACGGCTGTAATCCCCGCCTCTGCCAGAAACGCACGAAACCCAGCCTCCCCACCAAACCCGCCAACCCGCATCGGGACCGGCAAATCCGCAGGGGCACGGGTCGCCCCGGCAAGCGATGCGATAACATCGCCGCCCGCCAACCCGGCAGCAATCTGGCGGGCCTCGCCCGATCCGGCCAATAGCAACAGGGTCATGGCCCCGCCTGCGCAATCACCTGACCGGCACGGTCGATGACCACGACATCAATCGCAACATCCGCATCAGCCAGTTGCGCGCGCGCGGCATCCCTGGCACGGGTGGCCACGGCATTGGCCAACGCTGGCCCCGCAATCTGATAGGCTTCAAGTGCTGTATTGGCTCCCGCCAATTCCGGGCGGGCAACCCATTCCGCCAATTGATCAAAATTCACCTGCGACCGGCCAGAATGCAAATCAACGGCACCTTGCGCCAACTTGGCCATCTTGCCAATGCCACCGCCAATCGTCAGACGAGGCACCGGATGTCGGCGTAGGTATTTCATCATTCCGCCTGCAAAATCACCCATGTCCAGCATGGCATGATCGGGCAATTGATGCAGGGCCTGCACCGTCGCTTCCGATGTGGACCCCGTACAACCTGCGACATGCGGCACTCTATCGGCACGGGCCACATCGATCCCACGATGGATCGATGCGATCCAGGCCGCACAACTGAAAGGACGAACAATGCCGGTTGTACCCAGAATGGACAGACCGCCTTCAATGCCCAAACGGGTGTTCCAGGTTTTCAAGGCAAGCTCCTGCCCCCCCGGAACCGACAATTCAATGGTCACATCAGGGGCTCGGCCAAAACTCGCAGCCATTTCCAGCACCACATCGCGCATCATCTGACGCGGGACAGGGTTGACCGCAGGCTCACCAACCGCAATCGGCAGACCGGGTTTCGTGACCGTGCCGACACCGTCACCGGCCACAAATACCACGCCACCGGGCGACACTGCAACACGGGCCACGATCAAGGCACCATGGGTGACATCGGGGTCATCACCCGCATCCTTGGTGATCCCAACCTGCGCCCAACCATCGCCCGCCTCAGCAAAGGCAAGGGGAAAAACCGGCGTTTCACCCTTAGGCAGGACGATGCCCACTTCCTTGGGAAAGGCATCGCCCCACAGGCGGATCAACGCGGCCTTCGTGGCAGCGGTCGCGCATGCGCCCGTGGTCCAGCCACGGCGCAAATCACCGGTCGGTTTCCTACTCATCGCCGCGACTATAGGGCGATGCCGCCAATCCGCAATCCAGTGTCGTTTGACGGCTTTCCAAGCGACAAAATCAGCGGCATAACCAAAGGCATGACAGATGCATCCCACCTGCCCAACCACATATGGCCGGAACTGGCGCCCGGCTGGGTATGGCTATGCGGGGCTGGTCCGGGTGATCCAGGGCTATTGACCCTTCACGCGCTCAACGGGCTGCGGCAGGCAGATGTGGTCATATATGACGCGTTGGTGCAGGAACAAATCCTCGACTGGGCGCCACAGGCCGAACATATCTATGCTGGCAAAAGGGGCGGGAAACCTTCCGCCAAACAGCGGGATATCTCACTCCGGCTGGTCGATCTGGCGCGGGCGGGCAAGCGTGTGCTGCGGCTCAAGGGCGGCGATCCTTTCGTCTTCGGGCGCGGCGGGGAAGAGGCACAAACACTGGTGCAACATGATGTACCAGTGCGGATCATTCCAGGGATCAGCGCCGGGATCGGCGGGCTGGCCTATGCAGGCATCCCTGTGACGCACCGGGACGTGAACCAATCGGTCACCTTCGTCACCGGACATGACCAATCCGGGAACACCCCAGGATCGCTCGACTGGGACAGCATTTCCAAAGGCAGCCAGGTCATCGTGATCTATATGGGCATGAAACATATCGCCCAGATCGCGGGACATCTGATCAAGGCCGGACGGAACTTGAACGAACCTGTCGCCGTGGTCACAACCGCAACGACCGACGACCAACAGGTCCTCGAAACCACGCTCGGCACGATCGTTGATGACATCGCCAAATCCGGTCTTGAACCGCCTGCGATCATCTGCGTCGGACAATCGGTGCTGATGCGGCAAGTGCTGGATTGGCAAGGCATGGCCGCAGGCGATGCCCCGCGCAACCTCGACCCGCTCGACCGGGGACGCCCCGCCGAATCCGCCTGATGTCTATCATTTTGCCAAAAATACTCCCGCCGGAGGCATCCCAAACCGGCCACAGGCGATGAGCTTCATTATCAGCGCACCGTCCTCCGGCAGCGGCAAGACCACCATCACCCTTGGGCTACTACGCGCACTCAGTCGGAAAATGACAATCCGCGGCGCAAAATCCGGCCCCGACTATATCGACCCACGCTTTCACGAGGCCGCTTGCGGGCAAACCTGCCTGAACCTCGACGCATGGGCGATGACGCCTGCGCGGATCAAATCACTGGCAGCCGGAGAAACGCCCCTGATCGTCGAAGGAGCGATGGGGCTCTTTGACGGGGCACCGCCCGCTGGCGAAGGGGCTACCGCCGATCTGGCCCGCATCCTGGGCATGCCCGTGGTGCTGGTGATAGACGCCGCACGTATGGCAGGCTCTGTCGCCCCGCTGGCCAAAGGGTTCATCAACCACGACCCCGCAGTGAAAATCGCCGGGGTGATCCTGAACAATGTCGGCTCCGCGCGGCACGAAGCCATGCTGCGGCATGCGTTGGGGGACATACCCATCTTCGGTGCAGTTGGACGCACCGCAACGCTCAATCATCCATCTCGGCATCTGGGGTTGGTCCAGGCACAGGAACGGCCGGATCTGGACGCATTCCTGGATCAGGCCGGCGACCTGATCGAAAAATCCGTCGACCTGAATGCCTTGCCGCCCCTGCACAGGCTAAAAGCAGCGAACCGCGTCAGATCAAAACCACCCGCACAACGGATCGCCATCGCACAGGATGCCGCCTTCGCTTTTGCCTATCCACATTTGCTGGATGACTGGCACAACGCCAGGGCAGAAATCAGCACATTCTCACCCCTCAATAACGACCCAGCACCAGAAGCCGACCTGATCTACCTGCCCGGCGGCTACCCCGAACTCTATGCAGGACAGCTGTCCGCTAACAGCACTTTCATGAACAGCCTGCACAACAACACAGCCCAAATCTACGGCGAATGCGGCGGGTACATGACACTGGGCGAAACGCTGACAGATGCAGATGGACAAACCCACCAAATGGCCGGGCTACTGGGGTTAGAAACATCATTCGCCCAACGCAAATTGCATCTGGGCTACCGGCATCTGCAAGCCGATAAAGGACCGATGAAGGGCCGCTGGACCGGGCACGAATTCCACTATGCGACAACAATCAAGGCCGAAGGCACAACGCTCTTCGCAGCGCAGGACGCAACAGACACCGCCCTGCCCTCCATGGGGTTGATCAAGGGCAATGTCAGCGGGTCATTCGCCCATATTATCGACCAAGCCTAAAACGGCGATTGCAAGCGCCGCAGCACAGGCGTACCGATGCGCTATGACTTACATTGACGACAGACGGGCCAAGCGCAACGTGGCCGTATTGGTGCTGGCACAAGCGGTGCTTGGGGCGCAAATGCCAATGATCTTCGTGATCGGCGGGTTGGCCGGGGGGATGCTGTCCAGCAACCCTTGCCTTGCGACATTGCCGATTTCTTTCATCGTCTTTGGGTCAATGACAACGGCACCCTGGATCAGCCCACTGATGCAACGTAACGGACGACGTTTCGGCTTCTTTCTGGGGGCCTTTGCGGGCGCGACCGGGGCATTGGTTGCGGCCTACGGGCTGTATGTCGGGTCTTTCGCCATCCTGCTGGCCGGGTCGTATCTGACGGGCATCTACATGTCGGCGCAGGGGTTCTACCGGTTCGCTGCAACCGACACAGCGTCAGAAGCATTCCGACCAAAAGCCGTGTCTTACGTCATGGCGGGCGGGCTGCTCTCCGCCATTGTTGGGCCCCAGCTGAATAAACTGGTGCAGGACGCCTATGTCGTCCCGTTTCTCGGCAGCTATCTGGCCGTGGCGGCACTGAACATATTCGGAATGCTTCTGTTCTTCTGGCTGGACCTGCCCAAAGGCAGCAAGAAGGAACCGCAAGCAACCAATACAGTCATCACACGCAGTCGGGCCGAGTTGATCCGCGACCCCCGGATCGTGGTCGCCATCATCGTAGGCATGGTGTCCTATTCGCTGATGAACCTTGTGATGACCTCAACACCGTTGGCGGTGGTGGGTTGTGGTTTTACAACCAATAACGCCAATGACATCGTATCGGCGCATGTGCTGGCCATGTTCGCGCCCTCCTTCTTTACCGGGCACCTGATTGCCCGTTTCGGGGTGGAGAAGATCATGGCAACCGGACTTATCATCCTTGGCGGGGCCGGCATTGTCGGGCTGTCCGGGGTGGAACTGACGCATTTCTATCTGGCGCTGATACTTTTGGGGCTGGGATGGAATTTCGGGTTCATCGGAGCAACAACCATGCTGGCTGGCGCGCATCGGCCCGAAGAACGTGGCGTCGTGCAAGGCATGAACGATATGGTCGTCTTTGGTATGGTGACTGTGGCATCACTGGCCTCTGGCGGGTTGATGAACTGCTCAGGCGGCACGGCGGTGGAAGGCTGGAACGCGGTCAACCTCGCGATGATCCCGTTCCTTGTGCTCGCTGGCGGGTCACTAATCTGGCTGGTCAGGCAGCCACGACAAACTGTCTGACCTTAGCCCATAAATCTAAGATGGAGGTCCCGGGTCAAGCCCGGGACGGGTAACGCTAGACCCAAAACCCGGTCAAACCCACCAGCCGCGCAAACTGACCAACAATAGTCTCCGGCTTTGCGCAAAAGGGGTCAGTTCCAACGCACCATCAGCCACGTCGCCCGGTTTGGTGACAGCGCGCTGCAGAACGCGCCGCGCAGCAAAGCCCGACAGCAGCGCCGCTGCGGCATTCTTTGACATATCACGACGACCAGCGCGCGCTGTCTCCACACGGCGCAACGCAGCTTGCGCCAACGCTTTGACACCACTGGGCGTGCCATCAAGCAACGGCTTGCGGCCCCGCGCCTCCAATTCCGGGATGGCACGAAACAGATTGGCCACGCCGACGCCATAGGCAAAATCCCTACAAACGCATTCCTCCGCCAGCCCCAGCAAACGGGCCGCAGTCCATATCAGATGACCTGATGTTGCATCGATATAGTCATCAAAATGCGCCTGATCCTCGAACGCATCCTTGTAGATATCCCAGCGACGGGCGGCGACCAAACGATCCAGACAACGGGCACCTTCAGCGTCCAACACCCCCGCCAACGCATCGACCACCTCATGCTTGCGCAACGGACCACCTTTTTCGATCTCCTCCAACGCATCGCGCCACCATTGCAGGCGCATCTCCGCAATCATCGGCTCCTCGGTCACCCAAGGGGCGCGACTGACCTCCACATTGAAAGCAAAAAGAGGAAACAGCACCGACCGCGCAGGCACCGGTGCGGCCATGGTGGCGCGGAAACGCTCCGGGTCGGCCTTTTCAACGATCTGGGCGCAGGCATTGAGGCTCATCTGGGGGGAAGCAGTGCCATGATCTGCGACCGAAGAGCGAAATAGCCATTATCCATACAGCCCGCCGAAACGCTGGTCTGATCCGCCACCGGTTGGGTGAATGTCATGCTGTTGACCCCCATATCCGTCGGGCAGAGGTCGAATTCAGGCTCGGCAATACCGGGCACACCCGCCGTCAGAATAGCGCGGGCCTTCTGATAGGTCCCCTCCGGCAACTCCTGCCACCGCACATCCAGGGCGGCATCAACGGGGTCCTGATCCTCGCGGCGCAATGTGTCATTGGCATAGATGCGATCAGCGGACCGGCCAATAAAACCACTGCCAGAGGTGACGGCAATGTAATCCGTCCCCTCCGGGGCCAGCGGCCCATTCGCACAACCCGCCAGCAGCACGACAATAGTCAAAAAACGTTTCACAACTTCGCCCCATCCCGGATCAGTTTCCAATTGATGGCATCGACCAACGCATCAAAAGATGCATCGACGATATTGGCACTGACGCCGACAGTTGACCAACGGCGGCCCCGCCCGTCTTCGCTATCGATGATAACACGGGTCACAGCCTCGGTCCCGCCATTGGTGATGCGGACCTTGAAGTCGACCAGTTGCATATCGTCAATGATCTGTTGATAGGGGCCCAGATCCTTGGCCAAGGCACGGGCCAACGCGTTAACCGGCCCTTGGTCCGACCCATCAGGGCCTAGGCTTTCGCTGACATTCAGGAACTTCTTGCCTGCAACCTTGGTGACAACGACGGCTTCTGACAAAGACACCATCTGATTGCGCTTGTTGCGGCGGCGCTCCACCGTGACGCGGTACCGTTTGACCTCGAAAAACTGCGGCATCTGGTCCAGCTCTTCACGGGCAAGCAGTTCAAAACTGGCCTGCGCGGTGTCATAAGAATAGCCTTGCGCCTCTTTCTCCTTGATCCGCTCAACAATCCGGGCAAGTGCGGGGTTGCCCGCCTCCACCTGCAAGCCTGCCTCCGCCAGACGAGCACGCAGGTTCGACTGACCCGCCTGATTGGACATCGGCACGATGCGGGTGTTGCCGATCGTCGCTGGGTCCACATGTTCATAGGTGCTGGGGTCTTTGGCAATCGCGCTGGCATGCAAGCCCGACTTATGGGCAAAGGCCGAAGCCCCCACATAAGGAGCCTGCTCGGCAGGCACACGGTTCAGAATGTCATCCAGCAGGCGCGAGGCACGGCGCAATCCTTTTAGCGCCTCCAGCGACACGCCCGTTTCAAACATGCTGGCATAAGGTTCTTTGAGCAGCAATGTCGGGATCAGCGTCGTCAGATTGGCATTGCCACAGCGTTCGCCCAATCCGTTCAAGGTGCCCTGCACCTGACGGGCACCTGCCATGATCGCGGCCAACGACCCGGCCACCGCATTTTCGGTGTCGTTATGGGTATGGATCGCCAAATGATCGCCGGGAATACCGCTGGCAATAACGGCCCCTACGATTGTCGAAATCTCATCTGGCAACGTGCCACCATTGGTATCACAGAGCACAATCCAGCGGGCGCCGGCTTCAAAGGCGGCATGAATAGCCTCCAGCGCATAATCCGGGTTTGCCTTATAGCCGTCAAAGAAGTGTTCAGCATCAAACAGGCCTTCGCGACCAGCCGCCTTGATATGGGCAAAACTGGCGCGCAGGTTCTCTGTGTTTTCTTCCAGTGTGATCCCCAGCGCCTTGGTCACATGAAAGTCGTGGGCTTTGCCGACCAAGCACACAGCAGCAGTGCCCGCATTCATCACGGCGGCCAGCACATCATCGTTTTCCGCCGAGCGGCCACTGCGTTTGGTCATGCCAAAGGCGGTGAAGGTCGCACGGGTCTTGGGCGGGCTGGCGAAAAAGGCGGTGTCCGTCGGGTTCGCCCCCGGCCAACCACCTTCGATGTAATCCAGCCCCAACCCATCGAGCACGGCAGTGATCTGCTGTTTTTCATCCGCAGAAAACTGCACACCTTGCGTCTGGGCACCATCGCGCAACGTCGTGTCAAACAGATAAAGACGTTCCTTCAACAGCCCGCACTCCCCCAAATTTTAGCTAAAATTTTGAACACGCAAGAATTTTCGTAACGAAAATTCTTCATGACACATCTCCCAACTTGGCGGCATCAAAATCAGGACCCGGCACCCAGGTCGCCTGCCCGCCCACATCCGTGACCTGCACACCGGCCGCATTCAGGATGTCGCGGACCGCATCCGCACCGGCCCAGTCCTTGGCCGCGCGGGCCGCCGCACGATCCGCGAGCAAGGCATCAACCCTTGCGGCCACCGCAGGGGCCACGTCCAGACCAGCCTCACCGCCATCAAACATCGGGATGGCGGACCAGTCATTCACCAACCCCAGCATCGCCAAACCATGGGCGAACCCTGCCAATGCGGCTGGCGTCTTTCCCTTGGACAGCACATGCAGCCGCGCCAGCGCCCCCGGCGTATTCAGATCATTGGCCAGCACGCCGATGAATTCGTCATCCGCCTGCCATTGACCATCCGCGCGCAAGGCGGCAACCAGATCAGGACCAAACCCATGACCATGCAGGATGCCATACCACTTACGCAGGGTCTGATCCGCCTCATCGCGGCGTTTCTCGGTCCAATCCATGGTCTTTCCATAATGCGTACCCAGCATAACCAACCGGATCACATCACCGGGAATGCCCTGATCCAACAGGTCGCGAATGGTAAAGAAATTGCCCAGCGATTTGGACATCTTCTTACCTTCGACCTGCAACATCTCATTATGCAGCCAGACCCGGGCGAATTCGCCCTGCGGGTGGGCGCAAGCCGATTGGGCAATCTCATTCTCATGATGCGGAAACTGCAAATCATTGCCCCCGCCATGAATATCAAACGTCTCACCCAGCAGATCATGCGCCATGGCAGAGCATTCGATATGCCAGCCCGGACGACCATAGCCCCAAGGGCTCTCCCACCCCGGCTGCCCATCGGTGGAGGGTTTCCACAACACAAAATCCATCGGATTGCGCTTGTAAGGGGCGACCTCAACCCTTGCACCGGCAATCATGTCATCCAGTGACCGACCGGACAGCTTGCCATAATCATCATAGCTTTCAACTGCGAACAGCACATGGCCTTCGGCGGCATAGGCATGACCCTTTGCAACCAGATCAGCGATCATCGCAATCATCTGGGCGATGTAATCGGTCGCCCGTGGCTCATGCGTCGGGCGCATGGCCCCGAGCGCATCCATGTCGTCATGATACCAGCCAATCGTTTCAGCGGTGATGTCACCAATCGCACGACCCGTTTCAGCCGCACGGGCATTAATCTTGTCATCCACATCCGTGAAGTTGCGGACATAGGTGACATGATCCGGCCCATAGATATGGCGCAGCAGGCGAAACAGCACGTCAAACACCAGCACATTGCGCGAATTGCCTAAGTGGGCCCGGTCATAAACCGTCGGCCCGCACAGATACATCCGCACGTCGGATGGATCAATCGGCGCGAAATCCTCGCGCCTGCGGGTCTTGGTGTTGTGGAACCTGATATTGGTCATAATGCCTCGCGCAGTCGGGTTGCGCCGCGGGCTTACCAAGATCAGTTCTGATGTGAAACGACAAAGAGTAACCCGCGACAGATGTCAGCAGACAATAATGCAGCAGGTAATGATGCAGTTGCTCTTCATGACGCTGTCATAGCAGCACGATTATCCCCCGTCCAGCAATTGCGTAAACGGGGGCACTTGTCCAACCGCCCAAATTGGCAAAAACTGGGGGCCATGACAAATGCACTGACCAGCTCCGGCCTTTTTGGCGATCTCTTTCACGACCCGTCCATCGCGACCGCCTTCAGCGGCCCGGCCTTCACCCGCCATATGCTGGACTTCGAGGCGGCATGGACCAAGGCACTCGCCCGTTGCGGTGTCGTCACGCGAGACGACGCCGCCGCCGCTCTAGCCACCATCACCGATTTTTCCAAGACCCGTTTCCACCCTAGTGCGACGCGCGACGGGTTGCCCGTTCCAGCCCTCATCGCCGCCCTACGCGCAGGCCTGCCTGATGGCGCAGCCAACGCCATTCACACCGGCAGTACCAGTCAGGATGTGATCGACACTGCGATGATCATGACCGTGATGGATGTGCTGGACCAGTTCGCGGACCGGACAAAGCATGTCATCGCCTTGATTGAGCAAAATGCAGCCCATTTCGGAAACAGGCCGATGCTGGCGCGCACGCGCATGCAGGCCGCCTTGCCGATGACCGCTGGCGCAAGGCTTGACACCTGGCGGCGCCCGCTGACCGCCCATTTGGCAAGGCTCAAAGACCTGCGCGTCGCCATATCGCAAGTGCAAATCGGCGGCCCGATTGGCCTGCGTGACAACCCGCAGGATCATGTCGACGCCTGCGCCCCTTTGGTCGCAGAGGAACTTGGCCTATCACTTGGTAAGGTCTGGCATACCGACCGCAGCCAGATGTGCGATATCGGGCATTGGCTGGTGCTACTCACCGGAACTCTGGCCAAGATCGGCCAGGATGTGGCGCTGATGGCGCAACAAGGAATTGACGAAATCAGCCTCTCCGGCGGGGGCACCTCCTCAGCGATGCCGCATAAGCAAAACCCCGTCAGGGCCGAAGCCTTGGTGACGCTTGCCCGCTATGTCAGCGGGCAGCAGGCGGTGCTGGCGCAAGCTATGATCCATGAGCAGGAACGGTCCGGCAGCGCATGGGCTTTGGAATGGATGACCTTGCCCACCATGGCGGAAGCGACGGGTGCTGCGCTGAACAACGCCGTGCAGATCATGAATGCCATTACGGATATTGGTACAACCGCCCCGCCCGACCGATAAGTCGGGCAGCCCCCGATACAAGGCCAGCACCGCAAGCAGACAACAGGCTAGACCGAAACCTCCCGCAGCCCGAGAATACGCCGCGCCTCCTGCCATGTCGCCACCGGGCGGTCATGCCTGGCACATAGGTCCGCAGCCCGCGCCACCAGCGCCGCATTCGACGGGGCGAGCGTCTGACGATCCAGCCGCATATTATCCTCAAGCCCGGTACGCACATGCCCACCGGCGGCAATCGCCCATTCATTCAAGGTGATCTGCTGCGCACCAATCCCGGCAGCACACCAGCGGACATCCTTGCCAAACAGGCGGTGAACAGTATGGACATAATAATCAAAAACATCGCGGTCGACCGGCATCGCATTCTTCACCCCCATGACGAACTGCACATAAGGGGGATCGGTCAACTGACCCTTCGCCGACATCTGGGCCGCAACCAGAATATGGCTGAGATCAAAGGCTTCGATCTCGGGCTTCACATCATATTCCAGCATCTGGGCCGCGAGATAATCCACCAGATCAGGCGGGTTCTCATAAACTCGGGTCGGAAAGTTATTCGACCCCACGGCAAGTGAGGCCATATCCGGGCGCAAAGGCAACATGCCACCGCGTTCCTTGCCCGCCCCAGACCGGCCACCGGTCGAAAACTGGATGATCATGCCGGGGCAATGTTTCTCGACGCCTTCTTTCAGCCGGGCGAATTTCTCAGGATCCGATGATGGGGTCTGATCGTCATTGCGGACATGGGCATGCAGGATAGAGGCACCCGCCTCAAAAGCTTCTTGAGTCGACTCGATCTGCTGGGACACGGTGATCGGCACGGCGGGATTGTTCGCCTTGGTCGGCACACTTCCCGTAATTGCAACACAGATAATGCAAGGGTTTGGCATTGGGTCCTCAAATATCGAAAAAGATGGTTTCGTCGGAGCCTTGAAGACGGATGTCAAAGCGATAGACAACCTGACCGTCCTCTTCGGCACGCTTGGCAATCAAGGTCTGACGGCGGCTTTCCCACTCAACCAGATTGATCACCGGGTCAGCAGCATTCGCCGCCACCTCATCGCTAAAATACATCCGCGTATGCAGGCCCAGATTGATGCCCCGGGCGACAATCCACAGGTTCAGATGGGGGGCTTGCACCGCGCCATTCCGGCCCGCCACCGGACCCGGCTTGATCGTGTCAAAGCCCCATGCACCCGTCTCGAAGTCCGTGATCACCCGGCCCCAACCACGAAAACCATCCTCAACCGCACCACTTTCAGGATGGGCATATTGACCATCAGCATTCGCCTGCCACACCTCCAGCAACACATCCTTGACCGGGTTGCCCGTTCCATCCATCACACGGCCCTCAACCCGGATACGCTCCCCCTTGGCATTGGCTCCGGCAATATCCCAGCCCAGCTCTTGATCATAAATATCAAACCCGGCGGCGCCGGGGGCCAGCCCGATATGCACATAAGGGCCAGCAGTTTGTGACGGGGTCTCTCTCAACTTTCGAGTCATCAATTCCCCTCCAGCCGGTTCTCAAACAGGGTGGAGCGGCGACCGCGCAGCACAATATCAAACCGATAGGCGATCGTATCCAGCGGGATCGTCGCGTTCATGTCCAGCTTTGCGGTCAACGCGTCCACCGCATCCGGCAGCGATTGCACAATCGGACAACGCGCAATCAGCGGGTCGCCCTCAAAATATAGCTGCGTGATCAGGCGTTGGCTAAACGACGCGCCAAAGACAGAAAAATGGATATGGGCGGGTCGCCAGTCATTGACCCGGTTGCGCCAAGGGTAAGCCCCCGGTTTGACAGTACGAAAGAAGAAATAGCCGCTCTCATCCGTGATGGTACGCCCACAGCCACCAAAATTCGGATCAATCGGGGCCAAATAGGTATCCTTTTTATGGCGATAACGGCCACCGGCATTGGCCTGCCAAATCTCAACCAAGGTCTGCGGCACAGGACGCGCATTCTCATCCAATACCCGGCCATGCACAATAATCCGCTCGCCCACAGGATCACCGGTCTGGGCATAGTTGCGGATCAGATCATGATCCAAAAGACCAACATCCTGATGACCAAATACCGGGCCTGTAATCTCACTCACTGATTGTTCCAGGCTGATTGGGGCAAAACGCGGGCTGCGCGACACCGATGTCTTGTAATCAGGTGCCAAGGCTGGCGGATGCCGATCACGGTCGCGCTGATAATATTCCGCAGGGGGTCTCATCCCGCCGCCTCCATCTCTGCAAAGGTCTGTTTGGCCAGTTTGATCGCATGATTGGCCTTTGGCACACCTGCATAAATGGCCACGTGCAGAAAGGCCTGTATGACATCCTCAGGGCTGGCCCCGGTATTGGCTGTGGCACGGATATGCATCGGGATCTCATCGAAATTGCCCGTGGCCGCTAGCAAAGCGAGGGTCAGCATCGATCGCTCACGCTGGCTGATCGTGTCATCGGCCCAAACCGTGCCCCAGGCCCCTTCGATAATCAGCGCCTGAAACGGGGCGTCAAAATCCGTCTTGGCAGCGTCCGCCCGATCCACATGGTTCGCCCCCAAAACGGCGCGACGGACAGCCATACCCTTATTACATCGGTCAGACATCACATGCATCCTCCTCGCATCAATAGGGCAAACCCACATAGTTTTCCGCCATGGCCCTTTGCGCTGCCTTATTGGAGCGCAGGAATTCTAGATCCGCCACCTGTATCTTCAAATCAAACACGGATTGGTCAGGATAGCGATGCATCAGCGACGAAAACCACCAGCTAAACCGCTCCGCCTTCCAGACACGGGCAAGGGCCTTGGCCGAATAGGCATTAATCCCAGCCTCACTGTCATTCTCGTAAAAATCACGCAGCGCGTGATAAAGATAATGCACATCCGACGCCGCCGTATTCAGCCCCTTGGCCCCGGTCGGCGGCACAATATGGGCGGCATCACCGCACAGAAACAAGCGGCCCCAACGCATCGGCTCGGTCACAAAAGATCGCAGCGGGGCGATGGATTTTTCGATGCTCGGGCCAGTGACCAACTGATCAGCCTGCGCGGCCGGGATACGGCGTTTCAACTCCTGCCAGAACGCGGCATCGGTCCAATCCTCGGGCTTGTCGCTCAGCGAACATTGGATGTAATAACGGCTCAACCGCTCATTGCGCATGGAACATAGGGCAAAGCCACACGGCGAATTGGCATAGATCAACTCGTGATTGACAGGGGGCGTTTCCGACAGAATGCCCAGCCAGCCAAACGGATAAACCTTCTCATATTCGCGGCGCATATCAAGTGGGATGGCCTGACGGCTGACACCGTGGAAACCATCACAGCCTGCAATGAAATCACAATCCAGACGCTGCGCCGCTCCATCCACGGCATAGGTCACAAAAGGCGCATCACTATCGGCGCCATTGATCGTCACATCGGCCACATTAAACACGATAGCCCCCCCCCCCGCCTCACGCGCATTATAAAGGTCGCGGGTCAGCTCTGTCTGGCCATAAACAACAACAGGCTTGCCAGTATGCTCGGTGAAATCCACGCGAAACATCTCATCACCATAGGAAATCAGCGTGCCTTCATGGGTGAACCCTTCGGCATGCAACCTGTCAGCGCAACCCGCCTCCTCCATCAGCGCAACCAGCCCCTGCTCAAGCACGCCCGCCCGGATCCGGCCCAGCACGTAATCCTTGGTCTTGCGTTCCAGCACGACACTCTCAATGCCACGCCGATGCAATAACTGCGCCAGCAACAGCCCCGACGGCCCGCCCCCGATAATCGCGACCTGCGTTTTCATGCGGCCTCCCCGACGCTCATCGTGGCATTTTCCGATGTAGTTGCAAGGCGGAAAAACAACAGGATGCAATCCTCAGCGCTGCGGATGACGATTGTCACGCTACTGCTCTGGTCCAGTCAGGTGAATGGACTCCAGAGATGATGACGGTTTTCGACGTTAAGCGGATATTGCTAAAATTCTTTGGATTAGCGACAGACGGCGCTGAAGGAACCAATTTCTCTCAGAGAAATTGGGCCAAATCCTCCAAGAGGATTTGTTTTCAGACTTTCGGGAAAGTCTGATTTGTCCGCCAAACAAACATCAACGCAACCGCCCAATGTCGTGATCGTTCTCCGCGCCATAAATTTGCCGCCCCGGGATCGCTTCCGGATCCAATCCTGGCCGGGTCGTCATTAGTCACATTTGACGTCCTAGCGGTCATCCAGCATCGCAACCATCTGGATCACGGTGTTCAGGTTGCGGGCGGTGGCCGCTACACCGATCAGCCGTTCCATCTTAGCGGCCAGCTTGGACCGGCCAATGCCATCCGGCGCATATAGCCAAACGGTTTGGCCAGCGACGGCCACAGCCTCGGTCGGGGTTTTGAATTCATCCACGCCCGCCATGTCCAGCGTGGGCGTAGCAAAGCAGAAATAGCCATGCACCAGTTTGCCAGTATCACACGGAAACGGGCAGCTGTTCAGGGCCGCGCGCATCGTAGCCTCTTCCAGGACCAGAACCGGCACGTCAAATCCAAATGTCGACTTGATCCCGTCGGCAATCGCCGCTGCAAGCTGATCGGCGCGGCCATCGGCAGCGAACACAAGGTTACCAGAAGCGATATAGGACCGCACGCCGGGGTCCGACGTTATGCCGACGCAGAGCCGACGCAAATCCGACATCGGTACTTTGCGATGTCCGCCCACATTGATGCCCCGCAAAAACGCCACGAATTTCGGCATTGTTCTCCCTCCGTTCTTGCGGCACAATAAGGACATGTCACGCGAAATGGTCAACACAATCTGTGCCGCAATGCCCGGGGCAACCGCCGCTGATCCAACGACAGAGCTTGATAGCTGGAAAGTCGGGGGCAAAATGTTTGCCTGTTTCGGGGACCGGATCGACGGGGTTTGCACCAAGACCGACAGCGTCGATACAGCCCAGATGCTGATTGATGCAGGCGCCGCAACCAAAGCACCCTATTTTCACAAAAGCTGGGTGCTTGTCAGCTTTGATGCGGACAAGGATGAATTGCGCCATCGCATCCAAGCCTCTTACGACATCATCTTCAAAAACTTGTCGAAAAAGGCTCAGGCAGAGATTTCAGCGGCATAGGCCTTCATCACCGCGGGCAGCCATTGTGAAAAGCGCGGCGCAAGCCTTTCATAACGCGCAATAAAATCCGCATGTGATAGATAAAGGTCAGCCAAACCGGCATAAGCCTCCGGTGTACAGTCTTCACCCCACAGGCGGGACATCAATGCATGATGCGCGGTCAGATCAGGGGTTAGTTCAGCCTGTTTCGTATCGGCCTGAAATGCTGCAACCAGGCGCGCCTCGATCACCTGCAGCTCTTGCATTGCCCCGGCAACGCCATCCGGCATTGCGGCAATCGCTGCTTTCGATGTGGCAATCCGGGCCGCCATATCGGGGCCATAAGTTCCGATCAGCCAGTCCTCATAGGCAGTTTGGGTAGCCGCATCGAACGGCGCATAAAGATCATGATCAGACATGTCTGTTTCCTTGGTCAGCGTTGCAATGGTCCGATCAAGGGTATCCAACAGGCGGCGAGCCTCGTCTGCCTGTGCGGCCAACCGATCACGATGCGCGCGCAACCGGGTGACAGCATCAGCCTCATCCGCCAACACCGCGGCAATCTCGCGCAGGGACAGACCAAAGGCGCGATAAAACAGCACCTCCTGCAAACGCAGCAATTCCGCGCGCCCATAACTGCGATAGCCATTGAGGGCCACATGGGCCGGACGCAGCAGCCCGATCGCGTCGTAATGGTGCAAGGTGCGCACCGTCACGCCGGACAATCGGGCCAGTTCACCCACTGAATATTCCTTGATTCGGGTTTTCATACGCCCTTGATGCCGCCTCACGTTGGGTCAGGATCAAGCATAGCTGACAACTTCAATCTCCACACCATCATGATCATGAAAATAGAAACGGCGACCGGGCTCATAATCGGCATGGCTATGGGTTTGCAGTCCCATGGACTTCACCCGCGCCTCCACCGCATCCAGGTCATCCACGACAACGCCCAGATGGTTCAGACCGCCACGCATCTGATAGCTGGCATCGGCCTTGGGGATGGTCTGTTCAGGGTCCGATCCCGAATAAACAGCAACATAGCTGTCATCATCGCCCACATGCACGGTATAGCCAGCCCCGTTCATGGCAGAACCTTCCCAGCGGGTATGCCATCCGAACAGCTCAGACAGCATGGCAGCAGTCTTCTTGGGATCGGCGACGGTAATGTTGACGTGTTCCAAACGGCTCATGTGTATTCTCCTTTTGAGTATATCCCAAAGACGGGCCAACGCCCCGCGCGGGCGGTCAACCGGGATCATCAGGCTTGCACCATCAACATCCCAGCCAAACCCATCCCGGCGCAACGCAGCCGCGGCCGACGGGTCAACGACATGAAAACGATGCGCGGTATGGATCATTGGCTTTTCCTCTGGATTTCCGTTACGAATCCTTTTCTCATTCCTCAAGTTAACTTGAGATCAAGGATTTTCTTCATGGCCCAGGGACTGACCATCGGCGATCTTGCAAACCGAACCGGGCTGGCGGTCTCGGCAATCCGGTTTTACGAAACTCATGACATCGTCAAACCCGTTCGAAACAAGGGCGGACATCGGCGTTATGGGGGGCATGACATCAGGCGGCTGTCCTTCGTCATGGCAGCGCAGAAACTTGGGTTTCCGCTGGGTGAAATCGCGGATCATCTGCGCGCCCTACCCGACCACAAAGCCCCGACCAAGGCGGATTGGACACGGATAAGCCGCCAGTTTCGCTACAAGATCGACGCCCGCATCGCCGCGTTGGAGGAACTGCGTGACAAGCTTGACGGATGTATCGGCTGCGGTTGCCTGAGCCTGAAATCCTGCGCGCTTTACAACCCAGCGGATGTCAAAGCCGCCGAAGGGCCCGGACCACGCAATCTGACGCATTTGGTTGATTGACTTCTGGCCTGAAACCAGCTTCCCCTCGGCCTCATGGAACTTGCAAATCGACTGACAAAAATCACGGGTGGCGGCTCTGACGGGTGGGATGTGTTCTATCGCGCCCGGCGGATGATCGACGCGGGCGTCGCAGTAACCGAACTGACCATCGGCGAACATGATATCCGGACCAACCCCGATATCCTGAAAGCCATGCATCAAGCCGCTATCGGCGGCCACACCGTCTATGCCGAAGTTCCCGGAACAGCCAAATTGCGCGCGGCAGTGGCCGCACGGATCACCCAGCGGACAGCTGTGCCGACCGCGGCTGAAAACATCCTGATCACCCCGGGTGGACAGGCTGGCCTTTTTGCAGCGCATCACGCGGTTTGCGATCAAGGCGATACAGCACTTTACATCGACCCATACTATGCCACCTATCCAGGCACGATCCGGTCATTAGGGGCCGTGGCGAAACCGATCGTCACGTCGCCCGACACCGGGTTTCAGCCGACAAAAGCAGCGATTGAGGCGGCTGCGCCCAGTGCCAAATCGCTGCTGATCAACAGCCCCAACAATCCTACTGGCACGGTCTACTCCGAACAGGTCCTGACGGGCATCGCCGAGGCGTGCCAAACGCACGACCTCTGGCTGATCTCGGACGAGGTGTATGACACCCAGGTCTGGGAAGGCACACATATCAGCCCACGCAGCCTGCCTGGCATGGCCGAACGGACACTTGTGGTCGGGTCCATGTCGAAAAGCCATGCCATGACCGGTAGCCGGGTCGGTTGGGTCTGCGGGCCTGCGGATGTGATCGGCCATCTGATCACCTTGGCCACGCACACGACCTATGGCGTGCCCGGCTACATCCAGGACGCCGCCACATTTGCGCTCGGGCAAGGCACTAAACCGGAAGAGGCGGTTGCCGCCCCCTTTCGCCGCCGCCGGGAACTGACATTGCAAGCACTGGCTGATCAAAACGTCATCCGCGCAGTGCCCGCACAAGGGGCCATGTATGTGATGCTTGATATCCGGGCGACGGGGCTTAGCGGCGAAGGGTTTGCCAACGCGCTGCTAGACGCCGAACATATTGCGGTCATGCCGGGCGAAAGCTTTGGTCAGGGTGCGCTGGGGCATGTACGGGTCGCCATGACAATTGACGATGACAGCTACGTGTCAGCCCTGCAAAAACTGGTGGGTTTCGCCAAAAAGCAGGCCAACCTGCAATAAACGCCCGATTTCTGGCGGCACGTTCCCCAGAATCGGACTATAGGTAGGTCATGTTCTTTGACCTACCTGACGACACCACGCTTTATGCAGCACTTCTTGCACGGGATGCCAGCTATGACGGGCGAGCCTATGTGGGCGTGCGCTCCACCGGTGTGTTCTGTCGGCTGACCTGCGCCGCCCGCAAACCAAAACAAGAAAACTGCGTGTTCTTCGAAGACGCGGGCGCTTGCATTGCGGCCGGTTTCAGACCTTGCAAACGATGCCAACCGCTCGCACAACCCGACCCTGCGATCAGGGCCTTGGTTGATGCGCTAGATCAGCAGCCAACGCGGCGCTGGTCGGAAACCGATATCACCGCGATGGGGCATGATCCCTCGACAATCAGACGCGCGTTCAAGCGCAGTTTCGGGATGACATTCCTCGAAATGGCGCGGCAACGGCGGCTGACACATGGGTTCACAACGCTAAAATCTGGCAAGGTGATTGACGCACAACTTGATGCGGGTTTTGACAGCCCGTCTGCGTTTCGGGCGGCTTTTGCCAAACTGATGGGCATCGCCCCCGGCAGCTTTGCAAAGGATGCGCTTTTGCTTGCCGATCACATCAACACGCCAATGGGGTCGATGATCGTGGTTTGCGATCAGCGCAGCCTGCACTTGCTGGAATTTGCGGACCGCAAGGCATTGCCCACCGAATTACAACGGCTGCGCAAAGCCGCCAAAGGCCAGATTGGCATCGGGCGGTCTGTGATCACCGATCAGGTCGAAACCGCCTTGCAACGCTATTTCGGCGGCGGCTGCGACCGGTTTGACATTCCCCTGACACTGCATGGCAGCCCATTCACCAAGGACGTCTGGACCGCCTTGCGCAATATCCCTGCGGGAACAACCCGCAGCTACAGTGATCTGGCGCGCATCCTTGGTGCACCACAGGCGACGCGGGCCGTGGCCCGGGCCAATGGGGCCAACCAGATCGCTCTGATCATCCCATGTCACCGGGTGTTGGGGGCAGACGGATCGCTAACAGGCTATGGCGGCGGGCTCTGGCGCAAAAGACAACTGATCGACCTCAAAAAACACTATCAAAGGAACACAGCATGACTGACCTCGGCCAAACTTTCCGCAACCTGCATGTCAAAGGAAACCCCGCGATCATGGTCAATGTCTGGGACCGGGGATCGGCACGGATGATGCAGGCGATGGGGGCCACTTCATTGGCGACCTCCTCGGCAGCGCATGCATTCACGTTAGGGCGGCCCGATGGGGGGACACTCACGCGGGATGAAGCATTGGCGCACGCCGCCGACATCATCAGCGCCGTTGATATCCCCGTGCAGGGTGATTTCGAAAACGGCTTTGGGGACAGCCCCGAAACATGCGCCGACACCGTGCGCCTGGCGGCAGAGGTCGGGCTGGCGGGCATCTGTATCGAAGACATCATATTGCCGAACGACAGCGCCTATCCCTTTGATCTGGCGGTGGAAAGGATCAAGGCAGCTGCCGACGCCGCGCGTACCCTGCCGCATGACTTTGTGCTGACAGCACGGGCCGACGGGATCCTGCGCGGGCAATATGACACGGATGAAGCGATCAAACGGTTGCAGGGTTTTGAGCAGGCCGGGGCAGATTGCCTTTATGCACCGATGCCACCCGATATGGACGCACTGGCCCAAATCGTGCAGGCCACAACAGCGCCGGTCAACGCGCTTGTCGCCGGGCACTTCGCAAGAAATAGCCTCGCCGGATTCGGCAAAATCGGCGTTGGGCGGATCTCTCTGGGATCATCGTTGGCACGGATCACCCACCGGGCGATGCATGACGCGGCGCAAGCGATGTTGAACGATGGTGATTTTTCGGCGCTCAAGGCAGGCATCAGCAGCGATGTCATCGATAGCCTGCTAGATACCTAAATAAAGAGCCCGCAGCATCACGCTGCGGGCTCTTCTGGCTGTTCCGGTTGGCCCATCAGATGGGACAGGGGACGCGGGCCACCGGACATCAGTCATCTGTTTAGAACTGGAAAGATACCCGTGCCGAAGCAGTTGTAGCTTCCAGATCGACGCCGCTATCGTTGAAGTCGTCAAACTGGTGACGCAGAACTTCACCACCGATACGCAGGCTGTCGCTCAGGCGGTATTCCACGCCCAAACCACCAAAGCCACCTGTGTCGTCACCGTCGATCGCGTCGTTGTCGGAGGACACACGGGCTTGTGCGATACCAGCAGTCACATATGGCAGCCAGTCGCCAGCATCATAACCAAGACGCAGTTTTGCGCGGGTCACGGTGTCCAGCTCAGCAACACCATCTGTGTCGTTCTCGATGTTTGTACCGTCGAGGTCGAGTTCACCACCCAACACAACGCTACCCAAGTCATAAAGATAACCAGCATGGACACCGTAAGTGGCACCATCTGTGTCGCCGTCCAATTCGTCAGCCTCTACCTGGCCATAGCCAAGCTGGCCACCAGCGTAAAAGCCTGTCCAGTCACTGCCAACTGGAACGGGCGCAGGCGCAAGAATAGGGGCTGGTGCCGGAGCCGCGACTGGCTCGGCCAGACCACCCGCAGTTGCCACGCCACCAAAGATGGCCAAAGGAAGGGCGAACAAACTCACACGAGCGGTTTTCAATGTCGGTTTCATTTTTTTCTCCGTTAATCGGGTTACCGTGGTGCTTACTTGGCACCTCCAGACGAAAGTTAAATACCCCTCACAATTGTGTGATTGCCTTGGGCAGATTCCGGTAATCATTATGGCAAAAAGTAGGCCATCGACCGCCTAATCATGAAACAATTCGGTTATACTTCGTGAATTGGGTGACTATCGGCGCGATTTCGCCCAAAAATCAGGCATTTCTGTGGCGGCGGCGTTAAGGTTTTGAGACGGTGCCACCGCTCACAGGGGCCGCGATTCCCGTTGTGCCCCGTGCAGTGGTAGGCAACCTAAGCGCGACTCGCACTGCAAGGTACGCAAAAGCTTGCGCCTCAAGCATATCGCCATCCAAACCCGCCTTTTCAACCGGGAAAACCGAACAATTCAGCACGTCACCTAAACCCGCCATCATCGCAGCATTATGGCGTCCACCGCCGGTAACATAGATTGTTGCAGGCGCGGTTGGACAATGCGGCATCGCACTGGCCACCGCCTCGACCGCCGCGCGTGTCAGGGTCGCGGCTGCATCCGCATCATCCAGCGTGGCAACCGCCGCAACCAGCGCCGCAAACGCATCCCGGTCCAATGATTTCGGCGGGGCACGGTCAAAATAGGGGTTCGTCGCAAATTCAGCTAAGATACCGTCATGTGCCTGACCACGCGCCGCCAACGCGCCGCCCACATCAAAAGGCGCGCCCGTCCGCTTTTGTATAAGGTCATTGATCGGGGCATTTGCCGGTCCGGTGTCAAAAGCGATCAACGCGCCATCGGCCTCTGGTACATCAAACGTCGGATCAACCCAGGTCAGGTTGCCGACGCCACCCATGTTCAAAAATGCGACCGGTGGCTCCGCTCCGATCCATTTGGCCAAGGCGAAATGATAAAACGGAGCCAATGGCGCGCCCTGCCCGCCTTGCTGCACATCCAGACTTCGAAAATCCCAGACAACAGGCACCCCCAGTGCTGTGGCCAATCGCGCGCCGTCACCTGTTTGATGGGTACGGCGCCGTTCGGGATCATGCGCCAATGTCTGACCATGAAACCCCGCGATCTCGACCTGCTCCCCGAACCCACGCATCACTGCAATATGGGCATCCTCAACCACACGCGCGGCGGCAGCGACATCGTCAGATTGCCACCGGCCAAGATGGGCGCGCAGTATGGTTTGTTCCTCAGCGGAATACGCACGATAGGCCACCGGGCCAAACCCATGGATATGGTGACCATCCGTTTGCAGAATGGCCGCATCAACGCCATCCAGCGACGTACCGGACATCGTCCCCAATGCAGTCACAACACCGGCTTTCAACATCCACTTTCCCTTGGCAATCGACCCATCTATAGACTGCATGACGCAAACCATGGGAACAATCAAATGACCTACCATCCCAAATCCGACTTCATCGCTATTATGATGGAACGCGGCTTTCTGGCCGATTGCACGGATTATCAGGGCCTTGATGAGGCGCTGAGCAACGGGATCGTCCCCGCATATATCGGCTATGACGCCACAGCGAAATCGCTGCATGTCGGCCATCTAATGAACATCATGGTGCTGCGCTGGCTGCAGAAAACCGGGCACAAGCCGATCACCCTAATGGGTGGCGGCACGACAAAGGTGGGTGATCCATCATTCCGGTCCGAGGAACGACCCCTGCTGGATGATGCCGCCATCGACGCCAATATCGCCGGAATGAAGCAGGTTTTTGCGAAATACCTCAACTACGGCAACCGCGCGAATGATGCGATCATGCTCAACAATGCCGAATGGCTGGATGACCTGAACTACCTTTCCTTCCTGCGCGATATCGGGCGGCATTTCTCGGTCAACCGGATGCTGTCATTCGAAAGTGTGAAATCGCGGATCGACCGGGAACAATCCCTGTCCTTTCTCGAATTTAACTACATGATCCTGCAGGCCTATGACTTTCTTGAACTGAACCGGCGCTACGGTTGCCTGCTGCAAATGGGCGGCAGCGACCAATGGGGCAACATCGTGAACGGCATCGACCTTACGCGACGTGTCGCCGAACAGGAAATCTACGGGCTGACCACCCCCCTGCTGACCACCAGCGACGGCCGCAAAATGGGCAAGTCGCAAGGTGGTGCCGTCTGGCTGAATAGCGAGATGCTGTCGCCTTATGAATTCTGGCAGTTCTGGCGCAACACGACGGATGTAGATACTGGCAAGTTCCTCAAGATCTTCACCGAATTACCCGTTGACGAATGCAACCGCCTTGGTGCGCTGCAAGGGTCCGAGATTAATGAGGCCAAGATCATCCTCGCCGAAGAGGTAACGACCCTGCTGCACGGGGCTGCGGCCGCCGCCGCCGCCGAAGCGACAGCGCGCGAAGTATTTGAAAAGGGCGGCGTTGGTGATGACCTCCCAACCCTGACTCTCACGACCGATGATCTGGGCGATGGCATGTCCATCGTGCAACTGATCGTCAAATCCGGTCTTGCCAAATCCGGCAAAGAGGCCAAGCGCCTGATCGCCGAAAACGGGGCAAAACTGAACGACGCGCCCCTGACTGACACTGGCATGATGATCGACGCGGCAGCACTGGCCGAACCACTCAAGCTCAGCGCAGGCAAGAAACGGCACGCGCTGGTGCAACTGGGATAGCCAATGGGCGCAACCGGGTCGCTGACATTCAACAGCACGCCGCCTGACCCTGCGGCATTTGCCCAGCTCAGGGACGATTGCGGTTGCGGCCTACTGCCAGTCGATGTGGCACGCCGGGCCATCGCAGGCGGGCTGATCAACATCACCTGTCACGACGACGATATGCTTGTTGGATGCGGACGGGTTGTCGGCGACGGAGTGGTCTATTTCTATCTGCAGGACATCATTGTTCACCCGGCTTATCAAAGGCGCGGGATCGGGCGGCAAATCGTCGAACGGCTTCTCACGCAAACTAAACAGATGATCCCGTCAGAAGGTACAATCGGCCTGCTCGCCGTACATGGCAAAGAAGCCTTTTATGAGCAGCTCGGCTTCACATCACGGCCAACGCCCAGCTTTGGGGCGGGCATGTCGATGTACGTCACCAAACAACAAGCCTAAAACAGCAGCAGATCCATCAAAAGCAGCGTTACCCCAATCGGAAAGGTGATCGCCGTGGCGACAATGGCAGCCCCAAGCGGCGTTGGACGGGGTGACGGGGCCACGACCCCGGCCACGGGTTTTGTATTTTGATTCTTCATGCCCCGATTAACCACGTTTTAGGTTTCAAATGGCTTAATTACGGCCATGGAATTGCCCTTGCAACAACATCCCAGCTTCGGCACGGCATTGGGGTTGATCGGAACACCGGTAAAGCGGGTCGATATCCCCGGCGCGGCACCTACGCAAATCATCAAACGGTTCGGGATCGGCTTTGCACCGCGCGGGCCAATATGGCAACGCGAAGATGCGCAGACCCTGCGCGACAGCCCGATCCGGTTGCTGAACGCTGAAACCGCCAGCGATATCCATCAGCAGGCCGGGTTTCGGCAGGTCATGACACCGGCCCATGTGGCGGAACTGGATTTGCGCAGCAGCCCGCAAACTCGGTTGAACGCAACCCAAGGCAAATGGCGCAACGCGTGGCGCAAGGCGCAGAAATCACGGCTTAACCTGCAACACACGACCTTTGACAATGCGCTGCACGGGTGGCTCTTGCAGGCCGACCAAACGCAACAGCGCAACAAAGGGTTCCGCGCCTTACCGCACAGTATCGTGCAGGCATATGCCGTGATCAAACCACAGGATGTGATCGTCTTCGGGGCCAAACGGAAACACGATATGGTGGCCGCGATGCTGTTTTTGCGGCATGGGGCCGTCGCCACGTATCATCTGGGCTGGACCAGCGATCAGGGGCGGGCCTGCAACGCGCATCACGCGATCCTGATGCAGGCTGCTGATCATTTCGCGGATCAAGGATGCACGCGGCTCGACCTCGGCACGGTCGATACCGAAAATGCAGCAGGGCTTGCCCGGTTCAAAATCGGGAGCGGTGCGGACATCCGGGCGCTTGGCGGCACATGGCTGCGGCTGCCGGGGTTCTAAATGGCGTAACCCCATGCTAGCCCTTGGGGAATTCAGCGCCCGGGGGCATCCATGACAATCCTGCAAATCACCTCGCTTCTGATCGTGCTTGCAGGCGCGTTCGGGGCAATCAACTACCTTTTTCTACGGCTCCCATCCGCCATCGGGATCCTAGTGGTCGCCCTACTAGCATCATTCGGGGTCATGCTGCTGGATTTGGTCGCACCTGGGCTTGGGGTGGCAGCTGCAGTGCGTGAAACGGTGCTGGAAATCGAATTCTCCGATGCATTGCTCGAGGGGATGCTGGGCCTACTGCTTTTCGCAGGGGCATTGCATGTTAAGTTGCAGGACCTGAAACGCGAATGGGTTGTGGTCATGCTGATGGCCACTATCGGGATCGGGCTATCGACGGTCATCGTGGGCTACGGGTTTTCATGGCTGACGGGGATGCCCATCATGATCGCGTTGGTCTTTGGGGCGCTGATTTCGCCCACCGACCCGGTTGCGGTGCTGGGGGTGCTGCGCGAGGCAGATCTGCAAAAATCGCTGGAAACCAAGATTGCGGGCGAAAGCCTGTTCAATGACGGGGTCGCCTATGTGGTTTTTCTGGTACTGGTCGGCCTCGCTTTCCCGCATGGCGATGATCATGGCAGCGGGCTATCGGGTGCGGTGCAACTCTTTGTGCAAGAGGCATTGGGCGGTGCAATCCTTGGTATCGTTCTGGGCTGGCTGACCTTCCGGGTCATGCGGCGGATTGATGATTATTCGCTCGAAGTTCTGATCACGCTTGGCCTTGCCTTCGGGGGCTACGAACTGGCGGTGTACCTGCATGTGTCCGCGCCGATCATGGCGGTTTGTGCGGGACTGCTGATTGGCGATATCGGCGCAAAACACGGCATGTCCGAAGAAACTGCGCGTTACGTCGATGCGTTCTGGAAGCTGATCGATGAAATCCTCAACGCGGTCCTGTTCCTGCTCATCGGGGTGGAGGTCTTCGCCATCGCCTTCAACATGGACGCCTTGATGGCCGGTGTCGCCGCAATCGCATTGGCCTTGGTGGCACGCCTTGCAGCCGTCTCTGTCCCGATCATGATGTTAAAACCGTTCCGGGAGTTCTCTAACGGTGTGATCCCGATCATGACGTGGGGCGGGCTGAAAGGCGGGATATCGGTGGCGCTTGCCCTGTCTTTGCCCGATAGCGAATGGAAACCGCTGATCCTGACGGCCACCTATGTTGTTGTCATCTTCTCGATCATCGTCCAAGGTCTGACGGTGACCAAAGTTGCCGAACGGATGGGCCGCACACCGGAGCTGCCACAATGACCGATTTTGTTGTCTATGACGTCTTCACCGACAGCGCCTTTGGCGGCAACCAATTGGCCGTGATCCCCGACGCGACTGCCCTGCCCGAGGATGATTTGCAGCGCATCGCGCGCGAGTTCAATTTTTCGGAAACCACATTCGTCTACCCGCCCACAGATTCTGCGCATACCGCCAAGGTGCGGATATTTACGCCGACAATGGAAATCCCGTTTGCGGGGCATCCCACCATCGGCACTGCAATTGCGCTCCGTGATCTGGGGCATGAAGGGCCGATGACGCTGGAATTGGGGATTGGGCCGATCCCCTGCAGCTTTGATGGGGCCATGGCCGCCTTCACGACACGGGCAAAACTACAGCGGATCGCCTTGCCCGATATCAACCTTGTGGCCAAATGCCTGGGCCTGCCACAGACCAAGATCCGAACTGACAGGCACCCGACCATTCAGGCATCGCTCGGCCTGCCCTTTGTGATTGTGGAACTGACGGATCAATCCGCACTATCCGCCGCGACACCGGCAATTGATGCCATGCGCGAAGGGGCGGCCTTACACCCTGCTGGACTGGATTTTGCGATCTACGCCTACGTGCAAGACGGCGACACGATCCATGCCCGCATGTTCGCCCCGCTCGACAACATCCCCGAAGACCCCGCAACCGGCAGCGCGGCCGCCACCCTTGGCGCACTTCTCACCGAAATCGGTATGTCAGACCTCAACCTGACGATCCTGCAAGGGACCGACATGGGACGCCCCTCAAACATCGGCGTTAAGACGGTCATGGGACAACCGGTCAGCGTCACCATCAGCGGGAAAGCAATTCAGACAATGACCGGGCGACTGACTTTGCCAGTCAACGCTGCATAACAAATGACCCAACGCATCGTCTTAGGGTTACGACCCTAGTTCGCGGGGGGTTCACGCAGAACCCCGGTGACCGGGGCCAGCAGTAACTGATCTTGATCGACACCGGATGCCCAGGCGGCCAGTGCGGCCAGATTGAAACTGTTCAGCGTCCCGGTCAGTACCGACGCCCCGGTCTGTCGGGCGCGGAACGCCGCCTGATCCAGGGACCGCCCGATCGCAGCCTCGCTTTGTCCGGCCGTGTCGATATCACGCGCGACCTGCGCTGTCGGCACACCGGCTTGCGCGGCGTTGCGAACAGCATTTCCAAGACCTCTTTGCGCAATGACAAGCCCGCGTCCCTCTGCAGCAAGTACGGCAAGCACCTGCCCGGTCACGGCACGGCTTTGCTGAACACCATCCTGCCCGTCCGAAAACAGCGTGACCGCTTCGGGCAAGCTGCCGAACGCGGCCTCCATCGCAATTTCAACATCCGCCGGCGTGGCACCATTGGGCAATGACGCCTGAAACCCAACTTCGACGCCCGCTGCGCGCAGTGCTGCCATCCGTGCAGGTGCGTCTGCGCCCAGCGGGTCCAAAATCACGGTCACGGGCATGTCCAGTTTGGCAACTTCGCCAGCAAGGTCAGCTATCGACCCGTCATCAACCAAAGCAAATGACAGCATTGGCAGCCTCCGGGGGTTCTCGAACTCTGCCGCAAATCGTGTGATCGCAGGTAGGGCCTCCGTCGCCTGCTCACCCTCGACCAGCTCAGCCTCCTGCCCCGGCTGATCTGCTGGCTCAGCCCCTGGCCTGTTCACCCGCACACCGGTTGTTGTGGCGGGCAGGCTGCTGCTTTCGGCAACAGCATCAGACGGTGCGTCCTCTTCCAACGGCGCAGGCTCGGGCACCTCGGCGACCACTGGCTCTTCGATGACTGGCGCGGGCGTTTCGGCCGGTGCGACCGGTTCCTCGGTCACAACTTCAATTGCTGGCGCAACCGGGTCTTCGGTCACAAATTCGATCGCAGGCGCGGTTGGTTCTTCGGTCACAACCTCAACTTCCGGCGCTGGTTCATCGGCAAGTTCAGGCACGACCGGCGCAGTGTTTTCCAGAACTGGCGCATCCTCAGCGCCAGATTGGACGGGATCATCCGTCGACGGCACTTGCGCAGGCTCCTCACCAACCGCATCCAACAAAGCTTGCGCTGCCGATGTCAGGCCTGAACCGGTTGTTGCGGGCGCTGGCAATACATCGGCGTCATCAGCAGGTGCTTCCAACGCGGTCGGGGCTTCAGCGACGGTGACGTCAGTGTCTTGCGCAGGCGCAGACGGTGCTTCTGACGTATCGGCTGCCGGTGCGGTAACAACCGGTGTTTCAGCCACAACATCTGGCTTGGGCGTTGTTTCAGGCAGTGCAGGTGCAGGCTCACCCGTTGCATTCACCACAGGCGTTGCAGCACCGGTTGCCCCCGGGACGACAGGGCGATCAGGGGCAATCACAACATCCGTCGGTGCCTCATCAGCAAGATCAGGCAGTTCTGGTTCCTGGGCTGGGGCTTGCGCCACTTCCGGCGCCTCATCTTCGACATCGGCAGCTTGTGTGGCTTGCTCGGTCCCATCCGCGCTGGTTTCTTCTGCTGCTGCGGTCGCATCAGTGCTGGCTTCATCCTCGGCGGCAGGTGCCTCAACTGGCACGGCCGGGGTGCTGGCCTCAACCCCAACTGCGGCCTGTGGCGCAGGCGGGCCACTGATCTGTGACGCCACACCAAGACCCGCGCTACCGAGGACCAATGCCCACAGACTTCCTGAAACACTGCCGCGCATGTTGCCCATACCCTTACTTGTCGCGCTTTTGCGCATCCTTCGACCTTGACGCTGCCCTGCATCCCGGCCCATGTATGGCGGACTTATACCGCTAGGCTTGGGTTGTGCGGTAGCCCTTATTTCCACCTGCGCAGGATTTCTCCATGCTGTTGTTGATCGATAACTATGACAGTTTCACCTATAATCTGGTGCATTATCTGGGTGAACTGGGGGCAGATGTCGTTGTCCGGCGCAATGATGCGCTGGATGTACAACAAGCTATGGCGATGCGTCCGGATGCGATCATGCTGTCACCGGGGCCATGCGACCCGGCGCAGGCAGGTATCTGTCTGTCACTCGTCCATGCCGCTGCTGAAACGGGTATGCCCCTGATGGGCGTCTGTCTGGGTCATCAGGCAATTGGCGAGGCTTTCGGCGGAAACGTTATCCGCTGCAAGGACATCGTGCATGGCAAGCTGGGCAAGATGCAGCACGGCGGCGAGGGGCTGTTTGCTGATCTACCTAGCCCTTTTGACGCCACCCGATACCATTCGCTGATCGTCGATCGGGCCACACTGCCAGAAACCCTTGAAATCACAGCAGAATTGGATGACGGAGCGATCATGGGGCTGCAACACAAAACCCTGCCAATTCATGGGGTCCAGTTCCACCCCGAAAGCATCGCTTCAGAACATGGGCACAAGCTGCTGGACAATTTCCTGAGATTGGCAAAAGTGCCAGCATGAGCGACGCGTTAAAACCACTGATCAATGCGGCGGCCGAACGTGCCCTCACCCGGGCAGAGGCGGAAGCCGCATTCAGCATCCTGTTTGAAGGCGATGCAACACCTTCGCAAATCGGCGGCTTTCTGATGGCGCTGCGGACGCGGGGCGAAACCGTTGATGAATATGCAGCCGCTGCGGCCGTGATGCGGGCCAAATGCCTGCCGGTCAAAGCACCGGCTGGCGCAATGGATATCGTCGGCACCGGGGGCGACGGCAAACATACGCTGAACATTTCAACCGCGACCGCCTTTGTCGTCGCTGGTGCCGGTGTACCGGTGGCCAAACACGGAAACCGCAACCTGTCATCCAAATCAGGCACCGCCGATGTGCAGGGCCAGTTGGGGATCGAGGTTATGGTCGGGCCAAAGGTCGTTGAGCGGGGATTGGCAGAAGCCGGGATCGGTTTCATGATGGCACCAATGCATCATCCGGCGATCAAACACGTGATGCCAACGCGCGCGGAACTTGGCACAAGAACGATCTTCAACATATTGGGACCATTAACAAATCCTGCCGGCGTGAAACGTCAGTTGACCGGTGCGTTCAGCCGCGACCTGATCCGACCCATGGCCGAAACATTAAAAACGCTTGGGTCCGACGCGGCATGGCTTGTGCATGGGTCGGATGGTACGGATGAGCTGACGATCTGCGGTGTGACTTGGGTTGCCGCAATCAAAGATGACGAAATTCAAGAGTTCGAGGTGCATCCCGAGGATGCCGGCCTTCCCGTTCATCCATTTGCAGATATTATTGGTGGAACACCGGAAGAGAACGCAAATGCGCTCAACGCCTTGTTCGATGGGGCCAAAGGTGCGTATCGCGACGCGGTTCTGTTGAATGCGGCCGCAGCATTGGTTGTCGCTGAAAAGGCGGAGAAACTATCAGAAGGCGTTGAAATCGCGCGGGAAAGTATCGATAGTGGACAGGCGAGAACCGCAGTACGTAATCTGGCGCGCGTGAGCCAGGAAAGTTGAGATCATGAAAATCAGGTCGTTGATTATTGCCCTGATATCCGCGGCCACGACCGGGCTAGGCGGATGGCTTGCCCTGACGGCAGTTTTAGAACTGAACGAGGCATCAACCCTGCAACGCGACGGCACATTGGCCCAGGCGACAATCTCGCAAAAATGGATTGTCGCAGGCGAAAGCCGGAACAAGAGCCACCTCATTCGCTATACATTCAATACCGGCGAAGAGGACGTCACCTTTGAACGGCCGGTACCCGTGCCGTTACACCGGGTCGTCAATGACGGCTCGGTTCTTGAAGTAAAATTCACCCCCGGGCAGCCCGAATTACACGAAGTCTTTCCCGGTCAGCTGTCGGGTGCAGCGCGGTCAAAATTGATCGGCGGGCTGATCATCTGCGGCGTCGGGCTCTTCGTCTTTTTGATGGGGGGTGTCCTGAGCCTCTTCAAGCGCAAGGAAAGCGATGTTTGACCTTTCCCGCCTCGGGAACTGGTCAGAACTGCCTTTTTTCAATGTGGATCTGCCAGGCATAGCTGCAAAGCTGGATCATGGGTTTCTGCCGCCTTCTGAATTGACATTCGCAGCGCTTGAACGATGCCAGCCGCGCGACACAAATGTCGTCATCATCGGACAAGACCCCTACCACACGCCGGGCAAAGCGGATGGGTTGGCCTTTTCGATCCCTGATGATTTTGGCGGGCGACTTGATAGTCTTGGCAACATCTTCAAGGAAATCGAAACCGACTTGGGCCAGCAGCGCAGCCGCACCGATCTGCATGACTGGGCTGATCAAGGTGTGCTCCTGCTCAACACCGCGCTGACCGTGCCACCGGGCAAACCCAAGGCGCATGCCAAATTGGGCTGGGGAACGCTCGTCAGGCAGGTGCTCACCCAGTTGAACGACCGGCCCCGCGCCTTCATCCTTTGGGGTGGCCCGGCGCAGGCCTATGAGAAGCAGCTGTTAGACCATCATCTGATCCTGAAATCCGCGCATCCTTCCCCGCTCTCATGCTATCGCGGCTTTTTCGGATCACGCCCATTTTCAACCGTGAACCAGTGGCTTATTGATCAAGGGCAGGAACCAATCCACTGGGCGGACCGATGAGCGATATTCTCGACAAGATCAAAACCTACAAGCTGGAAGAAGTTGCAGCGCGCAAAGCAGCGCGGCCTCTTTCCGATGTCGAGGCGGCAGCACAGCAGGCGCCGCCAACCCGCGGTTTTGCGCAAAGCCTGTCCAATGCGGCCCGCGAAGGCTACGGGCTGATCGCCGAGATTAAGAAGGCCAGTCCATCCAAAGGGTTAATCCGTGCTGACTTCGACCCGCCTGCGTTAGCGCAGGCCTATGCGGCGGGCGGGGCAACCTGCCTGTCGGTGTTGACCGACACACCCAGTTTTCAAGGCGATGACAGCTATCTGACCGCCGCCCGTTCTGCCTGCGACCTGCCTGCCCTGCGTAAGGACTTCATGTATGACACCTATCAGGTGGCCGAAGCCCGCGCGCTGCATGCGGACTGTATTCTGATCATCATGGCATCGGTCAGCGACGCCCAGGCGCAAGAGCTAGAAGACGCGGCATTTGTCTGGAACATGGATGTGCTGATCGAGGTGCATGACGCGACAGAGCTGGAACGGGCAACCCATCTCAAATCACCGCTCATGGGGATCAACAATCGCAACCTCAAGACATTTGAAACAACGCTCGACACCAGCCGCACCCTGTCAAAAATGGTGCCAGCGGATCGCATGATCGTCTGTGAAAGCGGGCTGAACAGCCCCGATGAACTGGCCGATATGGCACGCTATGGCGCGCGCTGCTTTCTGATCGGCGAAAGCCTGATGCGGCAAGATGACGTGGAGGCGGCGACGCGCACCCTGCTCGCCAATCCACCACATGGTGGCATGTAATGGCAGGGCTCACGCATTTTGACACAGACGGCCAGGCACATATGGTCGATGTCTCGGACAAACCTGTCACCGCCCGCATCGCCGTGGCCGAAGGGCATATTCGGATGACGTCCGAAACCCTCGCATTGATCACCGAAGGGCGCGCTGGCAAAGGCGACGTGCTGGGCATTGCCCGGATCGCGGGCATCATGGGGGCCAAAAAAACCGCCGACCTGATCCCGCTCTGCCATCCGCTCCCCATCACCAAAGTGGCGCTGGAACTGACACCGGACGAAAAACTACCCGGCATCCAAATCACAGCCACCGTCAAAACGGGCGGACAAACAGGCGTCGAAATGGAAGCGCTCACCGCCGTCTCAACCGCCGCGCTGACGGTCTATGACATGGTCAAAGCGGTACAAAAAGACATGGAAATCGGCGGCATCCGACTAACACTCAAAGACGGCGGCAAATCGGGGCGGTTCGAGAACCCATGATCTCTGTCACCGACGCCCTTGCGCAGCTCTTTGCGCTTGCGAACACATTGCCGACCGAAACCGTGCCTTTGGCAAAGGCCAACGGGCGCGTGTTGGCGGCCCCCGTCAAAGCACAGCGCGATCAGCCGCCTTTTGCGGCCTCTGCGATGGACGGTTACGCCGTCGCGAGTGCCGACGTGGAAAACGCAGCACAGTTTGAGGTTATCGGCGAGGCGGCAGCTGGCCACGCCTTCGCCGGCACGGTCAACCAAGGCCAAGCCGCCCGCATCTTTACCGGGGCCCCGCTGCCCGCAGGCACAGACCGGGTGATCATCCAAGAGGATGTGGCACGCAACGGCGACATTATCACCCTTGGCGATAATCTGGACAGCAAACCACATGTGCGCCCCGCCGGTGCCGATTTCCGGGTGGGCGATACGGTTGACGCACCGTGCGCCCTGACCCCGTCTGATGTCGCCCTGCTTGCCGCGATGAATATCGCCAATGTCACCGTCACCCGCCGCCCAGTGGTGGCCATCATCGCCACCGGTGATGAACTGGTGCAACCGGGCGAAGACCCCGGACCGGATCAGATCATCGCCTCCAACAGCTATGGGATCGCTGGCCTTATCGAAAACCTCGGGGCGCGGGCACGGTTGCTACCCATCGCGCAGGACACCGCAAAATCGTTGGAGCTTAGCTTTGCTCTAGCGAAGGATGCCGACCTGATCGTCACTATCGGCGGGGCATCTGTTGGCGATCATGATCTGGTTGGCGATGTCGCCCAATCATTGGGCATGGAACGGGCATTCTATAAAATTGCGATGCGCCCCGGCAAACCGCTAATGGCCGGGCGCATGGGGGATGCCACGATGATCGGATTGCCCGGCAACCCGGTATCTGCCATGGTTTGCGGGCATATCTTTCTGGCCCCGGTGATCCGCAGGATGCTGGGGTTGGGTGCAAAACCCGCACCACAGGAGAGAGCCCGCTTGGCGCATGACATTGGCAGCAACGGACCACGCGAACACTATATGCGCGCGCATCTGGGGGCGGATGGCGTGACCATCTTCGAACGACAAGACAGCGCCCTGCTGACGGTATTGGCCGATGCCAATTGCTTGGCCGTCCGACCCATCGCCGATCCCGCACGCGCGAAGGGTGACCAGATCGACCTCATCCCGCTATAGCAGCGCTGCAGCATTTGACACAAAACAAGAACATGGATAGAACATAAGCAAAACCTGTGAGGGAATGAGCCTATGTTGACCAAGAAGCAACTCGATCTGCTGGAGTTTATCCACAAGCGCGTGCAGCGCGACGGTGTTCCGCCCAGCTTTGATGAAATGAAGGAGGCGCTTGATCTGCGCTCCAAATCCGGGATTCACCGGCTGATCACAGCGTTGGAAGAACGCGGTTTCATCCGGCGTTTGGCGCATCGGGCGCGGGCGTTAGAGATTGTGAAACTACCCGATGCGATGCAGGGCAAAACCGGCTTTACACCACGGGTGATTGATGGTGACAAACCCGACAGCACCCCTGCCCGGGCCATGCCAATTGCAGCCGGATCAGTTGAGTTGGCCGTTATGGGCCGCATCGCCGCTGGTGTACCAATCGCCGCGATCAGTGAGGTTTCGCATAACGTGCATGTGCCCCAATCCATGGTTGGTCAGGGTGATCACTACGCGTTGGAGGTCAAAGGTGACTCGATGATTGATGCAGGCATCAACGACGGTGATGTCGTTGTGATCCGCGAAACCGAAGTCGCCGACAATGGTGACATCGTCGTCGCTCTTGTCGAAGATCAGGAGGCAACCTTGAAAAGGTTCCGCAAAAACGGCAATGCCATCGCGCTAGAGGCGGCAAACCCCGCTTATGAAACGCGCGTCTTCCGCGATGATCAGGTCAAGGTGCAAGGCAAGCTGGTCGGGCTAATCCGCACCTATTGAAGCTTGCAATTGACCGTTGGATTGGGGCGCATCTGCGCCCCTTTTTTGTGCCCATGACAAGCGTATTGGCGGCTCTGCGGGGCCTTGCCTGCGGTTCCATGGCCTAAAGCCCGCAACCGCATGGGCACTCGTCACGACCAGATCACCATTCTGGGCCAGATCAAACGCCAGTGCCCCGCTCCGCCGTAGGGCGCGCAGATCGTAAACCAGACAAGGGCGCCCGCCTGCATCCGTTTGATTGCTGATCAGCACATCCGCCCCGCCACATCCCACCATGTCAGCCAGCGCAACCTTCCCCGACACTTGGGCGATGGCCCAGCCACCCAAATCGGCCCTGACCACCCTGCCCTCGCGTGTCAGCCCTGCACGGGCTGCGGCCACATCCTGCGCAACCGGCCCGCCATCATTCTCCAACCAGATACCCGCCACAAACCCGCTACCTTTCAGTTTTGACAAGGCCCGGCCCTCCCGCCCCATCACACCAATCAGCGCGCCATTGTCAGCGATCAGCATCTGCGGCCTTTTGCTTTGGTGCCAGATCAGGCCGGCGATGATCACACAAGCCAGCCCCGCAAACCGGACCCGCCCTTGCCACAACACAACAAAGAGCAGACCCAACACCAGCACCGGCAGCACGATCCAATGTGGGGCCATAACATGGCCGACAGCACCATCCTGCCCTGCGACCATGCCCGCAACAAACAGGATCCAGCGCAGGCCCAGATCCATGAACCACAGCCCCAACTGCCATAACCCGAACGGCGCGAGGCATACGGCCAGCACGGCGGCTGGCATCACCAGAACGCCCATTAATGGCACGCTTAACAAGTTAGCAATCAACCCGTAATGGGCGATCTGGTTGAAATGGGCGGCGGCAATCGGGGCGGTCGCCAGACCCGCCACAAAGGATGAGATGACAACAGACAGGACCGCGCGCACCCATTTCGGCAACCGGTGCATGTCGACATGGCGCAGATATCCGAACACAGCCACCAAGGCGGTTGTGGCCGCAAACGACATCTGAAACCCCGGCCCGGTCAGCGCCTCTGGTTGCCAGACCAGCACAATGATCGCGGCAATGGCCACCGCACGCAATGTCAATGCGCGCCTATCCAGCAGGATTGCTACGAACATTACCTCCACCATAATAAACGCCCGTTCCGTGGCCACATTGCCCCCTGACAAGGCCAGATAGAACGCACCGACAATAAGCGCGCAGATGGCCGCGATCTTTTTGGTCGGCCAATGCAGGGCCAAGCACGTCAAAGCCAGCAAGCTGCGCACAGATGCAAAGATAAACCCGGTCAACAGCCCCATATGCAGCCCCGATATGGCCAGCAAATGCGCAAGGTTCGAGGCGCGCAAATGACCCAGTGTCTCTTTGCCCATGGCTGATCGGTCGCCAGTCATGATGGCCGCAGCAAAGGCACCCGTTTCGCCGGGCATCGCGTCCTGCACCGCGCGGGAAATGGCGATGCGCATGGCAAAGACATGCATCGCCAGACCGCTGCGCGCCGGTGTTGCAAGCCGCAAAACAGGGGTCCGGGTATAGCCCACCGCCCCCAGTTCCAAAAACCAGGCATGGCGCTGAAAATCAAAACCGCCCGGCTCGGCCGGGCCTGCGGGCGGGGATAAATGTCCGGTCATGATCAGCGTATCACCGGGACGGTAGGTGGTCAGCACCTGCGCGCCATGCACCGATACACGGACGCGCGCTGGGGTGCGCGCCGGGGCCATATCGGCCAGCACGACCTGATCCAGCGTGAGGCGGGGTGCATCACTGGCAGATCGGTCGATACCAACCACCCGCCCTTCAATCGGGCCGTAATAGCGAAAGCCAAGGACCGGCGCCTCTACCGCTGTCGTGCGCCATTTGGCCAGACCGGCCCCCATCAGGATCAATATCAAACCGATGATCAGCGGGGCATAGGCCACATGCACCAGACGGGACGCGGCCCATAGCAACAACACGCAAATCGCGAGACCGATAAAGATCAGAATGCCCGGCTCTTCCGGCAATGCAAAATAACCACCGATCCCGCAGGCAAGGCAGACCGGCACCCAACCGATCAGCGCCCCTCTCTGCGCCAGAAGCGCGTCTTGGATGACCGCACGCACTTGTCCTTCGCCCCTCGGCTTAGTATCCCCGCCACAAGCCCGTAGAGTGGGGAAAACTGGTTAGCGAAAGGTTAACTCATCATGTCTGTCGTCACCCGTTTTGCCCCATCCCCAACCGGCGCGTTACATATCGGGGGGGCCCGGACCGCGCTGTTCAATTGGCTTTATGCGCGCGGTCAGGGTGGCAAGTTCCTTTTACGGATCGAAGACACCGACAAGGCGCGTTCAACGGATGAGAACAAGCAAGCGATCCTTGCCGGGCTGACATGGCTTGGCCTTGATTGGGACGGGGAACCATCCAGTCAGGCCGCAAATGCTGCGCGGCACGCCGAGGTGGCACATGAACTGCTCGCCACCGGTAAAGCCTATAAATGCTTTAGCACCCAAGAAGAAATCGAAGCTTTCCGGGAAAAGGCGCGGGTTGACAAAACCTCCACGCTTTTCCGTTCGCCATGGCGGGACGTAGATGCGGCCGATCACCCCGACGCGCCGTTTGTGATCCGCATCAAGGCCCCCAGAGAAGGCGAAACAACCTTGCATGACCAAGTGCAGGGCGATGTGACATGGGCCAATGATCAACTTGACGACATGATCCTGCTGCGATCCGACGGAACACCGGTCTATATGCTGGCCGTTGTAGTGGATGATCACGACATGGGGGTGACCCATGTGATCCGTGGCGATGACCACCTTGCCAATGCATTCCGGCAAAACATGATCTACGACGCCATGGGGTGGGACAAGCCCACACTGGCGCATATCCCCCTGATCTTTGGGCCTGATGGCAAGAAACTGTCGAAACGGCACGGGGCCACCGGGGCGGCTGAATATCAGGCGATGGGCTACCCGGCGGCGGGCATGCGCAACTACCTGACGCGGCTGGGATGGAGCCATGGGGATAATGAATTCTTCACCGATGCGCAGGCAAGGGAGTGGTTCAACCTCGGCGGCATCGGTAAATCACCCGCACGGTTCGACTTCAAAAAGCTTGAAAACATCTGCGGACAGCATATCGCGGCGTCTGACGATGCTGCGCTGCTGCAAGAATTCCAGAATTACCTCGCGGCAACAGGGCAAGACATGCTGACTGAAACACAGGCTGACGGCATGGTGAAAGGAATGTATTGCCTCAAAGAACGGGCCAAGACCTTTCCGGAACTCATTGAAAAGGCACATTTTATTCTGACGGAACGGCCAATCACGCCAGATGAGAAAGCGGCAAAAAACCTTGATAATGTATCCCGTGGTATACTGTCGGAATTGACGCCGCAGTTGCAAAATGCTAGCTGGTCACGTGACGCTCTGGAAGGGATCGTCACGTCCGTTGCCGAAGCGCATGACATCAAGATGGGCAAGCTTGCAGGACCGCTGCGCGCCGCCTTGTCAGGACGTGCCATCACCCCGAGTGTCTTTGACATGATGTTGGTCCTCGGACCGGACGAAACGATCGCCCGGATCAAGGACGCCAGCAACTGAAACCAATTCGTTACGAATTGTCAGTAACTGGGCAACAACGACGCAGGCCGCGCCGGTGCATTCATTTTGCACGGGCCCAGAAGGGGAAGAGATATGGCTGAAAATACCGATACCGCGACGCTGACAATCAAGGGCAAAACCTATGAGTTGCCCGTGCATTCCCCATCCGGCGGCCCTGATGTGATCGACATTCGCAAGCTTTACGGGCAGGCCGATGTGTTCACTTACGACCCCGGCTTCACCTCGACGGCAGCGTGCGACAGCACAATCACCTATATCGATGGTGACAAGGGCGAATTGCTGCACCGTGGCTACCCAATCGATCAACTGGCCAGCAAATCGCATTACCTCGAAGTATGCTACCTGCTGCTTTATGGTGAATTGCCTTCCGCGGATGAACTGGAAACATTTGAACGGCTCGTGACCAATCACACTATGATCCACGAACAGATGCATAACTTCTTTCGCGGGTTCCGGCGCGACGCACATCCAATGGCAACCATGGTTGGCGTCATTGGGGCAATGTCTGCGTTTTATCACGACTCAACCGATATCACCGACGCGCATCAGCGCGAGGTTGCATCGATCCGGCTGATCGCGAAAATGCCGACCATCGCGGCGATGGCGTATAAATATTCGGTTGGGCAACCGTTCGTCTATCCGCGCAATGACCTCGATTACGCAGCCAATTTCCTGCATATGTGCTTCTCGGTGCCTGCCGAAGAATACAATGTGAACCCGATCCTGTCCCGCGCGATGGACCGGATTTTCACATTGCACGCGGATCACGAACAAAACGCATCGACATCCACTGTGCGTCTGGCGTCGTCCTCCGGGGCAAACCCGTTTGCCTGTATCGCGGCTGGTATCGCCTGCCTTTGGGGGCCCGCCCATGGTGGCGCAAACCAGGCTTGTCTGGAAATGCTTAAGGAAATCGGCACGGTTGACCGGATCCCTGAATTTATCGCTCGCGCCAAGGACAAGAATGACAGCTACCGCCTGATGGGCTTTGGCCACCGGGTTTACAAAAACTTCGACCCGCGCGCGACCGTGATGAAGGAAAGCGCGGATGAGGTGCTTGACCTGCTTGGCGTTGAAAACAACCCAGTCCTGCAGGTCGCCAAAGAGCTTGAAAAACAAGCATTGGCAGATCCTTATTTCGCGGAAAAGAAGCTGTTCCCGAATGTCGATTTCTATTCCGGTATCATTCTAGAAGCGATGGGTTTTCCCACATCCATGTTCACGCCGATCTTTGCGCTGGCACGGACAGTGGGCTGGATTTCGCAATGGAAAGAACAGCTTGCCGACCCACAGCTGAAAATCGGGCGGCCGCGCCAGCTTTACCTTGGCGAAATGGCACGCGATTACGTCGATATCGAAAAACGCTGATACGCAAAGGGGTCGCCAAAAGTGCGACCCTTTTCATTCCTGGTCCTTGGCGGCAATCTATACACAACCGCAATATGTACAGCGAAACGTGACCAATGAAAAAACTCATGACGATTTGTGCATTTTGCTTTGCTGCCCCAGGAGCATGGGCGGGAATGGCCTGCCCCAGTGTCGACATCTACGATGTCGGCTCACCAGATTGGCTTTCCAACACCGAACTCCTGGATGGGCTGGAAAGCCAAGCCACATGGGTGGGCATCAACTCCAGAAAGCATGATCAGGGAAGGGAACTAACCCGCATCGCGACCGGCAGTGCTGCAGAACGTGCCGGTCTATTACCGGGAGATGTCCTGACAGCCGTAAACGGCACGGCCGATTTGTCCTTTGACGGCATCAATGCCGATGAAATGGCAACGCTGACAATCAATCGGAGCGGGACCAGTCTGGACCTCAAACTGACCATGGGCCGTGCGGACCCGGTACATTTCGCGCTTGCCGATGTCTTTGAGTCCGACATCAATGGTTGTCCGAACACACAGCTTAGCAGGGCATCGCATATCCTACAGCGCGTCATCCTGACAAATGTCCTGACCGAAGATCGGGCCTTCCGCTGCGATGATGCGCATGAGGCACTCGCGTTCATGGGGCAGGAATATCATATCGGTGAGGCCTATCTGGTGCGGGGCAGCCGCCGCGTCTTGCTCACCATTCCGCATTTTGGAACCACGTGCATTGCGGCAGCCGATCTTGATGGCAGCAATCTAACAAAGGAAAACACCCTATCGTTCCTGATGCAGGCAGCAGAAAACCTCATTCAATATCAAGAAGATAATCCTTGATACTGACCACAAAACGGCTCCGTCTGCGCGAACCTCGCCAAGACGATCTTGAACGGATGTTCGAAACCTATAGCGACCCTGTCGCCATGCGTTACTGGTCCACAGCCCCGCATACCAGCATCGATGGCACACAGGAACTGCTGGACAGGCGGATCGCTGCATGGGCTGCGGCGCCTGTCAATTTTCAGATCACAATCGATGATGCATATATCGGCAATGCGGGGAATTTTCATGGCGACGAAATCGGCTTCATGCTTTCCCCACAATATTGGCGACAAGGCATCCTGACAGAGGCGATGCGCGCCATCATCCCTCACCTCTTTGCGACGACGGATCATGACCAATTGACCGCCGATGCGGACCCGCGCAATGCAGCCTCTTGTGGGCTCCTGCGCAGCTTGGGGTTTCACGAAACCCACCGCGCCAAAAACACATTCTGCATCAATGGGGTTTGGTCCGATAGCGTCTACTTTGCCTTGCCACGACCACCCGCTTCGCGCTAAGCAGCCTCTGGTCATCAGTTCACCAAGGCGTCGCCGACCCATCCGGGTCTCGCTAAACCTGACATTGGCAAACCCGGAAAGCTGACCTTTTCAGCCGGACGACAAGGGCGACCATCACCCCAATCAGCGGGTCCGGCACACCTAACGAAAGGCCAGACCATGCCACGCGATGCAATTTCGATCACCATCAACGACCTGTCCGGTTTCACCAAATCACTGCGCCAGTCGCTGCAACAACGCGACACAGCACCCAGCCATGCGACCATGCTGACCATGCTGACCATGGTCGCGAAGGCCGCCGGATATGACAATTACCAACACCTGAAAGCCGCCAGACCGGCAAACGCGAAACCCGCAGACAACAAAAGACGCGACCGGGCGTTGCGGGTATTTCAAGACGGGATCATGACCCGTTGGCCAAAGCAGACCAATATTCAGGGGCTATGCCTCTGGGCGTTCTGGGCCGCCCTGCCCGCCCGCAGCGACATGTCAGAGGCGCAGGTTAACGCCATCCTCAAGGCCGGGCACAGTTTTGGCGATCACGCGCTGCTGCGGCGGTCGCTGATCGACCACCGGCTGGTCAAACGAACCACGGATGGCAAAACCTACCGCCGGATCGAACAAGCGCCACCGCCGGATGCGATAGCACTGATCGGGGCGGTTCAGCGCCCTTCGTAATGGGCCGGGCGTTTTTCAAGAAAGGCAATCACACCTTCCTGAAAATCGCGCGTCTTGCCACAACGGCCCTGCAATTTCGCTTCCAGCGCCAATTGGCCATCCAGCGTGTTTTCAAATGACCCGCGGATGGCCTTTTTCAACTGCCGATAAGCGACGGTCGGGCCTTGCGCCAGATGCGCCGCACGCGACTGCACATGCTCAAGAAAACTCAGCGCTGGGGCGGTTTCATAGATCATCCCCCATGCGGCGGCATCCGTCGCTGAAATCTTGTCGCCAAACAAAGCAGCCCCCATCGCCTTTGCGGCCCCCATCTGACGCGGCAACCAATAGGTGCCGCCCGCATCAGGGATCAGGCCGATCCGGGTAAAGGCCTGCACGAAATACGCATCCTCCGACGCGATCACCACGTCAGCGGCCAGTGCCAGATTGGCTCCCGCCCCGGCAGCAGGACCATTCACTGCGCAGATCGTGGGGATGCGGCAATCAAAAATGGCTTTCAGCATCGGCACATATTCATCGCGCAAGGTGCGCTCCAGATCCAACGTCGCCGCCGATCCGGCGTCGCCCAGATCCTGACCGGAACAAAACGCCTTGCCTGCACCGGTGATGATCAGCACACGCGCGTCCTTTTCCGCTGCCTTGACGGCATGCGTAATCTCGGCGCGCATCTGCGTGTTGAGGGCATTCATCAGTTCGGGGCGGTTCAACGTAATCACCCCCACCGAATTGCGGATGACAAGTGTAATGGCCTGATAGTCCATATGCGTTCTTTCCCTATTGATGCGTTACATTCAACTTAGTGAACTCATCAGTTCAGGAAAGGGCAACGGGGCGTCACGACCGTAATATTTTGTCCAATTCCGCCTTTTCATCGGCGCTCAGCTTGTCATCGACAGGCCCGCGACGCCGAATGGTGACCCAACCAATGCCAAGTGCGACCAGCAGCAGCCCGGGTGCTGCCAGCCACAGGATCAAGTTTGCACCACTGGCATCAGGGCGCAGCAGGACAAATTCGCCATATCGGGCGACCATGTAATCCACGGCCTGCTGATCAGTATCACCCGCCACCAGCCGTTCCCGCAGCACCAGTCGCAGCTCCTTGGCCAAGGTGGCGTTGCTTTCATCAATGCTTTCATTGCGGCAAACCGGGCAACGTAGCCCTTGTGACAGCGCGCGCGCGCGGTCTTCCAACACCGGATCATCCAGCATCTCGCCAGGCTCCACCGCCCATAAAGGGGCGGCGCATAGCAGCAGGGCCAGAACCAAGCGTTTCATTCCGCGGGCACCGGTTTGGGCATCTTCGCCGCCGCGGCACCGACGCGCAGACGACGATCCGACAAGGACAGCACACCGCCAAGCGCCATCAGGATGGCACCGCCCCAAATCCAATTGGCAAACGGCTTGATATAGACGCGCACGGCATAACCGCCACTATCCTGCGCATCACCGATGACCACATAAATGTCGCGCAGCACACCATTGCGAATGGCGGCTTCAGTCGTGGGCATATTGGCCACCGGATAGAACCGTTTTTCAGGCTGCAACAACCCCAGCTGTTTATCGCCCCGCCAGACGCCCATATCTGCCATTGTGGTCAGATAGTTTGGCCCCTCAAACTCGCGCACATCATCCAGGGTAAAGGCAAACTGCCCCACATCCCAACGATCACCGATCTGTGCTACGCGAATGTCCTCTTTTTCCCAGGCCAGCATCGCGGCAATGCCAAAAATCGTGACACCCATTCCAATATGGGCAACCGCCTTGCCCCAATCAGCACGGGGCAAGCGGCGCAAACGCCCGATCCGCACAGCCAGACCATCGCGCCCCGACCGCAACCAAAGATCCAACAGCGAGCCGCCGACAACCCAGACGCCCAGCATCACACCAACAGGGCCAAGCGCCGACCGACCAGTCTGAATGGCAAAGGCAAGCGCGCCAAAGGCCAGCGAAACCCCCAGCAATGCCGCCAGCGATGTTTTGACCCTGGCCAATGATCCGCGCTTCCACGCAATCACTGATCCCAGCGGCAAGGCCACCGCCAGCGCCACCATGAACGGGGTAAAGGCCGCATCGAAAAACGGCGGACCAACAGAGAGCGTGCGGTCAAACAACATCTCGGCGACCAGCGGCCAGATCGTCCCGATGAACACCACAAAACAACTCACGGCAAGCAGGATATTGTTCAGGATCAACGCGCTTTCACGACTGACCACCGAAAACACGCCCTTGGCCTCCATAGCCCCCGCACGGGCAGCAAACAGGGTCAGCGCACCGCCAAGGAAAATGGCAAGGATAATCAGGATCAACATCCCCCGCTCAGGATCATTGGCAAAGGCATGGACTGATGTCAGCACACCTGACCGAACAATAAACGCCCCCAGCAGCGAAAATCCAAAGGCAAGGATGGCCAACAGAATCGTCCAGCTTTTCAACGCCTCGCGCTTTTCCACGACGATGGCGGAATGCAGCAAGGCGGCGGCGATCAACCACGGCATGAAGGATGCGTTTTCAACCGGATCCCAGAACCAGAAACCACCCCAGCCCAGCTCGTAATAGGCCCACCAGGACCCCAGCGCGATGCCAACCGTCAGAAACATCCAAGCCGCCAGCGTCCATGGTCGGACCCAGCGGCCCCATGCGGCATCCACCCGACCTTCGATCAGGGCGGCCACGGCAAAGGAAAACGACATGCTCAGGCCCACATAGCCCAGATATAAAAACGGCGGATGGAACGCCAAACCCGGGTCTTGCAAAAGGGGGTTCAGGTCGCGGCCATTCAACGGCGGCACGGCAAGACGTAAAAACGGGTTGGACGTAAACAGGATAAAGGCGAAAAACGCGACCCCGATGGATGCCTGCACCGCCAGAACACGGGCGCGCAACCGGGCGGGCAAACCGCCACCAAACCACGCAGCAGAGGCGCCAAACAATGTCAGGATCAGCAGCCAAAGCAGCATCGACCCTTCATGGTTCCCCCACACACCGCTGATCTTGTAGATCATCGGTTTGGCCGTATGGGAATTGGCATAGACCAGCTGGAGAGAGAAATCCGACGTGACAAAAGCCCATGTCAGCACCGCAAACGAAAACGCCACCAGCAGAAACTGCGTCGTGGCAGCAGGCTCTGCCACGGCCATCCAGCCAGCATTGCCGCGATGGGCACCAATCATCGGCACAATCATCTGCACAATGGCCACACCAAAGGCCAGAATCAGGGCGAAATGTCCAAGTTCGATCAACATGCGCCAGACATAGCGCAATTCAAAACCGGGCAACATAGATACCCGGTCACATCATTGATACAAATTGCCGCTTCCGGGAAATGCCTTAACGGCGCTGCCCGATTGGCCAAGACCCACCTTATTTCACAAGACCTCCTTGCACCGCATAGGTCAGGGCGGCCATGAGCAACCCGCCAATGATCAGACGGACCAACCATTTTAATATGTCTTCGATGGCGGCCAACCGGCCCGAGACATTGACCCGGTGGACCTCATCCACAGCATTGCGGGTCTCTATCGCGCCCAGACGTCGCTCGACATCGTTGATCCAGTCATTATTCATCCTTGCCCTGCCAATCCATAAGGGCCGCATTCGGGGCCGATGGCGCATCGGGGCGATACTCAGGCGCTTTGGGGGGCCTCATCGCCTGCGCCATGATCAAGCTACGCGCGACAGAGCGTTGAAAATCCTGGCCTTTTGCCTGATGACGCGCACCAAAATAGAAACTGACAATCGCGCCCATCAACCACCACAGCGGCTCAGGGACCAGCGCGATGCCTTCCATACCTTGCATGAATGTCTCGGGGTTTTGCATTGCCGTCACGAATAACCAGATCGTGCCAAGCGCCAGAAACGGGCGCGGCAGGCGGTTCATCGCGTCAACCAACCGGTCAAAGACACCACGGCGCGGATGCATGAACTCTGCGGCAAACTGCTGCAAGCTTTCGCTCTTGGCATCTGCATCGCGGACGGCACCCTTTTCGGCGTTTTCGCGAAACACTTCGGCTGTCTGGGCAACGACATTGCGGCCATCCCCAAACAGAAACGTCATCAAACCACCAATCAGTCCCATCTTGCGGTCCTTTCGCGATGCTGCGTGTCCGTCAGGTGGTAACGCGGGTCAATGAATTCCTCAGCGCGCAATATCCACCCGCCCTTGCCGCCATCGCGGCGGCGGGCATATTTGCGGCTATTCACCCGACGGTCAGCCAGATCATAGTAATAGTTGCGGCGGGCGATCCCGTAAGCATCAACAAAATGCTTCGGGGCGGCCTCCAGGGCCTTCTTGGTGGCGGCAATCGTTCTCGGGCCGATCAGACCATCGACTTTCACCTGAATGCGCATATCGCCTAATAGGCGTTGCAGGATCTTCACCGCATTGGCACCGGCATTGACATACATATCAAACACGGTCGGATGCAGCACTTCGGGCAGTTGATTGATGCGGGGACGCCGGAAATAATGTTCCACGAAAATGGAAACCGCTTTGACCTTGCTCAGCGTTTTGACGTCTGCCGCATCAACATCCCCATCACCATCCAGATCAAGGCCCAGACGACGCATGGTGTGAATCGTGACACCATATTTGGTGGCCCCACCAGGATCATCGGGATCATTCACATAGCCGCCCTCACGGGCAACGATTTCTGATGCTATTTCGGTAACGGTTTGCATTTGCAGCCCTCATGTCCAACGACACAAAGACTGCAGGCAAAAGGTTAATTGGTGACGGTGGCACCGTCCGGTGCTTGGTAAACGCCCTGTTCCTTCAGGGCGTCCACAACCTCGGCAGGCATGTAGGTTTCGTCATGTTTGGCAAGTATTTCAACAGCTTCAAAGCGGCCATTGATGTAATTCCCCTGCGCCACCATGCCCTGACCTTCTTCAAAAAGATCAGGCAGAATGCCAGTGTAAACGACGGTGATTGATGCCCCGCCATCTGTCACGGCAAAGCTCACCTGCTCGCCCTGACCACGCACCAATGTGCCATCCTCAACCAGCCCGCCAATGCGGAACCGTTCATTTGGTGCGGGCGGCGCTTCGGCCACTTCGGACGGGGATCGGAAGAACTGGAAACTGTCATCGGGCAGAAACGCCAGAATGACCAACACCAGCGCAATACAGACACCCGCAATGGAAATCACCTGAATGCGACGGCGTTTCTTAAGGGATTTCAAACCGCTCATGGGAACACCGGGGCCAGCATCAGACCGTCGGTTTCCGGCAGGCCCAGCATCAGGTTGGCATTCTGCAACGCCTGCCCGCTTGACCCTTTGGTCAGGTTATCCAAAGCGGCAATGACAATGGCCCGACCCGGCACGCGGTCAGCAACAACGCCAACATGGCAGAAATTGCTGGCGCGAATATGTTTGATCGACGGGTGCTGTCCCATGGGCAAAACCTCTACAAACGGCTCGGCCGCGTAAGCCGCGACCAAAGTGTCATATATGGCCGCCGGGTCACCATGCACATAATTTGTCATCAAAATCCCGCGATTGGCAGGGATCAGATGCGGGGTCAGTTGCACCTGGACAGGCCGACCAGCGACCAGCGAAAATTCCTGATCGAACTCGCCCAGATGACGGTGGGTGCCCCCAACCGCATAGGCATGCGCCCCTTCTGACAATTCCGCGTGCAACAGGTTCTCCTTCAAGGCGCGCCCTGCCCCTGATACTGCGGCTTTCAGGTCCATGATGATATGATCAAGATCAATAACACCGGCCGCAATCAAAGGACGCAGCGCATATTGGCCCGTGGCCGCATTGCAGCCCGTGCCAGCAACCAACCGGGCATCCTTGATCTGATCGCGATAGAACTCGGTCAACCCGTAAACAGCCGTCTTTTGCAGCTCCGGCGCGCTGTGCGGCTTGCCATACCATTTTTCGTAATCCGCCGGATCACGCAGCCGGAAATCGGCAGACATGTCGATGATCCGTACATGGTCCGGCAGGCCCGCGATCACTTTTTGCGATGTCGCATGCGGTAAGCCGCAAAACACAATCTCCACATCGTCAAACGACATCTCCTCAATCGTGGTCAGGCGTGGCAGATCCAGATGACGCAGATGCGGAAATACGTCCGCCATAGCCATCCCGGCCTTTGAATTTCCGGACAGCCCGACGATGTTCAGGCTGGGGTGTGTGGCAATCAACCGGACAAGCTCTGCCCCGGTATAGCCAGAAGCGCCAAGAATGGCGACATTATGGGTCATGATCGATATCCCTTTGGGATGAAGTCTTTGAAAAATGGGTTATGCAGCGTCAAACATGATTTGTCGTCGCAAAAACTGGGTCGCACGGGACGATACCTGCCCCGGATCGCCCGAGGTCAGAAAGGCACTTTGCGTGCCCGGCCCAATCATCTCTGGGCGTCTGTCCAGATAATCGGCAAGGCTTTCAGCGACCAGATTGGCCTGGCTAAACACTTTCACATCCGGGCCCAAAGCGGCCTGAAATTCCTTTTCCATCAACGGGTAGTGGGTACAGCCCAGCACGGCGGCATCAGGATCCGGCATCTTGCGCTTGAGCGCATCAACATGGGACCGCACCAGCGCCTCTGCCAGAATCATGTCGCCATCCTCAATGGCATCGACCACGCCGCCACAGGCCTGCGCCTCCACATCGACACCGATGGCCCGAAACGCCAATTCGCGTTGAAACGCACGGCTTGATACGGTTGCGGGCGTTGCAAACAGGGCCACATGTTTGGCATTCACCTCGCGCGGGGGTGAATTGTCACCCCATTGCCGCTCGGTCAGCGCCTCAATCAACGGCACAAACACACCCAGCACACGCTTGCCTTCAGGCACCCAGCCTTCCTGCATACGGCGGAGCGCCGCGGCACTGGCCGTATTGCAGGCCAAGATCACCAGATCACAGCCTGCATCAAACAGGCGCTGCGTGGCCTTGGTGGTCAGGTCGTAAATATCATCAGGGGTACGCACGCCATAAGGGGCATGGGCGCTGTCACCGTAATAGACCAGCGGCACATCAGGCAGGCGCTTGGCGACGGCATCCAGCACCGTCAATCCACCCAACCCGCTATCGAATATGCCGACCGCCATCTCGCACCTTGTATTTCGCTTCAAACTCGTGGCCCAACCGGTTTGTATCGATCGGGCTCGGGCTCAACTCATACGTGGCTTTGCGCAGGAAATCCATGCACCCTTTGGGGTCTTTTTTGAACGCGACCAATTGCGCCGCAGGGATCGGCGCGCCGACCACAATCCGCACGGGTTTGTTGATCCGTGTCTTGAACTCACGAATGAACATGCCCGTGCGCAAGGTGCTGTGAATATGGCTGGCCAGTTGAAACAAACGGCTGTTGCGGCCATCAAAAAACACCGGCACCACGGTCGCCCCGGATTTGGCGATCATCTTGGCGGTAAAGGTACGCCAACCCGGGTCCATCGGTTGCGAAAACGGCCTGGCGGATGTTGAAACCGTGCCGCCCGGAAAAATACCAATAGCGCCGCCATCTTTCAGATAGCGGACCGCCTCTGCCCGGGTTTCAAGGTTCAGCTTCGCCGCCGCCTTGGTTTCGTCAAAGGATATCGGCAGGATGACCCGTTCCAGATCAGGCGCACGTTGAAAAATCCGATGCGCCAGCACGCGAAATTCGCCATCGCGCCGTGCGGACAATATCCGCCCCATCATCAGCCCATCCAAAATGCCATAAGGATGGTTCGACACAACAATCAGCGGGCCATCGCGCGGAATGTTCTCCAGCGATCCGCCAACCACATCCAGCCTCAAACCATAACGGTCTGCAATCACTTCCCAAAAATCCTGCCCCGCCGCGACCGCCAGATCGTAGCCACGCGCCTTGCGGATCAGGCGCAACCGGCCCGTGGCATTCTCCAAAACACGGATCATGGCGCGACCGCCACGACCTTTCGCGGCACTGGCATAGGTAATATCGCGGGCGACTTCGCGGTCTTTCATTGGCATGAAAAGCGGCCTGAATTGTCAAAGTTGCGTGTGCCTATCGCGGACAAACGACAATCTAATGACAATCCTGTGTCACTCTGCGGCCTGTTGCATGGGCGCGGCACGCAACACGGCCAGCAGTTCCTCGCGCCGTTTGGCCGCCTTGCGGGCATTTGCATCCTTCACAGGGCCAAAGCCGCGAATATCCATTGGCAAAGCGGCCAGCGCCACAGCCGCATCTCGCGTATCGGGGCGAATGATCTGCTGTAATTCCGCCATGTCGCTCTCGTATTCACGGATCAGCGCCCGCTCCATCCGACGTTCCGCAGTGCGCCCAAACGGATCAAACGGGGTGCCGCGCAGAAATTTCAATTTCGCCAGCTTCGGGAACATCCCCGCCATCCGCGCATCGTACTGCTTTTTCATCGGGCGCCCGTCAGGGCCCGTCTTCGACAGCATCGGTGGGGCCAGATGATAGGTCAGCTTCAGATCGCCATCGAACTCCGCCGCGGCTTTCTCCTGCGTCTCACTCAGCAGGCGCGCAACCTCGTATTCATCCTTATAGGCCAGTAACTTATGATATCCCTTGGCCACGGCCTCGCGCAAAGGCGCATCCTGAAACTGATCGACCAGCTTGCGATAGCGTTTGGCCAATCGCTTGCCCTGATAATCCACCAATCGTGCCTCACGAAACGCGATCTTTTCGTCAAGCGATTTGGGCAATTTCACCACTTTGGGACTTAGCAAGCCTTGCGCATCTTCAGGGTAAAGATAGGCCCACCGCCCCAGTTCAAACGCACGAATATTGCGGTTCACGGCAGCGCCATTCAGCTCAATTGCACCCAAAATCGATTCATACGATAAGGGGATCGCCCCCATCTGCCAAACAGCACCAAAGATCATCATGTTCGAATAGATGCTGTCACCCAGCAACGCCTTGGCAAGATCAGAGGCGTCAAACATCGCCAACCCATCCCAAAGCCGCGCCTGCAATGCCATTTCCAACTGGTCAGAGGGTAGTTTGAATTCCGTGTTGCGGGTAAAATCGCCAGTAATGATTTCGTGGCTGTTCACGACACCCTTGGTCCGCCCTGTCTTCATCAAGCCAATCGTCTTGGCACCCGCGCTGACAACCAAATCGCCACCAATCAGCGCATCACACTCACCAGTCGCCACCCGGATCGCATTGATATCGCTCGGTTTCTCGGCAATGCGGCAATGGATATGCACGGCACCACCCTTTTGGGCCAGCCCGGCCATCTCCATCATGCCCGCACCTTTGCCATCCATATGGGCGGCCATCGCCATCACGGCACCAATCGTCACAACACCTGTACCACCGACGCCAGTGATCACCACGTTATGCGTGCCATCAATCTGCGGCAGCTCCGGGTCCGGCATGTCCGGCAGATCAACATCCGCCGTCGCCTCCTTGCGGATTTTCGCCCCCTCAATCGTGACAAATGACGGGCAGAACCCGTTCACACAGGAAAAATCCTTGTTACAGGACGACTGATCAATCGCCCGCTTGCGGCCCAGCTCCGTCTCGACCGGCACAATCGACACGCAATTCGACTGCACACCGCAATCGCCACATCCTTCACAGACATCCGTGTTGATAAACACCCGCTTATCGGGGTCAGGAAACTGGCCACGCTTGCGACGCCGACGCTTTTCTGCCGCACAGGTCTGTACATACACAATGGCCGACACGCCTTTGTATTTGCTGAATTTCTTTTGCAACGCAGGCATATCTACCCGCTCATGCACATCCAATCCCTTAGGGAACCGGGCCAGATCAACATCTTCCTTCTCATCATAGACAAGGGCGACATTGCGCACGCCCATCGCCTGCAACTCGCGGCAGATCTGATCAGCGGTCAGCCCGCCATCATTGCCCTGCCCGCCGGTCATGGCCACCGCATCATTGTAAAGGATCTTGTAGGTGATGTTCGTCCCCGCCATCAGGGCAAAGCGGATGGCCTGCACACCGGAATGGTTATAGGTGCCATCGCCCAAGTTCTGAAACACATGATCACGGGTCGAAAACGGGGCTTCGCCGACCCAGTTGGCTCCTTCGCCACCCATCTGGGTAAAGCCAACCGTGTCGCGGTCCATCCACTGCACCATGTAGTGGCAGCCGATCCCGGCATAAGCGCGCGATCCTTCGGGCACTTTGGTTGATGAATTATGCGGACAGCCCGAACAAAAATAGGGCAAGCGCGCCGCGATCTCCGGCGCGTTATCCGCCCGGCGCGCCTCTGACAACGCGACCAACCCAGCCTGCACACCATCGGATGCGCAGCCTTCTTCCACCAAAATCCCGCCAACCTTCTCGGCAATCCAGATCGGATCAAGTGCGGCCTTGGTCGGAAACACCTCTTCGCGGCGGCCTTCGGAATGTTCATCCCCCTTATGCCAGCCATAAACCCGGCGACCGCGACGATCATCAAAGATCGCTTCTTTCACCTGCACCTCGATCAACTTGCGCTTTTCCTCAACGACAACAATCAGGTCCAGCCCTTCGGCCCATTCATGGAATGACATCATATCCAGCGGCCAAACCTGGCCCACCTTATAGGTGGTGATGCCCAACCGCTCTGCCTCAGCGGCATCAATATTCAGCAGCGACAAGGCATGCTGCAAATCCAACCAGTTCTTGCCAGCGGCGACAAAACCCACCTTGGCCCCCGGCTTGCCCCATTTACGCTGATCCATCTTGTTGGCGCGGCTGAACGCCTCTGCCGCGAACCGCTTATGGTCAATCATCCGCGCCTCTTGCAGCTGCGGGGTATCGACCAGGCGAATATTCAACCCACCCTCAGGCAGTTCCAGATCAGGCTTCACAAATGACAACCGATGCGGGTCACCATCAACGACTGACGTCACCTCAATCGTGTCTTTCATCGTCTTCAGCCCAACCCAAACGCCTGCGTAGCGCGACAATTCCCAGGCATATTGGCCGTAATCCAAAATCTCCTGCACACCGGCTGGCGACACAATCGGCATATAGGCATCGACCATGGCCCAATCGGACTGGTGCAATGTGGTAGAACTTTCGCCGGTATGATCATCGCCCATCGCCATGATCACCCCGCCATGCGGGCTGGTGCCTGCCATATTGGCATGGCGCATCACATCGCCGGTGCGATCCACACCGGGACCTTTGCCATACCACAGGCCAAAGACACCGTCATATTTGCCCTCACCGCGCAATTCAGCCTGTTGCGATCCCCATAGGGCAGTCGCCGCCAGATCCTCGTTCAATCCCAGTTGAAACTGGACCTGCGCGGGGTCCAGCACATCCTTGGCGCGGGTCATCTGCTGATCAACAGCACCCAAAGGGGACCCGCGATAACCCGTGACGTACCCGCCCGTATTCAGCCCTGCCTTTGCATCCCGCGCGCGCTGCATCAGCATCAAGCGGACGAGCGCCTGCGTGCCATTCAGCAAAACAGGCGTTTTCTCAAGGTCGTACCGGTCGTTTAGGGATACATCCTGATGGGTCATCTCGCACCTCCCCGCGCGTCAAATCACTTGACGCAACTATAGGTCAAAAATACTGACCTACAAAGTGGAAATTTGTCGCGCATCCTGTTTGCAAGCAAATGGCGACATCGCGTAATGATCTGCTAATGTGAGCGATAACAACGACGGCGGCAGGGACTTATGGACTGGGACAAACTAAGAATATTTCACGCCGTCGCTGACGCCGGATCGCTCACCCATGCAGGTGACACGCTGCATTTGTCGCAATCTGCTGTGTCCCGGCAAATCCGGGCGCTCGAAGAATCACTCAACACCACACTGTTTCACAGACACGCGCGCGGGCTGATCCTGACCGAACAGGGTGAGTTGCTGTTCGATGCCACCAAGAGCATGAACAAACGGCTAGAGGCCGCATCCGCCCGCATCCGTGACAGTGAAGAGGAAGTATTCGGCGAATTGCGGGTCACCACCACAACCGGTTTCGGCACGCTCTGGCTCGCCCCGCGCCTGCCCAAGCTTTACGAACAATATCCTGACCTGAAAATCGACCTAATGCTGGAAGAACGGGTGCTTGATCTGCCCATGCGCGAGGCTGATGTCGCGATCAGGATGAAAGAGCCGTCACAGGCCGACCTGATCCGCAAACGGCTGATGTCGGTACGGATGCGGCTTTACGCGTCACGCGAATACTTGCAGAAAAATGGACAGATCAACGATATCGAAGAAATCAGCAATCACCGGCTGATCTGCCAAAGCTTGAACTCGATCCAAGTCGCCGCCGGGGCAACACTGGTCCAGCACCTGATGACCTATGATATCCCCAATCTGTTCACGGTGAATAACTACTTCGGCGTGCTACAGGGCATCCTGAACAATATCGGCGTCGGCGTCCTGCCCGATTACGTGACCGAGGATTTTCCAGATCTGGTGCGCATTCTGCCAGACCTTGAATCCGGCGAAGTGCCTGTGTTCCTCGCCTACCCCGAAGAATTGCGGCAATCCAAACGGATCAGCGCATTCCGGGATTTCGTGCAAGAGGAAATCTTCGCCCACAGGCGCAAGATGAAAGAAGCCAGCCTCGTTTAACCGTTATTAATATGCGACGCGCGCTGCATTAATCCTGCGCCGCATCGCATCAGGGTCCGACGCTTTGCCGACGTGCCGCCGACGTTTTGCCGACCAGGTATTTGTCAGCAAAATAAGGCATTAACCTATGATTCTCCCTATGATTGTTCAACGGCATCGTACGGTACCCCTCACAACCCAAACGGGCATGGGTTTCCAGCCATGCACTCAATGCATAGCGGCTTTGCAGAATTATCCGTCTGTTTTTTCTTGAATGGTCAAATATCGCACCCTATCTCATCTAGCGAGGGCGATGATGCTTAAACGCTCATCATCCTCACCTCCCTGTTGGACTTCGCCGGGCCTTGTGCCCGGCTTTTTTCTTTGCAGATCGCGCTTCCCCCCCGGGGCTGGCCCCGCTAAAAGGCCGCAACTGCCGAAGGGGACAAGATGCAAGAGCCAGCAATCACCGAAGACCTGATCGCCGCCCATGGGCTTAGCCCGAATGAGTACAAGCAGATCCTGCAGATCATCGGACGCGAACCCAGCTTCACCGAACTTGGCATCTTTTCGGCAATGTGGAACGAACATTGCTCCTACAAATCTTCCAAGAAATGGCTGCGCACCCTGCCCACCGAAGGACCACAGGTCATCTGCGGCCCCGGCGAAAACGCCGGTGTCGTTTATATCGGTGATGGGCAAGCCGTTGTTTTCAAAATGGAAAGCCATAACCACCCCAGTTACATCGAACCCTATCAGGGGGCAGCCACTGGCGTGGGCGGCATTTTGCGCGACGTCTTCACCATGGGCGCGCGGCCCATAGCAGCTATGAACTCGCTCAGCTTCGGCGAACCCAGCCACCTCAAGACCAAGCAGCTTGTGAATGGTGTCGTTGCGGGTGTTGGCGGCTACGGCAATTGTTTTGGGGTGCCCACGGTGGGCGGTGAGGTGCGCTTTGATCCCGCTTACAACGGCAACTGCCTGGTGAACGCCTTCGCTGCGGGCCTCGCGGACGCGGACAAGATTTTCTATTCCGCCGCCTCCGGCATCGGGATGCCGGTTGTCTATCTGGGTGCAAAAACCGGGCGTGACGGGGTTGGCGGTGCCACCATGGCCAGCGCCGAATTTGATGACACAATCGAAGAAAAGCGGCCGACAGTACAAGTGGGCGATCCATTTACCGAAAAGCGACTGATGGAAGCGACACTGGAATTGATGGCCACCGGTGCCGTCATCTCGATCCAGGATATGGGCGCGGCTGGCCTGACATGTTCCGCCGTGGAAATGGGCGACAAAGGCGGATTGGGCGTCCGGCTCAACCTCAATGCCGTCCCACAACGCGAAGACAACATGACCGCCTATGAAATGATGCTGTCGGAATCCCAAGAACGGATGCTGATGGTGCTAAAACCAGAGCTTGAGGACGAGGCGCGCGCCGTGTTCGAGAAATGGGATCTCGATTTTGCCATCGTCGGCGAAACCATCGCCGAAGACCGGTTCATCGTCGAACATGATGGAAAGGTCATGGCCGACCTGCCGCTGGCTACACTCTCCGGCTCGGCCCCGGAATATGACCGGCCATGGGAACCAACGCCAACCGCGGCACCACTTGGCGATATTCCTGCAGTGGGCGCGATGGACGGGCTCAAGGCCTTGATAAACAGTCCGAATTACGCCGGTAAACAATGGGTTTACGAACAGTACGATCAGCAGGTCATGGGTGACACGGCCCGCCCACCGGGCTGGGGTGCCGGGATCGTGCGGGTGCATGGCACCGACAAAGCGCTGGCCTTTACCAGTGATGTCACCCCCCGCTATGTTAAAGCCAACCCTGTTGAAGGCGGCAAGCAGGCCGTGGCAGAGGCCTACCGCAACCTGACAGCCGTCGGCGCGCGGCCCTTGGCGACCACCGACAATATGAACTTCGGCAACCCCGAAAAGCCTGAAATTATGGGGCAATTTGTCGGCGCAATCCAAGGCATCGGTGAAGCGGTGAAAGCGCTCGACATGCCCATCGTGTCGGGCAATGTATCGCTCTACAACGAAACTGACGGGACTGGTATCCTGCCTACACCGACAATCGGTGCTGTGGGGCTGATCGACCATCCAGACCACATCATCGGCGGCGAAATTCGCGAAGGCCATGTTCTGTTGCTGGTTGGCGAAACAATCGGGCATCTGGGACAATCCGCTTTGTTGGCAGAGGTTTACGGGCGGGCCGAAGGCGACGCACCCCATGTCGACCTAGCGGTCGAGAAAAAGAATGGCGACTTCATCCGCACCAATCATGCATATATCAAAGCCTGCACCGATCTCAGCGACGGTGGGCTGGCCCTTGCCGCGTTCGAACTGGCCGAAGAGGCAGGCATCGGCATCACATTGGACAGCGATGATATGGCCACGCTTTTTGGCGAAGATCAGGCCCGCTATCTGATCGCCTGCAATTTCGATCAGGCCGAGGCGCTGATGATTGCCGCCGACCGGGCAGAGGTGACGCTGGCTACAATTGGGAAAGTGGGCGGCGAACAAGTCACATTCGGCAGCGAAACTACGGAACTGGAGGAGTTGGCGACAACCTTTCGGTCCGCCTTTGCCAACGCTGTCGCCTGAACCATCACTTGTCCAGCCAGCCTCCCGCGCCTAAGTTAAAGGCAACCGATCAAAGGACCCCAAATGCCGATCACCGCACAAGACATTGAAACGCTACTGCGCGAAAAATTCCCAGATGCAACTATCCAGATCGAAGGTGCTGACGGGGTGCATTTTCAGGGGCTAGTGATCGATGAAAGCTTCCGAGGCATGAACCGGATCCAGCAACAACGCGCCGTGATGGCGGTAATCAAACCAAAGGTCGATAGTGGCGAAATACACGCCCTCGGACTGACAACAAAAGCCCCCGACTAGGCGCCAAATTTTGGCACAAAATTTGCAACAAAGTCTGCGCCAGACTTTGGGTTACAAAACAAAGGACATCACAAATGACCGCCCAAGATCAGATCAAAGAAACCGTCACAAACAACGACGTTGTACTTTTCATGAAAGGTACCAAATCCATGCCGCAATGCGGGTTTTCATCCCGCGTGGCTGGCGTGCTGAACTTCATGGGCGTTGATTTCAACGACGTAAACGTCTTGGCCGACGAAGAAATGCGTCAAGGTATCAAGGACTATTCCGACTGGCCCACGATCCCGCAGCTTTACGTCAAAGGCGAATTTGTAGGCGGTTGCGACATCATCACTGAAATGACGCTCAGTGGCGAACTTGATACGTTGTTTGCTGAAAACGGCGTCACTTTCGACAAGGACGCCGCTGAAAAGATCCGCGAAGCAAACGCCTAAACCGGGTCAACCTGATCGGCCAGCGCCTCAGCACGGGCCGCAATTTCCGCCAATGCTTCGGTCACCGCGGCGGGGACAACCGGCACCTCGACCCGTTCAGGGGCCGGTGCCGGACGCGATTGCAATGTCTCAATCTCGGCACGCATCCGGGCGGTTTCGGTCTCTGCCTCGCGCAGCTTATCCTCTAAATTTGCGGTCTTATCGGCCAGCATCAGACCCGCCATTAACAGCATCCGCGCCTCGGGCATGCGCCCGATCTGCTCGGACAGATGCGAGGCCTCAGTATTCAGCATCCCAGCGGCGGAATGCAGGAAATGTTCCTCGCCTTCCTGACAAGCAACGTCAAACGTGCGGCCACCAATAGCAATCTCAACCTGCGGCATGGGTGCTCTCCTCAATTGCGGGTTTCAGCGCGGCCAGAATAGCCTCCAGTTCAGCAGCATCCGCTGATCGTTGTGCCTGCAATGCAGCCAGTTCGGCAGCGACGGCCTGATCCAACAATTCCGGTGCCAACCCTTCGGTCACCGCCTCGCGCAATTGGGTGTTCATCTCGCGCATCTGCGCGTTAGAGGCCCGCAAACGCTGTAGTTCTGTATCCAGCTTTTGCATCTGGGCCTGCTGCGCCTCTATGGCGGCAGACAACTCTGCCACCTTTGCTTCCTGCTGGCCGTGATAGGCTTGCAGCTGTCCGGCCAATTCATCCTTTGCCGCGCGTTCCTGCGCCAGCGCCGTGGCGAGTTCCGGGTCGGGACCACCTTGCGTTTCAACGCCGCGCCTGATCCTGTCCAACGCTGCCGTTATCCGGCCCTCTAACGCACTAATCTCACTCATCCGCCTGTCCTTTCAGGTCCCCAAGATGGGGTCGTCACAGCATGACAGGCAAGGGGCCCACCATGTCGAATCCAATCCGCCCGACCGCCATTTTCCGGCGCTTTTTTGCGAATCGTGCCTCGTGTCCTCTAGCCTAAGCGATCCGTCAGATGCCAGCAAACCGCAGCAGGTGAAGAAAATGAACATGTTAGGCTGTATGCTTGATCTTGGGGGCGACCCTGATATGAGGCAAGCAAGCGAATGTTCACCATCGTATATAGGACCTGATCACTTGGATATTGCAGCCCTGCGCACCGCCCACCCCGCACATTGGAAAAAAGCCACCGCTATTCGGACCCTGACGTTGGATGCGGTCACAGCTGCGAATTCCGGCCATTCCGGCATGCCCATGGGGATGGCGGATGTGGCGACAGTTCTGTTCGAAAAACACCTGAACTTCGATCCCAAGACGCCTGAATGGCCGGACCGCGACCGTTTCATCCTGTCGGCAGGTCACGGATCGATGCTGCTTTATTCCCTGATGTATCTGACCGGGTATGAGGATATCACGCTGCAGCAGATCAAGGATTTCCGCCAATGGGGTGCAAAAACCGCAGGGCATCCTGAGTTTGGCCATGCCCGCGGGATCGAAACCACAACCGGCCCGCTTGGCCAAGGTATTGCCAATTCCGTCGGCTTTGCCATTGCCGAGGAAATCCAGCGCGCCACCTGGGGCAAGAAGATCGTTGATCACTACACCTATGTCATGGCAGGTGACGGTTGCCTGATGGAAGGTATCAGCCACGAGGCCATCGGTCTGGCGGGTATGCAAAAGCTGGGTCATCTGATTGTTTTCTTTGATGATAACAACATCACAATCGACGGCACCGTTGATATGGCCGACATCACCAACCAGCCCAAGCGGTTCGAGGCGGCAGGCTGGCATGTGCAATCCATCGATGGGCACGACCCAGAGGCGATTGACGCGGCCATCACAGCCGCCAAGAAAACCAACCGGCCCTCCATGATCGCCTGCAAGACGCATATCGCATTGGGCCATGCCGCGCAGGACACCTCCAAAGGTCACGGCGCCTTGACCGATGCCGCCCAGTTGCAAGCCGCCAAGGAAGCTTACGGCGCACCAATGGGTGACTTCGAAGTCGATCCAGAGGTCAAGAAACAATGGGAGGCCATCGGCGCCCGTGGTGAGGCGACCCGCAAGGAATGGGAAAACCGTTTCGCCACGCTGTCCAACAACAAACAGGCTGAATTCAACCGGATCTACGCAGGTGAAGCGCCCAAGAAACTGGCGGCGACGATCCGCGCCCTGAAAAAGCAGATCACCGAAGGCCAGCCCAAGGTTGCCACCCGAAAATCATCGGAAATGACGCTTGAGGTCATCAACCCAATCATGGGCGAAACTATTGGCGGCTCTGCCGACCTGACCGGGTCCAACAATACCAAAACCTCTGATCTGGGTGTCTTTAACCCCGACAATCGCAAGGGTCGCTACATCTATTACGGCGTGCGTGAACACGGAATGGCAGCCGCGATGAACGGTATGGCGCTGCATGGCGGGGCCAAACCCTATGGCGGCACCTTCATGTGCTTCACCGATTATGCGCGCGGGGCGATGCGCCTGTCTGCGCTGATGGGCGTGCCTGCAACCTATGTGATGACCCATGACAGCATCGGGCTTGGCGAAGATGGGCCAACTCACCAGCCGGTCGAACACCTTGCCATGTTGCGGGCCACCCCCAACATGAACGTCATCCGGCCCGCTGATACGGTTGAAACTGCCGAAGCTTGGGAACTTGCGCTGACATCACAAAAAACGCCAACGGTGCTTAGCCTGACGCGTCAGGGTCTGCCCACTGTGCGGACCGAACATAAGGCCAAGAACCTGACAGCCCAGGGCGCCTATGTGCTGGCGGATGCGGAAGGCAAACGGCAGGCAATCCTGATGGCAACCGGGTCCGAAGTATCCATCGCATTGGCCGCCCGCGATCTGCTGCAAGCTGACGGGATCGGAACACGCGTTGTGTCAATGCCCTGTTGGGAGCTGTTTGAAGAACAGGAAGAAAGCTATCGCAAGCGGGTTCTGCCCGGTGGGCCCGTGCGCGTCGCAATTGAGGCGGGCGTCCGCTTTGGTTGGGATCGCTGGCTCTTTGGTGAGCGTGGCAAGCGTGAAAAAGCGGGCTTTGTCGGCATGCACGGTTTCGGGGCGTCGGCACCAGCCGACAAGCTTTATCAGGAGTTCGGGATCACTGCGCAGGACACGGCAGACAAGGTAAAATCCCTGATCAAATAAAAAGCCAGGGGCGGCGGATCATAACGCCGCCCCGAGACGCAAGATGTTAGGCGTTCATCGCGTTGATCACCGTGCTGAAATCCAAACCATCAACACGTCTCATGGACCAATCCGCAAAATAGCGACTTTCAACGATTTTCTCGTCCAAAACCTTGAAGCCACTGTGCCGCGCATCTTGCGCGATGTTGTCCACAAGGGCGCGGACTGTCTGCTCTGGCCCTTCTAAAACCTGACAGAAGTTCCGACCATTATAGGTCAGGGCCCCTGTAACATCATGATCAGCGTTCCATATCTTTGCATGGTCAACGATGCTATCCACATCGCCAGGCTGAAGGTCAGCAACTGCGGTACTGAAGTAGAGAATTCTGATCATGGACGTTCTTTCTGCTCACTCTTTTTTCGCAAGGCTGCGTTGGGCAGCAAAGATGTATCTCTAAACAAGAAATTCATTTAAGCTATGTCATAGGACATAGTCTAGCGCAGTTTTACGACCAAATACTGCTTTGCACATCTGCTCTTAACCCCGAAATATAACCGGGAACCAATCCTCGCGCAGACGCTGCCCGGACACCATGTCATGGCCCGGAAATGGCGGCGAAGTACGCCCGGGGCGTTCCACATAACGGGCATCATCACCCACAAGGCGCAGCGAGAATGCACGTCTGCGCACCGTTGTTTCATTGCCGCGCGCGCCATGGAGACAGCGGAAATGAAACGCGACGGCATCGCCCGGCTCCAACGCCCATTCCAGCACGCGCATGCCTTCTGCATCCGGGTCCGGAACAGGCATGAATGCCGCGTCATCGGGATAAAAGCTGTCTTCCGCCAACCAACGGGTCGGCAGTACGGGACGATCCCATAAATGCGACCCCGCGACACAACGCAATGATGCATCTGTCACCGGATCAAGCGGTGACCAAAAACTGACATTCTGTTGCCCCTCCACAAAATAATAGGGACCATCCTGATGCCATGGCGTGGGTTTGGACGTGCCCGGTTCCTTGACCAGCACATGATCGTGAAACAACTGAACGGTCGATGATTGCATCAGATCGGCCGCAACCTCGGATGCGGGCGATTGTCTGATGACATCTTCAAACTCCGGGATATGGTTCCAGTTGCAATAGTCATCAAAGAAACGACCGCCCTCGCCTTCTTTCAGGTTTTCGGCGGCATAAGGACCCGGTTCTGCCATGTTGCGGGCAATACCGGCCCGAAGCGCCGCGACATGATCGGCAAACAGCCCCTTTATCAATACGGCACCGTCGCGGGCATAGGCATCGATATGGTCTTGTGAAATCAGCGGATGCATCAGTTCGCCCAATCAGTCAGTTTTTGATAATGCGATGCATACGAAAAAGGCGGCGACCCGGCAATCGGATCGTGCCATCGGCGTAACATCGCCGATGCGGAATCGCGCAAAAATACTTCTGTCCCTCCTGCGCAAACTCCGCAAGAATCACACAAAATAAATCTCGTAGAGAGATAACAGGCATGAGCAGATCGCAAAAACTCAACATCTCTGGCTTTGCCCTTGCGCTGACTGTGCTGGCCAGTTGTAATAACGTTGCGCCACCTCAGGTGATCGCAGCACCGGCTGATGTGGCGCCCGCACCACCCGAGGATATCGACACATATGCACGCGATTTTCTGAACGGGATTCAACCGGTCTCAATCGCGGAATCGCGGGAATATTGCGGTTTTTTCGTGCGCTTGCCTGACGGCAGAATACAAGGCACGCCACCGCGCGCCGGCACACCAGACAGCTGCATCGCCGGGTTCATCCCGCAAAACGCCATCGCCAGCTATCACACTCACGGCGGCTACTTGCCCAGATATTTCAACGAAGTTCCCTCGGTGGATGATGTCCGCAGCGCGATTGATGTTGTCCTTGATGACTACGTCAGCACCCCAGGTGGCCGTCTGTGGCGCATCGATGGAGAGACCGGGAAATCCGAAACCTTATGCGGTCGCGGCTGCCTAACCGATGATCCGCTCTACCGCCCCAACCCGCGCATTCAGGGCAAGGACGACTTTACCCTACAAGAGCTGGAAGAACTGCAAGGCTGAAGCCGTTAGCGAAAACAGTTAGCGCAATCAGCCGTGTTTATCGCTAACATATTGGGATTGCGTTGTTTTTTACTTGGCATCGCACCATTCCCACACCTATAGAAAAGCAACAAATCAAGGTGTGAGGTAGCGGGTATGACAGTCACCATCGGTATCAATGGCTTTGGCCGGATCGGGCGCTGTACCCTTGCCCATATCACCGAAGCCGCGCGTAATGATGTGCAGGTCGTTAAACTGAACGCCACCGGCCCGATCGAGACAAACGCCCATCTGCTGAAATATGACAGCATCCATGGCCGCTTTGGCAGCCCCGTGACTGTAAAAGACAACACGCTGGATCTGGGGCGTGGCCCGATTGACGTGATGTCGACCTATGACCCGACCGAGCTGGATTGGGACGGCGTTGATGTCGTGTTGGAATGCACCGGCAAATTCAATGACGGCGCCAAATCAAACATCCATCTTGAGCGCGGCGCCAAAAAGGTCCTGATCTCGGCTCCCGCCAAGAACGTGGATCGCACTGTTGTTTATGGTGTGAATCATCGCGACCTAATCGCGACCGAGCGCATGATCTCCAACGGCTCCTGCACCACCAATTGCCTCGCCCCACTGGCCAAGGTGCTGAATGACGCAATTGGCATCGAGCGCGGCATCATGACAACGATCCACAGCTACACCGGCGACCAGCCGACGTTGGACCGGCGGCATAGCGACCTTTACCGCGCGCGGGCCGCCGCAATGGCGATGATCCCGACCTCAACCGGTGCGGCCAAGGCATTGGGCGAAGTGCTACCCGAACTGGCAGGCAAGCTCGACGGCACCGCAATCCGGGTGCCCACCCCCAATGTCAGCGCCGTTGACCTGACATTTGAAGCTGGAAAATCTGTTACTGTTGACGACGTCAACGCGATTATGGCCGAGGCCGCAGCAGGCTATATGGGCATGGTCATGGCCTATGACGCGGAAGCCAAAGTCAGCATTGATTTCAACCATACCACGCAAAGCTGCATTTTTGCGCCTGATCAGACCAAGGTCGTGGGCAACAAAACCGTGCGTGTGCTGGCATGGTATGATAATGAATGGGGCTTCTCTGCGCGGATGGCCGATGTGGCGGGCGCCATGGGGCGGCTGCAGTAACACCAGTTTCTTTACCCCCTGACCCAAATCTGCTGATCGCAACCAATCTGGTTTTGCCAAACCTGCCCTGCCCGGTTAGACCGGGCACATGACGAACGGTATCGCAGTTTTCCTTGGTGTGCTGATTATCGGCTTTTTCGCCCTTGATCATTTTGTGCTGCATTGGGAAGTACCCGTTTTTCTTATGCGCAAACTTACGTCATTTATCGAATATCTGGCCTTCTGGCGCTGATCACTTCGCTGCCAGACCGCTTGACCTTTTGCCATAAATCGCAATGTTAGCGCCAACATTATCGCTCAGGAGGACAGGCAATGGCCGTCAAAGTAGCAATCAACGGATTTGGCCGGATTGGCCGCAACGTACTGCGCGCGATCATCGAAAGCGGACGCACTGATATTGAAGTTATCGCCATCAACGATCTTGGCCCGGTGGAAACCAATGCGCACCTGCTACGCTTTGATTCCGTGCATGGCCGTTTTCCCGCCACAGTGACCACAACCGAAACCACCATCGATGTTGGTCGCGGCCCAATGGAAGTGACGGCGATCCGCAATCCCGCTGATCTGCCATGGGCGGATGTCGATGTGGTGCTGGAATGCACCGGCATCTTTACAAGTAAAGACGCCTGCCAGGCACATCTGGACAACGGATCAAGCCGCGTTCTGATCTCTGCCCCCGGCAAAAATGCCGATAAAACAATCGTCTATGGCGTGAATGATGACGTGCTGACTTCCGACGATATCGTCGTCTCAAACGCCTCTTGCACCACCAACTGCCTGTCGCCTGTGGCCAAGGTACTGAATGATGCCATCGGCATCACCAAAGGTTTCATGACCACAATCCACAGCTACACAGGCGATCAGCCAACGCTGGACACGATGCACAAGGACCTTTACCGCGCCCGCGCGGCGGCGCTGTCGATGATCCCCACCTCAACCGGGGCCGCAAAGGCTGTTGGTCTGGTCTTGCCGGAACTCAACGGCAAGCTGGATGGTGTTGCCATCCGCGTACCAACCCCGAATGTATCAGTCGTGGATCTGACGTTTGAAGCCGCCAAGGCAACAACCGTGGAAGAGGTCAATGACGCGATCATCGCCGCGGCTGACGGTCCTTTGAAAGGTATTCTGGGCTATACTGACCTGCCAATGGTCAGTTCCGACTTCAACCATGATCCGCATTCGTCGATTTTCCACCTTGATCAAACCAAGGTGCTGGATGGGAACATGGTGCGTATCCTGACATGGTATGACAATGAATGGGGCTTCTCGAACCGGATGGCCGATACCGCTGTCGCGATGGGAAAACTGATTTAGAATCAGCCTTCTGCCTAATGAATAAGCCGACCCAACCCGGGTCGGCCTTTTTGTGACCAAAACATGATTTCGTCATGCAAAACCTGCATGGCGCCTTGCATTTTGTGTGTCTTGTTCTGCGCTGCAGCATCGCTAAATGAGGATCAAGACCAACCAAACGCGATGACTTAAAAGGAGCACGCAAATGACAACTTTGAACACCGTTCGCACTGCCATCGAAAAGCGCGTGGCCTATAGCCGCCTCAAGCGCGAGTTGCAGAATATGCCGCTGGAGGTCGCCATCGATCTTGGCATGTTCCGTGAAGACGCTGCCAAAACCGCAGCCAAGGTCGTTTACGGCTAAATCACTGGCAATCTTTGACATTCAGCCGTCCCACAGGGGCGGCTTTTGTCATTTCAGGACAGTGTCAAGAAACGCGTCGATCCGCGCCTGATAGCCGGGTTGGCCTGCAAGATTGTTATGCGTCGCCCCTTCAACCGCATGAAAGGTCACCTGCAATCCAGCGGCCTGCATCAACCTCGTCAGACGCTCACCACTTGCCATCGGGATCAGTTGATCTGCTGTGCCATGCTGCACCAGAACAGGCGCCTGTAATTGTGGAATAGTGGTCGCAGAGTTCCATTTCTGCACCCCCGGCAAGAAACAGGCCGGCAGCAGGGACCGCCGGGTCATCAATTCGCACATCTTCACGTAGGGGGCATCAAGAATGATCGCCGCCACATCGCGTTGCGCCGCCACATGCTGCGCCAGCCCCGTACCCATCGAGTACCCATGCACAATGATCGGACCATCATGGCGGGTTTCCAACCAATCATAAGCGGCAAGCGCATCGGCTTTCAGACGGGTTTCAGACGGTTTGCCCGAAATACCGCCGCCACCGGGATATTCCATCGCAGCAATTGTGCGCCCGGCACTCACATGGGCATTCAGCGTATAGGCGAAATATGCCAGCGCGCCACCATTGCCCATAAAGAACAGAACGGCGGCCTGATCATCCCCTTCGGCAATCGCCATCGCAACATTGCGGTCAGTAACAACCGATTGCGTCCAGCCGGGTGCATCGAACCGGTCAGGCCCAAAGGGATAGATAAACTGCGGATGCAGCCAGACCATGACGACGCCATAGGCAAGATACAGACCTGCCAGCATCCAGATCAGCTTCAACCGGCGAACCGGGCCAGCAACGCCTTGTTGACCGCTGGCGTCACGAATTTTGATACATCGCCCCCTAGCCGGGCGATTTCCTTGACCAGTTTTGATGCAATTGCCTGATGCTGAGCCTCGGCCATCAAAAACACGGTCTCAATACTGTTATCCAGCGCGCGGTTCATGCCAACCATCTGATATTCATATTCAAAATCAGCTACGGCGCGCAGGCCGCGGATAATAACGGATGCATCCACATCGCGGGCGCAATCGATCAAAAGGTTTTCAAACGGATGGGCCACAATCTCGCATCCCGTGCCCGCACTTAGCGGCGCAAACTCTGCCTCAACCATGGCCACGCGCTCTTCTAAATCGAATAGTGGCCCTTTATCGCGATTGATCGCCACGCCGATGACCAACCTGTCGACCAGCGAACATGCACGGCGGATGATATCAATATGGCCCAACGTGATCGGGTCGAACGTCCCGGGATAAAGCCCTATGCGCATTGTGTACCTCGTCTTGGTATCATTCGGGGGTACGCAACATTATTGCGCTGGCAAATGCAAGGGCTAGTGCCCCATGATCATGCCTTCAAGGGCATCCTTTTCCATGGCAAGTTCAGCCAGCCGCGCCTTGACCGTATCACCAATAGAAATCAGACCAATCATCTTACCATCGTCCATGACGGGGATGTGACGGAAGCGGCCTGTTGTCATCATTTCAAGCACCTCAAGCGCCGTATCGGATGGTTTGCAGGTCACCAATTTGGCTGTCATCAGGTTACTGACGGGTTCAGAAAGGCAGGCTGTGCCCCGCTTGCCCATCTCGCGGACGATATCGCGTTCCGACAAGATGCCGTCCAGCGCAGCGCCATCCGATGACACAACAACCGTACCAATCCGTTTTTCCGACAAAAGCTTGACCGCGTCATCAACCATATCGGTCGGTCGGACCGAAATAACGCCAAGTTCAGCTTTGGATTTCAGGATTTGGGATACGATCATAATCTACTCCTCTGTTAATTTTTAGCGTGTCAAATCCGGGGCCTACCTGTCAAGCGTGCCATTCGCTCTAACCGTGCAACCTCGGCCTGCAAACCAGAGGTCAGGGCATGTGCAAACCGGGTCAATCGGTCCGACTGTCGGTCCGACCGGTGACGCACCAGATAAAATGACCGGCGCAATGAAATCTGATCCGGCAGGACAATCTGCAATTCCGGTGCAAATGGCAGGATAAAATCATGCACAAACCCCACCCCGCTCTGGCGCAACATGTGCAATTGCACCGCCACCGAGTTCGAGGCCAACTGTACCCCCCCAGCCCCCAGATCGCCTAAATAATCCAGTTCTTTGTCAAAAATCATGTCCGGGATGTAGCCCACAACCGGACGCCCCTGCAGATCATCACGGGCCGTAACCGGGGCCGCATCGGCGCGGGTGGCAAGGTGCAGGTGATAGTCGGTGATCTTTTGCACGGTCAATCGGCTGGCCGCAGGCGGGCTTACGGTGACGGCCATATCCGCCTCGCGGCGCGACAGGTTGACCACACGCGGCAGGGCAAGAACTTGCACCTCCAGCTCCGGGTTGTCAGCCTGAATTGCGGCACATACCTGTGGCAACAGGAAGTTGGCGACCCCGTCAGGTGCGCCGATGCGGATTTGTCCGGTCAATGCCGACGACGCGCCCTGCCCTTCGTCAAAGGCCAGCGATAGCTGCGCCTCGGCTTCTGCCGCGCGGGTGCGTATCCGCTCGCCCAGATCGGTCAGGGCGTAGCCCTGGGGCGACTTCACGAACAAGGCCGCACCCAACGACCTTTCCAACCGGGTAATGCGGCGGCCCAGTGTCGCCGGATCCATCTTCAGGATTGGGGCCGCGCCCGACAGGCTCTCGGCCCGGGCAACCGCCAAAAACACCCTGATGTCATCCCAGTTATCCATCGCACCCTTGCATTTTTGCAAAATGATTTTGGCAGATTGTTTCTTTTACGGCCAAAAATGCAAGCCTATACTGGCGCCAACCGAAATGGAGGCACAGATGCAAGAACTCACGCACTATATCAACGGCGCACATGTCAAAGGCACCTCTGGGCGCTTTGCCGATGTCTACAACCCCGCAACCGGCGAAGTGCAGGCAAAGGTTCCGCTTGCCAACGCAGATGAGATGGCACAGGCCGTTGAGATTGCTGCCGCAGCACAGCCAGCCTGGGCTGCAACCAATCCCCAGCGGCGCGCACGGGTGATGATGGCATTTGTCGGGCTTTTGAACCGTGACATGGACAAGCTTGCCGAAGCATTGTCGCGCGAGCATGGCAAAACCCTGCCCGACGCCAAAGGCGACGTGCAACGCGGCCTTGAGGTGGTGGAATACTGCATCGGCGCGCCACAAATGCTGAAAGGTGAATTCACCGATGCCGCAGGCCCTGGTATCGATATGTATTCGATGAAACAGGCGCTTGGTGTCACGGCCGGGATCACGCCCTTCAACTTCCCCGCCATGATCCCGATGTGGATGTTCGCACCCGCCATCGTTTGCGGCAACGCCTTCATCCTGAAACCATCTGAGCGTGATCCATCCGTGCCGCTGATGCTGGCCGAGCTGATGGAAGAGGCCGGTTTGCCCAAGGGCATTCTGCAAGTCGTCAATGGCGACAAGGAAGCCGTTGATGCGATCCTCTACAACGACACGATCCAGTCGGTCGGCTTTGTCGGGTCGACCCCCATCGCCGAATACATCTACGGCACTGGCTGCGCGCAGGGCAAACGCGTGCAGTGTTTTGGCGGGGCCAAGAACCACATGATCATCATGCCCGATGCGGATATGGATCAGGCGGCTGATGCGCTTGTCGGTGCAGGCTATGGCGCCGCTGGTGAACGCTGCATGGCAATCTCGGTCGCCGTTCCGGTGGGCGATGAAACTGCTGACCGGTTGATCGAAAAACTGGTCCCACGGGTCGAGGCGCTAAAAGTCGGGCCATATACCTCTGGCAATGACGTGGATTACGGGCCGGTCGTGACGGCGGCGGCCAAGCAGAATATCGGACGGCTTGTACAGACGGGTATCGATCAGGGGGCCAAGCTGGTCGTCGATGGGCGCGATTTCAATCTGCAGGGCTATGAGGATGGGTTTTTTGTTGGCGCGCATCTGTTTGACAACGTGACCAAGGATATGGACATCTACAAAACCGAAATCTTCGGCCCCGTCCTGTCCACCGTTCGCGCGCAAAGCTATGAAGAGGCGATCGGACTGGCCATGGACCACGAATACGGCAATGGCACCGCGATCTACACCCGGGACGGCGACACCGCCCGCGATTTTGCCAGCCGGATCAATATCGGCATGGTTGGGGTGAACGTCCCGATCCCCGTGCCACTGGCCTATCACACCTTTGGCGGCTGGAAGAAATCGATGTTTGGCGATCTCAATCAGCACGGGCCGGACGCCTTCAAATTCTACACCCGGACCAAGACGGTCACATCGCGCTGGCCCTCAGGGATCAAAGAAGGCGGCGAGTTCTCTATCCCGGTCATGGAGTAATCGGCAGGCAAGGTCGCAGTCGCGGCCTTGCCAATCCCACAAACCGGCGCAATAACTAAACAAGCGTTCAATTCATGCTGGGGAGGCATCATGGACTTTGCCCTGACCGAGGAACAATCCGCTATTTTCGACATGGCGCAGGCATTTGGGGCCGAGCATATCGCGCCCCATGCCCGGGCTTGGGAAGCGGAAGGCACGATCCCAAAAACGCTCTGGCCGAAACTGGCAGAGCTTGGGTTCGGCGGGCTTTATGTCAGCGATGATCGCGGCGGTTCTGGCCTCTCGCGGCTTGATGCAACATTGGTGTTCGAGGCGCTCGCGGGGTCCTGCGCATCAGTCTCGGCCTTTCTGTCCATCCATAATATGTGCGCCAAGATGATTGACGCCTACGGATCCGACAGCCTCAAGGATCGAATGCTGCCCAAGGCCGTAAGCATGGACACCATTCTGTCCTACTGCCTGACCGAACCCGGCTCCGGCTCTGACGCGGCTGCTTTAAAGACAAAAGCGGACCGCACCAACGAAGGTTACAGGCTGACCGGGACCAAGGCTTTCATCTCTGGCGGTGGCTATTCCGACGCTTACATCGTCATGGCGCGCACCGGCGATGATGGACCCAAGGGGATCAGCGCGATCCTGATCGAAGACGGCGCAAACGGGCTAAGCTATGGCGGGCTGGAGGATAAGATGGGGTGGCGGTCGCAACCCACACGGCAGGTGCAGATGGATGACTGCCAGACGGCGGCAGACAATCTGCTTGGCGAAGAAGGGCACGGGTTCAAATACGCAATGGCGGGGTTAGATGGGGGGCGGCTGAATATCGCGGCCTGCTCGCTGGGTGCGGCCCAATCCGCGCTCGACCAGACGCTGGCCTATATGAAAGAACGCAAGGCTTTCGGCAAACCCATCGACCAGTTTCAGGGGCTGCAATTCCGGCTGGCCGATATGGAGATTGAACTGCAATCCGCCCGTACCTTCCTGCGGCAGGCCGCATGGAAGCTGGACGATGGCGCACCCGATGCCACGAAATTCTGCGCCATGGCCAAGAAACTATGTACCGAGGTGGGATCAAGGGTCGCTGACCAATGCCTGCAACTGCATGGCGGATATGGCTACCTCGCCGATTATGGGATCGAAAAGATCGTGCGGGACCTGCGGGTGCACCAGATCCTTGAAGGCACCAATGAAATCATGCGGCTGATTACAGCGCGGCATATGATCCAGTAAACGCCCGTCCCGGGCTTGACCCGGGACCTCTACGTCAGGCCAATCATGACCGACATTATCATTCGCAAGGCCGGCAAAGCAGGCCACATCACGCTGAACCGACCCAAGGCGCTGAATGCCCTGACCTGGGATATGTGCCTGGCGATCGAAAGCGCGCTTGACGAATGGCGCAACGACGCGGATGTCGCCCTGATCCTGATTGACGGTGCAGGTGACCGCGCCTTCTGCTCTGGTGGTGACATTGCCGAAATGTACGCCACCGCCGGGCGCGGCGATTATGATTACGGGCAACGGTTCTGGCGCGACGAATACCGGCTGAATGCTAAAATCTACAACTACACCAAGCCTATCGTCACCTTCCTGCAAGGTTTCACCATGGGCGGGGGGGTCGGTGTCGGCTGTCATGGATCGCACCGGATCGTCTGCGAAAGTAGCCGGATTGCCATGCCTGAATGTTCCATCGGTCTTGTGCCCGATGTCGGCGGGTCGCTGATCCTCGCACAGGCACCGGGGCGCTGCGGCGAATTCCTTGGGCTGACGGGCGACCGGATGGATGCGGGCGACGCGATCTACACAGGCTTCGCCGACAACTACATCCCCGAAACCGACTGGGACAGTTTGAAGTCCGAGCTTATTGCAACCGGCAACACAGATGCCATAGTCGCGTACCCTGCCCCGGATAGCCGGCTGGCCGATTGGCAGTCCGAAATTGATGCAGCATTCGCGGGCGAGAAGCTCGGCGATATTTATCGCGCCATGCCTGCGGATCCCGGCCCTGCCGTCAGCCATGCAACTAAGCTGATGGAGCGGAATGCACCGCTAGCGATGTCAGTCGCAACCGAAATCATCCACCGGGTCCGCAACGGGCAGCGGATCGAAAACGCGCTGGATCAGGAATTTCGGTATACGTATCGCTGTGCCGCACAAGGCGATTTTGTCGAGGGGATCAGGGCCGCGATTATCGACCGGGACCGAAACCCGCAATGGAAACAAAAAAGCTGGGCCAACGTTCCCGCATCAGAGGTTCTGCGCATGACGCAGCCTTTGGGCAAAGACGCCCTGCAATGGGAGGAAACATCATGAAAATCGGCTTTATCGGGTTGGGGAACATGGGCGCGCCGATGGCGATCAACCTTGCCAAGGATCACGACATCACCGGCTTTGACACAATCGCCCAACCTGACGGCATCGCCATGGCCACGAATGCCGCCGCAGCGGCCAAGGACGCGGACGTGGTAATCACCATGCTGCCCAATGGGGATATACTCCGCGCAGTTGCGGATGAAATCCATCCAGCGATGAAACCCGGCGCGATCCACCTGGATTGCTCAACCGTGGATGTCCAAAGCGCCCGCGCGGTGGCCACACAGGCCGAAACCCATCGCCTCGCTGCCATTGACGCCCCCGTCTCCGGCGGAATCGGCGGCGCCACCAACGGCACCCTGACCTTCATGGCCGGTGGACCCGATGCGGCCTTTGCCAAGGTCAAGCCGCTCTTTGATATCATGGGCCAAAAGGCAGTGCATTGCGGCGCGGCAGGCAACGGACAAGCCGCAAAAATCTGCAATAATATGATCCTCGGGGTGACAATGATCGCCACTTGCGAAGCGTTTGTGTTGGCGGACAAACTGGGGCTCGACCGACAGGCAATGTTCGATGTGGTCAGCACCTCATCCGGCTATAGCTGGACGATGAACGCCTATTGCCCCGCGCCGGGGGTCGGGCCGCAAAGCCCCGCTGACAATAACTACCAGCCCGGTTTTGCCGCAGAGCTGATGCTCAAAGACCTCAACCTCAGCCAGATGGCGGCCGAGGCAGCCGATGCCGATACCCCGATGGGGCAAGCGGCAACCGCGCTCTATCAGCAGTTTGTTGAAAGCGAGGACGGCAAAGGCAAGGATTTCTCTGCCATGTTACCGCGTTTCGAAAGCCGCAGACGGGGCTAACCGCTCACCTCTGGGTGCGCGTCCACAACAACGGCACCGCCGGGCAAAGTCACGTCTTTGGGGTCACCGCGCACCACAAAACTGGCGCAATCCATAGCGCTGGCATCAACTGATACGCCTTCGTTTCGAATGGTCAGCCGGTCACAGCGGCCAGCGGCAACAATTGCACCGCCCTCACGGGCCACCAGCGTCAATTCATCCACCCGCACATTCGGCAACGTGATCAGGCCGCCATGACCCGTCTCAATCCAAAGGCGTTCGTCAGCATCACCCGAAAACGTAGCCTGTGCGCCATCAAACGCCTTCAACCCATTCAAGACCGGCGTTTGCACGGAAACCTGCAACAGATCCTCACGCCATTTGGGGAAAATCAACCAGCGGGTGTTTCGATCAAACACGATCCAGGGCAAAAACTCGCGAATGCGCAACTTGGAAACATCACCATCGATGGCGATAGCTGATACCGATTGGGCTTCAGCAATCGACACATCAAGACGGACATCCTGCTGCACTTCAATCGCGCGAAACACACCTACATCATAGGTTTCCGGCTCGGCAAACACCGCACTGGCAGACAGCACCCCGATCAAAAGCCCAGCTATCACATTCTTCATTCGCAAACCCATTTCGTGGCAAAGCACTGTCTTGGCGATAGCGAAGCTGCCACGCCAAAGCAATTCACATGCACGACAGGGATGTTGCAACAGCCACTATTCGGCAGCGACTTTTCGCGTGTTCAGCATCTCTTTCAGATAGCGCCCCGTGTGACTCTCTGCCACTTCGGCGACCTTTTCGGGCGTTCCGGTGGCAACAATTCGGCCGCCGCCATCGCCGCCCTCGGGGCCGATATCAATCAGATGATCCGCAGTCTTCACAACATCCAGATTATGCTCAATCACAATGACCGAATTGCCCTGATCAACCAATTCATGCAGCACTTCCAACAGCTTACGCACATCCTCGAAATGTAAACCCGTCGTGGGCTCATCCAGAATATACAGCGTCCGACCAGTGGACCGTTTCGCCAGCTCTTTCGACAGCTTCACCCGCTGCGCTTCTCCCCCGGATAGGGTCGTGGCTTGCTGCCCAACCTTGATGTAACCAAGGCCGACACGCATCAACGCATCCATCTTTTCACGGATCGACGGCACAGCGGAAAAGAACCCCTGCGCATCTTCCACAGTCATATCAAGGACATCCGCGATGGACTTACCCTTGAATTTGATCTCCAGCGTCTCGCGGTTATAGCGCGCGCCCTTGCAGGTCTCGCAGGTGACATAGACGTCGGGCAGAAAGTGCATCTCGATCTTGATGACACCATCGCCCTGGCAGGCCTCGCAACGCCCCCCCTTCACATTAAAGCTGAACCGCCCTGGCTTGTACCCACGCGCTTTCGCCTCCGGCATCCCCGCGAACCAATCGCGGATCGGGGTGAAGGCCCCGGTATAGGTCGCAGGATTTGATCGTGGGGTGCGCCCAATGGGGCGTTGGTCGATATCAATCACCTTGTCCAGATGCTCAAACCCCTTGATCGTCTCACACGGTCCCGGTGTCTGTCGCGCACCGTTCAGTTTCATCGATGCGTTCTTGAACAGCGTCTCAACCGTTAGGGTCGACTTGCCGCCGCCAGACACACCCGTCACGCAGATAAACTTGCCCAGCGGAAAATCGACGGTCACATTCTGAAGATTGTTGCCCGTTGCCTTCACGACGGTCAGCTTCTTGGCCTTGCCTTTACGGCGCTTGGTCGGCACCGCAATCTCGCGCGTGCCCACCAGATATTCGCCAGTGATCGACCCTTCATGCGCCATAATTTCCTGCGGCGTGCCTTTGGCAACAACCTCACCGCCATGCACGCCAGCTCCGGGACCAATATCGAACACATAATCGGCCTCGCGGATTGCCTCTTCATCATGTTCGACAACAATTACCGTGTTGCCCTGATCGCGCAGGTTTTTCAGGGTCGTCAACAACCGGTCATTGTCGCGCTGGTGCAAGCCAATCGAGGGTTCATCCAGCACATAAAGCACGCCCTGCAGGCCAGACCCAATCTGGCTGGCCAATCTGATCCGCTGGCTTTCACCACCCGACAATGTCCCGGAATTCCGCGACAGGGTCAGGTATTCGAGGCCCACATTATTCAGAAACCCAAGCCGCTCTCGAATCTCCTTCAAAATCGCATGCGCAATCTCGTTCTTTTGTTTGGTCAGGCTTTCAGGGACGGCCTGACACCAATCAAACGCCTCCTTGATCGACATCTGAACAACCTGCCCCACATGCAGACCACCAATTTTGACGGCCAAGGCCTCCTCACGCAAACGATACCCCCCGCAAGTCCCACAATTGCGGTTATTCTGGTAATTCTCAAACTCTTCACGAATCCAATTGCTATCCGTCTCGCGATAACGGCGTTCCATATTTGGGATCACACCTTCAAAGGCGCGCTCTACCTGATAAACACGCCCGCCTTCATCATAGCGAAACTTGATCTCTTCCTCGCCGGAACCACGCAGGAACACCTGCTGGATTTTCGGATCAAGGTCCTTCCAGCGAGCGTTCTTGTTGAACCCATAATGTTTCGCAATGGCTTCAATTGTCTGCAGGAAGTAAGGCGATTTACCTTTGCGCCAAGGGGCCAACGCCCCATCGGCGATCTTTAGCGTCACATCGGGAACGACCAGTTGTTCGTCAAAAAACAGCTCTACCCCCAAGCCATCACAAGATGGGCAAGCCCCGAATGGGGCGTTAAACGAGAACAGGCGCGGCTCAATCTCGGGGATCGTAAAGCCACTTACAGGGCAGGCGAAATTTTCGGAAAACGTAATCCGCTCCGGGTCGCCATCCTTCGGGGCGGTCTCAAGCACTGTAATGCCATCGGCAAGGTCCAATGCGGTACGAAAACTATCCGCCAGCCGGGTTTCCAAGCCGTCCCGTACCACAATGCGGTCAACAACAACATCGATGTCATGGCGGAATTTCTTGTCCAAGGTTGGCGGTTCGTCCAAATCATAGAATTCGCCATCCACCTTCACCCGCTGAAACCCCTGCTTGCGGAGTTCCAGGAATTCCTTGCGGTATTCGCCCTTGCGGTCGCGGATGATGGGGGCAAGCAGATAGCCGCGCGTCCCCTCCTCCATTGTCATCACGCGATCAACCATATCCTGTACCTGCTGCGCCTCAATCGGCAGGCCCGTGGTTGGTGAATAGGGCGTGCCGGCGCGGGCAAACAGTAGACGCAGATAATCATAAATCTCGGTAATTGTGCCGACGGTGGAACGAGGGTTCTTTGACGTCGTTTTCTGTTCAATCGAAATCGCCGGGGACAGCCCGCTGATGTGATCAACATCCGGCTTTTCCATCATATCCAGAAACTGGCGGGCATAGGCAGAGAGCGATTCAACATAGCGCCTCTGCCCTTCGGCATAGATCGTGTCAAAGGCCAATGACGACTTGCCCGAGCCCGAAAGCCCGGTGATGACCACAAGCTGATCACGCGGGATATCCACGTCGATATTTTTCAGATTATGCTCGCGCGCGCCGCGCACTTCGATGTTCTTCAGCTCAGCCATTCTGACCCCCGGGGACAACAGATCTACCAGATAGCAGCACGATCTGTATCTGCCACCCCAAATATAGAACAATCAGCGAACATATGCAAAATATTCGTCACGAAAAAAACCCGCCTTTGGAAAAGGCGGGCTATTTCGTCACGCTGTCGCGGTGACCTACATGTGGATCACGCGATCATATGCATCCAGAACGCTTTCATGCATCATCTCTGACAAAGTCGGGTGCGGGAAGACCGTGTTCATCAGATCTTCCTCGGTCGTTTCCAACTGGCGACCGACCACGTAGCCCTGGATCAGTTCGGTGACTTCCGCACCCACCATATGGGCGCCCAGCAGTTCGCCCGTTTTGGCATCAAAAACCGTCTTGATCATGCCTTCAGGTTCGCCCAGTGCAATCGCCTTGCCGTTGCCGATAAACGGGAAACGGCCGACCTTGATGTCAAAACCAAGCTCTTTGGCCTTTGCTTCGGTATAGCCCACCGATGCCACCTGGGGATGGCAATAGGTGCAGCCTGCGATGGATTCCGGTTTTACGGGATGCGCATGTTTACCAGCGATCAGGTCGGCGACCATGACGCCTTCATGGCTGGCTTTGTGGGCAAGCCACGGCGCACCGGCAATGTCGCCAATTGCATAAAGCCCCTCCACACCGGTGCGGCAATACTCATCTGTGACAACGTGCGTGCGGTCAACTTTCACGCCAAGCGCTTCCAGCCCCAAGCCTTCGACATTGCCAACGATACCAACTGCGCTGATAACCGTGTCAAATTCCTGCTTTTCGACCTTGCCACCGATCTCAATATGCGCAGTGACTTTGCCCTTGGCGCGGTCCAACTGTTTGACCATGGCCTTTTCCATGATCTTCATGCCCTGCTTCACGAATTGCTTCTTGGCAAAGGCAGAAATCTCGGCATCTTCAACAGGCAACACGCGGTCCATCACCTCGACCACGGTCGTCTCGCAGCCCAGCGTGTTGTAGAAGCTTGCAAACTCAATACCAATCGCGCCAGACCCGATGACCAGCAGCTTCTTGGGCATCCGGGGCGGTTTCAGCGCATGCTTATAGGTCCAGACCAGATCGCCATCAGCTTCAAGGCCTGGCAATTCGCGGGCGCGGGCACCGGTTGCCAGAACGATGTTCTTGGCTGTCAGTTCCTCGACACCTTTTTCACCCTTCACGCTAACCTTGCCTTTGGCAGGCACGCTCGCGTCTCCCATGATCACCGTGACCTTGTTCTTTTTCAGCAGGTGACCAACGCCGCCGGATAGCTGACCGGCAACATCGCGGCTGCGCTTGACCACCGCATCCAGGTCATAGTCGATACCGCTTGCCTTCAGGCCAAAATCCTTGGCGCGATGCATCAGGTGAAATACTTCCGAAGACCGGAGCATCGCCTTTGTTGGGATGCATCCCCAGTTCAGACAGATACCGCCCAGATGCTCGCGTTCGACCACCGCGACATTCATGCCAAGTTGCGCGCCACGAATGGCGGCGACATAGCCCCCCGGCCCGGCACCAATCACGATCAAGTCAAAATTCTTCGCAGCCATGCGGTCGCCCTCCAAATCAGATTTAGTTGAACACTAAACTACTTTGAAACGGACGACCAGCAATGCAAATGCATAGCCGCTAGTCGAAGGTGATCAGGTCAGCGCCGTCTGCAAGACGCCAGCAATCGCGACCGGCTTTCTTTGCATCATATAGCGCCACATCAGCTTGTTTGATCAGATCTTTCGGTTCTGTCCCATGGGTAGGATAGACCGCAACACCAATTGACGCCGTGACCTTGGGCAAGTCGCCACCGATGTAGTCGACGCGGGTCTCTGCCACAGCGCGGCGCAACTCTTCGGCCATTGCAGTCGCACGCGTCCGATCCGCATTTGGTAGGATCACGCTGAATTCTTCGCCACCGACGCGGCAGGCGACCGCCCCTTCGACGTCAAGCTCTGTCATCCTGTGCGCAATCGCTTCCAGCACAACATCGCCCGCATCATGGCCATGTTCATCATTGAACTGTTTGAATTTGTCGGCATCCAAAGACAAAAGCGCAAAATTGCCCTGCCGCGATGCGGTCTGGGCAAGTTCACGCCGCAGCGCATTGAGAAAGAAGCGCCTATTATAAAGACCCGTCAACGGGTCGCGGGTCGACTGATCCTGCAATTCGTCGCGCAGTTTCACATTGGCAATCGCCATCGAAATATGTTCCGCACAACGCTTAGTGAACACCTTCGTGTCAAGCACGTCGGGGTTTATGCCATCTTCCAGAAACTCGATATGGATCAGGCCGACCGTATCACCATGTGCCATAATGGGCAGACAGGTGAACATGTCTGGCGTTTCATCGGGGCCAAACGATTCCTTCACATGATCACAAACAAAACTCAGCCCTGTGGAATCGAAATTATAGTTTCGTCCGCGCCGCAGCGCCCAACAACTGTCTGGCGTGACGTGTTCCGGCGCATCATCGCAGTGCCACGCACAGGCCAAATCCAGAACATCCCGCGAATTGGAATATATGAACAACTGCCCCCGTGTACCCGGCAGAACTTTTTCCATAAAGGCAGTGACGATTTCATAAAGTTCTCGCAACGACTTACACGATTGCAGCCATTCATCCATCTGCGACAACAACGAAACCTCGCGCTGGCGCGCGCGCTCATCTTCCAGCACTTCGGTGGCCTTGCGCTGTGCTTCCTCCGCTTCAGCTTCGGCAATCGCAAGCGCTGCAAGCGCCTCGCGCTCCTCGGTCACATCGGACATTGCCATGATATGACCGCCGCCCCTGACGGGGCGTACATTGGTCGACAGCAACCGTTTCGACGACAGGTTGAAGTCAAATTGAAACGGACGACCCAACGCAAAAAGCTCAAGATTCTCCTTCAAACGGGCAGAAGAAAACTCACCACGCTCATAAGCCTGTTGCAAAAACTCTTCCATCGACGTGCCGGTGCGCAGGCTTGACCGTTGCATTTCCAAAAGGGTGACGGCCCGATGGTTAAACATCTGGCAGATACCGTCCTGCGACCAGACGATCACCCCTTGCTCAAGCGAATCCATGATCTGCATCGCCAGACCGCGATCAGTCGATGCCCGCATCCTGGTATCCTGCTCAGAACCCCGATCCTTTTCAGCATCAGGCCTGATATCATTCTCATGCCGCATTCAATGCTCCTCCGACGCAAGAGTGCATATGCCAGCAGGATCACAATAATCCCTTAACGGATCTCTTAAGTTTGTGTCAGGGCCGCCTCGCTCTGCACCGCCCGAATGGCGGCCCCATAGCCGCCCGCATCCAGAAATGCCTGCTCGGCAGGGCGTGTTTTGCGACCCAAAGCGTCGTTACGATAAGGAAACCGGCCAAAATCGCGGATGACCTGCCGATGCGCACGGGCGTGATCAACATTGCTGTCACCATCAACGGGCATACGGGTATGTATCAGCCGAACCGCGCGATCCTGATCGCACAGGTTTTCGGAATGCATTAGCGGCAGATAGAAAAACTGCCGGGCGGGTTCGTCGATTTTCATGTCCCAATTACGATCAATGGCCATCTTGGCGGCAGCCAAGGCGCATTTGTCGGTCGCAAATGCCTTGGCGTCATCGCGAAACATGTTGCGCGGAAATTGATCCGTCAGGATGATGTAAGCCAATGTGCCAGATGGATAGGTCAGCCATAGACCAAGCGATCCGTCATAGGCACGATGCCAAGCCTCTACAAATTTGTCATGAATTCTGGTGTCAAAAACCGGATCGGATTTGTACCAATCGGATGGGTTACACTCATCCAGCCAGAAGGCCAGAACATCATCTGCGGTTACCACAGCACCACACTCCTCACTCGCCCGTGCCCCCAAGTTCAGCGAAGCAGGAAAACACTTGCATGACAAGGCTTTCCTGAGTCTTCATGATCACTTGATCTTTCCATGTGTCACAGTGGTTGAGCAGCCTCTTCACTGGCCACCTCCTCTTCGGCATCAATATAGACCTCTTGCGCCACCTCGGCCACGATCGGGGTCGAGGATGCAGAGACGACTGCATAAGGCACAGTTTCGGTATCCATCTTGCTGCGACTACGCTGGGTGGATCGGTACAGACCGTAGACCGCAACCGCCATCATCAGGACAGCAGTGAACAGCCAAAACCCGTTTGCGCCAATGGAATCCATCATCCAGCCAACGATCAACGGTCCCATGATTGCACCTAAACCATTGATAAACAACAAACCACCCGACGCCGCAGCCATATCCTCGCGTTCCAGATAGTCATTGGTATAAGCGATCAACAGCGCATAAAGCGGGTTTGACGTCCCGCCAACAATCGCCCCGCTGACAAGGATCAGGGTGTAGTTACCGGGCACCAGAAAGGCGATCAGTGAACCAAGCCCACCCAGCATCGACACCCAGATAATCAAAAGCCGTCGGTCCATCCGGTCGGACAACCAACCGATTGGATATTGCAGCACCAAGGCCGCGACATAAATCGATGACACAAATAGCGAAATCTCGCCGACCGTTAGCCCGACACGATTGCCATAGACCGCCGACATTCCGAATTGCGCCGCGAACACGCCGCCCAGCATGAACATACCTACACAGGCCAAAGGTGAAGCCGCAATAACCTCCTTGATGGTCATCGGTTTGGTGGAGGCAAAGGCCGGCGTTGGTTTGACCGATAGCAGGATCGGCGCGAAGGCCAGCGACACCAGCACCGACGGGATGATGAACAGCGCATAGCCCGAGATATCGCCTTGGCTCAAGATGTATTGGGCAAAGACAATCCCGGCCATTTGCACGATCATGTAAAGCGACAGCGCCTTGCCCCGGGTTTCATTCTCGGATGCGTCATTCAGCCAGCTTTCCGCGGTCACATAGACCCCACAGAAGCAAAACCCGATCACAACGCGCCCAATGGTCCAGGCCCAAGGGTCAACCAGAACCGGGTACAGGATCAGCACCGCCGAAATGGTCGAACCAAGGGCCGCAAAGACGCGCACATGCCCGACCCGCCGGATAAGCTCGGGCGTGTAGCGTGAACTGAACAAAAACCCGATGAAATAGCCCGACATCACGATTGACAGGCTCAGCGTGCTGAACCCCTCAACCTCGCCGCGCAGACCCAGCAACGTGCCCTGTAGGCCATTGCCGATCATCAGCATGAACATGCCCAGAAACAAAGCCCAGGAGCTGGCAAAAACCTGAAACATTCCGCGCCCTTTCTTTGGCTGCAAGAACCGCCCTATCACACGATTCTCGTACCAAATCATCACAGGAAAACGACACGGTCGCGCCTGTTCGCGCCTCTGATGTCGCGGCAGGGATATTGGCCGGGAGTCAGGGCAGCAAAAGCGAGCTGTCGCCGTAGGAAAAGAACCTGTATTCCTGCGCAATCGCATGCGCATAAATCTCGCGGATCGTTTCTACGCCCATCAGGGCCGAAACCAGCATCATCAACGTGGATTTCGGCAGATGAAAGTTCGTCATCAGCCCGTCAGCCATCTGAAATGTAAAGCCGGGCGTGATGAAAATACCCGTGGAACCGCGCCATGGCTGTATCAGGCCGTCTTTAGCCGCACTTTCGATCAGCCGAAGCGCTGTTGTGCCTACCGGGATGATACGGCCACCGGCAGCTTTGGTCGCATTGATTTCGGCTGCCGCCTCCGGCGTGATCTCGCCCCATTCCGCATGCATTTTATGGGCGCTGATGTCATCTACCTTCACTGGCAAAAACGTCCCCGCCCCGACATGCAACGTGACATGGGTGAACTGGACACGGCGCGCCTTCAACGCAGTCAGCAACGGTCCGTCAAAATGCAACGACGCAGTAGGGGATGCCACCGCACCTGACCTGCGTGCCCAATAAGTTTGATAGTCATCTTTGTCCGCTGCATCCGCCGGACGCTTGGCTGCGATGTATGGTGGCAATGGCATCGCCCCAACCTCGGCCAAGGCCGCATCAAAATCATCACCTGCCAAATTGAACTTCAGGCGGGCTAGCCCGTCCATCCGCCCTTTCATCTCCGCAGACAACACATTCGAAAACACCACCACTTCGCCATCACGCAACTTCTTCAACGGCTTCACCAACGCCGTCCAATTGCCATCGGCTTGGGGTTCTAGCAGGGTCACCTCGATCCGGGCGCTGGTCTGGCCCGCCTCACCGGCGCGGTGGCGCAGACCAGACAGGCGGGCGGGAATGACCTTTGTATCATTCAGGACCAAGCGATCACCGGGCCGCAGGATGCCGGGCAGTTCATTCACGATACGATCCGCGATCCCGCCCGCCTCAGCCAGCAATAACCGGGCAGATGATCGGGGGCGTGCGGGACGGGTCGCGATCAACCGGTCCGGCAGATCAAAGTCAAACTCGCTTAGTTTCATTGGCCAAGCACCGGTGGCGGTCTGCGGAAGATCTCGCGAAACATGCCCGGCGTCAGGGCCGATAGTGGGTTGACCGTCACCAACGGTGCATCTGCCGTACCGCCAATATTGAAGTTGAAGCCAATCAGCCCTTCGCCCCGGCGGGTTAGGATCGAACCAATGCTGTTAACAAGGTAAAAAGGTGACACAACGCCCTGCAAATCAAGTTGTTTATTGGCCAGCGTGTAGATGCCATCCACCGAAATGCCAAGCCCAGGACCCACTGCGCTGGACTGTGCAATGGTCACCTGTTGCGGGCTCAATCGAAACCGCGCATCCACCGCATCAAAGGACAGGCCCTGCCCGTCTAGTTGCTGCAACAAACCGACAACGCTGATCGCATCCAGCAGGGCAGCCATAGCCGGCGCATCACGCAGGCGAATGTCACGCACTGCCAGCGTGCCGTCGAACGTGCCCGGACCACCTGCTGGCAGCAGGGTCAGATCAAGCGTGCCACCCACACCGCCGCGCATGAAACCGGCGGCACGGGCGACCCCACCAGCATCATCGCTGCGAATGCGCACGGCAGAGCGGCCATCGCGCGGCGCCACTGCGCCCTGCACACTGGCCCCGCCATTCACCGACGCGCGGAACTGGCCAGAGAAACCGCCACTGCTGTTGAAATCGCCAGAGAACCCGGTCAGCGCGATGCCCTGCGCCACTTGCAACCGATCAAGGGCGATGGAAAGTGGGCCACCTTCGCCGCCGCTTGCGCCAAATTGCGCGCGGCGCAGATCGACACTGCCCCCCTTGATCTCAACCGCGACCGGATTGCCTGTGCCGCGCCCACGCAATGTGATCGGCACGTCCAACCAGTCGCCGACGCTGATCTGACTGAATTCTGCCACGTCCAATTGCCCACCCGGCGTCAGTGCAATCCGCCCCCGCGCCCGCAACCCACCGCCCTGGACAGAAAGGCTTGATATCTGAGGAACCCCACCCAGCGTTCCTTCAACAACCAGTTCACCCGCTGTACTCGGGGATTTGGACCAACTGACCGCAGGCAGTGCCAGCTGAACACCGCGCAGATCAGATGTCAGGCGCAATCGCGACGGTGATCCATCCTGCAGATCAATAGACAAATCAGCCCGGCCGCGCCCACCAACCATGCCTGGTGGCAATTTAATCCCAAACTCATCCAGAAACCGCTGTGACAGCTCTACATCGCCGCGCAGCTGGCTTTGTCCAGCCAGCGCATCGTTAAATGCCTTGGTCCAGGTGATATTGGTTGGCACCGCACCAACCCGGATGGGGCCTGCCAGCGTAATCCCATCTGGATTTGCGGTAACCCGGATGTTTGATGCCGCGATCTGACGGTCCGGGATCAATATGTCACTCCGCACGCCGGCCAAATCGGCACCGATGTCAAATGCGATTTCGTCAGGGGCCACACGGGGTTGTAGCGGGAAAGCGATCTCACCTGCCAGCTTTGCACGCCCATCCAGCAACGCAACCGGCAAATTGGCCTTATCGATAAAACCAAAAGGGGGCTGGTTCAGAACAGACATGATGGCCGTCGCCGTACTTTCAATCCGCAGATCAAGCACCGCCTGCGGGGCAGCCCCGCCCAGTCGGGGGATCGTAAAGCTGGTGCCTGCAAGTTGCATCAACCCGCCCTGTGGCGGTGTTGCACGGCCGGCATCAAGACTGACAGACAGCGCGTTATCATAGATTGTCAGGGTTCCCACACTGTCGGTTATGGGCGGCATGCGGCTAAGGTACCGGATCTCAGACCCCGCAAATTCAAATTCTGCAGCAAACCGGCTTGGGACATCCGGCGCAATACGTAGCGCCGCCTCTGCATCAAACAGCACCCCTCCCGTCAAGTTGTTGCTGACCCAGCTACGCGTGCCGGGTTTCACGCTGGCGGGCCAAAAGCGGACCACACGCTCTGGTGCGATCTGATTGATCGCGGCATCAACTGCCACCTGCCACCCGGCATCAGTTGCCCGCACATCGCCCTTGGCGGTCATCCGGGTATCACCATCGATTACCACAGCTTGACCCACCTCGACGGAAAACGGCGCAAAGCGAAGCCGAAAATCAACCACCGCCTGTTCAAGCTGCAATGGCTTTTCATAGACGGCAGCGGGGTTCATGCTGATATCTGACAGCCGAAACTGACCCAGCAACGCCTGCGGCAGACCATCGCGAATTTCGCGCAAGTACGCATCGCCAATGGCCGTCAACTGACCCCATTCCGTTTCCAACGCAATCTGGCTGAATGAAATGCGGTCGCGGGCCGGATCATAGATCAGGTAGGCCTTCGCCGCCTCAAAACTGACGGGATTGGTGGCCGGATTTGGCTGCAATACACCGCGCCCAATCGACAGCGTGGCGTTCAACGGGCCCAATGCGCCTTCTTCATCCAAGGTCGTGCGTAACGCGGCCGATAAAGGTGCGTCGACATCCGCCAGCCACGTCAAACCAGCGGATTGCGCCGCGATGTCACTGGCAATCGCATCATCAATATTCAGGGCAATCTGCGCGGCGCGACTGCCACGGGGGCTGGTGTAGGACAGGTTGACCGATGTGACATCGGCGCGACCAGATAGCAACGCAAAGTTACCGCGCAAGGCGGTTTCACCACCGCGCAGGTCAAGCGCGACGGTGCCGCCATCCACGATCCAGCTACGCCGGGCGCGGGCATCGTCAAAATTCACAACCAAGCCATCGGCCTGCACTGTTTCCAACGCCTCCAGCGGCGGTTGTTCAAAAAAACTGTCCGCCTGATCCAGCAATTCAGGCAGGGATGGGGCCTGTTGAACGGTCTGCGCATCCCGCTCAAAAGCGACAGCAACCGATCCATCCGTCGCGCGGCGCAAATTTAGTTGCGCGCCGGTTAAGCGGATCTCTTGCATCAGGACCTCTTGTTTCAGGATCAGCCCACGGGGCGACATCAACCCTTCGGCAAAGGGGATACGCGCCAGCAGCGCATCATCGGCATCACGCAATGCGACATCGTGCAAACGGATCGTCGGATGCAGATCGCGAGCGATAAACAGCGAAATCGCACCAAACTGCAAGTCACCGCCGTTCAGTAGCTCTGCCGCCCGCGCCTCGACCCGGTTCACGATCCAACTGGGTGCGGTGATGTCACGCTCGATCAGCATGAAAGCAGCAACAGCCGCAAAGACGACAGGGGTCAGGCAAATGATCCACGCCGCACGCAGCCAGAACAGCCAGCGACGGCGCGGCAGTCTTGACGGCTCATCCTGCGACACCTCAGCTTCTGGCGTTTTTGTTTTCACTGGCTCTGTCACGCAGGTCCCACCACTTGGCCCCCTTTATCTTTGCGCGTGTCGGGCTAAAACGAAACCGGTAAAGTGCAAATCTGCAAAAGGATGCCCAGATGACAAATCCAACCGTCGGCGACACTGCGCCCGATATCAGCCTGCCCCGCGATGGCGGCGATCAGGTGAACCTGTCGGATTTCAGCGGTAAGAATGTTGTGGTCTATTTCTATCCCCGCGATGACACGTCGGGCTGCACGAAAGAGGCGATTGGGTTTACCGAAAACCTGGAAACCTTCGATGCGCTGAACACCGTGATCCTTGGGATCTCAAAGGATAGCGTGAAAAAGCATGACAAATTCGCCGCCAAACATGACCTAAAGGTTGCGCTTTTGTCCGATGAAGATGGCGACGTTTGCGAGCGCTACGGCGTCTGGGTCGAAAAACAGATGTATGGCAAAACCTATATGGGTATCGAGCGGGCGACCTTCCTGATCGGGGCCGATGGCAGGATCGCGCAGGTCTGGCGCAAGGTGAAAGTCCCCGGTCACGTAGAGGCGGTGCTAGAGGCGGTGCGCAGCCTGTGACCCTTGCAGAGATGGCCGTGGCGGTCCTGAACACCGCCGAAGGACGGGAAAAGACAGCGCTGTCGCGGAAATACGCAGCACAATGGCAGGCGGCACGCAACAATGGCGAGGCGGTTGAAATCGGGCATGCCGCACCGCCCCTGCGTCCCGCTCGCCCCGAAAAGCCCGAATTGCGGAACCCGCGCGACGTGCCCCACCGCAAACCGGGGACAGAGGCGGGACGGATCGCCCTTTTGCATGCGGTCGCGCATATCGAACTGAACGCCGTTGATCTGCATTGGGACATCATCGCCCGGTTCACCGACACGACATTGCCGCTGGGATTCTACGATGACTGGGTTAAGGCGGCGGATGAAGAATCAAAACATTTCAATCTGATGTGTGACTGTCTTGAAGCATTAGACAGCCACTATGGGGCGCTGCCCGCACATGCGGGCATGTGGCGCGCGGCCGAAGATACCATTGACGATCTGATGGGGCGGCTGGCCGTCGTTCCGATGGTGCTGGAGGCGCGCGGGCTGGATGTGACGCCCGGAATGATCAAGATCTTCAAACAGGCCAAACTGAGTGATGCCGTCGCCGCACTTGAGGTGATCTATGCAGAAGAGGTGCATCATGTAGCCTATGGGTCAAAATGGTTCCATTTCCTATGCGGTCGACATGATCTTGACCCAACCGGCGTGTTTCACGATCTGGTGCGCAAATATTTCCACGGCAACCTAAAGCCCCCGTTTAACGAAGAAAAACGGGCCGAGGCGGGAATTCCACCTGATTTTTACTGGCCCTTGGCAGGGACAACGGCGGGCTGATCGCAAAAAAGATCGGCGGAAGCCCGCGCATACGGCGGAAGATGGTCACATGGCTAATAATTGGATGTAAAAATGTTGCAGCAACGCCCCTGTCTGTCTAACAGAGTGGGGATATCCGGTGGGGGACCGGTAAGCGACTGATAAGGATGGGACGGGACACGCATCGTGCGATCACGACTAGCTAAAAATATTCACGGCGTGCTTGAACGCTTTTTCCCGGAAAAACGGCTCTTCCTGCGCTCTGAAACAGAGACGCGGTTCATTAGGCTGAAACCGGAAACACAGCTGGTCGCCTGGACAGGGTGCATCGTGGTTGTGGCATGGACAATCGTCGCAACAGCGATCCTTTTGATGGACAGCATTGGTGCCGGTAATTTTCGGGCACAGGCACAGCGCGATCAACTGACCTATGAACAACGGCTGAACGCGCTATCAACCGAACGCGATGCGCGCGCAGGCGAGGCGGTTGCGGCACAAGAACGGTTCACCTCTGCCCTGCAACAGATTTCGATCATGCAGTCCGAACTTCTGGCAACCGAAGAAAAACGCCGCGAACTCGAAACCGGGCTGGAAGTCGTGCAAGCCACATTGCGTGATACCATGAAAGCGCGTGAAGATGCGCGCGCGCAACTGGCCAACCTAGCTGCTGAAACCGAAGACACCGATGTCGCGGCGATCAGCAAGGATGCCGTCGGCACCGTCGATCTGCTCGCCAACGCATTGGCCGAAACAGCGGCCGAACGGGACATGATCGCAGCGGATGCCGAATTTGCCATCGGCCACGCGCAGGACATGGAGCTTGAGCTGCGCCTGCTCCAGGAACGCAATGATCAGATTTTCCGGCAGTTGGAAGAGGCGATGCTGGTTTCGGTCGAACCGCTGGATGAAATGTTCCGCGCCGCAGGTATGAACCCCGAAAGCCTGATCAATCAGGTGCGCCGCGGCTATTCCGGCACCGGCGGACCTCTGACACCATTGCAGTTCTCGACACGGGGCGGCACACCCGACCCCGATGCAGAACGGGCCAATGGCATCCTGTCATCCATGGACCGGATCAACCTTTACCGGATCGCAGCCGAAAAGGCGCCGTTTACCATCCCTGTCAAATCCAACTTCCGGTTTACCTCCGGCTTTGGGCAGCGCTGGGGGCGGTTACATGCCGGCACCGACTTTGCTGGTCCGATTGGTACACCGATTTATGCGACAGCCGATGGGGTCGTCACACATGCGGGTTGGTCGTCCGGTTACGGCAGGCTGATCAAGATCCGTCACGAGTTCGGAATTGAGACAAGATACGCACACTTGAATTCTATGGATGTCACAGTCGGACAAAGAGTCTCGCGTGACGAACGAATTGGTGCTATGGGCAATTCCGGACGGTCAACAGGACCACACCTACACTATGAAGTTCGCGTTGGGGGCGAGCCAGTCAACCCAATGATATACATAAGAGCGGGACAAGATGTTTTCTAAATCCAAAATCAACGAACCTGGCCCTAAAGCGGCCGATAATGCAAAAAACGCAGATGCTGCCAAAACAGCGCCTGCCAAACCTGGTGCGCCAACTGCCAAGCCACCTGCATCAGTTCTGTCTGCCGACCTGCTGATCACCGGCAATATCAAGACAACCGGCGACGTGAATATCGAAGGTCAGGTCGAAGGTGATGTGCGTGCGCATCTTCTCACCGTTGGCGAAGGCGCCACCGTGAAAGGCGAAGTTGTTGCAGATGATGTCGTCGTCAATGGCCGCGTTGTTGGTCGGGTCCGTGGCCTGAAGGTCCGCCTGACATCCACCGCACGCGTCGAAGGTGATATCATCCACAAGACAATCGCCATTGAATCCGGCGCACATTTCGAAGGCTCCGTGCAGCGACAGGATGATCCGCTGGCCACTGGTGCCAAAAAGATGCCAACCGCAGCAGCACCCGGCGAAGCGCCAAAATCCTAAAGACGGCGCTATCCCAGACAACGAAGAGGGCTCCGCACGGGGCCCTTTTTCATTTCTGATCTACGCGACACATGTCCTGTGTTGTTTTGCCCGCTTACCGCGCAATATCGCGCATCACTTTTCGCACTGGAACTACATGAGGTACAGCGCATAAGTACCTCAAATTTCTAAGGGAAATTCTTGGCTCATAATTTATAGATCTCCGGCTGTTACGCCATTTGTGCGAGCGGATCAAAGATCTGTCCGGCGTGAGCCGTGTCATCAAGACCGCAGTACGTAAGCACGGCCACACACACAAAGCCACGGAGCTGAATGGCAAGATTTTGCCGAAAGAACGCAATCTGTTTTTTGACACAATTTAGCCCCAGCGAACGGGTAGCCGGGACTTCGGTGACGGCTTCGGCCACGCGGCGGGACAAATGGGGATGAAGTGATGTGTATAATGTGCGGCTGCACGGCATGTGGTGCAGATGAAATCCTTGATACAGGCTCTGCAGAATTCAATCTCAACGAGACGAGACCGTTCGGTGGTGGCGTTGCGAACATGAAATGGGGCAACACCGTTCGTGGTACGCAAAGCGGTGAAGTAACATGGTCGATGAACCTCGCTGGGCTTCAAACAGTTGCAGGCTTCAGCCTGTCAGTATTTGAGGATGCTGTTTTTGAAGCATTCGACGCATGGGCCGCTATCGCAGGGCTGAATTTCCGATTTGTGTCAAGTTTTGGCACCGCCGATATCAATGTGAACGTCGCACCATTGAGTGGAAGCACAGTTGGTATCGCCCGATACAGCTTCTCTGGAAGCGATTCCAACAACAGCGGTTTGGTTGAACTGTTGGGCGCAAACATTTCAATGGATCAAAACGAAAGGTGGCGACCAGAAGCAAATGATGGCTCAGTTAGCTTCGTTCAGGTCCTCATGCACGAGATTGGACATTCGCTTGGTCTGAACCACTTTAATGTCTCGGACTCGGTCATGCATGCCACCGCGAATTCCGGCTCACAAAAATTGGGCGATGATGACATCGCAGGCATTCAAAACCTGTATGGCGGGCGTCGTTGGGATAACAGCAGCGAAGATGTGAATTTCAAACATATCGCGGTGGCGCAAACCGCCTTTGCCAAAGGCGGCAACGATGATTTGGACGGCACTGCACTTGGCGATAGCTTTTATGGCGGCGCCGGTAATGATGAACTCAACGGCCAAGCGGGCAACGACCTGTTGGTCGACACACGTGGGAACAACTCACTGTCGGGCGGCGCTGGCAACGACACCGTCATCGGCGGTGGCGGTACGCTGAACGCGCAAGGCGGTTCTGGCAACGATACGCTGATTGGCGGGATCGGGAATGATGTGCTGAATGGCGGTGCCGGAAACGACACATTGCGTGGCGATCCCACGGGCAGCTTTATCGCAGGCAATGACAGATTGATCGCTGGCTCCGGGAATGACGTTCTGGAAGGCGGCGGCGGTTCCGATACATTCGTCTTTGACCGTACCAATGGCGACAATCGAATCCTCGATTTCGAACGGGGTGTCGACATGATCGACCTGCAAGGTTTTTCCGTCGGCCAAGGGAACTTGCGAAGTTCTGGGAGTGATACGATCTTCAGCTTCAGCCAGAACGGCATTGATTTCTCGATCACCATCGAGAACGTGACAGTGACTGAATCGGATTTAATGTAATGCACAAAACTCTTTTTCAGTACACGTCCAGTGTCCTCGTCGCGCTGGCACTGGCGGCCTGCGGTGGTGGCGGCGGCGGTGGCGATAGCAGTAGTGGCGGTGGCGGCACATCCACACCGCCAGCCGATCCCCCGGTTGAGATTGTAGACCCGGACTATGACGAACTCGGCGATCGCACGGCCAATGGCGTGGGCGGCATGGCTTATGTTGTGTTGCAGGACCAGAGCCCGACCAGCAGCGATGCGGTAAGCATCACATATAGCAACGGCGCCGTTGCGGGTGGTCTCTTGAATGGGACCGACCTCGACAATGCTGAATACACCAACCCGGCAAATGGTGAATTTTCCCGCATTGTGCGGATCAGCGGCAACAACGTCTTTGGTGCTGTCGGACTTGATGTCCAGAGCGGTGATTTACCGACAACAGGCAGCACCACCTACAATCAAGGCTGGGTCGGCATGACCGCTATCGTCGAAACCGGCACATATGTGCTGGAAGGCGATGCAGAATTCACCGCCAACTGGGATGATGGCAACGTGAATGGGCTGTTCGATAACCTGGACGGCACCTTTAATGGCTCCAATGTGAGCAATCAGGGCACAATCACATTTACGGGCGCGACCATCGCCAGCGACAACTTCTCCGGTGGTCAGGTCTCAGGGACAGGCATCTTTGCCCCACTGGATGGATCAAGCTCCACTTCGGGCACCAGCGGTGCCTTCTTCGGCCCCGACGCTGATGAATTGGGCGGAGTGCTGTCAATCGATGACAGCGATGAGGACATTCGCGTCCTGGGCGCGTTTCAGGCGGACTAAGTATCTTTCACAACGGTAGTCGGTCGAAAGCCTCGCATTTGCATTCGACCGGCGCGAGATGTCAGCCCCAAGTGGTAATTGATGGCTCAACCATGGCCAATGGCCCGCCGATACAGATGCCATGTCGCATGGCCCAGAACCGGCAGCACAACCATCAACCCCAGAAACCATGGCAACAGTGCAACCAATGTCAGCGCGGCGATGATAAAGGCCCAGAGAAGCATGACCAGAAGGTTCTCGCGCACCGTGGCAAGGCTGATCAGCATCGCAGTCACAAAATCCACCTCACGATCCAGCACCAAGGGCAAGCTGACAACGGTCAGTGAGAACAACAGAAACGCCAGCACGGCGCCAATCGCCAGTTCGACGCCGATCATGGTCAACCCATTGGCAGTAAAAAACACATCCCAGCTTTGGGACACATTCGTCATCGTTGAAAGCCCCATGAACAGGGCAAAAACCATATGGGCCAGAAAGGTCCAGAACAGGAAATAGATGACGATAATCGCCCCAAGCCAAGGCAATTGGCGCGTGCGTTCCTGCCAGACAATCGCCAGCACCTCGGTCCATCGCAGTGGTTGATCCTGCTCCATCCGGCGGCTGACCTCATAAAGACCCGCGGCGGCAAACGGCGCGATCAGTGGAAAACCCAAAGAGGTGGCCAATGTCCAGCTGACATGACCCGCACCCAACCAGATCAGAAAAAAACCACCCAGAACATAGACCGCGCTGAAAAACAGTCCAAATTGCGGGGCCTTGCCAAAATCCCGGGCACCCGCCCGCAACGCCGCCCACAGATCCGCGAAATGCAGCGATTGCACCGCTGGTTTTGCCGCCTCAACCGCCAATGCCATGCCACGCCTCCCCCAATTGCAGAACGCCCATATCATCGCCCCTGCGGCCAATGATTTGCAAGCCCATAGGGCGATTACCCCTGATCGGCACGGCCAGTGAAGGCAAGCCAATCAGACTGGCAGGGATCACAACCTCCATCCAGCGGTGATAGGTATCCATCGCAACGCCCCCGATCTCTTGCGGCCAATGCCAGTCAACTGGAAAGGGCCAGCATTGCGCCGTGGGCAAAACAATTGCATCGTAATTGTCAAACATCGCATGCGCGGCGCGATACCAACCCGAACGGATCAGGCTGGCCTTTTGAATATCAGCTCCGGACAAGGCCCTGCCACGCTCAACCTCCCAGATCGCTTCGGGCTTCAACTGCGCGCGCTGGTCGGGTTGGTCATAGACCGGGCCCAAACTCGCCGCGACAGCCCAGGATCGCAGCGTGATCCACGCCTGCCAGATATCATCTGCCGCGAACGCAGGCGTAACCTCGTCCACAACACAGCCCGCCTGCGCGAAAGTCGCAACAGCCGCCGCGGCTTGATCCAGCACACCCTCCTCCATCGGATAGGCCCCGCCCCAGTCGCCCAGCCACGCGATCCGGCGCCCAGTGACATCAGTCGGCAAACCGGCGCGGTAATCCTCCTGCAGCAACCCAAATGGCTGACGCGGGTCCCTGCCCGCCTGCACGCCCAGCAGCAGGGCAATATCCTGAGGTGACCGGGCCATAGGACCACCCGTCGATAGCTGATGCAAAAACATGTCGCCGGTAGGCTCTGACGGAACGCGGCCCCATGTGGGTCGCATGCCATAGACACCATTCCAGCCCGCAGGATTACGCAGGCTGCCCATCATGTCCGAGCCGTCAGCCAAACACACCATGCCCGTGGCCAGCGCCACCGCAGCGCCACCCGATGACCCACCCGCGGAACGCCCCGGCATCAGCGCATTCTGGGTCGCCCCAAAAACCGGGTTAAACGTGTGGCTGCCCAACCCAAATTCAGGCGTATTGGTCTTGCCAATGATAATCGCGCCAGCATCCTGCATCCGCTGGACCATGATATCACTGCGTCCGGCAACCTCACCTGCGAACACGGGCGACCCTTGCGAGGTCGGCAGGCCTGCTGCATTGGCTAAATCTTTGACCGCAATCGGAATACCATGCAGCACGCCCTTGGCGGGAACCAGATCGGCGGCATGGGCCTCGGCCATCAAACCCTGTTCAGGGCGCAGCGACACGATGGCATTCACATCCGGGTTAACCGCCGCAATGCGATCCAGCGTCTGACGCATCAATTCCGTTGCGGTCACCTGCCCCGCCGCAATCGCAGCAGACAATCGGCAGGCATCCCAATCCAGTAAATCACTCATACCGCAGTCAAACGCGGCACGGTGGGATTGGCAAGGTTACTCCGCGTTCGCCTCTGCCCGGCTTTTGCCGGATACGTCCATGGCCAGCGTGGCCGCCATCAACCCATCCAGATCACCATCCAGCACGCCCTTGGTATCGGATGTCTCAAAATTGGTGCGCAGGTCCTTGACCATCTGATAGGGCTGCAAAACATATGACCGGATCTGGTTGCCCCAACCCGCATCGCCAGCACTTTCATGGGCCTCGTTGACCAGGGCCGACCGTTTATCCAACTCAATCTGATAAAGCCGGGATTTCAGCGCCTTCATGGCGATATCGCGGTTCTGGTGTTGGGATTTCTCGGAACTGGTCACCACGATCCCCGTGGGATTGTGGGTAATCCGCACCGCCGAGTCGGTCGTGTTAACGTGCTGCCCCCCGGCCCCCGACGACCGGTAGGTATCAATACGAATATCCGAAGGGTTCACCTCGATCTCGATATTGTCATCGACCACCGGATAGACCTTCACAGAGGTGAAAGAGGTATGGCGCTTGGCGGCGCTGTCAAAAGGCGAAATGCGGACGAGGCGATGCACACCGCTTTCCGATTTCAGCCAGCCATAGGCATTGTGCCCGCTGATCTTGTAACTGGCTGATTTGATACCAGCCTCATCGCCCGACTGCTCGGCCTGCAATTCAACCTTATAGCCCTTCTTTTCAGCCCAGCGAACATACATCCGGGCCAGCATATTGGCCCAGTCACAGGATTCAGTGCCACCGGCACCGGCGTTGATCTCAAGGAACGTATCATTGCCGTCGGCCTCACCATCAAGCAACGCCTCCAGCTCTTTCTTGGCGGCTTTGGCTTGCAGCTTCAGCACAGCGGCTTCGGCTTCGGCCACAACTTCAGTGTCCTCTTCCATCTCGCCCAACTCGATCAACTCGATATTGTCGGTCAACTCCTGATGAATGCCGTCGTAATTGGCCATGGCGTCAACCAGCAACTGACGGTCGCGCATCAACTTTTGGGCGGCTTCAGGATCGTCCCAAAAGGTCGGGTCCTCAACCCTTGCGTTGAACTCCTCCAACCGATGCGGGGCTGTTTCGCGGTCCATCCGCTGGGCCAGCAGCTCCAGCGATTTTTCAATCGCCTCAACAGCATTCTGTATTTCTGCGCGCATCTGAACCGGCCTTTGGTGTTGTCTTCAAAGCGTGGTAATAACGCGGGTTGGAACCCGCAGCAAGCAAAGGACGATCAGTAAAGACCACCCGTCGACAACGTACCAAATGTGGCTTTAGGACCAACCGTCGCGGTCTGGCCGGTGGATGTCGTCACCTGACGGCCCTGACCGGGAACATCATCAAACAATGGCAGATCTGCGGCCATGGCAAAGCCACCATCAAACATGATCCCGAACAGCGGCTCTTCGCCGGGGCGGAAACATTCGGCAATCACATTGTCACCCGAAACGCCATCCGGCAGACGGGCACCGCTGAAGCGATCAATATTGATGAACTGGCAATCGGCAGGCACGCTGAACTTACTGCCGCCGAACTTTTTAATCGCGTCTGACATAAACCGGTTAAAGACAGGGCCACAGATGCCGCCACCCGATGCGCCACGGCCCAGTGAACGGGGCGTGTCATGGCCGATATAGCAACCCGCCACGATATTGGATGAAAAGCCCACGAACCACACATCCTTGGCGTCATTGGTCGTCCCGGTCTTACCCGCAATGGGGACCGGCAGATTGATGGCGCCACTGGCCGTGCCGCGATCAACAACGCCCTGCATCATCGATGTCAGCTGATAGGCGGTGATTTCATTCATCACCCGATCCCGGTTGGACTGGATGCGTGGGGCCTGCCCGGCAGGCAGGTTCGGGTTGGCACAGTCTTCACATGTCCGCTGATCATGGCGATAAACCGTGTTGCCATAGCGGTCCTGCACGCGGTCAACCAGCGTGGGTTCGACCCGCTCACCACCATTGGCAAACATCGCATAAGCCGCCACCATCTTGAACAACGTCGTCTCGTCCGAGCCGAGCGAGGCGGCAAGCACACGGTTCATATCATTATAAACACCGAATTTTTCGGCATAGCGACCAACGGTATCAATTCCGATCTCTTGTGCCAGACGAATGGTCATCAGGTTCCGCGAACGTTCAATCCCCGTACGCAATGGCGTTGGGCCATAGAACTGGTTCGATGCGTTCTTGGGGCGCCACGTACCTTGCGGCGTGTTAATCTCAATTGGGGCGTCAACAACAATCGTGGCCGGGGAATAACCGCTATCCAAAGCAGCCGCATAAACGAAGGGCTTGAATGATGAACCGGGCTGGCGACGCGCCTGTGTCGCGCGGTTAAACACCGAATCCTCATAACTGAAACCGCCCTGCATCGCGATCACACGGCCCGTGTTGACGTCCATCGCCATGAACCCGCCCTGCACTTCCGGTACCTGGCGCAGCGACCAACGGATGAAGGCACCATCACTGTCCTGCGTCATCTTGCGGACATGGACCACATCGCCGGGCGTGTAGTTTTCAAAGAAATCACCCCGCATCCACTGGATATCCTCACGCGGCACGACAAATGGTTCTTCCTCGGTTTCCAACAAACCCTCAATGCCGAGGCGAAGCTGATTTTCCTGAACCTCAAGCACAACAGCGGGATACCATTTGTTTTCCAAAACGATGTCGCGCGGCACATCAACAGCCCGCAATGCAGCGCGCCATTCAGGTTCGGTGGCCAATAGCTCTGCGGCGATGGTTTTCCCGGTCCCGCGCCAGATGGACGTGCCGCGGTCAAACTCCTCCAACGCCCGCTGCAACGACGCGCGGGCCGATACCTGCAACTCCGGGTCCACAGTGGCCCGGATCGACAGACCGCCGGAAAAGAACTCTTCCTCGCCAAAGTTCTGGCTTAGCTGGCGACGGATTTCATCGGTAAAGTAGTCACGCGGCGGTAGATTTTCGCGGAAACTCGCATAATCACCACCCTGCACAGACAAAAGCGGCGCTTCGCTTTCCGCCTGATAGGTCGCCTGATCGATATAGCCGTTCTGATACATCAGACGCAGCGTATTATTGCGCCAGAACAAGGCAATATCACGGTCACGCACCGGGTGGCGGTTGCTGGGCGATTTCGGCAAGGAGGCGAGATAGGCAGCCTCACCCGGGCTCAGTGCAGTCAGCGGTTTGTTGAAATAGGTCAACGCCGCAGCAGTCACACCAAAGCTATTCTGGCCCAGAAAAATCTCATTCAGGTAAAGTTCAAGAATACGCTCTTTCGGCATCGCCCCTTCGATGCGGACGGCAAGGATGATCTCTTTGATCTTGCGCTCAGCCGAACGGGAGCCATCCAAAAGGAAGTTCTTCATCACCTGTTGGGTAATGGTCGATGCGCCGCGCACATTTTCGCCACGCGACTGCACCGCATCGATAAAGGCCGACAGCATCCCCATCGGATCAAAGCCGCTATGTTCGTAAAACGTCTTGTCCTCGGCAGAAATGAAAGCCTGCTTGACGATATCGGGGATTTCTTCGGCGGGGGTGAATAGGCGGCGTTCCACGGCGAATTCATCAATGATCTTGCCTTCGCCGGAATAGATTCGGCTGATCGTCTTGGGTGTGTACTGCGACAACGTCTCGTAACTGGGCAAATCGCGGCCATAAAGGTAAAATACGCCCCCCAGCGTCAGCACACCCATAATGGCACCCATGGTCAAAAGGGTAAAAAGACCGCCGAAAAATGATAAAATGAAACGCAGCACGAGCTTTGATTTTCCCTTCGTTATTGGTAATACTTATACGCCTCGGCGGACCATTGGTCAAAAGACCATATGTCGCTTTCGGCCAGAAGATGCCATGCGTTTGATCACTTTTTAATGGGCTCTTGCGGCGTCGTTCAATCAGGTGCAGATCAACGGCATGAAAGCACAAGATGTCATCGCCACCTATGAACGGGTCGGGCCCGCCTGGGCCAAGACCCGCAACCGCAGTCTGATGGAAAAAGCATGGTTAGACCGGATGCTTGCCGCCGCACCACGCCACGCCGGGGCGGTGCGTGTGCTGGAGTTGGGCTGCGGCGCAGGGCAGCCGATCGGCGCCTATCTGGCCGAACGCGGGGTTAATCTGACCGGTGTGGAGCCCACAATCTCCCTGTCACAGCTTTACGCCCAAAACATCCCTGATGCGGCGCTGATCCAGGCCGACATGCGTGGGTTACAACTGGATCAGAAATACGATGCAATCCTTGCCTGGAACAGCTTTTTTCACCTGTCTGCTGACGATCAGCGCGCGATGTTCGCAACATTCGCCCATCATGCGGCCCCAAGGGCCGCGCTGATGTTCACATCCGGCCACCTGGCGGGTGAGGCGATTGGACAGGTCGGCGATGAACCGATTTATCACGCTTCGCTTGATCCAGCCGAGTATCGGGAGTTGTTGGAAAAACATGGGTTCGAGGTTTTGCGATACGTCCCCGAAGACCCCGATTGCGGCCAGCACACCGTTTGGCTGGCGCAATATAAACCGCGTTAGCGCTGTTCAGCGGCCCAAAACTGCACCGCGTCTGCAATTGCTTGTGCAAACACCGCCCGGGTCGCTGGGTCCGTCAGACGCGCCCGGTCGCCCGGATTGGATAAAAATCCGGCCTCGATCAAAACGCTGGGAAAGTCAGCAGCCGACAGCACAATAAACTGCCCATTGCGCCGGGGCCGCGCGTTTAAACGCACGCCACGGTCCCGCATCTGTTGCACCAGCAAATCAGCGAAGCGGCGTCCGGCAGGCCCCGTATCCTGCCGCGCAAGATCCATCAGCACGGATGCCACCCGGTCGCTCTGCCCGGTCAGATCGACACCGGACAACAGATCGCCCCTTTCGTGCCGTTCCACCATACGCCGGGATGCGGTATCGCCGCCATCCCCCGACAATGTGTAGACCGATGCCCCTTCTGCCGCGTCCTCTTCCAATGCATCCGCATGCAATGAGATGAACAAATCCGCACCTGCCGCCCGTGCAAGGCTCACCCGCATGTGCAGTGGCACAAAATGATCACGGTCGCGGGTCAGGACCGGCGTCAACCCCGGCATCGCCTCCAATGCAGCCGCGACATCGCTGCCCAATTGCAGCATCAGCGGGGCCTCTTGCACGCCACCGCGATCCGCGCCAGGGTCGATCCCCCCATGTCCGGGGTCAATCACCACCACTACCGTGTCGTCGGTCTGCGATTGTTGTTGTAGGGTCGGTTGACCCGGCACCTGATCCGGCGCACCAGCAGAGGCCGCAAAATCACCGGCCGATGCACGTTTTAAGGTAATCGATAGCGCCACACCCGCATCGGTCCTGCGCATTCCGGCCTCTGTCACGGCTAACGGGTCCGCAAGGTCAATCACCAAACGCGACCAGCCGTCATGCAAGGGGCCAAAGCGCAACCCGGTCGCCCGCCCCGGCTCCAGCAGGTCAGCCTCGATAACACCATCCCAGACGACCTGTTCAAAATCGATCACCAACCGGCGGGGTTGATCAAGCATGAATAGCCGATATGGGGCGATATCACTTAGCCCCAGTTCAACGTTCAAACGCCACCAGCCATCACGGACGGCGCTGCGATCCGGATCGACGCTGATCTCAGCCATCGCCGGTGTCACCCACAAGATCAGCGCTAGAAGAAACCTGATCACGCCTTGCGACCCGCCATGAAATCCGACAAGCGATCCAGCCCCTCGCGAATATCCGCAGTGGACCGCGCATAGGAAAACCGCAGCCAGCGATGACCGCGGGCCGCGTCAAAATCGATACCGGGGGTGACGGCCACACCGGCCTTTTCCAGTATCTGCGCGGCAAAGGCGCGGGCATCATCGGTATGGGCGGACACATCGACATAGATGTAGAATGCACCGTCGGGCGGGGCGAATCTGTCAAAACCGGCAGCCTTTAACCCCGTAATCATCAAATCGCGGTTTTCGGCATAGACCGCCTTGTTGGCGATCAATTCACCGGGGCAATCCATCGCATGCAACGCCAATCGCTGTGCGGCATGGGGCGCGCAGATGAACATATTCTGGGCCAATCGTTCGACTGTGCGAACGTGATCATCAGGCACAACCATCCAGCCCACGCGCCAGCCGGTCATTGAAAAATACTTGGAAAATGAATTGATCACATAGACGTCATCCGTGACCTGTAAGGCGGTAACTGGGCGGGTATCGTAATCAATGCCGTGATAAATCTCATCCGATACAAAGGCAGCACCCGCCGCCGCGCAAGCCTCCGCCAATGCACCTAACGCCGCCCGGTTCAGCATCGTCCCCGTCGGATTGGCTGGAGAGGCGACAATCAACCCATCCAAATCATGGGTCGCCACATCAGATGGCAACGGTTGAAACCGCTGGTCGAGCGTTGTTGGGATATCAACCGGTGTCAGCCCAACAGCCCGTAGGATCTGACGATAGGACGGATAGCATGGGGTGCCCAGCCCGACCCGTTCGCCATTGTCAAACAAGGCCGAAAACGCCAGCAGAAACGCGCCAGATGCACCGCTGGTGATCACAACGCGCGCGGGGTCAAGGTCAACATCATACCAATCGGCATAATGCCGGGCGATCCGGGCACGCAGGTCCGGCAGGCCCAGACCAACGGTATACCCCAGCGGATCGTCCAGTTCCGCAGCCAGCCGGGCGCGGGCCGCGGCCGGGGCACCGGTGCCCGGCTGGCCCACCTCCATATGAATGATGTGGCGGCCTGCATCCTCGGCCTGCCGTGCGGCCTCCATCACATCCATCACGATAAACGGGTCAACATCACCCCGGCGGGAAAGTCGCATCTGCTGCCTCATTGTGCTTTAGCGCCTGTTTGCCCGTCACTAGCATGTGACGTCAATGCACCTTGGCAAAGCTTGGCTGATATGGTCTGTGGGGCGGCAGTATTTCCCAAAAAGGCCCGTGATCATGTTTGCCCGTTTCGCCTTTCCTGCCCTGCTTGCACTTAGCACACCAGCGTCAGCGTTCGAACTCGACAAAATGACCGATGCGGAACGCGAACAGTTCCGGCAAGAGGTGCGGGCCTATCTGCTGGATAATCCAGAGGTGCTGCAAGAGGCGATTGCGGTTCTGCAGACCCGCGAACGCGAAGCCCAAACAGCCAATGACGCAGCCCTTGCGCAGGCCAATACGGACGCATTGTTCAATGACGGATATTCATTCGTTGGCGGCAACCCGGATGGCGATATCACACTTGTCGAATTCATGGATTACCGTTGCGGCTTTTGCAAACGAGCCTTCCCGGAGGTCGCCAAACTTGTCAGCAACGACCCCAACATTCGCTACGTGATCAAGGAATTCCCCATTCTGGGCGAACAGTCCGTGCTTGCCTCACGCTATGCGATCGCAACGCAGCAGGTCGCCGGGGATGATGTCTATGAGGAAGTGCATAACGCATTGATGGCATTCCGGGGCGATATCACGCCCGCAAGCCTGGAACGGCTGGGTGACACATTTGGGTTGGATAACGCGGCAATCACAGCAGCGATGGAAAGTGCCGAGGTTGAGGCGGTCATCACCAAGAACCGCGAACTGGCGCAGAAACTGCAAATCAGCGGTACACCGACATTCATATTCCAGGACCAGATGGTAAGAGGCTACATCCCGCTGGCCGAGATGGAGACGCTGATCGCGGAACTTCGCGAAGAATAAGTGGGCGGGCGGCTATTCGGCCGCCAGATTATCCGCCGCTTCAATCTCTGACGCCTTCTTCTCAACCTGCTCCACGATATGATCAATCATATCGTCATTCGACTGCTTATGGCTTTGTTTCCCAGCCAGATAGACCATGCCGGACCCGGCACCGCCGCCTGTAAATCCGACATCGGTCATCAGCGCCTCACCGGGGCCATTGACGACGCAGCCAATAATCGACAGCGACATCGGCGTCTTGATATGCTCCAGCCGCTTCTCCAAAACCTCTACTGTCTTGATGACATCAAACCCCTGTCTGGCGCAGGACGGGCAGGAAATGATATTCACACCACGATGACGCAAGCCCAGAGATTTCAAAATCTCGAAGCCCATTTTGACCTCTTCCACCGGATCGGCAGACAAAGACACGCGGATCGTGTCACCAATACCCATCCACAACAGGTTGCCCATGCCGATAGCGGATTTGACGGTCCCGCTGATCAGGCCGCCGGCTTCTGTGATACCCAAATGGATCGGGGCATCCGTCGCCTCTGCCAGTTGCTGATAAGCAGCGGCAGCCATGAACACGTCAGAAGCTTTGCAGGAAATCTTGAATTCGTGGAAATCATTATCCTGCAGGATCTTGATATGGTCGAGACCGGATTCAACCATCGCATCCGGGCAAGGTTCGCCATATTTATCCAACAGATGCTTTTCCAGCGATCCGGCATTCACCCCGATACGGATCGAACAACTATGATCGCGGGCGGCCTTGATGACCTCCTTGACCCGCTTCTCATCACCGATATTGCCCGGATTAATCCGCAGGCAGGCGGCGCCCGCTTGGGCAGCTTCGATCCCGCGCTTATAATGGAAATGGATGTCGGCCACGATGGGCACTGACACTTCGGGAACGATCAGTTTCAACGCCGCACTCGACGCCTCATCAGGGACAGAGATGCGGACGATATCGGCACCAGCCTCAGCTGCAGCATTCACCTGATCAATCGTCGCCTTCACATCTGTGGTCAGCGTATTGGTCATGGTTTGCACGGATATCGGGGCGTCACCGCCAACGGGCACATTGCCAACCATGATTTTCCGGGACGTCCGGCGATAGATATTGCGCCAGGGACGGACGTGATTGAGGGACATGAATGTCACTTTCCGCTGCTTTGCCTATGCATCCTAACTAATGGGCATTGTGCGTGGCAGCAAGGCGCAGGCGCTGCGGTTATTCGTCCGCGACCACCTGGGCCACATTCACGATCTCGGCCAGATCATCATCGGCCGTCAGATCAGCCAAGGCATAGGTGGCACTCAGGCTTTCGGGCGACAATTCAACCCGCGATGTGACAACACCGCGCGGACCGACGGGGCCATAATGCACACCGTTCACCGCAAAATACATCGCGCCGCTTTCACCAACCCGCAGGGATGCGGGTTCTTCGGTGGCAGGAACCACGAAATTCTGACCGGGCTCCATCACGCCTTCGAAAATCACGGTACCATCGGCGGCGCGGACACGGACCCATGCCGGGCGGACGGCAACCAACTGCACCTCTGGCACAGGGTCTTCAACGACCTGTACAGGGGGGGCTGCGCGTTCTTCCAGACCGGCCTCTGCATAGTTGATTGCGGGCGCCGGGGCGAGTTCAGGAGCGGCCAAAGCACCGATTGTGCCGGGGCTAAGCGTTGAAATCGGCGCATCACGCGCGACCAGAACAGGCACGTCCAGCGCCTGTGGGCGATACAAACGGTCCAGCGCCTCTGCCGATGGGGCAGCAACCTGCGCCAGCGGATCATTGGACTGGATCGCATTGGCAGCACCTGCCAAAGGATCAAGATCAGACACAACAACAGGGGTCTGCTCTACCGGGGCGAACTGGACCTTTTGCACCTCTTGCAAAACAGTCCAACCACCGTAACCCAACCCGCCAATCATTGTCAGAACAACCAGCAGCGACCCAATCGCGCGCGGTTCAATCTGCGACATGACCGCCTCGCCGGCGGGAATGAACGGGGTTGATGATTGTGAAAATATGTCTTTGCCAAGCGGGCCTGCGACAGGTTCACCCGATTTGGCTTTGATCGATGACGCCTCTGCCGACATGCCGTGGGCGGTGACAAAACCGCTTTCATCGCAAAATTTGGCAAATGTCTCGTCGGGGTCAAGGTTCAGGTAGCGGGCATAGGATCGGACATAACCAGCGATAAAGCCGGGCGTGTCAAAGGCCGACGGGTCGGCATTTTCGATTGCTGCTATGTAGGCTGCCTTGATCTTCAACTCGCGCTGAACATCCAACAGGCTTTTACCCATTGTTGCGCGTTCGCCGCGCATCATATCGCCTAGTCGCAACTCGAAGTCGTCAAACCCTTTGGCCTGCCCGTCCTCAGCTGCGTCATCACGCCTGAAGCTCTTCCCGATCATCGACTGTCCCGCCGCTTACTGCCCCCAGTTACCCACATGCCGAATCAAATCGCCGTGAACAACTAAGAAACCAATAACATATCCACAGGCGGCATGCACATCGTGAAAAACTGTTAACCTGCTAATTCGGCACGATTAAGGGCACAATGTGACCAAAGCCCGTCCAAAGCATTTACCAATGCATCCAATTCACGCGGCCCGTGAACAGGTGATGGGGTAAAACGCAGGCGCTCCGTTCCACGCGGAACGGTCGGGAAATTGATTGGCTGGACGTAAATGCCAAAGTCATCCAGCAGCATATCAGACAGCTTTTTGGTATGGACCGGATCGCCAACAATCAGCGGGACAATATGACTGCCGTGATCGATAATCGGCAGCCCCAGACCTTTCAGCCGCAGCTTAAGGATCTTGGCCTGGGTTTGGTGTTGCTCGCGCAATGCCTGATCAGTTTTTAGATGGGCAACCGATGCTGCCGCCGCAGCCGCAACCGCAGGCGGCAGGCTTGTGGTAAAGATGAAGCCCGGCGCATAAGATCTTATCGCATCACACATTTTTGCAGATGCAGCGATATAGCCGCCCATGACGCCATAGGCCTTGGCCAGGGTGCCGTTGATGATATCAATCCGGTCCATCAGACCATCGCGTTCGGCCACCCCGGCGCCACGCGGACCATACATGCCAACGGCATGAACCTCATCAATGTAAGTCAGCGCACCGAATTCATCGGCAAGGTCACATATCGCTTCAATCGGACCAAAATCACCATCCATCGAATAGATCGACTCAAAGGCGATAACCTTGGGGGCGTCAGGATCATCAGCTTCCAACAACTCGCGCAGATGTGCCAGATCATTGTGGCGAAAGATGCGCTTGGCCCCACCATTACGGCGCACACCTTCAATCATAGAGGCATGATTCAGCGCATCAGAATAAATGATCAGGCCCGGAAACAGCTTTGGCAGCGTGCTTAACGTGGCGTCATTGGCAATATAGGCAGAGGTGAACAGCAGCGCCGCTTCTTTTTTGTGCAGATCAGACAGCTCTGCCTCAAGGCGCTTGTGGTACACTGTCGTGCCCGAAATATTGCGTGTGCCACCAGATCCGGCACCGGTCGCATCAATGGCATCATGCATCGCTGAAAGAACAACAGGGTGCTGTCCCATTCCCAGATAATCATTGCCGCACCAAACCGTGACAGGGGCTTCGGTCCCGTCAGGCTTGTTCCATGTGGCATGTGGGAATTGGCCGCGCTTGCGTTCGATATCAATGAAAGTCCGGTAACGGCCTTCCTGATGTAACCGATCAATCGCAACATCCAGCTTAGCATTGTAATCCACTGGGTCTTCCTTCTTGTCACCACGCAAAACACAACAAATGAGCGTGCTTTGAATTATTCTAAGTCTCATATAGGGCGATGATGTCGCGGGCAATACGCTACAAACTGTCACCTCTTAACACGATACCTGACGCTGAAACCCTACCAATACAATGATCTGGATCAAGTGAGGGAACCCCTACCTTGGATCACGTCTGCATCAGGTGTGATCGGCCCAGGGGTATGTGGTCTCAAAATACTGGTCCGCCGCCGCCCGGAATGCTGCCATACCACCGGCCTGCCAGATTTTTTCATCCAGTGGGTCATATTGCGGCATGTCTGGATGGGTGCGGGCCTGCTCCAACGGCATCCCCGTACCCGTCATGTCGGTAATCAACTGGTGGCGGTGCAGAAACACCGCCACCACATCTTCCAGCAACGCGCCAATCTGGGGGACGCCGATACGCTCCATCGCCTGACGCAATTCCCAGCCCTTATAGGGCGGGTTTGCGCCATAACTGTCCATCTGCGCCAATCCGGCATCACCCAACAGACCCGCAGCCACGGCAACCGGCCCAATGGCAAAACGCTCCTCCTCGATCAGCGCATCACCAACCCTGTGCTTTTCTTCCGCAAATGCACGGATCGCCGCATATGCGCCACCCTCGGCCGGGCGGGTGGCGCGACGCATCACCGGTTGAGGAATGTAACGCGGGTCAAGCGGATCAACAGCCGGCCCAACATCACCTGAAATATCATAGGTCGCCATGCTCTTGCGCTGATCCCTGCGCTTCTTGAGCCATAAGACACCCAAATAATAGGCGACCAGCCCGACAATCACCCAGATCAGGCCAGTTGGTCCGCTGAACACTATCGTGTCGGTGTAGCCATCCAACAATTGCGAAACGGATTCTTCCACGCTTGCCTTATCCCCCAAAGATCAGGGGCATCTTGATCAGACCGTCACGCAGTTGCAAGCTTCACCCTTTGATTGGCATTGACCCTCGCGACATTCCTGCCACCCTGCGCCCAAATCCCGATTCAAAAAGGTGACGCCATGACACTCGACCCCGTCCTCGCCCGTATCGACGCCGATCTGCCGCAGGCAACCGACCGGTTGCTGGAACTGCTGCGTATCCCGTCCATCTCGACCGATCCGGCCTACAAAGGTGATTGCGACACCGCCGCCGACTGGTTGGTCGCTGACCTGCAATCCATCGGGTTTAATGCCAGCAAGCGACCCACGCCGGGACACCCGATGGTGGTTGCGCATACAGGGGGTGAAGGTCCGCATGTGCTGTTTTACGGACATTACGACGTGCAACCGGTTGATCCACTGGACCTTTGGGATCGCGACCCGTTTGACCCGCAAGTCGAAGACACGGCCAATGGTAAGGTGATCCGGGGGCGCGGATCGTCCGACGACAAGGGGCAGTTAATGACCTTTGTCGAGGCGTGCCGCGCATGGAAAGCCGAACACGGGTCCCTGCCCGCCAACATCAGCATTTTCTTCGAAGGGGAAGAGGAATCAGGCTCCCCTTCCCTCACACCATTCATGGAAGAAAACGCCGACGAACTCACCGCCGATATCGCGCTTATCTGTGACACCGGCCTTTACGGCGACGCAACACCCGCGATCATCACGCAATTGCGGGGGCTGCTGGGCGAGGAACTGACCATCACCGGCCCCAACAAGGACCTGCATTCGGGCATGTATGGCGGCCTTGCCATGAACCCCGCCCGGGTGCTGGCTAAAATCATCGCGTCACTCCACGACGATGACGGGCGCATCACCATCCCCGGTTTCTACGACGGCGTGCCAGAGCTTTCCAACGAACTGGCTGCTGCCTGGGACGACCTGAAATTCGATGAAAAACAATTCCTTGGCGAAGTGGGGCTATCAGAACCCGCAGGCGAAAAGGGGCGCCGCCCGCTGGAAATGATCTGGTCGCGGCCCACCTGCGAGGTCAACGGCATCTGGGCGGGCTACACCGGCGACGGGTTCAAAACCGTCCTGCCATCCGAAGCCCATGCTAAAATCAGCTTCCGGCTTGTCGGCACCCAGGACCCGATGATCATCCGCAAAAACTTCCGCAAAATGGTTCAGGACATGCTGCCAGCCGACTGCTCGGTCACATTCAACGACCATGGCGCTGGCGCCGCAGGTCATATGACCACAACGCACCCGGCCTTTGATCAGGCGCGCAAGGCACTGTCTGACGAATGGCCCAATGCGGCGGCCTATGTTGGCTGCGGCGGCTCGATCCCCATCGCTGGGCATTTCAAGGACATCCTGAACATGGACGCAATGTTGATCGGCTTTGGCAAGGATGACGACCAGATCCATTCGCCCAACGAAAAATATGATCTGTCTTCATTCCATAAAGGGATCAGAAGCTGGGCGCGCATCCTGCATGAAATGACCAAATAATGCCCATCGCGCATTACCTCAGCCACCCGCAGGTGGTGCAGGACCCCGCCATCCCAGTCCCGCAATGGGGCCTGAACGCAAAGGGGCAAGCCCGGATCGCCGCATTCGCGGCCTCCGGCGCAATGCAGGGCACGCAGGTCATCTATTCCAGCACCGAAACCAAGGCGCTGGAAACGGCCGCGCCGCTGGCACAGGCGTTGGGCTGCCCGCACCACCAAGTGGCTGATATGGGCGAAAACGACCGCAGCAGCACGGGCTACCTGCCCGGCCCGGCATTCGAGGCGGCAGCAAACGCCTTTTTCGCCAACCCCGATGAAAGCCACCAAGGCTGGGAAACGGCGCGCGCGGCACAACATCGGATCGTCAATGCCGTCGACGCAGCACTCAACGCACAGCCCAACGACAACATCCTCTTTGTCGGACACGGGGCGGTGGGCACCCTGCTCTACTGCGCCTTGATGGACATCCCCATCGACCGCCGCCATGATCAACCCCATGGCGGCGGCAATATCTATCGCTTCGACACGGTCACACGCACCCCTGACGGGCCATGGCAACCGCTCGAAACCCTGATCAGTTAGGCCAAAACCGGCTCAAGCTCGACCGACCACAATTCGGTGTCTGCCTTGTCCATCAGGCGAACTGTCATCACGCGGGTATCGGCGGCAATATCCACCTTGCCAAAAAATTGCAGGCCATCCGATGGCGGCAGGTTGCGCTGGCCCTCATCGGGATGTTTGGCAAAACGTACCTCTGGCCCAAAAGTATTGTCATAGTCACTCGGCCCAAACGTGCCCGCATGCAGCGGACCAGACACAAATTCCCAGAACGGATCAAAATCCTGAAACACCGCACGATCCGGCGAATAATGATGGGCAGCGGTATAATGCACATCTGCGGTCAGCCAGACGGTATTCTGCACGTCTGCGGACTTGATGAATGACAACACAGCCGCGATATCACGCTCACGACCCAGCACAGGGCCGTCACCATTCGCGCCGTTTTCCATCGCCGCATCACCGTCACGGACCATCATGCCAATTGGCATATCCGATGCGATCACCTTCCATGTCGCTTGGCTATTGAGCATCTCGCGCTTCAGCCAGGCCAGTTGATCAGGACCCAAAAACGGCGTCCCCTCTTGTTCTGTGTTCACCGTGTTGTCGCCGCGATAGGTCCGCAAATCGATGACAAAGATATCCAGCAGCGGACCATAGGACACTTTACGATAAACCCGGTTCGGCTCTGCCATGATCTGACGGGTCGGCATCATCTCGTGAAACGCGCGGGCCGCCCGGGCAGACAAGACACCCAGCGATTTTTCGGTATAACGATCATCGCTGATCAACTGCTCGTTGGGATACCAGTTATTGGTCACCTCGTGATCATCCCATTGGGCAATCATCGGCACGGTCGCGTTAAACGCCTGCACATGGGTATCCATCAGATTATACAGATACTGGCCACGGAATTCGGTTAGGGTTTCGGCGACCTTGGCCTTTTCCGCGATCATCACATTCTTCCAGGTCGTGCCATCTTCCAGCACCACCTCTTCCTGCAACGGGCCGTCCGCATAAACCGTGTCGCCTGAATGCAGGAAAAAATCAGGATTGTGAACCAGCATTGTGGCATAGGTCTGCATGCCGCCACGATCCTCATCAATACCCCAACCCTGGCCCGCTGTATCACCCGACCAGACAAAGCTGACATCGCGCAGCGCGTTCGGGGCGGTGCGAAACTGGCCTGTCACGGGGGCAGAGGCAGCACCATCCGCCAGATCCTCCATGACCACGCGGTAAAAGATGTCCTGATCTGACGGCAGCCCCGTCAGGGACAGTTTGCCACTATTGTCAGTTGGGGCACCCACCGCCAATGCGGGAACCTGTCGGGCATCATTGAAACTTTCGGTGGTGGCCCATTCCACCATCATGCGCGCTTCGCGGTCGGCACGCGCCCAGATCACAGCACCATCATGGGCGACATCGCCGGACTGCACGCCATGGGTCAGGATAGGTCGGCTTTGCGCCCGACTGATCGCAGGCATGAAAACACTGGCACCAAGCGCTGCGGAACCCAGCAACGTCTGACGACGAGACAAAGAAATACGTGGCATTTTTTGACCTTTCTATAGAACCAAGAAAGGTCAGGATCAGCGCGCAACATGACAGCAGCACACCGTCATTGTAACGATGAGGCGAAACTTTGGTGACAGGGAAAAGTGGCGCGGTTGACGGGGCTCGAACCCGGATTTTGGCCTTTATCACGGTTAAGTATCTTTTTGCATGCCTTAGCAAAACGTAGCGCAAACCTCTTTTTTTATTGACGTTCCTTAACCCCCTGCTCTCTTTTGCGCAGGCATGAGAAACCCTGAGAAAGTTCCAAACATGGGAATGAGATGGGGTTGGGATCAAAGGAAAGAGTATGAAGTTACACCACCGACAAATAGCAGGCTTGCCAAAAGGACGTCACGCCGACGGCGCTGGACTGCGGTACGAAAGCCGAGGCGATGGCACGGGAAACTGGTCCGTCCGTTTTTCGGTTGCTGGCAGGCCGCGCGAGAAAGGCCTTGGGACGTTCCCAGCTGTTGGCTTGCGAAAGGCACGGGAAGCCGCCGCCGCCGCACGGCTGGCTGCAAGCAAGGGGATCGACACCACGAAGCAGCAGCGCCCCAATGAACAGCCCGCGCCATTGTCCGACGCCCCCACATTTGGACAACTGGCGCAATCGTTCTTTGCGACCCACCTAGTCGGCCTGCGCGAAAGTTCACGCAACCGATATCGGCGCATGATCGAAATCCACATTCTCACTCATTTTGGGGATCGTCAGGTTTCAAGCCTGACCTTGTTCGACTTGCACAACGTCTATGGGCCAAAGCTTCAAACTCAGTTCAAGTTAACAAAGAACGTTCTGGAAGGCCTGTCGTCGCTATTGGCATTTGGTCGCCGCAACGGTGCGCCTTGCAATGAATTGCTCTGCCGAGACTTTCGGGCAGAACGGGTCTATCGTTCCGCCTTGAAACAATACAATGCTGAGAAGGAAATGGGCCAACACACCTTGGCGTCACTGACCCACGGCGAATTTGCAGACCTGTATCAGAAATTGCCCGAGGAAAAGCTTGCCGATCTGGCCGCAAAATTTGTGATCCTGACAGGCATGCGTCGCAAAACAATTCGCAAACTGCGGCGGGATCAGGCGGGCGGCGTTGTAATTGTCGCCGAACCCAAACAGATGAAAGGCGGGCGGCAGCACGTCTACCCGTTGAGTGTGGAAGCCCAACGGATTGCCGACCTCGCACTTGCACATAATCACAAATCAAAACGGTTGTTTGGCAAGCTGGGCAAACGGTCACCACTGCGGAACATGCGGGCGATCAACCCCAAGGCCAACAACCATGGCATCCGACACGCAATTGCCGATTGGGCAGATATGGCCGGGATTGACGAAAAGGTTGCCGACTACATGCTGGCACACAAGGCCGGGGAGTCGGTCAGGGAAAAGTTCTACCTCAAAGATCGAAACCTGACTCCGGTCGCTGCTGCCTATGAGCAATGGGCTGACTATCTGACCGACCAGCGGGTTGTGCGATTCGCAGTGGCGTAGCCCAAGAAAACATTCATTTTGACAACTAAGTATCTGATAAAGTTGTCAAAATGACCACTCGTTAATCTTTCTTTCGGGGCTTTCCAAAGTCTTAGCATTTTTGCCCCTGACCTTCCCTTGCCGGGTTCTGCTCTTTTTTGCTTTCCATAGTGCAAGCAATCCAAGGGGGGCCAAAAATGGCAAAAAATCAGTCAAACTTAATGACTAAGGCTGAAGTTGCGGACGAGTTAAAACTGCACCCGTCCAGCGTCATGCGGATGATCAAGCGCGGGCAAATGGTGCCGGGCTTCCGGCTAGGTGCATCCTTGCGCTGGCGTCGGGAAGACATTGAGGCGTTTGTCGCCAAGCTGGCCAAGAAACCGTGATCTGGCAAAGAAAACCCCCGGCAGCGTCAACTCTACCGGGGGCCTCGGATAGGGGGGCGATTAGCCGTCGCTTCTCAAACCCAAAATGCAAGAACTGTCAGGTCAAAGCATATGACAATTATACCCGCCGAACGATGCCTGCGCAATCAAAATGACACTGTTGCACTGGTCCGATGGTCAAATTTAAGGCACTCACAACGTGAGGTCGCATTCGCCTATGCTCGCGCCGAACAGAAGCACCCCGACGGCGTTTGGTTGTCAGTGTCGACGATGATGGATCACGTCAGTCAGCGTCGGCGCGAGCTAGATCACGACCGCGACTATCGACCAATTGCCAAGCGCACGTTTCTCGCGGCCCGCAGCTACCTCGCCAGTGATGAGGGTAACGTTCTAATCCGTATCGGAACCCACGTTGTCACCCGCCGAAATCAGCTTCCAATCTTTGTCATTAATGCCGCCGAACTTTGGGATCGAAACCTGAAATGCTGCACATGCAAAGGTCAATGCTGCAACAGCAAAACGTATAGGGTGCAACGAAGCCAATTAAGGGGTGCAGAAAACGGCAAAATCTGCACCCAATATATATCTAATGGCAGAAGTCCGTTCGCAACGGATAACGAGGAAATCCCAGATTGGGAGATTCCGTTTTGATCTGGCGCGGCGTGCCATCCTTTGGCGGAACGTCTGCACCCAGTGAATCTTTCATAGCCAAATCCCGCCCTTGCACTGGGCGCTACCGCATGAGGTCTGGGCGCAGGTCTGGCAACGTCTTTGCAAGCCATCAACCTTCGCTGCCGCCACTTGTGGAGAGACACGCGCGCGAGGCTGATGAGTACGACGCCGCGCAGGGTCGTGGGGAGGTGGGCCAGCAAGGCGGCGACAAAAAGCCGTTCCAGACGGGAACAGCTTATCAACCACCGCAGACCTTGGACTAACCCGCAAGGACATCCATGAAGCTGCGCAGGATCGGGGGAAGTGGCCGACGCCCACAACGGCGCAAAGCGCGTTCCAGATGGGAACGCGGCGCTCAAAGTCTCGACGGCGGCAAGACTTTGCAACCCACAAATTCACCAACTCGTTCTGAAAAGGAACAATCAAAATGACAGACGAAATCGAAAGCCCCATTGACTATTGGACCCTGTCAATTTTTGATCTGGCCGGAAAGGTCCATGCTGGCGAAATGTCGGCTGATCTGGCCAACCTGCATTTGCGTGTGTGCATGGACTTGCACCGCAGCCAAAGCAGCAAAACAGTGACCCGGTTGACGGCGTTAGAACGGCTCAAGGTCACGCTCTACGACATCGGTTTGAGTGAAAAAGAGGTTGAGATTGTGCAAGCCGGGCTGCGGCGTGGCAAAATGAAGCCGGGAAAGCTTCACTGATCAGCCCGTACAGCGCGATCTAACACAAACCTATGCCCATCCACATAAAACAGCGAAACACGCATGAGGCGGGCTAAAACCGGGGTCAGGAGCGATTTGCGCAGCCACACCCCGGCCATTTTCCGCAATCCAACGATCAATCAGGCGCATTATCAGAAAAAACTATCAAACTAGACAGATTGTATAGATTTTACGTATAATACGATTGTGCCGTCGTGATGACGTCCACATGCCTCGAAATGGATGACTGATCATGTCACTATCCCCGCCGCCCGCGTTCCCTGTCCCAACAGCAGCGGCGGCGGGTAATGCCTCCTACCACATTCGCGAAGACGAAGACACCGGAGCGGTTCTGGTGTTGATCGAGTATGATGGTGTGACACTGCCCCTTTGGTGGTCAGGCAACGCGCTGCGTGGGTGGCATTCTGGCGCTGTCATTCCTGAACACCTGATGCTGGCCGCAAAGGCGGTTGCCACAAGGCTTGGTGTAGAGTTGCGATGTTGACACCGCGCGACGTCTACAAAAGCCAGCGCTGGCAACTCTTGCGCCGCAGCAAGCTGGACGTGTCGCCCTTGTGTGAGGGCTGCGAACAATTGGGCCGTGTTACACCTGCCACCACGGTTGACCACCAGCACGCATTAGGCCAAGGCGGCGACCCCTTCCCTCAATTGTCTGGGCTGACCAGCTATTGCCACCCGTGCCACGCTTACAAAACGAACAGCGAATACAGCGCACGCTCTGACGCAACCGGTCGTCTGTTGCCCGGCTGCACTGTGGGCGGCTGGCCCGCCTGCCCCAATGACGCATGGAACAGCGACACCACCGACAAGGGTAAGGGGGGCCGTGCAGGTCATTTGCCCCTGTTAACCCAGCGTAAGGGGGGTGCAAATCACGGTGCTTTTACGTCTCCCGGACCCGCCGCGCCCAGTTGCACTGACTTACAAAAAAAATCCAAAATCCCGGTGGCCTAAATGGGCGCGCGGGGTATCGGCTCACGGCCAAAATCCAAGAAAACCAAGGACGCCCCAAAGCTGCGCAAGCGCCTACCATGGTTGCGCAAGGGGCTTTCATTGCCCGATCAAATCATTGCGTTTCTCAACTTCCTGCCGGTCACGTCGGGTGCATTGGCTGGGACGCGGTTTAAGTGCCGCCCGTTTCAAGAAAAATTCATCCGCGCCACATTTGCGGAGGATCAGGACGGGAAACGCCCTGTCCGCCGATCTACGCTTTGTGTTGCCCGCAAGAATGGCAAGTCTGCCTTGGCTGCTGGTCTGGCACTCTGCGCCCTTTGTGGGCCACTGGCAGAGGCACGGGGCCAAGTGATCAGCGCTGCCGCATCAAAAGAACAAGCCGCTTTAATTTTCAGCGAACTCGAAGCCATGATCGTCGCGACACCTGAGTTTGATGCGATCCTGAATATTCGCCGGTTTCACAAGACAATCGAAGTGTTGGAAGGCGTCGGCGCTGGCACGGTCTACAAAGCCATTTCGTCAGACGCCCGCACGGCGCACGGGCTATCCCCTCACTTCGCAATCTTTGACGAATACGCCCAAGCCAAGAACGATGAACTTTGGCAGGCGCTTATGACGGGCCAAGGCGCGCGCAAGAATGCCGTTTTGATCACAATCTCAACCGAAGCTGCCGACGATGCCGCCCCCATGAGCCGCCTTGTGGATTATTCCAAAGACGTCATGGCGGGCAAAATTGAGGACCCGTCAACCTACCTGCTGCACTTTGGGGCCGATCTGGACGACGATATCTTTGATCCGCGTACATGGTTCAAAGCCAATCCCGGCCTTGGTGACTTTCGCAGCATGGATGATCTACAGGCGCAAGCCACGGTCGCCCGGCAATCTGCATCGGCAGAACCCGCATTTCGAAATTACATTCTTAATCAACGCGTTGCGAGTGAAACTAGATTCGTTAATCGGTCTGAATGGCTGGCATGTGATGGCGAACCCCACATTGAAGACGGGGCCACGGTCTATGCGGCGCTGGATTTGTCATGGAGCCGCGATCTGACGGCGCTGGTCTTTGTCTGCCCCCGCCCCGACGGGTCTGCCGACGTTCTGGCCGAGTTTTTCTTGCCCGGCGAAGGCCTGAAACAGAAAGCGCATGACGACCGCATCCCGTGGGACATTTGGGCGCGCGAAGGCTACCTGACCACCTGCCCCGGCAAGGTCAACGATATGCGGATGATTGCGGCCCGGATTGGTGACGCGCAACGGCGCTGGAATGTGGAAACACTGGCCTTTGACCGTTGGGGGATTGAATTGTTGCGCCTTGAACTCGAACGGGCTGGCATCACAATCGACATGTCCGAATTTGGCCAAGGCTATAAAAGCATGTCGCCCGCCGTAGATTGTCTGGAAAGGCATATTGCCCAAGCCAAGTTGCGGCATGGTGGCAATCCGGTTCTGACCCATTGTGCATCAAACGCCATTGTCGTGCGTGATCCTGCGGGATCGAGAAAGCTGGATAAATCCCGGTCGGCTGGCAAGATCGACGGTCTGATTGCCTTGTCTATGGCCTTGCAAACGGCAGAGGAATATCAGCCCGAACCCATGTCCGCCTTTGTGCGGCAATTTATATCCGCTTAACATTCATTTTGACAACTAATGCACTGTTTTGACGTCATTAAAGCCAAGTGCTATGTTGAGTTCATTATGGTTTGTTCAGCCATAGTTTTTTGCCGCAAGGCAATCCTTTGGGAGGGGGACCGGAAACGCACGGTCTCCCTCTTTTGATTCATACCGGCCCGCCGTGATGGCGACGCCAAGCCCTAGAAGGAGGTTGCGCAATGTCGCTGCCACAATTGCGCGAACAACGCGCCACCAAAATCGCAGAAATGCGCACCCTGACAGACACGGCCCAAGGCGAAAAGCGAGACCTGTCTGAGAATGAGGCCGCGCGGTTTGACGCCCTCGAAGGCGAAACACGCGCCATTGATACGCAGATTGGCCGCACCGAAAAGCTGGACGCGCTCGAACGCGCCGCCGCCAATGTAAACGACGGCCCCAAAGATCAACCCGAACTGCGCAGCTACAGCATTGCCAAGGCCCTGCGCCAAGGTACGGATGGCCGTCTGGATGGGATCGAAGCCGAATGGCACCAGCATTTGGCCGAACAACGCGGCGAAGCGCGCGGCACCATGATCCCGACGCAATTGATCATGGGCGGCGAACAACGCGCCAACCTGCTGACCACGCCAGCGGCAAATCCCGGTTCCAATATTGTCAAAACCGATCTGACCAGCATGACCGACCGCCGCCGCCCCGTTTTGCGCATGGAACAAATCGGCACATCCATTTTGCGCGGCCTGTCTGGCGATGTCGAAATGCCCCGCATGATCAGCGGCGCAACGGCCCATTGGGTCGGTGAACACCAAGACACGACACAATCCGAAGCCGGTTTCGAAAAGAAGAAGATCAGCCCCAAAACCGTTAGCGGCGAGATGGAACTGAGCCGCCGTTTTCTGATTCAATCCAATGAAGCGATTGACAGCATTCTGACCCGCGACTTGGCCCTGACATTGGCAACCGCCTTGGACCTTGCGGCGATCAATGGCGCAGGCGGTGACGAACCGCTTGGCATGCTGAATGATCCGCTTTTGCAGGAAGTTCCATCGGCTGGGAACGATATCGGCGAAGACACGTCCCTGCTTATGCAAGCGCTTGAAATTGATGATGTTTTTGACGAGGCAGCTTTCCTGACACATCCCCGCATTGCACATGAGGCCCGCGTTAGCCGCGACACGACCGGGCAACCGTTGCCGACCGGCTGGTTTTGGCATGGCCGCCCCTTCGCCCTGACGACGCAGGTTCCCGAAACCGCAGCGAACGAACGCCCCATTTTCTACGGTGCATTTTCAAATGCTTATTTGGCGTTCTGGTCCGGTATCGACATCCTGCAAAACCCTTATGACAGCCGGGTTTCGAGTAAGGGCGGTCTGTTGATTCAGGCGTTTCTCGACAGTGATTTTTTGATCCGGCATCCAGAGGCCATTCGTGTTGTGAAGCGGGCGATCTAATGCCGGTCACGCTGGACAGCCTCAAAGAACACTTGGTCATTGAGCATGGCCATGACGACAACGCCCTGTCTGTGGTGCTGGCGGCTGCGGAGGCGCATGTCGCGGAAATCGGATGTCGGACCTTTGAAGGGTTTGGCAATCCCCGGTCGCCGTCCTTTGACGCTGCTGTTTTGCTTGTCGCGGGTGCTCTATGGCACGACCGCGAAGGCGGCACCGATCAGCCAAGCCGGGAGTCGCTCATGAGCGTGTCACGCCTGACAGCGCCCCTGCGTCGTTGTGTGGGGTGATCCATGGAAAAGCGATTTGCCTCCCTAGAACTGCGCACCGACGGGCGACGCCTGACAGGCCATGCGGCGGTGTTCAATTCCGAAACATCGGTTATGGGCCAGCGTGAAATCATCAAGCCCGGTGCATTTGCCGAAACCCTGCGAACACGTTCTGACATTCTGGCACTGGCCGATCATGACGCGAGTAAGGTTCTGGGCCGCACCCGGTCTAATACCCTGCGCCTGCAAGAGGACGATATTGGCCTGTGGTTTGATTTGGACCTGCCCGCCACCCGCGCCGGATTGGATGTCATCGAACTAACCAAACGCGGCGACACTGGCGGCATGTCCTTTGGCTTCAACATTCTTGACGACAGTTACGCAAGCGACGTGCGCGAAATCCGCAAGATTGAACTCTTTGAAATCAGCGTTGTCTCTGCCTTCCCCGCTTACGCCAGCACCACAGTAAACTTGCGCAAGGATCAACAGACCCCAGCCCTTAACCTGCGCCGCCGGACGCTTGGCCTATGGGGGTGATCAACCGCATGCTTGGCCGGGAAAAACGGGCCAATACTACTATCAAATCCAGTGACCCTTATCTGGCGTCATGGTTTGGTTCGCGCAACGGCACCGGGGCTTATGTCAATCCTGAGGATGCCGGGGGGCTGGCGGTTGCCTATGCCTGCATTTCCCTCATTGCGACCACCTTGGCCAGTATGCCCCTGCGGCTGCACAAACGGGATGAGAACGGCGGGCGATTGGTGGCAGACGATCACCCGTTGCACGGCGTCCTGCATGATCTGGCAAGCGACGATCTGCCAGCCTTTGAAGCCCGTGAAATGCTCATTGCGCAATTGCTGACATCCGGTAACGCCTTCGCAGAAATCGAATGGAACGGGCGCGGCCAATGCACGGCGCTTAAGCCAATCCATTACAGCCATGTCACTACTGAGATCACCAAGGGCAAACCGCGCTACCTTGTGCAAACGAAGGACGGACGGCGGGTATTGCTGCGCGATGAAATGCTGCACCTGCGCCACCGTCGCGGCCCTGATGGGGTCAACGGGCTTGGACCTATCCAGCTTGCACGCGGGGCATTCAATCTATCGCTAGAGCAATCCAAGCAAGCCCACAAAATGGCGGAACGTGCCTTGCGCCCGTCTGGCGTTCTCAACCTCGCCCATGCGATCGGTTCAGACGGTAAGGAAGGCATTCTGGACAAGATTGCCGAGAAAGCCGAGGATTCTTCAGGCCGAGGCGGAATTTTAGTCATCGACGGCGGCAGCACTTGGCAACCGACCGCGTTTGCACCAAAGGACGCGGAATTTTTGGACAGCCGCAAATTGTCAAATCTCGACATCGCCCGGATTTTCCATTGCCCACCCACCACCGTGGGCATTGTCGATAACGCGACATACAGCAACGTGTTTGGCGAAAATCAGGCCTTTGTGTCGCGATGCCTGGCACCACTGGCCAAGCGGATCGAACAAGCTTTGAACGCAGCCCTGTTGCCAGAGGGAAGCCGGGCCAAGCTGTATGTTGAGCATGATCTGTCTGCCCTACTGCGCGGTGATCTGGCCACCCGATACACCGCCTATTCGCAAGCACGGCAAGCCGGGTTTATGTCGGTCAACGATATCCGGGCACGCGAGAACATGCCACGCGTTGAGAATGGCGACGATCTGCTGCAACCGCTCAATATGACGACGTTGGGGGCGAAAAATGCTGACGTGGAATGAGGTCGCGAACCAATGGGAAGGTGAAGCCCTGACCGCAGCCGATGCGCATCTGTTGGTCAGCCGGTATTCTGAGTTGCCCGACCCTAGCCGCGTAGAGGTTGGCACCGTGGCCGTGGTGCATGACGATCCCAACCCGGCCTTAAACGGCCTGCATGTTGCCTATGACCGGCAGTATTGGCGCGGCGTATGAATGGCGTGGGTCACCTGTTGCTAATCTATGCAGTGTTGGGCGTGATTGCTGCCTTGGCGCTTTAACTACCTCACGTTGAGGCAGTTCAATGCTGGATGTCATCATCCGTAATTCCTGACGAGCAACGTCAGGTTGGGTCTGGATGCCACTATCCAAACCCTAATTTAATTACGTCGTCGCCGTTGACATTATTCCCGACCCACCCCTCAGAGTGATGCTGCACCTGCTACGGTCCCGTCTGTAGACGCGACCGTGTTTTGATTGCCTCCAGCCTTCGCCGTAACCAAAATCTCACCCATCGGCTACATGGTTACTTAATGCCTTGATACTCGACCACCCTCGGACCCGGCATGCTCTCAACATACGCCTTGCACACGTCCACCCATCTGCCGCTATTGTACATCCCCAATACGATAGACTTGAGGCCCTGATAGTTTACGCCAAACGTGTTGTCGAAATCCTGCTCAAAGTCAGCAGCGCTCATTGCAACGCCTTCGCGTAACTTGTGATCCCATTGTTCAAAAACAAATGCCGCCCTATCAAAATCGTCCTGATCCCAATCCAATTCGAGGATGAGAGCTTCAAAAGGGTGAGCTTCGTAGTCTATCGCAGCACCCAGCGTTCTTACCTGAAACTGTAGCTTTTTGATTGCCTCAGAAACTTCGCGATCAGTCATGTTGTCCCTATCTGTTTAAATGAATCAGTGACGCATCGGGCCAGAAAGCTGCCCGAGTTACCAGCCCAATTCTGAACGTAACCAAACAACCCCGTGCCAACCGCATCGTCTGCTTTTGTAGCGCGTCCGTCAAACCTGCATTGCGGGCAACGTCAGTGCGGAAAAAGTCTGGATAGTGACCTCCGTACTTTCTGACGGACGGCCTTGTGATTGACCACTCTCCACCTGTTCCAAAATCTAACCCAAGCGGCGGATACTGACCAACGATCTGCTAATGTGGGTACGCCAATTGGCGTATCCTGATGCTGATTTTTCCCATGCGGATTGACCTGTCCCGCTGCCACAAACGCCCGGCCTAAAGCATCTTGCCAATGCCTGCCCAGATCAGCGCCACGAAAGATGCGATGGTGATCCAGTCGTCAAGTGAAGCATATTCCATGGTGGCGCGTCCTTACTGCGGTTGTCGTTTTGACAAGTTAGTTTGACGGAATCGCTGGCGGTAGTGGGTCATTGTCGCTTGTGATGCGATTCCGTTGTAGCGCCGCAACACAATTGAAGTTATGGAACTCATCGCGCCAACATGGGGGAAACAGAACCCCTTTTTCGTAAGTATCTGATTTTAAACAGTAAAATGGCGCGGTTGACGGGGCTCGAACCCGCGACCCCCGGCGTGACAGGCCGGTACTCTGACCAACTGAGCTACAACCGCGCGTAGGGGGCGGGATAATCCGGCTTGGCGAGGGCGTCAACGGAAAATCACTGCATCGGCAGAGTTTTTCTGTGGGTTCGACAATCAACAAATGCGATCATCCTACCCAATCGCGCATCAACACCAAACTTTAAGGAAAAGATGTGGCGCGGTTGACGGGGCTCGAACCCGCGACCCCCGGCGTGACAGGCCGGTACTCTGACCAACTGAGCTACAACCGCGCGACATTTTTGCAGGCCTCTCGGCGCTGCATGGGCCGCTTCTAGGGGGCGGGTTGGTCAAGGTCAAGCCAACAAAATCGGTGGGTGGTACAAGATCGGATATGGCCGAAATTCAACATCATTATGCCGCGAAAAATGCGGCAAGAGCGCACAAATTAACCATGTTGCCCGCCGATACAGCCTTTGATACGGATCATGTCATTGATCTTGCAAACTTTCTTGCCGCAGGTTGCACGCTGCCTACCGGATTCCACCTGTAACCATGAGCCTGTTTTGAAACGATCACCCCGCATTCCCGCACAACTTGACCGCGAAGTCGCATTTTACGATCTGCTTTTCGGCAAATTCACGATCAGTGTGTCGCGCCTGGCGCAGATGTTCACAAACAAAAGCAGCCAGGTCTTTCTAGGCCTTGGTCTTATTCTGCTTTTTGTCGCCGACCCAAGCGGCGTCCGCGACACACTCGGAACCGGCATGGCATTCCTGCTTTGGATCGGGGCCATCGGGTTCTACATCGCCATGCTGTTCGTGATGGTCACGCTGCTTTCCTTTACGCAATCCGCGCTCGGGCGATTTCCGATTTATGCACCAGTCACATCGTCGCTGATCATTCTAATCGTGTTTTTTAGCATGCAAACACTGATTGAGACGCTCGCACCGCCAGATCCATCGCAGTCCTGGTACGCACTTTTCTTCAATATCACGAGCGCGGGGTTAGCGATCGAGACGCTTTTCATACGTTTCGTAATGCCTGGCATCTTTTCAAACCCGGCACCGTCAAAACAAACACCCGATAGGCTGCTGAAACTTGGCGATCAACAACTTCCCCTGGCCGATGTCATCTATATGGCAGCACAAGAACACCATGTTCAAATTGCACTTCCAACGGGGACAATCACCGTACGGGGGCGGCTTGGGGATGCGATTGCACAAACGATCCCGGATCAAGGGATCAAACCGCACCGGTCATGGTGGGTGTCCGCCAGGGCGCAACCGATGCTGATCCAGCAAAACGGCAAATCTGCGCTTAGGTTAATCGACGGAACCATAGTTCCGGTGGCCAAAACACGCCAAGCCGATATCCAGCAATGGCTTGACCGGCATCAGGTAACAACTCACGCGCCAGCGGCGGAGTAGTCACATATATTCCAAGAGGTGTTGGTGGGTGATGAGAGGCTCGAACTCCCGACATCTTCGGTGTAAACGAAGCGCTCTACCAACTGAGCTAATCACCCGATGAAGGGTGATTTAGACCAGTCGCGCGGCGTACGCAAGCCTCATTCCAACAGTGTCTGCACGCCATCTTTCAGATGATAAACACAACCCTGCCCGCCATGCACCGTTGACACAGCCAAAGCACTGTCGCCAATGATCAATGACCGGATCATACGGCTGGTGATCCCGTGGGTCACAAGAACGGCGGGCGCGGTCAGATCAGCCAAAAACCCACGGCAACGCTGTTCAAGGCGCGCGAATCCTTCACCATTCGGGGCAATCTCGTAATGGGCCATGAACGGGTCCTTGCCTTCGGGCATCGGCAGGGTGTCACGCAGCACGCCGGACCAATCGCCGACACCAATCTCGCGCAGACGATCATCGGTGCGGACATGCATCGCGACGCGCGCCAATGCGATACCAGCGGTCTGGACGGCACGACCCTGCGGGCTGGTCAGAAACGAAAACCCGGCCAAATCGCGCGAACCCAAAATCTCGCCCTGCCGCGCGGCATCCATTTCACCTTTTGGGGTCAGGGGCGAGTTCAACTCACCCTGCATACGATTTTCGGCATTCCACTCAGTCTCGCCGTGGCGCAGGATGTATAACTCTGGAACTGGCATGGCGCGACCCCTTAGGTATTTTTGCCCGACCTACGTGAATTGATCGGTCGGGAAAAGGGCACTATTCGGCTTCACCCATAAAGCCACCAATCAGGAAACCGTCATTGACTGTCTCAGCAAAGGCACCGACGATACGGTCCTCTCCGACAACACCCTGCAAATCTGCACTGATCCCATCATATGTGACCGACCCGCCCAGTGTTTGACCGGTGAAAGTGCCATCAACGACAAAGCCATCATCGGCACCCACGATCCGACCGGTCCCAAAACTGGCATCCAACTGAATTTCACCACCAACCCGTACTGGATTGTCACCTGTCGCGCGAACCAACTGATAATCCGCCATGTAGCTGACAGATCCGGTGGTAATCGCATCGCCCGGGTCCGAACCGGGGACAATACCAACAACACCCAGAAATTCATCCGACTGCCGGAGATTACCGAAGGCATAACGAAAACCGCTCTCGTTGCCGCTCAGGTCACTCCGCACAATGCTCCCTGATCCGCGCGCCCCGTCCATGATGAAATCCTGATCGGGCATGGTGCCGTCCATATTCAACGTAACGACCCGTGCAACCGGGGTTCGGTCCGGCTCATTTATGTTGACATCTACAGAGTCGCAGGCTGCCGCTAACATCATCAAACCAATTACAAAAACAAAACGAATGTGCGCCATGTCACATCCTTTCCAGTGTTTGTTTATGATGGTTTGCACCTATGATTGCCCCTCACGGATTAAAAGAAGCAGTCAGGCCAAAATGTCAGAATATGCGTGGTGCCGAAGGGCTGGTCAGATCGAAAATCATACGACAGAAAATAGGGGCGATGGTGGGTGATAAGAGATTTGAACTCCTGACATCTTCGATGTGAACGAAGCGCTCTACCACTGAGCTAATCACCCGTTTGCGCAGATTTAGTCACCATAACGGGGTGCCGCAAGCCCCTATTTGACGGCCTTTGTTGCGTTTTTAGGTGTCCGCAGCTTCAGGGTCATCACCTGCGCACCGCTTTCCAGATCTTTGCTGCGCACAACACGCAATTTACCCAGTGGTGGCAGGTTCACATCCTCGCCATCGGCCAAGGCTTCGACCAGCACGGCAAAAGCCGTTTCAATCGCCGGTTTGGCATCCCGTTTTTTGACATCTGTACGTGCCATCACCCGTTCCAGGAATTCCGGCTTCTTGATCATTTCACCACTGTCTTCGGCAGGCGCGGACGTTTCTTTTGGTGTGGTCGGTTCGGTTGACATGGGAGTCTCCTGTTTGCCAGCAACCTAACTGCTCCCGCACCCCCTGCCCACCGCTAATGCAGGGCAGCACAGCCGATACGCAGGCATAAAGACAATTCGCTGACACAAACGGCTACGCTGCCACAGACTGCGCGCCTCGCTTTTTAGCCGGGTCAAGCACCGCGATAGCATCCTCACATAACGCCATGTTGCGCGCCGATCCGTCGACGGCCGCTTCCGTATTCTGTTTGATCTGGCGCACACCATCGATCAACGCCAGAAGCTGCGGCAATTGCGATGCGATGTCGGCATGAAAACCGCGCATCTGACCACTCAACTGGCCCAGATGCTCCCCTGCCCGATCAGACAAGGCGGCGCAATCACCCGCCCGGCTGCGATTTTCCGCGATACAGTGTTCGACATTACTCATCTGATCGGAAACCTGTTTTTGGACGGCCTCCAGCGCTGCCAAAACACCGTTGATGCGCTCCACATCCTGACCTGCCCTGACAGCCAGTTCACGCACTTCCATCGCGATGACACCAAAACCTTTGCCAGCATCGCCTGCATTTGCGGCCTCCACCGATGCGTTCAACGCCAAAAGCCGGATTTGCAAGGCCAGATCTGACACAGCGCTCGTGGCCTGATGCACGGCATCGAAATTCGTGTCGAAATCACCCCGTAAGGCGGCCAGGTGAACAACCGCTTGGGACAATTGGTCAGAGCCACCAATCATATCCGATATGCCGTTGGAGATATCAGCGGATCCGCCATCCACAACATCCAATGCGCTGCCGGTCTTTTCCGCATCCGCCTGCAACTTTGCCACGCTTTCGCGGATGGTTTCGAACCGGGCAATTAGGCCCGCGATGAACTGCACCCGTTCGACAGAGCTTTCATTCACACAGCGCGCATTCACGTAAATCTGCTGCACAGTCTTGATCGCAACCTGCCTGCAATCATCACTTTGCTGGTTAAGGGCCAGCGTGGCGGCCCGTTCGCGTTCGATCACAACCGCCCGAGACATATCATCAAGCTGGCCTGAAACCTCTGCCAGTTCCGTCGCATGATCATACCGAACCGCCGACAACGCCGCCTGTTCAGATCGTCGCGCCAAAAGCGCCGATATCACAGCGGTCAGAAACAGCGCACATACCGTCGAACCAAAACCAGCCCAGCGAAACATGCCATCACCAAAGACAGCGTCAAACTGATTAATAATCGTCAGAACCGGGCCGATAACAACCGCAACTGCCAAGGCCAGCGCGCATGCGTGCCAAACAGTCCTGTTCGCAAATGCTTCCATGCGGCCATACCCCAGTTATCAACGGGTTCTAGCGCAAAAGGTACAAAGGTTGTCTTAACAGCAGTATCCCATCAAAAAAAGGCGCGCCGATTACGGCACGCCTTTCTGATCTTTTCTGTATCGCCGGTCAGTGTGCGCGCGCCCCCTCGCCTTCCGATCCGGCCTTCAACGCGGCTGCGGCCGCTTCTTCTGCCGCCTCATCCCACTCAATGGATTCGGGCTTGCGGACCAACGCATGTTCCAACACCTCAGACACGTGTTTGACGGGAATAATCGTCAGCCCCTCTTTCACGTTATCGGGGATTTCCGGCAGGTCCTTGGCGTTGTCCTGCGGGATCAGCACGGTGGTGATACCGCCGCGCAAAGCCGCCAGCAGCTTTTCCTTCAAACCACCGATGGGCATCGCATTACCGCGCAACGACACCTCGCCCGTCATGGCAATATCCTTACGCACGGGAATTCCCGTCAGCACCGATACAATCGATGTGACCATTGCCAAACCGGCAGACGGTCCATCCTTCGGTGTCGCCCCGTCAGGCACATGAACGTGGATATCGATCACATCAAACTTCGGCGGTTTCACCCCAATCTCAGGCGCGATGGAACGGACATAAGAAGAGGCCGCATCAATGGACTCTTTCATCACATCACCCAGCTTACCGGTGGTCTTCATCCGGCCCTTGCCCGGCAGGCGCAGCGCCTCGATGTTCAGAAGCTCCCCACCAACAGATGTCCAGGCCAGCCCGGTGACAACACCAACCTGATCCGCCTCTTCAGCCAGACCAAAGCGGTGCTTTTCCACACCCAAGAAGTCGGACAGGTTTTCCGCATTCACTTCAATGCTTTCCGCCTCTTTCTTCACAAGCTTGGTCACCGCCTTGCGGGCCACCTTGGCCAGCTCGCGCTCCATGTTCCGGACGCCAGCCTCACGGGTATAAACCTGCACAATCGCCGTCAGCGCATCATCGGCAACGCTGAACTCCTTGTCGCGAAGGCCGTGGTTTTTCATGACCTTGGGCAGCAGATGCTGCTTGGCGATCTCGACCTTTTCATCCTCAGTGTAGCCTGACAGCGAAATGATCTCCATCCGGTCCAGCAACGGACCCGGCATGTTATAGGAGTTCGCCGTGGTCAGGAACATCACATTAGACAGGTCATATTCGACCTCCAGATAGTGATCGACAAAGGTCGAGTTCTGTTCCGGGTCCAGCACTTCCAACATAGCCGATGCCGGATCGCCCCGGAAATCCTGACCCATCTTGTCAATCTCATCAAGGAGGATCAGCGGGTTCGTCGTCTTGGCCTTTTTCAGCGCCTGAATGATCTTGCCGGGCATCGATCCGATATAGGTCCGGCGGTGACCGCGAATTTCGCTTTCATCACGCACACCACCTAGCGAGATGCGGATAAATTCGCGCCCCGTGGCCTTGGCCACCGATTTGCCCAGGCTAGTCTTACCCACACCTGGAGGGCCGACCAGACACATGATCGGGCCTTTCAGCTTGGCCGAACGCTGCTGCACGGCCAGATATTCAACAATCCGTTCCTTGACCTTCTCAAGGCCATAATGGTCGTTATCCAACACATCTTGCGCATTATTCAGGTTCTTCTTGGTGCGTGACTTCACGCCCCACGGCACCGCCAGAATCCAATCGAGATAGTTGCGCACGACAGTGGCTTCAGCAGACATCGGCGACATGTTCTTGAGCTTCTTCAGCTCTGCATCGACCTTTTCGCGGGCTTCCTTGGATAGCTTGGTCTCGGCGATCTTCGCTTCAAGCTCAGCTACCTCGTTCTGGCCTTCCTCGCCATCACCCAACTCCTTCTGAATGGCCTTCATCTGCTCATTCAGATAATACTCACGCTGGGTGCGCTCCATCTGGGTTTTGACGCGGGTTTTGATCTTTTTCTCGACCTGCAGGACAGACATCTCGCCCTGCATCATGCCAAACACCTTCTCAAGGCGTTCCGACACGGACAGTGTTTCAAGCAAACCCTGCTTCTGGTCCACCTCAATACCCAGATGCCCGGCGACCAGATCGGCCAGTTTCGCAGGCTCGGTTGCCTCACCGACAGCGGCCATGGCCTCTTCGGGGATGTTTTTCTTGATCTTGGCATAACGCTCAAACTCAGCCGAAACATTGCGCACCAGCGCCTCAACCTCGGCTTCATCACCGGGGATTTCGGTCAGATACTCAGCAGAAGCTTCAAAGAAGTTCTCGTTTTCGATGAAGTTCGTAATGCGCACACGACCACGGCCTTCGACCAGCACTTTTACGGTGCCATCGGGCAGTTTTAGGAGTTGCAGCACATTGGCCAGAACGCCGGCCTTATAGATGCCATCCTGATCGGGGTCGTCCTGACCGGGATCAATCTGGCTGGACAGCAGAATCTGCTTGTCGTCCTGCATCACCTCTTCCAATGCACGGACGGATTTTTCCCGGCCGACAAATAACGGCACAATCATATGGGGGAAGACCACAATATCGCGCAGCGGCAGGACAGGATAGGATGAACTCAACGGTTCTTGCATGCTCTTTTCCTTTTTTGGGCAAGACGCTCCGGCCCCGCTTTAGCGGCAACATGGGGCGTCTCCTCTCGGCATCAACATGTGGGGTTGATGAAGAGGCGATTCAACCAGACATGTGTGTTTTGCGGCAAACTGCCTGTCGGCGACGCCTGCCGCAAGCATACAAACGCGAAAAGTGAATCTTTGGCTGAAATCGGACATTTTATGCGTCCGTCTTAGCAGATTTCGGCAGATCAAGCCAGCGATGGGGCGGCCAACACCATACTGGCCGCCACCATCACAATAAAAATGAGATACTTAAAAGACACCGTAGAACTCGTTCACTCTCAATGATGTGACGTTACGTAAAACCGGTGTTTATGGACAGGTCAGGAAATCCTGACCTTAGATCGGTGCGATATCGCCAAGCGCCCTTTGCGCGTGAAAGTCGGCCTCCCAGGACGCAAAGCCGCCTGCCGCAATCGCGTCGCGCATACCCTGCATGATCTCTTGGAAATAATGCAGGTTATGCCACGTCAGCAGCATGCCTGAAATCATCTCTTGGGCGCGGAACACATGATGCAGGTAAGCACGGGAATAGTTGGTGCAGGCAGGGCAAGTACAAGCCTCATCCAAAGGGCGCGGATCGTCGGCATGACGGGCATTCTTGATGTTGACCACACCGCGCCGGGTAAACACCTGCCCCGTACGGCCCGACCGGCTGGGTAGCACACAATCCATCATATCGATGCCACGTTTCACAGCGCCGACAATATCATCGGGCTTGCCCACACCCATCAGGTAACGGGGCTTGTCCACGGGCAATTGATCCGGCGCGAAATCAAGGACCGAAAACATCGCCTCCTGCCCCTCGCCCACGGCCAGACCACCGACCGCATAGCCATCAAATTCAATGGCGCGCAGAGCCTCAGCACTCTGCCCGCGCAAATCCTCGTCCAACCCGCCCTGTTGAATACCAAACAGCGCATGACCGGGACGATCCCCGAACGCGTCGCGCGACCGCTGCGCCCAGCGCATCGAAAGCGCCATACTCTCGGTGATGCGGGCACGATCTGCCGGCAAGGCCGGGCATTCGTCAAAACACATGACAATGTCAGACCCCAGCAGCTTCTGGATTTCCATCGACCGTTCCGGGGTCAGATGATGCTTGGAGCCATCAATATGGGACTTAAACGTCACCCCTTCGTCGGTCAGCTTGCGCAGATCGGACAGGGACATGACCTGAAAACCGCCGCTATCGGTCAGGATCGGCTTATCCCAATTCATGAACTTATGCAGACCACCCAAGCGATCAATCCGTTCTGCGGTAGGACGCAGCATCAGGTGATAGGTATTGCCCAGCAGAATATCGGCACCCGTGGCCGCCACACTTTCCGGCATCATCGCCTTGACCGTGGCGGCAGTGCCGACAGGCATAAAGGCTGGGGTACGAATGTCACCGCGCGGGGTGTGGATCACACCGGTGCGGGCTTTGCCGTCGGTGGCGTTCAGAGCGAATGAGAATGTCATGGGCTGCGTCATGGTACAAAACGTGCAGCTTGCCAAGACATGGCCGTACGGCGCCGGACGATCCACCCGCCGGGGTCGGACGGGACAAACCAACAGGTTCATCATCTGTTAACCCGACAGCGCGCAGGGGTCCGACGCTTTGCCGACGTTTGGCCGACGCTTTGCCGACAGCGTTTTTCGGCCCCTTTACGCCCCTCATCCTGAACCCTATATATTCACTCAGGAATAACCGGAGCGGACAGATGACCGACACCAACAGCCAGCTTGAAGGCGCGCCAATGATAGCGCCATCAACCACCGAACATCCGCTTTACGAGGATATCGTGGGTGCCTGCCGGTCCGTCTATGACCCAGAGATTCCGGTGAATATCTATGATCTTGGCCTGATCTACACCATTGATATCAAAGAAGATAACGCCGTTAACGTGATCATGACGTTGACGGCACCGGGCTGCCCGGTCGCGGGCGAAATGCCGGGCTGGGTCGCCGACGCCATCGAACCACTGCCCGGCGTCAAACAGGTCGATGTGGAAATGACGTTTGAACCGCAATGGGGCATGGATATGATGTCTGATGAGGCGCGGCTTGAACTCGGATTCATGTAAGCACCTGAAAACACGCGGTATTTCCGGGCAACGCGGACGCACAGTGCCTTAACAGCTTATCAATCACAGCACTGCAAAATCAGCTATGCGCGCTGTACCGGCATTCCAGCTTGCACTCCCCCCCTGCCCGCGCCAGCATGGCGGCAAAAGATCGAGGGGCCGATGACCAATTTTGCCGTTCTGACAGGCGATATCGTCAAATCATCGCAATTGCCGCAAGGCGGGCTGGACCGGATTTTTGCCAATCTGGCTGATGCGGCAGATCGTATTGGCGGCTGGCAAGGCAGCAGTGTTCACTTGACGCGCAATCGCGGTGATGGCTGGCAAATGGCCGTGGCGCCCGGTTTTGCTTTGCGGGCAGTCTTTGCCACCCGCGCCGCAGTCCGCATGGCCGATAAACGGTTCGACACAAGGGTGGCACTGGCACTTGGTGAAGGCGTGATCCCCGGCGACACATTGGCCGATGCGTCCGGCCCGGTCTTTACCGCCTCGGGGCAAGCCTTGGAACATATGCCGCGCAAACGTCACATGGTGGTCGCAGGCAATGACGGGGTGCATACTGTGGCCCTGCGATTGGCCGAAGAGGTGATCAAACGCTGGACCGAAGCGCAGGCGGAGGTGGCACTACACGCCCTTGCGCCAGACACCCCGACCCAGGCCGCATTGGCCGAAACGCTGGATGTGACTAAGCAAACCATTCAGGGGCATATTGACGCGGCAGGCGTGGACGCGCTCATTGAAACATGCGAGATTCTCGATGGTATGTAAAAGACAGCCATATTCGGCTGTTTTTGTAAATAACAGCCACATTAGACTGTCTTTACAAAAAACAGCCATATCAGGCTGTCAAAAGCGGATGAAGGAGTAGCAATGCTAACCACCGCACTCGCCCTGATACTGGCCCATCTGCTTGCCGATTATCCGTTTCAAAACAAATGGATCATCGCCAACAAGAAACGGCCCGAGGCGATGGCAGCCCATATCGGTGTCGTCTTCCTGTTCACGCTCATCGCGCTACGCGGTGAATTGGTGCCAGCCCTGACAATCGCTGCGATCCACCTGATCATCGATCTGATCAAGACGCATCTGGCCCCCGAACGGCTCTGGGCTTATCTGGCTGATCAACTGGCACATTTTCTTACAATTGCAGGGGTTTTGTGGTTCTGGCCAGAACTCTCCACGCTCTGGCCAGAGGCAACGATCTGGACGCAATATATGCTGACACTCAGCGCTGGGCTGATCCTTTGCGTCATGGCGGGCGGACCAGCGATCGGGCTTTTGATGGCCGATTTTGATGAAATCCAGCATGTTGGCCTGCCCGCCGCAGGGCGGATGATCGGGCTGCTGGAACGGGCGTTGATCTATCTGATGGTGCTGGCAGGTCAGCCTGCTGGGATCGGTTTTCTGATCGCCGCAAAATCCATCCTGCGGTTCGACACGGTGTCAAAGGACCAGCGGGCCAGCGAATACGTGATCATCGGGACACTGGCATCGTTCGGCTGGGCGCTGCTGGTCAGCTTTGCGACAGTTTCACTCATCACAATTGCCGGTATCGACCCCACCTAACCTTGAGCGAAGGCGCGCGCTGCCTTACATAGCTTGTAAAGGAGCTAACCCATGTTCGGCATTCCAGGCAAACAAGCGGTGACCATCACCGACAAGGCGGCGGCGCAAATCGCCAAACTGATGGACAAAGATGGCCATCAAGGTCTGCGCATCGGCGTCAAAAAAGGCGGCTGTGCAGGCATGGAATACACCATGGATTACGTGACCGAAGTTGACCCCCATGACGAGGTGGTCGAACAGGACGGCGCGCGGGTGATGATCGCCCCCATGGCACAGATGTTCCTTTTCGGGACAGAGATTGATTACGAAATCTCACTGCTCGAATCCGGTTTCAAGTTCCGCAATCCCAATGTGGTGGATGCCTGCGGCTGCGGGGAATCGATCAAGTTTGATGAGACCTTGAAAGCAGGCTGATGGCAGTCGCGGATGCCGATATCGCCTTCGCAACAGACCTGTTCTCTGACCTTGGCCAACTGACAACCCGCAAGATGTTTGGCGGCATGTGCCTATATCATCAGGGCATCGTGTTTGCCCTGCTCAGCAGCGACGGCCAGATCTACATCAAGGTCAAAGGTGAGTTGGCGCGCAAATTGCAAGCAGATGGCAGCACGCAGTTCCACAACATGCCTTACTGGTCACTTCCCGACGGCGCATTGGAAGACGGGGAAGAGGCACTGTCGCTGGCCAAACAGGCCCTTGCCGTTTTATGATCCGCTGCGGTTCTGCAGATGGACATAGGTTTCATTGAAACGCCGCTGCAAATGATCCACGGCCTTGATCGGCGGCGTCCCCGCCGGGGCGACATTCACATCATGGCCCGGGTTGAAGAACAACGGGACAGAGATGCGTTCAGCATCAGTACCAATCACCCGGTGCGGCGTTGCTTTGATCCGGCCAGAGGTCCACATTTCCAACATTTCACCGAAGTTGATGACGAACTCGCCAGGCGGTGCAGATAGCGGAATCCAACCACCGCCGCGCTTGCGCACCTCCAGCCCCGGCGATCCATCCGTGGCCAGCAATGTCAGGCAGCCATAATCAGTATGGGTGGCAATGCCAAAATCCTTCTCCGTCGCCCAGGCTGGTCGGGTCGGATAGAAATTGCCACGCAACAACGCCATAGGCCGTGCGAATTTGTCCCGAAAAAACGCGCCATCCTCCCCCGCAGCAGTGGCGATGGCGCATAACAGATCAAGGGCAAAAGCGGTGGCACGGGCATAATAGTTCCGCAAGATCACGCCAAAATCCGGCGGCGTATCGGGCCAGATATTCGGGGCATAGCTGGGCAGGTTCAACGCAGCGACAGGATCATCAGGATCAACCTCAAACCCGCAATCAAACACTTGTTTGTAGTCAGGATTGGCATTTGGATCGACCTGTTCAGACCCCGGCGCGCCCCACCCCCGGTTTGACCCGGTCGCGGCCATGTCAAACGCCTCCTTTTGACCAGAAGGCAGATGAAAGAACGTGCGATATGCAGCAATCACATCTTCCACCTCTGCGGCCGGGATTGGCGTGTTGTACACCGTTAGAAATCCGATATCGGCTGCGCCAATAACAACTTGCTCACAGGCGGCGGCATGGTTGGGGTGCTTGGGGTCAAGCAATGCAAAGGCATCAATACGCGGTATCATTGGGGTCTCCGTCGTCATTCACTTTGCTTCTGTGCCGCGACTTGCTACCACCGGGACAGATTTTTGCAAACAGGAGCGTCACATGCCCCGCAAACTTGCCGCTGGCAACTGGAAAATGAACGGGCTGCGCGCCAGCCTGGCAGAGTTGAAAACGCTGGAAGAACGGCATGATGACGCGTCAGTTGATATTCTGATCTGTCCGCCTGCGACGCTGATCAGCGCCTGCAAGGACATGTTGTTTGATATCGGTGGGCAGGATTGCCACAGCGCCACATCCGGCGCGCATACCGGCGATCTCAGCGCGCAAATGCTGGCCGATGCGGGCGCCAGCCATGTGCTGACCGGGCATTCCGAACGGCGGACGGATCATGGCGAAGATAACGCCACAGTCGCTGCCAAGTCCCGCGCCGCCTATGCCGCCGATCTGATGGCGGTCATCTGTATCGGCGAAACGCTGGAAGAACGCGAAAGCGGCTCAACGCTGTCTGTGATCGATACACAATTGGCAGGCTCTGTCCCCGACGCAGCAACCGCTCAAAACACCGTCATCGCCTATGAACCCGTCTGGGCTATTGGTACGGGCAAGGTCCCGACACTGGACCAAATCGGCGAAGTCCACGCCCATATCCGCGCACGCCTGACAGACCGGTTCACCGACGGGGCCGAGATGCGTATCCTTTACGGCGGATCGGTCAAGGGCAGCAACGCTGCCGATATCTTTGGCGTTCCGCATGTGGATGGCGCGCTTGTCGGGGGGGCCAGTCTCAAGGCGGATGACTTCTCGCCTATCATTACGGCCTTGGAAAAGGCATAAGCTACGACCCCCGGGCGCGCATTGCGCCGGGGGTCTGCATCTATCGGATCACAATCTCTGGTCCCATCAGCGTCGTTGGCAGATAGGTCGATATCGCCGGGATATAGGTGACCATGATCAGGAACACGAAGAGTACGGCCAGGAATGGCAGTGCGGCGCGCACCACGGCCATCATTGGCATGCCCGCCACACCAGAGGTGACAAACAGGTTCAACCCGACCGGTGGCGTGATCATCCCAATCTCCATATTCACCACCATGATGATGCCCAGATGAATGGGGTCGATCCCTAGCTCAATCGCGATGGGAAACACCAGCGGGGCAACAATCACGATCAGGCCTGATGGCTCCATGAACTGACCGCCGATCAGCAGGATCAGGTTCACGATGATCAGGAACATCCACCAATTCAGACCGGCATCCAGCATCGCCCCCGCAATATGCTGCGGAATCTGTTCGTCGGTCAGCACATGTTTCAAGATCAGGGCGTTGGCGATGATGAACATCAGCGTGATCGTGAGTTTGCCTGCCTCAAACAGGGTATCGCGGGTGTCACGGTGGAACAGCGCAGTAACCAACACCCATGGTTTGCGCAGCACGGACGATTTTGCACCCTCACCCTTTCCGGCCAGCGGGCCCATATCGCGATAGATGAAACAGGCCACGATAAAGGCATAGACAGACGCGACAGCAGCGGCCTCGGTCGGGGTAAAGATGGCACCGGTCCAGATCAACCCAAACGATCCATCGGCGCGGTCCCCAACCCATGGCACACCGTAGATGCCGAACATGATGATCGCGATCAGCATCAGCCCCCAGAACGCATCACGGAAGCTGGCCCAGATCTCGCCCCAGCCCTGCCATTCGCCCTTGGGCATGTCTTTGATCCGGGCGATGACATAGATCGTGATCATCAGCATCAGACCGGCCAGCAGCCCCGGAAACACGCCCGCCAGAAACATCCGCCCGACGGATACATCCGTGGCAGAGGCGTAGACCACCATCACAATGCTGGGCGGGATCAGGATACCCAGCGTACCGGCGTTACATATGACACCAGCGGCAAATTCCTTGGTATAGCCCACCTGTTTCATGGCCGTGATCACGATTGTCCCGATAGCAACCACCGTCGCTGGCGACGACCCCGACAGCGCCGCAAAGATCATGCAGGCAAAGACACCCGCAATAGCCAACCCGCCACGGGCATGGCCGACACAGGCGATGGAAAAACGGATGATCCGTTTGGCCACACCACCCGTCGACATGAAGCTTGAAGCAAGAATGAAGAACGGGATCGCCAGCAGTGTGTAATGCGCCGCCATAGCATTATAGAAACTCTGCGCAATCGAGGCGAGCGAGGTATCAGAATAGACCAGCAGAAAGAATGTCGATGACAGCCCAAGCGAAATGGCAATCGGCACACCGATCAACAACAGGCTGATCACCATCGTGAAAAGAACTGCGACTTCCATGGCTTAACGCTCCCCCGCCTGAATTTCGGCAACAGCATCCTCGGCCTCGTGGCTGACAATCAGGCCGTCACGCTCACCGCGCAAAATGGCAATCGTAGCCTGCACAAAGCGAAACAGCAGCAGGGCGGCACCCAGCGGCACGATCAGATAGGGAATGGCACGAGGCAGCTTCTCAAACGGCTCATCGCCGTCGATTAGCAGCCAACCCTCTAACACGCCACGGCTCCATTCAGGGATCGGGACATAGACGGTTGGGGTATAGCCACGGAAATCCTGAATACGCATCTCTTGCAGGCCTGTCGGGATCACCCGACCGGTTGTCTGCGGCAGGTTGGCGAAATTGGCATAAAAATCCCACGCGCCTTTCAGCAGCAACGCAGCATAGGCGATGCAGCAGAAAGCGGCGATCAGCGCCACGATCCGGCGCACCGCAGGCGGCAGCAGATTGGTCACAGCATCGACACCTAGATGGGCGGTAACCTTCACGCCGTAACTGACACCAAACATCACCAGCCAGGCAAACAGGATCAAAACGACCTCCTGCCCCCAGATCAGCCCGTCAGCAAAACCATAGCGGAGCACCACGTTCACAAAGGTGACCCCCGCCATGAGGGCCAGGATCACGGCGATCGCTGTCTCCTCAAATTCATGCACGGCACGCCCGATAGGGCCCCGTGGCTGCCAGCCAGTTGCAGACATGATATCTCACTCCCCTGAGATTGCCCCCGGTCCCGTCGGGGTGATTGGCAGGGCCACGCGCAGCGGCCCCGCCAGATGATCCACAAGGATCAAATTACATGGACTCGTTGATTTGCTGTGCGGCGTCGATGTTATCTTGACCCACATCCTCAACGAACTTGCCCCAAACCGGGCGCATGGTGTCAACCCAGGCCTGACGCTCTTCGGCATTCAACTCGCGGATTTCGCCACCAGCGTCGATGATCGCCTGCTTGGCCTCTTCGTTCACAGCAAAGGCTTCCGCGTTCCGGGTATCTGTCACCTCACCCAGGATCGTCAGGAACTGGTCGCGGACCTCTGGCTCAAGGCTGTCGAGGAAGTCGGTCGACGTCACAACAAGGTAATCAATAATACCGTGGTTTGTCTCGGTGATCCCGTCCTGCACTTCAAAGAACTTCTGGCCGTAGATATTCGACCATGTGTTTTCCTGACCATCGACAACGCCTGTCTGCAGCGCGCCGTAAACTTCAGAGAATGCCATTGGCTGTGGTGATGCACCCATCGCTTCCATCTGGGCGACCAGTACGTCCGAATTTTGGACCCGGAACTTCAGGCCAGACGCATCGGTGGGTGACACCAGTGGCACATTGGCCGACATCTGCTTCATCCCGTTATGCCAGAACGCAAGGCCCTGCAGGCCGCGACGCTGCATGCTGTCTTTCATCGCCTGACCAGTGTCCGACGCTTGGAACGCATCAACAGCGGCGATGTTTTCAAACATGAAGGGCAGATCAAAGATGCGGAACTGCTTGGTGAAGGCTTCGAATTTTGACAGCGAAGGTGCCGCCAGTTGCACGTCGCCCTGCAACATCGCTTCCAGCACTTGGTCATCGTTGTAAAGCTGGCTGGAGGGGAAAACCTCCATGCACATGGTGCCGTTCATTTCCGCATTTACGCGGTCCGCCAGCAGACTTGCCGCGATCCCTTTCGGGTGACGGTCGGTGTTCGTCACATGGCTGAATTTGACAACAATCTCGCCGTCGTCGCAGCCTTCGGCATAGGCCGATGTCGCCATCACAGAGATTGCAGCCATTGCGGCTGCGGCTTTCAAAAAGGTCATTATATCTCCTCCCAAGAGAATCTTGCCGCCCCTTGATCAGGCGTGCATCGTGATCAGACAGATTGCGCAGCCGCCAGACAAGCGGCATTAATCAAAATTAGAAACGGGGCATAAATTATTGAAAATATTAAAAACTTTACGAAACGATATTATCGTACCGCAATGTTGCGCGGAAAATCGCACATCTGTTTGCGCCCAACGTGCGGAAATCCACACAGATCAGGGGGTGTTCTCATCCAGCACAGCGCGCAGCGTTGCAGCTGCCGTTTCGATATCTTCCATGACAGCATCAGCCCCAACCAGATGAATGATATCCGGAAAATGGATCAGCACATTACCGGCTACGACTATATTCGACAGTGGCTGTGTGATGCGCAGCGCAAGGATCAGGCGGGCCAGCGGTTCGATCATTCGGTCGGAATGGGCCACTAAGACAACGGCGCGATAGTTGCGTTCTTCACTTTGATGCAACAACTGATCATGGGTGAGCCCCACCGACATATCAACATCCCACCCTTCCCGGCGGAAAAGGTCAGTTGCCATTTCAATACCCAATGTGTGGTCCTCGCCAGGTACCAAGGCAAACAAAGCCGGTCGTTCGTCGCGCCCGTCGGTCAATGAGGCCGCAACAATATGGCGCAGGCCCCGGATAATCCGATAAAGCCTGCCGGATGCCAATGTAACGTCGACAAATGAAATGCGGTCTTCGTCCCACATCGTCCCAAGACTACGCGCAGCACCCGCGACATAGCTCAGGTAAATTGCCTCGACATCCACCCCATCACGGCGGGCGGCCAGGATGATACGGTCCGCGGCGTCATGGTCCGCAGACAAAAGTGCTGCGCAAAGCAGATCAATCTCTGATTGTGTTGGAAGGTCTTCTTTTCTGTCACCGTGCGGCACACGAAACGCCAGTCGTTTCACAACCTCACGGGCAAGCGCCTCGACCGCTGGCCGGGGAAGCTTCTGTTCGGCCAACTTAAAATGCTGGTCAGCCCGGTCATATTCAGAACGGTCAAACGCATCCGCGTTCAGCGGCGCACGAGCCATGAACGTCCCTCCCTTGTGCCACGTCTAAAACCGCCCGGAACCCTTACTAGTCCGTTAGCGATATCAGTCACAAGAGAATCATATCACAAACCCGTGTGCGCCAAGGCGCGGCAGAAGGTCGCGCCTACGCACGCCTTAGTTGCGAAAATCCTCGGCACGCAAACCATGTTTGGTCAGCTTGTCATAGAAGGTCTTGCGCGGCAGCTGCAGCTCGCGGACGACATGTGTCGCGCGCCCATTATGACGGCGTAGGGCGGCAATCAGCAAAGATCGTTCGACCTGCGCCATCTGGGCCGCAAGACCGGCACCGACCTGCCCGTCGCTTTCATCCAGCCCCATTGCAAAGCGCATCGCGACATTCATCAAGGCGCGCGCGTTGCCCGGCCAATCCTGCGCCATCAGGCGCGCAGTATGATCCGGCGTAATCTCGGGCATTGGCAAATTCGCCTGCTCGCAGGCCTGTGCCACGTAATGCTGGAACAGCACCGGTATGTCTTGGGGACGTTCACGCAGGGCTGGCACACGCACGCGCATCATATCCAACCGATAAAACAGTTCTGCGCTAAAGCTGCCATGGCCCATCGCATCTTTGATATTACGTGTTGATCCGGCCAGAACACGACTTGGCTCGGTTGCTTCCAAACGATCCAGCAGGGCCAATTGCACGGCAGGGTCCAGCCCGGTTACTTCATCAATGTATAGCGTGCCGTCTTTGGCTTGTCCCAGCGCAGAGGCCAGACCCGCCTCATCCAATGACGCGGCTGCACGTTTCACAAATGGATGCGCGGCGTCAGGCGACAACAAGTGAATAACCTCTGCAATTTTGGAAGTTCCCGACCCCGGCTCGCCCAGGATCAGGGCTTCTGTCCCTGCGCGGGCGACAGCGCGGGCTTGACCCCGCAATTCCTCTGCCAGCGGCGAATGCCCAAACAACATACGCGCCGCCGCATCGCCCGCCTCCAACTCTGATTTCAGTCGCCGGTTTTCAAGAACCAGCGCGCGCGCCGCCAAGGCCCGTTCAATCACGGCGATGAAATCTCGCGGGGCGCAGGGTTTTTCCAGAAAATCATAAGCCCCGGCTGACATCGCGCGCACGGCCATCGGAATATCCGCTTCGCCCGTCAGCAGGATCACCGGCATCTCGGGATCCGTTTCGCGCACAAAATCCAGCAGATAGAACCCATCACGACCGGGCATGCGGATATCGGACACCACAACACCATCAAAACTGGGATCCAGGTGATCCTTGGCTTCGACAAATGACCCGGCAACCGTTGGGGCCAAATCGGCCAATTCCAGCGTTTGGCCCAGCGCCTCGCGAATATCGCGGTCATCATCAACAAGCAGAACACGACGCGTCATGCCGCAACCTCTTGCAGGACAGTATCGAGCTCCACCGTGAAAATGGCCCCGCCATCGGGATGGTTACGGCCACGGATCGCACCACCAAAGCTTTGCACCAACCCATAAGAAATTGACAGGCCCAGCCCCATCCCCTCTGCCGCGCCAACGGCTTTGGTGGAATAGAACGGATCAAAAATCTTCTCTGGTTCAGCAATGCCCGGACCGGTGTCGCGCACCGACAGTGTCGTCCGGCCACCCGTCTGCGCAACGGAGATAAAGATATTTTTGGGCTCGCTGTCTTCCATCGCGTCCATACCATTGGACACAAGGTTCAACACGACCTGCTGCAAACGCACCTCCCCCCCCCGCACGATCACCGGGGTGTCAGGGCGGACCCAGTGTAGGGTCACACCAGTTTGGGCGGCACGCGGGCCAACCATCTCTAGCACCGCGTCGATCACCCCCGGCAAATCCACGTTTATGGGCGGCTCATCCTCTTGCCGGGCAAACGCACGCAGATTGCTGATGATGCGGCCCATGCGGCGCGCCAATTCCGAGATGCGGCCCAGATTATGAGCAGCGACCTGTGGCTTATCGCGATCCAGAAACCCTTGCGCATTTTCGGCGAATGACCTGATCGCGGTTAGCGGCTGGTTCAGCTCATGACTAATACCAGCTGACATCTGGCCCAACGCCGACAGCTTACCGGCCTGCACCAGTTCATCCTGCGCTTTTTGCAACCGCTGTTCGGCGGCCTTGCGTTCGGCCACCTCCCGCCGCAGATCAGCGTTCAGCGCTTGGAGGTCGGCAGTACGGTCACGCACCCGACGCTCTAGTTTTGTATTCAACACAGCCAAGGTGCGTCGGCGTTGCGTCACCACCAGCAACAGCGTGCCAAATGCCAAACAAACCGCAGCAGCAATGGCCGCCTGCAGGCTGGCCAACTGGCGCGCCGGGGCCACATCAACCAGCACTTCGCCCGTCATCCCGACAACCGGTAAATCGAGTGTCAGATGCAATGCGCGCGTTGGCAGATAACGGCCCCCATCCACATCCCAAACTTCATAGCCGCTGACCAGATCTTCGGAATAACGCACAAATGGGGTCACGCTATCGGGCGGATATTCCAGCTTCTGCACTGGATCGCCAACACGGGACCGAAACACCAGTTCCGACCGGTTGGATAGAAAAATCACGCCACGCTGATCGGTAAAAAACACCGTAGGGCGGGCACCGCGCCATGTCGCCTCGACTGGTTCAACATCGGCATAGACAACCAGCGCGCCTTCAACCGGTCCTTGTTTGGAAAAGACGGGGGCGGCAAAGACAAAGGCGCGACGCTGATAGGCCTCGCTGAACAAATGATAGAAACCCAGCGCGCCATCCAGCGCCCGTTCGAAGTAGGCGCGACCAGCATGATCAACATTTGGGGCCTCCTCGGTGGCGACCAACGCACTTCCGGACACATCCACCAGAATAATATCCAAGGCCCCGGTTTTATCGGCAATCTCTTGCAGGACGGGGCGCAACGTCGCGGCGGGCGCGGCACCATCCATCACGGCGCGCAATTGCGGGTGATCGGCCGTAAGCACCGATAATTCGCGATAGCGCCGCAATTCGCCCGTCAAACTGTCCGAGGCAAGCGCCAGATCGGATCGGGCGCGCTGGTCAAGTTGCGCCAGCGCCGACACATACCCATACCACCAAACTCCACCGGCAAAGGCCAGGACAGCCGCCAGAAATCCGGTAATGATCAGCAAGCGAAGGCGAAACAATTGGCGCATGCGCCGCAGCTTATCCAGCCCCCCTTGCAAAGACCAGACAGGTGGCCCAAAGCTACGCGTCATGCACAGATTTGACCAATCCCCCACCGACCCGAATTTCGTCCAGAACCCCTACCCGTTTTATGATCGCGCACGGGCGACAGGCGATTTTTTCTGGTGGCAGAATTATGACATGGCTTGTGCGGTCAGTCACAAGGCAGTTCATGCGGTCTTGCGCGACAAACGCATGGGCCGGGAATGTCCCGCAGAATTGGCGCCGGACACGCCCGGCCACCTGCGCCCGTTCTACGCGATTGAGGCGCATTCAATGCTGGAACTGGAACCGCCACGCCATACAAGACTGCGCGCACTTGTGCTGCGCGCCTTCACAAGTCGGACGATTGCGGCACTTGAACCGGGGATCCGGCAGCTTTGCCACCATCTGATCGATCAGTTCCCGGATCAGCCCTTTGATCTGCTCAAACATTATGCCCAACCTGTTCCGGTCATCGTCATTTGCCGCCTTCTGGGCGTGCCTGAAACATACGCTGACGATCTACTGCGCTGGTCCAACGCGATGGTCGCGATGTATCAGGCAGGGCGAAGCCGAGCCATCGAAGATGCCGCCGCCCAGGCCAGCCATGAATTCAGCGCCTTCATGCGGGACTATATCAGCCAAAGGCGCAAGACCCCGGGCGATGATCTGATTTCGACATTGATCGCCGCAGAACAAGCCGGTGACAAACTCAACGAGGATGAGCTGATCACCACCTGCATCCTTTTGCTGAACGCAGGGCATGAGGCCACGGTTCACACGCTTGGCAATGGTGTCAAAACGCTTCTTGAAAGGGACATCCGCACGATCTCACCTTCGACGGTCGAGGAAGTTATCCGTTTCGATCCGCCGCTGCATATGTTCACCCGCTGGGTTTATGAGGATGTCGAACTGCATGGCCAGCAATTCAAACGTGGTGACCAGATCGCCTGCTTGCTTGCTGCGGCGAACCGCGATCCAGATGCCTATGCTGCGCCTGACCGGTTTGATCCCAACCGCAAGGGACCACAAAGCACAAGCTTTGGCGGCGGCATCCATTTTTGTGTCGGGGCACCGCTTGCGCGGCTGGAACTGCAAATTGCGCTCAGCGTTCTGTTCGAACGTTGTCCAAAACTGTCGATCACCGAAACCGCGCAATACGCCAACGTCTACCACTTTCACGGCCTCAAGGAATTGATCGTCTCCCCGAACCGTTAACGCTGCGTACGGTCGCCATATTGACGCAATCGGGTTCCAACGCTAAACACGCTTAGGTTGTTGTGATTTTCAGAATGTAGCTAAAGCGTGTGAGCCTGTAGAATGCACTACCTCGAAAAAGAACTTGGTGCTTTCTTGGGGCAACCCGAAGCATTCGCGTTTCTGGACTCCAGCGCCTGCGACGGCTTTTGGTTCTGGGATCTTGAGAATCCCGAACATGAATACATGAGCGCTGGTTTCTGGCGCGCCTTGGGGTTTGATCCGGCAGAGCGAAAGCACCTCGCGTCCGAATGGCAAAACCTGATTTTCCCCGAAGATGGCGAAACCGCCCTGCAGAATTTCAGGCAGCATTGCGAAGATACATCTTTTCCCTACGACCAATTGGTCCGGTACAAGACATCTGATGGGGGCACGGTAACGGTGCGTTGCCGGGGTGTTGCCGTGCGCGAAGACGGGGTGCCAAAGCGCATGTTGGGGTCGCACACGATTATCCATGACACGCGGGCAACGGAAATCGACCGGGAACTCAGTCAGATGCTGGAACTGTCCAGCGACGCGATCCTCGCCTATTCAGAGGATAGCGGCGTGTTACGCTGGAACCAGGGGGCCGAGGCAATGTATGGCATCCCTGAGGCCGAAGCGATCGGGCAAGACCCGAATACGCTGACACAGGCGGAATTCGGCGTTTCAATGCATGAAATCCGGACCATCCTTGATGCTGGCAAAACCTGGACCGGCGATACCAAACGCAAGACCCGCAACGGCAAGGTTTTGATCACCTCAACCAACATCCAACGGGTCGAGGTATCGGGCGGGCGCACATTGTTGCTGCAGATCGACCGCGACATCACCGAACGGTTCGAAGCGCAGGAAAAAGAGCGCCACCTGACGCGCGAGCTGCATCACCGGGTCAAAAACCTGTTCTCGATCATCCAGGGGCTCGTCCGGCTCAGTTTTCGGCTGGCGCGCACCAATGTTGGGCTGGCTGACAAGATCTGTTCGCGGATCGACGCATTGGCCAAAGCATATGCCCTGTCGATGGAACCCGAACACGACAAGACGGTTGATCTTCACACGCTTGTCAGTCAGGCACTTGTCCCCTTTGCAAAGGGCGAAAAGACGATCCAGATCGAGGGTGACATCCTTCCTATAGCGGTCAATGACATCAGTCCGCTGAGTTTGATCATTAACGAACTGGCGACCAACGCATCCAAATACGGGGCGTTGCGTACCCAAGACGGCCGCGTTTCCGTCAACTGGGGACAAGATACAGATGATAACGGACGCGCAGTAATCAGACTTATCTGGTCAGAACAGAACGCTGTGTCTGAGGATACGAAAACACCCGAAGTCACCGGTTTTGGCACCCGGTTGATGACGCTATCCGCGCAGCAATTGAACGCGACACTTAACCAAGAATGGACAAATGAGGGCCTGAACTGCACATTAGCGATACCTTTTGCGCAACAGCCCCAAGACCGAATTGAGGCTTGATCAACATGTCCGACCCTGATGGAGCACCGCAAATGAGCGAACAAGATGAACAAAGGCCACTGATTGGCAAGAAGGTACTGATTGTCGAAGATGAGATGCTGATCGCCTTCGACCTGATGGACACTTTCGGTGATGCGGGTGCTGCAGCCATCGGGCCAGCGGGCACGTTGGAGCAAGCGTTTGAGACATTCGACAAGGATGAAACTGACGTCGCCATCCTTGATATCGATCTGCGCGGGGTGTCGGTGTTCCCGTTTGCAGAAGCATTGGTCAAACGCAACATTCCCATCGTCTTCCATTCGGGTCACGGCACATTGGAAAACCTCGAAACGCGTTTTCCGGGCGCTGCAATTTGCCCGAAACCCGCATCAAAAGAAGAACTTATCAACAAAGTGTCCAGTCTGCTCGCAACAGAAAGTTAGGACCCCGCCAAATCCCGTCTTCAGCGGGGTCCATATTCAAAACCGCAGCACCTTGTCCGGCGTCACCCGATAGACGCTATCGTCCAGATCATGGTTTTGCATAAACCGGGCAATCGCGCCGAAAGTCGCTGTACGGACAGCGCTGCCATGATCTGCTGTGGTCAAAGCCTGTGATGCGGCAGGCGCCAACAGCCGCTGCAATCCATTCAACCGAACCGGTTGACCCGCAAAATGGGCAGCAACATTCGCTTTGATCTGGGTCGGATCGGTTGTGTCGTATAGCGCCGCCATCACCACATCCAACGTATGCTCGGTGCAGTTCTGAAACTGATGGGTCGCTGGGTTGGCCAGCACCGAATAGGACGGGTTATGCAGCCGGGCATAGGTCGGGCTTGCAATCACATTTAGCAGTTTTTGCTGCAACCGTGGATCAGGAATAATGACACCCGCATCCAGCCGATGTGCCGCCGCAAAGAAATCTGCCGGGGTGTCCTGCACCAATTCGCTGCGGGTCAGGTCACCGGCGGTTTGGTACAGGTTATAAACGCGGTACCCCATGCCTGTGCTGCCATCGGCACGCGTGATCCGGGAATACACCCAGAAAGCCACGTGGGTATATCTGATACCATCGGGCAATAACGACGGATCGCGGCCAACCCGGGCAACAATTGCGACATTCGCCCCGCGTGATGCCAGATCACGCTGCACACGATTTGCAAAATTAACGACATCGGCAGTTGGCAAGACGGCGTCCGCAGCCGCGCTGCTACCCGCCATGGCAGGCAATGGCAGCACGAGTGTCAGGGCAACAAAAATCAGTTTAATATAATGTCTCATTTCAATAGCCCCTGATTACAAGCGCGGCGGGCCGTCAGGGACGACACAAGTATTGGTTGCAGCAGGCGCATGACATACCGTTGGCTTTGCAGGCGAAACGCCGGCCTCAAATACTTGCGACCCGGCGTCTGCCGAAGCTGTGCCCACCTGCTCTATCGCCGAACCCGTAACGGCCAGAACAGAACCCGCCGCCATGACCGGCACCGCAGCAACCGTTGCCGCAGAGCCTGCAACGGCGCTGACCCCGTGGCCAGTGGCTTGCGCACTGTGATCGGCAGATTGGGTGGCATGTTGGGCGCTTGGCGTGGCACAGGCTGCCAAGACGACCAGGCCAGTGATCCCGGCTGTGAGTTTCAATATATGCATGACTTACCTCATTTATGAACAATGTTCACACTATTTAGGTAAGGCTGGTCTAGCTGTCAACAGATTTCTTGAACAATGCTCACGAAATGCAGCAGAGATGCATCTTACAACGGGAGAGCCACGGTTGCCTTGATTTCTTCCATCGACAAAAGTGCCGTCACATTATGCACTTTCACCTCTGAAATCAGCGCCTGATAGAACGTGTCATAAGCCCGCGCATTCTGCACCCGGACCTTTAGGATGTAGTCGATATCGCCTGCCAGCCGGTGTGCCTCCTGCACTTCGGCACGTGATCGCAGGGCCGCCAGAAACCGGGCCTGCCAGTCCGCGTCATGTTCTGACGTGCGGATCAAAACAAAAAAACATGCCTCAAACCCCAACGCCTCTGCATCCAGCAAAACCGTCTGCTGGCCGATGATACCGGCCTCGCGCATCTTCTTGATTCTGTTCCAAACCGGGGTCTTTGATGACCCGACCGTGCGCGCAATTTCGTCCAATGATTGCGCTGCATCCGCTTGCAATGCGGCAAGGATTTTCCGGTCTGTCGCATCAATCCGAACTGACATTCTCTGATCTCCGTATTTTCAGGACGGCTGGTCCAAAATACAGCCAACCCAGAACATATGTCCTTACTTAGCGCCAAGGGGGCGCAACAGGAAGAACATTATTCTATATTGAACGGAAGAAATCAGAGGTTCGTCATGAAGCACTTCCCCATCTTCCTCGCCGTCGAAGGCCGCCGCATCGTTTTGTCCGGCGGTGGTGATGCAGCCATGGCCAAGCTGCGGCTTTTGATGAAGACAGAGGCACATCTGACCGTCATCGCCGCGGATATCGCCGATGACATCCACAAATGGGCCAGCCAAGGCAAACTGCGTATCATCGAACGGGCGATGGAGCCCGGCGACGCATTATGTGCCGCACTTTTCTATGCCGCCAACGAAGATGACGCCGAAGACGCCCGTGTATCGGCCATCGCCAATGCCGAAGGCGCGCTGTTCAATATCGTCGATAACCTTGCCGATAGCCAGTTCATCACCCCCGCAATCGTTGACCGTGATCCGGTCACGGTCGCCATCGGCACCGAAGGTGCCGCACCGGTGCTGGCCCGTGCTATCAAGGCTGATCTGGAAGAACGCCTGCCTACATCATTGGGTATCCTCGCCCGCATCGGCAAAAGCTTCCGCCACGCGGTTGAAGTGCTGCCCATGGGCCGCAAGCGGCGGGATTTCTGGTCTTCCTTCTACTTCAACGCTGGCCCCAAAGCGATTGCAGAGGCTGGTGAAACCGGTGTCATCCCAGCGCTCGAAATGCTGCTGGATAATCACATCATGGCAGACACCAAGGAAGGTCATGTTGACCTGGTCGGCGCTGGCCCCGGTGATCCGGAACTGCTGACGCTCAAGGCGCGCAACGCGCTCGACAAGGCGGATATCGTTATCCATGACCGGCTGGTCACTGGCGAAATCCTCGAACTCGCACGCCGCGAGGCAATCATCATTGACGCAGGCAAAACCGGCTTTGGCCCGTCGATGAAGCAGGAAGATATCGACGCGCTGATCGTCCAGCATGCATTGGACGGACACCATGTGGTGCGCCTCAAAGCAGGTGATCCGACCGTCTTTGGGCGGCTTGACGAGGAAATCGAAGCACTCGAAGCCGCCGATGTCAGCTACCGGATCATCCCCGGCATCACCGCCGCCTCTGCCGCCGTGGCAAATATCGGTCAAAGCCTGACCAAACGCGGCAGAAACTCTGCCGTGCGGCTGATCACCGGGCATGACACCAAAGGCTATGCCGATCACGATTGGGCCGCACTCGCCCAGCCCGGCGAGGTTGCGGCGATCTATATGGGCAAGAAATCCGCCCGGTTTATTCAGGGCCGCCTGTTGATGCATGGCGCCGATCCTGCAACGCCCGTAACCATCATCGAAAATGTCAGCCGCGCGGATCAGCAGATCATCGCGACAACGCTTGCCGAACTTGAACCGACCCTCACCCAGGCAGACCTGCAAGGGCCTGCCATCACTTTCTATGGCCTCGCCCCGCGCGATGCCGCGTCCCAAATAGAAAACATCAGGGAGTTTGCATAATGGCCCGCAGTTTTACACCCAAAGTCGTCACCGCCAACGCATTGCTGGAAGGCGATGCGGTCTGGCTGACCGAAGACAACACGTGGACCCGCGATATCCGCGAAGCTGAATTGATCACGGACGAGGCGCATGGCGACCTGCGCCTGCTAGAGGCGCAGGCGCGTGCTGATGAAATTGCAGGTGCCTATTTGGCTGATGCCACGTCAGGCGAAGACGGCCCCGAACCCACCCATTTCCGCGAGGCGTTCCGCACGCGCGGCCCCTCAAACTACGATCACGGAAAACAGGCAGGGTAACAAAGTTTCGCAGAAACTTTGCTTTCAAATTCTCTCAGAGAATTTGCCCGCCAGAAGGAAACGATATGTATAAATACAATGACTTCGATGAGGCTTTCGTGCGCTCCCGCGTGGCCCAGTTCCGCGGCCAGGTGGAACGCCGTATCGACGGCTCCTTGACCGAAGACGAATTCAAACCGCTCCGCCTGATGAACGGTCTATATGTGCAATTGCACGCCTATATGCTGCGCGTGGCGGTCCCTTACGGGACGCTGAATAGCGCGCAGATGCGCCAACTCGCCTATATTGCGGACAAGTGGGACAAGGGCTATGGCCATTTCACCACGCGCCAGAACATCCAATATAACTGGCCAAAACTGCAAGACGTGCCAGATATGTTGGAGGCGCTGGCAGATGTAGAAATGCACGCCATCCAGACGTCCGGCAACACGATCCGCAACGTGACGGCCGACCATTTCGCCGGGGCTGCCGCAGATGAAATCGAAGACCCGCGCGCCATCGCAGAACTGCTGCGCCAATGGTCTACAGACCACCCCGAATTCCAGTTCCTGCCGCGCAAGTTCAAAATCGCCGTAACCGGTGCAACAGAAGATCGCGCCGTAACCAAAGCCCACGATATCGGGCTACGCATGGTCCGCAATGACGCAGGCGAACCGGGTTTCGAAGTGATCGTGGGCGGCGGCCTTGGCCGCACACCAATGGTCGGCAAGGTTCTGCGGGACTTCCTGCCCAAGGCCGACCTGCTGCCATATTGCGAGGCGATCGTCAGCGTCTACAATCTGCTGGGCCGCCGCGACAATAAGTATAAGGCACGGATCAAGATTACCGTACATGAAAACGGGCTGGAGAAGATACAGGAACTGGTCGAAGACCGGTTCACGGCGATCCGCGCTGGTTTCTCTGGCCATGACCAAGAGCTGCTGAGTGAGATCGAAACAGCTTTCGCCCCGCCCGCTTTCGTCGCAAAATCCATCGATGGCTACGAGGCTGCGCGGCTTGCCAACCCCGCCTTCCGGTCATGGACAGACACCAACCTGTCGGAACACAAGGCCGACGGTTATGCCATTGTCTCGATCAGCATCAAAAAACACGGGGCCACCCCCGGCGATGCCACATCAGACCAGATGCGGGTCATGGCGGAACTCGCCGAAAAATATGGCCATAACGAATTGCGGATCAGCCACGAACAGAACGTGATCCTGCCACATGTGCATAAATCCGACCTGGCAAAGGTCTATGCCGCCCTGCGCGAAGCTGATCTTGCGACGGCAAATATTGGGCTGGTCTCTGACATCATCGCCTGCCCCGGCATGGATTACTGCGCGCTGGCCACGGCCCGTTCGATCCCGATCGCACAGGAAATTGCCACCCGTTTTGATGAACTGAAGATCGAACATGATATTGGCCAGCTGAAAATCAAAATCTCAGGCTGCATCAATGCCTGCGGGCACCACCATGTCGGCCATATCGGGATCCTTGGGCTCGACCGGGCGGGCGTCGAAAACTACCAGATCACATTGGGCGGTGACGGCACCCAAACCACGTCCATCGGCGAACGGGCTGGCCCCGGTTTCAGCGCCGAAGAGATCGTGCCAGCCATCGAACGGCTGGTAACCGGTTACCTTGACCTGCGCGACAGCCCCGCTGAAACCTTCCTCCAAACTTACCGTCGTTTGGGCATGGAACCTTTCAAAGCCATCCTTTATCCAGTTGAGGACAAAGCCAATGCCGCTTAAGGAACTCGCCGAACGGCGCAACATCCTGCACCGCAAATCGGACGCACAGACCGTGTTGCGTCACGCGTTGGAAGACGTGCAGATCGGGCCAGTTGCGATGGTTTCGTCCTTTGGGGCGGAAAGCGTCGTGCTTTTGCACATGATCGCCCAGATCAACCCAGCCACGCCAATCATCTTTTTGGACACTGAAATGCTGTTCCCCGAAACGCTGACCTATCAGCGGGACGTGTCTGCGCAACTCGGGCTCGCAGATGTGCGTGTGATCGGGCCAGACCGGAATGAGGTGCTGGTTGAGGATGTCGACGGCATCCTGCATCAGGCAGACACCGACGCCTGCTGCGATCTGCGAAAGACCCGGCCTCTCAACCGCGCCTTGAAGGATTTCGGCGGCTGGATCACCGGGCGCAAACGGTTTCAAGGCGGGCAGCGCGCGCAGCTTCCGCTGTTCGAAAAGGAAGATCGGAAGATCAAGATCAATCCGCTGGCCAACTGGACCTCACAGGACCTGCAAGACTACATGAACCAGCACAATCTGCCCCGGCACCCGCTGGTGGCGCAAGGATATCCCTCTATTGGCTGCATGCCCTGCACCACGCGGGTTAGCGACCACGAGGATCCACGTGCAGGCCGCTGGCGCGACAGCGAAAAAACCGAATGCGGGATTCATTTTGAAAACGGCAAGCCCGTCAGAACAGGACAAGCAGCATGAGCGTGATCGTCACCGACAATGGATTCAGCACCGATGACTGGTCCGGCAGCTTCATCGAACATAGCGATGCGGCCGCCAATGATTGCGATTACGGCATCGACCTGCCCTCCGACACTGCCCCAGAGGCGCTGGCGGGTCTGAACAACGCGCCAATGATCCGCATCGCCTTCCCGTCATCCGCTGACGGGCGCGGTTTTACGCTGGCTGCCATGTTGCGGCGCAGCGGTTACAAGGGACGGCTACGGGCCAAGGGGCAGGTATTGGCCGACCAATATGCCATGGCGCGCCGGTCCGGTTTTGATGAGGTTGAGATCGACGACGCCCTTGCCGCACGCCAGCCCGAGGACCAATGGCAATTCCGGGCCGATTGGCAAAACCACAACTATCAGGCCCGCCTGCGCGGCTAGGACCAAAGCACCCTTTCCCTGATCCAGATCAACGACTAAGACGGAGGGCGGCCCTATCAGGCTGCCATGACACATATGACCGAGCAGACACCCGTGACCCTAGACACCGCCAAAGCCGTCCCTACCCTGCCTGATGCGCAGACGGTGACGGATGTGAAACACTATACCGACCGGTTGTTCAGCTTTCGCTGCACCCGTCCCGCCAGCTTGCGGTTCCGCTCCGGTGAGTTTGTCATGATCGGGCTGATGGGGGATCCACATCCCGAAACCGGCAAGCAAAAGCCACTGCTGCGGGCCTATTCCATCGCCTCGCCATCTTGGGACGAAGAGCTGGAGTTTTATTCCATCAAGGTCCCCGATGGGCCGCTGACATCAAAACTCCAGCACATTAAACCGGGGGATGAGATTATCCTGCGACCCAAACCGGTGGGCACGCTGGTGCATGACGCGCTGATCCCCGGCAAGCGCCTCTGGTTCTTTGCCACCGGAACAGGCTTTGCGCCTTTTGCGTCGCTACTGCGTGAGCCGCAAACCTATGAAGACTATGACGAAATCATCATCACCCACACCTGCCGCGAGGTGGGCGAGCTGACCTATGGACGCGACCTGATTGAGGCGCTCAAGGACGATGAGTTGCTCAATGAAGTGATCGGCGAAGGTTTCTGGAAGAAAATTAAGTACTACCCAACCACCACACGTGAAGAGAGCCCCAAGATGGGGCGGATCACCGACCTGATGCGCTCGGGCGAGGCATTTACCGATCTTGCCGTGCCGCCACTCACCCCGGAAACAGACCGGGCGATGATCTGCGGGAACCTGGCATTCAACCTCGAACTCAAGGACATGCTGGAAGAATACGGGCTGGTCGAAGGGGCCAATTCTAACCCGCAGCACTACGTCGTCGAGAAGGCATTTCTGGACTGACAACAATACCAGACCAATAAAAAAGCCGCGCTGGCGACAGCGCGGCTTTTTCTTTTATGGCAAATACTTACTGCGGCAACAGGTTCTTGATTTGATCAAGGATGGGTTGCAGCAAGGCAGGGTTATCCTTGGCCAGACCCAATGCTGTTGTCAGCGAGCTCTGTTCGCCTTCCGGCAGCTCAAGCGTGTCGAGCAAGGCGGTAACCTTCTCCGCGTCAAAGCCGTCAACCGTTAACAACTCATCCGCCATTGACAACAGGTCTGTACCAGCCTCGGTCGCGGCTTCGGCGGTTTCTGTCGCGGCCTCCGTCGCGGCGGCAGCGGCTTCTTCGGCAGCAGCAGCAGCTTCCTCGGCGGCTGCGGCAGCAGCGGCTTCGGCCTCTTCAACGGCGGCTTGTGCAGCTTCTTCAGCAGCGGCAGCAGCTTCGGCAGCGGCGGCTTCAGCCTCTGCGGCTGCCTGCGCAGCAGCTTCCTCGGCGGCAGCGGCAGCGGCAGCTTCTGCCTCTTCCAACGCGGCTGCAGCGGCAGCTGCTTCTTCCGCGGCGGCGGCCTCTGCTTCAGCGGCAGCGGCTGCCTCTGCGGCGGCGGCTTCAGCGGCAGCTGCCTCGGCCTCTGCGGCTTCGGCAGCGGCAGCTTCTTCCGCGGCGGCAGCCTCGGCTTCCGCCGCTTCCAGTGCCGCTTGCGCTTCTGCTTCGGCACGCGCTGTTTCACCGGTCAGCACGCCTACAGCGGCGGCAGGACCACGGCCTTCAACGGCATATTGGTAGCCAAAAAATCCCAGAACAGCGATAACAACTAATATGGCGATTGCTCTCATTGGTCTTATCCTTCCAAATTGATCGCGTTTGGACCCCTACGGGCCTTGATGGCGATATGTCAGAACCGCTGCAAAAGGTGAAGGGAAACGAAGGGGGAAAATGCAGTCAAACTACCCCTTTTCCGGGTTGAAGCGCCCGGCCACCGGGTTTACTTTACCGGGCAGAACTCCGCAATGATTCAAGGATAAAGACCATAGGACGCAGACCCCACAACGCCCCACCACAGCGCGATACCGGCCCCCGCATCAACGAACGCATCCGCGAGGCAGAGATACGCCTGATCGGGGCAGACGGAGAAAATGTCGGCGTTGTTACCCCGGAACGGGCAATGATGATGGCTGATGAGGCTGGATTGGATCTGGTAGAAATCTCTCCCAATGCCAAACCGCCGGTCTGCAAGATCATGGACTATGGCAAGTTCAAATACGAAACTCAGAAGAAAGAAGCTGAGGCGCGTAAGAAACAGAAAACCATCGAAATCAAAGAGGTAAAGTTCCGCCCCAATACGGACAACCACGATTACGATGTCAAAATGCGCAATGTTTTCAAATTCTTGGAGAACGGAGATAAAGTGAAAATCACGCTCCGCTTTCGTGGCCGGGAAATGGCGCACCAGCAGTTGGGCCGCGAATTGCTCGAACGGGTCGCAGAAGACACCAAAGAAGCAGGCCGGGTTGAAAACTTCCCCAAGATGGAAGGCCGTCAGATGGTCATGCTGATCGGACCGCTTCCCAAGTAAGCCAATACAACAGCACCCGCTTTAAGGCCCCATCTGTTGGGGCCTTTTCTTTTTACCAAGACAAAAACTACTGATCCGGCAGGATCATTGTGTTCAAAACAGCCGGTGCAACGATATCCGGCTCCATTGACCGGAACCGATCAAAGAACCGCAACGGTATGTTTTCGGTGACGTCATCGGCACGGTAGCGGACGCGATCAACCCGCTGCCCTTCCGCATTGAACAGTGACAGCGTGCCACCTTTATTGCCCAGTTGAAGCGGCGCGACAGGTTTGAACCTGCGGGAACTGCCCGCCTGCAAAACCCCGTCAAGCAGCATCGGGCGCCGCAACGTATCGCTGATGGTCCAGCCATCCAAATCGATATCCAAGCCTGAAAAGTTAAAGATCGACATCCACTCTTCATCCCTGTCCTTACCTGCGGGGTTAACCATGGCAGCCACAATCATGATTGGCGGCGCGTCCAACATAACATTGTCGCGCACCTGATCCGGGGCAATCAGATGGGTCGGGTCATCAACCTCAATCCGCTCAGGAAATGACGTGATTTTCAACGCGACCGCCGCGTCATCATCAGGGTTAAAAAACAGCGGATTACGCGCCGGGATAACGGGTGGAAAGATAAGGCCTGTTTGCTCTTCGATTTCGGTCACCGATACCTGAAAGCGTTGGTTATCAAAGAATTGCCGCCCCCCCTTATCACGCAAGGCCGCAGCATCTTGCGGCATGATGAACGCACGCACCTCTAGCTGATCATCGCGGATGTAACTGACAACCTTGAAAAACGCAGAAGGGATCAAAGCCGTATCCCGACCCTGCGGCGTGATCGAGCGCGGATGCGCCCCAAAAATCGGCCCCGAAATTGATGAAATCCGATTGGTATCATCGGGCGTCTCCCGCAAGACCCAATCTTCTAGCGCCAACCATTCATCCTGATTGAAATTCGCATGTTGAAGCGCTGCATTGGCATAGAAAAACGTGTCATCTGATGCGTGCTTCGCCTCGCGATTTGTGTCTCCCCATGCAGCAGAGGCGCGGCGCGCCAAATGCCCCCGATCCCAAGGATTGCTGCGATAATAGTCGTTGTTCAACTGAAATTCGCGACCAATCCGGGTATCGATCCGCCAGTTATTGCTGCGGTTCACGCTTTTCAGCTTGGCCTGATCGATATTCATCGCAGAAAAGACCGGGGTGCGCAGTTCGGCATGGGTCGCGACGGTATAGTTGACGTAATCGGCAAAGACCCCGTCACGCAATTGATCCCGCAACACGATGAAATCGATCAGTTCCGGTCCGAATTCCGGCAATGGCAGGCTGACGCCGAGAAACTCCGGATCATACCCTTTTTTCGATGCGATAAAGAGCGGGTCTGGCATTGGTCATCCATCCAATCATTTCAAAGGCAGTTTAAAGAACAACCTATACCAGAAATATGACATTGCTGCTGGTGGTTTCAGCAGTTTCACAGCCATCATTCACCCCAATGGTTGACTGACATTAAGAATCAGTGTTATTCACCCATATGGTTGAACGAAGAAACCCTCCTCCTCTCGATGCGATCCTGAAGGCGGCGAGCGACCCCACAAGACGGGACATCCTGACGCTGCTCGCACAGGAAGGACCGCTGCGGGTCACCGATATTCATGCGCGTTTCGCGATGAGCCTGAACTCCGTCTCCAAGCATATCAAAGTGCTGGAAGCGGCAGGGTTGGTGAAACGCCGCACGGAATGGCGCGAGCATCTGATCGAAGTTCAGATGGCCCCGCTCAGCGAAATCGATGCCTGGTTCAAAGGTTTGCGTTCAATCTGGGCGATGCGTCTGGAAGCGCTCGACCACATCATCACCAAAGGAGCTGCCAAAAATGACTGACCTGACAATGACAACCGAACGGACGATCAATGCGCCACAAAAGGCCGTCTTTGACGCCTGGCTCAACCCCGAAATGCTGGCGCGTTTCATGACGCCCGGCCCTGATATGACCGTGCCCGTCGCCAAGACCGACGCCAAAGTCGGTGGCGGTTTTGAGATTGTGATGCACGCCGGCGGAACCGACATCCCGCATCACGGCACCTATAAGGAAATCAGCCCGCATGAGCGGCTGGTCTTCACATGGTTCGGCCCCTCACCCGCCGAAGACAGCACTGTGACCCTGACCTTCGACACAGTTGACGACGGCACCCATGTCACCCTGCGCCATGATCGGTTCATCGATGAACAGCGCCGTGATGACCATGAAAAAGGATGGACCAGCATTCTGGCCGCTCTCGACACCGTTTTCGCGCAAGGGGTCACCCAAAATGCCTGACCTTTCGCTGACCTGCAAACGCACGATCAACGCCTCAGCAGAGGCGTTGTTCAACGCGTGGCTGAACCCCGAAATCATGGCACAGTTCATGTCGCCACGCCCCGACATGACCGTGAAAGAGGCGCGATCGGATGCGACGGTCGGTGGGTCCTTCTATGTGCTGATGATCGGTGACAAGGAGTTCCCGCATGAAGGCATCTACAAGGAAATCACGCCACACAGCCGGTTGGTCTTCACCTGGATGGCCCCATGGTCACATCCCGATTCCATGGTTGAGCTGGGTTTTGCCCCTGTCGGAGATGCGACAGAGGTCACCCTGACCCACACGCATTTCACTGACGAAGATAGCCGGGACGGACATGCCCAAGGCTGGGCCGGTATCCTTGGCAAGCTCGACGCGGCCATCGCGGCCTGAAGGGGGACGATATGGAAAATCTCAACTGGCTCGCCGTGGGTGCGGGCACGATTGGTGCCTTTGTGTTGGGCATGGTCTGGTTCAGTCCAGTGATGTTCGGCAAAGGCTGGTCTACGGGCAGCCACAACATCCAACCGCCGCAAAGCCCGCCCGTTGCTGCCATGATCATCCAGTTTCTGGGGACCTTCGCCCTTGCATTGGTGGTCGGGTTGACCGAAACCACCGGCGCGTTGCTGACCGCGATTGTCGCGATCCTCGCCACGGCGTTTTTTGTCGCTGGCATGGACCTTTTCAGTCAGAAAACCGGCAAAGCTACGCTGATTGACGCAGGCTACATCATCGCCGCCGGGGTGATCATGATTGGCGCGCAAGGCCTACTCTAACCCTCGATATCCCCGCGCGGCTTTGGTCGCGTGGGGATTTCCTTCAGCAACCCGCCCACCCCCATCGCCGCAAAATCGGCAGGCGTCAGATCGACGCCGCAAATCACCCGTTCCATCACCCAATCCGCCCCGTTCAGCGCAGGCGACCGGGCGCAGCCCGGAAGGCCAATCACCGGCCTGCCCTCCAAGTGCCCCAGAAACAGCAGATTGCCCGGATCAACCGGCATCCCAAACTGGGTCACCGTGCCCCCGGCCTGCCGCACCGCCTCTGGCCCGACATCTGCCGGGTCCGACGTCGCCGAAGCCGTCAGGATGAACAGCATATCGCCCCGCGCCGCCGCGAGCGCGCGGGCAAGATCAGACACATCATGGCCAACAACCACACGGTCATCCAAATGCAAACCCAGCCGGTCCAACCGTCCACGCATCGCCGCGCGCCCCTTGGGCGATGGCACGTCAGCGGTCCGGGTTTCGATCAACGTGGCGGTACGATAAACCGGTGGCAGCACAATCAACGCAGACCGCCCGATGACTGCCGCCTCGTCCACATCAGCCCCCGGCACGCCATATGAAATGATCTTGATCGTCGCGACCATGGTCCCACGATCCACCCGGTGATACTGCGGAACGGTCGCGACTGTGATCATCGGATTGATGGCATTAAATGCAGCAACGGCATCAACATCAATCCCAGCCACGCCCGGCCCTTGCGCAAAGATATTCACCCGGCCCGTCGCCGCCTTGCTCAGCCGTAATCCATCTGGGGCAAGCGCCGTGCCCAACCGGGCGGCGGCGGTATCCTCATCCAGATCACCCTTTTCCATCAGGGCAACCGTGATGGTCTCATATCCGCTCGCCCGCAACTGACGCAGATCTTCTTTGGTTAGCAAACGGCCCTTGCGCAGCCGTCCTTCTTGCAAAGCCAGAGAATGGGCCAGAACCGCGCCTTCGGCCTCTGCAACGGGCACCGCGCCAAATTTCATGTGGCTTTCCGCAGGGCCTGGGTCACCTCGGCCATGATGCTCACCGCGATCTCTGCCGGTTGCCGCCCGCCCAGATCAAGACCCACCGGCGCATGAATGCGGGCGATCTGATCGGCTGAAAACCCGGCTTCCTCCAACCGTGCGACACGTTTGGCATGGGTGCGGGCTGAACCGAGGCAACCCAGATAAAACACATCTGTCGCCAGCGTGGCCATGATCGCCGGATCATCCAGCTTGGGATCATGGGTCAACGTGATCACCGCTGTCCGGGCATCTGGTTTCAAGGCCGCCATCGCTTCATCCGGCCAGTCATCAATGATCCGCTCACCCGGGAAACGGGCCGCCGATCCAAATGCGCCACGCGGGTCGATCAGCACCGGGGCATAGCCGCAAGCACGCGCCATCGCGACCAAAGGCTGGGCGATATGCACGGCACCGACAATGATCATCCGCAAGGGCGGGTTGTGGATGGCCACAAAACTGCGCCCATCGTCCGCGACCCCTGACCGATCCAGCCGGAAACGATCAGGGTAGTCCGCAGGGCTCGCCAAACGCGGGGCACCGGTTTCCAGATCGGTGACATAGGCGACAGGTTTCAGCGCGGCACGATGCGCCACCAGTTGTTCCAGAACATCCACCGGCAAGGCCATACCAACCGGTTCAACCAGGACCTTTATCTCACCGCCGCAAGCCAGACCCACGGCAAAGGCTTCGTCGTCACTGACCCCGAATTCCAGCACGCGGGGCTTGCCATCCTCCAGCGCATCAATCGCCTCGACAATGACCGCCCCTTCGACGCAACCGCCCGAGACCGACCCTTCCATGGCCCCTTCACCATCAATGACCAACTGACTGCCCACAGCGCGCGGGGCAGACCCCCAGGTCTGCACCACGGTCGCAATGGCAACGCACCGTCCGGCACGATGCCAATCCAGCGCAAGTGCGGGCAAATCAGTGATCACGTCAGGCATCAGTTTGCACAATCCTTGTCAGAAAACAGTTGTTCCGGGCTGACCGAACATCAACATAAGCCACATCACCCCTGTCCAGCAGGGAGGCCGCATAATCCGCGACCTGATCCTTCGGGGTGATCTGCCCCGTACCATACATGATCCGGTCGGTCTGGTCATAGGCCTTGACCAGATAATCGGGCGATTTCCGTAAAACCGGCGGCAGCGCATGGCCGTGATGCGGCGTGCAGTCATCCGCGCAAAAGAACACAGGTCCCGTTTCGGCATAAGGCTGCAAGTGACCAAACGGACGCGCAGCGCAGATCAGCATCTGGGCACCAGCGGGCACATCGTTCAGGCATGATCGACAGGGTTTTCCGATACCGTCGGAAATCGCCCGCTCAGCAGGATTGCCATAAGCATCCGGTCCGCCTGCACGCAGGCTGGCCACTTCTTCGGCATCGTAAGGCAAATAGGTTAAAGTCATTGTCATCTCCTTGATTGATGATCCGGACCTAAACCGATGCCACGCTGGCAAACGACCCGAAACCTGCGCATCCAGTAAGATGGGTTTAAACCTATCCTACGCCATCATCGCCATCAGGCGCGCCTTCTGACCACTGTCATCAGGGCGCGACAGCGCTGCCGCCAACCCTTCCAGCGATGCAATATTATGGCCCGCCCGAAAGCTGGAACAGTGGGGCAGCATCTGCATGATCCCCCGGGCCTTCGGCGCAAACCCTTCCCAGCGCAACAGCGGATTGAGCCAGATCAGTTGCCGGGCGGTCAGTCCCAACCGCTCCATCTCGCGCCCCAGATCGGCATCCTTGTCACGGTCCAAGCCGTCTGTGATCAGCAGCACCACGGCACCCTGCCCCATGACCCTGCGCGACCAGTCGCGGTTAAAGTCATGCAGGCAGGCCGCAATCCGCGTGCCCCCTTCCCAATCCTGCGCCTCTGCCCCGGCCGCTGCCAGTGCCGCATCGACATCGCGGGTACGCAGATGGCGGGTGATATTGGTCAGCCGGGTGCCAAAGGTAAAGGCATGCACCTGCGCCCACCCCTGCCCTTCGCGGTTCGCCACGGAATGCAGAAAATGCAAAACAGCACGTGAATACTGCGACATTGATCCCGAAATATCACAAAGCACCACAAGATTAGGGTAACGTAGACGGCGTCGTTTGGTCGCAAAATCCGTGACCTCGCCACCCCGGCGCATCGCGGCGCGCATCGTGCCGCGCCAGTCCGGCAGATGACCGGGCAGGCCTTGCGTCCGGCGGCTCTGGATCGGCGGAACAGGCAAGCACAACTGCGCCAGCATACGTTTCGCGGCGGCCATTTCCGCATTGTTCATCTGTTCGAAATCAAGGCTGCGCAGCCGTTCCTCGGTCGAGATTGTGCGTGAGGCATCAATCGAAATCTCAACCTCCTCACCCGCATCTTCCGGCGCTGGCAAATCGCGGTCATGGCCATCAAGCAAGGCCTCTGCCGCTCGCTTTTCCGCCGCCTGCGCACGCCGCTCATCCTGCACCCCACGCACCATCGGGGTCATGAATGCCATCATTTTTTCCAAATACCGAGGGTCACGCCAATAAAGGCGGAAAAGCTGGGCAAAGACCTGCCGCTCCTCCGGCTTCGACACAAAACAGGCATGCAAGGTCCAGTAGAAATCCAGCTTCTCGGTAAACCCGGCCGCCTGCACGGCGCGGATCGCATCAATCACCCGCCCCGGTCCCACCGCCAGCCCAGCCTTGCGCAAGGCCCGCGCAAAATGGGTGATGTTCTGGGCCAGTTTCGGGTCGTCCGGCAATTCCAGATCGGCCAGTTCAACCATCGCCCAGCTCAAACTTCTCGGCAATACGCAAAGCTGCTGCTTCTGCCGTCAAAGAGGATACATCAAGCCGCCATGCATCCTTGGGTTCCAGAAGCACCAGGCGCTGCCTCAGGTCATTCAGAACATCCGGGTCGGTCAACTTGAAGGCACCGCGATCTGGATGTGTCAGACGCTTCAAGTTCTCCGCTTCATCAATCTCCAGCACAACCGCGCGCAGCATTGCGCCCCGGTCACGCGCGAAATCAAGGGTCGGCTTGAACAGCGCGAAATCCTCCTCCGTATCAGAAAGCGCGTCAGTCAGGATCACGGGAACATGCGACGGCAGTCTAGAGGCAGCCTTCAAAACGACCGCCCGCACCTCCTCGCGCAGCCGCGCACAATCATCGGTGCTACGATCAAACACAGCGCGTGCCGCATCAAGGAAGATATGATTGTCGAGCAGCCTGCCCCCACACAAATCCGCCAGCGCCCGTCCAATCGTGCGCTTACCCGATCCCGGCCAGCCACCGATATGGATGACAGGTGCCGCGCTCAAACCGCCACCAATTCCGCCTTCGCCTCGTCCAGAATGCGCTTCGCCTCGGACCCTTCCAGTTTCTGGATGTCATCCTGATACTTCAGGATCGCGCCCAGCGTATCGGCGATAACCTCGGGCGACAGGTTGATTACGTCGAGCGCTAACAGGCATTTCGCCCAGTCAATGGTTTCGGCCACACCGGGACGTTTGAACAAATCCTCCGTGCGCAGCTTTTGCACAAAAGCCACAACCTCACGCGACAGCGCGGTCGACGCCTCTGGCGCGCGGGCTTGTAAAATCTCGATCTCGCGGGCGAAATCCGGATAATCCACCCAATGATACAAACACCGGCGTTTCAGCGCATCATGCACCTCGCGGGTTCGGTTTGAGGTCAGGATCACAATCGGCGGCTCTGGCGCTTTTACTGTACCCAATTCCGGAATGGTCACCTGAAAATCAGACAAGGCTTCCAGCAAAAACGCCTCAAATGGCGCATCGGTCCGGTCCAGCTCATCAATCAGCAACACCGGCGCACCACCGGGCTGCGGGCGCATGGCCTGCAACAGAGGACGCTCGATCAGGTAATCCTCCGTAAACAACTCAGTCTTCAATGCATCCCGATCTGCCCCGCCGGATGCCTCCGCCGCGCGAATGGCAATCATCTGCTCGGCAAAGTTCCATTCATAAACGGCAGAGGCCGCATCCAACCCCTCATAGCATTGCAACCGAATCAACCGACGGCCCAGACCGGCTGCAATCGCCTTGGCAATCTCGGTTTTCCCGGTGCCTGCCTCACCTTCCAGAAACAAGGGGCGGCCCAGCTTCAGGCTCAGAAACACCACCGTCGCCAACGCCCGACCACAAACATAGTCCTGCCCGGCCAGCCCGACCTGGACCTCGTCAATACTGCCAAATGCCATGTGCTTCCTCCTGCCCACGCATAGCTGCATCCCCGCCCCCCCGCGTCAACCCATCCATTGCGCCTCTGCGACCAAAGGCATAGCGTTGCGCCAAGCAATGAAAGGATCCGGCCATGAACGATTCCACCCCCATCAAAACATCAGGTTTCGGCCCCGATCTGGGACCATTCGACTGGGCCGATCCCCTGCGACTAGAGGATCAACTGACCGAGGATGAACGGATGCTGCGGGATGCCGCGCAGACCTTTGCACAATCGACACTGCAACCCAAAGTGACCGAGGCTTATCGCGAGGCGACAGTCGATCCGGGCATCTTCAAGGAAATGGGCGATGCTGGCCTGCTCGGTATCACGATCCCCGAAGAATATGGCGGGCTTGGCGCGGGCTATGTCACCTATGGGCTTGTGGCCCGCGAGATTGAGCGTGTCGATAGCGGCTATCGCTCCATGATGTCGGTGCAATCCAGCCTCGTGATGTATCCAATCCACGCTTACGGCTCTGACGCCCAGCGCCAGAAATACCTGCCCGGTCTTGCCGCTGGCACGCTGATCGGCTGTTTCGGACTGACCGAACCCGACGCGGGCAGCGATCCGGCGGGCATGAAAACCACAGCCAAAAAGACGGCAAATGGCTACGTCCTGAACGGTTCCAAAATGTGGATCAGCAACGCGCCCATCGCCGATGTTTTCGTCGTCTGGGCGAAATCGGAAGAACATGGCGGCAAGATCCGGGGCTTCGTCCTCGAAAAAGGCACGAAGGGGCTGTCCGCGCCCAAGGTCGGCGGCAAACTCTCCCTGCGCGCGTCTGTCACCGGCGAAATCGTCATGGACAATGTAGAGGTGGGCGACGACGCGCTGCTGCCGGGCGTTCACGGACTAAAGGGGCCATTTGGCTGCCTCAACCGTGCGCGTTACGGCATCGCTTGGGGGGTGATGGGCGCGGCAGAGGCGTGCTGGCACGCCGCCCGGCAATACGGATTGGACCGCAAGCAATTCAACAAACCACTGGCCCAAACCCAGCTATTCCAGAAAAAACTGGCTGATATGCAGACCGAAATCGCCCTCGGGACGCAATCGGCCCTGCAACTGGGCCGGTTGATGGACAGTGGCACCGCTGCGCCTGAAATGATCAGCCTGATGAAGCGGAACAATTGCGGCAAGGCGCTTGATATCGCGCGCGCGTCACGCGACATGCATGGCGGTAATGGAATCAGTGAAGATTTCCAGATCATGCGCCATATGGTCAATCTGGAGACAGTGAATACCTACGAAGGAACCCATGACGTTCACGCACTTATTCTGGGGCGTGCACAAACCGGGCTACAGGCATTTTTTTAGGCTTGCATCCTTAACAATCGAACACGCCAGCCACTAAATTTTGCCTCAAATCAAGGATAGCTGATGCGCAAGGCGCGCGGGAATGGCTCCCGCGCGCGGAGCGGACCATGCAAGACCCACAACTCACCATCCAGACAAACCTGACCGACCTGACGCCAAACGCCTGGCTTGGGCAGATCGATGATATCTGCGAAGACCTTGGCTTTTTTGAACAGCTGGGCACGCAACACTTTGCAGCGTTTCTTGAAGCGGGGAACAAACTGCTTGTGACGTTCGAGGACGCGCAGGATATCCGCGCCCACAGCCCCGATGCCGAACCGCGCGGCTTTGCCTATGCGCGACATGACGGCTGGTCACATCTGGCGCTGCTGTCCGAGGGCGAAAGCTGGTTTCGCGACCCGGCAATTTTCGCGTTCTTCGACCGGCTGACGGATGAAGGGTTCTTCGACGATTTCGAAAGCATCATCTTTCATGGTGCCGGCAGCGGTGGTTATGCAGCGGCGGCCTATTCCGTCGCGGCGCCGGGCGCCACAGTCGTCATATTGCGGCCGCAGGCAACATTGGATGCGCGCATCACCGGATGGGACAAACGGTATAGGTCACAACGACGGGTGAATTTCCAAGGGCGCTATGGCTATGCGCCCGACATGACCGAAGCAGCCGAAAAGGTCTTTGTGGCCTATGATCCGACGCAGCATCTGGATGCGATCCACGCCATGCTGTTCCTGAACCCCAATGTAACCTTGTTGCCTTGTACTCTTTTGGGGACAGCACTTGATCAGGCCTTTGATCGGCTGGGCATTCACGATGTGCTGCTGAAACTGGCCATGGATGGATCACTTGACCGCAAACGGTTCATCCAACTGCTGCGGGCACGGCGCTATGATCCGGTCTATGCGCAGGCCTTGGTGACCCAACTTCTGAGGTCAGATCATGACGTACTGGCGCGGATCATCTGCGATTACATGCTGCGGCGCGGCCACAGCACATTCTTTGAGGCAACACGCGCCGAGCTAAGAAATCCCGCTTAACCGCCTTTACGTGCGTCCGCCGCCTTCTTGCCCGCATCAACGATGCGCGTGCCGAAATAGCCCAAAACACCGCCAAGCATGATCCAAAACGGGGTGCCTGTGTTCAGCAGTGCCGCAGTAATCCCGGCACAAAGCATGGCGAGCATAAAGGCAATCAGACGCTTTTCGCCCGGCTCAACCGGGATATGACCTTCCATGGCCTTGATGACAGGGCCGCCCAAAGGACCCTCCAATTGCGGCGTCAGAAAGCCCGCGGCGGCTGCGATGATAAAACCAAGCATTGGTTTCTCCGATAAAATGTTCCGTTCATGGTAATATCGGGATGCCACGCGGCATGTGCAAGGGCTATGCAGGGACTATGGCCACCAGCCCCGCAAAGGTGTAATCGAAGCAGCATGACCGATAAGACCATCACAAGCCTGACGATCAAACGCCCCGATGACTGGCATCTGCACCTGCGCGACGGGGCCATGCTCAAGGCAGTTCTGCCCGAAACGGCCCGGCATTTCGGGCGGGCGATCATCATGCCAAACCTTGTGCCACCGGTTGTGACGGCACAGCAGGCCAGCGCCTATCGCGACCGGATCATGGCCGCCCTGCCCGGCGACATGGATTTCACGCCACTGATGACGCTTTATCTGACCGAAGACACCGATCCGCTGGACGTGGCCAACGCCCATGCCAATGGGATTGCGACGGCGGTCAAACTCTATCCGGCTGGGGCCACGACAAACTCCGCCTCAGGTGTCGCCAATTTCGACAAGGTCCGACCCGTTTTGGAAACCATGGCCGATATCGGCATGCCGCTTTGTGTTCATGGGGAAGTGACCGATCCCGATATCGACATCTTTGATCGTGAAGCGGTGTTCATCGACAAAGTCCTGAAACCACTACGCAAAAAGGTCTCTGACCTGAAAGTGGTGATGGAACATGTGACCACGCAGCATGCGGTCGATTACGTGCGCGACCACCGCAAAAACCTTGCTGCCACGATCACAACTCACCATCTGATCATCAACCGAAACCATATTCTGGCGGGTGGGATCAAACCGCATTACTACTGCCTGCCCGTGGCCAAACGCGAGGCGCACAGGGTCGCACTGGTGCAGGCCGCAATTTCTGGCGACAAACGGTTCTTTCTTGGCACCGACAGCGCGCCACATACGGACCCATCAAAGCTGCAACCCTGCGGCTGCGCGGGCATCTTTACAGCGTCCAACACCCTGTCTTGCCTCGCCGAAGTGTTCGAGGCGGCAGACAAACTGAAGAAACTCGAAGCATTCACATCGCTGAACGGTCCGGCCTTTTACGGACTGCCCGCAAACACCGAAACACTCACCCTTCAAAAAGGTGACCCCGTGACCTACCCCACTCATATCAACACCGATGACGGCCCTGTCACCGTGTTTGACCCCGGCTTTGACCTGCATTGGCGGGTCCTCGACGCATAAAGAGATACCAGATGATCCCAACCTCCTTTCCGACCAAAGAAGAAATGGCGCGCCTAACCGCAGGCATGTTGATCGAAATCGGCGCGATTGATTTTAACGCACGCGAACCGTTCACCCATGCCTCCGGCAAGCAGGCACCGACATATGTGGATTGCCGCAAGCTGATCAGCTTTCCACGCATCCGGGCGACCCTGATGGATTTCATGGCGGTGACCATCATGCGCGAAGCCGGGTTCGAGGCGTTTGATAATATCGCCGGCGGCGAAACCGCTGGTATCCCGTTTTCGGCCATGGTCGCCGAACGGCTGGCGCTGCCCATGACATATGTGCGCAAGAAACCAAAGGGTTACGGGCGCAACGCACGGATCGAAGGGGTGATGACCGAAGGTCAGCGGGTGCTGCTGGTCGAGGATTTGACAACAGATGGTGGATCGAAACTCAGCTTTGTGGATGCGATCCGCGATACCGGGGCCACCTGCAACGCGACCGCAGTCATCTTTTACTATGGCATCTTTGAAGGGGTCGAAAAAACGCTGTCAGATCACGGGGTGCAACTCATCCATCTTTGCACATGGTGGGATGTTCTGGCTGAGGCGAAGGCGCGCAGCGCCTATGACGCGGAAACACTAGCTGCGGTTGAAAGCTATCTCAAAGCGCCGGATAGCTGGTCACCGGCGGCTTAGGGTCCCGACCCATTGGGAAACGGATTTCAAATCTGATCCCTTCGGGGCGCTGATCAAATGTCGCCTCGCCAAGTAGCTCGGCAGGCATGATCTGGCGTAACAACAAACTGCCAAAACCGGCTGACAAGGATGCGGGGCTCTCGATTGGGCGCGGCAATGTCTCTTCCCAGATCAGGTGCGCAGTGCCATCGCGGACCTGGCTGCGCACCGACACCTGCCCGCCGCCGGGACCAAGCGCACCATATTTGACCGCATTGGTCAAAAGCTCATGCACTGCCATGGTGACAATCAGAACACTATCGGCATCAACGGTGGCGGGATCGCCGGACAGGTGTAGCCTGTCATTGGACCCATCCAGAAAACCAGTGGCCTCCTGTCGGATGATCTGATGCAGGTCGACCGTGCTCCAGTCATTGCTGCGCAGCAATTCATGCGAATTGGCCAGCGAACGTAGCCGGTCTTCGATGGTACGGACATAACTGGCAATATCCGTCGCCGTGCGGCCCGACATTTTTACAACAGCGATGATTGTGGTCAGCGTGTTTTTGACCCGATGCTCTAACTCGCGCATCAATAGCTTGGTGCGCTCTTCTGACGACCTTCGGTCAGTCACGTCCTGAACAGTACCCACCAGACGCACCGCCCGACCATCAACAAAATGGCAGTCCGCTATGGCATGAATCCAGCGCATGGGTTTGCCATCACGGGGCAACAGCCTGTATTCCATATCCATATGGCCGTCACCATCAGGGTTGATGGCCCTTGCGGTCTGGTCGTCATGCAATGCGCGATCATCAGGATGCACTTGCGCAATCACGGTCTCATATGTGATCTCTTCGCCGGCTGGCACACCCCATAATTCGCGGATGCGTTCATCCCAAAAGGCGCGGCCGGTTTGTGGTTCAAATTCGAAAACGCCGATCTGTGCAGCCTCAAGCGCCACGGCAATCCGGCGTTCTTCGGCATTTGGCATCCTCAGGATATGCTGCCGACGAGGGCTTATTTGCCCGGCTTGTTCTATACGTCCCACGCGTCATTCCTTGGTTTCACGCGATAAAATGACCACAACCACAGTTTGAAATTAGCTTAATCTATTCGCCGCAGGTTAAGACGCGGCCACCCGCCCGGTCAACCGGTTTGCAGTGTTTGATCAATCAAAGAAACAGCATTCACACGGCGCCACGGCAAAAAAACTTCCCCACAGGGCTGTGCAAAACCCGGGTTACGAATCAATGACGGCCCACCGATGTTGCGGTTTTACGGCCACCGACCACAATTTGTTGTAGGCGAGACTGGCCTCAGGATGTATCAACAGGGTTATCCCGCCAACGCTCCACAGGCATATCCAGATGGCCGGGCGCGGGCAAAACCTGTTAGGACGCAGGCCAACACGGGGTGAGCAGAACATGAACGAAATAGCAGCTTTCAATGCAACCGGGGTCGAAACGACCTCTGCCGATACCATGCCGCATTCGATCGAGGCCGAGCAGCAATTGCTTGGTGCGATCCTGACCAATAACGACGTCTTTGACAGGGTTGCCGCGATCATCGGGCCAAAACATTTCTATGATCCCGTCCATGCGCGCATTTTTGAAACCGCTTCAACCCGGATCAGCCGCAACATGCTGGCCAGCCCGGTGACGCTCAAGTCATTCATGGAGGATGATGAAGGGCTCAAGGAATTGGGCGGCCCACCCTATCTGGCCCGGCTCGCCGGTGCCGCGATCTCGGCCTTTGCGGCACGCGACTATGCGCAAATGATCTATGATCTGGCGACACGGCGCGAACTGATCCAGCTGGGCAAGGATATTGCCGACAAAGCAGGCAAAGTTGACGTCGAAAGCGAACCCAAGGAACAGATTGTCGAGGCCGAACAGGCGCTTTATGCCCTGGCCGAACAAGGCAGCACCGAACAGGGTTTCCAATCCTTCCTTGCCGCCGTGACCGAGGCGGTGAATGTCGCCAACAGCGCCTATCAACGCGAGGGTGGGCTTGCGGGGCTGTCCACCGGCCTGACTGATCTGGATGGCAAACTGGGCGGGCTGCACAAATCCGACTTGCTGATCCTCGCCGGGCGCCCTTCCATGGGGAAAACATCGCTGGCCACCAACGTGGCCTTCAACATCGCCAAGGCCTATCGCAAGGGCCAGCTTTCGGATGGATCAACCGGGGCCGTTGACGGTGGGGTCGTTGGGTTCTTTTCGTTGGAGATGAGCGCCGAACAGCTGGCCGCGCGTATCCTCGCCGAAGCCTCGGAAATTTCATCACATAAAATCCGACAAGGCGACATGACCGAAGGTGAATTCCGTCGTTTCGTCGAAGCCGCCAAGGAGCTGGAGGCCTGCCCGCTTTACATCGATGACACTGCCGCCATCCCGATTGCGCAATTGGCGGCACGGGCACGGCGGCTGAAACGAACCCACGGACTGGACGTGCTGATCGTGGACTACCTGCAGCTTGTGCGCGGCACCTCCGACAACCGGGTGCAGGAAATCGGCGAAATCTCAATGGGGCTCAAGGCCATCGCCAAAGAACTCAACATCCCCGTCATCGCCCTGTCACAGCTATCGCGTCAGGTCGAAAACCGCGACGATAAACGCCCGCAACTATCTGACCTGCGCGAATCCGGGTCAATCGAACAAGATGCCGATGTGGTAATGTTCGTCTATCGGGGTGAATATTACGTGGAACGCGAAAAGCCCGATGATGACAACATGGAAGGCATCGCCGCCTGGCAGGAAAAAATGTCGAAGCTACACGGCAAGGCCGAGGTGATTGTTGGCAAACAACGGCACGGCCCCATCGGCACAATCGAACTGGCGTTTACCGCTGAATTCACCCGGTTCGGCGATCTGGTGAAACCATGGCAACAGGGTGCCGATCAAGAATTTTGATGCAGCGTCGCCATTTTCTCGGCGCGCTGGGAGCAAGCACCGCCATGCCCGTTCGCGCCCTGCCAACCGGTTACAGCGTCCCGCCCGAAGAAAACCGCCACCAGCGAACCTTCATGCAATGGCCGGTCAGTCGGGTGGTCCACCCTGATCCGGTGTTTCTGGACATGACGCAGGACACGATCGCCGACATTGCCAACAGTATCGTTGATTTTGAACCGGCAACGATGCTGGCGCACCCCGGTGACCATGCGCGCGCCAGACGCAAACTGTCAGAAGCGGTTGAGCTTTGGGATATCCCGACCGAGGATCTGTGGTGCCGCGACGCCGGACCGATCTTTGTTAAAGGTCCCAACGGATTGGCAATCAGCCATATCCAGTTCAACGGCTGGGGCGAAAAACAGGTCAACACCCGCGACAGCCAGATCGCAGCTCGGGTCGCCGAACGGCTTGGCCTGCCGCTGATCCCCACCGGGCTGAAAGGTGAGGCAGGCGGCGTCGAACAGGACGGGCACGGGCTGCTGATGGCACATGAAAGCTCCTGGGTGAACGACAACCGCAACCCCGGCCTCAGCCGGGCCGCGATCGAAACCCGGCTTCTAGATGCCTATGGGGCCAAACGGATGATCTGGGCACCGGGGGTCTGGGGTGAAGACATTACCGATTACCACATCGACAGCCTGGCGCGGTTCACCGGACCAGGGCGAGTCTTGATCAACCTGCCCGACAATCCCGACATGGATGACCCTTTCCACCGGGCCGCTTTTGAAACGTATGATATCCTCGTGGATGCAGGTCTCGATCTCGACGTCATCGCTGAACCCAGTCAGCGGCGGGTGAAATCCTTCGATTTCGTTGCAAGCTACGCCAATTACTACGTCTGCAACGGGGCCGTCATCGCGGCACAGTTTGGTGACCGGGCAACCGATGCCGCCGCAAAGACCGCACTCGCCCGCCATTATCCCGATCGCGAAATTATCACGCTCAACATGGACCCTTTGGGCGAACTTGGCGGCGGCATTCATTGCGCGACCCAGCAAATGCCCGCCTGACAAAAACACAAAACTGCTTGACCTAGAGTCACTCCAATAGGCTAACTCAATCGCCATCGGAGGAACTCACATGCGAATCAACGAAGCCGCAAGCCATTCCGGACTAAGCCATGACACGATCCGGTTTTACGAAAAATCGGGGATGCTGCCATCGATCCGGCGCGATGCGCGGGGTTGGCGGATTTTCAGCACCGATGACGTCAATTGGCTGACCACGCTCGAACGGCTGCGGGTGACGGGCATGCCGCTTGACGATGTCAAACGCTTCGCCAAATCCGCCCATGCAGCCGACAGCGACAGCCCCGGCCAACAGGCGGTCCGGCTGGCGCTGCTCGAAGCACATGCGCAAACACTGGCAGAGCGGCGTGCAGAGCTTGACGCATGCGAGGCCTACCTCCGGCATAAAATCCAGATCTATCGTAAAAGAAAGGATGCCTCAGATGGCTGATTTCAATACCACTTTTCAAAAACCCACGCTCGGCCTTGGTTGCTGGGCCATTAGCGGACCATTTTTCATGGACGGACGCGCTGTCGGCTGGGGTGAGATTGATGATACCGTCTCGCGCGCGGCCATCGCCAGCGCACTCGACCACGGCATCATGCATTTCGACACCGCCCAGGCCTATGGCTGCGGGCATTCCGAAACCGTGTTGGGCGACGCGCTTAAACACCATCCCGACGTCGCCATCACCACCAAGATCGGCCTCGAAATCAATACCGAAACCAAACAACTGGTCGGGCCGATCACCGACCCGGAGGTCATACGCCAAAGCATCGATGCCTCGCGCAAACGGCTGGGGCGCGACCGGATCGAACTAGTGCTTCATCACAACAATGAACTGCCCATCGCCGAGGCGAGACCAACGTTCGACATGCTTGCCAAGCTGTATGATCAGGGGGTCATCGGGGCCTATGGATGGTCAACAGACATCCCCGAAAGCGCCCGCGCCTTTGCCGATCATCCAGGTTTCACGACCATCGAACACGCGATGAACGTTCTGAAACCCGCAGAGCAAATTGTGCCCGTCATCGAAGACGCAAACCTGCTATCGCTGATCCGCTCCCCTCTCGCAATGGGGGTCCTTGGTGGCAAATACGATGCAAACACGCAGTTCAGCAAGGATGAGATACGCGGCAATAACCCCGGATGGCAGGATTACTTCAAAGACGGGAAAATCACTGATGCCTATCTCAGCCAACTTGATGCTGTGCGCGAAACGTTACAGTCAGGTGGGCGGACGCTGGCGCAAGGCGCGCTCGCTTGGCTTTGGGCGCGCACGCCCAATGCGATGCCGATCCCCGGTTTCCGAACGCCTGAACAGGTCACAGATCTTTGTGGCGCGCTGAACCATAGGCCGCTGACACAGGCGCAAATGGACGAGATCGAAACCATCCTCGACAGGCCCAATGTCTGACACAGACATTGGCGTCAAATCCTCGATGAGGATTTGCAGGCAGACTTTCGGTGAAAGTCTGCCCTACTCCGCCGGTTCGTTCTTCTTGGGCTTCAGGAACGGATACACAAACTGCCGCCAATAGCCGCGCGGCACAGTATCGCCCACGACGCCGTAATCCTCCGGCCATTTATCTTCGGGCAGATGATGGGTGCCGAACAACCAGTCATAGATCGGAAAATGCGAGGCATAGTTGATGTCAATCGCCTCGCGGTCCGACCCGTGATGCCAGTGATGAAACCGGGGTGTCACCAGAAACCGTTCAACAAAGCCCAGCTTCCAGCCGATATTGGCATGGATAAAACTGGAATAGAAATAGACGATCAGCAGATAGCCCTGAATGGCCGCCGGGTCGAACCCCAAGGTAAACATCGGCACGGCGGTCAGGCTGCGCAACACGGCGATCTCCATGAAATGCATCCGGGCGCCCGCCAACCAATCCATCTTTTTGGTGGAATGATGGATTGCATGAAACCGCCACAGCACCGGAAATGTATGAAATGCCCGATGCACCCAATATTGCACAAAATCCGTGGCCATCATGATAATCACGACCTGCAACCAGAATGGCAGATTGACGATGTAGATGCGCACATCATCCAATGGAACCTGCGCATTCACGTAGTTCGACGGGGCTAGCGTGATAAAGCCAAGGATTTGCACCAGCATGGAACTGACAAGGTAATAAAACATATCCTCCTGCCATTCCTCGCGGAACACAGTCTGTTCGCCCCGGGCCGGAAAGAACCGTTCCAGCGGAACAAACAGAAAACCGACAATCAGCACGTTAATGATGAAATAGTCGAGACCAAAGTAGAAGGCTTGCGGGGCATCACCGGCGATCTGCGGCTGGGTCGTGGCCATCAGGGATGCGACCACAGAAATCGCCAGCGCCGTCCAACCCAGCGATTTGCGCGCACTCAGGATCAGGCTGAGAAGCGACAGCGCATAACCGGCTAACAGAGTGAACCGCAAAAACGCAGTTACAACGCCGCTATCCTGAATAAACGCAATCTCGGGGTAAGAAAGGGTCTCGGGAAACCAGCGCAACAGGACGATCAGCAACCCCGCAATCGACGCCAACAGCGCCAAGGCACCCGACAGCCAACCACTGCCAAGGGGGCGTTCGCCACGGGGGGTTTCCAGCTGTGTGATAACTTTTTTCAGAATACGCAAAGCGACCTCCGGACTGTTTAGCGTTGTCTAACAGCACAATGCGGGCGACAAAATGGCATAAGTTAACCCTATAGCACCGCGCGCTGTGTTTATCGGGGGATTCGCGCAATCGGTGCCATACGCTTTGCCGACGTGTCGCCGACGCTTTGCAGACCGAACAAAAACCAGCAAAACAAAGAAATTAACCTCGTGCGGGTATCGAACCCCATGCGGCATGCTTCAAACAGCGCGCGTGCCGTTAACCTCTTGCCGCCCGCCACGCCCCCTGCCAAAAGGACGGCATGGGAACCGGACGCCTGACAATCGATCTTGACGCCGTCGTCGCCAACTGGCGCGCGCTTGACGGCATGACAGCTTGCAAAACCGCCGCTGTGGTCAAGGCAGACGGCTATGGTCTGGGGGCCGCGAATGTGGCCAAGGCCCTGTTCAAGGCAGGGGTCCGTCAGTTCTTTGTCGCCGTCGCCGAAGAGGCCGTGCCAATCCGTGCAGAACTAGGTGAAAAGCCAGATATTTCAGTGTTTTCCGGGCATATGAAAGGCGATACTGACCTGATCCGGGAACTCAATCTAACCCCGATGCTAAACTCGGTCGATCAACTGACCCACCATTTCGAAGTGCTGCCCGGCCATCGGTTCGGGGTGCAACTGGACACCGGCATGAACCGGCTGGGGATGGAATTGCAGGAATGGGCGGCGGTCGCCGAACTGGCCCTTGCCCAACATCCGACATTGGTAATGTCGCATCTGGCTTGCGCCGATGAACCTGACCACCCAATGAACCCTTATCAACTTGATAACTTTAAGAAAATGACAGACGGGATCAGTGCGCCCAGATCGCTGGCGGCTACGGGTGGCATCCTACTTGGCCCCGATTATCACTTCGATCTGACCCGTCCTGGTATCGGGCTTTACGGGGGGATGCCGTTTGAACAAGCGGTCGCCACCATCGAACTGGATCTGCCTGTGATCCAGGTGCGCGATGTCGCGGCGGGCGAGGTTGTGGGCTACGCCAATTCCTGGCAGGCTGACCGACCCTCAAAAGTGGCCACAGTTTCAGGCGGTTACGCCGATGGGATCTTTCGCACCCTGTCAGACAAGGCGACGCTTTATCATGGTCAACAGCCTTGCCCGGTGATCGGACGGGTGTCCATGGACCTGCTGACGGTTGATGTCACGGACCTTGGCGACATACCGTCAAAGCTGACCCTGATCGGCCCGCAACAAACCGTGGACGATCTGGCACGTGCCGCAAAAACAATCGGTTACGAGGTACTGACCCAGCTTGGCGGGCGCTACAATCGCAAAACCTTTGGCAAGTGATACCCTTGTAATCGCGAAACAGGGTTGCCACGTAACGCTCAGACTTCTTTAAGGTTTTCCATGTTAAATGTTCTGCGCATCGCCAATCTGTCACTTTTGATCCTGTTTCCAATTGCATGGTTCGCCCCATTGATGCGTGCGGGTCTTCTGCCGCTTTTCGGGCTCAGCGAAATCAGCGTCATTTCAGGCATGCAAAGCCTTTGGAAAAGTGATGTGGCCTTGGCGCTTTTGGTCACCGCTTTTGCACTTTTCGCACCCTATCTGAAAACCATCGGCCTCGCACTTGTTCACTTTAACCTGTTGAAAGAAAAAACACTACCTGCGCTGTCTTGGATCGGAAAACTGGCAATGGCCGATGTGTTTCTGATCGCACTTTATATCGTCGTGTTCAAAGGCGTGGGCGTGGGCAAAGTCGAAACCGGTTGGGGGCTTTATATGTTCACCGCCTGCATTCTCACATCAATCGTGATCTCGGCGCTGACGCCAAGGGCCCAGGCGTAATCCTGATGCGTTAACCAGATTTTTCCCCTTTTTTGGCGGACGGTCTTACGGCCCTATCCCGCAAGAAAGTTGGAGAAAAATCATGAAAAAACAAGTTGCTGAGTTCATCGGCACCTTCACCCTTGTCCTGTTTGGCTGCGGTTCAGCGGTTATCGCGGGGGCGGATATCGGGCTGACAGGGATCAGCTTTGCATTTGGTCTGGCATTAATCGGCATGGCCTACGCAATTGGACCAGTTTCGGGCTGTCATATCAATCCTGCGGTATCGCTTGGGGCGGTTGCCGCCGGGCGCATGCAGATGAACGAAGCCATCAAATACATCATCGCACAGATGGCCGGCGCCATCGCGGCGGCTGCCATCCTGCTGATGATTGCAACCGGCAAGGCGGATTACGCCGTTTCCGTAAATGGTTTGGGTCAGAATGGCTGGGGTGCCGGGTATCTTGGTGAATACAACATGTTCGCCGCCTTTGTCTTTGAAGTTGTTGCAACTTTCCTGTTCATGGTTGTGATACTTGGCGCCACAGGGGCAAACGCACCAGCGCAATTTGCGGGTCTGGCGATTGGTTTGGCGCTGGTGGTCATCCACCTTGTCGGGATCAACATCACCGGCGTTTCCGTAAACCCCGCCCGGTCATTCGGCCCGGCCTTGTTCGCAGGCGGCACCGCGATTGCCCAGCTGTGGCTGTTCATCGTCGCCCCCATCATCGGCGCCGTGGCCGCCGGTCTTCTTTTCAAATCGGGTATATTGGATGCTGACGAGCAATCATAATACCTGAGAAGCATGGTCGCGCATTCCCCTGTGCGGCCATGCAATTCTGACCATTGCCGTTTGGGCCGAATTGGGCCAAAAGGTGAACATGGCCAAAGATCCCTCCTACGTCTGTTCCGAATGTGGTGCGTCCTTTCAAAAATGGTCGGGGCAGTGCGATGCCTGTCAGGCATGGAACACGATCACTGAAAGCAAAGCCCTTTCCAGCGGGCCCAAGGGCAAGTCGCTGGGTGCGCTACGTGGCAAGCCAATCCCTCTGACCGATCTGGAAACCCAAGAAAAGGAACCGCCACGGACAACCGCCGGCGTTGGGGAGTTGGATCGCGTGTTGGGTGGTGGATTGGTCAAGGCATCCGCCCTTCTGGTTGGTGGTGATCCGGGTATCGGCAAGTCCACACTCTTGTTACAGGCTGCTGCAAGATTTGCCCGTAATGGACTGAAAGTTATTTATATTTCTGGTGAAGAGTCGAACGCACAGGTGCAAATGCGCGCCCGCAGATTGGGGTTGGAACAAAGCCCGGTTCAACTGGCCTCTGAAACAAACCTGCGCGATATCCTGACAACGCTAGAGGCCGAAAAACCGGATCTTGCTATCATCGATTCAATCCAAACCATGTGGGCCGACAATGTGGACAGCGCGCCGGGCAGCGTATCGCAGGTCCGCTCCTCCGCGCATGAGCTAACAACCTTTGCTAAACGCAACGGGATGGCCGTGGTCATGGTGGGCCACGTGACCAAGGAAGGGGCCATTGCGGGGCCCCGCGTCGTCGAACATATGGTCGACACGGTGCTTTATTTCGAAGGTGAACGCGGCCACCAATTCCGCATTTTGCGGTCGGTCAAGAACCGGTTTGGCCCGGCAGATGAAATCGGTGTTTTTGAAATGACAGGCAAAGGGCTGGCAGAGGTCAAGAATCCCTCTGCCTTGTTCCTATCCGAACGGGGCACCCCTGCCCCTGGGTCAGTTGTCTTTGCAGGCATCGAAGGATCGCGCCCGATGCTGTGCGAGATACAGGCACTTGTGGCACCTTCGCCACACAGCCAACCGCGCCGGTCCGTCGTCGGATGGGATGGCGGCAGGCTCGCGATGATCCTTGCCGTACTTGAATCCCGCTGCGGCGTGCCCTTCACCGGATTGGACGTATATCTCAATGTAGCAGGGGGTTTGCGCATTTCTGAACCGGGTGCAGACTTGGCCGTTGCCGCAGCTCTCGTATCAGCCAGAGAGGATGCCGCATTGCCAAATGATGCCGTCGTTTTCGGGGAAATCAGCCTATCGGGCGCGTTGCGTCCGGTGGTTCAGGCGGAAAATAGATTGAAAGAAGCCCAGAAACTTGGTTTTACCACGGCGATCATACCGCAACAGGCCAAACAGCCTGCGGTAACCGGATTGGGCCTGCGCAGCGCGACAGACCTTGCCGGATTTGTTGAAGAGGTATTTGGCGCAGGTTAGCGTCGAAGGCAGGAGACGGACCATGGAAGGTTTCACACTGGTCGACGCAGGCGTCGCGATCATCGTTGTTTTGTCAGGGGTGCTGGCCTATAGCCGCGGCTTTGTCCGCGAGGCGATGGCAATCGTTGGCTGGATCGGTGCAACAATCATTGCATTTATTTTTGCCGATCAGGTCGAACCGCTGGTCCGGCAAGTACCCGTTGTCGGCGATTTCATCGGCGATAGCTGCGAATTGGCGATCATCGCCGCCTTTGCCGCCGTTTTTGCGGTGGCACTGGTGGTCGTGTCGATCTTCACCCCGCTCTTTTCAAGCGTCGTGCAGCGATCGGCGCTTGGCGGGGTTGATCAAGGGCTTGGGTTCCTCTTCGGCGTCTTCCGGGGCATCCTGCTGATCGCCGTTGCATTCTTTGTCTACGACACGATCTTTGCCAGCCAGCAGGTGGCGATGATTGACGATAGCCGCTCTGCCAGGGTCTTTGCCCAACTGACTGGCCAGATCGAGGATCAGAACCCCGAACAAGCGCTCGGCTGGATCACAGAGCAGTATCAGCAGCTTGTTGGGACTTGCGGCGCACCAACCGAATAATCAGAACTACAGAACGTAGGATGGCCACCGTGACCCCGCGGTGGCCATTTTTTATTGACCACAACTGATGTATCCTTTTCCCTAAAGGAAGGGACGATCATGTATATCGTGGGCTTTGTCATTCCTGTGCCGGTCGCCAAACGCGATGCCTTTGAAAACTGGTCGCAACAGGCAGCACAGCTATTGCTGGAACATGGCTGCCTTGAGGTCGTCGACGCCTGGGAAGATAATGTGCCTACCGGTCAACACACCGATTTTCGGCGCGCCGTTGATGCCGGACCTGACGACAAAATCGTCTTTTCTTGGCAAAAATGGCCCGACAAGGCACATGTCGACGCGGTTGAAAAAGCCATGACAACAGACCCGCGCTTTGACCCGCCGCAGGGTATTCCCTTTGATCAAAAACGCCTGATCATGGGATGTTTCGTACCCGTCACTGTCGCTTCTGCCGATGGCAAATAACGCTACCGACATACCCAGCGCGCCCTTCCCGGCACACACATCGCTTTTCACCCCAAAGAAACATGATCGTTTCGTGACAGCGCGTCCCTGACCCGCTAAGACCGGGGCAGACCAGTGCCAACGGATTCGGAGCTGCCCTCTTGTCCACCCAGATGCCCCCCGCCCATCCATTTGACGATGATAAACTGCGGGAGGAATGTGGCGTTTTTGGCGTTGTCGGTGTGACCGATGCATCGAATTTTGTAGCCCTCGGCCTGCACGCCCTACAGCATCGCGGACAAGAGGCGGGCGGCATCGTGACCCATGCCGAAGAAACCGGTTTTAATCAGGCGCGGCGCATGGGGCTGGTGCGCGATAACTTCACCAATCAAAGCGTGATGGAAACTCTGCCCGGCAGTATCGGGATCGGGCATGTCCGCTACTCCACCGCCGGATCAAAGGGCCAGACGGCCATGCGTGATGTACAGCCCTTCTTTGGCGAGTTTGCCATGGGCGGTGCCGCTATTGCGCATAACGGCAACATCACCAACGCGATGTCGCTGCGGCGTGAATTGATCGAACGCGGATCAATCTTTCAAAGCTCGTCTGACAGCGAATGCATCATCCACCTGATGGCCCGCTCCATGGGGCGCAACATCCCCGACCGGATGGAAGAGGCGCTGCGCAAGGTTGAAGGTGCGTTTTCCATCGTGGCGATGACCCGAACCAAGCTGCTGGGCTGCCGCGATCCCTTGGGCGTGCGTCCACTGGTGCTAGGTAAAGTCGGGGATGGCTGGGCGCTGGCCTCGGAAACCTGCGCTCTCGACATCATCGGAGCGGAGTTCGTGCGCGAAATCGAACCGGGCGAGATGGTGGTGATCACAGCTGAAAAAGGTGTCGAAAGCCATTTCCCCTTTCGTCCGAACCGTGCGCGGTTCTGCATCTTTGAGCATGTGTATTTCAGCCGCCCTGACTCGATCCTCGGTGGACGGTCCGTCTATGAGACCCGTGAAAATATCGGGCGCGAACTGGCCAAGGAAGCGCCGGTCGAGGCTGATCTGGTCTGCCCGGTCCCCGATAGCGGCACACCTGCGGCCATCGGCTATGCGCTGGAATCCGGCATTCCCTACGCGATGGGGATCATCCGCAACCAGTATATGGGCCGCACCTTCATCGAACCGACCGAACAGATCCGCAATATGGGCGTGCGTCTGAAACTGAACGTCAACCGCGCCCTGATCAAGGGGAAGCGGGTCATTCTGGTCGATGACAGCGTTGTGCGCGGCACAACCAGCCGCAAGATCAAGGAAATGATCCTTGATGCAGGCGCGGCAGAGGTGCATTTCCGCATCGCTTCCCCTCCGACAGCATGGCCGTGTTTTTACGGTGTCGACACCCCGCAAAGGGAAAAACTTTTGGCCGCCACCATGTCAGAAGACGAGATGCGAGAGCATCTGGGCGTCGATAGCCTAAAATTCATATCACTCGACGGGCTTTACCGCGCCGTGGGCGAGGCAAAAGGACGCGACAACAAGGCCCCTGCCTATTGCGACGCTTGTTTCTCGGGCGAATATCCGGTAGCCCCATCCGACATGATCGAACAAGGGTTCGAAGCGAAGACGGCGGCGGAATGATCGAAGCGCACTGGAACGATTCCATAACCCAGCGACAATATGCATATCTTTCAGCATCTGGCTTAGTTGACCCACAGTTGATTTCCGATGGCCTGGCCATTCAGCCTGATCGTGTTTTCAAACTTGGCGACCCGATTCCCAACAAACACTCATCGAAAACGGTTAGGCGACGGAAGTCGCATTGGAGACTTGATAGTCAATTGGCTGACACTGAACCGCTTGACGAACATGTGAATGCTTTGCTGCGTCGGGTTACACCTCACAAAGACAGGCTTCTTGATCTTCAAGAACACTTCCAGTTCGAAATCGTATGCGTCTGCACGGGCGGCAATTTCAGTTTTTCGACGACGCTCGAAATGCAGCGTTTGGCAACTGCTTGTGGGATAACCTTTTGGTTTGACATCTACCCTGACACAGGACCACACGAAGAAATCATGGAGTTGCGGGACCAGTTGAACGCGGCGCTTTCCGCTCTCGAACGATCAACGTCAGACGTTTAGAATTTTCTTTCTGAAGAGAGGCCATGACCACCGTCATCCACCACAACCCCGACTGCGGCACCTCGCGCAATGTGCTTGCCGTGATCCGTGCCTCAGGCACCGAACCCATAGTCATCGCATATTTGCAAACCGGCTGGACCCGTCCGCAGTTGCAGGCGTTATTCGCTGCCGCCGATCTGACGCCGCGCGCAGCCCTTCGGACGTCGAAATCACCGGCGGAAGAGTTGGGGCTGCTTGATCCATCGGTGAATGACGATGCATTGCTGGATGCAATGATCGCCCATCCGATCCTTGTGAACCGGCCCATTGTCTGCACGCCAAAAGGCGTGGCCCTATGCCGCCCGTCCGACGCGGTCCTGCCAATTTTGGAAAACCCGCTGACGCAACCGGTATACAAGGAAGACGGCGAGTTGATCTGCGCGCCCTGATCACGGGGATTTGAGCCACTCATCGCAGTTTTTACGCCTGAAACCCTGCGTCACAAGGACGCCGGGGCCTGTTGCGAAACATCGCATTCTGGCAAGAGACCGCTTCACTCACAAACGAAGCAGTACCCATGTCAGAACAAACACCGGTCCTCGCGGCCGCAAAAGCAACACGGCCAGACGCGCTGGCCCTCAACGACCTCACCGTCATCGGATTGATGCAGGCGCATGATGGGCCAGCGGCGCTACTACGGTCGCCCCGCGGCCGGATCGCGCGGGTGCAAGTTGGTGCGCAGGCCTTTGGCGTGACCATCACAGGCATCGGCGACGATCAGGTGATCCTGACCACAAGAGGTGGCGACACAAGAGCGATGCGCATCGCAGGCAGCTAAGGCTTGACGCCGCGCCCGGTTCGGCACATGACGCGCCTCATGACACAGACTGCATTGATCACCGGCGCATCGCGCGGCCTTGGTGCGGCATTGGCCAAGGCTCTTGCCCCCACACATCACATCATCGCCGTTGGGCGCACCGTGGGTGCGCTGGAAGAGCTGGATGATGCCATTCAGGCTGCTGACGGGCAGGCCACGCTTGCGCCAATGGACATCACCGTGGACGAGGCGATGCAGCAGCTTTGCCGAGGGATCTATGACCGTTGGGGCAAGCTGGACCTTTGGTTGCACCCGGCGATCCATGCCGCCCCGTTGTCACCCGCTGGCCATATCGGCCCCAAGGACCTGACCAAATCGATCAGTGTCAATATCGAGGCCACATCACGCCTGATCCGCTATGTCACGCCCTTGTTGCAGGAGACCGGACACGCCGTCTTCTTTGACGATCCGCGCGGCGGGTCCCCGTTCTTTGGCGCTTATGGGGCGACCAAAGCGGCTCAGACCGCGCTGGCGCGCAGTTGGCAGGCCGAAACCGTCAAAACAGGGCCACATGTCCATATTCTGGAACCCGCGCCAATGCCCACAGCCACCCGCGCCCGATTTCACCCGGGCGAAGACCGCGACGCGCTGACAGCGCCAGATGTCGAAGCCGCCCGCCTACTGCCTGCCATCCTTGGATAAGCACCGGACGCGGGTCAAAGAAATTTGTTAACTGTTGAAGGCTAGGTTTTGTCGGGCTCAGTTGATGGTCTGCTTCACCATCTCAACCAAACGGGTCAGAATTTGCACCGGTGCGATATCGGTATTGATCGATAATTGCTCTAGCCCCAGATGGGCGGCATAGAACAGGGCAGGCAATTCCGGCGCATCAACGCCAATATCTGCCATGCACTCTTTCAGAAAGGTGAGGCGCGCTGTGTCAACACGGCCCACCGCATCGCCTGCCGGGGCAAAGCTGTTACCCCAGGCCCGAATGGCAGCTTCGGCACCAGCACCACCTTGCGCCTCATGCGGCATATTGACGGCATGGACCAGCGCCTCTAACCGCGGCAGCCCGCGCGGCAGTTTCTCCAACTCGGCGATGATACGATGCGTTGCCGCATCTTCCCAATAGGAAAGCATGGCGTTCTGTAGGGCAGATAAATCCCTGAAATGCCAATAAAATGAACCCTTTGTGGACTTAAGTTCACGCGCAACAGGTTCCACGCGCAACCCTTCCGGTCCCTTGCGTGTCAGCGCCCGAAACCCCGCATTAATCCAATCCTGTTGCCCAAGGCGCTGTTTCTTATCTACCATGACAAACCATACGGCAGCGTATTGACTCTCGCAAGGCCATGCGCACCATACGGATACGTATAGTAAAGGAGTCGCAGATGAACATACCTCTGACCTTGGCCGGGACCATCATGGTCCTGACAACCGGTATTCACGTCTTTGCAGGCGGGCCGGAATATCACTATGTCTACCAAGACGTCCTGCCGACCGCGCATCTGGCCGCGATGTCTGCCGTGCTGTGGCACGCGATCACGGTGAACCTGATCGTCTTTTCGGGTGCCTATTTCTGGCTGGCCCGTCACCCTTCACGCCCGCTTCTTGTCACACTTGCAGCCATGCAGATCGGTTGGACGGCACTGTTTCTTCTTTACGGAACAACCATGCTCGGCTCGCTCTGGCCGATGCCGCAATGGGTCATCTTTTCAGCGACAGTGTTGCTTACGATCTATGGTACCCGGCAACGTGACGTTGCACACGCAACCTGACTTGCCGCGCCCCGCCCCCTCGCTTAGGAACAAAATAACAGCGAAGGGGCGGATATGCGCATTCTCATCACCAATGACGACGGTATCAACGCCCCCGGGCTGAGGGTTCTGACCGATATCGCGACAGAGGTCGCCGGACCGGATGGTGAGGTCTGGACGGTCGCTCCCGCCTTTGAACAATCCGGTGTCGGGCATTGCATCAGCTACACGCACCCGACCATGATCGCGCAGCTTGAAGAACGCCGTTTCGCAGCGGAAGGTTCCCCCGCTGATTGTGTGATCGCCGGGCTTTACGATGTGCTGCAGGACACACCACCCGACCTGATCCTGTCGGGCGTGAATCGGGGCAATAACGCCGCCGAGAATACGCTTTATTCCGGTACCATCGGCGCATGCATCGAAGGCGCATTACAAGGTGTGCGGTCCATCGCATTGTCGCAATTCTACGGACCCGACAATGCCAATCTGGACAACCCATTTGAGGCGGCGGCAGATCATGGCGCCGCCACGGTAAAGGCTTTGCTGGATGACACGCTGTGGGATAACGCGGATTACAAGCTGTTTTATAACGTAAATTTCCCTCCGGTTCCGGGCAAGGACGTCAAAGGTATGGCCGCGACGTCTCAAGGGTTTCGGCTCAATACGCGCTTTAGGGCAGAGGCGCAGACATCACCCACGGGCCGCAAATTCCTTTGGGTCAAGGGCGGCCCACAACATGAACCAACAGCACCCGGCACGGATGCGGCGGCCAATCTGGACGGCTATATCTCGATCACGCCGATGCGGGCTGATCTGACCGATTACGATATGGTCGCGACACTTGAGGATGCCCTGACGTGACATTCGACGCGGCCACAAAGATGCAATTTCTTTACGCGCTCCGCAGCAAGGGTGTGACGGACGCCGCCGTGTTGACCGCAATGGAAAAGGTCGACCGTGCCGACTATGTCAAAGGTACATTCGCAGATCGGGCTTATGAGGATATGCCGCTGCCGATCGCTTGTGGTCAGACGATCAGCCAGCCTTCCGTTGTTGGGCTGATGACCCAGGCCTTGCAAGTATCACCGCGTGACAAAGTGCTCGAAATTGGCACCGGCTCCGGCTACCAGGCGGCAATCCTCAGCAAGCTTGCCCGCCGCGTTTACACCGTCGACCGGTATCGCCGATTGGTCCACGCCGCCCGCGCGGTGTTTGAGGCGCATGACATCACCAATATCACCACTTTCACCGCTGACGGCAGCCACGGCTTTGCCGAACAGGCCCCGTTTGATCGCATCTTGTTGACCGCTGCGGCAGAGGATCCGCCCGGCCCCCTGCTAGCCCAATTGCGGGTTGGGGGCATCATGGTATTGCCGGTTGGCCAATCTGATGCGGTCCAAAGCCTGATCCGCGTGACACGGTCAGAAACCGGCTATGACTACGATGAATTGCGTGCTGTGCGCTTTGTCCCCTTGCTAGAAGGGCTAGGACAAGAGTAAACTACCACAAAATATGGTACGACCCCGCATATAAGGGGCGACTTGGCAAGAGGAGCGGTAGGATGTCCCAAGAGTGGACCACAGCACGACGTGCGATGATGACAGGTGTTGCCTTTGCGGCGCTAAGCGCCTGCAACGAACCTTTCGATTTAGATTTGCGCGACAACGTCAATGGCTTTGACACCAGCCGCGCTGTGCAGGAATTGCCCGGACGGCCGCGACCCGATGATCGGGGCGTAATTTCCTATCCAAACTATCAGGTCGTCGTTGCGCAGCGGGATGACACAATCCGGGGCATTGCGATCCGCCTTGGTTTAGATGCTGATGAGCTTGCTGAGTATAACGGGATTGAACCCGACGTGATCCTGCGCCGTGACGAGATCATCGCCCTGCCCGGCCGCGTCCCGGAGCCTTCTACGGGAACCGGTCAGCCTTTGGATGTGGCCGCCGTGGCCACAACCGCGCTTGACCGTGCCGATGCGAATGGGGGTGTCACAACCACCCCGCTTGATCCTGTCACGCCAGCTGCAGCCCCAGCCGCCGCCCCACAACCGGCCCAAGGCGGGGCGGAGCCGATACGACATCAAGTTGCACGCGGCGAAACTGTCTTTGCACTCTCGCGGCTTTACAAGGTGCCTGTACGCAGCATTGCGGAGTGGAACGGACTTGATTCAGAATTCACCGTGCGTGAAGGACAGTATCTGCTGATCCCGCAAGCCGGGGCAACCCCAGTTGCGGCCGCACCACAACAAGTAACGGCGCCGGGTGCGGGAACCCAAACACCTGTTCCCCCCAGTGCAACAACACCGCTGCCAGACGAGACACCTTCAGCGCCACTTCCAGTGACCGCGATCCCAGACGCGCCAGACATTGGCACAACAGCGCCAACACCGGCATCGTCCGGCGCGCGTTTCAGCCGTCCGGTCGAAGGCAGCATCATTCGCGCATATGCACCCGGACGTAATGAGGGCATCGATATTGGTGCGGCGGCTGGCACACCGGTCAAGGCGGCGGATGCGGGCAGTGTTGCCGCAGTCACAAACAACACCAGTGGCGTCGCGATTGTTGTGGTCAAGCATAATGATGGGTTGCTGACAGTTTATACAAATATCGACGATTTGGCTGTCTCAAAGGGTGACAATGTCACGCGCGGACAGACAATCGGGAAAGTACGGGCTGGCGATCCTGCCTTCCTGCATTTTGAAGTGCGGCAAGGGCTGAAAAGCGTTGACCCGACCAATTATCTGCCCTGACAGACGCCACAACGTAAGATGGGTTTAAACCCATCTTACGACAAGGCAACGCCGTGCCTGCCAGCCAGGTCAGTGAAATACTGCCAGGCCACACGGCCAGAACGACTGCCGCGTGTCGCCTGCCATTCTATCGCTTCTGCGCGCAGATTCTGATCAGATATATCGACACCATAAGCATCGCAATAGCCGCGGATCATCATCAGGTATTCCTCCTGATCACAAGGATGAAACCCAAGCCACAGCCCAAAACGGTCAGACAGTGAAACCTTTTCTTCGACCGCTTCTGACGGGGAAATCGCCGATGAGCGTTCGTTTTCGATCATATCACGGGGCATAAGGTGGCGCCGGTTCGATGTCGCATATAGCACGACATTCTCGGGCCGCCCCTCAATCCCGCCATCCAACACGGCCTTGAGCGACTTGTAATGCGCGTCATCATGGCCAAATGACAGATCGTCACAAAACAGGATGAACCGTTCCTGCACCCCGCGCAGCAGGTTCAGGCAGCGCCCGATGCTGGGCAGATCCTCGCGCTGGACCTCAACGATCTTGAGCTGGGGGTGATGAGGCGCCAGTGCCCCATGTACTGCCTTGACCAAGCTGGATTTCCCCATACCGCGCGCGCCCCAAAGCAGCGCATTATTGGCCGGTAACCCTTTGGCAAATTGGGTGGAATTCGCAAGCAGTGTATCTCGTGCTCGGTCAACCCCCACCAACAGATCGACGCTTACGCGGTTTACTGCGTTGACGGCGACAAGCCGGTCAGGGTCAGGATGCCAGACAAAGGCTGTCGCACTGCCGAAATCTGGTTTAGGCGCGGAGGCCGGGCTCATCCTGTCCAACGCATCTGCGATACGGCGCAAGGTCTTCTTGCTCACGTTGTCTTGTCCTGTTCGCCTGTGACATCGTCATCGAGGTCACCTTGGATATCAAACAGGCTTTCATTTTCACCAATCACCCCGTCCTTGCGTGCGGCGCGATCTTTCTTGCGCTCGACCGCTGCAACAAGATGGATCGACACTTCATAAAGGCCGTAGACCACAACAAAAAGGATCAGCTGAGTTGTCACATCCGGTGGCGTGACCAAAGCCGCCACAACAAGGATTCCAACCACGGCGTATTTCCGGGTACCGCGCAAGCCACGCGAACTGGCCAGCCCTGCTGTACCCATCAGCGTCAAAAGCACCGGAAGTTGGAAGCAAACACCGAAGGCCACGATCATCTTGAGCGTGATATCGAGCGTTTCATTCACCTTGCCGTTAAAGACGATGTCGACACCAGAAGAGGTCGCTGCTGGCAGGCCAAGATCACCGCCTGTCGCACCGGACAGCAATCCCGAACCGTCAGGTGCCGGTACGAAATCCGCCATCACGGCAGAGACGAAGGATGGCAGATCCGCAAAACCCAAGAAGAACGCCATCGCCAACGGCACAACCACGTAATGCGCAAACGATGCGCCCGCGAGGAACAGCAAAGGCGATGCGATAATAAAAGGCAGAAACGCCTGTTTTTCATTGCGGTAAAGGCCCGGCGCTACGAACCGCCAGAGCTGATAAGCGATGACTGGGAACGAAATGGTGAGCCCCCCGACCACAGAAATGCGGATCAGCGTAAAGAAATACTCTTGTGGTGCCGTATACTGCATCACCGGGTTAGGGTTACCCAGATTGCGCATCGTGCGTTCAATCGGACCCAGCAGGAAATCCAGCAACATACCCCCGAAGGAAAAGCACAAGATCATCGCAACGAGAAAGGCGGAGACCGAATAGATCAGACGTGTCCGCAATTCTGCGAGATGTTCGATAAGTGGTGCCGCGCTATTTTCGATCTCGTCCGCGCTGGTCATTTGTCAGCCTTCGGTGTCTCGGTCGGGGCATCATTCGCCGTCGGCGTCTCTGCGGCTTCGCGCGCTTGCCGATCAGTAGCAGCCTTTGCCATCGCGTCGCTCATCTTTTCTTTCATGGCTTGGCGTTCTTCTGACAGAGCCTGGGTGGCAGGGCCCTTGGTCATGCCGGTTGCTTCTTTGATCTTGTCAGTCCCGAACTTCGCAGGGTTGGAGGCAGCCTTAATTGTCGATGAAATGTCGCGCACGCCGCTTTCATCCGCAGCCGCATTCATTGCCCGCGAAAACTCGCGCGCCATCCCCCGCGCCTTGCCTGTAAACTCGCCCATGGTACGGAAAAGTCCGGGAAGATCCTTGGGACCGATGACAATCAATGCTACGATCCCCACGACCATCATTTCGCTCCAGCCAAGGCCAAACATGCGTATCGTCCTTTATGGCAGGATCAGGCTTTGTCTTTTTCGTCTTCGGGCGTCACGTCACGCGCGTCGGCCATGCTGTCTTCCAGCTCCTTCTTGCCATCATCCACACCGCGTTTGAACGCCGTGATCCCTTTGCCAACTTCGCCCATCAGGCTCGAAATTTTTCCGCGCCCAAACAGGACCAAAACCACAACTGCAATCAGCAGCAGACCGGGAAGGCCAATGTTGTTCAGCATTTTCAACTCCTATCGCGGGGCACAGGCGCCGCACGGTTTGTATCTATTGACCTGACAGATAGGGCTGAACTTGCCACATGGAAAGCCGCAAAATGACCAACCTGCGTGTCGCACCCCCCTTTTTTGCAAGGAAATTACAACTCTTGTGACAATAAGTTGTCAGTTGTCAGAAAAATGGCAATACTTGCTCGAATCGAAAGGATACCGATGCGCCGCGCGGACAGATTGATGCAACTCATCCAGATTTTGCGCGACGGCACCTTGCATAAGGCCGCCGATCTGGCCGCGGCGACGGATGTGTCCTTGCGCACGATCTATCGCGATATGGAAACGCTGGCCGCCTCTGGCGTACCCATCGAAGGCGAGCGTGGCATTGGATATCGCGTTATCGCCGCCATCACCCTGCCCCCGCTGAACCTGACCATGACCGAGGTTGAAGCGTTGCATCTTGGCCTTAAGGCTGTCGGACAAGGCGGGGACGCTGAATTGTCTGTCGCTGCCGCCGCCCTATCGGCCAAGCTCGATGCCGTCATGCCAGAAGATCGCAGCAGCGCACCGACTGGATATGGGTTTGCCGTCTATCCGTTTGCCGATGCAGCCCGCAGTTTTCAGCATCTTCCGACGATCCGGCAAGCCATTCGCACAAGACAGAAGCTTGAATTGTCGATACATGATCAGATCAGGATCGTCCGCCCCTTGCAGCTTGACTACTGGGGCAGGCTTTGGACATGCGTCGTATGGTGTGAAACGACCAAAGGGTTTGACGACATTCGGATCGACGAAGTCACCACATTGCGCATTCTGCCCAGTCTTTTTGTTGATGAACCGGGAAAATCGCTGCGCGATTTTAATGCCGATCGGGCGAAAACCAACGCGCAGGCGCCACTAAAGGCCTGAAATAGGCGATCATACGCCCTTCGGGATCATCCGCCCCTTCCCATGCAGTCACCCCATGCAACAAATGTCGATGCAGCAGGATCGCCTGCCCCGGTACGGCTTGGATCAAGACACGCTCGCACCTGGCAAAGACCTCCTGCCGCGCCATCTGATAGATATCGGTGACATCGAGATCGCCGTAAGAGTCGGGTTCGACACCTTGATAGGCCCGCCTGAACGCATCTTGCATGATCAGGTAACTGCCTTCCCAGACAACGAGCGGACTGGCGCGCACCGCATTCAGCGGGAAGCCCAGAATGAACCCGTGCGGTTCGCGCAGATGCCGCCGCCGCTGCTGCCCCTCGGGCAACAGCCCATCCACATGGGCGGCATCGCGCAAACGCCGGTAGCGATGCGCGCCGTCACTTTCGTCAGGGTCTTTCCTAGGATAGCCGGGGAAGATGACGGATAGCTGGGCGCGGTGCCACGTCGCTGGCGGGACGATGTGGTTTTCCCAAGTTCCGGTCAGTGGCACCTGGCCGATACTGCCATCTGCCGCATTAGGCAGCGCATCAACACCGACATACCACGTACCACCATGCCGCCGTTCAACCGGGCCGCGCAGGACATCGCGCGCAACGTCATAAGCTGCCTTGGCCCATGTCGCGACGCATGCCTCACTGTCAAAAACATGGTAGCCTTTGGTTTCGTTCATCAAGCCGCCAGCGCGATTATCTGACGCAATGCTGCTTCGACCACTTCAGGGCCGGCCCCGTCTGCATGTGCATGTTCTGACAGATACCGCCGCCAGCCCCGCGCGCCCGGACGGCCCTGAAACAGCCCCAGCATGTGGCGGGTGACCTGATGTAGACGCCCCCCATCGGCAAGATGGCTTTCGATGTAAGGCAACATAAGCAGCACGACATCTTCCGCCTGACGATCACGGGGGTGCCCGAAAATGCGGGCATCAACATCCAGTAAGATATCAGAAGGGTTATGGTAGGCCGCGCGCCCAATCATCACCCCATCCAAGCCCTTTTCCAAAAAGCCAGCCGCCACATCCAAACTTGTGACACCGCCATTCACCGACAGATGCAAATGCGGGAACAATCCTTTCATCGCGAGGACAAGCTCATAGTCCAACGGCGGGATATCCCGGTTTTCCTTGGGTGACAAACCTTGCAACCAAGCCTTGCGGGCGTGGATGGCAAACCGGTCAACCCCGACGGCGCTGACTTGCGCAATGAAATCAGGCAACACGTCATGCGGGTTCTGATCATCCACCCCAATCCGGCATTTGACAGTAACTGGTATATCAACCGCATCCAGCATCGCCGCACAACAGCGGGCGACCAACCCCGGGTTTTCCATCAGGACAGCCCCGAAACTGCCCGATTGCACACGATCTGACGGACAGCCGCAGTTCAGATTGACTTCTGTATAACCAAAATCAGCCGCGATCCGCGCCGCCTGCGCAAGTTGCGCTGGGTCAGAGCCGCCAAGCTGGAGTGCAACTGGCTGTTCGGCTGCGTCAAATTTCAGCAGCTTTTCCCGATCACCATGGATCACGGCCGGGGCCGTCACCATTTCAGTGTAAAGCAAGCAATGCTGGCTCATCAAACGATGCAGATACCGACAGTGCCTATCAGTCCAATCCATCATTGGGGCGACGGATAATCGTGATGCGCGCTCTAAGTTCGGCTTTTCATGCGGTCTTTTCGAATTCGGCGTTTCACTCACGTGCAGTGTTCCGTTTGGTTTCATGCCAGTTTTCGCAGATTCCTAGGGCGATGATCGTGTTTCTTATATGGCACGGTGGCCATTGCCAAGAGAACACCCAGAAGAGAGCCGAAGACCTAGCCGGGCCACCCTGGTGTTCGAGCGCGACAGGATGTTGTTTGTTAGAGGGGCTACGCCTGGAAATGGACGGGAGCGGCAGGGCCAGCGGAACCTGGCTACTTCAGCGTTTTTGTACCCCAGATATCCGACATGTAACCCTTGATCGTCCGATCAGAGGAAAAGAACCCCGCCCCTGCGACATTGCGCAGCGCCAGCCTGTTCCAATGATCTTGGTCGGCATAGCTGTGATCAACGTCGGTCTGTGTGGCAAGGTAGCTCTCGAAATCAGATGCCACCAAAAACGGATCGTGGTTCCAGATACAGTCAACCAATCCATTATATCGGTCGGTGTCGTCAGGGCTGAACCGCCCTTCGACGATCATTTGCAGGATATCTTGTAGTGGTTGGCTTTCCCGGATCGCTTGGCGAGAATGATCCATGACCTGATAGCGTTCTCGAACCTCCCTTGCGGTCATTCCGAACAGAAAGAAATTCTCCGCCCCGACGTGTTCGCGGATTTCGACATTGGCGCCGTCCAATGTGCCAATCGTCAATGCGCCGTTCATCGTGAATTTCATATTGCCGGTGCCTGACGCTTCCTTGCCAGCCGTCGAGATCTGCTCTGACAAATCGGTCGCCGGGATCAACCTTTCAGCCATCGAGACATTGTAATTCGCGGGGTAGACGACCTTGAGCAGGTCGCCCACGACCGGATCATTATTGACTGTTCTCGCCACATCATTAATCAGGTGGATAATCTCCTTGGCTGCAAAATATCCGGGCGCCGCCTTGCCACCAAATATCTTGACCCGCGGCGTCCAACCGGCTTGCGGATTGTCGCGGATGGCCGACCACCGGGCAATCGTTTCGAACAGGTTCAGCAATTGCCGCTTGTATTCATGCATCCGTTTGATCTGCACATCAAACATCGCATCCGGGTTCAACGTGATACCCAATTGACGCGATACCCAGTTGGCCAAAGCCACCTTGTTCTGCCTTTTGGCCCGCCCAAACGCCGCACGCACGGTGGGGTCATCTTCATGCACTCCCAACTCAGAAATACGGTTAAAATCGTTTTCCCAGCCCGCACCTATCGCGTCCGTCAGGACTTGCGACAAGGCAGGGTTTGACAGCCGCACCCATCGCCGTGGCGTGACGCCGTTTGTTTGGTTCACAATCCGTGCTGGATAAAGCCTGTTAAGCCCGGCGAAGACGGTTTCTTTCATCAACTGTGTATGCAGCGCCGAGACGCCATTCACATGGGACGCCATGACAAAGGCCAACGTCCCCATATACACCTGATCATGTTTCACGATTGCAAGGTCGTCAGCGCATTTGGTCGCCGCACGGTGTTCGGTGTCGATCCGTTCAATGATCTGCATATGGCGCGGCAAAACCCGGCCCATCAGCCAAGTCGACCATGTCTCCAGTGCTTCTGGCAGCAGCGTGTGGTTCGTGTAGTTTAAACAGCCCAAGGTGATCTGTTTGGCGGCATCCCACGTCAACCCGTGTTCATCTACCAACAAACGGATCATTTCCGGCCCAGCAATTGCGGGATGCGTGTCGTTCATTTGGATCGCAACTTTGTCCGGAAGCAGCGCGAAATCATCATATTCGCTCAAGAACCGGCGCAGAATGTCCTGCAAAGCGGCCGATGTCAGAAAGAACTCTTGCTTGAGCCGCAATTCCTTGCCGCTATCGGTTGTGTCTTCGGGATAAAGCACCCGGGATAAAGTCCGCGCCAATGCCTCGGGTGCAGCAGCGGCGGTATGGTCGCCGGAATTGAATTTCCGCAGGTCGAATAACTCTGTTGGATGCGCACCCCATAAACGCAGCGTATTCGCCCATTTCCCCTGCCAGCCAACAACGGGCATGTCATAGGCACGGGCATAAACCGTTTCCGATGGATGCCAGTGGAACACACCATCAACGACGTCGACATGACCTTTGAAGGGAATAGTGTAGCGCGCCTCTGGCCGTTCGAATTCCCAAGGATGTGGTTGGTTCAGCCAATCCTCGGGATGTTCGACCTGTCGCCCAGCCTCGAACTTTTGGCGGAAAAGGCCGTGTTCATAACGGATGCCATAGCCGTAAGCAGGACAAGCCAAGGTTGACATGCTTTCCAGAAAACATGCCGCCAACCGCCCCAATCCGCCATTGCCCAATGCGGCGTCTGGTTCATCTTCGATCACGTCGGCAAGCGCGACACCATCACCCTCCAGTACCGACTGCACCGTTTCAAACAGGCCGAGGTTCATCATTGCGTCGCCCAGAATGCGGCCGATCAGAAACTCCAACGAAAGATAATAGACCCGCTTGCCTTGCGCCTCGTAGGTCTTGCGGGTGGCCGCAAACCAAGGTTCGATAATGATATCACGCACACTGTAGCTGACTGCCATGCGCCAGTCATAAAGGCTGGCATGTGGTTTATCTTTGCCTAATGTATAGGTCAGGTGTTGCATGATGCGCGCACGCAATGCGTCAGCGGACAAATCACTCATCACATTCATCGTCTTAAATACCCTCGTCATGGCGGCATCGTCCCGGCGCGCCAAACCAAAGCGTCAGCGAGGTTACTATTTCCTCATCCCGCCACATGCGGCAATCTGATGTCAGGTAATGACATCGGGATCAACCCGGCCCGTCATTGCCGATAAATCCGACAAGATCATGGCCGCCTCACGCACATCCGCCAATGCGTCTGCGGGTTCCATTTGCAGCTTATCTGCCGCTGTTTTGAGCTGCTCAAGGTAAATCCGTATCGTTGCCCCTTCTGTCCCGGTACCTGACAGGCGAAACACGGTTCGCGCGCCACCAGAAAAGGTAATCCTTACGCCCTGCCCGGTGGAGCGAGACCCATCGACAGGATCGTCGTAAGCAAACTCATCTGCGGCCTCAACAGTCAGACCCGCAACGGTTGTACCAACGAGAGAGGTCAGCTTACTCCGCAGCGCGTCCATCATTGCATTTGCCTTGTCGCTGTCGACATCTTCATAATCATGACGTGAGTAGTAACAACGCCCGTCGGTCGCCCACAGCTCAGCCATCAGATCCGCAACCGATTGTTTGGTCTCCGCTAAGATGTTCAGCCACAGCAGAACGGCCCAAAGCCCATCCTTTTCACGGACATGATCGGACCCTGTTCCCGCACTCTCTTCACCACATAACGTCACCTTGCCCGCGTCCAGAAGATTGCCAAAGAACTTCCAACCGGTCGGCGTTTCGTAACACCCGATGCCAAGTCGTTGCGCGACCCTGTCCACAGCCCGCGATGTAGGCATGGAGCGGGCGACGCCTGCCAGCCCGTCTTTGTAGCCTGGAGCTAGATGGGCCTTGGCGCAAAGGAGGGCAAGACTATCGGAGGGCGTCACATAGGCACCCCGCCCGACAATCATATTACGATCACCGTCCCCATCAGATGCTGCACCAAAATCAGGCGCGTCAGCGCCGTACATGACATCCATCAAGTCTTTTGCCCAGATCGGGTTGGGGTCCGGGTGACCACCACCAAAATCCGGGCTTGGTGTTCCATTAACCACTGTACCTTTTGCTGCCCCCAGCAGGCCCTCCAGTATCGCATGCGCGTAAGGGCCAGTAATCGCGTGCATCGCGTCGAAACGCATGGTGAAACCGCCTGCGAACAATGCCCGAATCTTGTCAAAGTCAAAGATCCTTTGCATCAAGTCCGCATAGTCTGCGACAGGGTCAACAATCTCGACCTGCATACCTTGATGGCTGCGGTTTCCCAGATTGTCGATATCTACGCCGCCCGAGGCCGTGATCTTGTAAATCTCGATTTCTTTGGAACATCCAAATATCTTATCGGTGACATTCTCGGGCGCAGGACCACCATTTGGACCGTTATATTTTAATCCGAAATCGGCATCTGGACCGCCCGGATTGTGGCTGGCCGACAGGATCAGACCGCCATCGGAATGGCGTCTACGGATCAGGTTGGACACCGCCGGAGTCGATAAAAGACCACCATGCCCGACGATACACTTTGCGGCACCGTTTGCGGCGGCCATACGCAGGATGATCTGGATCGCGTCATCATTGAAAAACCGTCCATCGCCGCCGACGACCAACGTCTTGCCCTGCACGCCTCCGATACCGTCAAACGTGGATTGCACATAGTTTTCAAGGTAATGCGGGCGCTTGAACACCGTCGTTTTCTTGCGAAGACCGCTTGTGCCCGGTTTTTGCCCCTCAATCGGGCGCGTGCGTACAGTTTGCATCGGCATGATCAATCCTTCCTTTAATTCTTCGTCTCTTGTGAGAATACGACAACGGCATTTGCCGCGACTTGCATCCCAGACGTCACCTTAGTCGCATCTTCCTGGCTGGTATCGAAACGGCGCACCCACACGCTGCCATCCACAAGCTCTGGCGGCGTAATTTCTGTGGCAGGGCCGCGATTAAGCACCACCAGCAACGCCCCTTCACGCTGCACATATTCGGGGGAGCCGGAGGCCATACGCATCTCGGCTACCAGAATATCCAGATTGGGGTCATCCCAATCGCTTTGGCGCATCGGTTCCCCATTTGCGCGTCGCCAGAACAAATCAGGCGCGCCATCGGTCAGGCGTTGGCGCGAATGCAAGAAACGTCGTTGCCGCAGCAAAGGATGCATGCGCCGAAACGCGATGGCCTGTTGGCAGAAGTCGAAAAACGGGTCGCCTTTCTCTGGCCAGTTGACCCAACCAATCTCGTTATCTTGGCAATAGGCGTTGTTATTGCCGCCTTGCGAATTGCTAAGCTCATCACCAGCCAACAGCATCGGTGTCCCCTGCGACAGCATAAGCGTCGCAATCAGGTTGCGTTTGCGCCGTGTCCTGGCAGCCAGAATAGCCGGATCATTGGTTGGCCCTTCAACACCCATATTGTCAGAATGGTTATTGGAATGCCCATCGCGATTATCTTCACCATTCGCGAGATTGTGCTTTTCCGCATAGCTGACGGTGTCTTGCAGCGTGAACCCATCATGGGCCGTCAGGAAATTGAGTGACGATGTTGCAGCCCGACCTTCATGATCAAAAAACTGTGCCGAACCGGTCAAACGCCCCGCGACATCCGCTACCTTGCCACGATCCCCACGCCAGAATTCGCGGACATTGTCACGAAACTTGTCGTTCCATTCCGTGAAAGGAGCGGGAAATGCGCCAAGCTGGTAGCCCCCGGGCCCAATATCCCAAGGTTCCGCTATCAACTTCACCCTATTCAGGACAGGGTCTTGGCCGATGGCGCGAAAGAATGGTCCATCCCGCTCGAAACCATGGCGGGTGCGGCCAAGTGCTGCGCATAGATCAAACCGAAACCCGTCCACATGCATAACCTCGACCCAATAACGCAAGCTGTCCATCACCAATCTGATCACAGCCGGGTTCTCGAAATCCAACGTGTTCCCGCAACCTGCATCGTCGATGTAGTAACGCTTGTCCTCTGCAAGACGATAATAACTGGCATTATCGAGCCCGCGGAACATCAGGGTTGGACCCATTTCAGAGCCTTCGGCAGTGTGGTTGTAAACCACATCCAATATCACCTCGATCCCGGCGGAATGAAACCGGGCGACCATCTGCTGAAACTCAGCAATATCAGCGCCTTGCATATATCGCGGGTCCGGCGCAAAGAACCCGTAGGTCATATAACCCCAGTAATTTGTCAGCCCCCGATCCAGTAGAAACTTTTCATTCAGAAACGCCTGTACTGGTAGAAGTTCGACGGCTGTGACACCCAGTTTATTGAGATGTTCAAGGATCGGATCAGCAGCCATGGAAAGGTAACTGCCGGGGTTCTTGATGTCCTTACGACCAGCCGTCAGCCCTTTGACATGCGCCTCGTAGATGACTGAATTTTCAAGCGCGTGGTTCGGTCTCGGGGCATCACCCCAGTCAAAATTCGGATCAACCACGACACAGCGCGGCATAAATGGGGCGCTATCCGTTTTGTCAAAGCTAAGGTCTTTATCATTGTGCCCAGCCTTGTACCCAAACAAAGAACTGTCCCAGGTGGGATGGCCTGTCAGGCTTTTGGCATAGGGATCAATCAACAGCTTGTAAGGGTTAAAACGATGTCCTTGATCAGGGGCATATGGCCCCTCCATCCGAACCCCATATTGCTGGCCTGCCTTCATGCCAGGGAAATATCCGTGCCAGACATGGCCCTCGCGTTCGGGTAACGTAATGATCTGGTTTTCCACCCCGTTTTCATCGAACAGGCACAACATGACCCGGGTTGCGTGGCGTGAGTATACAGCAAAGTTGACGCCACCTTCGTCAACCGTCGCACCGAGCGGTGACGGGCGCCCCGGTCCAATTTGCGGCAGTCCAGATATCACGAAGGCGCCTTCATCAAAGAGCTGTAGATCGCAGAATATTCGGCAGCTGAAGCATCCCATCCAACCGCCTGTTTCATCGCATTCCGCTGCATGGCCTTCCAAACCGCTGGTTGGCTGTAGAAATCACACAGCCGGGTAAATGCGTTCGTCAAAGCCTGACCATTTACCGGAAAGAACTGGATGCCTGTTGCCACTTTGCTGGCGAGGGCGGCAGGTGACGCGTTGATGACTGTGTCAGCCAACCCACCCGTCAACGCCACCAGCGGCAACGTGCCATAGCGCAGCCCATAAAGCTGCGTCAGGCCGCATGGCTCAAACCGCGATGGCACGAGAATTGCATCGCCGCCCGCGATCATTTGATGCGATAAAGCTTCGTCATAGCCGATTTTGACAGCAATATTTTCGTGGCTTGCCGCCGCTTCCAGCAATGCAACTTCCAATTTGGGTTCGCCAGATCCGAGTAGCGCCAGTTGACCCCGGTGACGTAGAAGCTCAGGCAGTGCTTCCAACAACAGATCAATGCCTTTCTGTTCAGTCAGCCGTGACACCAAAACGCAAAGCGGCCCATCAGACGTCGCCAGGCCAAAGGTCTTTTGCAGCGCCTGTTTGTTCGCAGCTTTGCCAGCCGCTGTCTTGTAAGGTTTGATGTTGGGGTCAGTTGCCGGGTTCCACGCGGCTTCATCGATACCATTCACGATGCCAGACAGGTCAGCCTTACGATGACGTAACACACCGTCCATCCCGATACCAAATTCAGGGGTCAATAGTTCCTCAGCATATGTTCGCGAAACGGTTGTGATCTTATCCGCCCCCATCAGCGCTGATTTCAACGCCGAGATTTGACCCCAAAATTCGAAATGATCCGCGTCGAAACGGGTCGCATCCAAATGAAGCGCGTTCATCCGGTCTGCGGATGTATTGCCGTGAAACGCGATGTTATGCACCGTGAAAACGAACGGTACATCCGTTCCCGCAGATTGCAGATATTCAGGCGTCAACCCTGCTTGCCAGTCATGACCGTGAAGAATATCCGGCGTCCAGTCACCTGCCCCATCACTGGCAATGCTGGCCCCCACATAAGACAGAGCCGCAAATCGCTCTGGATTATCGGCCCAATCTTGTCCGGTGACATCGCCATAGATGCCTCCATCACGATCATAAAGATGCGGTGCGTCGATAATGAATAAGTTTAGTCCTGCATATTTCCAGCGGCGCAGCTTTGCAGGTCCGCCAAACAAATCTTCGTAGGTTTTGACCACTTTGGTCTTCGACAGTTGCGCGATGACAGCAGGGTAGCCGGGTAGCAATACACGAACGTCACAGTCAAACGCAGACAAGGCAAGTGGCAGCGCCCCGGCAACATCAGCCAAGCCGCCCGTCTTGATAAACGGGGCACATTCAGAAACAACAAAGAGAACCTTTGTCATGAAGCGGCGGCTTTCTTGTCCAGCATATCCTGTGTGATCAATGTGGTCCCACGATCCGTGACTCGGAACCATTTAGCATCCTCTGCCGGGTCCTCACCCACGACCAGTCCTTCGGGGATGATCACACCGCCGTCAACAACAACCTGCCGCAAACGCGCAGAGCGGTGAACAACCACGTTTGGCAGGACCACGGCATGGTCCAATACAGCGTAGGAGTTGGTATGCACATTTGTAAACAAGCAGGAGTTTCGCACCTCTGTTCCCGAAATTATGCACCCGCCGGACACCATAGAGGAAATTGCCATACCGCGTCTGTCACGTTCGTCATGGATGAATTTCGCTGGCGGCACGCTTTCGTTGTAGGTCCAGATCGGCCAATTGCGATCCCAAAGATCCAATTCCGGGGTAAAGTTCGTCAGATCAATATGCGCCTGCCAAAAGGCGTCAACTGTCCCCACATCTTTCCAATACGCTGGCGCACCATCTGCGCGCACACAACTATCGTCAAAACGGTGTGCCATCGCTTTACCACCCGAAACAATCCCGGGGATCAGATCGTTGCCAAAATCATTTGACGAATTTGGATCTTCCGCATCTTTCAAAAGCAGGTCGCGCAGAAACGTCCAGTTGAAGACATAGATACCCATCGAGGCCAACGCCTTATCCGGGTCGCCCGGAATGCCCGGTGGATCGGAAGGTTTTTCCAAGAAGCTCGTGATCCGGCCATCTGCGTCCGTATCCATGACGCCAAATGCCGTGGCTTCCATACGCGGCACTGTCAGACAGCCCACGGTCACGTCGGCAGCAGTTTCGACATGTTGCCGCAACATGATTTCGTAGTCCATTTTGTAAATATGGTCGCCCGCCAGAATGATCACATAGTCCACGCCATAGCTGTCCACGATGTCGATATTTTGCGTGACGGCATCCGCCGTACCTTTGTACCAGCTTTCGTTATTGCCGCGTTGAGATGCAGGCAGAACGTCAAGGAATTCATTGCGTTCAGCCCGGAAAAACGTCCAGCCACGCTGCATATGGCGGATCAGACTGTGCGCCTTGTACTGAGTCGCGACGGCCATCTTGCGGATACCGGAATTCACTGCGTTCGAGAGTGCGAAGTCGATGATGCGGGCCTTGCCGCCAAAGGGGACCGCAGGTTTCACGCGTCTGTCGGTCAGCTCTTTCAGGCGACTACCGCGACCACCTGCAAGTACAAAAACCATGGACCGTTGTGTCAGACGCTTCGTTGGCATTTTTTCTCTCCCTCTTTACTTCGTTGGTCCCTGACGTAGCCGCAAGACCAGAACCGACAATGGTGGCAAGGTCAGCGTAACCGATTGCTGACAGCCATCCGCGGCAACGTCTTGGGCTTGCAAACCTCCAAGGTTACCACGATTTTCTCCGCCATAGGTCGCAGCATCGGTGTTCAGGACTTCCTCCCAGAAACCGTCCTGTGGGACACCAACACGAAATGCGTCGCGCGCCACAGGTGTAAAGTTGCACATGACCACCAGGGGCGCGTCACCATCATTACCCAAACGCGCAAATCCAATGGTTGATTGCGTTGGATCGTTATTCAGCCATGCAAACCCGTCAGATACACAGTCTTTCACATGCAAGGCGGGCGTTGCGCGATACAGCGCATTCAGATCCCGTATTAAATGTTGAACGCCCTTGTTCGGCGGTTCTTCGGCCACGCCCCAGTTTAGTTCCGCATTGTGGTTCCATTCTTCCGGCTGCGCAAACTCGCAGCCCATGAAAAGTAGTTTTTTGCCCGGCTGCATCCACATAAATGCGTAATAGGCGCGCAGATTGGCGAATTTTTCCCAAGTATTGCCGGGCATTTTCTCAATCATCGATCCTTTACCATGCACAACCTCGTCATGGCTGATCGGCAGGATAAAATTTTCAGTAAAAGCCCAATCTATAGGGAAGGTCATCAGATGATGGTCGTGCTGGCGGTAAATCGGGTCTTTGCCCATGTATCGCAACGTATCGTTCATCCAGCCCATGTTCCACTTGTACCCAAACCCCAGCCCACCGCTATGAACGGGCTGCGACACGGCAGGAAAAGATGTACTTTCTTCGGCCACGGTCATGATACTGGGATCTGCACCATAAACGGCGGTGTTCATCTCTTGCAGGAATGCAATGGCTTCGTAGTTTTCGCGGCCGCCGTCTTTGTTGGGCACCCATTCGCCGTCATTGCGCGAATAGTCACGATAAAGCATCGACGCCACGGCATCCACACGCAACCCATCCAGATGGTATTCCTCCATCCAATATAACGCGTTGGCAACAAAGTAGTTTTTAACCTCCAACCGCCCATAGTTAGGGATCAATGTATTCCAGTCTTGGTGAAAACCCTCGCGTGGATCGGTATGTTCATAAAGCGCCGTTCCATCAAACTGGACAAGGCCGTGTTCATCCGTCGGGAAGTGCCCAGGCACCCAGTCCAGCAGCACACCGATATCCGCTGCATGCGCAGCTTCGACCAAATCGCGGAACTCATTCGGCGGGCCAAAACGGATCGTGGGGGCATACAGCCCCACGGGCTGGTAACCCCAGGACCCATCAAACGGGAACTCTGAGATCGGCAATAGCTCAATATGGGTGAACCCCATGAATTTGACATAAGCAACCAGGTCACGCGCCAGTTCCTTGTAGCTCAGTGGCCGTCCGCCATCGTCATAACGTCGGCGCCAGGACCCCAGATGCACCTCGTAAATCGAAATAGGGCTGCTGCGGTCGGCGCGGGTCGCCCGTGATTTCATCCACGCCTTATCCTTCCAGCCATATCCCGCAATGTCGCGCACAATCGACGCTTTTTCTGGCGGGTGCTGAGAGCCGAAACCTACCGGGTCCGCCTTTAGCGTGGTCGTACCACCGGCGCGCATGATCTGATACTTATACAATGTGCCGTCACTAACGCCGGGCAGAAATATCTCCCATACACCGGTCTGCCCTGCAGGCCGCATCGGATGGCGTCGTCCATCCCACTGGTTGAAATCCCCAACCACACTGACTTGCCGGGCATTCGGCGCCCAAACTGCGAAATGAACCCCAGCGACGCTCTGATGTTTGGCTACATGCGCACCGAGAACGCGCCAGAGTTCTTTTTGGGTGCCTTCCCCAAGCAGGTATTGATCAAAATCCGAAATCACTGGATCAAACGAAAAAGGGTCACGGGTCGTGTATTCTGTCCCGTCACCATATCGCATGGTCAGAGTGTAGGTCTTTCCGACAACTGGCGCGGAAAAAACATCACCTTCGATACGCTGCAACGGGGTTTTCTTACCCGCAACTGTCGCCACAACGTCGAACGCGTCCGGTTGAAATGCCGTAATCCAGCGCTTGTTTCCGCATTTGCGAGGGCCAAGAATGTCGAAAGGTTGTGTATGTGTGCCGTTGTTCAGCGCGGCCAAAGTTTCTTTTGTCAGGAAATCCGGGACGTCTGCTCGTCTCGTTTTTGGCATTCATCAAACTCCGACATCCTGACGTGCGTTGCCATAAGTTCAACGCCTGCCCCAAGTGAAGCACTTGCGCGGCATTCACGTCAACCGGACGTGGCTTATGCGATCAGCAAAGACCCCGGATCAAGATACCCGATTTCGTTATGGAGTTCCTCATTTGATGGCCTACACGCCTCTAAGGATAGCGTTCAGGCGCTTAGTTAGGCACCCGCCCAGCGCAATCTAGCCTACCGGTTCAAGGCTGCGAACTGGTGATGAAAACCCCGTTGAGTGTGTTGTCCCCACTAGACGATGCCATCGCGCCGCCTACCTCTGCCGGGATCGTCAGTGTTTCATCATAGCCAAAAAAGGCCCCGTTCATGTCAACGCTGGTCCCCGTCACGTTGTTTGGTGGTGCGCCACCAATTGAGGTTGTCAGCGTCCCGCCGGAAAATGTGTTGCCGGATATTGTCGCATTCTGAATGCGGATCGTATCAATGACGGATGAACCACTACCGGCAAAGGTCATATCAACATCCCCGTTGCCTGCAAAGCCAACCTGTATATCAGCGTTCCAGTTGAGTGTGGTGATGCTTGGGGTTGGACTGGATTGCCCGAACTCGCCCCGGAACTCACCAGAGTAAGTCGCTAAGCCGGATGTTGGCATGTCCGCTGAAGCAGTTGCGACACCGACAATACCGATATCCCCATTATTCAGTTCAACATCTGTGGCGTGGTCATAGTCGCTGAGGTTAAAGCGGGATGTCATGCCAAGCATCTGTGCACCGGACACCCCACTAGCCACAAATGACTGGGTATTATGCGTGATGGTGCCAGTCGTCCCGCTAACCGCAGTTCCGTTCAAAATTGCGCCACCCAAACGGCTTGTCGCGGCGGTAGTATCGTCAATTGTAAGGTAGGTCTGCGACGGCCCGCTGGGCGTTCCGCCCATGTTTGAACCATTGCTGTCGGCATCGCCACTGCTACCGCCACAACCTGCCACCATAGCGCCCGCAAGCGCGCATGCTGTGATCTTGTAACCCATAATACTGCTCATTCTGTTTCTCTGCCTGATTTAGCCAAATACGAAATCGGCTTCGGTCAAACTGTCCAATGTCACGCCATAGATCAGTATGGATGTCCCTTCGGCCGAGAAAAGCGCCCCATCAGCCGTCGCCGTCAGCGCCCCACTGTCCAACACATTGCCTTCCGAAATCGTAGTGAAGCCGTTTAGTGCAATCTTATCCACACCGATTTCGAAATCTGCGGCTGTCGGACTGGTGGCGAAACCACCACCGGAGCTAACATCAGTGAAGTTCAGCCCAAATGTCGCGATGATGTCGTCACCATCGTCAGTTTCAAAACTGAAAACATCCGCACCGCGTCCGCCTTGCAGGTTGTCGTCGCCCTTGCCACCGATCAGCCTATCGTCACCAGCAAAGACCGACCCCTGAATGTCGCCGATCAGCGTATCGTTGCCATCGCCACCTTGAAGCACATCATCCTGAAAACCACCGATCAGCAAGTCACTACCGCCAGCCCCATCAATGCTGTTTTCACCCGCGAGCGCGATATAGACATCACTGCCTTCGCTACCGACCCGTGTCTCGCCATCGACACCCATAACACTGCCATCATCTGGCGCTGGCATGTCCGGATCACCGTTGTCGCCACCAGTATCGTCAGTTGGGGTTTCATCGGCAGGTGGGTTTTCATCGCCGGGCGTTTCACCATTTTGGCCGTCATCACCCGGTGTATCGTCAACTGGGTTCGTGCCGCCATCATTGGTTGGCTGCACGTCGGTATTTGTTCCGTGGATACCTGCGATCTCACCAAAGGTGAGCGCCCGGTCATACACGGTGAAATCCTCAATCGTTCCGTCAAACGGGCTACTAATACCTCCGACCTCGCCGCTAGATCGATGGCTGCCGCTGCCACCGACGACCAGATCTTCGCCATTGCTTACCCATGACATGGTCAGATCCAGATTGCTTGCCACCTGTTCGCCATTTAGGAAAAGGCGTAGTCCGTTTTCGCCAAGGATCATGGCAACCGTGTAACTCGCGCCGGTTTGCAACTGCTCACGCTCTGCCACTTTGACGTAGTGTGATTTGCTTTTGCTTTGCATCCGGACAAACAAATCGCCTTCGTAGAAGTAGAGAGACGTATGACCGCCGTTGCCGTAACCATTCGCGTCTTTTGTGAACAGGGTGGCTGAGCCGGTGGTCGGAATCTCATTCGCAGTGAAGTTGAAAGTCACGGTGGCATTTCGTAGGGCCTGCGCGCCCGTATGGCTGATATTGAAGTAACCGCCGCTACCATTGCCAATCATGTCGCGTGGTGCCTGCACGGCTATGCTATCGGCAAAGCTTGCCGGATCGGCATAGGCTTGGCTATCCGCATATAACGCGCCGCTGTCCAAATCACTGGCCAGCAACTCGTTCAACCAGTCGGCCACATTTTCCAGCTTTTCATTCCATCGACCGTCGCGGGTTTTGATCGCATCATTATATGCGGTGCCATAGCCCAGACTGTAGATCGCGTCGGCAACGGTGTTGATCCCGTTTTCACCAAAAAGCGGACTGGTGGAATGCCAGACCTCTGCCAATTCAAAACCCGTACGTGTTGTGCTGGTCTCGGTGCCATTCAGCGCGTTTATCTGGGCAAGGCGACTATCGGCGATCCAATCATCGACCAGTTTCAGATCGTGAACATCAATTTTGCCATCATTGGCAACTGCGGTCGCCTTGATCGCCTCTATCAGGATCTTGTTCAAACCGTCAGCAGATTGCGCCGCGACCGAGATATCTGCGCTGTCTGAGCGGGCCAATAATCCCTCATCCGTCGCCACCATTTCAACAATTGCATCAAGGCCGGTTCCGGTTGTTCCTTTGGAAAATGGACCGTGATTGGGATTGTAGAGCGTGCCTGCCTCAAGGTCGTCACGCAGGAGTTCGTCCAACCAGAACGCAACATCGGACAAGGATGCGTTTCCGTTGCCATCCTCATTAATCAGACGGCCACTCTTGTGTCCAAAGCCAAGATGATAAAGACCATCCGCAACGGTGTTGACCGCCGCATCAGCATATAGCCTTGTCTGTCCGCCATCGCCCTGCACCAGATGAAACCCTGTTTCGGTGTTATTCTCATCATCGCCATGCGCCCGGGTCCAGACATTGCCATGATGGGTTTTGATAAAGTCAGCGAGGGTCGCGACATCGCTAGCGGTGATCCGTCCGTCATTGGCAAGACCGTTCGCCTTGATTGACTGCAAGATGATTTTGTTCATCGTGTCAGCGGCGGCAGCACCCGCATTGATTTCGTTCAACGAAATCCGGTTCATCAAACCCGGGTCGGCGGTGATCACATCGACCAGCGCATCCAGACCAGTGCCGGTTGTTCCTGCAATGACGGGATTCACATCAGGGTTGGCAAGGTCGGCCATGTCATCGACCAGTAGTTGGTTCAGCCAATGTGCCACGGATTCAACAGACGCATTCCCATTGCCATCCTCATTAATCAGACGCCCGTGCTTGTACCCGAAACCAAGGTGATAAAGACCGTCAGCAATCGTATTGACTGCATTATTCCCAAACAGCTGCGCCGTCGCGCCGTCGTTCTGCACAAGATGGAAACCGGTTTCTTCGTTTGCTTCATCATCACCATGCGCAACATACCAAGCGGCATAATGGTTCGCCTTGATCTCATCCGCCATTGCCATGACATCGGCGGCAGTGAATGTGCCATCATTGGCAAGGCCGAGCTTCTTGATAACATCCACGATGATTTCGTTCATCGTGTTCGCCGCTTCTGCACCGCGTTGCTGTTCTGCATCCGGGATACGGCGGTTTAGCTCTGCATCATCCTGAATGATATCAATCAAATGATCCAAACCAGTGCCGGTTGTGCCGACAATCGGGGCAGGCGCGTCTGGGTTCTTGAGCGCATCGCCAGCAAGATCATCAGCCAGCAATGTGTTCAACCAAGTCGCAACGGATTCCACACGTTCATTGGTATCGCCATCTTCGTTGATCAAGCGATCTTTCCGGAAGCCGAAACCAAGGTGATAGATCGCATCAGCCACGGTGTTGATGCTGTTACGCCCAAACGCATCGCGCGCAGCCCCATCATTTTGAACGAGGTGAAAGCCAGTTTCTTCGTTGTTTTCGTCATCCCCATGATGGACAAGCCATTCCGACAAACGGTTGCCCTTGATCCAAGTCGCCAAGCTATAGACATCGCCTGCATTAATCGTACCGTCATTGGCCGCACCGGTTGCCTTGATTGCATCGATGATAATCGCGTTCATCGCGGCCGCAGCAGCACTGCCCTGCGTAATTTCGGCGCTGTCGATCCGGTTCTGCAATCCAGGATCGGTTTCGATCCAGTTCAAAATCGTATCAAGGCCGGTGTTCGACCGGGTGGCTGCCTGAATTGGTGCATCAGCTTCCGCTAACGGGCCCTGCTTAGGATCACCCCGCGGACCGTCAGCCACCGTTGGCGTCAAATCCGCTGGCACATCGCGTGCCGTACCTTCATCGATGGAAAGCGGTGTAACCGCCTCTGCCAAGTCAGACACGTTTTCGACAATGCCATAAAATACAGTCATAGACGGGATTTGCGTGATGTCAGATTGTTCGACCCGATCGCCGTATACAGTGATGGTGCCTAACCGGTCCTGATCGTGCGCCCCACCATTTCCCTGGTTGGATTTATATGAAATGATCGACTCTTCAGTACCGTCGCCATCAATGTCGCGATACTCAATCCCGTTGAATGTCAGCGTGTGGCCAGCAACCTCAATCCGGTCGCCTTCTGCTTTGCTGTAGTCAGTGATGGTGTCATCACCAATCGTGTCAACCCAATGATCATGCAGATACTCGTTCTCACCTGCGACACCGCGCCAGTTAATCGACCCGTCCGACCGCACGTGTTTTAGAATGATGTGCTCTTTGGCATTGATCATCCATTGGAAACGGAACGTATCCGCCCCTGCCCCTCCGGTCATGATGTCATTGGCTGCAATGGGTTGATCGGGATAGATGGTGAGCGTGTTGGGATCAACAGATCCATCGTCTTCGCGGACGCGACCGTTCGAGCCATAAACCAACTGGCCGATGACGGGTTCGCGACCATCTGATGTGCTTAGGATGACGTCATTGCCATCACCACCGTTTACTGTGTCCTGACCATGTCCACCATCGATCACGTCATCGCCTGCGCCACCATCAATATGATCGGCGCCGTAGCCACCCGCAACGAAATCATTCCCATCGCCAGCAAGCATGACATCACGGCCTAGACCGCCATGCATCGCATCCTGCCCCTGTGTGCCCGCAAGATCATCGTTGGCGAGCGTTCCATTGATCGTCGCACCACTGGACAGGCCGCTGATCTCGCCCTGCTGCAACACGCGATCAAAAATGGTGAAGCCCGCGATATCGCCCTGGAAGTGAGAGGTTATCTTTTCCGCCGCACCGGCATCTTGCGAGCCGTTATTGGCGCCCACGATCAGATCAGAGGTATTGGATCCCATATCGAAGCTGAAATCATCGCGAAAATCCTCGCGGATGCCGTCCAACCAAAGGCTGATACCATCACCGCCAAACGTGATTGCGATATCGTGGGCTTGCCCGGACTCAATCGGCGTTTCGATCTTCAAATAGTGATCATCGCCATCCATCGAAAGTTTAACATAGAACGTGCCCTCGTAAAGATAAGCACGCATATCACCATCGTTTGAACCAGACCCATCCCTGGAAAACAGAACCTGAAATCCGTCTTCTGCCTGCTCTGCCACAAAGGAAAAGGCTATCGTACCCGCATCGAGCCGGAGATCATTTCGGTGGCCCACAACGACATAATTATCGTCATCAGTGACATTGACCGGGTCAAGCGCGACCAAGGCATCTGAGGCAAAGCTGCCTGGATCAACCGGCGCCTGATTTGCGTTGTAGAATGTGCCCGCAGACAAATCGCCGCCCAGCAAAACATTCAACCAGCCCGCCGTATCCTCAAGCCCGGCAACCCAATTGCCATCCTCGTTCCGAATACCGCCATATTTGGTGCCAAAGCCAAGGTTGTAGATAGCGTTTGCCAGTTTGTTGATGGCATTCGTGTTACCAAGGTCACCAACCGCACCACGACAGATCAGGCCCAAAATACCCTCTTCATCATCATGATCGCCACGCAGGGCTGCCCATTCGGCACCGGCATTCGCCTTGATCCAACTGCCGACAACAGCCAGATCATCTGCTGTCAGGCTCCCATCATTCGCGACGCCAGTTTCTGAAATAGCATCGACGAGAATACGATTGAGCGCGTCTACATCCTGCGCGACCTCTCTCAACTCAGTCGCCGAATAGCGCTTGGTCAGACCTTCATCCGCCGTGATCAACTGCGTAATCTGGTCAAACGCCGTTCCGGTGGAGCCCCTTGGATAAAGATTGACATCATCATTGCGCAGGCCGCCCGAGGCCAGATCATCAGCCAGCAATCCTTCCAACCAGAACGCAACATCCGCTAAAGTAGCATTGGCATTACCGTCTTCGTTGGTCAGGCGCCCGTTGTTGTGGCCAAAACCAAGGTGGTACAGGCCATCTGCCACCGTATTAATAGCATTCTGATCGTAAAGCCGGTTAACTGCGCCGTCATTCTGAACAAGGTGGAAACCGGTTTCTTCATCATCCTCGTCATCGCCATGGGCTTCAATCCATGCTGCAAGATGATTTGATGCGATCCAGTCGGACAGGTCCTTGATGTCAGCGCGTGTAATCTTGCCATCGTTTGCAATGCCGGTCGCCTTGATCCCATCCACAATGATCTGGTTCATCTGATCGGCGGCTGCGGCACCATCGCGGATTTCCTGATCAGGCAACCGGCGATTTAATTCATCTTCGGCCCCGATGAGGTTGACCAGCTTGTCCAACCCAGTGCCCGTTGTTCCAACAACGGGCGTGCTGTTGCCCGACACAAGTGCGCCTGACTGCAGATCAGCACTTAACAACTCATTCAGCCAATAGGTGACATCCTCTACCCGCTCGTTACGATCACCGTCTTCATTGATCAGTCGGTCGCCCTTGTAGCCAAAACCAAGGTGATAAATCGCGTCGGCAATCGTGTTGACCCCGGCGCGCCCAAATGCGCGGGTTTCGCCACCATCATTCTGCACAAGATGAAAGCCGGTTTCTTCGTCATTCTCATCATCACCATGCGCGACCAGCCAAGGCGACAGGCGGTTGGCACCGATCCAGTCTGCAAGATCGTAGATTTCCGATGGTTCAAGTGTTCCGTCATCGGCCAACCCAAGCGCCTGAATACCTTCGACGATGATTTCATTCATCTGGTTGGCAGCTTCGGCACCCGTCCTGATCTCATCCGCTGGCAAGCGATTTTGCAGCCCTGGGTCGTCGTTGATCATGTCGATCAGGGCATCAAGCCCCGTGCCTGTTGAGTCGTTGAATTCCACCGCCACATCCGGGTTTTGTAACGATCCTGCCGCGAGATCCTCTGCCAAAAGTTCATCAAGCCAATATGCAACCTCCTCAACACGGACATTGGCATTGCCGTCTTCATTGGTCAGGCGGCCGTCTTTGTAGCCAAATCCAAGGTGGTAGATACCATCGGCGACTTGATCGATCAGCCTATCACCGAATTGATGCAAGATGCCGCCATCGCTCTGGATTTTGTGAAAGCCGGTTTCTACCTCATCCTCGTCATCACCATGCGCAACGGTCCATACCGACAGGCGATTTTCGGCGATCCAATCTGACATCGCATAGACATCATCTGCCGTGATGCTGCCATCATTGGCGGCACCGGTTGCCACGATGGCCTCAATGATAATCGCATTCATCTGCGCCGCCGCAGTCGCACCATAGATGATGTCTACATCGTGCGTCCATTGATTGAGGCCGGGGTCAAGCAAAGCGGATTTAATGATCGCATCCAGACCGGTACCGGTGAGGGCGATATCCGCTTCAATCGTATCAAGTTGCAGGGCACCAATGCTGGGATCGAAAAAAGCTTTGTTCACGACACTGTCCATCTGTTTTGATCACAGACAGCCCGGTACCACAAAGAGGTTAAACGCAAGGGAGCCCGCGATCATTATTTTGTTCGCGCATGCCCCCGCAGCGCCCGCCAACCCTGCCCCGTACCCGCCAATCGGCGCAAACGCCGCTCGGAATTTGAGCGGAAACCCACCCAATCTACGATAATCCGCCGATGAATGCGGCCAATTTGAAAACAGTGCAGAGCGGCGACAAGCATCTGGTCCGATTTCAGAAACAATGCTGCCGGTGTGCCCAATGTATTGATTCTGAAAAGAGAACGACGACCGACGCATAGGGTACCGCGCAATTGCAAGCCTATCGTCTAACTTCAGGTATTTAATCACTTTCTTTGAAACCCACCAAAACGATCCAGCGGTCTTCAATCCCCGTCTGAAACACCATCCGCACGATACTTTGCGCGTCGGGCCCGGTAGCTGGGCAGAACAACCAGAATGGCCGCAATGACCAGAAGGCCCAATGTCATGGGACGTTCCCAGATGAATGCAATCCCATCGTAAAGCTGCATTGAGCGGGCAAAGTTATCTTCCATCATGCCGCCCAAAATGAACCCGATCAGCAGCGGGGCTAAAGGGTAATCTGCGAATTTCAATGCCGTGGCACAAATGCCGAAACCCACCAGCAACAACAGTTCCGTCGCATTGTTCTGACCAATATAGGCGCCCATCAACGTGAAAAACAGAATGAAAGGAATCAAGTAGTTGCGCGGGACTGCCAACACCTTGGCGATGTAGGGGATCAGCGGCAGGTTCAGGATCAACAGCACCAGATTGCCAATAAACATCGACATAATAACGGCCCAGAAAATCTGCGGCTCATCGATCATCAGGCGCGGGCCAGGCGTTACATTCAGTGCGATCAACGCACCCAGCAAAATAGCCGTGGTGCCGGAACCGGGAATGCCCAACGTCAAAAGCGGTACGAACGAACCTGTGCAAGCCGCGTTATTTGCCGTTTCCGGGGCTGCCAGCCCCTTGATTGACCCTTTGCCGAACTCCTCTTGCTCTTCCTTGGGGGCGATGTTGCGTTCCACCGCATAACCAAGAAAGCTGGCAATCGTCGCCCCTGCACCCGGCAACACCCCAATAAAGAACCCCTGGATCGATTGCCGCCCAATCACCGGCGCGATGGACTTCGCCTCCGCCCCGGTAATCCGCAGATCTTTGATTTCTCCCTCGCCTCCTTTCAAGTCTTTCGGCTTGAGGACAAGGAACAATGCCTCTGGCAAGGCGAACATCGCCATGGCGAGCGTGATGAAGCCAAAGCCGGACTGCAAGTCCATGATTCCCATGGTAAAGCGCGGCAGATTGAACAACGCGCCTTCGCCAACTGTTGCCATGATAAGACCAAGGATCGTCATGATCATCGCTTTGGCCACTTGCCCCGTGCCGGCAAAGGCCGCGATAGCAGACAGTCCAACAACCATAAGTGCAAAATACTCAGCCGAATGAAACAAAAGTGCGACCGATGACAACGCAGGCGCAAAGACCATCAACAAGATCGCGCCGATGGTTCCGCCTGCAAAGCTGGCAATCGCGGCGATAGTGAGCGCCTTACCCGCTTTGCCTTGCCGGGCCATTGGGTACCCGTCGAAACTGGACGCGACAGTGCCAGCGACCCCCGGCGCATTCAGTAAGATAGATGAGGTCGAACCACCAAAGATCGCACCATAATAGACGCCTGCGAGCAAAATAAGAGCAGCAGAGGGATCGCCCATCGAAATCGCAACGGGGATCATAATGGCGATGATCGACATCGGCCCAAGCCCGGGCAACATCCCGATGAATGTCCCAATCAAACAGCCGCCGATCACCATCAGCAGGTTTTGAACGGAAAACGCCGTTTGCAGGCCAATCAACAGTCCTTCAAGCATGTCAGCCTCCTAAAAAGCCGGGCAATGGGCGCATATAGATCCCAAGAACCTGTTGCACAAGATACCAGACGATCAGCGTGGCAATCAGCGCGACAGGCAGCATGATATGCCATTTTCGTTCACCCAGAATGTATGATCCCAAGATCAGGAATGCAGATGTCGAAATGAGGAAGCCGAGTGGCCGCAGGCACAGTGCGTAGATCGCCATTAAAGCCAACAGCATCAATGCCTGACCCAGGTGGTATTCTCCCAAACGTCGATAATCGATATCCGCTTCTTTGGTTTGAGTCTTCTCGAACCCCAACAGGATGATACTACAGGCGATGATCCCGAGTACCGAAAGAACCTTGGGGAACGTACTTGGCCAGATCGGATTTCGCTTCATGAACGGGGCAAGGCCATCATCCATAGTGAACCAGGCGGCATATCCGTAGGCTAGGCAAATGCCTAGCAGAACAAGTGCAATCCAGCGATCCAAAGCCATTGAAATCTCCTGTCTAGCGATGACGGACCCGCAGATCGGGCGCGAGTCAAACCCACCGAACCGTACCTGGAATCCTCGCGAAGCCAACAAGGGGGATGACCAAACGAGAAGACGTCGTAAACGCGAGGAGCTATCTCCTCGCGTTCTTTTCGAATGACCCTTAGAGGAAACCCAGCTTCTTCATAAGGTCACCAATGACTGTTTCCTGCGCTTCAAGGAACGCCTGAAAGTCATCGCCGGAATTGTGGATGTTCACCCACCCATTGCGGGCGCGGACTTCTTCCCATTCAGGTGTTTCATACATCTTGGCAATCGCATCTTGATACATCGCCAATTTGTCATCGGGCAGTCCCGGTGCGGCAAAGAAACCGCGCCAGTTGACGAAGGATGTATCGATCCCCTGTTCCTTCATGGTCATCGCGTCCGGGGCAGCACCGACGCGTTCGTCAGAGGTGACACCGATGATCTTGACCTCACCGGCATTTGCCAGATCAACCGCTTCAGAAAAACCGGTTGAAAGCGCTGCAATCTCGCCCGACAGCAACGCAGCCATCGCTTTGCCGCCCGCATCATAGGGAATGTATTTGACGCCCAGCGCATCTTTGCCAGCCGCTTCCATCACCATCGCGGCGACTAAATGGTCCATGCCGCCTGGCACAGAACCACCACCAATCGCCGTTGCCGATGGATCTGCGTCATAGGCAGCCATCAGATCAGCCATAGAGTTGATTGGGCTATCTTTGCCGACAACCATCGCCGCGTAGTCCCCAATCGTTCCCGACACCAAGGTCAGGTCACGGAAGTTATGTGGAAAAACCCCCGTTAGCGACCGGATCACAATAGGGGTCGAGTTGACCATCAATGTGCCGTGGTTGCTATCAGCGTTTTCAATCAGGTAACCGATGGCCTTGCCACCGCCGCCGCCAGACATGTTTTCATAAGATGCCGTGCCAACAAGTCCAGCGCCCGTCAGCGCCTCACCAGTGCCACGGGCGGTGCCATCCCACCCGCCACCGGCGCCACCGGGGATCAGAAAGTGGATGCTGTCCAAAACCTTGTGACCATCGGCCAATGCGGGCGTACTAAACCCAAGTGCTGCCACAGCAGTTGCGATCAGGGCGCGACGGCCCAGTTTCAATGTCATCATATTGTCCTCCCATTTGACAACTGTCCGCTTGGCGGCTCAGTTGAACGAATGAAAGCATGATAACCTGACACCGACCTGTCATCAAAAACCAGTGATCTCAAAATATGAAATTTCTTCTTGTCGAAGACAATCAAGAGCTTGCAAACGCCGTTTCATCACGCATGCGCCTCGATGGGCATGTTATTGATCATGCAGCGAATTTAGGTGACGCGACCGCCTTCGTCGAAACGGGTGATTATGATCTGATCTTGCTTGATATCATGCTGCCGGATGGTGACGGGCGCAGCTTTCTTAAGACCCACCGGGCAAGCGATCTGGACACGCCAGTGATCGTTCTGACCGCGCGAAGTCAGGTATCAGATCGAATCGGATCGTTGGACATGGGTGCTGATGACTACGTCACGAAGCCTTTTGACCATGCCGAACTCGAGGCGCGATGCCGTGCTGTTCTGCGCCGGAAAGCTGGAAAAGCGCAGACTGTTTTCGAAAGCGGGGGCATCGTTTTTGACCCTGTGGCAGGTTCCATGTCTGTACGCGGATCCAATGTGACACTGCGCAACCGAGAGCTGCGCCTTCTTGAAGTTCTGATCAATGCGCCCGGACAAGTGTTTTCCAAACAGAAGCTGGCTGACCGGCTGTTTTCTTACGATGCCGATGCTTCGGAAAACGCAATTGAGGTTTATGTCGGGCGGCTGCGCAAACATCTTGAGAAATCCGATTTGAGGATCATTACACTGCGCGGGCTTGGATACCGGCTTGAATATGACACTTAGCCTACCCGTCTCGGGATCTCTCAGAAATCGACTTGTTGTCACGCTGATTGGCGGGGCTGCGATACTTGCGCTTCTGCTTTTTTTCGCTGTCCGGAATTATGCGACCCAGGTTGCCCAGCAGGGCCAAGACAATATTCTGGGTGCCTCTATCGCGTCAATTCTGGATGCAGCGACCATACGCGAAGGGCAAGTCGAAATCGATATCCCCTACGCATCATTTTCGATGTTAAGCACCACATCGGATGACAGAATCTTCTATGCGATCTATCAGGACGATACTTTCTTATCTGGATACCCAAAATTAACAGTCACATTAGATCAGATTCGTGGTTTTCAAACCACCACGTTTCGTGGCGAAACCGTACGACTGGTCACAGCAAATCGCACGCTGATCGGCATAGACAAACGCACGCAGATCCGCGTAGCGCTCGCGCAAACCCAAGACGCGCTGTCTGGAACACTTGCGCAAATTTCGCGCAACGCAGCCTTGTTCGGTGCGGGTTTTTTTGCGTTTGCAGCGACTTTGTCTTTTTGGGCGACATCAACGACAATTGGACAGCTACAGCGGCTTACAAACTCGGTCACCAGACGTGGGCCAGAGGACTTAAGCCCTTTCAGGAAACCTGTGCCAGCGGAAATGGCACCGCTGGTCATTTCGCTGAATTCGTTGATGGGACGACTGGACCAATCGCTCAGCCAATCAGAGGATTTTATCGCCGAAGCAGCGCATAGGGTTCGCACCCCTCTCGCCACGGTGCGATCCTATGCCGAGGCGACATTGCAGCGTGTTGATAAAGAAGAAAACCGTCAGGCGATGCGATCCATGGTCCGCGCAATTGATGAAAGTTCGCGTGCCGCAGGTCAGCTGCTTGACCATGCAATGATCACCTTTCGGGCCGACCACCTTGATCGGCAAGACATCGATTTGGTGGCGCTTGTAAATGATCTTGTCGTCCGATTGACGCCAATCGCAGAGATGAAAGACCTCGAACTATGCCTACACGGCGACGCAACGGTCGCCTATTCTGGTGATCCCATTCTTATCCAAAACGCTGTTCGCAACCTGATCGACAATGCTCTGAAATACGCCCCGAGCGAAAGCGCTGTGAACATCGCAGTCACTGCTACCCCGGATATCCAAATCAAAGTGAGCGACACCGGACCGGGTTTTCCCACTGAAGAGGTCGATACGCTCGCTTCGCGTTTCAAGCGAGGGAAAAACTCAGAAGGGACAATCGGCTCAGGTCTAGGTCTGACAATCGCAATCGACGTGGCCAAGGCGCATGGCGGTGATCTTGTTCTGTCAAACGGACCGGAGGGCGGTGCATGCGCTACCTTGTTGCTTTAGTTCTTTCGGTTTTCTCACAGCTAGCTTTTGCTCAGGAATGGGAGGATCAACAGGTTTTCAATGCCGATGCAGCTGGGCAGATGCTGCGGATCATTTCAAGCACTGACATTGCCCTGTTCGCCCCCATCATCGAAGACTTCATATCCGACAATCCCGATACTGGTGTGGAATACCTTGTTACTGGAACCGCCGATATTGACCAGATTTTCCGTGCCGCTCCGGATGGCTTCGACGTGGTTGTTTCCAGCGCGATGGATCTTCAACTCAAGCTGGTCAATGATGGGCTGGCATTTCGTTTGCCGGATATTTCTTATCCTTCTTGGGCGCAGTGGCGGCAAAGCCTGTTTGCCTTCACCTCTGAACCGGCTGCCATTGTCATCAATAAAGCGGCGTTTGCAGGTTACCAGATTCCACAAACCCGCCAGGAGTTGATCGAGGCGATCCGTGCAAGACCGGACACATTCAGCGGCCGTGTTGGCACCTATGATATCCGCAAATCGGGTGTCGGTTATCTGTTCGCAACGCAAGATGCGCGCGCCACAGAAACCTATTGGCGCTTGATGGAGGTACTAGGCGCCTTAAATGTGAAGCTATACTGTTGTTCGGGTGCAATGATCGACGATCTTGTCGATGGCCGGATTGCGGTGGCCTATAATGTGTTGGGAAGCTATGCGGAGGCCCGTGTCGAAAGCAGGGACACTTTCGAGGTTATCCTGCCCTCGGATTTTCCAACGACGATGATGCGAACGGCAATGGTGTCAACCGATGCGCCAAATCCAGAGCCCGCTGCCGCCTTCATCCGGCATCTTGTCGCTCTGCAGTCCCAGGAAAACGACGACGCCATTCAATTGCCACGTCTGAATATGCAACCAAACGAGATTGAACGCGCCACCATCGCGCTTGAACCCGCGCTGATGACGTTTCTCGATACGTTAAAGCGGCGCAGGTTCGTCGCTGAATGGGAAAATGCTGTCATTCAGGAATAGAGCCTAGTGGCGACAATGAAGGTTAAGACCTACGTACCTGCGCTCTCATTCTCTGCATCAATCAGGCGCTGTAGCTGAAGCCGAAACAGTTTTGCGCCGGCATCCAGACCAAGATCAGTATTGGGCGTGACCTTGTTGGCCATACCTTTGTGGACGGCTTCAAGAATGGTCTTATCCTCGTTAAATGCCACAACCGCACCTGCATTCATCTTATCGGAAATTTCTCTGTCATCCGGGTCAGTGTTGCGATGTTGAAACCAAATATACTGAGTGTTGTTTTCATCAACCGGGGTCATGAAGTTATAAGAGATGTTTACGTAGGTGTTGGCAACATGAGGCTTATCCGGGCCACCCGTTCCGACGGGCGTATAGATGGATTTGTTCAGCGCAATAGCTGGAAAGCACATCTCGTAATGCTGCAACCTGTCGCAATTGCCAGAAAAGCGGATCAGATCCTTGTAGTAAGGCGAAGGCGGTTGGTCGTGGATCCAACGTGACACAACCACCCCATGTTCCGTTCGCTCCAGATCAAGCGGTTGGTCGTCAGTGCCCGCCCCGGCAAAGGATGTGACGTGAACCCATGCCACATGACTTGGGTCCAGCAGGTTATCGGCAACCCAAAGGTAATTACACGCAATCGGCAGCACGCCACCATCCGTGTAGCCCCATTCTGGATTATCAAAGTTTTCGATTTCAAAGATATCGTCAGGATTGGCTTTTTCAGGTTCACCCATCCAGATCCACAGCAAGCGATACCGATCAACAACAGGATAGGATTTGACCACTGCGCGTTTGGGTATGTTGTCGCGTTGGGTTGGCGCATCCACGCAAGTGCCCGTGCAATCAAACGTCAGCCCGTGATACCCGCAGACCACCCTGTCACCGTCCAGCGCCCCATCTGACAAAGGCAGTTTTCGATGTGGACATGCATCTTCCAGCGCAACTGCTGCACCATCAGCCTGACGGTAGAACACGATATTGTCGCCAAGGATCATTTGTGGCTTCAGTTGCCGGGTGTAGTCCTTGCTCCACCCCGCAACATACCAGCAATTGCGTAGAAACATTTATGTCTCCCCTTCTATGCAGTTACCGTAGCTGTGTCTCTTTATCCCGACTATCCATAAGGCATAATAGCTTGCTTTAGTTGTCCTTATGATTGCCAGAATTGCGCAGGCCGGGTTTCACACTATCAGCGAGGACCACCTCAGTTGCCTAGAATGGTCGGCAGGCGGAGCCCCTTTTCGCGTGCGCAGGCAACCGCGTCTTCATAGCCCGCATCGGCATGTCGCCAGACGCCGGAGGCCGGGTCATTCCACAAGACCCGCTTCAATCGCGCCGCTGCTTCCTCCGTACCATCAGCACAAATAACCATGCCCGCATGTTGACTAAACCCCATGCCAACACCACCGCCATGGTGCAAAGACACCCATGTCGCCCCTGACGCGGTGTTGATCAAGGCATTCAACAGCGGCCAATCTGAAACAGCATCAGACCCATCCTTCATCGCCTCGGTCTCGCGGTTGGGTGACGCCACGGACCCGCTGTCCAGATGATCGCGCCCGATGACAATCGGTGCCGACAGTTCGCCAGATTTGACCATCTCATTGAACGCGAGACCAAGCCGATGCCGGTCGCCTAGCCCAACCCAACAAATGCGCGCGGGCAAGCCCTGAAAACTGATCCGCTCGCGCGCCATATCCAGCCAGTTATGTAGGTGTTTGTTATCGGGCAGAACTTCTTTTACCTTGGCATCTGTCTTGTAGATATCTTCGGGGTCACCCGACAGCGCACACCACCGGAACGGCCCAACACCCCGACAAAACAAGGGCCGAATATAAGCCGGCACAAACCCCGGGAAGTCAAAGGCGTCTTCCAACCCTTCCTCTAGTGCTACCTGACGAATGTTGTTTCCGTAGTCCAGTGTCGGTACGCCCATGTTCCAGAAATCAACCATCGCCTTCACATGCACTTTCATGGATGCTCGGGCCGCACGTTCCACCGCCTTGGGATCGGTTTCGCGCTTGGCCTTCCATTCAGCCATGCTCCAGCCCTGCGGCAGATACCCATTTAGCGGATCATGGGCAGATGTCTGATCAGTCACCAAATCCGGCCGCACACCCCGCGCCACCAGTTCGGCGAAAACATCGGCAGCATTGCCCAGAAGTCCCACGGATTTCGCCTCTCCGGCCTTCGTCCAGCGGTCAATCAGGGCAAGCGCGTCGTTGAGCGTATCAACGCGTTCGTCGACATATTTCGTGCGCAAACGGAAATCGATGCTGTCAGGGTTGCACTCGACGGCCAGACAACAGGCGCCGGCCATCACCGCCGCCAGCGGTTGCGCGCCACCCATGCCGCCCAGTCCGCCGGTCAGTATCCATTTCCCAGTTAGATCGCCGTCATAGTGTTGCCGCCCCGCCTCAACGAATGTCTCATAAGTGCCCTGCACGATGCCTTGGCTGCCGATATATATCCAACTGCCCGCCGTCATCTGCCCGTACATCATCAGGCCCTTTTTATCGAGCGTATTGAAATGGTCCCAAGTTGCCCAATGTGGCACAAGGTTCGAGTTGGCAATCAAGACACGCGGCGCGTCCGTATGGGTTTTGACCACGGCAACCGGTCGACCCGATTGCACGATCAGCGTTTCGTCGGCGTCGAGGTCTTTCAGCGTGGCAACCATCGCATCAAAATCGGACCAACTGCGAGCGGCGCGACCGATGCCACCATAGACAACCAGCTCATGCGGGTTTTCAGCGACATCCGGGTGCAGATTATTCATCAACATCCGCAATGGGGCTTCGGTCAGCCAGCTTTTCGCATTCAGCTCCGGCCCAGTCGGGGGATAGATATCGCGGGTATTTTTGCGATCAGACATGTGCAGTTCCTCTTGCGGCGTTCAATTCACCTGACATGGCCAGATGATGCAGTGTTGTAAGAATTTGGCGAAGGGATGTGCGAAGCCGGTCCGCGCCATCAGTGCGATAGGCCCATGGCGAAACCTCATCCATGTAGGCACGTTGTGCCAGTTCCATCTGAACCGCATGTTGACCCTTCGCTGGCCGCCCGTAATGGCGGGTCGTCCACCCGCCCTTAAAGCGGCCATTTAATACGGTGCTCTGCGGCAAGCTGTCGTGACAGATGGCATGAACCGATTGTTCGATCTCGCTTGCACAGGTCGTGCCGCCATTGGTTCCTATGTTGAAGACAGGTAACTGCCCTTCAAAAAGGAAAGGGATATTTGACCGGATCGAATGGCAGTCATAAAGCACCGCAAAACCATGGGCGACTTTTACCCGCGCGAGCTCCGTCGCCAAAGCGGTATGATAGGGCGCGTGATAAGTCTGGCGACGGCTTTCTATTTCGTCGGTCGAAGGTGCCTGACCTGCACACCAGATATCTTGGCCGTCGAAATCAGTAGTGGGGCAAAGCGTGGTTGTATTTTGCCCAGGATAAAGCGACACCCCGGCAGGATCGCGGTTCGCATCAATGACATATCGGTGGATATTGGAACGCACGACCGTCACATCGTCCAAAAGGCCATCATAGAGGCGGGTGATATGCCAATCTGTATCGTCCAGCCCCTGCCCTCGCGTATTCAATCGCCGCATCAAATCGTCAGGTACAAAAGTGCCGCCATGCGGTTGCGCCAGTATGATTGGGCCGGCCCCTTCGCATACGGTGACAACGTCCATCATTTTAACCCCGCAGCTGTCACACCCGCGACCTTTTGCAAATCGCCGCTTGCAATGATTTTAGTCGCAGCCGCGATATCGGGCGCAAGATATCGATCCTCCTCAAGGCGTGGCACATCCTGACGCAGGCGCCCGATACAGGCCTGCAACGGCGGACTTGTTTCAAGTGGCGCGCGGAATTCGACACCCTGCGCGGCGCATAACAGCTCGACCCCAAGAATGGCGTTCAGATTGTCCAGCATCCGGCCCAATCGAAACGCGCCATGCGCCGCCATTGACACATGATCCTCCTGATTAGCCGAGGTCGGTGTTGAATCAGTGACACATGGGTTCGCGAGATGCTTGTTTTCGGACATCAATGCCGCCGTTGTCACCTCGGCAATCATATAGCCAGAATTCAGACCGGGCGCAGGCGTTAGAAAAGGCGGCAGATCAAACGACAATGTCGGATCAACCATCAGCGCCACACGTCGCTGCGCAATCGCACCAATTTCGGATACCGCTAGCGCAATCATATCCGCCGCAAAGCCGACAGGTTCGGCATGAAAGTTTCCGCCTGAAACGATCATATCCGCGTCAGCCAGTACAAGCGGGTTATCGGTGGCAGCGTTTGCTTCAATCCGCAATGTGGTCGCCGCTTGCCTTAAGATATCAATGGCCGCACCTGTCACCTGCGGCTGACACCGGATGCAATACGGATCCTGCACACGGGTGTCACCGTCGCGGTGGCTCTCACGGATTTCCGACCCCGCAAGCAATGCGCGCATGGCGGCAGCCGCCTCAATCTGCCCCTGATGCCCGCGCAGACTATGTATCTCCGGCTGCAACGGCGCCGTCGATCCCATAATGGCATCGGTTGTGACGGCAGATGTCACAAGGGCTGTTTGCGCGGCACGCCATGCCTTGAATAACCCGGCCAACGCGAATGCAGTTGAGAATTGCGTGCCATTGATAAAGGCCAGCCCTTCTTTCGGGCCAAGCGGGATCGGCGCCAGCCCTGCCTTGGCCAATGCATCTGCACCGGGCAAGATATCACCTTCGAACTCTGCCGCGCCCTCTCCCAGCAGAACGGCTGTCATATGTGCTAGCGGGGCCAGGTCACCAGATGCGCCAACAGAACCCTGCGCTGGGATCACCGGTGTGACGCCCCGAGCCAGCATATCTTGGAGCAACTCAATCAAGGACCACCGCACGCCAGAGGCACCGCGACCCAACGATACCAGTTTTAACGCCATCACAAGCCGCGACATGCGTCGCGAGATCGGCGCACCAACGCCGCAACAGTGCGACAGGACCAGGTTGCGCTGAAGAGTTGCTGTATCTTCCTTGGCAATCTTCATGCTCGCGAGTTTACCAAAGCCAGTGTTTACGCCGTAAACTGGCGCATCACCTTGCGCTGCTTTCTCAATACGCCACGCGGCTTTTTCAATCGCAGGCTTGCATGACGGATCAAGCAAGGCAGCGCGCTCATCCCAGAAAATACTGGCGAGTTCATCCAGGGTAACCGCTCCGGGCATCAACTGAAGCGCGTTCATAACTGGCCTCCAAAAATCCGTTTGTGCAGAGGGTTGAAGCCGATCCTATACGATAGCTCAGATGGGTGGCTAACATCCCAAATCGCCAGATCGGCACGCTGACCCACAGCGATTGCACCACGGTCGCGATATCCCAGCACCCGCGCTGCACGAGATGTTACACCCGCCAACGCCTCCTGCGGGGTCATCTGAAACAAGGTGCAGGCCATATTCATGGCCAGCAAAAGTGATGTCATGGGTGATGAACCCGGATTGGAATCGGTTGAAACCGCCATTGGCACGCCATGCTTGCGCAACAGATCAATCGGCGGAGCCTGTGTTTCGCGTAAAGTGTAGTAGGCGCCTGGCAGAATAACGGCGGCCATACCTGCTCCGGCCATGCTTGCCACACCATTCTCATCTAGATATTCGATGTGATCAGCCGACACGGCACCAAACCCGGCCGCCATCTTTGCGCCGCCAAGGTACGACAATTGTTCGGCATGGATCCGGATCGGAAGACCAAGCTCCTTTGCCACCTCAAAAACACGAGCAACCTGATCTGGTTGAAAAGCAATACCCTCGCAAAAGGCGTCGACCGCATCAACCAAGCCTTCGGCATGCGCCGCGCGCAAAGTTGGGATACAAATCTCTGCTATATAGCTGTCTGCCCGGCCCGTATATTCCGGCGGGACGGCATGCGCGCCCAGATAGCTGGTCCTGATGGCAACCGGACGAACCTGCGCAATCAGGCGAGCGACGCGCAGCATTGCGATCTCCGTTTCATAGTTCAAACCATAGCCCGACTTTACCTCAATGGAGGTGACACCTTCGGCAAGCAACGCATCCACGCGTGGCAAGGCATCCGCCAATAACGCATCTTCGGAAGCACCTCGGGTCGCGTTCACGGTCGAAATGATACCCCCGCCAGCCCTCGCAATCTCTTCATACGAGGCACCATTCAATCGCATCTCGAACTCACGCGCCCTGTTGCCCGCATAGACAAGATGCGTGTGACAATCGATCAACCCCGGGGTCACAAGCCGGCCTTGCAAGTCCAAATGGGTGAGGTGGTGATACTGCGTAGGAAGGTCAGAAGATTGGCCGACAAAGACGATCCTATCTTCACCAAAGACAATCGCGGCATCGGCAATCAGCCCATAGTCTTGGTCATTTGCCCGCATCCGCGCGCAGGCACAATTCATGATCAGAGTTTCTGTCAAGGATCGGTCCCACTCAGTATGTCTTGTGGGTTTCTTTGTATGGTGTTAAAAATATTATGTCCATTCATAATAAAGCACACAGATGAACATCTTTGCAAAGCATATTCGGCTTGCGATCGGCTGGGCCAAGGACACAAGAGTATGCATCGACGACGGTCGCATCTCGAAGATCGAAGAAAACACCGCCCCGACACCAGAAGACACACGGGTCGACACCCTGCTTCCAGCGTTATCGAATTTGCACAGTCACAGTTTCCAACGCGCAATGGCGGGGATGACCGAATATCGTGAAAAGGGAAAAGAGAGTTTCTGGACTTGGCGCGATCTGATGTACCGGTTCACCAGCCAGCTATCGCCAGAACATATCAGCGCCTTCGCCGGTCAGACATTCATGGAAATGCAATTGGCTGGCTATGCTTCGGTCGGCGAATTTCACTATGTCCACCATCAAGAAAACGGCGCACCTTATGACGCCCCCGCAGAATTATCGCTGCGGATTATGGAAGCCGCAGAAACCACCGGTATCGGGCTGACCCACCTTCCTGTGCTTTACAGCTATGGTGGGGCCGGTGGACAACCATTGGCCAACGGACAACGGCGGTTCGGCAACGACCTGAACCGCTATGCCAAAATTCTGACAGATTGTCGGGCAGCGGCTAAGAATCACGCGCCTGATACAAAAATTGGTATCGCGCCCCATTCCTTGCGGGCTACCCTACCCGACGAGCTATATGCCGCTTTGCGGTTAGCCGGGTTTGGTCCAATTCACATTCACATCGCCGAACAAACGCAAGAAGTCGAGGATATCAAAACACAACTTGGCGCACGGCCCGTTGAATGGCTGCTCGAACACACGCCGGTTGATGACAGATGGTGCTTGATCCACGCAACCCACATGACCGATGATGAAACGCGACGCGTGGCGCAAAGCAAAGCGATTGCAGGCCTATGTCCCGTAACCGAAGCAAATCTGGGCGACGGCATTTTTAATGGATCAGTCTTCTTGGGTCATGGCGGGATATTTGGCGTCGGCTCGGATTCAAACATCAACATTTCACTCACCGAAGAGTTGCGCATGTTCGAGTATTCCCAGCGTCTCAGGGATCGGCAACGCAACGTGCTGGCGACAGAGAGTGGGCATACCGGCGAACGGCTTTACCTAAGCGCAGCAATCGGAGGCGCAAAAGCGCTGTCGCGTAACGCCGGAGAGATCGCGCCGGGATTACTGGCTGACCTGGTAGCGGTTGACAGGTCGCACCCAAGGCTCCGCGGGTTAAATGATGAACAACTTCTGGACGGTTTGGTCTTTGCTGCAAATGACTCTGTTGTCACCGACCTTTGGTCGGCAGGCCGCCATCAGGTCCAATCTGGCAGACATGTCCAGCAGGATAAAATTGAAACCACCTATCGTGCGGCAATTGATAACCTCAGGCAATGTCTGGATTGAGCATCGCAGACGCGTGTTGGCACGCCTTCATTTCATCTGTACCTATAGAAATTAAGTCCAGACAAAACATACGGAACCTTAATGAAGCACGCAGCAAAAAGGGCCAGCTATCAAGCGATCAAAGCCGATGTGCTGCAACGTATCCGAGACAATATCTGGCCGCCAGGAACACTCTTGCCCGGTGAGATTGAGCTGGCAGAGGAGTTTCAATGCGCAAGGGCAACGGTCAATCGCGCGATGCGCGAACTCGCCGACGAAGGCGTAATCGACCGCAAGCGGAAGTCTGGAACCCGTGTAAAGACCGCCCCGACGCGCCAAGCGAAGTTCACAATCCCACTGATCCGGCTCGAAATAGAAAATGCTGGCAAAAACTACCGCTACGCAATGGTTCATCGCCAAAAACAGACTGCTCCACGATGGCTTTGTGGTCGTCTTGCGCTGCATTCAGCTGCGCAAGTCCTTCATCTTCAGTGCATTCATTATGCCGATGAATCGCCCTTCCAATATGAAGCGCGATGGATCAACCTGTCCGCAGTTCCAAAAGCCGAGAGCGAGAGTTTTGAAAAGATTGGGCCAAATGAATGGTTGATCAATCATGTACCGTTCACTGAGGCAGAACTGACATTCTCGGCCAAATCCGCAACCAAAGACATCGCCGCGATGATGTCACTATCGGAAGGGGCCAGCTTGTTGACTGCGGAACGCACCACATGGCTGTCGGATGCGCCGGTTACCTACGCGCAGCTTTACTTCCATCAGTCCTATAAGATGACAACCCGGATTTAACCCCAGCACAGTGGTCATTTACAATACATAATAGCCACCATTAGTATTGTTTATATGCTGAGAATTCTTCCCTTTACTGCCCTGCGTACGATGGAGGCTGTCGTGCGTCTTAGGGGTTTCGGGCGGGCTGCCGAAGAACTCAATGTCACACAAAGTGCCGTCAGCCAGCACATCAAATCCCTTGAAGAATGGATAGGTCACAAGCTGCTGGTTCGTGGCGCGCGCAAGACCGCCCCGACCGAAGCAGGCGTGCGGCTTGCCGCGGCGGTAACCGAAGGTTTTGGCGTGATTGAAACAGTTTGCGATGAACTACGCGGCCATCGATCAACCTCGAGCCCCGGTTTGCTTGTCGCCGCACCCGCAGGTTTTGCGTATATCTGGTTGCTGCCCCGTTTACTCAGCTTTGATGAACACCACCAGGACATACCCATCTCTATGTCCACCGACGCATGGGCGCGCGAAGTGTCCAACCCCGAAACAGATGTGATCATTCACTATGGCACCGGTGGATTTCCGGGAATGCACGCCGAACGGCTATTGACCGAAACGATGGCCCCCGTTTGCGCGCCGCAAGTCGCGTCGCAGATTTCCAACATTGAAGATCTTTCAAAGATCACTGCCTTGGTGGATGCACCGGTCGACCACGATTTCGAACCGAATTGGGACTTTTGGGCGCGAGAAATTGGGGAACCGCTCCCCGACTTCAGGCGCAGGCGTTCCTTTGCGCAAGCGAATATGGTCATTCAAGCAGCCATTGAAGGCTTAGGTATTGCGATGGGGCGGTCAACTCTGGTGGCTGATGCGCTCAAGAATGGCACATTGGTTCACCCGCTCGACAAACCGGTTGTGTCGCAACACGCCTATTGGTTCGTGTGCTCGCATGAGGCGCTAAACACGAAACCTGTTCAGGCATTCCGGGTATGGCTGCATGCGGAAGCTGCGCGTACTATGGCGGGCTCTGCGTAAACTCATCATATGCCTCAAGCGCCTTTGCACCGTAGGCAATTGACGGCCCGCCGCCCATATACGCGATCATCTGCAGCGCTTCGCAAAGCTCCGCCCGTGTTGTCTTGAGCCGGACAAGCGACTTCACATGAAAGCCGATGCAACTGTCACAACGGGTTGAAACCGCAATACCAAGGGCGATCAGCTCTTTGGTCTTTTCATCCAAAGCGCCGCTTTTCTTGGCAACAGCCCCCATTTGATTGAACGCTTTGAGTGTCTCCGGGGCCTCCTTTTGCAACGTGCCAATACGGCCCATTGTTTCGTTCATAAAAGATGTCCAGCTCACTTTGTTCCCTTTCGTCTATGCCCATGTCGGGCTACTGATTTCATATGAAGCTTGAAGAAATGACTTGGTTGGAAGTCGAGGAGTACCTTGAGACAGGGTCAGGCATCCTGTTGCCCACCGGATCAATAGAACAACATGGTCCCATTGGCCTGATTGGAACTGATGCAATCTGCGCGCGCGAAATTGCGTTATGTGTGGCCGATAAGTGCAATGCCATCATAGCCCCCGAACTTGCTTATGCCCCCGCCAATTTCAACATGGGATTTCCTGGCACAGTATCGATCACACCCGACCTGTTCGCGCAGCTCGCAGGTCAGGTTGTTGATAGCCTGACCCATCACGGATTTGACAGAATTTACATCCTTAACGGTCATGGGGCCAATCTTGCGCCGCTGGCCGAAATGTCCCAGCAACGGAACGAAAATATCCGCGTACGAAGCTGGTGGGATTTTGACGCGGTCAATGCACTGCGATCCACGTTTTTTGACGACTGGGAAGGTATGCATGCAACGCCGTCCGAGATTTCGATCACGCAGCACACCCATCGCGTCATCCCGACTGATGGGTTGCCGCCGCCCCGTAAACTGTTGCCCGCCTATATCCGTGAACATGCAGGTGACAAACATGCGGGACCGCGTGAACATCGCAAGGATTTCCCCGATGGCAGGGTCGGATCTCATTCCGGGTTAGCCCGGCCGGAATATGGCAAACAACTGATGCATGCGGCAACAGAAAGCATCGCCGCCGATTTCCGATCCTTTGTGGGCTGACTAGCGGCTTTCATCCGCACCCATCTTGCGCTCCAACCAACGCACAAAGAAGCTGATGATCAACACAAGCACCAAATATTCAAAGATTAGCAACGTATAGATTTCCAGAGGTCGGTACTCTGTCACAACAAGTTCGTTCGCGCGGCGGGTCAGCTCCTGCATCCCAATGACGGAAGCAAACGCAGACATCTTGACGATATAGATGAACTGGTTGGCCAGCGGCGGCAGAATACGTTTTATAGCCTGCGGCAAGATCACATAGCGCATGGTCTGGCCATAGCTCAGCCCGATAGTGCGCGCGGCCTCGCGTTGCCCTTTTGCGATGGATTGGATGCCCGACCGGTAAATCTCCGCGGTAAAGGCACTGTCTGAAATGGCCAGCGTGATAATAGCGCCCCAGAAGGCATCAATGCTAACATTGATGCCAATGGATTTCAGAACGACGGGCAGACCATAAAACACCCAAAACAGCATCGGCAGCAATGGGATCGCTCGCACGAACTCCACATAAATCCGCGATGGCCATCGCAACAGACGGTTTTGGGACATACCGGGTAAGGCGACAATCAAGCCAATGGTCATGGAAAGCAGTGCAGCAATGACTGACACAAGGATCGTCGCACCAAAACCAGACAGCAGAAACTTGATATTGGTATATCCCGCCGGGGTCGTCGGATCGATCACATACCAACCCCAGTTACCCGATGCAGAACATCCGGTCAGAAGAAAAGCAGCGGTAACAGCAAGAAGTGTTTTCCAACGCATATCAATGCCCTCAATGCTGCAAGATTTGGTTGAGAAACGTCTGGCACCGCTGCGTTTTTGGCGCGGAGAAGAACTCATCGGGCGTGCCCGTCTCAATGATTTCGCCCTGATCCATGAACACCATGCGATCCGCCGCCTTGCGCGCAAATCCCATCTCATGTGTGACGCAAATCATGGTCATACCTGACTCAGCAAGATCAATGATAACGTCCAGCACTTCCGAAATCATTTCTGGATCAAGGGCCGAGGTCGGCTCATCAAACAGCATGATTTTTGGTTCCATACAAAGCGACCGCGCGATAGCAACGCGTTGTTGTTGACCGCCTGATAATTCCGAAGGCCGTTTATGGGCCTGATCGGGAATCTGCACACGCTCCAGATATTTCATGGCACGCTCTTCTGCGGCAGCTTTGGCCATACCGCGCGCCTTGATCGGACCAAGTGTCAGATTTTGCAAAATTGTCAGATGGGGGAACAGGTTGAACTGCTGAAAAACCATCCCGACTTCGGACAGGATTTCATTGATAGATGCTTCATCTTTCATCGCAATCCCGTCAACAACGATGTCACCGTCATTGTGCGTCTCTAATGAATTGACGCATCGGATCAATGTGGATTTACCGGACCCCGAAGGACCGCAAATAACGATGCGTTCACCATGGACGACCTCGAGATTGACATCTTTCAGAGCCTGAAAGTCACCATACCACTTGTTCAGGCCTTGTATTTTGATTGCCTGATCTGCAGTGTTCATGTCACCCTCCCGGTTGCTGACATGAACATCATGAGCGAAAAAATCGCTTAAAACTATACAAAAACGCTAACGTATAGACATAATCACCCATCGACTCAAACACCAACAGGGAAAATCAATGCGTCTCTTTAGAAAAATCACAGCGGCACTTGCCGTTGCAACTTCGCTCTTGGCTGCACCGGTGACTGCGCAATCGGCTCTGAATGACATCCTCAGTTCGGGGGTGCTAAAAGTAGGTACAACCGGTGACTGGAACCCGATGTCTGTCCGGGATCCGGCAACCAACAGTTATGTGGGATATGACATCGACATCATGACACAACTCGCCACGGATCTGGGGGTAGAGCTTGAATTCGTCCCGACTGACTGGAAGACACTGGTCAACGGCGTCGTCGCCGGCAACTATCACATCACCGGATCTGCATCGATCAGCCCAGCACGCCTGAAGGCTGCGGGCTATTCCAGCAGTTACATTTCGGTGGAAATCCTGCCCTTCACCACCAGCGATAAGGCTGACCGTTTCAGCGGTTGGGATTCCATCAATGCGTCAGATGTCGCCGTTGCCACAACCTTGGGCACAACTTTTGAGAAAAGCGTGCGCGAATGGTTCCCCGATGCTGACATCAAGGTTGTCGAAGCCCCTGCCCGGGGATTTCAAGAAGTTCTTTCCGGGCGTGCTGACGTCTTTATCACCTCAAACATCGAAGGATCGACCCTTCTCGAAAAGTTCCCAAACCTGAGCCAGATCGAGGTGAGCGAAGCACGGGCACCGACGCCGATCGCAATGCTGTTGCCGCAGGATGACCAAGTCTGGATCAACTACGTCAATAGCTGGATCGAACTGCACCAGGCGAAAGGCTTTTTCGAAACGACAGCAGAAAAATGGGGCCTTTAAGGTCCGTTAAATCGCGATAGGAAAAGGGGGCGAAAGCCTCCTTTTTTGTATGCTTAAGCGATTACGTTGAAATTCGGCCCATATGGGTAACCCGTGATATCCTCATTGCCGTCTTCCGTGATCACCAAAATATCGTGCTCGCGATATCCGCCTGCCCCGGCTGTACCTTCCGGGACGGTCAGCATCGGTTCCATCGAAATGACCATGCCAGGCTCAAGCACGGTGTCGATGTCCTCGCGCAATTCCAGCCCAGCTTCACGGCCATAGTAATGCGACAGAACGCCAAATGAATGGCCATATCCAAATGTACGATATTGCAGCAGATCCCGTTCCTGAAAGAAGACGTTAATCTTTTCGGTAACCTCGGCACAGCTGACCCCGGGCCTCAGCAAGCTCATCCCGTATTCATGGGCGGCGACATTCGCCTCCCAGATTTTCAGGCTGGCGGGGTCGACGGTTTCCACAAACATGGTTCGTTCCAGGGCCGTATAATAGCCGCTAATCATCGGAAATGTGTTCAGGCTAAGGATATCGCCTGCTTGCAAGGCGCGGGACGTCACCGGATTATGCGCGCCATCCGTGTTGATCCCCGACTGGAACCACACCCAAGTATCTCGATACTCCGCATCGGGGAACCGCTTGGCAATTTCCAGCTCCATCGCGTCACGCCCGGCCATCGCCACGTCAATCTCCCGCGTACCGGCTGTGACAGCCTCCTTGATGGCATAGCCACCCACATCAGCAACCTGCGCGCATTGCCGGATCAGGGCGATTTCAGCAGTAGATTTATGCATGCGTTGACGCATTGTCGTTGCAGCAACATCCACTATGGCTTTTGGCGATAGAAAGCTTTTCAGCAAGTCCGATTGGGCCAGTGTCAGATGGTCACCTTCGTAACCGATGGTCTTACCGCTGCCAGTGACAGACAACACGGCGCGCCAATAATTGTTCCGCTGCCAGTCAGTATAGGTGATGTTGTCGGCGTGGCTGCGCCGCCAAGGTTGGGCGGCATCAATGCCTGCGCTGATCGTGACGGACTCCGTTGGGGTGACGACAAGCGCATAAGGCCGCCCAAAAGCGCAGTACAGAAAGCCCGAGTAATATGCGATGTTGTGCATCGACGTGAATACACAGGCATCGACCCCTGCCTGCTGCATATCCGCACGCAGGCCTGACAGGCGGTCATCATACTCTTGTGATGCAAAGGGGAGCGTTTTATCTCCCTGATGGAAACGATAAAATTCTGGACGATCCATAGCTATGGCTCCTTGTCGGCATGCCGTAGCGCTAGGAAAGAGCCAGACTCAATCTATCGCGCAAGCGGCAAAGTGAAGTCCCGGCGTTCAGGAAGATATGTGCGGGGTTACGCATAATGATGCGGGCGACGCCATCGCCTCCCCGTACTGCTACTTCGCCCAAAACACGTCTTTTTGGCAAGCATTTTCACGACAAAGCCGGCCCAAATTGGACCGGCTCTCCGATTTTCGTCTCTTGCCCGGTGATCAGGCCGGGCTCAACCCGCGCAAACGTTCTGAACGGCGGCGCAGCAACTCAACCGTTGCCAGCAACATGATCGACACGGCCACCAGAATTGATGCAGCGGCAAGGATCGTTGGCGATATCTGTTCGCGCAATCCGGTGAACATCTGCCAAGGCAGCGTTTGCTGTTGGGCAGAGCCCACGAACAGTACAACAACCACTTCATCAAAAGACGTGATAAAGGCGAACAAGCCACCAGAAATCACCCCCGGCAGGATCAAAGGCATCTGTACCTGAAAGAATGTCCGCACTGGTGGGGCACCCATAGATGCCGCAGCCCGCGTCAGCGACCGGTCAAAGCCAACAAGCGTTGCAGTGACGGTAATAATCACAAATGGAATGCCCAAAACCGCATGGGCCAGGATTACTTTCACGAAACCCACAAAGGACTGCGACAAACCAAGATTGGCCTCCAACCAGTTCCCCAGCGGGGCGTAGAAAAAGAACATACCGGTGGCGGAGATGATCAGCGGTACAATCATCGGCGAAATAAGGATCGCCATGATTGCGCGCCGTCCGGGCACATGGCTCTGTGACAACCCGATGGCGGCAAGTGTTCCAAGCGATACAGAGATAACGGTCGCAATCGGCGCGATGATCAACGAGTTCTTGAGCGGCACCATCCACTCATCAGTGCCCAGAAAATCGCGATAATGCTTCAGGCTATACCCCTCGGCCTGAAAATTCAGCATTTCCGGCGTGAAGGTAAAGAAGTCTTCCGCGTTGAAGCTCAACCACATGACCGGGATCAGGGGGGCCACAAGGAAGAAGAAAATCAATCCGCAGATGAATTTGAACGTGTTGTGCCAAAGGGTCTGTCCGGGCGTGTAATAGATCGGAACCGATGACCGGTAGTCACTGTTAGCCAGCCAGTAGGCCGCCCAGCCCAAAACAGCACCAATCAGCGCACCGGAAACCGCTGTACCCAGATTGCCAAAGACCAACCCGGCCAAGGCCAGAACCGCGATAACGCCCCAACGAACGGCAGTACGCTTATCAAGGTTGGTTTCAGCAACCCACGCAATTGCACAGCCAATGACGGCGCCAATCACCGCGCCTAGCCAAGGTTGGGCCACCATGTTCCCGCCAACAAATCCAAAGATAGCCGCCAGCGCGGCCGTCAGCGGCATCGTAAAACGGAACAGGTCTGGACGGGGCAATGTCGTTTCAATCTTGCTCATGACCTCAACCTCCCAATTTCACGTTATCGATACCGACAATCTGGTCGTAGACCCAATACAGCGCCAGAACCAACACTAGCAGGATCGTCCCCAAGGCAGCCGCCAGCCCCCAGTTCAAAGAACGGGAGATATGATAGGCGATCCGGTTCGAGATAAAGACACCATCTGTGCCGCCCACAATCTCTGGCGTGATGTAGTAACCAATCGCCAGAATGAAGACGAGAATCGAGCCAGCGCCGATACCGGGAACAGATTGCGGGAAATAAACCCGCCAGAACGCCGTCCAATTGGTAGCCCCCAATGACTTGGCTGCGCGCAGATAGGTCGGCGGAATGGTCTTCATCACCGAATAAAGCGGCAGGATCATGAATGGCAGCAGGATATGCGTCATCGCGATAATCGTACCGGTTGAGTTGTTCATCAAGATCAGGCGGTTTGCATCATCGACAAAGCCGAGCCAAACAAGCAATTCGTTAATCACGCCCTGTTGTTGCAGCAATACTTTCCATGCAGAGGTTCGCACCAAAAGCGACGTCCAGAATGGCAGCAGCACAAGTATCATCAGGACATTGGCCGTGCGCACAGGCAGGTTTGCCAGCAGCCAAGCGACTGGATAGCCCAACAAAATACAGCTTGAGGTGATAATCAGCGACATCCACAGCGTGCGGCCGAACAGTTTGATGTAAAGCTGCTCATTCTGGGGGCGCGCTTCGACACCGTCAATCGTAAGTTCACGGTCAACCGAATTCAGGAAATAACCTGATGTATAGCTTGGGCTATAAACTTGAACCGTCTCCCAAACGTCGGGTGACACCCAGTCTTCGTCAAGATCCGCAAAGGCATCCGCGAAAGTCAGGTCCGGCATTTCGGTGGCGGTAAGCGTCTGCAATGCGTCAGCACCCGCACCATTATAACCTGCTATCGCCGCAGCCCGCGACGGGTCGCGCAAATCAACCGCAAGCGCCACATAAACAGCCTCCCAAGGGTCTTCTTCGGCGACAACATCGTCATCTTCAATCGCGGTCCAGATCGCAAAATCAGTATAGGCGGTGGCCGTCATTGGCAGTAACGCCGCGATTTCCTGCGATGGTGTGAAGCCAATATCGCCCGACATGCTGTCACCCGTCAGCGTCGCCCAACGGGCGCGGCGGTCGGCAACCAACGTATCGCCGCCTGCCCCACTCATCATTTCGTACCAAAACGCGCCATCGTCGAACCGCGCATCCGTATCTTCGATGGCATCCTGAAACACCTCTCCGATGTCATCCATCGAACGGCCTGAAGTCCGAAAAAGTGACGCAAGGCCCGTATTCTCATAGTTCAGGCGGGTGCCCAGTTTTGTATGCTCTTTGGCCTCGGCTGCATTGAACATATCAAAGAACAGATTCTGGAAAACATCCTCAGAAGGGGCATTCCCCTGTGTGCTATCCCATTCTGAAAGCGCGGCAATTGTACCTGGCAACGTATCAGAAACGATCTGGTTTTCCACAGATCGCACCAGCATGGAAACAATGGGGATAACAAATGTCAGAAGGACGAAAAGCAAAAGCGGTGCGATCAACGCAAGCGCTCTGATCTTTTGGCGACGCAAGGCCCGCCCAAGGCTCTCCTTCAGCGGTGTCCCATCAGCAGCGAGCATTGGTCCCGAGCCAGTCGTGTCACTCATATCGTCCCCAATCGTTCGTCGCTTTATCGGTCTTTGGTTGATTAAGGTAAGAAGGGGCGTTGCCACCCCTTCTTGAAACTAACTTACTGCGCAAGCCAGGCTTGGAATTTCGCGTCGATATCGTCGCGATAATCTGCCCAGAACTCGTAGTTATAAAGGAAGGTGTTCGCAGCATTGTTTGGATCGGTTGGCATATGTGGCGCCATATCGATACCCAATGTTGCGTGCTTACCCACTAGCGGCGCAGATGACACGCGTGCCGGACCGTAAGAGATGTATTTTGCCTGATCAGCAAGGCGCTGTGTATCAGTGGCAAACTTTACGAAGTCCAACGCACGTGCCAGACGCTCGTCGGACAGACCTTCTGGAATGATCCAACCGTCAAGGTCAAAAACCTGCGCGTCCCACATCATGCCAATTGGCTGGCCCTGCTCTTCAATGGCGGCGAACAGACGGCCATTATAGGTAGAACCCATGAAGATTTCGCCATCAGCCAAAAGCTGCGGCGTATCAGCACCGGCAGACCACCAAATCACACTGTCACGGATAGTGTCCAGCTTGGCCAGCGCCTGTTCCTGACCTTCTTCGGTAGCCAGCACATCGTAGACATCTTCCTTTGCAACGCCGTCACACAAAAGGGCCCACTCAACATTGTTGATCGGACGTTTTTCAAGCGCGCGCATACCCGGATATGTCTCTAGGTCGAACACGTCGCAGATGTTGCTTGGCGCATCAACACCATCCGGCACCATATCGGTGCGATAGCCGAATGTGGTCGAGTAGACGATCTGCGGGATAAAGCAGTCACCGACCAGCAAATCACCGAAATCATCAGATGCAGATGTGCCGTCTGGTGCTGCAGCAAGCACTTCGTCTGCGTCAATTTCCAGCGCCAGACCTTCGTCGCACAGGCGCAAGGCGTCCGCGGCCACAACATCGACCACATCCCATGTGATCGAACCGGCTTCATTCATGGCCCGTAGCTTGGCAACAGCCTCGGCCGAGCTTTCGTCCCACGTGACTGTCACACCAGGGTTGTTGGCAACATAAGGATCGGCATACGCACTGATCTGGGACTGCTGATAAGCACCGCCCCAGCTGACCAGTGTCATATCAGATGCCATGTGGCCATCCGCGCCAACAGCGCCAGCAGAAAGGCCCAACGCCATTGTTGCTAGAATTGGTTTATTGAATTTCATAGTACTCTCCCGTTTTTTTACCTAGTTTCTTTGGTCGATGAGGTGGCACACACTAGGCCGCGCGCCTCCAAGCTCTTTGAAGTCTTAACCCGTTCAGGCATCAAGGGCGCGGCAGTCTTCCGGCAACCATCCAATTTCGATCTGCTCGCCAGGACGCAACCTTGGTTGGTCAGGCGCATTGCGGGTCTTCACAATGAACTCTTCTGAATTGGCGACACGCAGCCGCGTTCGAAAGATATCGCCCATATAGATGAACTCCAGCACTTCAGCCTTTAGCGTATGTGCATCGTCTGACAGACGCTCTTTGTTCGTCTCTACCCGTTCGGGGCGGATCGACACCGTTGTACGCTCACCGACTTGGGACACATTCACAGGTTTCGCATCGATCTCTTCACCACTATCCAGCCTGACAAGACACTTGTCATCATTGATTTGGGTCACAACACCACTCAACGTATTATTTTCGCCGATGAACTGGGCCACAAAGCTGTTTTGCGGTGCCTCGTACAACTCATCCGGTGGCGCAAGCTGCTGGATGCGGCCGTCGTCAAACACAGCAACACGGTCGGACATGGTCAGCGCTTCGGTCTGGTCGTGTGTAACGTAGACAGTTGTAATACCAAGGTTATGCGCAAGATCGGTAATTTCAAACTGCATCTTTTCGCGCAACTGCTTGTCGAGTGCGCCCAAAGGTTCATCCATCAGAACAAGCTCAGGCTCAAACACAAGCGCACGGGCCAGCGCAACACGCTGTTGCTGACCACCCGAAAGCTGGGCGGGACGACGATTGCCAAATGCCCCCATCTCCACCATATCCAATGCGCGCTTCACTTTCTCGTCCCGCTCGGATCTGCCCATTTTGCGGACTTCCAGCGGAAAGGCGAGGTTTTCACCAATCGTCATATGCGGAAACAGCGCATAGTTCTGGAACACCATGCCAATCCCACGCTTATGGGGTGGGATGTCATTGATCGACTTGCCATCAAGACGAATGTCGCCATGCGTCGCGGTTTCAAATCCAGCCAGCATCATCAGGCATGTTGTTTTGCCTGACCCAGAAGGCCCGAGCATTGTTAAGAACTCACCTTTCGGCATCCGCAAGTTCAGGTCTTTCACAACGAGCGTTTCACCGTCGTAACTTTTTTGCACGCGCTCGAATTCAACGAACGCCTCGCCCTCTGGAGTTTGTGCCAAAATTGGCTCCCTACTGGTTCTTTCGGCGGTTTGCCCACGCTTTGCTGGCACATACTAACTTCGAATCAAGTTGAACTTGCAAGCGATTTTCTACTTAAGTCGAAAAAGGCTGGTCGGTGTCAAAGCTGTCAATTTACAACTGGCATAAGGTTACCCAAGGTCAACCGTCAGACAAGCGACAAACATTCAGTCACACGTAGTTAGCCGAAGCGCGTCCAGACGATAAACAAAGCCCAACTTGACGACCAGCGTAGCTGCGCGAGACCATGGGTAAGCCTCAAAATCGACAGCCATTTTTTCGTAAAGTCACAACACTTAACGCCCGTGGCTGCGGTCATAATCACTAGGTTCGGTTTCCAAGAAAGGATCCCCATTTTCAAACACATCAATGACCAAAGGATAGCAGTCAGCAAAATCGGATGTATGCTCTGTCCCGCAATCCCCGCCCGGACAGGCCGAAAGCCCGACGATAAGATCAATCTCTGCAAAGAACTCCAGATAGTCGCCTGCCCGGACAGGACTGGCTTTCATAAAGTACTGATGTGTATCTGCAGTAAATCCTGTGCACATAAAGACGTTCAGCACGTCATGCACAAATGGTTCGGCCTCCGCCAGCGGCAACTTGGTATGGTCCGCAAGCGCGCGCGTCAGGTTCGAATGACAGCAGTAATGATAATCTGAACCGGACAATAATCGCCCGGTATATGGATCGCATCGGGTGCCGATTACGTCATGAACTGAACCACCGTCTGCATCCCAACCATACCAATCCAGCGTGTCCTCAAACACGGTCGCCATCGGACGCAGCATAGGAAACCGCGACCATAGCCGGTCACCGCTTGAAACATGTGTGCCATGCAGCGCGCGCGTCTTTCCAGAATAGAAATGCTCATTCAGGTTCGCAGCCGACCAAAGGTTTAGATCCCCGACCTGTGCCCCTTCGGAACAGGTAATACGGAAAAAACTGCCCTTGGGTACGGTTGTACAGCGCGCGTCGCGCGGTGGCACCACACATCTTGCAGTATGCTTCGCATCTGCACGGCGCGCATTCATCATCGCAAAATCTGCTGATGATATACCCTCAGTCGGATAACAAATTACAGCAGGTTTCGTGCGCCGCTCTTCAGCGTCGCCAGGTGGCGCAAAGGTCGGTTTTTCGGGTTTCATATAGATCCAACTGGGTCACGTTTTACCTTTGAGTAGCGAAGCCTCGCCGCGTTGCCAACCCTTGAGCCATCATCTGATCACAGGGGTCACGACCCTATTCACCATCGGAGTTATCACAGCATTTTCTGACCAGAACCAATATTCCGAATCCAATTGACTCCCACCATTGTGAGGCCTTATTTATGACTTAGTTGACTTATTTTTGTATCTTTTGGGTGAATAAATGTTCAAAAAATCTTTTATCGTTTCTATTTTAGCAACAACAACGCTGGGTGTGTTTGTACCTGCTGCGGTAAGCGCCAACGAAATAACCCTGACACTGAAAGACCAGGATGTGAAAATCGTCGGTGAATTTGCCGGGTTCAGACAAGACGCTTACATCATCGCAACGGAAACTGGTAACCTGCACGTACCAGCCAAATACGTTGATTGTGAAGGTGACGAGTGTCTCATCTTCGTGTCGGCGAATACGCAAGGCAACTAAGGCCAAAGCCGGCAAACCGGTCTTAACTGAGGTTCTGTTGTTTGGGTCCTGACCCAAAGCCAATCACGGCGGCGAGTTCGCTGTTGACGATGCCAATTGCCCGGCGAAATAGGATGTGATGCCGACGATCACGTCAGCATCCTGCGTCGGGTTGTAAGAAGCATCACCAAGAAACCGCGTCACTGTCGTGCTTTGCTGACAAGTTCAGCTGTCAACGAAAGCTGGGGCGGCGGATCAAAACGCCAAGATCGGCAACATTTGTTCCTGTGGCCCCAGTGAGCAACAGATCATCCGCCATCTCAAGCGCGGCATGGCTATCATTATTGTGCAAAAGTGCATCAAAATCCCCGCCCGCCTCTGCAATCCGCGCCATCGTTCCCTGATCCACAATGGCGCCGGCCGCATCCGTCGGCCCATCGCGACCATCACTGCCAGCTTGAAGGCAAGTCCATTTTTGCCAACCACGCAATGCAGCCTCCTTTGCAATACGCAAAGCCAGTTCCTGATTACGACCGCCACGTCCAGTGCCATTCAAAACAACGGTCGTTTCTCCACCCCAAATCGTCACACCAGGTGCCGACTGGTCGCAAATAAAGCGCGCCGCATCCCGCACATCACCCTCAACAGGCGTGGCAATCACCTGCGCCGCCGGAGCCGCCTGCGACATCGCGGCGACACTTTGGGTGTTCGATCCAACAAGAATATTCTCCGCCGGTGGTAATGCGGCCCCGGTAGATGCTGCCATCAGATGATCACGAACCGGTTGGGAAACACGGTCCCACAGATTGGCGCGATGTAACAACGCCATGGCATCAGCCGGCGTCCCAATTGGCGGCAAGGTCGGGCCACTGGCGATCACTGACAAATCATCACCGACCACATCGGACAAAATGAGTGCGGTCACCGGATGCGGTGCAGCATGGCGTAAAAAACCGCCCCCTTTCAGATCCGACAATTGTTGCCGGATCAGGTTCATCTTTTCTATTGGCAGACCTGAGCCCAACAACAAGCTGTTTACCTGTGCCTTCTGCGCAAGGCTCAACTCACCGGCAGGTGCAGGCAACAAGGCTGAACCCCCGCCTGAGATTAGGGCCAGTACCGGACCATCGGCTGATCGCAACGCTGCGATGACAGCCTTACCGGCAGCGACCCCGTTTTCATCCGGCACAGGATGACCCGCAGGAAAAACATCGGCCCCGGGCAGCTTGGTTGCATTTTCGTAGTTCGTCACAACAATTGTGCGCACTTTGGGAAACCGGGACAGTGCCACTTTGGCCATCAGGCTAGCAGCTTTACCAACCGCCGCGATCAACGCCGGGGTCCGAACGGCATCCAGATGCAGCTGCACCGCTGCGTAAGGATCAGCCGCGGCCACGCCCGCATCAAAAATGCGGCGCGCATCTATTCTGGGGTCATCCATCCATCGTTCCTCTGGTTGATACGGCGCTCGCATCCTGACGCGCGATCAATGCCGCCATGCGCTGGACAACCTCTAATTCCAGTTCGGCATGAGGGGACAAGCCAAGTGAAGGCATGGAAAGCGCAATCAGTACGCGTGGCGCATCACGCGCCAAAAAAATATGTGTGGCGCTATAATGTGCAAAAAGATGCGTAATATGATCGTCGGCGGCATGTCCCAATGAGGGCGGCGAGGCGCGGCGTAACACCGGTGCGGTCTCAAAAATCGCATCTAGTGTTTTTGGGTCCAATCCGCGCAAGCTGTCCTCATGCACAACGACAGCACCATCAACAAGCGGGTGTGCGCGCAAATCGCGCAAGAACGCCACTGGATCCTCCGTTCGGGCCGTCGCCATATGACGCAACAGACCAATGCTCCGCTCCTCTGACAGAAGACTGCGCGCATCCTGAACGATGGCAGCAAGAACGATGACCGCAAAAATCAATGCCACGATCATCAGCACTTCAACACCGTCCACATTAACCACCAACCCAATCAATCCCCCTGAAACCACCGACACGCAGGTCATGACCAACAAAATAAGCAATGTCTCACGATGACCAATCTGTGACCTGGCCAATCCAATCGCCAACCAGCACAAAACCAGCACACCAAGCGACGAAAACTGAACCGGCAGGCCAAAATAATCCGCGAAGAAATCGCCGATTGCCAACGGGATAAATAACAATAACGACAGGGCCAAGCGGGCCACCATCGTGTTCTCGCTAAACGAAAGTGAGCTGCGGTCGCGCTGCAGTATCAACCAACCAGAAACGCAAAAACCGGTTATCTGAAACCCAAGCAGACCAGTCAGCCGAACCGGATCAATCGTCCCGGAATACCAGAAGGCGGAGGTCGCAAACAGAATTGTGCCACCCGCAATCAGTGCTTTGGCCCAGTGTGGCGCGTGACGCCGCAGCAAACCTTCGGTCAGTAATAACACCGCCAGCGGGATTAGCGCCGCACCCAAAAGAACGAAGATGCGAAATGCAACTACACCAGTCAGGATCAGCAGTAGGCGACCAATGAACAACAGCATCAAGACCCGCACGCCAAAAAGAAAGCGCCGGTTGATCGGGTCCCTGTCGCCTTGGCGGATCAATACCCAGCGTAATGTGAGCAGCCCGAGCAGGGCCACAAGCGACAAAAAGCCCGAGATCAGGACATTGGCGGCAGCAATCATTTTCGCCAGGCCTTCGCAGGACGCAAGATGGACCATTGCGCCGAACTGTCCGACCAGTGTGCAACGGGCAGAATAACACGGCGCAGGGCCACAAGCCCGGCTGTCACAAGCAGCCCCACAACTGCCGACTTTGGAACCTCCCGAGCCAGATAAGTACGCATCGCAGCCAAGTCCATTTTGCCAAGCTGGATCACATCATCGCCGCGACCATAGTCCAACTGCTCTGCGCAAAACGTGTTGAATTGGACATCCCTGTGCTTTGGTGCGTCGTCCCACGTCTTTTTCAGATCGTCAGAACCACCAGTATATGCATTTGTAATGACAAAGCGGTCTTCGTCAAAAACCGCATCATCACCAACGCCAAAAACCGCCCGATGGTTGGCCATGATCAGACGCGCAAGCAAGACATGGTTCAAACTGCGCCGCCCGCCACGTGGGTCAGGCCAAACATCCGAAAACATCTCTGACACCATCCCAACAACTGCTGGAACCTGTGTGACATTCGAAATCCAGACGGGGCGAAACTGCCGTCGGAAAAAGATCAGAAAACATGTCAGACCATAAAGGACCCATGACAGGTTCTTTGATCGTTCATCCGGGTCGACCATCACAAGGCCAAGGTGTAGTACATCAAGCGGTCGCGGCGCGGTGTCCACATTCATGACGACAAGCGCATTAAAGGCAATTGATCCGCCATCCCTTCGGCGAACCAATGTGATGATCACATCTTTCAAATCTTCGGGATCACCGGAAAAGACACCATAGGTCAGCTTGCCACGATCAAGCGTGCGCCCAGCGATCTGCCGCAATTCGTGCGATAGCCCGTTTAACGCGTCAACCGCCATCCATCGCCCCGGGCGTTCGACAATCCGGACCTGATAGTCAGGTCCGGACCGGATGGTCACATCCATGTATTGTCGCCCCAGCGTTTTGAAGATCGTCCGGATCACGAATTGTCCCGCCTGCCCTTTGCGACGGAAGGTTAGGCAGACTGCATCAAAGTCACAAGGTCAACGTCATCCCGTTTGACTCAAGCAGCCGCGCGGGGGTTCTTGCCCATGATGATCATCGACAGAATGTCATCCTCTGTCACATCCTCGACGCGTTCGGTCCCAATCAATTGCCCGTTCTTCATCACCGAAACACGATCACATAGATCCATCATCTCGCGCGTATCGTGACTAATCAAAAAGATACCAAGCCCTTGGTTCTTCAGCTCTTTGATCAAATCGGCCACCATCGCCGTCTCATGCACACCCAAAGCAGCGGTGGGTTCGTCCATGATCAGGATACGGGCATTAAAATAAACCGCGCGGGCAATCGCAACAGACTGACGCTGACCACCGGACAAGGAACGGACGGGTTCAGAAAAACGTTGAAAATTCGGATTAAGCCGCGCCATGATCTTGCGCGACTCCGCCTCCATCGCCGTATCATCGACCAGACCAAATTTGGTGACAATCTCACGACCCAAAAATAGGTTTGATGCGGCATCAAGATTATCCGACAGGGCCAGCGTCTGATAAATCGTCTCGATATTATGATCGCGGGCGTCTCGGGGGCTGTTAATCTCGACCTTCTGGCCGTTGATGAATATCTCGCCCGCATCCTTTTTATAGGCGCCAGACAGGATCTTGATCAGTGTCGATTTCCCCGCGCCGTTATGGCCCAACAGGCCGACAACTTCACCCGGCATCACATCGATGGACACATCATCAACCGCTTTAATCCCGCCGAAATGGATCGAAATATTGCGCATTTCAAGAAGTGGCGTGCTCATCAGCTATCTCCTGTTTTGCGACGGTAAAGGATATCCACCCACACGGCGAAGATCAGAACGCCACCGACAATCATATTTTGTAGCGGGGAATCGACGCCAACCATACCCATGCCAGACACCAGCGCCTGCATGATCAACGCGCCAAGGATCGCACCATATATCGTCCCGACACCACCGGCGAGGGCCGTGCCGCCAATCACGGCGGCCGCGATCACGCGCAATTCGTCCAATTCACCCAATGATGACCCGGCAGAGCCCAAACGGGCCGAAGCAATGACAGCAGCAATTGCGGTCAGGGCACCCATCAAGGCGAAAACCTTCACAGTCAGCAGGCGCGTGTTCACGCCCGACAATTCCGCCGCATCCGGGTTACCGCCCATAGCAAAAACATAACGGCCAAAACGGGTTTTCTTGGCGATGATCGTCATGGCAATCGCGACAGCGATGACAATCAAAACCGAAATCGGAAAACCGTAAGCCTCGGTATAACCCTCTGGCATCTCCAACCCTTCGGCTGCGAAACGTCGCTGCAAAATGCGCGTTGGGATCATATAGGCGTTGATGATCGCGGTAATCCCGCAAATAGCCCCAACAAGGATCGCGCCAAGCGCATATTCGGCCCATAGCGGTTTTACCGCAAACCCATGAGAGACATATTTGCGACGTGTGTTGATCAAAAACCAAACCGTCAGCGCCGATCCAACCGCAGCCAATATCCAACTGGCCGTGACACCAATCGTGCCACTTGCGCCACCAAGCATGACGAAGTTCGGATCAAGCGGCGATATGGTCGTGCCCTTTGACACCCACCAGGCCGCGCCGCGCCAGATCAGCAAACCACCGAGCGTCACAATAAAGGAAGGGATAACCATATATCCAACCAACCACCCTTGGAACGCACCAATACCAGCGCCAAGAGCAACGCCCAGAACCAGCGTGATGATCCAGATCGCCGGACTACCAAAACCAAGCATATTCGGCAAAAGCTGGACCTGAATGACGCCCATGATCATACCGACGACACCCAGAAGCGACCCGATAGACAGATCGATGTTCCGCGTCACAATCACAAAAACCATGCCGGTCGCCATAACCGCCACCGAAGCGGTCTGCAGCGTCAGCGTGAACAGGTTGCGCGGGGTCAGAAACGTGCCACCCGTCGCAATATGAAATACGACAGAGATTACAATGAACGCACCGATCATCCCCAAAAGGCGCGTATCGATCTGCAATGTCTTGATAATTTTCCCAAGCCCGTTGGACATGAGGTTCCCTCCCCTAGACCCTTGTCGCGGGGTCAGTCGTTGCGGCAACCCCACCCGCGCAGACACGGGTGGGGTTCAGTTCTTTAATTGAGATTATTCGCAGACTGCGAGGCCAGTAACACCTTGGCACAGCACGTCCTTGGGGATCCAGCCAGCATCCAGAACAAGGTTCAGCTTGTCTTGTGTGACCGGCTGCGGCGCCAGCAGCATTGAACTGACATCAACACCACCAGGTGACGTGAACGTAGCCGCGCCTTTGATATCGGCCATTGCCGTACCGCCGGCCAATGCCACGGCGATCTCGCCTGCATTGCGGCCCAACTCACGGCTGTCTTTCCAGACCGAAACGGTCTGCGTGCCCAGTGCAACGCGGTTCAGTGCGGCATGGTCACCATCCTGACCCGACACAGGAATACCGTCCATGCCCTGCGCTGCCAATGCAGCGACAACGCCGCCAGCAGTACCATCATTGGACGCGACAACCGCATCAACTTCGTTGTTGGTCTGGGTCAGGATCTGCTCCATGTTCCGCTGTGCGTTGGAAGGCTGCCAGCCATCTGTATAGGCCTCGCCGACAATCGTGATTGCACCGGAATCGATAGCGGCTTGCAGCACCTCCTGCTGACCACCACGCAGGAAGTCCGCATTTGGATCAGTGGGCGAGCCTTTGATCATGACGTAGTTGCCTTCCGGCTGCGCCTCAAGAACAGCAGCGGCTTGCATCCGACCCACCTCGACATTGTCAAATGTCAGATAGAACGCGCGGTCATCTTCGATCAGGCGATCGTATCCGATGACAGGAATGCCCGCGGCTTCGGCTGCATCAAGTGCTGGCCCGATAGACGCACCGTCTTGTGCAAGAATAATCAGCGCGTCAACGCCTTGTGTGATCAGACTTTCAACATCAGCCAACTGCTTGGTCGCGGATGATTGCGCATCGGCCGACAGGTATTTCGCGCCAGCGGCGTCCAACGCGCCCAATATAGCGGCTTCGTCGGTTTTCCAACGCTCTTCCTGAAAATCAGACCAGCTGACGCCAACAGTGACGCCGTGACCGTCGGCGAAAGCAGCCGTGTTAAAACCAGCGACAGCAATGGCCGCTGCGATAATGGATTTATGCATGTATTCCTCCCAGAAGATGCTTGCCCAGTGATTTGGGGTATGGGCCTGTGAGACCCTACGGCGACTAAGATGCCATATTAATTTCAGTTGTCAAAATAAAAAACACATTCCAATCAAAAAAAGACTGTACGGAGCGTACATAATCTTGCAGAATTCGGTAAACATCGTGAATTCGCTCATGTTTTGCCCATTAATAATTCAGGCGCTAAAAATATGTATGATGAGCTGACAAAGGCTGAAGGCGAATCGACCGATCCGGCAGGGTTCGGGCCGCTGCTGCCTTCGAACATCGCCGATGCGAAGCCTTTGCGCCAGCAAATATTTGAACATGTAAGGGCTGCTGGACGGGCTGCGCGATCCGACATGACGCGCGCCCTGAAAATCAGCGCCGGATCAGCCACCACCCTGACAGCGGACCTGATCAGTGCCGGCCTTTTGCGAGAAGTTGAAGGCTTACCACGCGAGGCAGGCCGTGGTCGCCCGCCTGTCGCACTTGAGGTTGTGCCGGAGGTTCACCATGTCATCGGCATTAAGCTGTCTGATGAACGCCACTCCGCAGTGCTCACCGATTTTGCGGGCAACCCGCTCGCGGATGCCACACTGGCAACTCCACCCACCCAACGGACACTGCCCGCGTTGTTTGATGAAATCAGTGGCCTGATACAGGCTGTTCTCGATCCATGCGGCAAAAAACTTTCTGATATTGCGGCAGTCGGTGTCGGTCTATCGGGAATTGTCGATCATCAAACCGGCACTGTGCCCTGGTCGCCCCTTTTGACGACCCGCGGCAACGACCTTGCGCATGCATTCGAACAGCGTTTTGGCCTACCGCTCCACGTCGACAACGACGCAAACATGCTGACCCTTGCCGAACTGTGGTTCGGTGCGGGGCGACAGATGGCAAACTTTGCCGTTGTGACCGTCGAACAAGGTGTCGGCATGGGACTCGTTCTGGAAAACCGCTTGTTTCGGGGGTCTAGGGGGATGGGGTTGGAACTCGGGCACACCAAGGTCCAACTGGATGGCGCGCTATGCCGTTGCGGGCAACGCGGCTGCCTTGAAGCCTATATTGCCGATTATGCGCTGACCCGCGAGGCTGCAACCGCGCTGCACCGCAATCCACGCAACCTGCAAAGCCCAAATGCAATGCTGGACGATCTGTTCGTGCAGGCAAAATCAGGCAATGACGCAGCACGTACCATTTTCAGGCGCGCCGGACGCTACCTATCCGTGGGTCTGGCGAATGTAATTCAGCTTTTTGACCCTGAACTCATCATTCTGTCGGGCGAACGCATGCGGTATGACTATCTTTATGCAGAGGAGGTGCTGGCCGAAATGCACAAGTTGACCCTGAACGAAGGGCGCAGTCCCTGCCGGGTTGATACCCATGCTTGGGGCGATCTGGTTTGGGCACGCGGGGCGACAGCATTGGCGCTCGATGCCGTGACAGATGCCGCACTCGGTGACAATCGGCACTAATGCGGTATGTGTTGTTAATCTCCTTTCTGGCCAGTGCTGCCAGCGCAGATCCACTTTTTGAGGATCGATCTGGCGCGCTCGCTGGGCATGTCTATGATGGCGGCTGGGAACATTTCGTGGGTGGTGGCGTTGCTGTTTTCGACTGCGACAACAACACATTACCTGACATCTTTGCGGCGGGCGGTAGCAACCCTGCCGCGCTCTTCCGCAACTTGGGTGACTTCCAATTTGCAGCTACACCAGTAGCCACCATAACGGGCGCAACGGGGGCTTATCCTCTCAATATCGATGGCGACGCGTTCATGGACCTGTTTGTCATGCGCGTGGGTGCAAACACCGTTCTGCGCGGTGGCCCCGACTGCACATTTGAAGACGCCAGCGCAATCCTTGGGACGCAGCAAGCGGACCGCTGGACAACCGCATTCACGGCCTGGTGGACGGGAATCGGCGCACCCCACATGGCAGTTGGAAACTATGTGGACCGATCCGATCCCGACGGCCCGTTTGGGGCCTGCGATGACAATCAAATCCTGCAACCACGCAAGGACGAGCTGACATATGATGAAGTCACGCTCGCACCCGGTTTCTGCCCACTATCAATGCTGGTCGCAGATGATGCGCGCGGGCGCCCTACGCTGCGTATCTCAAATGATCGGCACTACTATGTGCGTGGCGGCTATGAACAGATGTGGGATATCAGCGAGGGGCGGTTTCTGGACGAAAACGACGGATGGAAGAACGTATCGCTCTGGGGCATGGGTATTGCCAGCCGTGACCTCGATGGCGATGGCCGTGACGAGGTGATGCTGACGTCGATGGGCGACCAACTGATGCAACTGGCACTACCTGACGGAACATACCGCCCTGCCCCGTTTGATCTGGGCACCTACGCGCAACGCCCACATTCCGGCGACGATGGCCGGCCATCCACCGGTTGGCATGCACAGTTCGCCGATGTCGATAACGACGGACGCCCTGATCTCTTTATAGCCAAAGGCAATGTAGACCAAATGCCAGGCAACGCTATGCGGGACCCCAACAACCTGCTGATGCAGAAATCAGACGGGCAGTTTGTGGAAAAAAGTGTCATCGCAGGCATCGCGACCAGTGAACGGTCACGCGGTGCGGCGCTGGCCGATTTTGATAACGATGGACGGCTTGACCTGATCGTGGTCAACCGGCGCGCCGCGATGGAACTTTATCGCAATGTTACAGAAGACGCGGGGAATTGGCTGCAAGTCAAACTCTACCAACCCGGGGGAAATCGTGATGCGGTTGGCGCGAAAATCACCGTAAACGCAAATGGCCATAGTCAAACCCAACAAATCACCGTTGGCGGCGGCCACGCAGCTGGCCAAATGCTACCCCTGCATTTCGGATTAGGCGATGCGGAAGCAGCGTCTATCACAGTGACATGGCCGGACGGTAGCACATCCATGCAACAGGCAGACGGCAATCAACTATTGAATATCCACCGGCGCTAGCGCGGTTGCGCCACAGGCAAACCACTTGGCACAGTATCCGGCACACCCAAACGGCCCTCAACGGTGACGGGATCAGTCAACGTGTCCAGAAATGCAACCAGCGCATCCAGTTCCGTCGCAGTCAAAGGGACAGGTTTGGCTGTGACATAACGCGCGATAATCTGATTTTCGGCCAATCCCTCAGCATCGTTCACATCCATCATTGGCAAAACGGCCTCTGACAAAACATAGTTTTCCAATGCGGTCACCGGATCGACATGCGCCTCAACAAACCCACGTAGCTCCGCATAAGCACCGGAATGGCCATATGGGGCCGTCAACGCCACATTCCGCAAACTCGGCGTGCGAAACGCATATCGGTCCGCGGGGTCACCGGTGACGCGAAAACGGCCCTCATCTCGGGCATGTGTTTCAAAACGAGCTGCCTTGCCCGGCCCCAATTGCGGAACGCCAGTGACATGGAAATCATGATCCGTCAGGAATGGCCCGCCATGGCAGGCGTTGCACCCTGCCTTCCCGTAGAACAACGCCATACCATCCGCCGCTGGCTGCGGCAAAACACGCTCCCCACGCAACATCGCATCAAATGGAGATTGATCGGAGCGCCACTCAAACGCCATGAACGCTGCGATTGCGTTCGAAACGTCAGCAAAAGTGATCGCATCAGCAGTCTCGATATGGTCATAGGCGCCTTTGAACGCATCGGCATATTGCGGAATGGCGGCAACGCGACGCGCAATGACATCCCATGCACCGCCCTGCCCGGTTAACCTGCCCTGCCGCACCGCAGTTGAAACGTCATTCTCACTGTAATGTCCGGCCATTTCATCCGGGCTGAGAACAGGAAACATCGTTTGGGCAGAAAGAAGCGACGCAAAGCCCGCCACCATATCAGCATCCAGAGGGGTCCGCAGGCCACCGGGTCTGTCCGGGTCTACTTCGATCCGACCATCATAGAACAACACCGTAAATTCATGCGCACCCAGATTGAACAATGCCGGCGCATTGCGCGGTATACGCTGTTCTGGTGGGTTTCTTGCATCAACAATGCGATCCGGGCCCAGACCGCGCGCCCCATCACCAATACCCAACGAAAGACCGTCGCTGGTGCCAAATGCCGGATGGTGGCAGGTCGCACATGATACCTCGCGATTGCCAGACAGAATGGGATCATAAAATAGCAATTGCCCCAGACGTGCTTCTTCCAGACGAACAGGTGCATAGTCAGCGTCGGTCAGTGGCCGTGGTAAATCTTCCGCGCGCGCCAGCGTCACCACACACACTATTAAAGAAGCAATTGCGCAACTCTTCAAAACAAACCCCACCCGTTCAGGACCCCACGGAAAGTCTGACAAACGATCGCAAAAGAAAAGAGGGGCTGTGAAGTCGCGGCCCCTCTTTCAATGGTTATGTTATCAGATCAGCACACGCAATCCTGCAACAAATCGTCATAGGCAATCGTAATGATGAAGGCCTGATCATAGTCATCCGCCTCACTAAAGCCTGCTTGCACCTCGGTGGGGTCAAGGATCAGCGTCATCAGATCACCCTCACCGGCAACAAAGCCATCACCCTCGGCAATAGCCAAGGCCAATAGCTCATCCACATTCGCTTGCGTGCCATTATACGTGTTGTTGGCAACCTCCGGGAACTTGAACTCAGAGTTGCCGTCGCTCAACCCCCAGATGGCATGCTGGATTTCAGCTTCGGTATAGTTCTGGCCAGCACCATTGCCGGTGGTGTCGCCGTTACTCTGTGACGTGAAATCCTGGTTCAACATCCAGTTGATCGCATCAATGTTCTCAACAACATTGTTGGTGAATATGCCATCATCAACTTCGCTGGCCACACCGGCCCTGACATCCATTGTCACGTCTATGCCAGAGATGAACTTTTCTGTCCGCTCAATGCAATATGCGTCCTCAATAAATATGCCGTCAAAGCGTTCATCGCCTGTCCCATCAACGGTCGACGCATAGGCAAGGCCGGGGGCAAAGCCACGTTGGACAACAACCGCCGCATCAGGAAGCGACGCCATAATCGTTTCAATCGTGTTCAACGCACCCTTCACGTCCACCGAAACAGTCGCCTCACCGACACCACCATCACCATCCGTCACGGTGTAGGCAAAGCTATCGACAACTGTTGTGCCGATTGGCAACTCGGCTGCAGGCACACCGTCATAGACAGCATCACTGCTATCGTAATCCAGCGTTGCATCCGCGTTCAGGGTCACGACCGCGCCGCTGGCAAGTGTCGTTTGTTCGCCAACCTGCAATGCAACACCGTTGACAGTTGCAATCGTCACGGTGTCACCCTCTGGATCGCTGTCGTTCGCTAGCACATCAATCGTTGTCGTTTCCAACGCACATACGCCGCCCGTGTCATCGCCCGCCTCCGGTGGCAATTCGATGGTCAGACCAGCATCAACTGTATCGTTGTTTTCACCGATACCAAGCGCGATTACATCCGTCTGTCCAGTCCCCGCATCCGCATCGCTGTCAATCGCGTCATCGTCACCGGCATCGGTCGCGGTAAAATCGAAACCGTCGACAGCGTCGAACCCAACGAAATAGTTGCCCGCCAACAACCCATCGAACAGATAGTTGCCGTTACCATCTGTCACGGTTTCAGCGATTTGCGCACCTGTATCATCAAAAAGGCGAACACCTGCATTGGACAAAGTCGTATCGCCATCGTCAAAGACTCCATTCCGGTTCACATCAACAAAAACGGTATCGCCAATCGATCCGGTGCCCGGATCAGCAACGCCAACATCTACATCCGTGATCGCATCACCGACGCTGACCGTGATTGCGCCCGTTGTCGCCGTGCCGTCGCCATTGTCAGTTGCATCGCTGTCGATCCTTTCATCATCGCCGACATTGGGTGTCACGAAACTCAACGCGGTCGGGTTAACAAACCGGACCTCATAGTCACCCGCATCCAAATCCGTGAACAGATATGCGCCCGCCGCATTTGTTGTCGTAGTCGCAATCACAACCCCAGCCAGCAATAGTTGGACAGTCGCTTGTGACACAGCCGGATCGTCCGCATCCTCCAAATCATCACGATTCTCATCGACAAAGAACCTGCCCGCCAATGACGCCGTGCCCGGATCAGCCACCCCGGCATCCACATCCCGGATCGCGTCGCCAATCGCCAGGCTGATCGGGGCCGTCGCACCACTGTCCTGATCAGCATCGCTGTCAATCGTGTCATCGTCACCCACATCCTGGGCCACAAGCACTTTGCCATCCGGCGTCACCGTCGGGAACACAACAACATAATCACCCGCAGCCAGACCGCTGAACCCATAGGCCCCGCTGTCATCCGTGGTCGTGCGCGCAACCTCCGCACCCGCTTCATCACGCAGCACAACAACCTGATCCGCGACACCCATCTCGGCATCGTCAACATCATTGCCATTGCCATCCATAAAGATCCGGCCCGCCAATGACGCCGTACCAGGATCTTCAATCCCCGCATCCACATCCCGGATCGCGTCGCCAATCGCCACCGCGATCAGATCCGTCGCACCACTGTCCTGATCAGCATCACTGTCAGAGATATCAGCCCCAACATCCTGACCCACCAACACACGGCCATCCACATCCGTCGGGAACACAACACGGTAATCACCCGCAGCCAAATCCGTGAACAGATAAGACCCATCCGCACCCGTCACCTGCGTCGCAACCTCAACACCCGCCGCATCCAGCAGGATCACCGTCACATCACCAACACCAGCCTCATCACCGTTATTGTCATCCTGATCATCATCATTGCTGTCAACAAAAACACGACCACCCAATGACGCCGTGCCCGGATCAGCAACACCAGCGTCATTATCCTCCGACACTTCATTGATCCCAACCGTGATCGGCATGGTCACACCGGTCACAGGATCCGCGTCGCTATCGACGCTGTCATCAGTGCCCGCGTCCTGCTCCACCAGCCGCTTGCCATCCACAACCGGCGGGAACTGCACCCCATAGCTGCCAGCAGACAGACCGGTAAAGCGGTAATTGCCCGCATCATCCGTCACCTGGCTGGCGATCACAGCACCATCCGCATCCAGCAGATTAACCCGCACACCCGGCACCGGCACATCGCCCGTATCCTGGATCGCATTGTCATTTTCGTCGCAAAACACCGTGCCCGCAATCACAGAGCCCGCCGGATCAGCCACCCCGGCATCCACATCCCGGATCGCGTCGCCAATCGCCAGGCTGATCGGGGCCGTCGCACCACTG
>CANMQX010000003.1 GCA_947500135.1 uncultured Paracoccaceae bacterium
ATTACAGCCGACAGCGCTGGCGTGCTGGAAATCTATGACTTCCACACTGGCGAGCAGGGCAAACTGGTCGGCTCCGAGCGTCTGACAGCTGGTGCCAACACCAATGTCCGCGTCGACACAGGCCTGCCGCAGAACCGCGACGTGATCGCGCTGGTCAAAGTTGACGGTCAGGTCGTGGCATCCAAGCAGTTCGACGTGAACTGATCCCCCTGATCCCAACACAACATCACTAATCAAACGTAAAGGAATAAACTCATGTCTATCAAAACAATAATCTTCGCCGCTGCCGCCGCTGCTGTAACCGCCACTGCCGGTGCTGCCGACACGTATTTTGAGCAAGGCCGCACCTTGGACGGTGGCGACGTGCTGGAACTCGGCCTGATCACAGCCGACAGCGCTGGCGTGCTGGAAATCTACGACTTCCACACTGGTGAGCAGGGCAAACTGGTCGGCTCCGAACGTCTGACAGCCGGTGCCAACACCAATGTCCGCGTCGACACCGGCCTGCCGCAAAACCGCGACGTGATCGCGCTGGTTAAAGTTGACGGTCAGGTCGTGGCATCCAAGCAGTTCGACGTGAACTAAACCACCACGCCCCCACCCCTCCCGCAAAGGGCCGGTGCCAATATTGGCACCGGCCCTTTTTCTTTGGATAACGCGTCACCGATACTTGTGAACAGATTCTTGGCGTGGGATTGTCCCGCGCAGAAGCATGCACAAAAACAGGTTCCCGGGATTGATGCGCACGGCCACGCTACTCTCTGATGTTTTTGGGTTTGACGCTTTTCGCCCCGGTCAGCAGGAAATTGTGGATGCCGTCGCCCAGGGCCAGAATACCCTTGCCATCATGCCAACCGGCGGTGGCAAATCGCTGTGTTTTCAACTGCCCGCCTTGGTTCGTGAGGGGGTGACAGTTGTTATATCGCCGCTGATCGCGCTGATGCGGGATCAGGTGCGCGGCCTGCGCGAGGCTGGTGTCGAGGCGGGCGCGCTGACATCGGGAAACACCGCCGAAGAAACCGAAGCCGTCTGGCAGGCGATGGAAGCGGGCAAGCTCAAGCTGCTTTACATGGCGCCTGAGCGGTTGGCCTCTGGCGGCACGATGCAGATGTTAAATCGTGCCGGTGTCAGTCTGATCGCTGTGGACGAGGCGCATTGTGTCAGCCAATGGGGCCATGATTTTCGCCCGGACTATCTGCGCATCGGTGAATTACGTCAAATGCTGGATGTGCCGCTGGCTGCGTTCACCGCGACCGCAGATGCAGAAACCCGCGACGAGATTGTTCAAAAGCTGTTCGCCGGACAACAACCCGCCACCTTCCTGCGTGGCTTTGACCGACCCAATATCCACCTTGCCTTTGCCGTCAAGGACGGGCCGCGCAATCAGATCCTTAACTTTACCGCCGCCCGCAAAGGGCAGTCCGGCATCGTCTATTGCGGCACCCGCGCCAAGACTGAAACCTTGGCGAAGGCGCTGAATGACGCAAACCATAGCGCCTGCCATTACCATGGCGGGATGGAGGCCGAGGACAGGCGCATCGTCGAACGCCGGTTCCAACAGGAAGACGGGCTGATCGTATGCGCGACCGTGGCCTTCGGTATGGGTATCGACAAACCTGATATTCGCTGGGTGGCCCATGCCGATCTGCCCAAATCAATCGAAGCTTACTATCAGGAAATTGGGCGGGCGGGCCGTGATGGTGCCCCCGCTGAGACGCTGACATTGTTTGGCCCCGATGATATCCGCTATCGCCGCCAACAAATCGACGAGGGCCTGGCCCCAACCGAACGGCGTGCAGCCGATCATGGCCGTTTGAATGCGCTTCTGGGATTGGCAGAGGCATTGCGCTGTCGTCGTCAGAACCTGCTGGGCTATTTCGGGGAAAACTCTGAACCCTGTGGCAATTGCGATCTGTGCGACAAGCCAGCAGAGGTCTTTGACGGCACGACGGCAGTGCGCATGGCCTTGTCTGCCGCATTGCGTACCGAAGAATGGTTTGGCGCAGGCCATCTGATTGACATCGTGATGGGTAACCGCACCGAAAAGGTTGCGCAACGGGGCCACGACGCCCTGCCAACATTTGGGGTCGGCAAGGAATATGACAAACGCCAGTGGCAGGCGATTTTTCGGCAGATGATGGGCCATGACCTGCTGCGCCCGGACAGGGATCGGCATGGCGCATTGCGCATGACGCAACACGCCCGGCCTATCCTGCGGGGCGAGGCCAGCATCGAACTGCGCCGCGACACGATCAAGGCTGCCAAATCCGGTCCCAAGGTGCGTATGCTGGTCAGCGATGAAGATGCGCCGCTCCTCTCCGCGCTCAAGGCGAAACGGCGCTATCTGGCCGAACAGGCGAATGCGCCCGCCTATATCATCTTTAACGATCGCACGCTGATCGAAATGGCTGAAACGAAACCAACGACGCTGGACGACATGGCCCAGATCGGCGGTGTCGGCGCCAAAAAGCTGGAAAGCTATGGGCAGGCATTCCTTGAAGTGATTGCTGGTGCAGTCGAAGAGATGCACCCCGCGCGTCGCAAACTGGCGGGGCAGGATGAAGGGGCGATCTATGACCGGCTGCTTGATGCGCAGGCCCGGTTGGCGCGCGGCCCACAGGGCCAAGACAAACCGATGAGCTGCTCTGCCTCCCAAATTGCCAAAGTGGCCCAATTGCGGAACCCGGATATGGGTCATTTGACCCGGGTTCTGGGCGAAAAATACGCGGCACGCTTTGGCGACGCATTTTTGGAAGTGCTGGAAAAGGATAATGCCACCTGATCTTGACCGTGTCGCTACATCGCAATAGCAGGACAAAATTCTGGCAAAGGGCAACGACATGGCACGCAAACGCAAGGGGCGCGATATTTCCGGCTGGCTGGTCGTGGATAAACCCGCGGGCATTACATCGACCTCTGTCGTGAACAAAGTCCGCTGGGCACTGGACGCCAAGAAGGCGGGCCATGCAGGTACGCTGGACCCCGAAGCGACCGGTGTGCTGGCCGTGGCACTGGGCGAGGCCACCAAAACAGTGCCGTTTGTGACCGATGCGATGAAGGCCTACAGCTTTACCATCCGGCTGGGTCAGGCCACCAATACCGATGACGCCGAGGGCGAAGTGATTGGCCAAAGCGATCTGCGCCCGGATGACGACGCCATCAAATCTGCCCTTGGCCAGTTCGTGGGCGATATCATGCAAGTACCGCCGCAGTTTTCGGCTGTGAAAGTGGATGGTCAACGCGCCTATAAAAAGGCCCGCGAAGGCACCGAAATGGAACTGGCGGCCCGGCCTTTGTGGGTGGAGGAACTGGTGTTGGTCGATCGTCCCGATCCCGACCATGCCGTGCTTGACATGACATGCGGCAAAGGTGGGTATGTCAGGGCCATCGCCCGGGATCTGGGCGACGCGTTGGGCTGCAAGGCCCATGTGAAATCACTGCGTCGGATCTGGTCCGGCCCGTTTCATGCAGAAGATGGCGTGACGCTGGAGCAGGTTGATGAGATGGCCAAAACGCCCGATCTGGATGCGTTCCTCAAACCGTTGGAAATTGGGTTGGATAGCCTGCCAGAGGTCCGCTGCCTTACCGAAAGCGTTGCACGCTTGCGTAATGGCAACCCAGCCTCGGTGATCGCAACGGATGTGGAATTCGGCGAGGAAGTATGGGCGTCTTATGACGGGAAGGCGATTGCGGTTGGGACTTATCGCGGCGGAGACTTGCAGCCAAGCCGCGTTTTCAATCCCTAAGGCAGTAGCCCATGATCACGCGCATCCATACCAAGGACTCGACCGTCTCAACCGCGCTCTATTCCGATTGCGAACGCTATCGCTACGCCCTGACCCGGGTCTGGGATGACAAGGGGAAGCGGGTGTTGTTCATCATGCTGAACCCATCCAAGGCGACAGAGCTTCAGAATGATCCGACCGTCGAACGCTGTGAACGACGGGCCCGGGCGCTTGGCTTCGGAGCCTTTCAGGTGACCAATATCTTTGCGTGGCGTGAAACAGATCCACGCAAGATGCGGCAAGCTGTTGATCCTGTTGGGCCGGACAATGACGCCGTCATTTTGGACGGGGTCGGCTGGGCGGACGTCATCGTGGCGGCGTGGGGCACACATGGGGCGCATATGGACCGCGGACCGGCAATGGCGGCCGTTCTGCGCCGCTCTGGCCGGGAACTGCATATGTTGGGTCTGACCAAGGACGGCCATCCTCGCCACCCGCTTTACATCAGCTATGCGCAACAACCCATGCTTTGGTCGCATTAACCTTGTCCCCAGTTTCAGTGCGGGATCATCACCAATTCATGCTATGAACATCGCCTGACGGGTCGGGGGCGACCATAACGAATAGGTTTACCATGCTTGCCATACTTGGCCTGATGGGCATTGCTGCGTCTGCGCTATTGATTAACTTTGATGACGCGCCAGAAGAAGCGCAATCCACACCATCGGAGCCGGATGATAATGACGATCCAAGTGTTGAGGTTGCGACGCTTGACGTGATGATCGAACCTGAAAAGGACGATACCATTGCCGTGAGCGGTGCTGCCGATGACTATGTCAAAACCGGCGCTGGCGATGACTACATCCATGGCGGTGATGGCGATGATCATCTTGCGGGCGGTATGGGCGATGATGAAATCCATGGTGGTCGTGGCGATGATATCCTTGATGGTGAACAGGGCGACGACGCCCTTTACGGTCATGTCGGCGATGACATCATCGCCGGACGGGCGGGTGACGACACCCTGAATGGTGGCGACGGTGACGACATCCTGATGGGCGGCGATGGCGACGACGCATTGCTTGGGTCGCTTGGTGATGACGTATTGGTCGGCGGTGACGGTGCCGATACGCTCCATGGTGGGTCAGGCGATGATGTGCTTTATGATCGCGGCGATAACATCCGCGATTTCCTGAATGGCGGTGCGGGTGATGACATGCTGATGGGCGGCACCGGTGACAACCTGCACGGTGGTGCAGGGACCGATACCTTTGCCATGTCAGGCGCGATCAATGCCGTGGTCGAGGATTTTGATCCAAAGGAGGACGTTATCGAAATCGACTACATTGATGCACCACCCAAGCTTAGCACTGCCTTATCCGATGATGGGCTGATGCTGCTGGCCGATGGGGAAGTTGTGGCGACGTTCACCAACCTGACTGAGCTGAACCTGAACGGCGTGCAGCTGACGAAAACTGTTTGACGCAATACAGCATGTAAAAAACATGCCTCTTTCTTTCTGCGGCAATTCAAACTAAATGCACCTATCTGCGCGCAGAATCACTGTGAACAGACCCTCCACGGGCCTTTCTGGACGACATCCCGGATTGTGCCATCCACATATCAACCTAAAGGAGACCCCGATGTCGATTACCGCTGAAGAAAAAGCAAAAGTCATGAAGGATTTTGCAACCAAGGACGGCGACACAGGTTCGCCCGAAGTCCAGGTTGCCATTCTGTCCAGCCGCATCGCGACCCTGACAGAGCATTTCAAGACCCACAAGAAAGACAATCATGGCCGCCGTGGTCTGTTGAAGATGGTGGCCCAGCGCCGCAAGCTTCTGGACTACACACGCGCCAAGGATGAGGCCCGCTATCAGGACCTGATCAAGCGTTTGGGTCTGCGCCGCTAAGCAAAAACCTTTTTGGCTAAGACAAAGCAAAGCGCCTGCCCTTTGGCAGGCGTTTTTTCTTTATGCTGCGCCAATCAGACTTTCTTAGAAAGTCTGACTGCAAATCCTCAACGAGGATTTGTGTGCAATTTCTATAATAGAAATTGCCCTACCCGTTTTCGTGAAAGAAATCGTAGATCACCTGCGCCATATTGGCTGACACCCCATCCACGGCTTTCAGGTCTGTCAGGTTGGCCCGTGCGACTGCCTTTGCTGACCCGAAATGCGCCAGCAACGCACGTTTGCGTGTCGCACCGACACCTGGCACATCATCAAGGGGCGTCGCGCCGATGGCTTTGGATCGTTTCGCCCGGTGGGTACCAATGGCGAAACGGTGTACCTCGTCTCGCATACGTTGAATAAAATACAACACGGGGTCGTTGTGGCGCAGCGCCATAACAGGCTTACCAGTGCGGTAAAACTCTTCCTTGCCTGCGTCCCGGTCTTCGCCTTTGGCCACACCCACCATGGGGATATCAGCCACGCCCAGATCATCCATGATTTCCTGCACAGCACTGACCTGGCCGGCACCGCCGTCGATCAGCAACAGATCAGGCCATGTACCCTGGCTGCGCGCAGGATCCTCCCTCAGCAGACGTTGAAAGCGGCGGGTCAGCACCTCTTTCATCATGCCGAAATCATCCCCAGGTGTCAGTGCGGTATCTTTGATATTGAACTTGCGATACTGGTTTTTGTCGAACCCTTCGGGGCCAGCGACGACCATGGCACCGACTGCGTGGGCACCCTGAATATGGGAGTTGTCATAGACCTCGATACGCTGCGGAACCTTCTCCATATCAAACGCCTCGGCCACGCCTTTCAGCAGTTTCGCTTGCGTCGCGGTCTCTGACATTTTGCGCGCGAGGCTTTCACGGGCGTTGCGGAGGGCGTTCTGGACCAGGTCGGCTTTCTCACCCCTTTGGGGGATGATGATCTCGACCTTGCGGCCTGCTTTTTCAGCAAGTGCAGCGGTCATCAGATCGTCATTATCCAACCCATGTGAGAGGATCAGCATGCGGGGTGGTTCGCGGTTCGAATAGAACTGGCCGACAAAGGCCTCCATCACTTCTGACGGATCTTCATCGCCGCTGATCCGCGGGTAATAGTCGTGATTGCCCCAGTTCTGGTTTGCACGAATAAAGAACACCTGCACGCAGGCCTGTCCCCCGTCGCGGTGTAGGGCGATCACATCCGCTTCTGCCGTCGATTGCGGGTTGATGCCCTGGGCAGACTGAACTTGCGTCAACGCCTTGATCCGGTCGCGCAGGGCGGCGGCGCGTTCGAATTCCATGTCAGCCGATGCCGCTTGCATTTGCGCCGCCAGCGCCTCTTGTATCCCTTTGGTGCGGCCTTGCAGGAACTGTTCGGCGTCACGGACCGAGCCCGCGTAATCGTCTTCGCTGATCAACCCGCAGCAGGGGCCAGAGCAGCGCTTGATCTGATATTGTAGACAAGGGCGTGTGCGGGTTTCGAAATCACTGTCGGAACAGTTCCGCAGCAGGAACACGCGTTGCAGTTGGTTGAGCGTTCGGTTAACAGCACCCACCCCGGCAAAGGGACCATAATAGTTACCCCTTTGCTTCTTCGCACCGCGATGTTTCTTGATCATCGGAAAGGCGTGATCCTTGGCCACCAGAATATTGGGGAAGGACTTATCGTCGCGCAGCAGGACGTTATAGCGCGGTTTGAGCTGCTTGATCAGGTTCTGTTCGAGCAAAAGCGCCTCGGTCTCTGTCCTTGTTGTCAGGAACATCATCGAGGCGGTTTCACGGATCATCCGGGCGATGCGGGGGGAATGCTGGCCGGGGCGGGCATAGCTGCTGACCCGTGCCTTTAGGTTGCGCGCCTTGCCCACATATAAAACGCGGCTGTCGGCATCCAGCATCCGGTAAACCCCGGGCGAGCTATCAAGCGTTCGCAGATAGCTTTGGATGATGTCATGTCCTGTCTTTGTCTGCGCGCTCATGTTCACGGGTCCGTGATTCTCGTTTGGCTGCAATGGTAGCGGGTCGGGGGCAAGAGAAAAGGCATCCACTTATTCTGTGGATAACTCCGTGGGTTAATCCCTGAGAATAGGAAATTTTCGTTGTTTTCGGCTGACTTCAACGGTTTGCACAAAAAATAGGCACTTTTTCAAACCATTGATATCATTGTGTATTTTAATTGATATCTGGTTAACTCATTGAAAAATAGGTTAATTGTGACAGTTTCGTGAATGGCTGAGGGTTCCGGTGCGTAACTTTCTTTCACGGCTATTCAACCCCAAGAACATCCGGCGTTTCCCAAGCCAGATGTTGCCCGCCATCGACCGCCAGCATCTGGCCCGTCACCGCCGGTGCATCAAGGAAATATCCAAGGGCAGCGGTGATATCAGCGGGGTTGGAGCCGCGTTTCAGGACGGTCGCCGCGCGTTGCCTGTCGAAATGTTTCTGACTTTGATTATGCCCCTTCAAGGTCGGACCCGGGCCGATCCCATTCACCCGGACCCGGGGTGCCAATGACTGGGCGGTCGTTCGGGTCATCGCCCAAAGACCCATTTTGGCGATTGTATAGCTCATAAATTCCGGCGTCAGCTTGTGAACGCGTTGATCAAGCATATTAATGATCAACGCCCCGGCCACCGGTTCCCCCATTTCATCCAGTTCAGGATCAGGCACTTGGGCTGCGAAATGCTGCGTCAGGACGAAGGGCGCGCGCAGGTTGGATTCCATATGCCGATCCCAACTTTCGCGGTTGGCCGTTTGCATGTTGTCATATTCAAAGACAGAAGCATTGTTGATCAGACAAGTAAGCGGCCCACCCAGCGCTGCAATCGCCCGCCCGACAAGGGCTGCGCTGTCAGCTTCGTTCAGCAGGTCCGCCTGCAAGGCTATTGCGCGCCGTCCCATGGCTTCGATCTGAGCGACCGTTTCGCGCGCGCCACTTTCTGATCCGGCGTAATGTACGGCGACGTCATAACCGCGTTGGGCAAGATGCAGCGCCATCGCCTGCCCCAATCGTGCGCCCGCACCCGTGACAAGCGCCTTCATGACCGTGTCTTTTCGCAAGTGCAGGGACCTTTCCCAATCTTGAAGCGCAGGCATTTCGGGCATTTTGCGCTGGCGAGCTTTTTCTGCCCGGGAAACCGGAATTTTCCAAAGATCGACAACACCACCATGAAGATGAGGAAGAAGACAATGATCTTGGTGATCATAGGCCGAACCGTGCAAATGCTGCACGCTCTTCGATCTGACCGACAGCATCACCCATCAATTGTGCGCCAAACCGTGACAGAAGCGACTTCTTTTGCCCGTAGCGCCGGAATGTCACCTTGTCGCCAAACCGTTCTTTCATGATGGGCGCAAGATGCCCGATCCCGTCCGCCAGACCCGCATCAATGCCTTTCTGCCCGATAAAAACCTCGCCCGTGAACAGGTCAGGGTTTTCGGCCAGTTTGGTCCCTCGCCGCGATTTGACATAGGCGATAAAGGTTTCGTGGATATCTTCCAGCCAGCCTTTGAGCCGTTTCACGTCGGCTGGTTTTTCCGGTTTGAACGGGTCCATCATGGATTTAGATTTTCCCGCAGTGTGAACCCGCCGTTCAATCCCGTAATTGTTGATAAGTTCATGCGCGCCGAAATTGGCGCTGATCACACCAATCGACCCGGTGATCGAACAATCATCGACGAAAATCTCGTCCGCAGCACAGGCCAGCCAATATCCACCGGATGCGGCCACGTCTTCGACAAAGGCGAAAACAGGAATTTTCTTTTCTGCGGCCAGTCGCCGGATGCGGGCGGCGATTAGGGATGACTGCACGGGCGATCCGCCGGGGCAGTTGATTTCCAACGCGACGGCAGCTGGTTTGCCCTTGCTGAACGCTTTTTCGATGACAGGTGCGAGGCTGGGGTTATCAAGGCCCCGCCCGCTGTTGACGATGGCCCCTTGCAATCGGATGACGGCGACGAAGGGTTCATTTTTTGTGAACGGAATATATTTCATAACCGCCTACTTAAACCTTAATGGTTCGCCCGCAAGGTCACTGTCTGATCCGCCACCCGGTCTTGAAGATCCACCAGATGAAGGCAAGGCACGCCCCGGTGAAAAGCGCGATGGCAAAAAGTGACAGACCGATGGAAACATCTGCTGTGCCGAAGAACGACCAGCGGAAGCCGCTGATTAGATAAACCACCGGGTTGAACAGGGTGATCGATTGCCAGATCGGAGGCAGCATGCTGATGGAATAGAAGGACCCACCGAGGAATACCAAGGGTGTGATCACCAGCAATGGGATCAGTTGCAACTGTTCGAAATTCCCTGCCCAGATCCCGATGATAAAGCCCAGCAGGGCAAAACTGATGCAGGTCAGCGTTAGAAAGGCCACCATCGCAAGCGGGTGCGCGATAGTGATATCGACGAAAAAGAACGATGTGATCAGGATGATGACCCCGATGAACATCGCCTTTGTTGCGGCTGCGCCGACATAGCCTGCGACGATCTCAAGAAAACTGACGGGCGCGGACAGCAGTTCATAAATCGTGCCGATGAATTTGGGGAAGTAGATTCCGAAGCTCGCGTTAGAGGTCGCTTGTGTCATCACCGTCAGCATGATCAGCCCCGGCACGATGAACGCGCCATAGCTTGTGCCCTCCACCTCTTGGATCCGGCTGCCGATGGCCGTGCCGAAGACTACGAAATAAAGCGATGTTGAAAGAACCGGTGAGACGATGGATTGCGTCATAGTGCGGAAAAAACGCCGCATTTCAAAGATGTAAATGGTCCAGACCGCGTTGAAGTTCATGCTGTTTCCTTCACGAGATCAACAAAGATATCTTCCAGACTGCTTTGCCGTGTTTGCAGGTCTTTCATCTGCAACCCGGCCTTTTGCAAGTCGTTCAGCAACGTCGTGATCCCTGTTCTTTCGCCCGTCGTGTCATAGCTGTAGATCAGACTGAGCCCGTCATCCGCCCGTTCCAACGCATAGGATTTCAAAGCGCTGGGGATGTCATCCACGGCTTGTGCCAGTTCGATCTGGATTTGCTTGCGCCCCATCTGCGCCATCAGGTCCGCCTTGTCCTGCACCAGCAAAATCTCACCTTTACTGATCACCCCGATCCGGTCGGCGATGGCTTCGGCTTCTTCGATGTAATGGGTGGTCAGGATGATGGTGACGCCGGATGCCTTGAGCCCGGCGACCACGTCCCACATATCCTTGCGCAATTCCACATCGACCCCGGCGGTTGGTTCGTCCAGAAACAGGACTTGCGGTTCGTGGGCCAACGCTTTGGCGATCAGCACTCGCCGTTTCATCCCCCCGGACAACATCATGATTTTGTTGTCTTTCTTATCATGCAGTGATAGCTGCTTCAGGATCGCCTCGACCTTGGCGTCATCGCGGGGTTTGCCGAAAAGCCCGCGTGAGAAGCTGACCGTGCTGAAAACCGTCTCAAACGGTTCCAGGTTGATTTCTTGCGGGACCAGACCGATCAGTTTGCGTGCGGCCCGGAAATCGGTCTGTGTGTCGTGCCCGCCGACGGTGATGCTGCCGGATGTGGGCACGGTGATCCCGCAGATCGTTGAAATCAAAGTAGTTTTGCCCGCGCCATTGGGTCCAAGCAGGGCAAGAATCTCACCATCTTCGATATCAAGGTTGACGGATTTGAGGGCCTCAAACCCGCCCGCATAGGCCTTGCGCAGGTTCTGGACAGAGACGATGGCGGGCATGATGGTCACCTTTTGGCATGTCTGATCGAACCTAATGCGGGACACGGATGAGGGAAAGCGCTTAACGATGCGCGCGCTGCGGGTGGGGTGTGCAGCACTGCACAAGTCCACGGTGATTGCGAATCGACTGTTAACGAAGGGGATTGGCCCGAAAAGCCCGGTCTGCAAAGCGTCGGCTAGACGTCGGCAAAACGTCGGACCCTTTTGACGCCCCCACCCCCATTAAACATGCGTACGGTGGTGGTTCGTTAACCTTTGGCCGCGGCCCCTGTGCCGATCATGCCCGCCACATCCAGCATCCGGCAGGAGAACCCCCATTCATTGTCATACCAGCCAAAGACCCGCACCAGCCCGCCTGATGTGACCCGCGTTTCAGGTAGCGAGATGATCAGGCTTTCGGCACGCGCGCGCAGATCAGAGGACACCAGCGGCTTGTCTGTCCAGCCGATGATCCCCGATTGCTGCCGGATCGTGTCATGCACATCAGCAAGGCTGGCGGCCTGATCCAATGTCACCGTCAAATCAACTGCCGAAACACTGGCGGTTGGCACGCGGACCGCCGCCGCCTCGATCCGGCCGGCGATATCGGGCAGCACCTGATTGAGCAGCCGCTGCGCAGAGGTGGTCGTCGGCACCATCGACAGCCCGGCAGCCCGACTGCGCAGCATGTCGCCGCGCGGTGCATCAATCGTGGGTTGGCTGCCGGTGTAGCAGTGGATCGTTGTCATCCATCCAGTTTTGATCCCCCATGTGTCATCCAGCAGTTTGACAATCGGGGCCAGCGCGTTGGTGGTGCACGAGGCGTTGGAGACGATCAGCTGATCATCCAACAGATCGTCATTGGCCCCCATTACCATGGTCAGGTCGGCGGCATCAGATGGCCCGGAGATCAGAACACGCCGCGCCCCGGCCTTTAACCCGCGTGCGGCGACATCGCGGGAATTGGCCTTGCCGGTGCATTCCAGCAGGATATCCACCTGATCCAGCTCCAGCGTGCTGATATCCGGGGTACGGTGCAGCGGGATGGGTTTTTCATCGACAACCAATGCGTCGCCGATCAGTTCGGCCTGTCCGGGGTAGGGCCCAAACACGCTGTCATAGGCAAACAGATGCGCGCAAAGATCGGGCGCCGCGATATCGTTGATACCTACGATTTGGAGGTCAGGTGCCCGCCCCGTCGCCCATGCACGCAACACCGTCCGACCGATCCGCCCGAAACCGTTGATAAATATCCGTGTCATCGCCTGTTACCCTCCGTTGCGCGGATGCTGCAACTTTGGCGCAATACCTACAAGGAGGGTTTCCTGCTTTGCGGCGATGCCGCTATACCGAAAAATGTAAAGGAATCATGAAGGATGCCTGAGTTAGGGAGCGAGGCAGAATCACAGCCGATTCTCATGGGACGGGAGGGCTTGGTTCAGAGAAGCTGGCAGAATGCCGGGTTTTTCCACATTTGTGACCAAACGTTCATCTTTGAGATGATGAATGTCGTTGCTATCCCGAGAATCGAGTATTTTTAAGGGCGAATAGGCGGAAAATTGCCAAAGACTGTTTCTTGATCGTGTGATAATCATACCGAAACCCTTTGATTAAGGGCCATGAAACAACAAGTTGGCGTCACTTTTTAGCCCAATTTGAATGAGACTAGACACTATAGGTTTGTGGTAGAACCACTTAGCCGCCGAAGTTTGAAAGCTGGATGTGAGATGGGTAAGGCGCAGGTACAAGATAGTAGTGACGACAAGGACAATTTCGTTGATGAACTGAAGCCAGGCACAAAGTTGATGCATGGCCAGTACACCATCGAACGGTTCCTGAACGCGGGCGGCTTTGGCATCACTTATCTTGCCAATGACAGCCTTGAGCGTAAGGTCGTCATTAAAGAGTGTTTCCCCGGGGCGTTCTGCCGCCGGAGCCGGTACGTTGTGCAAGCCCGTTCGCGTGCCCACCAGAACGAACTGAAATCAATCGTGCGCCTGTTTGTTCAGGAAGCCCGCAGCCTTGCCAAGCTGGACCACCCTAATATCGTTGGTGTCCACCAGGTCTTTGAAGACAACGAAACCGCCTATATGGCGCTGGATTTCGTTGAGGGTCGCGATCTGCTTGATATCATTGAGGACCCGAATGAGGGTCTGACCCCGCCGCAGATCAAGAACATCCTGAAGGAAGTGCTGGGCGCTGTTGGGTTCATTCACGACCAGAACATTCTGCACCGTGACATTTCCCCCGATAACATCCTGATCAATTCGCAGTTCCATCCGGTTTTGATCGATTTTGGTGCTGCCCGTGAAGAGGCCACCAAGCAAAGCCGCGTTCTGTCGGCGTTGCGTGTGGTCAAGGACGGCTATTCCCCGCAGGAATTCTATATCGCCGGTTCTGATCAGAGCCCAAGTTCTGACCTTTATGCGTTGGCGGCATCCTTCCACCATCTGATTGCGGATGATGTGCCCCCCAATTCGCAAGCCCGTTTGGCGGCTATCGCGTCGGGTGAGCCCGATCCCTACGTGCCGCTGCTTGGCCGGTTTGACGAATACGACACCGATTTCCTTGCCGCGATCGACAAGGCGCTTGCCGTTCTGCCGAAAGACCGTCTGCAGTCTGCGCAGGACTGGATCAACATGATGGACGGTGTTGAGGGCAATGTAACCGCCCTGAACGTGGTCAATCCTGCTGCTGGTACTGAAGGCGCTGCTGCCGCTGGCGGTGAATCCAAGTCAAAGATGCCTCTTCTTTTGGGCTCTGCCGCTGTGGTTGCCTTGCTGATTGGTGCCGGTGCTTATGTCATGACATCAGGTGGTGACACCGATCCGGCCCCGGTCGAGGTTGCGTCTGCTACTGTTGTTGAAACGCCCGCCGTTGAGCAGACCCCTGCCGTTGCAGAAACACCTGCGGTCACGCCAGAAGTGGCTGAGCCTGAAACGGTCGCCGCAGCACCAGCGGAAGAAGAGCAACCTGCCCCGGCCGAAGAGGTGGCTGCGGTTGAAGAACCCGCCCCTGTCGTCGAAGAACCCGTTGCGCCTGTTGTTGAAGAGCCGGTTGCACCGGTGATCGAAGAAGCTGTCGCCCCGGTTGTTGAAGAACCCGCCCCTGTTGTGGAAGAGCCTGCACCGGTTGTTGAAGAGGCGACCCCGCCGACTGCACCTGTCATTGTTGACGCAGCCGAACCAGCGCCAAGCGAAAACCCCGCGCCGCGTTCCGATGTTGTGTCCGGCCCTGAAGTCGTTGAGCAGCCAACCCCGGTTGTCAGACCGACCCCCCGCCCTGAAAGCGTGGAAATTGCGGCTGTCCCGCAGGTCGAGGCACCAGCGCCCTTGCCCGAACCGCTTGCGACCCCGCGTCCAACGGTCAACGAGCCTGACGCCGCAGCAGAGCTGCCAAGTCAGCTTGCCAGCAGCGCATTGCCCGAAAGCACAACACCGTCTGTTGTGTTGCCCAGCACGCCAGAGGTTGTCGCCTCTGTCGGGACCGGCCCATCGGTTGATGCGATTGCGGCCATCGTTCCCGGCAATGAAGTGATCATTTCAGCCGTTGAAAGAAACTGGTCAGTGGAGCTGCCGTTTAAGCCCGCTGCCCCGGATTCGAACCTGATCGGCGAAATCGGCTTCATCTCGCCCGTTTGGGTGAAGCCTGGTTTGGCCATCACCTCGGTCAATGGTATTGAGGTTGACGCGATTGAGGACGTGGCCAGCATTGTATCGTTTACAAGTTCGCCGAGCGAGTCAGGTCAGATTGAGCTGCTTTTCGGCACACTTGATGAGACAACCGGCCTGTCAGAAGAGCATAGCTGGGCTGTCCCCATTGTACAGGAGACTGCGCTGGAGAATGGCTTGCGGTTCGAGACAGTGTTTATCGGGTCTGCCTGGCGGACAACCGTCAAAGACGTCCCGGCAGAGCTTGAAGGTGTGTTTGAGGTTGGCGATGTTGTCATGACCGACATTACGACAGCAGAGCCTGTGAATGGCCGCGAAAGTCTTGCGGAAATTCTTGATCGTGAATTGAGTGATGGCCAAGGCCAGTTCGCTTTTGAAGTGCAGCGCGGGGAGACCCGTTGGGTCGCGCCGTTCAGCTACACAGTGAGCGAAGGTTAAACCGAGCTGCGTCTGTGACGTAAATTGGAAGGTAGGTAAAATGAAATTTCTCCGTGCACTCTTCGGCAAGAAAGGCGGCAGTTCCGCAGCCGATAGCGCTGATTCGTTGGAACAATCATACCGCGACACCATCGGATCCATCGTTGATGAAAATGAACCGCTTCAGTCCCAGCAATCTGGTTCGGACGTTGCCGTTACTGATATCCTGACCAATATCAACACCAAGGTGAATACTGGCGAAGCCGCGCAACAAGCGCCTGCCGTCAATATCTGGGATATGGATGATGGTGGTTCAACGGAATTGCCAAGTGCCGCGCCGCAGCTGCCATCGGCCGCTGCATCGGCAGCAGCTGCTCGGTCACCCGCCCGGTCCCGCCGGACCAAGACCCGGTTGATCGGTTTTGACAAATCTGATGGTGATGTTGTCGACATCTTCAACGATGCCCCGAAGGCTGCCCCGCCTGCTGTACGCAGCAAGTTCCCGGTTGGCTGGATCGTCGTTGTTGAAGGCCCCGGTCGTGGTGAAAGCTTTTCACTGTTTGCTGGGATGTCCCAGATCGGTCGCGGTGATGATCAGGCTGTGCAGCTTGATTTCGGCGACAACTCTATTTCCCGCACGAACCATGCGGCGATTGTCTATGACCCAGAGACATATGAATTCACGCTGGGTCATGGTGGTAAATCAAATATTGTGCGTTTGAATGATAAGCCTTTGATCAGCAACGAGTTGCTGAAAACAGGTGATGTGATGCGTATTGGTGAGACGGTTTTGCGTTTTGTCGCCCTATGTGACCAGAACTTCAACTGGGATGACAATGATGCAGACGGGGAGGATGACGAAGATGTGGCGATCGCCTGAACCACGTTTTGACGTCGCTTCGGCGATTTGTCAGGGCGGTAGAGACTATCAAGAAGACGCGATTGTTACCGACTTTCCGTTCGGCATGGACAGTGGTGTTGTGGTTCTTGCTGACGGCATGGGCGGCCATGCTGCCGGTGACGTGGCAAGCAAGATCGTCGTGACCGAAGTCTATAGCGAGCTGAAGTTCCAATCGGCAAATTTCACCGATTTCGAACATGAAATTCCGCAATACCTGACATCGGCTGCCGTGAACGCAAATAACTGCGTCCGTGAACATGTCATGGAACACCCTGACACGCGGGGCATGGGTGCCACACTGGTATCCCTGGTTCTGATCGAGAACCGCATGTTCTGGATGTCCATCGGTGACAGCCCCTTGTACCATTATCGTGCGGGCAAGATGCAGCAGTTGAATGAAGACCATTCGATGGCCCCTCAGATCGACTTTATGGTCAAGCAAGGCTTGCTTGACCCTGCGGCTGGCAAGAACCACCCGGACCGTAACTGTCTGACCTCTGTGATCCTGGGCGACCGTGTTGCAAAGTCTGACTGTCCCAAGACTCCGTTTGAATTGCAGGTCGGCGATATTGTCGTCGTGTCCAGCGATGGTCTGCAATATCTGGAAGACGAACGTATCCAGAAGATTTTGCACCGTTATCGCCGCCGCAAGAGTGCCGAGATTTGTGGTCATCTTCTTGAGGCGATTGAAGCCCTTGCTGACCCTGATCAGGACAACTGTTCGTTTTCGGTCATCAAACTGAACCACAACAAGCCGGTAATCCGTGCCATCCGCGCCAAGCCTGCCGGCTATATCGAGGAGAGCACAAACATGACCCGCGTCGTCAAGATGGACGATGCAGCAGAAGGTCGTGTTGCAGCCCGTGGCGATGAGAAGATCAGCAGTAACCTGCAGCTTCCCCCTGTCGTCAAAGAGGTCAAGCCGGTGAAGCCTGTCGACAAGAAGTCAGGTGCCAACCCCGCCGCCGGTCAATCGGCAAAAAATGCAGATCCCAAGATACAGGAGGTTGATGAGGCTGCGCCTCCGGCTAAACTCGCCGCCGGAGGAAAGTAATGTCGAATCGATCTTTGGGCGCACGCGTCCAGCAAAAACTGACGCAGGCAGTGGCTTCTGGCCGCTTGCCTGCGACTGCACAAGAGCGTGCTGAAAAGCTGCTTGAACGGATCAGCAAGCCCGTTCGCGTTGGATTGATGGGCCTGCCCGGTTCAGGGAAATCCACCATTCTGAACCTGCTTCTTGGGGCTATTGCTGTCCCTCACAACACGAAGTTCCCGACCCTTCTGCTGACCTATGGTGAAACCGCCCAGACCATTTGCACCCTTGCTGATGGGTCCCGCACCACATTGCCCCATGCCAATGGCCGCGAAGTTGCCGCCCTTTCCCCCGCATTTGTCGAGATGCAGATGCCGTTGCCCGCATTAGGCAAGATCAGCCTGTTGGAAGTTGTCACCCCGGATGATCCCACCGCACTACAGCGTGCCAGCCAGTGGGCCGCTGGCCGCATTGATGTGGCCCTTTGGTGTACCCAGAGTTTTGACAAGACAGAGCAGTCGTTGTGGGCGCAGATGCCCGATATCTTGAAGGACCATGCGTTTTTGATGGTCACCAAGTCGGATTTTTTGATCGCCAATGACATGCTGGATCAAACCATGGACAAGATCCGCCATGTCGCCGGAGAGGAGTTCAGTCAGATCCTGCCAATTGCGACAAAACAGGCGATTGCATCGCGCCGCCCCAACGGCACGGTTGATAAGGCGCTGATGCGGAGCAGTGGCGGCTCTGCCCTGATTTCGGCCGTGTTGAAACAGGTTGATATGGGTCGCCAAACCGCCGTTGATATGGCCGACATTCTGTTGCACCAGCATGCCGAGCTGCTGGACGCCCCCGAAGAAGAGGTTGCACCGCCACCTGTGCTCGCGCCAGAGCCGGAACCGGTTGTTGAAGAGCCTGAACCACAGGAGGCCGCTGCCGCTGAACCCGAGCCTGCCGCCGCCGCGTCAGAGGAGGTTGAGGAAGCCGCAGAAGACGCAGATGTCGTTACACTGCAACCCGCCACCCGTACCGCCTATGAAAGTGCAATTGCCTATCTGACCGAACAAGGTCAGGCATTGACCGGTGTTATCGATCAGATGGGCGACGATGCCCCGTCTGAAATCATGGCGCAGGCTGTCGAACATGTGCAGTGGTTGAGCGATCATTTGAACGAGAATGGCGATGACGCAGATGCCGCGTTGCAGCTTGCCCGCGATACCGCCATGGATGCCGCTGATCTGGTCCAATTGATGCAGATGGAGAAGCGTGATAGCGCTGCCATTGAAGCGATCAGTTTGCTTGTTCAGCTAAAGCACGAGCTGCAGGCAGACCTTGCCGCTTAAGTTGTTGCGAGAGCTTAAAATTTTATGAAAACTATGCCACACTTTTGCCCTGCTGGTCTGTTTCCATTATGGCAATAAAACTGGTTTATAGTTCATGATTTGGCGTGGGGGCGATCAACTGATAAAGGTGATCCCGACCAAAGTGTTTGAGGACGGAAAAGAATGAAGATGGAAGAGCTGACAAAGGGAGACGGGTACAAAGTCCCTGCAGCGCACCACCCATTCATGCGGCTTGGCCTTGAAAAGCTGGACGCATTCCACGACGAGGTCACCGACCTTGAGGCGACCCTTGGGGACGTCGTAAAGCTTGGCGGCCAGGACGCAGAAAAGAAATCATCAAAACTTATCAAGCAGTTACGCACGTTTGAGCCAAGCATCACGATGATTGGTCAGATCAAGTCGGGCAAGACATCGCTGGTCAATGCGATGATCGGTCGTCCTGAATTGCTGCCTGCCGATGTGAACCCCTGGACCTCTGTTGTGACGTCTCTGCATTTGAATGCCCCGCTGCCTGCCGATGCCCCAACCGCGTCCTTTCAGTTTTTCAGCCAGGGTGAATGGGACCATCTGGTTGAAAACGGTGGCCGAATCGGTGAGCTGTCATCCCGTGCCGGCGCCGATGAAGAGCTAGAGAAAGTCCGCGAACAGATCGCTGAGATGCGCGAAAAGACCAAAGCCCGCCTTGGTCGCAAGTTTGAATTGTTGCTGGGCCAGAAACATAACTATGCCGAGCTGAATGATGAGCTGGTGCAGCGTTATGTCTGCATGGGTGATGATTTTGAGGATATGGACGAAGAGGATCAGCAGGGTCAGTTTGCTGATATCACCAAGTCAGCCGATCTGTATCTGACTGCCGAAGCCATTCCGATGCCCTTGTGTCTACGTGATACGCCGGGTGTGAACGACACGTTCATGATGCGCGAGCAGATTACCATCAATGCCTTGCGCGATAGCCGCATTTGCGTGGTTGTCCTGTCTGCCCATCAGGCGCTGAGTTCGATGGATATGGGCCTGATCCGCCTGATCGCCAACGTGAAATCCCGCGAGGTCATCATCTTTGTGAACCGGATCGATGAATTATCCGATCCCGCCGCACAGGTCCCGGAAATTCGCGAAAGCATCCTGCAGACCCTTGCCGACAATAATGGCCCCGAGAACCCGGAAGTGATCTTTGGCAGTGCCTATTGGGCCAATATCGCCCTGTCTGAGGATCTGAATGATATCGTTGCCGATAGTGCCGCAGCCCTGTTCAACTGGGCCGAAGTCGCGTTGGATTCCGGCACGGCCGGGATGGAAACCAATGAATTGGTTTGGCAGCTATCGGGTGTGCCTGCCCTTTATAAAGCTTTGTCGGAACGTATCGCCGAAGGGCCGGGCGCCGAAGTCCTGACCGCATCGCGCAAACGTGCGCTGAACCTTGTCGGCGGTGTGCGTGCGTCAAGCGACATGATTTCCATGCGGATGGATGGTGACAGTGTGGATGTCATGCCGCCTGATCAGTTGGTGGCCCATCTGGACAAGCTGGAAGCTGACAGCCTGAAGTTCCTGAATGATCGTCTTGATATCGTGTTCCAGCAGTTCGGTTCGCGGGTGGACCAGTCGCATAAGCGTTTTCTGGACCGCGCGCTTGAATCGCTTTTGCAGCATCTGGAAACCAATGGCGAAGACGAGGTTTGGCAATATAGCCCGGATGGCCTGCGCATGTTGCTGCGCACCAGCTATCAGGTGATGCGGCGCAACGTGTCATCGACCTGTGAACAGGTTTATGCGGCGGCGTCGAACGATCTGGCCGAAACATATCGCACCGCTTTTGGTGTTTCTGTTGAGAATTTTTCGATCACCCCGCCAGCCGCCCCTGAAATTCCGGCCCCAGTGTCGCTTGGCCAGACTATCGCGTTGGATCTGCAGACATCATGGTGGAAAGGCTGGTGGAAGCGCCGCAAAGGGTATCGTGCCTTTGCCAGCGGGTTCTATGACCTGATCGAGGCTGAAACCGCCCCGATCGTGGATGAGTTGAAAGTACGTCAAGCCACCGGCATCCGTCAGATGGCAGAACGCGAGCTGAGCGAGTTTTTGTCCGAACAGCGGGGGCTGCTGACGGATATCAGCAATAAATCCCAGGTCGGCGTAGACGATTTGGAAAACATTTTCGGTATTACTGCCCAACAAGAACGCGAAGAACTATTCGATTACATCTTCGAGGAATTGAATGATGGGCCACAGGCTGAAACAGAAGGAACAGCGTAATGAGTAACCAGGCCGCCGGATCAGGTGGGCCGCGCAAACCGCGCATCGCGTTGATGGGCGAGTTCAGCGCCGGCAAGAGTACCTTGTCGAACCTGTTATTGGGTGCACGCCCCTTGCCTGAGAAAGTGACTGCCACCCGTCTGTCACCGGTCTGGATGTCTTATGGCAGTGAACAGCCCTACCGCATTGATGTCGACGGAACGACCGAACCGGTGTCAATTGATATGCTGGAAACAGTACCGGTCGACGAAACCCACGTAATCCGTTTGTTCATGGAAGCCGATATTCTGGATGTGATCGACCTGGTCGACTTTCCTGGGATTTCCGACCCCAACATGAGTTCCGACGTATGGGAACGGGTTTTGCCAGAAATTGACGCCGTGATCTGGTGTACCCATGCCACACAGGCCTGGCGCCAGTCAGAGGCTGCTGTGTGGGACATGATGCCGGATGTCGTGCGCGAAAATTCGATTTTGCTGATCACACGCTATGACAAGCTGACAACAGATAATGATCGCCGTCGGGTATTGCGGCGTGTCATGCGTGAAACAGATGGTCTGTTTGGCGGCACATTCCCGATTTCACTGCTGCAGGCACTGGAAGCCGGGGATGACTACGACCGTTGGGATGGTAGCGGCGCTGGCCCCTTTGTTGACCATTTTCTCAATACGATTGCCACGCTTTGTGAACTAACCGCAAAATCCAAAAAGCCATTGTTTAATAGTGGAAGGCGCGCACAAGGCGCCGATGGGGCAGAGCTGGAAGAAGAGCAAGAGCCAGAAGAACCAGCAACGCCCGTCACACCGCGCCGTGTGCAACGCCCATTGGATGCGGATCAGCCCAAACGCGCCCGCCCACCTGCATCACCCGAAAGTGGTGTTGGCTAGGGGTAGAACCCAAAGCGGTACTTGTTTCATTGCAGCCGCACGGTGACGTAGGGAAAATCTGCGGCGCAGATTTTTCAGCCCCACGAACGAAATATTGGCCACAGCCCTGTGAAAAAATCTGGGTCAGATTTTTTATGTTATGTCTGAACGATCAAAGGCGGGCGCCTACCTTTTTGTGATAGCGTTACCCCTTGATCATGTCGTGGTGGCCGCGTGATCCGATATTGGTGATCTGAAGGTTTTCCGCGGTTCCAGCAGTCACCGCTAACGCAACCATTGCGTCAAGTGCGGCCTACATCTTGGATGGGCTTCCACAAGTGACTATTTTGACGTAGTCACAATGATGTGGGACGAAATTGGGGCTTTGGACATGGTTGCGGACGTTTTGGACGCGTTACACGATAAGTTTGAGGAATGCGAAACTGTCGCATTCGCAGATTTATCAACGCAGATGGTTTTGATTACAAATTCGGACGCGAGCCATCGTCGCGAGACGCTTGACCGCCTTTGCGCAGAGGCGGCAATGGCGCTTGGCACATCCAAAAAACCCGCCGCGTTTGGCGACACCCCCAGCAGTGCTGCATTTGTTGCTACGAATAGTCAGCTGCGTATCTTTCTGCGCGCCACGGACGAACCTGCTGATGTGTTGTGCTGTGTCTGCAAACCCGGTGTTGATGTGGCAGCGTTTCTATTGGACGCCCGCCCATGTCTGGCAAAAATCAGCGGTGGTGCGTGATATTGAAACGAGCATTTATCGGGGATAATTTGCGTGACTGACCTGACCGCCCTTGCCAACAAACTAAGCGCGTTGACATCGGATGAAACCGTGTTTGCGGATGGCGGCGCGCGCGTGATCAGCCAAGGCGGCACCCCGCCGCCTTTGGTCGCGATTTTGGCCGAGGTGGACAACACCGTTCTGGAGCGCACTTTGGTCTTTGGCATGGGTGCCGCCACCGTCAGTGCCGTTGTCGCCGGTCGCCGTATGCGGGGCATCGTTGGGATTGAAGGGGACGTTCCCGGCGCGAGCGATGTCATCGGGCAGGTTTTTTCCCGCGAGGATCCGCAACTGCTGGAAAATACCAGCGCATTACTGACGGCATTGGGGGAGGCAACGGGCGTCGTTACCGTGCGCAGCACCCCTGTTCAGCAGCTGGGCAGCAGTGGCGATGCGGGGATTTCGGCCAATGGGCTGGCCGATCTTTGGGATGTCGATATGGACGCCACCCCGCCCCCGCCGATGGAACGGTTTCTGGAGGCGAATGCCGACAAGATGGTTGGCCTGGTCCATGTTAATGCAGGCAAAGTTATCGAAACAGGCGGCGAAAGCGATATCTTACAGGCGATGTGGGATGATCAGGTCCCAGCGTTTCGCAAGCGTTTCAAAACGATGCACCCGCAGCACGAAGGTCCGATGTTGATCTGTCTGGATGATGTGATCGCGGGCAAGCTCGGCGCTGCACTGGCGTTGGTCGAAGATGAGGCCTGCATGTTTTCCTACAAGCCGGATGACCTGACGGCGATCATCGGATCATGGGGCGCGATCACTGCGTAGGCATTGCGCGGCGACATGATTGCCGCCGCGCCTGATGATTTAGGCGATCCCGATGCCACCCCCAAAGTCCAGACCGATGATCAGCGGATCATGGTCGGACGATGCAAAGACCCCATCATTGAAGAAATCAGGGTTCTTGAAGGATGTATCGTAATTCAGCAGATCAGGTTCGTCGGCATTGATGTGCCATTCTGTGGCCCCGGTCACGAACCCGGCCAGCCCGTCATCTGCAAAGCCCTGATCGAGCGTGCCCCGCTGCCCGTCAAAGACAAAGCTATAGGCGTCATCCTGCCCGATGAACGTATCAATCAGATCAACCAGCCCGGCATCGTCATCCAGATGCTGCACCGGATCTTCCTTGGCATAGGCGTTCAGGTCGCCCAGCAGCAGGTAATTGTCCGTACCGCCGCCATTATAGCCGTTTTCGATCCAGTCGCTGAGTTCAATAGATGCGTCCAGTCGCACCTGATTCCAGAACCCTTGTCCGTTGCCCTGATCAAAGTTCGGGTCCGCCCGCAATGCATCGACATCCGCTTGGGTGAACCCAGTTGCCGTACCGTTGTCGATCGCGTCTTGCGCATCATCCGCCAAACGATCCAACCCACTCGGCCCCTTGGATTTGAAATGCGACGACACAACGGTGAATGTTTCGCCGGTTTCAAGATCCTCGAAGGTTGCGGCGACCGATGGCCGATTACGTTGGAAGTCCCCAACCCGGCTTGTCCCCAGCGCTGTGTCGAGCAGGTTCGCCAGCGCAAATGTGTCAGCCGCAGAAGATTCGTTGAACACCAGGAATTCGGAATGCACCAGCCGCACGGCGTTTTCATCATAGATGATGCCTGTGCTGATCGCGTCCGTCCCAATGAAACCTGCATCGGTGGTTGGGTCCGCGAAGGCGTATGACGCCCCAGAACCCGTTGCCGTCGCTTCCGTATTCAGTGCATCAACCAGCGTCTGGATCGCGCTGTCCGCTCCAAAGCCACCGTTTTCGATTTCCTGCAACGCAAACACTTCCGCCTCTGTCCCGGTGATGGCCGCGACCAGTTTTTCGGTCTGCCGCACCAGTTCTTCGGGGTTGTCAGCACCCCGTGGGTCGAGGTTATTGGGCCCTGATCCTGCGCCCGGTTCGTCGATGGTAGAGAAGTAGTTCAGCACATTGACGCTGGCCACTTGCAGGCTGCCGCCCACATCATCAGGGCTGTCCTGTCGTGCGCCGCTATTTGTCGACTCGTCAATATCCAGCGTTTCGGTGACTACCAGTTGGTAATCCCCGAATGCGTAGGACAGCACGCCGGTGACATCATCGGTCAGTTCCGTGCCAAGCCGCAGCGTTGATCCCCCATCGCTGAAATCATCGCCGGAATCGAGGAACCCGTTGCCGTTGTCCCCCGGTCCACCGGGCACGAATTCGAACTGGTCGGGGTTTTGTGACCCGACCCCGTCTTCTAGGATCAGCCTGTTGTTTTCATTCGCCTCTTGCTGTGCGGCAACTTCAGCCGCTTCGGTTTGTGCGTCGAATAGCTGTGTCGCCTGGGTTTGCACCCCGGCGCTGATCACCAACTGCCCGAACCGGTCAAAGTTGAAGTTTTCGATCACTGTCAGCGGGTCAGGCGTGCCTGAAGTAACATTGATCAGCATGCCTTCGACGGCTTCGTAATCCGGGACAGCGTCGGGCGATAGCAGGATGCTGGCGGCGGTTGGCGTCGCAGTGACGGCCGCGATCACCGCTGTTGCGCTGACATTGGTGATCTGGGTCAGGCCAAAGAATTCGGCCACTTCGCCGGTGATCCCAACCAGATTGCCCACGCTGACGGTTGGCGCGCTCCCGGTGAAGACAAAGATCCCTTCGGATGTCGACGCGTCGCCATCTGCGTCGCTGTCTTCTTCCTGCAGGTAGTAGCCGTTGGAGACGATATGGGTCACTACGGCTTCGACATTGACGGTATCGCCAACCAGGGCGGATTCGTCCCCGCTCCCCTGAATTTCGCTGATCAGCCGGTCCTCGCCCGGTTCGACCACCACTTCATTTGCCGCGCCACGGGTCTCTGCGGATGGTCCGAACCAGACCCCATCCGTGCCCAGTTGCAGTGATTGCCCCACTTCCGTGCTGCCGGTTTCGGCGACACCGATATCGGTGGATGTCTGGCCGGCTGCGGGACCATCTGTTGCGGTGACTTCGCCCTCATAGCTGACGAATTCGACGACAGCGCCGTCATTGGACAGTGCAATCGCGTCCGGCCCGTTCTGGATGTTGGGCGTGTCGATCACGTAGTAATCATAAGTGCCGTCACTTGTGACAGTGCCGCCACTAACGGCAAAGGTTCCGTAGCTGCCCCCGCCATTCCCGTTGTAGAGATCAAGGGTCAGGTTGCTGACATCTTCGCCCGCATCGACCCGCACTTCGATGAATTCACCAACATCGCTGCTTGCATTGTCATAGTGAAATTCGTTGATCTGCGCCGTTGTCGGCCCCGCCGGAATGACGTTTGCAGCGCCGGAGGTGTTCACATCAGTCGCGGCCCAGCTGCCCGATTCATTCCGTTGCAGGGATGCGCCGATCACGGTGCCGCTGTTTTCGCTGACGCCGATATCGGTGGATGTGACGCCATCGGCGCTGCCCCCAACTGCGGTCAATTCGCCTTCATAGCTGAGGAATTCAATTAGGGCGCCATCGTTGGACAGGGCGATCCCATCGGGTGACCCGTTTTGCAGCCCGTTTGTTGGCAGGTTAAGCACGTAGTAGTCGTAAGTGCCGTCGCTGCTGGCAGGGGCGGCGGGCAGAGAGAGAGTGTTGTAAGGCGCCCCGTTGCTGCCGTTATAGAGTTCGACCACAACCCCAGATGCGTCACCGCCCGCATTGACCCGGATTTCGATGAACTCGCCCACATCCGCTCCATCGTTGTCGTAATGCAGTTCATTGATCCGTGCGACAAGCGGTTCGGGCACGGGGATGTTGGCCGCACCGGACGTATTGGTTGCGGCTTCATCCCATGTGCCATCATCATTGCGTTGCAGGCTGTCGCCAATATCGGTTCCGCTATTTTCGGCAACGCCGATATCAGTGGAGGTCACGCCATCGGCGGCACCACCAACGCCGGAAAGCGTGCCTTCGTAGCTAATAAATTCGATCAGGGCGCCATCGTTGGACAGGGCGATCCCATCGGGCGATCCGTTCTGCAACCCGTTCGCAGGCAGGTCGATCACGTAGTAATCATAGGTGCCATCGCTGCTGACAGGGGCGGCGGGTAGGGACAGCGTGTTGTAAACCGACCCGTTGCTGCCATTGTAAAGTTCGAGCGCGAGTGTGGAGGCATCACCGCCCGCATTGACCCGGATTTCGATGAATTCACCGACGTCGCCCCCTGCGTTGTCATAGTGGAATTCGTTGATCCGCGCCTCAATCGGGGGCGTGTCATCATTGCCGGTGATTGTGACGGTGACGGTCGCTGTGTCGGTGCCGCCATTGCCGTCATCGACCGTGTAAGTGAACGTATCAGTCGCGGTTTCACCTGCATTCAGATCGTTAAAGATCGCACCAGCATCATAGCTGATGGACCCATCGACAAGTGTAATGGTCGCCCCTGCGGTACTGGTCGCGGCCACGGATGTCAGGGTGATGGTGTCGCCATCAAATTCCTGATCATTGGCCAAAAGATCGGCGGCTGCGATGGTCAATATGCTGTCTTCGTCGGTTGTGGCAGTGTCATCACCGGCCAAAACCGCATTGTTCGTCCCATCAAGGAACAGTGTGTAATCGTCAGCTGCGAAATAAAGCGCCTCAACCCCGAACAGTTTGTCAGTGCCTGCATCGGCAACATCGGTCAGCGATTTGACTGTGGTCTTGCCCCAGAACCCATTGCCGACAGAGACGTCATAATCGGCGATCCCGCCTTCATAGGTGACTGTGTCCAGCCCAAATCCGCCGCGAATATAATCATCGCCTGCGCTACCGGCGATAATGTCATCGCCAAATCCACCAAATACCCGGTCATTGCCAGCGCCCGCATCAATGATGTCATTGCCCCAGCCACCAAAGATGATGTCATGGCCGCCGCCGGTGTCGATTGTGTCGTCTCCCCAGAACCCAAAGACGATGTCACGCCCTTCGCTGCCTGTCAGAACGTCATCATCGAATGTGCCGAAATGGAAATTTGCGCGGTGAAATGTCATGGTTTTCCCCCAACCGTTGGACTTCATATTTTTTGGTTTGTTCGAAAAGTGTAACAGTATTATTTTCTGGTACACTATCGAAATGTATGACCCTACGTCAGTTCGCCTATGGGTGGCATCTGCTTTGTGGTGGTCGTCAGGCTGCCCTTGTCCTAGGCTGAGATCCTGAAACAGAGGAGTTTTCATGCATCCTGCCGCTATTGCTGCGCCCGTTGCGCTTGCGTTCTTTGACGGGTTCGAAGAGCGGTTTATCGACGGCCCCGATGGCCCGATGTTTTGCCGGATTGGTGGCGATGGCCCGCCTTTGCTTTTGTTGCATGGCTATCCGCAAACTTCGGCCATGTGGCATGTGGTGGCCGCTGATCTGGCCCGTGACTATCGCGTCATCTGCATGGATTTGCGCGGCTATGGCCGATCGGTAAAGCCACCAAGCGCGCCCGATCACGCCCCCCATTCAAAGCGCGCCATGGCCAGCGATGTGATCGCCGTCATGGATGCGTTGGGTTACGATAGGTTTCTGGTGGGCGCCCATGATCGTGGCGCTCGGGTGGCGCATCGGCTGGCCGCAGATCATCCTGATCGGGTGCGTGCGCTGGCGATTTTGGATATCGCGCCAACCCGCGAGATGTATCGCGAAGGTGACAGCGCCTTTGCCCATACATATTGGCATTGGTATTGGCTGACCTTGCCGCATCCGTTTCCCGAAACGCTGATCGCGGCTGATCCGGCATTTTTCTGGCTGACCAAATCAATAGGTCTGGCCAAGACCCCCGCCCCCTTTGTCCAACAGGCGTTGGATGAGTACTTGACCTGCTTTGATGATCCGGTGTTGATCCATTGCGCTTGCGAGGATTATCGCGCTGCCGCCAGCATTGATATCGCCCATGATGATGCTGACCCAAGCTTGCTGCAAATGCCGCTATTGACGCTATGGGGTAAGGATGGGGCGATTGAGAAGCATTTCGACAGTCTGGCGCTGTGGCGCGAGCGTGCGGTCAATGTGCAGGGATGGGCATTGCCGGGCGGTCATTTTCTGGCCGAGGAATGCCCGGAATTGGTGATTGACGCTTGGCGCGAATTTTTTGCCGCTATATGACCCGCCGCTATTCCAGTTTGGTCGGGAACCCATCGGCACGCAGATCGGTACTTAACAAATCCTCTAGCAGTTTCACGACCATGGGTGATTGCGCCTCACCGCCATAGGCAGCCCGTGCGGCCACATAGCTTTGCCTTGTCGCACTGGCCAGATCGAGCGGGACTTCGAATTCCTTGCCGAAATCCATTGCAAACCCAAGGTCCTTGAGCACAAGATCCATGTTGAACCCGATGTCATAGGACCCGTTCAGCACCAGCGCCCCTTCGGTTTCATGGACGAATGAATTGCCCGATGATGCCTTGATCGCCTGCCATGCCTGCCCAAGGTCCAGCCCGCCGCGTTTGGCCAGCATCAAGGCTTCGCCGCTGGCCTTGAGGTGGATGAAGGCCAGCATGTTGGTGATCACCTTGATGATCGCCGCCGACCCAAGCGGCCCCATGTGAAAGACCTGATTGCCCATCGCTTGCAGGGCGGGCAGGTGCAGGTCGAACATATCCTTGTCGCCGCCTGCCAGCATCGTGATGTTGCCTTGGGCTGCCAGATGGACCCCGCCAGTGACGGGCAACTCCATCATTCGAACCCCATGCGCGCTGGCTTTTTGCGACATTTCCAGCACTTCGTCCCGCCCCAGTGTCGACATTTCGATCCAATGCGCGCCGGGGTTCATATGGGGCAGGATTTCATCCAGAACCTTGGCCGTCACGGCGGGTGAGGGCAGGCAGGTGATCACGTGATCGGCGGCTTTTGCCACGCCGACTGCATCGTCGGCCCAGTTACAATCCAGTTCTTTGATCCGGCTCGCGAGTGATGTATCAAGGTCAGTCGCTGTGACCTGCAACCCCGCCTTGCGCAGGCAGGCGGCGCAATTGATGCCCAGATTACCCAGCCCGATATACCCGTAATGCATGGCGTTTCCTTAGTTGAAATAGATGTTGTAGTCGGCCCGGATCGCCGCATCCAGCGTCGGATCAATCTGGATTTGCGCCTTGGCGAGGATATCGTTTTTGCGCTCAATCGCCTTGTCCAGCAGCATAGGCTTGTCAGCCTCACCCCACTCTTTGGGGCTCATCCGATTGCCAAGGGTCGGATAGATATATTCCGTCTGCATCAGTTGCAGCGTCTGTTCAGAGCCCAGATAATGGCCGGGTCCGTCAAGGCAGACCGCTTTCATCGCCTCGATTGAGGTGCTGTCTTCGGTCACGTCGATCCCGCGCACGCAGCGCATGACCTGCCCCAGGATATCATCGCCCAGCACCAGTGATTCCAGACAGAAACCCAGCAATGATGCGTGCATCCCGACCGCTTCGTAAGCCATGTTCAGCCCCGAAAGCCCGGCCAGCACATTGGTGATCCCCTGTTCCCAGCCAGCCTGCATGTCGGGCAGTTTGCTGTCAGATATGCCAGCCGCCGCACCACCGGGAAGCCCATAGAATTTGTGCATCTGCGAACAGCCCGCTGTCAGCAATGCCTGTTCGGCGGATCCACCTGACATCGCCCCGGTCCGCAGGTCGGACACAAACGGCCATGTGCCAAAGACAGCCGTATGACCCGGCGATATCGCATTGACATAGACCACCCCGGCCAGGCATTCCGCGACCGCCTGCACGATGGCAAGTGCGATAGGTGCCGGTGCCGTCGCCCCCGCCTGACCTGCCGACAAAAGCAGCACCGGCATGCCAGCGCGGATGCAATGTTCCATGGCGATGCAGCTTTCTTCGGCGAATTTCATCGGTGGCACGACAAAGCAGTTCGAGTTCGAGATGAAAGGTCGGGCCCGATATGTCGCCTCGTCCCCCGCGATGCGGTGGATCAGTTCCATACATGGGGCCACATGATCCGGTTCGCTGAATGACGTACCGATGTGTTTTGTCGTGCCCGCGCAGCTGGCGTAGATCGTGTTCAGGTCCAGTTCGAGGTTGTCGGTCACATCCCGCGCAACCATCGCCCGCTGGAAGAAATGCACATTATCCAGCGCATTGGTGATTCTGGCCGCATCATGCAAATCCTGCGCGGTGCTGTCACGATAGGTATTGGTCGCCAGATCAACGATATGCACAGCCGCCCCGGCAGTGCCGAAATGCACCCTGTTACCTGACAGGTCTAGATCGTGTTTTGGGTCACGACCATGCAAGGTGATGTTGCGTGCCGCCTTGGCCAGCATGTCCTCGACCAATGCGCGGGGAAAGCGCAACCGACCATCATCGCCAAGGGTTGCACCGGCCTTGGTCATGGCCTCAACACCGGATGGCGGGGCCTGTGACAGCCCGATCTGTTCCAGCGCATCCAAGGCCGCGTTGTGAATGCGCAAGACATCGGCATCGGTCAGCGGTTTGTATTGTCCGCCCTCCAACCCGGCGCGGACAGGGCGCAAATCTTCGGCCAATGGCGCATTGCGCAGGGCCACCCGCGCCGCCCGCCCGCCACTGCGTGGTTTTCTGCTTGGTGCTGTCATCTGATCCTCCCCGATCGCGCAGCCAGTATCATAACTGAAATCATTTCGATCAATTCGCAAACACACATGGAATTAATCGGAAAATCCGATTAGAAATCATTCATGCAGATTGAACTGATCGAAACATTTCTGGACCTGTGCGAAACCCAGAGCTTTAACCGAACAGCCGACAGGTTGGGCGTGACCCAATCCACCGTGTCCGGCCGCATCGGATCGTTGGAAAAGACGGTCGGTCGCCGGTTGTTTCGTCGATCCCGGTCAGGCACCGCATTGACGACGGAAGGTTTGCGATTTGAGCCGCATGCCCGCAGTCTGCGCCATGCCTGGGTGACCGCGCTGCATGCGGTGCGCGATACAGGCATGGCAGGCGTGACCATGCGCATCGGTGTTCAGCACGACCTGATCGGGTTGGAGATTGACACCCTGATCGGTAATTTTCGCAGCGCCTTGCCTGATACTGTCATTTATGTTGAGGCTGATTATTCGACACAGATGTGTGCCGATCTGGCCTCTGGGGCGCAGGATGTGGCGGTGCTGTATTCGCCGCAAACCCACCCCGATATTCATTTCGAACCTTTGGGTGATGTGACCTATGTCATGGTGTCGACGGATGTTGATACCTTGGCGGATGTCACGGCTGACAACTACATCCTTGCCAATTATTCGCCCGCATTTTCCCACACCCATGCCGCCCTGCTGCCCGGGTTGACGCGCGTTTCATTGTCAATCGGACAGAATGCGGCGATGGAGGGGTTTCTGAAATCACTATCCGGGGCGGCTTATGTTTTACGCCATTCCGCGGCGGAACTGGTTGAGGCAGGCACCTGCAACTACGTCAAGAACGCCCCGGCCATTACGCAACCGGTCTTTGCCGGGGTCAATCTGCGGAACCGGCATCGTGCGCCTTATCGTAAGTTTTTGCGTATCTTGCAGGGCCATTATGCACCCGCACAATCGGATCGCCGCAGGCATTCGACCCGCCGGTAGGCGCCGCCCGCCAAATTGTGCCGACGCAAAATTTTCTGGAATAATTGATTGGCTGATCTGGTATCGTCGCAACAGCACCCCTATGTATCGCCTGTTAACATTCGACTCACGGATTTTTGAAGTCACGGCTTTTCGAAGGACGCTGTTATGGCAAAAGATACTGCCCCAGATCTTACCGGACAATTGAAGTTTGAAGGTGACAAGAAGGCAGGGCGGTCCAAGTGGATCGCAATGCTGCTTGCGCTTGCGCTCATCGGTTGGATGGGTAGCGGTTATATTATGCCAAGCGCGCCAGAGGATGATACCACAGAAGAGCCGCCAATTCGTGCCGTTGCCGTGGCTGTCATGCCGTCCATGGCGCAGGATGTTGGCCTTGTCCTGACCGCAGAGGGCCAATCGACCCCTGATCGCGCAACTGAAATTCGCACCAAGGCGACGGGCCAGATCATTTCGGTATCCGTCAAACGTGGTGATCTGGTGCAGGCGGGGCAAGAGATTGGCCGTTTAGATGCCGAGACGATCAATGCACAGCTTGCCCAGGCGCAGGCGCAGTTTGCGCAGGCCGACGCCGATCTGACCCGTGCAGAAACCTTGCAGGAACGCGGTATCGGTACTGAGGCGCAAGTCAGTCAGGCCCGCGCCGCCAAGGCAGCGGCAGAGGCATCCGTGACAGCCGCGCAAGAGCAATTGGACAATACCGTGATCACCGCCCCCTTTGCTGGTCGTTTGAATGAAATGACCCTTGATGAGGGTGAATTTGTGAATGATGGCGACATGGTTGCCGAGGTGCTGGACAACGATCCGCTCAGCGTTGTTGTGCAGGTCCCGCAACAGGCCCTGTCGCGCCTGTCCAAAGGGCAGATGGCCGAGGTTTCGTTTATCACGGGTGAAAAGCGCATGGGCGAAGTTGGTTTTATTGGCAGCAATGCGGATAGCCAGACCCGGACATTCCGCGTTGAGATTGCCGTTGATAACCCTGACAGCGAAATGCCTGCAGGCCTGAGCGCCCGTGTCGCAATTCCGACCGGTCAGGCGCGCGGGCATTTCATTTCGCCTGCGATCCTGTCGCTGGGCACCAATGGTGATCTGGGGATAAAGACCGTTGAAGAGGATGATGTTGTTGCTTTCCGCCCGATCACGATTGTGCGCGCGCAAACCGATGGCATTTGGGTAACCGGCCTGGGCGAACAAGCGCAGATCATCACTGTCGGTCAAGGCTTTGTCAGTGCCGGTGATACCGTTGATCCACGCCCGGTTGAGGTGTCCGAAGCCGTGGCGGTGACCCAATGATATCCCTGATTGATGCTGCATTCAGCCGCAGCAAGGTTGTTCAACTTGTTCTGGTTTTTCTGCTGGCGGTAGGGTCGCTATCCTATGCCGCGATCCCAAAGGAGAGTAATCCCGAAATTCCGATCCCGATTATCTATGTTTCAACCAGTCTGGACGGGATTTCACCGCAGGATGCCGAGGACGTGCTGGTCGGCCCGATGGAAACGGAGTTTGCGTCCCTGACCGGCCTGAAGACCATGACGGCCCGTGCCAGCGAAGGTCATGCATCGGTCGAACTGGAGTTTGAACCGGGTTTCGACGCTGATGCCGCACTGGACAAGGTCCGCGAAGCCGCCGACAAGGCCGAGAACGATCTGCCGCAGGATGCAAACCTGACGGTGACCGAGATCAACACGGCCCTGTTCCCGATCCTGAATGTCATCCTGTCCGGGCAGGTGCCCGAGCGGACATTGAATGCGCTCGCCGATGACCTCAAAGACGATATTGAGTCGATTTCCGGCGTGCTGGAGGTTGATGTCGGCGGCAAACGTACAGAGCTGATGGAAGTGCTGATCGACCCGACGGTGTTTGAAACCTACAATATCACATTTGACGAAATCATCGGTTCGATTACCCGCAACAACCAGTTGATTGCAGCGGGTGCGATTGAAAGCGAGGCGGGCCGGCTGGTGCTGAAGGTGCCTGGTCTGATCGAAAACCTGCAAGATGTGATGGAACTGCCGGTGCTGGTCCGTGGTCAGACGGTTGTGACCTTCGCCGATGTCGCCACGATCCGCCGCACATTTGAAGACCCGACCGGGTTTGCCCGGATTGATGGCCAGCCTGCTTTGGCGCTTGAGATCAAGAAACGTGTTGGCGCCAACATTATTCAAACCGTGTCGCAGGTGCGCGAGGTCATTGAAACGGCCCGTGCCGATTGGCCGGACAGTGTGCAGGTCAGCTATACGTTGGATGAAAGCGAACAGGTCGAATCCATGTTATCGGATTTGGAGGCGAATGTGATCGCCGCCATTATTCTGGTGATGATCGTTGTGGTCTACGCGCTTGGCCTGCGGTCATCCTTGCTGGTGGGTCTGGCGATCCCGGGGGCGTTTTTGACAGGCGTGGCCGGGCTGTTTTTTCTTGGCTTTACGATGAATATTGTTGTGCTGTTTTCGCTGATCCTTGTGGTGGGGATGCTGGTGGATGGCGCGATCGTGACCGTCGAACTGGCGGACCGTTACCTGCATGAAGGTCACGATTCAAAGACCGCTTATGCGATGGCGGCCAAGCGGATGGCTTGGCCGATCATCGCCTCAACCGCGACCACCCTTTGCGTGTTCTTTCCGCTGCTGTTCTGGGAGGGTGTTGTTGGCGAGTTCATGAAATTCCTGCCAATCACCGTCATCATCACGCTGGCCGCATCGCTGTTTATGGCGCTGGTCTTCATCCCTGTCATGGGTGGTTTGATCGGCAAGCGGCAGAAACAGACCGCCAAGGCAAAGGCGCAGCTTTACGCCGCCGAACGTGGCGACCCCCGCCATATGACCGGATTTGTGGGCGGTTATGTCCGACTGCTTGAATGGTCTATTCTGCGCCCTTGGATCACGCTCAGCTTTGCGGTGATGGCTTTGGTTGCATCCTTCGTGGCCTATACCCATTTCGGCAACGGCCTAACGTTTTTCCCGGAGGTGGAGCCTGAATACGCGCAGGTCGAGGTGCGGGCAAAGGACAATTTTTCAGTCTACGAACAGGACGCGCTGGTCCGCGAGGTCGAAGCGAAACTGGCCGATTACACCGAAATCGCCAGCATTTATGCCCGCTCTGGCGGCAGCAACGAAGGCGGCGATGTGATTGGTGCCTTACAGTTGGAACTGGCTGAATGGGACACCCGCAGGCCCGTTGCCTTGATTTCTGAGGATATCCGCGCCGATGTTGCGACGATCCCCGGCATTGATGTGCAGGTGCAGACGGATTCCGGTGGTCCGGGCGGCGGCAAGCCGATTAACCTTGATCTCTTGGCCAAAACCACAGCGGATCAAGAGGCAGGTGTCGCTATGATCATCGGCGCGATGGAGCGGTTGGGTGGCTTTATCGATATCGTCGAAACCCGGCCTTCGCCCGGTGTCGAATGGGCGATTACCGTTGATCGGTCCGAGGCGGCCCGCAGCGGTGCCGATGTCGCCCTGTTGGGACAGGCGGTGCAATTGTTGACCCGCGGCATTACGGTTGCCGATTACCGGCCAGAGGATGCGGATGGCGAAGTTGATATTGTTGTCCGCTTTCCCGCCGTTGACCGCACGCTGGCCGAATTGGAATCCCTGCGCGTGCCAACCAACGCCGGGCTGGTGCCAATTTCGAATTTCGTATCCTTTGAACCCGCTCCGCGCAGCGGCATCATTACCCGGATCGATCAGGCGCGTGTTGTGTCGATCACCGCTGATGTGACCGCAGATGTTCTGGTCAATGACCAGATTGTTGCGCTGCAGACCGCCATCGAAAAACTTGACCTGCCGCCATCCGCCCGTGTCGATTTCGGTGGTGAGGCAGAAGAGCAGCAAGAGGCGATGACATTCCTGATGGGCGCTTTTGCCTCGGCCATCGGCCTGATGTTCCTGATCCTGCTGACCCAGTTCAACAGTTTCTGGCAGGCCTTTGTGGTCATGTCGGCCATTGTGTTTTCCATCGCGGGCGTCTTGCTGGGCCTGATGATTACGGGTCGTCCCTTTGGTGTCGTGATGGGTGGTATCGGTGTGATCGCGCTGGCGGGGATTGTTGTGAACAACAACATTGTTCTGATCGACACGTATAACAACCTCAAGGCGGCGGGCCTGTCTCCGCTAGAGGCCGCGTTGCGCACCGGTGCCCAGCGTCTGCGCCCTGTCGTTCTGACCTCGGTGACAACGGCACTGGGGCTGATGCCGATGGTGATCGGGCTGAATATCAATTTCTTTACTCGCGAGATTGTCTACGGCGCCCCGTCGACCCAATGGTGGACCGAATTGTCGAGTGCCATTGCGGGTGGTTTGGTCTTTGCGACCATCCTGACCTTGTTGGTCACCCCTGCCATGCTGATGTTGGGCGAAAAACGGGCCAAGCGGGCATTGCCGACCGGCGGGGCACTTGCCACCGCCTAGCTGCGCAGGATGCACCCATCCGCGTCAAAGGGTGGTTCATGCAGGATCGTGGCCTTATGCGGTCGGCCCAGCACCATGACATCGACCTGGTCGCCGGGTGCGGCATCTTTGACGTAGCCCAACGCAAGCGACATGCCGACGCTATAACCGTAAGCGCCGGATGTAACGCGCCCGATCCCCTGCCCATCCTTGAAAATCGGCTCGCCCCCGGTGGCGTCCGCGTTTGAGGTATCAGTATCGGTCGCATTAAGCTGCAACAGCACAAGCTGTTCGCGCGGGGTTTCGCCCAGAACCGCCTGTGCAGCGCCTTTGTTCAGGAAATCCTTATCCATCTTGCACAGCCGGTCCAGCCCGACCTCATGCGACCAGTATTCGGGGCTGTATTCGCGCGACCATGAGCCGTAACCCTTTTCAATACGCAGTGACATCAGCGCGCGGCTCCCCACCGGCCCCGCACCGAATTCTTGGCCTGCCGCGATCAGTGCCGCATAAAGCCGCGCCTGATCTTCTGTTTTGCAGTGCAGTTCCCACCCCAGATCGCCGGTAAAAGACACCCGCAATGCCAGTACCTGCACGCCTGCCAGTTCGATCATTGCCGAACGCATGAACGGAAAATTGGCATTAGCCAGCGATGTGTTGGTTAGCCGCTGCAACAGGTCCCGCGACTTTGGTCCGGCCACGTTGAAGCCGCAATATGCGTTGGTTTCGCTGTCGAGACTTGTGCCGTCGGGCAACGGGACCTGTTTGAAGAACCGTTTATGATACCGTTCAGCCATGCCTGACCCAATGATCCAGAATTCATCCTCAGCGGTGCGGGTCACGGTAAAATCCCCGGCAATCCCGCCGCGTTTGGAAATCAGCGGCGTCAGGCAGGACCGCCCCACCGTCTTGGGCATTGTATTGGCAAAAACGGCGTTCAGCCAATCCGCGGCCCCCGGTCCCTTGCACCGGTATTTGGCGAAGTTCGAGATATCGATGATCCCCGCATGGTCACGCAGCATCCGGCATTCCGCGCCAACCGGCCCCCACCAGTTTTGCCGGGTAAATCCGTTGGTATCGGACGCGCCCGGCTGGTCCGCAAACCACAGCGGATGTTCCCACCCCGCGTTCAAGCCAAAGACGGCGCCCATCGCCTTTTGCACCTCATAAATCGGGCGGGTGAGGGCGGGGCGGCCCGCACTGCGTTCTTCATTCGGGAAATGGATGGCAAAACGATGCGCATATTGGTCCTGCACTTTCGCCTTGGTGAAGGCGGGCGTCGCCCAATCTCCGAACCGCGCCATATCCCATGCGAACATGTCGTATTGCGTCTCGCCCTCGATAATCCACTGGGCGGTCATCAGGCCCATACCTCCTGATTGGGAAAAGCCGGGGATGATCCCGTTACAGCAGAAATACCCATCCAGTTCCGGCACAGGCCCCATCAGCACATTGGCATCGGGCGACCAGATCATCGGGCCGTTGATCACCCGTTTGATCCCGGCGTCACTCACGGCGGGCACCCGCTCAATGGCGTTCATCATGTTGGCTTCGATCCGTTCCAGATCGTCGGGGAACAGATCATGGGCGAAGTCGAGCGGCGTGCCATCCTCTGCCCAGAATTTCATATCCTTTTCATAGGCACCGACCAGCAGGCCTTGCCCCTCTTGCCGCAGATAATATTCGCCGTCGCGGTCACTGACCGATGGTAACCGACGCCCGGCCTCTGCCACATCAGACATGGTTTCGGTGACAAAATACTGATGCTCTGTCGGTTGCAGGGGCAGGGTGATCCCAGCCAGTGCGGCGACCTCGCGCCCCCAAAGCCCGGCAGCGTTGATCACCCAAGGCGTCGCAATATCGCCGTTCGGGGTTTTCACAACCCAACTGCCATCGGGTTGCTGTTCGGTCGCGGTCACAGGCGTAAACCGATGAATTTCCGCCCCGCGTTGCCGGGCACCAACAGCATAGGCATTGGTCACGCCGGACGGGTCCACATTGCCCCCATCGGGTTCATACATGACGCAGCGAATACCGTCATAGTTGACCATCGGGTTCAGCGCCTGCGCCTCTGCGATGCTGACTTCATAGAAATTCATGCCATACAGCTTGGCCTTGGCGGCCTGCAAACGCAGCTGATGTTCGCGTTCCTCCGTCTGGGCCAGATACAGCGATCCGGGTTGAAAGACGCCGCAGCTTTGGCCGGTTTCGGCCTCCAGCTCTTTGTAAAGGGTCATGGTATAATGCTGGATGCGGCTGATGTTGGTGCTGTCATGCAGACCATGAATGTTGGCAGCAGCGTGCCAGGTCGAACCACTAGTCAACTCATCCCGTTCCAGCAGCACAACATCAGACCAGCCAAGCTTGGTCAGGTGATAAAGGATCGAACAGCCGATAACGCCACCGCCGATGACAACTGCCTGTGCTTGTTTGCGCATGAATTGGTCCTGGTCTTGGACGGGCTGCCGCACCGTCAGAAATCAATAAGATGCGCCCGGCCCTGATCAGCCAGACGTTTGTTCAGGCCGGGGGCCTCTGGTGCGCCTGCCTCCAACGCAAATACAAAAGCATGGGTCAGATAAAAGCCAGCGGCGTCGTGATCATCGCGTGACACCGCCGCATCTGCGGCCATGGTGTATAGGTTCACAAGCACCGCCAGATCCTGGCTTGCATGTGCCGCCAACAGCTGTTGTTCCAGCGTTTTCAGGTCCATGAGTGACCCCCGCGCTATGCCCGGATGTTCATTCTGCCCGGCCCTTTTCAACCTGACTGGCAACCCAGTGATGAAAATTATGGGTCGGCCCATCCATCACCGGCGAAAACCGTCCGCCGTCAAACAGCGCGCCATGACGGCCCTTTTGCATGCCCTCGACGACAAACACATCTTCTTCAAACACGGTTTTCCACAGCTGGCCATTGGTCAGACGCAGCGTGTCATGTTCTGGCGTATCTTCGACGCTGTTGGCATAATAAATTTCAATATGTTCAACGGTGTTGCCGCAATCGACGGGTTCCAGCAAAATAGCAAAGCTGTGGTCCCGCTGCACCCCAAACAGGACATTGGGATAAAACGCGACATATTCCGCGCCTTCATCCCATTGCGCACTTAGCCCTTCAAAATCGGGAAACGTCTCACCCTCAGGGCCTTTCAATTGGCGATAGACCAGCGTGCCCTGACCGGAATACTGACCGCGCAGTTCAATACTATAATGATCTTCCAGCCGGGAATAGCTGTTCAGCCCCGGATGAACCCAAGGCAGGTGGTAGCTCTCGCAGTAATTTTCGACTGCGAGTTTCCAGTTTGTTTTGACATCCAGCCGCAGCGAGGCGCTTTCGCCGCCATGATGAAGCGGTTGGTCGAACTCGGCCCATCGTTGCATCAATGATCCGTGCGCTTCTTCAAAAGCGGGCGCATTGCCATCCACATTCACAAAGATCACATCGCGCCAGACATAGGACCGCACCCGAAAAAGGCCCAGCTTGTCCATCTGGATGTTGTCATGGGTGTTCTGCCCGGGGCCGCCCACATGCGGGGTCGCGCGCAGTTTGCCATCCCAGCCATAGCACCAGCTATGGTAGGGGCATCTGATCGCCCCGCGGATTTTTTGCGGTTTGTCGATCAGGATCATACCGCGGTGACGGCAGGTATTCTGGAACACCCCGATAGACCCATCGCGGTCACGTACCACCAATAGCGGCATGCCCAGGAAATCAATTGGTTTGGCATCGCCGGGTTCAGGCACATCCTTGCCAAACCCGATCCCAGACCAGTTCGCAAACAGCACCGATTGTTTTTCTTCGGCAAAGATGGCGGGATCGATGTAATGTTCGTTCGGCAACCCATTGGCCGTTTCGACATCTTGCAGGACAGTCGATAGCGCGCTGTGCTTGTTCATCTGATTCCCCCTTTTTGATCACGTTGTTTCGGTGATTTTGGGGCATCATCTGGGTCGTCGCAATATCAGAAAGGCTCAATCAAGGATGAGCTGAACTAAACCGAAGTTTCGCCTAGCTCTGCCAAGATCCAGTCTTTCAACCGGGTGGCATTGGCGGAAAGCCCGGTATCGGACAAGTCCACAAGGTAGAACTGATGTGGCGCGGGCAGAACATGTTGCCCAATCACGGCAAGTTTTCCCGACTGGATCAATGGGTCCACCAGCCGCCGCCACCCAAGCGCTAGACCCGCCCCTTTTTGGGCCATTTGCAGGGCCACGGCATAGCTGGTGACGCGCGATCCGGCGGTCAGATCGCCTGCATGCCCCAGCTTTTGAAACCAATCCGGCCACGTTGTCCAAAGCTGGCGATCACTTTCCATATGGATCAACCGTTGCTGCGCCAGATCTTGCAGTGAAATCCCGGATAAGGCCTGCGCCGCCTCTGGCGTGCCGACGGGCACAAGCGTGTCGCGGTAAAGCGCGGTATGCGGCAGCGTCGTATTCCTGTCGCGCCCGTAGCGTATGATGAAATCAAGGTCGTCGCGCGCGGTAAACGGATCGTCCTGCGACATCTGATTGATGTTCAAATCCGGGTATTCGCGCCAGAACCGGATAATCGCGGGCGACAGCCAGAGCGCGGCGACGGCAGTGGTGGACCCGACAGTCACCTTTTCGATGGTCTGGCTTTGCCGGATGGTTTCAAGCCGCTTGGACATCCGCCCGAATGAGGATGACAGCGTTTCAAACAGTGCCTGCCCTTCCGACGTCAGGGCGACGCCCCGGTGATGACGCTGGAACAAGAGCGTGCCAAGATCGCCCTCCAACGCCTTGATCTGATGGCTGACAGCACCGGGGGTGACCGATAGCTCTTGTGCCGCGCTCTTGAAACTCAGGTGGCGCGCCGCCGTCTCAAACGCAGCAAGGGTCGTCAGCGGGGGCAGGTTGTAGTGGCGTCTGGACATGGGGTGCATCGCATGCTGGGTTGAATGGGTTTCATGCGACTATAGGGGAATATGGATGTGGCGCTAGTCGTGATGGGCGGTGACACGACTCACGAAATGATCGATTCGACGCAGACTCGCGGAGAAGAAGGCGCGCGGGGCCGTGAAGACGTTACGGGGGTCCGTTGATCCTGACAAGGCGCCGGGCGAGGCTTGCCCCGCCGGGTGGTTGGATTGGTGATGGGTTGGTTTGGCGGGGTAGACCCCGCCCTACGGGTGTTTTGTCAGACCGTAGGGTCTGCGGTTTCTGCGCGTCATTGTGGGGAAGGACTATATGCTGTGATTGATATCAGACATCTGCCGCAAAAATATGCAGAGCGACGCAAGCAGATGCCGCTCTGCATTTAGTTACGATGGGTTGCACGTCATACCATTGCGACGTGCGTTTGCCATGCAGTCAGACTTATTAACGTAGCCTTCGGTCGAAGCTCCGACAATGTTGCCGTTGGAAGCAGTGCGACGCCAGCGCCAGTGTGATGCGGCGTCCGTGTAAATCTCCCATTTGTCGCGGTTGGCAGCGATGCATGAAGTAGTCATTTAGTGTTTCCTTTGAGTTTTGAGTTAGAGTAACAATTGCAGATTCGCAATAATCGTAATATTGCGAATGTGGGCAACAATTGCAAGAGTGAAATCACATGAAAACATCTTTTCAAAATGAAGCGTTCTTCGCTGCGCTTGATGGGCAACGGCAATCAAAGAAAATGACGTGGAAAAAAGTTGCTGAAAAGGCAGAGGTTAGTGCGTCTACCCTCACAAGAATTGCTCAGGGTAAACGCCCCGACGTCGATACATTGGCAGCCCTCTGCAACTGGTCTGGGTTGAATCCTAATGACTTCATTACCCGTGATAGTGTAGAAAAAGACCCTGAGCACTTGGCACAGATTCTTAGCCACTTACGCGCGGATAAAAAACTAAAACCTGAGGGCGCTTCTGCCATCGAAGCAATGATAAAGGCCGCATACGAGCAGTTTCGCACGGAGCACTAACTTGACGAGTAAGAAGTATCGCCACGGTTTCAAAGCTGAGGCAAATCGCTGGGCGGATGATTTACGCGATGAGATGGAAAGCCCGAGAGACGCTCCGCTATGCCCGTGGAAGCTGGCCAAGTTTCTCAACATACCCATAATAAAACTCAGCGGTTTGCCAGATTGCGATCAGAAAACGTACTTAATGTCAGAAACTGGTAAGGCGCAATTCTCAGCAACGGTCTGCTTTGATGGACTGTCAGCCTTCATTCTTACCAATGATACACATGCTCCAAAGCGTCAATCATCGAATATTGCACATGAAATTGCTCACGTCTTGATGAGGCATCCACCAACCGCGCCTTTTGATATGACCGGAGCTCGCACGTACCTCAGAGAATATGAAGACGAAGCCGAGTGGCTTGGCCCTGCACTATTACTTTCAGAGAAGGCTGCTATGAAGGCATATGCCGAAACAGGCGGAAAACCGGACCTAGTAGCTGTGCTATCGGAAAAATGGATCATTTCAGAGGAAGTCATACATATGCGGATGAATGTCGTAGGCGCAGCGAAACGCCATCGACTTAGACGCTCCTAAACCACAACCTCCATCTCCACCTGCTCCCCGACCCCGAACACCCGCTTGTACCGTGTGATCTCTTCCTCTGGCCCCATGGCCTTGTTGGGGTTGTCGCTTAGTTTGACGGTGGGCTTTCCGTTGGCGGCGACGGCTTTGCAGACGAGGGAGAATGGCGCGAGCCCGTCATCTGCCACAAGCCCTTTGAAGTCGTTGGTTAGCATCGTGCCCCACCCAAACGACACCCGGCACCGCCCCGCAAATTGCTGTTGCAGGCTGATGATCTTGTCCACGTCCAGACCGTCCGAGAAGATCACCAGTTTCTGCTGGGGGTCTTCGCCCCGTGATGTCCACCAGTTGATTGCGGTTTCGCCCCCTGTCGCCGGGTCGCCGCTGTCGACCCTGATCCCGGTCCAGCCTGCCAGCCAGTCGGGTGCGCCTTCCAGGAACCCTTTGGTTCCGTAGGTGTCGGGCAGGATGATGCGCAGGTTGCCGTCGTGTTCCTCTTGCCAGTCGGCCAGCACCTCATACGGAGATTGCCGCAGGGCGTCGTCGCTTTTGGCCAAGGCCGCGTAGACCATGGGGAGTTCGTGGGCGTTGGTGCCAATCGCCTCAATCTCGCGCATCATGGCGATCCGGCAGTTGGAGGTGCCGGTGAAGTTTTTTCCGAGGCCTTCCATCATCGCCTGCACGCACCAGTCCTGCCAGAGGTAGGAATGCCGCCGCCGTGTGCCGAAATCGGCGACGCGCAGGTTGTCGATGGGTTGCAACTGTTCGATCTTGCCCCAGAGTTTGGTCATGGCCCGGGCGTAGAGCACCTGGAGTTCGAATTTGCCCATGTCGCGCAGGACCGCTCGACTGCGCAGTTCCATGATCACGGCGAGGGCGGGGATTTCCCACAGCATGACCTCGGGCCATGTGCCCTCAAAGGTCAGTTCGTATTGGCCATCTTTTTTCTCAAGATGGTAGGGCGGCAGTTGCAGGTTTTCGAACCACGTCATGAAGGCAGAGGTGAACATCTGCCGTTTTCCGTAGAAGGTGTTGCCGCGCAGCCAAGTGGATTCCCCGCGCGTCAGCCGGAGGGAGCGGATATGGTCAAGTTGCTCGCGCAGTTCACCCTCATCCACCAGTTCGGCCAGCCGGATCGTTTTGGTCCGGTTGATCAGGGAGAATGTGACCTGCGTGTCGGGGTGATTGCGGAACACGGACTGGCACATCAGCAGCTTGTAAAAATCCGTGTCGATCAGTGACCGGACGATCGGGTCGATCTTCCATTTGTGGTTCCAGACCCGCGTTGCGATGTCGACCATTGTGGTCCCCCCTCAGGTTTTAGGGTGTTAGAGCAAGCAGGCGGCAGGCATGCAAGCGGGTTATTGGGTGTCAAGGGGCGGATCACCGCCCTTGTCTGTCTGCCCCTGTCATGCAAGCCTTTGTGCAAATTCAACGAAAGGTTTGGTCATGACACGGTCTTGGATTTCCCTTGTCTCAGCGGTTTTTGTGATCTGTGGGGGTGTTGCGGTAGCGCAGGATGCCGTGCCACAGACCCGCACGGTTTATGAACGGGGGATTGATCTGGTTGGAACCGACCTGGCGCAGATTTTTGATACGACCCTGCCTGCCTGCGAGGCTGCATGTACCAATGATGCGCGTTGCGAGGCGTTCACATTCAACCAGCGGTCCAACGCCTGTTTTCCAAAGCGTGATATTACCGGAATTGTCCCTTTTGACGGCGCTGTGTCTGGCCGCGTGTACCAAACCGACCCGGCCGTGCTGGCAGGCGTAACAGACCGTATGGCCGAGCTATCATTTCTGTCAGAGGTTGATTTCAATCGTGCCGCGACACTGACACGCGCCGAAAACCAGCCCTTGCCGAGGGCAACCCCGACCCAGCGGTCGGCCTGGATCAGGGCGGTAGAGACGGACCTGCCCACGGATTGGATCGCGTTTGGCCGCACCACCAAGGTAAGTAACAGTCGTATCACGGGCATGGCTGTGCCTGCCCATATCAAGGCGTATCTGCGTACCGTTGATCCCCAGACCCGCCGACTGGCCGCGATGGAGATTGCTGGTGCTTTGGAAACAGCTGGGCGTGGCCGGTTGATGATTAACGCGCTGCGCCTTGCGCAAGACCTGCGTTTTGACCGCGAGACAGAGATCGCGTTGGAAGAAGCAATCGGCAAATACGGTTTTCGTGTCGTCGATACGGTTGTTGAAAGCGACAGCGCGGCCCCCCGCATCTGTGCCGTATTCAGTGAGGATCTGATCAAGGCCGGCACTGATTATGCCCCCTTTGTCCAACTGCCCAGCCCGCAACTGGCTGTCACCGTTGATGATCGCCAGCTATGCGTTGACGGGGTGACCCATGGTAACCGCTATCGTATTGTCCTGCGCCAAGGCCTGCCTGCGGCGAGTGGTGAAACACTGATCCGCCCGGTCGAGTTGACCCATTATGTCCGTGACCGCGCCCCGACTATCCGGTTCACTGGCCGGTCCTATGTTCTGCCCCGCTTGGGCGATGTCGCTGTGCCGATTGAAACGGTGAACCTGGCCGAGGTGCAGTTGACCCTCAGCCGTGTGGATGATCGCAATCTGATGCGCACCATGCAGTCTGGTCTGATGAATAGTGCAACGGCAAATTATCAGCCCGACGGGTTACCAGAGGAGATTGGCACAACCGTCTGGTCAGGGACTGCCGATGTCGCGCAAGAGTTGAACCGCGATATGCTGACCCGTCTGCCCTTGGGGGATGCTTTGGGCGATGAACCGGCAGGGCTTTATGCCCTGACTGCAACTGGCATTGACCCAAGCCGCGATATCGGGGCTGCCACGCAATGGTTTGTCCTTTCTGATATCGGGATTGCCACCTATCTGGGCAACGATGGTCTGACTGTTGTCGCGCGTGGGCTTGGCGATGCCATGCCTTTGCCGGATGCGACAGTGACCCTTGTGTCGCAAAGCAATGCCGTTTTGTCTCAAATCCAAACGGATGCAGATGGCGCGGCCCAGTTCCCCGCCGGTCTGACCCGTGGCACGGGCGGCAACCGGCCAGCGCTGGTCACTGTGACGCTGGGCGATGATATGACATTCCTGTCGCTGACCGACCCTGCATTTGATCTGTCAGATCGCGGTGTCGAAGGGCGCGACCCCAGCCCGCCGATTGATGCGTTTTTGGCGACGGATCGTGGTGCATATCGCGCTGGCGATACAATCCATCTGACGGCCCTGATGCGCGATCAACTGGCGCTTGGTCATACCGGCATTCCGTTGACCGCTGTGCTGACCCGTCCCGATGGGGTCGGATATAGCCGCACCGTTTCAACGACTGATCAGGCGGGCGGGCATGTTTTTGCATTGCCTGTTGCGGCCACCGCACCGCGGGGGACATGGCGGATTTCGGTATCAGTTGATGCTGATCAGCCCGCCCTTGCCCGCAAAACCGTCTTGGTCGAGGATTTCCTGCCAGAGCGTATTGATTTCGATCTGTCCCTGCCGGACCAGATCAGGTTGGCAGATATCCCTGACCTGTCGGTCACGGCCCGTTACCTGTTTGGCGCTGTCGGTGCTGATCTGGATGTTGAAGGCGAGGCCCTATTGCGGGCGGCTGACAGTTTGGATGGATTTCCAGGCTATCGCTTTGGTCAATATGATGCGGATTTTGACGGACGGCTGACCTATCTGGATGGGGCAACGACGGCGGCGGATGGCACGGCGGTTCTGCCGATTGATTTGCCACAGGCCGATGCATCCCAACCGCTGGAATTGCGGGTCACGGCACGGGTCAAGGAAGGGTCGGGGCGGCCGGTTGAACGTCAGATCACGGCCCCGGTCCTGCCGGATCAGCCCATGATAGGGATCAAGCCCTTTTTTGACGGGGTGATTGGTGAAGGCAGCGAGGCCCCTTTTGAACTGATCGCGCTGACCCCTGATCAGGCCAGTGCTGACCTGCCGGTGCGATGGACCGTCAACAAGGTCACAACCCGGTATCAATGGTATCGGCTGGATGGCCGTTGGAACTGGGAACCGACGACCACCCGCGAACGTGTAGCAACCGGGCAAGCCACGCTTGGCCAAACGCCGGTTCGCGTGGCGGCTGACGTGGATTGGGGCCAGCACGAGATTGTGGTTGAGGCGCTTGGCGCTGCGTATGCGGTTGCGTCGACTGATTTTTCAGCAGGCTGGTACGCGCCTGCATCAGCAGATGATACGCCTGATTTGCTAGAGGCATCGTTGGATGCAGACCGATACGCCATGGGCGATACTGCCGTATTCCGTATTGTCCCACGTCATGCGGGCGTGGCGGTTGTGACGGTAATGTCTGATCGCCTGATTGCGCTGCGCAATGTGCCGGTGACAGAGGGCGAGAACCTGATCGAACTGCCGGTTACCCAAGAATGGGGCGCAGGCGCCTATGTCAGCGCGTCGGTCATTCGCCCGATGGCTGTTGCGGAAAAACGCAATCCGGCACGGGCGCTGGGCTTGGGCTACGCGCAGGTTGATCCCGGTGCCAAGGCGCTATCGGTATCATTGGATGCGCCTGACACCATGCAACCACGCGGGCCGATGCAGATTGGTGTGCAGGTTGATGGGGTGCAGCCCGGTGAACAGGCTTTTGTCACGCTGGCGGCGGTTGATCTGGGCATCCTTAATCTGACCGGATTTCAATCGCCCGATCCGCAAGAGCACTATTTTGGCCAGCGCAAGCTTGGGGTTGAACTGCGCGATGTCTATGGACGGCTGATTGATGGGCTGAACGGGGCGATGGGCACTGTGCGGTCGGGCGGTGATGCCCCCGCACAGGCAGGTTTGCAAAGCCCGCCACCGACCGAAGAGTTGGTGACCTATTTCACTGGGCCGGTCACAGTCGATCAGAACGGGCAGGCGCAGGTCAGCTTTGATCTGCCCGCATTCAACGGCACAATTCGTCTGATGGCGGTTGCGTGGTCACCCACAGGTGTCGGGCAGGCGGAGCGTGACGTGATTGTCCGTGATCCGGTTGTTGTGACCGCCAGCGTGCCGCGCTTTCTGGCCCCCGGCGACCAAAGCCGCCTGTTGTTGGAGGTGATCCATGCCGATGGGCCCGCAGGACAGATGGGGCTGAATGTCAGCGCCAATGGGTTGGGAATGGTGTCGCAAGTCCCTGCAAGTTTCGATTTGCCCGACGGCGGCAAACATGTCGTCACGATCCCCTTTGCCGCCTTTGATGTGGGTAATCACAGCATCGATGTCACGCTGACTACCCCGGATGGGCGTGATTTGGTGAAATCCCTGACGGTTCCGGTTCTGGTCAATGATCCAGAGGTCAGTCAGATCAGCCGTTTCACACTTGATCCGGGTGATGTGTTTACCTTCGATGACAATGTCTTTGCAGGGTTTGCGAATGGGACCGGCAAGGCGACCTTATCAGCGGGGCCGCTGGCCCGTTTTGATGCGCCGGGCCTGCTGAACACCCTTGATCGGTATCCTTATGGCTGTACCGAACAAATCGCCTCACGCGCTTTGCCGCTACTTTATCTTGATGGTGTGGCCAGCGCGATGGGGCTGGCCACGCGCGATCAGATTGGCAAACGGATCGAACAGGCGATTGCAGAGGTGACTGCCAATCAATCCGCCAACGGGGCCTTTGGCCTGTGGCGGCCAAGTTCGGGGGATTTGTGGCTGGATGCCTATGTCACCGATTTCCTGACGCGCGCGCGCGCGGCGGGTCATGCCGTGCCGGATGTGGCTTATGACAATGCGGTTGCCAATCTGCGCAATGCGGTGAATTACTATCCCGATTTCGACGATGGCGGGAATGATCTGGCCTATGCGCTGTTTGTGCTGGCCCGCGAAGGCGAGGCGGCCATCGGTGATCTGCGCTATTATGCGGATCAAAAGGCCGAGGCCTTTAGTTCGCCCCTGGCGCAGGCGCAGCTGGGCGCGGCACTGGCGCAATATGGTGATCAGCCGCGCGCCGATGCGCTATTTGGTCTGGCGGGTCGGACCATGCAGGTGCGCCTATCGGCGGAAGAACAGCGCACATGGCGTAGCGACTATGGCACCTATCGACGTGATGCGGCGGGGGTTCTGGCCTTGGCCGTGGAGGCTGGCAGTGACGCCATCGATCGGGCGCAGCTTGTCCGCTATATCGGGCCGGACAGTAGCCGCGTTTCCACGCAAGAAGCGGCATGGACCTTGCTTGCCGCCAATGCACTGGTTGATGATCTGCGCAGCACCGGGCTGACCATTGATGGGCTGGCTCCGGACGGGCCGGTTGTGCAATTGCGTGACGCGCTGTCCCCCGCGGCACCCGTTCTGATTGCCAATGACGGTGCCAACCCGACAGAACTGACGGTGACCACGTTTGGCGTGCCTGATACCCCTGAACCTGCGGGCGGCAACGGGTATGCGATCCGTCGGACCTATAGCACGATGGATGGTGAAGCGGTTGATCTGGGTAATGTGGCGATTGGCACCCGGTTGGTGACCATCCTTGAAATCCAGCCATTCGGACGGCAAGAGGCGCGATTGATGGTCAATGACCCGCTGCCTGCCGGATTTGAGATCGATAACCCCAACCTGATCGCGGGCGGGGATATTCGTGCGCTTGAATGGTTAAGGCCAGTTGATGCAGAAAACGCTGAATTCCGCACTGACAGGTTCTTGGCCGCAGTCGATTGGCGATCTGACAAGCCCTTTCAGCTGGCCTATATCGTGCGGGCTGTTTCGCCTGGGCAATTCCATCATCCGGCCGCCTCGATCGAGGATATGTATCGTCCACAGATGCGCGCGCATACCGATCCCGGGCGGATCACGATCAGCGAATGACGCGGGCGCTCTTTACCATAGCGATTTGTTTGTGGGCGGCGGGTGCTGCGCGCGATGCGGTTGATGACTGGGTTGATGCGACGCAACTGCCCAGCCTGACAGCAGATGTCAGCCGCGAAATACGCGACAGGGATCGCGTGCTTTTGCGTGCTTACACAACGCCCGATGGGCGCTGGCGGTTGCCGGTCACATTGGCAAAGGTTGACCCAACCTATCTGAAAATGCTGATCCGCTATGAAGACAAACGCTTTGCCAGCCATAGCGGTGTTGATCCGGTCGCGATGATCCGGGCGTCGGGTCAGGCGTTGTGGCATGGGCAGGTCGTGTCGGGTGGGTCCACGCTGACAATGCAGGTTGCGCGTTTGTTGGATGGTGGCAGTTCCAGCCACCTGGCGGGCAAGCTGCGGCAGATCCGGGTGGCACTGGCGCTGGAACGGCAGTTGAGCAAGGACCAGATCCTGACGCTGTATCTGAACCACGCGCCATTTGGCGGGAATATCGAAGGGGTGCGGGCCGCATCCTACGCTTATTTTGACCGCCCGCCCCGGCGGCTGACGCCTGCGCAGGCCGCATTGCTGGTCGCATTGCCGCAATCGCCCGAGGCGCGTCGGCCTGACAGGGCATCAGATCAGGCAACGCGGGCCCGTGATCATGTGCTGAACCGTCTTGCGGCATTCGACGTGATTGATGACGCAACCCGTGCCGCAGCGACGGCAAAACCCGTTCCATCAACCCGCCACCTGATCCCGGCCCTTGCCCCGCATTTGACAGATAGGGTGATTGCGGTGGATGACATCAGCCACCGCATCGACCTGACACTGGATCGGCAATTGCAGACCCGGTTGGAACAGCTGGCGGCGGACGCGGTCCAAGGGCGCAGTGACGGGTTGCAGATTGCGATTATTGCCGCAGATCATCAGACAGGTCATGTGCTGGCCCATGTCGGATCAGCCGCCTACAGCGCGGATGGGCGGGGCGGTTTTCTGGATTTGACGCAGGCGGTGCGATCGCCCGGCTCAACGCTGAAACCGCTTGTTTATGGGCTGGGGTTTGATCGGGGCTTGATCCATCCCGAAACCTTGATCGCGGACAGGCCAACGGATTTTGGGGGCTATGCGCCGCAGAATTTCGATGGGTATTTCCGTGGTGAATTGAGGGTGCGGACGGCCTTGCAGCATTCGCTGAATATCCCTGCTGTTGCAGTGACAGAGGCGCTTGGCCCGGTTCATCTGCTGGCTGGTTTACGGCGGGCGGGGGCAAATCCCAGAATGCCAAATGGGCGTCCCGGACTGGCCATCGCGTTGGGCGGTGTGGGGCTGAACCTTGAAGATCTGGTGCGGCTTTATGCGGCCATTGGGAATGCCGGGCAGGCCGTGGATTTGCGTTGGCATGATGCGCCGAGCACAGGCTTTGCCCCGCATCAGGTATTGGACGCCGCTGCCGCCTGGCATGTGGCGGATATCCTGAACGACGTGCCGCGCCCGACCGGGGTAAAGGGGGCTGGGGTCGCGTTCAAAACTGGCACGTCTTACGGGCATCGGGATGCGTGGGCGATTGGATTTGACGGGCGGCATGTTGTCGGGGTGTGGATGGGGCGCCCGGATGGCACGCCGGTGCCCGGCGCATTTGGTGGCGATCTGGCAGCACCTGTGCTGTTTGATGCCTTTGCCCGGATCAAGCCAGTCACAGCACCCATTGGCCCACCGCCGCATCACGCGCTTTTGCTGCCAACAGCACAACTGCCCCGGCATTTGCAGCATTTTGGCGACCCAAGGGACATCGCCACCCCCGCGCCCAGCATCGCGTTTCCCCCGGACGGTGCCGTGTTGGAAGGCACCTTGTTGACCGTCAAGGTGCGCGACGGGCGCGCGCCCTTCATCTGGATGGCGAATGGTGAACCGGTGGCACGCACACATCGGCAGCAGATCGATATTGCGGCCCCCGGCATCGGATTTTCATCGCTGACGGTGATTGATGCCAATGGCCAATCGGATCAGGCGCAGATTGCAATCGAATGATGTCTGGAACGTCACGCACGTCCTGATCACATTGCCACGATGACCCTTGATCAAGCCTTGTGATTCACACCAATTCGCGGCAATTGGGCACAGTGCCATCCGGTGAAAAAATCGCCACAACCAAGACAAAGAAAAGGTCTGTGTCAGCATGAAAAGACTTCTCGCCCTTGCCGTTCTTGCCTGCCCATCCCTTGCGATGGCACATGACTACACAATCGGTGACCTGATGATCATGCATCCGGTGGCCTATGAGACGACGGCGACCGCGATGTCAGGTGCGGGTTATATGACCGTAACCAATAACGGCGAGACGGCTGATCGGATTATCCGGGCCGAGGCCGATTTTCCGCGCGTTATGCTGCACGAAACCAAGATCGAGGACGGTGTCGCAACGATGACCCATCTGGAAGGGGTCGAGATTCCGGCAGGCGCGACCATTGCATTTGAACCCGGCGGCAAACATGTGATGTTCATGGGGCTGGACGGCGACCCATTTGAAATCGGTGAAGAGATCAACGTCAAACTGGTGTTTGAGAATGCCGGCGAAATAGACGTCGTATTCAAGGTGGAAGCGCGCGATCATGCCAACGACAAGGCCGAGGATCACAGCGGTCACTAGAGCCTGTTGATTTAGGCTGAGTCGTCGTTTTCGCGGCTCAGCAGATCGAACTTGCGCAGCTTGACATAAAGCGACTGCCGGGAAAGCCCAAGCATCTCTGCTGCAGCAACCCGGTTATTCATCGTCAGCTCAACCGCGGTTTCGATGCACATCTTTTCAACAACATTTGTTGTTTCGGCCACGATGTCTTTGAGCGTCGCACTGCCAACCAGTTCAACAATGGAACGCATGCTTTCGTCGCTTGTGGGATTGGCGGTGTTGCGGCTGGGCTCTGCGTGGATTGCATCGCGGAACACAAACGCAAACACCGATTCAGACCCCGCCTTTAGCCGGGTGACAGACACCTCAACCGGGCGGGGGTTGCCGTAATCACCAGCGACTTTCGTGGTGTAGATCCGCATTTTGCCGGACCGGTTGGCATTTTCCATCATCACCTTCAGATCAACGCTGCCGCGCAGCAGGTAATCGGAAAGGTTGCGTTCGCGGATACGGACGTCATGCGCGGTATCGATCAAGCTGAGGAAGGCGTCATTCACCGACAGGACTTGCCCAGTGTCTTTGACAAATACGATGGCTTCGGGGCCGTCAGCATAAAGGTCATGCAAATTGCGGCTTAGGTCATTGACGTCCGGGGCGGTTTCATCGGCAGGCTTGATCCGGCACAGCAAGACCCGGTCGCCTGCCGTGCGAAACAGTGTCGGGGTGATGATCACGCCGGTGGCTTTGCCGCGCAGTTCCAGTGTTTCCTTTGGGTCACCCTCGGCGATGGCGTGACTCGTCAGGTTATCAATCAGATCGCCACGCTTGCGCTGTTCAAAACACCCCGCAAATGCAGCGCCGATCAGTTTCTCTCTGGGTCGGCCAAGCAGGGTCGCGGCTGCGGCGTTTGCCTCTGAAACTTCACCGGTTTGAACGGATACGAACACGACGGCCTCAGACGCGCTATCCATCAGGACGCGAAAACGCGTGTCGTATTCGCGCTGCGCCTCATAATCGCGTTCAAGGGCCAGTTGTGCCTTGACCAACTGCTGCTGCATCTCTGCAATCGGGCGCAGATCGCGGCCAAGCAGCAAGATCGCACCATCAGGGCCGATGCGGTGAAAGCTGTACCTGACCGGAAATTCCCACTGACCCAGATCATCGGTATGGTTCAGTTCCACCGGTCGCACGGTTTCTGCGCCATCCAAGAAAGTGGCCAACCTGCCGTCGAATTTTGAGACACTTTCGATCGTCAATGCGCCACGAATATCTTTGCCTTCCCAATGTTCAAGCTTGTGAAAGGCTTCGTTCGTGGGGCTGACAAGGACGGACAGCACCTTACCTGCATCTGAAATGACAATCCCAAGATCGGCAACTTCGGCGATGATATCACCCAATATCTCGGGGGCGATCAGGGGAATTGCACCGCTGCTCCAGTATTTTGCACCCCGGGACGTCATCCCAGCCGCACCGAAGTTTGCAGCACCACCATCAGTCACGTCCTGCGCATCGTAGGGGGGTGATTGGTCGTTGCCACTTTCAGGTTGCACAACGCAATAGCCTGATCTGGTTGTGCTGTCGCATGGTCCGCACCTGTCAACGCCTTAACATCTTCTACTGTTTCGACCTTCAGAATAGAGCCACCAATGACAATGGGCAAATGCTGATCAGTCGCGTTCTTTACTACATCGACGATCCGGCGCAGTGATTCAAGCCTTTCACCGCGCGACGAAGAAATGAACACGGCATCAAAACCTGTGCGCTGAATACGCGCGGCGATTTCTTCGGGGCGCACGCCAAGCGTTAATCTGACCGACAGGCCCTTGCGGCGCAACTGCCCGGCCAGAACCATCGCGCCAAGCGTATGATAGATTTCTTGCGCAACGATCAGCATGACAGCCGGCGCCGTCGGATCGGCGGAGTTGTCACCCGACCAGTCCGGGCCAAGGTCCCGCAACATCGATTGCAGGCGCGACACCCCGATTGTCACCCCGGCAAAGCCCAGTTCGTCAGAACACCACAAATCGCCCATCTGGCGCGCCAGTTCCGGGATGTAGCTGTCGGCAATATCTTCGCGGCTGATCCCCGATGCCAGCGCGTGTTCCAGTGCCTCACCACAAGAATCGCGATCAGCGCTCATCGCGGCGGTATGCAGGCTTTTTAGTATGTCAGCATCTAGGTCTGGTGGCGGATTGCTTGCCACGATCTGCACGTGCAGTGCCGACATTGCATTTGCGGGCAATGGTGTCGCATCAACTCGCGATTTGGCGTCTATGTTCCGATGTTCGGGCATGCACGCAATCCTTTTGCTGAATTCGCGCTTTTGGCAACCTCTACAGCATTCCTTGGTATTGTCCTGCGCAGTGCCCAGAATGTCAAAGAAAATTGACATATTGTAAGTCGCATGCGCTGAAATATTATTCAATACGTTGAAAAATATGATAAATGTGGATATCGTATGGCCCATGCAGTCATAGCTGAATGACAGAAGTCGAACTGTAAGTTAAAGTTGACACATAGCCCAAATGACACCTAATCTAGACATATGGGACTGTCAGGGGCCGTTTACATGTCTGTCACGAATGCCGATCCAGCTAGTGTATCAGCGCTCGTTTCTGCACGTCCAAAACAGCTTTATACCGACGCTGAACGTGCCCGCCGCGACAGTACAAAATGGACCCTCGTGCAAGGAGTTTTGGCCCCCCTACAATTCCTGGTTTTTCTGATCTCGCTTGCACTGGTCATCCGCTACCTTCTGACGGGGGCGGGATATGAAGTTGCGACCTGGTCAATCGTTATTAAGACGGGGGTGCTTTTACTGATCATGGTGACTGGGGCGATCTGGGAAAAAGTCGTCTTTGGACAGTACCTCTTTGCTCCTGCGTTCTTTTGGGAAGACGTGTTTAGCTTTGCAGTTATCGCATTGCATTTGCTCTATATTTTTGCGCTTTGGACGGCCGCGCTAGCCCCCGTTGCGCTGATGTATCTGGCGCTGGCGGCCTATGCCGCCTATGTCGTTAACGCCGGTCAATTCATCTGGAAATTGCGTATGGCCCGCCGTGATGCGGAGGCCCGCGCATGAACGCCCCACTCCCCCCAACAAATGGCGGTTGCCGCAGCGCGCCGGTCCTCAAGGAGCGCGGCCAGCGCGAGGTGTTTTGCGGCCTGACCGGCATCATCTGGTTGCACCGTAAAATGCAGGATGCATTCTTTCTTGTCGTGGGCTCGCGGACCTGCGCGCATCTGCTGCAATCGGCTGCCGGTGTGATGATCTTTGCCGAACCACGATTCGGAACGGCGATTCTAGAAGAATCAGATTTAGCCGGTCTGGCCGACGCGCATGAGGAGCTGGATCGCGAGGTTGCGCGGCTTTTGGCGCGTCGCCCCGATATCCGGCAATTGTTTCTTGTCGGCTCCTGTCCATCCGAGGTGATCAAGATCGATTTGGCCCGCGCGGCAGAACGGTTAAGCCAGGTGCATGCGCCCCATGTGCGGGTCTTGAACTATTCCGGTTCTGGGATTGAGACGACATTCACCCAAGGTGAAGATGCCTGTCTGGCCTCCATGGTGCCGGTGTTGAAAGACACGACTGCGCGCGAATTGCTGGTTGTCGGTGCCTTGCCGGACGTGGTTGAGGATCAAATGCTGGGCCTGCTGGCCGAGATGGGCGTGGGCCCGGTGCGTTTGCTGCCCGCGCGTCGCATTGATGACACCACTGCCGTTGGCCCCAACACCGTCTTTGCCCTGACCCAGCCGTTCTTGGGTGACACGCACGCCGCATTGGAACGGCGCGGTGCCCGGCATCTCGCGGCCCCGTTCCCCTTTGGTGATGAAGGGACGACGGCGTGGCTGCGTGCCATCGCCACGGAATTCGACGTCAGCGAGGAAACGTTTGAGGCCGTCACCGCTGCACCCCGCGCCCGTGCCCGCAAGGCGATTGCACAGGCGGCAGATGCGCTGCGTGGCAAATCCGTCTTCTTCTTCCCTGACAGCCAGTTGGAAATCCCCCTTGCCCGGTTCCTGACCCGGGAATGCGGGATGACAGCGGTTGAGGTTGGCAGCCCCTATATTCATGACGCTTTGCATGGTCCCGACCTTGATCTGCTGCCCGCGGGTCCGCAGATTTCCGAAGGGCAGGATGTGGATAAGCAACTGGCCCGCGCCCGTGCCGCCCGCCCTGATCTGACAGTTTGCGGGTTGGGTTTGGCCAACCCGCTGGAAGCGGAAGGGCTGTCTACCAAATGGGCGATCGAACTGGTCTTTACCCCAGTGCATTTTTACGAACAGGCCGGTGATTTGGCCGGGCTGTTTTCGCGCCCCTTACGGCGCAAATCGGTCCTCCAACTGGAGGCGGCAGAATGAAGCTGACAGTTTGGACATATGAAGGCCCCCCGCATGTCGGCGCAATGCGTGTCGCCACTGCAATGAAGGGATTGCACTACGTCCTGCATGCCCCGCAAGGCGACACTTATGCGGACCTGCTGTTTACGATGATCGAACGGCGCGACCACCGCCCGCCGGTCACTTACACGACATTTCAGGCACGCGATCTGGGGTCGGATACCGCTACGCTCTTCAAGCAATCCTGTCAGGAGGCGGTCGACCGCTTTGATCCGCAGGCCATTATCGTCGGCGCATCCTGCACAGCTGAACTGATCCAGGATGACCCTGCCGGGTTGGCCGAAACAATGGGCCTGTCGATCCCTGTGATCCCGTTGGAATTGCCCAGCTATCAGCGCAAGGAAAATTTTGGCGCGGATGAGACATTTTACCAGATCGTCAAACATCTGGCCCGGGCGCAGGATCGCACCGCACGGGTAACTTGCAACATTCTGGGGCCGACGGCGCTTGGTTTTCGTCATCGTGACGATGTGGAAGAAATCACCGGCCTGCTGTCTGACCTGGGGATCGATGTGAATGTTGTGGCCCCACTTGGGGCGACACCCGGCGATATCGCCCGTCTGCCTGCCGCCCATTTCAATGTGTTGCTGTCGCCCGAAACCGGGGAAACCGCTGCCCGTTGGCTGGAAAAGAACCACGGTCAGCCTTACACAAAAACCATGCCCATCGGCGTCGGCGCGACCCGCGATTTCATCGCCGAGGTCGGGGCGATTACCGGCCTGCCTTGCACCCCTGATGAAAGCCGGTTGCGGATGCCATGGTGGTCGCGGTCTGTCGACAGCACCTATCTGACCGGCAAGCGCGTGTTTATCTTTGGCGATGGCACCCATGTGGCCGCCCATGCCCGCATCGCCCGCAACGAAATGGGTTTCGAGGTGGTAGGCATCGGCTGCTACAACCGTGAAATGGCGCGACCCATTCGGGCGCTGGCGAAGGAATACGGTGTCGAGGCGCTGATCACCGATGATTACCTGGAAGTCGAACAGGCGATTGAGACGCTGAGCCCCGAAATGATCCTTGGCACCCAGATGGAGCGCCATATCGGCAAACGATTGGGCATTCCTTGCGCTGTCATCTCGGCCCCTGTCCATGTGCAGGATTATCCAGCGCGCTATTCGCCGCAGGTTGGTTTTGAAGGTGCCAATGTCATTTTCGACACGCTGATCCATCCGCTGGTCATGGGGCTGGAAGAACATCTGCTGACCATGTTCCGCGATGACTTTGAGTTCCATGACGCCGCCGGACCAAGCCATCACGGTGGGCAGCACCAGATGGCCGATGCCGGAGCCTCCGGCGGGAGTATTTCGGGCAAAATGATAGAACAGGTGGCTGCCGACGATAACGTGATTTGGTTGTCGGATGCAGAGCGGGAGTTGAAGAAAATCCCGTTTTTCGTGCGCGGGAAGGCCCGCCGGAATACGGAGACATTTGCCGTCGAACGCGGGCTGCATGAAATCAGTCTGGATACGCTTTACGAAGCAAAGGCCCATTATGCGCGATGAGGTGATGCATAAACCCTACCGCGTGGTGATCGTCACGCTGGATGCGCATTCTGCTGGTCCGGCTGCACGGGTTTCAACCCGGCTTGCGCCCGATTTTCCGGGGCTGGAAGTGCAGGTCCTGTCTTCGGCTGAATGGGGCGAATGCCCGGATGCGCTGGCCGAGGCGAAGGCTGCGATTGCGACGGGTGATATCATCATCGCCAATCTGCTGTTTCTTGAAGAACATATCCGCGCCATCCTGCCAGCCATGCAGGCCCGCCGTGATGGGTGTGACGCGATGATCGGCATGATCGCGGATGCCGAGGTCGTCAAACTGACCCGCATGGGCGATCTGGATATGGCCAAACCTGCCAGCGGCGCGATGGCGCTGCTGAAAAAGCTGCGGGGGTCGTCCAAGCCGTCGACCGAAAGTGGCGCCAAGAAAATGCGGATGCTGCGCCGTCTGCCCAGGATTCTGAAACTGATCCCCGGCAAGGCGCAGGATCTACGCGCATGGTTCCTGTCCATGCAATATTGGCTGGGTGGATCAGACGACAATGTCGAACAGATGATCCGGTTCCTGATTGGGCGCTATTCAGACCGCGCGGATTGGCATGGTGCCAAGGCGGACGCGCCGATTGAATATCCGGATGTCGGCCTCTACCACCCTGATTTGCCCGGCCATAAGATTGTGACGGATTTGGCCGATTTGCCCTCCGATCCCATGGCGCCGGTGGCCACGGTTGGTGTGTTGATGCTCCGCTCTTATGTGCTGGCGTCCGATTGTGCACATTATGATGCTGTCATCCGTGCGTTCGCGGCACGTGGGATGCGCGTTATCCCTGCCTTTGCCGGTGGTCTGGATGGCCAGCCTGCGGTCGCGGCTTATTTTCAGGATCGTGTTGATGCGATGGTGTCCCTGACCGGGTTTTCACTGGTCGGCGGCCCTGCCTACAACGATAGCGACAAGGCCATCGCATTGTTGCAGCAACTGAACGTACCATACATTGCAGCACAGCCGCTGGAGTTCCAGACCCTGGAGCAGTGGGAGGCGAGCGCCCAAGGCCTTGGCCCGATTGAAACAACGATGCTGGTGGCCTTGCCTGAACTGGATGGGGCCACAAACCCAACAGTTTTTGCCGGGCGGCACGGGCAAGACAGCGACCTGGTATCTGATTGCAAGGCGATGGCACCTTGCCCGGAACGGGTTGAGGTTTTGGCCGAAAAGACCCTGCGTTTGGCGACCCTGCGCCGGAAGCGAAATGTCGACAAAAAAGTGGGCATCGTCCTGTTTGGTTTTCCGCCCAATGCGGGAGCTGTGGGCACGGCGGCCTATCTGAGCGTGTTTGAAAGCTTGCAGAATACCCTGACCGCGATGAAGGCGGATGGTTACACCGTCGATGTGCCGGACAGCGTGGATGATCTGCGCGCTGCGATCCTGCAAGGCAATGCAGCGCAATATGGCCAGCAGGCCAATGTGGCCGCCCATGTGGATGCCGATACGATTGTGCGCACCTCTAGACATCTGGCAGAGGTCGAGGCTGCCTGGGGTCCTGCACCGGGCAAGCATCAATCTGATGGCCGCGGTGTTTATGTATTGGGTCATCAGTTTGGCAATGTGTTTGTCGGCGTCCAACCTGCCTTTGGCTACGAGGGCGATCCGATGCGCCTGTTGTTTGAACGCGGCTTTGCCCCGACCCATGCGTTTGTGACCTTCTATCAATGGCTGCGCGACACATATGCTGCTGATGTTCTGCTGCATTTCGGTATGCATGGTGCGCTGGAATTCATGCCGGGTAAGCAGGCAGGGCTGGGGGCTGCGGATTGGCCCGACCGCCTGATTGGTGAGATGCCGAATGTGTATCTTTATGCGGCCAACAACCCGTCCGAGGCGACACTGGCCAAGCGGCGCGCGAATGCGGTGACGATCACCCATCTGACGCCGCCGTTGACAACAGCGGGTCTTTACAAAGGGCTGGCTGAGCTAAAGGACAGTCTGACCCGGTGGCGCGAGATGCCTGCCCGCGATGATCAGCGAGCCGATTTGGAACAGTTGATCCGCGATCAGGCCAATGCGGTGGATATGAATGCCCGCGATATTGATGCGCTTTGGCTCAGGTTGGCCGAGACCGAAGGCGCCTTGATCACCGAAGGTTTGCATGTGGTCGGTCAGCCGTTATCGGATGCTGCACGTGCCGATATGATACGGTTGATGCCGCAAGGCGAGGCGGCGGATCATGCCGCCGAACTGCTGAAGCAGGATCACGAACTGCCTGCGTTGATGCGCGCGCTTTCAGGCCATTACATCGCGCCGGTGCCCGGCGGTGATTTGATCCGGGCGCCTGAAATTGTACCAACCGGGCGCAATATTCATGCCTTTGACCCGTTCCGAATGCCAACTGCCTTTGCCATGGCGGAAGGGGCCAAACAGGCCGATCTGCTGTTGGAAACCCATGCAGCATTGCCGCGTACCGTGGCGCTGGTGCTTTGGGGGTCTGACAATATCAAATCGGATGGTGGCCCGATTGGGCAGGCGCTGGCGCTGATGGGGGCCACGCCCCGGTTTGACAGTTTTGGCCGTTTGTCGGGCGCAGACTTGATTTCACTGGCGGAACTGGGTCGGCCCCGGATTGATGTGGTGATGACCTTATCCGGTATTTTCCGCGATTTGTTGCCGTTGCAAACACGGATGCTGGCTGAAGCCGCGTTGAAATGTGCCGAAGCTGACGAGCCGTTGGAGCAGAATTTCATTCGGGCACATGCGCTGGCTTATGCAGATGAGATGGGCTGTGACCTTGAGACAGCGGCGCTGCGTGTCTTTTCCAATGCCGAAGGTGCTTACGGGTCCAATGTGAACCAGTTGGTCGATAGTTCCGCCTTTGGTGATGAGGATGAATTGGCCGACGCCTATGAGGCACGCAAGTCTTTTGCCTATGGTGTGAATGGTAAGGCCTCGCAAAACCCAGCGCTGTTGCAAAAGGCGTTGAAGGACGTGGATCTGGCCTATCAAAACCTTGAGTCGGTTGAGCTGGGTGTGACCACGGTTGATCATTATTTTGATACGCTGGGCGGGATTTCGCGGGCGGTGAAACGTGCCAAAGGTGGGCAAGCCGCCCCGGTTTACATTGGCGATCAGACGCGCGGATCGGCCAAGGTGCGGACCTTGCAGGATCAGGTGGCGCTGGAGACCCGCAGCCGGTCGCTGAATCCGAAGTTTTACGAGGCTTTGCTGCATCATGGCCATGAAGGCGTACGCCAGATTGAGGCGCATGTGACCAACACGATGGGCTGGTCGGCGACCACGGGCGAGGTGGAACCTTGGGTCTATCAGCGCCTGTCGGAGACGTTTGTTTTGGATGATGCGATGCGTGCGCGGCTTGCTGCGTTAAACCCGCAGGCGTCGATGCGCATGGCGAACCGATTATTGGAGGCGTCAGACCGTGATTACTGGGCGCCAGATGATGCGACGCTAGCGGCGCTGCAGGATGCGGCGGATGCGTTGGAAGATCATATGGAAGGGGTAGCTGCGGAATGAAGTCGCATATTTCATATGCTCACGCCCGCGGCGGGCGGCGCCCTGGGGGCCAGCCCCCAGACCCCCGGAGTATTTTTGGCAAAATGATGGATACAGGAAGGAGGCTCTCATGAGCCCCAAGGATAATGTGCCTAACCTTAATGGGTTGGACGGTGAAGGATCGGTTCAGGTCCACCAGCCCGAGGATGCCAAGATCGAAGGCGCGAAGGTGTTTTCTGTTTATGGCAAGGGTGGGATTGGGAAATCGACTACGTCTTCCAACCTGTCGGCGGCGTTTTCAATGCTCGGTAAACGTGTGCTGCAGATTGGCTGTGATCCCAAGCATGACAGTACCTTTACACTAACCGGTTCGCTGGTTCCGACGGTGATTGATATTCTCAAAGAGGTTGATTTTCATGCCGAAGAGTTGCGCCCTGAGGATTTCATCTTTGACGGTTTCAACGGTGTGAAATGTGTCGAGGCCGGTGGCCCCCCTGCGGGGACTGGGTGTGGTGGTTATGTTGTTGGCCAAACTGTAAAATTGCTCAAGCAGCATCACCTTTTGGAAGACACGGATGTGGTGATTTTTGATGTGCTGGGCGACGTGGTTTGCGGCGGTTTTGCTGCCCCTTTGCAGCATGCAGACAGGGCGCTGATTGTCACCGCCAATGACTTTGACAGCATCTATGCAATGAACCGGATCATAGCTGCTGTTCAGGCCAAGGCCAGCAACTATAAGGTGAGGCTCGCAGGTTGTGTGGCCAACCGTAGCCGCGAGACCGATGAGGTTGACCGGTATTGCAAGACGGTTGGTTTCAACCGCATCGCCCATATGCCTGATCTGGATGCGATCCGCCGTAGTCGTCTGAAAAAGAAGACACTTTTCGAGATGGAGGACGAGGAAGACATCGTTCAGGTGCGCAAGGAGTATATCCGCCTGGCAGAAACATTGTGGAACGGGACAGAGCCGCTGGCCCCGGCCCCGCTGCCCGATCGTGAGATTTTTGAATTGTTGGGGTTTGATTGATGAAAACCCTGTCGGCAAAGCGTCGGACAAACGTCGGACTTGCGTATGGCAAGGTTTCCGCCGCCTGTGGGGTGCCTGCATGACGCAATATGCCGCAACACGCGACCGGGTCGAAGATTACTTTGACCGTTCCGCCACCAAAGTCTGGGAGCGGCTGACATCGGATGCGCCAGTGTCTGGTATTCGCGCCACAGTCCGTGCGGGCCGTGATCAGATGCGTGATCTGCTGTTGGATCAGTTTCCTGTTGATCTGCGCGGTGCCCGTCTTCTGGATGCGGGCTGCGGCACCGGGGCGATGGCGGTAGAATTGGCTAAGCGTGGCGCACAGGTTGTCGCCGTTGATATTTCACCCGCGCTGATCGATATCGCTAAACAGCGTGTCCCTGCAGGGTTGCCCGGCGATATCGATTGGGTGGCTGGCGATATGCTGGATGCGACCAAGGGCGGGTTTGACCATGCGGTCGCGATGGATTCACTGATCTATTACGGCCCCGATGACGTGGCCGCCGTGTTGGGCCGTGCCGCCGCCCGCGTGCGTGGCAAGTTCGCCTTTACCCTGCCACCACGTACCCCAATGCTGATGGCGATGTGGCGTGTGGGCAAACTGTTCCCCCGCGCGGATCGCAGCCCGACCATGGTGCCGCAGACAACCGCTGGCGTTGCCAATGCGCTGCGGGCGGCAGGTATTGCGGGACAGCTGCGCGAGGTTTCCCGCGTCAAATCGGGCTTCTACATCTCAAACGCCCTTGTGTTTGATGGGGGTGCGTCATGATTTTCCGCGCCGCTGCCCTGAAGAAAGTATCCATCGGTCTGCTGCCCTTTGGTGATGCGGTGAGTGAAGACCTGCCACTGGGCCAGCTTTTACGCCTGTCACTGTTTCAGGTTTCGGTAGGTATGGCGGCGGTGATGCTGCTGGGCACGTTGAACCGGGTGATGATCGTTGAACTGAATATCGGTGCCATGCTGGTGGCGGCGATGATTGCCATTCCGGTGCTGGTCGCCCCGTTCCGGGCGCTGGTTGGGTTCAAATCAGACAATTACAAATCAGCCATCGGCTGGAAGCGCATCCCTTACCTGTGGTTTGGGACGATGTGGCAGTTTGGTGGCCTTGCCATCATGCCCATGGCGCTGCTGGTGCTGTCGGGTGATCGCACCCTTGATATGCCATGGGCCGGGTATGCGGGTGCGGCGCTTGCGTTTTTGTTGACCGGGATTGGCATGCATATGACCCAGACCGCCGGTCTGGCGCTGGCCGCAGATCGCGCCACGGATGAGACCCGCCCCAAGGTCGTGGCCCTGCTTTATGTCATGAACCTTGTCGGGATGGCGGTTTCGGCGCTGATTATTGGCGCGCTGTTGCGTGATTATTCTGCGCTGCGGCTGGTGCAGGTTGTGCAGGGTACGGCTGTTGTGACCTTGCTTTTGAACCTGATTGCCTTGTGGAAGCAGGAAAAGGTCGCCCCCATGACCAAGGCCCAGCGCGCGGCGGCAATCCCCACATTCCGCGATGCCTGGCGCGATCTGGCCGATGGCGGTGATGCGGGCCGCCTGTTGGCCGTTGTGTTTATCGGGACCATGGCCTTCAACATGCAAGACGTGCTGTTGGAGCCCTATGGCGGCGAAATTCTGGGCCTATCTGTATCGGCCACGACCCTGCTGACGGCCATGTGGGCTGCGGGCGCGTTGGTTGGTTTTGGTGTTGCCGCCCGTTGGCTGGCGCGGGGGATCGACCCCTACCGGATGTGCGCGCGCGGCATTCTGGCCGGGGTTGCGGCGTTTTGCGCGGTCATCTTTTCCGCGCCGATGGCATCGCCGGTTCTGTTTTATGCCGGTGCTGCCCTGATCGGGTTTGGCGGCGGTTTGTTCGGGGTTGCCACCCTGACGGCGGCCATGACCATGCCGACACTCGGTGCGGCCGGGCGTGGCCTTGCGCTGGGCGCCTGGGGTGCGGCCCAAGCCACGGGCGCTGGCCTGTCTATCTTTATCGGGGGCACCATGCGTGACCTTGTGAACCATGCCGCTGGGAACGGCACATTGGGAGAGGCGCTCGCCACGCCTGCCACCGGCTATTCGGTTGTGTACCACACCGAAATTGGCCTTCTTTTCATCACTTTGGTCGTCCTTGGCCCGCTTGTGCGGGTCATGGCCGTGCCGAACCGGACATCTGGCAAGCTGGGTTTGCCAGATTTCCCGACCTAACCACCGAAAGGACAACACAATGGTTGGTGTAGAATTTTTTGGAAACTTTGATCTGGCGAGCGCAGCGATATGGCTTTTCTGGATCTTTTTTGCAGGGCTGATCTATTACCTGCAAACCGAGAATATGCGCGAAGGCTATCCTTTGCGTGACGATGATGACGGGGTGCCTGCCAATGAAAGCCTTTGGCCCATGCCAAAGGAAAAGACATTCCATCTGCGTGATGGCCGGGGCGAGCTGACCGTTCCGTCGAAAGAATATGAAGATAGCAAGATGCGCACCGATCTGGCGCTTGAGCCTTCCTCTGCCTCGACCGGGTCGCCTTGGATCCCGACCGGTGATCCGATGATTGATGGTGTTGGCCCTGCCGCCTGGGCCCCGCGCAAGGATCATCCCGAACTGGATGCCCATGGTCATGTCAAGATCAGGCCGATGGCGACATTGGATGATTTCCATGTCTCTGCCGGGCGTGATCCGCGTGGCAAGCCCGTTGTCGGCGGCGATGGAGAGGTTGTCGGCCGTGTGACCGATATGTGGGTGGATATACCCGAACAGATGGTTCGTTTCATGACCGTTGATCTGAACCCCGAAGGCACCGGCAAGACCCGTCTGATCCCGATGAATATGGCCAAGATCGGCGCTGACCGTGTGACCGTGCGGTCGCTGCACGCCCATAACTGGGATGGCATGCCAGCCACCAAGAAGGCCGATGAGGTCACATTGCTCGAAGAGGATAAGATCATGGCATATTACGCGGGCGGCACGATGTACGCCACGCCGGCCCGATCACAGACCGTCCTTTAATGAACCTGCGGTCCCGTTTCGCCAACGGGGCCGTTCCACCCATGCCAGAGGGAAGCTGCCATGAGCCACGATGATTTCAAATTCGAACCTGTTCGCGGATTGCCCGAGGAGCTGCCCAAGGATGAACATATTCTGTGGCAGGGCGCCCCGGACCCCCGCCGTCTGGCCCGCGAGGCGCTGAGCGTTCGTTGGGTGGCTGGGTATTTTACCCTGCTGGCCGTTTGGCGCATTGGTGCGTCATCTGCCGACTTCCCCTTTGGCGTGGCGCTGTTGCATGGCTTGCCCTTTGTTGTCTCCGGCCTGATTGCCTGCGGTATCCTTTATGGCATTGCCTATGTGCAGGCCCGGTCCACCGTTTACACCCTGACCAACAAACGGGTGGCGATGCGCATTGGTGCCGCCCTGACCATGACCCTGAACCTGCCTTATGTGTGTATCGGCACCGCCAAGCTGGATCAGAAACCGTCCGGTCATGGCACGCTGACCTTTGAACTGATTGGCGATACCCGCCTGTCATATATGATGACCTGGCCGCATGTCCGGCCTTGGCGCATGGCGCGGACCCAGCCCGCCCTGCGCTGTATCCCGGATGCCGAGGCTGTTGCCCGTATCTTTGCCGATGCGGCTGAAACCCGGATTTCGCAGCCGCAGATTGCCCGTGTTCATCATCATGACGGCGATGCCGTCGCAGCGGAGTAAGCATCATGTCAGTTGCCAAGCAAATGCGTCATCGTGACAAGGAAATGGTCCCCCGTATCCTTGTTCAGGGGATGTTTGCTCTGATGGCATCAAGCCTGGCCATTGTGGCCTATGCCCAGTGGTTTGATGTGCCCCAGCGGGGTGTGCTGATCGAGGCCCCGATTGTGCAATCGGTTGATGTTGTGCTGACCGGGGATCGTGAAGGCACGTTTGAAGTCTACGATCTGGCAGGCACGCAAATCGCTGCCTCTTACGAAAACAAGGCCGGGTTTATCGGTGTCATGGGCCGGGTCATTGACCGCGAACGGACGGTGCGTGGTCTGCCGGTGGATGCGCCATTGCAAGTGGTCCGCCGTGACAATGGCCATGTGGCCATTATCGACCCCAGCACGGGTCATGTGTTCGAGTTGATTGGGTACGGAAAAGACAACGTTGCTGCCTTTGCGCAGCTTTTGAACTGAAACCTGCGCCGGGGCTCGCCACCCCGAGGCGCATCAAATGTGAAAGGGAACGCACATGGGATTGCTATTCAGAGAGAAAGAAACCGCACCTTGCACGGTGACGATTTCGCACCGTTTTGAGGAATTATCGGCACATGTCCGGCTGGATAACGGGGCGATCATTCACCCCGGCGACACTGTGCAGGTGCAGGGCCCTGAGATCATGGCCGCCTTTGGCGAGATGATCGAGGAAAAGCGCACCGCCGTGATCACCCGCGCCAGCAAACTGGAACAGCTATGGACCCGCGCCACGGGTGATCTGGAGTTCATGGAACTGTGCGAGTTTTCGTTCAGCGAGGAGGTGATGTCATGAATATGCATTCATCAGACGCCAGCACCGCAGAAGAGGCCATTGCCGCACAAGAGGCGCTGCCGCCGCTGACCAATGAGGAAGCCACGCAAGTCGCGATGTCCAACACCCTGCTGACCCCGCGTTTCTACACCACTGATTTTGATGAAATGGACGCGATTGATGTGACACCCGTCCGTGGTGAATGGGATAAGCTGATTGCCCAGATGAAATCGGACCCCAACAAGGGCCATTTCAAAAAGAACGAAGACTGGGACAAGGTTGATTGGGACGGCATGGAACCCGCGTTGAAGGCCGAGTTCATCGATTTCCTGATCTCAAGCTGTACCGCTGAATTTTCGGGCTGTGTACTTTACAAGGAGATGAAACGCCGCGGGTCGAACGAGGATATCACCACCTTGTTCCAGTTGATGGCGCGGGATGAGGCCCGCCATGCCGGGTTCATCAATGATGCCCTGCGCGAGGCGGGGATTGCGGTGAACCTTGGCTTTCTGACGCAGGCCAAGAAATACACCTATTTCCGACCAAAGTTCATCTATTACGCGACCTACCTGTCTGAGAAGATTGGCTATGCTCGATACATCACCATCTACCGCCATCTGGAAAAGCATCCCGAACATCGGTTTCATCCGATTTTCAAGTGGTTCTGCGAATGGTGCAATGACGAGTTTTCACATGGTGAGGCATTCGCCTTGCTGCTGAAAACAGACCCGAAATTGACCGAAAGCTGGGTTAACAAGCTGTGGATCAAGTTTTTCCTGACGGCCGTTTTTTCGACCATGTGGGTCCGTGACCATCAGCGGCCTGAATTTCACAAGGCGCTGGGCGTTGATCCCGAATGGTACGGGCAGGAAGTGTTCCGCAAGACATCCGACATTTCGCGTCAGGTGTTTCCGATGGTGCTGGATATCGATCATCCACGTTGGAAGCCGACATTGCGCCGGATGGAAGCCGCCAATGTGCAGATTGCGCAAGGCCGCAAGCAGGGCGGCATCGGCGGTTGGGCCAAACGCATGGCGGGGTCTGCCAAGGCCGGGTTTGCCTTTGTGTCCTTGCTGACCATCCCGGTTGAAAAAAGCACAGTGCCTGCCAGCCCAAGGATGGAGCCCGCCTACTGATGACATCGCCATGGATCGCATCGCTGTTTGCCATTTTCGTCTGGTGGTTTTCCACCGGGGCGATTTTGGTGGCGGTGCGTCGGGCGGACCGGCTGGGCACCCACGGGATGACCGTGTTTAGCTGGCTACCGCTTTTGGCCCTGGGCATCGTGGCGGTGGTGTTGTCACTGCCGGATGCAAGCGTGTTTGGCGCCTATTTGGGATTTGTCGGCGCGCTGGCGATCTGGGGCTGGGTTGAACTGGCGTTTCTGGCGGGTGTCATCACCGGCCGGATGCGCGATGACTGCCTACCCGGCCTGTCAGGCAAGGCCCGTTTTCAACGTGCCTTTGCCACAGTCGCCTATCACGAACTGGCCCTGACAATTGGCTTGCTGTGTCTTGTCATTGCATCAAGCGGTGCCCCGAACCGGATGGCAGTATCGACCTATCTGGTGCTGTTTCTGGCCCGCATCTTTGCCAAGCTGAACCTGTTTTTCGGTGTGCCCCGGATCAACACCGAATTTGTGCCCGACCGGCTGTCGCACCTGAAAACCTATTTCCGGCGTGGCCCTGTGACACTGGCCTTTCCCGCCGCGATCACCGCGTTGACGGCGCTGCTTGCGGTCTGTGCCGAACGGTTATGGACAGCCGGGTCTGATGCAACGGTTGTGGGCTTTGCCCTACTGACCGCCTTGGCCGCGCTTGCCCTGCTCGAACATTGGCTGATGGTGGTTCCGCTGCCTGACGCGAAACTCTGGCGTTGGATGCTTCCTGCGCCCAAAACACTGCCCAACGAGGACTGACAGATGGATTTTGACGCACTTTTCAACAAACAACTCGACCAGCTGAAAAGCGATGGCAACTATCGTTATTTCGCGGAGCTTGAAAGGAAATGCGGCAAGTTTCCCCGGGCGGCGAACCATGACGAGGATGGCGTGCGTGATGTAACCGTCTGGTGTTCGAACGATTATCTGGGCATGGGCCAGCACCCGCAGGTGATTGCCGCCATGTGCGAGGCGGTGGAACGTACTGGCACAGGCGCTGGCGGCACCCGGAATATCAGTGGCACCAACCATGACCATCTGTTGTTGGAAAATGAGCTGGCCGATCTGCACGGCAAGGAAGCCGCGTTGCTGTTTACCAGCGGCTATGTGTCAAATTGGGCGGCCCTTTCGACCCTTGGCAGCCGGTTGCAGGATTGCGTCATCCTGTCAGATGCAGGCAATCACGCCTCGATGATTGAAGGCATTCGCCATTCCAAGGCCAATAAGGTGATCTGGCGCCATAATGACGTTGCCGATCTGGAGGCCAAGCTGGCCGCATTGCCCGCCAATGTGCCCAAGATCGTTGCCTTTGAAAGCGTCTATTCGATGGATGGCGATATCGCCCCGATCCGTCAGATCGTTGAAGTGGCCGAGAAATACGGTGCGATGACCTATCTGGATGAGGTCCATGCCGTGGGCATGTATGGCCCGCGTGGTGGTGGCGTCAGCGAACGCGAAGGTCTGGCAGATCGTATCACCCTGATTGAGGGCACGTTGGGCAAAGCCTTTGGCGTTGTGGGCGGCTATATCACCGGATCCGCTGCGTTATGTGATTTTATCCGCAGTTTCGCCTCTGGTTTCATCTTTACCACGGCGCTGCCCCCAGCGGTGGCTGCTGCCGCCCGCACATCGATTGCCTATCTCAAGGAATCCGAGATTGAGCGTGCTAAGCAGCGCCGTCAGGTCGCCCGTTTACGCGCCGCATTGGATCGCGAAGGCATTCCGCATATGCACAACGAAAGCCATATCGTACCTGTGCTGATCAAGGACCCGGTCAAAACCCGGATGTTGGCCGATTATCTGATGCGCGAGTGGGACATTTATGTGCAACCGATCAATTATCCGACCGTTCCTAAGGGGACTGAGCGGCTGCGCTTTACCCCATCACCGCTACATACTGATGCCGATATTGATCATCTTATCAATGCTTTAAGTGTCTTGTGGCGGCAATGCGCGCTTGCCCACGCGGTGGCGTAACGTCCATCACGCAATCTTTTGCAGACGGGGGTGGACCCCCCCGCAACATGCATTACATTACCCTCGACTGGGGCAAACGGTCACCAAAGCAAGATCGAAAAGGAACACGATCATGAAGAAATTTACTATTGCAGCCGCTCTTGCTGTGCTTGCAGCGCCAGCTTTTGCTGATGGACACGCATCGACACAAGGCGATGCCGCCGCTGGTGAAGAACAATTCAACCGGCAATGCGTTGCATGCCACGTCGTTGCAGACGCATCTGGCGAAGTGCTGGCAGGCCGCAACGCAAAAACTGGCCCGAACCTTTACGGTATCGCAGGCCGCGTTCCAGGTTCGATCGAAGGCTTCCGCTATAGCGATTCAGTTGTTGAATTGGGCGAAGCTGGCACGTTGTGGACCGAAGAGACATTTGTCGGCTACGTGCAGAACCCAACCGGCTGGTTGCGCGAAACGCTTGATAACCGTCGTGCCCGCGGCAAGATGGCTTATCAGGTCCGCGAGGAAAGCCAAGCCTACGACCTCTATGCTTACCTGTCGACGTTCGCTGCTGAATAATCAGCCGCAACAGAATTCAGTGATTGGGCCGTCGGAGCATCCTCCGGCGGCCCTTTTCGTTATTGTGCCTGCAATACGCTGACAACAGCAGCGCCAAGATCGGTAATCGCGGCATTGCGCCCGTCCCAACTCGCGGGGCTTTCGGCGATATAGATGGCGACAAAGACAGGTGCGTCACCCGGCGGTGTGATCATCGCCACAACGCTGCGCGAGCCGGATCGCCCGCCGCCAGATTTGTCAGCAATCGACCAGCCAGCTGGCAGATGCGGTCGGATCATCCCTTGCGTCGCCCAGCCATCGCTCATCCAATCCGCCAGTTGCTGTTGGGAGCGGGGTTTCAGCGCATCGCCCAGCAGGAGCGTTTCCCAAGTTGCAATCATGGCGGCGGGCGTTGTGGTGTCCCTTGGATCGCCAGGCAAATACTGGTTCATCTCGGGCTCCATCCGGTCAAGCCGGGACACTGGATCGCCGATGTCGCGCAGATAGTTGGTGACCGCCTCTGTCCCGCCCAGACGCCGGATCAGCAGGTTGGCTGCTGTATTATCGCTTTTGTCCAGCGTGCCGTAGCAAAGTTCATCGATCTGCATGTCATCGCCCGCGCGGTCCTCTGTCGCGGGGGCAAATGACAGGATATCTGACGCGGTCACTTTTATCGTTTCATCCAGTGAAAGTGTCCCGTTGTCGGCCCGGCCCAGAATGGCGCCGCAGAGCAGTGATTTGAACGTACTGTTCATGGGGAAACGTTCATCCGCCCGATGCCCCCATACCCAATCTGTGCCGCTATCGCTGATCGCAATACCCACACGCCCGCTGATTTCGGCCTCTGTCTCGGCGATTGTATCGGCCAATTGTGCTAGCGGATCTGCGTTCACGCCGGTTGCTGCCATCGTTAATGTGGCAACGAAGAACTGCTGTCGAAAGGTCTTTAGAAAGGTCATCTTCTGCCTTACGTCTATTATGGTTATCAAAGGCAGGTGGGATTGCTAGCGGCGTTGCGCAAGACCGATCAGGTTGGCAATTGCGGTAGCGTCCTCTTCATGGGCCAGATGCCCCAGATTTGGCAGTTCCGTCAGGTGGGCATCCGCCAGTTTCGGCAGGATATCCCGGCTGACTTGTGGTGGAACGGCCATGTCGTTCAGCCCGGTGATCAGCTGTACTGTGGTATCGATTTGGGGCAGTCGTGCCAGTAACCCGTCAAGCGACCACTGCGCCATCATTGAAAGGGTCGCATCTACATGCCCCCGATCCGTGGCCAGCCGGTAGTAAAGCCCTATTCCATCCGCATCCAGCTTCGACCCCGTTCCAGTGATCAGCCGGGCCACGCTGCTGTGCGTTGTGGTTGCGGCAAACAGGCTTGCGCTGAATGGTGTCACCGCCAGCGCCTTGGCCATGATCGGGAATAGCCAGCCTGCGACCCCTTTGAAATTGCCCAAAGCGGCATTGATGCCAGTGATCCCTTTTGCAGGCCGCATCCCCAGTTCCCACAGCCGCAAGGCAATGGCGACCCCAGCCGAATGCCCGACAATGTGGGTGGGGTTCAGGTTCTGGTGTCGGCAGAGCGACAGGATGTCTTCGGCCATGTGGTCCAGCCCGCAGCGCTGCTGCGCGCCAAGCTGGGTAAACCCCTGCCCGGGCAAATCGATGGCAACGACATGATTGGTCTGCATCAGTAGCGGAAACAGGTGCCGAAAGCTCTGTGTCGCCCCGCCCGCCCCATGGATCAACAGGATTGTATCGCCTGTGCCTGCCTCTTGCAGGTGCCAGCGATGGGGGCGGTGTAGTACGATCCGGGAATAATCGGTCAGGGGCCAGTCGGTTGCATCGTCTGGCCAGCGCATTTCAATCGCCCAGCGCTGTTGCGACGGATTGCGACAGCTTCTGTGCGTCGGCGCGGGGCAATGGCAGATAGGCGGCATCAAGCGTCTGTGCCAGGTTGCGCAGTGCCGGTTCGGGCCGGTTGCCCGTGTCAATCACAAGAGCGTCGATGCCTTGGCTGCGCAGCGTGCGGGCAATCTGTTGGGCATCGGTGGCCGCCTGTTTGCGGTTGGCCGTCCCATCCAACGCGATATTTGCCCGCCCATCGGTCAGGATGGCGATGGTCGGTGTCAGACCTTTGCGTTTTGCATGATTGGCCTGCTCGAACGCGGTCATCATACCCGCCGCCAGCGGTGTGCCGCCGCCGCCGGGCAATCCGGCAAGGCGGCGTTTGGTTTGTACAAGTGAACGTGTGGGGGGCAAAAGAAGCTCTGCCTCTGTCCCCCGAAACGCCACAAGGGCCACATGGTCGCGCCGCGCATAAGCTTGCGCGAGCAGCAGTTCGACGGCCCCCTTTGCTTCGGCCAGCCGGGTCAAGGCAGTAGAGCCTGAGGCGTCGACGGTGAAGATCAGCAGTCGGTCTGATTTTTCTTCGAACCGTTTGATGCGGAAATCGCTGGGCCGAATCTGGATTGTATCCCGCCCTGTCGCATTCTTGCGGATCGTTTGCCATGGGGCAGCCGCGCGCAGCGTGCCGATGATGTCGATCCGCGCGCCATCGCTGATCTTGCCCGCGCGCGCGGGGAGCGGCCTGCCCCGCCGATTACCCTTGCGCGCCGCACCCGTGCCATTGCCGCGCCCTTGGCGGGCTTTTTGGGCGGCAAGTTTTTCGAGCAGGTTATCGGGAAGAAGCGCGCGAACGGCTTCGAGCAGAAGTTCGTCGGGGATGTCGAGCGTGTCGTCGCTGTTTTGGTTTTCAGTTTGGTCTGGTGGTGGTGCTTGGGGTTCCTGTGGTGCCGGTTCGGGGATGCGTGTGGCCCGATGTGCCAGCGTCAGGGCGCAGGCGATTTCGATGTCTTCTGCATTTACCGTGTCCCGGTCGTGCAAGGTCGCGTGGGCCTTGGCGGCGCGAAGTGTGAAGAGCGGCGCGCGCAGGCTGTCGATGCCAAGTTGAGCGGCGATATGGGTGATTTGCTTGATCAATTCTGGCGCAACATAGGGCAGCGCCCGAGCCTGGGCGGGGGTGAAGCCCGCTCCCGGGGGGAGGGTCGGGGGCTGCCCGGCGCTGCCGGGCGTTACATCTGCGATGTCACGCAACGCCACCTCGGAGAGGTCTGTGTGGAATGCGAGGCGTTCTGCGAGTTTCGGATCAAGCATCTCGTCTGGCGCGGCCCCTTCATCAAACGCCATAAGTGTATGACCCGCGTTCTGATCAAGCGCGATAGAGAGATGTGCCGACAACCGCGCCGGGGCGCGTTCGGCCATGGCAAGGCTGATGGGGCCGGGTGTGGCCAGCAGCCCCTGTTCCTGCACCAATCGCCCGGTTGCCAGGGTTGCAGACAGGTCAAGACCGCCAAAAAGGGCCTCTTCACTGATGGCGGGGTGGATGCGTTTGGCCTTTGTGTCGATCCGTTTTTGTAATTCGTCCCGTACCGGCCCGGACCTTGCACGGATTGTGATCCCGCCAAGTCGGGGGTCAATGGCCAGCAGTTGCAGCGCCAGCGTGGCCTGCGTCCAGCTATCCAAGAACTTCTTCCACCGTGCGCGCAACACGTGTTCCGCTGCCCGCCTCATCCAACGGATCGCGCCGCAAGCGGTGGCGCAACGCCATGGGGGCGACATCGCGCACATGCGCGCGGGTCAGGGCGGTGTCGTCGCGCCATGCGGCATAGGCGCGGGCGGCCTTAAGCAATGTCAGTTCGCCGCGCAGCCCGTCAGACCCAAGGGCGAGGCAAAGTTCAGCCACGTCTTTCAGCGTCTTTTCAGGCGTTTTCAACTTGGTCAGCGATTTGCGCGCAGTCAGGATACGGTCGCGGATTGCGGCATCTTCCGCCTGCCAGCGCAGCATGAAGGCGGCATTGTCATTTTCAAACGCATCACGGCGTTTGATGACCGCTACCCTTGTGTCGATTTCCTTGGGTGATGTGACCTCGACCGACAGCCCGAACCGGTCAAGCAGTTGCGGCCGCAATTCGCCTTCTTCCGGGTTGCCGGAGCCGACAAGGACAAAGTGGGCGGGGTGCCGGATGGACAGGCCTTCGCGTTCGACCACGTTTTCGCCGGATTGGGCCACATCAAGCAGCAGGTCGACGATGTGGTCTTCGAGCAGGTTCACCTCATCAATATAAAGGTAGCCGCGATTGGCTTTGGCTAGCAGGCCGGGCTGGAACGCCTTTTCGCCCTTGGTCAGCGCCTTTTCGATATCCAGAGCGCCTGTCACCCGGTCTTCGGTCGCGCCCAAGGGCAGGTCGACAACGGGTGTTGGTTTTTCATGGCTGCGCTTGGTTTTCAGATTTGCCCAGCCGGGGACCTCGGCCGCCTTTGCACTGTTCACCGGGCAACCTTTGATTGCCTTGATCGGCGGCAGCAGGGCGGCCAGCGCGCGTACAGCCGTAGATTTGCCCGTGCCCCTGTCCCCAAACACCAAAACGCCGCCGATACTGGGGTCGATGGCCGTCAGGATCATCGCCCGTTTCATTTCATCCTGACCAACGATGGCGGAAAAGGGGAAGGGGGTCATGCGGCCTCCAGTTTCTTGAGTGGTGAGGTGCCGTTCCATGTGCCCCGGTCCGAATGGACCGAGAAACGGACATATAGTTCTTCGCGAAACCAGCCTTCATCCCTGACGGCACGGATGGCGTCGGCATGCGGGCCTGTCCGGGCGAAGGCGGCCATGGCTTTTTCGGACGGCCAGATGGAAAACGTGACCTGATGCAGCATCGGGACCTCGCCAATGCCGATCTTGAAAGCCACGTTGGGGTCCTGCCCGATCATTTTTGAGATATTGGGCACCCGGCCCCAAAACCGGGCAAGGGTGCGTGGTTTGATCGTGGCCCGCGTCAGTGCGGCAAGCGGGCCGTTGGTAAGGTTAGTGTCAGGTTGGAACGGGGTTTTGCCGGACCATTGCCCGCGCGCAGTCTGGGTTTGCAAAAAGACGGTCCAGTTTTCGGTCGCGCGCCGGATGTAGCGGGCAAAGACACCAGTTTGCGTGCGCTTGCGTGCGGTTTCGGCATCCGGCCATGTGGCCAGGATCGCGTAGACGGCTGTATTGGGGACGGGGGTGAACCCCTCGCCCGTGCCAGAGCCGCAGAGTTTCCAGAACCCGATATCGGTGGTGCGGCTAAGTGGTAGCCGTGCGGCGCCCATCATGCCCAGCGCCCATGCCCGGGCCAGAACCCCGGAAAAGCGGTAGAATGACAGGGTGACAATCTGGGTCACGGTCGGAACCTTTGTTGGTGTCAAGTTATCCTGACATAGGACCGCTCTTTTGGGAAGATCATGCGATAATAATTGTCAACTTAGCCTGACACTATTAGTGTTAAGCCATGATTACATCTGATCTGACCGACTCAAACGCAGCAATTGTTATCGGTGCGGGCCTTGGTGGCCTTGCTGCAGCGATGCGTTTGGGGGCCAAAGGTTACGCTGTGACGGTGCTGGATCGGCTGGATCGGCCCGGCGGGCGGGGGTCATCTGTCACGCAGGATGGACACCGATTCGACCTTGGCCCGACGATTATTACCGTCCCGCAGGTATACGAGCAGCTATGGGCCGCTTGTGGCCGCGATTTTCACAAAGATGTCGATCTGCGCCCGATGGACCCGTTTTATGAGGTTCGATGGCCGGACGGGTCGACCTTTACCGCCCGGCAAGACACCGATGCGATGCTGACCGAGGTTGCGCGGCTCAGCCCGCGCGATGTGCCCGGTTACAAGCGGTTTTTGAAGGATAGTGAACGTCGCTATGTTGTCGGCTTTGAAGGCATGGTCGCCAAGCCGATGCACAAGCTGTGGGAAACGATCAGGGTTCTGCCAGAGTTTGCCCGGCTGCGCGCGGATAAATCCATCCTTGGCCTCGCCAAGCGGCGGGTAAAGGATGCCCGGTTGCGCATGGCCCTGTCGTTTCATCCGCTGTTTATTGGCGGTGATCCGCGGCACGTCACATCGATGTATGCTTTGGTCGCCTATCTCGAAAAGGAATTCGGCGTTCATTATGCGATGGGCGGTGTGCAGGCGATTGCCGACGCGATGGTGGCTGTGATCCGGTCGCAAGGCGGGCAGGTGCGCCATGGGATCGAGGTGGATGAGATACTGGTCGAAGCCGGTGCAGCCAAAGGTGTGCGGCTGGTGAATGGAGAGCGTATTGCCGTCCCGCTCGTCGTCAGCAACGCCGATGCGGGCCATACCTATCAACGTCTGCTGCGCAACCAACCCCGCAAACGGTGGACCAGCAAAAAGCTGACATCGCGCCGATGGTCGATGGGTCTGTTTGTCTGGTATTTCGGGACCAAGGGCACAGCCAATATGTGGCCCGATATGGGCCATCACACGATCACCAATGCGCCGCGTTATGAGGGGTTGCTGAAAGATATCTTTATCAAGGGCAGGTTGTCGGACGACATGAGCCTTTACATCCATCGCCCCGCGCGGACCGACCCAAGCGTTGCGCCCAAGGGGGACGATACATTCTATGTCCTGTCGCCCGTGCCACATCTGGGGTTCGATGATCCGGTCGATTGGGAGGTCGAGGCCCAGACGTACAAAGCCAAGGTACAGGCCGAGGTTGAAAAATACCTTCCCGGTTTTGCCGACCATATCAGTACTGAAATGACCTTGACCCCCGCTGATTTCCGGGATCGGTATCTGTCGCCCAACGGGTCAGGCTTTTCGATAGAACCGCGTATTCTGCAATCCGCATGGTTCCGCCCGCATAACGTCAGTGAAGAGGCTGATGGTCTTTATCTGGTGGGTGCAGGTACCCATCCCGGTGCTGGCGTGCCGGGTGTGATCTCCAGCGCTGAAGTGTTGGGCAAGCTTGTACCGGATGCCCCTGTGCAACCTGAACTGAAAATGGCCGCCGAATGATCCGACCTGACGACCTGAACCATTGCAAAGAGGCGATCCGCCATGGGTCGCTGTCATTTCATGCCGCATCGAAACTGCTGCCTGCATCGGTGCGCGATCCGGCCTTGGCCTTATACGCCTTTTGCCGCTTGGCCGATGATGAGGTTGACGAGGGCGAATATCAGGCGGGCGCTGTTTTGCGTTTGCAGGAACGGCTTGATCTGGCCTATGCGGGCAAACCGCGCAATGCGCCCGAAGATCGGGCCTTTGCAGCGATTATTTCAGATTTTGAGATGCCGCGCGCATTGCCCGAGGCATTGCTGGAAGGGCTGGCATGGGATGCGGCCGAACATCGCTATGACAGTTTGAGCGGAGTGCGGGATTATTCCGCCCGCGTCGCCAGTGCCGTGGGTGCGATGATGTGTGTGCTGATGCGGGTGCGTGACCCCGATGCGCTGGCCCGCGCTTGTGATCTTGGGGTTGCCATGCAGCTGACCAATATCGCCCGCGATGTGGGCGAGGATGCGCGCATGGGTCGGATTTACCTGCCGTTGGATTGGCTGGCCGAGGCGGGGATTGATCCGCTGAACTTTACCCGCGACCCGATGCCGACCGATGATGTCCGGCGCATGGTCAAACGATTGCTGGCCGAGGCAGACAGACTTTATCGCCGATCCGAAGCCGGGATCAATGTGCTGCCCTTGCAGGCGCGCACGGGGATATGGGCGGCCCGGTTGATCTATGCAGGCATTGGCAAAGAGCTGCGGCGGCAGGGCTATGACAGCATTTCGATGCGCGCCCATACCTCGACCGCGCAAAAGCTCGGATGGCTGGTCCAATCAGGCGCGCGCACGGTTGGTTCCGTGATCATGCCGAAATCCGCCGTGATCTATGCCAAACCGCTGGATGAGGTGGCGTTTCTTGTGGATGCCGCGAGCCGGGCCAAAGCCGATCCGGGCCGATCTGCGTCGGTGGTGGATATTCTGGCGCAATTGCGCGCACGCGAACAAGGCATTGGAACTGACCGTCCGCTGGCGTAGTAAACGGGGTGACCTTGAAAGGGCCCTGCGATGGATATTCTGCTGTTTTTCCTGTTTCTGGCTGCAACTTTCGGTGCCGCGGCAACAGGCGCCCTGTTTCCAACGGGTGAATGGTACAAAAACCTGAACAAACCATCATGGGTGCCACCTGATTGGGTGTTCCCGGTGGCGTGGACCAGCATCTATCTGCTGATCGCTTTCGCGGGCGCCCGGGTCGCCGGTCTGGAGGGGAGCGCCTATGCCATGGCATTCTGGGCAATCCAGATCGCATTGAACGCATTATGGACGCCGGTCTTTTTTGGGCTGCGGCATCTTAAGGCGTCATTGCCCGTCATGGTCTGCCTGTGGCTGGCCGTTTTTGGTGCGACAGTGACCCACTGGCAGTTGGATTTCTGGGCCGGGCTGGCGTTTTCCCCCTATCTGGCATGGGTGACGGTGGCAGCGGCGCTGAACGTGGCGATGTGGCGGCTGAACCCGGACGAGAAGCCATTGGATTTGGCGAATATGTCGTAAGTCTGTAAAGGCCTTTAAGCCGTTCCTTTCTGGTCCTTTTGTTCGGCCAACGCGTCGCGCAAGGCGTCCCCGGTCAGGTTGATGGCGAGAACGCAGATAACCACCGCCAGCCCGGGCCAGATCATTTGCAGCGGGGTTGACCGCATGTGAATGCGCGCATCCAGCAGCATTGTTCCCCATTCGGGCATCGGAGGCTGCACCCCAAAGCCAAGAAACCCGAGTGCTGAGATGCCAAGGATCGCGCGGGCGAACATGCCGGTCCAGACGACCGCAAGCGACGGCAACAGTGATGGCAGGTAATGCCAGCGTGCGATCACCAGCGGCGACAGCCCCGCAAGCTTTGCCTGAACAACGTAGCCCCGGTTTTGCAACGACAGCCCGATACCCCGCGCGACACGGGCATAGCGCATCCAGCCGGTTACCGTCAGGGCAAAGATCAGGCTGCCCGTACCGGCCCCGAGCACGCCTGCGATCACCACTGCGGCCACAAGATCGGGGAAGGCCAGAAATGTGTCGGTTACCCGCATCATGAGCCAATCGGTCAGTTTCCCCCCTTGCGCGGCCACAAGACCCGCAACCGTGCCGATGCACAGGCCGATGACCGAGATCAGAAAGGCAAGACCGAGCGACCAGCGCGCACCATGCAGCAACCGCGACAGGATATCCCGCCCCAGCGCGTCTGTCCCCAGCAGCCATTCGAGGCTTGGTGGGTTTAAGCGATGTGGGATGTTGATCTGCGTGGGGTCATAAGGTGCGAGCATTGGCCCGATCAGCGCAAGCAGCACCAGGACAACCACAAGCGTGCCAACACTACGCATCCCGCTCTCCGATCCGGGGATCAAGGGCGCGATAGATCAGGTCGATCAGCAGATTGACCGTTACGAAAAGCACCGCAGTCAGGACCACCACGGCTTGCACCTTGGGGAAGTCGCGCGCCTCGATCGCGCTCACCAGAAAGCTGCCAAGGCCGGGGCGGGCAAAGATCACCTCGACCATGACCACGCCCTCTAGCAAAAAGGCCAGTTCGAGGCCGAAGACGGTCACGACGGGGATGGCCGCATGAGGCGCCACATGGTCGCGTTCGATATCCCGATTGGCGACGCCCCGCCGTCGGAAGGCTGGCAGGAAGGGCTGACCGCGTGCCTCCAGGATGCCTGAACGTAGGATGCGTGTCAGCGATGCAGCGACCCCCAAACCCAGTGTGAGCGCGGGCAAGATGATATGCGCGGGCGTACGGGTCCCCATTGCGGGCAGCCAACCCAGTTGAACCGCAAACAGCAGGATGAGCAGAAGTCCCAGCCAATAGGCCGGAATGGCAGCGCCTATCGATGCCAGTGCCACGGCACACCGGTCCAGCCAGCCACCGGGACGGCGCGTGGCAACATAGGCAAGCGGCACAGAGGTAAGCAGGCCGATGATCAGGCCTGCAAGTGCTAGCGGTAGGGTGTAGGATATCATCGTCACCAATTCCGGCCAGACGTTGCGCCCGGTCACGGATGATTGCCCAAAATCGCCAACCAGAAGCGGGCCGACCCATGCTTGAAAGGCGGTCCAGAAATGTGCGTCCAGTCCAGCCTCTGTGCGGACCTGATCGACCACCTCTGCCGGGACCACTGCCTGATAGCGTGCGATCGCAATGGCCAAAGCAGGATCACCGGGTGCGTGCCATAGCAGTGCAAAAGTCGCCAGCGCTGCGCCCGTCAGCACCACGGCGGCGCGCAGCAGAAGGCTCGCGATGAGCTGGATCACGCGACCTGTTCCAGTGCGCCAAGGGTGAATGCTGCATCGCGTAACATCCGGCCATATGCTGTTTGGGGGGCTTGGACGAAGCTTTGCGATCTGGTCAGTTCTTCGACGCGTCCGGCGCGCAGGACGGCGATGTCGTCTGCAAAGGCGGCGGCGTAGCCCAGATCATGGGTCACGATCAGGGATGCGAAGCCTTCTTCGTGCTGCATTTGCGCGATTAGGCGCGCGGTGTGTTTTTGGGTAACGGCGTCGAGCGCCGAAAGCGGTTCGTCGAACAGAACGAGCGGCGGTTTTGCGATCAGCGCGCGCAGAATGCCCATGCGCTGCGCTTGACCAATGGACACCTCGGTTGGGCGACGGTCCAGCAAATCGGGCGCGATCTCCAGACCATGGCAAAGGGCGTTCAGACGATCCGGATCTGCAACCATACCCTGCGCAACCAATGGTTCCATCACCGCGCGGCGCAGTGACATGCGTGGATTGAACGCGCTGCGTGGCTCTTGCATGACCAGCGCAGGACGGCAGCGGCGCACTGGAGCGTTATCCCATGTGACCTGACCTGAACTGCACGGCACCAGCCCGAGGATAGCGGCAATCAGCGTGGATTTCCCCGCGCCACTTTCACCGACAACAGCGAGTGTTCGATTCGGCCCAAGTGAAAGCGAGATATCCTGCAGCGTCACGGTGGTTCCGCGTCGGACGGAAACGTGATCGACCGTTAGCATGGCAGTTCAAGCCAGTTACGATGGGCGCAAAGCGACTTGGCGGCTTGGGTCACCGGAGCCAACAGGAACTGTTCTGTTGGTGCGTCTTCGACAATCCGTCCGTCTTCCATGACCATCAAGCGATTGACCCGGCGGGCCGCAAGGCCAAGATCGTGGGTGATCAGCAATAGCGCGGTCTTGCGATCTGACAGATAAGCGTCCAGCAAATCCATCGTGCCAGCTGCTACTACCGAGTCCAAAGCCGATGTTGGTTCATCCATGACCAGCAGGTCCGGCGTCCCGATCAAGGCCATGGCGATGACAAAGCGTTGCTGCATCCCCCGGCTCCAGCCCCATGGGCGCTTGTTCAAGTCACTACCTTCGATGTGCAAGGCGGCAAACAGGTCCTGCCGCCGGGTCGGATCAGGTGAAAGGTTCAGCGCGTGTTCCGCCTCACGCCAATGAAACGCCATGGAGCGCAGCGGATCGAGCGCCTCGTCCGGGCTTTGCGGAACATGAGCGACACGTTGGCCTTGCGCGCGCAGCCTATCGATCAACGCGTGACCAAGCGTTGATTTGCCCGAGCCGGAGGCACCAACAAGCCCCACACGCTCACCGGGTCTGATATCCACATTTGTGGGATGTAAGATCGTGCGGCCAGAGCGGATTGCGCAAAGGCCGGTCGCGGTGATTGTCATTCGGTCAAGGCAGTCTCATGTGTGATCCAGTAGGTTTCGGTCGGGTGTACGGCATAGCCGGTCAATCCTGGCCGCGCCACATTGGTTTGACTGACGTGAAAGACCGGGATCATGGCGGCGTCCGCTGCGATGATGTCTTGCACCTGATCATAGATTGCTTTGCGTTCCTCTTGGTCAAAGGTCGTGCGGCCATCGGCCAGCAGTTGGTCCAGTTCGGGGTTGTTGTAGCCGCCCGCATTTGACCCGCCAGTGGATTTTAGCAGCGCCTCAAGCACCGCGCCGGGGTCGCCTTGGGGTGTTGTCACCCATGCCTGCAGGAACATATCGGCGCTTCCATTGGCGATTGCGTCGTTGCTTGCCCCATATTCGCCGACACGCACATTCGCTGTGACGCCGATGGCTTGCAGGAAGGCTTGGGTCAGTTCCGCCGTTGGGGGCAAAGCGGCGCGGGAGGAATAGGTCACGATGTCAATCTCCAGCGCTGCGCCATCCAGCATCCATGTCCCGCCTTCCTTGGTCGCACCGGCCTCGGCCAGCAACTGCTCGGCCAATGCCGGGTCATAGACAGGATCAATCTCAGCTGCCCACCCCATGCCAGCCGGGTACACCGTGCCCGCAGGCACGCCGCCGACGCCCGACAGGGCGGCGTCCACAATGCCTTGCCGATCAATCGCGGCAGATATCGCGCGCCGGACCAGCGGATTGGCCGTTGGACCGTTGGCGGCGTTCACGGTGTAAAAATAAAGCCGGGCTGTCGGGGCGGCAAAGCCAAGCGCGCCGGTTTCCTGAATACGCGCGAAATCTGTTTCGGGATAGTTGATCACCATATCGACCTCACCCGCTTCAAACGCCAATGCGGATGCACCCGGATCGGGGATGGCGACGACGCTCACCTCTTCAAAACCTGGTGCGCCAAGGCGATAGTCGGTGTTCGCGGCTACACGATAAAGCTGTTCGGGGATCGCTTCTTGAAAAACATAGGGGCCTGTGGCGTTGATCGGATAGTCGTTGGACGCCGCGCCAAGAACGGCAATACCGGGTTCGGAGAGCGTCCAGGGGAAGGCTGCGTTTGGGCTATTCGTCGTAAACACAACAATCTGGTCCCCATCCGTCGATATGGCAGCCAGATCAAGCAGGTTTGCGATGCGTGCGTTATAGCCTGCATGCGCCTCGTCAGAGATTGGGACAATCGCATCCACCACGGCCTGTGCTGTTACCGATGTGCCGTCATGGAATGTCAGGCCATCGCGCAGTGTAACACGCCATGTCGTTGGTGACGATTGTGCGATCCCTGCCGCCAAACGCGGATAAAGGTTCAGTTCGTAATCGATGCCCATCAGGGTTTCGGTCACACCCGTCTGGTTCGACATCCAGCCGTTATATCCTGCGCGGGGGTCGGGAACCTCTGCCGTCGGGCCGAAGCCCACAGAAATCGTAAAGCTGCCATCTTGCGCAGATGCTGGCAAAGCGGGGCCTTGCGCCACAAGAGCGGCCAAAGCAAGTTTTGAGATAAACGACATGGGCGATTTCCTTCAGGCTTGAGAGTTGGTGGTCGGTGGCGCGGCGTATCTATCGTGGGCGAGCGTTTTCGCTTCGGCCCTTGAAAGTGAAGACAAGGCTTCTTCAACGCTTAGGCCTTTTGCATGCGCCTTTTGCCAGATTCGCCTTGCAGATACCGGCGACCAAGGCAGTGCCGCCTGACCCAGCCAATTGCGTAGCGGTGCCGGCAATGCATCATAGGTTTGCATCGGATCAGCCGCGCGACGCCTGCCGCGAAGGCTTGTTTGCCCAAGATTGCGCGCGTGTTGTTGAGACATCATGTTCGCCGAGACTACGAGATAAGCAATCACGCAACTACCGAAGTTACTAGATACACGCAACACATAATGTTACGTGATCTGAAAGATGCGCGGAGAAACACCTTGAAACGAAACAGTCGTCTGTCCCTGGCCCTTCACACCCTGAGCCATATGGCTGGGAATCCTGAAAAGATGCGCACCTCTGCGGACATCGCGGACCATGCGGGCACAAACCCGGTTGTTGTACGGCGGGTCCTGGGTCGATTGCGGGAGGCGGGGTTGCTCACCTCCGAGAAGGGGCATGCGGGCGGATGGCAGTTGGCTCGTGCGCCAGAGGCGATTACGCTGGCCGACGTTTACCTCGCGCTTGATGAAAGGCTTGTTGCGAGCGATGAAAACGCCGATGCCCCCGCCTGTTCGGTGGAGCATGCGTTGCACAAGCGGGTCTCAAGCGTTTTGGAAGATGTCGAACGCAGCTTGGTCCAAAAACTGGGTGAAACGTCAATCTCTGAAATGCGCGGAAACTGATCCTAGGCCTGATAAGGCTCGATCCTGTCCGCCGACAACGCGTAGCCGATTTCTGCAAGCTGCGTCGAGATGGATGAGACGCCAAACATGCCGGTCACATTCACCGGTTCGAACAGCCCTTCGGTTTCATAAGGCGTTTGTGTGGTAACAAATACCAATTGATTGGCGGGCGGGGGCGGTACGTGGACGCAGGCCCCGACATAAGGCACCAGAATAAATGCGGTGACGCCGGTGCCCTTGTAGTCAATTGGCACAATGAACCCGGGGATGCGGACGATCTGACCGTTCCAATCGGCACGAACGCCGCTGGATGCGGGTTGCTGGTTCGACATCGGGGCACTGTCATGATCAATCAAACCCCGCAATGCGCTGGGGATCGCCGTCTCGTTCTCGGGCAGCAGATCATCCCAGTCGAGGTCGATATAGTCTTCGGCCCGCGCCATGCCGGGCACAAGTACCGTTGCTGCCATCCCGGCCAGAACCGCGCGGCGCTGAAGATGTCCGCTTACCATTCGTAGATCTCCATTTCATTGGCCGCGATGAAATAGCCCGTCTTGCCCAGATCAGTGGATTGCAACTGCGTGCGCATGACCCCGGTCACCCAGACGGCATCCCATAGTTGGTCACCAGGCCAAGGGTCCGTGGCGTTGACCATGACAAGCTGGTTTGCGGGTGGCGGCGGTGTGTGAATGCAGGCCCCGACATAGGGGACGAGCATAAAGTTGGTCACCCCTTCGGCGCTGACATCGAAGGGGATGATGAAACCCGGCATTTTGATATAGGCGCCGTTCAGCGTTTCGTTCAGCTTGACCGCGTTGGCGTCATAGATCGGGTTCCAAAGATCGTTGACCAGATCAATCTCTCCCTCCCCGATGATTTCCGAATAGGGGACGCCCGGCGGGATAAGGTCCTCCCACTTGATTTCCCGTGGTGTGGCGGCCAGCGCTGCCTTTGGTCCCGCAACCATGGCCGACAAAAGCATCAATGTGGTTCTGCGATTTAGCAAGTAAGCCACCTCGTTCTCAGCATTACGTTTTGACGATCATACCATCAGCAACAGACATTCTGTAAGCCCGCAATGCGGGGACAAGGCTCACAATTGCGCCAGCACATATCACACCAAGGATGACCCAGGCTTCGCGCAGCGTCGGCGCATCAATTGGCAGCCACAGGCCAAAAGCACTGTCGACAATCGGCTGCGCAATGATCAACCCGATATATAAAAGCGCCAGCCCTAGCATAGCACCCGCTGCCGCCATCACCATCGCCTCCAGCACCAGCATGCCCAGAATGGTGGCGGGTCGTGCCCCCATCGCGCGAAAGATCGCCATTTCGCGGCGGCGTTCATTGAGACTGGAAAAGATGGTGGCCATCATGCCAATCAGCGCAGTGACAACAACCATGGCTGAAACCGCCAAAAGCGCCGTTTCCGCGATGCCGACAATCCCCCAAAGCTCTTGCAAAGCGACGCCGGGCAGGATCGCAAGCAATGGCTCTTCGGGGTATTGGTTGATCGCGCGCTGCAAGGCAAAGGTCTGTAGCGGACTTTCCACGCCCACAAGGGCCGCAGTCACCGCTTTTGGCGTCAGGTCCATCCCGCGAATGACATCAACAGGCGTGGACTGGCCCGGGATTTGCGCGCCGCTTTGCCAATCGACATGGATCGCTTCGATCGCCTCCATGCTGACAATGACCGTGCGGTCTACCGGTGTCCCCGTCTTTTCCAGAATGCCCGACACGCGAAACGGCTGATCCTTATGTTCGGTAAAGGATGCCAGGCCATGGGCCACGATAATCGGGTCATCGACGCTGTAGCCCAGAGTCGCCGCGACATCCGCACCAATCACAGTATCAAACAGGTCATCCATGATGACCCCATCAGCGACGCCCAGCGATCTGCCTTGCCGGTATTTATAATGCTCAAAAAACGCCTGCGTGGTGCCCATGACCCGAAACTGGCGATGGCTGTCGCCCAGGGAAATCGGGACAATCCAGTCAACGTCAGGCCGTGCCGCGATGTCCTGATAGCTTTCCCAAGTCACGTTGTTGGTCGCATTGCCAATGCGGAAAACGGAATACAGCAAAAGTTGTACGGACCCGGACCGCGCGCCGACGATCAGATCTGTGCCGGAGATCGTATCGGCAAAGCTGGCCTTGGCGCCGGTCCGCACCTTTTCGACACCCAGAAACAGCGCGACTGACAAGGCGATGGCAAGTATTGTCATACCCACCGTCAGCGCACGCGCGAAAAGCGAAGCGATGGCAAGGCGCAGGGTCATGCCGCGGCCCTTTCAATCTGCGCAATATCTTCCATGCGGATGACCCGATCAAAGCGGTCACCAAGTCTGGCGTCATGACTGACCATCAAGAGGGAGGTTTGATGCGCATCCGTTTGTGCGAATAGCAGGTCAAGAAAGGCCGCCTGACTGCCAGCATCAAGGGCGGAAGTGGGTTCATCCGCGATGATCAAAGGCGGCTGTCCGATCAGTGCCCGCGCTACCGCGACGCGCTGCTGCTGCCCCACGCTTAGCGCATTGGCCTTGTTGCGACCCACATCGGGTGGCAGGCCAAGTGCCGCGCACAGGTCGGTGGCTTGCGCCACCGCATTACCCGCGCGTTTGCGCCGCTGGGGCGCAAAGCGAAGCGGAAGCAGGATATTGTCGGCGACTGTGCCAAAAGGCAGCAGGTTGAATTGCTGAAAGATCACGCCGATCTGTTCGGCCCGGAACCTGTCACGCTTGCCGCCAGATAATGCGGTTAATTCAGTGCCTGCGATGCTGATTGAGCCGCGATCCGGAAGGATCGTGCCACAGATCAACGACAAAAGCGTCGACTTCCCCGCCCCGCTTTCGCCCAGCAACAAAACCGATTCACCCTCTAAGATCGCAAAATCGGGTACGGTCAGCGCGAATGATCCCCGCCTCGGCCAGCGATAACCAACATCAGATAAGGTCAGGACGGCTGGTGTCACCTGCGCTCAGCGTCCCAGGTTCAAAACGGGCGCGTCACGTTCCACTTCGAAGCCCTGCGCGCCTGATGCCGTGATGATTTGCACTTCGACCTCTTTGGCATTTGGGAACGTGTCAAAATAGGCGAAGGTGATCTCGCTCAACGCATCCGGGTTGTCGCAGGTCAGCGTGTATTCGGCATGGAATTCGGTGTGACCGGCATGTTCGGCATGCTCTGCGTGGTCTTCATCTCCGTGGTCGTCATGCTCATCATGCCCGTGATCCTTGTCGTCGGCGTGGTCTTCGTGATCTTCTTCGGCGTGATCATCGTGATGCTCTTCGTCATGTTCATCATGCCCATGCGCGTCATGATCGTCTTCGCTTTCCAGTTTTGCTTCTGCTGTCGTCACCGTGCAAGCTGCAGCATCAGGCAAAACGAACAAATCAAGCGGTGCGCTCAGCGTCGCGACCGCCGCATCAATTGCGGCAAGATCGGCGTCACTTTCCGCCGCATATTCAAACCCAACGATATCGGCCCCCGGGGCATGAAACTCCATCGCAACCGTCGTGGCATCAATGGCGATGTTCAGCGCGCCAACACCATGTTCATGGGCGTCAAGCTGGCGGGTATCATCGGCGAGTGCGGGCAGAGCGGCGACAAGAGCAAGAAGAGAGAATGCGTGTTTCATGTTACATCCAAGTGATTTGTGTGAGAGGGATCAGGCCGCGCAGCTTCCGCATTGCCCATGGATTTCAACGATGTGCCGGTCCGCTTGAAAAGCACTTTGATCGGTCAGTGCTGTGAGTTTCGCAAGCAGATCACTGCCGTCATGTTCCTCGACCGATCCGCAATCTTCGCAGATAGCAAGGACAGGCACGCTTTCGACATGGCTGCAGCGGCAGGGCACAAAGGCCTTGATGGATTCCAGACGATGCGCGCGCCCTTGATCGGTCAAGGCCGATAGCGTCCGATAGACGGTGGGTGGCGCGATATCAGGTTCACCGACCTGAAGCCGTTCAAGAATTTGGTAAGCCGTCATCGGCCTGTCGCATGCGTTCAGCACGCTCAGGACATCACTTTGCCGGGCAGCCGCACGTTTTCTCATCCATCAGGCTCCATCGTTTCAAATTTTTTATTTTATAAAATAACAAACCGCAAGCTGTGAAACGCCAAACGGGGGTGCCCTAACTTCACCCCCGCCGTTGTTCGGCCTGCCGGCAAGGATCGTCTGGACCAGCCAAACAGACGCCCCGGTCAGATCTGTCATTGTGGACCAGTACCCCCTCTTGAACCTGCTCAAAATCAGTGAAACCATTGGGGATGGAACTTCACTTCAAATCTTGGGCTGAGTCGGCCCCGCGTTTGGTCGCTGTGGCTGCGGGGCGGGAACCGGCTGATCTGGTTATGCGTGGCGGGAAGCTGGTGAATGTCCAGACCCGCGAAATTCTTGATTGGCAAGTTGCTGTGGCTAACGGTCGCTTTGCTTTTATTGGCCCCGATGCGTCCCATTGTATTGGTCCTGATACCCGGGTGATTGACGCCGATGGCCGCTATCTGATCCCTGGGCTTTGCGACGGTCATATGCATATCGAAAGCGGCATGCTGACCCCTGCGGAATTCGCCGCCGCCGTCATTCCCCATGGCACCACCACCATGTTTACTGACCCGCATGAGATCGCCAATGTGTTGGGTCTGCGTGGTGTGCGGATGATGCATGACGAGGCGCTGATGCAGCCCATCAATATCTATACCCAGATGCCGTCTTGCGCGCCCTCTGCCCCCGGTCTGGAGACGACCGGGTTTGAGGTTTCGGCAGAAGATGTAGCCGAGGCGATGGGCTGGCCCGGCATCATTGGTCTGGGTGAGATGATGAACTTTCCCGGTGTGATCAATGGCGATCCCCAGATGCTGGCCGAGATGGCGGCAACCATGAATGCGGGCAAGACCGTGGGCGGGCATTACGCCAGCCCCGACAAGGGTATCCCGTTCAGCGCCTATGTCGCTGGCGGTGCGGCAGATGATCACGAAGGCACGGCAGAGGCGGATGCTATTGCGCGGGTGCGCAATGGGATGAAGTCGATGATGCGGCTGGGGTCGGCCTGGTATGACGTGGAAAGCCAGATTACCGCGGTGACGAAAAAGGGGCTCGACCCGCGTAACTTTATCCTGTGTACCGACGATTGCATGGCCGGGACGTTGGTCAATGACGGGCATATGAACCGGGTGGTGCGCCATGCGATTGATTGCGGATGTGATCCGTTGGTGGCCCTGCAAATGGCGACGATTAATACAGCCACCCATTTCGGGTTGGAGCGTGAATTGGGATCCATCGCGCCGGGGCGGCGGGCGGATGTGATCTTGACCTCTGACCTGACGACCTTGCCGATTGAGCATGTGATCGCAAGGGGCCAGACGGTCGCGCAGGATGGTAAGATCAGCGTCGATTGCCCGCATTATGACTGGCCCACTGATGCGCGACAGACGGTGCGGATGGGCAAGCAGCTGACAACCGATGATTTTGCGGTCACGGCACCCGACGGGGCCAATACGGTGAAGGCGAAGGTGATTGGGGTGGTCGAAAACCAGGCCCCGACCGAAGCGCTGACCGCTGAACTACCAGTGATTGATGGGTTGGTCGAGGGGCAGGGTGACACCTATCAGATTGCGCTTGTGGAACGGCACAGGGCAACTGGGGCCGTCACAAACGGCTTCGTTTCGGGCTTTGGGTATACCGGCAAGATGGCCATGGCCTCGACCGTGGCGCATGATAGCCACCATATGATCGTCGTCGGCACAGATCGCGCAATGATGGCCGCTGCGGCGAACCGGCTGGGCGAGGTCGGCGGCGGTGTGAGCGTCTGGAAAGACGGTCAGGAACTGGCGTTGGTGGAATTGCCCATCGCGGGCCTGATGTCGGACCGACCCGCAGCAGAAGTCGCGGCCAAGGCCGATGATATGGTCGCGGCCATGGCGGCCTGTGGATGCACCCTGAACAATGCCTATATGCAGCATTCGCTGCTGGCGCTGGTTGTCATCCCATCATTGCGGATCTCTGATCTGGGACTGGTGGACGTTGACAAATTTGAACTGACAGAACTTTTTGAGGAAAACACATGAACGTGGCGCATCAGGTGGCATTAAAAACCCCCGACATCCCCCAGCCCGAAGCGTTTGACGACCCGGCCAAGGCGGTTGATCGGCTGATCATGCTATATCAAACTGCGGTCAGTTTCCTGTCGGACAATTTTGCGGCTGCACTCACCGACGGGCAACCGCTGAGCCGTGTGCGTGCGTTCTATCCCGAAATCCGGCTGACCACGACGACCTATGCCAAGACGGATACCCGCCTGTCCTTTGGGCACGTCGCTGAACCGGGGGTCTATGCCACGACCGTCACCCGACCGGACCTCTTTGCTGATTACCTGTGTCAGCAAATCGGATTGCTGATCGAAAGCCACGGGGTGCCGGTGATCATTGGTGCGTCCGACACCGCCATGCCGGTCCATTTTGCGGCGGCCAATGACCCAAACCTGACCGTGCCGCAAGAAGGATCGATGGATTTCAACCTGCGCGACAATTTCGATGTGCCAGACCTGAGCACCACACATGATGACATCGTGAATGGCGAAACTTTCACCTATCCCGATGGGGCGCGGCCACTGGCCCCGTTTACGGCACAACGGGTCGATTACTCACTCGCCCGGCTGCAACACTATACCGCCACAGCGGCAGAGCATTTTCAGAACCATGTGCTGTTCACCAACTACCAGTTCTATGTCGAAGAGTTCGAGGCTTACGCCCGCGAGATGCTGGATGATCCAGAGAGCGGATACACCAGCTTTGTCAGCACCGGAAACATCGAGATCACTGAATCCGGCACGCCGATCCCGACACCGGCAAAACTGCCACAAATGCCGACCTATCACCTGAAAAGGGAAAACGGCGGTGGGATCACCCTTGTCAATATCGGGGTGGGACCATCAAACGCCAAGACGGCAACAGACCATATCGCCGTCCTGCGTCCGCATGCCTGGCTGATGGTCGGGCATTGCGCCGGTCTACGTAATTCGCAGCGGTTGGGTGATTTCGTGTTGGCGCACGCCTATCTGCGCGAAGATCACGTATTGGATGACGATCTGCCGGTCTGGATTCCAATCCCGGCACTGGCCGAAATCCAGATCGCGCTGGAAACAGCGGTGGCCGATGTGACCAAGCTGGAAGGGTATGAGCTGAAACGGATCATGCGGACAGGTACGGTGGCCACCATCGACAACCGCAACTGGGAACTGCGTGAACATACCGGCCCGGTGCAGCGTTTGTCACAGTCGCGGGCGATTGCGCTGGACATGGAAAGTGCGACGATTGCGGCGAACGGATTCCGGTTTCGCGTGCCGTACGGCACCTTACTTTGCGTCAGCGACAAGCCGCTTCACGGGGAGCTGAAATTACCGGGAATGGCGTCGAATTTCTATAAAACGCAGGTGGCCGCGCATCTGATGATTGGTATAAGAGCCATGGAAAGACTGCGTGAAATGCCGCTGGAACGCATCCACAGCCGCAAATTACGTAGCTTTGAAGAGACAGCATTCCTGTAATTCTGCAAAAAACAGCCGAAAACCCGTTATTTTCACTTGAAATGCGCCACTAATCATTGTGGTGTCCCACAACATACCGTTATATGAGCGGGTAAGAGGCCCAACTACTGGGCGAACGAGGGAGACCAGTAAAATGGCGACAAAACCAATGACAAAAGCGCAGCTTGTTGCTGCACTGGCCGATGAAACAGGCATGGACAAGAAAGCTGCGGGTTCCGCGCTTGATGCTGTGACAGGCATCATCACCAAGGAAGTATCCGGCGGTGGCGCTGTGACATTGCCTGGTGTTGGCAAAATCTATTGCCGCGAGCGCCCAGAGCGTATGGTCCGCAACCCTGCCACGGGTGAGCAGATCAAGAAGGAAGCTGACAAGGTTGTCAAAATGACAATCGCCAAAGCGCTGAAAGACAGCGTTAACGGCTAAGCCACCGGGCCTGTGCCCAAGCGAATTTTTAAAAGGTCGCCCTGATGGGCGGCCTTTTTGCGTATTTCCTGATCTGTTTGGCATATGCGTGGGCTACGGCATCGCCGTAACGTTGACATGCGCTTTGCTGTTGATCTGTGACACGCGGCCATTCATCCTGTAAGACAGCCAAAGATATAGATTCCCAAGGTTTTCCAATGACCAATTCATCAGTAACACCCGTCATTTTATGTGGTGGCTCCGGCACGCGTTTATGGCCGCTGTCGCGCAAGAGTTACCCCAAGCAATTCGTAGAGCTGATGGGCGAAGAGACGCTGTTCCAAGCCTCTGCCCGGCGCATGTCAGGCAGTTCTGACAAACTGTCATTCAATGCCCCGCTGGTCCTGACAAATTCCGATTTTCGATTTATCGTGACTGAACAGTTGCAGGCGATTGGCATTGATCCGGGTGCTATCCTGATCGAACCGGAGGGGCGCAATACCGCGCCAGCCATTCTGGCCGCCGCCCTTTACGTGCAGCAAAACGACCCTGATGCTGTCATGCTGGTTGCCCCGTCCGATCATGTTGTCCCAGATCGTGACGCATTCCATGCTGCTGTTGCCGCCGGGATGGAGCCTGTGATGGCCGGCGATCTGGTTACGTTTGGCATTGCCGCAACGCATCCTGAAACCGCCTATGGCTATCTGGAGCTGGTCGAAAAACCGCAGCCCAAAACACCGATCAAGCTGTCGCGTTTTGTCGAAAAACCGGATGCCGCCAGCGCTGCGCAGATGCTGGCCCAAGGCAACTACCTGTGGAATGCAGGTATATTTTTGTTCAAGGCTGCCGATATTATTGCAGCGTTCCAAACACATGCCGCATCGCTGTTGGAGCCTGTGGGCGAGGCGCTGCGCACAGCCCAAACTGATCTGGGTTTCTTGCGGTTGGGGCCGGAGGCCTGGGCCCAAGCCGATGATATCTCTATCGATTATGCGGTCATGGAACGCGCTGATAACCTGTCGGTGGTCAGCTATGCTTCGGACTGGTCGGATCTTGGTGGTTGGGATGCCGTGTGGCGCGAAAGCGGGCCTGACGCTGATGGTGTCGTAACGTCTGATGGCGCAACAGCAATTGACTGTCGTGACAGTCTGCTGCGGGCCGAAGGCGACCGGATGGAAATTGTTGGCATCGGTCTGGAAAACATCATGGCCGTAGCGATGAATGATGCAGTGCTGGTGGCAGACATGTCGCGCGCGCAGGATGTGAAATTGGCGGTTTCCGCGTTGAAAGAAAAACAGGCGGTGCAGGCCACGCAATTCCCCAAGGATCACCGCCCATGGGGCTGGTTTGAAAGCCTGGTTGTGGGCGACCGTTTTCAGGTCAAACGTATCCTGGTCCATCCGGGTGCCTCGCTGAGCCTGCAAAGTCATTATCACCGGTCAGAGCATTGGATTGTTGTGGAAGGCACGGCAAAGGTGACCATTGATGATGACGTGAAACTGGTCACCGAAAATCAATCCGTTTACCTACCGTTGGGTTGCGTGCATCGGATGGAAAACCCGGGCAAAGTTCCGATGGTTTTGATTGAGGTGCAAACCGGTGCATATGTGGGCGAAGATGACATCGTGCGGTACGAAGACGTCTATGCACGCAGCTGACAAGCGCTGCCTTGGCGTCGTAAGTCACTGCACCGCTGGGTTGTTTGTCGTGGTCTAAATGGCACAAAAACACGCATGAGAGCCCGTGAAACCGGCAAAATGCATGATTTTTCTTTCGAATATGCAAAGGCTCCGGCATAATTAATAAAAAAAGAGCAGTGGAAGTCTTACGAAATCTTGGGCTTCGCACAACGATTTTGAGGATTTGGTATGAAACGTTTACTTTTCTTGGTTTGCGGTCTTTTCTTGACCGCATCAGCCGCCTTTGGACAGGGCAATTACCTTGTCCAGCCCGGTGACACATTGCGGATCGAAGTACTGGAAGACGGCAACCTGAACCGGACGGTTCTGGTTACGCCTGATGGCCGCTTCGCCTTCCCTTTTGCTGGATCGCTGCGCGCATCCGGGCGTACGGTTGAACAGATCCGCCGTTCTGTCGTGGCCAGTATCAAGGGCAGCTTTGCCTCTGAGCCGACGGTTTTTGTTTCTGTCGCCGCGCTGGACCCGACCGAGGATGAAGAGGACGAACCGCCCACAATCAATGTCTATTTTCTGGGGGAAGTGAACACCCCCGGTCTGGTTCTGGTTGAGCCGGGCACGACATTCCTGCAAGGCCTGTCGCAGGCTGGCGGTTTCACGAATTTTGCAGCAACGAAACGCGTGCAGCTACGCCGGACGGATCGCCGGACTGGCCAGCAATCCGTGACGACGATCAACTATCGCGCCTTGTCGGAAGGCGCGTCGCTAAGCCGATCAATCCGGTTGTATGATGGTGATGTCATCCTGATCCCTGAACGGCGTTTGTTTGAATAATCGGTATGGCCGGAAGTCTGGGGGCCTTGTGATCACAGTTGGAAATAGCTTTGAAAAACGCGGTTTGGCGCAGGGTCTGCTTTTGTCATCCATGTGCTTTTTATCCAGCGCAGCCAGTGTGTTGGCGCAAGAAGCCGGTGGGCTGAATGCGACATTTGATGTGGGCCAACGGCTGGACTATCGCGAAGAAGAAGGTTTTGCCGCCGGCGATGTGTCCGAATTCCGGTCGCTGACCACATTGGGGTTCGGGATCAGCAGCGAAACCCGCAACCAAAGCATTGCCTTTGACGTGTCATCCGGGCTTGCTATTACCTTGGGCGATGACAGCGAAACCACCTTTGAGGGGACGCAGGCCACGCTGGATTACACGCTGGACAATCGCGACAATTTGCTGACCTTCAACACCCGCTACAGGCGTGATCAGGTGGATGATCTGGTCTTTGAAACGACCATGGTCGATGACGAGGTGGCCACTGGCGTGGGCCTGCGTGAAGTCACGACTGTCACCACCGGCCTGACCTTGGGACGTGAAAGCCGCGTTACGGGTATTCTTGGTTACTCCTATGAAAACAGTGAATTTTCTGACGTTCTGGACCCATCATTGAATGACAGCGATCGTCAAAATGCAGAGGCCCGGATCAGTTTTGGACTGACGCGCACGGCCATCGTTGATCTATTTGGCGCATGGGGCGAGGTTGATGAACAGGGTGCGGGCGCGACTGATCGGGAAACGCGTCGCGTAGGCATCGGCCTGGAATATGAGATCAGCCTGATCACCACAGTCACCGGTGAGATCGCCTATAGCGAAGAGGAAAGCCGCGGTGACACCATCGACGAGACTGAAGGCTTTAACTACGCATTGTCAGTGGTGCGTGCCCGGCCGAACGGGGCGATCAATCTGAACTACACGCAGGCCGATACGTTGAACGGCGCCCGGCGCCAGCTGACCGCCCGGCAGGAGCTCACCTTTCGGCGCGGTGCGCTGAACTACGCGCTGGGCGCGACACGGACGGATGGGTTTGACGCGCAATTGCTGGCCAATCTGACCTATAGCTACGAATTGGACCGCAATAGCACGACCGGCATTACCCTGAGCCAGGTTGGCACAATAAACAGTGATGACGAAGAAGTCGTGAACACCCGGTTCGACCTGTCATATACCCGCGCCCTGAGCCGCGTTTCCGAGATCAATGCCGGTTTGGCGGTGGTGGATGAAAATGTGCTGGAAGACGGTGCAGCCGACCAGCGATCGATCCGGTTTGACGTCAGTTATGGTTATGAGGTGGGCCGGGATTGGTTGCTGACCTCGGGTTATGAATATTCGACCGTGCGCGTAGATGGCGAAGATGACCGTGATCGCAGCACGGTTTATATTGGTCTTTCCAGAAGTTACGCCTACCGTCCTTAGCCGCTGGGTTAACGCGGTCTTGCTGTATCGTGCGCGGTGTCTGCCCTGCAGTCGCGCCGCAGGCCCCGAATCATGTGTTAATGCAGGGGAATTGGCCCGAAATGCCCGGTCTGCAAAGCGTCGGCCAGACGTCGGCAAAGCGTCGGACCCCTGGGTGTAAATTCTGCTGTTTAACGCATCGCGCGGTGGCGCGTTTGAATGTGGCGTGAGCGGGCGGTAGGGTCGCCCGATCTGTTGAAGCCGGAGAAGCCATGCCAGCACCCAGTGTTCTCCTTGATCCGCATTGGCGCGGTATGGCCGAGCTGTTCAGCGCAGCCGATCTGACCCGGTTGCATGACACATGTCACGTGGTGTGGGGGCAGGATGCCCCGATCCCTGCGGATGTTCTTGCCGGGGCCTTGCCACAGGCCAAGGTTCTGATTGCGGCTGAACCCGTGGTCACCCGTGACACATTGGATGCTGCCCCGCATCTGCGTATGGTCATCGAAGTGTCGGGTGCCTTTCCCGACAGTATTGATTACGCAGCCTGTGCGGCGCGCGACGTTGAGGTGTTAAGCTGTGCGCCGGGTTTTCGTCAGGCCGTGGCCGAGATGGGCCTTGCCATGGCATTAACCGGCGGGCGTGGATTGATCGCTGAACATGAGCGGTTCCGCGAAGGCGCGGAGCATTGGTTGGAAGATCACGCCGAAACGGATTTCACCCTTTATGGTGCTGATATAGGCTTTGTCGGTTTTGGTCAGATTGCGCAGGAAATGACCCGGCTGCTGGCCCCTTTTGCGCCGGTGATCCGCGCCTATGACCCATGGTTGCCGGACCATGTGGCCGCCGAACATGAAGTTACGCTGACATCGTTGCAGACGGTCATGTCGCGTTCGCGTTGCGTGTTTGTGACAGCCATTCCAACGGCTGAAAACCTGCATCTGCTGGATGCTGCCGCCCTTGCGCAGATGCCGCGTCATGCCTTGCTTGTATTGCTTAGCCGGGCGCATCTGGTCGATTTTGATGCGTTGCGTGATGCTGTGATGCGGGGTCATATCCGGGCTGCAATTGATGTGTTCCCGACCGAACCGGTGCCTGCCGATGATCCGATCAGGACTGCGTCCGGTGCGATCCTGTCGCCGCATCGTGCCGCTGCTGTCAAAGACGGCCGTCAATTGATTGGGCGCATGATTGTCGATGATATCAGCGCACTTGTTTCGGGATCACCTGACCGCCGTCTGGCCGTCGCTGATCCCGAACGTATTGCCGTATTGGCAGGTGCGACGGATGCCACGCAGGTGGCTGCGATGTCGAAATCCCGACAGCCCGGTTAAAGCTTTAGAAGTTGAAGCTGACGCCCAGATTGACCGCGTTTGTCACGATATCGGTTTCGAGCGTGCCGCCACTGTCCAGATCGGCGGTGTTGGACGAGAAAGTCCCCTTATATTCGCCAAAAACGGACCACTGGTCGTTGATCGGGTAGGTTGCACCGGCGATCCATGTCGCCGCCGGGCCAGTCAACTGATATTCGAAGGTTTCAGATGCGCCATTCGTCAGCTCAACATGTGGTATGGCGACCCCAAGCCCGCCGCCGACATAAGGTGACACATCCCCGAATGCCCCTGCCCAGCGCCGATAGGCATTGACCGTCAGCGTGTTGATCCCGTCTGTAAATTCCAGAACATCATAACCCGCTGGAAGGTCGTCATCTTTTGGATAGACCTTGTTATGTGCAAAATCGAGCCCGTAACCAAAGGAGCTTGTCTGCCAACGTGTGGCCCTGATCCCATAATAGACCGGCGCGTCGAAAGAACGCCCTTCCCAATCCTGCGAAAAATCATCATCCGCAAGCACATCATCATCGCGAATCGAGATATCGGATGATGGTGCGGATTGCACACCGCCATAAATGCTCAACTCAACCTCTGCGAAAGCAGAGGCCGGTGCAGTCATAGCAATGCAAATGCTGGCAGCAAGCGCGCGATTCATCTGTTTGGTCCCGACATGAGTGTCTGCTTCGAGCAATAAGAAGCTTCATGGACGATGACAACAAAACATTAAGTGAATCCTAATACTCGTGACCCTTCTGTGTCGGCATCGTCACAAACAGTTTGATTTTGTACTATAAATTGCCGATCCCCGGCAAAAAATAGCCTATCCGTTGCGGCAATATGTCTGTTTTTTGTCCGCCCCGCCTCGCCCGATGCCGAGAATCGGCCAGCCCCATTATTTTGTGCATCTTAACGATGTGTTGGTCAGTTTCGGTCCAACACGGGACCCAACCCCGGCCTGCGCCCGAATGTCCGCTGGACTGATCTGGATTAGATGGGTAAACAGCGGCAAATTGCCTGTTGAAAACAGCGGGCCAGTTTCTTGTGCGGGCAAAAAAGCCCATGAATATCGGAGATGTATCCCGTGTCACATGCAGACGAAAATCCCGGCACCCGTCGAGACTTCCTTTATTACGCAACTGCGGGGGCGGGCGCTGTCCTGACTGGCGCTGCTGTTTGGCCCTTGGTCAACCAGATGAATCCGTCGGCGGATGTTCTGGCGCTTGCGTCGATTCGCGTAGATGTTGGTGCCGTCGATCCTGGCACGCAGATCACTGTCCTGTGGCAGGGGAAGCCGGTTTTCATCCGCGCCCGGACCCAGGAAGAAATTGAAGAGGCGCGTGCTGTGCCACTGTCCGACCTTCCCGACCAAGGTGCCGAAAACGCAAACCTTGGCGACGAAGCCGAGGCAACTGACGAAAACCGCGCCCTTTCAGAAGATGGTGTTTGGCTGGTTCAGATGGGCGTATGTACACATTTGGGCTGTGTCCCACTGGGTGACGGTGCAGGGGATTTCCATGGCTGGTTCTGCCCATGCCATGGTTCGCATTACGATACGGCTGGTCGGATCCGCAAAGGTCCTGCGCCACGTAACCTTCCCGTTCCCGTTGCGTCCTTCGTGGACGAAACAACGATCCAACTCGGTTAAGGAGAGAGAACCATGGCTGGTATTCCCCACGACCATTACGAACCTAATTCAAACGGCGAAAAGTGGCTGCATTCGCGCCTGCCCATCGTGGGTTTGCTGTATGACACGTTGATGATCCCCACACCCAAGAACCTGAACTGGATGTGGATTTGGGGTATTGTCCTGACATTCACACTGGTTTTGCAGATCGTCACCGGCATCGTGCTGGTCATGCATTATGTGCCGCATGTCGATATGGCCTTCCAATCGGTTGAGCATATCATGCGCAACGTCAATGGCGGCCATATGATCCGCTATTTTCATATGAACGGTGCTTCGCTGTTCTTCTTTGCTGTTTATCTGCATATTTTCCGCGGTCTTTACTATGGGTCCTACAAGGCCCCGCGTGAGGTCACATGGATCATCGGTATGCTGATTTATGTGCTGATGATGGGCACCGCCTTTATGGGTTACGTGCTGCCGTGGGGCCAGATGTCGTTCCACGGGACGGCTGTGATCACCGGCCTGTTTGGCGCGATCCCGTTCATCGGTGAAAGCGTACAGGTCTGGCTTTTGGGTACGCCCAATGGTGCCATTGATCAGCCTGCGCTGAACCGCTTCTTCTCGCTCCACTATCTGCTGCCGTTTGTGATCGCGGGTCTTGTGGCTGTCCATATCTGGGCCTTCCACACCACGGGCAACAACAACCCCACGGGTGTTGAGGTGCGTCGCACAAGCAAAGAAGACGCCGCCAAGGATACCCTGCCATTCTGGCCATATTTCGTGATCAAGGACCTGTTTGCCCTTGGTATCATCATGGCCCTGTTCATGGCGGTTGTCGGCTTTATGCCCAACTATCTGGGCCACCCTGATAACTACATCCCGGCCAACCCATTGGCGACACCGTCGCATATCGTGCCTGAATGGTATTTCCTGCCCTTCTACGCCATCCTGCGCGCCTTCGACCAAGAGGTCTGGCTGGTGATCGCAGTCAACTGGCTGAGCTTTGGCATCATCGACGCCAAGTTCTTTGGTGTGATTGCGATGTTTGGTGCCATTGTGGTGATGGCCTTGGCCCCGTGGCTGGATACATCATCCGTCCGCTCTGGTCGCTATCGCCCGATGTTCAAATGGTGGTTCTGGCTGCTGGTGGTCGATTTCATCGTCCTGATGTGGGTTGGCGCCCGTCCGGCAGAAGGCATCTATCCTTACATCGCCTTGCTTGGGTCCACGTATTGGTTCGCCTATTTCCTGGTGATCCTGCCGCTCTTGGGCGTGATCGAGAAACCGATGACCCCGCCCGCCACGATCGAAGACGACTTCAACGCCCACTATGCGCCTGACGATGCGGGGTCCACGACCCTTGCAAAACCGGCCGAGTGAGAAAGGACAAAAGAACAATGTTCCGCAAGCTCACCCTGACTGCCGCAACTGCACTGGCCCTGACAACGGGCCAGGCCATCGCGGCTGAAGTCGAAACCCATATCGAGGATTTCGCATTCTCGTTCGAAGGCCCGTTTGGCAGCTATGATCAGATGCAATTGCAGCGCGGTTTGCAGGTCTATACCGAAATCTGCTCTGCCTGCCACGGTATGGAACTGATCCCGTTTCGCACCCTGCATGATGAAGGTGGCCCCGCGCTGCCCGAAGATCAGGTGCGTGCCTATGCTGAAGGCTTTGAAATCTTTGATCCGACCCTGTTTGACGGCGAAGGTGATTTCCGCCCTGCCACCCCGGCGGATCATTTCCCAGCTTCGTCGCTGTCAAATGCCCCTGACCTGAGCCTGATGGCCAAGGCCCGCGCCGGTTTCCACGGCCCTTACGGTACCGGGATCAGCCAGTTCGTCAATGGGATGGGTGGTGCTGAATATATCGCATCACTGCTGACCGGTTACGAAGAAGAGCCCGAATGCGCCTTGGAAGGCGAGCCGATGGATGGCTATTACAACGTTGCTTTTGCCGCCGGTGGTTTCCCTGACAGCTGCAAGGACGACCATGGCAAGCACAAGGTGCCCGGTAGCTGGATTTCCATGGCGCCACCGCTTTACGGCGATGATGTTGACTATGCTGATGGGCATTCAACCGAATTGCACCATGTCGCCGAAGACGTATCCGCGTTCCTGATGTGGACCGCAGAGCCCAAGATGATGGCCCGTAAGCAGGCCGGTCTGACTGGCGTGCTGTTCCTGACTGTTTTGTCGGTGCTGCTGTATCTGACTAACAAGCGTCTTTGGGCGCCGCATAAGAAGAAAAAGCATTAAGGCTGATGCCAAGAATACTGAAAGGCCCGCCAGTTTGGTGGGCCTTTTGCGTTTATGGGCTGTTACGCTATCGGGTTCCCGGTCACACAGCTCGCATATGAGAAAACCCGCCCCGGGCTTGACCCGGGGCCTCTACTTCAACCACGAGGTCCCGGGTCAAGCCCGGGACGCGGTTGCCCCGCTGCACCCATGTCGTATGATCGGAAACGTCATAAATAGGCCGCCAATGCCGGGGGCGGTGCCGCAAAAAGCTGATCGGTTGGGATAGCCGGATGCACGACCCCATCCGCGACCAGCGCCGTCTCATTCGCCACACGCTGTGCGTCTGCCGGGTCATGTGTGATCATGATCACGGTCCTATCTGTCCTCAGAAGGGTTTTCTGCACCAGATCCAGCATTTCCGATCGGAGGGCAGGGCCAAGCGCAGCGAAAGGCTCGTCCAGCAGGATCACGGGTCTGTCCGCTAAGAGGACCCGAGCCAACGCGGCACGGCTTTGCTGCCCACCTGACAAGGCAGCAGGTTTTCTGTCAGCCATGCCATGCAACCCAACCTGATCCAGCACGGTTGTGACCTGGGCCTTTTGGCTGTCGCTCAATCGCAGCTTGGGTTGCAGGCCCAGCCCGGCATTTTGCCCGATGGTCAGATGCGGGAACAGGTTATTGTCCTGAAACAGGATGCTGATAGGTCGTGCGCCGGGGGCCGTGCCGGTCAGGTCCTGCCCGTCATAGCTGACCCTGCCGCTGCTTGGTGTCAGGAATCCCGCCAGTGCCGATAACAGCGTCGATTTGCCTGCCCCGGACGGCCCAATGAGTGCTGTAATCCCGCCGGGCCGGAAGCTTAGATCGGCAGACAGTTGGAAATCCCCTTGGGTCAGGGTCAGATTTTCACATGTCAGCATTGGCTCTGCCCCCCTGATCGCAGATCCAGAACATCGCAAGGCTGAGGGTCAGCAGCAAGAGTCCGGCTGCTGCTGCTGCCTGCATCTGATAGGCCCCCATCAACCGGAACATGGCCAAAGGCAATGTTTCCTGCGCCTGCCCGGCAAAAAGGGCGATCACCCCCAAATCCCCCATAGAAAGTGCTGCGGCCAGCCCGGCCCCGAACCCCAGCGGTCGTCTGATCCGCGGCAACATCACGATCCGCAGCCATGCCAGTGGACCCAGCCCCAATGTGGCCCCCAGCCGCCCGAAATCGCGCTGCACGTCAGCGACCGCAGGCCCGATGGACCGCAAAACGAAAGGCAGTGCCAAGGTCGCGTTCACCAATGCGGTGACCACGAGCGCAAGTTTTGCCGGGTTGATGAAAGGGTAGACGATGACGAAAGCACCGGTGCCGACAACCAGACCGGAGGCGGCAAGTGGCAATGCGCCGATGATGCTGACCAACCGGCTTTGCCATAGGGCGAGCGACAGGGACAAGGTGATGCACAAGGCGGAGGAGATGGTGGCGACGATAATCGACCTGATTGCTGCTTGCCAGACGGAGGGCGGCATATCCATCAGTCCCGGTACCCCGCGCACCGCAATCATGCCAAGCGGGAGGAGCAGGAATGCAGCGGCGGCACTGATCGCCGCTATGTCCCAACCCGGCGCGGGCAGGTTCCAGCGTTGGATCACCCGATCCATCCCGCCGCTCAGCATATCGGGTTTGGTGATTTTCCATGCGATGAATGCGGCGACGGCGCAGAGGCTGAATTGCACCCCGGCCAGTAGCGCCGCCCGCCCCAGATCGAAATCAAAGCGCAGTGCCTGATAGATCGCCAGTTCGACTGTGGTGGCCCGTGGTCCGCCCCCCAATGTCAGCGCCACGGCAAAACTGGTCAGACAGATCAGAAAGATGACAAGAAACGCACCGGGCAGGGTGCTGCGCAGCATGGGCCGTTCCAGCATTTGCCAGATCGATGTGTTGAGCGTTGCAGCAAGCCGGAACCGTTCTGCCGGGATCGCCAGCCAGCCTTGCAGGATCAGCCGTGTGGCCAGTGGCAGGTTGAAGAACACATGCGCCAGTACAACCCCGTGAAATCCGTAGATCGTGAATGTTGGCAGTCCGGCTGCGCTTAATGCATCATTGAGTAACCCGCCGCGCCCGAAGATGGCGAGCAATCCGATCATCGCCACGATAACCGGTAACAGAAAAGGCGCCCCCAGCAGGGTGATCAGCGCGCCGCGCCCTTTGAACTGCCGTCGCGCCAGCGCCCGCGCGACGGGTATTGCCAGCATCACGCTGATCGCAGCAGAGGCGAGCGCTTGCAGGATGGTAAACCGGATCGCTGCCCAATCGGCCGCCCCCAGCCCGCCATCCCATTCGGCGCGCCAGCCGACAGCGGCCAGCGTGCCAAGGGTCAACGCCAGGACCAGCATCCCCGCAAGGATGCCGGGCCAGCGTGGGGTCATTTGGACAGGGCGTTGCGCCATTCTTCCAATGCCGCGTCACGTTTGTCTGCCGCATCTTGTGCCGAAAACAGCAGCGCCTTTTCAGGTGTCAGCAAGGTTTCAAACCCGTCGGGCAGCCCGTCAGCGGGCGTGGCTGCGGGGTACATCCAGTTGGTGGTCGGAATCACGCTTTGGAATGCATCGCTGACCATGAAAGCCATGAACTGATCGGCCAGATCGGATTGATCCGTGCCCGCGACCTTGCCAGCCACTTCGACCTGCATGTAATGCCCTTCGTCAAAGCCCCAGGCGATCTTGCTGGCGTCTTCCTCCGCGATCAGGTGGTAGGCGGGGGAGGTGGTGTAGGACAGGACGGCGTCAGCCTCCCCATCCAGAAACAGACCGTAAGCTTCGGACCAGCCGGGTGTGACGGTCACGATATTGTCCGCCAGATCGGCCCAGATCGTGCCAGCCTCGTCCCCGTACGCGGCTTTGACCCACATCAGCAGACCCAGACCGGGGGTGGATGAACGCGGGTCCTGAATGACGATCTTGGTCTCGCTATCGGCCAGTTCGCGCAAGGATGCGGGGGCGGTGTCACCCACGTTGCCGACAAAGGCGAAATAGCCCCAGTCGAATGGCAGAAAATCGGGATCGTCCCATGCGATGGGCAGCGACAGGTGCGCATCAACCCCGTGCGGCGCAAATAGCCCGGTTTCGCGCGCCGCAGCGGTCAGGTTGGTGTCGAGGCCGAGCACGATATCAGCTTCGGTTCCTGGCCCTTCGAGTTGCAGGCGCGCCAGCAAGGCCGCCCCATCGCCCGCGCCGATGAATTGCAGATCGCAGTCGCAGCTTTCTTCAAAAGCGGCCTCAACCGCGGGGCCAGGGCCCCATTCGCTGGTGAAGCTGTCATAGGTGTAGACTTGCAAGACGGGTGTGTCCGCCAATGCGCCAGTGGCACCAAGGGCAAGTCCCGCAACAGCTGGCAGATAGGTGGTTGGTTTCATCGTATCCTCCAAATGCGACGGGCGGAATTGGGGGATAGCATCGTGCTAAACCTTCCCTCCGCCGGTCTTAACCGGTTCAGGTTCTACGGGTCCGCTATGAAGCATCTCAGCCAGTTTTGGCCCCCCGAGGTGCGCCTTAGCTAGGATGGATTGGGGGCGGGGGCAAGGGAAACCTCTTGAGCCTGATTGTCGCGCCCGCTAGACCCACACGGCAAAGGGGACGCGCATGTCGATTAACAGTTTTGGTCATCTTTTCCGGTTTACGACATGGGGAGAGAGCCATGGGCCTGCTTTGGGCGCTACGGTGGATGGTTGTCCGCCCCGTGTGCCGTTGGAACCGGCGATGATCCAGCAGTGGTTGGACAAGCGTCGTCCAGGGTTGAACAAGAACACCACCCAGCGCAATGAACCTGATGCGGTCGAAATCCTATCGGGTGTGTTTGAGGGGCAGACAACCGGCACGCCAATCCAGTTGATGATCCGCAATACTGATCAGCGGTCGAAGGATTATGGCGATATTGCCAATACCTTCCGCCCGGGTCATGCCGATATTACCTATCATCAGAAATACGGGCTGCGTGACTATCGCGGGGGTGGCCGGTCATCGGCCCGTGAAACCGCGTCGCGTGTTGCGGCCGGTGGTGTCGCCCGCGAGGCGATCAAGGCGATTGCATCCAACGTCCAGATCAGGGGTTACATGACCCAGATGGGCACCAAGCAGATCGACCGGGCGCGTCTGGATTGGGCACAGATTGATCAGAACGATTTTTTCTGCCCCGATGCCGAAGCCGCCCGGGAATGGGAAGATTACCTGCAATGGCTGCGCAAAGATGACCACAATTCGGTTGGGGCGATTATCGAGGTTGTGGCCCGTGGTGTTCCTGCGGGCATTGGCGCCCCGATTTATGGCAAGCTGGATACCGATCTGGCCGCTGCCATGATGTCGATCAACGCAGTCAAAGGTGTTGAGATTGGCGAAGGTATGGCCGCAGCTGCCCTGACAGGGCGCGACAATGCGGATGAGATTTTCATGGGGCAGGGCGGCCCGGAATACAGTTCCAACCATGCGGGCGGCATTCTGGGCGGGATCAGCACCGGGCAGGATGTTGTCGTTCGTTTTGCAGTCAAACCCACATCATCGATCCTGTCGCCGCGTCAATCGATCCGCATGGATGGCACCCCGACTGAGGTGATCACCAAGGGTCGCCATGATCCGTGCGTCGGTATCAGGGCGGTGCCGGTGGGCGAGGCGATGATGGCCTGTGTCATTCTTGACCATCTTCTTTTGGATCGTGGTCAGACGGCTGGCGTTCGTGGCCAGATCGGTTAGTAATTGTGTCTGTTACCGAAACAAGTTGTTGATTGTTATAGGTTACTGATACGGTGACCCGATGAACTGAGGGGGGAATCATGCTGCCGCACTTCCGCTATTTTCTGGCTGCGATGCTGTGTTTTGGTCTTGCTGGCTGTGGCCTGCCACGGGGCGCTGGTTTTCAGGCTGAAGTGCTTGCCGCATCATCGGTCGAAACCAAAGATGATGGCACGGTTGAACGGACCTATGATTTTTCGGTCTTTGAGGTCACGCGCGAAACATTGCCTGTCTTGCAGTCCTGGCCGGATCTGGGTGCGCGCCACTATCGCTGGATCAGCGACAGGCAGGCGGCCACATCGATGATCATTGCCCCCGGTGACAAATTGCAGCTGACCGTCTGGGATGCTGAGGAAAACTCCCTTTTGTCCGGGACGGGCCAGCGCGCTACCCCCTTGCAAGAGGTCGAGGTCAGTGCCAATGGCCAGATTTTCGTGCCTTACATTGGCAATCTGAAAGTATCCGGCATGGCCCCCGAAACCGCCCGGCAGCGGATCGAGGAAGAGTTGACCATGACGATCCCGTCGGCACAGGTGCAGCTGATTTCGGCCCCGGGTCGTGCCAATACAGCCAATATCGTGACTGGCGTTACGGCCCCCGGCATTTACCCGCTGGAATATCGCAATGTGAAGCTGCTGGATTTCCTGTCGCTGGGGGGCGGTGTTCCCGCCGATCTGGTCAATCCGCAGGTCCGGTTGGCCCGTGGCAGTAATGTTTATGGCATTTCCTATGATCGTCTGTTGTCTAATCCCGCATTGGATACAACGGTGCGTGGCGGTGACCGGATTATTGTTGAGCCAGAGGATCGGACTTTTCTGTCCTTGGGTGCCACCGGCACGCAAGCCATACACCCGTTCCCGCAGGATGAGGTCAGCGCCCTTGATGCCATGGCCATTGTGGGTGGGGTGAACCCCGGCCGCGCCAACCCAGAAGGTATTCTGGTCTTGCGCGAATATGATGCATCGCAGGTCCGCACGGATGGGTCCGGCCCGCCGATGGATCGCGTTGTGTTCACGCTTGACCTGACATCGGCGGATGGTCTGTTTTCGGCGGCCCAGTTCGACATTCAGCCCGGTGATCTGGTCTATGGCACGGAAAGCGCGCTTGGCTCTGCCTTTACGGTGCTGAATATCTTTAACACGGTCTCGACGTTGCGGAACTAGGGTCTGTTGACGGTCACCATACGCCGCCTAGAATAATGCGATATCTGTGGCCAGCGTGTTGAAATCGGTGACCCCGTTGATCTGCAGGATGTTGCCATCGCCCAGATCGATGGTCACGTCCGTGCCGTTGATCTGGCCGTAGACTGTCAGCACGTCCTGCGCCGAGGTCAGCCCCTTCCACAGTGATGCGTCCAGTTCGATGTCATCCACCCCCTGTTCGTAATCGGCGATAAGGTCAGTGCCGCCGTTGAAAATGAAACTGTCTGCGCCTGCGTTACCGAACAGGATGTCGTCACCGGTCCCGCCTTCCAACCGGTCATCATCGCCGCCGCCGCGCAGCACATCCTGCCCGCTGCCCCCTTTTAGATAATCATCGCCATCACCGCCCATGATCAGGTCACCCCCGGCTTCCCCATCCAGGTCATCATTTCCCGCGCGTCCAAGCAGGACATCATCGCCGCCACCTGCGCGCACAATGTCGTTGCCCGCGCCTGCGCTGATGATATCGATCCCGTCCCCGCCATTGATCGCGTCATTGCCCATTGTGCCGCTGATGACGGTGTCGCCGCCGGTGGTTTGTGCTGCTGCCGCGTTACCCCCGCCTGCCAGCGCATCGCGCAGGGTGCCAAAGCTATGGCCGCTGATCACTGCGATACTGTCTGACAGGCTGCCGACAGTTCCGGCATCGTCGCCCGGTGGGGGTGTCGGGTTGGGATAGGGCGGCGGCGTCGCTGGCCCCGGATAACCCGGTTCGATCACGGTTGAAATCCGCGTACCTGCCCCGATCACATCGCCATTATCCAAATGCCGATAGTCGATAAAGTTGCCATCTGCGCTGCGCACAATCAGCAATTCATCGCCATAGGCCACATCCATCCCGTAGGGTTGGATCGAAAAGGTCAGTTGGCTGATATCGCGCAGAAGCGGCCAAAGCGACAAGTCCAGTTTATCCTCGCCCATCGTGAAATCGGTGATTGTGTCTGTCAGCCCGTCGCGCGACAGGATGAATGTGTCGGCCCCTGCGCCCCCGGTCATCGTGTCGCTGCCATCACCATCACGCAGGATGTCATCGCCAGTGCCCGCACTGATCTGATCATTGCCATTATGCCCTTGCAGTATGTCGTTGCCCGCCGTCCCCACCAGCAGCCCGCCACCAATCGCTGCCGTATTGGTCACACCGGGCAGGCCCGCGTCGTAGCGCAGCTGGGTCACCCCGATTTCGCTGCTGCTGGCGACATAGATATCAAGCCCGTTGCCGCGCCCTTGCACGGCCAGTGCGCTTACATTGTCGAGGCTCATGTCGTTGCTGTCTTCGATATGCGCGCGGGCCAAAAGGTGCCCACCTTCAAGCAGCACAAAGACGGATACCCCATCATCCGCCCCGCCTGCGATCACATAGGTCTGGCCCTGATGGGTTATCACCTCCAGCGATGTGATCCCCCCGAACCGCGAGGTCAGGCTATCAAGCACATGGTCGCGCATCGTCAGGCTGCCATCCAACCCCACCTCCATCACGCTAAGCGTGCTGCTGCCTGCCGCACCCAGGATCGCATAAGTGGTGCCCCCGACCGTGGCCATTTCCATGGCGCTGGGCGCGCTGATCCACAGCCCGTCATCGGGGTTGATGTGATCAGTGGCCACGGTCGACCCATTTGCTCCGACCGCCCAGCTTGTTACCCCGTTTTGCAGTGGGTTGGCGGTGAAAAGGTAGTCTTGCCCGTCAATCCGTGCCGCCGCTGTTGTCGTGACTTGATCGGCGTAGCCAGTGGCCCCATCATGGGTCACCTGCTGTCCGGTGAATGTGCCGCCTGCGTCAAAGGAAAGCTGCCCGATCCCCGCAATTCCGGCGATGCCGCCATAGATGATCTGAGTCCCGTCATCGAAACTGATTTGTGCCCCGTGCTGGAAACCAGCAAAGCTGGCGGGCAGTGTTGTCAGCGTGCTGGCTGTCGTAAATGTGCCGTCGCTGTTCAGGCCGCGCGTTTGCAAATCCCCACCGGACCCGCCGCCGGTGAGCAGGCCGCTATCCGCCCCGAAGGTTACGGCGCTGATCGTGGCGGTTGCACCTGGTTGGTTACCGCCGTTGAAAGGCGTGTTGTCGATGGGTGCCAGATTGGCTGGCCCGATTTGCCAGCTTTGCAGCACCCCGTCATACCGTGTTGTGCTGATCAGAAACCCGTCCACAATCGCCAGATCGGTGATCCGCGAATGATCCAGTTCAGCGTCGTCAGAGACGTGATCGGCAAACAAGAGCGTTGACATGAAGGTCCCCCAAGACCGGTTGCCGCCGGGTGGCATGGCGGTAAAGCCAGCCCTGGCCCGAATGCGCAGTTTGACGGTTCTTGGTTTAGATTTGGTGCAGCGCTATGCCGCATTTTATTCAACTTGGCCGGGTTTGCCGTTGAAGCCTGTCCAAGGGCCGCGCTAAGGTCGCCCCGATCCGATGGTAGGAGTTTGATATGTCACCGAAATTTGGCACAAGCGGCTTGCGTGGGCTGGTGACTGACCTGACCGCTGACTGCGTTGCGGATCATGTCGGCGCGTTCATTGCATCCTGCGATATGGGATCTGGCCTTTATGTTGGCCATGATTTGCGCACCTCATCCCCCGATATTGCCGATATGGTCACCGATGCCGCTTGCGCGCGTGGCGTCGCGGTCACCTATTGCGGCCCGGTGCCGACCCCCGCCCTGGCCCTCGCGGCGATGCAGGCGGGTGCGGCTGCTGTGATGGTCACTGGCAGCCATATCCCAGCGGATCGCAATGGGTTGAAATTTTACACCCCCGAAGGCGAGATCACGAAGGATCATGAGGCGGCGATTGTGGCTGCACTTGGTGCCCCGACGCCCGACGTCCTTCCGACTGATATGATCCGCGTTGACGGCGTCGCGCAAGCTTATATGGATCGCTATATCACCGGATTTGCGGATGCCCTGCAGGGGATGCGCATTGGGCTTTATGCACATAGTGCGGTTGGCCGCGACTTGATGGATTTCCTGCTGACCCGGCTTGGCGCGCAGGTCATCATGTTGGGCCGTTCGGATGAATTTATCCCCGTTGATACCGAAGCCGTATCCGCCCCTATCCGTGCGCAGCTACAGGCATGGGCGGCAGAGCATGGCGTCGATGCCATCATTTCGACGGATGCCGATGGCGATCGTCCCTTGGTCGCGGATGAAACGGGCGCCATCGTTGTGGGTGATGTGCTGGGGCAGATCACTGCAGGTTTGCTGAATGCAGCAACCATTGTGACGCCGATTTCGTCCAATACAGGGGTTGAGCAGGGCGGCCATTTTGAAAAGGTCGTCCGTACCCGCATTGGATCGCCCTATGTGATTGCGGGCATGGCGGCCCACCCACACCGGGTCGTGGGCTATGAGGCGAATGGTGGTTTCCTGCTGGGCTTTGATGCCACAGGCCCGACCGGTCCGTTGCCGCAATTGCTGACCCGTGATGCGGTGCTGCCCATTCTTGCCTGCCTTGCCGCCGCCCGTGAGACGAGTGTCAGCGCGCTGGTGAGCCGCCAACCAGCCCGGTTCACCGCCGCTGATCGCTTGCAAGAGGTCCCTACTGACCAATCCGCGGCCTTTGTGGTCGGTTTGCGCGGGGATGCGGATCAGCGTGCGGCGTTTCTGGCCCCGTTTGGCGCAGCAGAACAGGCTGTCAACACTGATGACGGGCTACGCATGACCCTTGCGAATGGCCGCATCATCCATTTGCGCCCATCCGGCAATGCACCCGAGCTGCGCTGTTACGTTGAGGCGGAAACCACTGCCGCTGCGGATGAGATGCTATCACAAGGGTTAGCGCAGTTGCGCGGCGTCTTCATGTCGAACGTCAGGCATTGTTGACGCGGCGCACCCGGTTTTCCACATCTGGCTGCGTCTTGGCGTCGCGCAGTGTTGGCCCAAACGTCTAGCATTTCTGACCCAGACCGGACCTTAGGCGCGAACTGGGTCAGCGGTGACAGGGCGGACTTAACCGGCCTTATGTATCAAACTCACCAAACAACTGCGCAACGCGGCGGGGTGTGAGGGATGATTAAGGTTTTAGTCCTTGTCGGGGTATTGTGGCCACAACTCTACTCCGAACTCCCCGTCCTCACGCCTTTTAAGAAAGTCGCCGATCCATCCAGATCTGAACGCCTGCTCTGTCTTGACATCAATAGTCTCTCCCGAAATGAGATCATCTTGATCAATTTCGGCTCTGAAAGAGAGTTCCCCAGAAAGCCTGCCGTCTTCGCGGTCAAAGACCGTTTGATATTTGACGACCACTTCGACCACCACAATATCGTTTTCGGCTGTTTCTTTAAAACTAGAACTGATGGATTTTTGTCTGCTGACAGGTATGTATCGCCTTTCGGTAGTCCTTGGCGGCAAGCTCGCAGCGATGGGAAAGTGTCCAAGAACATCAACATTCGGGACCTTACTTTCGGGGCTAACACTTTCGTCGCTGAAAGCAGCAATAATACCCTCGATATTGAAAGCTGTGCTGCCCCCATTGTTCGAAAGATCGAACTCAATAATGAAGATACTTTCATTGATGTCCTTCGCTCTGAAATTGGAGGCGGACAAGTAAGCCCTGACCTGCAATTCTCCAAATTTTCTAGAAGTAATATTGGCCTCAAGCGCGGAGTCTGCGGCTTTCATGGCAGCTTTGCTGCTGATCTTGGCTTCTTCAAGCATTTTCTCTGTGTGAAAACTAGCCTTTCTGGTGAAGTGCAGCGTGAAGCCTATAAGAACAATGCCGACAAAGGTTACTATGGCGGTTCCGAGCGTAGCCCAAAACATCCACTTGGCCCACGTAGCCATACCCTCTTGAGCCTTAAGGTCCCTGCTTTCGTTATCTCGCTGGCGATCAGCTTCTATCTTGTCTTCTTCGGATATCAAGTCGCGTATCGCGGACTCGACCCCTTGGAGCGCGGGTATTATATCCGGTGTGCCGGTTTCGTCTTCTTGGGTTGCTGCATCGCCGTTATCTCCGCTATTTTCCTGCCCGGTCTCTCCCACTGGTTCATCTTCGATAGCGACTTGTGGCCAAACTGATGTGGCCGAAAAAGCTACTCCAAGTGCAATGACGTACAACCAAGTGCGGATAGGCATTGTAATAAAAACCCTGCAGTAAATTTCCCTCGGCTTACCTTATTGCGCAGGTTGCGTTCGTTGTCTTCGATTCCTTTTTCCGCGAGTAATTCAATCAACTGCGCGTATGTGGTGCCTTTGCGAGCCATTTCAGCCCGCAGGATACCCTTAGCGCGCTCTTCCCAGTCTGTTCGTTCCGGCATTATCATTCCTTAAGGTGCTAATATCATCATTTAACGTGCTATAGCACTTGACTTGGCACGTCAATATCATCATATATGGTGCATAAGCACAGGATACGATGAACATGGCACAGCGCTCTCTTCTCTCAGCGGCATCACGCACACTTAGCCTTCGTAAGATTTACAAGGCTGGTGAAGATGCGGCCTATGAGACGTTCTGCGAAATGCGCTGGCCTGATACAAATGGCGAGGCTGTTTGTCCGCAGTGCGGCCATGACGAAACATACAACATCACCACGCGCCGCAAGTTCAAGTGCAAGGCATGCGCGCACCAGTTTAGCGTCACATCGGGTACTATCTTTGCCAGTCGCAAGATGGACTTTGTTGACCTGCTGGCCGCTATTTTCCTGATCGTGAACGCGTCCAAGGGCATGAGCATGGTTCAGTTGTCGCGCGATCTGGACTGCCAGTATAAAACGGCATTCGTTCTGGCGCACAAGCTGCGTGAAGCGATTGCACAGGAGGTACACACTGGCGAAGTGCTGGACGGTCATGTTGAGATTGATGGCGCATACTTTGGTGGCCACATCCGCCCGGCAAACGCCAAGGTTGACCGCGTAGACCGTCGCTTGAAGCGTCACCAGACAGGCAAGCGCCGCGTTGTGGTAGCTATGCGTGAGCGTGAGGGTCGTACGCTGCCATTCATCGCCATGGGTGAAGGTGAGGGCGTCAATCTGGCAATCGAGAACGTCAGCCGCACAGCCACTATGTCAGCCGATGAAGCAAGCCATTGGGACATGCTGCATGACGGTTGGATGGTTGACCGCGTGAACCATAGCGAAGTCTACAGCGACCACGGTAAGCACACGAACATGGTTGAATCGTTCTTCTCGCGTCTGCGCAACATGATCGAAGGCCAGCACCACGGTGTTAGCCCCAAGTACCTGCACCAGTATGCGAACCACTCTGCATGGCTGGAAGACAACCGCCGTACCGACAACGGCACATTGGCGCATATCGTTGTGTCAAACGCGATGGACGCGCCTGTTTCTCGGAACTGGAAAGGGTACTGGCAGCGGGCGGCATAGACTACCTCTGGTAGCTAACTAGGCCCTAAACCACAATAATTTGCGTATAAGCATAACGCGAAGGCTGGAAATGATTAGGGGCCGGTGATATACCGACCCCTAAGACAGTGTGGCGGAATGGTTACGCAGGGTTCTCGCAAGGCCCCCCATGCGGGTTCGAGTCCCGTCGCTGTCTCAACTATTAGAGGCCTCGCTTTGCAGCGGGGCCTTTTTCGCAGAATCAACATAACAGATTATTTTCTCGATTCAAGTAGTAGATTCAATGGCTTACAGGATCGCAATAAGAGTCCAATATCAAACACTTACGTGAATGAATGGCTTTTTTATGACGGTAAATGATTCTGTTGCCCTCAACAGGTTGTGCCATATCGTGCCATCACCCACAAGATATTCCCCATAGTTATCCACAGAATCGTTATGCAGCGTGCATCCCGACCGCCCTCCACAAACACCCATCCGGCCCAAAGTCTTGCACCACGCGCCCTACCTTTTGCTCACGTTGCAGTAAATCCCGCACTCGCTTAAGCACGTCGGCCTGCAATGCGTCGTCAGCATCCCACCCTTTCACTCCAATGATGTGCGCCGCAATGGTTTCATCATCAGCCGATCCCTGCCTTAGCCTATCGCGGGTCATCAGTTTCAACTCATTGCGCCCGAATAGTTGCTTGTACTTCCCACGCGGCGCTATCCCCTTGGGGTCTTCCTGATAGCCGCACAGCACCAGTGTCCGGTCTATGGCGTCCAGATCGGCCTTGAGGGCATCAGCGGCTTTCATAGCGACCTTGTGCTGGCCCGCTATCTCGCCGCGCTTCTTTATCAGTCCGTGTATTGTATTCTGCATACCCGAATTATGGATTCACACCCTTGTTTTTATAAGGTATGTTGTTGGTGCGTTTGATACATAAGGCCGGACTTAACCGACTTTGGTCGCGCCCACGTGAACGTCTGCTTTGATGTCTCAAAGCAGAAATCTTGAGGTAAAATGTAGCTATCGCGTTAACGTCGCACATCTCCTGAGTGATAAACGCCGCGCTACGTCCTTCTTGTGCAAAGCGTGTTGCAAGCGATCAGATAGGAAGACGGCCCCGTGAATGTTTGGGTCGACCCAAATATCAAGTTGCGCGGGAATATCTGGAAATACCTCAACCGCGCCGTCCTCTAACGGGCTATCCAGGGAGAACTCCCCGGGTTGAAGCGTGTTTTCAATCAGCCCTCTGCCGCCACCGACAGTTTTTCGAGCCTCACCAAAAACCACGCTGAAATAGGATCTGTCGGACATGACCTGCATACTTTTGCCAAACAAAGTAACTGGTATCAGGCGTGTCCTACCCAGATCGCATTTGGTTAGAACGGACGCAAAGGCTTCCGAAACATATAGTGTCGTCCACGAGAAAACGTGGGGCATTCGCATTGGCGCGTTGCCTTTCTTTTCGTCGAAGATCAGGTTTGTTGGTAGCAGCTTTGGATCGACAGGAACGCCGCGATAAAGGTCTCGCTTAACTTGTACTAAGTCGCGGAAGGTTAGCTTGTCTTCAGCGTCTTTGAACATGAGGTTCAGGGAGGTATCAGCTTGACCGCGAGATACCCAAACTTGCTCATTCATTTGCTCGATCCATCCCTCAATTCCAATTTCGCGCTATCAAACCACTTCTGCGATATCCCATACAGCCCAAAACTGTTGCAGACATTCGTTGAGGTGCAGAAATCGGTCGAGATGGGCTCTTTCGAGACCTTCGCCGCATTTTGCGTGAACGTCCACTTCTCCGTCTTGGGCTGGATACCTCACATGAAAGTCAAGCCGGGTGACTTTAAACACGTCACCGGTTAAAGGATGAAATCAGCACTGCTGAGCCCGGTTGCATCAGAGAGCAGGATTTCGAGGTCAGCGATGCCATCGCCATTGCGGTCGGCCTGCACGATTGTGTCGGTGCCTTCTGTTTTCAGCCGCAGCTGACCAGCGCCGGAAAACGCATCTGTGCCGATAAAGGCGAAACCCTGATCGCCGCTTGCGTCCCTGTCTGCGTCGATCAATTGCAGATCGATCAGGTCCTGCCCGGTTTCGAAATCCGTCACCTCATCGCGCTGGGCGCTGCTGCTGTCAGACAGGAAGCTGAACACAAATGTATCTGCGCCCAACGCACCGGTCAGCGTGTCGGCATCCCAGCCGCCTTCGATCCGGTCATCGCCTGTGCCACCATCGATTGTGTCGGCCCCGCGCCCACCGGACAGTGTATCATTGCCCCCACCGCCACTGATCACATCATGGCCTGTGCCGCCGGTGATTGTATCAACACCACTGCCACCGGTCAGCGTATCTTGCCCGCTATTGCCGCGCAGCGTGTTTGTGCCGCTGTCGACCCTGATATCATCAGCGCCGGAATTGCCGGTTAGGTCGTCATCGCCTGCCCCGCCAGACATGTCGTCATTGTCTGCCCCGCCATGTGCCGTGTCATTGCCATCGCCACCGATCAGCGTGTCATCCCCGGCATCCCCTGTCATGATGTCATCATCGGCCCCGCCGTCCAGCATGTCATTGCCTGCCCCGCCGATCAGCATGTCCTGACCTGCACCGCCTTGCAGCGTATTGCCCGCCTCATTGCCGACCAGTTTGTCTGCACCGGCCCCGCCGATTGCGTTTTCGATGGTGACCCCATTGGCGATGGTGTAGCCGCCGCTTACCCCTGCGGCAGAGGATACAAAACCACCACCGCCGATTTCATAGGTCAGCGTGGCGTCACGCAGGTCAATCGTACTGTCCAGGCTGCCGGAATAGCGGATCGTGTCATTGCCGCCAGTGTCCCAGATCGCCTTCCACGCTGTGATCCCGGATTCGGGCAGTTCGTAGACGTTATCACCGGAAGCGTAGGACCTATTGGCCCCATAGATTGCTTGTAGGGCTGCGATATCCAACGCCATTGGCCCGGCCTCATTCCCGCGCAGATAGCTGGATGATGGGGTGGTCTGATACCCAGCATTATAGGACATGGTGGTATAGATGCCTTGGTTCAGCCCGCTGACCCCGTAATCGCGAAAGGCGGCATGCACCCCGCTGAACGGGTTGCCGGCATCATGTGGGTGTTCCAGGCCAAGCCCATGCAGAAATTCATGGACCAATGTGGCATAGGCCAATCCGCCTTCTTCCAGCCCACCGCCCGGCGCGTCATCCCAACCAAAACCGTTGCCGTTAAACACCCCGACGCTGGCCCGGGTCCCCGACGGCATGTAAAAATAGCCAAGCAGGCCGTTATTGTTCAGCTCATTGGTGTCGAGCACCAGTTGGAAATCGGCATTGGGGTTGGTGGTGACCGCAAAGCGCAGGTCAGTCACCGCCGCAATGGAATCGAGCGCTGCAATGGCCCGGGCTTTTTCATAAGCGTTCCAACCCTCTGACACGATATCATCCTGCCCGGTATTGGTGCTGCGCCCGAACGCCGCCCGGCCACCGGCATCCACGAAATGCACCGAGATCACGCTATCGCTGCGCTGTGTCCCACTATCAAGCGATGCGACAGGGTTGCCGGCCGGTGCCGCGACCGCCTTGGCTTGCAGGGAATAGTCGCCGCTGAATCGGTCCCGGGACCCAGCCGCCTCTACATAATAGGTGCCGGCACTGTTGCCGCCAAAGGTGATTGCGGCGTCCTTATTGGTGTTGGATGACGACAATTCGTCATCCCCCGTGATCATGGCCCCATCCGCATCATAGACCCGCAGGTAGGAATCCCTGATCCCGTCGGAACCGACCCCGCGCTGGGTGACCTGCACCCACTCGCCGGCGGCCAGATCCATGCGGACCCAGTCCCTGTCACCGGCAAAGTCGATCTGGCCGGTGATGGTTTGTCCAATGTTCAATTCAACGGATGTAGTGGTATTTGCTGGTGTATCTGACATGCTGCGACCCCCATCGTGCAATTCACGTTGCGCAGAGAGATGACTTCAGATTGTGGCGGAGGCGTGCCCGAATTGCTCGGAACCCGGGGCATGACGCGCAGCTTTGAACTGATTAAATCACTGTTTTGCTTTGTGTTTTAGAAACCAGCCTTAATCGTTCATGAATTTTGGTACGGTGGTTGAACACATCGTTCATGACCCTGACCTGATACTGCGCGCGATTTCATTCATCGCGGAAGGCGCCCTTCTCCATGCCAGATCAGACCCCAAACCTGTCCTTGCCCTTTATCATGCCAGCGCAGGCACAAAAGCACGTCACTCATAACGAAGCGATCGAGCTGTTGGACATGATTGTTCAACTGACGCTGGAAAGCACCGGAGCCACCACACCACCCGGCAGTCCGACTGAAGGTCAGGCCTGGGCGCTGGGTGGGGGCGCGACAGGCGACTGGGCCGGGCAGGATGGCATGATCGCCACATGGCGCGGCGGTGGCTGGCTGTTCGTGGCCCCGCGCGAAGGCTGGCAGGCTTGGGTGCTGGACGTGGCCGCCATGCAGGTGCTGACCGGTGGTAGCTGGATCACCCAGGGCGATTTGCCGCCCTTGGAAAATTTGTCTGGGGTTGGCGTAAATGCGGTATCGGACGCCACCAATCGCCTGAGTGTGTCCAGCGATGCGACATTGCTGAATAATGATGGCGCAGGTCATCAGCTAAAGATCAACAAGGCCAGCACTGCCGAAACCGCGTCACTGCTTTACCAGTCCGGGTTTGATGGTCGCGCCGAAATGGGTCTGGCTGGCGAAGACAATTTCAGCATCAAGGTCTCGGCGGATGGGTCATCATGGACCACAGCACTGTCGATTGATGCGGCAACAGGTCATGCCCAATTCGCCGAAGTAATGGCATTAACGCCGGGGGCCGCACCTGCCAGCCCGGCTGCGGGTGATATCTATTTCGACGCCAGCAGCAGGAAGTTGCGCTGCTTTGACGGCACCATCTGGAACGATCTGTTTTAGGGTTCTGCGCCTTCTGCATCTAAACTTTGCTAGTCTATCCCTGTCGGCAACCTTGGTTGGGTTTGCTGACAGGGCTATATTGGGCGTCTACGCCTTGTGGTATTAACGATGTTTCCTAGGTCGTGTTGACAATCACGACGCAGCACCGGTGCAGCGCAAAGACTATCGAGCGACATGGGCCTATCATTGGTCTGTGCGTTATAGAGCCTGCCGCCAGCAGGCAATTCTATTCACATCGTCCAACTGCGTCGTCTTGGGACCCGCATGGCAAGCATCGGTTTAATCAGGGATGATCTGAACCGGTTGAGGTCAAGTGCCTCATGGACGCCGGTGACCATTTCACCGTTCAGTTGGGTCTGCACTGCCGAACGGGAATAAAACGGTGCATCCAGCATGTTCAGCACTTGTTTTGGCATCACGCCCCGGTCGGCCCGGGTTTCGCGTTTGACCTGCCAGAGCGAGCGTTTGAACCGGGTGCGCGGTGGTGCATCAACCTTTTGTGCGTTTCCGTCCGCGTCAAAGGCGATCGCGGTGTCGAGCGTTGTCCCATCCCGCCGCACGGCATCATAGATGCAGGTCGCCCCGGACTTGGTCGGGTAGCGCCCCCAGGTCCAGAAACTAAAATCCTGCTCCAGCGCGCGGGTCCCGAAATTGGCGTCGAAATAGCCATGGCCCGACCATTGCCAGCCCTTTGCCTCCAGATCGACAGCGATGTCCGATGACGGGGCGAAGGGTCGCCAGATATGCGTGCCGTCGGGGGTTAGAGGCAGTTCAACGGATGTCACAGCATGGGGCGTGACGGTGATCTGCCCCCGCACCCTGCTGATCAGGGGCGGGCTGCTGATTTCATGGATATCAATGACCAGTTCGCCGCCCGTCCAGTGCATTGATGATGGTCCAACCTGAAAATGATCCGTTGTGGTGTGCAGGGCCGCACGTCCACGGTCCGTCATGGTGAACCGCCCGCCGGGACCATATGTAGCCACGTTGATACAGCAATGATTGGCGGGATCGCGCCGCCCTGACCACGCATACCACGGTGAAAAAACCGATCCTATGAACCCGATGACAGAGACCGCTTTGGTCCCGCAATCGCTGATCCCGTCAACATACCACCAGGCGTAACCGTTTGGGGGGACATCGAGGTGGAAGCATGGTCCGTCATGATCGCCGCGGCCGCGTGCCGGGCGGAGAGTGTCGCCATCGGTACCCCCGCCCCCGGATGCGCCCCGCCCCCGCACAGGTACAGCCCCGGCAGGCTGGTCCGCGCCGTCGGGCGTTTGAACCCCGCCGTCAACCCATGCGGGCTGCGCCCGTAAAGGGAACCGAGGCTCCCCGGAAACATCTGATCGAAGCCCTGCGGCGTGGTCAGCGCGTCCGGCCCCGGTATCGGCCCGAAGCTGAGCCCGAATGCCTTCAACCGGTCGAAAATCTGTATCTGACATGGTGGCTTTTCCTTTTCGGGGTCATTCAGAACCGGGGGCGCATTCATGATGATCTCAAACCGCTGGACAGCGTCTTGGGCGACCTGCCCGTGATCCTGCGCGCATAGGTACAGCGTGGCATCGGCGGGCATTTGCCCCTTGGCCAAGGCCGCAAACTCCGCGCTCAGGTCATGGCCAAAAAACACAGTATGATGGGCCAGCGCTGGGCCGTCTGGGGCTGCCGCAAAAGCATGCACATAGGCAGACAAACTGCGTGGCTCCGTATGCGTCTTCGTCACGGCGTTTTGCGGTGCCTTCCCCAGCAAACCGGTTTCCAGCGCCCTTGGGTCGCCGTTGAAAAGCACATAATCGGCCGGGTGGTGGCCCGCATCAGTTTGCACCCCTGTCACACGCCCGCCTTGTTGGGTGATCCGGGTCGCCTTGGTCTGATAGACAAATGTCGCCCCGCGTTTGCTGGCCAAACCCGCAACCGCGTTGGCCAGACCATGCATTCCACCCTTGACCGTCCAGACGCCCCGCGCCTCTGCCTGCCAAATCAGGGACAGGATTGCAGGTGCTGCATACGGTGATCCGCCAACATATGTGGCGTAGCGTCCAAAAAGCTGGGCCAGCTTGGGTTCGCTGAACGCGCTGCGCAGCATTCCGGCAAGGGTCCGGTGCGGGGCCATGTCTCGTATCAGTCCGGGCTGGCGCAAAACCGTCTTGGTCACGGCCCATTGATCCGGTGCTGCGGTCTGCATGATCGGGTCGTCAAAGGCGTCAAACAGTCGTTTGGCCCGGTCGGAAAACCGGGTGAATTGCTGTGCGGCCTTTTCGCCAAAGACGGCGCGGATATTCGCGCGGCTTTCATCAGGGTCGGCCATCAGATCAAGGCACGTGCCGTCATCCCAGTAATGACGCGCCAGCGTTTTCAGGGGGGTAAGCGTGACATGATCCGCCAGCGCCTCATCCACATCGGCAAACAAGGCCTCAAACACCGGGCGCATAGTCAGAACAGTGGGCCCCGCGTCAACGGGCCCTGCGGCGGACGCAACGGTGCGTATTTTCCCGCCCGGCGCGGCGTGCATATCCAACACGGTCACAGCGCAGCCTTGATGGGCCAGTCGCAACGCGGCAGCCAGCCCGCCGATGCCAGCACCAATGATCACGACCTTTGGTCCGCTTTGCGTCATTCGACCCTGAGTCTCTTCTGTCCTGTTTGATTTACATTGACACATGTAAACTAAAATGGACACTATGAACTGTAACCTGGAGATCATGCATGCGAATCTCGGACCGGATCGAAGCGTCAATAACGGCGGCCATTGAAATGAGCCAGGGCGGCATCGCCCCGGGCAGGCTTGCCAGTGCGTTGAACTATGCTGTGACACCCGGGGGCGCGCGGATCAGGCCGACAATTCTGACATCTGTGGCACTTGCCTGCGGCGACAGTCGCCCGGCATTGACCGATGCAGCGGGTGCCGCGCTAGAGGTCATTCATTGCGCCAGCCTTGTTCATGACGATCTGCCCTGTTTTGACGATGCCGATATGCGGCGGGGCAAGGCGGCGCTTCATCTGGCCTATTCCGAACCGCTTGCGGTTTTGACGGGCGACAGCCTGATCATCATGGGGTTTCAGATCCTGGCGCGTGCTGCCGGAAATGACCCAGCGAGCGCCGTTGCGCTGATTGATATTCTGGGCACCCGCACGGGTATGCCCTTTGGCATCTGTGCCGGGCAAGGCTGGGAAAGCGAAGACCAGATTGACCTGTCCGCGTATCATCAGGCCAAAACCGGGGCCTTGTTCATCGCGGCGACACAAATGGGGGCGGTTGCCGCCGGTCAGAACGCGGAGCCTTGGGAAGAACTCGGCGCGCGTATTGGTGAGGCGTTTCAGGTCGCTGATGATCTGCGTGATGCGCTATGTGACGAGGCGACATTGGGCAAACCCGCCGGTCAGGATGACCTGCACGGGCGGCCCAATGCGGTGGCATCGCTGGGCATTACAGGGGCGATCCAACGATTTGATGATATTCTGGGCGGCGCGATTGCATCAATCCCGGCTTGCCCGGGCGAAGCCGCATTGGCGCAGATGGTGCGCGCCTACGCCGATAAACTGGTGCCAGCAGGTGCCCGCAATCGGCCAACCGTTCCGGGTGAATAATGGCTGATGTCGATCTGCCCGGTCCAACGCTGCACAATAGCGGGCCGCGCCCGGCATCGCGGCTGACCCGGCTGATCGCCTCCCGCCGGTTTCAAAAATGGGCAGCCCGGTTTCCATTGACCCGCCGCATTGTCCGCAACGAAGGCGAGGCGATGTTTGATCTGGTGGCCGGGTTCTGCCATTCGCAGACTTTGCAGGCTTTGATCCAGCTTGAGATACCGCAAATGCTGCTTGAGGCGGAACAGGACGCGGGCATGCTTGCGCGCCACACAGCACTGCCCAGTGACAGGATGCAGGTCCTGCTATCGGGCGGGGTTGCGATTGGTTTGCTGAAGAACCGCCGCAACGGGTGCTATGCGCTAACCACACGCGGCGCGGCACTGACCGGGGTGCCGGGGCTGGCGGGAATGATCAAACATCACGATGTGCTTTACCGTGACCTTGCCGATCCGGTCGCGTTCTTCCGGGGCGAGGTGCAAACGGAACTGGCCGATTTCTGGCCTTATGTCTTTGGGGCAGGTGGGGCAACGGACCCGGATGTCGCCGCAGCCTATTCACAACTGATGGCCGACAGTCAGGTGCTGGTTGCCGAAGACACGCTGGCGGCCATTGATCTGGGTCAGGCATCACGGCTGATGGATGTAGGTGGCGGGACCGGTGCATTTTTGACGGCGGTGGGCGCGGCTCATCCGGCCCTGACGATGACCCTGTTCGATCTTCCCGCAGTGGCGCCAGCGGCCCAAACCCGATTCGATGCCGCCGGCCTGACAGATCGGGTGACAATCGCGACGGGGTCTTTTCGGGATGATCCGCTGCCAACAGGTGCTGATGTGATCAGCCTTGTGCGTGTTCTTTATGATCACGCTGATGCCACGGTGGCCCACCTATTGGGCGCGGTTTATGCCGCCTTGCCCCCGGGTGGGACGGTCATTGTGTCTGAACCCATGACCGGTGGTGTTGCGCCCAACCGATCAGGTGACGCCTATTTCGCCCTTTATTGCATGGCGATGCGGACGGGACGCGCGCGGTCCTCCGATCAGATTGCGGAACTGATGTCAGCTGCCGGATTTACATATCTTCACTGCCCCGCGCCATCACGGCCCTTCGTGACCTCGGTTGTGTCGGGTGTAAAGCCAAGTTGACACTCAAAATGTCCAAAGTAATTGACAGTTTGTTCTGTAAAGCTAGACTGACAGGAAGAACAGAGTGTCGCAGTTGAGTCCCCCCAAGGGTCGCAAGTGCAACACGAGGGAGACATCGTGGAGAGCAAAGCCGTCATCCTATCCGCGCCGAAACAGCTGGCGTTGGGACATGTGGGCATCACGCCGCCTGCCGCGGATGATATTGTTGTGGCCGTCCGGCATTCAGGTATTTCGACTGGCACAGAAAAACTGTTCTGGTCCGGTGACATGCCGCCCTTTCCCGGAATGGGCTACCCCCTGATCCCCGGCTATGAGGCCGCTGGCGAAGTGATCGAAGCCGGTGCAGATAGCGGTTTTCGCGTTGGTGAACATGTATTTGTGCCCGGTGCCAGCTGCTATGAAGGCGCGCATGGGCTGTTTGGCGCGGCCGCCGAAACACTGGTGACCAAAGCGGCGCGCGCCACGCGGATCGACCGGGGCTTGGGTGCCGCAGGTGCGTTGCTGGCCTTGGCCGCAACAGCCCGGCATGCGATGGCCGGACCTGGCAAAGCGGTTCCCGACTTGATTGTTGGGCATGGTGTGCTTGGCCGCCTTCTGGCTCGGTTGACCATTGCCGCAGGTGCGCCCGCACCCACGGTATGGGAAATTGACCCCGCCCGGATGGATGGCGCAGATGGCTATGCGGTTGTGACGCCCGATACCGACGAACGCCACGACTACATGTCGATTTACGATGCCTCGGGTCAGGGCGATCTGTTGAATGACCTGATCGGGCGTATCGGCAAGGGCGGCGAAATTGTTCTTGCCGGGTTCTATACAGCACCACTGCAATTCGCATTTCCGCCCGCTTTCATGAAGGAAGCGCGCCTGCGGATCAGTGCCGAATGGGCCGCCGATGACATGATCGCCACCAAAGCACTGGTGGAGGCCGGGGTGCTGGAACTGGCTGATTTGATCACACACAGGCAACCGGCAGCGGCGGCAGCGAAGGCATATGAAACCGCCTTTACCGATCCGGCCTGCCTGAAAATGATTCTGAACTGGGGTGCGGCATGAAAGATGAAATTCCAAACCTGAAGGATTTCGACAAACGCCTGCGGGATGAAGCGGCAGAAGAGCCAACGCTTGAGGTACCACAAGGCGAACCGACCTCCAAAACCCAGATCATCGCGATTTATGGCAAGGGCGGCATCGGCAAATCCTTCACCCTGGCCAACCTGTCACACATGATGGCCGAGATGGGCAAACGGGTGCTGCTGATCGGATGTGACCCAAAATCTGACACCACCAGCCTGCTATTTGGTGGCAAGGCCTGCCCAACGATCATCGAGACCTCTGCCAAGAAAAAGATAGCCGGTGAAGAGGTTCAGATCGGAGATGTCTGTTTCAAACGCGGCGGCGTCTTTGCCATGGAACTTGGCGGCCCAGAGGTGGGTCGCGGCTGTGGTGGCCGTGGGATCATCCACGGGTTTGAACTTCTCGAAAAACTGGGGTTCCACGACTGGGACTTTGATTATGTGCTTCTCGACTTTCTTGGGGACGTCGTCTGTGGCGGCTTCGGTCTGCCCATCGCGCGCGATATGGCGCAGAAGGTTATCCTGGTCGGCTCAAATGATCTGCAATCCCTATATGTTGCGAACAATGTCTGCTCCGCTGTCGAATACTTCCGCAAGCTTGGCGGTAATGTTGGGGTGGCCGGGTTGGTCATCAATAAAGACGACGGGACCGGAGAAGCCCAAGCCTTCGCCGAGGCAGTCAACGTTCCTGTCCTTGCTGCAATTCCACAAGACGATGACCTGAGGAAAAAATCGGCCAATTACCAGATCGTCGGTACCCACGAAAGCCAATGGGGCACGATGTTTGAAGGACTGGCCGAAGCCGTGGGCGTGGCCCCACCGGTGCGCCCGACACCATTGGATCAGGACGGCTTGCTCGGCCTGTTCGACGCCAAGGATACCGGCGGCGACTATCAACTGATCCCCGCAACCGATGTCGATATGCGCGGCAAGAATGCCAAACCCAAAGAGTCGCTGGAGGTCATTTATGACGATGCCTGACGACCAGCGGCAAGGCTATGAGGTCGGTTATGATGATGCTGGCAATGTCCAGATCATCGAAGGCGCGGCCCGGTCAGAGGTCCCGGATCAGGTCCGCGACGCCGTTGCGTTGGAAGGCGGCTGTACTGCCGGTGCCGACACCATGGAGGCTGCCGCGCGGGCCGCAGGTAAATCGGACATTCTGGACCAATACGCTAAGGATTACCCCCAAGGTCCCCATGATCAACCACAAAGCATGTGCCCGGCCTTCGGGTCATTGCGCGTGGGCCTGCGGATGAAACGGGTTGCGACCGTGCTGTCGGGCTCTGCATGCTGCGTTTACGGCCTGACCTTCGTGTCCCACTTCTATGGCGCACGCCGGTCGGTGGGCTACGTACCGTTCAATTCCGAAACACTGGTGACCGGCAAGCTGTTCGAGGATATCCGCGAAAGCGTGCATGATATGGCCGATCCGGATCGCTATGATGCGATTGTGGTGACAAACCTCTGTGTGCCCACCGCATCCGGCGTGCCATTGCGGCTCTTGCCCAAGGAAATCAACGGCGTGCGGATCGTCGGTATTGACGTGCCCGGCTTTGGCATTCCAACCCATGCCGAGGCCAAGGATGTGCTCGCTGGGGCCATGCTGAACTATGCCCGTGAGGAAATCGCCGCCGGGCCTGTCCAAGCACCCGTTGGTGGAAAATCGGATCGTCCAACCGTTGCCTTGCTGGGTGAAATGTTCCCGGCTGATCCAATGATGATCGGGGCGATGCTTGGCCCAATGGGGCTTGCCGCTGGTCCGGCTGTACCGACCCGCGAATGGCGCGAGCTTTATGCCGCATTGGATTGCGGCGGCGTGGCCGCGATCCACCCGTTCTACACCGCTGCAGTCCGCGAATTTGAGGCAGCTGGACGGCCCATCATTGGCTCGGCCCCGGTTGGTTACGATGGCACGGCTGCCTGGCTGATGAATATTGGCGAAGCGTTCAATGTGCAGCCTGCACAAATCGCAGCCGCACAAAATGCATTCCTGCCCGCCATCCGCGAGGCGCTGAATGGCGCCCGGATCAAAGGCACGGTGACCCTGTCAGGCTATGAAGGGTCCGAACTCCTTGTTGCGCGGCTGCTGATCGAAAGCGGGGCGGATGTACCTTACGTTGGCACGGCCTGCCCCAAAACCCCATGGTCTGCGGATGACGCAGAATGGTTGACCGCAAAAGGGGTGAAGGTGGTTTACCGCGCGTCGCTAGAGGATGATCTGGCTGCAGTGGACGCAATCAATCCGGATCTGGCCATTGGCACGACCCCGGTTGTGCAGCACGCCAAGGAACATGGCATCCCGGCGCTATACTTCACAAACCTGATTTCGGCCCGGCCTCTGATGGGTCCTGCAGGTGCAGGATCGCTTGCGCAAGTGGTCAATGCGGCGATCGGGGGCAAGGCAAAGATGGATACGATGCGCGCCTTTTTCGAAGGTGTCGGTGCGCAAGACACCGCCGGTGTCTGGGAAGGTACACCCAATCTGCGCCCCGACTTCCGCGCACAGCACCAGAAAAAGCTCGACAAAATGGCCCGTGTTGCCAAGGCGGAGCAGATGATATGAAGAATTTTGGCCAAAATTCTTCCGTCGGGAAAAATCTTCGTGACGAAGATTTTTCAATCGCGGGGTGCGCGTGATGCTGATCACCGATCATGATCGCGCTGGCGGCTACTGGGGTGCTGTTTATGCATTCTGTGCTGTGAAAGGGCTGCAAGTTGTGATCGACGGCCCGGTCGGTTGTGAAAACCTGCCCGTCACATCTGTTTTGCACTACACCGACGGACTGCCGCCGCATGAGTTGCCTATTGTCGTCACCGGTTTGGGTGAAACCGAAATGGGTGAAGGCACCGAAGAGGCGATGAAACGGGCTTGGGATGTGTTGGACCCTGCCTTGCCTGCCGTTGTTGTCACCGGGTCCATTGCCGAGATGATCGGCGGTGGTGTGACCCCGCAAGGCACCAATATTCAACGTTTCCTGCCCCGCACCATTGATGAGGATCAGTGGGAGTGCGCGGATCGGGCTATGACCTGGATCTTCACCGAGTTCGGGATGACCAAGGGGCGTATGCCGCCCGAGAAAAAGCGTGAGGAAGACGCAAAGCCCCGCGTGAATATCCTTGGGCCGATGTATGGGGCGTTCAACATGCCCTCTGATCTGGCCGAAATCCGGCGTCTGGTCGAAGGCATCGGGGCCGAAATCAACATGGTCATGCCACTGGGTGCCCATCTGGCCGAGATGCGCAATCTGGTGAATGCCGACGTCAATGTCACCATGTATCGCGAATTTGGGCGCGGACTTTGCGAAGTGCTGGGCAAACCTTACCTGCAAGCCCCGTTTGGCATCGACAGCACCACGAAATTCCTGCGCAAGCTGGGTGAATTAACCGGCCTCGATCCCGAACCGTTTATCGAACGCGAGAAACATTCGACGATCAAACCGGTCTGGGACCTGTGGCGGTCTGTCACGCAGGATTTCTTTGCCACCGCGGAATTCGCCATCGTGGCGAACGAAACCTATGCCCGCGGCGTTCGGCATTATCTGGAAAACGATCTGGGTTTTCCCTGCGCTTTTGCGGTTGCCCGCTGCCGGGGCAAGAAGACGAATAATGAAGAGGTGCGTCAATTGACGCATCAGAAACGGCCACTCATCGTGTTTGGGTCCATCAACGAAAAGATGTATCTGGCCGAGATGAAGGCGGGGCACGGACCTAGCCCTGTCTTCATACCAGCAAGCTTTCCAGGTGCTGCGATCAGGCGGGCCACCGGGACGCCATTTATGGGCTACGCGGGTGCAACCTATGTGTTGCAAGAGGTCTGCAACGGCCTGTTTGATGCGCTGTTCCATATTCTGCCGCTGGGCAGTGAGATGGACGCGGGCGACGCCACACTAACCCCATTGCGCCGCGATTTTCCATGGGATGCTGATGCCCAGGCGAAGCTGGACGAAATCGTCGCAACCCACCCCATTCTGACCAGAATTTCTGCCGCCAAAACGCTGCGCGATGCAGCCGAACGGGCGGCCCTCGACGCCGGCAATGACCGGGTGGTCCTTGAGACTGTCGAGACACTGCAACCATCCTCGGGAGGACGGAAATGACAGATTTTACCTCAGACGCACCAGTGCTGCGCGCACGCACGGCACCGCCAAAACGCGAATATTATGCCTATTTCACGTTGATCTTTCTGGCGACACTGCCGCTGGCCTTCCTGACATGGATGCTGGCCGCCGCCCGCCGGATGGAACTGCCTGAAAAGGGCCCATTCGCCAAAGCCTGGACACAGGCCCGGATCATCACGCCGCATATCTTTAGCGCGTGACGACCCGAACAGAGATTTGCCCGGTAACGGGCACACGTTGTTCATCATTCCCCCCCGGGGTGATGGATTGGGGCAGAGGAAGAGCTTCTGTCGTAACCCGGCCGCGGGGGGTGCGCGGCGTCAGAACCTAATTTTGGAGACAAAACATGGCTGACAAATCAGATCTGTCTTTCACAGGTCTCACTGACGAGCAGGCCCAGGAACTGCACTCGGTGTACATGAGCGGGTTTACGATCTTCACGATCGTAGCCGTGGTTGCTCACTTTCTGACGTACATCAAGCTGCCCTGGTTCAGCTGGTAGGGAAAGGAAAAACACATGGCACAGTTCTACAAGATCTGGCTGGTTTTCGACCCACGCCGCGTTTTCGTGGCGCAGGGCGTTTTCCTGTTCCTGCTTGCAGCGATGATTCACCTCGTCCTGCTGAGCAATGAAAGCACAAACTGGTTCCAGCTCGCCTTTGGCGCAGGTGGCTAACCGGCTTTTGCCGCAATAACAGAAGCTGTGGGCGGGCCTTTGATCCGCCCACGGCAAACCGCAAGACATTGACGACGACAGGGCGCGCCCGAACGGGGTCGCAGAGCCTGTCCATGAATGGAGTAGGAAGATGGCACAGCTCAGCTTCGAAAGAAAATACCGGGTCCGTGGCGGGACATTGGTAGGCGGTGATCTGTTCGACTTCTGGGTGGGGCCATTTTACGTTGGCTTCTTCGGGGTCACGACGTTCTTTTTCGCCGTCCTTGGGACGATCTTGATTTTTTACGGGGCCAGCCAAGGCCCGACATGGAATCCCTGGCTGATTTCGATCAACCCGCCGCCTTTGGAATATGGATTGGGGCCAGCACCGCTGCTCAATGGCGGCCTGTGGCAGATCATCACGATCTGTGCGATTGGCGCCTTTGTCAGCTGGATGATGCGCGAGGTCGAGATTTGTCGCAAACTTGGCATTGGCTATCATGTGCCGTTTGCCTTTGGGGTCGCGATCTTTGCCTATGTGACGCTTGTGGTGATCCGTCCTGTCCTGCTGGGCGCATGGGGTCACGGTTTTCCATACGGTATCTTCAGCCATCTCGATTGGGTGAATAACGTGGGCTATGCTTATGGCAACTTCCACTACAACCCGGTCCATATGATCGCGATCACGTTCTTCTTTACGAACTGTCTGGCGCTTGCGCTGCACGGATCACTGGTTCTGTCCGCTGTCAATCCGGGCAAGGGCAAGGAAATCGCCTCACCCGACCACGAAGATACGTATTTCCGGGATCTGATCGGTTATTCCATCGGGCCGTTGGGGATTCACCGGTTGGGTCTGTTCCTCGCGCTGAATGCAGGCTTCTGGAGCGCGATTTGCATCGTGATTTCAGGCACCATCTGGTTCGAGGAATGGATCGTCTGGTGGGACTGGTATTACGAGCTGCCTTGGTGGCGGGACCTATAGGAGGGTATGAACAATGGCTGAATATCAAAACATCTTCACCCAGGTTCAGGTTCAGGGCCCCCCTGAATTGGGGATCAACCCCGCTGACACGAACCCCGCCTCTGAACGTATCGGAAAGGGCCGCTTTTCCACACTTGCGGGCTGGTTCGGGAATGCCCAGTTGGGGCCGCTTTACCTTGGTTCTTTTGGGGTGATCTCGCTGGCGACAGGCCTGATCTGGTTTGTCATGGTGGGCATGTCCTTCTGGGCGCAGGCTGATTACAACCCCGCGATTTTCCTGCGCGACCTGTTCTGGTTCTCGCTGGATCCGCCATCGCCGGGCTATGGTCTGGGCATGCCACCGATGAATGATGGGGGCTATTTCATGATCGCCTCTTTCTTCCTGCTGATCTCGGTTCTGACATGGTGGGTGCGCACCTATCTGCGCGCCGAAGCACTGGGCATGGGCAAACATGTGGCATGGGCGTTCGCCTCTGCGATCTGGCTGTTCCTGGTGCTGGGTCTATTCCGGCCGATCCTGATGGGCGACTGGTCTGAAATGGTGCCTTACGGTGTCTTTAGCCATCTGGACTGGACCAACCTGTTCTCGATCACTTACGGCAACCTGTTCTACAACCCCTTCCACGCTCTCAGCATTGCGTTCCTTTACGGCTCGGCCCTGCTGTTTGCGATGCATGGGGCGACGATCCTTGCGGTCAGCCGTTTCGGCGGCGAACGCGAGATTGAACAGATCGTTGACCGGGGCACAGCGACCGAACGGGCCGCATTGTTCTGGCGCTGGACCATGGGCTTTAACGCCACGATGGAAGGTATCCACCGCTGGGCATGGTGGTTCGCGGTTCTGACGACCCTGACGGGTGGTATCGGGATCCTGCTGACCGGCACGGTTGTCGATAACTGGTTTGTCTGGGCGCAAGAGCATGGCTACGCGCCGCTCAATTAAGGAGAGAGATGATGAGTGAGCACGAAAACATCCTTGAGCTGAGCGAGAAAAGCAGGCTGTCCGCCGATATCACGCTCTTGATGCTGAAAGGTGCGGGTTACGCCGCCGCGTTTTGCCTGGCGGTCTGGTTGATCATCGCGGTGATCGCGCTGATCGGAAAGGCACTGCCGGATGAAAGCCGGCAAAACCCCGATCCCATCAACCGGTCATCGATGATCATCGAGATGCCAAGCGATCAGTTTACCTGATTGGAGCGGGCGACCCGCGACGCGGTCGCCCGTTTCTTCGCCGTCGGACTACCCTTCCCTGGCTGGTCCGTCATTGGGGCTAAGGTCCCGTTCCCTTCCTGTTGGCTACAGGAGACTAGCGTCGCAAGCGGGCCCGACCCCCTTGCGGCGCTTTTTTATTAACACGAAAGGCGCGCTATGACCAATCGTCCCGAAACCCCGTTTCTGAATGGCGTGGCTGGCCCTGCCGATCTGCGCCGTTTGAATGATACTGCATTGGCCAATCTGGCTGATGATGTGCGCGCTGAAGTGATCTCTGCCGTGTCGGAAACTGGCGGGCATTTAGGATCGTCGCTGGGCGTGGTTGAACTGACCGTGGCCCTGCATGCTGTGTTCGATACCCCGCGCGACAAACTAATCTGGGACGTGTCGCATCAATGCTATCCGCATAAGGTGCTGACCGGCAGACGCGACCGTATCCGTACCCTGCGGCAGGAAGGCGGGCTTTCCGGTTTCACCAAACGCAGCGAAAGCGATTATGATCCCTTTGGTGCCGCCCATTCCAGCACCTCCATTTCTGCCGCCCTTGGGTTCACCATTGGCCGCGACATGGGCCAGCCCACGGGGGACGCGGTTGCTGTGATCGGCGACGGGTCCATCAGTGCCGGTATGGCCTATGAAGCGCTGAACAATGCCGGTGCCGAAGGCCGCCGGATGTTCGTGATCCTGAATGACAATGAGATGTCGATCGCCCCACCAACCGGTGCCATGTCGAAATACCTTTCCAGTCTTTACGCCTCGCCCGTGGGTGAATTTCACAAGATGGCCGAAGGGTTTGAATCCGCATTGCCCGGTCCGTTGCGCGACCACGCCCGCCGTGCCCGGCAACTGGTGACAGGTATGCAGACCGGCGGATCAGGGACGCTGTTTGAAGAACTTGGTTTCAGCTATATCGGCCCGATTGACGGGCATGATATGCGCCAGCTTTTGCCGGTGCTGCGCGCCGCCCGCACCCGTGCAACTGGGCCGGTCCTGATCCATGTTTGTACAACAAAAGGAAAGGGTTACGCCCCCGCCGAGGGCAGCGCCGATTGTGGCCATGGTGTTTCAAAATTCGATGTCGCCACAGGGGCGCAGGCCAAATCCAAACCCAACGCACCGGCCTATACCAAAGTGTTCGGCAACGCCCTGACAACCGAGGCAGCACTTGATCCCACTGTCGTCGCAGTAACGGCGGCCATGCCGTCCGGGACAGGGGTAAGCATCATGGGTGAGCGGTTCGCAAACCGGGTGTTTGATGTGGGCATCGCCGAACAGCACGCAGTGACATTCAGTGCGGGGATGGCCGCGTCGGGCCTGAAACCATTCTGCGCGATTTATTCGACCTTTCTGCAACGCGGCTATGATCAGGTTGTGCATGATGTTGCCTTGCAAAACTTACCGGTCCGTTTCGCGATAGATCGTGCCGGGCTGGTGGGTGCAGATGGCCCCACCCATGCGGGCGCGTTTGACATCGGCTATATGGCGGCCCTGCCCAATATGGTCGTGATGGCCGCCGGTGATGAAGTTGAGCTGATGCATATGGTCCGCACGGCCGCGGCCTATGATGCGGGCCCTATCGCATTCCGCTATCCGCGCGGCGAAGGCGTGGGGCTCGACCTGCCGGAACGCGGCAATGTGATCGAGATCGGCAAGGGCCGTGTGGTGCAGGAAGGTACTGATATTGCTTTGCTTTCCTTTGGTGCCCATCTGGAGGAATGCCGCAAGGCAGCCGAACAGATGGCCACGCAAGGCGTATCGGTGACCATCGCCGATGCCCGTTTTGCCAAGCCGCTGGACCGCGATCTGATCCGGCAATTGCTGCGTCATCACAAGGCGATTGTGACCGTCGAGCAGGGCGCGCGCGGCGGTTTTGGGGCCATGGTGCTGCATGATCTGGCCAATGACGGGCTGCTGGACGGGCGCTGCCAATTGCGCACGATGACCCTGCCGGATCGGTATATCGATCAGGCCTCACCGGCGGCGATGTATGCCGATGCGGGGCTGACGGCGGTGGATATCGCGGCGACGGCAATGCAGGCCGCCGGGATCAAACTGAAACGATCCCCGGTGGGTGTTGCGTAGCCCCCACCGCACGGTGATTTTCGCGCTGTGCCTCGAATCATAGGTTAACGCCTTATTTTGTTGAGAAACGGGCTGTCGGCGACACGTCGGCGCAACGTCGGCAAACCGTATGGCACCTTTTCAGCGGTTCGTCAGGTTAAACGACCGCACGGTGCGGGACATGTATCATTGTAAACCCAAGGCCGAAGGCCACACCGTAAAGTATCGATCAAGGCAATGAAGGTGCTGCTGAGTGTATTGTTCTCGTGCAGTGCTGCATCTTCTGACCATGCTTTGATGAGGTTCGCCAGAATACATGTTCCACCGCCCAGCTTGTCCGTTTCCGCAAAGTTCAAATACGTTACGAGGCTGCGCGTGCCATCCAAGAAGTCTATTGGGCAACCGCATATCCGATGGCTGGTTTAAGATGATCGTCTGGTTTCGTCCGTATAGAGCCCGCTACAAACCGGCAATCATCGTCGCTGTTCTTGAAGTTGTAGGTTGCTCAAAAGATGACGACGTTAGGCCACATACCCATAGAAAGGGATCCCAAATCAGCGAAGCTGCGGTTCACTCTCTTTAACCAAGGGGATGAGCATGGCAGGTTTTGATTTGACGGATTTTGAATGATCGGTGATTCAACCGCTTTTGCCGACCAAGGTGCGCGGGGAGGAGCAGGTGGATGACCGCAAGGTGCTGAACGGCATTCTTCCGGCGGCTCAGAACAGGTGCGCTTTGGGCGGATATACTGGCCCAATGCGGGCCACACACAACCTGCGTGAACCGCTTTAACCGGTGGCGGCGGGCTGGTCAGTCGGCGCGTATATTGCAAGCAGTATCAGAGGCTTACGATAGCAATGTCCAGATGATTGATGCTCCTCAATCCCCGTTCACCAGCGGGGCGAAAACGGCTCAAAAGGGGGGCGATCCGATTACATGGGTCGTTCAAGTGGCGGCTTGGCCATTGCCCGGCAGCCGAAACGCAGTTTCGATGAGAGGGGACCAAGATCCACGCGCTGGTTGATGCCGTTGGCAGACCAGTCCACCTGATGCTGACCGCCGGGCAAGCATATGACGGGTACGCCGCCCTTGAAATGCTGACTGGTTTACCCGACGCCTGCGACGTTCTGGCTGGCCGGGCATACGACAGCAACGCGATCCGCAAACTTGTTGCCGACCAGAAAGGCAAGGCAGTCATCCCATCCATGCCCCAGCGCAGTCCTGTCATTCCCGACAACAAAGTCAGATATCGGAATCGCAACTGCGTCGAGCGTTTCTTCAACAAGCTCAAATAGTTCCATGCAATGGCGACGCGCTACGACAGGCGTGACGACAACTTCGTGGCATCGATACAACTCGCGTCAATCTGGATCTGGTTGCGAACTTATGAGCCGGTGGCCTAGGGTCAGGACCCAGGGTCTCGTATGGCGGAACGGTATTTGGTGTTATCAATGAACAATATTGAACGACATCTTGTTGTCACCCTCGGGTTCGGGGGGCTTTTGATCAACACGCTGCCACTTTGGATCGGCGAACTGGCTGCGCATCCGGCGATATCAGACCAGTTTGCCGGCGCAGCGGGCAGTCTGGCGCTGGTGCTGGCGGCGGTTGGCTGTGGCGGGCTGTGGCGTGGGTATCTTGAACGCTGGGCATTGCTGGCCTTGTTTGTAAGCCTTTTGCTGTTTGCACTGACAGCCGGCGTTTCCCCGGTCATGTCCACAATGGCCTGTTGTGGCATGGGGTTCAGCATGGGGGCGGTTTTGTCAGATGCATTTCGACGAGGCAGCGATGGGAAGCAGCAGCGTCTGATTGCGGCGGCAACGGCGCTTGGGCTTGTCGCCGCGCTTGCGGCATATTTTATCATTGCGCTGACCCAAATGTCGATCATCTGGATCCTTGCGATCTTATCGGTTGTTCTGTTTGTTTCCCGACCGCGTGCGGACCATCACGAAAAACGCACCACGACAGGCGCAACGTTTGATCTTGCGGGCCTGCCTTACAGGTTCCTGCCCTTCTTTGTCATGATGGGCGCGTATTGGGCCTATCTGGATGTTTTTGCGGCCCAGCTGCTAGCGGCAGGGCAGGTGGAACTATGGCTATTGGGCAGTCTGATCTCTGGCGCCATTGGATCAGCTTTGGCGGCGCGCGTGACAGCGGATATGCGCCAGATGGTCCTGCAACTGTCGCTCGTTCTTGCGGCGATCACGGGTGCAGCCACATACATGACCACGAACCCAAACATCGTCGGGATTAGTATTCTTACCAATGGGTTCTTCCTGTTTCTGTTCTTTCCGCTTTATCTGGCGACCGCGCCGGACCAAGCCGCGAAAAGGATGGCCGCCTATCTGGCAGGGTTCGCACTGGGCGGTATTTTTGGCGCGGCGTTGATCCAGCTTGGCGGATATACTGCACTGGCGGTTGTCATAGCCGGGTCTGGCCTGATCGGGATCATGGGTGTGCGGCAATCGCAGCAAGATCAATGATCAGCCCGGCCTTGCGCCAGCCGTCGATGGCGGCCTGCATCAGGTCTTCGTTCTGGCGCCACATTTGCAGTTCGGCAACGGCATGTTGTTCGAAATCGGGATAAACCTTGCGCAATATGTCCACTTCGGCCCGCGCCGCAGGCAAATCGTCAAGCGCTACGTGAAACCACACAAGATGCGCATGATACCAATAAAAACCCGGCATCGGGACTTTCTGGATTTCGACAAGCGCCGCCTCGTACATCCCCAGGCGGGCGTAGCGCCACGTCTTGGCAAAGTGATACCAGCCGGGGTGTTCGGGGCTGATCTCCATCGCCCGATCCAAAAGCGCAATCGCCTCCTCCTCGCGTGCCAGAAAGGCATAGCAATGCCCCACCTCTGACAGGACATCCGGGTTATTGGGGTTCAGGGCCAGCGCCCGTTCAGCAGCCGCATCGAAACCAGGCAGATCAAGCGCAAACAATCGGCACATCGCCAGGGCGACATGCGCAAAGGCATGGCGGGGGTCTGCCGCGACTGCCCGTTCTGCGGCTTGTGTGGCTTCTGGCAAAACATCCAATCCGGGGCGTGCATTGACGTGATAGCGGTGTTCTTCCAGCAGGATCACGGCATATGCCGCCCATCCGTCGGCCACATCAGGGGTATGCGCAAGCGCTACGGGCAATGCATCGCGCAACTGCGCATGAAGCGCCGGATCGTAACTTCGATAGAATTCGCGAAACTGCGCGACCAGACGAAACATCGTCCAGTCTTCATATGGTCGGGTGCGGCTGGCGCCGGATGCCATCGGACCATGCGGCCCGGCCAAACGCCCCGCACAAAGCTGGGCAATCTGGTCTTGCACATCAAAGATGGATGACGCTGTGGCGTCTCTGTCAAACTGCTCTGTCACCTCGATCGCGCCGGTTTCGGTCGAGGTTAGCTGCACTGTCACCCGCAATTGGTCTGCAGCGCGGCGAACACTGCCTTCGACGGCAAAATCTACGCCATACCGTGCGCGCATATCAGCATGATCAAGCCCGGCGACCTTGATGGCTTCTGTTGTGTTGCGGGCCAACACCTTGAAATCGCGGAATTGCGACAGGTTCATCAGCAACTCATCGGTCAGGCCATCACTGATGAACCTGTCATCAGGGTTGCTGCCGATATTGCGAAACGGAAGCACGGCGATGCAAAGCTGTGCCGGGTCAGACGCGGCGGCTACCGGGGCCTGCGTCAGCTTGAACCCAACGCCATGCACGGTCTTGATGACCCGCTGATCTGATCCGCTGTCGCCAACCGCGCGGCGGGCTTCCTTGATCGCGGTGGACAGCGTTGCGTCGGTGATAATGCGGCCGGCCCAGACGGTTTCGATCAACTGTTCCTTGCTGACGACATCACCTGCGGCATCGTGCAGAGCCTGCAATATCCCCCTGCACTGACGGGTCAGCCTTTGCGACGCCCCGTCGCGGGTCGCAGTCATCTGATCAAAATCGACCTCTGTATCGGCAATGCGCAGTTTCATGGGCGCACAATACACAGAAATCAGATGGGCCTGCAAAGCGCTCAGAACATCTCAGGGTTTTCTCAGGTTTGTCTCAAGCTTGGTCAAAACGGAATGCCTATTGCTCCTCTCATCAGCCCGCAAGGCGCGGGCTACGAAAGGAACAAAGATGAAATATCGACACGCATTGCCGCAGTTGAACGGCACCCAGATGATCACCGATGGCGGGCTTGAAACAACGCTTGTGTTTCACGAGGGCATTGATCTGCCCTATTTCGCCGCCTTCAAGGCGCTGGAAACCGATGAAGGGATCCGGATCATGGATGCCTACATGACACGCTACGCCAAGCTGGCCGTGGCCGAAAAACGTGGTTTTGTCATGGATACGCCCACATGGCGCGCCAGCGCGCGCTGGGGCGGTGAGATGTGGATGACCCAGAATGCACTGCGCGAAATCCACCGCGAGGCCATTGCCACGCTGAACAAATTGCGCAGCGCATATGAAACCCCTTCCAGCCCCTTCGTAATCAACGGGGTCATCGGCCCGCAGGATGATGGTTATTCGCCAGCCGCAAAGCTGTCAGCCGAAAACGCGGAACAGTATCATCAGGTGCAGGTAAAGTGGTTCGTCGAACTGGGCGCTGACATGGTCTCTGCCCTGACGATGACCTATGTCGATGAGGCTTTGGGCATTGCGCGCGCAGCAAAGGCGGCGGGTATTCCGCTGGCGATCTCGTTCACCGTTGAAACTGACGGGCGGCTCCCCTCGGGCGAGGCATTGGGCGATGCAATCGCGGCTGTTGACGCCGCAACTGACAGCGCACCGGCCTATTACATGATCAACTGCGCCCATCCTGACCATTTTGCGGATGTGCTTAAAGGTGACTGGACCAGCAGGATCATGGGCATCCGGGCAAATGCATCCCGGTTGAGCCATGCCGAACTTGATGCGGCAGAGACGTTGGATGATGGCGACCCAGATGAGCTTGGCATGCTTTACGGCGGTCTGTCGGCACTGTTGCCGAACCTGACCGTCATTGGCGGCTGCTGCGGCACCGACCATCGCCATGTTGGCGCGATGTGCCACGCCACCCGCGCGGCCTGACCATCCAAAAGATGCGCAAGCGGCCAAACCCGCTTGCCCCACCCACAGCGGCATATGCCCTGTACCTGAAACCCTAACTTTCAATCCAAATCTACAAAGGACCTACAATGTTCAAATCAACACTTTCCGCACTGGCCATGCTGGCTGTTGCAAGCTCTGCTTTTGCCAGTGATACGCCGAAATCCTTCGACGTGGCCGAAGACATCACCCGCTTTGTCTTTGCCGACAAACCCGTCTTTGATGACGGCATGCCTGCCTATGGCAACGCCTTTATCACCCAAGGGTATATCTACGAAGACGGCACGCTGGATAGCGGTGCAGAAGGCACGCTGGCCGATGGCAGCCCGGCCTTCCCACATAAGGTGATCGGCACATGGACCTGCGACGGCTATTTCGTGGGCGACGGTGCGCGCACCACAACCGGCGCAATGGTCATCACCCGTCAGGTTTTTGAATTCGACAATGGCGACATCCTGATCAACCAGGGGGCCGAACTTGCCGATGTGAATGTCAAAGCACCCCGGGTGATCACCGGCGGGACAGGATCATTTGCTGGCCTGTCTGGCGAGATGTCGCAGGTTCTGCTGGGCATGACCGACGGCTACGGCGTGCGTCTGCTGGTCGATATCGAACCCGAAAAACACGCATCGCTAACCATTCAGGATGACGAGATTTTCGACGACTGAAACACCACCACTCAAACCCGCGCCAGCATCATGGCGCGGGTCAATGCGGGACATATCCAATGAAATACATCCTTTCCATCGCAGCACTTTGCCTTGGCGGCCACGCAGCCTTGGCAAATGATCTTCCCAAACCGCTAAGGGATACAGACTATCTGTGGGACGGCGCGCCAGACCCGGAACTGGTCCGGCTGGGGCGCGATCTGTTTTTTGATCCGATCCTGTCGGGCAATCGCAACATCTCTTGCGGGACATGCCATGACCCTGCCATGGGAACCGGTGACGGGGTTGCGCTGTCAATTGGCGAAGGCGGCGTTGGATTTGGGCCGGACAGGCATGTGCAGGACGGCGTCGTCGGGCGGGTGCCGCGCAACGCACAGCCGCTTTATAATGTCGGGGCACGATCCTACGGCGCATTCTTTCATGACGGACGGTTGGAAGTCGACGCCTGGGGTGGGTATCCCAACCGTCTGCGCAACCCTGCGGGGCAGGATTTGCCCGAAGGGATCAACAGCGCGCTGGCGGCACAAGCGATGTTCCCGGTGCTGTCCGCCATCGAAATGGCCGGGCAACCGGGCGAGAACGCAGTCGCCGACGCGGTGTCCGATAACGCACCAAAACTGGCGTGGGATATCCTCGCCCGCCGTCTGGCCGAAACGCCTGACTATGCCGCACGGTTTGTTGACACATTCGTAGAGATCGAAGCACCGGGTGACATCCATTTCATGCATGCGGGCGAGGCAATTGCCGCCTTCCAAACCGTGGCCTTTCGATCCGACAACAGCCCGTTTGACGCGCGGCTTGCCGGGGTGCCGCTGCCTGCCAAGGCAGAGGCAGGGATACAGCTGTTTTTCGGCAAGGCCGGATGTGGGTCCTGCCACAATGGCCCCTTGCTGACCGATCACGCGTTTCACGCAATCGGCATGCCGCAGATTGGTCCTGGCAAAGGGCACGGGAACGATAGCAGCTACAGCACCCATACCGGCTTCCCGCACCGGGTCGAAGACCTCGGGCGTTATGCGGTCACCGGCGATGAACAGGACCGTTACCGCTTTCGGACCCCATCCTTGCGCAATGTCGCGCTGACCGGACCCTGGGGGCACGATGGTGCTTTCTTGGAACTGGAAAACATGGTGCGGCACCACCTGAACGCGCCGCGATCCTTGGCCAGTTATGTCCCGTCACCGCTGTTGAAACTGGATGTCGTGATCAATGAAATGCGCGGCCGCACCGGGCCGGGCTTTGCGCCGCTGGATGCAATGCAACGCTCCCGGTTTGATCTGCGCGATGGCTGGGCACATCTGTCCGCACCGCTGCGCGCCGACATTGCAAAGGCCATTGAAATCGAACCTGTGGACCTCTCCGAAGCAGAGATCAGCCAACTTATGGCATTTCTCAACGCGTTGACGGACCCTGCCGCGATTGACCAACAGTTCCTCATTCCTGATCGCGTTCCATCGGGTCTGCCGCCGCAGCCATCTGCCATGCAGATCGAGTAAGACAGGTTGGGCTTGTCGTGATCAACCGTCCAATCCTTAATGCGCGTTAACGCCGCCTGCCGCGCGCTGCGTTAACGGCGCATATCGGCGCCAAAGGGTCCGACGCTTTGCCGACGTCTGGCCGACGCTTTGCAGACCGCCCATTTCCCAACAAAACATGGCGTTAACCCGTGATTCGCGGGATCGGACAGAAACCACCGCACGGTGGGGGTCACGCAACGTCCGGTTCTTCGATCTGGAAAGCACGCGCCGGGGCTGTTATCCGGGCCAAAACCAAACGGAGCTGATGATGAGCGCCACAGCCAAAAAACGTGCCCCCCTGCCCGACGACATCCGGGCCGCCAAAGGTGGCACACCGCTGGTCAGCCTGACCGCCTATACCACGCCGATGGCGCAGATGATGGACGCGCATTGCGACTTTGTGCTGGTCGGCGACAGCGTCGGCATGGTGCTGCACGGGCTGCCCTCGACCCTTGGGGTGACGATGGAGATGATGATCCTGCATGGGCAGGCCGTGGCGCGTGGGCTGACATCGGCCATGATGGTGATCGACATGCCGTTCGGGTCTTACGAGGAAAGCAAGGAACAGGCATTTCGCAACGCCGCCCGGCTGATGGCCGAAACCGGGGCTGGCGCGGTCAAGCTTGAAGGCGGCACCCAAATGGCTGAAACCATTGCGTTTCTTGTGGCGCGCGGCATTCCCGTTATGGCGCATATCGGCCTGACACCCCAATCGATCAACACGCTGGGCGGCTACAAGGTGCAGGGGCGGGGCGATGCCCGCGATGCTGCCTTGGCGGATGCCGACGCGGTGGCAGCGGCGGGCGCATTTGCTGTTGTGCTGGAAAAAGTGCCGGAAAGCCTCGCCGATGAAATCACCGCCCGCGTGCCGATCCCGACCATCGGGATTGGGGCCAGCGCAGGGTGCGACGGGCAGATCCTTGTGGTTGATGACATGCTGGGATTGTTCACAGCCTTCAAGGCGAAATTCGTCAAACGTTACGCGCATTTGGGCGATGATGGCGCAGCGGCAATTGCGGCCTATGCAGCAGAGGTGCGGGCACGCACATTCCCCGGCACAGAACATGTTTTCGCGGACGAGGCCCCCAAGTGATCGCCCCTATCGAACGGAAACTGGCCGGGCTGCGCGCGCAAACGGCGCTCTGGCGGAAGGCGGGCGAAACCATCGGCGTTGTGCCCACAATGGGCGCGCTGCATCAGGGGCATTTGTCGCTTGCCCGGGCGGCACGCGAACGCTGCGACCGGGTGATTGTCACGATCTTTGTGAACCCCAAACAGTTCAACAATCCCGATGATCTGGACAGTTACCCAAGGACGGAAGAGGACGACGCGCGCAAGCTTGAATCCATTGGCGTTGATCTGATCTATGTCCCTGATCCAGAACAGATATATCCTGATGGGTTTGCCACGAATGTAAGTGTCGCGGGCCTGACGGATATGCTTTGCGGTGCCGCCCGACCGGGTCATTTCGACGGGGTGGCGACGGTTGTGTCAAAGCTGTTTTTGCAGACCTCCGCCGATTTCGCATTCTTCGGGGAAAAGGACTATCAGCAGCTGCAAGTCGTGCGCCGCCTCGCCGCTGATCTGGATATCCCCATCGAGGTCATCGGCTGCCCCACCATCCGGGAAGAGGACGGGTTGGCCATGTCATCGCGCAACCTGCTGCTGTCGGACCGATCACGGATCAAGGCACCGGTATTGGCCGAAGTCATGCAGGATCTGCGGACGAAATTACGCGGCGGGGCCAGCATGACCGACATTGAGGAAGACGCCAAAGCACGTCTGCTGGCGGCGGGTTTCAATGAAGTCGATTATCTGGAATTGCGCGATGGCGGGGATTTGTCCCTTCTGGGTCAAACAGTTCCGGATGCGCGCCTGTTTGCCGCCGCATGGCTCGCCGGGGTCCGGTTGATCGACAACATCGCGGTTTAGGATGCGCTCGTCCCGGGCTTGACCCGGGACCTCTCGCTTGGGCCTGTTTGAGGTCCCGGGTCAAGCCCGGGACGGGGTCACCAGAATATCCACCAATGCCCCTGCCATCACCTTTGCGCTGTCGATCATGTCATCGACACCCACATATTCATCCGGCTTATGCGCCAGCTCCAATATCCCCGGCCCATAGGCGATGCAGTTCTTCAACTTGCCAATCCGGTCGATATGTTTCTGGTCATAGGTTCCGGGGGAAGCTACAAATTCCGCAGGCTTTCCAAGCACTTCTTCGATCTGCGCCGCGACTGTCTGCACCACGGGTGCATTCCGGTCGGTCATGCTGGGCAGGACCATATTGATTTCGCGCAGGTCATAGTCGAACCGATCCCTATGCGCTTTCAACCCTTCAAGCAGCTCGGTCACCTCGCCCCGCACATCATCGATATTTTCCTCTGCCAGAAACCGCCGGTCGATCACGATCCGGCAGCTATCGGGGACGCAATGGGCGGGCAGGCCGGTGTAGTCGTCGGGCTGTTCCGGCTGGCCGCCATGGATCGAATTGATGTTCATCGTCGATGACCGCGCCCCTTCGGGCACGACCGGCATATCGGTCGTGCGCGCAGCCATGGCGGGGTAAAGCTCATCCTCGAACGCTGTCAGCACCGCCCCCATGTGCCGCACAGCGCAGTCGCCCAGAAACGGCATGGACCCATGGGCAATCTCGCCAAATGTCTCGATCTCGGCCCACCAGCCGCCGCGATGGCCAAGACAGACGCGGTCCTTGTTCAAAGGCTCGGGGATGATCACATGCTGCACTCTTGCAGGGTCGAAATACCCTTGCTCGGCCAGATATGCGACGCCGCCATAACCACCGGATTCCTCATCCGCCGTGCCCGAAATCTCTATCGCCCCAGCGAAGTCTGGATAGGTGGCCAGAAACGCCTCTGCCGCGATGATGCTGGCCGCCAGCCCGCCTTTCATGTCGCAGGCCCCGCGCCCATAAATCTTGCCGTCTTCCAGTTCCCCGCCAAACGGGTCCTTGGTCCAGCCGGCCCCAACCTCGACCACATCAATATGGCTGTTGAAATGCACGCAATCGCCGGGGGCAGTGCCGTCGCGGCGGGCGACGATGTTCCAACGGGGATACGTGTCACTATCCCCCGGCGTGCCATGCGCCCGGATCAGTTCGGTCTGGAACCCGGACCGGCGCAGACGTCGGTCCAGATAGTCACAGATGTCGCGATAAAGCGCGCCGGGCGGATTTAGCGTGGGTATGCGGATCAGGTCTTGTGTCAACGCGATCAGGTCGTCGCGCCGATCAAGGATTGCGGCATTAAGCGAAGTGATGTCTTGTCCCATGACCCAACTATTGGCCATATGCGCCAAACCCGCAATGGAGGTTTCATGGCATATTTTCTGGGTGTCGATACCGGGGGCACCTATACCGATGCGGTGCTGCTGGATGAGGCGGCAGATCAGGTCATTGCCACGGCAAAGGCGCTGACGACCCGGCCCGACCTTGCGGCAGGCGTGGGTGCTGCGATTGATGCCGCGTTGGCCAGTGCTGACGTGCCGGTGGATCAGGTTGCGATGGTGTCGCTTTCCACCACGCTGGCCACCAATGCATTGGTCGAAGGGCAAGGCGGGCGCGTCGCACTGGTGGCCATTGGCTTTGCAGACGGTGAATTAAGCCGTGCAGGCTTGGCGGATGCGATGGGCGATGATCCGGTGATCCGCATCGCGGGCGGTCACGACCATGGCGGGGCCGAAAAGCAACCTTTGGATCTGGACGCTTTGGCCGATGCATTGGGCGCGCTTGATGCCGGAGTCACCGGCGTTGCCGTTGCTGCCAGCTTTGCCGCGCGCAATCCGGTGCATGAGGTTGCCGCCCGTGATCTGATCCGCGCCAGGACTGGTAAACCCGTGACCTGTGGGCATGAGTTGTCCAATGCATTGGGTGGCCCGAAACGTGCCCTGACCGCCGTGCTGAATGCCCGGCTGATTGGCCTGATTGATGGGTTAATCACCGCATGTGAAGGGCACCTGACCCAGTTGGGGATCACCGCCCCATTGATGGTTGTGCGCGGCGATGGCGCCTTGATCTCCGCTGATCTGGCCCGCGCCAAACCGATTGAAACCATCCTTAGTGGGCCAGCCGCATCGGTGGCGGGGGCCAGTTGGCTGACCGGTGCAAAGGCTGCGCTGGTCAGCGATATTGGCGGCACCACTACGGATGTCTGCCTGTTGCAGGACGGCAAGCCGCAGATTGATCCGCAAGGCGCGCAGGTTGGCCCGTACCGCACCATGGTAGAGGCCGTGGCGATGCGCACAACAGGTCTTGGCGGCGATAGCGAGGTGCATGTCACCGAAGGGCTGGCCGGGGGGCTGCGCCTGGGGCCGCGTCGGGTCATGCCCATTGCCCTGGCGGCAAGGAAACACCCACAGCTTATTCATGACAGCTTGGATAAGGCGTTGGCATTGGACGTACCCGCCCTTGATGGCGGAAAGTTTGTGCTGCCCGTGGTGCCGGATATTCCTGACGGGCTTGACCCGCGCGAGAAGGCGGTGATGGAAAGGCTGGCCGCCGGGCCAATGCGCCTGGGGCAGGCTGCGGTGACCCGGCTGGAGGGGGCAGCCCTGAACCGCCTGATCACACGCGGGATGGTGATGTTGGCGGGGATCACCCCATCGGATGCCTGCCACACGCTTGGCTTGTTGGCCGACTGGGATCATGACGCCGCCACCAAGGCACTGACACTGGCAGCCCGACAGCGCACCGGTGCAGGCCAGCGGATCGCGGTAGATGCCAGGACGCTGGCGCAGATGATCGTCGATCAGTTAACCGCCCAGACCGTTGATTGCCTGCTGCAAACGGCCTTTGCCGAAGATGGTTGGGGCGATGACCCTGCCAGTCTGGTCCAGCATCCGCTGACCGTTGCCGGGCTGAACCGGCACAAAGGTCTGATCAGGGTCGAGATGGCGCTGGGACTGTCGGTCATCGGGCTGGGCGCCTCTGCCACGACCTATTATGGGGCGGTGGGTGACAGGTTGGGCACGCAGATGATCCTGCCGGAACATGCCGGTGTGGCCAATGCCGTGGGGGCCGTGGTGGGGCAGGTCGCGATGCGGGCGACAGGGTCGGTGACATCCGCAGGTGGTGGTCGATACCTTGCGCATTTGCGTGACGGGCCAGCCCCATTTGATCTGCCCGATGACGCGATTGCCGCGCTCACAACCGCCTTGCAAGATGAGGCGACAGCGCGCGCCCACGCGTCGGGTGTGGATACGCCGCAATTGCGCGTGGATTGCGAAAGGTCAGAGGCGAATGTCGAAGGTCAGGCGATGTTTGTGTCGGCGGATATCACCGTGACAGCCAGCGGGCGGCCTCGGATTGCACTTGGCTGACACTCACTTTCCCGTCAGGAACATTGCGCCAGCCGGGCACATCGGCCACAAGGTCGCAGCGTTCTGACAGAAAGACCTGATGCTCGACCGACTTGCCCGCCAGATCATTGATCCACCGTTGAACCAACTGGGGCGCGGCCTTGCCATGCGTGGGGTCAGTGCCGATGGGGTGACGCTGGCCGGATTGGTGCTGGGGTTGCTGGCGGCCGTGATGATCGCGCTGGGCGCGCCGGGTCTTGCCCTGATCCCGCTATTGGCCAGCCGATTGGCCGATGGGTTGGACGGGGCCGTGGCGCGTGCCACGCGCAAGACCGACTTTGGCGGATACCTTGATATTGCGGCGGATTTTCTGTTTTACGGTGCGATCCCCTTGGGCTTTGTGCTGGCCGATCCGGTTGTCAACGGGGCCGCAGGGGCATTTTTGCTGACGGCCTTCTATTTCAACGGCACCAGCTTTCTGGGCTATGCCATTCTGGCCGAAAAGCACGGGCACAAGACGGACGCGCAGGGCCAGAAATCGCTTTATTACTCAAACGGCATTCTGGAAGGGACCGAGACGATCATCTTCTTCATCCTTCTGTGCCTGTTGCCGCACCACTTCGCGTTGATGTCATGGGTCTTTGGTGCGCTTTGCTTTGCCACAGCGACCTTACGCATCTACGCTGCCAAAAAAATCTATACCGACTAAAGGATCGACATGATGAAACACCTCGCCGTTCTGGCCGCGTTGCTGGCCCCCTTGCCCGCATTGGCAGACCCTGATCCCGCCGATTGGGATGCCGTCACAGCCGAGGCCGAAGGCCAGACCGTTTACTGGAACGCATGGGGTGGATCGACCACGACCAATGATTTTATCGCATGGGTCGGTGACCGCGTGGCCGAGGATTACGGCGTCACGCTGGAACATGTAAAGCTGACGGACACTGCCGATGCGGTCACCCGTGTGTTGTCCGAAAAGCAGGCGAGCGAAAATGACGATGGTGCCATCGACATGATTTGGATTAACGGGGCGAATTTTGCCGCGATGAAAGAGGCTGATCTGCTTTTCGGCCCTTATGCTGAACAGCTGCCGAACTGGGCTGCCGTGGATTATGAGGGCAAGTCGGTGCAGACCGATTTCACCGTACCGGTTGAAGGCTATGAAAGCCCCTGGGCCATGGCGCAGGTGGTCTTTGTCCATGACACGGCGGATATGCCCGACAGCTTGGGGTCGATGCAGGCGCTTCTGGAATGGACAAAGGCCAATCCGGGGCGGTTCAGCTATCCGCAGCCACCGGATTTTCTGGGCACGACGTTTCTGAAACAGGTGTTGGTTGATATCCTGCCCGATCCTGCTGTTCTGGCGGAACCGGTCAGTGATGACACGTATGATGACGTGACCGCACCGCTTTGGGCCTATCTGGATGCGCTGACGCCGAACCTTTGGCGTGAAGGCAAGGCATACCCGGCCACCGGCACGGCCATGTTCCCGCTGATCGCGGATGGCGAGTTGGATTTGTCGATTTCGTTCAGTCCAGGTGCTGCATCGACAGCGATCGCCAATAGTGAACTGCCCCCAACAGTGCGCACATTCGTGCTGGACAAGGGCACAATCGGCAACGCGTCTTTCGTGGCGATCCCTTACAATTCAGGCTCCAAGGCCGGTGCTATGGTCGTCGCCAATTTCCTGATGTCACCCGAAGCACAAGCGCGCGCGCAGGACCCTGACGTGCTGGGCTATGGTACGGTGCTGAATATGGACGCCCTGTCTGACGCAGATCGCGCGCTGTTTGATGCGCTGGACCTTGGTGTTGCGACACTGTCACCAGCAGAGCTTGGCACCGTGCAGGCCGAACCGCATCCCAGCTGGATGACCCGGATCGGCGATGACTGGATGACCCGCTACGGCGTTGCGCAGTAAACAAGTGTCGGGCTTGGCGCCGTCGCGTCCCGGACCTGATCCGGGACCTCTACCCGAGCCAGGAGGCCCCGGTTCAAGCCCGGGGCGCCGTCGCTTTCCACCGGCACTGCCGGTCCTGACACTGTTGGTCATGCTTGGCCCGGTGGTTGCTGGGCTTTGGGGCACACTATTGCCCGCCTTCGGCCATTTGCCTGCCGCTGGCATCACTGGCCCTTCACTGGACCCGTTTCGCGACTTGTTTGATTGGGCGGGCCTGCCGCGCGCGATGCTCTTATCGGTCAGCACCGGGTTGATCGCCACGGCAGTTTCCCTGCTGATTGTGATGCTGATCACTGCTGGATGGTCGGGCACGCGCCCGTTTCGTCTGCTGGAGCGGTTGTTATCCCCACTTTTGTCCGTGCCGCATGCGGCAGCGGCGTTTGGATTGGCGTTCCTGATCGCACCGTCAGGTTGGTTGTCGCGCCTTGTGTCGCCAGGGCTGACAGGTTGGGACCGTCCGCCAGACCTCTTGATTGTGCAGGACACATGGGGCCTGACGATGACGGCGGGCCTGATTGTCAAAGAGGTGCCATTCCTGTTGCTGATCACACTGGCCGCATTGGGGCAGGCAGATGCAAGGCGCAGTGTGGTGATTTCACAAGCGTTGGGATACGGGCGGTTGACCGGATGGCTCAAAACCGTGTTTCCGCGGGTCTATGCCCAGATCAGGCCACCGATTTACGTCGTTCTGGCCTATTCGATGTCTGTTGTGGATGTGGCCGTAATCCTGGGTCCGAACACGCCACCGCCCCTATCTGTCCAGATCGTCAAATGGATGTCCGATCCTGACCTGGCGATGCGTTTGGAAGGGGCGGCAGGGGCGTTGCTACAACTGCTGCTGGTAATCGGCGCGCTGGTATTTTGGCGGCTGGGCGAAATGGCCGCGCGCGTCATTGGCCAGCGCTGGATCATTGCTGGCCGCAGGGGCCGGTTTGACGCGATCACGGCGCAAATTGCCCTGGGGTTAGGCACCGCAAGTGCGCTCGCCGTTTTGTTGGGGGTCGTTGTTCTGACGATCTGGTCATTTGCTGGCTATTGGGGCTTTCCTGACGCGCTGCCCGATCAGCTGACATGGCGCAATTGGATGCGCCATGGCCCCGGCACGATGGAGGCGTTGGGCGAGACTGCGTTGATTGCGGGCATTGTTGCCCTTGCCGCGCTGATCCTGACCATCGGCTGCCTTGAGGCTGAATACCGTTATGGTCTGCATATCAGCCAGCGCGGGATCTGGTTGTTGTATCTGCCACTTCTGATCCCGCAAACGGCCTTTCTGCCGGGTCTGCAAACACTCTTGTTGGGGATCGGGGCCGATGTGGGCCGTGGTCCGGTGATGGCCGCGCATCTGGTGTTTGTGCTGCCATATGTTTTCCTGTCGCTGGCCGATCCGTTCCGGGCCTGGGACGTGCGGATGGGTACCATTGCCGCCGCCTTGCGGGCCAGCCCGAACGGCGTGCTGTGGCGGGTCCGCTTGCCGATGCTGCTGCGCCCGATTCTGACGGCGTTGGCAGTGGGTCTGGCAGTGTCCGTCGGGCAATACCTGCCCACCCTGCTGATCGGTGGTGGGCGGGTTGCGACCCTGACAACCGAAGCCGTCGCGCTGGCATCCGGCGGGGACAGGCGGGCAATTGGCGTGTATGGGCTGATGCAAACCGGGGCCGCGCTGGTGCCTTTTGCGCTGGCATTGCTGGTGCCAGCCGTGGTGTGGCGTAACAGACGGGGACTGCGACATGGATAAGGGGTTATCGCTGCGGCATGTGACGATCAGCAAAGGCGGCGCGCCGTTGCTATCGGTGCATCACGATATCGGCCCGGGCGAGGTTTTGACGGTCATGGGGCCATCCGGCGTCGGCAAATCAACCCTGCTGGCCTTTATCACTGGCACACTGGCCCCGGATTTTCAGGCAATGGGTGAGGTTTGGCTGGATGGGCATGATATCACCCACGCCCCACCGCATCAGCGGCGCGTGGGTATCCTGTTTCAGGATGATCTGCTGTTTCCGCATCTGTCGGTTGGCGCCAATCTGGCCTTTGGGTTGCAATCGGGTGGGACGACAACCGAACGCAAGGCAAAAATCGCCGAGGCGCTGGACGAGGTCGGCCTGAGCGGTTTCGAAACCCGTGATCCCGCAACCCTGTCAGGCGGGCAAAAGGCGCGCGTGGCCCTGATGCGGATGCTCTTGTCAGAACCATGCGGACTGCTGCTGGACGAACCGTTTTCGCGGCTGGATGCAGCCCTGCGCGCGCAAGTGCGGGACATGGTTTTTGACCGGGCAAGGGCGCGCGAATTGCCTGTGTTGATGGTCACGCATGACGCCGAAGATGCCCGGGCAGCAGGCGGTGTAATCGTGACATTGGGCGACTGACGGTCCAACCCGTTCTGCAACCGGCCTGAGAATTCAGATGCAAATCAGTTCGCTGGCCCTGCGACCTTTCTTTACGACACCAAAGGCGCGAACGGACTCTAGCGAAGCTTTTCAAGCAGCGAATAGTAGATCATTCCCATGGCCACCATCAGGCTGCCTGCACGCCGCCCAAACGGCAGGCGCAGGTGTTTGACATTCGCGAAGACATCAAAACGTTCCAGATGGCCTGTAATGGCTTCGGCCATGACTTCACCCAGAATATGGGTGAGCGCGATGCCGTGGCCGGAAAAGCCCTGAACGTAGAACACGTTGTCAGAGAGCTTGCCGACCTCGGGGATGCGGTTGATGATGATACCGTCCATCCCGCTCCAGGAATAGTCGATCTTGACGCCTTTTAGGCGGGAGAACGTGCGTTCCAGCGCCGGGCGCAGCTCTGCCTCAATGTTTTTGGTATTCACGCCAGAGTAGTTCGTGCCACCGCCAAACAGCAGCCGCTTGTCAGCGGTCAGGCGATAGTAATCAAGCACAAACCGGGAATCATACACAGCGATATCCTTTGGGTTGATCTTATCTGCCATGTCCCCCAACGGCGCTGTCGCCATGATGCTGAGTGATGCCGGAAATAACGCGCCTCCCAGCCGTTTTTGGTCCAGCAGGTGATATGCATTCCCAGCGACCATCACCGCATTGGCGGTCACAGAACCGTTCTGTGTCACAACGCGCGGTGTTGCCCCATGTTCGATACGTGTCACTTCGGATTGTTCAAAAATAAGCGTGCCCGCACCAGCCGCCGCGCGTGCCTCGCCCAGGCACAGGTTTAGCGAATGCACATGCATGTTCTTGCTATTCAGCAATCCACCACAATAGAGGTCGGTTTCCAGATATTCGGGCATCTGTTGTGCGTCGAGCATGGTCAGCACATCACCCATGCCCCGGCGCTGGCCTTCCTCGTATATCTGGGTGAGCTCTTTCATATGGCTTGGTTTCATCGCTGTTTGCATCTGGCCAAACTTCAAATCGCAGTCGATGCCGTATTTCTTGACGCGCTGCTGAATGATGTCGTGGCCGCGCCACCGTAGGTCCCAGACAAAATCATCTGCGGCACTTCCCAGGGTTTTGCGAAACTCTCGTGCCATAGCCTTGTCGCCGGAAAGGCTACCGGTGATCTGGCCGCCGTTGCGACCCGTAGCACCCCAACCAATTTTCTTGGCCTCCAGCACAGCGACGTTAAGCCCGCGTTCGGTCAATTCCACTGCTGCAGAGACACCGGAAAACCCACCACCGATGATCACGACGTCAACGCGGTGATCCCCGGTCAGTGCCGGATAGGCCGTGGTATCGTTGCGCGTCGCGGCATAGTAGCTGGTCGTGTGCAAAGCTGTGATCCTTCAAGATAGTTGTTTCGGGGCGAAACTCAGTCAGCGGCCTGGTCGAACCCCTGAAGGACGTTTACGGCGTTGATGCCAACCTGTTCAACAGCATAGCCGCCTTCCAACAAGAAAACGGTAGGGAGATTCAGTGCAGCAATCGCCCGACCGTAGTCAGTGAAGTCATCGCTTTCCAACTTGAAAAAGCTGATCGGGTCTTCTTTGAACGTGTCAACACCGAGTGAGATAATGAGAGTGTCCGCATCATAGGCCTCAATCCGCGCCAGCGCCTGATTCAGCGCTGCTTTCCAGCTGTCGTAGGTCGTGCCCGGTGGCAGTGGATAGTTCACGTTAAAGCCATGACCGGCCCCTTCGCCCTCCTCCTCAGCGTGGCCAAGGAAATGCGGGAATGCGTGCAATGGGTCGCCATGGATGGAAAGAAACAGGACGTCGTCGCGCTTATAAAAAATGTGCTGTGTGCCATTGCCATGGTGAAAATCGACATCCAGAACGGCGGCCCTTTTCGCGCCCTTGGTCAGCGCGTGTTGGGCCGCAATGGCTGCATTATTCAAAAAGCAATAGCCGCCGAACTGATCAAACGCCACGTGATGGCCAGGCGGACGACAAAGGCCAAAGGCGGCACGTTCGCCAGACAAGACCAAATCCGTTGCGGTCAATGCCACATCCTTACTGGCCAGTGCGGCTTCCCAAGTGCCCTCTGACACCGTGGTTTCGCTGGCCAGCGCATAATATCCGATTTTCCCCTCGATCATTTCGGGAATGTGGGGTGAGTTCATGGTGCGTGTGGGCCAGCAATTGGCCATTGCTTCGCCCCCAAAACCGGCGGCCGCCCAGTCAGACGCGCAGGTTTCCAAGAACTGGACAAATCCTGCATCATGCACTGCCAGCACCGGTTCCAGCCCGTAAGCATTTGGCGCCAGCACCTGTCCCAACTGCTGAGAGATAACACGTTCCAGAATAATCTCTGCCCGGCGCGGACATTCGAACGGCGCAACAATTGTGCCTTCGTGTATCTCGATTTTTGCATCACGCAGTCTGTGTTTGTCAGTATAAACTGTACGCATCGTTGCCTCGTTCAGAGATGCATGCGACGCCGCGTTTTTGAGACATCACCGCTTCGTTTGCGACATAGGCATCACACACTGAAGCTGAAATCAATGGGGCCGAAACCTAGCGCTGCTTTGGCGTCAAAGCCGCCCTTGCGGGATCGATCATTTGGTGGCCCCGATCCTAAATGGTCGCGATCAGGTTTTTGCACCAATCACACGTTTTGTCGTCATGCGATCCAGTATTTTCTGATTCGGTCCATCCGCAGCGTTGCCAGCAGGCCGATGCCGCCGTTTTCCAAACGACGCTAAGGGCGCGATTCATGACCATTTCAACACACGCAATTTCGAAACTGATTTTTGTCGTTGTCGTGGATTTCACAATTGGACAGTTCTGCACCCAACACGACATCGAAACTCAAACACGGGCAGCATCTACTTAATGCATTGATGTTTATAGTTAAAATTGTTCGCCAAGCATCAAAAGACAATGCTGGTATTCGCGTCTGCGTCTCACTTTCGCGCAACAATAGTCGTGATTTACCGCCATTTTGCCGCAAAAATCGCATATTTCTTAAGAATACGTTGACCCATCTAATGCCTCCTTAATTGGTGTCCCCAACTGCAAAAGCCTCGAAAGGGTTCGACTATGCTTCATCGTGAAAAACGGAATTCACTATTCGCAGTCTTAATGACGAGCTGCGCGCTTATTCCCGGCGCACTTACAGCACAAGAAGTCACGCTGACGTCCAATGACGGTAGCATCAACATCGTTGGTGACTTTGTTGACCTCGTCGACGACTATTACATTATCAACTCCGCTTTGGGTCAGCTTCGCGTTGAAGCAGGTCGCGTTCAGTGTGAAGGCGATGCCTGCCCACGCGCCGATGTTCCAACGTCTGACGTCGTTGCAGTAGGGTCCGAAACAATCGGTGTTGGCCTGATGCCATTCCTGATCGATGGCTTTGCAACTGCGCGAGATGGCGTCATCGAAACACAAAAAGCAAATGGCGCGATCGTAACGTCCAGCCTTGTCGGTGACGGCGGGTTCGGTGACCCCATCGGCACATTTAGCGTATCGTCCACGTCGTCTTCGGATGCGTTTTCAGGTCTGCGTGACGAAACCGTCAAGCTCGGTATGTCATCGCGGCGTATTCTTCCTGCTGAAGCGCGCCAGCTTCGCAACTTTGGCGCAGGCAACATGATTGATGTCAATCAGGAACACGTTGTCGCGGTGGATAGTATTTCGGTCGTGGTCAACCAGAGCAATCCGGTCGACTCAATTTCAATTGAGAATCTTGACCGGATCTACAGTGGTGGCATCACAAACTGGTCCGAAATCGGTGGTCCAAACGCACCAATCGAGGTCTTCACTCGGGAGAGTGGTTCAGGTGCTGCATCGGTCTTTTCAGAGCGTGTTTTTGAACTTTCCGGACGCGCCATTTCCGCAAACGCTGTTGAGCAAACGTCAAGTGAAGGTATGGCATCCGCTGTACGTGAAAACCCAAATGCGATTGGGTTTGTGGCATCTGCATTCGAACGCGGCACCAAACCATTGTCCCTTGAGGGTACATGTGGGCTGACATCTTCGCCGACTGCATTTAACGCAAAGACGGAAGAATATCCGCTGCAGCGTCGTCTGTACCTCTACAATCGTGCGGACAATGTGGACCCAACAACGCAAGCCTTCATCGACTACGCACTGTCCAGTGCAGCTGATGAATTGATCGCCAAATCGGGTCTTGTCAGCTTGTCGATCAGCACGGTGCCGCAAGACCTTCAGAATGGCCGGATGCGCGCTGTTTTGGAAAATGCGGTTGATCCGTTCGAATTCCGTCTTGCACGCGACATGCTGCTGGAAATGTTCGAATGGGATCGTTTGTCCACAACATTCCGTTTTGCGTCAGGTTCTTCACGGTTGGACGGTAAGGGTCAGGCTGACCTTGAGCGTTTGATTGATTTCCTGAAAACACAGCCTGGAGGTACACAGGTGTCGGTCGTTGGCTTTACGGATGCTGACGGTGCCTTCGGGTCGAACCAAGAATTGTCACTTGGTCGTGCGCAGCAGGTTGCAAATGAACTGCTTGCAGCCGGTGGCAGCGACCTTGCCAATATCGAACTGTCAGTCAAAGGCTATGGTGAGCTTTCGCCATCTGCCTGCAACGACTCTCTTGAGGGTAAGCGGATTAACCGCCGTGTCGAAGTCTGGATGCGTTCATAAACCGCAACCGACCCTCAATTGGTTGGTGGAGCTTGCATAGGCCGGACTCCGCCAGCCGACCACATAACAATTGGACCGAGTCGTTACTTTTGGTTACTGGCGACGCGTGTCTTGGAGAGATAAAATGCAACTGAAAGCCACTTTACTGGCGTCCCTAGCTGCCCTTGCCATCCCGCACATAGCCTTGGCAGAGTCGGGCATTGACGATACCACAATCCACTTTGGACAGATCGCAGCACTTGATGGCCCCGCCGCACAGCTGGGTCTGGGTATGCAGCAAGGCCTGCTGGCCGCATTCGAGGAAGTCAACAAGGCAGGCGGCGTTAATGGCCGTATGCTGACCCTTGAAAGCCGTGATGACGGCTATGAGCCTGATCGTTCAATCGAACAACTGACCAGAATGATCGCGGAAGACGAACACTTTGCCCTGATCGGTAGCGTTGGTACGCCAACCAACCTGGTTCTGCAGCCCATCGCAACTGATGCGAAGTTCCCGCTGATTGGACCCTTCACCGGTGCCGGTTTCCTACGCAACCCTTCGTTGGGAAACGTCTACAACGTCCGCGGCAGCTATGATGCCGAAACAGAGCAGTGGATCGCCCATCTGGTCGACGAACTAAACCTCAGCCGGATCGCTATTCTGTATCAGGATGATGGTTTCGGCCAAGCTGGTCTGAGCGGTGTGAACAAGGCAATGGATGCGCGCGGCATGTCTTTGATTGCTGAGGGGACTTACACCAGAAACACAACAGACGTGAAGGACGCGTTGCTGAGCATTCGTGAGGCTGATCCTGAAGCTGTCGTTATGGTTGGGGCATACAAGCCCATCGGCGAATTCATTAAACTGTCCCGGTCTTATGAATTCACCCCGGAGTTTGTGACCATCTCTTTCGTGGGGTCGCAGGCTTTGGCTGACGAATTGTGGCCAGAGGGTGCAGGCGTCGTGATCAGCCAGGTTGTACCTTTCCCATGGGACAACTCGATCCCGATCGTTGCTGACTATCAGGCCGCATTGCAGGCAAATGATGTCAACGCGCTGTTCGGTTTCGTTTCACTGGAAGGTTACATGGTCGGTCGCGTCGCTATCGAAGCGCTGAAGAACGCCGGCAGTGATCCAACACGCGCAGATTTTCTGGAAGCGTTTTCGAATATCGGCACGCTTGATCTTGGTGGTATCGAAATCACGCTGGGAAGCGACGACAATCAGGGGATTGATGATATCTTCATGACCCGGTTGCTGCCCGACGGTTTCTTCGAACCAATGTAATCTGGCGACTGAAAACGATGCATCGGCGGGCTATGTGTAAAACATGGCCTGCCGATTGACCAAGTCGGTTACCGGTTGAAAAACCCAACATTCTTACAAAGAAGTAGCGCCGCGCGGGCGCTTTTTTATTGTCTCGTAAGCGTCACTTTTAGACAATGTCCATGCTGTGCGACACGTTTTTGATGGTCATGTAGTTGTCCAACCCTTCGGTGCCGCCTTCGCGCCCGTAGCCGCTGGATTTGACACCGCCAAAGGGCGTTTCGGGCAGTGATGCTTCAAGCGTGTTGAACGAGATATTCCCGGCTTCTACTTCATCAGTCATCTTGTCGATATCGTCAGCGCGGTTCGAAAAGCCGTAAGCGGCAAGGCCGTAAGGCACAGAATTGGCCTGTGCTATGGCGTCATCGAGCGATGCGACAGGGTTGATGACCGCAATCGGGCCAAACGGTTCTTCTTGCATAACCCGCGCATTATCCGGGACATTCGCCAGGACCGTCGGGGCAAAGAAGTAGCCAACATCGCCAATGCGCCCACCGCCGGTGCAAAGATTAGCGCCCTTGGCTTTGGCATCCTCGACAAGATCCAGCAGTGCAGGCATTCGGCGGTCATTGGCGACCGGCCCCATTTCAACCCCACTATCAATGCCATTGCCAACCACCGTTGCAGCGGCACGTTTAACGAAGATATCCAGAAACGGTTCAAAGATGCTTTCATGTACAAAGAACCGTGTTGGGGAGGTGCAAACCTGCCCCGCATTACGGTATTTTCTGACTGCACTGCTGAGCGCAGCCCTTTTCACATCAGTATCATCGCAAACGATCACGGGTGCATGACCACCCAGTTCCATCAATACTCGCGTCATGTTTTCCGAGGCCATTGTGGTCAGATGGCGACCGACTGCGGTTGAGCCAGTGAATGCCACCAGCCGCACCTGATCTTGTTTGATCAGGTGATTTGATATTTCGGCGGGTTCGCCAAAAACAAGGTTCAGCACACCGGGCGGCAATCCGGCATCATGAAATGCTTGCGCGATGTGCATCGCCCCGGCTGGCGTTTCCTCGGCTGCTTTGAGGATGATCGCACAGCCTGATGCCAGCGCCCCTGCGATCTTGCGCGCTGGCTGGCTCATTGGGAAATTCCACGGGGACAGCCCCAAAACCACACCAACGGGTTGATGGTGGACAACATATCGCACACCCGGTGCAGACGGGATCACACGACCATAGGTCCGCAACGCTTCGCCCGCGTCCCATTCGAAAAACTCGCATCCGCGAATGACCTCAAGCCGCGCTTGCGCCAGGGGTTTGCCGTGTTCAGCGGTGATCGATTGCGCGATTTCTTCTTGCCGTTCGCGCATCAGGGCTGATGCGCGTAGCATGATATCGGCGCGGTCGCGCGGTGCGGTGCGGCGCCAGATCCGAAAACCCGCCTCTGCCGCCATCAGCGTATCGTCCAGGTCTGCGATGCTCGCGCGTGGACACAGACCAATCTGGGCTTCGGTTGCCGGGTTGATGACAGGAAAATCCTCTGCCGTTTTCCGCCATTCGCCACCGATATAGAGCTTCAACTCTGGATACGTGTTCATGCGCGCCTCTTGATGTCCTGCCTTTGGGCAAAAGTCACATTTGCACGGATATCGGCCAACCGAATTGAACAAATACCGATATCCGATTGCATGATATCAACACAGATCCCCTTGAGCGATTTTTGCTGCTGCGCGCAGTGCATCCAGAAAGGTGCTGCCAGCAGGTGACAAGCTTTGTTCGCCCCGGTGCGAGACGCCAACGGGACCGGCGCCAAACGGCACAACCCAATCAAGTTGGGTCAACAGCCCATTGTCGATATCAAGTGCTGCAACATGGGCTGGCATCAGCCCAACAAAATCATGCGACCGAAGCAACGAACGATTGGCCAGATAGGACACTGATTCAATCGCGGTGCTGGGTACATATTGCCCTTGTCGTACGAAATACTGATCCGCCTGACGGCGCAGGGTTGTTTCGACCGGCGGTAATATCCAACCAAATGGCATGAGTTGTTCAAAAGAGATATTTGTTGCCTGTTTCAGCGGATGCTGCATACCGGCGACGGCAACGACCCGTTCATCAAAGAACTTTTCCTGCACCAGCTTTGAACGGTGCCGGTGACTGGGTAGCCGTCCGACGACCATATCGATCTCGCCCGATAAAAGTGCGGGCATCAGGACTTCGTTTGTGCCTTCAACGATTTTGATGGCCACTTTTGGGCGGTTCTCCAATAGCTGTTCAATGGCGATTGGTAGTAAACCGGGGGACGCGGCCAGTAGCGTGCCAATCACAACCCGCCCGCTATTGCCCTCGCTCAGGTCATCCAACTCCTGCGCTGCATTTGATACCTGTGCAAAGATTAGCTTGCCATGTCTGATTAAGGCCGCGCCAAAGACGGTGGGCACCACGCCGCGATTGGTCCGCTCAAACAGTTTCACCTCGAAATCAAGCTCAAGATCCTGAATCATCTTGGTGGCTGCGGGTTGCGAGATACCAAGGTCGCGTGCGGCGTTTTGGATGCTGCCATGCTGACCAACAGCGACAAGCAGCCGCAACTGGCGCAGTTTCAGGCGGGTCAGGGCCCGATCAACGATCCTTGTGTGACGTGTCACCATTGCCGCTTTCTCACATCACAATCGCAGCGCGGCGTCGTGCGATGGCGGCAATGGTGCTCATCGCTGCAAGGGCTGAGCTGCGCGGATTGTCAGGCAGCGCCCGACCTTCGATGCGGAACGTAAATGCACCGAAACTGCCGGATGCGTGGATTTCATGGATGTTGGCGGTCACCGCTGGATCGGCAATCAACCGGGTGCGGGTGTTGTCGAAACCACGCCCTGCCAAAGCCACTGCTGCAGCGACATTGGCATTCTTGGGATATTGGGTGGCGGCCTGCCGCGCCGTGCCGTCGAAATGGATGGTCGCGGCATCCAGATTGTCCAGATCAAGCTGCGCCTCGGCGGGCGAACCTTTCCATCCGCCGGGCGGTTTGCGCCCGGTATAGGTCACATCGGTCAACCCACCTACCTTTGCTGCCTGAAGGCAATCCAGCGCCCCAATCGCCCCGCTGGCAAGGTGCAGTTGTGCGCCGCCGGTCTGTGCGGCCTTGGTCAGTTGGCTTTCCAATTCCGGGTCGGCCAGCGCGCCGACAGAGACAGTGATCAGGTCGATCCCGCGTTCAAGAATTGCAGCGCCATGCTCGGACAGGGCTGCATGCCCCGCGCAATCGACCATCAGTGACAGGTCGTCAGGCAGGTCCGAAACGCGCGCTACGCGCCTTTTGTTGTTCGCCTGCAAGCGTGCAGGCCGGACAAGAGTGATGTCGGGGCCGCGCCCTTCTGCGTTGAGGTGCTTTGCGACGTAGCGGCCAATGGCCCCTTCGCCGATAATTCCGATTTTCATATCCGTCCTTGTGTTGTTGATTTCACATATAAGAAATCACGGCGGCTTTGGTATAGGAAATTTATATAGCCATTTCTGGCGAATGACATTGGTTCCCGAAACCGCAAGGTCCTTATTGTGGGCTAAGTAAAATGCCCCGCCATACCGAGAGTGAAGTCATGAAATATGCCAAACACGAAGCCAAGGATTACGCCCGCGAAACCATGCGTGGTATCTGGGCGGCAGCACTTAATCCGTTTGACGAAGATCTTGCTCTCGACGAAGCTGGCCTGCGGCGTAACATCCGGCACTGGATTGATGATCTGCGCATTCAGGGGCTGTTTATTGCGGGAAAGCAGGGCGAATTCTGGTCGATGACCTTGGAAGAACGCAAGCGCAACATGACCATCGCCGCGCAGGAATGCGGCGACAAGGCCGGAACGATCATGTCGATTTCGGACCAGAACGTGGATACAGCGCTAGAGCTTGGTCGCCACGCGCAGGATTGCGGCGCAGATTACGTTGTCGTTCACGCGCCGATGCTTAGCTTTTGTCACGACAGGGATGAGGTTTTGTATAATTATTACAAATACCTGTGTGACCGGCTGGATATTGGTATCGCAATGTGGAGCCATCCTGACAGCGGCTACCTGATGCCGCCCGAAACATGCGCACGGATTGCCGAGCTACCGAATATTATGGCCATAAAATACTCTGTCCCGCGCGAAATGTATGCGCAACTGACCAAGATGGCGGGCGACAGGATTATCGTTTCTACCTCGCTTGAGGATGATTGGCTCGACAATATCGAAGAGCTTGGTTGGCAACTCTATCTTTGTTCCTCTCCGCCATACCAGATTCAGACCGGAAATGATCTGCGGATGCATGAATATACCGAACTGGCTTTTGCTGGAAAGTTTGACCAGGCGCGCCGCGTGCGGGACAGTCTGGAGCCTGTCCGTGCAGCGATCCGCAAGACGAAACCGGCCGGCAAACCAACTGCGCATGGAAAATACTGGCAGGACCTGTTGGGACAGGTTGGTGGCCGGGTGCGCCACCCGATGCTGGAACTGACCGAGGCTGAAAAAGCGGCGACACGTGCCGCGTTTGAGGATTGTGGGCTGTTAATCTGATGTACCCAGATGACAGGGTCTGAGGACCGGATATTACGTTTACGGATACCCAGTTTCCCTGAAACCAATGTTTTTTGCGCCAGACTTCCCTAGACTTGCTGTTGCCGGGTTAGGTTTCAATCGAGAGGTCACCATGTCCAGACTAAGCGCATTCAACTTCAAGCAATGGATCGATGAACATCGTCACCTGCTTAAGCCACCGGTGGGCAATCATCAGATTTGGGAAGACGCCGATATGATGGTGACCGTTGTCGGCGGGCCAAATAAGCGCACCGATTATCATGACGATCCGGTCGAAGAGTTTTTTTACCAGCTCGAAGGCGACATGGTTCTAAAGCTTTATGATGGCGAAGAATTTTACGATGTGCCGATCCGCGAAGGTGAGATTTTCCTTCTGCCGCCGCATGTCCGCCATTCACCGCAACGACCGCAAGAAGGGTCCATCGGACTTGTGGTTGAACCCAAGCGCCAAAAAGGTCAGTTTGACGCTATTGAGTGGTATTGTTTCGACTGTGGCACGCGGGTCCACCGCGCCGAAATGCAATTGGAGTCCATCGTGCGTGACCTGCCACCGGTTTATGAGGCATTCTATGCCTCTGAGGAGGCCCGCACCTGCCCGAATTGTGGCACGGTACACCCGGGCAAGGAGCCGCCAGAGGGATGGGTGAAACTCTAACAGATATGAACTCAGGGAGAAAAATATGAAACTAATCCAAAAAACGCTGGGTGGTGCGGCTGTTGCGGCCATCGCGTTGTTTTCGGCGGCCACGGCGCAGGCCGAAGAATTTCGGCTAGGCCTGATCACGCCGCCGCCGCATATCTGGACGAAGGCTGCCGAGGCATTCGGTGCGGAACTGAGCGAAGCAAGTGGTGGCGCGCATAGTGTCACGGTCTTTCCTGCCCGCCAGTTGGGCAACGAGGCTGAGATGCTACAGCAATTGCAGACCGGTGCGCTCGACATGGCGTTTATGACTGTGGCAGAGGTGTCAAACCGCGCACAGGATTTCGGTGCATTCTACGCCCCGTTCCTGGCCGATGATATTGATCATGCCGGGCGTATCCTGCGCAGCGATACCGCCATTGGGCTGCTGGATCAACTGCCCGCCGAAGTTGGCGTTGTGGGCACTGGTTATGGCATGGCCGGGCTGCGCCAGATTGTCAGCCGGGGCGAGGTCACATCAGCAGATGATCTTGTAGGGCTGAAGCTGCGTATCACACCGTTTGATCCAATCCTTGATTTCTACAACGCCTTGGGGGCCGCCCCCACGCCAATGCCATTGCCTGCTGTTTATGACGCTTTGGCAAATGGACAAGTGGATGCAATCGACATGGATGCCGAACTGATCTGGGTGCTGAAATATTACGAGCATGCCGACACGGTTGTGCAATCCAATCACATGATGTTCCCGATGGTCGGGTTGGTATCTGCCAAGGTCTGGGCGGGTTTGTCCGAAGAAGACCGGGCGATGATTGGTGATCTGATGGGCAAACATGTGGACAGCACCATCGACACCTATGTCGCGAAAGACCGCGATTGGCTTCAGCAGGTGCGCGACACAGGCAAAACCTATGTTGAGGTTGATCAAGACTTCTTTGGCGATGCCGTTGCGGAATGGAATGCGATCTGGTCCGAAAAGTCAGGCGCACTTGATGATTTGCGTCAGGTTGCCGCCGATACCGCAAACTAATAGAAAAACAACAGCAGCCGGGGGCGCCGTCATCATGCGCCCCCGGTTTTTTGTTGGAGGAACGGCAATGATCGGGCGGATTTCGGCGACATGGGCGCAGTTTGAGCTGACATTGGCCGCAGCTTTGGCGGCATCAATCACCTTGCTGATCCTGCTCAATGTCGTGACCCGCAGCCTAGGTGCTGCCTTGTTCTGGGTCGACGAACTGGCGATCTATGCCATGGCATGGATGGCGTTTCTGGGGGCGTCATCGGCCTTGCATTATGGCCACGCGGTTGCTGTTACGATCCTGACGGATACCTTGCCGCCGATGCTGCGCAAGGCAACGGCCAAGCTCGTTGATGTGATCGTGCTTGTGTTTGCATTGTTCATGATCTGGTTCTGCTGGCGCTGGTATTCCCCACTGGAGCTCGCGCGCAATGGTTTTGACGTGAAAGCGTTTCAGGGAGCGACCTTCAACTTTATCTACGCCGAACCCACCACAACGCTGGGGATCAAGAAGTTCTGGGTCTGGAGCGTGATGTGGCTTTTTGCGCTTGGGGCCACTTTGCACAGTGTCGCCAATTTGTTCGAACAGGGTTCGGCGCAGGATGAGCGTGTGGCATGACCCCGCTGATTTTTGCCTTCAAGCTTTTGATTGCGGTTCCTGTCGCCCTTGTTCTGGCGCTGACGGCCATCTGGTACATCTGGGAAAGCGGCAATACCGTTCTTTATGATAGCTTTGCCCAGAAAATGTTTTCAGGTCTGGAAAACTACGGTCTTCTGGCCATTCCATTGTTCATGCTGACTGGCGAGATGATGAACGAAGGCGGCATGACCCGCCGCCTGATTAACGCGGCGCGGGTTTTTGTTGGCGGGTTTCGCGGTGGGCTGGCCTATATCAACCTGTTGGCGAATATGTTCATGGCGGCCATCATCGGGTCTGCCACCGCACAAATTGCTGTGATGGCGCGCGCGATGACGCCCGAGATGGAAAAAGAGGGCTATGACAAAGGCTTTGCCGCGGCCACTACGGCGGCGGGCGGCCTGCTGGCCCCGGTGATCCCCCCATCAATGATGTTTGTGATCTACGGCGTGCTGGCGCAGATCCCAATCGGCGACATGTTTCTGGCAGGCATCCTGCCCGGGCTCTTGCTGGCGATTTCCTTTGCTGTGGTGATTTCGCTTATCGGATTTGCCCAAGGGTTCCCAAAGGGCGATTGGTTTACCCGCCGCGACGCTATCGCTGCAATTCTGTCATGCCTGCCTGCCACGCTGATCCCTTTTGCGATCATCGGTGGCATCCTTTTTGGCATCGCCACGCCAACGGAGTCCGCCGCCATCGCATCGCTTATCGCCTTTATGATCGGCTGGCTGATCTATGGGGAACTGAAGCCAGGCGCAATTTTCCAGATGTTCAAGCGCACGGCAGTGAATGCGTCGATGATCATATTCATGATCGCAGCTGCCAATGTCTTTGGCTGGGTGATCATCTATGAGGCGCTACCGCAGAAACTGGCGGCCCTGATCACATCAATGACCAGCGACCCGTTTATGTTCTTGCTGATCGTGAACCTGATCTTGCTGCTTGTTGGCATGCTGATCGACGGTATCGCAGCGGTCATTCTGATAACCCCAATCCTGCTGCCCATCGCGATGAATGACTATAGCATCAGCCCCTACCAATTCGGCGTTGTCATGTGCCTGAATCTTGTGCTGGGATTGCTGACGCCGCCTGTTGGCGTTGGCCTTTACATCGCGTCGTCAATGAGCGGCACATCGCCCGGACGCATTCTGAAATCGCTTTGGCCATTTCTGCTTGCCGTGGCGGTTATCCTGATCTTCCTCAGCCGGTTCCCTTGGCTTTCGACCGCGCTGTTGTGAACCGGGGGTCAGACCAATTCGGCATCCGTCATGATTTCAACGAGGGCCGGTCCGTTGACGTCCAGCGCCGTTTGAATTGCCTCTTCAAGTTCAGCCGCATCGGTCACTTTGTGCCCATGGCCCCCGCACAGTCTGGCGAATGCTGCAAAGGATGGGTTGATCAGGTCGGTTTCCCAAACCGGCCATTCGCCTGACCGCTGTTCTTTTGAAATTTTGCCCAATTCGCCGTTGTGCAGCAGGATATGTGTGACATCCATGCCGTATTTTACCGCTGTCGTGAAATCCATGGGATATTGCCCAAAACCGCCATCACCGGAGATCGAAACCACCTTGCACCTGCGCAGTGCCGCGACATCCTGGGTCGCAGCCCAGGCACCAAGCCCGGCGGGAAAACCATAGCCGATAGACCCCAGATAGCCGGACATCAACACCCGCTGACTGCCCTTGGTTTCAAGGTAGCGGCCAAATGAATATGTGTTGTTGCCCACATCGACCGCAAAGATCGTGTTGTCCGGTACCAGCCGCCCAAGAATGTCAAAGATCGCAAATGAATGGATCCCTTGTCCGTGGTCCTCTGCCAGGCGACGCTGTTTTTCGTCGCGCCAGATCGCCCAGCGTTCGGCCAGTTCGGGCCGTTGATCAACGGCATCGGCATTGGCACTGATCAGCGGGCTGGCCGCGTCGCAGAACGCGCCGATATCCCCCCAAACGGGGACCTTTACCGCATGAAACTTGCCAAGCTGCATCCGGTCATAATCAACCTGAATAATGTTTTCCTTTAATGCGATCCCGGTATGGTTTGAAAAGCTGGCACCAAAGGCGACAAGCACATCAGCCTCATTCATGAACCAGCTGGCAATTGGCGTGCCCGACCGACCGATGACGCCGGCCCCCAACGGGTGGCTATCGGGCACAAGCCCCTTGGCCTTGAATGTTGTCACCACCGGCGTGCCGATTTTTTCAGCGAGTGCAATAATCTGCGCCCGCGCATCATAGGCCCCGTGGCCGACAACAAACATCGGTCGCTTGGCGCTGTTCAAAAGGGCGGCGGCGGCTTCGATATCGCTTTGCGATGGTGTCACACGGGTGCCACCCATCCGCCCAATCGGTTTGGCTGCAGGCTTGTCAGATGGCACTGTCTGCACGTCATCTGGAAAAATCAGATGGGCGACGTTCTGTTCAACGATGGCATTCTTGCACGCCAGCGACATAAGCTCTGCGTGGTTTGAGCTGTTCAGCACAGGCTGTGAGAAAGTGGATACCGCCTGAAACGCCGATTTCAGATCAATGTCCTGAAACGCACCAGGTCCGAAAACCTGTGTCTGCACTTGTCCAGTCAATGCGAGGACGGGCGCACGGTCAACCTTGGCATCCCACATCCCCGTCAGCAGGTTGGTCGCCCCTGGTCCGGCAATCGTCAGGCAGGCCGCGGGTTGGCCGGTTAACTTGCCATAGGCTGATGCTGCAAAGGCGGCTACCCCTTCGTGGCGGATGCCATAATATTTCAGCTTCTTTTCATTCACCTGCCGCCTGATCGCATCGGCCAAGCCGAGGTTCGAATGGCCCACCATCCCAAAGACGGTCTGCACACCCCAGTTGGTCATTGTTTCGACCATCACATCGGTGACAGTGCGTTCATGCGGGGGTTCTGCCGCAAGCCCGACAAAGATTTCGCCATCCCGGATATCCAGCGGGTACATGTCCTGACCTGTGTCTTCATGCCCGCCGGGGGGCTTGCCGGTCAGCGGGTCGAAATCCCAGCCATGCCACGGGCAGCGGATCCAGCATTTGTCGTCGATCCCTTTTTCAATGGACCCTTCGCCAAGCGGCCCCTTTTGGTGCGGGCAATGGTTGTTCATCGCGGCCCATTGCCCATCGAAGTGCACAAGGCAGATCGATGTCGTGCGCGCGGTCACGGTTTTGACCCGATCCTCGGGCAGGTCGTTGATGTGGCCGACCGAAATCCAGTCAAGGTCCTCAGTTGTCATGGCTATCGTCCTTTTCTGGCGCGGGGGCTGGAAAGATGAAATCGATGAATTTTTGTAGGTAAGTCAGGATCAGGAACACGCCTGCGGCCCAGATCAGCAGCTCAAAGGGGGCGAGCGGTGTGCCGCGCAGCCAGCGCCCCAACAAACCGCCACCTGGACGCAGCTCTTCCCAGCCAAAAAGGCCGGATCGCGGCCACAGATCAAGAAACCAGAACCGCGACAGATACAGCATGATAAGGCCAAGCACAGCCATCAGGACAAGGAGGGTGATGCGCTTCATCCGTCAATCAGCTCCATCGTTGTGTCGTCCATGCGCAGGACAAGGATGTCGCCGCGCCGTTCCAGGTCGCCTTCGAGCGTGATGAACTGACCGACGTAATCATAGGCTGCGGGTGGCAAGGTTGTGCCGTCAGGCCCGGTGATGAGCATGAAATCGGACCCCTCAATAGGCTGGGTCGAGACGAAAACAGGCGGCACGTCCCCGAGCAGGCACAGATTGGCGCAGGCTTTGTGCGCGAGGCCACGACCCGGGCGCATCGCCCCGTTTAGGCATTTGCCATCGCAAATCTCGCCCGCGATTTTCCAACGACCCAAAGCTTCGGTTTCCATCGTGGGTGGATCGCCTTCGACCGCTGTCAGCCCCCGTTGCCCGCCACGCAACTGCATCATGTCGATCGTGCCGCGTTGCAGGATGATGCCGGACACCTCTGCCAATTGCCCGTCCAGCCCCATCGCCCGCATATCCACCCCGGATTTGCCCGCGCTTGCCAGCATCAGGGTTTTACCCGGCTTGATCAGGTCATTCCCTTCGGTCACCCGCAGCAGTGGGTATGGGGTTAGCTCGATCACGCCGGTGACGGTCTGGCGACCGTAGTCAAAGCGAAAGCCGGACGCGGCTGGTTCGTCCTGTGTGGCACCAATCAGTAGTCCAGTGAGCACGAAAATCGCCACAACCAGCGCCGAGGCTAACAGCAGGAACTTACGCAATGGGCCGGGAACTGGCAGGTAGCCCACAAAGAATGGTGGTTTGTCGCTCATGCTGACACCTCTTGCGTTGGCACCGGTTCAACATACGTCCCCGGCGGGTTTGCATCGCGATGGACCTGCACGCCTGTCCCGTTCAGACGGATGTTGTAAGTTGGCACCATTTCGGTGAAGGGCGCGGGCGAACGTCCATTGGTCACATCATATTGGAACCCATGCCAAGGGCAGGTCACAAGACAGTCGATCACCCGACCTTCACCCAGCGGCCCGTTCTGGTGGGCGCAGGCATTGGAAATTGCGCTGAGCTTGCCATCTTGTTTAAATATGGCCACGCGATCACCACCCGGCAGGATTTTGATCTTGGCGAAACCTTCGCTGATGTCGCTTGCATCGCAGATATCGATCCAACCTTCCGCATCCCTACCAAGCTCATCACCCCCGCGCCAATCAAGGAACGCCGCATAGGCGTGCAGCCCGGCGACAGCCCCCGCACCGCCGATAAATATGACGGTGAAGGTTTGGTTCTGCTGGTCTTGCAAGATGCCAAGGCTGACATGAGCGACGACGGCCACATAGGCAAAATAGATCAGCGCGTGGATACGTTTCCAAACGGGCGGGGTCAGGAACTTCATCCAAAAATCGTGACTGGTGGCCGACAGGATCAACAGGCAGATCAGGGCGAAGATGCCGAAAACCTCGAACGGGAAGCCCGCCAGTTGGCCATAGCTTGTGTTGGCGAACAGCAATGCCTCGTATTTGTCGGAGCTTGAGAAAGCGAAATACCAGTTGAGGATATAGCTGGCATGGGTGATCGCCACGAAGGTCGTCATCACGCCGAAATGGCGGCGATTATACAAGAGTGGCAGAAAGCGCCGGTCGATCCGGGCAAGCGGCCCGATGCACAGGATTACAGTCAGCATGACAAAGGCGCAGGCCCCGAACGCACGGGCGTTATGGACCTGTGGGTTGATCGGAAATTCGTGGCTGAGCAGTTCAGGGCTGATAAATAGAAATAGCCACAGGAAGGCAACGACACCTGCCAGCATGATCCAGTCATACAGCCATTTATTGCGGTTCCATTGGACGGGGATATATTTGACGCTCATTCCGGGGCCTCGCTTAGCTGGACTGGAGCGATGTCGGTGGGCCATGTCTGCCGGGCCGTAAGGCCCGCAACGATGATGACGACAATGGTGATTGGCATGAGCCACGCAAACCACTTATGCGACGCGCGGCGCGGTCGATATCGGTGCGACCATTCATCCTTTCCATCTGCCAGAATGTACCAGCGCCACAAAACCAATGGCCAGATCAGAATGATGCCCGGCACCAACAATGGCCGGAATACGTAAGCACCGCGTGCATCTTCGTCCAGCCGATCCATTCCAAAGGTCAGAAATGGTATCGCAACTAAAATCCCAAGACCGCCCCAGATTTTGACGATCAGCAGAATGAGTTCTGCCTGGTTCATGCAGCACCCCCGAAATTGACACCCGAAATGTCGGCCATGTCTTTTTTCCAGGTGGTCAGATCATCATGGTTGAACTTTGACAGGTGATCATGGCCGCAGGCGCGGGCCATGACCTGCATCAATTCAACCGACGCGCCGAAGAAATTCGCCAGCTGCCGGGCGGATTTTTCGGCCACCAGACGGTTAACCAGCTGCGGTTTCTGGGTGGCAATACCGACCGGGCAGTTATTGGTGTGACAGGCGCGCATGGCCAGACATCCAATCGCCTGCATTGCCGAATTCGACACCGCGATAGCGTCTGCGCCCAATGCCATCGCCTTGATAAAGTCAGCCGGTTTGCGCAGCCCGCCCGTGATAACAAGCGTGATATCGCTGCGCCCTTGCTTATCAAGATGACGCCGCGCCCGCGCCAAAGCTGGTATCGTCGGGACAGAGATATTATCGCGAAAGATGATCGGTGCCGCCCCCGTCCCCCCGCCGCGCCCATCAAGAATGATGTAGTCAACGCCGACGGCCAGTGCGGCATCAATGTCCTTTTCGATATGCTGGGCGGATAGCTTGTAGCCGATGGGGATGCCGCCGGTTCGGTCGCGCACCTCATCGGCGAAATCCTTGATTTGCCTGACCTCAGTCCAGTCGGGAAAGCGCGGCGGCGAAATCGCAGATGTGCCTTCCTCCAGGCCGCGCACTTCCGCGATCTTGCCTTTGACCTTGTTGCCCGGCAGGTGACCGCCTGTTCCAGTCTTGGCCCCCTGACCGCCTTTGAAGTGGAACGCCTGAACCTTGTCCAGCTTGTCCCAGCTGAATCCAAATCGGGCCGAGGCGAGTTCGTAGAAATAGCGCGTATTTTCTGCCTGCTCTTCTGGTAACATGCCACCTTCACCAGAACAGATGCCCGTCCCGGCCAGTTCCGCTCCGCGTGCCAGCGCGATCTTGGCGGATTCCGACAAGGCCCCAAAGCTCATGTCGGACACGAAAAGTGGTATATCCAGCTTCAGCGGCTTTTGCGCATTCGGGCCAATGACCACCTCGGTGCCCACTGCATCATCATCCAACAAAGGAGGCTTTGCCAACTGTGCTGTCAACAGCTGAATGTCATCCCAATCGGGCAGTTCGGTGCGCGGAACACCCATCGAGTCGACGATGCCGTGATGCCCTGTCTTGGTCAGGCCATTCTTGGCATAATTCTGTATCATCCCGTTATAGGGTTCGGCGTCAGTACCATGGCTTGGGTCAGCATAAAGCCCAAGATAGGCGTCCCGGTTATAGGGCTGCGGGTTGGCGTAGCCCCATGCGTTGATCTCATCCGCGTCGACACAGATATCGCCACCATCGATCCATGATTTGAACTTTGGAAGTTTCTCATCATTGGCATAGGCGGAAACGCCGCTGTCCAGCCGGTAATCCCAGTTATGGACGCCGCAAATCAGATCATTGCCCCGCACATGCCCATCCGACATCAACGCACCACGATGCAGGCAGCGCCCATAAAAAACCGATATCTCTTCATCAAATCGGACAACCACCAGATCGACCTCTCCGATGATCGCATATTCGGGTTTGCGATCATTCAGGTCGCTTAGTTTGAAGATGGCTGTGGCGTTCATGGCTGTCCTCTTTCGTCGCTGGTTGTTTTGGTCAACTGGTATCGTTTTCGGCGGGGCTCACTTTCTGTTGCATCGACTCCGTCTCTCGGCGCGGGCCAAGATCCGCAATCTTTCGCCCATACCACCTTGCCGCAGGTGCTGCGGTAACACCATGCAATACTGCACTTATCCAGACGGTGTTCACGGCGATATGAAGTATGTTTTCGCCCAGATCATGGGGCAGCATCTCGACCACCAGCAGGGCGAAAAGCGCGGTTGCGAGGCCGCGTGGCCCAAACCAGCCAAAGAACAGGCGCGTCAGGGGTGATGCGTCAGTTCCGATCAACGAAACCCAGATTGCCAGCGGGCGGATGATAAAGAGACTGACCAAGATCAGCGCAAATACTGGGAAGGTCAGGTGCATGATGGCCTCCGGCACCAATGCTGCACCTAATAACAGGAATGCGGACCAGGATAATATTTGTCCTTCGCCTTCGACGAATTCGTAAATGAATTTGCAGCGTCCCTGTACAACAGCGCCAAAGACAAGGCCGCTGACAAAGGCTGCAATGAACCCGTTGCCACCGATTTGCGTGGCTGCAAGGTAGGATAGCCCCGCAAGCGCAAGTGCGCCAATCCCTTCATAGGTTTCAGAGGTTAGTGCGTGGTCTTTTGCATAGATCAAAACACGCCCACCAACCCAGCCCATGATCACCCCGGCAATCGGCCCAAGAACCACTTGGGCCAATCCGAAGGCAATCCAGGACGCATTGGATTGCGACATCGCATTCGCCACAAGACTGGCCAATAGCAGGATCAATGGCAGGGCAAGCCCGTCATTCAGGCCGCTTTCAACAACCAGTGCACGACGGGGCCGGATCGGGACGGACTCATTCGACACGACCGCCTGTCCAAGTGCGGCATCCGTCGGTGCCATGATGGCAGCAAGCAGGAACGCGGCAAGCAATGACCATTCGGGTAACATCACTGTCGCAGCCACAGCACCAAAGATAATGGCCAACGGCAATCCGATCAGCAGCATCCGCGCGGGCCAGACGCGGCGCATCTGCAACGCACGCAAATCTGTGCTGGCCGCGTCAAGGAACAGCAAAATGACCAATGCGATTTCGGCAACAGGATGCAACAACGCCCGCGCTTGATCCGATGATGTCAATCCGCCCAGTGAAACGATTGTGCCCAACAAAAGAAACACCATCGGCGCCGTCACAATGGTGGTGACTAATCGTTGACCAAGCATGCAGAATGTAATCGTCACACCACAAATGAGAGTGAGGCCTAGCATAGTGTCACGCATTACTCCGCTTTGCAGTCCAGTGGCGGAAGCATCATGTGCAGCTCCCATCGACGTCAAGTGGGTTGATATAAGGTCTGCGTGATAGAAGTCATGGCAGCGGTCGCATGTTCGTGACAGCAACGTTTATCATTTGCCGTTCCAAGCGTGCTTCAGTAGCTGCAAGATTGGGCAAGACAGTGTTTCCAAATCGGGTTTATAGTCCGAAGGCATAGATTGCTTTGCGTTGATGCCTCACTTCAACCACTGACCGCTATCCAAACGACAATAAAGGACACATCATGTACCGCATCTGGATCTTACTGGCGTCCGCTTTTCTTTTGATGTCCTCTGGAAGCCTGGCTTCAGCGCAAGATGCGGTCGTTCGCCCTGCAAAACTTATGGTTATCGGGGCAGACACGGATGGCATCACCCGCCAGTTCTTTGGGCAGGTGGTCGCGCGTCAAACAGTGGATCTTGCATTTCAGGTGTCGGGACAAATCGTTGAGTTTCCAGCAACCGAAGGACAGCAGGTCGCGCAAGGCGCTTTGGTTGCGATGCTTGATACTGAACCATTTGAATTGCAGCGCCAGCAGGCTTCTCTGCAATTGGAACAGGCGGACCGTCTGTTGACGCGCCTGAATAATCTTGGTGGTTCGGCTTCGGAGGTTTCAAAACAAGACGCGGAGACGCAGCTGGCATTGGCCCGTGTTGCATTGCGTAATGCCGAGTATTCGTTGGAAAACGCGACGCTGCGCGCGCCGTTTGACGCGCTTGTGGCGAGCCGTAACGTGGCGAATTTCACAACCACAAACGCAGGAAGCCCGGTCATCAGACTGCACGACATGTCGGAATTGCGCATCGATATTGATGTTCCGGAAGTACTGTTCCAGCGCGCCGGGCAAAATGCCGATGTGGCGTTGCTGGCGCGGTTTCCGACCAGCAACAAGACCTATCCGTTGGAAATTCGCGAGTTCAACGCAGAGGCATCATCCATTGGCCAGACATTTCGTTTGACCCTTGGGATGGAGCGGCCAGATGATCTGAACGTGTTGCCGGGCAGTTCGGTTATTGTGCTGGCGACGCTGAATGAGGGTCCGCCACGCCTGATTGTACCCGCCACGGCAATTCAGATTGGCAATGATGGATCGACCAGTGTCATGCAGTTCGTTCCAACCGACGGCGACAACGGCGTCCTGCGAAAAGTGGACGTTTCGATAGATGCCACGCGTGACGGGGCGTTTATGATTACCTCTGGATTGGACGTCGGGGCGGAAATCGTCAGGATTGGCGCCCAAGTTCTGGCGGAGGGTGATACCGTCCGTCGCTTTTCAGGTTACGCAAACTAATCAAGGGTACCCTGATGAATATTGCACGCGCTTCGATTGATCGGCCGATCTTTACCTGGATCATTATGTTGACCTGCCTGTTTGGCGGTATCTGGGGGTTTAACACTGTCGGTCGGCTGGAAGACCCGGCATTTACGATCAAACAGGCCGTTGTCATCACGCAATATCCCGGGGCATCGGCCCAACAGGTCGCCGAAGAAGTCTCTGAGCCATTGGAAGCCGCCATTCAGCGGATGGCTGAGGTGAGCCAGATCAAATCTGTCAATCGTCCCGGCGTTTCGCGCATCGATGTAGAGGTTCAAGACACGTTCAGCGGAGATGAACTGCCGGCAATCTGGACGGAGCTGCGCGAACGGTTGCAGAATGTTCGAAACGAACTGCCTAGCGAAGCAACAACGCCTTTTGTGGATGACGGGTTTGGGGACGTCTACGGTATCTTTTTTGCGGTAACATCCGAAGGTTTCACAGATGCAGAGCAGCATCAGTTGGCGACGTTTCTGAGGCGCGAAATCCTGACTGTTGAAGGTGTCGCGGACGTCGATATTACGGGGCTACGCGCAGAGGCGATTTTTGTTGAACCTGATCTTGCGGTTAGTTCCCAACTTGGCGTTGACCCACAGATCATCCAGCAGGCGTTGGCGACGTCAAATTCGGTGTCCCAAGTTGGGTCTGTGACAGCTGACGACACCCGGACCCAAATCCAAGCGGCCGAAGGGTCTGATACGGTCAGCGAGATCGCAGCCCTGACAATTGGCGTTGGCGGCGATCTTATCAACCTCATCGACATCGCGGATGTCAGCCGCGGGCGGCAAGCTAACCCCGCGCAGATCATCCGGTATAACGGACAATCCGCATTCACTATCGGCGTATCGGGGGCAACTGACGATAACATCGTTGATGTTGGTAATCGTGTTGATGCCCATCTTGCGGCACTGGCGGCAGAAATTCCATATGGGGTTACGTTGCATCCTATTTATCAGCAGCACGTCGTTGTTGATGAATCCTCGACCGGATTTTTGATAAACCTTGCCATGTCCGTTGGTATCGTCGTGCTTGTTCTTGCGGTTTTCATGGGCGTTCGCGCGTCCTTGGTTGTGGGCATCACACTACTGCTGACGGTTGTTGGGACGCTTATGTTCATGTCGATCTTCTCGATCGAGATGGAACGGATATCGCTTGGCGCGCTTATCATCGCGATGGGCATGCTGGTTGATAACGCAATTGTCGTGGCCGAAGGTATGCAGATCGCCATGCAGCGTGGCAAATCATCTCGCGATGCGGCGGATGAGGCTGCGGGCAAAACGCAAATCCCGCTGTTGGGGGCAACCGTTGTTGGCATCATGGCCTTCGCGGGTATTGGTCTTAGCCCGGATTCAACCGGCGAATTTATGTTCTCGCTATTTGCGGTGATTGGCGTGTCCTTGCTGTTGTCATGGATCTTGGCCGTTACCGTAACTCCGCTTTTGGGGCACTACATTTTCAAACAAGGCGCCGGTGACGGGGCCGAACCCTATGGCGGCCTGATCTTTCGTGCCTATGCCACCATCCTGCGTGGTGCGCTTCGGTTCCGTTGGTTGGTGCTGGCCGCGCTTGTTGGCATAACCGCCGCCAGTTTCGTGGGCTTCGCATCAGTGAAACAGCAGTTCTTTCCAAACTCGAATACCCCGCTTTTCTTTGTCCATTACACAATGCAGCAAGGGACCCCGATTGAGACGACGTCTGATCAGATGGAAATCGTTGAGACCTATCTGGCTGAGCATGAGGATGTTGTTGCGGTTTCAACATTTGTTGGCGAGGGGGCCACACGTTTTCTGCTGACCTATGGTGCGGAACCACCTAACCCGGCCTATGTTCATCTGATTATTCGCACCGAAAACCTAGAACGCATTCCGCCACTGCAGGCCGAATTGGAAGCATTCGCTGCCGAGAATTTACCCGAGGGCGAATTCAGAACAGAACGGCTGGTTTTTGGTCCGGGTGGTGGCAGCCCTATCGAAGTACGCTTTTCCGGCAGCGATCCTGAGGTTTTGCGCGATCTGTCCGATAAAGCGATTGATCTGATGACGGCGGCATCCCCAAATATTCTGGCGCCCCGGACCGACTGGCACGAGCAGGAACTTGTCCTGCGCCCACGCTACGTGACCGAACGTGGGCAAGCGGCGGGCATTACGCGTGATGACGTTGCGAACGCGATCCTATTTGCAACAGATGGTGTCACGGTTGGTACATATCGTGAGGGCGACCGCGCGATCCCGATTGTGACCCGGGTGGCACCTGATGCGGATGCCGGGATCATGGATCAGATTCTCGCGACGCAGGATAAAGCGTCGATAATGCCCATCGAACAGGTGGTTGATGGTTTTGAATTTGAACCGCAGAACACGATTATTCGTCGTCTGGACCGGCTTCCCACAATCACGGTGGGTGCCAGCATACCGGCTGATATGACAGCCGCACAGGTACATGCAGAGATACGCGATGTGATTGAGGCGATCACCTTGCCTATCGGATACAAAATGGAATGGGGTGGAGAGTTCGAATCCTCGGCGGACGCCAATGCCAGTCTTGCGTCACAATTACCGATCACCATTCTGATCATGGTTCTGATCACAATCGTCCTGTTCAACGCGCTTCGCCAACCTCTGATTATCTGGTTGCTGGTGCCAATGGCGGTAACGGGTGCAGTCATCGGTCTTTTGGGAACTGGATTGCCCTTTACGTTCACAGCGCTTTTGGGATTGCTGAGCTTATCCGGCATGCTGATCAAAAACGGAATCGTGCTGGTCGAGGAAATCGACATTGTCCGCCGGGAAGGTTCGCCGCTGCGCGATGCAATCGTTGGGGCGTCTGTGTCCCGTCTGCGGCCTGTTCTATTGGCTGCCGCAACGACGATCCTGGGCATGGTCCCGCTTTTGGGCGACGCATTCTTTGTCTCTATGGCGGTCACGATCATGGGGGGCTTGGCGTTCGCTTCGATCCTGACGCTGGTTGCGGCCCCGGTATTTTATGACCTCTTCTTTGGCGGAGGCAAAAAACCGGGCAGTGTTCCACAGGGCCAGCAGTCATAACACATGATGGTTGTGGCGAGTGTGATTGTCGTGGTCCAAGTCTGGGACAGCAGTTTCGAGTCATGTTGATCTCCACTTGTTCTTTTTGTGATCTTGGGTTGATATTTGACTCAAAGGTCAAAATCACCTGACCTCCACCTCGTGAAACCCCCAAATCCGCCCCGAATGGCAGTTCAATTCCATACCGAATGCCTAATGCACCAGACAGACGCGGATTCTTGTCTCAGAGTGCTTGCGACACCATACCGGCTCTGATACGACGCGCAGGATTTTGCCGCTCTCGTGGAAACGGGGGTGAAACAAGCTGCCCATTCGCCATCGGTTTAAACCGGCTGTGGTGAGCCCGGGCCCAAGACATCGGAAGGCTCAACGTGTCCGAAACTGCTGGTATTTCAACAGGCATTGCGCAGCGCTATGCGACCGCTGTGTTTGACATCGCCAAAGAAGGCAAAGCAATCAAGGCGCTCGAATCAGATGTGGCTGCTTTGGAAGCTGCAATGAACGAAAGCGACGATTTGCGTACACTGCTGACCTCACCGCTTTATAGTCGTGAAGAACAGTCTGCTGCGATTTCTGCCATTGCTGCGAAAATGGAACTTTCTGACACCACAAGCAATGTATTGGCGCTGCTGGCAAGCAAGCGCCGTTTGTTTGTGATGCCCCAGCTTTTGGCTGTCCTGCAGGACATGCTGGCCGAAGAGCGTGGCGAAGTGACTGCCGAAGTTACCACCGCCAAAAAGCTCACCAAAGCACAGGCCGACAAGCTTGCAAAAACACTCAAAGCCCAAGTGGGCAAATCTATCACCATCAAAGAAACCGTCGATGAAAGCATCATTGGCGGTCTTATTGTTAAAGTGGGCTCAAAGATGATCGACACGTCGATCGCCTCCAAGCTCAACGCACTCCAGAACACTATGAAAGAGGTCGGATAAATGGCGATCCAAGCGTCTGAAATCTCTGCGATCCTGAAGGACCAGATCAAGAACTTCGGTCAGGAAGCCGAAGTGGCCGAGGTTGGCCGGGTACTGAGCGTCGGCGATGGTATCGCCCGCGTCTATGGCCTGGACAATGTGCAGGCTGGTGAAATGGTCGAATTCCCTGGCGGTATCCGCGGGATGGCATTGAACCTTGAAGCTGACAACGTGGGTGTTGTTATCTTTGGTTCCGACCGTGACATTAAAGAGGGCGACACCGTCAAGCGCACCAAATCCATCGTGGACGTCCCTGTGGGTGACGAACTGCTGGGTCGCGTTGTTGACGGCCTTGGCAACCCGCTGGACGGCAAAGGCCCGATCAAGACAAAAACCCGCGCTGTTGCTGACAGTAAAGCGCCGGGCATCATCCCACGCAAGTCGGTTCACGAGCCGATGGCGACTGGCCTGAAATCCGTTGACGCGATGATCCCAATCGGTCGTGGCCAGCGTGAATTGATCATTGGTGACCGCCAGACAGGTAAGACCGCCGTGGCACTGGACACAATCCTGAACCAGAAGTCCTATAACGATGCGGCTGGTGATGACGAAAGCCAGAAGCTGTACTGCGTGTATGTGGCCGTCGGTCAGAAGCGTTCGACCGTTGCCCAGCTGGTGAAGAAGCTCGAAGAGAGCGGCGCGATTGAATACTCCATCGTGGTTGCTGCCACCGCATCTGACCCCGCGCCAATGCAGTTCCTTGCGCCTTATGCTGCCACATCAATGGCTGAACATTTCCGCGACAACGGCCGCCATGCGCTGATCATCTATGATGATCTGTCCAAGCAGGCTGTGTCTTATCGTCAGATGTCGCTGTTGCTGCGCCGCCCACCGGGGCGTGAAGCTTATCCTGGTGACGTTTTCTACCTCCACTCCCGCCTGCTGGAGCGCTCTTCCAAGCTGAATGAAGATAACGGTTCCGGGTCTTTGACGGCTTTGCCGATCATCGAAACCCAAGGTGGTGACGTGTCTGCGTTTATCCCGACCAACGTGATTTCGATCACCGACGGTCAGATCTTCCTTGAAACTGAACTGTTCTATCAGGGTATCCGCCCCGCGGTGAACACCGGTCTGTCGGTGTCGCGTGTGGGTTCGGCTGCGCAAACCAATTCGATGAAGTCGGTTGCTGGTCCGGTGAAACTGGAACTGGCGCAGTACCGCGAAATGGCGGCATTTGCGCAGTTTGGTTCTGATCTGGATGCGGCCACACAGCAGTTGCTGAACCGTGGTGCCCGCCTGACAGAGCTGATGAAGCAACCGCAGTACTCGCCGCTGACCAACGCAGAGATCGTTTGCGTGATCTATGCAGGCACAAACGGCTATCTCGACAAGGTCGATGTGCGCGACGTGGGCCGGTTCGAAGCCGGGTTGCTGAAGCATCTGCGGACAAATGCGTCCGACGTGCTGGACTACATCACCAAAGAAGACCCGAAGATCAAAGGTGAGGCTGAAGACAAGATCAAGGCAGCCATCGAAGCGTTCGCCAAAGACTTCGCCTAATTCTTTGAGATAGGAGTACCTTATGCCCAGTCTTAAGGACCTAAAAAATCGGATCGAGACGGTCAAATCGACCCGCAAGATCACAAAGGCCATGCAGATGGTCGCGGCTGCAAAACTGCGCCGCGCCCAGGATGCAGCCGAGGCATCGCGCCCTTACACAGAACGGTTCAACGCCGTGATGGCAGGGCTTGCCGCATCGGTTGGCGGATCAGATAGTGCGCCTAAATTGCTGTCCGGGACGGGCAGTGATCAGGTGCATTTGTTGATCGTCATGACCGCAGAGCGTGGGCTGTGCGGTGGCTTTAACGGCAACATCGCTAAACTGGCCCGAAGCCATGCACAAAAGCTGTTGGCCGACGGCAAGACAGTAAAAATCGTGACCGTTGGCAAAAAAGGCCGCGACGCGATCAAGCGTGATTTGAGCGATTATTTTGTCGATCACGTCGATCTGACCGAGGTCAAGCGCGTCGGTTACGTCAACGCACAAGCCATCGCCAAGGATGTCCTGGCCCGGTTTGATGCGGCTGAATTCGACGTCGCAACGATCTTTTTCTCCCGTTTTGAAAACGTCGTGACGCAGCACCCGACAGCGCAGCAGATCGTCCCTGCAAAGTTTGAGCAGGCCGAAGATGCTGATGTGACGCTTTATGACTATGAACCCGGTGAGGAGGAAATCCTTGCCGATCTGCTGCCCCGTGGCGTGGCCACTGCAATTTTCAGCGCATTGCTCGAAAATGCGGCCTCTGAACAGGGTGCGCGGATGTCTGCGATGGACAACGCGACACGCAACGCTGGTGAAATGATCGACAAGCTGACCATCGAATTTAACCGTTCGCGTCAGGCCGTCATCACCAACGAGCTGATTGAAATTATTTCGGGCGCGGAAGCGCTCTAGGACCCCGGAGAAACATAAATGGCAAACGCAAAAGGTAAGATCACGCAGATCATCGGCGCCGTCGTTGACGTGCAGTTTGATGACCACCTGCCTGAGATCCTCAACGCCCTGACAACAGACAACAATGGCAAGGAACTGACACTTGAGGTGGCACAGCACCTTGGTGAAAACACAGTTCGCGCCATTGCGATGGACTCAACCGAAGGCCTCGTGCGCGGTCAGGAAGTGGCCGACCAAGGCAACACAATCACCGTGCCTGTGGGCGACGCCACATTGGGTCGTATCATGAACGTGGTCGGTGACCCCGTTGATGAAAAAGGCCCCATCGGAGAGAAGGATCGCCGGTCTATCCATGCCGACGCCCCTGCGTTCGAAGCACAGTCCACCGCATCCGAAGTGCTGGTGACAGGTATTAAGGTCATCGACCTGCTGGCCCCATATGCGAAGGGCGGTAAAATCGGTCTGTTCGGCGGTGCGGGTGTTGGTAAGACCGTTCTTATTCAGGAACTGATCAACAACATCGCGAAAGTACACTCCGGTTATTCCGTGTTCGCCGGTGTGGGTGAGCGGACCCGTGAAGGGAACGACCTGTATTACGAATTCATCGAATCCGGTGTTATCGATGCCGAAGACCTGACCAAGTCCAAAGTGGCGCTGGTTTACGGCCAGATGAACGAGCCTCCGGGTGCGCGTATGCGTGTGGCCTTGTCCGGTCTGACCATGGCGGAATCCTTCCGTGATCAGTCCGGTACGGACGTGTTGTTCTTTGTCGATAACATCTTCCGCTTTACCCAAGCCGGTTCCGAGGTTTCCGCGCTGTTGGGCCGTATCCCATCTGCTGTGGGTTATCAGCCAACATTGGCCACCGATATGGGATCGATGCAGGAACGGATTACATCCACCAAGAACGGGTCGATTACATCTGTTCAGGCCATCTATGTGCCTGCGGATGACTTGACCGACCCTGCGCCAGCGACATCGTTTGCGCACCTTGATGCGACAACCGTTCTGAACCGTGCGATTTCGGAAAAGGGCATCTACCCCGCTGTTGACCCGCTTGATTCCACATCACGTCTGCTGGATCCTGCGATTGTGGGTGAAGAGCATTACAGCGTGGCGGCTGATGTGCAGCAGACTTTGCAGCGCTACAAGTCTTTGCAGGATATCATCGCCATTCTGGGCATGGACGAACTCAGCGAAGAAGATAAATTGACCGTGTCGCGTGCGCGTAAGATCGAACGCTTCCTGTCGCAGCCGTTTGACGTGGCCCAGGTCTTTACCGGTTCACCCGGTGTTCAGGTGCCGTTGGAAGACACAATCGCATCGTTCAAGGCGGTTGTGGCCGGTGAATATGACCACCTGCCCGAAGGTGCCTTCTATATGGTTGGTGGCATTGAAGAAGTGAAAGCCAAAGCCGAGAAAATGGCTGCTGACGCAGCTTAAGGAGACGCCAATATGGCAAATCTACAATTCGATCTCGTCTCGCCCGAGCGCCGTCTGGCGTCGGTCGAGGCATCCGAGGTCCGGATCCCCGGCGCAGATGGCGACATGACCGCGATGGCGGATCATGCGCCAACGATCACCACTTTGCGCCCCGGTGTTCTGACCGTGGTGCATAAAGGCGGGTCCGACGAATATGTCGTCTCTGGCGGTTTTGCCGAGATCACGGCGGCAAGTGTGTCGGTTCTGGCCGAACAGGCGCTGCCAAAGGCCGAAATGACGCAAGAGATCTATGACCAGATGATCGCCGATGCGAGGGCGGCCCATGGTCAGGCGCAGGAAACGTTCAAGAACGAACCCGGCCCGGTTGATGACGCAGCCAAGCTGCTGTCTGACATGGTGGCTATTGGTGGTCATATCGGCCTGACTGCCAACAATTGATCCGCCCCGAATTTCAACGAAAGCCCTGCACATTGTGTGGGGCTTTTTGCGTCAGTCCTTAAGGGTGGACACGGTCGCAATGGCGATATCGTTGGGCGTATCAAGCCCATCAATGGTGACATCCATATCGCCATGGACACCGGTGTTACTGCCAATGGCATACAGCCCTTCGGCATTTGCGCCATAAAGCGTCCCCACCAGATTGCCAGAGACGTCAAATCGGTTCAGCCCATTGTCCAGCGTTCCATCAATCCCAAAGCCAAGCGTATCCGCGCCCGTCGTGTTATCGATTACCACCCCGTTCGCGATGGTTACCACCCCTCCATAATTGGCGGCTCTGTTGGTCCCAAACTCATCCCGGGCCACGCCAATGAAACCGTCAGCCGCGCCAAAGACAGTTTCGGTCGCGAGGTTCACCTGCAAGGTCGCATCACCGACGACATTGGCAGACACCGTTGCATTGCCGATGATCAGTTGCATGTAGCCTGCATAGGTGACGTTCCCCGCCGCTGGTTGCGTCGCAAAGTCAGTGGGGCCGCCTTCTGTTGCTGCCACACGCACCTGATCGAAATCATCCAGAAAGCTGCTATATCCGGCTAACTCGGCGGCTGTCAGCACATTCAGATCGGTGATAATGGGTGGGTCGGTAGTCCCGCCGCCGTTGTCGTCCGGTGTTTGGTTCCCGGCCGAGCCATTCGACCCCGTGTCGCCGGTGTCTGAACCACCCCCGCCGCAACCGATCAAAACACCGACCAAGACCGTCATGAATACAATGCGCAGCTGGCTAATAATCACCTAAGAACATCCCTAGAATTTTAGTCATCTACATGTTTAGTATCTGTTAATTATGAACCAATGATTAGCATTTCCCCGGTAAGCGCCCCTGCAGGGTGACCCGTGTCTGGCATGAAACTGATAGTGATGGCGTAAGGAATGCCAGTAAGCATATGCGTAGGTTGAACAGTGGAACGGTCGGGATTGACCACGGTGATGTGGTTCTATTCTCGGATTTTGAACATGATGGTGAGATGTGGCGTGGCGACGGCCCGCGCCAAAATCGTGTCAACGTGGAATTCGCGGAACTTTATCTGAACCCGCCACATGTGCAGGTCTCAATCTCGATGTGGGACATCTCTAACAACACGAATATCCGCGCGGATGTGCAAGCGGAAAACATCACCGCCGCCGGTTTTGACATCGTCTTTCGCACATGGGCGGATACGCAGGTTGCCCGGGTGCGTGTGGCCTGGACATCAATTGGTGAGCTTGCCAATGACGAAGGATGGGAATTGTACTGACACCTGTCCCGGACTTGATCCGGGACCTCGACCTGAACCGACGCGGAGGTTCCGGGTCATGCCCGGGAGGGTGTCAGCTATTCGGCGGCGTAAAGCCCCTCGTAGATCGGGCCCAGCGTCTTGTGATCAAACAGCGATGATACCGACGTGCCGTTCCATGTGTTCAGGATCGCCTGTGCGAACATAGGGGCGGTTGGCACGATCCGGATATTCTTGCAGGCGCTGACTGCTGCGGTCGGCGCGATGGTGTCTGTGATGACCAGATTTTTCATGACGGATTTCGAAACACGCTCAACCGCCGGGCCGGACAGGACCCCGTGTGTGATGTAGGAATGGACCTCCTTCGCGCCATTTTCCATCAGCACCTCGGCGGCCTTGCAAAGCGTACCGGCGGTATCGACGATGTCATCGACGATCACGCAAACCTTGTCCTTCACATCCCCGATCACGGTCATTTCCGCCACTTCGCCCGGCTTGCCGCGCCGTTTGTCCACGATGGACAAGGGGGCGCCGATCCGTTGGGCCAGATCGCGGGCCCGGGCCACACCACCAACATCGGGGGATACAACCATGACCTGATCCATTTTGCCCCGGAAATGGTGCATCGCATCTAGCGCATAGATCGGCGAGGCATAGAGGTTATCGACCGGGATATCGAAAAAACCCTGAATCTGCGTGGCATGCAAATCCAGGGTCAGAACGCGTTCGATACCGGCTTCGACGATCATATTCGACACTAGCTTGGCGGTGATTGGGGTGCGGGCCTTGGATCGGCGATCCTGCCTTGCATAGCCAAAATAGGGGATCACGGCAGTGATCCGCGCCGCAGATGACCGGCGCAGCGCATCGGCGATGATCAGCAGTTCCATCAGGTTGTCATTGGCCGGGTTGGATGTGGGCTGGACGATGAACATATCCTCACCGCGCACGTTTTCGAACACTTCGACAAAAATCTCACCATCATTGAAACGCTCGACCCGCGCGTCGCATAGCCCAACCTCCATACCGCGATGCATCGACATACGTCGGGCAATTCCTTTGGCTAGCGGCTGGTTTGCGTTCCCGGAAATCAGCTTGGGCTCAATCATTGTGGGCATGGGGGGTCCTTTGGCAGAAGGGTCACTTGCATGTAACAGATTCGTGGCGTTGACACCGACTAACACAGGGTTACCGTCGCGCAAAGAATTCGCGCATGTCAGGAGGTGACAAATGCCCCATATCGATTACTACTTTGCAACACTCTCGCCATTTACCTATTTGTCAGGCACCCGCCCGGCCGAGATTGCCGACAAACATGACGCGACGATCACCTACAAGCCGCTCGATATCATGGCCCTGTTCGGTCGCACCGGGGGTGTTCCGCCCAAGGACCGCCACCCGAACCGGCAGGAATACCGGCTGCAGGATATGCGGCGCCGGGCGAAACATGTGGGCCTACCGCTGAACGTCAAACCGATCTTTTGGCCCACCAATGGTGCCCCGTCCGCCTATGCTATTATCGCGGCCCAGAATGCGGGTGGTGACGTTGGTGCGTTGGTCCATGCGTTTGGTGCTGCCTGCTGGGCGGAGGAGCGTGACATCAGCCAAGATGATGTTGTCCGCGATTGTCTGGAAAAAACCGGCTTTGATCCCGCCCTTGCGGATAAAGATATGCTGACCAGCGCGGATACATTTGCCAAGAACCTCGAAGACGCTGTGAATGCTGGTGCCTTTGGTGCGCCGTTCTTTATCACCGACACCGATGAGCGGTTCTGGGGTGAAGATCGGATTGACGATCTGGATGCGTATTTGTCTGGCAAACTCTAGTGCCCGACGACTTGTATCGCGTCACGGTTGGCACCGGCGCGCCTGCCGTGATGGCGCATTGCGCGCTGGCCCGCCACGACGTGCTGCTGCCATTGGCCGACGCGATTGGCGGGCAAGTCACCCTGTTCGACATGCCGGGCCATGGGCGCAGCGCGGATTGGGATGGCAAAAAGGACTATCAGACGCTGGTCACCGCCTGCATTGCCACCTGTTGTGATGGCCCGACCCATGTGATTGGTCACTCGTTCGGGGCGACCGCCGCACTGCGGCTGGCGGTGGAGCGTCCAGAGCTTGTGAACCGGTTGACGTTGATCGAGCCTGTCTACTTCGCTGCGGCTAAAGGCACGCCCGAACATGCAGCCCATGCCAAGGCATTCCGGCCTTTTGTCAGCGCGATGCTGATAGGCGACGAAGCCCGCGCGGCAGAGATTTTCAATGACCTGTGGGGCGCGACACCGTGGGAGGCGATTCCGGCACGGCTACAGCGCTACCTTGTCGACCGCATCCATCTGATCGTCGCAGGCGGTGGCCCGATTGAGGAAGATGCTGATGGGATCACCGCGCCCGAACGGCTGGCCGATGTAAGCATCCCAGTCACCCTGATCCGTGGGGCAGAGACGCAGGCCGTTATCGGGGCTATTCACGAAAGCCTTGTTGCACGCCTGCCGGATGCCGCAGATCATGTCGTCCCGGGTGCCGCGCATATGGTGCCGATCACTCATATGCGCGAGGTCGCTGCGATTATCCGCGCAGCAGATCCAGGAACTGGTTGACCCCGTCTTCGGTCATTGACCAGTCTGTGACCAGACGACCGATCAGGGGTTCATCCGGGTCACCCGCTTCAGGATCACCATTCATCACGTAATAGACCGCGCCGCCATCCAGCATGCGCTTATGTTCCCGGCGGGGCATTTGGAAAAAGATGATATTCGCCTGTGTTTCATACATCATCTCAACGGCATTATGGCCGCGCAGGCCAGCTGCCAATTGGGAACAGCGCGCATTTGCGGACCGCGCCATATCCAGCCACAGCCCATCGGCCAGATAGGCCTGCATTTGCGCTGACAGGTAACGATGTTTGGACAAAAGATGACCGCCGCGCTTGCGCCGTAGCTCAAATTCCCAGGCCAAGTCGGGGTCAAAGATCACGCAAGCCTCAACCCCCAACGCACCATTCTTGGTGCCGCCAAAGCTGACAGTGTCCACGCCTGCCTTCCACGTCATCTCAGCGGGCGAACAATCCAGCGCGGTTAGCGCATTGGCAAAGCGCGCACCGTCCAGATGGGTTTTTATGCCGTATTCTTGCGCTGTCGCTACCAGCCCTGTGATCTGATCCAGTGTGTAGATTGTTCCCTTTTCCGTCACTTGCGTGATGGAAAGTGGGCCGCGCTGTGGGCCATGAACTCCCCTGTTTTCCTCTGCCAGAATCTTGTCGCGCAGATCATCAGCGGTCATCTTGCCGTCTGTCGTGGGTACCAGCGTCAGCTTGGCCCCGGTATAGAATTCCGGCGCATTGCATTCATCCTCATGGACATGGGCGCAATCGCTGCAAAAGATCGTTTGCCATGGCTGCGACATCGTCCCAAGCAAGACAGCGTTGGCCGCCGTGCCATTGATAATCAGGTAAACCGCAGCATGGGGCGCTTCAAAGATATCGCGGACCTGCGCGCGGACCTCATCCATGATCGGATCGGCCCCATATCCCATGGCATAACCTTGATTGGCGGCGATCAGCGCGTCCATCACCTTTGGGTGGGCCGGGCCTGCATTGTCGGACGCAAAGAACATCTAAAGCGGCTCCTCAATAATATGGTCGTCCCAGTCGTCTTCGTCGATATCGGCTTCGGACAGGGTCATGTGTTGGATCGAAACACCGGCGCGATGCACTGATTGCGGATCGCCGGAGATAAGCGGGTGCCAGTCAAAAAGCGGGCGACCCTCATAGATCAACCGGTAGCCGCAGGTTTGCGGCAGCCAATACATGTGCTTTTCGATGGTTTTTGGGGTCATGACGATGCATTCGGGCACGAATTCATGGCGCATGGTGTAGTTGCTGCACAGGCAGGTCGTGTCGTCAAACAGACGGCAGGCGACACGGGTCAGGGCGACATCGCCGTCGTCGTCCTCCAGCTTATTCAGGCAACATTTGCCACAGCCATCGCAAAGCGCCTCCCATTCCTTGGGGTTCAACTGGCCCATCGGTTTGGTTTCCCAGAACCGGTCGGCCAACCCTTCGCGGTCGATCTTATTCGACATTAGTCAGGATCTTTCGGGCCTGCGCGCAATCGGCATCCATCTGTGTGATCAGGGCGTCCAGCTCATCGAATTTCAATTCCGGGCGCAGGTAATCCACCAGCGCAACGGATAGATGCGTGCCGTAAAGATCGCCCTTGAAATCAAAGATGAAGGTCTCGCAATTGGGCAGGTTTTCCCCGAACATTGGGCGCACCCCAATTGAGGTCGCCCCATCATATGTGCCTTCATGCGGGCCGCTGAGTACGTCCACCTTTACCGCGTAGACACCATGCTTCGGCGGGTGCAGGCCAGTGATCGACATATTGGCGGTAGGGTAGCCCAACTCGCGGCCCCGCTGGTCGCCGCGGATGACCTCGCCCTCGATTCGGTGCCAGTGATCCAGCATCGCAGCGGCGTCACGCGGGCGACCGTCGGTCAGGGCCTGCCTGATTGCGGTGGAGGACACCGCACCAGCGTCGTTGGTGATGATCGCGGCGATGGTGACACCAAAGCCCATTTCAGCGCCAAAGGTTTTCAGGCTGTCGGCATTGCCGGCCCGGCCTTTGCCAAAACAGAAATCCGCGCCCACAACCACATGTTTCAGCCCCAGTTGATCAACAATAATCCCTTGTGCAAATTCACGTGGGGTCAGGGCGGCGAGGGCAGCATTGAATGGCACTTCGTACAGTTTTTCGACACCCAGTTTGGCCAGGCGGTTCGCCTTGGCCTCTGCGTTCATTAGGCGGAAGGGATTGGGGTCATTCGAAAAAAAGCTGCGTGGATGCGGCTCGAACGTCATGATGCCCAATGGCGCGCCGGTCTTTTGAGCGGCCTTCCGGGTGATGTCGATCACGGCTTGATGGCCGATATGCACACCGTCGAAGTTACCGATGGCCGCGGCGGCCCCACGGTCGGACGGATCAACAAAAACGGTGTCACGGATAATGCGCATGGCGCTTTGGGTATCGTGGCCTGCGCGGGCGTGCAAGGTCAGTCGAATTTGCGCGATGGGGCCAGGACCGTAGCGTCGCCGACAAGCACCTTTTTGTCGTTCACCAGGCAGCGCGTGTCCATTTTGACCCGGCGCTTGGAAAAATCGATATCGGTCACTTCAACCTCTGCCAGGACCATGTCACCGGGGCGGACTGGGGCCAGGAATTTCAGGTTCTGCCCCAGATAAACCGTGCCATGGCCGGGCAATTGCTCCCCGATGACGGCACTAACCAAACCGGCGGTCAGCATGCCATGCGCGATCCTGCCCCCAAATATCGTGTCCTGCGCGTAGTCTTCGTCAAGATGCACCGGGTTCCGATCGGTGGAGACTTCGGCGAACAACTCAATATCCCGGTCTGTCACCACCTTACGAAGCGACCGGACCATGCCGATTTCAATGTCTTCGATGCAGATCGTTCCGCGCGGGGCGTTATCCAGCATGTCGTGCTCCATAAAGTAACATAAATCCCAATATCATCACGATATTGAAATTTTATTACTTTGCAAACGCAGAAAGATCAAGTGATTCCGTTACCGCAGGTGACCGATTGTGTAACTCGCGCTCATCTGTTGCGATTGCAGGTAAGCGTCCAGCGCGTCAGGGTCTGGCTGGTCCACGGTTTTCGTTTCCTTTGCCGCCAGACCGCCCGAAATGAACAGCGCGTCGATATCTTCCTGCACGGCGCCCAAAATATCGGTGCCAATGCCGTCGCCGATCCCGATAATACGCGGATCGGATGGGGCACCGGTTAACGCAGCGAGCCGTCGGCGCGCGAGGTCATAGATCGGCGGGTGCGGCTTGCCGAAATAAAGGCTTTCGCCCCCCATTTCCGTGTAAAGCGCGGCCAGCGCCCCGGCGCACCATTCGCGTACTTCGCCCCGGTCCACAACGATATCGGGGTTGGCGCAAAGCAGCTTGAGACCCTTTTGCTTGGCATAGAGGAATTCGGGCCGGTTCACATCGACATCCGCCAGCGGATCAAAGGGGCCGCAGCAAACGATGCCTTCAGCCTGTTCCAGCGGAACCTTTTGAATATCGACAGGGTTTTCGATGATTTTCAATGGCTTGAAGAAGTCATCATCGCGAGGGCTTTCGCCCATGAACCAGATTTTCTGGCCAACAATCCCGCGATACATGGCAGCGCGCGCGCTGTCACCGGATGTTGCAATCGCGTCCCATGCATCCTCTGGAATACCGAAACCGGCGATCTGCCGGGCGACGCTGTCCCATGGGCGGGGGGAGTTGGTGACAAGCACCACAAGCCCGCCCTGACGGCGATATTTCTGCATCGCGGCAACGGCGTCGGGCAGCGCCTGCACGCCGTTATGCATGCAGCCCCACAGGTCCACGAAAGCCGCGTCATAGCGGCCTGAAACCTCTTCAAAATGCGTGATGATCTGGGTCATCAAAGGGTCCTTATATTGCTGTCGGTATCGCGTCGGCTTTGCGTCGGCAAAACGTCGGACCCTTTTGCACGATGGTTTAGGAGATTTTCAGGTTCGGGATGATTTGCTTTTTCCGGCTCATGATGCCGGGCAGCACAACGCTGTCACCGCTGACCTTGGCGTCAAAGGATTTTTCGGCCACGGTTTTGGACAGATCATTGGGGATCAGCATGGTGGCTTCCTCGGAAAGGATATCAACCACGAAAAGCAGAACCTGATCAACGCCGTCTTCCTTGGCGACCCCTGGCATTGCATCGATCAGCGCTTGTTTACGATCAAGCACGGCAGCGGGGGATGTCGTTTCGAGGACGGAGACCCGGAATTTCTTGCCATCGACGGCGTATTCCTTGCTGTCCATCCGCAGCAGTTCCGCCTCAGAGAATTTGGAGACGTCGGATTTCGCGGCGAACATTTCGCCAGCATAGTCGTGCAGTTTAACCTTCAGGTCATCGGCCAGTTTTTCGGCCAGTTCTTTGTCCATCGGTGTGGTCGTGGGCGACCGAAACGCCAGCGTGTCGGACAGGATGCAGGACAGCATCAGCCCTTTCACGCCTTCGGGCATGTCGCCCGCAGCACTGCCCATCATCTGATGCATGATGGTGGCTGTGCAGGCCAGTGGCCGGATGGTGATGTTGATCGGGTTTTTGGTTTCGAGCCCGCCGGTCAGCTTGTGGTGGTCGATGATGGCGACAACCTTGGCGTTGTTGATGTTGTCGGGCAGTTCTGCCGGGTTGTTGGTGTCAACGATGACGCATTCCTGATCATCATCCACATCTTTGATCACCTCTGGCAGGGCAAAGCCCCATTTTTCGGCCACGAACACCGCTTCGGTATTTGGTGTGCCCAGCAGTGCCGCCTTGGCGTCGATCCCGGTGTGGTTCAGATACCATTCCCAGATCAGGGGCGAACCGGTGCTGTCAGTGTCGGGGGCCTTGTGGCCAAAAACGAGTGTGCTCATGTGGGTCACTTTCAATGGGTGCGAAATTTGCCCCGTATATATGGACGCAGGCAGGGGCTGTCACCCCATCGCATTCGTTTGACCTTAACCCATGTTGGATGGTAAGATATGCCCATTCAAAAGGAGGAAACTGACAATGGACAAGCTGGTTTAACCGCTTTCGTAACTGTTTGGGCCGCAATGCCCGCCACCTTTTGTAGAAGGAGCACCCTGACAATGGACATGTTTGGCTGACGCCTTTTGGCGATCCGTTTTTAACAACCATTTGCAAGAGAGGTGCAATCATGCCCCGCAAGACACCAAAACCCCGCAATGCGGGATCGAAACCTGTATCCGTCACTAAGAACCGCCGCGCCAACCGACCTGATCCGGCGGGTGCGCCTGCGTCAAAAGTCCCGCCGGGCCTGAACCGGCCACAGCGCGGCGGCGGACGCCCGCCACGCTTTCCCGGAAGGTTAGGTGGGCGATAGGATATTCCGGCGCCCTGCCGGTTATGGTGGGGCGCCGCTATTCCTCGGCGAGGAAGGCGCCTTGAACATAGATTGGTTGTTGGCCGCTTTCGGTGATTGTCAGGCCAATGCCGCCACCCGCCGCGTCACCATCTGTGCCAAAGAAGCGGCCGTCATAGACGGTATCGGTCGCTGATTGCCCCGTGTCGAGGCTGGTCGCAACGAACGTTCCCGAGAAGTTGTTGCCGTTTATGTCGGCTTCTGACAGGTCATAGCTGCTCGCCCCAGTCAGGCCGGAAAAGGAGTCGAGATTGAGCCGACCTGAAACTTTATTGTCGTTAAAGTCTGCGGTGAGTGTAATGGAGCCGCCAGGGAGGGTATTGGAACCACCCGCAAATGCCGTATTGTCCACCTGGTTGGCAACGGCAAATACGTCACCGGAATAGGTCACATCGCCACTAAGTGCTGTTGGGTTGGTATCAAACCCGTAGACGAAATAGACATCTTTGCCGAACACGTCGCCGTCGCTGGTGGCCTGTGCGAGCTTTGCGTCACCATTCCCGGAAACGCTTCGGATGAAGAGTTGTTCGAGAGTTGGCCCACTCGACGTCTCAATGTAGGCTAAGCCGCCGTTTTCTTCCATTTCGTAGTTGAAACGACCCACACGGATTGAAAGACGGTCGCCGTTTTGGCTGAAGACCAGTTCGAGATTTGCGGGATTGACGGCCACGGTTGAACCACCGACCGTGCGTGTTGTGTAAGACGCATTCGTCGGCTCAAAAGTTGTATTGCTGTTGAATGTGCTGCTGGAGGTCGCAAACCCGTTGGATGCCACTGGCGTGACATTTGCACTGCCACCGCCGCCGTTGCCGGAGTCGCCGCCTCCACCTCCGCCGCCGCAGGCACTCAGCCCCAATGTGAGAAGGATTGCAATCATACTGCGCGTGATGACGATTTCCATTGGCCTGTCCTATTGTGAGTGGTGGTGCCTTCACACTACCATGGCGGGACTCGGGGTACAGTCCTTATCCACCCTGCAATACATCTTTTCCGTGTGAGGACGGGGCTGCATTCAATCGTATGACAAAACCAAAAGAAACAGCGCTTTACCCGCCCATCAAGGCCTATTTGGAGGCGCAGGGCTATACCGTAAAAGGTGAAGTTGGTGCTGCTGACATTGTGGCCCGTCGTGCTGATGAGCCGCCTTTGATTGTTGAGCTGAAGCTGGGGTTTTCGCTGGGTCTGTTTCATCAGGGCATTACCCGGCTGGCTGTCACTGATGCGGTTTATCTGGCCGTTCCCAATAAGCCCGGAAAACCGTTTCAGCGCGCCTTGACGGACAATGTGAAGCTGGCCCGTCGCTTGGGGCTGGGTGTGATCACCGTGCGCCTGCGTGACGGCCATGTGGAGGTGCATGCCGATCCCGGTTCCTATGCGCCGCGAAAATCAAAGCGTAAGGCGGCCCAGCTTTTGCGTGCTTTTGACAGGTTGCAGGGGGACCCGAATGCCGGCGGTGCCACCCGCCATGGTATCATCACTGGTTATCGTCAGGATGCCTTGCGCTGCGCCCGATTTCTGGCGGTGCATGGCCCATCGAAAGGGGCCAAGGTGAAGGAATGGGCAGAGGTCCCTGATGCCACACGGATCATGGCCGCCGATCACTATGGCTGGTTTTGCCGGGTCAGTCGCGGGGTCTATGACCTGACGGCTGCGGGCCGTCAGGGGCTGGCTGATTATGGCGATGTTTAGGTTCAAAGCCAGTGTCGTTTGGCAGTTTAGATCGCAGCATGGGTTTAAACGCTGAGGGCGGCCCCGTCCCGTGGGGAGGGTCGGAGGCTGCCCGACCTAGCGGCCGGGGGCAGGGCTTTGACCTTGGAGGCGTCTAATGATGTCGGCGATGATCTAACGTAGAGGGTTCAGCGTCCAACCTTCATCTTGCAGGAATTGCAGGACCCCGCTTTTTCCCATCAGATGCGCTGCACCGACGGCTATGACGATATCGTCATGCTGGCCCGCGGCGTCACGAATAACGGGCATCCATGCCCGGTTCCTGTCAATCAGGAGCGATTGTTCAAAGGTTGCAAAGGATTCTGCGGCCTCTTCGCTGCTGAGCCCGGGTGTGTTTTCCATCACCACACGGGACATTTCCCATAAGGTGGCGACATCCCCGGCAAAGTAGCGATCCAGCATCGCCACGAATAACTGTTGCTGGGTTTCAGGGGCCAGCAGGTTGATGCGCAGCATATCGACCTGTTCATCAATCGGGTCACCTTTGAAAATCTCAAAGATTGTCATCATCGATTCCACGGATTGCGTCGGAACACCCGCCGCCGCGGCATCCTGCATGATCATGTGATCCAGCCCCAATGCCCCGTTGAACATGTCTTGCGTTGCACAAGGTGGGATCGACAGCATGATCGACAGATACCAAGGCTGCATTTTGGCGGCCATGAAGGAGGGGATCGACCGCGCCTTTGCCGCCGCTGAAATCAGTGCCCAGGTTTCTGCATCCAGCAGATCGGGCAGGGTCGGCCCTTCGGTGATGAACAGAATGCTTGGATCGGTGACGATCATCTGTTGCAGGTTTTCCTGATCTTCCAATGTGGCTTCGAGCATCACCAGATCAGCGCTTTGCACTTGGTCCTTTACCTTTTCACGGATTGCTTCCAATCGTGCGTCAAAGATATGCATGGTCCCGATAACGGTAATCCGCTGATCGCCTTTTGTTGCATCCCACAAGATACCGTGACCGTAAGGAATATCTGCTGTTGCCGCCGCAAGGGCCGCCTTGTCCTGTGTGCTGAGCTGGTCAAGGTAGTTGTCGCCAGTACAGCGGGCCGCCGCAGGTAGCCCAAGCAGGACAAGCGCGAAAGCGGTGAAAAGGCGATGAAGCATGGGCATTCCTTTGGCTTTTGTCGTCAGCAACGTAGCTATGTGCGCCACGGCGTCAATTGCCGTGCTTCACAAAGAAAAAGCACGCCCGTGGGACGACGGGCGTGCTGATTGCTGTGTTTCAGTGTAACCGGTTAATGACCAAACATCACCCGGACACTTTGTGGTTCCACATGCGTGCCATTTGCCGCACCACCGGCATTGATGACAGCGAAACCCAGCAAGGTAACTATGCCCGCGATAATCATGGCTGTTGCTTCGGGACCAAGAACATTCACAAATCGCATTTCAGGGCTTCCACTCACTCGCTATGCAGATGAGATTAGCTGTTAGGGGTGTCATATTCTGTGCGCAATGACACTTTGAATCAAATTTGTTCTAAATTTCTGATAAAACTTCGGGGTTGATAATTTCGATCCGCTGCCGCGATGATTTGATCCCGCCACGCTTGACCAGTTTGCTGATTGAGCGGCTGACCATTTCCCGGTTTGCCCCAATTGTACCAGCGATTTCGGAATGGGTGGGTGCATTTTCAATGACAGCACCCTTGGCCAATTTCCCTTGTTCGGCGGCCAGCCGCAAAAGGTAGCTGCCAACCCGTTGTTCGACGGACATCGTGCTCATCTCTGTGCTGCGTTCGGTCAATGTGCGGATCCGGGCGACAAGGTTATTTGTGACCCGTTCGCGTACCAGAGGCACCTCATTGAAAATCTGCAGAAAGCAGTCCCGCTTCATCGACAGGACCCGTGCATCTGTTTTGGCAAATACTGCAAGCGACCTGGGCACACCGTCAAACGCAGCCAGTTCGCCGAAATAGGCGCCTTCGGGGAACCGTGAAAAGACGATTTCGCGTCCTTCTTCGGTCCAGAACACCGCCATGATCGACCCGGATAGCAGGAAGTACAGATCATAGGAGCTGTCGTCTTGGTCAAAGACTGTCTGCCATGCCGCGAGTTTGTGTTCGCTGACATTCAGGGTGATGCCATGCAGATCAGCTGTGCTGACCCCTTCGAACAAGGGCAGCGCGAGAGCCAGGAATTTGTCAGCGTCCATTCGAATTCCAGTGGAGGTTAAATCGCGAAATAGCATTACAGTGACCGGGTGTCTTGGATTTGGCCTATGATGCGCAACTTGTCCACTGTTCAGTTGACGTTGACGTCAAGCTGTTGAAGGGAAATGCGAGAGCCGTATGGCCCGAGAGACTGGTAGTGGTTCAAAATTTCCCTTTTATTATAAGATTTTGGAATAAAATGGATGACGTCGCTTTGCACCATTCCATACCTTGAAAAAAGACAAAGAAAATTGCCCCGTCGCAATCTGCGCGACAGGAACCATTTGAATTTCTTGGGGGCGTGCCTGTTTCAGCCCGCCCCGATTAGGTCAGACCGCATCAAAGATGCAGGTCCAGGGTGCCGCCACGCCGATCGACAACTGGGGTGCTGCCCCTTGCCGCGCCGTCATCCCGATCTTGCCATGATGTGTTCCGGGCACCGAGGCGGGCGGCAGGTTGTCGACCAATGCTGCATAGCCGGTCAGTTGATATCCCCCGCTTGCCTTGATCCCTTTTGCGATATCTGCGTCTGATCCAAAGATCGTGGCAGAACACATCGACAGCGTCAGCTCTGGCGATTGGTTGTCACCGCGCATCCGGTAGCTGACCCCAAGCTTTCTGGTTGGCAGATCGCGACCGTCGATTGCGCCGTTCAGCCCGTCCATCGCCATGGCCAGAATGTCGGGTGACACCTGTGCCGGTTCGGCAAGCAAGGCCAGATCGTCGCGCGTCGCGTTGTCCATGTCGAAATGCAGCGTCACGTCGCCGCTGCCCCCATCAAAGCCAACCATGCTGGCCCGTGCGTTGTCGCCTAACTGATCCATCGTTGCCGCAATGGCTGCATCACCGATCAGTCCTGACAGGTCCGTCGCTGCTGCTGGTAATTCCGCCAATAGCTGGCATTGCAGCCCGGATTTGCCATGGCGCAGCCCCAGCCGCGCCCCGTAGGTCAACCCGCCTGCTGTCTGGGCGGCACTGATCACATCTCGCAATGCACCAGGCAGCTGTCTGCCGCCGCGCCCTTGCATGATCTTGTTGACCAGTGCCACCCGGTTGGTGGGATCATCTTGCGGATTGGCAACCTCTGTCACCATTTGAAGGTCCGTCTGTCCGGCTTGAAAAATCATCTCAACCGGTGATCCGGTTGTGGTCAGGCTGCTGGGTGCCCATGCTGCCCAGCCGCCCGGGTCCATGACGTCGATATCGTGCAGGATTCGTTCCAGAACCTCGCCGGATTTGCCTTGCCGACGCAGATACCAGCACCAATCGACATCGCTGCGGGCGGGGATGGCGGGGGCGAAATTGAACATGTGTCAGGACTCATTTCAGGTTTCGGGTTGATCATGAGATTGCCCCGGTCCTGAAGAATGGTCTGTGTCGAAACGCACATTTGGTCGAATGATGTGGAAAAACCTATCGTCCGCGCCAGACCGGTGCCCGCTTTTCGATGAAGGCCCGTGCCCCTTCGGCGGCATCTGCTGTTTTCCCTATCTCGGTAATAAGCCTGTCATTCAGGGACCAAATCGCGGCATCGTTCGCTGTATAAGCGGCGTTGGCGATCGCCAGCGTGTGACGTGTTGCAAGCGGGGCATTCGATGCAATATCCGCGGCAATGCCGCGGGCCACCTTCAGTGCGTCCCCATCCGGTGCAACCCGATTGATCACATCCCAGAATACGGCCTCGCCGGCACTGAAAGGTTTGCCTGTCAGTAGTATCTCATTCGCGCGTAACCGAGGTACTGATGTTGGCAACCGCACCGCACCGCCAGCCCCGGGGATCAGGCCAATCCGGACCTCTGGCAAGGCAAATTCGGCGGTATCCCCGGCAACGGCCAGATCACAGGCGAGCATCATTTCAAACCCACCGGCCAGTGCCGCACCCTCCACCGCAGCGATCACCGGTTTTGTGCGTTGTCGTTTTACAAATCCGCCAAAGCCGTATTGCCCAAACAGGATTTCATCGCCCGCACCAGCAGCAAAGGCTTTCAAATCCATGCCTGCGCAAAAAAGTTTGCCAGCCCCGGTTAGGATGGCGACCTGCACGTCATCATCGGCTTCGACCTTGTCAAAGGCATCGCGCATGCCGTCGCAGACCGCCGGGTTGATTGCGTTGCGCTGATCAGGCCGGTTGAGCGTGATCGTGGCGATGCCGTCTGCGGCTTGATAGAGAACGGGTGTATCAGTCATTTTCAGCTTCCTTTGCGGCGCGCTGGCGAAGGTCGGCGCGGATGATCTTGCCTGTGGTTGTCATCGGCATGTCGTTGATGAATCGGACCACGCGAGGGTATTCATAGGCGGCGAGGCGGGATTTCACATGTTTGGCGATATTGTCGGCCAGTGCGTCTGACCCGCTATATTCATCGGCCAACTGGACATAGGCCGCCACGACCGCCCCCCGGATCGGATCGGGTTTGCCGACGACGCCCGCCAGTGTCACGGCGGGGTGGGTCAGTAGGCAATCTTCAATCTCTGCCGGTCCAATCCGGTAGCCGCCAGAGCTGATGATGTCGTCATCCCGCCCGATAAACCGGATCCGCCCTGATGCGGCTGTGCCGCCCTTGTCACCGGTCAGCAGCCACTGGTCCCCGTCGATGGTGATGAATTTGGCGGCGGTGGCATCCGGATTGTTCCAGTATTCCAGAAACATCACCGGGTCGGGTGCGCGCACGGCGATGCTGCCTTCCTCGCCTGTGGCACAGATACGTGCGCGGTCTTCGTCAACCACGGCGACGGTATGGCCGGGCACCGCAAAGCCCATGACACCGGGTTCCGCCGGTTCCAGCGCTGCGCAAGACGATACGATCATGTTGCATTCGGTCTGGCCGTAGAATTCGTTGATTGTGGTGCCAAAGACCTGTTGCCCCCATGCGATCAATTCCTTGCCCAGCGTTTCGCCCCCGCTGGCAACCGACCGCATGGTCACAGGCGCGTCGGGCGTGTCCAGTCGCATTAGTTTCAGGGCTGTGGGCGGCAGGAATGCATTGCGGATATTGTGGGTTCGGATCAGGTCAAAGGCGGCTTTGGCGCTGAACTTGGCAAAGCGGCAGGCGACCACCGGCACACCGTGATGCAGCGCGGGCATCAGCACGTCGAGCAAACCACCGATCCACGCCCAATCTGCGGGTGTCCAGATGCGGTCGCCCGGTTGGGGAAAGAAATCATGGCTCATCTCGACACCCGGCAGATGGCCTAAAAGGACCCTATGGGCGTGCAGCGCCCCTTTGGGCGCGCCGGTTGTGCCGGAGGTGTAGATCAGGATCGCAGGATCATCGGCACGGGTTGCGATGGGGGCGAATGTGTCTGGTTGTGTGGCGCAAAGCGCATGCATGTCCTTTGCATTATCACCAGCCCCATCAATGGACAGGATCACCGATAGGTCGGGCAGAGACGCCCGCAAGCGGCCCAGTTGCTCCGCCCCCGCCTGATTGGTGATCACCACCCGCGCGCCTGAATCCTTTAGCCGGTGTTGCAGGGCTTCTGGCCCGAAAAGGGTAAAAAGCGGCAGGGAAATGCACCCCATCTTGGTGATCGCGATATGGGCGGTGGCAGTTTCCACGCATTGCGGCAGCAGGACCGCTATCCTGTCGCCGCGACCCACCCATTCCTGCAAGACATGCGCCAACCGGTTTGACGCTGCGCGCAGATCAGCAAAGCTGTGAGTCCGGTGGCTGCCATCCTCGGCCACGGCGATAATGGCCGGGTTGTCAGGGTTTTTTGCGGCGATGCGGTCACAAATGTCGACGCCAATGTTGTAATTGTCTGGCACAGCCCATGCGAAAGCCTGACGCGTTTCCATGATGGTCGATTGTTGTGTCAGCATCCGGTCGCAGCCCCCCGCGCAAACATGGGGCAGGGGCGTGATGACAGTCAATGGATGGGGTGGCTGTCCGCTGGAACGATTCGCGCTGTTGCTTTCGAAATAATCGTTATGGTTGCGGTGGTGATGGAGTGCATTACGTGTGGTTTAAGGCTGACGCTACGTCGGTTGCAAAGTGCAAAACGGGTTAACCGCGCCCAATCGCGCGGCCAATCCGTTGTTTCATTGATGTTTTCAGTGAAACTGTGCCGCATCTGCGGGCCAAATCGCCAAAATGAACCCAAAATGAACGAGTTGTTTTGGCGATGTTCATGTTGCGGGTCCCATATCTTGAAAGTGGAATGTGTTTGATGCTTGGGGGAGCGACCGAAGACACAACTGGGACTTTGGAGTGGTTGTTATGTTTGCGTGGAAGTTACCCCTGAATGAAGCTGCGGCTGTTGCGCCGTCAGAAGATTTGTCAGATGAAATGTCTTTGCGTCGCATGTTTGCGTGCAATGATACAACGGCACCGCCCGTTGATCAGGCTGCTAGCGCCAAGGACAGCCCCTTTCCCGATGTCGATGATATTGCTGATCGGCTAAGTGATCGCATCGATTATTGCTAGGGCCAAGCCCCTAGGACAACCCCAGCGCAACGTCTTAGAAGACATCACTTGCCCTGCGAGTTATAACCTGTGGGAAAAGGTCGTCTGCTGGATACCATGATGCGCCGTTTATACATCTTGATGCTGCTGTTTCTGCTGGTCCCGTCGACCGGCAAGGCCGATGTGCGCGAATTGTCCCAGGCTGAGCTGCGTACAATCGTGTCTTCCAACGGGGCCATTGCAACGCGTCGCCTGATCGCCGGGGTCGAGGATTTCACCAATGGTGATGTGGTCGATGTTCGTGCCTTTCTCGTCGAAAATACGGTGACCTATCGTGTTCTGATCCGTCAGGCCAATGGCATTCTGGGATCTATCATGGTGGATGGCACAACCGGCTTTGAGGTGGGGCATAATACGTCACTCGGGCGCCGTGTGAGTGAAGTTGCCGCCACGAATACCGCAGCTGGCAAGGCAAGCACGGTAGCATCGCCATCGCAAGAAAACCGTGGTTCTGGCAATAATCGCAACGCCGGGGGCAATAGCGGGAAGAATGGCAATAGCGGTGGAAACGGCAATGGTGGCAACGGGGGAGGAAACGGGAACGGCAATAGTGGCGGTAACAGTAACGGCGGTGGAAACAGCAACGGTAACAGCGGCGGCAATGGCAACGGGAACGGTGGCAATAACGGAAACGGGAAAGGCCGTAGGGGTTAGAACTGGATCGCCACAATTTTGTTTATCGATAGCAAATATTTGCCCAACTATTGCCACGGGCACACGTTAAGAGCGTAAAGATGAGAATACTTCTTGCCGAAGACGAGCATGTCCTTGCTCAACAAATTAAGAGCGTCCTTTGTGCAGAAGGCCGTGTCGTGGACGTGGCCAGTGACGGGGCAGAGGCGCAATTTCTGGGTGAAACAGAACCCTATGACGTGATTGTCCTTGATATCGGCTTGCCGCAGCGCGACGGGATTACCGTGCTCAAGAACTGGCGCGCAAATGATATCCAGACACCAGTGATCATTCTGACGGCGCGTGATGGATGGTCGGATCGGGTGGATGGGCTTGATGCCGGGGCGGATGATTATCTGACCAAGCCATTTCACATGCCAGAGCTGTCTGCCCGCGTCCGCGCAATGATCCGGCGCAAGTCAGGTCAGACCAATCCGGTCTTTGCCAAGGACAATGTCGTGTTTGATACCCGCAATAATCAGGTTACGCAGGATGGCATTCCTGCCAATCTGACAGCACAAGAGGTCGCGGTGCTGTCATATCTGTTCCATAATGCGGATCGTCTTGTGTCCCGGACCGAACTGTCCGAGCATATTTATGAATATGACGGCGACCGCGATTCCAACACCATTGCGGTGTTCGTAAACCGGCTGCGCAAGAAGTTGGGCAATGAATTGATCGAGACCGTCCGTGGTCGTGGTTATGTAATCAAGATCGCCGCATGACATCGATGCGGACCCGTGCCGTTGCGGCGGGTGTGATCTGGGCGATTTTTTCGATCCTGATCGGCGTTTTTGGACTGGCCTCTTATCTGGATGGCCAGACGCAGGCCCGGTTTGACGAATTGCTTGCCAGCCGCCACACGCAAGCCGTGATCGAAGTGGCCAATTATGCAGAAACGCCAGAGTTGATTGATTCCGGTATTGGTGACCCGATCTATCGCCAACCCTTTTCCGGCCAATATTGGCAGATCGAAAATCCGGATGGCGAAATTTTTGTATCGCAATCACTGGTCGATATGTTGTTGCCCCGCCCGGCAAAGCGTACTGGCACAATACAGATCGGCAACTTTGCTGGCCCAACGGGTGAACAGCATCGCCGCATACAGGAATGGATCACGCTAGAGGACGGCTCTGTCTGGCATGTGCAGGTCGCTTCTTCGCTGCAAAGTCTGATCGCGGATCGCCAACAATTGCGGGGCAACCTGGTGCTGGCTTTTGGGTTGATCGCCGTGGTGGGGGTCATGGCAGGGTTTTTGCAAGCGTCCACCGTGTTGCGCCCCATCAATGATCTGCGCCGCGATGTGTTGTCCCGCTGGGATACTGATGATGAGCTGGATGTCACCGCCTATCCTGTCGAGGTGTCCCCTTTGGTGACGGATATCAACACGCTGCTGGAAAGAAACCGCGAGATTGTCAGCCGGTCGCGCAGGCAGGCGGCCGACCTTGCCCATGCGGTCAAGACGCCGTCGGCCATCGTTCGCAATGAGTTGGAAAAGCTGCGCGACACCGGTCAACCGGTTGCCAATTCTATTGAAGCGCTTGACCGGCTTGATGCCCAGTTGAAGCGGTCATTTGCCCGGATGCGCGCCGATGGCGGCAATGCGGCGATGCATACATTTACCGATCTTGATGACGCCTTAGACCGGATGATCCGCGCCTTCACGGCCCTTGCCCGGAATGAAAACAAGGTGCTGACCTCGAAGGTGGTGCCGGGTTTGCGGCTGCGGATGGATCAGAATGACTTTGAAGAGGTTATTGGCAACCTGATGGATAACGCGATGAAGTGGTCCAACAAGGAGATCGGAATTGGTGCCGAGGCTGACGGCGAGCATGTCGTGATCCGCATTTGTGACGATGGCCCCGGTATCCCTGACGAAGATCTGGGTGTTGCGACCCTGAGCGGGCAGCGACTGGATACATCCAAACCCGGCACCGGCCTTGGGCTGGCCATTGCCGCTGATCTTGCCCATGCCTATGGCGGCAAGATTTCGTTGCATCAATGCCCGTCGCTAGGCGGCTTGCAAGTGCAGGTTCGGCTGAAAGCCTCTGGTATCTGACACAGCCGGGTCGTGGCGCTGGCCTCTTGCGTGGTCAGTGGCTACATCTTTGGTCAGGATGCGCGAGGCGAGCAGATGCGGCGACTGACATTTTTGGTGCTATTTATTGCGGCCGTTTACAGCGGGTACTGGTTTTTTGGGGCGCGGGCGGTCAAGGATGCAGCGACTAACGGTATCGCAACGGCCCAACAAGATGGTTGGCAGATTGACTATAGTGACCTGAGCACGGTCGGCTTTCCCTCCCGGTTTGACACCACTGTCAACGATGTTTCCGTTAGCCCACCTGATGGGTTGTGGTCCTGGCAGGCACCGTTTCTGCAGGTTTTCGCGCTGAGCTATCAGCCCAACAACGTCATCGCGGCTTTTCCCCCAACCCAAACGCTACGCTTTGGTGACGAAACGCTGCGGATCGCGGCTGACGGGTTGCGCGCCAGCGGCGGTGTTCGTGCCAATACCGATCTGTCGTTTAAATCCGCCACGGTAGAGGCGGGTGCCACAACCATCACATCCGATCTTGGTTGGGCCGTCGCGTTGGATCGTGCCTTGCTTGCCTTGCGCGAAACCCCCGACACTCCCCGCAGCTATGATGTTTACGCTGATGCCGATCAATTAGTTTTACCAGCCGGGTTTGTAGGCCAAATTGATACGCAAGATACGTTGACTGATCAGATCACGCGGGTCGCCATTGACGGCCGCGTCGTGCTGGATCAACCACTGGACCGTCATGCGGTTGAACCGCTGCCCGAGGCGTTTGAACTGCGGTCATTTACGCTGGATTGGGGCCAGATCGCGTTATCCGCCAAGGGCGACGTGACGATTGACCCAGCTGGTATTCCCGAAGGTCGGATCACGTTTAAAACGGCTGAGTGGCGTCCCCTGATCGATCTGGCTGTCAGTGCCGGGTTGATCCAGTCCGGTGTTGTGCCAACGGTTACCAATCTGGCCAATGCGATGGCCGATGACGGGGGGATGCTGGAACTGCCGATCAGCTTTCAATCGGGGTTCATGTCATTGGGGCCACTGCCACTGGGACCTGCGCCGCGCTTGCGTTAGCCGCCCCTAAAAAGTCCTGTCAGCGCCCGCCGCACCAGTGCCGTGACAGATGGTCGTTTTGTTGCGTGGAAGGGCAGTGGCCTGCACACCTCAATCGCGGCAACGCCGACCCGGGCGGTGAGCGCCCCATTCACGACCCCTTCGCCGAACCGGCGCGAGACTTTGGACAATACACCGCCACCGGCCACTGATCCAATTAGGTCATCGCCCACCGCCACCGCCCCTGTTGCCACCAGATGGGTCAGCACGCTGCGTGTCAGCCGCCAGCTGCCCAATGTGCCTGCTCGCCCGCCATAGACCTCTGCAATCCGGCGGATCATGCGCAGGTTTGCCGTCAGCGCGGTGAAAAGGTCTGCCAATGCCAGCGGCACGATGGCAGTGACGGTGGCGACCTGACGGGCGGCCCCTTCAACCTCGCGCATCGCACGGGCATCCAGCGGCGCGATCAGGGTGGTTTCGGCCAGTCCCAGCAGGCCATCTGCATCCAGAATATCGCCTTGCCTGTCGCGCAGTTCGGCACGCCCCCAGGCGGTATCCTCCCGCGCACCATAGAGCCTGTTCAGTGCGGCAACGACGTCACGCGCGCCTTTCAGATCGCCGGTTTCCAGCGCCTCGGCGGCTTGATGCTGGATCGTGTCGAGCCGTCGCAAGCGCCCGAAAGCCGCCAGTTCGCGCATCGCAACCACCAGTAGCACAACACAAAGAAGTGCGATCAAACCTGTCGCGATTCCGCCCAAGATGACAGAGCGTTCGAGCAATCCGGTGATGTAATCCCAAGCCGCAAGCGACACGACGAAGCCGACCAAGGCAACCGCCAGCGACCAGAACCACCGCGCCAACCGCGATGGGCGACGCGCTGCGATGGCGGCAACTTGTTGCATGGCTGCACCTTTTTCCGGCGTTGTCAGATCGGGGACGGCTGGTGCGGCCTCTGGCTTGGCGGCTTCGCTGTCATCGAGTTCGATCAGAACAGGTCCACGGCTCATGATTTAGCCCTCCAGACATAGCGGATATCAGGCAGGTTTTCTTCGTTTCCGACCCCATCGGTCATGTGATCCACTTTAAAACCCTGCCGTTCGTAGAACCGCTGGGCCCCTGTGTTGGCCTGAAAACACCAGAGCCATAGCTGGTCGGATCGATCCATCATTTCCGCCATCAGGGCGGTGCCGACCCCTTGCCCCCGTGCGCTGGGCGCAAGGTAGAATTGCCCGATCTCCATCCCGTCGCGGGCGATGAAACCCTGCACCTCGCCAGCCGTCTCGGCGATCAGCACGTCTTGGGTTTTGATCACTGTTTGTAAGAATTGCCGGTCCTCGTCGCGTGTATGCAGCGGCGGGATATAGGGGGTGGCTTCGCACCAATCCCCTAGGATCTGCGCGGTGGTGTCGACATCTGCACTGGTTGCCTGCCGCAGGATCATAGCCGGTCCCCCAAGAGAAACTGTGCCGCCTTGTCCAGCCTTATATGGGGCGGTCCATCGCCGGGCCGCAGGGTCAGCGGGGCCGGGGCGAAGTTCATTACGCTGTAGTCGGCATCCAGCCATTTGTCCGACCCTTCGCGGGCGGGGGTCAGCAGATGTGACGGATCATCAGGCAATTTGCCCGGATAAAAGGCCGCTTGTCTGCCATCGGCCAGCAGTTCTCCGCGCACAACGTCCAGCGGCCCGTCCGTGTGATCAACCGTTTCTTCCACCGTGGTGCGCAAGGCCGCAATGGACATGGCACTGGTCTTGGCCCCGGCGAAATCGGCCCGGTCCTTTGCCTCGCGCAGCAGCGCCTTGGTGATCGCGGTCAGTTTCGGGTGTTGTGTATGGTGCAGGTGATCGGCCTTGGTGGCCGCGAACAAGATCTTTTCGACCTGTCGCCCTTGGAAGATGCGGGTCAAAAACGCATTGCGCCCGGGTCGGAACGCCCCAAGGATGCGTGCCATGGCCGCCCGCAGGTCATCCAATGCGGCAGGCCCTGCGTGGATCGCCCCAAGCACATCGACCAACACGATCTGGCGGTCGATCTTGGCAAAGTGATCCCGGAAGAAGGGTTTGACGATGTTACGCTTGTAGCTCTCAAAACGTCGTTCGAGCTCGCGCCCCAGCGACCCGCGTGGGAAGCTGTCGCCGCCCAGTGGCGCAAATGTTAGCACGGGCGAACCGGCCAGATCGCCGGGCAGCAGGAACCGCCCCGGTGAGCAATCCGAAAACCCTGCCTCGCGCGATGCACGCAGATGCGCAGTGTAGCTTTCGGCAAGCGCCTGTGCGTCGGGTTCGTCCAGTTTGGTACCGCCATCATGATCACCCAGCAATTGTAGATACGCATCACCACCCGGGCGTCCCTTGGCCCGTTCCAGCGCCGCTTTTGACCAGTCCTGATAGGTTTGATCCAGCAGCCCAAGGTCAAGCAGCCATTCGCCGGGATAATCGACGATATCGATATGTACCGTGCGTGGCCCGGATAGCCCGCCCAGCAACCCGCTGGGTTGTACCCGCAATGACAGGCGCAATTCGCTGATCTGGTTGGTGCCTTCGGGCCAGCTGGGTTCGGGTGCTGTCAGCCGGTTCAAATGAGACTCGAACGCGAAGCGCGGGATCGTGTCGTCGGGTTGTGGTTGTAGATAGGCCGTGCGTATGGCCCCGTTGGCCGCCGCCGCAAGCCCAGTCATCCGTCCCCGATCCATCAGATTGGCCACGAGTGAGGTGATGAACACCGTTTTGCCCGCCCGCGACAGCCCCGTCACCCCCAGCCGGATCACTGGATCGGAAAAAGGGGCTGTGACCGTATCGGTGACTGTTTCGACGCCGCGCAGGATTTGATCGGCGATTGTTGAGATGACCACGGGCTGTCCCTTTTACGTTTGGACAGAAGATAGGGGCGTTGCGATGCGTTGTGTAGGGATTGATTTTGCCGAATGCTCCCCCTAATCGGGGGCCATGCCCCGTTATGCCCTTCTTGTTGAATACTACGGTGCCCCCTTTGCTGGCTGGCAACGGCAGGCGGATCAGCCATCGGTGCAAGGCGCGATTGAGGCTGCCTTGGCCAAGCTGGAGCCTCGCGCCCATACGATTGCCGCCGCAGGTCGTACCGATGCGGGGGTGCATGCCACGGGCCAGGTCGCCCATTGTGATATGAATAAGGATTGGGACCCGTTCCGCCTGTCTGAGGCGTTGAATTTTCATCTGAAGCCTGCGCCCGTTGCGATCCTTGATTGTGCCCGTGTCGACGATGACTGGCATGCGCGGTTTGATGCGATTGAACGCCGCTATCTGTTTCGCCTGATATCCCGCCGCGCGCCACTGACGTCAGAGGCGGGTCAGATGTGGCGGGTAAATCATCCGTTGGATGCAGCGGCAATGCAGGCAGGCGCAGACCAGTTGATTGGTCAGCATGATTTTACCACTTTCCGGTCATCGATTTGTCAGGCCAAAAGCCCGGTTAAGACCTTGGATGAATTGCGGGTAGAGGCCGTTGATAGACCAGTCGGCACCGAATTTCGGTTTCACGTTCGCGCCCGGTCTTTTCTGCATAATCAGGTTCGCAGTTTTGTCGGCACGCTGGAACGGGTGGGTACAGGTGCGTGGACGCCGGATGATGTGGGTGATGCCTTGGCCGCCAAGGATCGCGCTGCCTGCGGTCCGGTCAGCCCGCCGCAGGGTTTGTATCTGGCTGGGGTGACGTATCCGATTGATCCGTTCGGTTAAGGTGCCGACTATTAGCGGCGATATGGCTGTGGCGGCAATATGGTCTTCTAATCCTCATCGGCAGGACCAGCCCCGCCTTTGCGCGATGCATCGGTGGCGGGTACATGGGTTCTTGCCGCTAACTGGGTGAAGATGGCCCAGACGTCATCGGGGATTTCAACCGGCCCCAACATTGGATCAGAGTTCACGCGGCCTTGCCTTTTGATCATTGTGCCGTCAGCGACCACGTTCAACCCGGCCTCTGCCAGCATCGCCACAACCAATGGCACATGGGCTGCATTGCATAACCGTGCCTTGGCCCCGCCGGTCGCAAAGCAGTCTTTGACCATGGGGGCGGTCATCGCTGCATTGCCGCTTTTGACGATGACCCGGTCCCCGCCCCAGGCCACATCCACGGACGTTCGCGGTTCGGTCAACGCAGCGACGATGCAGTCCAGATCCTGACCATGCCCAGCCAGATAAAGTGCCGTGCGCGCCAGATCGTCGGCTTGCCCTATGGGAATGCCCGCACCGATGGCGGCATGACGCACCATTTTGCCAACCTCATCAAGCGCCCGCATCATTTTCTGAAAACCGGCAGCCACCAGTCGTCGGCATCGTCAAGCTCATCAAACAGTGGCGCGCCTTGCGACAATGTGATCCGGGTCCAGCGATCTGACTTGGGGTCGAATTTGGAGGCACCGAAAAACGCCAGTTTGCAGCGCAGCAGATCAATGGGCAGGCAATCGGCCCCGATCAGATTATCCCGTATTTCAGCATAGGGGTGCTGGTCGAGCGTTTGTACCCGCTGGATCGCGGCCCGATGTTCGGGATGGGTCACCAGAAACTGTGCGACAGGCCCGTCGGCCCCCGCCAGATCGTTTGCAAGAGCCTTGACCTGCCGCCCGGTGTCGAGCGGTGTTTCAACATCGGCCCCGCTGTCGGTGTGCCGATTGCCCAGACGCGGTTCCAGCTTTTCTTCGGAGACATACCAGAATTGTGCGCAAGCGTCGGGCTGATCATAATCAATCGTGCAGGCCCAATCCCAATCGCGGGCGATGAGGTCCTGCAAGGTTTCGCAAGACATATCCGCCTTGAGCCGTGGGACAAAAGGGTTTGCCATACAATGCGCCAATTCATCAACCAGCGATCCGAACGGTTCCAGCACAAGAGCCGCAATCAGTTCCTGCGTGTCCACTGACCAACGCGTGCTGTCGCGGATAATGCGATCAATGGGGCGGGTGGTCGAAAGCGCCTCTGGCGTCAGCGTATCGGCGAATGCCATCCACTCCTGCCGTATTACGGCTATCCGCTCTGTTGCGATCTGATCGGCGACGTTCCATTCGGCCAGATGTTGTGCAGCCCGGGCAACTAATTCATAGATCCGCGACATCTGATCAAGGGTAAGTTCCCGGATCGCCCGGACCCGCGCGAGTGCAATTTCGCGTACCTGTATCCATGCATCCAGCAGCAATGGGTGGTTGACTAGAAACGGTGCCATGCCAAGGCCGGTCGCATTGCCGATACCCAACTGGCGCTTTGTTTCGCGCGTCAGCTGCCCGCCGCCGACATGTTCCACCAGATCATGTGTGAAGCCCCGGATCAGCCAGACTGACAGCATTTCGGCCATGAAAGGGCCGTCCAGCCCGGGCCGGTCAATGATATGCGCCCGATCGGCGATCCCGAATTTGCCGTTGCCGTAAACAGCTGTGGTCCGCATCAGATAACCGGTTTGCCGCAGCAATGCCGTATCGGGTTGCCGCGCATCGCGTAGCGCCGCAACGACGTGATCAAACAGCCGTACGGATTTATTGGCACGGCTAAGGACAAGATCCTTATGAGTAAAGCGACCAGCCTCTTGTAGCGGTGCGCTGGCAACGATCCGGGCGATTTCATCCGCATCCGGGATACCGTCATAAAGCACAAATGCACTGTCCCACGCGGTGGCAATCACCCGGTCGGTTCGCATTTGCGGCGGCAGATCATTTGATACCGCAACAAGTGCATAATCATACCCGCCAAAATGCACACTATAGACGGCATGCCCAAAGCCATGTTCGTCGATGTTCCAGATGGGCCGTTTGACCTGCACGTTATCAGCAGCCAGCGCCCGCATCAGTGTGCGTAGAAATGACAGCCTGGTCGGGAAAGTGGCCCCCATCCGCCGTAGCCGCATCACTTCTTGCGGTGGCCTCATGGGTAATTGATCGGGTGAAAGGTGGTCTTTCATGAAAACCAGACTAACCTGCGTAACTATGGGCAACTACCCAAAAAAAGTTTAGGGCAGGGCCGAATAAGCGAGGAACCACCGACGGGCGAATGCGTTCCTGTCAGAGAGTAGTAGAGTGAGTTAGCGCATGAAGATGCTTTTGCAACGTGGACTGCTTTGTTTTGTCGCGGCTGCTGCGGTTGGTTCATCCGCCGGTGCGCAGGATGTCCGCCTGGTCGCAGAAAATTCGCGCGATGCGCTTAGCGATGCATCCTTGCTGCGCCAATTGGAAGACGATGCTGTTCCGCAGGATTATGTTGCCGCCGCCCGTGCTGACTATCGCCGTTTGCTGACGGCCCTTTATGACAATGGCTATTATGGCGGCACGATTTCGATCCGGATCAATGGGGCAGAGGCCGCCGATCTGTCCCCGCTTGCTGCACCCGCGTCGATTGATAGCGTTGTTATTCGCGTTGATGCCGGTCCCCGGTTCAAGTTTGGCCAAACCGATATCGCGCCTCTGCCCGAAGGTGCGACATTGCCTGCATCCTTTGAGAGTGGGCGCACGGCCCGGTCCGCCCGCATTGGCCGTGCGGTTTCTGCTGGCCTGCGCAGTTGGCGTAACTTGGGCTATGGCAAGGCGCGCGTCAGCGGCCGGCAGATCGTCGCCCGCCATGAAACAAACCGTCTGGATGTGAATGTCACCATTGCGACAGGTCCCCGTCTGACGTTTGGTCCCTTGTCGATTTCGGGGAGTGAGGATGTCCGCACATCCCGCATTCGCGAAATTGCCGGTTTGCCAGTGGGTGAGGTTTATTCACCCGCCGAAATTGACAAGGCAGAACGACGCTTGCGCCGCACGGGTGCCTTTGACAGCGTGGCGATGCGCGAGGCGTCTGATATTGGTCCGGGCGACACGCTGCCTATTGCTGCGCAAGTGGTTGAAAGCAAACCGCGCCGTATTGGTTTTGGCCTTGAACTGTCGTCGATAGAAGGGCTTACGGTGTCGTCATTCTGGCTGCATCGTAACCTGCTGGGCGGCGCTGAACGCTTCCGCGTTGATGGCGAGGTATCCGGCATTGATGGCCAGACCGGGGGCACTGATTACGAATTGCGCGGGACCTTCAGGCGTCCCGCGACCTTTGACAGCGACACGGATTTCTTTATCAGGGGTGCGATTTCCCGTGAAGATGAACCGGATTACGAACTGGATAAGATCGCTGTTGAAACGGGGTTTTCCCGGATCATTTCCGATGATTTGACCGTGGAAGCGGCTGTTGGTTTGCTGCGCGCCCGGGAGGAAACGGATACGGGTAGCCGTTCTTATACGCTGTTGACCCTCCCGCTGAAGGCGACATTGGATCGCCGGGATGAACCCAGCGATGCGACAGATGGCTATTACCTTGATCTGTCCGCGACGCCGTTTATCAGCACCGATGGTGAAATTACCGGTGCGCGCCTGTTTGCTGATGCTCGCGCCTATCAGCAATTCGGTGAAAGGGTGACCTTTGCAGCGCGGGGGCAGGTGGGCAGTGTCGTCGGTGCCAGTCTGGATGAAGCCCCCGCTGATTTTCTGTTCTATTCCGGTGGCGGCGGTACGGTGCGGGGGCAGCGATATCAAAGCCTTGATATCGACAGGGTGATTGATGGCGAAAGCGTCAGCACTGGCGGCGCGGGTTTTGCCGGTGCCCAGTTGGAAGCGCGCATTGCGGCGACCGACAGCCTGTCGCTGGTTGGTTTTTATGACATCGGTTACCTGAGCGCCGATGCGACCCCGTTGCAGGATGGCGATTGGCATGCCGGTGCTGGGATTGGTCTGCGCTACAACACAGGCATCGGTCCGATCCGGCTGGATATCGGTACGCCGGTTGGCGATGATGATGCCGGTGAAAAGGTACAGGTCTATATCGGGATTGGACAAGCGTTTTGAGGTTCCTTTTACTTGTCATCGCCTGCGTTTTCGCCCCGCTTTGCGCCATCGCGCAGTCACAGGAGGACGAAGACAAAGGCTATATCGTTTCGCTGATCGAAGAAAATCTGTCGGGTGTCAGTCGTGATGTGAACATTATCGGTTTTGCTGGTGCGCTTAGCTCTGAAGCCACGATTGAGGTGTTGACCATCGCAGATGCCGAGGGCGTTTGGCTGACGCTGGAGGATATCAAACTGGTCTGGACCCGCAGCGCCCTGCTGCGCGGCGCCATTGATATTGACGAGATCAGCGCCAGCCGCATCATTGTCGCCCGTCCTCCCGTATCCGAAGACACCGGCCCATCCCCCGAAGCACAACCGTTTTCCTTGCCAGAACTGCCGGTCAGCATTTCGCTGGGTCAGTTGGACATTGCCGAGATTGAATTGGGTGAGGATTTTCTGGGCGAGCCGATTTCAGTCAGTCTGAAAGGCACCGCTGAATTGGCCGGTGGTGAAGGGTCTGCCAATGTTGTTGCCGAACGTTTGGGTGAAAAGGCGGGTCGGTTCGAAATTGATGGCAGCTATATCAACGAAACAAAGGTGCTGGGCCTGTTGTTGAAGCTTGAAGAGGGCGCTGATGGTATCGCCGCCCGCATCCTTGATCTGCCCGGACGCCCTGCCATTGGGTTGCAGATTGAAGGCACTGCACCGATCAATGACTACGCTGCCACGCTGGCCATCGCCACCAATGGCGAGGACCGGTTGACCGGAACATTTGGTCTGACAAATGACGGGGCAGAACGGTTGGTGCGGCTGGATGTCGGGGGCGATGTGTCGCCGCTGTTTGAAGAAGCGTATCAAGGTTTCTTTGGCACTGATGCGCAGTTGAAAGTCGCCGCCCGCCAGACATCTGACGGGCGCATCGATGTGTCCGAACTGGACCTGAGATCACAGCGCCTGAACCTGTCTGGCGCCTTACTGATCGGTGCGCAGGGCTGGCCGGAACTGATCCGTCTGACAGGTGGGATTGCAAAGGGTGATGCGCCAATTCTGCTGCCGATAAGTGGCCCGAAATCCTATGTTGATGCGGTTGATCTGCTGATCGACTACAATGGCAGATTGTCAGAAGATTGGCGCACCCAGATCACCATTGACGCCTTTGATCGTCCGGGCCTGTCCATTGATGAACTGGCGCTAGAGGGTGGCGGCACCTTGCGCAATGGTGAAGGCGCACAGATCGGTCTGTTTACCGCCAACTTGAACTATGGCGCGCGCGGGCTACAGTTGGACGACGCTGGTGCTGCGCAAGCGCTGGGCGATGCCATCACCGGTGTTTTCACGGCGCGTCGTATCGAAGGCGAACCAACCGAGATTTCCCGCCTGACACTGAATGGTGCCGGGCTGGACGTCGATGCGCAGGCTACCATCCAAGGCCCCAAGAACGGCTTGCGAACACAGGCCAATGCCACACTGAATGTTGCCGCCCTTGGCCGATTTTCGACACTGATTGGTCAGGAACTGGGCGGTGGCGCAGATCTTGCGCTTGATGCGGCCCTGACCCCGTTGGATGGGCTTTTTGACCTTTCGCTGACCGGCCAGACCAATGACCTGAGCGTCGGCATTCCAGAAGCTGACGCCGTGTTGGCCGGGACCGGGACGATTGCGGCAAGGGCAGTCCGGGATACCGATGGCACAAGACTGGAAAGCCTGCGTATTGCAACAGATGCCGCCCGGATCACAGCAAATGCAGAACTGACAAGTGAGGGGAATGACGCCGAATTTACTGCCCGGCTGAATGATCTGTCCCTTGTTGTGCCGGACCTGCGCGGCCCGGCAGCCGCCCAAGGTACAGTTACAACGAATGCCGAAAATATCGTGGATTTCAATGTGACCGGTACCGGCCCTGCCGCCACGCTGGAGGCAAATGGCGTTGTTCAGCCCGCCGAGACGGGACAGACGATCAATGCCTCCGTCGCGGCGAATGTGACCGATCTGTCCCGCTATGCGGCGATGCTGGACCGGCCTTTGCGTGGTGCGGCACAGTTCAATGTCAGTGGTGTCCTGCTCAGCGATGGGTTGCGTTTTGACGCCGACGTGCAGGCGCAAACGACGGATGTTGTGACCGGGATCGCCCGTGTCGATCCCTTTCTGCAAGGGCGCGGTCAATTGGAAGGTGCGGTTACACGCATCAGCGCCAGCCGTTTCAAGGCGTCCGATTTGCGCTTGGTCACACCCGGCTTGCAGTTGACTGGTGATGCAGATGTCGATCTGGAAGGCCCGGCGAACGCAGATATCGACCTGGTGATTGCTGATGCGTCGTTGATCGACCCCAGCTTGCGCGGTCCGGTGACCGCAACAATCGACGCGACCCCGACCGGAGCCAATGACGTTCAGGTCCTGCTGGATGCCAATGGTCCGGGCGCCAGCATTCAACTGGATGCGATGGTTGACCGGCCCAGCAATGAAATCACGGGCGATTTGTCGGCGCAGCTGGCCGATCTGGCCACCTATCGGACATTGATCGGCCAGCCGGTATCTGGCGGCGTTGATCTGACTGCCAGCGGGTCAGTTCTGCCTGATCTCAGCCGGTTTGATACCAAGCTGAACCTGCGCAGTGAGAACCTGTCGATTGGCAACCCGACGCTTGATGTGTTGTTGCGCGGCACGGGCCGGGTCAACACAGAAGTTGGGTTGAACGATGGTACATTGGCGGTGCGCACGCTTGAAGTGTCGACCCCGCAGTTTTCGATCGTCGGCGCGCTGAATGGCGCGGCGGGCGCAGGCCAAGGCCGGTTCAATGCCAGTCTGCGCGACGTGGCGGTGTTGACCGACCAGATCAGTGGCCCGATCCGTGCGCGGGGCCTTGCCACGCTGGACCCCAATGGCAACTGGGGCATCGACGCCAGCGGGACTGGCCCGGGCGGTCTGACGGCACAGGTCAGCGGGCAGGTCGGGTCGGATGGTCGGTTGAACCTTGATATTGATGGTGCTGCCCCGCTGGCACTGGCCAATACCGCGATTGAACCACGGCGGTTGAGCGGAACTGCCAATATTGATCTGAGCGTGAATGGCCGGGCGCAAATCAGTTCGCTTGGCGGGCGTGTGACATTCACCGATGGCCGTTTGGCGGCACCAACTTATGCCCAGGCGTTGACCAATATCGGCGGGCAGATTGGGTTGGATGGCGGGCGTGCGCAGATTGACCTGCGTGCCAATGCCGAAGATGGCGGTACGATTACGGTAACCGGGCCGGTTGCGTTGGAAGGGACGAATGTGGCTGATATTACCGTTGCCCTGCGCGACGTGGTGCTGCGTGATCCTGAACTTTACACCAGCACAATTGCGGGCACGGTGTCTGTTACCGGTCCCTTGCAGGGTGGTGCGCGTGTGGTTGGCAGGCTGGGTTTGGGCGAGACAGAGATACGTGTGCCGTCGTCATCCGTGGGCACATTGGGTGACTTACCCAAGGTGCGCCATGTGAACCCATCTGCGGCTGTCCGGCAAACGCTGGGCCGCGCAGGCGAGGATGGTAATGGCGCAAGTGCAACCCCGCGCGCATCGCGCGGGCCTGGGCCAAGCTATCCATTGGATATCGTAATCAACGCGCCGTCGCGGATTTTCATCCGCGGTCGCGGGCTTGATGCGGAACTGGGCGGCAGGCTGAGCATCGGTGGCACCAGCCGCAATGTGGTTCCTGTGGGCCGGTTTGAGCTGTTGCGTGGCCGGATCGATATCCTGCAACAGCGGTTTGACCTGACCGAGGGTGTCGCCACGTTGCAGGGTGATTTCGATCCTTACATCCGCCTTGTCGCCACGACCCAGACGGATAATGGCACAACGATCAACATCATCGTCGAAGGTCCCGCAGGGTCGCCGGAAGTCAGGTTTGAATCCGTTCCCGATTTGCCGCAGGACGAGGTGCTGTCGCAACTGATCTTTGGCCGCGATCTGGACAGCATCAGCCTGTTACAGGCGGTGCAATTGGCATCTGCGATCAGTACATTGGCCGGGCGCGGCGGCGGTGCCGTGGACCGATTGCGCGACAATATCGGGCTGGATGATTTTGATGTTACGACGGATGAAGAGGGCGCCACAGCGGTCCGTGCTGGCAAATACCTGTCTGAAAACATCTATACCGATGTGATCGTGACCAGCGAAGGCGACACGGAAATCAACCTGAATCTGGATATCACGGACGAAATCACGGCCAAGGGCAGCGTTGATCAGGATGGTGGAACAAGCGTTGGGGTGTTCTTTGAAAGGGATTATTAATAGTCTCTGGCAACCACAGGTCGAACGGTCGGTGGCTGCGTATCCTATTTGACGTAAAAAACGTAACGTCTGTGCATCTCTCTTCGTTTCGCCGCTATTTTGCCTATTTTTTTACACCTTAGAACGTATGAATGGCGCGACTTTGAGCAAGGTGCGCAGTTACGATGACAATTCGTTCGTTTACAGGCTATCTCAACACCGATTTGATTGGGTTTCAGACCTATCAGACTGGTGACACATTCAATATCGGTACGACCCCTGAGATTGAGATCCTTTTGCAGGACAATAACGGGGATCTCGTTGCTGAAGGTGACGGTGTCACCCAGGAGGTGTCATCTGATCCGGGCGGTGATCAACTTGCCTTTATCCGCGACGGATCAGGAACAGTGCTGGTTGATGGGTCGGAGTTCTTTCTGGAAGCGACATTCACCTTTACCGTCGGCGGCCAGACATTCACCGGTTACCATCTTGAACAGCAAGGCGGCGGTACGCTCAACTTCACCATTTTACCACCGGGCGTTCCGACCGGGCCTGCCACGGTCGGTGCTGTCAATTTTTTCCCTAACCCCGATGAGGTGCCTTATGCGGCATTAAGTTCCGGCGATGAAGAGATTGACGATGCGCCATTTACTAACCTTGATTTGAGCGGTGGTGATGAAATCATTTCGGGCGCAGGCGCGGACGAGATATTTGCCGGCAGCGGTGATGACACCGTAAACGCTGGCGGCGGTGCCGATACCGTTGATGGCGGCTCCGGTGACGATACCATTAATGCGGGTGACGGTGCTGACACGGTTTACGGCGGCGCGGGCGACGACATCATCAATGGTGGTGACGGCGCGGACGTCATTCGCGGTGACACCTCGATTGACCCGGATGAAGTGAACAGCGAAGGCACTGACTTCAGCGCCATTCCCGACCCAAGTGGCGACGGTACAGCAATCGATGACGATGATGATGTCAGTGCTGGCTTCAGTCTGGACACCGGCACCATGCAGGTGTCGCTCAGCTTTGCGGATGATGATCCAAACAATGCTGCGGCAGGTTTCGAATTTAACAACTCTGACAGCCAATATACCGATGGTCTGAACAATGGTGATGGCGGAACTGACAACGCCATTTTGCTGGCCGGTCGGGGTACAGGCGATACATCAACGACCACAATTTCGTTTTCATCCAACGATGCAACCGTCGAGGATGAAGTTCAAAATGTTAACTTCCGGCTGAACGATATCGATGATGCCGGTTGGCGCGATGTTGTCACTATCCGGGCCTTTGATGCTGATGGAAATCCGGTTGAGGTGACGCTGACGGGCGGCGCGAACATGGTGCTGTCCGATACCGATGGTGTTGCGGGTAACGATACGGCGACCGCCATCAATGGAACCGGCAATGGAAATCCGTCGGACGCAGATAATTCGCTCCTCGTCGAAATTGCTGGCCCCGTTGCATCAGTTGAAATCTCATATGGCAACCTTGAGCCGGGCGGTCAGCGGATCGACCTGACAGAGATTTTCTTTGATACGATCCCCGCTGATCAGCCAACCGGATTTAATGACACAATCGATGGCGGCGGCGGCGATGATACCATCTTTGGTGAGCTGGGCAGCGATACCATTGATGGCGGTACGGGGACTGACGCGCTGGATGGCGGGGTTGGTGACGATACGTTTGTTATCAGCGCTGGCACCGATACCATCGCGGGCGGCGAAGGTGCTGACACATTTGACGCCGAAAACGGATCGTCGTTGACAGGCGAGACGATCACCGTTGATGTTGACAATGATGGCACTGCGACAATCGCCAAAACCAATGACGGCACCACCGATACAACCACCAGCGTTGAAACCTATATCGCTGACGAGGATGTTGCTGAAGCCGATACCATCACCCTGACCACCACTGATCTGATGACGACAGATGTCAGCGGGATTGATGACAACGCAGTTGGTATCTTTACGCCGCAGAATGGCGCGCCGCCCGTCGCCTTTGGTGGTCCGGGCCAACCAACATTCAGCGAATTGATCAGCGGGGCAGAAGCCCCGGGGAACAACCCCGCGGGGCGCTATCAGATCACAGATGGTGACGAAAGCGGTCAGGTTGGCAATATCGCCTTCGAAAATTTCGAAAATATCGACTTTTCAGTCGTCTGCTTTGCCGATGGCACACTGATCGGCACTGATCAAGGCTTGCGCCCGGTTGAGGCTTTGCGCATCGGTGACATGGTGCAGACGCTGGACCATGGGCTGCAACCCTTGCGCTGGATCGGCCATCGGCATATGGATGCTGCAATATTGGTGGCAAAACCCAATCTGCGTCCGATCCGCATCAAAGCAGGCGCGCTGGGCGAAAACACACCGTCCCGCGATCTGGTTGTGTCGCCACAGCACCGCATCCTCCTGAAATCCAAGGTTGCGATCCGTATGTTCGACACCCAGGAAATTCTGGTACCTGCCAAGCAATTGCTTGCGGTTGATGGCATCGATATCGCGGACGACCTGGAACATGTGACCTATCATCATATCCTGTGCGACAGTCATGAAATTGTTGAAGCTGACGGAGCGCTGGCCGAAACTTTGCATACCGGGACAGAGGCGATGAATGCGATGAGCGCCGCAGCAAAGCAGGAAATTGCAGAGATCTTTGGTGATCTGCCCTTCATGAACCGGCCGCTGGCACGCATGAACCCCAAGGGGAAACAGGCCCGCCATCTTGTCGCCCGGCACCTCAAAAACGCCAAGCCGCTTTGGTCATAGGGTTCTGTTCCGGGGCCTAGGTCCCGACGGCAAGAACTCTTTCAGCCTCGTGATACGGACAGGCCACCAGATGGTTGCCTCCGATATCCTCAAGTGCGGGTCTGTCCTGTGCGCAAGAGCTTTGCACTTTGGGGCAACGCGTGCGGAATACGCAACCGGATGGCGGTGCCAGTGGTGATGGAAGCTCACCTTCCAGAATGGGCCGTGGCCGCGCGCGTTCAAGTACCGGATCGGGGATCGGCACCGATGAAATCAGCGCTTGGCTATAGGGATGTTCGGGGGCGGTGGTCAGTTTGTGACTATCCGCCATTTCCATAACGCGCCCCAGATAAAGCACCAGCGTCCGGTCGCTGATATGTTTGACGACGCTCAGGTCATGGGCGATGAAGATCATCGACAGGCCCATGTCCCGCTGCAATTCCATCAGAAGGTTGATCACCTGCGCCTGCACCGACACGTCCAGCGCCGATACTGGTTCATCGCAGATTACCAGTTTGGGTTTCAGGATCAGCGCGCGGGCGATACCGATCCGCTGACACTGACCGCCAGAAAATTCATGTGGGTAGCGGTTGATCAGATTGGGCAGCAGCCCGACCCGATCCATCAGTGCGCCAACCCGGGCCTTGACCTCTTTGCGGGGGGTGCCGGGTTCGTGGGTGATCAGCGGTTCGGCGATGATTTCGCCCACTGTCATGCGCGGGTTCAAGGCGGCAAGCGGGTCCTGAAAGATCATTTGCACATCGCGCCGATGCACCCGGCGCTGGCGCGGGTCCATGTTGGCCAGGTCGTGATCTTCAAAGAAGATATTGCCACCCGATGATGGGATCGTCCCGATAATGGCACGGGCAAGTGTTGATTTGCCCGACCCTGATTCCCCAACGATGCCAAGGCATTCACCGGGCGCCAGATCAAACGTTACCTCGGACACTGCGTGCAGTGGGCGCGGCGGCGTCCATGGCCAAGAGCCGGGGCGGCGCACATCGAATGTTACGGAAAGATCGCGAACAGAAAGGATCGGTGCCATTACGCGACCTCCTTTATTGGCAGGTGACAAGCCCGGCGGCGGTTATCCAGCATCTCCAGCGGGGGTCTGTCGGACCGGCAGTTGTCAAGCACTTGCGCACAGCGCGGCGAAAACGGGCAACCGTTGGGCAGGCGCGACATGTCGGGCGGTTCACCTGCGATGGTGGCCAGTTCGGTTTCGGCCTGATCGAGCCTTGGCACAGCTTTCAACAGCCCCTTTGTATAGGGGTGCGAAGGTGTTGCGAAAACGTCGTCGGTTGGTCCTTCTTCCATGATCTGCCCGCCATACATCACCAGCGTGCGGTCACAGAACCCCGCAACAATTCCCAGATCGTGGGTGATCAGGATTACGGCTGTCCCGAAATCCCGCCGGATATCGGACAGGACCTGCATGATCTGGGCCTGCACCGTCACGTCCAGCGCGGTTGTTGGTTCATCGGCAATCAGCAAGCGGGGTTGGCACAGCAGGGACATGGCGATCATGATCCGCTGGCGCATCCCGCCGGAAAATTCATGCGGGTACATGGTGATCCGTGCGCGCGCATCGGGGATACGCACCGCATCCAGCATTTGTGCCGACTGTGTCACCGCATCAGATTTGCTGACGCCTTTATGCAGCATCAGCACCTCGGCCATTTGATCGCTGACCCGCATGTAGGGATTGAGCGAGGTCATCGGATCCTGAAAGATCATGGCGATGTCCTGGCTGCGGATTTTGTTCAGCGCGCGTTGATCCATCGTTAACAGATCACGCCCGTCAAACTTGGCTGTGCCGGTGGCCCGCCCGTTTTTGGCAAGCAGCCCCATGGCGGCAAAGGCGGTCTGGCTTTTCCCTGATCCGCTTTCCCCCACAATGGCGAGCGTTTCGCCCTTATCGATATTCAGGCTGACGCCATTCACCGCGTGGACATCGCCATCAGCGGTGTTGAAGGTCACCATAAGGTTGTCGATTTCAAGCAATGCCATGGTTTACCGATCCTTGGGGTCAAGCGCGTCGCGCAGCCCATCACCTACAAAGAAGAAGGCAAAGATGGTCAGCACAAAAAAGAAAAGCGGGAATGCGATCTGCCAGTAAAAGCCGAACTGCATGGTGCGTGATCCTTCATTGATCAATGCACCCAGCGATGTGTTGGGTTCCTGCACGCCAAGGCCCAGAAAGCTGATGAAGCTTTCAAAGATGATCATTGAAGGCACTAGCAAGGTTGCATAGACGATCACGATCCCCAGAAGATTTGGCACAATATGGCGCAGGATGATCTTGATCGGCTTTACACCTGTTGCGACCGCGACCTCGACAAATTCCTTGTTCTTGATGGTCAGGGTCTGACCACGGGCGATCCGGGCCATATCCAGCCAGGAGATCAGACCGATCCCCAGAAACAGCATGAAGATCGACCGCCCAAAGATCACAAGCATCAGGATCAGCACGAACATGAACGGAATGGACATCAACACATCGACGATCCGCATCATGATCCCGTCGATCCGGCCGCCGAAGTAACCTGCCGTCGCCCCATAAAGCGTTCCGACAATTACGGCCACTAATGCCCCGACAATCCCCACCATGAGCGAAATGCCGGTGCCCTGTACCGTGCGTGCAAAAAGGTCGCGCCCATTGCTGTCAGTACCGAAGTAATGACCAGTTTCCATTGACGGTACGCCCTTGGCGGCGTTGGCGCCGATAAGAGCGAAATCAACGAAATCCCGTTCCCACTGGGCAAAGAAGCTACCAAACAGGGCAAAGCTGGCCACGGCGACCAGAATCGCGAGTGAAACCACTGCTGCCTTGTTGCGGAAAAACCGGATGCGGGCATCAGCCCAGAGAGAACGGCCTTTAACCTCTGCAAGGTCAATGGCGTCGCCAACGGATTCAACTGTCGCCTTATCGGGAAACATCTTATGGACCCCCTTAGTAGCGGATTTTTGGGTCGATCCATGCGTACAGGATATCGACCACAAGGTTGAAGAGGATGGTCAGGGTGCCCACCAGAATGGTGATCCCCATGATGACCGAATAATCGCGGTTGAAGGCAGAGTTCACAAAGAACTGCCCGATCCCACCGGTGGAAAAGAACACGTCAATCACCACCGAACCGGTGATCATGCCGACAAACGCGGGACCCAGATAGGACAAAACCGGCAGTATTGTTGGCTTCATCGCATGCCGCCAAATGACACGCCGCATTGGCAGCCCTTTGGCTTTGGCGGTGCGGATGAAATTGGTGTTCAGCACTTCAAGCATGGATGACCGTGTGATCCGCGCAATTGATGCCATATAGGATGTCGACAGTGCGATGACCGGCATGATCAGATACTGCCATTGCCCATCATTCCAACCACCGCCGGGCAGCCAGCCCAGCCAAAGCGTGAAGGTGAGCAGCAGGATCGGTGCCATGACGAAGTTCGGCAGCACTTGTGCCCCGATGGAAATGCCAACGGCCATGTAATCCAGCCATGAATTCTGGCGGATAGCAGCGGCGATCCCCAGCGAAACGCCGACGATCACGGCCACGACGAAGGACCAGAACCCGTAGGTCAGGGTGACAGGGAACCCTTGTGCAATGATGTCATTGACGCTGCGGTCTTTGAACTGAAAAGACGGACCAAAATCGAAACTGGAGACGACGCCCCAGACATAGTTGACGATTTGTTTCCAGAACGGCTGATCCAGTCCGTATTTCGCCTCGATATTGGCGAGCACCTCGGGCGGCAGCGGACGCTCTGAGTTGAAGGGGCCGCCTGGGGCGGCATACATCAGAACAAAGGACAGGATAACCAGGATCAACAGGGTGGGGATGGCCACGGCAAGGCGGCGAACAACGAAGCTCAGCATGGGACAGGTATCCAAACAGAAAGGGAAAACCGCGCCCTGATCAAGGGGCGCGGTTCATCACGATGTGTGATTACTCAGCGATCTTATAAAGATCTTTTGAGTACCAGTTCTGTTCGAAGTTTTCGTAGGGCCAGCCTTCGAGATCCTCAGCATACATATATACCGAGGCGTAGTGGTAGATTGGAATGATCGGGGTATCCTGAGCGATGAACTCTTCTACCTTATCATAGTTGGCCTGAGGGTTGTTCGAAGTTTTGGCTTCGGCCAGCAGCGCGTCAACTTCGGCATTGACGTATTTGCTGTCATTGTAGCCGGACTCGGACTGCATCAGGTCAAGGAAGGTCGAGGCCTCATTGTAGTCGGCACACCAGCCGCCCCGCGCGACATCAAAGTCACCGTTGTTGCGGGCTTCAAGGAATGTCTGCCATTCCTGGTTGGCCAGCGTCGTTTCAACACCCAGCGTCTGTTTCCACATTTGGCTTACCGCGATGGCAACGGCCTTGTGCGACTCGTTAGTGTTGTAAACCAGGTCAATGCTGAGTGGATTGTCAGAGCCATAACCAGCACCAGCCAGCAGTTCCTGCGCCATTGCATTACGGTCGGCCTGTGTCATGCTTGCCATTGGAATGTCAGGCGTTTCAAACCCAGCCGTCGCCCAGTGGGTGAATGTGTAGGCAGGTTTCTGACCACCAGCGAGCACGGCTTCGACGATGATGTCGCGGTCAAGTGCGAGGCTAAGCGCCTTGCGCACATCGGCGTTCTTTAACTCTTCGGGCGCGGCATCACGCAGGTTGAACATGTAGTAGTAGGAACATGCGCGCGGCACGGATACAGCCTGTTCCGGGTATTGCTGTGACAGGCTTGGGAATTGACCGGCTGGTACAATCGTCCGATCCATTTCGCCAGCAAGGTAACGGGTCAGCGCGACATTCTCGTCAGAAACGACGAGTTTGACAACCTTTTCCATGATGGTGTTGTCGTTGTCCCAATACATTGGGTTACGTTCCCGAACGAGCCGTTCTTGCGGCACGAATTCGGTTAAAACATAGGCCCCGTTGGAAACCATGTTTTCGGGCAACACCCAATCGCTCCCATGTTCTTCGACGGTCGCCTGATGCACGGGGAAGGTTGTACCATGGGTGACCATCTGTGGGAAATATGGCAGCGGCTGCGCCAGGCGCACCTCTAGCGTGGTGTCATCAACGGCTGTCACGGCCAGCTCTGACGGGTCCATGTCGCCTGCAATCACGGCAGATGCGTTTTCGATGGACATCAATTCGATGTACCAGGCGTAGGGTGACCCAAGTGCCGGATCAGCGGCACGTTTCCACGCATAAACGAAATCGCCGGCGGTGACGGGATCGCCATTGGACCATTTTGCATTGTCGCGTAGTGTGAATGTGTAGGTCAGATTGTCATCGCTGACTTCATAACCGGTCGCAACACCCGGGATCAGGTTCCCGGCGGCGTCCTGGTTCATCAGGCCTTCGAACAGGTCGCGCACGACATCCGCGCCGTCAACGTCTTCGACAAGGCCGGGATCGTAGGATGGGCTTTCATCACCCACGCGATAGGTGAAGGTCTGGTCAGAGGCGAGAGCTTCGCCGGTTTCGGGGTGGGTTGCGTGCCCATCGGCACAAACTGCACCGCCCGCGGCGATGAGGAATGCGGCGGTGGTCGCCATTAATTTTGTTTTCAATGTCATGAGAATCTCCCTGATTTAGTGCGCAGTTGGCCAGCGCATTCATTGGAATTGTCACGCGCTTGTCGCGCAGATGTCATTATCTTTTGATTTGTTAACGAAAATGGCAAGGCCAATCGGCACTTGACCCTACGACAATTTGCAGCGGTGGGGGTGAACCCAGAACACGCGCAAGATGTGGATAGATTTTGGACGACCAGCGGAATGATCTGACTTTCGCTTCTGTTGCTGGCCCTGAATTTGATTCGTCATGTCGGCAGAATCTCGTGGTTTATGCTGCTGCTTGGGCTTATGCCTTAGCTTCCAGCGAAGTGGACCTGTCATGACCGACCTTGCCTTGGAGACCCGCATTGGCCTGCCAGACGCTTTACGCGTCTTGCTGGACGAGTATCCGCGGGATGCGTGGGAACAAGACGCCGGCTTCGACGGGTTGATCCGGTTCTGGCTGGATCGGCATTTGATGTTCCGCCGTCTGATGAAGGAGATGCGCAGCAATACCGAAGCATTGATTGATCATAAGGTCGATGCAGATCGTTATCTGTCAGTGGTGTCGCGATATGGCGGTATGTTCGTCAACGGCCTGCACGAGCACCACACGATCGAGGACACTTACTACTTTCCCAAACTGTCCCAGCGCGACAATCGGATTACCAAAGGTTTTGACATTCTGGATAGCGATCACCACGCGATTGACGGGTATCTGAATGCATTTGTGGAGAAGGCGAATGCGGTCATCGCAAAAGCCGATGACCGGACCGGGCTATGGGATGCCGCAGGCGGGTTTCGGACCCAACTGAAAGAGTTGGAGCGTTTGTTGAATCGTCACCTGCTGGACGAAGAAGAACTGATCGTTCCTGTGATCCTGAAATACGGCGCTGAAGGTCTTGGATAGGGTCCTGACCTAGCCCCGAGGTTTGAAAAGCGAATGAACAAACGCCGTCTTCCGAATCTGTTTATGGTGTTGATCTAATTTCGTAATTCGGCGTTTTTGAGAAGAGTGGTGCCTCAAGAGGGAACCAAATATGTTTTTCATAGCTATAAAGTACATTGATTTCATTACCTTAATTCAGGCCTGTTGAACATAGCTACACATTGATGCTCGCTATTTCACACATATCACGGGGTCCAAACAGGGGGCCAAAAGTTCGGTGCACTGATGAAATACCACGCGCTTATCCAACTCACTGTCAAGCATGCCGCCGCCAGTCGCTACGCCGATGGCCAAGGTCTGTGGCTGCATAAACCTACCAAGCAAGCGGGAAAATGGATACAGCGTATATACGTTGATGGAAAGCGACACGATATGGGCCTCGGTCGCTGGCCGGACGTATCCATTGCCGAAGCGCGTGAGAAAGCTGCCTTAGCGCGCCGCTCGCTGCGGGACGGTTCAGATTCCATCCAAGCCAGACAGGCCGCCAAACAGCGGGTATATCGGCTCACCGTCGCCGAAGCCGTCGACAGCTGCTTCAAGGCTCGACAGGCAGAACTCAAAGGCGATGGCAAAGCCGGACGATGGATGTCTCCGTTGCGGGTCCATGCCATCCCGAAGATCGGCAAGAAGGCCATTGAAGATATCGACCAGCATAAACTTAAAATGCTGTTAGAACCGATTTGGCATGAAAAGGCCGTGACCGCGCGCAAAGTGCTCAACCGGATGAGCTTGACCCTGAAACACTCCGCTGCCTTGGGATTAGATGTTGATCTACAAGCCGTAATGAAGACTCAGGCACAACTCAGCAATGCTATCCTCACCACGCAAGCCATCCAGCACGATCCTAATCTTCTCTTCGGATGAATAGTGCTTACGCGTGGCGCGCTTGATGTCTGTGACGATCTTCTCGCCGGGGCTCTTCGGTGTCTTTCTCATCGTCCACTCCTCAGTGGCTACGATGAGCAACAAACTCTCTCTTAGCAATTACCGCTGTTTGGCCCCATAAGCGCTGACGTTAGACAGGGATCGGCGACTTGGTTGCTGCTTCTGAATTGGTCAGGTTGTGGAGTATCGAACATCAACCTGACCTTCGGCTCAGCGCCTGATTTGTTTCTTGACTGAGTGAAGAAAGCTCGTCACCTTTCTACCATAGCGGGTGGCGATCCGATTTTGATACGTTGACCCGCCTCCATTCAGAGAGGTTAAGTGGATGCCCGATAGATTGGTTTTCGTATATTCCATTGCTGATCTCGGCATCACTGCGGCAAATTACAACTTCGGTTCCATCGCAACCGGAGGGACGTTCACGGCTTCAGTGACTGCTGCACCAACTGCCGCGACTATCACTGATACAGATTCTGAGGATACGGTTTTCAATGATGGTGTACCAGGTAACTTTGGTGGGACGCCAACGCAACAACTGTTAAATGGGACGATTGACGGCACCGTCTACACCAATGCCCCGAGCAACCCAGAAAACGAGTTTGAAGTCTTTGACTCCACGGGAACTTCGGTCGGTTTCATCTATGATCTGCACAATGCGAACTCCGGATCCTTTGCCTCATTGCAGGGCTACGTTACGACGTTTGAGATTATCCCCGGTGAGACATACACAGTTGGGTTCGCAAATGGTTTGGGCAACGTTGACTACAACACACTGCTGATTTGCTTTGCTAAGGGAACAGGTATTGAAACCGCAGCTGGTTCTGTCGGAGTCCAAAATTTGAGCGTAGGTGACTTGGTTATGACTAAGGATCATGGACTGCAGCCCATTCGCTGGATTGGCAGACGGAAGCTGAGCTCCAAGGATCTCCGCGAAGATCCCAAACTACGGCCCGTTTGCATCAGCGCGTCATCGCTGACGAATGATCTCCCGCAACGTGATTTATTTGTTTCTAGGCAACATCGAATGCTCGTTTCGTCCAAAGTGGTGGAACGCATGTTTGGATTGGAAAGCGTGTTGATTGCCGCAATCAAGTTGACAGGGTTGCCTGGCATAGAGGTGCGTAATGATGCGACAGAGGTCGAATACATCCATCTCCTGTTCGACCGCCATGAAGTAATCTTTGCGGAAGGAGCTCCCACTGAAAGTTTGTATACCGGAAAAGAAGCACTAAAGTCGGTGTCACCCGAAGCGCGGCAAGAGATTCTTGCGCTGTTTCCCGAATTGGTTAAGGGCAATCATGACCCTGCGCCAGTGTCGATGATTCCTCAAAACAATCGGCAACGCAAACTTGTCGCTCGACTTGCAAAGAACAAGAAGATGCCTTTGGAGAGCTACCTATCGGCAACGGGGTAAGGTTGCATTCTCGCGCCACTTGACGGTGATGCGCACTGGCCAACGAACTTTGGCGCAATTGTGCTGGGCCTGCACAAAAAGCCAGTCTGGATTGACCACAAGCTGACACAATTGAAAACCAGAACAGGGACGTAGTCAGTGACAGTGATTTGGATAGTAAATGGTGGCGACAACGACTTTGAGTTTTCTGATGTTGTCGCCACTTGCAGCGAAGCTGTGTGCCCGCGCCAGCCGGAAAGCGAACAAACTCAATGATTAAAGCAATTCAAAGCGCGGTCACCGCGCTGGTCAACTTCACGATGCTCTCTGTGCCCAGCTATGCTCTGGCAGGTGAAATCGTATTAAAATCATCTGACGAGACGGTGGTGGTCAGCGGTCAGTTTGCAGGCTTTCAACGCGACGTCTACGTCGTCATTTACAAGGGATATGTGCTCCAAGTGCCTGCCAAAGACATGACGTGTCAGGGTGACGACTGTTTGACGCTCCATCCACCAAAATGAAGCACCCTTTGGGAGGTTCACGAAACCCAATAATACCGCATTGTTGCAATGCAAACCTTAGAACCGGGTGCATTCGAAGTTAGAATTATGATCAATATCCTTGTCAGTTCAAAGCTGGTGCTGGTCTAAGATTTCACTCTTGCACATCGAAAAGTTACACTCGCGTTCGGCAGCCTCTGTGTCGCCCATCGGGCGCATCGGAGGCAGATAATAAAGAACGCTGTACTGATGAGCATTCTTATCGTTCGGATCCGCGTCACTGTTTCGGTTCCATCTCTGCCTATACGTCGGAACGGCACAATGCCAACATCAGGTATGTAATCTGACAACAAAGAAGACGCAGTTTTCACCTAAAGTCTTGTCTTGCAAGCGTTTTACGAACTGGGTAGTCGGAAGCCCCTTACTACTGGCGACGACAGTTACGTTTTAGGCGCGCTTGGTTCTGTAACTAGGTTCATAGGTTGTCTGAACGGCGCTACTCTTCAACCCCGACAAACACGCCAACCTCGTCAAAGCGATCAACGCCTCCGGCACGGTGGGTCAATTGCAAGCCACCGATAACCTCCTGGCCGTTTTCACCGACTATCATGCCCGTGAATGTCCCGGTTGAAGCGACCGTGCTGTCAAAAGCCCCGCCTGTCGTCGTGCCGCTGAAACTGCCATCGACAAGCGTCCCAACCTCTAACGTAATTGGATCCAGCGTATCTATGCCGGTGTTGGCGCGATCAGTGATCATCCCGCTGACTGCGCTGTTGGTGAAATCGACAGATAGTTCTACGCTGCCGGTGATGTGGCCCGCTGGTCTGTTGTTACTGGCAAAGCGATAGACGCCCATATAGCCGCCCGCGTAGTCGGCGGTGCCGGTCACCGGAATGACGGCATCTACCTCCCGGCTCAGAAAATAGCTCAGCGCATCTGTACGCGGCTCACCATAGACCACGGCGATAGCTTCACCTGCTTCCGACGGAGTTAACCCGCGAACGGCGCGCCCCCCGCTGTCAACAAGGTTTGCACGCGTGATATATGCCGTGAACCCTTCTGGCTCTACAATGCTCGCATCGTTGTTGACGATATTTGAGAGGAACAACAGACCACCTGACCCGGGAATGATGACACCTACGTCAAATTCACTCGGGGGGCCAGAGCCCGTGGGGCCACCGGGAAACAAGAAGGTACCGTAGGAGAACGTCGCAATCTCATTCTTGGACGCGACGACAGTCGTTTCAACGGCGGCAGGAGGTGGATCCACTGTATCGCTTTCGCTGCCGCTACCGCCACTGCATGCCGCAGCGAAGCTGGTCACACCCGCACAAGTAAGAAATCTAGCAATCTTCATTAACCAATTCCCCTAAGAAACTGCGGGGACGGTACCATTTTATCATGCAGATATATGTGCCGATTCGCACGGGACACAAAAGCACACTAAAAACAAGCGACTTATGCCAGCAGGTGCTTGCGTGGCAGTCCCATTTTTTTACCTATATGTCCTATACACCCCATACAGGCTTATTTCTTCTGATGCAGGTCAAGCAGAGGCCATCGCGCGCCTGAAGCATGGGCTGGCTGATTGGCACGGTTGTGCCCACGAAGCAACGCAACCGGCGCCAGACGGACGCCTGCGGACGTGTGGCGTGTTGCTGGGCCTACCCCCGCACATCCAATGTCAACGTGCGCCAGCTTCCGCGCTCAAGGAAGTACTCGATTGTACCCGAGAAGCTGCCTCTAAGCATTGCACCAAACCCGTTCTGAGCATAAAACTGGCCATCGACGCGGTAGACACAATCGCCGATATGTAATATTCCGGCTCCAAATCTGCCTGGAAACTCTGCTGTCGATGGAGCCCGCAGCGATCGCCGTACATCGTCTTGGATCATGACATAGGCCATCGAGGCCTTTTGGTCTGTGCATTCTGCAAGCCTCCACGCCTTTGCCTCGGCGTCGCGTCGCGCTACCTCCGCCTCATGGGCGTCGGGATCGAGGACACGCGGTTCGGCAAACCATCTGTCCATGTCCACCTTATACAGTTCTTCCAGATACACAGCTGGATCGCATTGACGGAGTTCTGCCCAACGGGTCTCACGTTGTTCCTCGAGAATTACCGCGCCTTGCAGCGAGAAGAATCCGGCAACGATAAGAAACAACAGTGTTTTGCCGCGATGGCGGAAATGTGGAAAGCCTTTGCCTGTAACCAGACTAAAAGCGAACACGCAAAAAAGCAGCATTGCCACCAACGTTTGGGCGTTCACGTTGCTCTGTTGGAGCAGATACTAGGCAAAGCCAAAGGCGGTGAGTTCTAGAATCACAATCTGGGAGCGGACAAATGCTCCGACAAAAGTTGCTCCCTGCTTCTTCAATTCACTGTTGCTCATGACGGCTCCTCTACAAACGAAATCGGCCACCAGAGTTTTCTCTGGCGGCCGGGGAGTTAGTAAGCCGCCGTCAGACGACCGCGCTGGCCTTTAGGCCGGTGCCTCCCCGACCATAGAGTTCGAGCAGGTATCGTTGCGGTCGATACCGACCGCTGACGGCAGGGTTATTACGCCGCAGGATCGGCTCTTTCGGCCAATCCTGGTGGCAGCATAGCCCGGGAATTGGAAAGTCGAAAGCGCAAACGTCACCTTGACGACCTACCGAAGGTGTTGATGCCAGCTTCCAAATCGGGGTGTTATCGGGGAAGAATGGTGCCGGTGATAGGACTCGAACCTACGACCTATGCATTACGAATGCAGTGCTCTACCAGCTGAGCTACACCGGCATTCTTCTCTCGTGCGGCCCTACTATGACCCTACTAGTTACCTTGCGCCTGGCCTAACTCGCTGGTCCCAAACGTCAAGTGCGGATGGACCAGCTAGCTGTGAATGACGCGCTTTACCTTTTGAGCTACGGCGGTTCGACTCGAGCCTATTAGCATTCCAGAATTTTGGTGGAAAGTACTACTTCTCCGCAACTTCTTCCAAAATCTCTGCCTCGACGATCTCTGTTGTGGCGGGCAATTGTTCTTCTTTCTCCTGTCCGACGATCAGCGGCAGCATTTCGGTTCCTGCGGGCATCGCCACATCGGTGGCTGGTGGCGTTTTCCAGGCCAGTGTGTCGAATGATTTGCAGTTGTCGCAAGTCGCCGACCATGTCGCGTGGATGTGCTGGCAATTGTCACAGATCCATTGCGGGCCGCGTGGCGCGGTCAGGGCGCGGGTCAGCCATCCACGTACGACTGAATCGTCGGCACCTTCGCCACGTTCGATCGCTGCCATCAAGGTCAGGTTACGCGCGGTGGGGTCGGTTTCGACCAGATCGCCAAGCGCGCGTTTGGCCGCCGGGAAATCTTCGGCAGAGATGTTCAGCTCGGCCAACAGCATCTTGGTTTCGGGATGATCAGGCATTGGTTTGATCAGGGCCCGGAACCGTTTCAGCCGTGCCTCTGCATTCTCGTCAGGCACAATCTCGGCAAAAGCCGCGGCAAGATCGGGATGCGGTTGCACGCTCCAGGCTTTGGTCAGCACCCGGGTCGCATAGCGGGCGTTGCCATCAGCGATATAGCCGCGCGCGGCCATGACGGCAGCCGGGATCAGATCGGGGGACAGACGATTAGCCTCGATTGCGGCTTCGCGTGCTTCGACGGATTTTCCGTCCGCCATCACATCGCGGGCTGCCGACAGCGCCAGCACAGCGTCGCGCCGTTTATGGACATCACGGGGCAGGCTGCCGGATTTCAACTTGGCCCCCAAAGTCTCGCGGGCACCTGCCCAGTCAGCCTTGTCGGCTTGCAGTTTCAGCAGCACATCCTGGGTTTCTTCGTGACGTGGTTTCAAGGCAAAGGCTTTTTTTGCCAGCGCCAATGCCGTGTCGGTATCCCCGTCCGACAGTTTCTGTTTCATGATGCCGCGCACCCCGACAAAACGGGTCTTTTCATCTGATAATAGCTGTTTGTACGTGTCTTCGGCCTTGCGCCGGTCGCCTGTCAGTTCTGCGGCTTGCGCTGTCAGCAGGTTCGTCAGTTGCGGTTGTTGCAGGTATTTTTTGGCGCGCGCAGCCTTGGTCATCGCCAGATGCCCTTCGCCTGATGCCAAGGCCATCATCCCTTCGGACAATGCCTCATACCCTTTGCGTTCGCGATTGCGGTCGAAATAGCGCGAGATTGCCGTTTCGTCCCCGTTCAGAAACTTGAACGTGGCGACCAATAGCGTCAGAAGCTTGAGCCCCAGCCACACCGCCACGACCAACGCGACCAATGCAAAGACGATTTCAATCGGGCTGAGCGTGAATGAAATTCCGGCGACGGCTATCGTCGCCCCGCCGTCCACATCCATCAACATGGTGCCGCCATATGTCAGCGCCGTCACGGCAGCGACAAAAACCAGAATTTTGATCAAAGACCAGAGCATATGTGTCGCCTTTAGCTATCGTTAAGAGAAGTGGACAAAATATCGATGGCGGTTACCGCACTGGCGCGGGTTTCGGCCTGACCTAACCAATCAGTCATTTCGACACGGGCTTCTTCGGGAAGTGCGGCGATTTCGGCCAGGCTATCGGACAGGCGCCCAGCTTTTAGTGCGGCTTCGGCCCGCGACAGGATCGCATCTGTGCTGTCACCTTCGCGTGGTGTGGTTGAGCGCACCTCGAATTGGTTTTTTAGGAATGCCCCAAGCCCGGATGCTTCTTCACCGGCAACACCTGCGCCGCGCGCGGCTGCCAATGCTGCTGTTGCGACCTCTGAAAACCCGTCTTGCAACGCGGCCAGCGTTGGAACGCCATCCTGTGCCGCCAAAAGGGCGTCAGGCGCCGGTGAGCCAATCGCGGCCTCCAGATCACCAAGTGCGACCCCAAGCGGTTCGCCATTATCCAGCGATGTCTGGATTCGGGCCAATGCCGCACGGCCCGCTGCTGCGCGTGCCGCAGCTGCTGCGTTTTCTTCAATCGCAGCTGCTTCGGCGCGTGCTTCATCCAGTTGCGTCCGGGCACTGCCCGTCATTTCCGCCATTTCGGCGCGCAAGGCTTCCAGATCGGCTTCATAAGCGGCAATCGCGCGTTCAGACACTGTTCCGTCACCGACTGGCAGGCTTTCCAGATCGGCCATGCGCGCATCCAGCGCGTCGATCCGTCCGGTCAGATCCGTTTGAAGCGCCGCCAAGTTTTCGGCCAGCGTTGCTTGTGTTTCTTCGACACCGCTCAAGTCAACAGTGGGTAGCTCTGTAACCTGGTCTCGCAGGTCCGCCAGGCTTTGTGACTGTGCTGCCAATTCATCAGTTAGCTGTGTATTGGTATCGGTCGCTGATAATGTGGCGATCCCATAACCGATGATCCCGGCCAGCAGTCCGCCCAATACCAAGGGAAGAAATCCGCCTTTGCGTTGTGGTGGCGGTGGCGAAGCAACGGGTGTCGACGGTTCGGGTTCAGGCTCCGGTGTTGGCGGAACCGTCGCTGCCTCCGGCATTTTTTCGGCATCGGTGGCAGGTGCCGTTGTGATTTCTGTTGATGGTGGTGCGTGAACTTCGGGGGGAATCGGATCAATGACGGCTTCCGCCTTGATCGATTCGTCAAGTTTTGCCGTTTTTACCGGCGTTTTTCTCGATTTTGCCGGTGTTTTCCCACCTTTGGCTGGCTGTTTTGCCACGTTTTCACCCTTTCAGCGCCCCCACCTGCGAAACGCACAGGTGATGGACCACGTTACCCTTCCTGCATCCGACCCTCAAGCATGGCACGGACTATCCGGCATCTTGGGTCACCACCTGCAAACACGCGATGGTTGCGTCAATCATCGCGTCCTCGTCAGGCTGCGCGGCGATTTCAGCCTGTGCTGCTGCCAGATCGGGCAACGCTGCCCGACTGATTGCCGCAATATGCACGGGGGCCGTAAATGGCCCCTGTTCTGACAATATGGTTCCCGTTCGCGGCGAGAACAGGGGGAGAACCACAGGAAATTTCCCGGCAAGTGCTGTCGCAGCCGTGTCTGACAACTGGCGGGGCGTTTGCATGTAGGCCACGACGTCGTGGCAAGGTACGCCCGCCGCGGTCAGTGTTTGCGCAATTGCCCCACGCGCATGTTCACCACGAATATGCGCCAACGGGCCATTGGGGCGTTCCCGCGCAATTTTTGTCATCAGCCCCTTTGCGTTGCCCGGTCCGGTTCGGGGGCTGAAGCCCGCAGTTGCGGCGGCATCGCTGGTCTTTTGTCCAACACAAAAGGCGGGCATCTCGGGACGCGCGCCAAGGCGTTTGGCCTGCGCGACGCCGTTGACGGATGTAAAGATCAACCCGGCCACATCCGGCAGCTGTACATCGATCGGTAAAATATCGAGCAATGGCGCTTGAATGACGTGTATATCACCAGGCCACTGATCCTGTAGACGCTGTACGAACACAGTGCCTTGCCGCTCTGGCCGGGTCATGATCAGTGTTGGTTTCATCTGCCTGCCATTGTTTGCACCGATCCGCAGTGTTACCTGCCAGTCAACGACACGCAACCGGATCGGCAGATGGCGGATGACCTGATAGTGCTGGGGATCGAAAGCAGCTGCGATGATACCGCAGCGGCTGTGGTGCGGGGTGTCGATATCCTGTCTTCAATCGTGCATGGCCAAACGGACCTGCACAAGGATTTCGGCGGCGTTGTCCCCGAAATTGCCGCCCGCGCCCATGCCGAAAAGCTGGACCATTGCGTTGAAGAGGCGTTGATGCAGGCCAATATCGGATTTGACCAGTTGGACGGTATCGCCGTCACTGCAGGACCCGGTCTGATCGGTGGCGTCCTGTCCGGGGTCATGTGTGCCAAGGGGCTATCTGCGGCCACTGGTCTGCCATTGATCGGCGTGAACCATCTGGCAGGTCACGCGCTGACACCCCGGTTAACCGATCAGATCGCGTTCCCCTACCTGATGCTGCTGGTATCGGGCGGCCATTGCCAGTTCCTGATCGTCGATGCGCATGATCGCTATCGCCGGATCGGCGGCACCATTGATGATGCACCCGGCGAGGCGTTTGACAAAACCGCGCGTATCCTTGGCCTGCCGCAACCGGGGGGTCCATCGGTGGAAAAGGCAGCAGGACAAGGTGATCCGAACCGGTTTGTCATGCCCCGGCCACTATTGAACCAACCGGGTTGCGACATGTCCTTTTCCGGTCTAAAAACGGCGATCCTGCGTGCCCGCGACGCCGTTATTGCCGATGGTGGTGGGCTGACCGCGCAGGATCAGGCGGACCTCTGTGCAGGCTTTCAGGCCGCGGTCACAGATATGCTGACTGAAAAGACCCGCCGCGCGCTGGAGATTTATCTTGCCGAGGCTCCGGCGGAAAGGTCTTTCGCCATTGCGGGCGGGGTTGCGGCCAATGGCCCAATCCGCGCCAGTCTGCAACAGCTTTGCGCGGATCACGAAACGGCGTTCATTGCCCCGCCTTTGGCGCTATGCACCGACAATGCGGCGATGATCGCCTATGCCGGGATGGCGAAACTGGCTGTTGGTGCCATTGATGATCTGACATTGTCCGCCCGGCCAAGGTGGCCATTAGATGATCGGGCCGCGCCGATGTTGGGATCAGGTAAGAAGGGGGCAAAAGCATGAAGATTGGTGCCGCAGGCGGTGGCGCATTTGGAACCGCACTTGGTGTTGCATTGGCGATGGATGGCAACGACATCACCTTATGGGCACGTAATCCTGACGCGGTTGATGATATGAACCGGACCCGCGCGAACCCGAAACTATCGGGTGTGACATTGCCGCCTAATATGGATTTCGTGGCAGACACGGCCACGCTTTTTACCTGCGACATCATCCTGCTCGCGATTCCTGCCCAGACGTTACGGGCTTTTTTGGAACAGCACGCCGGGCAGCTTACTGGCAAGTATCTTGTGGCCTGCTGCAAGGGGATCGACCTGACGCGGATGACCGGCCCGGCCAGCACCATCGCGGCCCTCGCCCCGGATACAACGGCGGCTGTTTTGACTGGCCCCAGCTTTGCCGCTGATATCGCGCGCGGGTTGCCCACCGCACTGACGCTTGCCTGCGCAGATGATGAGATCGGGGCGATCCTACAAACCGCATTGTCGACGACGGCGCTGCGGCTTTACCGGTCCACCGACACGATTGGCGCGGAACTGGGTGGCGCGCTTAAGAACGTCATGGCCATTGCGTCAGGGGTCGCGATTGGGGCCGGGTTGGGCGACAGCGCACGGGCTGCCCTGATCACACGGGGGTTCCCCGAAATGCAGCGACTTGCCGCAGAACTTGGCGCCTTGCCAGAAACGCTGTCAGGCTTGTCCGGTTTCGGTGATCTGGTGCTGACATGCACATCCGATCAGTCGCGCAACTACCGCTATGGTTTGGCATTGGGGCAGGGGCGTGACTTTGACAGCGGCACCACCGTCGAAGGGGCGGCCACGGCGCGTGCGGTCAGACAATTGGCCGTTGATCTGGACATTGACCTGCCAATCTGCACGGTAGTGGCCGACCTGATCGAAGGAAAAACCGATGTGGCGGCAGCCCTGAACGCGCTGTTGTCGCGCCCATTGAAGGAAGAATAAATGCGCTTCGCCCTGATGACCAAGGATAAACCTGGTGCCCTACAAACCCGCATGGATAACCGTGAGGCGCATCTGGCCTATATCGCCGATACCGGCGTTGTCGAAATGGCAGGGCCGGTTCTGGATGGGGCCGAACAGATGTGCGGGTCATTGATCATTCTTGAGGTCGATGATCTGGCCGCCGCCCAAGCCTGGGCCGATAATGACCCCTACGCAAAGGCGGGACTGTTCGAAAGCGTCACGCTACAGGCATGGAAAAAGGTGGTCGGCTGATGGCTTACTGGTTGTTCAAATCCGAACCCGATGTCTGGGGCTGGGACGCGCAGGTGGCCAAAGGTGACGCAGGCGAAGAATGGGACGGGGTACGCAACTATCAGGCGCGCAACAACATGCGGGCGATGAAAAAGGGTGATCTTGGGTTCTTTTACCACTCGCGCACCGGGCTGGAGGTTGTTGGCATCGTGGAGGTTTGTGCCGAGGCGCATCCTGACAGCACAACCGATGACGAACGCTGGGAATGCGTGGATATCAAAGCTGTGCGCCCGTTCAACAAACCTGTCACCATGAAACAGATCAAGGCGGACCCGCGATTGAAAGACATGGTGCTGGCCAATAATTCCCGCCTATCGGTGCAGCCCGTCACAGAAGATGAATGGAAGATCGTTTGTGAACTGGGTGAGACAAAGCCCTAGCCTGCGACAAACTGACACGGCATAATCCTCCCAATGAAATAAGGGAGGGATCAGAAAATGGAATTTCTAGCCGTGATAGCTGCAACCATCGCAAGCTTTGCCTTTGGGGCATTTTACTACGGGGCCTTGTCCAAACCATGGATGGAGGCGTCTGGGGTTCCGGTCGATGCGGATGGAAAGCCGGTTGGTGCGAACAACCCGGTTCCTTACATCGTATCTTTTGTCTGTATTCTGTTGGTGGCGGGCATGATGCGGCACAGCTTTGCCCTGTCCGGTATTGATACGGCGGGCAAAGGATTTGTCGCCGGATTGGGTATTGGGCTGTTTTTCATCGCACCGTGGATCTTTCTGAATACCGGATATTCCGCGCGGCCCTGGAAGCTGGCCGCAATAGATAGCGGATACGCAATCGCGACCGGGGCGATCTGCGGTATCATACTGACATTGTTCTAAAAATGGAAAAGAGGGTTTGAACATAGCCCAAACCCTCTTTTCACCCCCGCGTGCTCCCAAGTCCACCACACGCTATGAAATCTCTAGGTCCGGACCGTACTGGTCTTGCTATGTATCTAACGTAATTCGATGCCATCACGCAAATGATTTGCCTTGAAAAAACGAAGCAAAAAAAATCGGAACCGATGGAACAAAATGCAAAACGCCCGCGTTGCAGGGCGGGCGCATCACGAAATTTGAGCCGGATCGTTAGCCGTAGACGGACTCTTTTTTGAAATGCTTGGTCAGCATGTAATAGACCACAGCACGATATTTGTTGCGCTCTGACTTGCCATATGTGTCCAGCACAGACGCAATCGCAGAGTCGAGCTCTGCACCATCCTTCAGGCCGAGTTTCTTGATCAGGAAGTTCTGTTTGACGGTTTCGATTTCCGAGGGCTGGCTGGCGGCCACGGTAGAGGCGTCTGCGTTATAGATCGCAGGACCACACCCGATCGTCACTTTTGTCAGCAGATCCATATCTGCCGTCATGCCGCATTTGTTCTTCAGGTCGTCCGCATACTTTGCGATCAAATCGTCTCTTTTACCCATAGGAATTGTCCCCGTTCATTATGTTATGACATAGTTGCCCACCACCGCGTTGGACGGCGATGGCGGCACGTTAAAGGGACGAAGCGCAATTCGTAAAGAAAAAAGCCCGGCACGCGGCGATGTTTTGCCATGCGTTTCAGCGCGCGAATTGCATTGACGTAGGGTAAGCAAATAAGGGTTTTACAGATATCATCTATCTGCAAAGCCCCCAACCGCGTGACTGAAGATGAAAATGATCAGCGTGCAGGCTGTTATAGTCAGGCGACAAAGTCAGGTTGAACCAGTCGCAAGCGCCGTCGCGGGCGGCGCGCAAAAAGGCGGCTTTTTGGCCGTTCCCATCCCAATCGGTAACCAGTTGAACCTGACTGCCATCGGCAAACCCGAAACCAGCGATATCAATGGCCTCAGCGGATGCATGGGTGCTCATCCTTGAAGAGACGCCAGCCGCTGTGCGCATCGTGCGGCAGCTGTAGCTGCCAAAATGGTCGATCCGGGTCAGGGTGCTGCCGAATTGTGCCGCGGCTGCGGGTTGCAAGCTGTGCCTTTCCCACATGGCCATGCGCAACGCGATGGCACAGCGCGTCTCGACCGGGGCCAGTCTGGCATTGCCGACGGATGACAGGTCTACCCGGTTGCGGATGTGACATTGATCGGATGTGTTCTGGTCTGGCAGGTGTCGCAGTGCCGCAAACCCATCCAACGCGGCCTGACAGGCCATGGGGCTGGCCGCGGCGCGGTTCAGTTTCCAGGATGTAATTGGCGTCACCGGGTCACTGATGCGCAAGGGGATGGTGGGGTTCCATGCCGTTGGCAGGGGTGTGTGTGGGTGGCGCAGCAACTGGTACCCGCCCACGCCCACCAATCCCGCAAAAACCAACGTGGCCGCCCCTTGTAACAAGGAACGGCCACGCGATTTCGTCTGTTTTTCCTTCTTTGCGGCGTCCTGCGCCATGGCCTGACGTCTGGCGTGCCGCATGAAGGTTAGTACCGGTAATGTTCAGGCTTGAACGGCCCGTCCACGGTCACACCGATATAATCGGCCTGCTCTTTCTTGAGTTCGGTCAGCTTCACACCAATCCGGGCCAGATGCAGGCGGGCGACCTTTTCATCCAGATGCTTGGGCAGGATATGCACGCCGATTTCGTAGTTGTCGCCATTGTTCCAAAGTTCCATCTGCGCCAGCACCTGATTGGTGAATGACGCCGACATCACAAATGATGGATGGCCTGTCGCATTACCAAGGTTCAGCAGGCGACCTTCGGACAGCAGGATCAAACGGTTGCCTGACGGCATCTCGATCATGTCGACCTGTTCTTTGATGTTGGTCCATTTGTGGTTTTTCAGGGCAGCGACCTGAATTTCATTGTCGAAATGGCCGATATTGCCGACGATGGCCATATCCTTCATCTCGCGCATATGCTCGATCCGGATGACATCCTTGTTGCCTGTGGTGGTTATGAAGACATCAGCGCTGTCCAGCACATCCTCAAGCACAACAACTTCGAAGCCGTCCATGGCAGCCTGCAAGGCGCAGATCGGGTCAACTTCGGTCACTTTCACACGCGCACCGGCGCCCGCCAGCGATGCGGCAGAGCCTTTGCCCACATCGCCATAACCACAGACAACAGCGACTTTACCGGCCATCATCGTGTCGGTGGCGCGGCGAATACCGTCGACCAGTGACTCCTTACAGCCGTATTTATTGTCGAATTTCGACTTGGTGACACTGTCGTTCACATTGATCGCGGGGAATGGCAGCTGGCCATTCTTGTGCAGGTCATAAAGGCGATGCACACCGGTGGTAGTTTCTTCCGAAACGCCCTTGATCTGGTCGCGCATCTTGGTGAACCAGCCAGGGCTTGCCGCCATCCGCTTTTTGATCTGGGCTTTGATGACCTCTTCCTCTTCCGATGTGGGGACCGCCAGAATGTCTTCACCGGCTTCCATACGTGCGCCGAACAGGATGTACAGCGTTGCATCGCCACCATCATCCAGGATCATGTTGGGGCCGTCGGGGAACATGAAGGACTTATCAAGATAGTCCCAATGCTCCTCCAATGTCTGACCTTTGACAGCAAAAACAGGCGTACCACCTGCGGCGATAGCAGCGGCGGCGTGATCTTGCGTTGAAAAGATGTTGCATGACGCCCAGCGCACATCGGCACCAAGTTCCACCAATGTCTCGATCAGAACGGCGGTCTGGATCGTCATGTGTAGCGACCCGACGATGCGGGCATCTTTCAACGGTTTGCTGTCGCCATACTCTTCACGCAGAGCCATCAGGCCCGGCATTTCGGTTTCTGCGATGTCCAACTCTTTGCGGCCAAACGCGGCGAGTTCGATGTCCTTGACAGCATAATCTTTTGGCATTGGAATAATCTCCTGAATCCTGTTGCGGCCCCATAACATTGCACTTGTCTTGCCACAATCCGGTTGCTCGTATTAATTGGAATGCTCAAGAATGATTAAGGCGGCAAAATGAAGCAACCACGGGCATGGCAACGCATGTTGTCGGGGCGCAGGCTGGACCTGCTTGATCCGACACCGATGGATATCGAAATCGCCGACATTGCGCATGGGCTGGCCTTTGTGGCACGCTGGAACGGGCAGACGAAGGGCGATTTTGCATATTCAGTGGCCGAACATTCGCTGTTGGTGGTCGAGATTTTCACGCGGCTACAGCCCAAGGCGCCGGTCAAATGGCGGCTGGCGGCATTGCTGCATGATGCGCCTGAATATGTCATTGGCGATATGATTAGCCCGGTGAAGACGGCAGTCGGTTCCGGCTATGGCGCGTTGGATGACAGGTTGACCGCAGCGATCCACCTACGCTTTGGCTTGCCCGCTCAGATCCCTGCGACCATTAAACGCCAGATCAAAAAGGCGGATAAGGTCTCTGCCTGGCTTGAGGCAGTGCAAATCGCAGGGTTCACCAAAGCGGAAGCGGACAAATTCTTTGGCAAACATGACGCTGCGCTGTGCCAATCCCTGACCATCCGCCTGCGTCCACCGACCGAGGTGCGTGACGATTTCACCAACACCCATGCCAAGCTGATGGAGGCCTTATGATCATTCGCCCCGCAACTGCCGATGACGCGGCTGATATGGTTGCGGTGTTGAACCCGATCATCGCCGAAGGTGGCACAACGGCCCATTTGCGCCCCTTTGATGTGGACCGGATGCACAGCCACTACATCGCACGCGCCAGTGCCATCAGCTGTATCGTGGCAGAGGATGCAGGTTGTGTGATCGGCTTCCAATCACTGAACTGGCCGCAGAATAAAGACGACCCTTTCCCTCAAGGTTGGGCAGTCATCGCCAGCTTTGTTGCCCCACATGCCGCCGGTAAAGGCGTTGGTCCACAGCTTTTTGAGGCAACCAAAACTGTCGCCCGCGCGGCTGGTGTGCAGGTGATTGATGCGACCATCAGGGCCGATAATGTCCCCGGTTTGCGTTATTACGGCGGGCTGGGTTTTGTGGATTATGCCTTGCTTGAAAACATTCCATTGGGTGATGGGACGGTCGTGGATCGGATCCGCAAAAGATATGATCTGTAGCGGCTGATGACCGGTAATATATTCAACCTCAAACAGCTGGAAGCGCTGGTTTGGGTCGCCGATTTGGGCAGTTTTCGCAAAGCCGCGCAGCATCTGAACACCAGCCAGCCTAACATCTCGGCCCGGATTGCCGCATTGGAATCGTCGCTGGACGTCGTTTTGATGCAACGCGATAGCGGCACCATCCGTTTGACCGATAAAGGGCAGGAGATTCTGCACGCAGCCCGGCAGGTTCTGCGCGATGCGGAAAGCTTGGTCGAGATTGCAGACAGGCGCGACCTGATTGATGACAGGTTGCGATTGGGTGTCACCGAACTGGTCGCCTGCACATGGCTGCATTCCTATTTGCGGGCAATCAAACAGACCTATCCGGGTATTGTTGTGGAATTGACCGTCGATTTATCCCGCAACCTTGACAAGGAACTTGGCAGCGGGGCGCTGGACCTGACGATCCAGACGGCCCCTTTCGGGGTGGCAGCCAGCGGTGTGGTTGAACTTGGGGTGTTTGAATATGTCTGGGTTGGGACTGCCGATAAACTGTCTGATCTGCCGGAAAAGCCGGGACTGCAGCATCTGCTACCCTTGACCATCCTGACCCATGCCCGTCACACGCAGGCCTATAATGAACTGATGCAATGGGCTGAGGCCAACAGCCTTCCAACCGCCCGCATTGTACCGTCAAACAGCATGGCGTCCTGTGTGCAGATGGCGGCTGACGGGCTGGGCGTGGCGCTGTTGCCTGGCGCGCTCGTGGAAAAGGAACTGGCAGCTGGTGTTCTGGCTGTCGCGCCGGTTGACTGGCATCCGTTACCCTTGCGTTTTGCGGCCCGGTATCAGGCGGAACGCGTAGCGCGCTACGTGTCCGAATTGGCCAATCTGGCGCAGGATGTGGTCACCGCCTATCGTCAATCGAGTGATAAAAAATAGCGATCACATATATTGAAAACAATTATTTGCAGCTATGACTATATCACGCCAAACTCTGCCTATCTTTCCTTCAGGTGGGCCACATGAAAACGCAATCAGTCAGACTTGGCGTTGATATCGGCGGGACTTTCACCGACGTGGTGCTTGAAATGGACGGGGCGTCGTTTTCAACCAAGGTGCTGACCACCTATGGCGCACCAGAGGAGGCCATCATTGATGGGATGCACCAGGTCTGCGCCGATGCTGGGATCATGCCTACACAGATTGACCAGATCATTCACGGCACCACGTTGGCGACCAATGCCCTGATCGAACGGCGCGGGGCCAAAACCGCCCTGATCACCACGCAAGGCTTTCGCGACGTTATCGAAATGCGCACCGAAAGCCGGTTTGAGCAATATGACCTGAACCTTAATCTGCCTGAACCGCTGCTGCCCCGGCAAATGCGCTACACCGTTCGGGAACGGATGGATGCCAAGGGCAACGTACTGATCCCGCTGGACCGGGCGGAGGTTGAAGCCGTCATCGATCAGATCGCCACCGCCGGCTATACCAGCATCGCCATTGGCCTGATCCACGCCTATCTGAACGACGCGCATGAGGTGATGATCCGGGATGTGCTGGCCGAAAAGCTGCCCGATGTCATGGTGTCGCTTTCCTCCGAAGTCTCCCCCCAGATGCGCGAATATGAACGGTTCAACACCGTCGTGGCGAACGCCTATATCAAGCCGCTGATGAAATCCTATCTGGGCCGTTTGGAAGGGCGGCTGCGGGATGAGGGCGCGACTTGCAACATCTTCCTGATGCATTCGGGCGGCGGGATCATCTCTATCGAAAGTGCGTCGGAATTTCCGGTTCGTCTGGTTGAATCCGGCCCTGCCGGTGGTGCGGTTTTTGCAGCCAATATTGCTGCCCGCTATGGGCTGGATAAGGTTCTGTCATTCGACATGGGCGGCACCACTGCCAAGATCTGTCTGATCAAGAACCAGGCCCCCAAAACGTCCCGCGTGTTTGAAGTCGCCCGCACCTACCGGTTTAAGAAAGGGTCGGGGATGCCGATTTCGATCCCGGTGATCGACATGGTGGAAATCGGGGCCGGTGGCGGATCATTGGCCCATGTGGATGCGATGCGACAAATTCGGGTGGGGCCTGAAAGTGCCGGTTCGGAACCCGGGCCCGCTTGTTACGGGCGTGGCGGCGACCGACCCGCTGTGACAGACGCCGATCTGGTGCTGGGCAAGCTGGACCCGGATAATTTCGCCGGCGGCAGTATTACCCTGTCAGCGGAGAATTCTGCGACTGCGCTCACCACCCATCTAGGCAAGGTGCTGGACATGGACGCTGCCACCTCCGCTTTTGGGTTGGCCGAAGTAGTGGATGAAAACATGGCCAATGCCGCCCGCGTCCATGCGGTTGAGAATGGCGAAGATTTGTCGGACTACACTATGATCGCCTTTGGCGGGGCGGCCCCACTCCATGCCGGACGGCTTTGTGAAAAGCTGGGGGTGGCCCGGCTGCTTGTTCCGCCGGGGGCGGGCGTCGGGTCAGCCATCGGGTTCCTGCGCGCGCCATTCAGTTTCGAGGCGAACAGGTCCGTCTATATGAAGCTGTCCGATTTTGACGCTGGCCGGATCAAGGCCTTGCTGGCCGATCTGCAACAAGAGGCGACCGGTTTTGTTCGCACCTGCGACGCGGAAAGCCCCATCCTGTCCGAATTCAAGGTCTATATGCGCTATACCGGGCAGGGTTGGGAAATCCCGATCAGCCTGACCGAGAAACAGGCCATGCAGCCTGACGCAGCCACGTTTCAGGCCCGGTTTGAGGAAGACTACACAAAACTATTCGGGCGTCCCGTCGCTGGGATGGATATCGAAATCACAGTCTGGGCGGTCAATGCCACGACACCCCCAGAAAAGGTTGCTCCGGTGTCGCAGGTAGAGGTCCCGGGTCAGGCCCGGGACGGGGGCGGCACTGTACGAGACCTGTTTGATCCCGCAGAGGCGGGTTATGTCACCGCCGCCATTCAGCAACGCGAACAGATGCAAACCGGGGACCAGATCAGCGGCCCGGCGATCATCACCGAAGACGAAACAACCATCATCGTTCCCTGCAGCCGCAATGCGATGCGTCAGCCGGACGGTTGCATTGATGTGAAGGCGAAAGGGTAGCCCATGACCAAGCAGTCCAATGTATCCTATCAGGTGATGTGGAACCGGCTGATTTCAGTGGTTGAGGAACAGGCGCAAGCGCTGGTGCGCACGGCCTTTTCCACCTCAGTCCGCGAGGCGGGGGATCTGTCTGCCGGGGTCTATGACGTCAAAGGCCAAATGTTGGCGCAGGCGGTCACCGGCACGCCGGGCCATGTGAACGCCATGGCGGATGCGGTTGCCCATTTCATCCGGCGGATCGGGCGGCAGAACATCTTTGAAGGTGACGTTTACATTACCAATGACCCGTGGGAGGGGACCGGGCATCTGCACGATATCACGATGGTCACCCCTTCTTTCAAAAACGGCGCGCTGGTCGGCTTTTTCGCCTGTACCGCCCATGTCGTTGATATCGGCGGGCGTGGTTTTGGGGCGGATGCGGCGAGCGTCTATGAAGAAGGACTTTATCTGCCGATCATGAAATTCGCTGCGCGGGGCGATGTCGATCAGACGCTTGTGCAAATCGTGCGCGGCAATGTGCGCGAACCTGACCAGCTGATCGGGGATATGTATGCGCTGGCCACATGCAATGAAATCGGGCATCGCCGCTTGATTGATATGATGGAGGAGTTTGGTCTGGATGATCTGGACGGGATCGCCGGTTTCATCCTCGACAATTCACGCCGCGCCACACTGGAACGGATCAGGGCTTTGCCCAATGCTGAGGCCAGCGGCGAAATGACGGTGGACGGGTTCGATACGCCGATTACGTTGCGCGTGAAACTGACCGTTAAGGACGATCGGATCATCACCGATTTTGACGGCACCTCTGGCGTTGATAAGAAAGGGATCAACTGCCCACTTGTCTATGCCAAGGCCTATGCGTGTTACGCGCTGAAGGTCGCAATCGCCCCAGAAATCCCAAACAATGCGGCCTCGCTCGCCCCGTTTGAAGTGACAGCCCCCGAAAACACGATCGTCAACGCGCTGCACCCGGCCCCCGTGGCGCTGCGCCACGTCATCGGGCATCTGATCCCCGACACCGTCTATGACGCGTTCGACAAGATGATGCCTGGGATCGTGCCAGCCGAAGGGGCCGGATGCCTATGTAATTTCCAGGTCTCGCTGCGGCCTGCGCCGGGTCATCAGGGGGTGCGGTCGGAGGTGCTGACTTTCAATTCTGGCGGCTCCGGTGCGCGGCCTGCCCATGACGGGCTGAACGCCACTGCCTTCCCGTCGGGCGTCATGACAATGCCGATTGAAGCCACGGAACAGGTCGGCCCGGTGATCATCTGGCGCAAGGAATTGCGGCCGGACTCCGGTGGCGCCGGGCAACAGCGCGGCGGTTTGGGGCAGTATATGGAGGTTGGGGCCACCGACGGTTACGAATTTGACTTTCAGGCGATGTTCGACCGGGTCGATCATCCCGCCCGCGGGCGCCGCGGCGGCGGGATAGGCGCTCCGACGACGATTGAGCAGGATGATGGGACGGCGATGCGTGGCAAAGGCAAACAATTCGTGGCTGCGGGACGGAAAGTCATGCTCGGGTTTCCGGGTGGTGCAGGCTATGGCAACCCGGTAGCGCGCGACCCGGCATCGGTCAAACGAGATTTGGCGCGTGGCTATATCACAGCGCAGACGGCCACCGATGAATATGGCATGACGGCAGAGGATATCGCGGCGGTAGAGGCCGCCATAAAAGCGGGGGAGGATATTTGATGAACGCGCAAGCACCGACCCATGACAGCTATGACGTGGTCATCGTCGGCGGCGGGATCATGGGGGCATCCACCGCGTGGTTCCTGACCGACAATCCTGACTTTGACGGCCGGGTGCTGGTTGTGGAACGGGACCCGACTTACGAATTTGCCTCGACCACCCACACCAACAGCTGCATGCGGCAGCAGTTTTCCGAAGAATTGAACGTGCGAATTTCCCAATTCGCTGCGGATTTCGTCAAGAACCTACGGGCGTATATGGGCGGTGACGAAAGGGTCCCGGAACTGTCGATCCGGTCTTTTGGTTACATGTATCTGGCCGACACCATCGATTTCGCAGATGTCTTGCGCGAAAACATCAAGGTGCAGCACGCGGCGGGTGCTGCAACCGAACTGATGACACCGGATCAGATCAAGGGCGCCTATCCCTTCTATAATGTCGATGACATCCTGCTTGGCTCCATCAACCAGGTCGATGAAGGCTACTGGGATGGTGGTGCGGTCTTTGACTGGTGGCGCCGGCAATCGCGCGAACGTGGGGTCGAATATCTGACCAACGAAGTCACCGCGATGAACCGCAATGCGGCGGGCACAAAAGTGGAAAGCGTGATCCTGCAATCGGGCGAGGTTGTGGCCTGTGGGCAGATCGTGAACGCGTCCGGTCCGCGTGCAGTTTTGACATCGCGTATGGTCGGCATCGACGTTCCGGTTGAGCCCCGCAAGCGGTATTCTTGGGTGTTTTCGGCTGAAAAACCGCTGGATCGTGATCTGCCGTTGACCATCGATCCGTCGGGTGTTCATGTGCGCGAAAATGGTGGCGGCACCTATCAGGCGGGCGGGCACCCCGATTTTGATCCGGCGGCTGATTACGATGATTTCGCGATGGATCATGGGCTTTGGGAAAATCACATCTGGCCGGTGCTGGCCACGCGCATTCCGCAGTTTGAGGCGATCAAGGTGCAGTCCGAATGGACCGGGCATTACGCTTATAACACCTTTGATCACAACGCGATCATGGGGCCGCATGTTGCTGTCGAAAATTTCTTTTTTCTCAATGGGTTCTCGGGTCATGGGCTACAGCAATCCCCCGCCATGGGACGCGGCACAGCTGAGATGCTGACCTATGGCGCATACCGCAGCCTGGATATGCGCCGGTTCCATTTTGACCGGATCATAGAGAACCGGCAGATCATCGAAAAAGCCGTGATCTGACCGACAAATGCCCAGACTTCACAACGCAATAACAACACTATTTCTGATGCGCCGCAGGGCGGGATCAAAGGAGACATGACATGAAAAAAATCGTCCTCACAGGTGCCGCTGGCCGACTGGGATCTTATCTGCGCGAGCCGCTTTCGAAGATGTGTGATGAACTGGTTTCAACGGATATCGCGGATGACATCGGCACGCTTTACCCCGGCGAAACCTATGCAAAGGCTGATCTGGCCAGCATGGAACAGATGTCAGAGGTCATCCAAGGTGCTGAAATGGTTCTACATTTTGGCGCCATTGTTGACGAGGCACCGTTTGAGGAATTGCTGGGGCCGAATTACATTGGATCCTATAATGTCTGGGAAGCGGCCTATAAAACCGGCGCACGGCGGGTGGTTTATGCAAGCTCGATCCACTCCGTTGGCATGTATCCCAAAAATGAATGTATCGATACCGAAGTGCCGCACAGGCCCGACACGTTCTATGGCCTTGCCAAGTGCTTTACCGAGGATCTGGGCCGTATGTATTGGGAAAAACGTGGGTTGGAATCCGTGCATTTGCGTATTCTGTCCTGTGCCCAGGTCAATAACGCCCGCGCGCTTGGATCTTACTTATCTTACAATGACTTGATCCAGTTGGTGCAACGCGCCGTGGACACGCCTGTGACCGGTTTCTCGGTGGTGTATGGGGTGTCGAATAATGACCGCTCCCCGGTGGATAACAGCAAGGCCCGTTTCCTTGGGTATCGCCCGCAGGACAATGCAGAAGAGTTTGCCGAAAAGGTGCTGGCCGAAACCGATCCTTTGGATCCGCAAGACCCCGGTCATATGTGCCATGGCGGGCCGTTTGCGTCGGTTGATCTGGGCAATAGCGGGCTGGCGGGAATGAACGTCGTGGATGACCGCAAAAAGATCTGAAAAATGCTGTCGGCAAAGCGTCGGCGCAACGTCAGCAAAGCGTCGGACAGTTCCAGGCTATGCGTTGACCGAGTGTTTACGACTTCAGGATAACGTAGCCTGTGCATCCGAGAGCGTTTGTGGGGCAGATCCGGATCAGATCCGGAGCTGGGCAGATAATTTTTGTCTATTATTGGCTACAGATGCGCAACAATCTGCCGCTTTTGGCTGGAATGGTTTGTTGGCGTAGAAATTAACACTCTGTTTATGTTTCGCTGAATATAGTGATTCTAATAGAGGTATGGTGTCTTGCGGGTAACACAACCAAAGCGTGACTACACCAAGGGCTGGATTCGACTCGGAAATACTGGGAAGTGAACTGGATGCAGTCGCAAGAATTCATGATCGCCAACGCTGAAGATGTCAGCACGCCGGGAAAGCCGGTTCTGTTTTATGCGCTGCTTTGCGGTGTCATTAGCGGCACCGCCTCCAACGTTACCGCATTGCTGCTTGGCCATTCATTTTGGATCGGTCTGTTGTGTCACAGCTTTGTGGGCATGCTGGGCATGCTTCTTGTGATCGCGGCGTATTTGGTGCGCGGCGAAAAAGTCGAGGATGACAGCGCGTCATAGCGTTTGTCAGTACATTGCGCGACTGACCGCGCGCTTTCTTATTCCTGCATCTCTGACAACAATCTGCGTGCTTCGGCGATTTGCGGCAGTTCGCTGCCTTGCCCAATACTGACGGCGCGCGTCAACGTGTCGATAGCATCTGCATTCCGTTCCAGCGCGACGTAGGTCAGGCCAAGATGATACTGGGTCAGCGCATCTTCATGCAGGCCGCGCGCGGCTGGTTCCAGATATGACAGCGCCTCTTCATAGTCGCCGCGACGGTAAGCGATCCAGCCAAGCGTATCCTGAAACGCCGGAACATCCGTGCCCCGCATCCGGGCGGCGATACCATAGGCCCGTTCCAGATTGGCATCATCATCGCGATGGGTGGTGATCAGGCTTGCCAGATTATTGGCAACGATCAGGCTGCTGCTGTCGCGGGCATAAAGTTGTTCCAGAATGGTAATTGCACCATCGAAATCACCCAAAACCTCCAACCGGCCCGATTTGATCAGATTGGCCATCATCGCATCAGGCGCGTCGGCCAGAACCTGATCCAGAACCGCGTCGCCGTCGGCCTGACGGTCCTGCGACAAAAGCAAGCCATAGAGCCGCCCAAGCACCTGTTCATTGGTGGGGTAGCTGGCCAGCAGATCGCGGTAGATCGCTTCGCCTGCGGGGGCATCATCCATCAAGACCAGAATGTCGGCCTGTAGGAACCGCAGGGTCGGATCATCCGGGGCTGTTTCCAATTCGGTGGCGACGAATGCACGTGCCTCATCCAGTCGCCCGGCCCTGATCTGCGCTTCGACCAACCGCGCCTTTGCGGCGGATGTGCTTTCACCACCAGCGACGATATTTTCCAGAAAGGCCTGCGTGTCGTCATAACGTTCCTGTCGGTTCAGTAGGGCCACCTCGATCTGGTCAGCGACACCTGTAGCGGCTGGCGTATCAATGGCGCGCAGTTTCCAGATCGTGCGGGTGACCTTGTTCCACTCACCCAGCTGTAGATGAATTTCGGCCAGCTTGGCCAGAAGCTCAGGGTTTTCGGGGTTCACCGCCAAGGCGCTGTTGACCACTGTTTCAGCGGCGTTCACCCAATCTTGCTGAAGCAGGTAATTGGCCTGTCGTAGTGACGGATTTACCGCCTGATTGGATACTTCGACCGCAACTGCATAGCGTTCAGCGGCCAGATTATGGTCACCCGCCCGTTCATGTGCCCCGGCCAACATGGTGATCAGGCCAACGTCGCGCGGTGCCTCAGTCAGGGCTTGCCGCAGGATAATGACGGCGCTGCCCGGGTCATCAGCCTCGATGGCCCATACGGCCTGCATGCGCAGCGCCTCGACATGGCCAGCATTTGTTTCCAGCACATTGGCGACCTGCGCTTTGGCATCCTCGGTCTTGCCCTGTGCGTTCAGCATCTGTGCAAGCAGGATCTTGAAGTCGAGCGCTTGTTCAGGGGGCACGTCGGCGTCGATAATGGCCTCAAGCTCTGCCACGGCGGTGGCTTGGTCACCTTGGGCAAACAGAATGCTGGCGCGCAGGGAACGGTATCTGGCGTTCTGTTCCTGGTTCGCGATCAGGCTTTCCAGCTCCGCCTGTGCGGCATCAATCCCTTTTGTCTGCCGCAGAAAGTCAACGACCACGATCTTTTCCGCCTCGCCTGCATTCGGGGCTGTGGCCAGTTCGCGCAGATAGCGTTCCGCAGCGGGCAGGTCGTCTTGCTGGATGTACCAGCCGAACAACTCGCGCTGCACATCAAGGTTTTCGGGGAATTGGGCCGCCATGGTTTCCAGCGCGGATTGGGTGCGGCCAGTGTCATCCCCTTCGCTAAGCAGGGCGACGCGCGCGGCATGAAAATCCAACCGGTCGGGATGCAGGTTCAGCCCATCCTCGACCACGACGAGCGCGCCGGTCAGATCGCCGCTTTGGATGGCGTGGTCGATCACGATCTTGCGGGCGATGACACTATCGGGTGTCTTGCCCAATGCGGATTTGGCGGTGGCGGCCGGGGCGGATGGATCGCCGGAAGACATCACCGCATCACGGTAGTCCAGCATTGCGTTCACGATGATGACCCTGTCATCATCCGCAGCAACCGTCGCCGCGCGGCGTCCGTAATTCTGCGCCTCTTCCCAACCATCGGCCAGGATAGAGATTTCAGCCAGTGCAATCAGGCCTTCCTTGTTGTCAGGGTCGAATTCGACGACCTGCACATATTGGCCGTAAGCATCCGCAATTTCGCCCCGCCCAAGCTGTGTTTCGGCGTAGATCAACCGCCCGTCCAAATGGTGGGGGTTGTTGGCGAATACGTTCCGGAACTGGACCAGCGCCCGATCAACATCACCTTCTTCAAGCAGGCTTAGCCCGGATTGGTAAAACCGCTCTGCCTTTTCTTCGGCGCTTTCGCATGCGGCGAGGGTCAGGAAGAACAGCAATAACAGTTTTGGGAAAAAGCGTGACATGGTGAACGACCGGTCCTGATGAGATCAAATTGCGGGTGGTATCATCCCTGACAACGGGAATGGCACCAAAGGTGTATTCACCTTTGGTGCCATCAAGATGTCAAAACAAGGGTTATTATTAGCAGCCCGTACCGCGAACAACCACACCAGCCGTTGCCGCAAGGATACGGCAGTCCGTCGCAAGCGACATTTGCTGGTAATACGCGGTGTCGAATGACGCCCGCGCGGCAAAGGTCGAATTGTTGCGGTCAGAGACCTGCCACAGGCCCGTCAGGCCCGGACGCATCGCGAAATAGGCCTTGCCCGGATACATCTCGCGTTGGTCGACCATCATGGGCCGGGGGCCAACAAGGCTCATCTCGCCCTTCAGGACGTTCAGCAGCTGCGGCAGTTCATCGACTGATGTCTTGCGCAGCAGATGCCCGATCTTTGTGATCCGGGGATCCCGCTTGAGCTTTTGATGGCCATGCCACTCTTTTGCCAGTGCGGGGTCTGATGCGATCAGTTCCTGCAACTTGCGTTCGGCGTTGGGGACCATGGTCCGGAATTTCCAGATCCGAAAGACCCGACCGCCGTAACCCAGCCGTTCCTGTGTGTAGAATGGCGATTTGCCATCAAGTGCGACCAGAATTGCCACGACCAAGAGGATCGGCAGCAGGAATGGCAACGACAACACAATAAGTGCCGTATCCATCAACCGCTTTGTGAACTCTTTGTAGATTGGGGAAGGCTGGGCTGAAAAAATATGTTGGTTTGCAACAAGTGCCAGCTTAGAGCGCCCGTGTTCACGAGCTGTAAAATTATCAAACATTATTAAACTCTCATAAAATTTTAAACACTATGGCAAAATCGCCACCACTCATATCAACTAGCAACAGTGTAAACTAACCATCGACCTTCTTACAATAGTCTCTGCAACCGGCCGTAAACATCGTTGCCTTCGTTAACGCTAAGTTAACAGTGGGGGCGTGGAACCAGCAAGTGAAATTGCCGTGAATGCTTAATATTTCTCCGCTTCATGATTTTATTGGTTCACGCTTGCGGTAAATGTCCGCGACCTTGCATTATTGGTTATGTTTTCAGCACAATAGCGGCCCGACAGCGAATCGGGGTGGCCAAATTGTGGCGATTTGACATCACTCCAATGCAAGGCTGACCCTGCGTCATCTTTTTGTCATTTTTTGCGGCCTCAGTAGCTGCCCCGTTGCCCTGACTGCCTTGCTGGAAGCGGTATTGGCGGTCGGTTGGCTTCGCCTTGCATCAAAAATGCAACCGGTTGCAAAAATGCTTTTTCAGTTCTAAGGTGATTCTGCTGAAGGTTCGCACGGTAATGGGAAGGAACGCTGCGCATGTTGCAAATTGCACAATTTCGCATGACGACCGCGACGTGCAGAAATGCCCGTTTGGTGCCTTGCGACTTAGGATTTCAGCACCCACAGCACATGAGCTTAGCGACCCAAAGACGTCTTTGCGGTCAAGGAATTTCATCGAAACGGCATCATCGACCAAGGTCGCATGGCGGGATGAGATGAATGTCACCCCAAACAAGGGGCCCCGGTTTATTATGACGTGTCCGGGCACGATTTCTGGGAGGAAAACATGAAAAAACTACTACTGACAGCTGGCCTGGCAACCCTGATGGGCACAACTGCGATGGCCGAGACGATCGGCGCGTCCATCGCGCGTTTTGACGACAACTTTCTGACCGTCATGCGCAACGGCATGGTCGAATATGCCGCCGGGATCGACGGTGTTGACCTGCAGGTTGAAGACGCCACCGATGATGTGGCCAAGCAGTTGGACCAGATCAACAACTTTATAGCCTCTGGTGTAGATGCGATCATTGTGAACGCTGTTGATACATCCGCGACTGAGGCGATGTCGCAAGCTGCCGCCGCCGCCGGCGTGCCGCTTGTTTACGTCAACCGCGAGCCAATCAATGTCGATACATTGCCTGACAATCAGGCTTTCGTTGCCTCCAACGAGATTGAGTCCGGCACATTGGCCGCTTTTGAAGCTTGCAAACTGGCCCGTGCGGCGGGTCTTGCCGGTGGCGCGAATGCGTATCTGCTGATGGGGCAGCTTTCCAACCAGGCGGCTGTGCAGCGGACCAAGGATGTGGATGATGTCATCGGCATGGACATGTGTAACTTTATCAACATCAATGACCGTCAGACGGCTGAATGGTCCCGCGACAAGGCACAGGATTTGATGACCAACTGGATGTCAGCTGGTGAAGATTTTGACATCGTATTCGCCAATAACGACGAAATGGCCATTGGTGCGATTCAGGCGATGAAGTCAAATGGCGTGTCCATGGAAGACGTGATCGTAGTTGGTGTTGACGCCACACAAGACGCGCTGCTGGCCATGCAGGCCGGTGATCTGGATGCCACCGTGTTCCAGGATGCGTTTGGTCAGGGTGAAGGTTCGGTTGATGCCGCACTTGCGCTGGTCCGTGGTGAAGATGTGGACCAGAAGGTCTACATCCCGTTCAAGCTGGTGACACCCGCCAACATCGATGAGTTCCTCAACAAGAACTAACGCGATCATTTTAGAGAATGGACAGGGCGCGTTGCGCGCCCTGCCACAGACAAGACCAAAAGCGTCGCATGCGACGCTGAAGACCCCACCGGGAAGAGGGACAGATGGCAGATCAAGCACACGGTGTCGGCGGACTGACCTATGACAAGTCCAAGCGCAGTTGGCCGAACGAGGCCAACATCTTTATCGCGCTGATCATCATTATCGCGATTTTTGAAATTCTGGGGCAGGTGCTGCCCTACATGAACGGCCAAAGCTTTCTGTTCGACACGCAGGAACGGTTTGATTCCATCTTTAACGAGGCCCGGCTGCGGATCATCATCCTGCAGGTGGCGATTATCGGGATCATCTCGCTTGGGGTGACGCAGGTGATCATTTCGGGCGGGATTGATTTGTCGTCAGGTCCGCTTGTCGGGGCTGCGGCCATGATCGTGATGTCATTCGCCCAGACCGAGCTGGTGAACGGTAACCCCAATCCAAAGGCTGTTTTTGGTGAATGGGCCTTTGACCTGCCAGTGCTGATCCCGGTGATCGTTGGTTTGTGCTTCGGGGCCTTCATCGGCGCCATCAACGGATCGCTGATTGCCTTCACCCGCATCCCACCCTTTATTGCCACGCTGGGCATGTTCCTGATCTGCCGAGGCATCGCGCAATGGTGGACCAAGGGGCAGCCGGTTTCATTCCCAACCGAAAGCTTTGCCTGGCTGGGGTCAGGTATGATGCCGGTGGTCTGGTTTTTGCTATTGGCCGTGCTGTGTCACGTCATTCTGAAATACACTGTTTATGGCAAACATACCTATGCCATCGGGTCGAACGAAGATGCCGCGCGCATGTCGGGAATTAACGTCAAACGGCACAAGGTGATGGTCTATATGATTGCATCGATGCTGGCCGCCTTTGCCGCGATTATCCTGAGTTCCAAGAACCTTACAGCGCAAACCGGCATGGGCCAGTTTTACGAACTGTTCGCAATTGCCATGGCCGTGATCGGCGGCGTCAGCCTGACGGGCGGGCGTGGGTCGATCATAGGCACGGTGCTGGGCGCAATGGTGTTCGGCGCGATCCAGTCTGGTTTTACCTATATCAAACTTGATGCGTTCTATCAGTTGATGGCTATGGGGACCATTATCATCAGCGCGGTTGTTCTTGACCAATGGCGCCAGCAACGCGCCGCGGCTGCGGCTTAAAGGGGGAAAGACATGTCAGATACCATTCTTGAAACCCGCGACCTGACCAAACATTATGGTGGCGTGCATGCCCTCGAAGGCGCTGATTTTGCGCTGAAAAAGGGCGAACATGTTGCGATCATGGGCGATAACGGAGCGGGTAAATCCACCTTCGTCCGCCAGATCACCGGTGTTGAACAACGCACAAGGGGCGAGGTGATTTTCGACGGTCAGCCGGTTAAATTTGACGGCCCGCTTGATGCCCGCCGCGCCGGGATCGAGGCGGTGTTCCAGACATTGGCTCTGGCCGACCATCTGGACGTGCCTGACAACCTGTTTCTGGGTCGCGAAAAAACCAAACTGAACTGGCTTGGCCCCTTCCGCCTGTTGGATTACAAATCCATGCGGCAGGACACCCTGGCGGCGTTGCAGAAAACCGGGGTAAAAATCCCCAATATCAGCAACACGATTGAACGCATGTCGGGCGGTCAACGCCAGTGTGTGGCGATTGCCCGCACGGCCAGCTTTGCGTCGAAACTGACCATCATGGACGAACCAACCGCCGCCTTGGGCGTGCAGGAAACCGCACAGGTGGAAAACATCATCCGCACGCTGAAAGAACAGGGCGAGCCTTTGATCCTGATCAGTCATAATATGCGGCAGGTGATGGATCTTGTGGACCGTATCATCGTGTTCCGCCGCGGTCGTATCGTGGCCAACTTGCGCAAGGAAGAAACCGATGGGCAGGATGTTGTGGCCTATATTACCGGCGCCAAAACCGGGGCGGAATATGAGGGGGCGGCCTGACCCTGCTGCGCTGCTCTGGCTGTACCCGGGCAAACCGGATATGCACGTCTGAAACCGGGCAGGGGGGCTAAGTTTGGCGGTTACACTGAAAGATGTTGCGGAAAAGGCGGGGGTATCCCGTTCTGCGGTGTCGCGCACCTATACCGAAGGCGCGTCAGTGTCCGAAAAGACCCGCGCCAAGGTCCGCGAGGCGGCTGATGCGCTGGGCTACAGCCCCAACGCGCTTGCCTCGTCCCTGACGACCGGCCGGACCAAGCTTATCGGTCTGGTGTCCAATAACTTTCACAACCCGATTTTTCTAGAGGTCTTTGACCGCTTCACCAAAGGCTTGCAGGATCGCGGGTTGCGCCCCTTGCTGGTCAATCTGACGGATGAGGTGGACCCTGCCAATTCGATCCGCATGCTGCGCGCCTATTCGGTTGACGGGGTGATTGTTGCGTCCTCTACCCTGCCGGTCAGTTTCGCGGAAGGGTTCCGCGAGGCGGGCGTGCCCATCGTACATTCCTTCGGCCGCCATTCCGCCAATCCACAGGTGCATGTTCTGGGTATCGACAACATCGCGGCGGGCCGGATCGCGGCGACGACATTGCTGGCGCGCGGCTACCGGCGTCTCGCCTTTCTGGGGGGGCCGGAAAGTGCAACATCAACGCAGGACCGTCTGAAGGGCTTTGCAGAGGTCTTGCAGGACCGTGCAGATGTGGAGCTGACAATCAGCTTTGCCACCCAATATGCGTTTGATGCAGGCCGTGATGAAATGACCCGCCTGCTGCAGGCCCGCCCGGCAGAGGCGTATTTCTGCGGCGATGACGTGCTGTCCACCGGGGCCTTGTCGGCGGTGCAAACGGCGGGGCTTCGGGTGCCGGATGATATCGGTATCCTCGGGCTGAACGACATGGAGATGGCCGGGTGGCAGAACATCAACCTGACCACGATCCACAACCCCATTGGCCCGATCATCAACGCATCCGTGGAACTGATTGCGGACGCGTTGAAAGTGGATGAAACCCAGCCCGAAGCCCGGCTATTTGACTGCCATATCGTTGAACGGGGGACGTTGCGGCCTGTGCCGTGACAAGCCGGGTGCCTAGATCACCGAAAAATATCTTCGGGGATCGTCAAAAGTGATCTTTGGTCGATCTCAATCGGTTCGAACCGCAGAGCATCAATCGGCGCCTGCCAGATATGATCGCAGACCCTCGTCGCTTTCAGTTCAGCTGTGACCTGTTCCAGATTTTGATTGATCTTAAAGCCGTCCGTAGCGTTTCGGTGTTCGGGTGCGGTTTGCGCCGCATGCTCGTACAACCGGAGCAACGTCGCGATACGACATTCCACCTCGCTTTGGAACGCGGCTTCGGGTGGCCATGTTCGCCCTTCGAAATTCTTGCCTTGGTATTCGTAGAAGTTACGACGCTGCCGCAACTTCGCGCCAAGAAAATTACTGATCATGAACACGTTATGATCAGAATATGCGATCGCATTGATACTAGCAGTATCGCGCGTATTCAGTGAATCGGCGTACATGTCATGCGTTTGTTCGGTGCCAGCAGTGGTCCAATTGTCCAGATGCAAGGGCTGGGCAACAGCGATGCGCATCAGGAAATTCGCGTATTCATTGTTATTAATCAGATCGTTTCGCGAGATCGAAGGGTGTTGCCATGTGGCGACGCGCAACAAATACAGGTTGAAGGGATCATGGACCAATTGCGCGCGGACTTCCTGGTGCAGCCGATCTTGCAGTTCGGACAGAAACGCACGGTACCCGTTTGGCACGTACGTGAAAGAGATCCGGGAAAACCTGTGCGCGGTCCAAATCGTGCCTTTGATCCATGGCGTATCAAAGCGGGTGTCACGCAGGTAGTCCATCACGAATTGCCGGTCCGCTTCAGTGTTTCGGGCGAGGGCGCGTTGCACCCGGGTCTCGCGCAGCACAACGTGATCGTCACGGTCAAGAACATCGGCCGCGTAGCTCCAGTTTCCCTCCAGCTGATCATTTGCGGCCCAAAGGCTGACGATACAGGCCTCTTTGGTCAAATCAGGATATTCGGGGATTTGATCGGAGTAACGGTTACAAAGATCGGCGATCAATACAGGCCCCGGACCGCCCCAATTTGGGTTCGACAAATAGGAGGCGCGGATAAGACTGCCAAAATTCGGTGTCGTCGCCATCACATTTGCAATGATGATTTTGCGCCGCCAGGCCCGCAGAAAACGCACATGTTTATTCATGGCAATGACGCCATCTGACGCCGGAATGAAATCCGGCGCTGTGGTGAAGGCACTTTCCATCAGCGAAAGCGCCTCTCCCAGCATCTGCGAAAAAACACGCAGCGCCTGTGGCGGCGTATCCCGGGGCATGGCGTTCCCGCGCATGTCAAAGCTTCTGTTATAAAGAAACCAGGACATCGTGGCTTGCGCGTAGGGCGACTCTGGCATGGCCGCCAACCATTGGTTGCGGAAATCTTCCAGGTCTGGATGGGTGCTACTCAGAACGGTGACCAGCCACCGCAGATCACCGTAGGGGATTTCGCCGGACAGGCTTTGTTGGTGGGCTTCGTGCATCGCCGCTTCAACGCCTGCGATATCGCCCTGATAGGCAAGGTCCCGCAATGCGTCATGATCAATTGCTGCGCTGACTGACGTGACACTGAAAAGAAAGATGAGAGAAGAAATGAGGAAACGCATGATCAAGCCACCGACCGTATTCTGAAATGCTGCATGTGCATTGCATGACAGAAATGGCTGGGTATTCAAGTTCAATTCAGGATTGTGCGTTTGCGTCAAGTAAGATGGGTTTAAACCCATCTTACGTCATGTCGGTATATCACCGCATTGAGGGTGGTCGCGCGTCCAGCCATGTGCCGTTCTGCTTGCCCGATTCCGCAACCGCATAGACCGCAGCCATGGACCGCAGCCCATCCTCTGCCCTTGGATAAAGATTGGCCGCCGGGTCCATCTCGCGCCCTTCTTTGCATGCGCTGATCGCCTCGGCCAGATCGGTGTAGATATTGGCAAAGGCCAATGGCATTCCTTCGGCATGGCCGATGGTCACCCGGGTCGTTCGGTCAGCTTCGGGCGACAGGTTCGCCTCCCCCCGTTCGATGACCTGCAAACGTTCGCCCAGCGGCATGTAGTAAAGCTGGTTTGGCTGTTCTTGTGACCAGCGCAGCCCGCCGGTTTCACCAAAGACCTGAATGCCGAGCCCATGCTGTCGCCCGATGGCGATGGAACTGGTCCACAGCCGCCCGACGGCCCCGCCATCCATGCGGAAATTGACCATGGCGTCATCTTCCAGCACCCGCACATCGATGCAGGACACCGTATCGGCAGACAGTTTTTCAACTTCCTGTCCGGTGACAAAGCTGGCCATGTGCAGCGCATGTATCCCGCAATCAGCAAACTGGGCCGACACCCCGGCCTGTGCCGGGTCATAGCGCCAGCGCACGCGGGGGTTGTCGGCATCTGCCGCGTCGGCATGGTGGCCATGGGCAAACTCGGCATTCACCAGCCGCACCTTGCCGATATCGCCACGCGCGATCATCGCCTTCATATGGCGCACCAGCGAATAGCCGGAATAGCCGTAGTTCACCGCACAGATATTGCCGGTCTGCCGCGCGATCTTGACGATTTCTTCGCCCTCTTCGACGGTCATCGTCATCGGCTTTTCACAAAGCACGTTGAACCCGGCCTCAAGGAACGCTTTGGATATCTCAAAATGCGTCGCATTGGGTGTGGCGACGGTGACAAGATCGACCCGGTCGTCGCGCCCGCGCTCCCCTTCCAGCATATCCTGCCAGCTGCCATACGCCCGGTCGCCGAGCCCCAGACGCTGCCCATAGTCGATCCCTTCGGCGGCACGGTGATCCAGCGCGCCCGCCGCAAAGGTAAACAGCCCGTCCAGCCCGGCGCCCAGCCTGTGCGCAGGCCCAATCTGGCTGCCTTCACCGCCGCCAATCATGCCCCAGTTCAATTTTGCCATGGCTCAGTTCCCTTCAAAACCGATGGATTGCAGATAGGCGCGGTTCAGCTTTGCGTCATCAATCGGCGATGTGTCGCCCGCGGGGTCGCAATCCTGCTCCACAGTACACCAGCCCTCGAAACCGGCATCCAGCAGCACCTGCCGTGCGGCGGGGAAATCCACATCACCGTCACCGAGATTGCAGAAAATCCCCTGCGCGCAGGCATCGTAGAAATTCGTGCGGTTGGCCACGACCTCTGCCTTCACCTTGGGATCAATATCCTTGAAATGCATATAGCTGATCCGGCTGATATGCTTCTTCATGAACGCCACCGGATCAAAGCCCGCATAGGAATGATGCCCGGTGTCAAAGCAGATTTTCAGGATGCTTTCATCGACCTCGGCCAGCAGCCGTTCCAACTCGGGTTCAAAATCCATGAACCCCGCCGCGTGGGCGTGCATGCCCACGGTCAGCCCATATTCTTCTGCCCCCATCTTGGCGATGGTGGCGATCCGGTCCCGGAACCCGGCCCATTCAGCATCATCCATCTGCTCGGCCTCATTCGCGCGGCCTGCGGTGGGCGCGCGGCGGGGCGAGATACTGTCGATCAGCACCAGATGCTGCGCGCCATGCGCCTTGAGCGCCTTGCAGGTGCGCACAGACGCATCCATCACCTCGTCCCATTTGGCCGCATCGTGGAACGGACGGAATACGACGCCGCCGACCAGTTCCTGACCGTATTCTTCCAACGCGTCACCCAACATGGCGGGGTCTTCGGGCATGAAGCCGACCGGCCCCAGCTCAATCCCTGTATAGCCCGCATCCGCGTTTTCCTGCAGCACTTTCCGCCAGCTTGGATTGCGCGGGTCATCTGCAAATTCAACGCCCCATGAACAGGGCGCATTGCCTATTTTGATCATTCTTTCAGTCCTTTATCAGTAATCGGCGACGTTGACCCAGGCGTTGCGCGCACTGGAATCCATCACGGCGACGACGATGCGGTTCACTTCCATGCCCTCTGCGAATGTGGGCCAGATATTGCGTTTTTCGGCGATGGCGGTCAGGAAATCCTTCGCCTCGATAATGATCTGATCCTGATAACCGGTGCCGTGCCCCGGCCCTTGGCAGAATGGCAGGTAATCGGGATGTTCTGGCCCGGTCAGAATCTTGCGAAAGCCGCGTTCGGCCTCTGGCCCTTCGGTTGTGTAAAGATGCAGTTCGTTCTGATCTTCCTGATCAAAGCGGATATGCCCGGCAGTCCCATGGATTTCATAGGCGTAGCCCATCTTGCGCCCCGTCGCGACGCGGCTGAAAAACATATGCCCCTGCACCCCGTTTTCAAACCGGCACATCATCTGCGCCTGATCGTCATTGGTGACAGCTTCGCCTGCCCGTTCGGCATGTACCGTTTCAACCGATGCGCAAAGCGATGTGATCGGCCCGATCAGCGCCCTTGCGGCGTTGATCATATGTGGGGCGAGGTCCCCCATGCAGCCATTGGCCGCCCCTTGCCCGCGCCAGCCGCCGATGGCCGGGTCGGCAAAGAAATCCTCGGTCATTTCACCCCGGAACCATGTCAGCTTGCCGATGCGGCCATCGGCGATCAGCTTCCGGGCATATTGGGACGCAGGTGTGCGGATATAGTTGAAGCCAACCATATGAACGGCGCCCGATGCCTCTGCCGCGGCCAACATGGCCCAGCTGTCATCCAGCGATGCCCCCAGTGGTTTTTCGCACAAGACCGGCTTGCCAAGGGCAAAGGCGGCCTCGGCAATTGCCCGATGCGTTGCCTGGGGTGACGCAATGACAACAGCATCGATATCCGGATCATTGACCAGCACCTGCCAGTCACTGGTGGCCCGGGCGAATCCGTAAGTGTGGCGATAGCGTTCGGCGGATGCGTCAGACGTCGCGCAGACCATTTCCAGCTTCGGACGCAATGCGGTATCAAACACCGCCCCAACAGCGCCAAAAGCCACCGCATGTGCCTTACCCATATAGCCACCGCCGATGATCCCGATGCGAATATCCGTCATCTTGTCGGTCCTCCCAAAAAACCAATTGCAACCGGTTGCAAAATGGGTATCCTTGTTTTGCAGTGGCGGTCAACTGGAAATGTTGTGCGCCCTCTATTCTGATCTGCCTGAGGGGAGAAGATGTCTTGGGACAGTCAACCGTGACATTGACGGTGGCGCAGGCCATCACGCGCTATCTGACAGCGCAATATATCGAGATTGACGGCGTCAAAACCCGTTTCTGCGGCGGTGGCTTTGGCATCTTTGGCCATGGCAATGTGACCTGTCTGGGTGAGGCGCTTTATAAGGCGCAGGACGCGCTGCCCCTTTACCGTGGCCAGAATGAACAGGGGATGGGCTTTGCCGCTGCGGCCTATGCCAAAGCGCATCTGCGCCGTCGTTTCATGTTCTGCACCGCATCTGCCGGGCCGGGCACGGCAAACCTGCTGACCGCTGCGGCGCTTGCCCACGCGAACCGGTTGCCGATGCTGATGCTTTGTGGCGATACGTTTATCACCCGACTGCCGGACCCGGTGTTGCAGCAATTGGAACATTACGGTGACCCGACCTTTGGCGTGAATGACGCGTTCAAAGCGGTCACCCGCTTCTGGGATCGGATCACGCATCCTGCCCAGATCATCCAATCCTTGCCTGCGGCATTGAACACCATGCTGGACCCTGCCGATTGCGGACCTGCCTTTATCGGTCTGCCGCAGGATGTGCAGGGCTGGACCTATAATTACCCCGAAAGTTTCTTTGCCGAGCGGGTGCATCGCATCCGCCGCCAATCCCCTGATATGGCAGAGGTCGCAGATGCCGTTGCCCAGTTGAAAGCGGCCAAACGCCCGATCATCATTGCGGGCGGTGGCGTGCAATATTCCGGTGCCGTGGCGGAACTGACCGCATTCGCCGAGGCGCATCAGATCCCCGTTGTTGAAACCATCGCAGGCCGGGCCAATCTGCTGGATACGCATCCGCTGAACACAGGGCCCATTGGGGTCACCGGGTCCGATTGCGCCAATTGGGTGGCCGAACGGGCCGATTTGATCCTTGCCGTGGGGACAAGGCTACAAGACTTTACCACCGGGTCTTGGACCGCCTTTGCCCATGACGCGCAAATCATTGGGCTGAACGCGGCCCGCCATGATGCAGCCAAACATATGTCGATGACCGTGGTGGGTGATGCCAAGCTGGGGTTGAATGCGCTGGCGGATGCGTTGGGCAATCATCAGGCCCCTGCGGCCTGGGTCAGTGATGCGCAGGCCGAGCGTGCCAAATGGCAGGACTACGTGGCCGAAAACACACGGATCGGCAATGGCCCGGCCTCTTATGCACAGGCCATCGCCGCGGTGAACGCGGCCTGTGACACGCGCGACCGGGTTGTCGCGGCGGCGGGTGGATTGCCTGCCGAGGTCACCGCCAATTGGCGCACCCTTGATATCAGCACGGTCGATGTCGAGTTCGGCTTTTCCTGCATGGGTTATGAAATTGCAGGCGGCTGGGGCGCGCGCATTGCGCAGTCGGAGCAGGAACCGGACAAGGACACCATCGTTTTCACCGGCGATGGCTCCTATCTCTTGATGAATTCGGACATCTATTCATCGGTCCTGACCGAGAAAAAGATGATCATCCTCGTGCTCGACAATGGCGGGTTTGCGGTGATCAACAAGTTGCAAAACAACACCGGCAATGAAAGCTTCAACAACCTGATCGCCGATACGCCCACGGCGACCCATCAGGTGGGGGTCGATTTTGAGGCGCATGCCCGGTCGCTCGGCGCGCTGGCCGAGACGGTGGATAACCCCGCCGGGCTGGCCGATGCATTCGCACGGGCCAAGGCGGCGGATCGGACCTATGTCATCTGCATGAAGGTTGACCCTTATGAAGGCTGGACCACCGAAGGCCATGCCTGGTGGGAAGTCGGCACGCCGCATGTGTCAGGCAGCGCCAAGGTGACCGACGCCCATAAGGAGTGGGAAAGCAGCCGCAGCAAACAGCGCAAGGGGGTCTGATGGCGGATTTCTGTTGCGAGGGGCGGGCATGAAACAACTGCTTGATGGCATCAAAGCCAACAATTTCGTCATTGTGGGCCGGGCGGGTATGGATTTCTTCCCCGATCCGCCGGGCACCAAGACCGAAGATGGGCTGATGTTCACTGCCAGCCTTGGCGGGTCGTCGGCGAATATCGGGGCGGGGATTTGCAAGCTGGGCGGCAAGGCGGCTTTGGTCACGCGGGTCAGTGATGACAGTATCGGGCGGTACTGCGTGAACCAGTTGCGCCACTGCGGGGTGGATACCACCCATGTGACACCGGTCGGCGGCGAATATCGCAATTCGCTGGCTGTCTATGAAAGCCGGGTGGAGGATCATCAATCGGTGATCTACCGCAACGGGGCCGCTGATTTCCAAATGGATGATAGCGATGTGACCGCAGTGGATTACAGCCGCTACGGCGCGTTGATCACGGCTGGCACGGTCTTTGCCGCCGAACCATCGCGGAGCGCGACGTTCAAGGCGTTTGAACTGGCCAAAGCCGCCGGTTTGCCGATCATCTTTGATGTCGACTACCGGCCCTACTCATGGCCCAGCCCGCAAGTGGCCGAAGAAGTGCTCAGCCGGGCCGCAGCAGAAAGCGATATGATCGTCGGCAATGATGAGGAATTCGGCTTCATGGCCGGACATATCGACAAGGGCCTCGATAAGGCGCGCGCATTGTCGGAAACCAGCGCCGCCATCGTCGTCTACAAGATGGGCCATAAAGGCGCGATCACCTTTGCTGACGGGGTACAAATCCATACCGGCATTTACCCGGTCAACGCGCTGAAACCGACCGGTGCGGGCGACAGTTTCATGGCCGGACTGATGACGTCACTGGCGGCAGGGCATGGCTTGGAAACCGCGATCTTGCGCGGTTCGGCCTGCGCGTCCATTACCGTATCCAAACCCGGCTGCGCGCCTGCCATGGCCGACACTGCCGAACTTGACCAATTCCTGGCTGACCATCCCGGTCCCACCTGAAGGAGAGCCCACATGCATATCCCCCCGTTTGACAATCAGAACAAACCCATCGTGGATGTGGACGATCCCACCGTGCCGCTGAACTATTTCAACATCGTGAAGCTGAAAAAAGGTGAGGCATTCGAATATGCCGTGCCGGGGTATGAAACCTGCATCGTGCCCGCGACCGGCACGGTTGATGTCGATGTCGAAGGGTTCAAGGCCGATGCGTTGGGCCACCGGGTCGAAGATGTTTGGGATGGCGAACCCGAAGGCGTCTATGTACCGACGGCGGCCAGGGCAACGATGGTTTGCCAATCGGACGAAGCAGAGGTGTTTGTCTGCGGTGCCCGCTATTATAAGGTGCTGGATGCGTTTGCGGTGCGGTCCGACGAACTTGATCTGGTGCAATACGGGTCTGACGACACAAAAACCCACCGCAAGATCAAACATATCCTTGGCACCAAATATCATGACAAGGTCGGTCGCTTGCTGGTCTCTGAGCTTTTCACCGTTGGCGAAGGCGGTTGGTCCGGTTTCCCCAGCCACAAACACGACACCGACCGGCTGCCCGACGAAACCCGGCATGATGAGACCTATAATTTCCGGTTCAAGCCGAACCACGGTTCCGGCGTGCAAATGCTGCAACGCGAGGATGGCAAGGCGGGTGACGCCTATCACATCGTCGATGGCTCCACGATTTGCCTTGACAGTGGTTATCACCCTTGTTCGGTGCTGCCGGGTTATCAGATGTATTACTTCACCATCCTTGGCGGGCTATCCCAGCGGTCATTGATCCAGTATTTCCAGCCCAGCCATGCCTATCAGATCGAAACGATCCCGGGCATCAAGGATATGATCGCCAAGTTCAAGTAAACTTATCATTTTGCCAAAAATACTCTCGCCGGAGGCATCCGCCCTCCCCACAAGACCGGAGCTTCTATGCCTCTCGTGACACTCAAAGATGTCCTGCAACCCGCCCTGAAAAACGGCTATGCCGTGGGCGGGCTTGTCACCCTTGGCTGGGAAGATATGCGCGCTTTCGTAGCCGCAGCAGAGGTGGAAAACTGTCCCGTCATCCTGCAAGCCGGGCCATCCTGCCGGGCCCATACGCCACTGCCGGTGCTTGGGCAGATGTTCCGGCATCTGGCGGAGAACGCGAGCGTACCCGTTGTGGCGCATCTCGACCACGGATATACATTTGAAGAATGCAAAGAAGCGCTGGACAGCGGCTTTACCTCTTTGATGTTCGACGGGTCGCGCAAACCTTTGGCCGAGAACATCGCTGAAACCAAAGCCATCGCCGAAATGGCCCATGCCGCTGGCATCTCTTGCGAGGGTGAGATCGGGTTCGTGGGCTATGCGGATGGCGAAAGTTCAGCAGGGACGGACCCTGCTGAGGCGGCACAATTCGCGGCGGAAACTGGCGTGGACGCGATGGCGATCTCGGTCGGCAATGTCCATCTGCAACAGGATAAGGAAGGCGGGCTGGACGAAGACCGGATCGCCGCCATTCAGGCCCTGACCGACGTGCCGCTGGTGATCCATGGCGGCTCCGGCGTGCCGGTGGAACAGCGCCAGCGCCTCGCCCGAACCACCAATATCTGCAAATTCAATATCGGCACCGAATTGCGCATGGCCTTTGGGGCGGCCATGCGCATGGCTGTAAATGCCGACCCGGATCGGTTTGACCGGGTGACGATCCTGAAAGAAACCCATGAACCCACCGTCGCCGCGGCGCGGCAGGTTCTGGCAGCACTGAAAGGTTGACATCATGCTGAATATCGGACTTCTGGGCTGTGGCCGGATCGGGCAGGTGCATGGCGCAACCTTGCGGGGCATGATGACCGCCCGCGCAGCCGCCGTGTCGGACGCGATGCCTGCCGCGGCAGAGGCGCTGGCGCTGACCTTGAATGCAAGGGTCATGACCAGCGACGACTTACTGCATGATCCTGACATCGACGCGGTTGTTATCGGCACCCCCACAACCACCCATTACGACCTGATCCACCAGGCCGCCGCCAATGGCAAAGCGATCTTTTGCGAAAAACCTGTTGATCTGTCAGTTGACCGGATCAGGGAATGTCTGGCCGCCGTGGACAAGGCGGGCGTGCCGTTCATGACCGCCTTTAACCGGCGGTTCGACCCCAGCTTTGCCCATTTGCAGCGCCAGATCGCCGATGGGGTCATTGGCAATGTGGAACTGGTCACGATCCTGTCGCGCGACCCGTCGCCGCCACCCTTGGGCTATATCAAGACCTCCGGCGGGATTTTCCGTGATATGATGATCCACGATTTGGATATGGCGCGTTTCCTTCTGGGCGAGGACCCCGTTGAACTCCATGCCGCCGGGTCCTGCCTTGTTGATCCCGCTATTGGTGAGGCAGGCGATTTTGATACCGCCACGGTCACGCTAAAAACCGCCAGCGGCAGGCTTTGCCAGATCTCCAATTCCCGCCGCGCTACCTATGGCTATGATCAACGGATTGAGGTGCATGGCGAAAAGGGCCTGCTCCGCGCAGAAAACCAACTGCAAAACACGGTTGAACTGGCCAATGATGCCGGGTTCCGACGTGCCGCGACAGAACCGTTTTTCCTCGAACGCTACGCCGCTGCCTACCGGGCAGAGATGGAACATTTCGTGGATGTGATCGTGGCGGGTGGTCAGATGACACCCAGCGGTCAGGACGGGCTGAAGGCGCAGATACTGGCGGATGCCGCCACGCAATCGGCGCAGGATGGGTTGCTCAAAAAGCTGTAGACACTTGCCATGCTCGCGGATTACGGCAATCAATCCTGATGCGCCTTTTATCCTACATCCTGCCGTTGCTGGTCACATTGCTGATCGCATTTGGTGTGTTCAAAGGCGCCTATGGCTATTTCCAGTCAGAGGAACTGTCCAAGGCCGAAGGGCGGCTGTCGCTTTATCAAAGCTCGGTCACGGCAGAATTCGAACGGTTCGCGCATCTGCCTTATGTGTTGGCGCGCGACCCTTTTGTCATCGACACGGCCAGCGGGGCAGGGACGGCGGCATTGAATGCACGGCTCGCCGCCTTTGCTGACCGGGCGGGGTTGGATGCGATCTATCTGATGGATGTGGCGGGGCAGACCATCGCGGCCTCGAACCACGCCGCACCGGGCAGCTTTGTTGGCCAGAATTACGCCTTTCGCCCTTACTTCAGCGATGCATTGCGGGGCGGGCAGGGCCGGTTCTACGCCATCGGGGCCACGACGGGGCAGCCCGGCTATTTCATCGCCGATCCGGTGCGCGATGCTGCGGGCGACATCATCGGTGTCATCGCCATCAAGATAGACTTTTCCGCGCTGGAAGAAAGCTGGCGCAGTTCCGGCGAACAGGTGCTGCTGGCCAATCGGGATGGTGTTGTCCTGCTCGCCTCTGATCAGGCGTGGCGTTACCGGACGTTGACCGCCCTGACCGATGATCAAAAGACGCAGATCATCGCCGCCCGGCAGTTTCCGGGGCAGGAACTGGATATGCTGAATTGGACGCCCGCCAATGATCAGCGCGCGCAAATCGGCGGGGCGGAATTTTTGCATTTGATCAGCGATGACCTGCCGCAGGGCTGGGCGCTGCATTATTTCACCAGCGATGATCGCGCTGTTGCGCAAAGTTGGCTGGTCACCGCTTTGGTTGGGTTTGTGGCCGGGCTGGCGCTGATCCTGTTTCAGGTGCAGCGCGCGCGGCGGGTCAGTGCGGCCCTTGCCCGGTCTGAAAAGGAAGAGGCGCAGTTGCGGCGGGCCAATGCCCGGCTGGCGGTTGAGATAGAGGACAGGCGCCGCGCCGAACGCCGCCTGCGACGTACCCAGAACGAGTTGGAGCGCGCGAGCCGATTGGCCGCACTTGGCCAGCTTGCCGCCTCTGTTACCCATGAATTGGGCCAGCCCATTGCCGCGATGCGCAACCACCTGACCGCCGCAGAGATGACAGCAAAGCCGAGTGCGACGCTGACTCAGGATGTCAGCAGTCTGGTTGACCGGATGGAAGGGATCACCCGGCAACTGAAATTCTTTGCCCGATCCGCACCGGAACCTTTTGTGGAACTTGACTTGCGCGATGCCGTGCAAATGGCACTGACGCTTGTGCAGCCGAACTTTGACGCCGCAGGCATCACCTGTGATCTGCAGGCGGGTTCCGAACCGGTCATGATGCGCGGTATCCGGCTGCATCTCGAGCAGGTGTTAACCAATATCCTGCGCAATGCCGCCGATGCTGTCGAAGGGGCCTCTAACCCAACTGTCGCGATCACCCTTGGCCAGTCGGATGCGGATGTCTGGGTGGTTTGCGCGGATAACGGGCACGGGCTGGGGCAGGCGACATTGGCGGAGTTGCAGGAACCCTTTGTCACCACCCGCGAAAGCGGGCAGGGCATGGGGCTGGGCCTTGCGATATCCGCCAGTATTGTCAGCGATCTGGGCGGGCAGATGACGGCAGAAAATGGGCTGGCAGAGGGGGCGATTTTCCGGGTCACCTTTCCATCGCTTGCAGCGTTGCAGGAGGCAGCTGAATGACCGATACGCCGCGTTTCAGCATTCTGGTCGTCGATGATGACAAGGGCATGCGCACATCCCTGATTGATCTGTTGCAGGCCGCCGATTGGGATGTGCAGGCCTTGTCACGGGCCAGCGATGTGGCCGCGCAACTGGGTAAATCCATGCCCGATGTGATCTTGTCGGATGTGCGCATGCCGGGCATGTCGGGGATGGAATTGCTGGCCAGCTTGGACCAAGCCACCGCCTCGCCGCTTGTCCTGATCTCGGCCCATGGCGACATCCCCATGGCGGTGGAGGCGATACAGGGTGGCGCTTACAGCTTTGTTGAAAAGCCCTACGAGCCCCGGCGGTTGCTGACCATTCTACGCAATGCCGCCGAACGCAGCCGGATGCAGCGTAGCAATATCCGCTTGCAGGAACGGCTTTTGGCCCTGTCGGGGTTGGATCGTATCCTGTTGGGGCAAACAACCGACATCTGCGATCTGCGGCAAGAGATTATCGACATCGCCCCCACCACGGCCCCGGTGATGATCCTTGGTGAGACGGGCACAGGCAAGGAACTGGTCGCCCGCGCCCTGCATGATCTGGGCGGCAAGCCTGACCGCCCATTTCTGGCGCTGAACTGTGCCGGATTGTCGCCTGATACGTTCGAGGCGGAAATGTTTGGAACCGCTGATGGTAAGGGCGGACTGTTGCAGGCGGCGTCTGGCGGGACTTTGTTTCTGGATGAGTTATGCGCTTGCCCGCTGCCGGTGCAGGCCAAACTGTTGCGGGTGATTGAGGACAAACAGGTCCTGCCCGTAGGTGCCACAACACCGGTGCCGGTGCGCTTGCGGGTCATCAGCGCCACCAATCAGGATGTGCAGGCGTCGATTGCGGATGGGCGGCTGCGGTCGGATCTTTTGTTTCGGATCAATACGGTTGTGCTGACCCTGCCTACTTTAAGACAGCGACAAGACGATCTGAAAATCCTGATGACGCATTTTCTTGGGAAATTCGGGCGCGTTTACGAGGTCGCAGCACCGGTGATTGAACCCGATGATATGGCTGTTCTGCTGGCCCATGATTGGCTGGGCAATGTACGCGAGCTGCGCAATGTCGCCGAACGGCGCATTCTGGCCGCCCGGCGCGGCGGCGGCAGTATGGCCGAAGCGGTTGCCGGTGACCGACGGGTAGAGGTGATGCCCGCCACCCTGCGCGAGGCTGTGGCGACTTTTGAACGCGAACTGATCAGCAAGGCGGTCAAGGTGCATGAGGGCCGGATGGAAGATGCCGCCACCGCTCTGGGCATCGGGCGGCGCACGCTGAATGAAAAGATCGTCAAGCTGGGGCTGGATAAGGACGCGCTATTATAAGTAGCGACAAAGAGTGAAGGACAGCCCCTCCCGTGGGGAGGGTCGGGGGCTGCCGGCCTACCGACCTGGCGGGACGCCTTAACACTCGGGCGGAAATCCGCAGGGCAGCCCGCATGACCTCGGCGATTTTGTTCATATACACCGGGGCGTTTTCGTTGAATGATACAAACCATCATATCTGCATGCATTTTTTGGGAGGAAGACCATGCGCACGCTACTCAACCGCACAGCTATTGCCACACTGACCCTCGCCTTTGCCACCGAAGGGATGGCCGAGGAATGGAACGTCTCTGTCTGGGGCAAACGCCGTGCCTTTACCGAACATGTTGAAAAACTGGCCGAACTGGTCGCCGATAAGACCGGCGGCGAATTTACCCTGAACATCAGCTATGGCGGCTTGTCCAATAACCGCGAAAACCTTGATGGGATTTCAATTGGCGCGTTCGAAATGGCGCAATTCTGTGCCGGCTACCACGCCGACAAGAACCCATCGATCACCGTGCTGGAACTTCCCTTCCTTGGGGTTGAGTCGCTGGAACAGGAAGTCGCGATCTCCATGGCCGTCTATCAGCACCCCGCCGCGCAAGAGGATCTGGGCCGCTGGAACGCGACCTTGCTGATGCCATCGCCACTGCCGCAATATAACCTTGCCGGTGTCGGTGATGCGCCTGCCAGCCTTGCCGATTTCGAAGGGCTCAGCGTGCGCGCCACCGGCGGGATCGGGGCCGCGATGGAAACTGTTGGCGCCGTGCCCACATCCATGTCGGCAACCGAGGTTCGTCAGGCGATGGATAGCGGCGTGGTCAAGGCCGTGGCTTTTGCCCCGCATGCCCATATGTCATTTGGCACCATCGAAAACGCCACATGGTGGACGACAAACCTGAACCCCGGCACGGTGAACTGCCCTGTGGTGGTGAATACCGATGCGCTGGAAGGGTTGTCTGATGAACACCGCGCCGCACTGCTGGGTTCCGTGGATGAGGCGCTGGATCACTATGTGGAATTCTACAACTCCAACACGATGACAGCGTGGGGCCCTGCTTTGGCGGAACGCGGGATCACAGAAGTCGCATTCAGCGATGACGAACTCGCCGCGTTCAAAGAGGCCGCTGCGGCGCCCGCCGCTGCCGCTTGGATTGCTGACAACACGGCAAAAGGCCTGCCCGCGCAAGAGCTTTACGATCTTGTTACAGGTATGATCGCCGAAGGCGGTTCCTGATCCTGATCCGGCGCGGCCCCATGACGGGCCGCGCCATCCGTTTCTGAAGGATATGTGGCATGGCGGGCGCATCGCTTGTGCTGTCGGATGACAGCCGTCTGAGCAAAATAGATCATCTGCTGTTACGGGCTGAACTAAAGCTGGCACTGCTCAGCGGTCTGGCTGTGTTTGGGCTGATGCTGTTGGCGGTTGTGTCTGTCAGCGGACGTAATTTCTTCAACCAGCCTTTGCCCGGTTACGTGGACTGGATTGAACAGGCGATGCCATTGATCGCGTTTATGGGCGTTTCCTTCACCCAGCGCGAAGGCGGCCATATCCGCATGGATATGGTTGTGGGTGCCCTGAAAGGTCGGGCGCTCTATCTGGTTGAGATTATCACGACGCTGGCCATCCTGATCCTGATGCTGCTGCTTGTCTGGGGCAGCTGGGCGCATTTCCAGCGCAGCTTTGATTTCGGTTCCCCGATGTGGAGCCGGGACAGTTCGATGGATATTGCCCTGCCAATCTGGCCCGCAAAACTGCTGGTGCCGGTGGCCTTCGGCGTGTTGTGCCTGCGGCTGATCCTGCAACTTTGGGCCTATATCCGGGCATTTGCGCGAAACGATCCGCGCCCGATTGCGGTGCCGCTGGTTGTCGATGCTGCAACCCAGGCCGCGATGGAGGCTGGACATGTTTCGGCCAATGAACCAGGCGAAGGGCGCTGATCATGGAACCGACCGATATTGGATTGATCGTCTCGGGCGGCATGTTGTTTCTGGTGGTCTTCGGGATGCGCGTGGCCTTCGCCGCCGGATTGGCTGGGATGGTCGGGCTGATCTGGATTTTCTGGGAAAAGAAGGATTACGATCCAGCAGATTTTGCGTGGGCGCTGTCGGTGGCGGTCAAGACCGCAGGTCAGGTGCCGCATTCAAAGATTTCGTCGCAGGCGCTGAGCCTGATCCCCACCTTTATCCTGATCGGCTATCTTGCCTATTACGCCGGGCTGACCAAAGCCTTGTTTGAGGCTGCAAAGCGGTGGCTCGCCTGGGTGCCCGGTGGGTTGGCCGTATCGACGGTGTTTGCCACCGCAGGGTTTGCGGCCGTGTCCGGCGCGTCTGTCGCGACCTCTGCCGTCTTTGCACGCATCGCAATCCCTGAAATGCTCAAGATCGGATATGATAAGCGGTTCGCCGCCGGGGTCGTTGCAGCCGGGGGCACCTTGGCCTCCCTGATCCCGCCATCGGCGATCCTTGTGATTTATGCGATCATCGTAGAGCAGGATGTGGGCAAGCTGCTGTTGGCCGGGTTCATTCCGGGCGCATTTTCAGCCGTAATCTATGGGCTTTTGATCATTGGCATGGCGGTCACGATCAAAGGGTTCGGGCCGCCGGTGACCGGGTTCACGTGGCGGGAACGCTTCGCCTCCCTGCCGCCTGCGCTGCCCATCGTTTTCGTCGTCATGACGATCATCTTGTTTGTTTATAACCCGTTCGGCGGGGATGCCTGGGGCACGCCAACCGAAGGCGGGGCCATCGGGGCATTCGTGGTTTTCCTGATGGCGCTGTATCAGGGCATGCGCTGGTCACAGCTGCGCGATGCATTGCTGGAAACCGCTAAGCTGAGTGTGATGATCTTTACGATCATCTGGGGTGTGCTGATCTATGTACGGTTCCTGGGTTTTGCGGACCTTCCGGGCGTCTTTGCCGACTGGATCACATCGCTGACAATGTCGCCAATGCTGATCCTTGTGTGCATCCTGCTGGCTTATGCGGTGCTGGGCATGTTTATGGATGCGATTGGGATGCTGCTGTTGACCCTTCCGGTGGTTTATCCGGCGGTCATGGCGCTGAACGGGGGGGAGGCCGTGTCGGCGGCTGACAGTACCTTTGGCATGTCAGGGCCGATGTGTGCGATCTGGTTTGGGATACTGGTGGTGAAGATGGCAGAGTTCTGTTTGATCACACCACCCATTGGCCTGAACTGTTTCGTGGTGGCTGGGGTGCGTGATGATCTGAGCGTGCAGGACGTGTTCAAAGGGGTGACGCCGTTCTTTATCGCGGATGGGATCACGATCGCGCTGCTTGTGACCTTCCCGATGATTGTCCTATGGCTGCCAAGTCTCGCCTGACGGTAAAAAAATCTGTGTCCACAGATTTTTTCTATCCCGCCCGTTGCAACCTGGCGCTGGCCCCGAAAAATCTGTGGACACAGATTTTTCCCACCTTGCATTATGCAACAGCCAACCCCGCATTGGTGTTCAGCAGATACTGTGCAAGGATCGGTCCACAAGCCGCCCCGATAGCCCGTGCATTGCCACCAATTGTCCCTTCTGCGATCTCCGGCGGGATCAGCCCGCGCGTGTCCTGATTGACGATATAGCGCTTCACCCGCTCGACCAGTTGAGTGCGGATTTCCGGAGGAAAACCACCATCAATCAGGATCGCCTCAAAATCCACGACCGAACAGGTGGACAGGCTGGCCTTGGCCAGCTCCTGCGCGGTCTGGCCCAACCAGGGTTCGACATAGCGCTCGATCCCTGACCAATCCTGCGGCGATTGCCAGATCACTGACGGGTCCAGATCGACCTCGCGCAGGCGGCGTTCCAACAGGTGGATCGAGGCCGTATCGACCAATTGCATGCTTTCGCCATTGGGGCCAATGCTGCGCAATGATCCCAGCGCACCCGCATTGCCCTGACGGCCTTCGAATACCGAATGGTTTAGCACAATGCCGCCGCCAACAAAGGCACCGACAAAGAAATAGGCGTAATCGCGATAGGCCTTGCCACGGCCATAGATATGTTCGGCCCGGCAGGCGGCAGTGGCATCATTGACCACCAGCACCGGCAGGGTTGTGAATTTTGCGATTTCGGCAGTGATATGGACGTCTTTCCATGACGCAAAGTGATCACTGGCCGTATCGACAAGACCCTGCCAGTTCCACATTTCAAACGGGGCGGCGACGCCGATGCCGCAAATGCGTTTAACCTCTGCCGCAGTCAAAGTCGCAGTGATGGCAGCAATCGTCTCAGCCAGAAAGGCGAAGACTGCATCAGGCTGCGGGCTGTCGTAGGTCAGTCGGCGTTGCTGACGGACGTCGCCCGTAAAGTCCATCAACAGCAGGTCTGCCGACCGGCGCCCGATCTTGAGCCCAAAGGACAAGACGCCACCGGGGGCCAGGCGCATCGGCACAGATGGCTTGCCCACCTTGCCGCGTACCGGCTCGCCGCGTTGCAACAAACCATCGCCCTCAAGCCGTTTCAGGATGGCGGATACCGCTGGCGGTGACAGGCCCGACAACCGCGCCAGATCACTGCCGGGCATGTCGCCATGCCGCTGCAACAGGGACAAAAGCAGGCGCTCATTATGATTGCGCACGCCTTTTTGGCTCAGCCCTGTGCTGATTGATCGGACGACTGACGGTTCCATCTCAGCGTTCATAAATGGCTCTGCTCCCACGCTCAAGATACACCGGATCAATTAATAAAGAAAGTTAATTAACTAATTGACACATGCCAGAGAATCGCGTTGTTTAAGAGCATTCGCTGCAGAACTCTGCGGGAAGTTGGGGGCATTAAACCCCGAAAATCATAGTGTTTCTGGGAGGAAATCATGAAAAAGCTACTCATCGGTACGGCCCTCGTGGCAGTGACAAGTGCAGGCTCTGCCATGGCTGACGCGCATGGCGCATCGGCCTGCCTGATCACCAAAACAGACACCAACCCGTTCTTTGTAAAGATGCGTGAAGGCGCGCAAGCCAAGGCCGAGGAGTTGGGCATCACGCTCAACGCCTATGCCGGGCAGATCGACGGTGACAATGAAGCACAGGTTGCTGCGATTGAAACCTGCATCGCAAACGGGGCCTCTGGTATCCTGCTGACCGCTTCCGATACGGCTGCCATCGTACCATCGGTTGAGGCTGCGCGTGATGCCGGATTGCTGGTGATCGCGCTCGACACCCCGCTATCGCCCATCGATGCGGCCAACGCGACCTTCGCCACCGACAACTTTTTGGCGGGTGAGCTGATCGGCCAATGGGCCGCCGCGACCCTTGGTGATGAGGCGGCAAATGCAAAAATCGCCATGCTTGATCTGGCGATCAGCCAGCCGACTGTAGGCGTGCTGCGTGATCAGGGTTTCCTGACCGGCTTTGGCATCGACACGGTTGATGTGAATAAATGGGGCGATGAAACCGACGAGCGGATCATCTGCAACGAAGTGACCGCCGGGAACGAAGAAGGTGGGCGGACGGCCATGGAAAACTGCCTCGCCGTCAACCCGGACATCAACGTGGTCTACACGATCAACGAACCGGCCGCCGCTGGCGCTTATGAGGCGCTGTCGGCAATCGGGCGGCAGGATGATGTGCTGATCGTATCGGTCGATGGCGGCTGCCCGGGTGTGCAGAACGTCGCCGATGGTGTGATTGGCGCGACATCACAGCAATATCCGCTGCTGATGGCATCACTGGGGGTCGAGGCGATTGCCCAGTTTGCAAAGGACGGCACGCTGCCGGCCAATACCGAAGGCAAGGATTTCCTTGATACCGGTGTTGCCCTGGTCACAGACCAGCCCGCTGATGGGGTCGAAAGCATCTCGGTCGCCGAAGGCACCGACCTCTGCTGGGGCTAAACGTCAAAGTTCTGGCCAAACAGGCTGGATCACGTGAATACTGATATAGGGCGGGCCAAGTGCCCGCCCTATATCCAAGCGGCCCACAGGGGCGCGGGGCGCGAATAAGGGGGCAAGGTCCGATGACCGACAAAGACAGTTACGAAGATGTGGTCAAGACGCAAGGGCAGGAAAGCGTGGCCCATTTTGAGGATGAGCATGAAACGCTGTTGGGGCGCATTCAGCACACGCTTCATGTGAACCCGGCCTTGGTGCCGCTGATCATTCTGGTCTTTGCGATTGCCCTGTTCGGCCTGCTTTTGGGCCAGCGTTTCTTTTCAGCCAGCACGCTGACCCTGATCTTGCAACAGGTGCAGATCGTGGGGGTTCTGGCCGCTGCCCAAACATTGGTGATCCTGACAGCGGGGATTGACCTGTCCGTTGGGGCAATTGCGGTGCTGAGTTCGGTCATCATGGGGCAATTCACCTTTCGCTACGGGGTGCCGCCAACGATCAGCATCGCGGTCGGCATGGCTTTCGGGGCCGGGGTTGGCGCAATCAGCGGATATCTGGTCAGCCGGGTGAAAATCCCGCCCTTTATCGTCACGCTTGGCGTTTGGCAGATCGTGCTGGCGGCGAATTATCTGTATTCGCGCAATGAAACGATCCGGTCCTCCGATATCCGCGAAAACGCGGCTGCCCTGCAATTTCTGGGCAACAAGATCCAGATCGGCGGGGCTAATTTCACCTATGGGGTGATCCTGATGATCCTGCTGGTGGTGGTGCTGGCCTATGCATTGCGATCCACGGCCTGGGGGCGGCACGTCTATGCCGTTGGCGATGATCCAGAGGCGGCGCAACTGGCCGGTGTGAACGTGCATCGCACGTTGATGAGCGTCTACATGTTGACGGGCCTGATCTGCGCGGTTGCAGGCTGGGTGATGATCGGGCGGTTTTCATCCGTGTCGCCATCAGCATCCACCGGTGTGGTGGGTAACATCCAGTCGATCACGGCCGTGGTGATCGGGGGTATATCGCTATTCGGCGGGCGTGGTTCGATCTATGGGGCATTCTTTGGGGCGATGATCGTTGGGGTCTTTGAAATGGGCCTGCGTATGGCGGGGGCAGACCCGCAATGGACATTCCTGTTGATCGGCATGTTGATCATCGCAGCCGTTGGCGCAGACCAGTGGATCAGAAAGGTATCAGGATAATGGAACCTATTCTTGCAGGTAAAAATCTGGTCAAACGCTATGGCAAGGTCACGGCACTCGACCATTGCGATTTTGAGCTGTACCCCGGCGAAATCCTGGCCGTGATTGGCGATAACGGGGCGGGCAAGTCATCCTTGATCAAGGCGCTTTCCGGTGCCGTGACCCCCGACGCGGGCGAGGTGTATCTGGAAGGCCAGCAGGTCAATTTCCGGTCCCCCATTGATGCACGGGCGGCGGGCATTGAAACGGTCTATCAGACGCTGGCGATGTCACCGGCCCTGTCGATTGCAGATAACATGTTCATGGGGCGCGAATTGCGCAAACCCGGTTTTATGGGCACGGTGCTGGGCCAGTTGGATAAAAAACGGATGCAGGATTTTGCCCGCGACAAACTGTCTGAACTGGGGTTGATGACGATCCAGAATATCAATCAGGCGGTCGAAACCCTGTCAGGCGGGCAGCGCCAAGGCGTCGCTGTGGCTCGGGCGGCGGCATTCGGGTCCAAGGTGATCATCCTTGACGAACCCACCGCTGCGCTGGGCGTCAAGGAATCGCGACGTGTGCTGGAACTGATCCAGGACGTGCGGTCACGGGGCATTCCGATCATCCTGATCAGCCACAACATGCCGCATGTGTTCGAACTGGCGGACCGGATCCATGTGCACCGTTTGGGCAAGCGGCTTTGCGTGATTGATCCCAAGGATTACACCATGTCGGATGCCGTGGCCTTCATGACTGGCGCGAAAGAGGCGCCAATGGCGGCCTAGGCCATGCTGCGGAAAACGCTCATGACACTTGCCTTGATCGTATTGGCGCTGGTGGCGGTGGTGGGCTGCCAGACGGTCCGGCATTCAGGCAAGATTGCATTGCCTGACCCGGATGCCGGTGCATTGCGCATCGCCACCTATAACGTGCATTACATCATTCTCGGGCAAGCCACTGGGCCCTGGTCGGTGGGTGATTGGGACCGGCGCAAGGTGCCGCTTGATCAGGCGTTCAAGGCGGTCGGTGCGGATGTCATCGGGTTTCAGGAGATGGAAAGTTTCGGCAGGGGCAGTGGTGGTCAGGTGAACCTGACGCTGGATTGGCTGCTGGAAAACAACCCGGGCTATGCCGCAGCGGCAGCGGGTGATCCGCAGGTTTTTCCATCCACCCAGCCGATTCTTTATCGGATAGACAGGCTGGACCTGTTGGATCAGGGGTGGTTTTTCTTCTCGGACACGCCGGATGTGATCTATGCCCGGACGTTCAACGGGTCATACCCCGCCTTTACCTCATGGGCGCAGTTTCGGGACCGGGACAGTGGGCAGGTGTTTCGGGTGGTCAATATGCACACCGACTATGCCAGCCGGTCGAACCGGTTGCAGTCGATGGAACTGGCCGCAGCACGCATCGCGCCATGGATCAATGCAGGTGAAACCGTGTTTGCCATCGGCGACCTAAACGCGCGGATCGGCGATCGCTCGGTCGCGATATTGCAAGAGGTCGGTCTGACATTCCTGCCAATTCCGGGGGCAACCTACCATTTCAATCGGGGCATCAACCTGTTCGGGGCGATTGATCATATTGGGCATGCGGGGGCGGCGCAGCCACAGGGAACACCGGTTGTGCTACGCCAGAAATTCGATGGGGAATGGCCGACGGACCATTATCCGGTGATTGCCGATTTCACCTTCTAGGATCTAAATATCGACAGCCGCTGCTGCAGCAATCGCCGTCAGATCGGGCTGCCCACCGGGGCCGATGACAACGTAATCGGCACCGTCAGACGACCAAGACACGAAATCAAAACCATTGATGGTCTGTTCGCGGAAGGCAGGCGCGCCTTGCACATCACGATTGCTGTCCTGCAAACACAGCGCGACAACCGTGCCATCAGGCAGGCGATACATCAGCTGGGCCACCGGTTTGCCATTGGCCACCAGCAAACGACCGCCTTCAAAAGTCAGATCGAATTCGGACAGATCAGGAATGGTAAAGCTGGTACCAATCGTGTTGCCCAACCATGTCTGAATATGGTCCGCCTCATCCGCGCCAACCTCAACCAGATGACGGCCCTGGCTGGCATAAACGGCATGGTAATCGGCAATATCGGCAAGCCAGCCCGCGGTCTGCACTGGCGGGGTTAGGCGATCATTCAGGACATAACCGCCAGCACCACCAATGACAAAGACCATCAAACTGGCGGCAAGCGTACCCCAGATCGGGCGCGACTGGGGGGCGGCGGGGATATTGGCCGGACGGTCCGGCAATGGGGTATCCCTGATTGTCTGCGCCAGCGCAAAGGGAACGGGATCATCCAACTGGGCGGCAAAATCATCCTGCGCAAACCCGTCGGTCAGCATCAGGGCATCCAGTTCGGCCTGCGCTGCGGCATCTGTGGCCAGACGCTCTTCGACCTCGGCAGCGGCGGCGGCATCCAATTCGCCATCCAGATAGGCGCTCAACTGTTCGGAAAACGCGGTCATGACGGAACAACCCCCTCTGAAGACAAGGAGGACATAAGCTGTTTGCGTGCCCTGTGTATGCGACTCATCACCGTACCAATGGGAATCCCCAGTAATTCCGAGGCTTCACGATAACTGTAGCCCTCGGCACAGACCAGCATCAGCGGCTGTGCAAGATCCTGATCAAGGTCATCAACCTTGCGGCGGACCTGCTTGGCGGTCAGCACCTCATCAGCCTGGTCTTCGACCCGCAGCTCTGTCGCCTCTTCGGCAGGGACCTGGCCCGCACCCTGACGGACATTGCGCTTGCGGATTTCGCTGATCCACAGATTGCGCAGGACGCGGAACAACCAACGATCCAGCGGTTGGGCGGGGTCATATTGCTGCCATTTCTGCAAGGCCGCGGCACAGGCATCCTGCAACAGGTCATCTGCATCCGGACCAGACCGGGTCAAAGACAAGGCAAACCGCCGCAATCGGGGCAGCAGGCTGATCATCTCGGATTTGAATTGGTCAGGTGTCATGGCCATCGCGGTTGCTTGCATCAGGCAGCCGGGCCACCCTTTGTCACTATTCGCGATATTGGGCCGGGCATCAATGCACTGATTGCGCCATATCGGCAATCCGGCGCCATTCTGCACAATATGGGCCGCTGGTTTCGCCAATCCTGCCCGTTCAACAGGCGCTATGTAAGTAATTGCCAATGGCATCGTCGTTTCCCGCTTTCACAACGGTTACGCATCAGCACGATGGTTTATTCTGCCTGAGGCCAATTCCATTTTAACAGAACGGATTAGCCAGCATCGTCGACATGATGCACAGACATTGAGAAGTCGCCGCAGTCGGTCAGTTAAGAAAAGCGCGACCCAGCCATCAGGCATTGCCGAACCGACGGCAGCTAAGCGGGACGAAGCCGTCAATCGACATCAATCGATAAATGACAGCTTTGTAGAATTTGGTCAGTTTCAAGTCAGCCGTCGTTGGACGGTGGAGTCCGGTCACCACGCCCACCGATGAAGTCGCCCGACACGTTACCTTTAAAACAGCGCGGGAAAAACGGATAGCTATCGGTTGCGAAGTAGACATACTGCCCTTCAATCATGGCCCCGTTACACTCGTCTAATGTACCGGAGCCTGCGACAAATTCGTAATCCTGAACATAAGTGCCGTCATGTGGGCCACCGGGACCGGAATCGCGTTCGCCGCTTTTTAACTGGTAAGAGGATTGTGCCTGATCGCCGACATATAGGATTTCGAACCCATCGGCAGCATAACCAAAGAGCGAGCCATCAAGATCGCCAACCGCAGCAGATGGGATACCGTGGTAATGGTAGTACCCGTCGCCGTCCACATGCGCGTTCTGCGCGTCCATAATCAGCCCGCCGATGCCTTCAACATTCCAGCCAGATGACCGATCTCTCGAATACCCGCGTTCGGTCGATGCATCATAGTATTCAGCTGTGCCCGGTCTTAGCGGGATGCCGGTGACGGTGATCCCTGAAATGCGAACATTATCGGTGGTGATGCCCGTCAACTCAGGCGTCGCATCCATGCAGAAATTATGGTCCTGCGCCTTCACGGTCGCTCCCGCGCGCCACGGTCCAGTTTCGTGCTCAGGTATGCCATCGGACGTAATACAACGCAGGTCACCCTCCACAGTTATGGTGACATGCGCCTGCGCCGCAGCTGCGATCAAAAAGGTCAGTGCAAGAGTTGTGCCAAATAACTTCATAATGTGCTCCAAGTTTGCGATTGAAAATTATACGAGCACGAACGGTTTTTCTGTCGTTTTGGTCGGTCAGAAAACGCCAATGCCGCCGTGCGTTCAGTTCGCAGCATGTATTTCGTTTCGGTTCACATCTGACAGCTTTGGTCTGCTTTATCGGTGGCAGACCGACGCCTGATGTCGGCTAGATGGTTCAAAGGCGATACCTAAAATTCCCTGTCAAATTAGCCGCACCGAAACAATAGGCGATGATCACTGATTTAACTGCGCATGGCTGGCGATCTTTCAGGGCGTTTTGCAAAAACTGAAAAAGGCTTCGACGACAGCATCGCGCGACCTTCAGGTGGTGCAGGAAAGGTCAGTGACGTTGGTGCGAGGGGCGCAATGCGGGGGGCTTTGCCCGTGATCCAATTTGTGCGCTTCGCGCAACGTCTAGTCGTCAATCTTCCCGCGCAGCGCCTTGACCTCGCCGCGTGCTTTCTTGGCTTCCAGCCGCCTGCGCACCGACCCTTTGGTCGGGCGGGTTGGGACGCGGCGTTTGGGTTTTTCGCAAGCTTTGGCGATCAGTTCGGCCAGTCTTTCGCGGGCAATCTCGCGGTTGCGGGCTTGGCTGCGGGTGTCCTGCACAAACAAGATCAGCGCGCCGTCCTGGGTCCAGCGACGCCCGGCCAGCCGTTTCAAACGGGCCTTGACCGCTTGTGGCAGGTTGGGCGAACGCGCGGCCTCAAAACGCAGCTCGACCGCCGTCGACACTTTGTTGACGTTCTGCCCGCCAGGGCCAGAGGACCGGGTAAAGCTTTCGGTCAGCTCCCAATCGGCAATCTCGATCTGGTCGTTCACCTTTATCATTTTGCCAAAAATACTCCCGCCGGAGGCTCCGGCATCTGCAGTCGATCACCTATGCCGGCTCTGTATACCAAAAGTCGCTGCATCAACCGCATCAGTTTCAAAAAAAGGGCCACCCCGGCGATGGGATGGCCCTTTCCTGAATTACGGAGGCGGGTCGGTTAGGTTGCCCACCTTATGGTCTTCTCAGCCAAGGGCTGCCTTAGCTGCGACCCCCATAAGTTGTCCCGACACACTTCTCCAATACCTCATGATGCACTGGATCACCTCCTTTCAAAATGTTTCGCCTGATAAGGAGGTTGGCACAGATTTGGTATATTTCAAGTAAAAATATCGTAGATTTCGTGTTTATGCGGTCTTGCGCTGCATCCGACCAACAATGATGCGGAAGGGGACCAATGCAATCAATGCGATGGTCAGTTTCACACCCCAATCCGCCACCGCCAGCGACACCCAAAGCGGGGCCACCGGACCAGTGGTCAGAAACGGCATCTGGTCCTGTGCCCAGATCACTTGATCTGCGGCGGATGCGCTGAACCCATTGAACATTGCGGCAAATGCGATGCTGAAAAAGATCACAGTATCCACGGTTGAGCTGATCAATGTGCTGCCCAAGGGTGCGGTCCACCAGGACCCGTCGCGCAGGCGGTTGAACACAGCGATATCAAGCAGTTGGGCCACCAGAAACGCCGTGGCGGATGCAATCGCGATGCGCAGTGCCACCGCTGGATATTCAAAACCGTCGCCCTGCAACATGATCTGCGATCCAATCAGGCTACAGATGATCCCGACGACCAAACCGGCGAACACCACCTGGCGCGCAGCAGATACACCATAGACCCGGTTCATCACATCGGTGACCAGAAAGGCCAGCGGATAGGTGAACGCCCCCCAGGTCAACAGACCATCAAGGATCAGGAATTGCACAAGGATATTGGACGCCACAACAATGGTGGCCATGGCGAGAACGCCGGGAAGGATACGTGTCATCAGAGTTTCCGTTTTGACAAGGGTGCGGCACTTGGCCCCCGGATATCGGGGACAGGGGCAATTAACGCCCGCCGCTTAATCCGTCAATCGGTATTCCACAAACAGTGTTTCTTGAAACGGCTGAAAATTGTTGTCGGAAATCAAGGTCAGCCGCAGCCCGGTGCCATCGTCCCAGACGGCGATCCCCTCAAGGTTGTCAAAATCGCCAAGCCTGGTTTGCAGGATATGTTGCTCTGCCCCGCCGGTCAGGTCAAACCGGCGGATGCGGTTCCGAAAGCCGATCCCCAGAAAATCGCGTTCCAGCAGGTATAACCGACCGTCTGGCCCGATATCGGCCCCGACCGACAAAAACGCACCTCGGCGGGGGATGTTGAATGGCTGATCCCAAATACCATCTTTCCAGCGCATCACCTGAAACGGCCAATTGGCCCGGCCGGACCGTTCGGGCAGCGTGTATAGCGCGCCATCAGGGCCAATCGCCAGCGCCTCCAGCGAGGCGTTTGGCGCGATATCTGCGTGATCCGGGTGAAGGATCGCGCGGGATGTTGGCGCGCCGACCGCGTCCAGCATGCGCAGGCTATGGGTGCGTTCAAACGAAATGGTAATGGTGCCGTCCGGCGCAATGGCCAGACCTTCGCTGTCGTTCTTGTCGCGACGAAACCGGCTGCCGATACTGTCGGTCAGGCGGGTCAGCGGGCCTGCATCGATGCCGGTGATCACCCCATCGGTACGGATGAACCGACCAGTGACAATACTGCCCCGATCTGTGATGGCAGTGAAATCCATACCATCGGCAGACACCTCAAGCCCGGAAAACCCGCCAAACCCCTTTTCATCCCGATCCCAGGCGTAAGCGCCAAGCAATACCGGCTCGGCACTCGTAAAGGAGGCCCAGAGCAGGGCAATCAGTGACAGAAACAGACGCACTTAGTTGGCGTTCAGCACACCCAGGCATTGGCCGGGCAGATTGGCCATGGTCAGCTCCGCACGCGGTCTGGACGGCGTCGGATTGGGGTCGGGCGGTGGCGGGTTCAGGATACGATCGACCCAGCCCTGCGCCTCGGCACAGCCATCACCCGGCGGGGGCGGTGCCTGATCGGTGCAACCGGCATTACCCGCAGGGCAGTTCAGCCGCACATGGAAATGATAGTGATGGCCCCACCATGGTCTGATCTTGCTCAACCAACTGCGGTCACCTGTCGCCGAATTACACATCGCGACCTTGGCACCGGGAAACACAAAGATGCGGGCGACGCGTGGATCAGATGCGGCGGCCCGCAAAATGGCTTCGTGCTGTGGGGTCCAGCGGCTATTGGTAAAGGCCCCGCTGCTGCGGCGCATCGAGATGGAAGAGATGTTTTCCCGCTCATTCGCGGTCAGGTCCAGCCGCTTGGGTGGCAGCATCCAGATATCAGCATCAAGGCCGGTCTGGTGGCTGCGATGGCCAGTCAGCATCGGGCCGCCACGGGGCTGGGACATGTCACCGACATAAAGCCCGGCCCATCCCGGCTGGGTGGCGGCAAACCGGCTGAGATCCTGGACGAAATCCACCGTTTCAGGCTGCGCCCAGTTGCGATTGCGCGACAGGCGCATCGCCTGCCATGTCGGGCCGGTTTCAGGCAATTGGGTCGCACCCGCCTGACAACCACGGGCATAGCCACCAACAGCCTGTGACTGCTGGGCGGACCCGGTTGGCGCGGCCCCGAACAAGGTCTTGGCGACACGGGTGTCATTGGTGTTTTGACTGGCGACACTGGCCTTTGGGGCAGGCGGCTCTGACTGACAGGCGGCGAGCCCAAAGGCGATACATACTGCTGCGATTATGCGGACCATTCTGCGCGATCTCCGTCTTTATTGACCCATCGTAACAGGAAAAGCCCCATCAGGAAAAGGATGATCACAGGTAAAAAACCCAATTGCACATTGCCGGTCATATAAGTGAACAGGCTGATCGACGCCGGAGCCAGAAACGCGGTGGCCTTGCCAGACAGGGCGAACAATCCAAACGCCTCGGCGGGACGGTCAGGATGGGTGTGGCGGACCATCATGGACCGTGACGCGGTGTAAACCGACCCACCCGCACCACCGATCAGGACCCCGCAGGCGTAAAAGATGATATCAGGTAGCGATGATCCTTCGGCCAATGGGATGCCAAAAATCTGTTCGCGGGACATGCCAACAATGACAGAGGACACCAGGATCAGGATCCAAACCATGGTACGGATGACCGGTTTCGGGCCAAAGCGTTGGTCGGCCATGCCAGACAGCCATGTGGTGATGGCGGCGGCAATTGCAGCGACAATACCAAACACGCCGATTTCAATCGTGCTCCAATCCAGCACCAGCCGGGCATAAATCCCGCCAAAAGCATAAAGGGCGTTCAACGCATCGCGGTAAAACATCGACCCGACCAAAAAATTCAGCAGGCTCTTGCGGTGGGCGACACCTTTTAACGTGGCCCATAGTTCACCAGTAACAGCGCGCAGCTTGGTGGATTTGCCCTTGTTCTTGGGATCGTCACGGACCCACAAAAAAAATGGGATGATGAAAATCACATACCAGATGCCGATGAACGGGCCGACCGACCGTGTGCCTTCGCGCATCTCTGGATCAAGGCCGAACAGGGGCGGATTGCCCAACAGGGTCACGCCCTGATCATTCTCGGCCATCAAAAGTAACATAAAAAACAGGGCCAACACGCCACCCCAGTAACCGAATGCCGCGCCGGAGCCTGAAATCCGACCGACATCCTCATCATCGCCCAGCGATGGCAGGATCGCATTGACGAAGTTCAAGGCGCTCTCGGCAGCGAAAAAGCCCACGTAAAAGATGATGAGCATCAAAAACAGGGACGATCCGTCCGGCGTCAGCCCCCATAACATGCAGGCGGCGGCGACATAGATGATCGAAAAGAACGCGATCCACGGGATTTTGCGGCCTGAATTATCGGCGAACGCACCCAGAAACGGGGCAGTAAACGCGATCATAAGCCCTGCGACGGTTTGCCCGGCGGACCAGATCGATTGTGCCTGCGCCTTGGCGGCATCGCTTTCCATGCCCAGACCCAGATAATATTCGGCCGCGACAGCCGCAAAATAGGGGCCAAAGATGAATGTCAGACCAAGCGTATAAAAGGGTTGCGATGCCCAATCAAAGGCCATCCAGCCCCAAATCCGTTTCTTGCTGACTGCCATCTGCCTGTCCCTGTTTTTCTTTGGACCGATCAAACACCGGGCAACAGGGCGATGGCAAGCGATGCTTTACGTCAGGCCGCTTTCAACAGGGGGCCATGGCCGCGTTGCATCAGCATCGACCCAGTTCTGCACCCAGTCCGGCAGCGGGGGTGGTGCGGCGTCAGATTTGATGACCTCCAGCAACCGATGCGGGCGCACAAGCCCGTTCTTGTCGGTCAATGCAGACCGGTAAAGCGCCTGAACCGCGCATTCCTCTCCAATCCAGATCGACTGATCAAGATACATGAACTTGTCGTCCCAGCCGACGGCCTTGCTGACCACCCGGAATTTGACAAAGGGGCGGATACGCTTGCGATAGCGCACTGAAACACCCGCCATGGTCAGCCCCCAACGCTGCTGTTTCAGCGCGGCCAACAGACCAACGCGGTAGGCCAGCGATGTGCGGCCCAGATCAAGGATTGTCAGGATGCGGCCGTTATTCATCTCCATGAACAGGTCGATATCCTGTGGCCAGCAGCGGTGATGCGACACATGGGTGCCCAGCAATGGCAACGGGGCGGCGCTGCGGGTCAGTACATATTCCTTGGCCAGTCGGATCAGCGGATACATCGGGGGCGCCTTTCATCAGTTTAATGGCCAGATGGTGTCAATTGACGCAAGCGTCAACTTTAACCTTGCGGCAATGCGGGGCTTGCCCGGATCGACCAGAACACCTAGGTGATACGGGACGAAATAAAAGGCGCGACCATGGTATCCATTATCCAAATCCTGTTGCTGATCATCGGCGTTGTCCGGTTTCTTGTCATCGCGCATTTCATCATGAGCTGGCTGATCCGGTTTGAGGTGCTCAATATCCGGCAGGAATTCGTGGGTCAGGTCTGGTACACGCTGCAACGGATCCTTGACCCGATCTATAGCCGGGTGCGCCGGTTCATGCCCGATCTGGGCGGGATCGACCTGTCACCGATTGTGGTATTGATTGGGCTGGAAATCCTGCGGATTCTGATCATCAACAATCTGGGCGCCTTCGTTTGATCCTGTTTCTGCCGACCTGAAAATCAATTCCGGTCAGACGGTTGCAGCATCGCGGAAATTCCTCAAAACTAGCGCCAACGGGGCAACAGGCGGTTTTTGAACCGCTAGAAAGAAGGAATTTACCCATGGGCCTATTCAATATGACCAAAACGGGCGTCGCTATTGCACTGTCCGCACAGCTGGTTCTGGCAACAACAGCCGTCACCATGGCGCAGGCCGAAATGCTGGGCACTGACCTTGCGATTTCGAAATATGCGCAGCATCAGGACCGCGCCTTCCTGATGGATGAATTGCAGCGCGACGATATACGGGCCGAGATTGTGCGCCTTGGCGTTGATCCCGCAGAGGCAGAGGCCAGACTTGCCGCACTCACCGATGCAGAGGTCGCCAGCATCATGGTGCAGATGGAAAAGGATAATGCCGGGGCTGATGTTGTCGGCACACTTTTCACCATCTTCGTAATCTTGCTGGTGACGGATATCCTGTGTCTGACGCGGATCTTTAACTTTACCCGTTGCGTGCGTTAATCGCCATATTGGCGCTGGGCTGGCTGACAGCCTGCGCCGCACCTTTTGATCCCGATGAACGCCTGATCGTCGATGTGCCCACGCGCGCGTCCGTGCCCGGCGTGCCACTGATCCAGCAAGAGGCGTTTTATTGCGGTCCCACCTCCATCGCGATGGTGATGCAATGGTCGGGCCATGACGTCACACAGGCCGATATCGCCGCCCTCGCCTTCAGCCCCGGCGCGGGCGGGACCTATCTGGCGGATATGATCGGCAGCGCCCGCCGCAAAGGGCAACTGGCGGTCGCGGTGGACAATTTCGATGCGCTGCTGGGCGAGGTGAGCGCGGGGCACCCGGTGATCGTCTTTCAGAACCTTGGCCTAGGGATCGCGCCGGTTTGGCATTACGGGGTGGTCACCGGCTATGATCTGCAAAAGGACGAGGTTTACCTGAATTCCGGGCAGTTGGACCAGATGGTCATGCCCTTCGCGCTATTCGAACGGACATGGCAGCGGGGTGATTTCTGGGGCCTCGTGGTGCTGCCGCCCGATGATCTGCCTGCGAGCGCGTCCGAAACGGCCGTCCTGAACGCGGCGGCGGCTCTCGAACGGGTGGAACAGTTTCAGGCGGCGGAAACGCTATATCAAACCGGTGCGGCACGCTGGCCGGAAAACTGGCTCTGGCAATTCGGGCTGGGTAACGCACGCTACGGGCAAGGGGACATGCGCGGCGCACGCAGGGCGCTTCTACGCGCACGGGCAATCGCCCCGGACATCCCGGAAATCCAGACCAACCTCAATCATGTGCAAAGTCTGATGTAGCGCGGCCTACTCCGCCAAATGGCACGCCGCACGGCTGGTGCCGATCTCGCGCAGTTCCGGGCGTTCTGTCCGGCAGCGATCCACCGCCAGCGGGCAACGCGGGTGAAATGCGCAGCCTGTTGGCGGGTCAATCGGGTTGGGGATTTCACCCTCTGGCGGGGTCACCTCGCGGCCAAACGCATCCAGTCGCGGCGCGGCCTCAAGCAGCATTTGCGTATAGGGATGTTTGGGGTCGGAAAACAGGGTATCGGGGTCGGCCTCTTCCACCAGACGGCCCAGATAAAGCACACCAATCCGGTCGGCCATATGCTGCACCACGGTTAGGTCATGGCTGATCAGCAGGTATGTCAGGCCAAAACTATCCTTCAGATCGCTCATCAGGTTCAGAACCTGCGCTTGCACAGACACATCCAGCGCTGATGTGGGTTCATCACAGACAATCAGGCGCGGCTCGGATGACAGGGCGCGGGCGATGCAAATCCGCTGACGCTGCCCGCCGGAAAACTCATGCGGAAACTTGCCTGCATCCTCAGCCGAAAGGCCGACCTGTTCCAGCAGACGTTCGGCCAGACCAGCGGTATCGCCACCCTGGGCCAGCACAGGTTCCACAATAATATCACGGACCCGCCAGCGCGGGTTCAGGGACGCATAAGGATCCTGAAAGATCATCTGGATATCGGCACGCACGGCGGCCACTTTGGCGGCATCCGTTTCGTGGGCCAGATCAACGCCTTCAATCTCCACATTGCCATCAGACGGGGTCAGCAGACCCACCAGCATCCGGCCAATTGTCGATTTACCCGAGCCGCTTTCGCCCACCAGCGCATAGGTGCTGCGTTCGGCGATATCAAAATCAACCTCTGACACGGCTTTCAGAAACAGTTTCGGCTGGCGTTCGATGACCCTGTTCAACCAGGGTTTTGAGACGTCAAAGCTACGGCTGAGGTTCTTGACCTTGACCAAATCCATCAAGCGGTCCTTTCGCGGACAATCGGGAACCAGCATGCGGCACGGCCTTCGGCGCCTTGCGGGCCGGGATCGTGACGGCATTTATCAGCGGCATAGGGGCAGCGCGGGTTAAATGCGCATCCATCCGGTATCGCATTCAGACGGGGCATTGATCCGGGGATTTGATGCAACCGGGATTTGCCACGCGACGCCAGCGGGGTCGAGGCCATCAGCCCGTCAGTATAAGGGTGGCTGGGGCTGGTCAGGATTTCGCGGACCGGGCCAAGTTCGGCCAGACGACCCGCATACATCACCGCCACACGGTCGGCGGCTTCGGCAATGACACCCATGTCATGGGTGATCAGCATGATCGCGGTGCCCCGTTCACGGCAAAGCTTTTTCAGCAAGGCCACGATCTGAGCTTGCACGGATACATCCAGCGCGGTTGTCGGTTCATCGGCAATCACTAGCGACGGTTCAGCACAAAGAGCAAGGGCAATCACCACACGCTGGCGCATCCCACCGGAAAATTCATGCGGATAACTGTTCAACCGGTCGGCAGCACCAGGGATGCCGACCTCTTGCAAGGCGGCGATGGCGCGCTGTTCGGCCTCTGACCGGCTGATATCCAGATGGGTCAGCATGGTTTCGGTCAGCTGATCGCCGATCTGTAAAAGCGGGTTGAGCGATGTCAGCGGGTCCTGAAACACCATGCCGATTTCCTTGCCGCGCAACCGGCGCATCGCGTCACCTGACAGCTGATCAATGCGAGTGCCGTTCAACCAAATCTCGCCCTTGGCGATACGGGCGGGCGGGTTCAACAGGCCGATTACGGCATTGCCTGCCATGGATTTGCCCGCGCCGCTTTCGCCAACAACGCCCAGAATTTCACCGGGGGCAATGTCATAGCTGACGCTATCGACGGGGCAGACAACGCCCTTGCGCGTGGGAATTTCGACCGACAGGTCGCGAATGGACAAAACCGGATCAGTCATCAGCGCAGCCTCGGGTTCAGCGCATCGCGCAGCCAGTCGCCCAGCAAATTGACGCTCAGCGCGAGGGCCAGCAGCGTGACGGCGGGGAATAGCAGGATCCACCATTCACCGGAAAACAGAAAGCCTTGGCCGATGCGGATCAGCGTGCCCAGCGACGGCTGGGTCGGGGGCGCGCCGACCCCTAGAAAGCTCAACGTCGCCTCTGCGATAATCGCCAACGCCAGTGAAATCGTCGCAATCACCAGCACAGGCGACAGCACATTGGGCAGGATATGGCGCAGCATGATCGCGCCGGGTTTACGCCCGATCAGGCGGGCGGCGGCCACGTAGTCTTTGCTTTTTTCGACCAGCGTGGCGCTGCGCACGACGCGGGCAAATTGCACCCAATCGGACAGGCCAATCGCCAGGATCAACACCCATATCGCCATCTGATCGCGATATTCGACCGGAGTGACCCCCTTTGCGATGCCAAAGATCAGCATGGCCACAAGGATGGATGGAAAGGTCAGCTGCACATCAGCCGTACGCATGATGATGGTTTCGGTCCAGCCCCCGAAATAGCCCGATATCAGGCCCAGTGTGATGCCCAGCACCATCGCAAACAGCACCGCAGCCACACCAACAAACAGCGAAATGCGCATCCCGTAAAGGATGGTGGAAAACACGTCGCGGCCTTGGTCATCGGTCCCCAGCAGGAATGTGTCACCGGTAAAGGCGTTTGGTTCCATCGGTGCAGTAAACCCATTCATCAGGTTTAGCGATGCAGGATCAAACGGGTTTGTCGTGGCGATCAGCGGTGCGAACACGGCCGACAGCACAAGGATCAGCACCACGATGCAGGATACAATCGCCACGGGCGAGCGTTTGAAGGCGTAGACAAAATCGCTTTCCATCGCCACGGCGAAGCGGGATTTGTCGCGGACGGGTGCAGTTTTTGGGACAGGTGTGTCGGTCATCAATGGGCTCCGGCCCGGTCGGCGCGCAGGCGCGGGTCAATCAGGAAATACAGGACATCAACGATCAGGTTGATGCCCACAAACATTACCGAGATCAGCATCAAATAGGCGGCCATGACCGGGATATCGACAAACTGAATGGCGTTGATGAACAGCAGGCCAACACCGGGCCACTGAAATACCGTCTCGGTAATGATGGCAAAGGCGATAATTGACCCCAATTGCAAACCGATGACCGTGATTACCGGCATCATGGTGTTTTTCAACGCATGGCGGAAATTCACAACCCGGTCGCGCAGGCCCCGCGCACGGGCAAAACGGATATAGTCCTGGCGCAAAACCTCCAGCATTTCCGACCGGACCAGCCGCATGATTAGCGTCATCTGATAAAGGCCCAGCGTGATGGATGGCAGGACCAGCGCCTTTAACCCGGTTTCGGTCAGAAACCCGGTGGTCCAATTGCCGATCCTGACGGTTTCCCCCCTGCCGAAACTGGGCAACCAGCCAAGTTCGACCGAAAAGATATAGATCAGCAATATCCCGATCAGAAAGGTCGGTAAGGACACCCCGATCAGTGATGCGGACATGATGAAATTCGCGCTGAACCCATTTCGCCTGATCGCGGTAAACACGCCCAATGCGATACCCATAGCAATCGCCAGAAAACCGGAAACAGCGGCCAGTTCCAGCGTGGCAGGCGCACGTTCCAGCAGGATATCCGATACTGGACGGCCCTGCCGGTAGCTGACCCCGAAATTGCCCTGTGCGGCGTTTTCCAGAAAGCGGAAATATTGCACGGCAAATGGCTGATCAAGGCCCAGCTGCCCGCGCAACCGGTCGATATCTTCCTGCGTGCGTTCCTGCCCCAGCATGTTGTCGATAGGATCACCGACAAAACGGAACATCCCAAAGGCGACCATCCCGACGATCAACAAAACCAATCCCGACTGCGCGACGCGTCGTATCAGATATGCCAGCATTGATTTTGTTCCTGCTTCGTCTTTAGTTCACGGTGACCCAGCGCAGGATAAAGAAGTTATCCGGGCGTTGTGTCAGGGCGATATTGCTGCGGGTGCCCCAGACAAGGGGTTGGACATATAGCGGAACATAAGCCACCTCATCCTGTAGGATCTTGGTGATCTCATCGACCATGCCTTGCCGCTTGTCGGCATCAATCTCTGACTGGACCATCGGCAACAATTCATCAACCCGGGCGTTTGAATAGCCGCCAAAATTCCAGCTTCCCAGCTTCTTTTCCTCATTTGGGGTCGCGGCCAGGAAACGGATTGGGTGTTCGGCATCAAACGTACCCGGTGACCAGCCCAACAGATACATGTCGTAATTGTCGGCACGCAGCTCCGGCCAGTAATTCTGCACCGGCATCGCATCCAGCGTGGCGCGCATGCCGACCTGTGCCAACATGCCAGTGACCGCCTGACAAACAGATTCGTCATTCAGATAGCGATCATTGGGGCATTTCAGCCCGAAGGAGAATCCATCGGGATAACCGGCCTCTGCCAGCAGGACGCGGGCCTGATCGGGGTCATAGGCAGGACGATCCGCCAGACCGGTGGAAAACCCGTTCATCGCAGGGCTGACCAATTGGCTGACCTCTTCTGCATTGCCACGCATGATGGTTTGCAAGATGGCCGGTACGTTGACCGCATGGGCCACCGCCTGCCGGACACGGGGGTCGGCAAAGGGGTTGGCATCTGTCGTCTCAGCCGAATATTTTAGGGCGTCGGCCTCATGCGGGAAACCCAGCATGATGACGCGCGCCTCAATCCCCTGGATGACATTGACATCGGGGTTTTCGGCCAGACGGGCGACATCCTGAATGGGCACAGGATTGATGTAATCGACATCACCGGACAACAGGGCGGCCAAGGCGGTGGCAGGGTTCTGGATCGGGGTCAGTTCGGCACGGGTGATATTATGTTCGGCCTCGCCCCACCAACCGGCAAAGGGTTCCAGCACTGTGCGCAAGCCCGGTTCACGGGCGGTCACTTGAAACGCACCGGTGCCGTTGGTGTTCAACGTGGCGTAGTTGCCAGATTCCTTATCAGGCAGGGCGGCGTTATTCGCCTCGGCCCAGCCGCTATCCATGATCATCCAGTTCGCGATGGAACTGGGGAAAATCGGGTTGGGGGCGGATGTCATGATGTCGATGGTGTAATCATCAACGACGTTCACCTCAGACACGGCGGCAAACCAGCTGCGGGTGTCTGACGCCTCATCCGATGCACGCTGATAGGAAAACAACACATCTTCGGCTGTGAAATCGGCACCATCATGGAACGTGACGCCTTCGCGCAAGGTAAACCGCCAGCCTTCGCCTGCACCAATCGGCTCCCACGCGGTGGCAAGGGCGGGTTCAACGCTCATATCCTTGCCGCGACGGACAAGGCCCTCATAGACATTGTTCAGGAAACCCAGAACCGGGGCCGAGTTTACGGCATGCGGGTCCATGGTCTGCGGGTCTGTGGTTTCGGCCCATGTAAACTCGGCAGCCTGTGCAGCCGATCCCAGGGCAACCGCAATCGCGGCGTAACGGATAGTGCGTAGCATGAAGATTCCCCCCGATAAATCAGGCGGCGCGTCGATCCAGACGCGCCGCCCATTGTCTTAGTTCATGGTGAAGTATTTGACCTTTGGCTGATCTTCCGGATCAACATCAATGCCAACGGCATCGGTCATGGCCCAGTTCAGCACCTGGTGGTGGATCGGGATGTAAAGCTGTTCATCCTGCACAACCCGCCAGATCGACGCGATATCAGCGTTCCGGGCATCCAGATCAGTGTTCGATGCCAGCGATGCGATCTTTGCATCCAGATCATCGCTGTCAAAGCCAGTGCCATTCCACGTCCCGATATCCGCCTCGCGACCATGCACAAGGAAGTTAAAGATATATTCGGAATCGTAGGTCGGGACACCCCAACCCAGCATGTAGAAATCGGTCTTGCCATCGGTGATCAATGGGAAGTGCTGGGCCTTTGGCTTGGCATCCAGGTTCACGGTCACACCAATCTGACCCAGCATGCCAACAGCGGCCTGACAGATCGCTTCGTCATTGACATAACGATCATTGGGGCAGTCCAGACGGATCGAAAATCCGTCAGCATAGCCTGCATCCGCCATCAGACCTTTGGCAGTTTCGATATCAGTGCCCGATTCACCGTCCATATCAGCGGTCCAGCCATTGACGAATGGCGGGGCAATCATGCCTGCAGGCTCTGATTGGCCGCGCATGACGACCTGCTTGATCGCATCGCGGTTGATCGCCATGGACATGGCCTGACGGACGCGGACATCAGCCAGCGGGTTCGCACCGTCAATATTGTCAGCCTCAATATCGTCAGCACCCTGGTTCATACCAAAGAAAATAACCCGGTTCTGCGGGGCAGTCTTGACGGCAAGGCCATCAGCCTCGGCCACGCGGGACAGATCCTGTACCGGCATATCCTGCAGGAAATCAATCTCGCCTGACAGCAGGGCAGCAACACGGGTGGCGGCGTTCTGGATCGGGGTATAGACGATCTCGGACACTTCCATGGGGAACTGATCGCGGCCCCAATAGTCCTCGTTGCGGGTCATGACGGTTTTGACATCAGGCTCGCGGCTGGTCAGCACGTAAGGACCGGTGCCGTTGGTATTTGTTGTGGCAAACGTGATCTCGCCGCCTTCAAAATCCTGCACGTTGACGGTGTTATTCGCCTCGGTCCAGCCCTTATCCATGATGAACAGGTTGGTCAGGTTGGATGGCAGGATCGGGTTCGGCCCATCGGTGACCATCTCGATTGTGAAGTCGTCGACGGCGCGAACCTCGGTAATCGAACCGATCAATTCCTTCATGTCGGAATTTGGCTGCTGGGCGCGTTCAAAGCTGAAAACAACGTCTTCGGCGGTAAAGGCCGCACCATCATGAAAGGTCACGCCTTCACGGAGATTGAAGACCCAGACATTCGGATCGCCCTCTTTGGGCGCCCAATCGGTGGCCAGCGCAGGTTCAAATGCGCCAGTGACATCGCGAATGATCAGCGGCTCATACATCTGGTGGCGGATTGTGTGGGTGGGGCCTTCGTTTTGCGCATGCGGGTCAAGCGTCAGCGCATCCCCCGATCGCGCCCAGCGCAGTGTTTCGGCCTGCGCAACCATAGCGGTCGAGGCCAGCAGTGCGGCCGTTACCGCGACTGTTGATACTTTCATGGTATTCTCCCAAATGTCGTTGTGTGGCGTACCATTTGCGAAAACGGCAGGCTTGGCAAGGCAGTATCTGAGGTTGCCGTCGCAAGATCATCTGGAAGGCCAGATCGCTTTGACTTTCAAGCCGTATATCGGACCCGGAGCAGAAAACACAGACATCTGCGCAGGAACTCTGGTTGAACTTCAAACAGATGCAGGTTGCGCATGTGGAACATTCGCCAAATCCATCACACCAAAAGCGTGCCGTTTCAGAGCAGCATGCCTCCAGCCCGGCGGACCGCAAACCGCCTCATTTCAACGGTGTGATATCAACGGGCCCTGACGCTGACAACGCGGATTGGGCGCGAACCATGGCGGGGTCGCACGCGGAAGGTGCCGGTCATGTTTTGCTTTTTTAGCTCAGGCCTTTTCAGATGACCCGCGCCGGGTCGCAGTGATTTGCGTTATACCGGGGCAAAGGCATCGCCCGACCAAATGATCCCCATCACTAGGGTCAGGACCCATTAATTCCGCTCCGCTGGCGCCAAAACCGCAAAATATCAGGGGTTTGAGTTATGCAGCGAATAACGGGTTATTCGCAAATGGCTCACGCCGCTGAGATGAAGCGGTTTTGACGTCCGCAGGATTTGCCGGATTTTCCGCGTGATCTGCGTTGCAACTGCTTGAAATTCAACCAGAGTTCCTGCGCAGATGCGCCTTGTCACACGAAAAATCTGTCAAACCAGCGGAGCGGAATTAATGGGTCCTGACCCTAGGACTGGTTCTTCCCCAGATACCGAAGATCCGCGCAAGAAGACCGCTTCTATTTTCCAAGCGGATGTGACGCCGCGCAGCGGGAAACCGTTCACTGCAAGGATATGGCGTTTCATGACAGCATCGCTCCTGAACGACGGGCGGCGATTTCACGTCAACTTCGCGCCGTGGCCTCTTGGGCGTCGATAACCGTGCCCGGCGTATCCGAAGCCCCTGATATTTCTTGAAATCCCCTCTGACCCGACCCCTTGTTGGGTCATGATCCCAGCCAATCATGTGCCGCATCAAGAATATGATCGCGTCATGTGGGCCATATACTCAATTACGGCTCGTACCCGCCAAATGGATGTTTGATTGCCGTCCGAAAGAAGGTCGAGCCGGTGCCGCTTCATAACAGCCCCCGGGACGACGCATGACAAAACAGCGTCATGCCAGCGGCTTGCGACATTTGAGAATAGCCCGCCATTCTCTGCATGTCTCAAACCCCTGATATTTGTAGTTTTGACGCCAGCGGCGTCGCATTAATGGGTCCTGACGTTAAGTCCCGATCTTGCGCAATGCGGCGATAGCGTCTTGCGATACCGGTAGTCGCGCGGTTCTGCCCCCTTTTGGATGCTCCGTTTACCATCACCTATGCGCGGCTGACGACCGGGCCGCCTGCCGCAGTGATCAAAGAAGAGGAAGGATTTGCGACGCAGATTTCCCTTTCGGTCCGAGGGGGCAAAGACCCAAGTCGCGCCCTATACCGTCGCCTGCGCTCCCATTTATGTCACCGGCGTTTTGGAAAACGCGGACGTCTTAGGGTGCCGGTAACACGGCATGTTGATCGTTGCAGGAAACCGTGCTGACAGGCATATCAGCGCCGCCAGTCGTCAGGATGTTCAAAACACTCTGCTGGTTTCCGGCTACATCAACGCGGTCAGGTTGATCCCCACTGTCAGCGCGCCAATGATTGCACCCGTGGTCTGATCGGTGATCGTCATGGATACCTGTGCCTGCAATTCTTCCGTTGAATCGTCCATTTCCACCTCGCCAAAATGTACCGCACTGGCCCCCACGCCATAGGTCTGCTGGAACTTGGCCTCATCACCCTGCCAATAATCGGATGTGACAGCGGATGCCGCAACATTCAGCCCGCGCGCATCCATCACAAACACTTCTGTAATGGCCCCGTCTGCCCCATCTACCTGTTGGCGAAGGAACGCAGCCGCATCATTATTCAGAACATCATCGATGATCTCCGCACCTTCCATGCCGACCTGCGCGCGCCATAACTGGTCCATTTCATCAATTGTCGCCTGATCATAATTGGCCGTCACTGCGTTTTGCGCGTCAATGGCGGCGACAATCAGCGGGTCCGTGGCCCAGGGCGCAATACTATTTGCAAGAAAGTCCTGCATCGCCCCTTCAAATTCATTGGCAGACAGGGTGGATGTGCAAGCGAACACAGCTGCAGCAGCGAGGATCAGTTTTTTCATGGCGTTCCCTTCTCGATTAGAAAGATCGTCGTCGAGAAAGGCTAAGAAAATGTTGAGCCGATGCGGAATTGCCGTGATCGCATGAAGCTTAACGCCGCATTCATAATTTGACCGTGCGCCATGTTAATGTGGTGTCATGCACCCAAAGGGTCCGACGTTGGGCCGACGCTTTGCCGACGTCAGGCCGACACCGAATTTTGGCTGAAACCCCTGCTTTAACACATGATTCGCAAAACACGCCGATACCGCGCGTTGCACACCCCCATGCGAGGCACCGTGCGTTGCGTCACCGCTCTGTCAGTTTCAGTTCAATCCGGCGGTTTTGCGCGCGCGCCGCGGGCGTATTATCCGGGTTTAGCGGTTGATATTCGCCAAACCCGTTTGCCGCCAACCGTGCCGGCGCAAAGCCAAGTTCGTCGGTCATGTAACGCACGACGGACAAGGCCCGCGCCTGGCTCAGCTCCCAATTGTCGCGGAACCGGCTGGTGCTGCCCACGGGTATGTTATCGGTATGCCCGTCAACGCGGATCACCCAGTCAATTCCCGGCGGAATGTCATCGGCGATAGAGGCTAAGATACCGGCAATATTGGATATTTCATCCTCGCCCAAACCGGACAAAACGGCGCTGCCCGGTTGAAACAGCACCTCGGATGAGAATACAAACCGGTCGCCTTCAATCCGAACGCGGTCCTGTCCTTCCAGCACCTGGCGCAACTGGCCAAAGAAATCGGATTTGAACCGCGCAAGGTCCTGCGCCTCGGCGGCCAGCCTTTCAGCCTCTTGCGCCAACCGGGCGGCTTCTTCCTCCAGCCTGATCCGCTCGGCCTCTTCCAGTGCGCGGCGCTGCCGTTCCTCTGATACGACGCGCGCCAAGGCAGTGTTCAACTGCGCGCCAAGCGTTTCAATCTGGACCTGGGCTTCGCGATCCGCCTCTTCGGCGAGGTTCAGAAGCGATTGCAGATTGCCTACCTGGGTCCGCAATTCAGTGACCTGTTCATTCAGCAATGCGACCTGTCGCTGGCTTTCCGCAGACAGGGCTTCTTCGGCTGCAAGTGCTTGATTTGCTTGGGCAAGCAGGGCTGCTTGGCGTTCTGCTTCAGTCGTTTGCGTGCTTTGCGCACCCTGCGCGCGGGATAGGGCGGCAACGGCCTCGGCCAACTGGGCATTCAGGTCTTCGTTCTCTGCCGCAGCCTGTGCAGCGGCGGCTTCCGCGGCACGGCGGGCGCGTTCGGCTGCGGTCAGGTTTGCGTTGATATCTGCGCTGGTCGTCTGGATCGCGGCAAGTTCCTGATCCAGTTGCGCTCGGGCGGCTTGTGCGGCGGCCAGCAGCGTTAGTGTCTCTTCAGCTTCCTTGCGTTGGCGTTCAAGGTTCAGGGTCATCGCCGTCAATTCCGTATCGGCATTGGCAAGACGTTCGCGCAGGGCGGCGGCGGCGGCGGCATCGGCCAGCCCTTCGGCTTCTAGCGTTGTAATCTGTTCGGATTGCTCGGTATTTTGGGTTTCCAGATCGGCAACCAGTGCCTCCAAAGCTTCTCTGCGCGCCGCGGCTAACCGTGCGGCTTCTGCACCTGCATCAATCTCTGTCCGAGCCTGAGCCAGGGCAAGGTTCAGCGCCTCTTGCTCAGAAATCAGATCGGTTTGTTCAGCCAATAGACGGGTCTGTTCATCCTCCAGGTTTGCAATATTTTCAGCGGCTTGTGCATTGTCAGCTAACAGGCCTGCGACCTGCGCCTCAAACTGGGTGATCTGAGATTGGGCCTGTGTCAGGGCTTGGTCCTGCGCCGCGCGTTCGGTGATCAAGGCCGCGATGCGGTTGGCCTGCGCTGCGGCCTCTGCTGCGGCGTCGTCCAGATCAGCGGTCAGGGTCGCATTGCGGTCGCGTTCGATCCCCAAGGTACTGCTAAGGGCGGCGATCTGGCCGCTAAGCGCGTCAAGCTCGTCCTCTTGCCCGGTGATCGTTTCGCGCAAGACAAACTGGATCACCATAAAGATGGTCAGCACGAACATCAGCACCAGCAAAAGGCCCGTCATTGCATCAACAAAGCCCGGCCAAATGGCGTTCTGGAAACGGTTGGATGATCTGCGGCTCAGCGCCATGGATCAGGTCCTGTCTTTGATCACGTTGGTCAAGGTGATGATCTCTTGGCGCAGATCGCCAACGCTTTCCTGACGGCCCGCTGACATCTCTTCAAGGATACGCAGCAGCTGCACATCGATGGACCGCAGGCGCATGCGGCTTTCGGCGTCGATCCCCTCCATACCGCTTTCGTCCAGCTTTTTGATCAGCATTTCCTGCCCTTCGGCAACACGGGTCAGCAATGCCTCGGTCTCGTCATTTTCTTTGATTTGCGCCATTTGATCCATGGACTCTGCGAGGTTGGCAAAGCGTTTTTCATTCTCTTCCCGGTCGGCATCCATCTGGCCCATGCTCATCTGGATCGTGTCCATCAGCTCGCCCAGTTGGTCAACAAAGGCGGCCATCACGCCACTATCGGCACCGCTGCCGCCTTCGTCGCCTTCAAGGCCGACGCGGGTGATCGTGGACATCCATTCTTCCAACTCGCGGTAGAACCGGTTTTGGCCGTGACCTGCAAAGAGTTCGAGCAAGCCCACAACCAATGATCCGGCCAGACCCAGCAAGGAACTGGAAAAGGCGGTGCCCATGCCACCCAGCTGGCTTTCAAGACCCGATTGCAGACGCGCAAAGATATCGGCACCGTCTTCGCCATCGCCGGGGTTGAGCGAACGGATGGTTTCGACCAATGCAGGCACCGTTGTGGCCAGCCCATAGAACGTCCCCAAAAGGCCAAGGAAAATCAAAACGTTACCGATGTACCGCGTAATCTCCCGGTCTTCGTCGATCCGCTGCGCCACAGAATCCAGTATCGACCGGCTGGAGGTGGACGATATCTGCGTGCGCGCACCGCGCGACCGCAGGAGCGTTGCCAGCGGGGCCAGCAGTGATGGTGCCGCGATATAGGAATGCCCACCCGCATCGCGGGCAAATCGTTCGATCCAACGCACTGATTTGATCAACAGAAAGACCTGATTGAAACAGGACAACACGCCCAGAACGAACACGGCCAGAATGACCCCGTTCAGATAGGGGTTGGAATTGTAGATCGCGATGATCTGGGCCTGTCCCAGATAAAATCCAGCCCCGATCAGCCCGATCACGACAAACATGAACAGAATCTGGCGGAACGGCTGCGAAAACTGTGGTTGTGCCTTGGCTGCCTTTTTGTCGGACACGGGCTACCTTATCTTTTGTTACTGCTCTCCACCCGCATAGGAGCATAGGGGCAATCGCTTAAGAACCCAAATAAATTCGTGGTCCGGGTCATGTTGCTGTCAAGGCACGCACGCGGGTGACAAGCCATTCCATATCGGCATCCCTGATCCCAAGCTCGACAAGGTGATCAGCTGTGTTGAACAGGTATTCGGTATTGGGGCCGCGCCCACCTGTGGCATGGGCGATCATCTGGGCCTGCTTTTCCAGATCGAACTGGCAATACTGCACATGATCACGACTGATAATATAAGCCAGTGCTGGGATGGTTTCGCCATCATCGGTCACCAGATCAACCGTGTCTTCGTAATAGGCCGATGAGATCAGTTCGCGTTCGCGCAGCATGGCCAGAACAGCGTCTTCCTCGTTTTCGGCGACCTGAAACGCCACGCCTGTGCATTGCCCGCCGGGATAGGTGTCAAGCGCCAGGACCAGTCCGGGGTCCTCTTCCGATCCCCGGTGATGGATCGAAAGCATGCAGAAACTTCGGTGATAGTCATGCAGGCGCGCCTTGACCTTGCGCGCAGGCGTGAAACCGGGATTCCACAACAGCGACCCATACCCAAAAACCCAAAGTGACACTGCGCAACCTTTCTTGTTGCGGCACGTAAACACCGGATCGGGTGCGTTGTCACGGGGTAGGGTGCGCGTTCATGCGCACCGCATTGGTTTTACACGGCGCGCATCAGGTCGCCAAAGATCGCGGCCTTGTGGTCTTGCAGGTAAATCCGCAGCCAGGGCGTGTAGTGATCGGGGTGCCGGGCCACATCGGCGGACAGGTCATAAAAATCGATCCAGCGCGTCGCCATCACCTCGTCGGGGTTCGGCGTGATCTTGAGCCCGCTTGGCGCGTCAGCCACGTAAACCTGCACCACCTCATGTTCGATCAGCCCACCGCCGACATCGGCCCGATATTCGATCTGGTCACGGTGGCTGGGGTACAGCCCATTGATCCCCAGTTCTTCGTTCAGGCGCCGCACGGCGCAATCGGCGGGGTCTTCGTCCCATTCGGGGTGTGTGCAACATGTATTCGCCCATAGCCCGGGCGTGTGGTACTTGCCCATGGCCCGCTGTTGGATCAGCACGCGCCCCCGGTTCATCACAAAGACACTGACCGCCTTGTGTTTCAGCCCGCGCTGATGCGCCTCCAGCTTTTCAACCGGTTTGAGCACGCCGTTTTCCCAGGCCGGGATCATGATCGTCATGTGCGCAGCGGCGACACGAGCCGCGTCAGATGGGCGAGGTTCTTGATGCCGATTTTCAGATGCGCCATGGGCCGGGCCTTTACCAGTTTCTTGTTCATATACGCCTCAAATGTCAGCTTTTGCACGTCGGTATCGTGACATAAGGAAACAAACCGCTCACGTCTTTCATCGCTGCGGTAATAGGCGTTTTGCATCGCGCCCAAAACCCGGAAAACCTGTTTATGTTCGCGCATGAAGAGTTTTCTGGCCAATTGCAGGTCTTTGACCCGCCCCGATGCCAGCGTTGCCGCCGCAGCTGTGGCCGCAACACGCCCACCAACCATGGCGTAATAGATGCCTTCGCCCGATGACGGAGCCACGACACCAGCGGCGTCGCCAGCAAGCACGACATCCTTGCCGTTATCCCATCGGTCCAGCGGTTTGAGCGGGATGGGCGCGCCTTCCTTGCGGATTGTCTTGCAGTCCGTCAGACCGGATGCCGCCCGCAGATCGGCGGTGGCCTGTTTCACATCGACCGATTTTTCCATCGATCCCATGCCGACGCTGGCCTGCTCACCATGCGGAAAGACCCAACCGTAAAAATCGGGCGAGATGCGCCCGTCATAGACCACATCGCAGCGTTTGGGATCATAGACAGCGTTGGCCTCGGGGGCCTCGATAATCTCATGATAAGCGATCACATAAGGGATCTTGTCCCCATCCTTGATCTCGGCCCTGGCGACGTTTGACCGTGCGCCGTCCGCACCGATCACCAGCTTGGCTGTCAGCTTCATTTCATTTCCGCTGATCTTATCGCGATAGACCGCATGGGTGCCGTCATTATCCCGTTCGATTTTAGTGAAGGTGCCGGTATAGCGGTGCGCACCCGCCTTTTTCGCCCGGTCACGCAGGAATTCATCGAAATGTTCCCGGTCAACCATGCCGACAAAGCCATTTTCAATCGGGATATCGACATGGCGTTGCGTGGGCGAGATCATGCGCGCGGTGTTGACCTTTGCCACCAGCTGTTCATCGGGAATGTGGAAATCGGTGATCAATCGTGGCGGGATCGCTCCGCCGCAGGGTTTAATCCGCCCATCCCGATCGATGAATGCGACACTGTGCCCTGACCGCGCCAAATCTTCGGCGGCGGTGGCCCCGGATGGGCCTGCGCCCACGACAACGACATCATATTGCATCTATTATTCTCCCGGAACGAGGGTGACGGATAGTGACTTGCGGTCCATGATTTTGGCGGCCATCGCGGTCGCGGCGATAAAGAGCGCCGCCTCGGCAATGAAGACGGATCCGAAGGCTTGGGTGTCGGACATGCTGACGCGCAGAATGTCGACCATGCCCGCGCCAATCAGCCCGCCGAACCCCGCAGCGATGGCCTGTGCCGCCCCCCAAAGACCCATACGGGTGCCTTCGCGCCGGGCCATGCCTTCGGCGGCCAAGGCGATCATGGAACCGATGGCAGCAACGGCAAACATGCCGTTAAAGAAACCCAACAGAACGACGGCTGGGATGATTGGTGCGGTTGGTCCAAGCGGTCCAAGGAATGTGATGAGCGCAAGCGCGCCAGCGGACCCGAGGCAACCGGCCATGACCCAATTACGCAGCGCCCCGATTTTGAAACCAGTTGCGAGGATGCCGACCGTCAACATTCCGATAAAGACGCCGCCATTTTGTGCGCCCGACAAGGATGTGGATTGTCCGGGCGTGAACCCAAAGACGAGGCCAGCATAGGGTTCCAGGATCAGTTCCTGCATGAAATAGGCGGTCATCGACAAGAACACAAAGATGGTGAAGTTGCGGGCTTTGCGTTCGGTCCAAACCTCGCGCAGTCCGTCCATGAATGGGGTTGGGTCTGGCTCACGGACAGCAATCAGATTACGTTCGACCCGCCAGACCGCGACACAAGTGATCAATGTGGCTGTGGTCACGACGATGGCCACGATTTTTAGCAGAAGTTGTGGGGTATAGGGATCAATGAGCTGGCCGACGATCCCGGCGGTCATTGCAATCCCAAAGATCATCATCAGCCATGTGATCGTGGCCGCCGCCGCCCGGCGCTGTGGCGCTGTTGTCGTGGCAAGCAGCGCCAGAAGCGAGGTACCAGAGGCCCCGACACCAAGGCCGATCAGCGTGTATGCAACGATGGATACTGTCAATCCGAGCGCGAAGGATTGTGCGAAAACAAGCACGCCGCAAGCCGCCATGAACGCACCAATGGCAAGCGCCGCCATGCCCCCGATGATCCAGCGCGTCCGGTGCCCGCCCGTGTCGGAATAGAACCCCCAATGCGGTCGGGTGAGCTGGATACCGTAGTGCAGTCCAACCAGCAGTCCGGGCAGGATGGCAGGCAGCGAAAGCTCAACCACCATCAGCCGGTTGAGGGTCGATGTCGTCAGTACAACGATGGCCCCAAGTGCCATTTGCACAAAGCCGAGCCGAATAATCTGGAACCAGGATAAAGTCATCTTAACCTCCCAGTGCGGTGGCAGAGATCATCATGCCACTGATGTAAAAAAGAATACCCATGCCTTGATACCAAGGCGTTTTCCCTTCGGGGTCGCGCAGCAGAATGCGCATGGCACCCAGTTGCACGGCAAGCATGGCCATGATGCCAAGCGCGTGGAATGCATGCCCCCAGTAGGTCAGCAGGCCGATCACGATGGCTTGCGGGACGGTCATGACCCAGCAGGCGGTTTTGGCTGCGCGGTCCAAGCCAAGTGTGACGGGAAGCGAGCGCAAGCCCATTGCGCGGTCGCCCTCGATCGCCTTGAAATCGTTGAGCGTCATGATGCCATGCGCGCCGAGACCATATAGCACAGCAATCACAATAACCTCTGGTCTGGGTGCGCCCGCGCTGACGACGGCGGCACCTGTTACCCAGGGCAGTGTCTCATAGGCGAGGCCACATAGGCCCGGCCCCCAGATACCGGATTTCTTCGCCCGAATGGGTTCAGCGGAGTAAGCCCAAGCCGCGATGATGGCGAGGATTGTCGCGCCAAACCCCCAAGGACCAAGCTGATAACCGACGATGAGCCCAAGCGCCGTCATGGCCAACGCAATGTAAAGCCCCCAGCGTCCCGGGATGCGCCCTGATGGAATCGGGCGGTCAGGTTCATTGATGGCGTCTACATGGCGGTCGCACCAGTCATTTGCGGCTTGCGACATGCCGCAAACAATTGGACCCGCCAGGATCACGCCCAATATCACGAAAAACCAATGCCCAGAAGGGCTTACCCCCGAAGAAACAACGCCGCAAAGATAGGCCCACATGGGGGGGAACCATGTCACAGGTTTGATCAGCCGCAAGGTTGCGCTTGGCTGTGGCCAGCGACGCGGCTCTGCTCCGATCTGTAAATCAGACGTGACACTCATCTTGTCAGTTTAGAGTGACATATGGTGGTTGGGCAAGTGTAAACCGGGCTTGACACCGCGCCAAAGCGCCGCGCCGTTGTCAGTGCCTGCGATCACTGTCAGTCAATCACTGGGACACTACGCGCAAGAATGGTGGGCGGTGTTGATTTGTCGGTGCGATACGCGGCGTTTGGAAGGCGTGTATAATTTGTCGCAGGACCCAGACGCTCACCAGAAGCCAATCGATACTGAATGACCATTTAGGGTCGTTTCGCCCCGACAGGTCGGACCTACAATGCGTTGTAGGTTTAGCCGCTTTTCTGCTGCTGATACCGCATACGTGTGCGTTCAAAAGCTCGGACCAGACGTGGATCAGTTGCCCCCAACATCTTGATCTGCTCTGCGAATGCTTCTTCGCTTTGGCCGTAAAACGCCTCGGCAGCGTCATTCGGTTTCAAAATACCATGTTCCGTTGACATAATCGCACTCCTAACACTAACGGTAACGGTTTTCACGTGGTTTGAGGCATTAATCGGGCAGAAATGGCGTTTTTTGACAAAAGTACAGGGCGAAACTGCGTATTTTCTGAACAATTGATCCTATTCCTTTCATTAGCAGGCCAAAATTCACCCCTTGGTTGTCGATCAGATTTCGCGCTTGTGTTTGATTTGAAAGGGTCGCAAGGTCGACTCAAAGCGCTTTGGGGGGCATTTTATGGTTATTCGCGTGGTGGTTTGGAACGAAAACGTTCATGAGCAGGAAAACGAGATTGTCGCGGACCTTTATCCCGACGGCATCCATGGCGCGATTGCCAATGCGTTGAACGCCGCGGACGGCGTTTCCGCAGCGACGGCGACATTGCAGGACCCTGAACATGGCTTAAGTGCTGCCCGCCTTGCCGAAACGGATGTGTTGTTATGGTGGGGCCATGCCGCCCATGGTGATGTATCGGATACAGTTTCGGAGCGCGTGGTTGAGGCCGTCTGGTCCGGCATGGGTTTTATTGCACTGCATTCGGCGCATTTTGCGAAACCGTTCAAGGCACTTATGGGCACGGCCTGCAATCTGACCTGGCGTGAAGCAGGCGAGCGGGAACGTATTTGGCTGACATCACGCAATCACCCGATTGCGCATGGTTTGCCCGATCAGTTCGCCTTAGAAAACGAAGAAATGTATGGCGAGCCCTTTGGCGTGCCAGAGCCGCAGGAGACGGTGTTCATCAGCTGGTTCCAGGGTGGTGAAGTGTTCCGGTCGGGCCTGACATACCGGCGTGGTGCAGGGAATGTGTTTTATTTCCGTCCTGGTCACGAAACCTATCCAACCTATCACGATCCAAATGTGCAGCGTGTTTTGCAAAATGCCGTGCGCTGGGCGCATAATCCGGCCCGCCGCGTGCCTGATGTAACAGATACCCCCAATGTTCCTGTCGATGCCGCGTTGGAACCAATTGAAGAGCGTGGTCCAAGACTGCATCGCGATGGCGAGGCGGGTTTCCGTTGATCCGTGTCCTGATCCTTGGCACTGGTGGCATGGCCAGTACCCATGCTGAAGCCTACGCACAGATGGAGGGCGTTTCCCTTGTGGCTGGTGTCGATACCAGTCAGGCCAATCTTGCTGTGTTCAAGCAAACCCATCATGTTCCGCATGGCTTTTTAAGTATTCGCGATGCGCTGGCCTGGGGCGAATTTGATGCTGTGTCAAATGTGACCCCTGACGCCGTACATCATCGGACGACCATTCCCTTGTTGGCTGCGGGCAAACATGTGTTGTGTGAAAAACCGCTGGCAACAAATCAGCAGGACGCAGAACAGATGGCGCAGGCCGCGGCGGCCGCTGGTGTCGTCAACATGGTCAATCTGACCTATCGGAATGTCCCTGCGTTGATGCATGCGGCGGATATGGTTGCGCGCGGCGATATTGGTGAAGTTCGGCATTTCGAAGCCTCGTACCTGCAAAGCTGGCTGACACAGGATGCCTGGGGTGACTGGCGCACCGAAGATCAGTGGCTTTGGCGCCTGTCGTCTGAACACGGGTCCTTGGGGGTTCTTGGTGATGTGGGCGTGCATATTCTGGACTATGCCAGTTTTGCCGCCGGGTCTGATGCAGCAGAGGTGTCTTGCCGTTTGCAGACCTTTCCGAAAGCCGAAGGTGATCAGATTGGGCCATATCGGTTGGATGCCAATGACAGTATGACCATGCACCTTGCCTTGCAGAATGGGGCGATTGGTGTGATCCACGCCAGTCGCTTTGCAAGCGGCCATCTTAATGACCTGAGCTTGCGTTTGTTTGGAACAAATGGCGGATTGGACGTTGGCTTTGCGGGCGGCGAAAGCCGATTGCGCGTTTGTCTGGGCGACAATCTGCAGGACGGCAAATGGTCTGACCTGCCAACCCCGCAGGTCAATACCAACTTTGTCCGATTTATTGACGCCATTCGAACGGGCAAGGATGTGCAGCCTGACTTTGCCCGCGGCGCGGCATTGCAACGTGTTTTGGACCTCGCTGTCGCCTCAAACACGGATTCATTTTGCAATCAAGTTGTTTAGAAAAACCACCGTACGGTCCATTTCTTTGACTTTGATGTATTATTAGGGTTGAGTTCGTCAATGCCGTTTCCCGTTATTGCGGTAGAGGACCTTACATGATTGCCTTTTCATTCGACCCAACAAGTTGCACCGGATCACCCGCATCGATCAAACACGCGATATTTGCTTATCATTTGGAAAGAAACCTTTGCTACCGAAGGCCATCGCGGACGCGATCTGTTTCGGATGAGAGTGCAGGAAAACCAAATATGCACGCCCGACAAAAGCTGGGAGTTTGCAAATGAATGATATCCTTGTTCCGCTTGCACCGGCTGACATTATCGATCAGCTGGCACAATTGAAGTTGCAACTGGAGTCGGCAAAAGACGCCGATCTGCATGCTCATTTTTCAAAGCAACGCCATTTGTTGCAACTCGCACTTGATCGCCTTTTGCCCGGCGATGACGTTCAGGCCGCGATGCAGGATCTGCTGTATGAGGTCTATGCCGACCTTCACGCCCTGGAAGGCGACATGAGAGATTGCGAATCCCGATCGGATTTTGGCCCGGCCTTTGTTGCCTTGGCACAATCATATCTGGCGACATTGCAGGAACGCGATATGCTGAAGGCGGAATTGGTCCGGCAGTTGCGTGACGCTGTCGCTAAGGTCAGTATTTCTTAAAAACTCGCCCATTTAGGTTAAATTGTTACCTTAAGCTCGCTTTCATTTCCCGCCTGTTACCCACGACATCAGGGTGAACATGAGGTGGCAAAATGAACGCTAGATCCAACGCGCCAGTCATTATTAAACGCAAAAAGGTCGTGGGCGGTGACGGGCATCATGGTGGTGCATGGAAAGTGGCCTATGCCGATTTTGTAACGGCGATGATGGCGTTCTTTATGCTGATGTGGCTTTTGAATGCGACGACCGAACAGCAGCGTAAAGGCATTGCTGATTACTTCTCGCCAACTATCCCGATCAACCGGGTTTCCGGCGGTGGGTCCGGCGCATTTGGTGGCAACAACATCTTTACTGAAGAATCTCTGGCGCAAAGTGGGACAGGGGTGAACCAGCCAACAATTGGTCAGAATCCTCTTCGTTCTGAAACGCAAAGTGATGCCGAAAGTGACGCTGCACAAGCATCGCAAGTCGCTGCACTGCGCGATCTTGAGGCGGTTTTGTTTGGGCAAGGCGGCGAAAGCATGACGTCAGAGCAGGCGCTGCGCCACATCGTTACCCGGCTGACCGATGAAGGGCTGGTGATCGAGATATTCGATCTGCCGCAGGCGACCCTTTTTGAACCTGACAGTGTTGAACCAAGTCCTGTTGCTCGTGAAATTGGTGCCATTCTGGCCCGCCTTTTCCAAAGTGTCAGCAATCCGGTTGCGATCAAGGGTCATCTGCAGGCCAAGCCAATTTTGGCGGTGAATAATCCGGTGTGGGAATTATCGACAGGACGCGCTGCACAAATGCGGTTGCTGCTTGAGGAAGGTGGGCTCGATCCACGTCGGATTGCCCGAATCACAGGGGCTGGTGATCGGTCTCCGGCTGTGCGTGATGCCACTGCACCGCGAAATAACCGGGTCGAGATCGTTTTGTTGCGGTCAGACCGGTGAAGGAAAATGGGTTGGATTTTAAACATTAGGGGGACGTTAAGTCTGGGCCGTTAGGCAGGAAGGGACTTTGACGTCATCCACGCAGCAGAAAGGCTCAATATGACGATATCCTCTTCCCTGAATGCAAGTGTTGCCGGCCTGGCGGCAAACGCATCACGCTTGGCGACCATTTCGGACAATATCTCCAACTCCGCGACTTACGGGTATAAGCGCGCTGCAACGGATTTTCAGTCCATGGTCATCCAAAGCGGGCAGGGCACATATTCGGCCGGTGGCGTCCGTATCACAACCTCGCGGTTGATTGATGAACGCGGGGCGCTGGTATCAACGTCAAACCCAACCGACCTTGCGGTGCGCGGACGTGGCATGTTGCCGGTGACATCGGAAACGTCGGTAGCGGTCAATAACGGTGACAATCCGTTGTTTTTGTCGACAACCGGGTCGTTCAGGCCAGATGCGCAAGGTTTCTTGCGCACGCCGGGTGGCTTGGTGTTGTTGGGCGTGCCAGCGGCGGCTGATGGCACAATCCCGAACTATCCGCGTGATTCCGTTGATGGGCTTGTGCCAGTTCAGATCAACGCAAACCAGTTTGCGGGAGAGGCGACAACGCGTGTTGACCTTTCCGTCAATCTGCCCGCGACATCGACACGAGAGGATTCCGCCGGTGAGGTGGAAACGCTATCTGTTGAGTATTTCGACAATCTTGGCGCCTCATCCAACCTGAGCTTTTCATTCACGCCAACGGTGCCTGCAAATGGTGCGTCGAACGAATGGACCATGGTGATCTCTGACAGTGAGACGGATGTTGACGCAAACGGTGTTCCCGATGTTGTTGGCGAGTACACACTGCTTTTTGATGACAGCCGCGGTGGCGGTGGCACATTGGCGAATGTCGACTTCGCTAACCCCGGCGCGCCGGTTGGCGGCCCTTATGACCCCCTCACGGGAATTCTGACGATAGCCGTCGATGGTGGTCCGATGGAAATCAATATTGGTGAGCTGGGCAGTTCGCTTGGCCTGACCCAACTATCTGATGCTTTTGCGCCTGTTTCGATTTCAAAGAATGGTACACCTGTGGGCAGCCTAACCTCGGTTGAGATTGATCAGAACGGCTTTGTCCGCGCGTCCTTCGATATCGGGATCAATCGAGTCCTTTATCAGATACCTCTGGTCGACGTGCCAAATGTCAATGGGCTGGAAACGCTGGATCAGCAAAGCTACCGGGTCACGCCTGAGAGTGGCACATTCTTTCTATGGGATGCAGGTGACGGGCCCACCGGGGATATTGTGAGCTCCGCATTGGAGGAATCAGCGACAGATGTTGCGGGTGAACTGACCGAACTGATCCAGACGCAACGCGCGTATTCATCCAACGCGAAGGTGATCCAGACTGTGGACGAGATGTTGCAGGAAACGACGAACATCAAACGTTAATGCGATAAGGGGTAAGTAAATGAGTATTTCCAGCGCACTTAGCAACGCCATGTCGGGGTTGTCCGTGACGTCTCGTATGGCCGAGGTTGTTTCGTCCAACCTGTCCAATGCTCTGACGGATGGCTACGGGCGCAGGTCGCTTGATTTAAGCGCACGGCAGGTTGGTGGTGTTGGCGCTGGTGTGCAGATTGATGGCGTGAACCGTTTCGTCGATGCAGGACTACTCGCGGACCGACGCCTTGCCGATGCGGCGCTTGGGGGACAAGAACGTAGTGCAGGCATGTTGGTCCGACTGGAACAAACCCTTGGTGGCCCTGATGACGCGGCGAGCCTTGAGGCGCGGCTGGCACGTTTCGAGCAGGCCTTGATCAGCGCCAGCAGTGATCCGGCGTCAGAGACACGGTTGGCCGAAGTCCTGTCACGTCTGGAAGATGTCACGGCGACACTGCGCAACAACACTACCACAATCCAGTCACTTCGGCAGGAAGCGGATGTAAATATTGAAAACGATATCAATACACTGAATGCAGCTCTGTTACAGGTGGAGGCGATGAATACCGATATTTTGCGACTGAAATCTACGGGGGCCGATGTCAGCACTTTATTGGATTCGCGCCAACAGGTGGTCGACAAGATTGCGGATATTGTGCCTGTACGCGAAATCCCGCGTGACAACGGAACCATCGGTTTGATGACTACAAATGGAACAACGCTCTTGGACGGGCGTGCCGTGCAATTCGGTTTCGAACCCACGCCAACCATCGTCGCTGATATGACGCTGGCCTCTGGTGCCCTTTCCGGCATTACGCGCGACGGCATCCCCTTGGACGCGGCGACTGGTGTTGGTCGGTTGGATGGTGGGTCGCTGGGTGCATCTTTCGCGCTCCGGGATCAGACGCTTGTCGATGCACAGGGCGCGCTTGATGGCATTGCTGCAGATCTGGTTGCGCGATTTGAAGACCCCAACAATGATCCGACACTTGCACCGGGCGATGTTGGCCTGTTGACGGATGAGGGCGGAACACTTGACCTGGCAGATATTCCCGGCCTCGCCGGACGCGTTTCTGTGAACCCGGTTGTTGATCCAGCACAAGGTGGCGTTTTAACATTGCTGCGCGATGGACTGAACGCCACAGCACTTGGTCCGGCCGGCAGCGCCATACAACTGGATCGCTGGATTGGTGCCCTCTCCGAAACACGTAACGACCTGCCGGGCAGTGCCGCCCGATCGGCTGCAGGCCGTATGGCTGATTTCACATCGCAAATTGGTTCATCCCGACTGGCGGCCCAAGAAACGTTGAGCTTCACCGCGGCACGCTGGGACACATTGCATGAGGCCGAATTAGCGATGGGGGTCGATACGGATTTGGAACTTCAGAACCTGCTGCGGGTCGAGCAGGCCTATGCCGCAAATGCAAAAGTTATTCAAACCGTCGATTTCATGATGCAACGCCTGATGGAGATTTAGAGATGCCAGTCATATCAGTCGGCGATGCCGCGCAGCAGTTCATATCGATGCGCAACGGTGGCACAATCAAAACTGAACTTGCGCGTTTAGCTGAAAGTCTTTCGACCGGGCGTGTCACCGACATCACAGCCGAACTTGGCGGAGAGACAAACAGATATTCCGGGATCAACTACAGTCTGGCCCAACTTGAAGGGTTTTCCCAAGCTGTTAGCGAGACTAGCCAGACGCTCGCCGGTATCCAGACGGTTTTGGGAAAGATCGATACAGTTCGGAGCGACACGGGTGCACAACTTCTGTTGTTGAGTGATGCCAGTACCGGTTCACAGATTGACGAAGCCGGACGCGCCGCACGCAGTTCATTTGACACAATTGTGAGCGCGCTCAACACCCGCCTGGCAGACCGCTCCCTTATGGCCGGTGCGGCAGTAGACAGATCCCCATTGGCATCAGCCGAGGATATGCTTGCCGACATTAGAACGGCTGTGGTCGGCGCAACAACTCCCCAAGACATCGTCACGGCGATTGAAGCCTGGTTTGACAATCCCACGGGGGGCTTTGCAACCATGGGCTATCTGGGTGACAGCGGTGGCGCAATGGAAAGACGGGTTTCCGAGAACAGAAGCTATCAAATTGATGCGCGCGCCGATGATCCGGCAATCAAAGACGTATTGAAGGCGACAGCAATCGCGACCATTGCAGATGAATTTGTTGGTTTGGACACCGAGGGGAAATCGGATCTCCTTCAAGAGGCCGGCGAACGACTTTTTGCTGCTGCCGCCGGAGTTGTTGCTGTCCAAGCTCGCATCGGTTTTGTTGAAGCAGGTGTTCAACAAACCGGTGTCGCGATAAGCGCCCAGAAGACGGCACTAGAAATATCCAAAAATGATCTGACCTCTGCGGATCCTTTTGACACCGCGTCACGCCTGCAGAGTGTGCAATTGCAGCTGGAAACGCACTACAGTGTCACAGGTCGTCTCTCTCGACTAAGCTTATTGGACTATATCTGATGCTGTGGCGAGCATTCCTGACGAGCATCTTCATGATCGTCCCGCTTGTTGTCCAAGCCACACCCATTCGCATTAAGGATCTCGTTGAATTTGACGGTGTCCGTTCGAACGACGTTGTCGGGTACGGGTTGGTCGTCGGCCTAAATGGCACTGGAGATGGACTACGAAATTCACCATTCACCGAAGAGATGTTAAGCAACATTCTTGAACGGCTTGGCGTCAATGTTACCGGTGAACAGTTCCGACCCAAGAATGTTGCAGCGGTTCTGGTAACGGCTAGCCTGCCTCCTTTTGCGCGTGCCGGTAGCCCACTTGATGTCACTGTTTCGGCAATTGGTGATGCCAACAGTCTATTGGGTGGCACACTCATCATGACACCACTTAACGCAGCGGATGGCGATATCTATGCCGTCGCGCAGGGAACAATCATTGCGGGAGGCGCATCAGCGACCGGCGATGCTGCGACTGTCGTTCAAGGCGTTCCAACGGCCGGGATCATCCCTTCTGGCGCTACAATTGAGCGTGAGGTTGCGTTCGATTTTTCTGGCATGACGTCGCTCCGGCTGGCCCTTCGGACCGCAGATTTCACCACAGCCGGGCGGATTGAACAAGCGATCAATCAGAGCTTTGGCCGGCAAGTTGCGATCATGCTGGATGCCGGGACCGTTGAATTGAATATTACGGCGACGCAAATGAAGTCGCCGGCTCACGCTCTTGGTCGGATCGAAAACATACTTGTCGAACCTGAACGACGTGCGCGCGTTGTTGTCGACCAAAGATCAGGTACAATTGTAATGGGTGAGGATGTTCGCATCAGTCGAGTGGCGGTCAGCCAAGGCAATCTCACACTGAGAATCCGTGAGACGCCGCTCGTTGCTCAACCAAACCCGTTTTCACCGGGCGATACCGTGGTCGTGCCGAGGACTGATGCTGCGGTCGTTGATGAGCCTGGAATCGGTTTAGCCGAGATAAATGAGGGGACGTCACTGAGCGAGGTCGTTGCTGGTTTGAATGCGCTTGGAGTAGCGCCGCGCGATATGATTGACATTCTCAAGAGCATCAAAGCAAGCGGTGCTCTACATGCTGAGTTTATCGTTCGATGACTTGCAGCTGCACAGATCGTACCCGCCATACTCATAGCCGCTTTTTGCTGGGGCCGAGATCAGCGCGCCGGTCATAGCTTGGATTCGATCTTTTGCGGAATCGGTCCGCTCCTTTGACTTGATATTTTGTCCCGAAGGAGAAACGATATGGCATCACTTCTGCGTAGAAGCGGTTCGCATAGCGTCAACTAGTGGCCAATCACGGGGGCAGGTCGCTGCTGATCTTGCTCAACGCTGAGCCGATGGATCCAAGACGATCAGCGAAGCCGGGAGAGGTCAGAAACATAGTCCGATTTAGGGCGCGAAATGACTGAACTTGGCAGCGAGCACCGCATGTCTCGGGATGAGGGAGGCCTAGAAAAGGGCGCCCAACTCTTTGCGGAGCGAAACTGATGAGATTGGCGTTCATTGCAGAGAATAAAGACTGTTGCCGGTTAAACTGCCATACAAGAATATAGACGCCAGTCCACGCGGATACCGTGCTTTATTGCTTCCGACCACAAAGCGTCTGCCAAGGTGAGGACGCGGTGGTTTTGGTCGATATCCGAGAACAATTTATCTTATATTTGTGCAGTTATGGTTGACGAAGAATGACCGAAGCGTTGAAAGAGGTCGACGCAAAAGTATTTCGAGAGTAAATTGAGACATATCCGGTTGCCTTGAAATAGTTCCAGCATTCCATCGGGTCATACAGGTTACAACTTCCACCAATTACCTCGAAGAGACGCTTGATGTTGAACGCGCGATATTCAATGACATGAACGGCTGAATGCCCGTGGAAATACCCAGCTGTCGGCTGGAGGAGCCACCCGGCTTTCGAACAAAAGGCCGCATAATCGGGTAACTTGAACAGAACAAAACCGCGACAGATCTGATCATAGTAAGCACGACGCCGTACCCAAGGTTGCATTAATTGCGTTGTCTTGAGAAAGACTGCATCCTGTTTACGAGTGCCCTCATCGGTTAAGTCTTTGGTGCGATACAGGCGATTGCAGTGGGTTTGGCGTTTCTTTTTGCCTATTTTGTCAACGCGCCAAGGGCGTTATTTTGTTGGTATCTGAAGTAAACGTTGAAGGTGGTCGTGATCACCCTCGGGGCTGTCGGCTTTAGCCATACCCCCTGACGAGACTGGATGCGATCAGCCCCCAGCCATCAGCCACCACGAAGAAGGCCAGTTTGAAGGGAAGCGAGACAATCGCAGGTGGCACCATCATCATACCCATCGACATCAGCACGGCGGCCACGACAAGATCAATGATCAGGAAAGGTATGAAAATCAAAAAACCTATCTGAAATGCTCTCTCCATCTCGCTGAGCAAGAAGGATGGGACGACGACGGATAAAGGTGCGTCATCAATCGCGAGTGTTGCTGCTACGTCGGGCCGCAGATCTGCGAGCGCGGCGAAAGTATCAGCTTGAATCCGACTGGACATGAACGCGCGCAACGGTTCCATTGTACGGATGAAGGCCTCTTCCAAGGTTATGGCATCGTTCAGAAGCGGTTCGATGCCAGCGTTCCACGCCTCAATAAAAACCGGTTCCATCACGAAATAGGTCAGAAACATCGCAAGGCTGACAAGGAGCATGTTCGGAGGTGACTGCTGCAGCCCGATCGCCTGCCGCAAGATGGCGAAAACAGTCACGATGAAGGGGAAACACGTCACCATAATTGCGATGCCGGGCACAAGACTGAGGACTGTGATCAGTATCAATAACTGGACGGAACGCGTGGCGAGTGACCCGTCATCGCCCAGACTGATCGAAAGGTCTTGCCCCATCGCCGGTCCTGCCAGTGCGATGGCGATGATTGCCCCAAGCCAGCGCAATCTCCACATTTATGCTACGTCGCCCTTATCTGTCGCGACCTCGGTTAAGCGAACTGCCAATTGGCCCGGTTCGCCACCTTCCATCTCTTGCAACTCACCGCGTGCGATCAACCGGTCACCCACATAAAGTTCGACCGGGTCTTCAATACGTTTGTCGAGCGGAAGGACCGCATTTTCACCGAGGCTTAGCAGGTCACGGACCAACGGGCGCGCCTTGCCAACCGTTACAGAGACCTCAATCGGAATGTGCTGTAGCGGGTTGCCATCGTCATGGGACTGTCTTTGCACGGAATCATCCATGGGATTCTATCCTCGTTTCTGGGTTGGTCATCATGCTGAGTGCCGTTGTGATCTCAGCCAGCAATGCAGCCGTATCTAGCAGCGTCCCCTGCTGGATCTTCTCAATCCAGGCGGCCTGAATATCGAGCGATGGATCAGGCTGAACGGAGATTGCCGTGGGCAACGCGCCTTTTAATGCCACAACGGCATCATAGTTTTCGGGATGTACGAAAAGCGAGATGGGTGCGCTGGCATCGTCCTCTGCGGCCTGTTGCAAGACCTTCCTCAGATGTTCCGCAAAACCGTTCTCGATACAATGCGGCAGGACCTGCGTCACCAAAGCAGAGAAAAGCGGCTCAAGAGATAGCAGCAACTGGCCACGCGCCTCGGCATAGGTGAAATCCATGTCGCAAATCGATTGCACAAACTGCTGCTGCAACGCCCCAACCTCTGCCTGCGCTGCGGCAGTGCCCGCCGCTAACCCTTCTTCGTAGCCACGATTATAGTCCTCGCTGACTGTATCGTCCTGCGTGATCACGTCTTCGAAGGACTCAAGTGACAATATACCAGACATTTAAGCACGCTCCGTCGGCTTGGGGTCTTCGATCCAATCCTGCAGAATCTGTATCGTTTCGGTTTCACGATCAGTGATCATTTGCCGAAGGCGCGACACCGGGTCGTCGCCGCCATTTTCTGTTGAACTCAAATCACCGCCCATGAAATCTCCCATACTGTCGTCCCCAATCGCCATGGCCATCGGTGGATCGATATCTGCCGGTTCAGGAAGCGCGATCGTGTCGGCCGCGCTGATTGCTGGCCGCGCCTGCAACAGGATCGGCCGAACGACAAAGAGCCCCAGAATAAGTGCAACAACGGCAAGCACCGCGACCTGAATCAACTGCATTGTGTCGAGAGGCACGCCTGGGACAGGTGTTGCCACCTCTGTTCCCAATGCCGCAAGAGGTTCGAATGGCATGGATTTCAACGTGATGATATCGCCGCGCGCTTCGTCAATTCCGACGGCCGATGCAACCAGTTCCTGTAGCGAACGCAGTTCTTCTTCGCTGCGCGGTGCCACTGAAACAGTGCCATCACCCGCGACGGTCTTGACGTCATTGACCAATACGGCGACGGTCAAGCGTCGTACCGCCCCGGGGGCCCTGATCAACTGCCGTTCGGTTTCAGAGACCTCATAATTGGTCAGAGACCGGTTTTCCGAGTTTTCGTTGCTTGACGCGCCGCCGATGCCAGCGGCATCTCCATCCGGCAGATTTGACGCAACGGTGACATCACCGCCGCGGCTATCGGTTGATGTGCCCGCGCTTTCCGTGACCTCGGTGCTGATGGCAACCCGGCTATCGGGATCAATCCGGCGTTCGGTAATCTGCTCTGTCTGGGTAACGGTATCGACGCTGACTTCGACCACCGCATTTCCCGCGCCGACACGGGCCGCCAGTAAACGTTCGGCCCGTTTGCGCAGGCTTTCGGCGCGCTCATCACTCCCCGGTAATACTGTGCTCCCGTCTGCATCTGACATCAGGCCGCCACTGTCATCAATCACGGCCACGGAATCGGGTGATAGCCCAGGCACTGCGGCACCAACCAGGAACTGCAACGCCTTGACATGAGGGGCTGATAGTGAACCACCTGCTGTTGTAACGGTGACGGCGGCCGTTGGGGTTTGATTGCGCTGGAACGGACGGCTTGAGGGTGTCGAAATATGTACCCGGGCTGCGCGGATATGCGGGCTTGCCAGTATGGTCCGGGCAAGCTCACCTTCTTTTGCCCGCCAGTAGGCGGCATCAAACATTTGCGATGTGGTACTGAACCCTGAAAGCCCGTCAAGCAGCTCGTAGCCCTGGCTGCCGGCCGCAGGCAAGCCTTCGCCAGCCAAAGACATGCGCAAGGTATCACGTTGTCCGGTGGGTACATATATCGCCCCACCGCGGACCTCATATGCCACGCCTTGTTGGTCAAGTGCTGTGATGACGTCACCGGCGGCCCGCGTTTCCAGCCCGCCATATAGCAGTGACATGTCCTTGTTGCTTGAGCCTTGGGCGAGCATCAGGATGGCTGCAAACACCGCAACTGTCGCCAATACAACAAATAAACGGCGGCGACCGTCAAGCGCCGACCACATGCTGCTGAAACTCTGCAATCTGGTTCTCCATCACTTTGGCATTCTGCCTAATCTCCTCCTTCTTGGACCATCAGGCTTAACAATCGGTTAGGGCTTCCCAGTTATGTTCTGGAAAAGTTCTGAAAGGATTTGGGATGACGGCAGAAGCTGATGCACCAGAAGAGGCACCAAAAAATACTTCAAAACTCCCTTTGATTCTTGGCGTGGTTTTTGCCGTTCTTGGGGGCGGTGGCGGGTTTTTCGCGGTTCAATCCGGGATTCTTTTTGGGAACTCCGACGAAGATCATGAGGCTGAGGTTGCCGAGGCTGATGCGGTCGCTCGTCCTGAAGTTTCGTTTGTTGCTATTGATCCGTTGGTGATTTCCTTGCCCAGTAGCGGCGGGCGGGACCATCTGCGGTTTGCAGCACAGCTGGAAGTACCTCCCGAATACGCGGCCGAGGTTGAAGCAATCAAACCGCGCATCGTGGATGTGCTGAACGGGTATTTGCGCGCCGTTGATCTTGCCGAACTAGAGGATCCCACAGCGTTGATCCGTTTGCGCAGCCAGATGCTGCGTCGCGTGCAAGTTGTCGCCGGCAAAGGCCGTGTCGGCGACCTTCTCATCATGGAATTCGTGTTAAGTTAAGGAACGTCCAAATGACTATGATTGCTGATATTCTGTTGATAGCAGGGGCGTTTGGTGCCGGATTGTACTGTTTGGTACTGTCGCGCAGGCTGCGTCGGTTCACCGATCTTGAAAAAGGCGTTGGTGGTGCAGTGGCTGTCTTGTCAGCGCAGGTAGATGATTTGACAAAGACGCTCAATAAGGCGCAGTCGACCGCAAAAATGTCTGTAAGCACACTTGATGACGTCAGTGCCCGGGCCGAGGCGGCCGGGGCGCGACTGGAACTGCTGGTCGCATCGTTGCACGATTTGCCTGATCCGGGAATCGCGCCATCCAGTGAAAGCCCGTTTTTCGTGCGTCGCCCCACCGGACCGGAAGGCCGACAGTAATGGCCAGACGAACACGCCGGACCGGGCGGGCAACGCTCGGCATTATCTCAAGTTTGCTGATTGCATCAGCCATGATCCGCATTGGTGCGGGGACGGGCCCTGCGCTGGCGGAGGAAGTGGCTGCGGAGGAAATCCCGATTGCGGCAACATCTGTTGATGCTACGGATACGAGCGCGTTGCTCGAAGCGTTTCAGCGCCGGGAGGCCCGATTGGCCGAACGTGAGGCGCAACTCCAGGCGCGCATCCAGGCGTTGAATGTTGTCGAGGACGAGGTCGCAGAGAAACTTGCGGCATTGGAAGCTGCTGAGCAGACGCTTGCCGCGACAATAGCGCTCGCAGACGGGGCTGCTGCGACAGATCTTGAAAAGCTAACAACGGTTTATGAGAACATGAAACCGAAAGAGGCCGCAGCTCTTTTTGAAGAGATGTCGCCTGAGTTTGCGGCCGGATTTCTGGGGTTGATGCGCGCGGATGCTGCAGCCCTGATCATGACGCAGTTGGAACCCGAAACGGCATATTCGTTCAGCGTCGTACTTGCCGGTCGCAATGCGAATGCGCCGACAGAGTAAACGCTGAGGGAACGTTAACCCCTTTGTTGTAACACCAAGTTGCGGCCGTTCGTGGTCAATCTGAATTGTGAGGAGAACCGTACCCGATGGTTGGTTTGATCGGTATTGTGATCATCTTTGTGATGGTTTTTGGCGGCTACCTGTTGGCCGGCGGTAAGATGGGGATCATTCTCAAGTCATTGCCTTTCGAGATGATCATGATCGCCGGTGCCGCCATCGGGGCTTTTGTGATCAGCAATGACACGTCCGCCATCAAACACACGCTCAAGGATGTCGGTAAGGTCTTTAAGGGGCCGAAATGGCAGTCCCAGGATTATCGTGATGCCTTATGCATGATGTTTGAGTTGGTTCGGGTTGCCCGAACCAACCCCGTGGCGCTGGAAGGTCATATCGAAGCCCCAGATACCTCGGACATCTTCGGGAAATACCCTAAGATCCTTGGTGACAAAGAAGCAATCGCACTGATCTGTGATACACTGCGTTCGGCATCGATGAATTACGATGACCCGCATCAGGTGGAGGAGGTGCTTGAGAAACGAATCGAAGCGACGCTTCATCACAACATGCATTCCTCTCACGCGCTCCAAACGACGGCTGACGCATTGCCGGCCTTGGGTATTGTCGCGGCGGTGTTGGGCGTGATCAAGACGATGGCGTCCATTGACCAACCGCCAGAAGTACTGGGTAAGCTGATTGGCGGCGCACTTGTTGGCACGTTCCTGGGCGTTTTTCTTGCCTACGGTATTGTCGGACCGTTCGCCACAAAGGTTAAAGCCGTTATTGAGGAGGACGCGCATTTTCAGCAGTTGATAAGGGAGGTTTTGGTGGCAAATCTCCATTCTCATGCACCCAATATCTGCATTGAAGTCGGGCGCCAGAATATGCCCAGTCATCATCGCCCGAGCTTTTCGGAAATGGAGGATGCATTGAAAGCGTCAAAGCAGGAGGCGGCATGATGCTACGTTTGCTCCTGCTGTTCCTTTTATCCCTGGCAAGTGCGACTAATGCCAACCCGGTGCGCGTTCAGACAGGCGAACATGACACATTTACCCGCGTTGTGTTGACGATCCCCAGCGGAGCGGACTGGCAACTTAACCGTGACGAGCAGGGCTATGTCATCAGTCTTCCAACATCAGATGGTTATGATCTTGATGGTTTTTTCGAACTTATCCCACAAGATCGGATTTTTGAAGTGTCTCAGAACGATACCAAAGGCGAACTTCGTTTGGGTATTGATTGCGAGTGCTATGCAGATGCTTTTCTTGATCAACCAAATATTCTGGTCGTGGATATACGTGACGGCACACCTGCCGCTGATTCACCTTTCGAGGTTGTGCAAGCCAGCGCATCATCAGGACTGCCGAAAATTCCCCCTCTGCAACCAGTCTCGCGCTTCGAGGTGCAGCGCGATCCGTTGATTCCATTAATCGTTACTCCGGATGCGCCCAGGCCACGACCCGTCATCGAAGCTGAACAGGACGTTCCGGTCTTCGCTACACCCGATGCTGAAGCCGGCGATCTGCCGTCGTCTTCTGCGGACGCGTCAGCCGTTTCGGTTGATCTTAATCAGCTGGAGTCATCTGTTGTCGAAAGCCTCGGTCGCGCGTTGAGCCAGGGTCTATTGGAGCCGGAACTCGAAGGTGATCTTTCGGATCGTCGCGCCGATGATCTTGTGGATGTGGCCGCACCTGGAATTCGCGCGCTGACGGGTGTTGATCGGGCGGCTGTGCCAGAAGACCCGCCAAACATCCTTACACAGGATGGTGGGTCATGCCTGCCGGATCGTTGGTTCGATGTTGGGACGTGGGGCGACGAACGACCGTACACAACGCAGATCGGTGAGGTGCGGGCAAAGTTGACATCTGCGACCGACCGAATTGATGAAGATGCGGTTCTCGAGTTGGCGCGGAAATATATCTTCTTCGGCTTTGGTCGAGAGGCAGAACAAACGCTGCAGTTGGACGGGGTGCGCTCAATTGAACGAAACTATTTGATTGCGATGGCGCGTGTCATTGACGGTGACTCTTTTGACCAAAGCCTGTTCTCGCAACAAGCAAGCTGTGTATCACCAGTGGCACTTTGGGCGTTTTTGGCTTCTGGCCCGGATGCCGTTGACGTTCAGATTGATCAACCAACTATCCTGCGCACGTTCATGAGCTTGCCTGAGGCCCTCAAACAGCATCTTGCGCCAATGCTCTCGGACCGATTTGTCGCCATTGGAGACAATGATGCTGCGGTGCAAATCATGAAGGTGATTAGATCAATACCAGATGCACCGCTCGCTGCAGAGCTCGCACAAGTGGGTCTGTTACGATCCCTAGGCGAGGAGGATACCGCTGTCGAAAAGGTGGTTGAAATCGTCGCCACCGATGTCAGGACCACTCCGGAAGTGATGATTGCCCGGCTTGATGATGCAATCCAAAATGAACGCCCACTCACCGAAGATGATTTTCTGTTAGCGGATTCATTGCGGTTTGAAAATGCGCAGACGTCAGCAGCGACCAATATTGCTGTGGCGCAGATCCGGGCATATCTTCATCTGAACAATTTTGCCGCGGCAGAGCGTCTAATCCGGGAGGAAACCGGCCGGGTAGATGATGAAATCCTGATTGAACTCGAAAACAAGTACGCGCGCGGTGCTGTGGAGGCGATGCAAGCCGACGCCTTTCTTGGATATGCCTTTGACCCTCTATCGACAAACCTGACACCAACAACGGAGAACGAGATCGCAGCCCGATTATTGATGCTCGGCTTCCCGGAACGGGCCAAGGAAGTCGTCGCGGGTCGTGCCGAGAATGATGATGCGAACGAAAGAAGTTATCTGCGAGCCAAAGCTGCGTTGGCCTTGAACGATCCAAGTGCAGTCCTGGTCGCACTTGATGGACGTCAGTCCGAACAGGCAAACAAGTTACGGCGCATTGCCCTAGAAATCGCGCAGTCAGATGGTTTGGTTGCGGAAGCTTATGCAGATGAGGCACCACGAAGCCTTTGGCGTCGGGGGGATTTTTCCGCGTTGATCAATTCAGGCGATGCGTTGTTGCAAGCTGCATCCAATACTGTGCTTGATCGTGAGGTTGCCGCATTGGACCCGGACAAGCCACTGACGAGTGGCAGAGATCTTTTGAATCAGTCTGCGCAGTCAAGAGAGATCATGGACGAGTTGCTTGCGCGGTTTTCAGTTTCCGACGGTACTTGACTGGCCCCGTTTCGAGTTACGAATTGTCAACCAATCGCAAATAAGTTGATAGCGAAATAGCAGCAGAAGGTGCGTTTGCGTATGTGGGGCAGAATGCCGCTTGGTTGGGTGATCCAAATAAGGCACTTGGCAGCCTTTGGACTGACGCTTTTGATTGGCGCCCAACCGGTCCAGTCGCGCGAAGCGAGCCTGTGTTACGATGCCGCTCAGCTTGCGGCTGCACGAAATAATATTCCCTTTGCGGTTCTGTGGGGCATCACGCAGACTGAAACTGGGCGAAATGAATCAGGTGTGGTCGAACCTTGGCCTTGGACACTCAATATCCATGGCGAGGGATATTGGCTCAACTCACGTGACGCAGCACGCAGGCGCGCGACCCAGAGCATTGCGCAGGGGCACGACAGCGTCGATCTGGGATGTTTCCAAATCAACTATCGTTGGCATCACCAGCATTTTTCATCGGTTGACGAAATGTTGGATCCCAACGCCGGGGCGACCTACGCCGCTAAGTTCTTGAAATCGTTGTTTGCAGAAAAGGGCAATTGGTCGGAGGCTGCTGGCGCATATCATTCGCGCACGCCCCAATATGCCGCCAGATATCGGGAGCGGTTTGACCGGTTTTATGCGAGTGCAACCGCAAAGACCAACCAATCAGCCATCAGGCCAGCCCGACAAAACAGTTTCCCGTTGCTGCGCCAGGGTTCTGGTCAGACCGCACTCGGTTCGCTGGTACCATTTGCAGAAAGCGATAGCTGATCCATGGTTGGACTTTCACTTCGCGACTTATTTCAACCCACGATCATTTTGGCGCTTGCGCTAATGGCAGTCATTGTCATGATGATCTTGCCGATGCCAGCATGGGTATTGGATATCGGACTGGCGGCATCGTTCGCACTGGCTATCCTTATTTTTACGGTGACTTTGTTCATCGATCGGCCGCTTGACTTCTCCGCGTTCCCGACCGTTTTGCTTGCATCACTGGTACTACGCCTGTCGTTGAATGTGTCGTCGACAAAGTTGATTATCGGCGAAGGGCATACAGGGACCGATGCAGCCGGTGACGTGATCGCGGGCTTTGCGATGTTCGTGATGGGTGGCAATATCCTACTGGGGCTGGTCGTCTTTTGCGTGCTGTTGATCGTCAACTTTGTTGTGATCAACAAAGGGGCAACGCGGATGGCAGAGGTGGGTGCGCGATTTGCGCTTGATGCGATGCCCGGCAAACAATTGGCGATCGACAGCGATATGTCTGCCGGCGCCATCGACCACCAAGAGGCCAAGTTGCGCCGTGAGCGTGAACAGGCCGAGACGACATTTTTTGGATCACTTGATGGGGCGTCAAAATTTGTAAAAGGCGATGCCATCGCAGGATTGCTTATTACTGCTTTGAATCTGGTGATGGGACTCATTATCGGTGTCTCGGTTCACAGTATGCCGATTGGGCAAGCATTTGAAACTTATGCGATTTTGACGGTAGGCGATGGACTGGTATCCCAAATACCGGCCGTTGTCATATCGATTGCATCCGCACTGCTGCTTGCGCGTGGGGGTGCGACGGGATCGACTGATTTAGCATTGGTGGCCCAGTTGGGGCGCCACCCGGCAGCGCTCGCAACTGTGGCACTTCTGATGGGGTTGTTTGCCTTGGTACCCGGTTTGCCGTTTTTACCCTTCATGGTTGGCGCGCTCACTTTGGGCGGTTGTGCTTACGTCATGTCCACCGCCGCACAAAAGGCTGCAGCAGAAGCAGCTGCTGAACCCGAAATGGCAGAAGAGCCAACGGCACAAACATCGTTGGGGGATGTGTTGGATCTGGATGACATCCATGTGGAATTTGCCCCCGATTTGGTTGAGATGGTTCTGGACCCGGGCACGGGGCTGGACGCGCGGATTGCAAACATGCGCAGCCATGTGGCTACGGCATTCGGCGTTGTGTTACCGGAAATTCGTCTGACAGATAACGCAGCCTTGCCGCCCGGCTGTTATGTGGTGAAGGTGCAGGGGGTCGAACAGGTGCGGGACACTTTGAAATCTGATCAGATACTCGCCCTGTTGAACGAAGGCGACGTATCCGAGCTGCCAGGGGAAGTTGTAAAGGAGCCCGTTTACGGTGCGCCGGCACGATGGATCGACCCGGCCAATCAGGAAACGGCGGCGCTTGCAGGTCTTACAACCGTACAACCGACAGAAGTGTTGGCGACGCATCTACTTGAAATCGTCAAGCGCAACTTCCCAAGATTATTGACGTTAAAAGCGCTTCGTCGTCGGCTGGACGAAATGGTGAACCTCAGCGATCCGGCCCGCGCCGAAGCGAACCGGAAAATGCTTGATGAGCTGATACCTGACAAGGTCCCGATTGACGTGCTGTTATCAGTATTGCGTCTATTGTTGGAGGAGCGGGTTTCAATCCGAAACCTTCCACTAATTCTTGAAGCCACCGCCGAGGGGAGGCAGCTTTTCCAAACGGCCGACAGCATCACCGAACATGTGCGGCAGCGGCTGGGTTTCCAACTGGTGGCAGAGATGCGGCGGCCTGACGGAACCATCCCCCTGGTGCAGTTATCGCCAGAGTGGGAAGACACATTCACGACCTATGAAATTCGCACTGATCGCGGCGGCGGAGATGTGGCGTTGCCACCGGAAAGCTTTAACCAGCTTGCAGACGGCATTGCGGAAAAACTGGGCCAGGCTGCAGAAGCAGGGGCCTATGCGGCTGTTGTGACCTCGATGCGGCGTCGGCGGTTTCTCAGGACAGTAATGGCGGCCAAGGGGATTATGAACCCGGTCCTATCATTTGAAGAGATTGGCATCGATGCCCGCCCGGCACTTGTTGGTCTGGTGCCGACGTGATCAACGAACTGCTGCCCCTGCTACCACTATCCCAGGCCATGTTGTGGACCGGTTTGGTTGTCTTTATCCGGGTTGGTTCCATGATGTCACTGATGCCCGCATTTGGTGATCAGCCGGTTCCGATGCGGATCAGACTGATCCTTTCATTGATGTTTACGCTGGTCGTTGCGCCAGCGGTGGCGCCCGATATAGGCACCGCTCCCCAAGACTTGCTGCAGATAGCATCGGTATTGGGCAAGGAAGTCGCGGCTGGATTGTTTTTTGGCGTTCTGCTGCGCTTTTTCATCCTTGCGTTGCAGATTGCCGGGTCGATTGCGGCGCAGTCGACGTCACTATCGCAAATCTTTGGTGGGTCCGCTGGCGTAGATCCGCAACCGGCAATCGGACATGTGCTTGTCGTGGCCGGAACGGCACTTGCCGCATTGTCGGGACTGCACGTGCAAGCGGCGTCTTACATGATCTACACCTACACGATGGTGCCATATGGTGCCGGGCTGACCGGAGAAATCGTCAGTCGGGTCGGCACGGCAGAGGTCGGTCGGACCTTTGGCATGGGGTTCACCTTGGCCGCGCCGTTCCTGATCGCATCGTTGGTCTACAATGTGATCCTTGGCGTCATAAACCGTGCAATGCCGCAACTCATGGTTTCATTTGTGGGGGCCCCTGCGATTACAGCGGGCGGATTATTGCTGCTGCTGCTTACGGCACCGATCATGTTGGGCATTTGGATGGCGGCGTTCAGTACATTCATGGCCGCACCGTTTGAGGGTTGGCGATGAGCAATGAGGCCGAAGACACCGAAAAGCAGTTCGAACCAAGTCAGAAAAAGCTCGACGATGCCCGCGCAAAAGGGGAAATCGCAAAATCAACCGACCTGACGACGGCTGCGGCCTATGGTGGCCTACTACTAGTGATGTCAACAATTGGCCCTGCAGCATTGATCGGTTTGGCCACCGCCATGACGGTTTTATTACGCCAGGCTGATGATTTAGCGGCTGTTTTCTTTTCGGGCGCAAGCCGTCCCTTGATGGGTGGTGTGTTCGAGGCGGCATTCTGGGGTACATTACCGTGGTTCGGTGTGCCTGCCGCGCTGGCTATCCTGTCGGTCGCTGCCCAACGCGCGTTTGTGGTTGCGCCAAGCAAGATTGCACCAAAACTCAACCGTATATCCCCCATCTCGGGCTTCAAGAACAAGTTCGGGCGGCAAGGGCTTTTTGAGTTCATCAAGAGCCTGACAAAACTGGTGCTTTACAGCGTGATCATGGGTGTCTTTCTCGTCTCACAGATTGACCACATTATTGGCAGCATGCATCTGCCACCCGCACTGATTGTTGCGGAACTGGGGCGGATGGTTGTTGGATTGATGATCATTGTCGCGGTGGTTGCGGCGATATTGGGCGGTATCGATTATCTTTGGCAAAGCGCGGAACATATCCGCAAAAACCGGATGAGCCGGAAGGAAATGACGGATGAGCTGAAGCAGTCCGAAGGTGATCCGATGATGAAACAGCAGCGCCGTCAAAAGGCGCAAGAAATCGCCATGAACAAGATGCTTGTCGATGTGCCCACTGCCGATGTTGTCATCGTTAATCCGACACATTTTGCCGTTGCCTTGAAATGGGATCGCATGGCCGGAAGTGCGCCGGTTTGTGTGGCAAAAGGGGTCGATGAAGTCGCCAGGAAAATCCGCGAATTGGCGGCTGAACATACTGTTCCATTGCATTCTGATCCACCAACGGCACGGGCTCTTCACGCCAGCGTTGCGATTGGAGCAGAGATCGCGCCGGAACATTACAAGGCTGTGGCTGCCGCAATACGCTTTGCGGAAAGCATCAGACAGAAGGCCGGGGGCAAGTGACCGACAGTAATAAGATGGATAAGTTGCGTGCGTTATCTGGTTTGCAGTTTCGCGCGGCTCAGGCCGAGATGGCAGCAATTTTGCGACGCGAGGAGGGGTTGCGCCAGAATTTGGCACAACTGACCCAAAGCAAACAGTCGCAGGCGCGCGCGCCTCGCGCCTCGGATGATGCGGCACTGGTGGCGGGGGCTGACATTCGTTGGCAGCAATGGGTCGATCAACGGCGCGCAACCATCAATGGCGAACTTGCGCAGGTGCTGGCTCTAAAGGAAAACTGTAAGCATAAGCTCAAGATCGCGTTTGGTCGTGATCAGGCCGTTGACGGCATGCGAAAACAACATGCTCAGCAGCAGCAGCAGCGGTTGCGCCGCAAGGAAAGCTACGAATCCTGACGTATTATATCGATAATCAGAACATCGGTCACGGTATCGCCGGCAACCTCTTGTGCGCTCCGCAGGAGTTCATTGCGGAGCGACCTCATATTCGTGCCGCTCGTGAAGTTACCTGAAAATCCACCAATATTTGCGTGATCAAACATGACCTGCAAAAATCCGTCGCGCAGTTTCGGTTCGATGGCAAAAACAGTCGCGCGGCTGCCTGGCACAACTTCGAGGTTAAGTGACATCACAACCAGTGCCGCGACGGCGCCATTCTCAACAACGGGGATGACGAACTGATTATTCAGCTTCGCATATTCCCGTTCCTCGGAGATCGCGGCGACTGGCGCAGGGCTGTGATTTTCACCAGTTTCGGCCGGGTCGCCACAGGGATGGCCTTCGGCGAGTGGATCTTCTTCATGTGCGGGTTTCAAAAACAGGCCGGCACCAACACCGCCGCCGACGCCAATCAGTGTCAGCAAAAGAGGCAAAAGCAACTTCATCATGATGAATTCTCCGATCCGGGCTTAGAAGGGCAGCGCCTGTTCAAGGATCTGCTGTCCGTATCGCGGCTGCTGCATGTCGGTGATCTGGCCTCGTCCGCCATAGGAAATCCGGGCTGACGCAATCTTGTCATAGGTGATTTCGTTCTGCCGGGTGATATCTTCAGGGCGGACATAGCCGGTAACAAGCAATTCGCGCAGTTCGAAATTGACCCGCACCTCTTGCCGCCCGAAAATCGCCAAAACACCGTTCGGCAAGACATCAGTGATTGTCACAGCGACACGTAGTTCCAGTTTTTCGTTGCGGCGCACGGTCCCGTCGCCCGATGACGCACTTTGCGAATTCAGATCCACCAACGATGATGATGTCGCACCGTTTGGCAAGACCTTGTCCAGCCGCTGTGGAATACCGAAAAGCTGCGGAAGGCCAGCCTGTTGTGAGGCAGATCTAGACCGGTCGCTGGAGTTTGAAATCTCGGCCCTGTCATCGATTTCGATGACGACCGTCATGATGTCGCCGCGCAACATGGCGCGACGGTCGCCAAGCAATGACCCCCTGGCCCCTGTCCAAAGTGACGCGCGCGATGACGGGGCAAGTGCAACTGTTTCGATTCCATTTTGTGTGCCGGGGTTCAGCATCGCATTGCGTTCCACGGTTCTGTCAGGTGCAGTAAAGGGGGGTGGTTTACCCACCGGGCTTGTGCCGCAACCGGCAAGCAAGGCGACCAGAAAAAGATTTTTGCGCATTTTCATTCCTTACCGCGAGACATAGCCAGCACCATCCGCACCGATCAGCGCGGTTACGGTGCTGCGCGAACTGATATTCATCACCCGGATCAATTCACCGGGTCCGGCCCGCCCCAGCGCCCGCCCTTCGGTTGAAATCATCAACCCGCTGCTTTCGTAATGAAGGGTGATGATCTGATTGCGTTCAACAACCGCGGGATATCCCACGTCGCGGGGCCGGATCGGGCGCCCGGCATATAGCGCGACTTTCGCTTCCATGCCGATGATCTCAGCGGGGTCCTGAACACTGCCCGGAATGTTTTGGTCGCGCAGGATCACATCCTCGGCCATGATAAGCGTCTGCGCAGGTAGGGTACGCGCGGCCACAACGGTGTCAGCCGAAACCGGCGTCGACAATGCGCAAAGAAAAAACAGATACTTCACCGCAATTGCACCATCGCGCTCAGCATCTGATCTGCTGCCGTAATCACCTTTGAATTAAGCTCATAGCCACGCTGCGCCTCAATCAGATCGGTAACTTCCTTGACCGGATCGACAGAGCTGTCTTCCAAATACCCCTGACGCAGGACGCCCAGCCCGTCTTCACCCGGCGTCGTGACCACGGATGGTCCAGAAGCGGGTGTCTCAAGAAACAGATTTGATCCGATTGCCTCCAACCCTTTGGCGTTGGTAAAGCCAGCAAGCGTGAACTGCCCAAGAAGCTGCGGTTCAACCTGATCGTTGAAGTATCCGTATATTTCGCCTTCTGCGTTGATCGAGATTGAGCGTGTATCGCGGGGGATCGTCACGTCAGGAACAACGGGATACCCGTCAGAAGTGACAATCAGACCGTCGCCGGTCAGTTTTAGCCCGCCGTCGCGCGTATATGCGGAAATGCCGGATGGAAGCGTGACCTCAAGATAGCCATCGCCCTCAATCGCAACATCCAGATCCCCGCCTGTCGAGGCCAGCGAACCCTGGCTAAGCATGACAGAAACGGCATTGGCCCGCACGCCCAAACCCAATTGAACGCCCGTTGGCAGGACCGTACCGTCAGAGGCGTTGATGGTGCCGGGTCGGGCAAGTTGCTGGTAATGCAAATCGGCAAATTCAGCCCGGCGGGCATTGTAGCCCGTCGTGTTCATATTCGCGAGGTTATTGGAAATCACATCGACGCGCATTTGTTGTGCGGACATGCCCGCGGCCGCGATCTTAAGTGCCTTCATCAGATTGCTCCTTTATCTGCGGATTGCTTGAATGACGCCGCGAATGCGCTCATCTTCTTTGTCGAGGAAACTTTGGCCAAGTTCGTAGGCGCGCTGAACTTCGATCATCCGGCCAATCTGCAGAATTGGATTTACATTCGATTCCTCAAGGAAACCCTGCATCATGCGGCCATCTGGCGCGGGCTCAAAACCACCGCGCGCATCGAACATCACGCCGCTATCGCGAATCATCTGGTTGGGATCAATTGGTCTGACCAGGCCGATCTGGCCGATGGGCTGGCCGTTGGCGCTCATCGTCCCGTCAGGACTGATACCAATGCGACCAACCCCTTGCGGTACAAAAACCGGCGCGCCGCCGGCATCAAGCACCTGATACCCATCTGGTGTGACAAGATCGCCGTTTTCGTTGGGTTGAAAAACCCCGGCACGGGTCAGACGCTGACCGCCTGGCGCCTCGATCAAGAAAAAACCGTCGCCCTCAATGGCCAGATCAAACGTCCCGCCGGTTTGCGATAGTCCACCTTGCGATTGCACCGTGTCACGCACCGCGGCGGTGGCCATGGAGAGAGAGTTCGCGCCCGGACCCAATGATTTAACGTGTTCGGCAAACATGATCCCCTCGGCCTTGAAGCCGGTGGTTGACGCGTTGGCGATATTGTTCGCAATCGCGCGCATTTCCTGCATCAGGCCGGATTGCCGGGTCAGGGCGGTATATGATGCGTTGTCCATTCTTAACCTCCGGCGATGATCGGGATCAGGGTTGATTTGAATAGGCTGACAAGCGCTTCGGTCATGAAACCCATCGTGGCCCAGAAAATGGCGACGATGGCGGCCAGCTTTGGTACGAATGTCAGGGTCATTTCTTGGATGGATGTCAGCGCTTGAAAAAGACCAACAACAAGGCCGGCGGCCAAGGCAACCGTCAGGATTGGGATCGAAATCATGAATGCCGTCCACAAACCCTGTCGTAACGTGTCGTAAAACAGCGCTTCATCCATCAGACTGGCATCCGCAGGATTTCCTGATAGGCCTCGACAACTTTGTCGCGCACCGTCACGGCGGTCTGGACAGCCAGTTCCGTCTGCGCAAGAGCCTGAACCAAAGCGTGCGGATCTGCGCCAGCAGTCATGGCCTGCATCGCGGTGCTTTCACTTGCACGCATTGTTGACATGAAATCCTGCGCGGCACCCATGATGGCATTTCCACCGACTCCGGCATCAGGGGCCGTCGCAGCCTTACCGGCTGCATAATTCTGGGCGACAAGTGCATTAATATCCATTTTTGGGCTCCTTTAATTGCGAAGAAGATCCATCAGAGCGGATGACATCTGCCGCACCTGATCAAACATTTTGAGATTGGCTTCGTAGCTGCGTTGCGCTTCTCTGGCGTCGGCCACTTCAAGCAATAGATTGACGTTCGATCCGTCATAATGCCCGCTTGCGTCGGCAAGTGGGTTGGCCGGGTCGTAAATGCGCGTCGGATCAGTTTGATCAAGACGGACACGGCCAGTGGCCACCGCACCGGTCCTTTGTCCGTCGGTGACCATCTGCTCGAATGATACAACCTTGCGACGATAGCCCGGCGTATCAGTATTTGCGATGTTTTCCGAGACGTGGCGCAAACGGTCGGCTTGCGCTTTCATACCACTTGTCGCAACGGACATTGCTTCGCTGAAATCAGTCATTTGTTCACTTTATGTTCTGCCTAGGGTTGTGCGTAAGACGGTCATCGTGTGCCGGTAAATCGTCAGCGCGCGATTGTGTTCGCGGCCAACAGCAACAGAATTCAACAGCTCGTCTTCCAGCGAAACGGTATTGCCGTTTGGTGATGGCTCCGCCACCGTATCCGACACCGACCGCGCCATTGTCATATCTGGCGCGTTTGTGATGTGGCCGGTGCGGGTAGCGCGCAGTTGGTGCGTGCCTTGCGCGTCATAACTTTCTTTAAAGGGCGGGATATGCTGTGCTCGAAAGCCCGGAGTATCGGCATTTGCGATATTGCGGGCGACGACAGCCTGGCGCGACCCTGCATGGCGTGCCATGGCCGTCGCGGTCTGGAAAAGCTCCAGTGAATTATACATCGGGGTTTCTCCCTCGTCTGGTTTCAACGAAGCATTAAGCCTGATTCCTTAAGAAGAGGTTTGTGGTTAATCGATTGGATCGAATGTGATGGATAATTTGATCAGGCAAATGACGGCGGCGATCGCCAATTTACAATCCGTATACGATGTCGGGCGAGTGACTGGTGTGGCCGGTGGCAGCGTTCAGATCGGTGGCGTGAAGGATTGTGCAAGCATCGGTGACAGGGCAAGGGTGCATACCGGCGGTGGCATGGTCCATGGTGAGGTCGTCAAACTTGACGCGGATGCTGTTCACTTGTTGATCGATGGTGCGCCTGATGGTGTGTCGTTGGGGGACCGGGTTGTTATCTTGCAGCGCGCCGAATTTGCGCCTGACGCCAGTTGGATCGGACGCATTATCGATCCCGACGGCCAACCAATCGATGGGCGTCCACTACTGCCGGGCGTTGATCCGCACCCGCTGCGCGCTGCTCCGCCGGAGCCACATCGGCGTCGGGCGCTGGGCGCCCGATTGGAAACAGGTCTGGCTGTTTTTAATACACTTCTGCCTTTGGTGCAGGGACAGCGTATTGGGTTATTCGCGGGTTCCGGCGTGGGCAAATCGACGCTTCTGGCTGATTTGGCAAGGGGTGTGGTTGCCGACGTGATTGTGATCGCATTGGTGGGCGAACGCGGTCGGGAGGTCAGGCACTTTGTACAGGATGTTCTCGGGCCGGAAGGGATGCGGCGTGCGATTGTGGTTGCGGCGACATCGGATCGTGCGCCGCAAGTGCGCCGGAACTGTGCGTGGGCCGCAACCGCCGTGGCAGAATATTTCAGGGACCAGGGCAAGCAAGTCTTGCTGCTTATCGATTCGGTTACCCGGTTCTGCGAAGCTCATAGGGAGGTCGCCGTCGCTGCGGGTGAAAATGCAAACCTGCGCGGATATCCTGCATCGACCGGCCCAGCGATAGCTGCATTATGCGAACGTTCCGGACCGGGCGTGCCCGGAACCGGAGACATCACAGCCGTCTTCTCGGTTCTCGTTGCTGGCTCGGACATGGATGAACCGGTGGCAGACATGCTGCGCGGTGTGTTGGATGGTCATGTTGTCCTTGATCGCCAGATCGCCGAACGGGGCCGATTTCCGGCAGTCGACGTCCTGCGTTCGGTCTCCCGATCCTTGCCAGCGGCCGCAACAGATCAAGAAAACAAGATGATTTCGCAAGCCCGCGCGCATCTCGGCGTCTATGATCGCTCAGAGCTGATGATACAGTCTGGCCTCTATACAAACGGATCGGATCCAGCCATTGATGCCGCAATCGCCTGTGCGCCCATGCTGGATGAGTTTTTGACGATCAAAGACAGCCGCGGAACGCTGGCACATTTTGCAAAACTGCGGCAAGCGATCGCGGTATCATCCAACCGCATGAAACCCGATGATCTGACTGCGGCGCGGTCAGACCAGGGGTGAGACGGATTGCAGCAGGGTCAGCGCTGTTGAGCTTCCCGATGCGGCCGTGATATCAGCTGCCTCGGATCGGACAAGAAAAAGACGAATAAGCTTTTCCTGTTGATCTGGATCAGCGAAGTCAGTCACCTGATCAGTACCAAACACCGATGCTGAGCGATCCTGAAAAAGTTCCAGCTGTTTGTCTAGATCGATGCTCGCGATACTGCTTGGCAGCCCAAGAGCAGTTTGAAAAACCTCTCGCAAGGGGGCATTGCCCATGATGGAAAACCACTGTGCATTCACGCTGGAGGTACGATCCAGAATATCATCGATTCCGGTGCTGACATTCATAGCAAGCCGTAGATCATTATTCTGTTCACCAACGGCGCGCTCGAATTGTCGGGCTTCATAGCGATCCGTGATTTCGCCGGCAAAGCCGGTTAGGCCAGTGCGCGCAAATACGCCGTCGCCGAAGCCGAACGCGCGGCTGAAGTCGGCGTACCGGTTGTCGGACAACCGGTTCGCCAGCGCGCCATCGTCAATTGTGCCCTCTTCCAGGATTTTCTTGATGTAGAATGTGTTGTTGATGTCTTCATCAAGGCCAAAAGCACCCAGAGCAACCGAAAGAAGCTGTCGGTCGGCAACCAGATCATCGGCGGTTCGTATATCGCCGATCTTGTCGCGAAAGTACTCGGTTGCGCGCATCACAGGCTGACTTTCAGAGAAAGCGTTTTGCTGGTTCTCCAATGTGCGTTCCAAAAACCGCCAGCCCACATAGCCGGTTAGGGGGACAACCGGTTGAAAGGTCATGACTGATTGGCCGCCAAAAGACGGGCCTCACGCGGCAGCAGGTTTCTTAACGACTTCAGCGCACGATAAAAATCATCGCGGTCGACTGCCTCAGTCGCCGTATCCAGATGGGTTCTGCTATCATCATCACGCAATGCCTGGCTCAATTGTTCGATGCCGCGCAGCATCTGCAGCCGCGCATCCGCTTTTTCGACATCCCCCGAAAGTACAAGCTGCGCAATATAGCAGATCCGACGGACGGGGGTGTTCACCTCATCCGGCCGAATAGCATCTCGAAGACGCAAGATATTAGCGTTTGGCGTCAGAATTGACAAACGGCTGCGTCGGTCCCCATTCTCTATCACGGCTCCATTGACGAGCACGCGTTCCTTTGGGTTCAGCTTCAGGACAAGTCCGGACATCAGACCCCTCCCTGACCATTTAGCCCACGCAGAACGGCGGTATTGATCTCGATCAGAGCCGCCGCATCCGCCTCGCCCCGTAAGACCTTGCGGCTATGTATTTCCGTGAATTCTGCGAGGTAGAATATCTGCGCCCGTAAGGGTTTTGGCAGCGCGTTATCATTGTCGGCAACATCTGCGGCCATCGTCACCCACATGCGTCGGTTATCATGCAGCACGCTCGCAAGCGCGGGGAAATCGATTGGAGTGGTTTTTGATTCTTTGCGTAGGCGTGCAGTTATCTGACTGATCAACTGCGCTTCCACGGATCGTTCTGTGCGAACGGCGACTTGGGTGGGGGCATATGCCTGGCGAGCTTGTTCTATTGCGTTCACGTGATGTCCTTCCGGCACGAATTTGAACGAGATGCGGGTTTTCCGCAGTGAAATACGCAGTGGCACCGGTTCTCCGGTGCCACTGGTTGTTTAGATTACCGGAACAATGACAGGATTGTCTGCGGAGCCTGGTTCGCAATTGACAGCGATTGAACACCCAACTGCTGCTGAACCTGCAATGCCTGCAAACGTGCTGAGGCCTCTTCCATGTCAGCGTCGACCAATGCACCGATGCCGGACTTTAGGCTGTCGGTCAGGTTTGAGATAAACTCTGACTGCGTATCGATCCGGCCTTGACTTGAGCCAAACTCAGCAGCCGCGTCGATTGTGCTACCGATGAATGTTTCGATATTGGCCAAAGCGGCGGCGACACTGTCGTCATCCGTGACATCCACGTTGTCCAAACCTGCAAGCCCACCGGTCGCTTCACCATCGGCTGCGCCTGCGACACTCAAAGTAACGGCCGTTGCACTATCGGTATCGACTTCAAGCACCCACGCACCGTCTTTTTCGGTCACGTTTGTGGAAAGCCCGGCAACGCCGGCACCATCAATGATCGTCTTCAGCCCGCGTGCGACATCTTCAAATGTTTCTCCAGGGCCCGCAACATAATCATAGTTGTTGCCGGCAATGGCCACGCGATAACCATCGCCTTCATTGACACCAGCGGTAGCCGAGAACGTGATGTCAGACGCACGCGAACCCAACGAAAGTGATGCTGTGGTTGCAGCAGCGCCAGAGTTGACAGTACCGCCATCATTGTCGCCGGATGTCAGAACGAATGTTGTTGTTGGGCCTGATGCGTTCACTTCAACGTCTTCGAACGACCGGGTGTTTGTCAGGACAATTTCACCGGCGTTCGCATTTGTGGCTGAAATACCTTCAATGCCCGCAGCGTTGATCGCAGCTGTCAGTCCATCACGCACGTCATCGACCGTCAATGCGCCAGCAACTGTGGTAAAGCTCACGGTTTCACCAGCGATCTGCAGATTATAGGTCTCTCCGGCAGCTGCAGGAACAGTAGCCAGATCAATCGTCATTTCGTTGCCATCGCCAGAGAAGTTGGCGCCAGCACCGGCTGCATCTTGGCTTGCACCAGCAGTAAAGGTGGCGTTTGCACTCAGATCCGCGCCAGTGCCATAAACACCGGAGTCAAAGCTGAGATCCTGACGTGCTACAGTGATGTTGGACGAGGCGACCGTGCCATCGCTCGACCGATCAAGAGACGACAGAATGTTAACGTCATCGGTGCCCTGCAACATGTTCAGGCCGTTGAACTGCGCCGCGCCGACAACAGATGCGATCTGATCGGTCAGGGCGTCAACGTCAGCTTGCAGCTTGCTGCGGTCAACATTCTCGCCCTGTGCGGCGACAATCTTTTCCTTCATGTCATTGAGCAGATCAGTCACTGTTTCTGCACCGTTACGTGCAACAGCAACGGACGAACTGCCAAGAGACAGGCTTTCGGAAATCGCCTTGAAACCCTTGACGTCTGATTCCATCACTTTGGAAATCGCCCAAACCGCTGAATTGTCGCGGGCAGAGCCGACTTCCTTACCGGTTGAGATCATGGCCTGTGTTTTGGACAGATCGCCATTGATGGATTTCAGCGTTTGCAGCGCAACCATTGCGCTGTTGTTGGTCAGAATACTGGACATATTTTTGGTCCCTATAAAAGGCGCTTTGCGCCGGGTTGATTCGTGAATCCATGCCGTTTCGGCACGGGCTGAAACGTCATTCTGACGGAATTGGTCTGCATCCGTTTCGGGGCAGATTAGCCTTTTTGGCGGTAGGCGCAGATAGACCCCAACTGGCTGAATAAGATGTTAATCCCAGCAGATGAATTGCGATCAATTTGATGCAATTCAGGCCTTTTTCTGCAAAGCTGGTTTCGTCGTTGGAACCTTGGCCAACTGGCCCTTTTGATCATAAACCGCAAGTCCGTCACGCACATTATCGAGCGCAGCAAGTCGTTCGCGTGCGGCGGCGACACCGCGGATCGCCGCCGCCAGAAGTGTCTGGTTTTCAGAGAGTTTGTTCCTGATTAAAGCAAGATCGGTGGCTGATGATCCGCCGCGAGTCAGGCTCTCAAACAACGACGTTTTTGCGCCAGCAAGTTGATCCAGTTCTTCAAACGCACCCACATGCAAGGCGAGGCGCTCCTTTTCGAGTAGATGGATAAGTTCTTTTGCGGTCTCACTAGACATCCAGACGGACTTTCATGGCTTCAAACAAGGCTTCGGCCAGACCGATTCCTCCTGCGGACGCCATCTCCTTCGCTTGGGCTTCACGCAGGAAAGAGGAAAACTGATCTTCGCCAGACCCGCCACCAAAGGCCGTGCGACTCGCGCCAAGCCCAGCTGACTTCAGCATTTCAGCCAGAAATGTTGCTTCCAGTTTTTGTGCGGCGTCACGCAATTTGGCATCGGCCTGTATGTAGTCAGGAACAGGCGCGACCGCGCGTGGGGATGGCAATACCGGGATCGTAGTCATCGGGTTCTCCGTCGTGATCTTTTTTCCTTTTGCCGAACAGCCGTAAAGAATCAGTAATTTTTTTCCGCCAAAAAGCTTTAAACGCAGATTCTGTCGGAGAACCGATGATACAATTGATTGTCAACGACGCGAAAACCACACTCAGCCAGCCCAATATAGAGGCTGACACATCCGTAGTGCCTGATGATGTCGACTTCGCAGAAATGATCACATTGCTGATTGAGGGCGAAAAGCCAAAACCTGGCGATGTGATGGCATCAACCGATCAGTTATCAGCCGATCCTGAACCGTCGGCAGAGGTCCTTGTGGAGGATGTCGCGCTTGCTGCGGATCAAGACGATTGGACTGATCCCGCGCAATTGGAGTTTGGGTCAACAGAAGTCAAAGATGTCGAAAAACCAAATAACACAGAGCTTCCCAAGGCGGCAAATGTGGTCGAAGGACAAGTGACGATCGAGGGGCGCAAGACGGTGCCTGACGCTGAGACTGACGTGACGATGGCCGATAAAACGGCACATGTTGTCGAACAAAAAACCGGTACAATTCCGACCGCCGCGCAAAGCGTTGTTGAAGGTCAGTTTCCACGAGATGCTCAACAAAATCAGCCATCTAACAGATCCTCGAAGGCTGCCGTGCCAGATGCCGAAGCGCCGCCAGAACCGCAAAAATTGTCATCTGCAGTCCCGGAATTGATCGCCAAGCCCGGCCCAGCGGCGAAGGATCTTATGGGCACTGCGTCCCACACGGTGCCGCCGACGCTGATCCCTGATAAACGGCATTTGGTTTCCGATCATCTCGATCAAAAACCGCATCCGGTCAAAGCTGACGGGTCTATCGGATCCACGAAACAGGAGCCCCCTGTGACCGCGAAAAGTGGCGCTGTTGCGATGGCGGAACTGCCAGCAGCGCTTCAGTTTGCGCAATCGAAAATGATAAAGGGTATCGCTGCTGCTGAGGCGTCAGGCGAATTGATGGGGTTGTCGTCTGCGGGTGAGCGGCCTGTTGTAAATATCCAAACACTAACCGTGTCGCCTGCGACCGCGGGCCCGGAAACGGCGCGCCATGTCGCGGGTCAACTTGCGGCTGCTATAACGGCGCAGCCCGGACGCACTACGGAAATCGCGCTCAACCCCGAAGAATTGGGCAAGGTGCGTTTGAGCATGAATTCAGTCGATACGACGATCATACTCAGCGTGATTGCCGAACGCCCGGAGACGACCGATCTGCTGCGGCGTCACATCGATATGTTGGCGCAGGAATTCAAGGCATTAGGCTTTGAAAATATTTCGTTTTCTTTTGAAGAACAAAGCCAGGCTGGCGCCGACGGCGGCCGCGAGGATGACACCCATAAGCCAGCAGAAAATGATGTCGTGCCAGCCGATGCGCACCGGCAGATGCGCACAAACGGCCAGAACAGCGGGCTTGACCTGCGACTTTAAGGACAAAAGATGGAAATCACACAGAACCCAGCGACGACAACGCCCGTGGCATCAAAGGCCGCGTCAGGCAAAACCAGCGAAATCAGCTCTGATTTTGAGACGTTTTTGCGAATGCTAACGGTGCAGATGCAAAACCAAGATCCATTGAACCCCGTCGATTCAACGGATTATGCGGTCCAACTGGCCACATTTTCCGGCGTCGAACAGGCTGTTTTGACAAATGATCTGTTGAAATCCCTGACATCACAGATGAACAGCAGCGGACTGGCGGGGATGGCCAATTGGGTCGGCAAAGAAGCGCGGGCCGCCGCCCCTGCATATTTCGATGGCAATCCAATCACAATAACACCGAATCCATCTGTGATCGCGGACCGGGCAGAGGTTGTCATACGCAATGAAAACGGGACGGAAGTGCAGCGTTTGGATATCCCGGTTACGTCAGATCCCGTGCAGTGGGCAGGTGTGTCGGAAGGGGGTTTCCCGTTCGACAATGGGCTTTATTCCTTCGAAGTTCTTAGCATCGCAAATGACGAGGTGATCGCACAATCACCGGTGGAGATTTATAGCAAAGTCACCGAAGTTCGCAGCGAAGGGGATGCAACCGTTCTGATTTTGGAAGGCGGTGCTGCGGTTCCCAGCGATCAGGTCACGGCGTTGCGTGATCCGCAAAGCTGAAACCGCCCGAACCAGGGGTCACATCAAACGGCTGATCCAGACGGCGGCCCCTACCAAGGCCCCGCCCAATGACATCCATGCCAACCGCGCCAGCCGGCGTTGGGGTTTTGGTTCGGGTGGCGGGTTGTTCAGGCGGATCAAAGCATCCTCGGCCAATCGGGGCAGACGTGGACCGAAACGCGCCAGCACGCGCGCGGTTTTGGTCAGATCGCGCAGCAATGCCTTGGGGCCAATGCTCTCCTTGATATAGTTTTCGACCACCGGGCGGGCCACCTGCCAGATGTTCATATGCGGATCAAGAGATCGGGCAACGCCTTCAACCACGACCATTGTACGCTGTAACAAAATGAGTTCAGTGCGCGTTTCCATTCCAAAACGTTCGGTCACTTCAAACAGATAGCTCAGCAGGCGCGCCATCGAAATCCGGCTCGCATCCATGCCGAAAATCGGTTCACCCACGGCACGCAAGGCGCGGGCAAACTCATCCACATCGCGGTCGGCTGGAACGTAGCCAGCTTCAAAATGCACTTCCGCGACGCGGTTATAGTCTTTGCGAATAAATCCAAACAGGATCTCTGCGTATACACGACGGGTATATTCATCAATCCGCCCCATGATCCCGAAGTCATAGGCAATGACATCACCATTTGCGGCGACCTTCAGATTGCCCTGATGCATGTCACCGTGGAAATAGCCATCACGCAAAGCATGGTTCAGGAAAAGTTCCAGCACACGGGCCGCCAGTGCGCGACGATCATGGCCTGCCGCATCCAGCGCGTCGTTCAACCCGATATTCGTGCCTTCGGCCCAATCGAGCGTCATGACCCGCCTGCTGGACAGATGCCAACGGATCAACGGGACCTCGAACCCTGCGTCACCATCCGTATTGGCCGCAAACTCTGCCGCGGCCGAGCTTTCCAGCCGCAAATCCAGCTCGCCCATCACGACGCCTTCGAAATGGGTGATCACCTCCATCGGGCGCAATCTGCGCGACGCGGGGGAAAGAACTTCGATAGCCCGAGCTGCGAAATAGAATGCGTCGATATCCTTGCGGAACGCTTTTTCGATACCGGGGCGCAGGATTTTGACAGCGACCGCTTCGCCGGTTTCGGCCAGATGCGCCTTATGGACCTGGGCCAGCGACGCGGCGGCGACGGGATCCGAGAATGTCGAAAAAAGCGTATCAAAAGGCAGGCCAAGCTCGCGCTGGATTTCGGCCTTTGCCTCTTTCATCGAAAATGGGGGCAGTTTGTCCTGCAAGACGCGCAGTTGCACGGCCAACTCATCACCAACCACATCTGGACGGGTCGACAAGACCTGACCAAATTTGATGTAAGCCGGGCCAAGCGCTGTCAGCGCACGCGGGGCAGGCGGCATCGACAGATCCCCCTGAAATCCCAGCCAACGAAAGGGCCAGACAAGCGCACGAAACGTAACCCGCAAAAGCGGGCCTGCATCAAACGCATCAAGGACAACTTTCATCGCACCCGTGCGTTCCAGCGTGGCGCCCGTTCGGATCAGGCGGATAATGTTATGTGGGCCGCGCAAGTTACAGTTTCCAAGCCGAATGCAAGGCCGCGATCCCCATCGACAGGTTGCGGTATTTCGCATTCTCGAAACCAGCCGCGCGAATCATGGCAAGAAAACTGTCCTGATCGGGGAATTTGCGTATCGATTCCACCAGATATTGGTAACTGTCCCGATCACCGGCAATCATCTGACCCATGCGTGGAATGACGTTAAAGGAATAGGTGTCATAGGCCGCCTGCATCATCGGGTTTGGCAGTTGTGAAAACTCCAGAACCATCAAACGGCCACCGGGTTTCAGGACGCGGTAGGCTTCGGTCAACGCATCCTGCGGGCGGGTCACGTTCCTGATACCAAAGCTGATTGTATAAACATCAAAGCTGTTGTCTTCGAACGGCAGGGACATCGCATCGCCAACCACCCAATCCAGACTGTCAGACATCTGTGCAGCTTCTGCGCGTTTGCGGCCTTCGACCAGCATGGGTTCCGTCAGATCCAGAACAGTTGCATGACCCCGGCCTGCGCGTTTGAGGAACCGGAAAGAAATATCGCCAGTGCCGCCAGCGACATCCAGCAAGCGCTGTCCCGGACGTGGCGCGAGCCAATCCATCATCGCGTCTTTCCAGATACGATGGATACCCACCGACATGACGTCATTCATGATGTCGTATTTATTGGCGACTGAAGAAAACACGCCCTGCACCCGGCCTGCTTTTTCGGCTTCTGGCACGGTTTCAAACCCGAAATGGGTGGTATTATCCGGCTTATCGGTCATGTCGTGATCCCGTTCCGCTCTTGTCTTCCGCCCGGGTTATACGCTGTTGCGACCAGAGACAAACTGTCAATCTGCCACATCGGGCCGGAACCGATTGTCTTGGCGGCTGTGGCCTGTATGCATGTTATCAATTCAACCAGCAAAGCACACCGCATTCATGCCAGAACTACCCGAGGTCGAAACAGTCAAAGCCGGGCTTGCCCCCGTGATGGAAGGGCAGGTGATTACGCGTGCTGACGTGAACCGTCCCGACCTGCGCTGGCCCTTTCCAGAGGGCTTGGCCGCGCGGTTAACGGGCAAATGTGTGAACCGGCTGCGTCGCCGGTCCAAGTACATTCTGGCCGATCTGGATAGCGGGGAAACCCTGCTGATCCATCTGGGCATGTCGGGGCGCATGTTGATTTCTGGCCAAATGCCGGGGGGCTTCCATTTCGACCATCCGGCACCTGCAAAACATGATCATGTTGTGTTGCATATGGCGACTGGCGCGCGGATCACTTTCAATGATGCCCGGCGCTTTGGGGCGATGGACCTGATGCCGACAGACCAGCAGGACGATCATTGGTTGATCCGTGATCTGGGGCCGGAGCCGCTGGGAAATGCTTTTGACGAAACATACCTCACCCAACGACTGAAAGGGCGAAACACCCCGATAAAGTCGGCCCTGCTTGACCAACGCATCGTCGCTGGACTGGGAAACATTTATGTGTGCGAGGTTTTGTTTCGCGCCGGCATCCATCCGCGACGCAAGGCGGGGCAGATCAGTGCAAAACGCATAGCCGGTCTTGTGCCTCTGATCCGGGATGTTCTGGCCGAGGCGATCGCGGCTGGCGGTTCCTCACTGCGTGATTATCGGCAGGCGGACGGGGAACTGGGATATTTTCAACATGGATTTCAGGTCTATGACCGCGAAGGTGCTGCATGCGTAACACCCCACTGTGAAAAGAAAATCACGCGAATCGTACAATCGGGACGCTCATCTTTCTTCTGTCCGCAATGCCAAAGATAGCTTGATCCAGCAGCGCGCTTTGATAAGCAATAAGCCTTGACCAGCGGCAAACAGGGACAGCAGCATGGCCTTCGAGAATATTATTGTCGACATCACGGACTATGTGGCGACCATCACCCTGAACCGACCGGACGCGCTGAACGCGCTGAACGCCAAACTTCTGGGCGAACTTTGCACCGCTTTGGAAGATGCTGACACAAGCGACAAAGTGCGCTGTATCATCATCACCGGCTCTGAAAAGGCCTTCGCGGCTGGCGCTGATATCAGCGAAATGGCCGACAAGTCCTTTGTCGAAATGTACACCAGCCGTTACTTCGAAAATGAAACGGATCGCTTTAACCGGATTCGCAAACCCATCATCGCAGCCGTGTCCGGCTATGCGCTGGGCGGCGGTTGCGAACTGGCAATGATGTGCGATTTCATCATTGCGGGTGACAATGCCAAGTTTGGCCAACCTGAGATTAACCTTGGTGTGATCGCGGGGATTGGCGGGACCCAACGGCTGACACGTTTTCTGGGCAAGTCAAAGTCGATGGATATGCATCTGACCGGACGGTTCATGGACGCCGAAGAGGCCGAGCGGAGCGGTCTGGTCAGCCGCGTTGTCCCAACAAAAAAGCTGTTATCAGAAGCCAAGGGCGCCGCAGAGAAGATCGCTGAGAAATCGCAAATCGCCACCATAGCGGCAAAAGATGCGGTCAACCGCGCCTTTGAAACAACCCTTGCCGAAGGATTGAATTACGAGCGGCGCTTGTTCAATTCGCTCTTCGCCACAGAAGATCAAAGCGAAGGCATGGCTGCGTTTGTCGAAAAGCGCGAGGCGCAGTTTCGCGACAAATGAACCGTCCTGTGCGAACGCCGCCAATGCGGCAATCGATACCCGGTTGACTCAATCCAATTGAAGGCGTAGTGCCGCGCAGACATGCGTGTGAGGCCCGCTTTGGCCAGACGAACCGGTTCTGAACCCGGTCGGGGCTTATTGCGCGAATTGATTTGTATTTGACCCGACCAAGGTCACGAAAAAGGAACCGAAGACATGGCAAATTCACCCCAAGCCAAGAAGCGCGCGCGCCAGAACGAAGCACGCTTTGCCGTAAACAAGATGCGCCGCTCGCGGATCCGCACATACCTGCGCGCCGTGGAAGAAGCGATTGCATCCGGTGATCAAAAAGCAGCAGCCGAAGCACTGAAAGTGGCCCAGCCAGAACTGATGCGCGGCGTGACCAAAGGTGTCTATCACAAGAACACAGCAGCACGGAAAATGTCCCGTCTGTCCTCACGTGTGAAGGCGATCGGCTAGTAGGCGATTCCCAGCCGATTAAGCCAACATCGAGTTTTCAAAAGCGTGCCAGCCACTGGCGCGCTTTTTGTTTTGGTGTTGCGCCGCTGCCCAGTTTGCGTGGCATTTCAAAGGGGGCAGAGATTCTTTTTCATCAATCGCAGAGTCAAGGACGAGTTTGTGTTGAAGCGTCCGCAAACGCCTTGCTAGCTTAGCGGTGCGATTCACATCGTTCCGGGGGGACATGGAGAGGATCGGCAACAGAAACGGGGGCTGCGTGGCGTGTCACGCAATGACCTTTTAACTGGATTTGCCGAACTTCTTGCAAAAGTGGTGACGGAATTCGCAGCTGTGCTGTGATACCAATCCAATTTGCGTCTGCAAGATCGCCAGAGTCTGCTCTCTGGTTGGCCTGTTGTCTATGTGCCCGTATCTGCCGCGCGGCGTTTGTACATGTGGGACACATGTATGGTGCGCCAAGGCTTATGGATTTGGTGAAAGGCATTCCGCCCGGGTGGGACAAACCCGGACGAATTGGATGCATTTGCCCGGTGCGTTGTGTCGTTGGTGAAACGGGGCAAAGACCCCGAATTGTGTGATGCGGCGTGTGTAAGTGGGGACAAAGAGAACAAAATGACCAATGACATCTGGGCAAAGGTACTGGCAGCGTTAAAATCTGCGTTAGGGGCAAATAATTTTTCAAATTGGATCGAACCGCTTGAATTCGCGCATCTGACCAGTGGCGTTGCGACGTTTAACGTGCCCACCAATTTTATTGGCAATTACGTGTCGCAGAACTTTGGTGATCAGATCATCTACCACATGAACAAGCAGGGCGAAAAAGTACAACGCCTGCAATTCGCTGTTGAGCCGCAAACGCGCACGGCGACTGCAAGCAAACCCGCGCTGCGCAAGATCGCCGGTTCTGATGACGGATCAGGCTCTCCTCTTGATGCGCGGTTCACCTTTGACACGTTTGTTGTGGGCAAGCCAAATGAACTGGCCCACGCCGCAGCCCGCCGAGTTGCCGAGGGTGGCCCGGTCACATTCAATCCGCTGTTCCTTTACGGTGGTGTCGGTCTTGGTAAGACACACCTGATGCATGCCATCGCACATGAGTTGCAGCGACGTTCGCCCGAAATCAACGTGCTTTATCTGTCGGCGGAACAGTTCATGTACCGGTTCATCACGGCGCTGCGCGAACGCAAGATGATGGACTTCAAACAACTTTTCCGATCCGTCGATGTGTTGATGGTGGATGATGTGCAGTTCATCAGCGGCAAGGACAGCACGCAGGAAGAGTTCTTTCATACCTTCAATGCCCTCGTCGACGGACAAAAACAGATCATCATTTCGGCGGATCGTGCGCCTGGCGAAATCAAGGGGCTTGAAGAACGGATCAAGTCACGCCTGCAATGTGGCCTTGTCGTTGACCTGCACCCCACTGACTACGAACTGCGTCTTGGCGTGCTGCAATCAAAGGTCGATTTTTATGCCAGCCAATACCCTGAATTGGTGATCGCACCCGGCGTGCTGGAATTCCTCGCGCATCGCATCTCGACCAATGTGCGCGTGCTTGAGGGCGCATTAACCCGGCTTTTTGCTTTCGCATCATTGGTCGGCCGTGAAATCACGCTTGAGCTGACGCAAGACTGCCTGTCGGATGTCCTCAAAGCATCTGATCGCAAGGTCACCGTTGAAGAAATTCAGCGTAAAGTTTCCGAGCATTACGCAATCCGCCTTTCCGATATGATCGGGCCCAAGCGTGTTCGTAACTACGCCCGACCTCGTCAGGTTGCGATGTATCTGGCCAAGCATATGACCAATCGGTCCTTGCCTGAAATCGGGCGACGGTTTGGCGGGCGGGACCACACGACCGTCATGCATGGCGTGCGCCGGATTGAGGAACTCAAGGCGCTTGATAGCCAGATCGCAGATGATCTGGAATTGCTGCGCCGCGCGCTGGAGGAATAGCACCAGCGCTTGACGCAGGCCGAGCCATCGTCAACAGTCAACAAAACGCTTGAGCCGCCCGAGAAATGCAGTACATTTTGCGTCCCGGCGGGATCGGACACCAAGATATGCGGAGCATTGGGACATGAAATTCAGCATCGAACGCGCGGTTCTGCTAAAGGCGGTCGCACAGGCACAATCTGTTGTTGAACGGCGGAACACGATCCCGATCCTCGCCAATGTCCTGATTGAGGCCGAGGGCGACGATGTCCATTTCCGCGCCACTGATCTTGATATCGAAGTGGTCGACAAGGCCCCGGCAAAAGTTGAACGCGCCGGGGCCACAACCGTCGCCGCCGTGACACTGAACGAGATTGTGCGCAAATTGCCTGACGGCGCACTCGTGACCCTGACAGAGGATGGCGCATCCGGTCGCTTGACGATCGAGGCGGGCCGTTCGAACTTTTCCTTGGCGACCCTGCCAAAGGAAGACTTCCCCGTCATGGCGTCATCTGATTATGCCGCGAATTTTTCTGCGCCGGCACCGGCTTTGCGCCGCCTTTTTGATAAGTCAAAATTTGCAATCTCGACCGAAGAAACCCGCTACTACCTGAATGGCGTCTATATGCATGTGGCCGATAGCGATGGTGGCAAGGTCCTGCGTTGTGTGGCCACTGATGGGCACCGTTTGGCGCGCATCGATGCCGACCTGCCCAAGGACGCAGAAAGCATGGCGGGGGTGATCGTGCCGCGTAAGACGGTTGGTGAATTGCGCAAGCTTCTGGACGATGACGACATGCAGATCGCCGTATCTGTCTCGGAAACCAAGATCCGTTTTGCCACACCGGATATCACCCTGACGTCCAAGGTGATTGATGGAACATTCCCCGACTATACCCGCGTGATCCCGCAAGGAAACACCCGCAAGCTTGAGGTTGATGCAAGCGAGTTCGCCAAAGCCGTGGACCGTGTCGCGACCGTGTCGTCCGAAAGATCGCGGGCCGTGAAGCTGGCCTTGGACGAAGACCGGCTGGTTCTGTCAGTCAATGCACCTGACAGTGGTGCTGCCGAGGAAGAGCTGGCCGTAGCATATGGCGATGAACGTCTGGAAATTGGCTTTAACGCCAAATACTTGCTGGAAATCGCAAGTCAGGTGGATCGCGAGAATGCGGTGTTCATGTTCAATTCCTCTGGCGACCCGACATTGATGCGTGAAGGCAATGACACATCTGCCGTCTATGTCGTCATGCCGATGCGCGTGTGACGGGCCCAAAAATTTTTAAAATTTTTGAGTGCAGGATTTTGGAAAATCCTGTTCAGCGCGCGTGATGGAACTTGCACTACGCGAACTGACCCTGTCGCATTTCCGTTCGCATAAGCGTGCAGAATTGACACTCGGCCCGCAACCCATCGCCATTTTTGGTCCGAATGGGGCAGGTAAAACCAACTTGTTAGAGGCTGTTTCGCTCCTGTCGCCAGGGCGGGGGCTACGCCGTGCTGGTGCTGCTGATCTGACCCGTAGGCCAGAGGCACTGGGCTGGAAAATCACCGCCGTTTTGCAATCCCTGCAACAAACGCATGAAATCGAAACATGGGCAGAGGCGGGCGGCCCGCGTCAGCTGCGTATCGATGACAAAGCTGCACCGCAAACGGCCCTTGGCCGGATCGCGCGTATCCTGTGGCTGGTCCCGTCCATGGACAGGTTGTGGATCGAAGGGGCCGAGGGGCGCAGGCGCTTTCTTGATCGCGCCACGCTTAGCTTTGAACCGACCCATGCAGAGGCGGTGCTATCCTACGAAAAGGCGATGCGCGAACGCAACAGGCTGCTCAAGGATATGGTTCGCGACCCGCATTGGTACACCGCGATCGAGGCGCAGATGGCCGATTCCGCGACTGCAATTCAATCCAACCGGAATCAAGCCATTGCAGAACTGGAAGCCGCGCAAGCGGCCACAGAAACGACATTCCCCACAGCCACTTTGGCACTGACCAGTCCCGATCCGATCCCGGATGATCTGCAATCGGCTCTTGCTGAAAACCGGCATCGCGACATGGCGGCGGGACGCACATTGATTGGGCCACATCGCGCGGATTTGGATGCCATTTTTGCCGACAAAGACGTGCCGGCGAAGGATTGTTCGACCGGCGAACAAAAGGCGCTTCTGATCAGCCTGATCCTGGCCAATGCCCGCGCATTGACGCGGGATTTTGGTGCTCCTCCAATCCTCTTGCTGGATGAGGTTGCGGCCCATCTTGACGCGACACGCCGCGCCGCGCTTTATGATGAAATCTGCCATTTGAATGCGCAGGCTTTCATGACCGGCACCGGATCCGAACTTTTTGCCGAACTTGGGGGTCGTGCCCGGTATCTGGAAGTCACCGACACAAACGGCATCTCTATCGTCACCCGGAAGGATACACCATGACCCCGCAACGCATCACCTTGATCACCCTTGGCGTAGACGATTTGGAACGCTCCAAAGCATTTTATGCGCAGCTTGGTTGGTCCCCCCATAGCGAGGTGCCCGGGCAGGTCGTGTTTTATCAGATCAATGGCATGGCCTTTGGGTTTTTTGGGCGCGCAGCATTGGCCAAGGAACAAAACCGGCCAACTGCAACACTGGGGACCGGGGCGATCACACTTGCCCAAAATATGCCAAGCATGGCTGATGTGGATGCAGCTTTTGCCAAAGCGATTGCCGCCGGTGCGACTCCATTGGCCGACCCAACAGAAATGGCCTGGGGCGGGTATTCCAGCTATTATGCGGACCCCGACGGGCATGTTTGGGAATGCGCCTATAACCCTTTCTGGCCGCTCAATGATGACGGCAGCCTGACGTTGCCCTCAGATGCAGATTGAGCGTATCCCCGAACTGTCACTGTCTGCGGAAGATGACCGGCAGATAGGTGTCTTACTGGATGCCGCCTTTGGGGCGCAGATGGAGAGCGGCTTTGATGGTCGCTCCTATTACCAACAGCGCCATCACCTGCGGATCATAATGCGCGACGGTGCAAATGTGATCGGCCATATCGCGCTGCTGTTTCGGGCGATCCGTATAGGTGATCAGCTTGTGCAAATCACTGGACTGGCCGAGGTTGCGACGCACCCGGATCATGCGGGGCAGGGGGTCGCCTCGACCCTGCTAAAAGACGCCATTCAGCAATCCCGGGACAGCCAAGCCGCATTTGTTGTCCTTTTTGGTGATCATCCGATCTATGCCAAACCCGGGTTCAGGACGATGGGTAATCCGCTGCGTTACGTGGCGCTCGACGACTGCCGAACGCATGAGGTCACCACCCGGGTTGCTGATGCGCTGATGGTCTTGTCCCTCGGCGATATGGCGTGGGATCCCAAGGCAGCGGTCGATCTGCTGGGGCATTTGTTCTGAAATGACAGTGACATTCTTTGACCTGTGCCTTTATGCGGGTGCGCTAGCGGTCCTGTTTCTGACACCCGGCCCTGTTTGGGTGGCGTTGCTGGCGCGGTCGCTCTCAGGCGGGTTTCAGGCGGCGTGGCCGCTTGCGATTGGTGTTGCTGTCGGTGATATATTCTGGCCGCTTGTGGCTGTGCTGGGGGTGGCGTGGCTGGTCACCACCTTCGCGTGGTTCATGGACGTATTGCAATGGGTGGCGGTCGTCGTTTTCCTGCTGATGGGGCTGGCCCTGATCCGCAACGCAAACCACGCGCTCAACGCAAATAGCCGACTGACAAGGCCCGGTATGTGGGCCGGGTTTGTCGCCGGGCTAGCGGTGATCCTTGGCAACCCCAAAGCCGTACTGTTCTACATGGGGATCCTGCCCGGATTTTTCGATCTGACGCAGGTAACCGTCCTCGACATGGTGGCGATCTGCACACTCAGCTTTGTGGTGCCGTTACTCGGCAATCTGGTCCTTGCTGTTTCGGTCGATAAGGTGCGGGGCATCCTGAGATCGGGTGCGGCGATCAGGCGGATGAACCTGACGGCTGGGTGGCTTCTGATCGGCGTCGGCATTGCCATTGCAATGACCGCGTAACGCACATTTCCCGGTCGGAAAAACCCGTTTGAATACCGGTAAAAACCGGTTTCCTGGCCAAAGGGTTTCACCATCGAAATACGGTAATTAAAACCACAAAATCTTGTGTCAATTGCGTGACATTCGCTGCCGAAATGCGTATATTTTGGGCATAAAGACACAGGAAATCCTCCATGGCCGAAGACAACAGCAACCCAGAAGATTATGGCGCTGATTCTATCAAAGTTCTCAAAGGCTTGGAGGCTGTTCGCAAGCGCCCCGGCATGTATATCGGTGACACTGATGACGGGTCCGGTTTGCACCATATGGTGTATGAGGTTGTCGATAACGGGATTGATGAAGCGCTGGCCGGTCACGCCGACCATGTTTATGTCAAAATCAACGCCGACGGATCAGTAACCGTCGGCGATAATGGGCGCGGCATTCCGGTTGGTATCCACGAGGAAGAGGGCGTATCCGCGGCAGAGGTCATCATGACCCAACTGCATGCAGGCGGGAAGTTTGACAGCAACTCCTACAAGGTCTCGGGTGGTTTGCACGGCGTTGGCGTTTCTGTTGTGAATGCGCTGTCCGACTACCTTGAACTGCGCATCTGGCGTGACGGCAAGGAGCACTATGCAAGGTTCGAGGGCGGCTTCACCAAAGAACATCTGCGTGTCGAAGGCGACGCTAACGGACGCAAGGGCACAGAGGTTACTTTTCTTGCCTCAACTGACACCTTCAGCAACCGTGACTTTGACTTTCACATCCTCGAAAAGCGCCTGCGCGAACTGGCCTTTCTCAATTCCGGCGTCAAAATCATTCTCGAAGATTTGCGCCCTGCCGAACCGCTCAAGACTGAACTGTTCTACGAAGGCGGCGTGAAGGAATTCGTCAAATATCTCGACCGCTCCAAAACCCCGCTGATGGACACGCCGATTTACGTTGAAGGCGAACGTGACGAAATCGGTGTTGAGGTCGCGATGTGGTGGAATGACAGCTACAACGAAATGGTGCTGCCCTTCACCAATAACATCCCGCAACGCGACGGCGGCACCCATATGGCGGGTTTCCGGGGCGCTTTGACCCGCGCCATCGCGAAATACGCGACCGAAACCGGGATCACGAAAAAGGAAAAGGTATCGCTGACAGGTGACGACGCGCGCGAAGGGCTGACTTGCGTGCTGTCCGTCAAAGTACCCGACCCGAAATTCTCCAGCCAGACCAAGGACAAACTGGTAAGCTCAGAGGTCCGCCCAGCGGTGGAAAACCTGATGGGTGAAAAACTCAACGAATGGTTCGAGGAAAACCCGGGTGAAGCCAAGATGATCATCACCAAGATTGTCGAAGCTGCCGCTGCCCGCGAGGCGGCGCGCAAGGCCCGCGAAATTCGACGTAAATCGGCAATGGACGTGAATTTCAACGCCTCCAAACTGAAAGACTGCTCTGAAAAAGACCCGTCTAAGACCGAAGTCTTCCTGGTGGAGGGTGACAGTGCCGGCGGCTCAGCTCAGACAGGACGCGACAGGGGCACGCAAGCCATTCTGCCGCTCAAAGGTAAGATCCTGAACGTCGAACGTGCGCGTTTCGACCGGATGCTCTCATCCCAGGAAATCGGCAACCTCGTCATGGCGCTGGGCACTGGCATCGGGCGCGACGAATTTAACATCGACAAACTGCGTTATCACAAGGTCATCATCATGACTGATGCGGATGTCGACGGCGCGCATATCCGCACGCTGCTTCTGACCTTCTTTTTCCGGCAAATGCCCGAACTGATCGAAGGTGGCTACCTCTACATCGCACAACCCCCGCTCTACAAAGTCGCGCGCGGCAAGTCAGAGGTTTACCTCAAAGATCAGGCCGCGATGGATGAATACCTGATCGAACAGGGGATCGAAGGCGCGCTGCTGCGGCAAGGCAATGGCGAAGAAATCACCGGCGCTGACCTGCGCCGCGTGGTGGATGAGGCCCGCCAGCTCAAACGCGTGCTTGAGGCGTTCCCGACCCACTACCCGCGCCACATCCTCGAACAGGCTGCCATCGCAGGTGCGTTTGTTCCCGGCGTCGTGGATAATGACCTGCAAGGCACTGCCGACCGGGTCGCTCAACGGCTCGACCTGATCGCACTTGAATGGGAACGCGGCTGGCAGGGGCGGATCACGCAAGACAAAGGCATGCGGCTTGCCCGTATTCTGCGCGGCGTCGAAGAAGTGCGGACACTCGATGGTCCGATGCTGCGTTCAGGCGAGGCGCGACGGACCGGCACGTTCACCCAAAGCCTGCAAGACGTCTACAACCTGCCTGCCACTTTGGTGCGCAAAGATCGGAGCCAGATCATCCACGGGCCGCTCGACTTGCTGAAGGCCATTCTTGAAGAAGGTGAAAAAGGCTTGTCGCTACAACGCTACAAAGGATTGGGTGAAATGAACCCTGATCAACTGTGGGAAACCACGCTCGACCCAGATGCGCGCACGCTGCTGCAAGTCAAGGTCGAAGATGTGGCCGAGGCGGACGATCTCTTTACCAAACTGATGGGTGATGTGGTCGAACCGCGGCGCGAATTTATCCAGAACAACGCGCTTAACGTCGAAAACCTCGACTTCTGATCAACGACGGATTGCTGCAAAAAGCAATGGTGCCGCCGCGATCACGCAGGTGATGCGAATGATATGCATAACTGAAACATAGGCAACATCCTGTTGCATCGCCAAGGTCAGCAGCGACATTTCTGTCAGACCGCCCGGTGAATAGGCCAGAAACGCCTGCGCCAATGGCAACCCGCTTAACCACGCAACAGCAGCGGCCGCGACGACTGTGATCAGCAGCATCCCCAGTGACGCGATTGCCGCCAATGACAAGTCGCGGCGCACCTCCGCGATCGTTGCCCCGGCAAAGCGGGTTCCGATAATCGTACCCATGGTCACCTGTGCGGCGATAACAAATAACGTGGGTGGGGCAACCGTGACCCATCCGGCCACATGCGCAATACCGCTCAGGATCATGGGGCCGAAAACCGGGGCGGCAGGCAGCCGTGCCAACTTGCCAAGCCATGCGCCAAATAGGGCGCAGGCCCCGAGGATCAGATAATCCGCAACGCTCAACGCATCCATAGCCACCCAGTTCGCCGCACCCCTGCTGCCGCTCGACACACCCAGAAACAGGCCAAAGAACAGGGCGACAAAGACAATGACCACCAAAATGCGGGCGGCATGTGCCAGTGCGATCCGCCGCTCATCGCCACCGGCAGCACCACCAATGATCAGCATCTCATTCAAACCACCCGGCACAGCAGAAAAATAAGCAGTGACGGGATCATATCCGCCAACACGGCGATAAACGGTGTAAGATACAGCAGCAGCGCAGATCAGAAACACAGGCAATAAGATCAGGGTTGGAATCCACGCCGTCAACTGCCCCAAAATCTCTGCCGTAACAGCAGAGCCAAGCATCACACCAATCACCGGAATAACATAAGGGCGCAGCCGATTTGGGGCGCTGACCGGCGCGCGCAACATGGCGGCAATGGTATTGCCGATCATCGGACCCAGCATCCAGGGCAAGGGCAGACCCGCGAAATAGGCCGTCACGCCACAGATCAGCCCAATCGCAATTGCAATAACCTGTTGCGCAACCGCTCCGGGCTCAGGCAGGTTCAGCACACGTAACCTTCGCCGGATCGGGCAATCATATTCAAAAAATCAGAAGGGTTCTTTTGGGGGGTCAACAACATGCGCGCACCATGGGCGCGACAGTGCAGATCGTCAACGGCGGGATCGCCAGACATCAACGTGACGCCTGGCGATAGGTCATTAGTACCGGTGCAGCATGATCGGATCGATATGCACCCTGTGATGCGTATCCGGCTGCAATCCCAAATCCGCCCGCAGATGATCCGACAGGCGGTCAACACCAGGCTGTTTCACCAGCTTGGGGAAGGTCCCGCTGTCTGGCGGATGCTGCTTGCGAAACAGCCTTGCTGCAACAGCCAGCAAGACCCGGCGCAGACCGAAGTTTGCAACCAGTTCATCGACAACGGCACCCAACGGTTGCGGGGTTTTCATCGGCAAAGCGTTCATGATTTTACCATTTCCGCAGATACACTGCGGCCTTTCATTTAAGGGTTGGTGTTTGACAAACGCGGACGCAGACAGACTGCGGGCGTGTCGATCAAACGGGTTTTAAAGTTGGTGGGTTTTGGTCGCCTTAGCGACCGGAGGCGGCTAGCAGGTTCGACTACCTGCAGGTGACAAGGTCACCGCTGCCAAGGTCGGAAGGCCCCAGAGGAAGGTAAAATTGCGCTGAAAAGTCATCGTCACCCTCCTTTAGCTCATGTGGTCCGACACGCGCAGTCATACAGCGCGTTGGTTAAAAAGCAAACAACTTTACGCAAGGAAAAGCCGACGTGGCGAAGTTGCCACGCTGGCAACCCAAAAGCTAGCGCGCGTCGGAAAGCGCGCGTGTGGCAAACTCCAGATAAATCGGGTCTGACAGCTCCTGCAAATCGCGCATTTCTTCCAACGTAACCCAGCGCAGTTCGGAATGCTCGTGATTGGCCAAAACGGGCGCGCCGCCATCCCAGCTCCGCACGACAAAGAAATGATAAGTTGGCGGGTGCGTCAGCCCAAGCGCGCGATCCACCATCCGATCCAGAAACACTGGATCAATTGGGCGTAACGCAATTTCTTCGGTCATTTCGCGGGCAAGCGCATCGGTCAACGCCTCACCATCCTCAACATGGCCACCGACAAAATCCCAGCAATTGGGATAGGCCGCCTTATGCGGCGCGCGTCTTCCCATCAATACTTTGTCGCCATCGACCAGAATAGCGATGGCGATATCAGGCACTAAAGCCCACCGATGTGATGCGTGCCGCGTTGTTTGGCTAGGGCAATCTGCTTTTGACGTTCTCGGAACCGGCCTTTGTCGGCATCCGAGGTTTCATTCACGCATTGATGACAAGCCACGCCCTCTTCGTAAGCCGGATGGTTACGATCTTCGGGAACGAGCGGGCGACGGCACGCATGGCACAGGATATGCGGCCCTTCTTCCAGCCCATGCCCGACACTTACCCGCGCATCAAAGACAAAGCATTCGCCATCCCATTTGCTGTCTTCCGCAGGCACCTCTTCGAGGTATTTCAGGATACCACCTTTCAGGTGATACACATCCTCGACCCCTTGCCCCATCAGGTAATTCGTTGATTTCTCACAACGAATCCCACCTGTGCAGAACATCGCAACCCGCTTGTTGTGAAAACGATGCTTGTTTTCCTCCCACCAGGCGGGAAACTCACCAAAGCTTTTGGTTTCAGGATCAACCGCACCTTCAAAGGTGCCAATCGCTACCTCGTAATCATTGCGGGTATCGATCACGGCCACATCAGGCGCGCTGATCAGGTCATTCCAATCGGCAGGATCAACATAGTTGCCAACACGCGCCACCGGGTCCACATCCGGCTGACCCATCGTCACGATTTCCTTTTTCAACCGAACCTTCATCCGGTGAAATGGCGGGGTCGTTGCGGTGCTTTCTTTCCACTCCAGATCGGCGCAACCGGGCAGGGCGCGGATATGGGCCAGCACCGCATCAATCCCCGCGCGATCACCCGCAATCGTGCCGTTGATGCCTTCGCTGGCGAGCAACAGGGTCCCACTGATCCCGCGTGATTTGCATAGGGTAAGCAATGGCCCTTGCACTGCGGCGGGGTCATCAAATCGGGTAAAGTGGTAAAGGGCGGCAACAGTAAACATGGGGGTCGATTTACGCCCGTCTGATCAAAGGGGCAAGTCAGGTCGCAGCGGCAATGGCCAAACCATCGGCCACGGCCGTAAACGCCTCAGCCCGTTCCAGTGCGGCATGCGGAAACATCGTGATCATCACATCCTCGACGACATGCAACAGGCTGGACCCGCCGACAAAGACGATCTTGCCAATCCGGTCGGGCGGGATATCGGCCATCGCCAATGTCTCTGCCGCACATGCCCGGATCTGCGCGGCATGATCGGCCAGCACAGCGCCCATCGCAGCCTCGGTCAACCGCGCCCAAAGTGCAGGTTCGACAACCCGCAGATCAATCCCCGCATCGTCGACATCCGGTTTGTTAAGGTGGATTTTCCCCGCTTCAACGGCAAAGGCGATATCGTGGCCCAGCTCCATCTCCAACACGGTTTTCAACCGGCCAAACAGGGCGGGATCAATGCCAAGCTTGGCAAAATCGGCAGCCATGCGTCGATTTTCAGGCGTGTAAACAAACGGGATTTTTTGCCATGTCGCCAGATCGTTAAAGATCGCATTCGGCGCCACATGGCGACCTGATCCCAGCGCATTGCGGACTTCAGCACCGCGGCCAAGCAAAGGCATGACCTCGGCAATCGAAATCGACCGGTCAAAATCAGTCCCGCCCACGCGGACACCATGGCTGGCAATGATCCGGGTCGCGTCGCCATCGCGTTCAAAGACCGAAAAGTCTGACGTGCCCCCGCCAATATCCACGATCAGACCCAAGGCACCTTTGTCCAATGGACCACTGGCCAATGCCGCTGCCTCCGGCTCATACATGAACGAAACATCGCGATAGCCGGCAACCAAATAGGCCTCGCGCAAATCAACTTCGGCCTGCGCATTGCGCGCGGCATCCGTTGAATGAAAGCGGACTGGCCTGCCCGACAGAGCCACATCATAGGCCTGGCCCGTTTCGGCCTCTGCCCGTTCGCGCAGCATGCGCAGAAACCGGGCCACCACCTCGATCAAAGTCAACCGCTCATAAGCAATCTGCCGTTTCTCACGCATCAAAGGCGTGCCCAGCACGGATTTCAATGCACGCATGAACCGGCCCTCACGGCCATCAATCAGTGCGGCATTCGCAACCGATCCATAGGTCGTGACCTTGCGGTCATAATCAAAGAACACGGATGTCGGCAGCGTCTTGCGCCCCGGCTCCACGTCGATCAAATGCGGACGCCCCGCGACCATCACCCCGGCCGCCGTGTTGGAGGTCCCAAAGTCGATACCCAAAATCGCCATCATCGCCTCCTGTCATCATGTGAAAGGCGCGCCTTTTATGCAGAACACAGGTCACATGCAACCCCGTCCCGGACTTGATCCGGGACCTCCAACAGGTCAGCGTAGCAAGCAGGAGGCACACATGACCAAAATCATCTGGATGACTGACCCGCATTTCCAAAATGAAGGGCTGATCGGCGACCTGAACCCGCGCACCCGGTTGGCGGCGGCGATCAACCATATGAACACGCATCACAGCGATGCGGATTTCATGGTGCTGACCGGTGACCTTGTCGGCGATGACATCGCAGGCGACTACACCCGGCTCGCCGATTACCTCGCGCAGTCGAAAATCCCGGTTTATCCAATGGTGGGCAACAATGATGACCGGGCGGGTTTCCGGGCGCATCTGACGCTGCCGGATGAGGCGATGGATGATTTCGTGCAATATAGTATCGAGACGTCTGACGCGTGTTTTCTCTGCCTGGATACGCATATGACCGGGTCACATGCCGGGCAATTCTGTGCCGCGCGTCAGGCCTGGCTTCGGGACAAGCTGAGCAGCAACACACCGACCTACATCTTCATGCACCACCCGCCCATGGCGCTGAACCTGCCGTCACAAGACACGATAAAGCTGCAAGAGGATGAAGCATTCCTTGATATCATTCGCACCCATGGCAACGTCAGACACCTGTTCATCGGGCATGTGCATCGACCAACATGCGGCACAATCACGGGCATCCCCTTTGCGACATTGGGCGCGCTATCTTTTCAAGCACCCGCACCAAACCCTGCCTGGGATTGGGACAGCTTCGTGCCAGCAAAGGAAGCACCGCATTACGGTGTCCTTTACATCGAAAACAGCGATGTGACCCTGCAACATACCCAATTCTGCAACTACGCGCACGGCATTGAAACCCCGTCCCGGGCTTGACCCGGGACCTCACCACCAGCCTCGACCACGAGGCGCCGGATCAGGTCCGGCGCGCGCTTCACTCTTCCCCGATGCCGCGCTAACAAGCACCCATGCAACGTGTTATGATCTGTGGTCAGCCGGGTTCCGGCAAAAGTACGCTCGCCCGGATCATGGGCGACCGGCTGGGGTTGCCCGTCTATCACATGGACCAAATCCACTGGACACCCGGCTGGGTCGAACGGCCCAAGGCAGAAAAGACGCCGCTTGTGCTTGATATTATCGGTCAGGACGCCTGGGTCTTCGAAGGCGGGCATTCCGCGACCTATGCTGATCGCGTCGCACGGGCGGATACATTCATCTGGCTCGATTTGCCCGTGTCATTGCGATTTTTCCGTGTGGTCTGGCGGACGATCCGGGACCACGGCAAGGTCCGGCCTGATATGGCGCCCGATTGCCCAGAAGGATTTCATGGGGAAACATGGGCCTTTTGGAAATGGATCTGGCAAACCAGAACCAGCGCCCGTGCCAAGCTCGCCGCAATCGCAGATAACCCGGGCCACCTGACCATCCACCATCTACAATCACGCTCGCAGGTGGCCGCATTCATTGCTAACCTGCCCATAAAACAGGAGGCCCAGCCATGACCCACGCCCTACTCGTCATTGATGTGCAAAACGACTTTTGCCCGGGCGGCGCCTTGGCCGTGACGGGTGGCGACGAAATTGTCCTTGGCATCAACGCCGCGATGACTGATTTTGATGCGGTAATCCTGACACAAGATTGGCACCCGGCGGGGCATTCCTCATTCGCCTCCACCCATGATGCAGACCCGATGAGCATGATGGACATGCCCTACGGCCCACAGGTGCTTTGGCCCGATCACTGCATTCAGGGGTCGATTGGCGCACAGTTGCACGCCGATCTGACGACAGACCGGGCCGACCTGATCATCCGCAAAGGATACAACCCCGCAATCGACAGCTACTCCGCGTTTTTCGAGAATGACAAAACGACACCAACAGGGTTGGAGGGGTATTTGCGCACACGCGGGATCGATACATTGACATTGGTGGGGCTGGCGACTGATTTCTGCGTCAACTACTCGGCAGTGGATGCCGCCAGGCTGGGGTTTAAAACCAACGTGAACATGGATCTGTGCCGGGCGATTGATTTTGACGGGTCACTTGATGCCGCCAAAGCTGGGATGCACGATGCTGGGGTAACGCTGGGCTAGCGCCCGCGCCCTGCAAACCAAACCGACGATACGCCCGCCACCATGATAATGGTAAGCCCGACAAGGCTGGTCCCATCCGGCCACTGGCCGAACACGGCCCAGCCAATGATCATCGCGGCCAGAAGCTGACTATAGATCAACGGCGCAATCACCCCGGCCGGGGTCGTGCGATTGACCAACACCAGCAACAGGTTGCCCGCAGCCGACCCAAGGGCAGAGAGCGTGATCAACCCCATCACCGGTGCCGTAAACGCGGGCACTGCAACAACGGCAAACGGGGCCAGCATGACAGCACCAATGGCCAGTTGCGACAGCAACAAAAACCGGGGGCGAAACCCACCCGCCAACCAGCGTGTGGCGACCAGATACGCACCATGAAAACAACCAGCCAGAATGGCAAAACCCATACCGGACGTCATGCCAAAGCCGGGGCGAACCACCAGCAGGACACCGGCAAAGCTGACAAGCAACAGCAAGGTCCGCAGCGGCGTAATCCGCTCGCCCAGCAGCAACGCCGAAAGCAGATAGGACACCACCGGCCCAACAAAGAAACCGCCAAACACATTGGCCATCGGCTCGGTTTTCAGGGCGGTCAGGATACACACGATCCCACCAACGATCAGGGCCGTGCGCAAATACAAGCGCCAATCCGCGAATTGCCGCAACTCGGCAAGGCGCAATCCGCAAAACGGTGCCAGCAACACGGCGGCAAGGGCAAAGCGTGTCCAGGCCACAAACACCTGCGGAAAACCGGCACCTGTCAACACTGTCGCCGCCGCATCACCGCCGACGATCATGAACATCGCCGCGGCCACCATCGCGACAGTCTGTATGGAAAATCCGCCGGTCACATCGCCCTCATATGCTGACCGGCGTACCAGTCACTCAACCCTCGCACCCTCTATTGAATTCGCGGGAAAGAGTGAAGGCTAAGGGGAACAAACAAAGCCCCGCAGGTAAAACTGCAAACCGCCGTTTGTGGGGTCCCGACCGAAACGGGGGATAGCAAAATGCTGTTGTCGTGCCGCATAGATTTCTGTTGCTTTATACAGCAACTCGTCTAAAGGGTTTCCAATAGGAAACACGCCAACCGGGAGAGAACGGCCCGATTCGCAAACGACCGTCGCCGAAGGAGCAACCGCCCCGGTCACTCTCAGGCAAAAGGACCGGTTGGGGTGCAACACGCCGCAGAGTGGCCCGCAAGGCCCGCCGGAGGAGCAAGCCGCGATAGCGGTGAATCTCTCAGGCTCAAACACGGTGGGGGCAGCGCGCAAGCGCAAATGGTTAGGAGATGACCATGCCTCATATCGCCGTTCTGGGCGCCGGGATCACCGGTGTCACCACAGCCTATTCCCTTCATACCCGCGGCTTCGACGTCACCGTCTATGACCGTCAGCGTTATGCGGGCATGGAAACCAGTTTTGCCAATGGTGGCCAGTTGAGCGCATCAAATGCAGAGGTCTGGAACCAGTGGTCCACCGTGATCAAAGGTATCAAATGGTTGTTGCAGGGCGATGCGCCTTTATTCGTCAACCCGCGCCCCGGCTGGCACAAGATCAGCTGGATGACCGAATTTCTGGCCAATATCCCCCGCTACAAGACCAACACGATCAAAACCGCAGGCATGGCCGTAGCCGCCCGCGCCGGTCTGGCAGAGATGGCCGAAAAATCCGGGGTGGATTTTGATTTCAGCCCCGCAGGCATCCTGCATTTCTACAAGAGCCAAAAGGATCTGAACCATGCCCGCATGGTCAACGGGTTGCTGGAACAAGGCGGGCTGGAACGGCGCGAACTGACCGTTGAAGAGGTCATGGCCCGCGAACCCAACCTGCGTGGCGACATCATCGGTGGGTTCTGGACCGAAAGCGACAGCACCGGTGATATTCATAAATTCACCATGGGGCTGGCCGATTGGCTGAAAAAACAGGGGGTTCAGTTCAAACTGGGCGCGCCTGTGACCGATCTGCATGTACGCGATGACGGGGTTTATGTCGAATGCGGGCATGAAGAACGCTATGACAGCGTGGTTGTCTCTGCCGGGGTGGCCAGCCGGAAATTCGCGCAAATGCTGGGCGACCGGGTGAATGTCTATCCGGTCAAAGGCTATTCGATCACGGTCAATCTGGATGACGCGGCCAGCCAGGCGGGGGCACCAACCGTGTCATTGCTGGATGACAAGGCCAAGATCGTCTCATCGCGTCTGGGCAAAAACCGGTTCCGCATTGCGGGTACTGCCGAATTCAACGGCGAAAACCGCGATATATTGGAGCGGCGGGTGCGGCCACTGGTCAAATGGTGCGAGGAACATTTCCCTGATGTGTCCACCGAAAACTGCGTCCCTTGGGCCGGTTTGCGCCCGATGATGCCCAATATGATGCCCCGCGTTGGCCCCGGCAAAAGCGATCGGGTGTTCTACAACACAGGGCATGGACATCTTGGCTGGACCCTCAGCCCGGCAACGGCGGACGCCATCGGCGCAACTGTCGCAGCACGGCTTAAAAGTAACAGTATGCCGTTGCATACATTGAAAACGGTCTGAAACGTAACTATCTGTCCTTCATAACAATAGAGGGACAGATATATGCCATTGGAACAATTGATCTCTGAATTTCTGGGCCAGAACCTGCTTTATCTCATACTCGCGGTGTTTCTTATCATCTGCGCGATGGCTGCGGTGCGGATCGTGCCCCAGTCCGAGAAATACGTGGTCGAACGGTTTGGCCGGTTGCGCGCCGTGTTGGGGCCGGGGATCAACCTTATCGTGCCATTCTTGGACCGCGTGCGCCATAAAGTGTCGGTACTGGAACGCCAGTTGCCGAATATGACACAGGACGCGATCACATCCGACAACGTGCTGGTGCAGGTGGAAACATCCGTATTCTACCGGATTATCGAACCGGAAAAGACGGTCTATCGGATCCGCGATGTGGACGGGGCGATTTCGACCACTGTGGCCGGTATTGTGCGGTCCGAGATCGGTCGGATGGAACTGGACCAGGTACAGGCCAACCGGGCCAGCCTGATTGATGCGGTGCGCGATCAGGTCGCTCAGCAGGTTGACGATTGGGGGATAGAGGTGACGCGGGCCGAAATCCTCGACGTGAACCTTGATCAGGCGACGCGTCAGGCGATGCTGCAACAGCTGAACGCTGAACGGGCCCGCCGGGCGCAGGTGACCGAGGCCGAAGGCCAGAAACGTGCGGTGGAGCTGCAGGCCGATGCGGAACTATACGCCGCCAAACAAGACGCCGAGGCACGCCGTGTTCTGGCAGATGCCGAAGCCTATGCAACACAGGTCGTTGCCGTGGCCATCGCCGAAAATGGTTTGGAGGCCGCCCAGTATCAGGTTGCGTTGAAACAAGTCGAGGCGCTCAATAAACTTGGCGCAGGCGAAGGCAGCCAGACGGTTGTGCTGCCAGCCAATGCGGTTGACGCCTTTGCGGATGCATTCAAGATGCTGAAAGGGAGGGGATAATGCCACTTTGGACTGAATGGTGGGTCTGGATGTCCGGCGCACTGGTGCTGGCCACGCTTGAGGTCCTGATCCCCGGTTACATCTTTCTGGGGTTCGCCATCGGGGCGGCGGCCATGGGGCTGCTGATCCTGTTCGGCATATCGGCCTCTGGGCTGGCCCTGACCCTAGTGATCTTTGCCGCCCTTTCGCTGGCTGCCTATATTGCCATGCGCAAGGTGTTCGGGTTGGAAAAGGGCCAGGTGAAAATCTGGGATACCGACATCAACGACTGACGCGACGCAAAACTCTGACACAGAGTTTTGTTCAAAAAATCTACGATTTTTTGGCCCCCAGCCTTATTGGTTGGGGGTCTTTGCTTGCGGTGATGCAAGTTCGGACTGGATGTTCAATGCAGCCTTGCGCGGGTCGGCCGCTTGCCAGATTGGCCGCCCGACCACGACATGATCCGCCCCGTTTGCAATCGCCTGTGCAGGTGTCATCACCCGCTTTTGATCACCCAGATCTGCGCCAACGGGGCGCACACCGGGCGTCACGATCAGCTTGCCTTCCGCTTCGGGCAAGGCACGGATCAACGCCGCCTCTTGCGGGGACGCGATAACACCATCCGCCCCGTTTGACAGGGCGATGCCCGCACGTTCCTGCACCAGACCGGCAACATCACCCGCCTTCATACAGGATGCATCCAAATCATCGCGATCCAGTGAGGTCAGGATTGTGACAGCGAGGATTTGCATATCCGATCCACCGGCCCCTTCGCGGGCGGCGCGCACCACATGCGGATCGCCATGCACCGTCAGGAAGTCCAGATCAAACTGGGCAACACCACGCACGGCTGCTTCGACCGTGGCACCGATGTCAAAGAATTTCATATCCAGAAAGATGCGCTTGCCATGTTCCTGTTTCAGCTCATTGGCCAGCGCCAGCCCACCACCCGTCAACATGCCCAGCCCGATTTTGTAGAAACTGACGCTGTCGCCCAGCGTCTTGGCCAGTTCCAGCCCGTTCAGCACATTGGGAACATCCATGGCAACGATCAGGCGGTCATCGGACATTGGCAAGCTCCTTCGCGGTTTGAGGCGGTCTAACGGCTGGGCAGGACAGGTGCAATCACGCTATGCTGCGCTGATGGACATGGTTGCAGTTTTTCAGAACTGGGACGGTAAGACTGTGGCGCCGCTACAGCAGGTGACCGATGGACTTACACCTGATGATTACCCCGCACTGTTGAACGCCTGCCGTGGGGCGGATGAAACAGCAGCGCGGGCCGCATCCTGGGTTGTGAAAGCCGGATATGAGGCTGGCAAGGACATCCCTTACCCTGCCGATCTCTTGGCGCGGGATCTGCATTGGGAAATCGCCCTGCATCTGCTGCAATCAATCCAGCATGTGGCGGTCGATGTACCACCCAGCCTGATCGCCACCTACCTGACGCATGACAAACCCATGCTGCGGGCATGGGCGCTGGATGCCTATGTCAGGCTTGGCGCGCCTGACGCGGATATTGCCCTGAAAAATGCAGCAGACGATCCGGCGGCCTCTGTCCGGGCGCGCGCCCGCAATCTGACCAAATGAAAAGGCGCAGCCCGTCCCTTGGCTGCGCCTTTGTCGCCCGGCTTGCGCGCGTTAGCCGCGCCCCGGACCATCCGTGAGTGGTCGTCAATCGTCTTTAGAAGTCCCCGATGCCGCGGGTTGGGTCACATCCTTGCCGTCGCGCAGCGCGCGGACCGCTTCCGGCGAAAGCGGAAATAACGGTGTCGCGCCGGGTGTCCTCTCCGGCAGGATGGGTGCTTGAGGCATCAGCTCTTCCATGCGGTATATATGACGCCAAAGCGCTTTGAAGAACCGGGGAAATGACTCAAATCGCTCCCCCTATGGATTTCCATACCTTTGGTCTTGCGACGCAACGTTACGAACCCCATCTAGGGGTTGAGGCCCAACAACAGGGTGTGCCGCCAAGCCGGGCACCCACCAAATCGGGCGCTTAACAAAGGAGAGACCCATGAACTTAGACAAGTTCACAGAGCGGTCGCGCGGATTCATACAAGCCGCCCAGACGATCGCAATGCGAGAGAATCATCAACGATTCGCCCCAGAACACCTGCTCAAGGCGCTGTTGGATGACGAGGAAGGGCTTGCATCCAATCTGATCACCCGCGCAGGCGGCAACCCATCCGCCGTGATGGGCGCGGTTGAGGCCGCATTGGCCAAGCAACCCAAAGTGACCGGCGATGCCGCTCAGGTCTATCTGGACAACACAACCGCCAAGGTCATCGATGAGGCCGAACAGATCGCCAAGAAGGCGGGCGACAGCTTTGTGCCGGTGGAACGGCTGCTGACCGCATTGGCCGTGGTCAAATCCAAGGCCAAGGACGCGCTGGATGCAGGCGGCGTAACGGCCAAGGCGCTGAACGCGGCGATCAACGACATCCGCAAAGGCCGCACCGCCGATAGCGCGACGGCAGAGGATAGTTTTGAGGCGCTGGCCAAATATGCCCGCGACCTGACCGAAGCGGCCGAGCAAGGCAAGATCGACCCGATCATTGGCCGGGACGAGGAAATCAGACGCGCCATGCAGGTCCTGTCCCGCCGGACCAAGAATAACCCGGTGCTGATCGGCGAACCCGGCGTGGGTAAGACCGCCATCGCCGAAGGGTTGGCCTTGCGCATCGTCAACGGCGATGTGCCGGAATCCCTGCGCAACAAAAAGCTTATGTCGCTCGACATGGGTGCCATGATTGCGGGTGCCAAATACCGGGGCGAGTTTGAGGAACGGTTGAAAGCGGTCCTCAAGGAAATCGAATCCGCCGCTGGTGAAATCATCATGTTCATCGATGAAATGCACACGCTGGTTGGGGCTGGCGCGTCCGAGGGCGCAATGGATGCGGCCAACCTGATCAAACCCGCGCTTGCACGCGGCGAATTGCACTGCGTCGGGGCCACAACCCTGAACGAATACCGCAAATATGTGGAAAAGGATGCAGCACTCGCCCGCCGGTTCCAGCCTTTGATGGTGGAAGAACCGACCGTCACCGACACGGTCAGCATCCTGCGCGGGATCAAGGAAAAATATGAACTGCACCACGGTGTTCGTATCAGTGACAGCGCGCTGGTGGCTGCGGCGACCCTGTCGCATCGCTACATCACCGACCGGTTCCTGCCCGACAAGGCCATCGACCTGATGGACGAGGCCGCCAGCCGTCTGCGCATGGAGGTCGACAGCAAGCCCGAAGAACTCGACGCGCTCGACCGTCAGATCCTGCAACTCCAGATCGAATCCGAGGCGTTGAAGAAGGAAGATGACAAAGCCTCCAAAGACCGGCTCGAAAAGCTGGAAAAGGAGCTGGCCGACCTCAATGACCGCGCCTCTGAAATGGCCGCGAAATGGCAGGCCGAACGCGACAAGCTGGAAGGCACGCGCGAGGTGAAGGAAAAGCTCGACCGCGCCCGCGCCGATCTGGATATCGCCAAGCGCGAAGGCAACCTGCAAAAGGCAGGTGAACTGTCCTATGGCGTGATCCCGGAACTGGAACGCAAACTGGCTGACGCCGAAGGCAATGACGACCTGATGGTCGAAGAGGCCGTGCGCCCTGAACAGATCGCCGAAGTCGTCGAACGTTGGACGGGCATCCCGACCTCCAAGATGCTGGAAGGGGAGCGTGAAAAGCTGCTGCGCATGGAAGACGAACTTGGCAAGCGGGTGATCGGCCAAAAGGCCGCCGTGACCTCCGTCGCCAATGCCGTCCGCCGTGCGCGGGCCGGTCTGAACGACGAAAACAGGCCGCTGGGCTCGTTCCTGTTCCTCGGGCCAACGGGTGTGGGTAAAACCGAACTAACCAAGGCGGTTGCCGAATACCTCTTTGACGATGACAACGCGATGGTCCGCATCGATATGTCGGAGTTTATGGAGAAACACGCTGTCGCCCGTCTGATCGGGGCGCCTCCGGGTTATGTCGGCTATGATGAAGGCGGGGTGCTGACAGAGGCCGTGCGGCGTCGTCCTTATCAGGTTGTGTTGTTCGACGAGGTCGAAAAGGCGCATCCGGATGTGTTCAACGTCCTGCTGCAGGTCCTTGATGACGGCGTGCTGACCGATGGTCAGGGCCGGACCGTGGACTTCAAACAGACGCTGATCATCCTGACATCGAACCTTGGGGCGCAAGCGCTGAGCCAGTTGCCTGATGGGGCCGATGCGTCAGAGGCGAAGCGCGATGTGATGGATGCGGTCCGGGCGCATTTCCGGCCCGAATTCCTCAACCGGCTGGACGAAACCGTGATCTTCGACAGGCTCGCGCGCGAGGACATGTCCGGGATCGTCACGATCCAGCTCAAGCGGTTGGAAAAACGGCTGGCGGGGCGGAATATCCGTATTGAACTCGACGAACCGGCCCTGAAATGGCTGGCCGATGAAGGCTATGATCCGGTCTTTGGCGCGCGTCCGCTCAAGCGGGTGATCCAGCGGGCCTTGCAGGATCAACTTGCCGAAATGATCCTGGCTGGCGACGTGATGGATGGCGACACAATCACCGTCAGTGCGGGAACCGAAGGGTTGATCGTGGGCGACAGGCTATCCGCCTCAAACCGACCAAGACCCGACGACGCGGTCGTACATTAAACCAAAAGGGCGCCTTTCAAGGCGCCCTTTTTTACAAACCATCATCCAACGCCCCGGCATCAACAAGCGCCTGATATTTATCGCGGTCAAACCACCACAGATCGACACCCCGGTTGAAATCATAGGGCGACGGCTGGGCAGGCATCCCAAAAATATCCCACATCGCGACCCGGTGCGCCCCCAGATGCCATGCCCCGATCCAGATATGTTTCGCCCGCAGCACCCGGTCCAGCGCGCGGACAGCCGCGGTCAGGTCTTCGCGGGTTTCGGTTTCGACAGCGCGTTCGATCAGGGCATCGACAACCGGATCGGACAGACCGGTCAGGTTATTGCTGCCTTCCGCAGCAGCCGCGGCAGAACCATAAAACGCTCGCAATTCTGCACCCGGCGTCACCTTGACCCCCCAGGCCGTCAACGACAAATCAAAGTCATAGGTTTGTCGCCGCTCGCTCCATGAACTGGGATCGATCAGTTCGAAGTCGACATCAATACCCAAACTTTTGAGGTTCTGAACAAACGGTGCGATGATCCGTTCCAGACTGCGACTGTCATCGGGGAAATCCAGCGACAGCACCTGACCCGCTGCATTCCGGCGCAACCCATCATCACCCACAACCCAACCGGCCTCATCCAGCAGGCGGGATGCTTCGCGCAACCCGGCGCGGTCGCGGGGGTTCGGGCCACCGGCATAGGGAATATGGGCAGGTTCGGTGAAAATCTCTTGCGGTAACTGATCACGAAATGCGTCCAATATGGCCAGCTCTGCCCCGTCGGGCAGGCCGGTTGCCTGCATCTCTGTATTCTCGAAAAAACTGTCAGACCGGCTATAGGTGCCATAAAACAGGGTTTCGTTGGTCCATTCAAAATTGAACGCATATTCCAGTGCCTGACGCACACGGATATCCTGCAAAACAGGACGACGCATATTGAACCAGATGCCTTGCGCCGTGGACGGGCGACCATCGGGCAGCAGTATTTGCTTTACCCAGCCGTTTTGCGCCGCCGGAAAGTCATATCCGGTTGCCCAAGCAGCCGACCGATATTCAACGCGCATCATGTATTCACCCGCCGCAAATGCCTCCAGCCCGATGGTTTCATCGGCGAAATATTCATAGGCAAAGCAGTCAAAATTGTTGCGGCCACTATTCACGGGCAAATCAGCGGCCCAATAATCATCGTCCTTGCAAAACCTGATCGTGCGTGGGGCATCGGCGGTTTCAACCACATAGGGGCCAGACCCAAGCGGCAGGGTCATCCAGCTTTCGTCAAACGGATTGGCATCGTAAAAATGCGCGGGCAGAACCGGCAATTGCGCAATTTCGCTGGGAAAGGCGCTACCCGCCCCCGGGGCCAGATCAAACCGGACCCGCAGATCGCTTTCCGCCTCAACCAGTTGCACGTCCGACAGCAGATTGCGGTAGTATGGATGCCCTCCGGTTTTCAGCGCGTTGATGGTAAAAACAACGTCTTGCGCCGTCAGCTGTGTACCATCGTGAAACCGGGCGTCAGGGCGCAGGTTGAAAGCAACGTAAGACAGGTCATCAGGGTATTCGATGGTTTCGGCAATCAACCCGTAGATCGCATCGGGTTCATCATAGGCACGGACCATCAGACTGTCATAGACATGGTGGCCAATCTCCGGGGCACTATCCCCTTTGATGATGAAAATGTTCATGCTGTTGAATGTGGGCGTGCCGTAAAGCTGACGCTGACTGATCGTACCACCTTGCGGGGCATCGGGATTGGCATAGTCGAAATGCGTAAAATCTGGCCTGTATTTCAGGTCGCCAAAGGCGGAATAACCATGGCTGATGGTGACCTCGGCAGCAGCCTGGCCTGTCAGCCCGATGCATGTGAGCAGCGCAATAATGTGAAATCTCATATAGCCTCCGGTCCTGCCACCAGCCACAACGACCCGGCCCATTTTGTCAAGAGGACGGATGGCAGCGGATATGAACGCGGCGTTTACCTTTGCGCCGTGCGCTGCCTTAACCGTGCAAATCCGCGCCAAGGGGTCCGACGCAAGTCTGACGTCTGGCCGACGCTTTGCCGACCGCCGTTTTTGCAACGATCCCAGGCGTTAACCTACGATTCGTGCGTTTGCGGGTTTTTGCGGTGTTGTGCCGCCCCGGTCCGACCACCGAACGTTGCACTGCCCCGCGTGGCGCGCCCACATTCATACCTCATTCAGGCCGCAAAATGATCTCATCGCTCCGTTTAGGTCACCAGCGATATAGACCGCATGAGATTTGAAATGACCGATAGATCGCTTTACCTTTTTGCCCTGCTTGGCGTGCCTTTGATCGCCGGGACGCTCTATCTTTGGGGGCAGCCGCTGATCTGTACGTGTGGCGATGTAAAGCTCTGGATCGGGTCGGTCTTCGACAGTGGCAATTCGCAGCATATCGCGGATTGGTACACGCTCAGCCATATTCTGCACGGTGTGCTGATCGCGCTCTTGGGGCGCTTGCTTTTTCCGAAGCTAAGGTTTGGAGTGCTATTTCTCGTCGCCATCATCACGGGCATCGGGTGGGAGATTGTTGAGCATACCGACTTCGTTCTCAACGCATTCCGGTCTACCACGATCAATGCCGGCTACCATGGTGATAGTGTCCTGAACGCAGTTGCCGACTATATCTGGATGATGGGCGGGTTTTTTGCGGCCTATGCGATGCGGACCCTGCATGTGGTTGGCATCGTTGCGGCACTGGAATTATCGGCCGCTTTCATCGCCCGCGACAGCCTCGCGCTCAGCACCTTAATGCTGCTTTATCCCGTCGATGTGGTGGAAGACTGGCAGCAGGAACTGAACCCCAACCGGGCGGATACCTGACCCGCGTTCAGATCATCGGCCAAAAAGCCACAACATGCTGCATCTGCGCCCCCTTTTTCTGGACAGATGAGTCCCCGTCAGGCTAGTTTGGGCCAAAGCGGGGCGAAATGATCCCGTAAGTTGAGGCAGTTATGAACTTTCCCGAGCGGTTTTCGAACCTCCCGGTTGCGACGTGGCCACGCCTGCGTGCGTTATTGGACGTACCCAGCAAGTCTGCGGATGTGATCAATATGACGATTGGCGAACCGCGCCACGCGTTCCCTGCATTCGTGGGCGATATCCTTGCGGCCAATCTGGACGGATTCAACAACTACCCCAGCAATGAAGGGCAGGCCGATCTGCTGATGGCGATGGGCGGTTTCCTGAAACGGCGCTACGGGCTGGACGTGCCAAATGACCAGATTATAGCGCTGAATGGGACGCGCGAGGGGCTTTATAACGCGGCCATGGCGCTGTGCCCGGAAACCAAGAACGGCAAACAGCCTATCGTCTTGACGCCAAACCCTTTTTACCCGGTCTATGGGGTTGCCGCCCTGTCGGTCGGGGCAAAGCCTGTCTATGTGCCCGCTACGGTCGGCACCGGGCATTTGCCTGATCTCGATGGCTTGTCGGCAGATGTGCTGGATCAGACAGCGCTTGCTTATATCTGCTCTCCCGCGAACCCGCAGGGGGCGGTTGCGGATGAAAGCTATTGGCGGCGGATCATCACCCTTGCCGAAAAGCATGATTTCAAGATCCTCGCCGATGAATGCTATTCCGAGATTTACCGCAACGACCCGCCGCCCGGCGCGCTGCAAATCGCGCATATCATGGGGGCGGACCCGGACCGGGTGATGATTTTCCAGTCCTTGTCGAAACGTTCGAACCTGCCCGGCCTGCGCTGTGGTTTTGCCGCTGGCGGGACCAAATCCATCGCGAGGCTGCGCCAATTGCGGGCCTTTGCAGGCGCGCCACTGCCCGGCCCGCTACAGACCGTTGCGACGAAGGTTTGGAATGATGAAGGCCATGTCGTTGAAAACAGGGCGCTTTATCACCGCAAATACGATATCGCCGACGACATCTTTGGCCATATTACCGGCTATCAATCCCCGCAGGCGGGGTTCTTTTTATGGCTGCCCGTCGCCGATGGCGAGGCGGCATCGCTCAAACTTTGGCAGAACACAGGCGTGCGCACATTGCCCGGCGCCTATCTGAGCCAAGAGGTGAACGGGGAAAACCCCGGCGCCAAATATATTCGGGTGGCCCTTGTCGCCCCAACACAAGAAATGCAGCGCGGACTGACCCTGATCCGCGACTGTTTGTATGACTGAGGAACGGTATCATGGCATCATATCAGACACGGCAGCGCGATCCGCTCTTGGACAGTACAACGCAGGCGGCGATTGAAAAACGCGGCAAGGAGTTGCTGGGGATCGGGTTGATTTTCGCGGGCCTTCTGATCGCCGCCCTTGTGGGCAGCTACAGCCCCGATGACCCAAGCTGGATATCGGCCACTGATGCGCCGGTGCAAAACTGGCTAGGACATATCGGGGCATCGATTGCGGCACCTGTGATGATGGTGATCGGGCAGGGGATCTGGGTGCTGCCTATTGTGCTGATCGTCTGGGGCCTGCGCTTTGTGATGCATTACGGGCAGGAACGCGCCATCGGGCGCTTGATCTTTGCACCTGTCGCGGTGGTCGTTGGCTCCGTCTATGCCGCAACATTGACGCCGGGTACAAACTGGCCGGCGAATTTTGGTCTGGGAGGTATTTTTGGCGATACCGTACTAGCCGTGATCCTGACGATCCTGGCCTTCGGGACAAGTTTTGCAGTCAAACTGGCATCGTTTTTGTCTTTCATCGGGCTTCTGGCGCTGATGACCTTTGTGTTGGGCTTCACCCGTCCAGAGGTACAGACAGGCACGCGATTTGCTTGGCTGGGCACGGTGATGCTGTATGACGGGATCTTGCGAGTGGTCGGGCGCGGTGCCAGCCTGTCAGCGCAAGCCGCCCATGGGGTGACAGCAACGCTACAGGATAAGCGCGCGCAGGCGATGCAGGCGCGTGTGGACCGGGGTGATGTCACATTGGTGGAATCCGTTGCTGCCCCTGCCGCAGACCGGCGTGCCCATGTGGCTGCAGTTGTGCGTGCGAACCCTGTCATGCCAACCGCCGAACCGCCCCTGACCGCGTCCACTATGCCTGCCGCCCCACCGCTGGAAACACCGACACCCATGGCAGAGCCTGAACCGCAAGGTGGCTTTCTGTCGGGCCTATTGAAACGCAATGATCCGATGCCAGAACCTGAATTGGTGACGCATGAACCCACCGCTGATGCGGCCCCCGGCAACCCTGACAGGGTCAGTGCGCGCATTGCTGACGCGATCAAAAACCGGGCCGCACCCCCATCCCCGACCGGGGTGCGGATTGAACCGTCACTGACCGCCGGGCGTGGTCCAAAACCGTTGGTTTTTGATGATGTGGACCGTGTGGCGGACGATATCGATGCGTTTATTGAAGAACCACAGGATGCCCTGCGCATGGCCGCACCGCATATGCCGATCCCGCCGGTCAGCATTCCGCCTGCGCCCTCATTGGCCCCGGAACCGCGCAGCGTGGTCCAGCATCCACCCAAAAAGGCCCCACAACCGTCGACCCAAGCCAAGGCTGAAGCCCAGCCAAAGCTGAAATTCGACGACAAACATGGCGATTATGAACATCCACCGCTGAACCTGTTGATGAACCCGGTTGAAATTCAGCGCCATCACCTCAGCGATGATGCACTGGCTGAAAACGCGCGCATGTTGGAAAGCGTGCTGGATGATTACGGGGTCAAGGGCGACATCGTGTCGGTCCGCCCCGGCCCCGTTGTCACCATGTATGAACTGGAACCGGCCCCGGGTCTGAAAGCATCCCGTGTGATCGGTCTGGCCGATGATATCGCGCGGTCGATGTCGGCCCTTTCGGCGCGTGTGTCCACCGTGCCGGGCCGCTCAGTCATCGGGATCGAATTGCCCAACGAAAACCGCGAAAAGGTGGTGTTGCGCGAAATCCTGTCACACCGTGATTTTGGCGACGGTAACCAGAAACTGCCCCTCGCGCTGGGCAAGGATATTGGTGGGGAACCCATCGTGGCGAACCTTGCCAAGATGCCGCACCTGCTGATTGCGGGGACAACCGGTTCGGGTAAATCCGTGGCGATCAACACCATGATCCTGTCGCTGCTTTACAAGCTGACGCCGGAAGAATGCCGGATGATCATGATCGACCCCAAGATGTTGGAACTGTCCGTTTATGACGGCATCCCGCATCTGCTGTCACCCGTTGTGACCGACCCGAAAAAGGCGGTTGTCGCCCTGAAATGGGTCGTGGGCGAGATGGAAGAACGCTATCGCAAGATGTCCAAAATGGGCGTGCGCAACATTGACGGCTATAATGGCCGGGTGAAGGACGCGCTGGCCAAGCAGGAAATGTTCAGCCGCACCGTGCAAACCGGGTTTGACGATGAAACCGGCGATCCGATCTTTGAGACCGAGGAATTCGCGCCAGAGGCGATGCCCTATATCGTTGTCATCGTGGATGAGATGGCCGACCTGATGATGGTCGCCGGCAAGGAAATCGAAGCCTGCATCCAGCGCCTTGCCCAGATGGCGCGTGCGTCGGGCATCCACCTGATTATGGCCACGCAGCGGCCTTCGGTTGATGTGATCACAGGTACGATCAAGGCGAACTTCCCGACCCGGATTTCCTTCCAGGTGACATCGAAAATCGACAGCCGCACGATCCTGGGTGAAATGGGGGCCGAACAACTGCTGGGCATGGGTGACATGCTTTACATGGCGGGCGGGTCCAAGATCACCCGCGTCCACGGCCCCTTTGTCAGTGATGAAGAGGTCGAGGAAATCGTCAACCACCTCAAAGGCTTCGGACCGCCTGAATACATGTCAGGCGTCGTTGACGGGCCATCAGATGATGCCGAAAGCAGCATTGATCTGGTGCTTGGCCTTGGCGATGGGTCCGATAGCGAAAACGCGCTTTATGACACCGCCGTGGCGATTGTGATCAAGGATCGCAAATGTTCAACATCCTACATCCAGCGCAAGCTGGCCATCGGGTATAACAAGGCCGCACGGCTGGTCGAACAGATGGAAGACGAAGGCGTCGTCAGCGCCGCCAACCATGTCGGCAAACGCGAAATTCTGGTGCCCGAACAGCAATAGGGCACCTGTCACATGGTTGGTACATCGCCGCATTAGGGCTACGCTGCAGTGGTCCATCCATTGCAGGAAGATGTCATGCCGAAAATCACAGCGCCGGATGGCAGCCCGATATCGGCGCTTTGTTTCGGCTGCATGCAATTTGGCGGCACGGCGGATGCCAATGATAGCCGGGCGATGTATGCCGCCTGCCGCGATGCGGGGATCAACCTTTTCGACACCGCGCATCTTTACACCGATGGTCAGTCCGAGGCGCTGCTGGGACAGTTCGCCAAGCCCGCGCGCGAAAAGCTGATCATCGCAACCAAGGTTGCCTATACCCGTGGCAGCGGGCGCGCGAACGTCCTTGCCACGTTCGACACCAGTCGCGCTCGGCTTGATATGGATATGATCGATATCCTTTATCTGCACCGATGGGACCCTGAAACGCCGCTGGAAGAAACCCTTGAAACGCTGGCTGCTTTGCAGGAACAGGGCACCATTCGGTATATCGGCGTGTCCAACTTCGCGGCATGGCAAGTGATGAAAGCGCAATCCGTTGCGGTCGGGCTTGGGACGCGCATCGACATCATTCAGCCGATGTATTCGCTGGTGAAAAGACAAGCCGAGGTTGAACTGTTCCCGATGGCGTTGGCCGAGGATATTGCAGTGACGCCCTATTCCCCCTTGGGCAGTGGTCTGTTGACGGGGAAATATGCGGCAGGCGGGGCCGGGCGTTTGTCCACAGATACACGTTACGCCGCGCGCTATGGGCAAGGTTGGATGCAGGACACGGCCAATGCGCTGTCGGCCCTCGCAACCCGGATGGGGCAGAACCCGTCAACACTCGCCGTGGCTTGGGCGGCGCAGCATCCGGCAGTGACCGCCCCGATCATCAGCGCGCGCAATGTCGGGCAGTTGCAGGCCTCGCTTGATGCGATGCAATTCAGGCTTGGCGACGATGCCTACGCGCAAATAACCGCACTGGCACCGACCCCCGCTCCGGCAACGGATCGGTCAGAGGAAGGTTAGGCCGGACTGGCGACCAGCTGTTCCCAGTTTTCGCCCATGGCCAGAATGCAGGATGTCCCGTTGGCGTAGTTCTGGACCATGGTCCAATCGCCATTACGCGGCACGATCCAAATCTCGATCAATGCATCCGGGTCGCGAACCCCTTGGGCGCGCCGCTCTGCCCCGATGACATTGGTCAGTTGGTTTTCCAGCCGGGCCGTATCATCACACACGACATCCGATAAATTCGCAGATGCAAGCTGGGGCAGCACCAAAAGGGATGTCACCAGTGTCAAACCGCGCATTTTCATAGGTCACCTGCTTTCCTGCCTCAGATGAATGTAACAAGCATATGACAAATCGGGCAACAGCGCGAATTGAACGCCCGGAGCTAACTGCCCCACCACCGCTGTTACAAAACCGCGACAAAAGCTTCACCAAGCTGACGCAAGACTGCCACGAAAGCTTTAATCAGCGACCCTAGCGTCCCCAGGAAATCTGGGGGACGCCATGTTAACGATAGATGCGCTGACCAAGCGCTTTGGTCAAAAAATAGCTGTGGACAAGGCCAGCGTGGTTGTGGACCGCCCGGCCATGATCGGGATCATCGGACGGTCGGGCGCCGGGAAATCGACGCTGTTGCGGATCATGAACCGGATGGACAACGCGACATCCGGCACCATCACCTATGACGGGACCGATGTGACCGGGGCCAAGGGTGCGGCGCAACGGGCGTGGCAATCGCGCTGCGCGATGATCTTTCAACAATTCAACCTCGTGCCACGGATGGATGTGGTGTCCAACGTGTTGCACGGGACCTTGAACCGGCGATCCACCCTGTCCACGATGTTCAATCTTTACCCGCAAGACGACATTCACACGGCCATTGATATCCTTGATCGGCTGGGGATTGCTGAACAAGCCGCCAAACGTGCCGATGCCCTGTCCGGCGGACAACAGCAGCGGGTCGCGATTGCGCGTGCCCTGATGCAAGACCCAGAGATTATTCTGGCGGATGAACCCATCGCCTCGCTTGACCCGATGAACGCGCAGGTGGTGATGGATGCGCTGCGCCGCATTCACGAAGAAGACGGGCGCATGGTCATCGCCAACCTGCACACACTTGATACCGCCCGGCGCTATTGCGACCGGGTGATCGGGATGCGCGACGGGCGCATCGTCTTTGACGGGCGTCCCGATCAACTGACCACCGGTGTAGCGCGCGACATCTATGGCGCCGGGGCCGATTTTTCGGAAAGCGCCACATCCACCCAGATCAACACGCTGGCCAAGCCCGCGCGGCCCGCGCTGGTTCCAGCCTAACAATTGTCCAAACCTCAATCCTGAACGGAGAGATCAATGAAAACCACACTCGCATTCGCGCTTGTTGCCAGCACTGCCCTGACATCAACCGCCATGGCTGACGACGCTGCCATCACCGAATTCCGCATCGGCATTCTGGGCGGCGAAAATGCGCAGGACCGGATGAACTCATTCTCATGTCTGCAAAACTATGCGTCCGAAACACTGGGCGTTGAAACAAAACTGTTCGCACCTGCGGACTATAACGGTGTGATCCAGGGCCTGTTGGGTGGCACAATCGACATGGCCTGGCTGGGCGCGTCCAGCTATGCCGCCGTGTACCTGCAGGATAACGACGTGGTGGAACCTGTTCTGGTCAAGCAGAACCTTGACGGATCCATCGGCTATCATTCCATCGGTTTTGCCCGCGCCGATAGCGGCATCACATCGCTGGAAGACATGCAGGAAAAGGTGTTTGGTTTTGGTGACCCGAATTCGACCTCTGGCTATCTGATCCCCTCCATCGAAATCCCCGAAGAAATCAACGCAACCATGGAATCCGGCGATTACTTTGGTGAGGTCAAGTTCACCGGCGGTCACGAACAGACAATCGTCGCGGTGTTCAACGGTGACATTGACGGTGGCGTGACCTGGGCGGATGCGCAGGGCAATTGGGAAGACGGTTATAACTCCGGCGCGCTGCGCAAGGCGGTTGATGCCGGCCTCGTCGATATGAACGAAATGGTGCAGATCTGGCAATCCAAGGTGATCCCCGAGGGGCCAGTTGTGCTGCGCTCAACCCTGCCTGACGACGTCAAGGCCAAGATGACCGAACTGGTTGATGGGCTTTATGAAAAAGATGCCGATTGCGCCTATGGTGTCGCGGCTGGTGATACGCTGGGTTTTCAGCCGGTCACGCACGAAACTTACGAATCCGTGATTGCCGCGCGGCAAGCCAAAATCGGCGGCTAACGCAAGAAAAGCAATGCAATCGGCGGTCCCACGGGGCCGCCGATTTGCCATCCAAAGGGGCCAATCATGACAGGCACAACCGCCGCCACGCCGCCAGACCTGTCGGTGATCCGGGCAAGCTATCTGGCACAGGTCCAACGCCGCCGCCTTTATGGTGGCCTGACCTTGCTGATTTTCGTGATGTTGATGATCGCGGGGTTCAATATCGCCGATGACCGCAATGCAGGCGGGTTCTGGGCGGGGTTAAGCCAGATTGGCGACTACCCGGCTGATGTGCTGTCCGAAGCCTGGGCCAAACGGGCGGACCTGCCTGTGCTGCTGTGGAAATTCGTGCCTGCGCTGATAGAAACGATCAACATTGCAGCCGTTTCAACCCTGCTTGGGGCGGTGGCCGGGCTGATCTTCTCACTTTTGGCGACGCGCGGGCTGGCGCCATGGCCGCGGTTGATCCCGGTGTTTCGGCGCATCCTCGATATCCTGCGTGCGATCCCCGAAATCGTCATCGCGCTGGTGCTGATCTTTGTCCTTGGCGGTGGGCCCGTGCCCGCGATGATCGCAATTGCGCTGCATACGGCAGGCGCGCTGGGCAAGATGTTTTCCGAAGTGGCCGAAAACGCCGACCTCAAACCGGTCGAAGGGCTGTCATCCACCGGCGCATCGTGGGCGCAATGCATGTGGCTTGGCGTCCTGCCGCAAGTGGCGCCGAACTATGTCAGCTACGGGTTGCTGCGGTTTGAAATTAACATCCGCGCCTCTGCCATCCTCGGCTTCGTCGGCGCAGGCGGGCTGGGCTACGAATTGCGCAACGCCATGTCATGGGGGCCCGGGCGATTTGATGAGGCGGCAGCGATCTTTGTCCTGCTCTTCAGTACGATCGTTCTGTTTGATCAGGTGTCCAGCCGCTACCGCAACCGTCTGACCGAAGGACAAATGACATGAGCGCCGCTGACCTGAGCCTGCTGAAATCCCACGCCGATGACAGCTTCACCCGCAAACGGTTGGTCGCCTTTGGCATTCCCGCCCTGATTCTTGCCTATTTCGTCTATATTTTCTTTGCCTTCGATATCGCAGGCCTCGCCAAACGGGCGAATTGGGACAATGCGATCACACTTGCCTCTGACAGTTGGTCGCACAAGGTTCATGTGACACGGGCCAACAGCACGGGCGAGGTCAGCTACGCCATCGAGGGCGAGCGCAAGGGCACCTATCCCAACGGCACGCGCCCTGACTGGGTCAGCGGTACGGATGTGATTACAGTTGATCTGGGCGGCGATCATATCGTGCGCTTCCTACCCGATCAGCGGACAGCGGTTGACGTGCCCGGCTACGGCCAGATCACCGCACAGGCCGAAGGGCGGCAAATCACGACAAACCTTGGCGATAACATCCCGGACTGGATCAATGCGTCGGATCGCCGGGTGTCCATCACCACGCCCGAAGGCCGGATCACCATCACCGGATCAAAGACGGAAGTGTTTAATTATTTCGCGGGGTGGGAGCTGTTCTGGTTCACCTTTGACAGCCCTTATCATGGGGCGTCGCTGGGTCAGATCCTGTTCGGTGCGCAGATCGACGTGGACCGGGGCAATATCACAGGCGCTGTTGCGGATTGGTGGAAAAACCCGATGTGGCGGCATAATGAAATTGCTTGGGCGATTGGTGAAACGATCCTGATGGCGTTTCTGGGCACATTTGGGGCCGCGATGCTGGCCTTGCCGCTGGCCTTCATGGCAGCCCGGAAATTCACCCCGATCATGGTGATCCGGGCGGCAACACGCCGCTTGTTCGACTTCCTGCGCGGTGTGGATGCCCTGATCTGGACAGTGGTGCTGGCCCGTGCATTTGGACCCGGCCCATTGACCGGCGCGCTTGCCATCCTGCTGACCGACACGGGCACATTTGGTAAAACTTTCTCCGAAGCGCTGGAAAATGTCGATGACAAACAGATCGACGGTGTCAGGTCCACCGGGGCCAAGCCACTGCAACGCTACCGTTTTGGGGTGATCCCGCAGGTGGCACCGGTGCTGTTGTCACAAATCCTGTATTTTCTGGAATCCAACACCCGATCCGCCACCATCATCGGGGCGATTACGGGGGGCGGCATCGGCCTGATGCTGACCCAGGCGATCCAGACCCAAAAGGATTGGGAAGAAGTCGCCTATTACATCACCCTGATCGTGATCATGGTTATGCTGATGGATTGGTTTTCCGGCTGGCTCCGGTCGAAACTGATTGGACGAAAGGCGTAGGATGGCACGTCTTAAACCCGACAATTCGGTGATCCATGACGGTTGCACGATCACGAATTCCACATTCGATGCCTTCACCGAAATCGGCGCAGGCAGCCGGATCGCGAACAGTCATTTCGGTGACTACGCCTATTGCGACCGCTTTGCTGACATCGCCAATGCCAGCATCGGCAAATTCGCCAATATCGCCGCGTTCACCCGGATCGGGGCGACAGATCACCCGCTGGAAACGGCCTCCTGCCACCACTTTCTGTACCGGTCGTCCGATTATTGGGACGACGCGGCAGATGACGCGGCTTTCTTTGCCCACCGGTCATCCCGCCGGGCCAAGATCGGGGCCGATACATGGATCGGCCACGGCGCAATGATCAAACCAGAGGTGACAGTCGGCGACGGCGCGGTCATCGCCGCTGGGGCCGTCGTGACCAAGGATGTGGTACCCTACAGCATCGTTGCTGGCACCCCCGCAAAGGTCCTCCGGTTACGTCAACCACCCGACATCGCCGCACGTCTGATCGCATTGGCCTGGTGGGACTGGCCGCACGAGGTCTTGCGTGAAAGGTTGGAGGACTTACGCAGCATGACGGCAGTGGCGTTTCTGGAAAAGTACGAAATCTAACCACCCAAGGTCAGCGTCACCCGATCCCCGGCAAAGAACGTCCGCCCGAATTCGACCGGTGCGCCGGTACCGTCAACATTAACGCCTGTTGATTTCAACAGCGGATCACCTTCACGCAGTTGCAGATGCATGGCGTGGATCTGATTGGCCAGCACGGCAGTCAATCTGGTTGAGGCGCGGGTGTAGTCGATGATCCCGACATCTGCCAAGGCGTCGGTGACCCCGCGATGCTGCTCCAGTGCCTGCGCAATGCCGGGCAAACGGTCGGTGGGAAAGACGCTTTCGAACAGGGCAATCGGTTGGCCATCCGCCAGCGATAGCCCGTGATAAACACAGACCTGCGCGCCTTCGGCGATCTGCAAGGCCGCGGCCTCGCTGCCATCAGCAAGCCGGGTCTCAATCTGCAACATCCGTTTTTCAGGGTGCCGCCCGGCGGCCAGCAGGTTTTCGTGAAAACGCACCCTTTTACCGATGGCATAGTCCGTGGGGCGGGCTGCGACAAAAGCACCGGCGCCGCGCCTTTTATGCACCAACCCTTCCTCCACCAGCTGCGACAAGGCATGGCGCACCGTGTGTCGGTTCACCCCGAACCGTTTCGACAATGCGGCTTCTGTTGGCAGCTTGTCACCTTGGACATAGCGGGCTTCGGCAATATCGCCGCGCAGTGCGTTCGCGATGGACTGCCAGACAGGGGTGCGTTTCGGGCCTTGGGTCATGTCATGCAAATTTCACAAATATTCGCTGGGGAATCGGTACGTATATGGTAGGATATGTCTAGTTGTATAGTAACTGGGAAAGTTGTCGAGATGAAAGACCACATCGACACCAATGCCGACCGCAAGGCCTGGATGGGATTGCTGGCCAAAGCGCCGGAGGGGCAGGTTGCGGCCTTGCTCGACGCCAATTTCACGCGGCCCGACCACACATGGCTGCGCCCGCCAGAGATAGGCAGCGTGATGGTACGTGGCCGGGCGGGCGGTACTGGCGCGCCGTTCAATCTGGGCGAGATGACAGTGACACGTTGCGCGCTGCGCCTGCCCTGCGGGACCGTTGGGCATGGCTATATCCAGGGGCGGCGCAAGGCGGATGCTGAAGTGGCCGCGTTGGTGGATGCAATGATGCAGACGCCGCAGGCCGACATGGTACGCACCCATGTGCTGACCCCGCTGGCCGATGCACGGGACGCGGCGCGCGCAACCCGGGCGGCCAAGGCGGCAGCCACCAAAGTTGATTTCTTCACAATGGTCCGGGGGGACGACTGATGCAGACACAGATGCTTGACGGTGGGTTCACCCAGCCTGCCTTGCAGGCCGCCACAGCCTTTCGCAGCGTGATGGAGGCGATGGCACGCCCCGGCACGATCCAGACTATGGTAGATGCCGCGCCACCCGCGCCACTGTCACCGGCGGCAGGGGCGGTTCTGCTGACATTATGCGATACCGAAACGCCGCTATATCTGGCCGGGGGTTGCGATACGCCCGACATCCGCACATGGATCGCCTTTCATACCGGTGCGCCGCTGGTCGGGCCATCCGCCTGCCAGTTTGCTTTGGGCAGTTGGGCAGATCTGATGCCGCTTTCGGCCTATCCCATCGGCACATCCGAATACCCCGACAGGTCCACGACCCTGATTGTGGAAATGCCCGAGCTGACCCAGGCCGGGGCCACACTGACAGGGCCGGGGATCAAAGAAACAGCAGCGCTGTCCTTGCCTGAAACCGCGGCGTTTCAGGCAAACGGGGCGCAGTATCCGCTTGGGCTCGATTTCATTTTTACTTGCGCGGACAGGCTCGCCGCGCTGCCCCGCTCAACGGAGGTGCGCTGATGTATGTAGCTGTCAAAGGGGGCGAACGGGCGATTGAAAACGCCCATGCCTGGCTAGCCGAGGAACGGCGGGGCGACGTGAATGTGCCCGAACTGTCGGTTGCGCAAATCCGCGAACAAATGGCGCTGGCCGTGAACAGGGTGATGGCGGAAGGCTCACTGTTTGATCCTGACCTTGCCGCACTTGCGATCAAACAGGCGCGCGGTGACTTGATCGAGGCGATTTTCCTGATCCGGGCCTACCGGACCACCTTGCCGCGTTTTGGGACGTCGGAGCCGATAGCGACCGACACCATGGCCTGTGACCGACGGATTTCCGCGACCTTCAAGGATGTTCCGGGCGGGCAGGTGCTTGGGCCCACCTTCGACTACACGCACCGGCTGCTTGATTTCAAACTTGCGGCTGACGGAGACGTCGCTGATGCGCCGCAACGCGAAACTGATCAGGCCGATGTGCCGCATGTCACGGATTTCCTGAACCGGGAAGGGCTGATCGAAGAGGCGCCGCATGATGATACGGTGCCCCGCGACCTGACCCGCGAACCGCTGGAAATGCCCGCCGACCGCCCCTTGCGGCTGCAAGCGCTGGCGCGGGCGGATGAGGGGTTCACCCTCTCGCTCGCCTACTCCACGCAGCGCGGCTATGCGCGCAACCATGCCTTTGTTGGGGAATTGCGAATTGGGACCGTGGATGTGGAAATGGACATCCCCGAATTGGGCTTTGCGATTGATATCGGTGAAATCACCATCACGGAATGCGAAAGCGTGAACCAGTTCACCGGCTCCAAAACCGAACCGCCGCAATTCACCCGCGGCTATGGGCTGGTCTTTGGCCAGACAGAACGCAAGGCGATTTCCATGGCACTGGTGGACCGGGCGATGCGATGGGAAGAACTGGGCGAAGACAATGTCGGCGCGCCGGTGCAGGATACCGAATTTGTCTTGTATCATTCTGACAACATTCAGGCAACCGGATTCCTCGAACATATCAAATTACCACACTATGTGGATTTTCAGTCAGAGCTGGAACTGGTCCGCAAGTTGCGCCGTGAAGCCGGTGCAGCAGACATGCAGGAGGCGGCAGAATGACCGATTATAACTTTGCCTATCTGGATGAACAGACCAAGCGGATGATCCGGCGCGCGATCCTAAAGGGGTTGGCCGTGCCGGGGTATCAGGTGCCTTTTGCCAGCCGCGAAATGCCGATGCCCTATGGCTGGGGGACCGGTGGGGTGCAGGTTTCGGCGGCGGTGATGACGACCGACGATCAGTTCAAGGTCATCGATCAGGGCGCGGATGATACGACAAATGCGGTATCCATCCGCAGCTTTTTCGAACGCACCGCAGGCGTCGCGACCACAACCCAAACGGCAGAGGCGACAGTGATCCAGACCCGCCATCGCATTCCGGAACGCGACCTGACCGAAGGCCAGATCCTCGTCTATCAGGTGCCGATCCCGGAACCGCTGCGCTTTCTGGAACCCCGCGAAAGCGAGACCCGCAAGATGCACAGCCTTGAGGAATACGGGCTGATGCATGTGAAACTGTACGAGGATATCAGCCGCCACGGCCACATCGCCACCTCCTACGCCTATCCCGTGAAGGTCGAAGGGCGCTATGTCATGGACCCGTCGCCAATCCCGAAATTCGATAATCCCAAGCTCAGCGACTGTCCGGCAATCCAACTGTTTGGTGCAGGCCGCGAACAGCGAATCTATGCGCTGCCGCCCTACACGCAGGTTGTTAGTCTTGATTTTGAGGATCATCCGTTCGTTGCTTCAAAAGCCGATCACCCTTGCGGGCTTTGCGGGGCCGAGGACAGCTATCTGGACGAGGTGATCATCGACGATGCGGGAGGGCGGATGTTTGTTTGTTCCGACACGGATTACTGCACCGCCAGACAGGCGGATGGGTTCAAAGGAAAGGATGCGGCATGACTGATACTGCGTTGTTATCCGTGCGCGGCGTGACGAAACGCTATGGCGCGCATATCGGTTGCGCCGATGTGTCCTTTGACCTTTATCCAGGTGAGGTGATGGGGATCGTGGGCGAATCCGGCTCTGGCAAATCAACGCTGCTGAATTGCATGGCGGGACATCTGGAGCCCGATGCAGGCGCGGTGGTGTTTGACACCGCCGTCGATGGGCCCCGCGACACATTGCTAATGTCAGAACCCGAACGGCGCATGTTGTCGCGCACGGATTGGGCCTTTGTGCATCAACATGCCCGCGACGGGCTGCGCATGGGGGTCAGCGCGGGGGGCAATGTCGGCGAACGGCTGATGGCCGTGGGGGCCCGTCATTACGGCGATATCCGGGGCAGCGCGATTGACTGGCTGGGCCGGGTCGAAATTAATGAAGCCCGTGTCGATGACCGGCCCACCACCTTTTCCGGCGGAATGCAGCAGCGGCTGCAAATCGCGCGCAATTTGGTCACGGGTCCGCGCCTGGTGTTCATGGATGAACCCACTGGCGGGCTGGATGTCAGCGTGCAGGCGCGGCTCTTGGATATGATCCGGTCGCTGGTGCGCGATATGGGCCTGTCGGCAATTATCGTGACCCATGATCTGGCCGTTGTGCGGCTGCTGGCCGACCGGTTGATGGTGATGAAATCGGGCCATGTGGTCGAGGCGGGACTGACCGATCAGGTCCTTGACGACCCGAAACATGCCTATACCCAGCTGCTTGTCAGCTCGATCCTGCAAGTGTGAGGACCTGCAATGTTTGATCTGAAAGATGTGTCAAAAACCTTTACCCTGCATAATCAGGGGGCGGCGGTGATCGAGGTGTTATCCGAGGCGAATATGACAGTGGCCCCCGGCGAATGCGTGGCCCTGACCGGGGCGTCCGGGTCGGGCAAATCAACGCTGATGCGGATGCTTTATGGGAATTACCGGGCGCAAAGCGGTGTCGTATCCGTCGCCGGTGTTGACCTTGTGCAGGCCGCCCCGCGCGAGATTATCCGCCTGCGCCGCGAAGTGCTGGGCTATGTCAGCCAGTTCCTGCGCGTCGTGCCACGGGTGCCAACGCTGGACGTGGTGGCAGAGCCGCTTTTGGCGCTTGGTGTCCCGGCGGAGGATGCACGGGATCAGGCCGCCACCCTTCTGGCGCGGCTAAACATTCCCAAAACCCTTTGGGATTTGTCGCCAACGACCTTTTCGGGTGGGGAACAGCAACGGGTGAACATCGCACGCGGGTTCATTCACCCGTTCCCGGCGTTGCTGCTGGACGAACCAACCGCAAGTCTGGACGCAACAAACCGGAATGTGGTGCTGGAATTGATCGCGGATGCCAAGGTACGCGGCACCGCCATCATTGGGATTTTCCATGATGAGGCGGCACGCGACCAGGTCTGTGACCGCCAGATTGATGTAACCGGGTTTTCGCCCGGCTGTGCGGCATGACCGGCCGTTTGATCGCCGTGGTCGGTCCGTCCGGGGTTGGCAAAGATAGCGTCATGGCGGGTATTGTCGCCGCTGATCCAACAATTTCACTGGTGCGCCGGGTAATCACCCGCGCACCTGATCTGGGTGGAGAGGATTATGACGCCTTAACCCCCGATGCTTTTGGCAAAGCCGCGCAGGCAGGGCGGTTTTGTGTGCATTGGGGCGCGCATGCCATGTTTTACGGCATCCCGCAGCAGGTTTTGAACGACGTGACAGACGGCAAACAATGCCTCGCCAACTTTTCGCGTACAGCATTGGCCCGGGCGGCGGATGTATTCCCCACAGTGACCGTCCTGAACATCACAGCCCGGCCCGAAACATTGGCCCAGCGACTGCATGCGCGGGACCGTGAAACACCCAAAGAAATTGCGAAACGCTTGGCGCAGGCAGCCAAACCGCTGCCCGCCGGGATGGATGTCGTGACCGTCAGCAATGATGGCCCGCTTGCCGAAACCGTGGCTGCCGCCATTGCAGCACTTCAACCCGTGAGGGCGTAGCGTTGGATCAGCTCAAATCGTCCATCAGTGCGTTCGCCCACCAAAGCAATCGACGCAATCTCAAACGGGGCGGGCAAGGCGGGCAGATGTGCCACTGCGATTTGTTGCCATGCTGCGATACGGCCCACATCCAGTGCGCCGGTCAATGTCAGGTGAAACCGGAATTCATCCAGCACATAAGGGTATCCCCAATCCCGCAAATGCCGATCCTGCGCCGGGGTCAGCCCAGCCTGCCTGCGGCGGGCCAGTTCAGCCTCGGCCGGGGGGGCACGAAAATCATCCAGCTGTGTCACGCAGGCCGCCGCGACACGGGCCAGATCTGCCATGTCTCCCGTCGGGGTCAGCGCCAGGAACTTACCCAACCCGCGCAACTGCAACGCATCGCATGTCGCAGGCGCAGTGCGACGGGCCAGATCGGCGACCGCAGCATCCAACGCCTGCGCATCATACCCGAGCTTCAACCGAAACGGCGGCTTCAACGTGCCGTGAAACCCGTATTTGCGCGGTGTCATCGTCACGTCATCAAGACCGTCGATAGCAAACCGATCTGCGGCTGCGCCCGCAATCACATCCCACCCCAGCCAACGGGCCCCGAAACCCGCCAGATCACCAACAGGCGGGACATAATAAATTGCAAAGCGAGTATATGACATGAACTCTCCGTTTGTTCCCGCCGCTGTGACAGCTGTTGATGACAGTCTTATGTCAGGCACGCTGTGCCTTTCCAACGCGCAGCTGGTCCTGCCGGATCATGTCATGACGGGCCGCATCACAATTGTGGATGGGGTAATTGCCGACATTGCCGAAGTCGATGACGTGCCCGCCGGGTCCATCGATTGTCAGGGCGATTTCGTCATTCCCGGCTTGATCGAACTGCACACCGATAATCTGGAACGGCATATCGAACCCCGGCCAGAGGTGGACTGGCCCCATCTGCCCGCATTGATCGCCCATGATGCCGAACTGGCATCCACCGGGATCACCACCGTGTTTGATGCATTGCGGGTGGGATCAATCCACAACAGCAAGGCCCGCTACAACGCATATGCGCGTGGTCTGGCGGATGAATTGCTGGCGGCGCGCGCATCCGGGTTTTTCAAGATCAGCCACTTCCTGCATTTGCGGGCCGAGGTTTGCTCCGAAACCTTGCTGGAGGAAATGGCCGGTTTTGGTCCCGATGACCGGGTCGGGATCGTCAGCCTGATGGATCACACGCCTGGTCAGCGACAATTCCGCGATCTGTCGTTGCTCAAGACCTATGTCGGGAAAAAGCGTGGCTTGAATGATGCTGAATTCGAGGAGCATGTCGCCAATCTCCGACGCCTGCAAAAGACATATGGCGCCAAACATGAAATCGGCGCAGTGGCAGAGGCGAAACGCTACGGCGCAGCACTGGCTAGCCATGACGACACGACGGCGGCGCATGTCGCGACGTCACATGCCAACGGGGTCAGCTTTGCGGAGTTCCCAACCACGCTGGAGGCCGCGCAAGCCTGCCGCGATGCAGGGATCATGGTGATGATGGGGGCACCCAACATTGTGCGGGGCGGATCGCATTCGGGGAACGTGTCTGCCGGTGAATTGGCCGAACAAGGGCTGTTGGATATGATATCATCCGATTATGTGCCTTCCGCGCTACTTTTATCTGCCTTTCAACTGGCACGCCTATGGAATGACATACCACGCGCGATCAGATGCGTCACCGCGGCGCCGGCCCAAGCTGCCGGGCTGCAAGACCGGGGGACGCTTGAAATCGGCTTGCGCGGCGATGTCGTGCGGCTGGCACAGCTTGGCGAAACGGTTGTCACCAGGGGTGTCTGGAGCAAGGGCGCGCGGGTCAGCTAAATGCGGGCCTTCGCCGTTGCCGAGAGTAAAGGGCCGCTCTGAGCCCATATTGGATGCTGCTGCGCAGTGCGCCAATTTCCACTATGGCGCAGTGCTAGCCAAGCTTCAGAATGAGCAACTTCAACGTTCTCAGGTCAATCGCATTGTGCCCATCGGATTTTTTTCCTGTGAAGGGAAAGCTCGTCCATTGTTCACCGTTCCAGTGGTTTGAGAGTATTCTCATTGCAGTTAGGTGGTCACGTTTGTTCAACGCTGCTACGGCTTTCCGTCGGACAACCCAAGGTAAGGTTTCAGCCATTTTCGCTGCGTTTTCTTCGCGAAGCTCTTGCTCACGCTCTGCACGGCATTCGCCGTTCTCATCCCAAATGTACCACCGCTTCATTATGGGGCCTATTTTTTCGGTCCACCTGAACTTGTCTTCCTGCTTTTCAGCGAAGCTATTGGCGACGAGTAAATCTGCCACGCGAGCCAAATTCTTGTTGACCAAAAAGCTGCGCCGTCCGCCACTTAATGTGCCCTCGTATGAAACATAGTTTTCAATGAAGGCGGATAGCAGTTCGTTGAGTGCGTCTTTGGAAACCTCTGCCAAACTCGCCATGTGCTGGCGCACGCCGTCGAGGGGAACAACGACTTTATGCACTGTGTAGTGCTTTCCTTGTTGATACACGCCGACAAGATTGAGAGCGTAGCACCCAGCCTCGTAGTTGGACTGCCCGATGTTCCACACTTCGCCATCGGTCGCTTCGTCGCCGAGGTCGCGCCACATCTTGTCGGCCACCAAATAGGCAAGTTCGTTTGCAAGTTGGCGCTCAGGGAGGTTGAGGTGGGTTTCCTCGGTCAAGTCGAAGAGCCTTTCAATAGCTAGAAAACTAATAGGTATCTGCAGCACCTTTAGGAAATACAGATCAGTTCTGGGTGCTGGCAAGCAGACATTCAAATTGACTGACGCTAGGTCGGCTTCGTCCGCAGAGTGGACGATCCCTTTTCCGTACACGGATCAACTTGCCAGCGATAACGTTGTGCAAACTCCAAACAACGCATAGAAAAACCCCCGCCTGATTGCTCAGTCGGGGGTTCCTTGATCGTCACGTCGAACGGTTGCTTTACAGCAGACCTTCACGCTGGAGCTTCTTGCGCGCCAGCTTACGCTGACGGCGGATTGCTTCTGCTTTCTCGCGCGCTTTACGCACGGAGGGCTTTTCGAAATGCTGCTTGAGCTTCATTTCACGAAAAACACCTTCACGCTGAAGTTTCTTCTTCAGAGCACGCAACGCCTGATCGACGTTGTTATCACGAACACTAACCTGCATGTGGTTTACACCACCTTTCTAAGTTGGATTTGCAAAAATTGCAGGAAATGGGCACATAGCAAGGGCGTACTAGTTTGTCTAGTGCCCGGAGCGAGGAGTAAGACCGATGATCAATACCCCGATCGACCCAGCCAAAGACAAACTGATCGATGCTATCCTGCCGCATGTCGCCTTTGACGGCTGGGCGCCTGTGGCGTTCAACGCAGCCGTGGCTGAGGTGGGCATCGACCCGGCCCATGCCAAAACGCTTTGCCCGCGCGGGGCGGCTGACCTTGCCGTGGCTTACCACCAGCGGGGCGATGCGGCGATGGTCGCCGCCCTGAAAGATGCCGATCTGTCCGATATGCGGTTTCGCGACAAGGTCGCCCATGCGATCCGGCTGCGCATCCGTGCCGTGGATGACAAAGAAGCCGTGCGCCGGGGGACCGCGCTTTTCGCGCTGCCGCATATGGCCGGGGACGGGGCCAAGCTGATCTGGGGGACGGCAGATGCGATCTGGACAGCGCTGGGCGACACATCGCGCGATGTGAACTGGTACACAAAACGGGTCACGCTTTCAGGTGTCTATGCCTCGGTTGTGCTCTATTGGCTGGGCGATGACAGCCTTGATGCGCAAGCGACCGATGCCTTTATCGACCGGCGGATCGATGACGTGATGCAGTTTGAAAAAATCAAGGCGCAGGTCAAGGCGAACCCGTTGCTGAAACCCGTGACCGGGCCCTTGGCGCGGATGATGTCGGGGATCGCGGCCCCGGCCAAAGTCCCGGATATTGATCTGCCGGGGATCTGGCGCGACCAGCAGTAACGCGCTGGTCAATGGATCGGGCTTTGCGCATATTCTGACGATGACGCAAATGGGGTGCCGCAATGCAAGCAGTTGAAATTACCAAACCGGGCGGGCCAGAGGTGTTGGCTCTGACCGACCGGCCCATGCCGGAACCAGCCCATGATCAGGTGGTCATCAAGGTGGCTTACGCCGGGGTCAACCGGCCCGATGCGTTGCAACGTGCGGGGCTTTATAACCCGCCGCCCGGGGCCAGCGACCTGCCGGGGCTGGAGGCCGCGGGCGAAGTTGTCGCCGTTGGTGCGGGCGTCACCAACCCGCAGATCGGCGATCAGGTCTGCGCCCTTTTACCCGGTGGGGGTTATGCAGAGTATGTGGCCACACCCGCCGCCCATTGTCTGCCCGTGCCGGATGGGCTGTCCCTGAAGCAGGCGGCTTGTTTGCCCGAGACCTTCTTTACCGTCTGGTCCAATGTTTTTATGCGTGGCGGGCTACAGGCGGGGGAGCGGTTTTTGGTGCATGGAGGCAGTTCGGGGATCGGGACCACGGCGATCCAACTGGCGAAGGCCAAGGGCGCGCGGGTCTTCACAACCGCCGGATCGGACGAAAAATGCGCCGCCTGCCGCGATTTGGGGGCAGAACTGGCGATCAACTACAAAACCGATGATTTTGTTGAAAAAGTGAAAGCCGAAGGCGGTGCCGATGTCATCCTTGATATGGTCGGGGGGCCCTATATGCAGCGCAATCTTAAGACGCTGGCCGATGACGGACGGCTGGTGCAGATCGCATTTTTGCAAGGGATGAAGGCTGAATTGAACATGGTCCAGCTGATGACACGGCGTCTGACGATGACAGGTTCAACGCTGCGCCCGCAATCCGATCTGGCCAAGGCGCGCATTGCCGACGATTTACGCGCGCATGTCTGGCCACTACTGAGTGCAGGCAAGATCGCCCCGGTCATGGATCAGGAATTTGCGCTTGCAGATGCCGCTGCGGCCCATGCCCGGATGGAAAGCAGCGCCCATATCGGAAAGATCGTGCTGAAGGTGGCGTGACGCACAATTTCGTTCCGACGAAATTGATCAAATTCTGTTCAGAATTTGGCCGCACCCGACCTGAGAAGCAGTTTCTTACTGACGCGCCGGTCCTATCGGCGGCTGTCGCACAACAGGTGGAAAGAACGTGGCCCTGTTTTGCAGCAGCCTGGATTGGGTGACAGCATGTTCTTCAACACTCGCCTCATCCGCAGCATAGCCCGGCTTGTCGGACATTATACAGGCCGACAAAAGAAGGGGCAGAAGGATCGCAAGGCGGTACATGTCACTGTCAGTCTCTTGGCTTCGTTGCCGATTAGGCTAACCGTAAAACATGGCCATAACGCGGCGCCATGGTGACCTGTTTTCGTCCTATGTTCGCGCCTTTTCAAAGGCAGCCCATGCCTCTAGCAGCTTATCCAGATCGAAACCGGGTTCTTTCGCCGGGCCAAGGATGATCTGCTCACCCGCCCACATCTTCTCAATCGCGGCTTTCAGGTCCGGGATCACTTCGGGCGGGATCACCAGCCCGCCATGCCGGTCGGCATGGACCAGATCGCCCTGATTGACCGTCATCCCAAAGACGTTCACCGGGGTGCCCAGCTCGCGGACATGCACAAAGGCATGGCTTGGCCCAATAGACCCGGCCACCACCGGAAACCCATTCGCCAGATCACCCAGATCGCGCATCACGCCATTGGTCAGCGCACCATTCAGCCTCAGACCTTTGTGCACATTGGTATGGACCTCGCCCCACCAGGCGCTGACGCAATGGGGGTAATCCATATCCTCTAGCACGGCCACGGCGGGGCGCGGCCCATCCGCCATGCTGCGAAAATAATCCAGCCTGCGGGCGCGAATCACATCCGGGGCCTCGGTCGGCGGTTCGCGGCCCGCAATTTTGGCCGTGCGGGCAAAACCGACCATCACCTCGCCCGGGGCGGAGATGTGCATCGTGCCCCTGGTATAGGCGTCAAAGCCGCGCTTGCCTTGGGCCACTTCGATGGCGTTGCAGACGGTCGGGGTATCGACGCGCCGCAACAGCGCCAGCAGGTCGTCGGGGATCACGATATCAGCCATTTTGCCAAAGCCTTGTTGGTTGCGTCAGGTTGTTCCAGCGTGGGCAGATGGCCTGCGCCCTTGATCACGGATAAGGTCGATCCGGGGATCAGGTCATGCATCAATTCATGCCGATGCAGGGGGCAAAGCGTGTCATCCTCACCACAAAGGATCAAGGTTGGCACCCTTACCCCGCGCAGCATGTCCTGCTGGTCCGGGCGGGTCTGCAAGGCGCGGGACTGGGCGACAAATGCGGCCGGCCCCACCGTTTCAGCCATTGCCATGCATAGATCAAGGATCTGGCCCATCTGTGGCCCGTCGGTCAGATAATTCGGCTTCATCTCATCGCGCATCACAGCACGCAGCTGGCCGCCTGCGACCTTGGCAATCTGCGGCTCTCTGCGGGTGGCGATAGCGTCGGCTTCTGCTTTTGGGTTGGTGTCCAGCAGGGCAAGACGGGTGATCCGGTCAGGGGCCTGACGGATCACTTCCATTGCAATAATGCCGCCCATCGACAGACCGGCAAGGGCAAAGCGAGGCGGGGCCTGCACCAGCACATCCGCCGCAATCGCAGCGACGGTTTCATGCAGCCCAAACGGGGCGACCATTACCGGGCGTTCATGCGAAAAGGCGGCGATCTGCGGGCCGTAAAGGCGGGCGTCACACATCATACCGGGCAGCAAAAGCAGCGGCTCTGTCATGGTTTGAATGGCTCCATACCGGCGCGGGCCAGCTCATCAGCACGCTCGTTCTCGGGGTGGCCCGCATGGCCTTTAACCCATTCCCATGTCACATCATGACGGGCGACAGCGTCATCCAGCCTGCGCCACAGGTCTTCGTTTTTGACGGGTTTCCTGGCGGCGGTTTTCCAGCCACGTTTCTTCCAGCCGTGGATCCAGCTTGTGATCCCGTCTTTGACGTAAGAGCTGTCTGTGACGATTGTCATCTTTGTGGGCCGGTCCAGCGTTTCCAGCGCGGTAATCGCGGCCAGCAATTCCATGCGGTTATTGGTTGTGTCCGCCTCGCCGCCCTTCAGGGCGCGTTCCTTGACAACGGTATCACCATCACGGGCGATCAACAGGGCACCCCAGCCACCGGGGCCGGGATTGCCGGAACAGGCGCCATCCGTATAGGCAAAAAGATCAGGCAACTTTGCGTCCTCGCATCACGACAAACGGATCAACCGTGCCAGCGCACCCCATCTCGCGCCCTTCTTCAACACCGATCACTGCAAAACCTGCGGCCTCTAGCAGGCCCTGCAACTCAGGCACCGTCACAAATGTGTACTTGCGGTCGATCTTGTCGCGCAGCTCTCCCTCTCCGGTTTTCATGCCGATATGCAGGATACCCTTGCTGCGCAGGGCCGTGGCAATCGCCGCCAGATGCCGGGGCAGGGCATCACGCGGGGCATGCAGCAGCGAAAAATTCGCCCAGACGCCGTCATAAGCGGCAACCATGTCGATCTGGTCAAACGTCAGTAAACGCGCGCCAATATCATAGGCTTCATTGGCCAGGGTGATCATACCGGTTGAGGCATCAACCGGATCAGGGGCAAAGCCTGCATCGCGCATAAGTGCGGATGCTTTTGCCGGGCCGCAACCAAGGTCCAGCACCTGACCGCCTGCGGGCAACAGGGCCATGAAAGCCTGCAAATGGGCATCCGCCTCACCTTTATGGGTCAGTTGGGCATAACGATCCGCAGCGCTGTCGTAAAAGGCGATTGTTTTCTCATCAGGCATCAGATCACCACCGGTAAAAGGGACAGGCAGACAATGGCCGTCAGCAGAACACGCAGATGCATCCACCAGGGCGGAGCCAATTCCAGCCGCCAGAAATGCCAGTCCAGCATCAACAGGGCCACAAAGCCGACGATCAGGTTGATTGCAGCCGTTGTCGGCCCGCGACCGGTCATAAAAAATGCCCACAGGGCAGGGATGACGGACAGGATATAGCCTGCTGTGGCAGTGCGCCCCGTGGCCTTGGTCGCAAACCCCCACAGCACACCAGACATGAAGGACAGGATCACAGCGCCATAGAAAAGCTGAACATAAGGGCCGACAAACCGGCTGCCGATATGCGTCTGCCCCCAAAGGCCAAGCTCTGGCCGTAACACGGTCAAAGCGCCCCAAAGGAACGGTAGCAAACCAGCAAGGCCAAGGATCAGGGCAGAGCGGGGGATAGCATACATGCGAAATCCGCGATTAGGTTGTCGTCTCTCGCTTCGTTTAGCGGCATTCGCCGGTAACGGCAAACGGGGTCACGCCTTTTCAAATGCCAGCCGCAGGCCTAGCCCGGCAAAGATCGCGGCGAAGGACCGGTTCAGCCAACGCATCACCATCTGGCTTTGCAGCAACCATGTGCGGGCAAAGGCGGCAAAGACACCGTAGAGGACAAATATCACAAAGGTCAGCGCCATGAAGATACCGCCTAACAGAACCATCTCGGCGGTGACGGTGGCGGGATTGCCTGACAGGAAAGGCGGCAGCAAGGCCAGAAAGAAGATCGACAGTTTCGGGTTCAGGATATTGATCAGCGCCCCGCGATAGGCGATACGGAGCGAAGACGGCGCGCTGGCTGTGCTGCTGACCGACAGGGCGCCGTCAGCTTTCAGCGCCTGCCAGGCGAGATAAAGCAGATAGGCCACGCCGGCGAACTTCACGACCTGAAAGAGAAGGGCGCTGGTATGCAAGAGTGCGGCAAGGCCCAGTGTTGCCGCAGCCAGATGCGGCACGATCCCGAACGTGCAGCCGATCGCGGCGGCAATTGCCGCGCGTCGCCCCTGACCAAGGCCCAAGGCCAGCGTGTAGATCACGCCAGTGCCGGGGGCGATGCAGACGACAAGGGCGGTGAGGAGGAATTGCAGGCTGATCATCTAAGTTGGTCGCGTTATTCCAGCATTGGCAAGACGCCGTGTTAGTATTCGATGCCATTCATTCTGCTCATTGTCTAGGAGTTCCCAAGTTGGCCAGAACGGCTGTGCTTCGATAGCGTGTAAGATACTCCAATTCAGCCCAAATGCGGTATCGCCGTTATCCGGCAAGAGCTGGAACAGCGCGGCCATCTCTGATGCGTTTAAATTCTGTGGAAGCTGGTCGAGTTGATCCACGGCCGTTTGAATAACGGAGTGATCTAGGTCGTCATGCAAAGTCGTGTTTAGAGAGACGAGGGTTGCGATACTGGAGTGGAGTTGCGCCGATTTCATGCTGGTTCCCGCAACACCCGTGGGACTTTGAACTCGACGTTTTCCTCTGCCGTCACCACCGTCTCGACGGTGACATCGAACCGGTCGCGAAACGCGTCGATCACCTCGTTGATCAGCACTTCGGGGGCAGAGGCCCCGGCAGTGATCCCCATGGAGCGGATACCGTCCAAGGCCCGCCAGTCGATATCCGTGGCGCGCTGGACCAGTTGGGCATAGGCACAACCGGCGCGGGCGCCCACCTCGACCAGCCGTCTGGAATTGGATGAGTTGGGCGCGCCAACGACGAGCATGGCGTCGCATTTGGGGGCCATCGCCTTCACCGCCTCCTGCCGGTTGGTGGTCGCATAACAGATATCTTCCTTATGCGGGCCGACGATGCCCGGAAAACGGGCCTGCAGGGCGGCCACGATATCGGCTGTGTCATCAACCGACAGGGTGGTCTGGGTCACAAATGCCAGTTTGGCAGGGTCGCGGACCTGCACATTGGCGACATCCTCGACCGTTTCGACCAAAAGGACCTCGCCCTGGGGCAGTTGTCCCATGGTGCCCACGGTTTCGGGGTGGCCTTCATGGCCGATCATGATCATCTGCAAGCCATTATCGGCATGGCGCTGCGCCTCAATATGCACCTTGCTAACCAGCGGGCAGGTGGCATCGACATAAATCATTTCGCGCTTGGCTGCTGCGGCCGGAACGGATTTTGGGACACCATGGGCGGAAAAGATGACCGGGCGATCATCGGGGCAGTCTTCCAGTTCTTCGACGAATACCGCGCCCTTGTCGCGCAAGCCGTCGACGACAAATTTATTATGCACAATCTCGTGGCGGACAAAGACGGGGGCACCCCATTTATCCAAAGCCATTTCAACAATCTTGATGGCGCGGTCGACGCCTGCGCAAAAACCACGCGGGGCGGCAAGGTAAAGGGTCAGGGGGGCTTTGGTCATAGGATGCTCCGACGGTTAAGCAACAGGTAAGCGCTCAACCGGTCAAGGTCCAGTATCAGATGGTGTGACCAAAAGGAGCGCGCTACGCGCGCACGCCATTTTTTGTCTGGTCTGTGTGGCAAGGTCCTGTCTGTCCCAGCGGACCTTGCAAGACCGGTCAGCTTTCTTCGGTGACCTGTTCGGCAGGTTCCGGGCGCGGTTCGCGTGCCGGGCGTCCCACCACATCACGCAATTCATCCAGTTCGATGAAGTTATCAGCCTGGCGGCGCAGTTCATCCGCGATCATTGGCGGCTGGCTGCGGATGGTCGACACAACCGATACGCGCACGCCTTTACGTTGCAGCGCTTCGATCAGCGGGCGGAAATCGCCATCGCCGGAAAACAGCACAACATGATCCACATGGGGGGCAAGTTCCATGGCATCGACGGCAAGTTCGATATCCATGTTCCCTTTGACCTTACGCCGGCCCATGCTGTCGGTATATTCCTTGGCTGGCTTGGTGACCATGGTGAACCCGTTATAGTGCAGCCAATCGACCAGCGGGCGAATGGGCGAATATTCGTCATTCTCCAGAAGCGCCGTGTAGTAGAACGCGCGCAGCATCTTGCCGCGGCGCATGAATTCCTGTCGGAGCAACTTGTAATCGATGTCAAATCCAAGCGACTTAGCCGCTGCGTATAGGTTTGATCCATCGATGAAGAGCGCCAATCGCTCGTCCCGATAAAACATTAAATGTCCTTCCAATATAGCCTTGCTGTGGTGTCCGCTTGTGAGTGGTGTGATTTGAGCGCAAGACTAGGGGTTAATGTACGGTTTTCTGGATGCGAGGCAAGTAGGCAAAATGGGGACGATTGGCCAGTTAGCGCTTATTACATTAGGAAGTAATAATATTTCGCCTTGGGGTGACGCGGCGGAAACTGTCCAAAAAACCATGATTTGCCTGTCTGGACTGGCCCAAAAGCCCGTCAGGCAAAGCCCGCTTTATGCCACACCTGCTTTTCCGGCAGGCTTTGGCCCCGATTTTGTGAACGCGGCAGTGGCGTTTGAGACATCGCTTTCGGCCACTGATTTGCTGGAGCGTTTGCATCAGATCGAGGCAGACGCAAATCGCATCCGGACCAAACGTTGGGGACCGCGCTCCCTTGATCTTGATCTGATTGGGTTTGGCGATCTGATCTGCCCTAATCTGGCAACACAGCGTCACTGGCGCGATCTGGACCCTGATGCACAGACCCGCGAGGTCCCCGACCAGCTTATCCTGCCGCATCCGCGTGTGCAGGATCGGTCATTCGCACTTGTCCCGCTTGCCGATGTGGCCCCGGACTGGCCACATCCCGTCACCGGGCAAACCATCCGCGACATGCTGCAGGCCAGACCCACAGCGGAACGGGCCACGGTCGTGCGGCTGTGACTTCCGGTGTCTTGCCAATGCCGCTTTCGCCCTTGCCAATAACCGCCAAACCCCCTAAAGACGCCATTTCTAACTCTGTCAGATTCCCAGTGGAGATCGCCAATGGCCCGCGTCACCGTCGAAGATTGCGTCGATAAGGTTCCGAACCGGTTTGAGCTTGTCATGCTCGCCGCCCATCGTGCCCGCGAAATTTCTGCCGGTGCCCCGATCACCGTGAACCGTGACAATGACAAGAACCCTGTCGTGTCCCTGCGTGAAATCGCGGATGAAACACAGCAGGCTGATGATCTGCGCGAGCGGATGATCGAAGCCAACCAGACACAGATCGAAGTTGATGAACCCGAAGAGGATAGTATGTCCCTTCTTATGGGCGCAGAAACCGACAAACCGGCAGAGGACGACATGTCCGAAGAAAAACTGCTGCGTGCTTTGATGGATGCACAAGGGCAACGCTAACGCCAGCCCTACATGGATAGGCGCAGGATCAGATGACGACCGCTGACGAACTGATCAATCTGGTCCGCACCTACAATCCCCGCTCGAACGAGGCGCTGTTGCGCGACGCTTATGCCTTTGGTGCAGACATGCATGAAGGGCAATTTCGGCATTCGGGCGAGCCCTATTTCACACATCCCGTTGCGGTTGCTGCTATTCTGGCTGAACAGCAGATGGATGACGCGACCCTTGTCACCGCTCTGCTGCATGACACGATTGAGGACACGAAAGCATCGTTTTCCGAGGTCGAAAAACGGTTCAGCCGCGAAATTGCTGATTTGGTCGACGGGGTCACCAAGCTGACCAATCTGCAACTGAACTCCACCCAGACCAAACAGGCGGAGAACTTTCGCAAACTGTTCATGGCCACCAGTCGGGATTTGCGGGTGACCCTCGTCAAACTGGCCGACCGGCTGCACAATATGCGCACCATCAAATCGATGCGGCCTGAAAAGCAGGTGCAGAAAGCACGCGAAACGATGGATATCTTTGCCCCCCTTGCCGGTCGGATGGGGATGCAATGGATGCGGGACGAATTGGAAGATCTGTCATTTCGGGTGATCAACCCTGAAGGGCGCAATTCGATCATCCGGCGGTTTATCACCCTGCAACGCGAAACCGGTGATGTCGTCCAGAAAATTACCGCCGATATGCGGGTGGAACTGGAAAAGGCGCAAATTCAGGCCGATGTGGTGGGCCGCGCCAAGAAACCCTATTCGATCTGGCGCAAGATGCAGGAAAAGGATCAGGGGTTCAGCCGCCTTTCTGACATCTATGGCTTTCGGGTGATCTGCGCGACAGAGGCGGATTGCTACCGCATTCTGGGGGCGATCCATCAGCGCTGGAAATCGGTGCCGGGCCGGTTCAAGGATTATATCAGCCAACCCAAATCGAACGGCTACCGGTCGATCCACACCACTGTCTCAGGCCGCGATGGCAAACGGGTCGAGGTGCAGATCAGGACCCGCGAAATGCACGAAGTTGCCGAAACCGGGGTGGCCGCGCATTGGTCTTATAAAAACGGGGAACGGGTGGAAAACCGGTTCGCCGTTGATCCGGTGCATTGGTTGTCGTCCCTGACCGAACGGCTGGACGAAGATCAGGACCACGATGAATTTCTCGAAGCCGTCAAATTGGAAATGTATACCGATCAGGTGTTTTGCTTCACGCCCAAAGGGGATGTGATCAAACTGCCGCGCGGGGCGACGCCAATTGATTTCGCCTATGCGATCCACACACGCATCGGGTCGGCCTGTGTGGGCGCCAAGGTGGACGGGTTGCGGGTGCCGCTTTGGACGCGGCTGAAAAACGGGCAATCGGTGGATATCGTCACCGCCGAGGGACAGACACCACAGGCGACATGGATCGATATTGCGGTGACCGGGCGGGCGAAAACCGCGATCCGGCGCAGTCTGAAAGACGAAGACCGTGAAAGGTTCATCCGGCTGGGCCGGGAACTGGCGCGGGTCGCCTTTGAAAACGTGGGCAAATCCGCGACGGTCAAGGCGTTGCGCACGGCGGCCAAGGCGCTTGCGCTCGAAAACAGCGATGAGATGCTGTACCGGCTTGGCAGTGCAGAGCTGATGGGGCGGGACGTCGTGCGCGCGATCTATCCCGAACTGAAGGACCGGCATGGCGAAGAGGTGGATCAGAAACGGGCGGTTGTCGGGCTGGGCCCTGATCAGGTGCAACAACGCAGCGCTTGCTGCCAGCCGGTGCCGGGGGAACGGATCCTGGGGATCACCTTTCGGGGGCAGGGGGTCATGGTCCACGCCATCGATTGCGAAGCGCTGATCGATTATGAGGATCAGCCGGAACGCTGGATCGACCTGCAATGGCACGAAGGCACGCATAGCGCGGTCAACACCGTCACCTTTGATGCGACCATCACAAATGATGCAGGTGTGCTTGGGCGGATCTGCACATTGATTGGCGAACAGAACGCCAATATCTCGGATCTGCGATTCATTGACCGCAAACCGGACTATTATAGGTTGCTGATTGATGTTGATCTGCGGGACGCAGAACATCTGCACCGGGTGATGACGGCGCTTGAGGCGGAAAGCAACGTGTCATCAATCGCACGGTATCGGGACCCCGGTCTCGCCAGTACGGGAAGGAAGAGTAGTTTTGGTGTTCAAACGCAGGGATAGGCGACCGATCTGGCGGATCGTTGTCGATTTTGTCTATCCTCGCGGCGGTTGGACCAGGGCTGCGCAATACGTCAATCACCGGCTGCGCCGCTTGCCCGACACCCCCGAAAAAATCTGCCGGGGCATCTGGGCGGGGGTGTTCATCTGCTTCACGCCGTTTTTCGGGTTGCATTTCCTCGGGGCGTGGCTGATCGCGACCGCGGTACGGGGCAATGTGCTGGCCGCATTGATGGCAACCTTCTTTGGCAACCCGCTGACCTTCCCGGCAATCGGCTACAGCGCGATCAGCATTGGGTCATGGGTGCTGGGCCTGCCCGAAGGGTCGCATGCCCGTCTGGGACAAAAATTCATCGATGCGGGCTACGATCTGTCGCATAATTTCAAGGCGATCTTTACCCCTGCAAAGGCCGACTGGCACGGGCTGGCGGTGTTCTATGACCAGGTTTTCCTGCCCTATCTGATCGGGGGCATCGTGCCGGGGCTGCTGACGGCCACCTGCCTCTATTACCTGTCATTCCCGCTGATCTCGGCCTATCAGAAACGCCGGAAAAAAGCGTTGCGCGCAAAGCTTGACCAACTCAAGAAAAAGGCGTCACCTGCCGATGACGCCGGTCAGTGACCTAGCAAAGGAAACGGTTATGACAAACAAGCTGCGCCTTGGTGTGAATATCGATCATGTGGCAACGGTCCGCAATGCGCGCGGCGGTGCCGTGCCTGATCCGGTGCGCGCGGCGATCATGGCCGAAGAGGCGGGCGCAGACGGGATCACCGCCCACCTGCGCGAGGACCGGCGGCATATATCCGACACCGATATCGAAGGGTTGATGGACGCGCTTAACGGCCCGCTGAATTTCGAAATGGCGGCCACCGTCGAAATGCAGCAGATCGCCCTGCGGCATAAACCTCATGCAGTCTGCATCGTCCCGGAAAAGCGGGAAGAACGCACAACCGAAGGCGGACTGGAAGTCGCGCGCGAAGAAAATGCACTGGCCCATTATATCGCCCCCCTACGCGATGCGGGTTGCCGGGTGTCGATCTTCATCGCCGCCGATCAACGCCAAATTGAAGCCGCGCATCGGATCGGGGCAGAGGTGATCGAACTGCACACCGGCGCCTATTGCGACGCGCATGCCGAAGGACGGTTCGACGAACGGGACGAAGAACTTGCAAAACTCACCGACATGGCCGGTTTCGCCCGTGATCTGGGGTTAGAGGTGCATGCAGGTCACGGGCTGACTTATGATTGCGTCAGTCCCATTGCCGCCCTGCCGCAGGTGATGGAACTCAATATCGGGCATTTCCTGATTGGCGAGGCGATTTTTCGGGGTCTCACCCCCGCCATCGCAGAAATGCGGCGGATCATGGACACAGCGCGGGGGTAAAGTTTGGAAATTCTCATCCTCTTGATCGCTTGGATGGTTGGCGGCGGCAGCCCCGGCCCTGCGACGCTGGCCATTGCGGGCACGGCCATGCAACGGGGGCGGGCCGCCGGTCTGGCCGTGGCTGGCGGGATCGTCACCGGCTCTGCCTGCTGGGGTATCGCCGCAGCACTGGGGATGAGCGCGCTGATGCTGACCCATGTTTGGGCATTCACGATCCTGCGTTATGTTGGGGCGCTGTTCCTGATTTATCTGGGCTACAAAGCGTTACGCGCGGCATGGAAAAGTGGTGACAGCGCCGTGGCGACGGGGCTGACGGATGCAAGCCTGCGCCGCCTTTGGGCCAAAGGCGCGCTGATCCACCTGACCAACCCCAAGGCCATCCTTGGCTGGGGGGCTGTCTTTGCGGTCGCTGTCCCAGCCAATGCGCCACCCGCCCAGATATGGCAGACTTTCGCCATGCTTCTGACTGCGTCCTGCATCGTCTTCTTTGGCTACGGTGTTCTTTTTTCTTCGGCCCGGATGATCCGCGCCTACACACGGGCGCGGCGGTGGTTCGAGGCGACATTTGGCATCCTCTTCGGCGCGGCTGGGCTGACCCTGCTTTTCACACGGGGCCATGCCCAATGATCACACCAACCGGTGCCGAACGCGCGGCCATGCGCGAAGTGACAGATCACGCCTGCGCGCTCGCCGCCGATGGGCACGATATTGTCTTCACAGCAGCCATTGTCAAAGACGGGCAGGTCATCGCCACCGCCCGGAATGAAGTGGGTGATACTGATGATGTCAGCCGTCACGCGGAAGTTGTGGTCATCGGCAAGGCCGCGAAACTGACCGGCAGCCGCGACCTGTCCGGCACGACGCTGATCGCCTCTTGCCAACCGTGTGAGATGTGTCTGTCCACCATGCGCTGGGCGCAGATTGACCGGGTGATCTTTGCCGCCCAGCAGGCGAATACCAGTGACGCCTTTTTCCGCTTTCCCAAACTGACCATCAGGGACTTTCACGCCGCCTGTGACGGGGCGTTTGACTGGCATGGCGGGCTGGACGAAGACAGGGTCGCGCATATCTACCAGCCAAGGGGTAGATCATGATCCGCCACATCGTTCTTTTGGCTTTGCCCGATGACCATGATACCGCCGAACTGGCACAGATCATGGATCAGCTTGCCGCCCTTGTCGGCCATCTGCCCGGCTTCACCGGGTTCGAACACGGGCCAAACCGCGATTTTGAGGATAAATCGGCACAATATCCATACGGCTTTATCGGGACTTTCACCGACACGGACGCCCTGAACAGCTATGCGGGTGACGCAAGGCACAGCGCGCTTGGCGCACGGCTCGTGGCGCTGTGTAACGGCGGTGCAGATGGCATCATGGTCATCGATCTGGAAACGACATGACGGTGCAAAGGTGGCATCAATGATCCTCGGCGTCGGCACGGATCTTGCAAATATCGACCGGATCGCAGGCACGCTGGACCGGTTCGGTGACCGGTTCCGCAACCGGGTGTTCACGGATATCGAACAGGCCAAGGCAGAACGGCGCAAGGATGTGGCAGGCACCTATGCCAAACGCTGGGCCGCCAAAGAAGCCTGTTCCAAGGCGCTGGGGACCGGGCTGCGCATGGGGATTTCCTGGCGGGATATGGCGGTGTCGAACCTGGCGACCGGGCAGCCGGTCATGGCGGTGACAGGCTGGGCCAAGGAACGGCTGGACCAGATGACGCCGCCGGGGCACGAAGCGATCATTCACGTAACCTTGACCGATGATCACCCATGGGCACAGGCCTTTGTGGTGATTGAGGCGCGGCCCATCGCTTGACAGGACAGGTCCGCCGCATCATGTAGCCCCAAACCGAACGAAGGATATCATTATGGCCGAAGGAAAAGGCTTCATTGGCGGCATCGTCGAGACATTCAAGACGATCTTCTGGGCGCTGGTGATTGCCGGGATTTTCCGGACGATCTTCTTTCAGCCATTCTGGATTCCATCGGGCTCCATGAAAGACACGCTGCTGATTGGTGACTTCCTGTTCGTGAACAAAATGGCTTATGGCTACTCCTACGCGTCCTGCCCGTCGATCCGTATCCCGCAAGCCGGGATTGATCTGGGGGCAGAGGATTTCTGCGGCTGGTTCGAAGACAATGACGGACGGTTTTTCGGATCAGAACCCGAACGGGGCGATATCGTCGTCTTCCGGCACCCTGTGACAGGGCGGGATTTCATCAAACGGCTGATCGGGCTGCCCGGCGACCGGGTACAGATGCAGGATGGACGGCTCTACATCAATGACGAAGCTGTCGCTGTGGAAGATGACGGGGTATTCGTCGAAACGATGGAACCGCAAGGGCCGCTGGGCCAGCAGCCGCAATGCGCCAATGGGGCGGTGGGGCTTGGGGCGGCCTGCGAAAAACCACGGCAGATCGAAACCCTGCCCGGCGGAACCAGCCATGCAATCCTGAATATCGGCAACCGGTCAGCCGATAACACCGGCGTCTTTACCGTGCCCGCAGGGGAATACTTCTTCATGGGCGACAACCGCGACAATTCCACCGACAGCCGGTTCCCACAGGCGCAGCGCGGCGTTGGCTTTGTTGAAGCCAAGGACCTCGTCGGGCGGGCCGACCGGGTGATGTTCTCCTCCGCCGGGCGCTCCATGCTTTATTTCTGGACCTGGCGCAGCGACCGGTTCTTCAAGGCGCTCGATTGAAGCTATCGAGCGACCTCTCGGCCTTTTCCAGGCGGCTTGGCTATACATTCGATCAGCCGGAATTGCTGCTGCGCGCGGTCACCCATTCGTCCATCGTCAGCCCGCATCGGGATGATAACCAGCGGCTGGAATTTCTGGGTGACCGGGTGCTTGGGCTGGTCATGTCCGAGGCATTGCTAAAAGCAGACCCATCCGCCCCTGAAGGACTGCTTGCCCCACGTTACAACGCACTGGTGCGGCGGGAAGCCTGCGCAGATGTGGCGCGCCAGATCGATCTGGGCGCGGTGCTGAAACTGGGGCGGTCAGAAATGAAATCCGGCGGCAGGCGGAAAGAGGCGCTGCTGGCCGACGCCATGGAAGCGGTGATCGCCGCGGTCTATCTGGATGGCGGGTTCCCGGCGGCGCGGAACGTTGTGCTGGCGCAATGGGGGGACCGGGTGCATAATGTGGCGGCTGATGCGCGGGATGCCAAAACAGCCCTGCAGGAATGGGCGCAGGCGCGCGGCGAAGTGCCCCCGCGCTATACCGAAATTGCGCGCAGCGGCCCGGATCATCAGCCGGTTTTCACCATTCAGGTGCAATTGGCCTCGGGCGCGTCCGAACAGGCGACAGCTGGGTCAAAACGGCATGCCGAACAGGCGGCGGCCACAGCCCTTTTGCAGAAAGTAAGCGAATGAATGATGCGGTGACAAAGGCCGGATTTGTGGCCCTGATCGGGGAACCAAATGCAGGTAAATCCACGCTGCTGAACCGGATGGTCGGGGCAAAAGTGTCGATCGTGACCCACAAGGTGCAAACAACCCGAGCGCGGATCCGGGGTGTGGCGATGGAAGGGGCAGCACAGCTGATCTTTATCGACACGCCGGGGCTATTCAAACCACGGCGCAGGCTGGACCGGGCGATGGTCGCGGCGGCTTGGGGCGGGGCGGCAGATGCGGATGTGGTGGTGCTGATGATCGAGGCGCATCGGGGCATGACCGAAGGGGTCAGCGCCATTCTGGAAACACTTGCTGAACGGGCAGGCAAAAGCCCCGTGGCACTGGCGATCAACAAGATCGACAAGGTAAAATCAGAGGTGCTGCTGGCGCTGACAAAAGACATGAACGAGGCGTATCCTTTTGCCGAAACCTTCATGATCTCAGCCGAACGGGGGCATGGCTGCGACGCCCTGCGCGGCTGGCTGGTGGATCAGGTGCCAGAAGGTCCGCATCTTTACCCCGAAGACCAGATCGCCGATCTGCCCATGCGGATGATTGCCGCCGAAATGACGCGCGAAAAGCTGACATTGCGGCTGCATCAGGAACTGCCCTACGAACTGACGGTTGAGACCGAAAGCTGGGAAGAACGCAAAGACGGGACCGCACGGATCGATCAGATCATCTATGTCGCCCGCGACGGGCATAAGGGGATCGTGCTGGGCAAAGGCGGCGAAACCGTCAAGGCGGTCAGCACCGCCGCCCGGGTCGAGCTTGAGGAATTTCTGGGCCGCCGGGTGCATCTGTTCTTGCAGGTCAAAGTGCGGCCAAACTGGCTGGAAGAATCCGAACGCTATTCCGAGATGGGTTTGGATTTCAAAGATGGGAATAGCTAGCCGCGCCGTCCCGGGCTTGACCCGGGACCTCGACAAGGCCCGGCGTAGAGGTCCCGGGTCAAGCCCGGGACGGGGTTACTAATGAAGCTCACGGCGGATATCTGGGTCTCTGCCTATTTGACGCGGCTGCGGTTGCAGGAAATTCCGGCATTTGTGGTCAAGCGCGGCGACAACACCGCCGGGGCAGTTCTGGTCAAGCTCAACACGCTGGACGGGCAGGCGCGCTGCTATCAGCGCAGTTTTGATCTGATGACGGGCGACCGGCAATGGATGGTGCTGGCCCAAGGGGAAGAGGCAGAAGTTGATACCTCCATCGCCAAACAACGCAGCTTTGATCCGGATCTGTGGGTAATTGAGGTCGAGGACAAAGCAGGCCGTCACCTGTTGGATGAACCCGGGCTTGAATGACTTTTATGCGCTCCGCGCGGGGAGTATTTGGGGCAAAATGATAAACACTTTGCCCGGGCGATAAACAATCGTTCATCACTTTGCACGGTCAACGGCTCTCCAGCCTGTTCCGCGTGATGAAATTCGGCATTCATGGTTAATTTTGTCTTATCATTTTGCCAAAAATACTCCCGCGCCGGAGGCGTCCTGCCCTTAAACCACTATGCACCGCTTGCATTATGGCACCCCCTTGGCCGAAGTTGCGTTTATGCATTGGCAGGTTAACCCATGATCAGTTGGACAGATGAAGGCGCCGTTCTGGCAAGCCGCCCCTTTGGCGAAGCCTCGGTGATCCTTGAGGTGTTCACCGCCACCCATGGTCGCCACGCGGGCGTTGTGCGCGGTGGGACCAGCCGCAAAATGACCCCGGCTATTCAGCCCGGCGCCCAAATTGCCGTGACATGGAAGGCGCGACTTGATGATCATCTGGGCGCGTTCACATTGGAGCCGTTGCGCAGCCGTGCCACCGCGGCCATGGGTGGCCGGCTGTCACTGGCCGGACTGAACGCGGTTTGTGCCCTGCTGACCCATGTGCTGCCCGAACGCGAGGCGCATAATGAACTTTATACCCGGACAATCCAGTTGCTCGATCTTCTGGGCCAGGCTGACATCTGGCCCCTGGCCTATCTGCGCTGGGAACAGGCGTTGCTGGATGATCTTGGTTTTGGCCTGGATCTGTCGCAATGCGCCGTGCATGGCGTGAACGAGGATCTGATCTATATCTCACCCAAATCCGGCAGGGCGGTCAGCCGCGAAGGCGCAGGGGAGTGGGCGGACAGGATGCTGCCCCTGCCGCCGGTTCTGGCGGGTAAAGGTGACGCCAGCGCGGGCGACATTCTGACGGCACTGGGGACGACCGGCTATTTCATCGAAAACCGGCTGATCAAGAGTCTTGGGGATCGCCCCGTTCCCGGTGCGCGCGCGCGCCTGTTAGAGGCGATCAAGCGGAATGGCTAATGGTTAGGCCAACGTTTACCTTTGCGCCGCACGGTCCGTTACTGCACCGATGTTGGCAGAGTGGTCCGACGTTTTGCCGACGTCCCGCCGACGCTTTGCCGACAGCCCAAAAACCAGCAAATGCTGCTGATTAACCGTGATTCGCCTGCATCTGCGAGAGATCGCCGCATGCACCCCACCGAACGTTGCGCGCGGCCAATATTCCGGGTTCACATATTTGGATAATTCGGCCCGTCGCCGCCCTGCGGGACCGTCCAGGTGATGTTCTGGCTTGGGTCCTTGATATCGCAGGTTTTGCAATGCACGCAGTTCTGGAAGTTGATGACAAAACGGGTGTCTTTGCCTTCTTCCTCTACAAATTCATAAACACCAGCGGGGCAGTAACGTGCTGATGGACCAGCATATTTCGCCAGATTAACATCAACAGGCACGCTTGGGTCGATCAGCTGTAAATGCGCAGGCTGGCTTTCTTCGTGATTGGTAAAGCTGAAGGACACATTGGTCAGACGATCAAAGGACAAGGTGCCATCGGGTTTGGGATAGTCGATCGGCTTGTGTTTACTGGCCTCTTCGGTCGCGTCAGCATCGGATTTGCCATGCGCCAGCGTGCCCAGAAACCCGAGGCCAAATGTGTTCATCCACATATCCATCCCACCGATACCGAGCGAGGCGACAAGGCCATACTTTGACCACAAGGGTTTGACGTTGCGCACTTTTTTCAGGTCATCACCAATCGCGCCCTTGCGCACAGCGGCGTCATAGCCGCCAATGATGTCACCACCGCGACCCGCCTTGATCGCCGTCACAGCGGCCTCTGCCGCCTCGATCCCGGAAAGCATTGCGTTATGGTTGCCCTTGATGCGCGGCACGTTGACCATACCTGCCGAACAGCCCAGCAAGGCACCGCCGGGGAATTCAAGCTGCGGCATCGATTGATAGCCGCCTTCGGAAATAGCACGGGCGCCATAGGCAACCCGTTTGCCGCCTTTCAGAAGGTCGGCTACCATCGGGTGATGTTTGAACCGCTGGAATTCCATGTAAGGGAAAACATGCGGGTTCTTGTAGTTCAGGTGGGTCACAAAACCCACATAAACTTGATTATTTTCAAGATGATAGATGAATGAACCGCCACCTGCATTGCTGCCCAGTGGCCAACCCATCGTGTGGGTCACGGTGCCTTCGCGGTGCTTTTCAGGGTCTATTTCCCAGATTTCCTTCATCCCCAGACCGTATTTCTGAACATCATGGCCAGCGCCCAGATCGTATTTGGCGATCACCTGTTTCGACAGGGATCCGCGCACGCCTTCGGACAGGAAAACGTATTTGCCGTGCAGCTCCATCCCCGGTTCATAAGATGGGCCAGGGGTGCCATCTTCGGCCTTGCCGAACTCACCGGCGACCACGCCTTTGACCTCACCATCATCACCAAAAACCAGTTCCGAACAGGCCATGCCGGGGAAAATCTCAACACCCATTTCTTCGGCCTGTTCCGCCATCCAGCGGCAGACATTTCCCATGGAAACAATATAGTTACCGTGATTATTCATCAGCGGCGGCATGACGAAATTGGGGATGCGCAGCTTGCCCGCCTCGCCCAGCATATAGAAATTGTCTTCCTTGACAGGGACGTTCAGCGGTGCGCCTTTTTCCTTCCAATCCGGGATCAATCGGTTCAGGCCAGCAGGGTCCAGAACAGCACCTGACAGGATATGCGCGCCGACTTCGGACCCTTTTTCAAGGACAACCACATTCAGGTCGGCATCCAATTGTTTCAGACGGATCGCCGCTGACAGGCCTGCAGGCCCGGCACCCACGATAACCACGTCATATTCCATTGCTTCGCGTTCAATCTCGGCCATCGTCACATCCTTTTCGCGGGAGGGGCGCACCCCTTTTATCAAGTCGCAGCAAGGGTTACCCGAGGAACGGTTTCGGGGCAATCAAGACACGACGTCAAAATGGTCCTGCGCGACACCAGATCGCGGGTTCGTATGATTACAGGTGGCCACAAACCGCCGGTTGAACGTCCCCGAACGCTAAGCTATGAACGTCCGATTGATGATTTTCGCCTTGGGGGCATTATGGAAAAGATACCACTGACCCGTGCCGGTTTTGACAAGCTTGATGCAGAGCTCAAGCATCTGAAATCTGTGGAACGTCCGGCGATCATCCGCGCCATTTCCGAGGCGCGCGAGCATGGTGATCTGTCCGAAAATGCAGAATATCATTCCGCCAAGGAAAAGCAGTCCTTCATCGAAGGGCGCGTGAAGGAACTTGAGGGCGTGATCTCTCTCGCTGATGTCATTGACCCTGCGAAATTGTCCGGCACGATCAAATTTGGTGCGACGGTTGAGATTGTTGATGAAGATACGGACGAAGAAAAGACCTATCAGATCGTTGGCGAATACGAGGCCGATATCGAAAACGGCAAGCTGAACATGAAATCACCTCTGTCGCGTGCGCTGATCGGCAAGGATGAAGGCGACAGCGTCGATGTCCGCACGCCGGGTGGCACGCGCAGCTATGAGATCTTGAAAATCAGCTACCTCTAGGGTGGGGCGCATGGCGGATCAGCTGACACCGGCAGATGAAAACCTGACTCGCATCGAAAAGATCGCGGCGGGGTTGGCGGTTGGCTGGCTTGTGGTTGTCAGCTTGTTCTTTTGGCTTCTGCCGCCCGCGCGCCAGCCGGGTGAAGCCTTTGACAGCCTGCGTTTTGTGCTGATGCTAATAGCGATTTTTATGCCCGTTGCGATGATCTGGGTCGCAACCACCGCCGCCCGATCCGCCCGGATCATGCGCAAGGAATCGTTTCGCGTCCAAATGGCTATCGACGGGATGCGCCAGACCTATCAGGCGGCACAGGCCCAAAAGCCAGAACCGAATGTCGAAACCAAGCTGAATGAAATCGCCGAAACCGCCAAGCAAACACAGACCGCCGTGTCTGGTTTCACCTCACGGCGCGAGGTGTCGCGCCTGATCGTGCCGCAACCGGCCCCACAGCCCCCGGACCAACAAACGCTGCCGCTTGGGACATCAGCGGAAGAGATGGACCCGCCGCTGGACCGGCTGGACCTGATCCGTGCGCTGAACTTTCCCGATGATGAAAACGATCATGGCGGGTTTGCTGCGCTGCGCCGCACCTTGCGTGACCGCAACGCGCGCAGGTTGGTGCAGGCCAGTCAGGATGTGCTGACACTGTTGTCGCAGGACGGGATTTACATGGATGATCTGCGCCCTGATCCGGCCAGTGCGGATGTCTGGCGCCGTTTTGCCAAGGGCGAACGTGGGCGCAGTATCGAAACACTGGGTGCGGTGCGCGACCGGTCATCGCTGGCATTGGCCACGGGGCGGATGCGTGAAGACACGATTTTTCGCGATACCGTCCATCATTTCCTGCGCAAGTTTGACCAGATGCTTATTACATTTGAAGAATTGGCCACCGATGCTGATCTGCTCGAACTGGCTGAAACCCGCACCGCACGGGCCTTCATGTTAATGAGCCGCGCGGGCGGTACATTCGACTGATATGCTGGAAATCTTTCTGAAAACCCTGCCGTTTTTCATGTTGATTGCGGTGGGGTACGGTGCCGCAAGGACCCGGTTTTTCCCGCCAGAGGCGACGGCCTATCTGACCAAATTCGTGTTCTACTTTGCGCTGTCGGCGATGTTGTTCCGATTTTCGGCCAACCTGTCGCTGGATGCGATCCTCGATTGGCCCTTCGTGCTGGCCTATCTGGCGGGCACCGGGGTCATCTACCTTTTTGCAACCCTTGTTGCGATGCGGCGTGGGGTCGGCGTGGCCGAAGCAGCGGTGGAGGCGCAATGCGCCGTCATCGGCAATGTGGGTTTTCTGGGCATTCCGATGCTGGCGCTTTTGCTGGGCGAGGCCGCAGTCGGGCCGATTATGATGGTGCTGGCGGTCGATCTGATCGTCTTTGGCAGCCTGATCGTGATCCTGATCACCGGGTCACGCGACGGGCGGATGTCGCCACGCATTCTGGTGACCGTGGCGCTGGGTCTGATCAAAAACCCGATGATCGTATCGATCTCTGCCGGGCTGATTGTGTCAGCCTATAAGGTCAACGTGCCGGTACCCGTCAACGAATTCCTGACCTTGCTGGGCGGGGCGGCAACGCCGGGTGCGTTGTTCGCTATCGGGGCATCGCTGGCCACCAAATCAGCGGAACGGATGGCGGTGGCAGGCTGGCTATCGCTTTGCAAACTGGTGCTGCATCCCGCAGCGGTCGCCATCGCGGCCTTGCTGGTGTTCAAGATTGATGCCTATGCCGCCGGTGTCATGATTGCCGCTGCGGCCTTGCCGGTTGCAGGCAATGTTTACATCATCGCCCAGCATTATGGGGTCGCCCCTGCGCGGGTTTCCGCCTCCATCCTGATTTCGACGATCATCAGTATCGTGACGGTGTCGGCTGTCATTGCATGGGTGACTGGCTTCCAGTAGCCATAAGACAAACCGGTGTGGAGAGTATGATGGAAACTGTTTCAGAAAATCGGTGCTTTGGTGGCACCCAGGGCGTCTATAAACACGCCTCAACCGCCTGCAATTGCGAGATGACATTCGCGGTGTTTCTACCGGCAGAGGCCGCACATGGCGCGGTGCCGGTGCTGTGGTTTCTATCAGGCCTGACCTGTACCCACGAAAACGCGATGACCAAGGCGGGCGCGCAGGCCTGGGCGGCAGAACACGGGATCGCACTGGTCTTTCCTGATACCTCCCCGCGCGGCGAAGATGTGGCCAATGATGAGGCTTATGATCTGGGCCAGGGTGCGGGTTTCTATCTGAACGCAACGCAGGAGCCGTGGAAGCCGCATTTCCAGATGTGGGATTACATCGCCACAGAATTGCCCGGCATTCTGGCCGCAAATTTCCCGATTGATATGGATAGCCAATCGATCACCGGTCATTCCATGGGCGGGCACGGGGCGCTGACGCTGGCCATGTCTTTGCCCGGGCGGTTCCGCTCTGTTTCCGCCTTTGCCCCGATCTGCCATCCAACGGGCAGCGACTGGGGCCGCAAACAGTTCACGGCCTATATGGGCAGTGATGAAGAGCTGTGGAAACCGCATGATGCGAGCCTCCTGATGCGTGAACACGGGTTTGCCGGGCCGATGTTGATCGACACCGGCACTGACGACCAATTCGGCGACCTTCTTGGCACCGAACAGATGGCCGGTGCCATCGCGGCCCGCCGCCAATACGCCCATATCCGGCTGCAAAAGGGCTATGATCATTCTTACTTCTTCATCTCGACCTTTATGGAAGACCACGTCACCTTCCATGCCGAGGCGCTTTATCAGTGATCTATATCGACGCCGACGCCTGCCCGGTAAAGGCCGAGGTGGAGCGTGTCGGCACACGCCATAAGCTCAAGATGTTCGTGGTCTCTAACGGCGGCATCCGGCCATCGGCCAATCCGTTTGTGGAAACCGTTGTGGTGCCCGACGGGCCTGATGTGGCTGACATGTGGATTGCCGACAGGGCAAAGGTGGGCGATGTGGTGATCACCGGTGACATCCCGCTTGCCGCGCGCTGCATCGAAAACGGCGCTTTGGTGCTAAAACATAATGGCGAGGCTCTGACCGACAAAAACATCGGCAATGTGTTGGCCACGCGGGATTTGATGGCTGATATGCGGGCCGCAGACCCATTTCGGCAAGGCGGCGGCAAACCCTTTGGCAAGGCTGACAGGGCGCGTTTCCTTGACGCGTTGGAACGGATGGTGCGACAGGCGGCACGTTTACGGACGCAATAGGGATAGACAGTACCGGCCATCGCTGCGACCACTGGCAGTATGAACCGGCTTGGCACCATATCCCCTGCCTCACTTGGGGCGCTTTGCGCGGCGGCCGCGGTGATGCTGCTGTCGATCAACGATGTGGCGATCAAGTTTCTGAGCGAAGATTACGCTTTGCATCTGGTGGTGCTGATCCGGTCAGTGATCGGGCTGATCATCATTCTGGCCGTGATCGCGCCATTTACCGACGGCTGGACCATCGCGCGGACCAGTCGTTTGCGCATGCATCTGCTGCGCGGGCTTTGTGTGGTCACGGCCAATATGACGTTCTTTCTGGGGCTGGCAGCCATGCCACTGGCCGATGCGGTGGCGATCTTTTTCATCAGCCCGCTGGTGATCACCGGGTTTTCGGTGATCTTTCTGGGGGAAACGGTCGGGCCGCGACGTTGGGCAGCGATTGGGGTCGGGTTTGTCGGTGTGCTGGTCATGATGCGCCCCGGCACGGCGGCGTTTCAGCTTGCATCGCTGTTGCCGCTGGCGGCTGCGTTCTTTTACGCGGCGATCCACATCATCACCCGGCGGATCAAGGCCACCGAAAGCGCGGGCACAATGGCGTTTTACATCCAGTTGAGCTTCATCGTGGTTTGTCTGCTTATGGGACTGGCCGTTGGCGACGGACGGTTTGGAGACCAAAGCAATGCATCACTCGCCTTTCTTTTGCGGGAATGGAGCTGGCCCCAGCCTGCGCATTATCCGGCTTTTGCGGTGATTGGCATTGGCATCGGGTTCGGTGGCTATCTGATCAGTCAGGCCTACCGGGTCGGCGAGGCATCATTCGTGGCACCTTTCGAATATCTGGCCCTGCCGATGTCGGTGATCTGGGGGATTATCGTGTTTGCCGAATACCCCAGCGCGCTGGATTTTGTTGGCATGGCGCTGATCCTTGGTGCTGGGCTCTTTGCGATTTGGCGGGATGCGCAGGTGAAATAGTTTACACACGGCCGACGGTTGTTAAGGTATTGATACATTAAGGAAAGAGTTGATGATTCCCTTCGCAATGCATTCGGCCCCGCTTTTGATGGCCAGACAATGACAGTGATGATCCCCTTTGCCGAGGGTGAGGCGCATCTGGATTGGCTGGCTTTGACGGATGCGCTTGCCGCCGGTCATCTGGGTCCGAAGGCGGACGTTGCGGATGTGTTTCTATACGAAGGCGACAACACCCTGCTGAACCGGTCGGCATGGATCGCGGGGATGGGGTTGGCCGTCAAATGCGCCACGATCTTTCCGGGCAACAAGGATGCCGGGAAATCGGCAATCGGCGGGGCGGTGAACCTGTTTTCGGGGCAGGATGGGGCGCTGGAGGCGATTTTGGATTTCCATTTGGTCACCAAATGGAAAACCGCAGGCGACAGCCTGTTTGCGGCGCGCCGTTTGGCACGGCCTGACAGCCGCAATATCCTGATCGTCGGGGCGGGCACTGTAGGGCATTCCCTGCATCAGGCCTACAGCGCGGCTTTCCCACAGGCGCAGTTCACGATCTGGAACAGATCATCCGACGGGGCAGCTGCATTTCAGGCAGATCACCCTGATGTGCAGATCGCCGCGGATCTGGAAAGCGCGGTGCAGTCCGCCGACATCATCACAGTGGCCACGATGTCGCACGACCCGGTGATCAATGGGGACTGGCTGCAACCCGGGCAACATCTTGATCTGATCGGGGCCTATCGCCCCGACATGCGCGAGGCTGACGACCGCGCGTTGCAGCGGGCATCGATTTTTGTTGATAGCCGGGACACGACAATTGGACATATCGGTGAGCTGATGATCCCGATTGCAAGCGGCGCTATCGCCGCTGGTGACGTGGTGGCAGACTATTATCAGCCAGATGCATTCCGGCGCAGCGATGACACAGAAATCACGTTGTTTAAGAATGGCGGCGGCGCCCATCTTGATTTGATGACCAGCAGGTACATACTGTCCGCCTGGCAAGGGGCGGGAAGGAACGGAAACTGATGTGGTATGCTGCGACCCTGGCGGGGTTGGTTTTGCTCGCCGTGATCCCTTTTATCCGCGAACGGATGCGGCCCGCAGTCGGGGCGACAGCCCGGCACGGGGCCGATGGCGATTTCGCCCAATTGTCGCAAGGAGTGACGCATTATCGATGGGTCGGGCCCACGCGTGGGCCGGTTGCGGTGTTAATCCATGGTCTGGCGACCCCGTCGGTTGCGATGGACGGCGTTGCCGAAGGGTTGGGCGCGATGGGCTATCGCGTGCTGATGTACGACCTTTACGGGCGCGGATTGTCGGATGCGCCGCCCGGTGCGCAGGACCGGGCGTTCTTTTTGCGGCAGTTGACCGATTTGCTTGCCCATCAGGACGCGGGTGACGATCTGACCTTGGTAGGTTATTCCATGGGTGGATCGATTGCGACTGCTTACGCGGCTGAAAACACCTACCGGATCAAACGGATGATCCTGTTGGCCGGGGCAGGGGTGCAAGCCAACGAAAGCGGATTTGCCCGGTTCTGCCGGACCACGCCGGTCCTGGGCGATTGGGTGCATGGCATGTTCGTCAAACGCCGGATCCTGTCGGCCATCCCCAAAGGAACGCGCCGCCCGGCTGTGCAAAAAGTCCTGATGGCGCAGCGGCAAGAGTTGCACCGGCGCGGATATCTGCCCGCGATCTTGTCCAGCAGGCGCGGCATGCTTGCCGAGATACAGGAGGAAGAGCATCGCAAACTGGGCCGCGAAGATGTGCCAATCGTGGCGATCTGGGGCGAAAACGATCAGGTGATCCCGATCTCAGCATTGGGGCTTTTGGCGCAATGGAACCGCGAAGCGCGACAGGAAGTCGTTGAAGGGGCCGATCACGCCTTGCCCTATACGCATGATGACCAGTTGATCGAAGCCTTGCGGCTTGCCTTGCGGGACTAGACGTCAAACTGCCACGGCCCGCGGCTCAAGCGATGGTAACGCGCCTTGTTTGAACTTTTCGAAGGCCATGCGATCACGCCCTTCTTCCTTGGCGCGATACAGGACCTGATCCGCCGCCGTCCGCAGGTCGCTGAAATTCGGACGTTCAGATAACCATGCACAACCAATACTGACCGAGGTATGGATTTCTGCCCCATCGGCGATAATGGGCGTGGCGCTGATCGTCTTGCGGCATCGCTGCGCGACAGCCTCTGCATGCTCAGATGTCAGATTGTCCAGAACGATGACAAACTCATCACCGCTCATCCGGGCAAAGATGTCTTCGGGGCGCAGACAAAGCGACATGCGTTTTGCAATCTCAACCAACACCTGGTCGCCCCGCAAATGGCCATGTGTGTCATTGATCCTTTTGAAATGATCCACATCGATGCACAGCATTGCCGTGCCATCTGATCCGACCCTTCTGTCGCGCATGCCGTCGTAAGTATTCAGCGCGGCACTTCTGTTCAGCAACTGGGTCAACGGATCAATCGTCACCGCCGAACGCAGCTCTTCACGTTCTTTCATAAGCTTCTGTTCACGGGTCAGCAGCTTTCCCAGCAGCAGCGCGCCAAACACATTGGCCGCGAAAAAGACCGGCCCGAGGTCCATAAGGATCTTGGCTTGCAGATCCTTGGGCAACGCAATAACTGCTGCAAGATGGGCCGTGATCATGGCACCAAGGATCAGAAATGCCTTGTTGTCGCCGGACATGCGCGGCCGTACCCAATGCGCCCAGACAAGGCCCATGACGACAGCGATGGACATGCCCATAAGCCCTGAGACAGCGCCCGTTCCACCGACATAAAGACGGGTCAGCCCGCCCAGAACCAACGCAACAAAACCACCGATCAATCCAAAGAAGGCCGCCGCCAGACCGACAAAAAGGTTGCGAATATCGATAATGACACCTTCCGCAATCGGGATCGGGTTCGACATGGCGAAAATCGCGCTTAACCCGAAAATGCCACCCATGATCAGATGCACAAGATGCTGGTTCCATCGCGAGCTGCCGAAAAAGCTGTAGGTATAAACAAGGACCAAAGCCAGGGCGACGGGTTCAGCAAACAGCGCGATTCTTTCGAGGAGCAGCATGTAACGAGATTCCTTTTCAACCGTTACGTGCTGTATGACCTGTGCTTGGTAAACGTATCCTTGACCCGGACCGCATTGATACCGAATTCGCCCGATTCAGTGCGGCATTTTTGGTTAAAATTTTTCAGGAAACGGTGAGTCTCTGCTAGGCGGTCTGCAGCTTCGGACGCTTCTCCGCGATGGGTAGATGTACAATTGCGCTGAATGCACCAACCCCGACGCCAACCCACCAGACATGGGTATATGTGCCGTAAAGATCATACAGCGCACCGCCCAGCCACACCCCTAGGAACGACCCCAGTTGATGGGAAAAGAATACGATCCCGTAAAGCGTTCCCATATAGCGCAGGCCATAAAGATGGGCGACCAGACCGGATGTCAAAGGCACGGTGGCCAACCACAGACTGCCCATGGCCACAGAAAATATGATCACGGTGATAGGCGTGATCGGGGTCATGATAAAGGCGGCCGCGATGATCGTGCGACCGGTGTAAATCCCGGCGAGCAGGTACTTCTTTGAGTAACGCTTGCCCGCCCAACCGGCCAACAAGGTGCCTCCGATATTTGCCAGCCCAATCAGGGAAATGGCCACAGCGCCAAGCGCGCTGGTCGTGGTGATGCCCAGTCCTGCCAGCATACTGCCTTGGGCAATCGGGCCGCACATTTCGGTCACCAGAGCCGGGAAATGGGCGGTGATAAAGGCCAGTTGATAGCCGCAGGAAAAGAAGCCCAGAAAGATCAGCGTATAGGACGGATCCTTGAAAGCGCGGATCAGGATCGTGCCCATGCTTTCTTCCAATTCGGCCTTGCTGGCGGTCACCGGGCTGCGCATCATTGGCAGGACCATCAAGGTTGACAGGATCAATGCGGCAAAGACGACAAAGGTCATTTGCCATGTCAAAAAGCCCAGCAAGTATTCCGCCAATGGCGCACCAAATACTTGCCCCGCAGACCCGGCAGCGGTTGCAATCGCTAATGCCATGGACCGGTTGTCGTCAGATGCCGCACGCCCAACCACGGCCAGAATGACGCCAAAGCCGGTGCCAGCGATGCCAAAGCCAACAAAAACCTCGTAAATCTGATGCGCCAGCGGCGTGGTTGCACCGGCGGATAACAGCAGCCCGGCAGCATACATCAGGGCACCAATGATGATCGCCTTGCGGTCGCCAATCTTTTCGGCAATCGCGCCAAAGATTGGCTGGCCAATCCCCCAGGCAAGGTTTTGGATCGCGATGGCCAGACTGAAATCCGTCCGCAGCCAGCCAAATTCACTGGCAATCGGGATTTGAAACACGCCAAAGGATGCCCGGATCGCAAATCCGGTCATGATGATAATACATCCGGCGATCAGCACCGGATTGATCAGATTGGTTTGCTGACGGTCCATCAGGATACTTGGCGTTGCGATGCGGAAATTGTCAATCTGACCCGTCGTGATGCGACATTTCACAAAACGTGATGATAGATATCATGCGCGACCTGTGTTTTTGATAAAAACCCTATGTTTTACGGAAAAGATGCTATTTTTGCCGCATTCATGCGTAAATTGAGGCCGTAAACTCAGGTTTATTCCCGACAGTAAAAATTCATGCGATCGTTTCAATGGAATCGCGCGCTGAGTTTTAAGCTTTAAAAGGGATGATTCATGACAAATGATGGCAGGCATTTCAAAAAACGTATGGCGGCTGCAACTTTTCTGGTGCCGTTGCTCCTTGCTAGCGGGGCATTGGCCGAACAGGTCACACTGCGCTCCGATGATGGCCAGATCAACATCAGTGGTGACCTGATTTTGTTTGACGGTGAACAATATGTTGTCAGGGTGCCTGATCTAGGTGACTTACGAATTGCGGCAAGCCGGATGACGTGTTCCGGTCCGGGATGCCCGTCGACTGAAGAGGTGCAAGTCACCAGCACAAGTGAAGCTGGCGAACCGGCGGAAGAAGCCGCCCCTATCCGTCTGCAAGCCGATCTTGTGATGGTTGGCTCTGATAATGTCGGCGAAGACCTGATGCCTCTGGTGATGGGACCATTCGCGGAAATGCTGAATGCCACCGTGTCAGAGCCGATCGAGTTTCCCGATGATATTGCCCAGTATGTTTTCACCCCTATCGGTGGTGGTGATCCGTTTGTGATGGAGGTTGAATCCACCGACTCGGATCTGGGGATTGATCGCCTGATCGAAGGCACCGCAGATATTGCCATGGCATCCGGCCCCCCCGAACAGGCCCAGATTCAGGCGCTTGCGGCACAAGGGCGGGGCAATCTGCTGGATGTATCGCAAGAATACATTGTCGGCGTCGATTCAGTGCTGATGACCGTGCATAACAGCAACCCGATCAACGCGCTGTCGCGCCAGGAACTGGTTGCGATCTACAGTGACAACATCACCAATTGGTCAGAGGTTGATGGCCCAAATATGCAGATTCTGGCAGGCGCGCGCGATGGCGGATCCGCGCGCCGCAATTTCGAAAACTGGGCCTTTGGGGAAGAACGTGACCTGTCGCCCGGAACGACTGAACTGGACCGTGGGCGCGACATGCGGAACTTTGTTCAGGATAATCCAGGCGCCGTTGGCTATTCGATCAGTGACAATATCGGGGACACCAAACCGATTGATCTGGTCCTGGATTGCGGCGTCGTAACCGAAGCAACCCCGTTCAAAAGCAAAGCGGAAGAGTATCTGCTGGGCCGCCGCATTCGCCTATATATCGACAATCAGAACCCAAAGGCTGAGGTGCGTCAGTTGGTGAACTATATGATTTCACCTGCTGCGGACCCTTATGTGGCAGAGTCTGGTTACTTCAGCCTTGGCATTGTTGAAGATAGCCGCGCCCTAGCCCGTTTGACCGACGCCGCGCTGATTGGTCAGCCACCACTGGTTGGTCGTGCCGCCCGTGGCGACATCGCCGTCCAGCTTGCCGGCGCAAGCCGCCTGTCATTGACCTTCCGGTTTGACACTGACGATTTCAGGCTGGACAGCAAGGCGCTGCGCGATCTGGATCGGCTTGTCGATTATCTGGGACAACCCGAAAATGCGGGGCGCGACATCATCGTCGTGGGATTTGCGGACACCGTCGGCAACTATGCCTATAACGTGCAGCTTTCGTTGAACCGGGCCAATCAAGTGTTGGAACGCATCCGGCAGCACCCAAAAGCGGCGGCCTTACAGGGGTTGGACTTGTCGGTGGCAGGTTTCGGCGAAGCCGCCCCGGTCGGTTGCAACGACGATATTTTCGGTCGTTCGCGTAACCGACGGGTCGAAATCTGGGTCAGATAAGCGCTGGTCTAAACGACACGGCAGGGCGTGTCCGGTCACAGGTCTTTCGCAAAAGGCGGATCGATCCACCCATAGACGCAATCAGTGATCGTACTATCACCGACCTTTTCGGGCCGGGTCAAAAGCAGCTTGCCGCCGGATTTTTCGTAAAATGCACAAGCCCGGTCATTGCCCTTGATCACACAGGCGGTAAACGGGCGACCGGCAGGGCCAAAAGCCGCCACCAGCAAGTCGTGCCCCAGCCCGTAACCTGCGCGGATCAGATACATTGAAAACAGCTCTTCCACATAGCCTTGGTCCCGGAATACATCTTCGCGCTGCGGGCCAAAATGGGCAAAGCCCAGATCATCAATCAGCATGACCCGCCCGATCCCCTGCGCGATAATCCACGTCCAGACCTGCACACGCTTTTCAACGCCATGGGCCGCAATCTCGGACGCGGGCAAGAGGCCGTGATAGCTTTCTTGCCAAGCCTGCGCATGCAGCTGCGCCAGCATATCCACATCATCCAGGGTTGCGGGGCGGGGGGCCATCAAATCTTCCTGACTTTTCAACCTGTGCCTGTCAGGCTATCGATCAGATATGACAGTGCAAGCGGCATACCAGTCCGCCGTCGCGGCGGGCACGTTAACCAGTGATCCGGCGCAATTGGCCGTGCTGTCCGAGCTTGAACGGGTACGCGAAGGATTGGCAGCGCCGGTCAAAAAAAACCTCTTTCGCAAGGCGACGGCGACTGCGGTGCCCGGGCTTTATATGTGGGGCGCGGTCGGGCGCGGCAAATCCATGCTGATGGATCTGCTTTACGATCATGTCAGCGTGGCCAAACAGCGGCGGCATTTTCACGCCTTCATGCAATGGGTCCACGCGGAAATGAATGATGCCCGCAAACGCGGGGTCGATGACGCGATTGCACCAGTGGCAGCGAAACTTGCGGATGAGGTGCGGTTTCTGGCCTTTGACGAAATGCAGATCACTGACATTACAGACGCCATGCTGGTCGGGCGACTGTTTGAGGCGTTGTTCGATGCTGGTGTGACGGTTGTCACCACCTCGAACCGGCCGCCGGATGACCTCTATAAGGACGGGCTGAACCGGCAGCTTTTCCTGCCCTTCATCGACCTTCTGAAACACCACATGGTGGTGCATGAACTGACCAGCGACACCGATTATCGGCAAAACCGACTGGCGGGCAAACCCAGCTATTTTACACCCATTGATGATGCAGCGCGGACCGCCATCGCACAAATCTGGCACGACTTCAGCGGCGGGCAAAGCGCACCGCTGATCCTGCATGTGAAAGGACGAGAGGTCGAGTTACCCCAGTTTCATAACGGGGTGGCGCGGGCGAAGTTTTTTGACCTTTGTGGCAAGCCACTTGGGGCGGCGGACTATCTGACCTTGGCCGAAGCCGTGCGGGTTCTGATCCTCGAAGACATCCCCAGCCTGTCGCGGAACAATTTCAACGAGGCGAAACGGTTTGTGACCCTGATCGACGCGCTTTACGAGGCGAAAGTGCAACTGATCTGCTCTGCCGCCGCCGCGCCGGAAATGCTCTATCTGGAAGGTGAAGGGACGTTCGAATTTGAACGCACCGCCAGCCGGTTGCGCGAGATGCAGTCAGATGGCTGGGGGCAGCAGACTGATGCGCAGGGCGGATGATGACACGGGCAAGGCGAATGGGAACAAAGCCGCGGGTTATTTGCGCGACTGATCCTTTACCGACGCCGCTCTTCACATGCGCTTGACTGGCGGCGACACGGCGCGGCTTTTCTGCTATGATGCGGTATCGTCAATTGCCTGAAGTATCGTGCATGATCCGACACGGATCCACGTCAGACCCTTTGCCCGCCGCCCTGAACAGGTAGGCAATGCGCTCTAGATGAAATGGACGACGCTCTGGCCCCGGTTTATGTTCTTTGCCTTGCACGACAGGAGAAAGCCTTATGGTCGATACCATCGGAAATCCCGTATCATGGTTTGTGCAGGCCATCAGGCGCCGCTCTGTTTATCTCAAGCAAGGGGCGGCGGAACTGGGTGGTGAAACCGATGCACCAATCGAGACGCGCGATCTGCAGATTGCCGACCTGCAAATCGCCCTGCGCAAAGGGTTTGAGGATTTTGTGGCGTTGCGGACGGATGTGATGTTCATCGTTCTGATTTACCCCATCGTGGGTGTGGTGCTGACCCTGTTTGCCGTCAACCGAGAGATGCTGCCGTTGCTTTTCCCGCTCATCGCCGGCTTTGCGCTGATCGGACCGGTGGCCGCCATCGGACTTTATGAAATGAGCCGACAACGCGAAATCAGCAGGCGGGCGGGCTGGCGCGATGCGTTCAACATCATCCAGTCGCCATCCTTCGTTCCGATCCTTGTACTTGGCTTCTATCTGGCGGCGTTGTTTCTGACCTGGATGATCACGGCATTCACGCTTTACAGCGTAACGCTTGGTCCCGAACCACCACAATCCGCCCTTGGTTTCCTGAACGATGTGCTGACGACCGGTCCGGGCTGGATAATGCTGGTGGCGGGTGTGGCGATTGGTTTTGTCTTTGCCGTGGTTGTTCTGGCGGTCAGCCTTGTGTCTTTCCCTTTGCTGATTGACCGGCATGTGGGCATCCCCAAGGCGGTTGTTACCTCGGTCAGGATCACGCGGCAAAACCCGGTAACGGTGGCCGCCTGGGGGTTGATCGTGGTGACCTTGCTGGGACTGGGTGTTTTGACGCTGTTTGTGGGGATGATTTTCGCTCTGCCTGTCCTTGGGCACGCGACATGGCATCTATATCGGCGAGCCGTCGTCTGAACGAGGGTCCAAAAACAAGAAGACAGGCGTAACGCCTGCCCACTCGCCCTGCCAAGACTGCTCTGCTACGCCTTATTTCCCGGGCGCTTCGTTAGAGGCGAATCTAGACGAGTAAGTGATTCGCGGTCAATCCCCTGATTCGCGAATCGGCGAAATTAAGAGCAAGCGAAGCGATCAGTCGCAACCAAATCCTCTCAGAGGATTTGACATCAGACTTTCTGTGAAAGTCTGTCTACCGTTCCGCCCGGTTCAAAGCCTGTTCCAGATCATAGATGAGGTCATCGGCATCCTCGATGCCGATAGACAGGCGCAGCAGGCGGGGATGGACAGGGAAGCCATCGCCGGACACGGTTTTGCGATGTTCGATCAGGCTTTCGACGCCACCCAACGATGTGGCGGGATAAAACACCTCGCAGAACCGGCAGACGTCAATTGCTGTCTGCTCAGTCCCTTTGACGATGATCGACATCATCGCGCCAAACTGCCCGCCGGTCTGTCGTCTTGCGACATCATGGCCGGGATCGGCGGGCCGACCGGGGTAATGGACCACTTCCACCATTGGATGCCCGTCAAAATGCTGTGCGACCGCCATTGCGTTTTGACACGCCTTTTCGACCCGCAAAAACAACGTGCGCATGCCACGGATCAGCAGCCAGGCATCAAAACTCTGCAACACCGTGCCTTGAAGTTTGCGGATCAACGCAATCTCTTCCCAGAACGGGCCAGTGTCGCGAACCGACAGCACACCGGCTGTGACATCCGAATGCCCACCCAGATATTTGGTGGCGGAATGAAACGAAAAATCCGCCCCGAAATCCAAGGCCCGGGTCATGCATGGGGGCGTGCCCGTGCAATCAGTGATCAGCTTGGCCCCCGCGGCATGGGCCAGTTCGGCAGCAGCGGCGATATCGGTGACTTCCCAATTGGGGTTATTGGGGGTTTCGACCCAGACAAGTGTGGTTTCACCGGGCCGGATGGCGGCGGCCAATTCATCCAGGTTGCCTGCGGTATAGTCCGACAGGGTCAACCGGCCTTTGGCGGCGTAGGTCTGCAATTGCGCCAGCACCCCATGATACATCACTTTGGGGGCCACGATATGGGCACCCGTTGGCAGATGTTCGATCACAGCCGTGCAGGCGGACATGCCGGACGAAAACAAAAGGGACTCGTTGGCCCCTTCCAGTTCTGCAATCACCGCCTCTGCATGTGCAGTGGTCTGACTGCCATCGCGGCGGTACCAATAGGGTTTGCGGACTTCGTAATCTTCATCGCGGGCATAGGTTGCGGCAGGCTGGATCGCAGGGGTGACAGCGCCGGTGCCATCCTCAACAAAATGCAAAGCCTGCGCGATGCGCGTGGACAGGGACGGTTTGCGGTTGCTCTCTGTCATTCACCAAATTCCTTAACTTACCGGTGCGTAGATCCGGCATTGCGGGTCAACCGGGATTGTGCTGACCAGAAACGGGGTTTCGGGGGGCATCCCGCTTTCTTCGACCCAGACACCGTTCAGGCAGAAATCCTGCGCGTAGTTGCCCAGATTGAAGCCAAAGCCGGGATTGCCGCAATCGGTGGCCGTGCCGTCAGCGTTCCAGGCCTGGCTCACGCCCAGACCGGCATCACCCGGTGTCAGAAAAGCACTGCGCGCCGGGTCGAAATGCAGGATCCAGCTGGCATCATCGGCCCGGGTAACCATATCCCACTTACCCAGCAGGATACCGCCCTGATAGCCCGCGATTTTGAACAGGGTCACATCATCCTCGGTGATCACGGGCTTGTTCAGGGCGACCGGATTGATATCCATCTGTCCGGTCATGGTATAGCCGTTTTCACCCTTCCAGCAGAAATAGAAATCCGCCGCATTGGCCTGCCCTGCCAACAGGGTAAGCGTCATCGCCAGACCGCGCATCATGCCCCGTTTTCCCGCATCACATGCCCGGCAAGATAAAGCGATCCGCAAATCAGGATACGCGCGTTGGGGGTGTCTTGGGTGATCTTTACAATCGCGTGGCGCAGATCGGGGGCCACATATGACGGCAATCCGGCGGCGGCAGCCGCGGCGGCGGTATCTTCGGCGGGTAATGTTGCCTGTTCACCGGGGATCGACAGCGCATGCAGGCTTTCGGCCACATCCGCCAAGGGGGCCATATAGCCGCTGATATCCTTGGTGTTCAGCATCCCACAGATCAGATGGGTCGGGCGCGGCGGCTGGGCACGCAACGTTGCGGCAAGCGCGTGACCTGCAGCCGGGTTGTGGCCACCATCCAGCCAAAGCTCTGCCGGGGCGGCCAGATCGACCAATGCACCCTGACGCAAATGCTGCATCCGGGCGGGCCATGACACATCGGTCATCGCGGCCTCGCAGGCGGCGTCATCACGGCCCAGCAGGCGCAGGGCAGCAATGGCCCCCCCAGCATTCATTACCTGATGCGCGCCGGGCAGGGCGGGCATTGGCAGATCAAGCAGGCCGGTCTCATCCTGATAAATCAATCGGTCCCGTTCGGTGCTGACATGCCAATGCTGTCCATAAACGGCCAGGGGGGCTTGCAAACGCGCCGCAACCGCCTCGATCACATCAAGGCTTTCGTTATGCTGGGGGCCAACGACGCAGGGCACACCACGCTTGATGATCCCGGCCTTTTCGCCCGCGATCTGGGGCAGCGTGTCACCCAGAAACTGCTGATGGTCCAGATCAACCGGGGTGATGATCGTCACCGCCGGATCGCTGATCACATTGGTGGCGTCCAGTCGTCCGCCCAGACCCACCTCCAACAGGCAGTAATCGGCAGGGGTTTCGGCAAAAGCCAGCAATGCGGCGACGGTGGTGATCTCGAAATATGTGATCGGTTCACCGCCATTGGCGGCATAGCAGCGGTCAAGGACCTTTGTCAGTGCATCCTCTGATATCAAATCCCCCGCCAGCCTGATCCGTTCATGAAACCGGGCCAGATGGGGGGATGTGTAGGCATGCACCTTGGCACCTGACTGTTCCAATCCGGCGCGGATCATGGCTTGGGTCGATCCCTTGCCATTGGTACCGGCGACATGAATGACCGGGGGCAGGCGATCTTGCGGATTGTCCAATGCGGCCAGCAAACGCCACACCCGGTCCAGCACCAAATCCATGACCTTGGGGTGCAAGGTCATCATCCGGTCCAGGATCACATCAGACTGGGCTGTCACTTGGCGTCTTCCGCCGCGTCCAGCTCGTCAGCGGCTTCTGATGTGATTTCCGGGGCGGGCAGGTCGCCCTTGACAGGCGCGCTTTGTTTCATCAGCAGGCGGACGATGGTCACCAACTCGTCCTTCAACTCCGTGCGTTTGGTCACGCGGTCCAGCATGCCGTGATCCAGCAGGTATTCCGCACGCTGGAACCCTTCGGGCAGCTTTTCACCGATGGTTTGTTCGATGACACGCGCACCGGCAAAGCCGATCAGGGCATTGGGTTCAGCGATCTGGACATCGCCCAGCATGGCATAGGACGCGGTCACACCGCCGGTGGTCGGATGGGTCAGAACGACAATGTAAGGCAGGCCCGCCTCTTTGAGCATCTGCACGGCGATTGTGGTGCGGGGCATTTGCATCAGGCCCAGGATGCCTTCTTGCATCCGGGCGCCCCCAGCAGCGGAAAACAGGATCAGCGGGCGTTTGAGGGCAATGGCACGCTCTGCGGCGGCGACAATCGCATTGCCGACATACATCGACATCGACCCACCCATAAAGGAAAAGTCCTGCACGGCGACAACCACGCCGGTACGGCCCATCTCGCCCTCGGCCACCAGCATGGCGTCTTTTTCGCCGGTTTTCTTGCGGGCTTCCTTGATGCGATCCGTATAGCGTTTCTGATCGCGGAAATGCAGCGGATCGGCGACCGGATCAGGGACGGCAACCTCAACAAAGACGCCACCGTCAAAGATGGATGTCAGCCTGTCACGGGCGCCGATGGCCATATGATGATCGCAATTGGTGCAGACGTTCAGATTGTCCGCCAGTTCGCGGTGGAACAGCATGGTTCCGCAATCATCGCATTTCGTCCACAGGTTGTCGGGCACCTCGCGGCGGGAAAAAAGCGAATTGATGGTCGGGCGAACGTAGTTGGTGATCCAGTTCATGCGATAGCCTTTGACATTTCACCCACCAAATATGCCGCAGCGCGGTGAATTGCAATTAGTGTCCTGACCCTACCGGCGTAGCTTGATCCGGGCGGCGAGCCACATGATCAGCACCGTCAGGCACATGAACAGCAGTTCAAAGATCGCAGCGGGGGTGGCCAGCATGGCCGCACTGGTATCCAGACTGGCGCGATCAAAGGGCGGGTAAAGAAACAGGGCCAACCCCGATGATGGCCAACCCTGCACCCCGACAATCAACAGCGCAAAGACGTTATTGGCCAGATGCAGGCCAATTGCGGCCCCCAACGTGCCGGTCCGGGCGGTCAGATCGGCGCAGGCCAACCCCAGGATTGTGGCCCAGACGGTCCAGATCGTGCCATCGGCCACACCATACCCGTTGCCATAATGCGATGCCCCGAACATCGCGGACGGGACCAGCATCCAGACCAGCCGCGACCGGGACAGGCACGCAAGCTGCTGCTGCAGATAGCCCCGGAAATAGATTTCTTCGGTACCGACCTGAATAATCAGAACCAACAGCGCCAGCGGCAGCATGACCAGCCACCCGGCGATATTACGCATCTCGACCCCGTCACCGGCGCTGATCCAAGGGGGCAGGAACTCCAACAATAACAGGATGCCACCCACCGCAATGCCGACCCGCCACAGATCAACCAGCGCCTGGCCCGGCGCGCCGATCAGTGACCAGAACCCCCGCCCATGCACCCGCCGCAACAGCAGAACGAACAGGACCGCGGTCACCCCGAATGTGGCAAATTGCAACAAGGTGGCCCAGCCGGTGATGCCTTCGTAATAGGCACTCACCAGCGCCTCACCCGGCAACAGGGCCGTTACCAGTTCCGGGGCGATCTGAAAGGCTAGTTCGAACCCGATCACCATCAGGCCGATGCGCCACAGTTCGCGCCGCGCCCATGCAGGGGCGATAAAGCCCCGGTGGGCGGCATATGGTGTCTGATCGCTGGCCATTCGCATCAGGTATGACCATGGCGTGCCACCTGCGCAACAACAGTTCCGCCTTGCGCAGTGCGAGCCCACTATTTAGACCCGTTTCCAACAGTTTTCCGGGAGAAGATGAGATGCTCAAAGGCAAGGCCGACAAGACCAACCTACCCAGCCGCCACGTAACCCAGGGACCAGCCCGCGCACCGCACCGGTCCTATTACTACGCCATGGGTCTGGATGAGGAAGATATCGCCCAGCCATTTATCGGTGTCGCGACTTGCTGGAACGAGGCCGCACCTTGCAACATCTCTCTCAACCGGCAGGCGCAGGCGGTGAAGCTTGGGGTCAAGGCCGCCAGCGGCACGCCGCGCGAATTTACAACCATCACTGTGACCGACGGTATCGCGATGGGGCATGAAGGCATGCGGTCCTCGCTGGCTTCACGCGAAGCCATTGCCGACACAGTGGAACTGACCATGCGCGGCCATTGCTATGACGCGATTGTCGGCCTTGCAGGTTGCGACAAGTCCCTGCCGGGAATGATGATGGCGATGGTGCGTCTGAACACGCCCTCCGTATTCATGTATGGCGGGTCGATCATGCCGGGCCGGTTCAATGGCAAAGACGTCACCGTGCAGGACGTGTTTGAGGCCGTGGGCCGCCATCAGGCCGGGGCCAATTCCGACGAAGAATTACGCGCGCTGGAAAAGGTCGCCTGCCCATCGGCTGGTGCTTGCGGTGGCCAGTTCACCGCCAACACCATGGCTTGCGTGTCTGAGGCAATTGGTCTTGCCCTCCTCAATTCCGCTGGCGCACCAGCGCCCTATGAAAGCCGGGATCAATATGCGCAGGCCAGCGGCGAAGCCGTCATGAACCTGCTGGAAAAGAATATCCGCGCCCGCGATATCGTCACGCGCAAGTCGCTGGAAAACGCGGCCCGCATCGTGGCCTGCACCGGCGGGTCCACCAACGCGGGGCTGCACCTGCCCGCCATCGCGCATGAGGCCGGGATTGATTTCGACCTCTTTGATGTCTGCGACATCTTCCATGACACACCTTATTTCGTAGACCTGAAACCGGGCGGGCAATTCGTAGCCAAGGACCTTTACGAGGTCGGTGGCGTGCCCGTCGTGATGAAGGAATTGCGCAAGGCGGGGCTGATCCACGAGGATTGCATGACAGCCTCTGGCCGGACCATGGGGGAAGAGCTTGACCTGATCGAAGGTGAAGCAGACGGCACAGTCATCTATCCCGCCGCCAACCCGATCACCAAAACCGGCGGCGTTGTGGGCCTCAAGGGTAACCTTGCCCCGGAAGGCGCTATCGTAAAGGTCGCAGGCATGTCGGAAGAGGAACAGGTTTTCTCCGGCCCCGCCCGCGTGTTCGAATGCGAAGAAGACGCGTTCGAGGCGGTCAAGGCGCGCGGCTACAAGGAAGGCGAGGTGCTGGTCATCCGCAATGAAGGGCCATCAGGCGGGCCGGGGATGCGCGAAATGCTGGCAACGACAGCGGCTCTGTCAGGGCAGGGGATGGGCAAGAAGGTCGCCCTGATCACCGACGGACGGTTCTCTGGCGCAACGCGGGGGTTCTGCGTCGGGCATGTGGGGCCAGAGGCTGCACATTGCGGCCCGATTGGCTTGCTGCAAGACGGTGATGTGATCACCATCAACGCGATCACCGGCGCATTATCGGTGGATCTGACAGACGAAGAACTGGCCACGCGCAAAGACAACTGGAAAGGGCCGAAGGAAACGATCTATGCCTCCGGCGCGCTGTGGAAATATGCGCAGCTTGTCGGTGGGGCGCGACTGGGGGCGGTGACCCATCCCGGTGCGAAGGATGAAAAGCACATCTATATGGATCTCTGATCTTGCGGGTTTTTGTTTTGGGGCTTTTGGGTGTGGCTGCTTTTGCAGGCTGCACGCCCGCAGCACCACCGGTCAAATCACTGGCGCTGGTCGCTGGCGAGATTACAGCAACCGCCCCTGCCGGGTATTGCGTCGATCCAGGCTCCAGCAATCCCGATGAAGGCTTTGCCGTGATGGCACCTTGCGCCACATTGGGCAGTACCGATGCAGCGCCGGATATTCTGGGGGTGGCGACGGTCCAAATCGGACCACCGGCCAGCGGCGCAGTTGCCGACAATCAGGAGGCACTGATCGGTCTACTGGATAGCGATGCGGGTGCGCGATTGCTCAGTGCGGCAGGTGCGGCGGATCAGATCACGGTCATTGGGACGAAAGCCGAGGACAACACAGTTACCGTGCATTTCAGCGATGACGGGGCACCGCCCATCACCGGGTTGGGGGCCGAAGAATGGCGGGCCTTTACCGATATCAACGGGCGGCTGGTGACGGTCGCCGTGCGCGGGCTTGCCAGCGCACCCTTGGGCGAAGGAACCGGATCATGGCTGCTTGGTTTGGTTGTCAACGGGCTGCTTGGCACGGGCGAAACCACTGATCTTGAAACATCCGAGAGTTAAATTGTTTCAATCTTTACATCTGTTTGGCACAATCGGACCCGATAGATCAGGCAACTGGGGGCATAATGGCGATTAATCCGGACGGAATGATCGGACGTTTGCTACACCGGCGGGCGCTGGCCCGGTGGACCGATGCCGCGCGCAACGCACAAGATGCAGAGCTGGCAGCGCTGCGCGCGCAACGGCAACAGGCCCGGCAATTGCGCACACCATTGCAAGAACTGACTTATGTGGCAGACACACGGCTGGCACTGCCCCGGATCGGATCAAACACATTTGCCCGGCCTGCGGGCACGGACTGGGCGTGGCGGCCACAATTGTGGCGCGGGGCACTGCCGGATCGGGGGCTTGCGCCCGCGCGCAGCAAGGACAAGCTGGGCCATGACCTGACAGTGTTTCACGACTGCCCGATGGGTGAAGTTGCGGTCAGACAAGTGCGCAACACCCGCGATGATGATCTTGCCCCCTTCGCGATTTCGGTCGAGGTTTTTTCCTTTGCAGGCAGTTTTCTGTCACTGGCGCTCGACGTGCCAAAAGGGGTCTGCGACGGGCTGCGCAAACGGCATCTGATCCGGCTGGCGGCCACGCTGGACCGCGAGGCACCGGTTAAAGTCTTCGCTCGGCTGAACGTCAAACACGGGCCGAATACCGAACAGGTGTTGGAAACGCTGCCCGATGATCAAGTGGAAACCTTGGCAGAATTTGATCTGGCCCACAGCCAGCTGAATGAAAAACGGGTCGAACGGATGTGGATCGATCTGATGTTCGAAAATCCGCAGATGAACAGGATCACCTTGCGCGATCTGAACATCTGCCGTTACCCGCGGGCCGAGATGTAAGAGCAAGGGGAAGCGATCGATGACCAGGCTGACACTGACAAAAACCCAACTGCGCAGCGGCGTCTGGGAAGGGGAGCTGACCGGCGCCGGGGCAACTGAACCCAAACTGACAGCCAGCCATCTGGGCGAGGTGATTGAAGGGCTGCAAGTGTCCCATGACGCGGCACATGACGTCTGGCGGGTTACCGTGCCGATCCCCGCACGTTTGATCAGCGACGGTGTGCAGACATTTGTCATCTGCGACGATCAGGACAATGTGCTGGACAGCTTTACCCTGATATCAGGACAAGCACTGGCCGAAGATATGCGCGCCGAAATTGCGCTGCTGCGTAGTGAGCTTGATATGCTCAAACAGTCGTTTCGACGGCACTGTAATGACGGCTGACTACGTCTGAAAGCGGCGTTCGGATCACTTTGCGTCCGCTCTTCAACAGATTGTCAGAACGACAACCAGTCCGGCAATTCCCCCGTAACAATAGCGTTAACAGGGACTTGAAAGGACTACCCAATGAACCGTCGTTTTGCACTGAAATTCGCCATTCTTGCCGCAGGTGTTGCCGTTATTGCCGCCTGTACACCCATGATGGAGAAAGAGCCCGACATCGTCGACATCGCCGCCTCCAACGGCAATTTTAACACACTGGTTGCTGCTGTGACCGCTGCTGGCCTCGTGGACACACTGAAAGGTGACGGGCCGTTCACCGTGTTTGCACCCACTGACGCAGCTTTCGCCGCATTGCCCGCAGGCACAGTCGACACCCTGCTTTTGCCCGAAAACAAGGATCAGCTGACTGCGATCCTGACATATCACGTCGTACCGGGTGCCGTGACGTCTGACCAATTGGCAGGCAAGCGCATGTCAGTGGCCACCGTCAACGGCGCAAACGTCCATATCGACGGACGCAATGGCGTGAAAGTCGAAGACAGCAATGTCACAACCGCTGACATCATCGCATCCAACGGTGTGATCCATGTGATCGACGCAGTTCTGCTGCCCTGATCAGCTATCAAAATGTGAAAAAGCGGTGGTGGATCATTCCGCCACCGCTTTCTTATGCGACGCGCCCCGGACTTGATCCGGGGCCTCCGCCTCAACCATCCCCGCCCAGATCATCCCAGATCTCGCGGACCCAGCGCATGATCACCTGCGCTTCTTCCCAACGGTTCGACATCTCGCACCCGTCAGGGCCGGTCATGGCGTATTCGGGCGGCCCAAGTTCGCAGACAAAGATGCAGTCACCGGTGGCATTGCGGGCGCGCCAATCAGCCATGCCTTCACGCCACCATTCCTTGAACAGCCTGATCCATTTTTGATTTTGCGGAAAATCCAGCTGTAGCTGGATTTGTTGACGACTGGCGACGCGTCCTTGGAAACTGTCGGATCGTTGCAGGATACGGCTGATCAGGCTGCGATCATGATCCGATAACGGAAACCAGAATTCCCGATCCACGACGTAATGCGACAGGTCTGCACAGATCCGCATCTGCGGGATGCGGTCCAGCAATTGCAACGTGGTAAAAAGGTCATTGGTGATGCAATTGCGATGGGTTTCGAACTGGATTGGCACCCCGATCCGTTCTGACATATCCATCCATGTCTCAATCACGGGAACCATATCATCCAATGCGATGGGCATGACCTGCCCGATCACATCCACAAAGGGCGCGCCGAAATCGGCCGCCATATGCAGCGTGTCTTCCAGGCTTTCGATGGTTTTGGGAAACGCCACAATCAGCGGCGTCAGGTTATTCGCCGCCATATGTGGGCGCACGGCGTGGGCGACGGCCACATCCGACGCACCCAGATCAATTGCCATCCCGTCAAACCCTGCCTGTGCAACCATGTCGCAGACTTGGTGGTACGGTAGCTTTATACCGGTTTGGTCATGCGGCTGCATCGCCCAAAGCGATGTATAGATCTTCAGTTGCCGCATTGCGCAAACCCGTTCCGGGCTTGACCCGGAACCTCGTGGTCAAACCGGAGGCCCCGGATCAGGTCCGGGGCAGATCGCGCGACACTCATTCTGCCGGGATCCTGCTAACCCGCCCACCGCTGCGCGGAATGATCCAGACCTCATCCATCGGGTACTGGCTTTCATCATTGGCCATCAATTTGCCGATCACTTCGATCTGAAATTCGATCCATCCCATGCGATGCACCTCACCGGCCTTCGCCTCAAGCCGGTCATTCAGGTCACGCAATTTCCAGAACGGCACGGCGGGAAATGTATGATGGGCGGTATGATACGGCATCTGCCAACATAGCCAGTTCTGCACCGCATTGGCGCGGGTGGATCGGGTGTTTTCCAGAATATCGCTTTCGTGGCTCAGCCCCAGATGTTCGATCGTGTTCTGTAGCTGATGGATCGGTTTGGTCAGAACCATCGGGATCAGCCAGAATGTCAGCGCAGCCCATGACCCTGTGATGATCGACACCAGCGCAATCAACAGATAGCCCAACAGATGCAGACGGCTCTCGATGATGACCTTGGCTTCTTCTTCGGCTCGGATGAACGGTTCGACGATGATGCCGCGTGCGCGGCGGATCACCCCAAAGACCCGGTTACGCCAATAGGTGATCCCGCTGAGCCACAGCAGATATGTGGTCAGGGTGTAGGGTTCGCGCACCAATTCCCCATCGCGTTCCCAATCCTGGGTATATTGGTGGTGGGCGAAATGCATGATCTGGTCAAAATCGCGCGGAAAGATCTGGATGAAGCCGATGATGCGGCCAAACACCTCGTTCAGTTTGCGGGTCTTGAACACGGTCGCATGAGACAGCTCGTGCTGGGCGGCGTAAAGAAAATTCAGCAGCACACCCAAGGCCAACCCCGTCAGCCAGACCCATGCGCTGCCGATGGCCTGCGCATGCAGCACGGCAACAAAGCATATCGCGCCCAAATGGCTTGCCATTTGCAACCCACCGCGCAGGTCAGACCGTTCTGAAAGGCTGCGCAGCTCGGTTGGGGTCAGGATTTTACGGCGTGAAAAACTGGCATCCATGATCAAACCTCCTGCCCGGCAGGGTGGGTTGAAACCCACCTTACGTCAATCCTTAACACGGCGTTTACCTCTGCGCCGCGCGCTGTCTTAACGCCGCGATTTGTGCCCAGGGGGTCCGACGTTTTGCCGACGTGTCGCCGACGCTTTGCAGACCGGTGATTTTGCATGAAAGACAGGCGTTAATGTATGATTCGGATGGTTGCGGATCAGACGGCGGTCGCGCACCCCACCGAACGTTGCGCCGGTGACGCTGCGTTTGGGGGTGACGCCCGCGTCAACATTGATCAAACTCCCCTCAAACGGGAGGCTTTTCATGACCGCATATCCACATCTTCTGGCCCCGCTTGATCTGGGTTTCACCACGCTGAAAAACCGGGTTCTGATGGGGTCCATGCATACCGGTCTGGAAGAGACGAAAGACTGGAACCGCGTCGCCGAATTCTATGCCACCCGTGCGCGTGGCGGGGTTGCGTTGATGGTCACCGGCGGCATGGCCCCCAACCCCGAAGGCGGGGTTTTCCCTGGCGCAGCAGGGCTTTATACTGCTGACGACATCGCCAATCACCGTATCGTCACCGACCGCGTGCATCAGGCCGATGGCAAGATTGCGATGCAGATCCTGCATGCAGGCCGCTATGCCTATGGGCCCAATTGTGTGGCCCCGTCCGCCATCAAATCCCCGATTTCGCCCTTTCCACCGACCGAGTTGGACGAAGACGGGATCGAAAAGCAGATCACCGATATCGTCACCGCCGCCGCCCGGGCACAGGAAGCGGGCTATGACGGGGTCGAGGTGATGGGGTCCGAAGGCTATTTCATCAACCAGTTTCTTGTGACCCACACCAACAAACGGACGGATCGCTGGGGCGGGTCTTATGAGAACCGCATGCGCCTGCCGGTCGAGATTATGCGGCGCGTGCGCGAGGCCGTAGGCACTGATTTTATTGTAATTTATCGGCTTTCCATGATCGATCTGGTCCCGGGTGGATCAACCTGGGAAGAGGTCGTGCAACTTGCCAAAGCGATCGAAGATGCAGGCGCCACGATCCTCAATACCGGTATCGGCTGGCACGAGGCGCGCATCCCCACGATCGCAACATCGGTCCCCCGCCGGGCCTTCACCTGGGTCACGAAAAAACTGATGGGCGCCGTACAAATCCCGATCATCACATCCAACCGGATCAACATGCCCGATGTCGCGGAAAATGTGCTGGCGGATGGCTGCGCGGACATGGTCAGCATGGCGCGGCCCTTCCTTGCCGACGCCGATTTTGTGGCCAAGGCAGCGGCGGGTAAAGCCGCTGAAATCGCGCCGTGTATCGCCTGTAATCAGGCCTGTCTGGACCATACGTTCAGTGGCAAACTGTCCTCTTGTCTGGTCAACCCGCGTGCATGCCATGAAACCGATCTGATCATAGAACCTGCTGAAACCCTTAAGAAAATCGCGGTCGTGGGTGCGGGGCCTGCCGGGCTTTCTGCTGCGCTGACGGCGGCCGAACGTGGACATGACGTCACGATTTTTGACAAAGCGGATGAGATTGGCGGTCAGCTGAACATGGCCAAACAGGTCCCCGGAAAGGAAGAGTTTTGGGGGTTGGTCGACTATTATCGCACCATGGTAGCAAAGGCCGGGATTACCCTGCAACTGGGCACCACGGCCACGGAAGACATGCTAGGCGAATATGACGAAATCATTATCGGCACCGGTGTTGCACCACGCGACCCGGCCATTCCGGGGCAGGACGGCCCGAATGTGCTGTCCTATATCGATGTGCTGCGCGGCAAGGCCAAGGTCGGTCAGAACGTGGCGATCATCGGCGCGGGTGGCATCGGGTTTGACGTTGCCGAATATCTGGTCACCGATGACAGCCCCACCGAAAATCTGGATGAATGGCTGACGGAATGGGGGGTCGGTGATCCTGCTGAAACCCGCGGCGGTCTGCGCCTCGAAGGGCCACAGCCCGAGGCAGCGGTCCGGCAAGTTACACTTCTTCAACGCAAATCTGAAAAGCTGGGCAAGCGGTTGGGCAAGACCACCGGTTGGATTCATCGTGCCGGTTTGCAGATGAAAAATGTGGAAATGATCGGCGGTGCCAATTACGAAAAAATCGATGCGGACGGGCTGCATATCAGCAGTGGCGACGCGCGCGAAAACCCACAGGTGATTGCAGCCGATACGATTGTCCTTTGTGCCGGGCAGGTGCCTGAGCGGTCACTGGCAGATCGTTTGATCGCCCAGGGGCGCACGGTTCATGTCATCGGGGGGGCTGATGTTGCGGCCGAATTGGACGCAAAGCGGGCAATTGATCAGGGGACGCGTCTGGCAGCGCAGCTTTGACAGATCAGGGTGCCTTCAGGTCAAATTTGATCTGCAATTAAGGCAGCTTAGACGCGAGAGGGAGGATTCTCGCAATCTTATCAGTTGTTTCCGTTGGTGAACCAAATCGGGATATACCCCGTTATTGTCAGGCATTGGTCCCATTCCTGCCCGATTTCACGCGCATCACTGTTCCCAGAATTGTTTGAGTTTGGGAAACGCGTATGGATCGTCTGACAGAAATGGAAGCCTTCGCCACGGTGGTGGATCAGGGTGGATTCACAGACGCCGCCAAGAAGATGGGGATTTCTAAATCCGCCGTTTCCAAACATGTTTCCTCGTTAGAGGCGCGATTGGGCGCCCGTCTGTTGAACCGGACAACCCGCCGCGTCAGCCCGACCGAGATTGGCCTTGCCTATTACGACCGTGCCCGCCGCGTCCTGAATGATGCGGGCGAAGCGGATGCATTGGTGACCTCCATGCAATCGGCCCCGTCAGGCCTCCTGCGGATCAGCGTCGCAACTGACTTTGGCGTGAATCACCTGTCGCCCGTTCTGGGGGAATTCCTGAGCGAGTTTCCCGATATCACGGTCAACATGGTCCTCAACAACCGCTATGTTGAACTGATCTCTGAAGGTTTCGACATGGCCGTGCGGATTGGAGAGCTGGAAGACAGCACCCTGCGTGCTCGCAAGCTGACTGAAACAACTAAACGCATGATCGCCAGCCCCGCCTATTTTGAACAATATGGCCGGCCGGAAAAGATCGACGATCTGAACGAACACAAGCTGTTGCACTATTCCAATCAGGCCAATTCGGCGGTGTGGAAACTGACTGCCCCGTCAGGTGAAAAACGCCAGGTGCGCACCGCAGGCTGGCTGACGGTGAATGATGGGCAATCACTGCTGAACGCCTGTATCGGCGGGCTTGGCATCGCATATCTGCCCAGCTTCCTTTACGCCGACGCCATGCGCGACGGTCTGGTGCAAGAGGCCATTCCCGATCTTCCGCAGGAACGACAGGGCATCTATGCCGTCTACCCACCGGGTCGCTTCACCCAGCCAAAGGTACGGGCCTTTATTGATTTCCTTGTGCATGCATTTGCTGAAAAGGGCCCCGATATCTGGTAATATTCACGAATTTTCCCAAGGTGCATTTTAGAATACTCGCGCGGCCGTGTTGTTGGCCGCGCATTTTTATTGGGCATCTGGAATTGACGTAACGATAACCTCGACCCTGCGATTGGCCTCGCGGCCTGTTTCGGTTGCGTTGGTGTCGATCGGGGCCAGATAACCCATGCCTTCTGCCGCCAGCTTTGCGCGGCTGATCCCGAAATCGCTGACCAGCCGTTCCAACACTGCCGCCGCCCGTCTTTTTGACAGAGCGATGTTAGCGTCCAAGGATCCCGAACTGTCGGTGTGCCCAACAAGGGCGATGGTCGTGTCGGGAAAGGTGGTCAGATAATCGGCCAGCCCCGCAAGCGATGCAAACGGCCCGTCGCTTAACTGCGATGAACCGGTCGCAAATGTCAGATCGTCCAATATGACATGGCCTTGTGTTTGCAACTGCTGCGCCAGATCACCGGTCGTCGGCGTATCCGGACTGCGTAGGGCAGGGGCGGTCGTTGTGACCAACGGGGCGTCAGATGTGGCCGTTGGGTTGACGCTGGTCACTTGCACGAACCCGGCTTGTGCTGTCCGGCTGACAAATAGGCTCACATATTCCGTACCTTCCGGTACAATCCTGCTGGCGGCCAGGAACCGAAAATCGCCGATATTGATCTGCATTTCGGGCGGTGGCAGCGCGGCGGTGTTGAACCGGAAATCAAAGCCGCCGCACGCCTCGGTCTGACATTCGAAAATGATGCGAAAACGGTCATTGCGCAATTGTTCACGCAATGGGCGCAGCAATTGCAATGTGGTGAGTGATTGGGCCGTGATCCGCCATGCCTGTTGGGTCAGGTGGCCCTCGACCGTGTCTGTTGGCATGACACCGTTGTCCCAGATGCCGACAGGCATGATGTAACTGTCCAGATCGCTGGTCTGTTCCAACTGCAGGCTGGCATTACTGGGAAATTCCAGCGTCTGGGCCTCGGTCATCCCCGCCCAGCAGATCAGACAACACAGCCCCGCCCGGATCATCGGGCTTGCGCGTGATATTCATCATTCGGGCGCATGTCGGTGGCGGATGCGACCCGGTTGCTCATGTTGTAGAAACCGGTCACGGCGGCGATGTCCCAGATGTCGCGATCTGAAAAGCCGACTTTGCGCAACGCATCACGGTCTGCTTCGGTGATCTTGGCGCTGGCCACGGTCATCAGCTCCGCAAATTCCAGCATCGCCTTTTGCCGTGCATCCAGCCGGGCCGCGCGCCAGTTCATCACCAGCATCTCGCCCAATTGCGGATCGCCCGACAGCTGCCTGACGGCTGCCCCATGCGCGGTCAGGCAATAGTAGCATTTGTTGATCGATGAAACGGTGACGGCAATCATTTCGCGTTCCAGTTTCGACAACCCGGACTCGGCCAGCATCACGTCGTTATAAAGCGCAGTGAATGCGTTTAGCTTTTCGATATCAAACGCATAGGCCTGCAACACATTGGGGATCATCCCCAGCTTTTCAGTGCAGATATCAAAATATTTTTGGGTCGCTTCTGGCAGTGGATCAACCATTGGCAGGTCCAGCGCGGTGGGTTGTTTGGTCAAGGGATCACTCCGACAGGCTACGATAATGATACTGTCCCACAATGGTCATCCCGAGGGAAGCATAGAGCGCATTTGCGCCCGCATTGTCGCGGGTGGTGACCAGCGTCAGATAGGTGGCCCCCTTGGCCTGCGCCCAGAACGCCGCAGCGCGGGTCAATGCAACTGCAAGCCCCCGCCGCCGGTAATTATGCGCGATTTCAAGGGCATGGATCATGGCACAATCCGCAGCGATACCAACATAGACTGACCCGGCTGGCTTGTCATTCATCCGGCCCAGCAAGGTGGTTTTCGGCTGGCGCGCCCGATCCATGATATCCAGCCTGCCTGCGCCAATCCCGCCTGCGGTCCAGATTTCCGTCTGCACGGCGAGTGGCGGCCAAACCTCGAACGACGTCACGGGTGGCGGGCGTTTTGTGGCGATGGCCGCGACCGGGGCGGCATACATGTTCACCGGGTCCTTGATCACATACCCAAGTGCTTCCAACGCGGCATCCAGCGCATCTTCGCCCTCGCGGATCATGAAAAGCGGGTTTTGGCCAGCCTCGCGCATGGCATCTGCGGCAAGCGCGATATCATCGGTGGCGGCGGGTAATTCGGCGGTTGCGGCGCTGACGCGGCTTGACCCACTATCATCCAGTCGCACCGTCCATGGCCCAAGCGCCTGTTTGGCAGAGGCGGGCCATGTGCCATCGATCACGGCATAAAGTTTCTGGGCACTGGGTAACGTCACATGTCCAACATATGTTGCAATCGATCCATTGCCAAATCCAATTGTGCTGCATCCGCCCCGCGCAGGACGATATTTGAACCATAGATCCCATCCTTTTGAAACGGATAGGACCCGACCGATAGATCGGGGAAACCTTCGGCAAATTGCCCCAATGGCCCGGCGATATCGCCCTCGCCGCGCATCACCCGCAGGGTCCGCGATATCAGCGGCGCGCCGCCGGTGAGTGTTGGCAGGATGCTTGCGACCATGGCCTGAAACACCGATGGCACCCCGGCCATCACATGCACATTGCGGATCGTAAAACCAGGCGCGGCGCTGACCGGATTATCGATCAGGGCGGCCCCATCCGGGATCCGGGCCATGCGCAGCCGGGCCGCGTTCAGTTCCTGACCTGACCGGTCGTAATGGGCTTGCAGCAAGGCCCGCGCGTCGTCCCGCACGTCGATATGTGTGTCAAAGGCTGCAGCAATACAATCGGCGGTGATGTCATCATGGGTAGGGCCGATCCCGCCACTGGTGAAAACATGGGCGTAGCGCGCCGAAAGGGCCTGCACGGCTGCAATGATTGCGGGCCTGTCGTCGCTGACAACCCGAACTTCGCGCAGGTCAATCCCTGCGGTTGTCAGTTCCCCGGCAAGGTAATGCATATTGGCGTCGCGGGTGCGCCCGGACAGGATTTCATCCCCGATGACAAGCATGGCTGCGGTGGGGTTCGGCATGAGGCTCTCCGTTTCTTGGTCTGTCAGGTTATAGGGCGCGGCTTGCCGATTGCCATGCCCGTTATGCCGGCACCCCGTCAGGTGCCGTATTCTGTGCGCAGGATGTTTTTCTGCACCTTCCCCATCGTATTGCGGGGCAGGGCATCCATCACGATATAGCGGCGCGGGTGTTTGAAACGTGCAAGCTGTGGCTCCACCATATTGGCGATTGCATCGTTGCTTAGCGATTGATCCGTCAGCACGATTGCGGCCACAACCGTTTCACCAAAATCGGGATCCGGTAACCCAAAGACAGCACTTTCCAGCACGCCCGCGATATCGTTGATCACATCTTCGATTTCCTTGGGGTAGATGTTGTAACCGCCCGAAATGATCAGGTCCTTCTGACGCCCAACAATGCTGATCCGCCCATCCTCCGTTTGTACACCCAAATCGCCCGTGATGAAAAACCCGGTGTCGCGCAACTCTTTCGCCGTCTTTTCCGGCATGTTCCAATAGCCCTGAAAAACATTGTCGCCACGTACCTCAATCATACCAACCTGACCGGGGCCAGCAGGTTCACCATCCACAGTAATTGCCACCTCAACATCGGGCAGGGCAAAACCCACGGTCCCGGCTATGCGTTCGCCATCAAAAGGGTTTGAGGTGATCATATTTGTTTCCGTCATCCCGTATCGTTCCAGAATCCGGTGGCCCGTGCGCTGTTCAAAGGCCGTGTGCGTTTCGGCCAGCAAGGGGGCGGAACCCGATATGAAAAGGCGCATCTTTGCCGCCAGAGCATGGGTCAGGCGCGGGTAACCCAGAAGCCGAGTGTAGAAGGTTGGTACCCCCATCATCAGTGTGGATTGTGGCAGTTCATCAACGATCTTGTCAGTATCAAACCCGGCCATGAACCGCACCTTTGCCCCGGCAAGAAGGCTGGTGTTCAGCGCCACGAACAACCCATGTGTGTGAAAAATCGGTAAGGCGTGGATCAGGCGATCCTGATCCGTGATTTGCCATAGGTCGGTCAGGGAAACGGCGTTCGACAAAAGGTTCCGATGGCTCATCATCGCCCCTTTGGAGCGGCCCGTCGTGCCGGAGGTGTAAAGCAACGCGGCCAGATCATCCGGCCCGCGATCCACCGCGTCAAAGGTGGCGGGCTGATCATTGGCGGCGATGCTCAGGCTGCCTGTGTCATCGTCGGCAAGGGTCAGAATCTGGCATGGGCAGATGTCCGTCATTGCATCAAGGTGACCTGGGTCGCAAACCACAAGGGTCGGGGTCGCGTCATCCACGAAGTAGCGGACCTCACTTTGTGTGTAGGCCGTATTGAGCGGCAGATAGATCGCGCCGGTTTGCAGGGCAGCCCCATATAGCGCGATCGCCTCGGCCGTTTTCGGCCCTTGCACCACAAGCCGATCACCCGCGTTGACGCCCGCCTTGCGCAGGACATGCGCCAGCTGTGCCGCCCGCTGTACGAACTGCCGATAGGTCCAGCATGTCCCATTATCCAATGCCAGAAAGATTTGGTCATTTTCGGCATGCGGCGCGATCAGCGCATCGTAAAGCGTATTGGTCAAAATGGTGGTCCTTTGGGCATCAGATAATGCCACTTTGTGCAACGTTGAAGCGCGGGCGGCAATTTCTGTTTCAGAAATTGCATGCAAATCCTGTAGCAGGATTTGTGGGCAGACTTTCGATGAAAGTCTGTGCGTCGTTGTCGGCCATCGTCACGTTCGGTCAAAAATGTTGCTGCAGTTGACCCGCCGCGGACAGGCCCTAGAAGTCGCGCCGCAATTCGCCTATGTGCTAAGGCGAAACGGATAGAGGACGACCCCGGTGGAAACGAATAGTGGCCGCATCACAAAGGATGGCATTCGGATTTACGAACGCGCTGACTATGCCGGGATGCATGCGGCAGGTGCGCTGGCGGCCCGGATTCTGGATGATATCGCGGCACATGTCTTTCCCGGTCAGACCACCGGTGAAATTGACCGCCTGATTACCCAGATGGTCGAGGATGCGGGTGCGACTTCTGCCACTATTGGCTATAAGGGCTACCAGCATGCCAGCTGTATTTCCGTCAATCACGTAGTCTGTCATGGCATCCCCGGCGACAAGAAGCTGAAGGATGGCGATATCCTGAATATCGACGTCACGGTGATTGTGGATGGGTGGTTTGGTGATACCAGCCGGATGTATGTGGCTGGCAAACCGTCGCGCAAGGCAGAGCGGTTGATCGAAGTGACCCATGATGCCCTGATGCGCGGTATCGAAGCGGCCAAACCGGGCAACACCTTTGGCGATATTGGCCATGCCATTCAGGTCTACGCCGAAAGCAACCGCATGTCGGTGGTGCGCGATTTTTGCGGCCACGGCCTTGGCCGGGTGTTTCATGCACCGCCCAATGTCGTCCATTTTGGACGCCCCGGCACTGGCCCCCGGCTGGAAGAGGGTATGTTTTTCACGATTGAGCCGATGATCAATCTGGGCCGTGCCGATACCAAGGTTCTGGCGGATGACTGGACGGCGGTAACACGCGACAAATCCCTGTCGGCCCAGTTCGAACATTCTATCGGCATCACGGCAGACGGGTGCGAGATTTTCACGACATCTCCCGCTGACCGGTTTCATCCGACATCTGACTGGTAATATTTCGCGGTTTTTATTGCGAATGACTTGCAACTGGCGTATAAACTACCCATATAAGTGATGTCGCTAGCGGTGACACCTTCCCAAAATCACAGATGAAAAGGATGCATGTCATGCACCTGACGAAACATGTGGCGATTGCCGTTGCCTTCACCCTGTCCGCGACTGCCGCAATGGCCCAGGAGGTCACGCTGCGCTTTCAACACTTCGTGTCACCGGCCAGTGCCAATCCAACCTATTTCATGCAGCCTTGGGCGGATGCCATCGAAGAACAGTCGGATGGGCGCATCAAGGTCGAAATCTACCCCTTTATGCAATTGGGCGGCGCCGCCCCTAGCCAATATGACCTGATCCGGGATGGCGCAATTGATGGTGGCTGGGTGATCCCCGGTTATCAGCCCAACCGTTTTCCCGAAGCCGAAGCGATGGAACTGCCCTTCATGACCACGAAATCGGGCGAAGAGGCATCTGCCGCTGCATGGGAATTCACGCAAGCATACCTGATGGACGATTTCGCCGATGTGCATGTGATCGCCGCCCATATGCATGGCCCCGGCATTGTGCATAAGCGCGGGCAAAGCGTGGCGACGGTCGAGGATTTCGCAGGTCTGAAACTGCGCGGCCCTTCCCGCCCTGCGACCTTGCTGCTGGAAAAGCTGGGTGCCACCCCCATCGGCATGCCCGTTCCGCAATTTCCAGAGGCTTTGTCGAAAGGCGTTGTTGATGGCGGTGTGATCACGTGGGAAATGTCACCATCCCTGAAGCTGAATGAATTGACTGATAGCCACACCGATGTCGCGGGCGACCGGGCACTTTACAACCTGTATTTCATCTGGGCGATGAACAAGGATGTTTATGACGGGATGCCCGATGACCTGCGCGCGATTATCGATGCCAATTCCGGCATGATGGCCAGTAAATGGGCTGGTCGCGCGCATGATACAGGCGATGTTGTGGGCCGTGATCTTATGGCTGCCGATGGCAACGAAATCGCGCAATTGTCTGAGGATGAGACCGCGCGCATCAAGGCGCTGGGTGTCGAGGTGACGACCGATTGGATCGCCGAGATGGACGCAAAAGGCCATGACGGTGCAGCGCTTGTTTCAGCCGCGCAAGATGCGGTCGGGAACAATCTGGCACAGTAGTGCGTTCACCCTATATGTATTCGTTAACGATTGCCGCGTCCGGACCGTTGGTTCGGGCGTTTTTCGTTCGCGTTATCCAGTTTCCGCCAGATCAGTGACAGGATCGTTTCCCCAGCCAGTGGGCTGACGCAATCCCCGATCAAGACCGGCGTATCAAAAGGCACCGGTGCAGGCAGTGTTACCTGTTCGGGAACATCCCTTGTCCAATGGTCCTGATAAATCGCGTCGGTCATGCAACCAGTTTAGCGGCGTCAGACCAACCCGATCAACCCCGGCACTTGCGCCATATCCATGAAGCCGGTGACATCGCCCTTGGCCCGATCCAACCCACCATCCGCAACATAGGCCAGCGCACGTACCTTTGCGGCATGCGCGGCCCCCCATCCGGCTGGCATGTCATCAATCATTACAGTGCGGTCGGGAGATGTGCCTGCGATAGCCATGGCATGCAGCAACATGCCCGGACGCGGCTTTGGTTCGTGATCTTCGCGGCTGTAAATCCGACCTTCCAATCGGTCCCACAGGCCCGATGGGCTCAGCGAAATCCGCATCTTTTGCATCGGCCCGTTTGAGGCGACGGCAATGGCGATCCCGGCTTCCTCTAGCCGGTCCAGCAGGGTTATGACGCCCGGCACTAACGGCACCCCTTTGGCCAATGCGTCAAACACTTGCGCGTAAATCTGATCTAGCCAATTGTCGGGCAGGTTCGCGCCTTTTTGGCGGGCTGTTTCCAAAACACCCTGCATTGTGCCGCCTGCGAATAGTGAATGGATTTCATGTGGTGCAATGGGCAACCCATGAGCGGTGAGGTTCTCTGCCAGCACGATATCCGTGACCGGCTCTGTGTCCACCAGCACGCCGTCGCAGTCGAATATCACCAGTTCCGGGATCATGTTGCAGCCTTCAGGAATGTTACCCAAGTGTCGCCATAGCGACGCTGATCAAGTGCGGCGAACCCCGGTGGGGCCAGTTGCGCTGTGGATTCCTCCCAGACGATCAAGGCACCCGGTGCAATCCAGCGTTCTGCAGCTTGCAGTGCCTTCATGCCGAGGTTCTGGCGATAAGGCGGGTCGAGGAAAATCAGATCGCAAGGGGTCGCTGGTGCCGGTAACGCCTCTGTCGGGGCGCCCAGAACCGTACAATCGGCCTCGCGCCGTAGTTTTGCGACATTGGCGCGGATCAGTTTTTGTGCGACCCGTCCGCTATCCACAAACGTCACATGGGCCGCGCCGCGCGACAACGCCTCCAGCCCCAATGCGCCTGTGCCAGCAAACAGGTCCAGCACCTGCGCGCCATTGATCGGGTCACCAAAACGACCGCCTTGCAACACATTGAACAGGCTTTCGCGGACCCGGTCCGTGGTCGGGCGCAAATGCGCGCCCGCGTCGCCTTTGCCCACGGCCGTCAGGGCTGTGCCGCGATGGGTGCCTGCGATGATCCTCACGCCTTCAGCAATGCCTTCATATCGGTGGCTGGATCGCTGATCTGGGCAGGGCTTGGGCTGCGCCCCGCCTCAATCAGGCGCTTGCCGATCATGTAGTTGCGGGCGTCATTCATCGCATCCACCGCCAGTAGCTGATCGCCCTTGTAATACCAGTTGGATTGAACGCCGGGGGTATCGCCCTTGCGGATGTAGACATCCGTGTAACCCATATTCAGACCCGCGATCTGCAATTTACAGTCATACTGGTCCGACCAGAACCACGGTTTTGGTGTATAAGGCTCCGCACGCCCCAGCATGTTGAGCGCAACCGCTTCCGCCTGATCAATGGCGTTGCCGACGCTTTCCAGCCGGATGCGATTGCCGTGAAACAGGCAGGATGCGCAATCACCGGCGGCCCAGATATAGGGGTCAGTGGTGCGACCATATTCATCGGTCGTAATCCCGTTTTCAACCGCAAGTCCGGCGCTGTCAGCCAGAATTGTTGCCGGGTTGATACCGACGCCGACCACGGCAAGGTCAATCGCCAGTTCGGTCCCATCGGTCAGACGGGCGCCGGTGACATGCGTGTCACCGAGCAACCGGTCCAGCCCGACACCCTCGCGGATATCGACGCCATGACGGCGATGCAGATCGCGGAAGTAGTCCGATGTCTCGGGGGCTGCGACACGTTGCAGGATGCGATCCGCCATTTCGACCAGCGTTACCTTCATCCCCGATTTGGCGGCAACCGCCGCCGCCTCAAGCCCGATATAGCCGCCGCCGATGATCAGGACGTGCTTGCCGGGGACAAACTGCGGGGCCATCGCATCGGCGTCCGCCAGATCGCGCATGGTGAACACGCCATCCAGCGCACCGCCGATCGGCGCAGGCAGCGTGCGCGGATGTGCGCCGACGGTCAGGGCAAGTTCATCATAGGCCAGCCGCCTGTCATCGTTCAGGGTGACCACCTTTGCCGCACGATCAATCCCCACGACACGGGTGTTCAGCCGCAGCGAAATACGCTGATCTTGGTAGAATTCAGCCGGGCGTAGATAGAGCCGTTCCTCGGCCATTTCCCCAAGCAAATAAGCCTTTGACAAGGGGGGGCGTTGGTAGGGGGGGACCTTTTCGGCACCGATCAGCGTGACGTCACCGTCAAACCCGGCACTGCGTAATCTGGCGACCAATGAAGCACCGGCCTGGCCTGCACCAACAACGACAATATGGGTCATGGGAAAAATACCTCTGGCTGCTGGTCCCTTGCTGACAAAAACTCTATATGCGAGTGGTCGGAAGACACAATGCGAACGAGGGGCTAAATTATGACGATCAAAACTGGGGATACACTACCAGACGCAACATTGCTGGTGATGGCCGAAGATGGCCCGCAAAAGGTTTCACTGGCTGATAAACTCAAGGATCGCAAGGTTGTGGTTTTTGGACTGCCCGGCGCCTACACCGGGACCTGTTCTACCGCACATGTGCCCAGCTTCATGATTACCTATGATGATTTCATCGAAAAAGGCGTGGAAGAGATCATCTGTGTCGCGGTGAATGATCCGTTTGTGATGAAGGCCTGGGGTGATGCAACCCGCGCGAACGATACCGGGATCACTATGCTGGCCGATGCGGAAAGCGAGTTTACCACAGCGATTGGTATGAATTTCAGCGCGCCACCAGTTGGGTTTGTCAACCGGTCCAAGCGTTATTCGATGCTGGTGGAAAACGGTGTGGTCAAGATTTTGAACGCTGAGTCCAATCCCGGCGAATGCGAAATTTCCGCCGGTGAAACCCTGCTCGAAGCGATGAGCTAAGGCACAACCGGAAAAATAATCTGTGGCACAGATTTTTTGGGGTCTTTGTGCTGGGTGCAATCAGGGCGTTGATAAAAATCTGCGCCGCAGATTTTTCCGATGCCAGCCTAGTCTTCGGCTTTGACAATTGTCCGTGTCGGGAATGGGATTGGCACGCCCGCTTGGTCCAACGCCTCTTTCACCTTGCGCTTCATGTCAGCCTGATACTGAAAGTAATCCGCGCTGTCGCACCAGACCCGCACCAGAAAATCAACCGAGCTCTCGCCTAGACTATTGACCTGGATAAAGGGTTCGGGATCAGTTTTGGACCGCGGATCACCAAGGATCGTGTCGCGGATCGTTTCTTCTGCGGCTTTGAGATTTGCACCGTAGCCCACGCCAAACACCCATTCGGCGCGCCGCGTGGGGTAGCTGGAATAATTGGTGATCGTGTTCCCCCAAACCTCGCCATTGGGTACGATGATCTGCACATTGCTGATCGACGCCAGTTCGATGAAATTGAGTGTGATGTCCTTTACAGTGCCCATTTCGCCGTTCACCTCGACAAAATCACCCAGCTTGAAGGGGCGGAAAAACACGATCATTACGCCTGCGGCGACGTTGGACAAGGTCCCCTGCAGCGCCAGACCAATGGCCAGACCTGCCGCACCGATAACCGCCACGATTGACGTCGTTTGGATGCCAAATGTGTTGAGCACAAACAGAAACGCGAAGCCGATAATGACATAACGCGCGACATTGCCCAGGAAGTTGAAGAGGGTGATGTCCAGATGGCTGTATTTTTCGCCCAACCGGACCAGCCGCCGCCGCACCCAGCCGCCAATAAGAAAGCCCGCAAACAGGATCAACAAGGCTGCCAGCACGCTGCCCACGATGCTCAACAGGAATTCGGGCGACAGGAAGTCGGCAATCGTTTTGCCGTTCCAGATTTCGGTCGTCAGCAGGTCGTTCAATTTAGTCTCCGGCAAGTTTGTCCATTTTGGCGCCCAGTTTGGCGTCCAGTGCGCTCAGGCCGTCTGCATCATGTGTTGTCAGTGTGACATCAACGGTCTTGTAGACATTGGCCCATTCGGGGTGGTGGTTCCATTTTTCCGCCCAGATTGCAACCTTGGTCATGAAGCCGAACGCATCCACGAAGTTCTTGAAGACAAAGGATTTATGGATCGCGTCGCGCCCATCCACCATGGCCCATCCATTTTGCAGCAAAGGATCGATTGTTTCGTTGCGTTCGGCGTCTGTCAATTTATCGGTCATTGGTGTTCCTCCACATCTGTTTTTCGAAACGGGCCATAGCTGGTCAGCACTTCAATCTCGTGATCCACGGCGTTGCGCTCTGCCTCAAGATAGCGGTCGACTGCGTCGCGAAATCCCGGATCGCCGAACCAGTGCAGCGAATGGGTCGCCACCGGCAAATAGCCCCGCGCCAACTTATGTTCGCCCTGTGCCCCCGCCTCGACCGTTTTCAGCCCGTGCCGGATCGCGAAATCGATGGCCCGGTAATAGCACAGTTCGAAATGCAGGCAGGGGTGATGTTCGATGCAGCCCCAATATCGCCCATATAGCGTATCGCGCCCGATGAAATTCAGCGCACCCGCGACAGGCTGCCCATCGCGGACGGCCAGCGTTAGCAATATGTCGTCGCGCATTACCTCATGCATGAAGTGAAAGAACATTCGCGTCAGGTAGGGCGTGCCCCATTTGCGGCTGCCTGTGTCCTGATAAAACGTCCAGAACGCATCCCAATGTTCGCGCTGAATCTGATCGCCGGCCAGTTCAATAATCTCACCACCGAACGCGTTGGCCTGTTGCCGTTCCTTGCGCATGTTCTTGCGCTTGCGGCTGGACAGCGATGCCAGAAACGCATCGAAATCGGCATAGCCATCATTTTCCCAGTGAAACTGCTGGTTGACCCGGTGCAGCAGGCCCATTTCCGCCCCTGCGATGGCTTCGGCCTCGGTACAGAAGGTGGCGTGTAACGATGACAGCTCATTGTCGGTTGCGATCTGGACCGCGCCCTGTACCAATGCCGACATGCCGACCGTTTCAAAGCCCGGGCGGGTCAGAAACCTGCGGCCTGTTGCCGGGGTGAACGGCACGGCGATCTGCAGTTTGGGATAATACCGCCCGCCCGCGCTCTCAAACGCATGCGCCCAGTTATGGTCAAAGATGTATTCGCCCTGGCTGTGCCCTTTGGCGTAAAGCGGGGCGACGGCGATGACCTGCCCCGCGATTGTAGCGGTCAGGTAGCGGGGCTGCCAGCCCGTGCCGGGGCCGACCGAGCCGCTATCTTCCAGCGCCTTGAGGAACCGATATGTTGTGAACGGGTCAATGGGCCGCCCATCCGCCGCCTCTGGGCAGGCGCAGGCATCCCAGTCCGACGGATCGATATCCGACAGGTTGGGATGGGCTGCAATTTCGATGGGTGCATCATTCATGGGGTGAAACTTGGGGGGCATGGCCCCGTCGTCAAGCCAGATACCCTTCAAAGGTCACATTATCGACGATCTGGCGGGCCTTTGCCTCTTGCGCGGCGGACCGGATGGTCCAGCACAGGATGTTCGCACCGCCTGCCTTCAGTTCGGCGACGCGCGGACGATGCAGATCGGCGGCTTCGTGGCTGATGAAACAGGCCCCGACGCGATCATAATCGGGGATATCGCGCAGCCTGTCCTGCACATCGACCGGGACTTCTGGCCAGATCACCGGCACATAGGCCGAGGTGACAATGCCACGCGGGATATGCGGTGCCAGTTCGGCCAGTTTTGCAACGGCATGCGGGTTGAACGACATCACCGCAACATCACCGTCGTAACCATCCAGCGCTGTTACCACTGCCTGTTCCAATGGGCCGATATCGAGGCCCATCCCACCATCCTGATCCTTGATTTCGATCAGCAGGGGAACGCGGCCTTTGACCAACGCCAAGACCGTCGGAAGCGACTGGATCGTGCCACCATCATCGGTCAGGGGAATCTGGGCCAGTTCCGCCTCCGAACGGTCACGGACCGCTCCGGTCTCGCCCGTCAGCCGATCCAGAATGGGATCGTGAAACACAACAGCCTCACCATCGCTGGTCAGTTGCACGTCAATTTCGATCCCGTAGCCTGCGTCCAAAGCGGCTTCGATTGATTTGATGCTGTTTTCAACCCGCCCCGCCGTGCGGTCATGCAAGGCGCGGTGGGTGATCGGGCGGTCCAGAAAGGATGCGGGCAGGCTCATTTGATCTGAAAAATCGCTTCAATTTCGACAGCAACACCCAAAGGCAAACTGGCCGCACTGACCGCCGCGCGCGCATGGCGGCCCTTGTCACCTAAGGCGGCCACAAAGAAATCAGAAGCGCCGTTGATCACCTTGGGCTGATCGACAAAATCAGGGGTCGAGTTGACGAACCCTGTCAGCTTGACCACCTGCACCAGCCGGTCCATGTCGCCACCCAAGGCAACTTTCAGTTGGGTCAGCAAGGAAATCGCACATAGCTTTGCAGCCTCAGCCCCTTGTTCAAGGGTAAAGTCGGCACCGACCACGCCCCGCACTGGGCCGTTGTCATCCTGACTGATCTGGCCGGATACATAGACCATGTCGCCAACAGTCACGAAGGGCAGGTAGTTGCCAGCAGCCTTCGGCGCATGACCCACATCCGGCAAGGTCACCCCAAGTTCGGCGAGTTTGGTTTCGATGGCGCTCATTGCATTCTCCATTGATGTTTGCCCGGACGCTACCGGGCAAACAGACAAGGTGCAATCAGGACTCGCGGAAGGCCTTGGCGAAATAATCAGCCAAAGGTTTCAGCAGGTAATTCATCGGGCTGCGATCAGCGGTGCGCACAAATGCCTCAACCGGCATGCCGGGGATCAGGGTCATGTCTTGCGGCAGTTTTTCGATCTCGCCTTCGTTCAACTGCACCTCGGCCCGATAGAAAGATACGCCAGAGTTTTCGTTCTGAAACGCGTCGGCAGAGATCAGGGTGACCTCGCCCTTAAGCTCCGGGGTGCGCCGCTGGTCAAAGGCAGAAAAGCGCAGCGTGACCTCCTGACCCAGATGAATCTGATCAATATCGACGACCTGCACCTCGGTCGCAATCACCAATGGTCGATCCTGTGGGATCAGGAACAGGACCTGATCGGCGGGCCGGATCACCGATTTTTCGGCAAACACCTGTAGCCCGTATACGATCCCAGAGACGGGTGCGCGGATATCCAGCCGGTCCAGTTGCAGCTTTAATGTGCGGCGGCGTTCGGACAGTTCCAATTCGTTGAATTGCAGGTCGCGCAGACGGGTGATCGCCTCTTCCCTGCGGGTTGATGACAGGCTGAGGATTTGAATCTCAATCTCGGTCATACGCTCACCGGCCTGGGCTGCCTGCGCGGTCAGTTCACCAACGCGGCCTAGCAGATTGGCCTCTTCACGCTGCAAGGTCAGGACCCGGCTGGCCTGCGCCAAGCCGCGATCCAGCAAGCTTTGCTGGTCTGTCAATTCCTCGGAAATCAGCGACTGCTGCGTTTTCAATGCAACCTGCTGTGCGTCGATCCCAGACATCTGGCTCGCGATCTGGGCACGCTGCTGGGTCAATTGTTCGACGGCACGGCGGTTTGATTCCAACCGCGCCTCGAACAGGCGCTGCTGCCCGATGATCAGATCGTTGGCATCCGCGTCATTCGCCTCCAGCAGGACGGGATCAAATTCCAGCGTATCGCGATCATCACGTTCAGCCTCCAGCCGGGCGCGGCGGGCCAGGATTTCGTAGAGCTGCCCTTCAACAACGGCCAGTTCTGATTGCAGGACAGATGCATCCAAACGGATCAGCATATCGCCGGCCTCAACAGTGTCGCCTTCATCGACAAGGATTTCTTCGACCACACCACCATCGGGGTGCTGCACGACCTGTCGGTTGCGGTCCACCTCGATCTGGCCAGATGTGATGACAGCCCCGGTGATCTGGGCCAGAACGGACCATGTGCCAAAGCCGCCAACCAGTACGACAAGGGTGATCAGCCCTGCGGTCATGTGCCGTTTGGCCGACCAGCGTTTCACATTTTGATCAGTGCCTTTGTCAATCATGACACACCCCCGGTCTTGCCGACGCTGTGTTTGATTTCTTTGTGGTTCGTGACCATCTCGGCCAACACCTTGTCTTTGGGGCCGAAGGCGCGTCGCGCGCCGCCTTCGATAACCAGCAATGTGTCGCATTCCTGAATGGCAGCAGGCCGGTGTGCCATGATGAACACGATCTTGCCTTCTGATTTCAGGATTTTGATCGCCTTGTTCAACGCCGCCGACCCATCATTATCGAGGTTGGAATTCGGTTCATCCAGTACCAGCACAACGGGGTCGCCATACATCGCGCGGGCCAGGCCAATGCGTTGGATCTGACCACCGGAAAGACGCCCGGTATTGGCAGACACCCGGGTGTCATAGCCGTCGGGCAGTTTCAGGATCATTTCATGGGCGGCGGCCTTTTGGGCGGCTTTGACAACCTCGGCATCGCTTGGGGTCATCGACATGCGGGCGATGTTTTCCTTGATCGTCCCATCAAAAAGCTGCACCCGCTGCGGCAGATAGCCGATATGTTCACCCAGAACATCAGGGTCATATTGATCCAGCGCCGCACCATCAAGGCGGATTTTTCCGCCCGCAGGCTGCCAGACACCGGTCAGCACCCGCGCGAGTGTGGATTTACCCGCGCCAGAGGTCCCGATCACACCAACGGCCATGCCCGGTTTTACGTCAAAGCTGATCAGGCGCAGTGATGCCTGCTTTTCGCCCGGTGGTACCACCGTGACCTGATCGGCCAGCAATCGCGCCTTGGGTTTGGGCAGTTGCATACGCTGTTCTTCTTCGCCGACGCTGCCCAGCAAAATGGACAGATTGCGCCAGCCTTCGCGGCCCTTTTGAAAGACAGCCCATTGACCAACGATCATTTCAATCGGAGCTAGTGCGCGGCCCAGCAGGATCGAACCTGCGATCATCGCCCCTGGCGATAATTGGTTCTGCAACACCAGATAGGCGCCCAGCCCCAGCATGGCCGACTGCAGGAACAGCCGGAATGACTTCGTCATCGCGGTAAACGTGCCTGATGCATCCGCCGCCCCAATGGTCGCATCCAGTGATTTGCCACGTGCAATCTGCCAGCGGTCAAAGGCCGCACCGCGCATGCCCAGTGAATGCACCATCTCGCTTTCGGTACGGATCTGCGTGCCCATCTGTTCAGAGGCGAAAGACGCCGCATTCGCCTGTTCCAGTGGTTTGCGGGTTATCATCTGGTTCAGGATCGCGACCCCGACCAGAATGACCGCACCAACCACCGCCAGAAGGCCCATCAACGGGTGAAAGATGAAGATACCCCAAAAAAACAAGGGTGCCCAAGGCAGATCAAACAGCGCCATCAGCGCAGGCGACGTGATCAGGCGTTGTGTCGATTCCAGATCGCGCAGGCCTGTCGCGGCCTCGCGTGGTGCGCGGTTCAGGGTTGTGGCCTTCAGGACAGCACCGAACACACGCCGGTCCAACCGTGCCTGAAACCGGGCACCGACCCGGCCCATCACCCGGCCACGCACGAAATCAAGGATACCCATCATACCGTAAAGAAACGCCACCAATACTGACAGGGCGAGCAGTGTCTCAAACGACCGCGAGCTGAGCACCCGGTCATAGACGTTCAGCATATATAGCGGACCGGTCAGCATCAGCAGGTTTACGAAAAAGCTGAAGATACCAACCATCCAATACAGATGGCGGCTTTCGCTGCGGGCCTCGATCAGTTCGGCCTCGCCCTTCGTTCTTAGTTCTTCCAACATTTGCCCCAGTTCAGTTCTTACGTCTTGGCACCCTGCATCTTAGGTTACCGGAAATCAGGTTAGAGTTAACGCCATATTTTGCATGACCACCCCTTGGCGTGGCGTAATGGGCGTATTTCATTGATTTGGCGCGCCAAATGGACCAACAATCCCCAGATGCGCAAGATCACCACGTTCCACTGGGCCGTTTTCTGCCTGATTTTTCCCATGATTGGGCAAGCTGGCCCCTATGATGGCGTCTATAAACAAACCGCAAATGCCGAGTGTGCGCTTGTCGGCGTTGACGGCGGGTCGCTGAAGATCGCAGAAGGTATCTTTTACGGGGTCGAGGTCGAATGCCGCATGACCAGCCCGGTGGATATCAACGATATGGATGCCACGATCTATACGATGGAATGTTCCGGCGAAGGCCAGAGCTGGAATGAACGTGCCATCATGATGGCCGATTCGGCAGGCGACGGGATCTATATGATCTGGGACGGCTACGCGTTCCGCTATGACCTTTGCGAAGAGGGTGAGTATTAACCTCCGCATTTGGTTATCGTATTAAGGGCGGCCCGCGGCCGGGGGGCTGCCCGGTCTATCGACAGGGCCGGGCGATTGCAGCGCGGTGGGCCCGACCATTTGGGCAACTTTGGCGAAATTAATCCATGATGTGGCGGACTTTCTGGGGGTCTATCCCGCGCCGGAGGCATGAACCAACGAAGAAGGCCGTTTAACCCCCGTTGAGGATGTTATCGAGAAGGTTGCTGATATCGTCATCGACAACTTCGCCGCCTTCACTTGTCAGCACGCCGGTCGATGCAGGTTGCTGCGGGACGATCATGGGTAGGGATGTGGGTACTTTGTCGGCCAGCACACGCACCATGGTTTCGTGCCAGATGGTTGCGGGCAACCCGCCGCCAGTCACCCCCGATAGTGGTTTGTTGTCGTCATAACCCATCCAGACGCCGGTCACATAGTCGCCGGTGAAGCCGATGAACCAGGCGTCACGCGCCCCTTGGGTCGTGCCGGTCTTGCCTGCGATTTCCCAACCGTCGATCCGGGCGCGCTGGCCAGTGCCTTGTTCCACGACCCGTGTCATCATCCATGTCAATTCGCGGGCGGCTTCTTCGTCGATGATCCGTTCACCAATCCCCGATCCGGTCGAATCCATCAAGGATGCATTATCCCCCTGGATGCGCAGGTCGGTTAGGCCATAAGGGGTCACGGCATAGCCGCCGTTGAGGATGCCCGCAAAGGCCCCGGTCATGTCAATCAGCGTGCTTTCGGACACGCCGAGCGCCAGGGCAGGGCCAGCCGCCATGTCACCCTGAATGCCAAAACCGGCGGCGACATTGCGGACCAGCTCGCGCCCCACATCCTCTGACACCAGAATGGCAGGGATGTTGCGGCTTTGGGCCAGTGCGTCGACCAATGTGACCGGCCCGACAAATTGGCGATCATAGTTTTCGGGGCACCAATCGGCTGATCCACGACGTGACCAGCAGGTGCGCTGATCATCAACCAGCGCATAGGGCGACATGCCCAGATCAAGGGCAGCGGCATAAATGAACGGTTTGAAGGCGGACCCGGTTTGGCGCAAGGCTTGCGTGGCACGGTTGAACGCACCGGTGGCCTTGATGTTGCGACCGCCCACCATGGCCCGGACGGCGCCGTCAGCGGACATGACAACGATGGCGGCCTGCGCCTCTGATCCTTCACGGACCTCGTTTTCAAAGACCGAAATCAACGCTTCTTCAGCGGCGGCCTGAATGTCCTGATCCAGCGTTGTGCGGATAATGACGTCTTCTGTCGTGTCGCGGGTAAAGAACTCTGGCCCGCTTTCCATAACCCAATCAGCAAAGAAACCACCGGTGCGGGCTTTCGCCGCTTCGGAAAGCGTGGCGGGGTTTGCGATGGCATCCATCGCTTCGACGGTGCTTAGATAACCCTGTTCTTCCATCAACCCGACAACAAGCGCCGCCCGTTCCTGCGCCCGGCCCAGATTGGCCGTAGGTGCGGTGGTTGAAGGTGCTTTCAACAGCCCGGCCAGCATGGCGGCCTGTGCGGGGTTCACCTGCGCGGCAGAGATGCCAAAGTAACGCTGTGCTGCCGCCTCGAACCCGCGACTGCCTGCACCAAGATAGGATCGGTTCAGGTAGATCGTCAGAATTTCCTCTTTTGTGTAAGCAATCTCCATCCCAAGGGCGAAAATCGCCTCTTTGGCTTTGCGCCACAATGATGATTGGCGGCAGTCAACTTCATAAGCCGTCTCGGTCTCCCATTTTGCGGGATCATAAGGCACGCCAAGGCATAGTAGCTTGGCAGTCTGCTGCGTGATGGTAGAGCCGCCATGGCCAGACAAGGGCCCGCGCCCTTCGCGCAGGTTGATGCGGACCGCCGACGCAATACCGCGCGGCGAAATGCCTAAGTGGCGATAGAACCGCTTATCCTCGGTCGCGACGACAGCGTCGTGTAGATGTTCCGAAACCGTCTCTGCCGTGACCATGCCGCCAAACTGATCGCCGCGCCAGGCAAAGACCTGACCGGTCAGATCGGTCATCGTGACCGACCCGCGGGCACGCTGATCAATCAGCTCTTCCATCGCAGGCATCTGGCTGGCAAAATAGAGCGCGAAACCACCGATGATCAGCGCTGTGACCAGCCCGATCCGCCAGGTAAACGCCCAGATCAGGCGGAACACCCAACGGAATGGCAAAAGCAACCAGCCGATCAGGCCGCGCGGCTTGCTGGGACGCTTGGGTGCTGCCTTGCGACGGGCCGCAGGCTTGGCCTTTTTCTTGGGGGCCGCCTTTTTCCCGGCAGGTTTTGCCGGATAGCGCCGTTCAGCCACCAAAGGTGACTTTTTTCTGCCATTTCCACTCATGTTCCGCTCGACTGACTATTGCGTCTATTTTGGTCATCATAGCTGTGATCCACGCGCGCCACCACCCGGTTTAACGCAAGGACAGGGGTCCGGTTTCCCTGACTAGGCGAAGATGGGATGCTTGTGCACAGTATCGTCATAATAGGAGGACCCACGATGCGCATTGATATTGTAGATGTTGTTGCGGACGAAAACGGTGTTGAGCCGATGGCCAGCTTTGCAATGACAGATTTGGCGCAACGTGGCCGGACCTATGTCATGAATCTGGAAACCGACACTTGGCAATCGCTGATTGGGCGCGTGCAGAACCGATCCAACGGGCCGGGTTCAATTGATATCCTGCAGGTCCATTCTCATGGCACGCCGGGCACGATGTTTGCGGGGCGACTGAATGAAAACAACGCCACAGCGTTAGAGGGCGTCTTTTCCGCCCTTGCCCCTTACTTTGCCCCGGGTGGTCAGGTTTATCTGAAAGGATGCACAACCGGACAACGGCCCGGTCTGCTACAGCCGCTGGCGCGGGCATTTAACGTCCCTGTCACGGCTGGGGTTCAGGTGCAGTGGGTCGCCGGGGGATTGACCGATGTTTACATCGGCAGAACCGTAACCGCGACGCCAGATGGTATGATGCACATTGATCGGGATGGGATTCCCCGGCAGGCGACGCCCTAGGCAGCGATATTGTCAAATTGATTTCCAGAAGCGCCCAATAATCGGGCAAACGCATTTTTTTGTGCAAGAATTGTGCAAAATTCACTAAAATACCTACAACCTAAAGGTGTCGTAGCCTTGCTGCGCCTGCAAAGTCGCGCTTTTCCTTCCCCCATACGCACGGCCCGTATTGCAACGGGGCCATGTCGAACTTTGCAAGGGGAAGAAAGTGAAACTCATCATTGCGACAATCAAACCGTTCAAACTGGAGGAGGTCCGCGAAGCGCTGACCACCGTCGGTGTGCGCGGGATGATGGTGTCTGAAATCAAGGGCTTTGGCGCGCAATCGGGCCATACGGAGATTTATCGCGGCGCCGAATATGCCGTGAATTTCGTGCCAAAGGTCAAACTGGAAATCGTTGTGCAGGACAGTATGGCCGATCAGGTCGTTTCGACCATCGCCACCACCGCACAGACCGAAAAAATCGGTGACGGTAAAATCTTCGTTCTCGACGTGGAAAGCGCCCTGCGGGTGCGCACGGGCGAGACCAATGATGATGCGCTGTGATCGCGTAATGAGGGACAAATCCATGAAACTGTTTAAACTTCTTTCCGTAGGTGCGGGGCTTGCCCTTTTGCCGACATTGGCGGCGGCACAGGATGCCGCCCCGACATTTGACGAAATCGGCCCGTATCTGATGACCACGTTGCTGTTCCTTGTGGGCGGCTTTCTTGTGTTCTTTATGGCTGCTGGCTTTGCAATGCTTGAGGCCGGTCTGGTCAGATCCAAGAACGTGACAACCCAGCTGACCAAGAACATCGCGCTGTTTTCCATTGCCTCCATCATGTATTGGCTGATCGGTTTTAACCTGATGTATCCCGGTGATGGTTGGCTGGTATCTGGCTGGATTGGCCCGTTCTTTAGCTGGACCGAATTGGAGGCCGTGGGCCTTGCTGCCGGTGACGCATCGCTTGACTATGCCTCTGTCGGGTCTGACTTTTTCTTTCAGTTGATGTTTGTCGCGGCAACCGCGTCGATTGTGTCTGGTGCGCTGGCGGAGCGGATCAAACTATGGCCTTTCCTGATCTTCGTGGTTGTACTGACCGGTGTGATGTATCCAATTTCCGGTTCCTGGAAATGGGGTGAGGGCTGGTTGGATGCCGCAGGATTTAACGACTTTGCAGGTTCTACCATTGTACATTCCGTTGGTGGTTGGGCGGCCCTTGCCGGGGCGATCATCCTTGGCCCGCGACTGGGCAAATACGGCAAGGACGGTCGTGTGACGCCGCTGCCCGGTTCCAATCTCGCGCTTGCGACATTGGGGACATTCATTCTGTGGCTGGGTTGGTTTGGGTTCAATGGTGGCTCACAACTGGCCGCCGGTACTGTGGGCGATATCACTGATGTGTCGCGCATCTTTGCCAACACCAATATGGCTGCGGCCTCGGGCGCTGTCACAGCGCTGATCCTGACGCAGCTCATGTTCAAGAAGGCTGACCTGACCATGGTACTGAACGGTGCGCTGGCTGGGTTGGTGTCGATCACAGCTGAACCATTGGCACCCAGCCTGTTTGGTGCGCTTTGGATCGGTGCCGTGGGCGGTGTGATTGTGGTTCTCGCAGTGCCTTTCCTGGATAAGCTGAAGATCGACGATGTTGTCGGGGCGATCCCTGTCCACCTGTTCGCCGGGATCTGGGGCACCATTGCTGTCATCTTTTATAATGGCGATGCGACACTGGGTGCGCAGATCACCGGTATTCTGGCCTACGGTGTCTTCACCTTTGTTGTCAGCCTTGCCCTTTGGATCATCCTCAAAGGTGTGATGGGCATCCGCGTCAGCGAAGAGGCCGAGATCAACGGCTTGGATACATCGGAATTGGGTATGGAAGCCTATCCCGAATTCTCAAAAGGCTGATCCCTTCCACAGCTTTTTGTGAGAGACTGCCCGGGCGTATTCGCCCGGGCTTTTTTGTGTTTGGTCTTATCTGATATGTCGTACGCAGAGGGCTGTTTGCCAAGCCATATTCTTCGCTATATTACGGCTTCGGCGCAAGAATTTTGCGTATCATCGTTGTCATGTGGTGCGATATGAAATGACTTATCGTGAATGACGCGCAAATCTCGCTTAGATACCGAATCCTGCAGCGGAGCCTTGTGATGATCCAGACCCCTTATCTTTTGTTCCTTGGCGATGCGCCTGACCAGTTGGCCGCGAAGGTGGCCCAAGGCATCAAGGATTGGCGCCCGGAAAACGCCGTTGGCCAGTTCCGCATGAAAGGCTGCGGTGCCGATCTGGGGATCAATGACCTGACCCTGGCAGAGGCGAAAGCCGCCGGTGCCCAGACCCTTGTCATCGGTGTTGCCAATCGCGGCGGCTACATTTCCAAGGAGTGGAAAGAGGTTCTGGTTGAAGCCTTGCGCATGGGGTTCGACATCGCGTCAGGCCTGCATAACCTATTGCGCGATGAGGATGAGCTGGTCGCCGCGGCCCGTGTGAATGGCCGCACCTTGTTCGACGTGCGTATACCGTCAGTTGCTTACCCGATTGCTAACGGCAAGTCCCGCACCGGCAAACGCTGTCTGGCAATCGGGACCGATTGTTCGGTGGGCAAGATGTATACCGGCCTCGCCATGGATGCAGAAATGCAGAAGCGCGGCCTGAAATCCACCTTCCGTCCAACTGGACAGACCGGCATTTTGATCACTGGTGGTGGTGTGCCACTGGACGCTGTCATTGCCGATTTCATGGCGGGTGCGGTTGAATATCTGACCCCAGACAATGACCCCGATCATTGGGACCATATCGAAGGGCAGGGGAGCCTGTTTCATGTGTCCTATTCCGGTGTCACCATGGCCCTGATCCATGGTGGTCAGCCTGATGCCCTGATCCTCGCGCATGAACCGACCCGCACCCATATGCGCGGTCTGCCCGATTATGATCTGCCCAGCCTTGAGACATTGCGCGACACTGCATTGCCAATCGCCCGCGTTGCCAACCCAGACTGCCAAATCATTGGTATTTCAATAAATTCACAGCATTTACCAGAGGATGAGGCACTGGAATACATGGCCGGGATCGAGGCGCGCATGGGTCTGCCGACGGTGGATACATATCGGCAAGGTGCTGCGCGGCTGGTGGATGCCCTGATTTCACTTTAATGCCTTCGGCGAGAGTATTTTTGGCAAAATGATGGGACGAGAATGCAGATCGATGTAAGGCATGATGTCTTTGCGCTGGCGCAGGTTTTCACAATCAGTCGCGGATCGCGGACCGAGGCGAAAGTGCTGACGGTGACTGTGGATGGGCAGGGCCGTGGCGAATGCGTGCCCTATGCCAGATATGGTGAAACGCTGGACAGTGTCACGGCGCAGATTGCCGGACTGCCAGAGACGCTGACCCGTGTCGGTTTGCAGGAATTGTTGCCTGCTGGTGCCGCCCGCAATGCCGTTGATTGTGCCTTATGGGATCTGGAAGCCAAACAGGCGGGTAAGCGTGTTTGGGATCTGATCGGGATGCCCGCGCCTGGCCCGGAGGTCACCGCCTATACCTTGTCCCTAGACACGCCTGAGGTCATGGAACGTCAGGCGGCCCAGCACGCCAAACGTCCGTTATTAAAGATAAAACTGGGCACACCCGATGATATGGCACGGCTAGAGGCCGTGCGCCGTGGTGCCCCCGATGCCCCGATTATTGTGGATGCAAATGAAGGCTGGACCGCCGAAGTTTATGCCGAGCTTGCCCCGCACCTGATACGTCTTGGCGTGCAGATGGTCGAACAGCCCTTGCCTGCTGATGCCGACGACATGCTGGGCGAAATCGCCCGCCCGCTGCCGGTTTGTGCTGATGAAAGCTGTCATGATCGCGCCAGCCTGCCGGGGTTGCGCGGCAAATATGATGTGGTGAATATCAAGCTGGACAAGACCGGTGGCCTGACCGAGGCTTTGGCCTTGAAAGAACAAGCTATATCAGATGGTTACGCTGTGATGATTGGCTGCATGTTGGGATCATCGTTGGCCATGGCACCGGCCACATTGCTGGCGCAGGGTGTGGCATTTACCGATCTGGATGGGCCGCTTTTGCTGGCCGAGGACCGCGCGACGCCGTTGCAATTTGATGCAGACGGGGTGCATCCGCCTGTTGCCGCCTTGTGGGGCTGAACGATCTGTCTTGACCTCACCCGTAAATCATCGGACGAACGAAGCGATTGATCAAAGGGAGCATATCAATGACCCGCACAGTTTATGTTAACGGCGCGTACCTGCCTGAGAATGAAGCAAAAATCTCGATCTTTGATCGCGGGTTTCTGATGGCTGATGGCGTCTATGAGGTCACATCGGTTCTGGATGGCAAGCTGATTGACTTCGCTGGTCATGCCAAACGGTTGGAGCGGTCCTTGGGTGAGTTGGATATGCGGCATCCTGAATGCCTGCCTAACCTGTTGGAAATACATCGTGAATTGGTTCGTTTGAATGGCATTGAGGAAGGGATGGTTTATTTGCAGATCACCCGTGGTGCGCCCGATGACCGTGATTTCGTGTTTCCTGATCCCGAGACGACAGAGCCGACCGTGGTTCTGTTTACCCAGAATAAACCCGGCCTTGCCGATAGCCCCGTTGCCAAGAAGGGCATCAAGGTGATTTCGATCGAAGACCAGCGCTGGGCCCGCCGCGATATCAAGACGGTGCAGCTCTTGTTCCCGTCCATGGGCAAGATGATGGCCAAGGCCGCCGGTGCGGATGATGCCTGGATGGTTGAAGATGGTGCCGTGACAGAAGGCACATCAAACAACGCCTATATCATTAAGAACAATACGATAATTACCCGCCATCTGGGCAATGAAATCCTGCATGGGATCACCCGCGCCGCCGTTTTGCGCTTTGCCAAGGAGGCGCAGATGAAAGTGGAGGAACGCAGCTTTACTATCGCGGAGGCCCAGGAGGCTGATGAGGCGTTCATCACCTCGGCCAGTACATTTGTGATGCCGGTGGTTGAGATTGACGGTGCTGCGATTGGTGCGGGGGCGCCAGGCCCTGTTGCGGCCCGGCTGCGCGAGATTTATCTGGACGAAAGCCGCAAAGTCGCCATCTGACCATGCAACGTTCGGTGGGGGGGCGGTGTGGCGCAACACCCGCACATGGCCGGATTTGCCGAATCACGTGTTAATGCAGGGATTTTGGCCAAAAATGCCGGTCTGCAAAGCGTCGGCCAGACGTCGGCAAAACGTCGGACCCCTGCGGGCAGAATTGCCTGATTAATCCAGCGTCCGCCGTATGTATTAATGCAGCATTAAGAATTGTCGGGCGGTGCTGCGTCGCGTGCGGCCACTTGCAATTCGCGGGCGCGGGCGGGCGATATGCCCAGCACATCTTCGATCTGGTGCAGCAGCCTGTCTTCTTCGCTATGTTTGATCCCGTCCGCATAGACCACAGCCCAAAGTGCGCGCAGCGTCGCCTCGCGTTCATCCTTGCTGATCGCGTCCTTGATAATGGCCGCGATTTCGCTGGTGTCGGGCATTTCGGCCTCCAGCCTTTCGCAAGAGGCGCGGTATTTGGCGGCCTCGACCGGGTCGAGATCGTGGCGCTTGCCCAGCACCTTGTCGATCAGCTGGATTTCTTCGAAAAGATACGCATTATCAGCCTTGGCTGCCCTGACCAAAAGGGCACCCATCGCATGGCCTGCATCGGCCTCTGGCAGCGGTGTTTCATATCCGCTGGGATTGCGGAGAAACGAGAGCAGACCTTCGAACATCGCAACGCCCTATCTTGATGACTTTCCCAAGATTAACGGCATTGCGCAGTGACGGTAAAGGCCGTTGTCGGCTGCCGGCGCATCCTGCTTAATACAAAAACAAATCTTTCCCTCTATAACGTCTTTTTAGGCTGAAACGAGGCGTCGCATGTATGGAATGGTGAATGAAGGTCTGCGCATATTTGTTGAAAAAGAGCATGGATCAGATATGTGGCGCGAGGTCTGTGACATGGCCGGCGTTGAGGCAACGAAGTTTGAGCGCATGACCAGTTATCATGACGCGGTCACATATGCGCTGGTTGGCGCGGTTTGCCAGAAAACCGGGAAATCGGCTGATGAAGTGCTGCAGCCTTTCGGATCATATTGGGTGGATTTTGCAGGCCAGTCGAATTTCGGTACATTTCTTCGATTGGCTGGCAACACATTTGTTGAACGGATCAAAGGGCTTGACGACATGCATGACAGTATTCTGCTGTCGATGCCGCATCTCAAACCACCATCTTTCGAGATCGCGGAGATTGGTGCCGATACTTATGAACTATCCTATTATTCCGAACGCGAGGGGCTTTCCCCGATGGTCATCGGTCTGTTGTACGGTCTGGCCGCCGAAACGAAAGAAAAGATCAAGGTTGAACAGACGGTCCAAAAGGCTGCTGTGTCGGACCCGGATGTGTTCGAGGTAACGCTTCTCCGGTGAACCAGATGGGTAATCACCCAAGGACACAGCCCCTGTCAGATGACGCGCTGGTGTTGGACGTGACAACAGTTGCACAGCTGATGCCGTTGCACCTTGTCCTCGACTGGGCTGGAAAGATCATATCGATGGGGCCGACCCTGCGGACGGTGATGGGTGACGGCATCGGGGGCAAGGCGTTTTTTGATGTGTTTCGCGTCGAACGCCCCCGTCATGTGCAGCAGATTGCGCATGTGCGCAGCAGAGCGGGCAAGAAGCTGGTATTGGCTGGGCAAGGCGTCGATGGGGAACGGGTTGGTTTTCGGGCGATGCCGGTTCTGCTATCTGATGACAGCGGCCGGGTCATCATTGACCTTTCATTTGGCGAAAATTTTGCCGAGGCGATTGCGCGGTACGCCTTGACCAGTGCCAATTTCAAGCCGAACGACCTGTCAATCGACCTGCTGTATAGTTTCGAGATTCAGCGCAACTTGTTGAAAGACAGCGAAACCATGGCCGATGCGCTGAAGGCCGCCAAAGCCGAGGCCGAAGATATTGCCATGCGTGACCCGGTCACCGGGCTGGGCAATCGCCGCGCACTTCAGATGCAGTTGGACAAGGCCCTGTCGGGTGAGCTTGGCCAAGGTCCGGTCGTCCTGATGATGGTTGACCTAGATAAGTTCAAAGAGGTCAATGATGATTTCGGACATGCGGCCGGCGACATCGTTTTGCGTCATACCGCCACTTGCCTATCGGCGCTCGCAGGCCACGAGGGATTTGCCGCCCGTATGGGCGGTGACGAATTTGCACTGTTTTTGCGGATGGATCAGGCGATGATCGGTGCCATGTCACAACAATTGTTGTCAGCCATAGCATCAAAGATAAGCATCGACGGGATTAAATATGCCACATCGGCGAGCCTTGGCTATCTGAGTTTTGAGCCGGGCGAGGATATGTCGGCTGACCAACTGCTCAGCCAGGCTGATATCGCACTTTACCATGCCAAGGGAACAGACACCCGTATCGCCGCAGTTACCCCGGAGTTGTTGCAGAGATTTGGTCAGCAGAAGGCGCTGACGCTGGATGTTCAGCGCGCGCTGAAGCAAGAGGAGTTCGTGCCCCATTTCCATCCGCAGATCGATATGGAAAGCGGCGACGTGGTCGGCCTTGAGGCGCTGGCGCGCTGGAACCATCCGCAAAGGGGCGTCGTTTCGCCCGCTGGTTTTCTGGACGTTGCGGCCAAATCCAACCTTCTTCTGCTTTTGGACCAGCAAGTCCGACTGCGCGCATTATCCCAGTTTGCCCGGCTGTCGCGCCTCTTGCCGGATGGGGCGACCTTGTCCTTGAACATTACTGCTGCAAAACTCAGGACCGATGACTTTGTCAGCGACTTGCAGCGAGAGGTGAAAGCGGCGGGTTTGGTGCCCGGGCAGATCAAGCTGGAACTGCTTGAGACGATCTTTTTCGATGGCAATGATTGCCCGTTTATTCACCAGTGCACTGCCTTGCGTCAGGCGGGTTTTGGGCTGGCGCTGGACGATTTTGGCACTGGGCGGGCGTCGATTTCGACCTTGATCGACGCGCCCATTTCGATGCTGAAGATTGATCGGTCCTTTGTGACCGGGATCGACCAAAGCGACCGTTTGCGCCAAATCACCGGGGCGATCATCCGGATGGCCTATCATATTCGTCTGGCTGTGCTGGCAGAAGGCGTGGAAAACGCCGCTGAATTGCAGGTGCTTTCCGATTTGGGCTGCCAATATGTGCAAGGTTATCATTTCGCAAAACCGATGGATGCGACGGCGCTGGCGCTTTGGTTGGAGCAGGGCGGGCATGGTCATACGCCGTCAACCTTGGTTGTCCCTGATTGATATGGTGCGCGCCGGTGCGGCTGACCCGCATTTACGGGTTGCCCACCGATGGCGCGTTTTTTGCCGTAAAGGCTGCCAATTGCGTTGATTTTGATCCTGTCTGGTCTAGTTATCTACCCCAAGATCAAGGGGAGGATTACTGTGTCACACACCATCAAAAACTTGCTGAGCGGGCATCCCGAGGACGGGCCCGCCATCGGTGCGCCAGATCGCGATTGGCTGAGCTATGGCGGCCTGCGTGCGCTTGCCGTTGACGTGCGCCAGCAGCTTCACGCGGCCGGTGTGGGTCGTGGTGACCGGGTGGCGATTGTACTGCCCAATGGACCGGAAATGGCCGCTGCTTTTGTGACAGTCGCGCAGGCCGCCACGACTGCCCCCCTGAACCCGGCCTACCGTGAAGATGAGTTTGCGTTTTATATCGATGACCTGAAAGCCAAGGCTGTCATTCTGGCCGCAGATGAAGATGGCCCGGCCTATGCCGCTGCGTCCCGGCTGGGTGTCACGATCCTGCGTCTGCAGGTTGATGCGACACAGCCTGCGGGCCATTTTGCGCTCCGCGCTGAAGGCGCTGGCGACACGGCTGATGCGGATGAGCCGGGTGCGGAAGATGTGGCCTTGATCCTGCATACATCCGGCACAACCTCGCGCCCCAAGATCGTGCCACTATTGCAGTCAAATGTCGCCGCCTCTGCCCATAATATCGCGTCATCGCTGGCGCTGACGGCTGATGATCGTTGCCTGAATGTGATGCCGCTTTTTCATATTCACGGCCTACTGGCGGCAGTTTCGGCGACATTGGCCACGGGTGGTCAGGTCTGGTGCGCGCCGGGCTTTGACGCGTTACGCTTTTTCGGCTGGCTGCGGGATGCCGACCCGACATGGTACACGGCTGTGCCCACGATGCATCAGGCGATCCTGTCGCGTGCGGGTCGTAATGCCGATGTGATTGCCAATGCGCGATTGCGGTTCTTGCGGTCATCGTCGGCGTCATTGCCCGGCCCGGTGATGGAAAAACTGTTCGAAACCTTTGGCGCGCCCGTCGTCGAAGGCTACGGCATGACCGAGGCCGCGCATCAGATGTGTTCGAACCCGTTGAAGCCCGGGTCGCAGAAACCCGGTGCTGTCGGCCTGCCTGCAGGACCTGAAGTGCGTATCGCGGATGAGGTCGATCCTGTGCTGACTGATGGCGGTGTGGGGGAGGTGGTGATTTCTGGCCCCAACGTGACCCCCGGTTACGAGGGTAATCCCGAGGCCAATGCCAAGAATTTCTTTGAGGTGGATGGCCAGCGCTGGTTCCGCACGGGTGATCAGGGCACGTTTGACGATGATGGCTATCTGATCCTGACCGGTCGTTTGAAAGAGATTATCAATCGTGGCGGTGAAAAGGTCAGCCCGTTGGAGGTGGATGGTGTGCTGTCCGCCCATCCGGCCATTGCGCAGGTTGTCACTTTTGCCTTGCCGCATCCCAAACTGGGTGAGGAAGTTGCCGCCGCCGTTGTGCTGCGCGAGGGGGAAGACGTGACAGATCGTGATGTCCGCGATTTTGCCAAGGAGCGCCTTGCCGATTTCAAGGTGCCCCGCAAAGTGATCATTCTGGATGAGATCCCGAAGGGTGCCACCGGCAAGTTGCAGCGCATCGGGCTGGCCGAAAAGCTGGGTCTGGTTGAAGAGGCTGCATCATGAAGATCTGTATCTTCGGGGCGGGTGCGATTGGCGGCTATATGGGGGCCAAGCTGGCAGAGGCCGGTGCTGATGTCAGCCTTGTTGCCCGTGGCCCGCATCTGGCCGCGATGCGCGAGAATGGTCTGACATTGATCGAAGGGGGCGTGTCGAAAACCCTGCCGGTGACCGTGTCCGAAGACCCTGCCGATCTGGGCCCGCAGGATTATGTGATTGTCACGTTGAAGGCCCATTCGGTGCCGCCTGTGGTGGACAAGATGCTGCCGTTGATTGGTGAGGGTACGACAATTGTATCGGGTGTGAATGGTGTGCCCTGGTGGTATTTTCACAAGATTGGTGGTGATCTGGACGGCACGCGGTTGGCCAGTGTTGACCCGGGCAATGCACAATGGGACGGGTTTGGCCCAGACAATGTGCTGGGCTGTGTTGTGTATCCGGCAGCTGAGGTCAGCGAGCCTGGTGTGATCAACCATATCGAAGGCAACCGGTTTTCGCTGGGCGAGCCTTCTGGCGAGAAATCTGAGCGCGCCATGGCATTGTCTAAGGCGCTGAGTGCTGCTGGTCTGAAAGCCCCTGTTCGTCCCAAGATCAGGGATGAGATTTGGGTGAAGTTGTGGGGTAACCTGTCGTTCAATCCGATCTCTGCCCTGACCCATGCCACCCTTGATGTGTTGTGTACCGAACCCGGCACCCGCGATGTCGCCCGCAACATGATGCTGGAAGCCCAGACCATTGCTGAGAAGCTGGGTGTGAAGTTCCCGATTGATGTGGATCGCCGCATTCAGGGCGGCGCGGATGTCGGCGCGCATCGCACGTCGATGTTGCAAGACCTTGATGCGGGCCGTCCGATGGAAATTGATGCGCTTGTCGGGTCAGTGCAGGAGCTGGGCCGGGTCACCGACACGCCGACGCCCACGATTGATACTGTGCTTGCGCTGGTGCAGTTGCGCGGCAAGGTGGCCGGGCTTTACTAGAATTGTCGCGCAGGCAGATTTGAGAGCCGGTGTTTCTACGCCGGCTCTTTTTGCGTGTTCCGTTTCCGGCGTAGCAATTTGATGGCGGGTAGGAAGATCAGGATCAGGGCGATGATCGTGATCGGCCCGGCCACAGGGCGGGTGAAAAAGATCGACGGGTCGCCTGATGATAACAGCAGTGATTGCCGCAATGTCGGCTCTGCGATTGGCCCCAGCACGATGGCCAGCACAGCGGGTGCAAGCGGGTAGTCGAATTTGCGCAGGAAGAATGCGCCAAGCCCGAAACCCACCATCAGCCAGATGTCGAACATATCCCGCGTTGCGGCATAGCCGCCTGCGATGGACAAAACAAAGATCATTGGTGCGAGGATGGTAAAGGGCATCCGCAGCATCCAGATAAACACCGGGATGAAAGCGAGGTTCATCAGAACCGCCGCGAGGTTAGAGATGTAGAAAGACCCGATCAGCCCCCAGACAAATTCTGTCTCATCCACAAACAGGCGTGGTCCCGGCACCAACCCCCAGATCACCATGCCCCCCAGCAGGATGGCTGTGGTGGGTGAGCCGGGGATGCCAAGCGTCAGCATGGGTAGCATTGAGCCGGTCGAGGCGGAGTTGTTTGCCGCTTCTGGTGCGGCGACCCCGTCAGGGTGCCCCTTGCCGAATTCCTCGGGCTTGCGCGACACCATCTTGGCGACGCCGTAGGACATCAGCGAACCGGGAGTTGCCCCGGCTGCGGGCAAGATGCCCACAAAGAACCCCAGGAAGGACCCGATCATCGTGCCTTTCCACCCGCGCTTTGTCGCCTCTTTGGTGTCGGCGGCCATGCCCTTGGCCGTCATCTTGGGCGTGGTTGTTGTGACCTCGCCCCGTGTCTGTTCGATGGTCCAGAGCATTTCGCCGATGCCATAGACACCGATGGCGAGGACCAGAAACCCGATCCCTTGCAGGAACCCATTATAGTCGAAGAGCACCAACCGTGGCGCGCCGGAAATCTGGTCAAACCCGACAGCGCCCAGCACCAGCCCGAAGCAGATTGAAAACACCGTCTTGGGGATGTCATCCCCGCCCAGTCCCACGAAAGTGGCGAAGGCCAGCAGCATCAGTGCAAACACCTCTGGCGGGCCGAAGGACAGGGCGACTGTTGCCAGTATCGGCGCGAAGAGTGTGAAGAGGATGTTGGCGACTGTTCCGCCGACAAATGATGCCAGTGCGGCTGTCACCAGTGCAAGGCTGGCCTTGCCTTGCCGTGCCAGCGGGCGCCCGTCAAACGTGGTGGCCACTGCCGTTGATGCGCCGGGAATGCCCAGCGTGATTGACGATATCGCCCCGCCATACATTGCCCCGTAATAAATCGCCGCCAGAAAGATGATTGCTGATCCGGGCGGGACAAGGAACGTCACCGGCAGCAGGATTGCGACCCCGTTCACCGACCCAAGCCCCGGCATCGCCCCGATAAAGAGCCCGACCGTGACCCCGATCAGGATCATCATCAGGTTCAGCGGTTGCAGCGACAACAGCATGCCATCGGCAAGGAGGGATAGAACTTCCATTGTCAGGCACTTTCTTTGGCGGGTGCAGGCATTGGTTCAGTAGATGATGTCGTAAAGCACGTTGAACACAGGGTCGGTGAAGGGCAGGCCGGATGGCATCGTGATCCGCATCGCCCCTTCGAAGAAAAAGAACATCGCAATCGGTGTGACCAGCGCGATCAGGAGGCTAAGCCAAAGGCTGTGTCGCCCCAGAAACCACATGTAATAAAACAAAAAGACCGCAATCGCCCCATACATCGAGATGATGCTGACCAATGCGACAAACCCGATGATCCCGCCGCCCACAAATAGCAGCATCTTCCAGCCGTAAGCGTCGAGCAGGGGTTCGTCGGACCGGGATGCCGGCGTGTTTTCCCGCCACCAGTTCAGGGCTGTGAACCCGCAGCAGATCAGCATGATCCCCGATAGCCAGAATGGCCATGCGCCGCCCCCCGGACCCTGCCCGGCGATATAGCCGACGGGTAGTTCGGTGCTTTTCCACATCAGGTAAAGCGACAGGAGGGCCAGAAACCCGGCTGTTACGATTTCGCCGACACGCATCTGGCTCTCCCCTTTTGGTGGATTACTTATTCGCCCAGTGCGGCGAGCAATTTTTGGTGGTTTTCGACTTGCAGCGCCCAGTAATCCCGCTGTTCGCTGGCATCCATCCAAAGCGGTGAGAGGCTTTCGGAGGTCAGGTAGCTTTGCCATTCATCGCTATTATAGATCTCGGTAAAGAGCGTCTGGTAATAGGCGGCAGCCTCGTCCGACATGCCCGGTGCGCCGACCACGGCGCGCTGATTATAGTAGGAAAAATCGTGCCCCAGTTCCTTTATCGTTGGCACGTCGGGATAGGCGGGCATTCGTTCGTCAGAAAAGGCCAGAAGCGGGGTGAAATCGCCGGCCTCGTAGAACCCTTTTGCTTCTGCCGGGTTGTTCACGCTCGCCATGATCTGTTGCCCGGCAAGGTCCTTGGCTACGGCACCGCCACCATCATAGGGGATGTATTTGATATCGAGATCATAGGCACCCGACATGAAGGCGATGACGATGGAATCTTCCTGACCGGCACCGGTGCCGCCCATCACATATTCGCCGCCCATTTCCTTCACTTTGGCGACGTAGTCGTCAAATGTCGTGATGCCCGAATCCTTGTGGACCCACAGCACAAACGGATCGACGCCCATCATCGCAACGGGTGTGAAGGCTTGCACGTCAATCCCCAGGTTTTCCTGCCGCAGTGGTGTTGTGAAGAACGAATTGAGCGTTACCAGAATGGTATGATCGGGATCGCTGGCGGTGCTGACATGGATCAGCGCCTCTGCCCCGGAACCGCCGCCTTTGTTGTTGGGCACAAGTGGTCGGTTGGTCAGGTCCTTTTGTTCCGCCACCGATTGGATATAGCGGGCAATCTGGTCAGCGCCGCCGCCGGGGCCTGCCATGATCACAAAGTCGATGGGCTTGCGTGGCTGCCAATCCTGGGCCTGTGCAATCATCGGGGTTGTCGCAAGAATTGTGGCACCGGTGAGCGCGAGAATGGACCGTCTGGTAATCATTTTTGTCTCCTCCAAAGTCATTGGCAGGGTGCGCGCCATCATGCGGTGATCGCACAACCCCACCTTGTAGTGCAATTATCTTTCAATTTATGCATTTCAAGGAAAACTTTATTGCTGGCGCAAAGAATACTTTAGTGTACAAAGATTGTCGGAATTTTCGCTTTGTCTACAACGGCTTGCGTGTTGCCACCGAAAATGGTTTCGCGTTCGTGGTTCTGCCCATAAGCCCCCATGATCAGCATATCGGCGTTCAATTGGGTGGTGATGTCCAACAGGGCCGCGCCGGGCTGCTTGGCCTCAAAACGATGCGTTTCGGCTGCGATGCCGCGCAGCCGGTAATAGTCCACCAGTTCGTCGGTGGTGGCGCCATGGGGTTCGCCCTTGCCGCCCGACAATATTGTCACTTCAGAAGCTGCTGCTGCGAAATCCAGTGTCATGGCCACGGCGCGCGATGCTTCAAGCGACCCGTTCCAGGCGATCGTCAGACGGCTGCCGAAATTGGCGGTGACGTCATGCCCCGGCGGACACATGAGTACCGGGCGACCGGTCTGAAACAGCCCGGACTTGAGCGAATTGGCCCCTAGGTTGCGATCCCGATCCGGTTTGGCGACGACGATCAGGTCGGCCAGCCGTCCGTTATGTTTGATGATGTCCGCCATACGCCCGAATTCTTCGATCATCTGCATCGATGCCGTGCCGGATGTGGGCGTATCCGTGACCCGCAGGCCAAGCGTTTCGGCGAACTGGTCGAGTTGCTGGCGCACCTCGTTTTCCTGCTGATCAGCGTATTCCTTGGCCTGCTGCGCCATGGTCTTGCGTGCGAAGGCGGGCAGGGTGGAACTGTAGGGCATGAAATCTTCGGTCTGCGCCCGGCAATGCACCACAACGATATGCGCCTTGTGCGTTTTGGCGAGTGCAGCGGCGTGTTTGATCACAGTTTCCGCCATGCCATCCCCACGCACGGGCACCAGAATTCGACTGAGCATTTCTAACCCTCCTTGTCATGGCGCGGGTGTCCCACGCCATTATTGCTTTGGCCGGTTAGATAGCCCGCGATTGCCGGATTGCTCGTTTTTTGGGAATTGGCGTTCGTTTCCAAAGTGTTGGTGACGCTATGCGCCGAAGTTTTTCCAGACCTCTTTGCCCTTGTCGTTCAGCCGGGCCGGGGAGCAGAACACGGATAGGGTCATTTCCGCCTCAAGCGATGCGGGCCCGATCTGGCTGACCAACCCATCGGCCAGTTCTGATTGAATGGCCGAATGTGGCAGCCAGCCGATCCCGATCCCGTTGAGCACCCGCCGTTTGATCGCCTCGACCAACCCATCGACATATTGCACGCTGAGATGGACCTGCTGTTTCCCAAGTGTTTGGTCAACGACCGCACCCAGAAAGGACGACCGTTCATAGGCCAGATAGGGGCTGGGTGTTTTGGCCGTGCCGGGTAAGTCCCAGCCATGTGTGTCGGATGCGGATTTTAGTGCGACAGGCACCATTTTTTCCGATCCCAGATCGATGCGGGCAAACTGGCTTTCGTCCAGCACCAAGGGCACATCCGGGTGCCGGTAGCATAGCAGAAAATCGCAGCCGCCATCTGCCAGGAGCTGGCAACAGGTGCTGAGACTGTCGGAGATGACGCGCGCCTTGAGGTTTTTGATGTCGGCTTCAAGCTCTTCCAGTCGCGATGTCAGGTAGTTCACGGAAATAGTGTGCAGGACGGCGAAACGCTGGAACGATTTGTCGCCCTGTTCCTGTTCGCGAATGGCCTGACGCGCGTCGATCAGTTCGGCGATTGTCGCCTTGGCGATGGGCAGAAACTGCTTGCCTGCGGGCGACAGCTGCACCGGGAATGTGGCCCGATCAATCAGTGCCACACCCATCCAATTTTCCAGCGATTTCACCCGCCTGCTAAAGGCTGATTGGGTGATATTGCGTTCCTCTGCCGCCCGCGTGAAGCTGAGCGTGCGCCCCAGACAAACGAAATCCCTTAGCCAATTCAGGTCCATAGGCTCCACCTTTCCTTTTGACCGTAAAGGGAAAATTGACGTTATGCAAATTTGGAATAACCCGATGCGTTGTTTGAATTGGCCCCGAGCGCGGATTCGCGTCTAGGCTGGTTTTGCGATCAGGCGTGTTGTCTGACGCCAACCGGAGAGACCCCCTATGCATCTTGCCCGCTTCCCACGCATTCAGCTTGGCCATTTTCCGACACCGCTAGAGAAGCTGGACAATCTGACGCGCGCATTGGGTGGTCCTGATATTTTTATCAAGCGCGACGATTGCACCGGGCTGGCCACAGGTGGCAACAAGACTCGCAAGCTGGAGTTTCTGGCCGCCGATGCGGTTGCGCAGGGCGCAGATACGCTGGTCACCCAAGGCGCGACCCAATCAAACCATGTACGCCAGACCGCCGCCGCTGCCCGCAAACTCGGCATGACCTGCCATGTGCTGTTGGAACGCCGGGTCGAAAATATGGGCGACGGGTATGAAACGGCGGGCAATGTCCTGTTGGATGATCTGCTGCAATGCGAATATGCGTTCCGCCCTGATGGGGCTGATATGAATGCAGAGGCGCAAGCCTTGGTGGCGGAGTTGAAGGATAAGGGCCGCAAGCCTTATTTCATTCCTGGTGGCGGATCGAACACCATTGGTGCGCTGGGCTATGTCCATGCCGCACAGGAATTGGTGTATCAGGCGGATACCACGGGCCTGAAGATCGACAAGATTGTCCATGCCACGGGCAGTGCAGGCACGCAGGCCGGTATTCTGGCGGGCCTTTATGCGATGAATACGCCGATTGATGTGATCGGGATTTCGGTGCGCGCGAAACGTGCCCAACAGATTGCCAATGTGCATAAACTTGCGGCAGCCACCGCTGAAATGATCGGCGCACGAGGTGAACTGCCGGTTGAGATGGTAGAGGCATACGACGATTACGTAGGCTCTGGTTATGGCCAGCCCACTGACAGCATGGTTGATGCAATTGCGTTGCTTGCGCGCGAAGAGGGTATTTTCCTCGACCCGGTATATTCCGGCAAGGGCATGGCTGGCATGATCGGGTTGATCAACAAGGGTATTTTGAAAAAGGGCGAGAATGTCGTCTTTATTCATACCGGCGGTGCCGCAGCGCTGGCCGCATATGAGCATCTGTTTTCAAAGCAGTCGGCAGCGTGAATATCAGCACCGACCTTTCAGCCGATAGCGGCCTGACATACCGGCGCGCGGGCAAAGGGTTTCCGCTGGTGTTGTTGCATGGGTATTTCGGCGGGGCGGCCTTGTGGGAACAGCAGCTTGCCGCGTTTCGCGACAAGTTTGACGTCATCGTGCCGGAACTGTCTGGCTATGGCGGCAATGCCGATCAGCCGTCGCTGGACACAATCGAAGGCTATGCCAATCAGATCCTGGCGTTTCTGCATGAGATTGGGGTCACCCGGTTTCATCTGATCGGCCATTCCATGGGCGGTATGATTGCACAGCAGATGGCCGCACTTTCCCCGGATCGGATTGACCGGCTGGTCTGTTACGGCACAGGGCCGCGTGGCGTGATGCCGGACAGGTTTGAAACGCTTGATACATCCCGCGACCGGGTGCGCAGCGACGGGGCGGCGGCGACCGCGCGCCGGATAGCGGCCACTTGGTTTACCGATGGTGAGGCGGCGGAGGGGTTCGCCACCTGCGCCCGCTTGGGTGAGAATGTCAGCGTGGCAACCGCCCTGTCCGGTTTGACTGCGATGGAGGGCTGGGACGGTCGCGCATCATTAAACCAGATCACACAACCAACGCTGGTGATCTGGGGGGATTGTGACCGGTCATATGGCTGGTCGCAGCCAGAGGCGCTGTGGCGCGGGATCAAGGGCAGCAGCCTAGGCGTTCTGCCGGGCTGCGGCCACAACGCCCACATGGAACAACCCGAGATTTTCAACGCAATCGTGGAGAAATTTCTGCCGGAAAATGTCTGAAAAACAGATTGCGCCAGCCGGCGGCGCGCTAACCAACAGTGGAGAAACACATGAAGAAACTACTTATTTCAACGGCTTTTGCCCTGTCGATGGCAGGTGCCGCATCCGCCGAAGAGGTCAAGATCGGCGCGCCTGCATGGACCGGCGCGCAGGCCATCGCGCATCTGATCGCCGAAATCGTCGAAACCCGCATGGGCGGAGAGGCTGAATTGGTCCCTGGCAACAATGCCAGCATTTTTCAGGCGATGGGCCAAGGCAAGGGCGATATTGACGTGCATCCCGATGTCTGGCTGCCGAACCAGCAAAGCTTTACCGATAAATATGTGGAGGAAGAAGGCACTGTTGTCCTGTCGGACAATTCCTATGAGGGAAAACAGAGCTTTTGCGTCAGCCGTGCCTTTTCAGAGGCCAATAATGTAACTTCGATCTTTGATCTGGCCAGGCCAGAGATTGCCGCGCTGATGGATAGTGATGGCAATGGCAAGGGTGAGATCTGGATCGGTGCCCCCGGTTGGGCGTCCGCCAATGTGAACGAGGTCAAGGTCCGTGACTATGGCCTGATGCCATTTATGGAGCCGATCCGCGCTGATCAGGCGGTCATGACTGCCACCGTTGGTGACAGTATCCGCAAAGAAATGGGCTATGCTTTCTACTGCTACTCACCACATGCGATCTGGTTCCAGCACGATATCGTCCGCCTGTCAGAGCCGCCATTTGATCCCGAACAGTATATCGCGATCCAGCCTTCCGATGATCCTGATTGGTTCGAGAAATCAAAGGTCATGACCGAAGATGCGTTGAAGAACGTGCAGATCGCCTATTCCGGCACATTGCCTGACCGGTCCCCTGCGATTGCAGACCTGTTGGCCAATATCCAGCTGGACGGTGAAACCGTGTCTGATTTTGCATTCCAGATTGAAGGTGGAAAAGACCCCGCTGACGTCGCCCGTGACTGGGTTGCCGCCAATTCAGAGCGTGTCGACAGCTGGCTTGGCCTCTGATCGCAACAAGGCATCGCGCGGGATCGCGCGGTGCCACCATGGCACCCGGGGGACGCAAGTGTGACGCAAGAATTCTCCATTGAGATATCCAATGTCTGGAAGATTTTCGGCGCCCGCGCATCCGAGGCGATTGAAGATGTGCGCGCCAATGCCATCACCAAAAAACAGGTGCTGGAAAAGTATAACTGTGTGATCGGCGTAGCCGATGCGACGATGCATATCAAACCGGGTGAGATTTTCTGTGTGATGGGCCTGTCCGGGTCCGGTAAATCGACGCTGGTCCGCCATATTAACCGCCTGCTGGAACCCACGGCGGGTCAGATCATCGTCAATGGGCAGGACATCATGGCGATGGCCCCGGATGCCCTGCGCCAGTATCGCAATGAACATATCGCGATGGTGTTTCAGAACTTTGCCCTGATGCCGCATCGGTCGGTTCTGGATAACGTGGCCTTGCCTTTGGAAATTCGCGGTGTGTCGAAAAACCAGCGTATGGAAGTGGCGGAGCGCACGATTGAAATGGTCGACCTGACCGGCTGGGGCAACAAGTTTGCCCATGAACTATCCGGCGGGATGCAGCAGCGTGTCGGCCTTGCCCGCGCATTGGCCGCTGATCCGGAAATCCTGCTGATGGATGAACCGTTTTCGGCGCTGGACCCGTTGATCCGCCGCCAGTTGCAGGGTGAGTTCATGGGGTTGGCTGCGAATATGAACAAGACGACGGTGTTTATCACCCATGATCTGGATGAGGCCGTGCGCATCGGTGACCGTATCGCCATCATGCGCGACGGCATGGTGATCCAGACCGGCACCCCCGAGGATATCGTGATGAACCCGGTGGATGATTATGTATCGGATTTTGTGGCCGGTATTTCGCGGCTGAAAGTGGTGCGCGCCCATGCGGTGATGCAGGATCTGGCGCAGTTTGAAAGCGCCAATGGCACCTTGGCCGAAACCGCTCACGAATTTGCCCAGGACGCACATCTGGGTGAATTGATCGATGCTGCCATCGCCACTGACCAGCCCGCCGCAATCATCGATGACCAAGGCGCACGGATCGGGGTGATTACCCGGTCTGATCTGCTGCGCACGGTCATTGAAGGCACGGAGACATCCTGACCCATGACCGATAAAACCAAAGATGAATTGCTGGCCGATTTCGTGGCGACCAGCCCCGGCTATTACCGTGATCAGTTCCAGAAAATCGGGGCCAGTGCCGCATTTACATGGACGTTCAACTGGGTTGCTGCCCTGCTGGGTCCGATCTGGTTTGGCATGCGCGGCCTTTGGAACTGGGCGCTGACATTCGTTATTCTTGAGGCGTTTGCTTATATCCAGCTTGGCCGTGGTCTGTTTGGTGATCTGGGGGCCAGCGCCCGCGAACGGATTGCCCAGATCGAGGGCACGCTGGAATTTCGCCGCGAGCAGTTGCAGGCGGCCAAGGACCGCAATGCTGACAATGTCGATGTGTTCGAACGCACGATCAAATCGCTGGAGGACGCGATTGTTGGCGTGCAGGCCGAGATCGCACAGTTGGAGGCCGGGGCCATTTGGGTGGCCCTGACGGGGCTCGTGGCCCTGATCGTGGTGAAGGCGATTGCCGGGGTTGTGGCGAATACGGCCTTGGAAAAACGCTATTCCGATTGGCTGTCGGACAGTTCGATCAGTGCAGGGTTGGATCCCGCCCGCACAGCACTTGCCGCCCTGTTTGCTGTGCTGGTGATTGGCACCAGCGTCATTCATTATGCCTTTCCCGGTGCTATTGCGTGGCTGACGGATTTCCCCACAAGCCCCGATATCCGGCTGGATGCCATTGATAAGGTGGAGGCGTTTTTCGCCTTTATCATCGAGTCCGGGGAATGGTTTTTCCAGCTGATCACGCTGGGCATTCGCACGGTTCTGGATGCCTTGGAGGTGCTGTTTGTTGACACGCCATGGCCCGTTATTGGCAGTTTCATCATCCTGCTGACATGGCTGTCGGCTGGCAGCCGGGCGGCGATTTTTGCTGGTGCCTTCCTGGCCTATATGGGCTTTCTGGGGTTTTGGGAAAAGGCGATGACGACGCTGGCCTTGCTGGGCACGGCGGCTTGTATTTCCATCGCGATTGGCATTCCCGTCGGACTGTTCTGCGCCCGCCGCCCCCGGTTTTACGCCATTGTTCGCCCGATTATGGATTTCATGCAGACCATGCCTGCCTTTGTTTTCATGATCCCGGTCATTGCGTTTTTCGGCACGGGCAAGCCTGCGGCCGTTGTCACGACGATGATCTTTGGCGGCACTCCGGTTGTGCGCCTTACCGTGCTGGGGCTGCGCGGTGTGCCTGAAACCATCCGCGAAGCGGCCATCGCATATGGTGCGTCCAAGTGGTTTTTGCTGACCAAGGTTGATTTGCCGCTTGCCGCCCCATCCATTCTGGCCGGGGTCAACCAGACTATCATGCTGAGCCTTGCGATGGTGGTTGTCGCCTCACTGATCGGGGCAAAGGGTTTGGGCGAGGATGTGCTGGAAGCGCTGCAATATGCATCCGTGGGGCAGGGGATCCTGGCCGGGTTTGCCATCCTGTTTTGTGCAATGATCCTGGACCGGATTGTGCAGGGTAAACGCGACTGACCCCATTTCTGTGGCCTGCGCCGCAGACATGTGCCACACCTTCGCCAACCTGCGGAAGTGAAGGAGCGACAGGATGGAAGACCGGTTAAAGGCCGCGACTGCGATTGCCAAAAGTGGCGGCGCGCTGGCGCTGGATTACTACCGCCGCCTGCCGACGCTGGAGGTGGTCAGCAAAGGCTTGCAGGATTTCGTGACCGAGGCGGATCAGAACGTCGAATTGCACATCCGCGAACTGATCACGGCGGCCTTTCCCGATGATGGCATCGTGGGCGAGGAACATGCCCCCAAGACCGGGACAACCGGCTATCGTTGGGTGATTGACCCGATTGATGGCACATCCAATTTCATCAATGCCATGCCGGTCTGGTGCGTTGTGATCGCCATCGTCAGGGATGATGCAACCCAGATCGGTGTGATCCATGACCCCGTTCATGATGAAACTTTTCATGCCATCAAGGGTGGCGGTGCGATGCTGAATGATACGCCTGTGCGCATGCCTGCTGACGCGGTGATCAGCATGGGTACGATCAGCACCGGCTATTGCAACCGCATCAGCAAGGCGAGTTTGGTTGCCGTGATTGATGCTGTGGTCGCCCGCGACGGTGTGTTCCACCGCAATGGCTCTGGCGCGTTGTCGCTGGCCTATGTCGCGGCGGGCCGTTTGATTGGTTATCTGGAAGGGCACATGAACGCCTGGGATTGTCTGGCCGGTCAGCTGATCATCGCAGAGGCCGGTGGCCGGGTTGAGGCGCAATCGGCAGATGACATGATCGCAAATGGCGGCCGCGTTGTGGCGGGCAGTGCGGGTATATTCGATGAGCTGGTGCAAGTCGCCGACGCGACCTTGCATCTTTGATGGCGGGGTCCGGCCTGCCACTGCTGCTGGTGCAAAACGATGCCGCTGGTGACGTTCTGACCTGTCAGGAGGGGCTGAGTTTTTGGGGTGGTGTCGACCCTGATACCGGCGTGATCATCGATGCGCATCACCCCGATTGCGGGGCCTCGCTGGCCGGGCGGATTGTGTTGATGCCGACCTCGCGCGGGTCGTGCAGCGGTAGCGGTGTGATGTTGCAACTGGCCCGCAATGGGCACGCGCCTGCGGCTTTGGTGTTTTGCGAAGATGAAGACATTCTGACGCTTGGGGCGATGATTGCCGCACGCTTGTTTGATCGTCCCGTTGCCGTGCTGCGGCTGCCCCGGGTCGATTATGATCGCCTATCTGCGGCCAGGCACGCCGAAATTCGGGGCGAGACGCTGGCGTTTGATGGTCATGTGATCGGTTTGATCCGGCCTGATCCGCATCAGCTGACGCTAAGCGATGCGGATAAGAATATGCTCGCCGGGCAGGATGGCCCGGCAGCACAGGTGGCGATGGAGGTGCTATGCCTGATCGCCGCCGCCCAAGGCGCGCAGAACCTGACCGACGTGTCGCGTGCCCATATTGACGGTTGTATTCTGGCCCATGATGCCAATCTGGATTTCGCCGAAAAGATGCAGAAGATGGGTGCGCGTGTGCGCATTCCCACGACGATTAATGCGATTTCGGTTGATCGGATCGGGTGGCAGGCGCAGGATGTGCCGCCGGATTTTGGCCACAAGGCCAGCCGCTTGGCGGATGCTTATGTGAACATGGGCGCGCGCCCGACATTTACCTGCGCCCCTTATCTGTTGGATGATGCGCCGCAGATGGATGAGCCGATTGGCTGGTCTGAGTCCAATGCGGTGATCTATGCCAATTCGGTTCTGGGCGCGCGGACCCAGAAACATCCCGACTACCTTGATCTGTTCATCGCCATGACCGGACGAGCGCCGAATACTGGTGTTTATCTGGCGGCCAATCGGGTGCCGGGACGTGTGATCAATGTTGCCCTGCCTGACCATTATGATGAAAGCATCTGGCCGATGCTGGGCTGGTTGGCCGGTGCGAAGTCTCCCAATGCCATTCCCGTCCTGACGGGGCTTGAGGCCGCTTCACCGACGCCAGATGACCTTAAGGCATTATGTGCTGCCTTCGGTACAACCTCTGCCGCGCCGATGCTGCATGCGCGGGGGCATACGCCAGAGGGTGATCTGCCTGTGCCGGTTGATGCCGCGCAGTTTGATGTTTCGCCCTTGGATTTGGCGCGGGTCTGGCGCGGGTTCAACGCGGGGCCTGCCCAGGTTGATCTGGTTGCGATTGGCAGCCCGCATGCGTCATTGACGGAATGCCGTGAATTCGCACGCCTGCTGCGCGATCTGGGCGCGCCACTTGTGGCGGATGTTATCGTGACCGTTGGCCGCAATGTTCTTGCGGCCGCGACGCAAGAAGGGATGGTGGGGACGTTGACGCAGGCCGGTGTTCGGGTGATCCCTGACCTATGCTGGTGTTCGATCACGGAACCTGTCTTTCCCGCCGGGGCGCAGGTTCTGATGACGAATTCCGGGAAATACGCGCATTACGCCCATGGGCTGACAGGGCGCGATGTGCGGTTCGGCAGCCTGCGCGATTGTGCAAAGGCTGCCGTCAGTGGGCGCGCGCGCGATGATCTGCCGGCGTGGTTGCCGGGCTAGCGCGTTCCCTTTGTTGGTCAGATCCGTTCAATCGCCAGTGCGATGCCTTGCCCGCCGCCGATGCACATGGTGATCAGTGCGCGCTTGCCCCCGATCCGCTCCAATTCATACATCGCTTTGACTGTGATGATTGCACCTGTCGCACCCACGGGGTGGCCAAGCGCAATAGCTCCGCCATTAGGGTTTACCCGGGCCGGGTCAAGACCAAGTTCCTTGGATACGGCGAGCGCTTGGGCGGCGAAGGCCTCGTTCGATTCGATCACGTCAAAATCGCCGACGACCAGTTTCAGTTTCACCAACAGATTGCTGACGGCGGGAACCGGGCCGATGCCCATCACCTCTGGCCGTACCCCCGCATGGGCATAGCCCAGCACGCGGAATTTTGGCGTCAGTCCGGCCCGTTCGGCCGCGTCCGCCGTGGCCAGAACCACAGCCGCAGCACCGTCATTCAGGCCAGAGGCGTTGCCTGCTGTCACGGACCCGTCTTTTTGGAATACCGGGCGCAAACCAGCCAGTGCCTCTGCCGTGGTTGACTTGGGATGTTCGTCGCGCGCGAAATCCACCAACTCGCGCTTGCGCTTGACCTGCACGGGCACGATCTGGCTGTCGAAATGGCCAGCGGCGATGGCGGCCGCCGCGCGTTCCTGGCTTTGCAGGGCAAAGGCATCTTGATCGGCCCGGCTGACGTCATGTTCTGCGGCGACATTTTCAGCCGTCACACCCATATGGCCGGTGCCAAACGGGCAGTTCAGCGCGCCCAGCATCATGTCAAGCGTGCGCACGTCACCCATTTTTGCGCCCCAGCGCTGATCGGGAATGATGAAGGGCGACCGGCTCATGTTTTCGGCCCCGCCTGCAAGTCCGAATTCGGCGTCATCCAGCATCAGCGATTGCACGACTGACACAATCGCCTGCACGCCAGACCCGCAAAGACGGTTCACATTCATCGCAGGTGTGGTGTCGGGGATGCCCGCATTCATGGCTGCAACCCGGCTGACATACATGTCCTTGGGTTCGGTATTGATGACGTGGCCCATTGCCACATGGCCGATCTGTGCGCCTTCGACCCCTGACCGGTCCAATGCTGCTTTTGCGGCCACCGTGCCCAATGCGATGGGCGTTGTACCCGCCAAAGCGCCGCCGAATGTGCCAATCGCTGTGCGCGCACCACCCAAGATCACGATATCGGTCATGAAAGCCTCCCAAATCATCAGTTTTGTGCAGTATAGCGCCGTTTATTCCGGGTGCAGAAAAACGTGGCGGCACCGCGTCAACTTGAAATGTCATGTCTTATGACCTATCTATAGTATACAATTGTATACCTCATTGAAAGGAAGTACATGACCCAAGATATTCTTAATGGAAATTTCTTTATATTCGTTCTGGTTGTGATTGCCGTTTTCTGGATTTTGATGCGTGGCGGTGGAGGCGGTGGTCGTGGCGGCCGTGGCGGCGGCGGTGACAGCGGTTGGGGCGGTGATTTCGGCGGCGATGGTGGCGGGGGCGACTGACATGATCGAAACGCTTGATCACATCCAGCTCGCCATGCCGTCTGGGGCAGAGAAGCTCATGAAGGCCTTTTATTGTGGGCTGCTCGGCATGGCCGAGCTGCCCAAGCCCGCGCCCTTGCAAGGGCGCGGCGGCTTCTGGGCCATGGCAGGCTATATGCAAGTGCATTTTGGTATTGATCCGCAGTTCACCCCGGCCACAAAGGCGCATCCGGCATTTGTAACACGTCAGCTTTCTGACCTTGCTGACAGGCTGCAGGCTGGCGGGCATGCTGTGCGCTGGGACACGGATTTGCCTCAGGTGACGCGGTTTTTCACGCATGATCCCGTGGGCAACCGGATCGAATTCATTGCAAGCAAGACCGCCGCGCCTGTAACCTGAACCGAGGTTTGATCCCGCATGCGGTCAGATATGGCTGACGCGAAGGCACATATATGGAAGATTTCCAAAGTTTTATCGGGATGGTCAGCCTTGTCATCCTTGTGCTGATATTCGGCAGCTCGCGTTTGCGAAGCCGAAAGGACACGTCAGAGGCGCGGCGCATCGCCGACCTGAAAAGCCGGGCAGGCAAGCCCGATATGGCGCTGAGCGCGGGACGTGACGCTGCAGCCAAGCTGGCCAACGTGAAAGAGATCTTTGTGCCCATGCATCCCGAAGAAGAAGAGGCGATGCGGGCCTTCTATCTGGGCACTCTGAGCATGGCTGAGATGCGGTCGCCCAACTATCCAAGGGATCAGGACGGGTTTTGGGCGATCATGGGCGCGCGGCGGGTCTATTTTGGTCTTTCGCCCAGTTTTCCGGTGGATCGGAAGGTGCCGCCCATCCTGACAACCCGTGATCTTGATGCCATGGCCGATACATTATCCCTGGCTGGTCACGAGATTGCATGGGATAACCGCGATAGCTATGCAAGGCGTCTGGCGACGGTTGACCCCGCGGGCAATGGCATTCTTTTCCTGAGGGGATAATCGCCCTCTCCCCATTCCCTTTATGCGGCTGCGTGTTAAGTCATCCCATAGCCACGAGGTCGCATGTTACTATCCGTTAAAGACATCCACAAAACCTATACCACCGCCGATGGCCCGTTTGCCGTGCTGCGCGGTATCGATCTGCGCCTTGCGGCGGGTGAGACGCTGGCCCTCACAGGCGAGTCGGGCAGCGGCAAAAGTACGCTTTTGCATTTGATTGGCGGGTTGGACACCCCGGATCAGGGTCAAATCATGATCGAAGGGCAGGATATTGCCGCCCTTGATGACAATGGGCGCGCAGCACTACGCCGTGGCACTGTTGGCGTCGTTTTTCAGCAATTCAACCTGATCCCCAGCCTAAAAGTTGTGGACAACATCGCCTTTCAGGCGCGGCTGGCGGATCAGTATGATCCGAATTGGGTGGGCACGCTGGCCGACCGAATGGGTTTGACCGAACAATTGAACAAGTACCCCGAACAGCTATCGGGTGGGCAGCAGCAGCGGGTTGCTATTGCACGCACGCTGGCCCCCAAGCCACGCCTTGTGCTGGCCGATGAGCCAACTGGTAATCTGGATGAGGCGACTGCTGCGACCGTCATGGATCTGATGCTGGAACTGGTTGCTGAAACCGGTGCGGGCCTTTTGATGGTCACCCATTCAGAGGCATTGGCCGGGCGTATGGCAAGCAGATTGCATTTGCGGGCAGGTCAGTTGGCATGACCCGTGCCACGCTTCAGGCCTTGCTGTCGCATTGGTGGCGCAACCCGCTGCAATTATTCACATTGCTGGCAGGGCTGGCATTGGCAACAGCGTTGTGGTCCGGGGTGCAGGCCGTCAATGCAGAGGCGCGCGCCAGTTATGATGCCGCCGCTGCCGCCTTGGGCGAGGGGCAATATGACAGGTTGCTGCGCCGTGATGGGCAGCCGATGGATCAGGCGACTTACATTACCCTGCGTCGTGCAGGTTGGCTGGTTAGCCCGGTGGTGCAGGGGCGGTTGAATGATGTGCGCATCATCGGGATCGACCCGCTGACAGCCCCGGGTGATATCGGCCCTGTCGCCATTGGCGAGGATGCGGATGTCGTCGGTTTTCTGACTGGCGCGGGACAGTTATTTGCCAATGCCGAAACCGCACAACGACTAACCGGCCAGCAGGTCATTATCACACCCGAGGCCGCGCCCGGCACCGCGATCACAGATATCGGCGTCGCCCAGCGACTGTTGGGCAAGCAAGGGCAGATTGATAGCCTGATTATTGCGCCGGCCCAGCCACGATCGCAGCCACCATTGGAGGATATCGCCCCGCAATTGCTGCGCCGCGCAGCACAGGGCGGGTCCGATATCGGGCGATTGACGGACAGTTTTCATTTGAACCTGACCGCCTTTGGATTGTTATCCTTTGCGGTTGGTATCTTTATCGTACATGGGGCTATTGGGCTGGCCTTTGAACAGCGGCGTCCAGTCGTGCGGACGCTGCGTGCGCTGGGATTGCCATTGCGGCGTTTGATCATCCTGATGGGGGCGGAACTGGTGTTGTTTGCGCTGTTTGCCGGGGCGATTGGTGTGGCGCTGGGTTATGTGATTGCCGCCCTTTTGTTGCCGGATGTCGCCGCGACCCTGCGCGGGCTTTACGGGGCGGATGTGTCCGGTACTTTGCAATTGCGTCCCGTCTGGTGGCTGTCGGGTTTGTCCATCGCGCTGGGCGGCACGGCGCTGGCGGCAAGTGGCGCGCTTTACAGATTGTCTAAGATGCCGCTTTTGGCGGCCGCACAGCCACGGGCGCTGGCCATGGCTGCTGGCCGGAATGCGGTAATACAGGGGGCTGGCGCTGCCGTGCTTTTGGCTGTGGCGGTGGTGCTGATGTTCACGGCCCAAGGTTTGATTGGCGGTTTCAGCTTGCTTGCGGCACTGTTGATCGGGGCGGCGCTGGCTTTGCCCCTGATCCTTGACCGGGTGTTGGCGGCCTGTAGCGGCCTTGCCAGATCGGTGACCGCGCAATGGTTCTGGTCGGACACCCGGCAGCAATTGCCCGGGCTGTCATTGGCCCTGATGGCGTTGCTATTGGCGATGGCCGCTAATGTGGGCGTTTCAACGATGGTGTCCAGTTTCCGCCTGACATTTGTTGAATTTCTGGATCAACGGCTGTCATCGGAACTGTATGTCAGTACCGAGGATGCGACCCAATCCCAGATGCTGACCGCCTTTGCTGTCCCGCGGGTCGATGCGATCTTGCCCATTCAGTTTGCCGACACGGAAATCGCCGGGCAGCCCACCGAAGTTTACGGTGCGCGTGATCATCACACCTATCGCGATAACTGGATTTTCCTGCAAAATAGTGCGGCACCTTGGGACACAACATTTGGCGGGCAAACCATCCTGATCAATGAACAACTGGCCCGTCGGGGTGGATTGGGCATTGGCGATCAGGTTCAGTTGCAGGATCAAGTTTTTTTGATTGCGGGCATCTATGGCGATTATGGCAACCCGATTGGTCAGGCTGTTATCAGCGAGGCGCAATTCGCCGGGCTCTATCCGGGGATTACGGCACAACGGTTTGGGCTACGGCTGGACCCGGATCACGTGCCCGGTTTCGTAGCTGCGTTGGAGGCAGAGGCAGGCATCCCCGCCACCCAGACCGTCGATCAGGCGCGGATCAAGGCGATATCACTACAGGTTTTTGAGCGCACCTTTACCGTAACAACGGCGTTGAACATCCTGACGCTGGCGGTGGCGGGTTTCGCGATTTTGATGAGCTTGCTGACGCTGGCCACGATGCGTGTTCCGCAACTGGCCCCGGCATGGGCGATGGGGATGACGCGCGGTCAATTGGGCAAGTTGGAGCTGTTGCGCGCGGTGCTTTTGGCGGTGCTGACGGCGATGGTGGCACTCCCTCTTGGTCTGGCCTTGGCCTGGGCGCTGCTGGCAGTCGTCAATGTCGCGGCCTTTGGCTGGGAGTTGCCAATGTACTTGTTCCCCGGTGACTATGCCCGCCTTGGTATCTTTGCGTTGCTTGCTGCCGCCCTTGCGGCGCTGTGGCCCGCAAAGCGGCTGGCGCGCACGCCGCCTGCGGATTTGCTGAAGGTGTTTTCGAATGAGCGATAAGATGGTGCAGGGGGTTGTCGGGCGGATTATTGCTTTGGTGTTCTTGTGGTTTTTGCCTTTACAGGTCGCCGCCCAGGGGTTTGCGGGCCTTGGCACTGATGCCGAAGGCTTTGCCATTCCAACCCCTGAGCCAAGTTTTGAATTTCCGGCAGATCACGGCCCCCACCCGGAATACCGCATCGAATGGTGGTATCTGACCGCCAATCTGACAGCGGAGGATGGCACGCCCTACGGGCTGCAATGGACCTTGTTCCGTTCGGCTCTTGCGCCCGAAGCTGGCGAAGGCTGGACCGCCCCGCAACTGTGGATGGGGCATGCGGCGGTTACCACGCCGGACCGGCACCATGTCAGCGAACGGCTGGCGCGCGGCGGGATCGGGCAGGCGGGGGTAATCGCGGAACCGTTCAGCGCATGGATTGACGACTGGGAGCTGCAAGGCGACTGGGACACCCTGCAAATGACCGCAAGTGGGGCTGATTTCAGCTATGATATGGCGCTGACCGCCCAAGGCCCGCTGATCTTTCATGGGCAGGATGGGTATTCGGTGAAATCCGCTGCCGGGCAGGCATCTTACTATTATTCGCAACCTTTCTTCGACATCGCGGGCACGTTGCAGTTGCCACAAGGTGACGTTGCGGTGACCGGAACAGCCTGGCTTGACCGGGAATGGTCGTCGCAGCCGCTTTCGGATGATCAGACGGGCTGGGATTGGTTTTCGCTTTCTTTTGATGGTGGGCACAAACTGATGGGGTTTCGGCTGCAACAGACCGATGGGCAGAATTATACTTCGGCCACATGGATCACGCCGGATGGGCGAACGACCGCCTTTCCTGACGGGGCGTTCAGCGCCGAACCGCTGATCACGCATCAAACGGTTGGGGGTGAGGTCCCGATCCGGTGGCAGGTGCGCTTGCCAGCCAAGGATGTCGATGTCACGGTCAGCGCAATGAACCCGAATGCATGGATGACCACATCAATCCCCTATTGGGAAGGACCCGTGACAGTGATAGGCAGTCATATGGGAATGGGTTATCTGGAAATGACTGGGTATGAATAAGCGTGTCGAAACACTGAATGGACTGCGTGAGGAGGTTTGGGATTGCGTGGTCCAAGGGGTCACCGACCCTGATCATCCTGCCCGGACACCGACATTTGCAACCGTATCACCGAAAAACTGGCCGGAGGCGCGGAGCGTCGTCTTGCGCGCGGTTGATATGGATGCCGCCACCATCGCGGTGCATACTGACCTGCATTCTGACAAGATCCGCAGCCTGCAAAATACACCTCGCGCCGCCGCCCATATCTGGGACCCTGTGCGCAAGTTGCAGGTCCGGTTGAACATGCATGTCGAAATCGCCTCTGGCGATGACGTGCGGGTGATCTGGGACCGGGTGCCGGATCACAGCAAACAAAGCTATGGGGTGACCCCACCGCCGGGCCAGCCGATCAAATCAGCGCTGGCTTATGTGAAAGAACCGAGCCCCGATACATTTGCCGTTCTGCATTGTGAAGTTCTGACAATTGATGCGGTGCATCTGGGCGAAGAACACCGGCGGGCGATTTATTCACGATCTGACGATTGGATGGGGCACTGGCTTTCGCCGTGACAGCTGACCCGCTAGAACACATGCCATGAATACACTTCCTCTGACCCGCGACCTTGTGCTGATCGGCGGTGGCCATACCCACGCGCTGGTCCTGCGCAAATGGGGGATGAACCCGCTGCCTGGTGTGCGCGTCAGTGTGATCAACCCCGGCCCGACAGCCCCCTATTCTGGGATGCTGCCGGGATTTGTGGCCGGGCACTATACGCGGGACGAGTTGGATATCGATCTGGTCAGGCTGGCACGGTTTGCGGGCGCGCGGCTGATCAATGGTTATGCCACGGCGATTAACCGAGATGCGCAGACGATCACCGTCGCAGGGCGCCCGCCCATCGGCTATGATGTGGCGGCGATTGATGTGGGCATCACCTCAACCATGCCAGAGTTGCAGGGGTTCAGCGCCCATGCGATCCCGGCCAAACCGCTTGGCAATTTTGCCTCGCGATGGGATGCGTTTCGGGCATCTGCCGACAACCCCGACATCGCCATCATCGGTGGTGGTGTTGCAGGCGCGGAACTGGCGATGGCCATGGCACATGCCCTGCGGCGCAGAAACCCCAAGGTCAAGCTGATCGACCGCTCGCGGGTGCTAACCGCATTGGGTTACAAGGCGCGGCAGAAAATGTTGGCAGCCCTTGATAGCGCGCAGATCGAGATCATCGAAGATGCTGAAGTGTCAGAGGTGTTCCCCGAAGGCATTGTGCTGACCGACGGGCGCACCATCCGCAGCGATTTTACGACAGGTGCCGCAGGGGCGAAACCGCATGACTGGATCGGCACAACCGGTCTGGATCTGCATGACGGTTTCATCACGGTTGATGCCCACCTACAATCCAGCGATCCGGCGATTTTTGCCGTGGGTGACTGCGCCCATCTGAGCCATGACCCACGCCCCAAGGCCGGTGTCTATGCCGTGCGCGAAGCGCCGGTTTTGTTCGACAATCTGCGTGCGGTGCTGTCGGGCGGCCAAATGAGCGCGTACAAACCGCAACGCGATTACCTCAAGCTGATTTCTCTGGGCGGGAAATCCGCACTGGCGGAAAAGTTCGGCACCGCGCGTGCTGGTGGGCTGCTATGGAAGCTTAAGGATCATATCGACCGTACTTTCATGAACCAGTTTGACGATCTGCGCATGATGGAAGCGGCCAAGCCGCCCCGGACCGCCGCATTGGGCATGGCAGAGGCGTTGGGCGACAAACCGCTTTGCGGTGGTTGCGGGGCCAAGGTCGGGCGGGTCGCATTGCAGCATATCCTGACTGATACATTTGGCGATGATGCAGCCTTGATCCAACCGGGTCAGGTGATGACCACCGATCATCTGCGCGCCATGATTGACGACCCAGTGCTGATGACCCGGATCACGGCCATTCACGCGCTGGGCGATATCTGGGCGATGGGCGCGCAGGCCCAAGCGGCGACTGCACAGATCATCCTGCCGCGCATGTCAGCGCCCTTGCAGGAACGGACCCTGCGGGAAATCATGACGACTGCCGAACAGGTGATGGATGCAACAGGGGCAAAGATCATTGGTGGGCACACATCGCTTGGCGCTGAGCTGACAATCGGTTTTACCATCACCGGGCTTGTCGAAAAGCCGATCACGCAGGACGGGGCGCGCCCCGGCGACATGCTGATCCTGACCAAACCCTTGGGCAGCGGCACGATCATGGCAGCTGAAATGCAGGGCAAGGCGCGCGGCGCTGATGTGATTGCCTGTTTGGCACTTATGACAGTGGCGCAGGATGCGGCGTCCAGGATCCTTGGTCATGCGACGGCGATGACAGATATCACCGGTTTCGGCCTTGCCGGTCATCTGCGCGGCATCTGTGATGCATCTGGCGTGGGGGCCAAGTTGGATGTCGGGTCGATCCCCTTAATGGATGGAGCGGCAGAGCTTTCTGCACAGGGCATCCGGTCTAGCCTTTTCGCCGATAATCAGGACGGGGCAGGTATGGTCGCAGGGCCGGGGCATGATCTGCTGTTTGATCCGCAAACGACTGGTGGATTGCTGGCGGCGGTCCCAGCTGATGCGGCGGAAAAGACCCTGCGTGAATTGCGGGATGCGGGTTATCCAGCGGCGATTATTGGCATGATCATCGCCGGAGGTGAGATCAATGCAAGTTGACCATGGCGAAAACCTGTCCCGGGCTTGACCCGAGACCTCTGACAAGATTGTGCTGGAGGTCCCGGGTCAAGCCCGGGACGGGCAGGGCAAATCACAAATGTTCAGATCATATCAACTGCCAAAAGCACCAGGATGCTGTTTGCCCGCATCACCGATCTGATCCCAGGCGGCTTTGGACTCCACAAAAATATGATGTGCGACGGCCAGATCATCGCCACCTTCTGCAATCAAACCGGCTGGCACGAACATCCGCTCGGGGTCATTCGGGCCGGGCAAGGCGGATCCGCATGTGCCGCAAAAATGCGCCTGCCAATCGGCATCCGGCTTGTCCCAAAGGCGGATTTGATCGGCACCGCGCACCCACCGAAACGCCGCATTGGGAACGACCACAACGGCCACACCATGCGCCCCGCTGTAACGACGACAGATCGAACAATGGCAGACATAGACATCCGCCAAGGGCACATCGATTTCAAACGCAACCGCGCCGCAATTACACACACCTTTGGCCATGGCTCACCTCTTGATGGCGGCCGCAACTGCATCGGCGGCCCGCGCAAGCCCATCCTGATCCAAAGCCTTTGCCGCGACAACCGCCAGCGTGGCGCGTTCATGAATGCGGCGGGACTTGGTGTAGGCAGGGTCGTAATGATCCACCATGAGCGCTGTGGATAGGTCCTCCAACGCGCCTTGGCGGGACAATGTAATCCAATGTTCAACGACCGCGTGGCCGCGCAAACGCCGCAGCGGGGCAAGGCGTTGGGCAACCATATCGGGGTCGGCGATCACGTCGCGATAGGCCTGCGCCAGATAGGCGGCGCGGGCGGGCAGGGGTACATCGATCACAACAGATGGGGCCGTCAACATCGCCCGCCACAGTGATGGAGGCAGGGTCAGCCGGCCGATCTTGTTGCTTTCAGCCTCGACCACCACAGGGCGCGCCGGGTCCAGATCGTACAGGGTGCAGGCCAGCCCGGTTTCAAACGCGCGCTGGGATGGCTGGCCACCGGGCATCGCGCCCAGCAACGACCCGCGATGACAGGCCAGTCCTTCAAGATCCAGCACCTGCACGCCACGGTCGGCCAGCATTGGCAGCAGGGCGGTCTTGGCCGTGCCGGTATTGCCGTCCAGCAGGATCAGATCATGCGGCAGCGGATTGTCATACAGGGCGCGGTTCACGCGGCGGCGATAAGTCTGATAACCGCCCTTGATGGTGTCCGCCCGCCAACCAATCTCGGTCAGCAGCGTCGCAAATACGCCCGAGCGTTGACCGCCCCGCCAGCAATAAACCAGCGGACGCCAACCGCCATCCATATCGGCCAGCGGACCGTTCAGATGATCGGCCACATTTCGGATGACCATCGCGGCCCCCAGCTTGCGGGCATCAAACGGGCTGACTTGCTTGTAGATCGTGCCAACCTGGGCGCGTTGGGCGTTGTCGAGCGCGGGCAGATTGATCGCGCCTGGCACATGATCTTCGGCAAATTCGGCCGGGGACCGGACGTCAATCACGGTATCAAACCCATGGCCTAACAGGGCACCCAAACTATCAAATTCACGCGGCATGGGGCGGGGATAGTGGGCGTAGCGACAAGACACAAGTCGCGTGCAAAAGTTGCGCGAACGGGATTTCCCGCGTAGCGTGTGAAGCATTCAGTTTTCGAGTGCATATTTCAATGATAGATACCCCGCTTCCGCGCATCACCAAATGGGCACAGGTCCAGAAACTGAAAGACGAAGGCAAACTTAGCCCCGCTGAGTTGAAGCTGCTGGAGAAAGCGGAGATTGGAGAAGAAGCGGGGATCAGTGATACCGTTCCCTCCGAGCCCGGCGAAGCCACCCTGATCCGCGGACCTCTGCTGCGCTACTTAATTCTGGGTGGTTGTGATGATTTCAAGACAGAAGCGGCAGGCGTTTGGGTTAAGGGAGCTTGGATTGGCGGTACCCTTAATCTGGATTTTATAAAAACCGCTGGACCAATTCGGCTGTTTGATTGCCATTTGGCGAAGCGTTTTGAGATGATGCAATGTGAACTACCTCTCCTAAATTTGGCGGGTTCCAGTCTTGCAGAGGGCCTTGATGCGCAAGGTGCGCATGTCAGCGGGTATGTTTTCTTCCGTAACATCAAATCATATGGAGAAATTAGTTTACTTGGTGCGACGATTACAGGGCAATTGGCTTGCGATAATGCGATGTTGGAAAACATCGGAGGAGATGCGCTGAACGCACAAAGCACGCAAATCGGTGATCATGTCATATTGCGAGACGTGACGGCAAAGGGTGTATTAAATTTGACCGAAGCCACAATAGCAGGACAGTTGGATTGCAGCGGTGCGACCTTTGAAGGTACGAAAGGTAACGCACTTAATGCGCAAGGCGCACAGATTGGAAGTGACCTGTTCTTGACTGATGTGACAGCAGAGGGCGAAGTCAGGTTGTCAGGCGCCATGATAAGGGGGCAGTTGGAATGCAACGGCGCCACATTGCAGAACGAATCTGGCGATGCACTTTACATGCAACGCACAACGATAGAGCAAGGTTTTTTCTGGCGAAATTTGAAGGAGGTTGTTGGCAGAGTCGACCTCAATTCCGCCCATGTTGGCGATCTGGTGGATGAGGCTGAAAGCTGGGGTAAGTGTGATATTATCACTCTTCCAGGGCTGACCTATGACGTGTTGCACGGCACGACAAATGTGAAATCGCGGTTAGTTTGGCTGGCAAAGGGTGCAAATTGGAGCGGTGAGTTCCATCCGCAACCCTACCAGCAACTAGCGAAGGTTCTTCGTGAAAGCGGGCATCGGACAGAAGCCAACCAAATCTTGTTCGAGAAAGAGGTCGCGCAGCGCAAGGCAACACGTGCCGGGCTGATTGATGGCAATAAGGCGCTGCTTTGGCCGCTTCATCTGATTTGGGACTGGGTCTTGCGCCTTACCGTTGGATACGGCCTGAAACCGCAGCGTAGTTTCTATGGGTTGGCGTTTCTGATGGGGCTGGGTTGGTATGTTGCGGATCAGACATGGAAGGCCGGTGATTTTGCCCCTAATTCCGATATCATTCTGGGCTCGGAAAATTGGCAGAGCCTTGCCACTGATGATGCCATCGCGAACCCTGCGCAGGTTTGGTCGGATCGATATGCGACCCTGCCGACGGACAATGACCCCGGCCAATACGCCAAGGGTCGTGATTATGAGACGTTCAATGCAGGCTTTTACGCCATCGATACTGTCGTCCCCATCATCTCGCTCGGGCAAGAGGCTGCCTGGTCGCCGTCCACCAATCGCGGGGTCTGGGGGCAACGGATGTGGCGGCTGGGTTATTGGCTGACCATTCTGGGCTGGGTCGTCACTGCTATTGGCGCTGCTGCTATCACCGGTGTTGTGCGGCGCGAGTAATTCGCCGTTGCGACCGACCCTTGTGCCGCCTAGCGTAGCGTCATGAATTATGACGACCTGCAATTGATTACCCATTGGGCGCAAGTGGTGCAGTTGCGCGATGATGGTCTTTTGACCCCTGCCGAACTGACCCTGATTGACGCGGCCAGTCGGGGTGAGACGGCGCAGATCAGTCTGACTGTGCCCAATCTCAAGGCCTCTGGCGTGCTGATCAGGGCGGCCCTTTTGCGCTATCTGATCATCGGCGGGTGCAAGGACTTTCGCACCCAACCCAACGGGATCACCGTGAACGGGGCCTGGATCGCGGGGCGGCTTGATCTGTCGTTCACTGCGGCGCATGGGCCTGTCGACTTATATAACTGCTACATCGCTGAGAAGCCGCAGATGCTGCAATTACAGGCCGACGGGTTGGCGTTGGTTGGTTGTACGCTGGTCGAGGGGTTGAATGCCGCGCGGATCCAGATCAGCGGTAACCTGACGCTGAACAGAACACGCAGCGCTGGAAAAATATCGCTCTCTGGCGGTGAAATCAGGGGGCATCTGTCTTGCACGGGCGCCAAACTGCGGAACCCGGGCGGATCGGCCTTCAAGGCGCAGGGGATCAGTGTCAGCAGCAGCGTTCTGCTGGAAAATACGACAGCTGAAGGCATGGTCAGCTTGCTGGGCGCGCGGATCGGTGGGCAGCTCGTGTGCATCGGGGTATCGCTGCATAATGAAACTGGCCACGCGTTGAACGCGCAAAGCGCGCAGGTGCGCGGTGATGCCTTTTTGCGCGACGCGGTGACAACCGGTGAGGTCAGCCTGCTGGGCGCAGAGATCGGTGGCGTTCTTGATTGCAGCCATGCCGAGATGCGCAACCCTGATGGGTATCTGCTCAACGCGCAACGGCTGGTGGTCAAGGAAGGGTTCATCTGGCGCAGGCTGAAGGATCTGAGCGGGGCCGTTGATCTGACCTCGGCCCATGTCGGTGACCTGTGGGATGACCCTGAAAGTTGGGCCAAATGCGACCGGCTGTATCTCAGCGGGTTCATCTACGATGTGCTGCATGGGGGCATTGACGTGGATGACCGCTTGGCCTGGCTGCAAAAGGGGGCCGTGTCGCGGCGCGAGTTTTACCCGCAACCTTATGAACAACTGGCCAAGCTTTTGCGCGACACCGGGCATCGGTCGGATGCTAGGGCGATCATGGTCGCTAAAGAAAAGGAACAGCGCAAGGCCGCCCGCGAACGCTGGGGGCGCGAACGCGATTGGCGGCGGGATTTGCTGGCCGCCAGCCACATGAATGATGCCGACCGGGCGGAAGCGGTGGCGGTCCTGACCCGTCGTCGTCCCCATGATGAACATCTCGCGCGGCTTGTCTTGCTGCATCCGGTCAAAGGGGCGGATGGGTTTGTTGATCCGCTGACCTTGCATTACGCCCAAACCCAATACAGGGGCGAACAGCGCTGGTTCAACCTGCGCAAGCAAATGCGCCATGTGGGGAGCCTGATTGCTGACCGGATCTTTGGGTTGGTTGTTGGATACGGGCACAAGCCGGAACGTAGCTTTTACATGCTGATGGTGCTGGTGCTGATTGGCTCGGTGCTGGCGGATAATGCATGGAAACGGGGCGATTTCGCCCCCGCACAAGGCCCTGTGCTGATGTCTGCCGACTGGCAGGCGCTGGCGACGGATGAGCGGATCGATAATCCCGCCCAGTTATGGTCGGACAAATACATGGCCGCCCCGGATGGAACAGCCGTGCTGACCGCTGGCCGCGATTATGAGACTTTTAATGCGCTCGCTTATGCCGTCGACATCGTGGTGCCCATCGTGTCATTGGGGCAAGAGGCATCCTGGGCACCCTCGACCACACGCGGACCATGGGGCTGGTGGTTGTGGTGGATCAGATGGTTGCTGATCATCTTCGGCTGGATCGTGACAGCCATCGGGGCGGCGGCAGTTACCGGTGTGATCCGGCGGGACTAAGCCGGTGTATCCGGGACGTTAAGCTGCACCTCGTGGGCGCCACCAACGGTCGCGGTTCCCGTTAATCTAGTTGAAATGGATCACGGCTGCTTCGAGCCCAAATGTATGTACCGGCTGCTGCCCGCAAGTGAGATATTGGCGTGGCTAGCGGTACTCGCTCATATGTATCCGGCCTGTTTATGGCCCGCGGGTTGTGGTCATTTCGGGTTACACACGCACCTTGATCTACTAGTAACTAGGTCGATGATGACCATCTGGGCTCTTGAATTCTGGGGGCGTGGTGTCTCCGTTCCATGCTGTTCCCGTTCGCGAACTCCTTTAGACTTCGGGCGCTTCAGATCGCGCCCAAAGCCTCGTCTCTGTGGATCGCATACTTCGATCCGTGCCGCAGAACGCTCCAGGCAATGCGAGCCAGTTTGTTGGCCAGTGCGACCGCGGCCTTGTTGTGCGGCATGCGTGCGACGACGGCTCTCAACCATGGGCCTAATCTCAGGGCATCCCATCGATGCGGGCGCATCAAGATAACATTTGCCGCCTGCACCAAAAGCATCCGTAGATAGCTATTTCCACGCTTGCTGATCCGGCCAAGGATTGTCCGCCCGCCCGTGCTAAACTGGCGTGGTACCAAGCCGACCCAAGCTGCGGAGTCGCGACCACGATCAAACACCTCGCCCTTGCCAATGGCGGCGACAATGGCTGTCGAGATCAACGGGCCAATGCCAGGAATGGTCATGATGTTGGCGCTGTTTTTTCTGACTGACTGATCTCCTCAATCTCTGACGAGATCGCTTTGATCCGTTCATCAACCCAGAGCCAATCGCCATAGAGCCCCATCAAGGTTGAGCGCATCTTGGCAGAGATTTCGTCGCGCCGGTTTTCAAGGGTCGCCTCAAACGAGTTCTGCAATCTATGCCGTCCTGACCGCATGGTAATGCCTTGCTCAATCAGGAACGCCCTGATCTGATTGATCGTCGCTGCGCGACGTGCCACCAGCCTGGAATGAACCCGGTGCATCGCCTGCAGATTCAACTGATCCTGACTCTTCTCGGTGACTGTGCGCAGATTTGGTCGCAATGCCGCTTCTGCAATGGCCTCTGCATCATTGTAGTCGTTCTTTTGTCCTTTGTTGAACGGCTTTACGTAGATCCCCGGGATGATCCGAGGCTTAAAGCCGAGCTCTCGCAGCATGCGACTGACAAAACCTGCTGGGTGAAGCAGCCGGTACATCCCATTTTTGACCGATGCTGCGGCTTGCGCGGACGTCCGCTATTTGGCGTTAGGGGGTAAGATACCGTAACAGGCCACTAATCGGTCTCACGTGACGTTATGGAGTGGATGTCCTTGAAAACCACCCGGTCCTATGCCGCCATAGAACACGCCTCACGCCGCAGCAACGGCTGCTCAAAGACTTGCAGCTTTCTGAGCGCGGGCAGGAAACGATTGTGCCGCTCGACCATGCCGAGTGCAGCCATCCCTATGCAAAACTTCGAGCATTGCTTTGTGGGGTGCAGGTGTTGACCCCGAAGGATCCGGTCCGCCAGCCCATTACCCCGTGCTGATTTCGTTTCGAGAATGAAGTGATCAGCTGCTGCGCGGCGTTCCATCGCTTGCGAATGGAAAGCAAGATTGGTGTCGATTGTCATTCGCTCGCCACCATCCCTGGCGACAAGCGTGATCCGAGCATAGCGCATCGTGATCACCGGCTTCAGGCTACGAGCAAGAGGTGTGCCATACATTTCAACGTGGCAGTCATCGATGAACGCCAACGCATCGCGCGATAGGCCAACCTTAGTCTGATCAATCTTAAGACGTTTCTTAACCGTGACGTTCCGCAGGTCTTTCAACTTGACCTCAAGATAGCTAAAGCCCGCATCGACATAGGTGCGCACCCGTATCTTGCAGCGTTTGCGCCGGCCTTGATGATGGTCACGATAAGACTGTGCTACCGCATCGTCATGATATTCGGTCTCGTAGACAAATGACCGTTTGCCGCCGATTTCGAGAACATCAAAATGATCCGCGAATGCTGCAAAGGCTGGATACAGGCGATCTGCAGGCACGATGTATTTGTTATCCAGCCGCTCCAGCATTGCGGCCTTCGCGTTCAACCCCTCCAGAGTGATCGTTCCAAAGGTAGACAAACTTTGGGCGATGCGATTGTCCATGATAAGTACCTGTTGTTGCACGATTACTTGCGGTAAAAGACGTTGATCTGCGCCATATCAGTGATGTAGTTCAGCGCGATGATCTGATAGGTCATGACCTCAACACCCAACCTGTCAGACAGGTCTGTGCGCATCTTTGCGGGGTCTGACAGAGCGTCCGGGTCGATCTTGTCGAGGGTGATCTTGATGCCATCGACGGATTTCAGAATGCGCGGATGGTCGAATATATAAGCACCAGCCACTACAAACCCGACGACCACAATCACAAACGGTAGGGTCGTGCCTTGCACCGAACAAACCACAGCGATTGCGATTGATCCGAAGAAATAGGCGATTTCAATCTTGCTGATCTGTTCCGAGCGCAGTGTGAAAAGCGCAAGGATCGCAAACAGGCCAAAACCCGCGGCCAGTGAAAACTCAACTGAGCCAAGGATTGTCAGAACACCAAAGGCAAAAATATTAAAGAGCGATGCCGCAGTGACAAGTTCCTTGTCCCGGTAGCGGCTGTAGAACAGGCCGAAAATCAGGGCCGTCATTGCGATGACGTTCAGTAAGAAACGTTCAATGATCCCACTTGTAAAAAGCTCTTCCAGCATTGTTCAATCCATTCCAGTCTTTGCCGCCACAATGGTCAGCATGTGATGAAATAGATGGTCGCGAAAAATGGCACTGGCCTGCATGGGGGATGAAGGAAGTGTAACAGTTTTATGAAAGATAGATGACAGTATGACTGACGTGGGACAAGCTGCTGGCTGGCTTTGTTGGGCTCGGACCGCATGAAATTGTCGAGTTCATCTGACGTTCATGTTTGCGACAGGATATCTGTCATTTACCCGCGCTATCGTCTTTGCTTGAACAAACAGATTTAGCGCCGTGTGTTAATTGCCCGGGCAAGGAATGACACGATTGCAGTGCAAGTTGCGCCCTTCGGTTTCGACAAAAGTACGGTTTTCAAGGCCGGTCTTGCGGCTTGCAATCGCGCTTATGCTCTATGGTTGCTTAACATCTCAGGCAGCCGCTCAGTCGGCCAGTTTTCGGTCTGTGGATACGAATTCTGACAGCGCCTTGAGTTTCGAAGAACTGATAGCGGCTTTTGGCCGTAATGGTGCTTTGCAGATACTCGCGCAATCCGACCTTAATGGCGATGGCTGGGTCACAATTCATGAATTGCGCAAATCTCTGGAAGAAGACCGGCCCGCTAACAACGACAGAGGTGATGACGACCGCGATGATGGCAACAATCGTGACGACGATGACGACGACGGTGACGGTGACGACAACGATGACGATGACGATGACGATGACGACTGAACCGCACAAGACACCCTTGCAACAGAATATCGAGGAAGCCCGACATACAGGCGTTCATTTTTCATTCATTTATCCGTCCAACAGCTGTTCATGCGATTGCAGGAAAACGGTCAGGTGAGTGGGGCAAAACAGGGACATCGCAAGCGTCTCATCAAGGAGTAAACTGATGACCAAGATGACCCTACTGAACGCCGCCCTTTGCGACATCGCGAAATGGGCCTTTACGACACGCCGCGTGCACCGCGATGACGTGCACGGCCTTTCGACACATTTCGCTTCCGCAAAGGCAGGCGACCTGATCCTGTGCGAAATTGCCGAAATCGGACATCACAAGAAAATCCAACTGGCCGAACGGCGTGTTTCAGTCAGCTATCCCGGTGATTTCGTTGTTCTGTGTCTTGGCGACCGATACGCCCCTGACCAATTCCTTGCGACTGCGGTGATCGACGATGACCTGATCGATCTGGTGGCCGGTGGTGGTGTAGCCGGTCGCATCGATGCTGCACATGTCCGCATGGCTGAGCCGACCCGGCTAAGGCCAATCGGCCTTTTGACCAATGCAAGCGGCCGGATCATGAACGTCGCGGACTATGCTTTGCCGTCTCTTCCGGCGAACAACGATGTGACCGTGATCGGGGTCTTTGGGGCCTCAATGAATTCTGGCAAAACGACCGCAGCGTCCAGCCTTGCGCATGGGCTGATGCATGCTGGGTATGCCGTCGCAGGCGTCAAGGCGACGGGCACCGGTGCCTTTGGTGACTTCAACAGTTTTGAGGATGGCGGGGCGCCAGCGTTGGATTTCACCGATGCAGGCATGGCCACAACGTTCCGGATGCCAATGGATCAGATTGAGGCAGGGTTTGACACGCTGGTGGCTACGGCTGCGGCACGCGGGGCCGAAGTTGTCGTGGTCGAAATTGCCGATGGCGTGTTTCAGCAGGAAACCCGTGCGATCCTTAAATCGTCGGCCATCCGCGAACGGTTGGATGGCATCCTTTTTGCTGCTCCAGATGCGCTTAGCGCTTTGGGCGGCGTGGTGGTGCTTGGACAAGACAATCTGACGCCCTTCGCGATCTCGGGTATGGTCAGCTGTTCGCCGCTCGCAACAGCCGAAGCCGCCGAGGTCACCGGGTTGCCGATCCTGTCGCGCGAAGAACTCTGGTCGCCCGACGCCATTGCATTGCATGTTGCACCATTGATGCGTTGCGCATCCGAGAACGTGGCCGCATGAGTGCCCTCCCACCTCTGGCCACAAGGGACCGCGTCATTGACGCGGTCCTCGTCGTATCATGCGGGATCGTTCAGGCAGTAGCGCTCGCGGTTGCGGCCTTTGCAACGCGCGATGCCTTCGCCGCCTTGCACTCGGGCGGTGGTCTCACGACCCGCACGATGTGGGAATTGGCGGCATCAGGCATGATCGCTGCCCTCTGCTTGCTGCTGTCGCGACGTCGGGCAGAAGGGCTTGGGCAAAGCTACGCCATTGCCTTGCGTCGCGCACTTTATGCGCAGATCGCACATCTGCCCAAATCGCGCCATGAAGAACGCCGGATTGGGGCTCTTTCACTGCGCTTCGTCGGAGATCTGTCCGCTGCCCGGCTGTGGTTCGGGCGTGGTTTGCCGGATGTCCTCTCTGCTGCGGTCGTCCTGCCCGGTGCAGTTGCTATCCTGTTTGCCCTTGATCCACTCCTTGCGACGGCAGGTCTTTTGCCATTGGGTTTTGCGCTTGTGGTCATGGTTGTGGCTGCGTGGCATCTTGAAGGTCGTCATCGGCATCTGCGGCGGCGCCGCGCCAATATCGCGATTACAATGATCGAGCGTATCGCCATCGCGCCCGATCTTGATCTGATGGGACGGACCGACAGGGAATTGCGGGCATTGGACAAACAAGGCGCATCGCTGCGCGATGATGCCATCGCCCGCCGGGGCCGCACCGCCGGACTTTTGGCGATTTTGCAGATCGGGATGGCGCTGTCTGGACTTGCGATGCTGTGGTTAGCAGGTGCAACGGACATCGCACCTGCCACAGTCGCGGCAAGCTTGTCCCTTCTCGCCCTTGTTGCATTGCCAATGCAGGACCTTGGGGCCGCCTGGGACAAGTATTGCGCTTGGCGCGTCGCCCGCGAAAAAGCACAGCGGCTGTTGGATGAACCTGTCGTGCAGCGCCCGTCACCTGTGCCGGTCGGACCCGTCTCGGTCACGCTGCAGGGTACGGACCACGGAGAACCTATAGCGTTTTGTGCGAACCGGAGCGAGGTTACGCAACTGTGTGGCCCTTCCTGCCACCGCATTGCCCGGCTCATTTCCGGGCTCGATACGGACAACGGCACTGAGATCAGCTTTGACGGACAGACGACACGGCCAAGGATCGCCCATATCGGCAACGATCACTACGGACTTCAAGGCAGTCTGCGGCGGGCTGCCACCCTGATGAGCCGCAAACGCCCCTCTGATACACGCATCACAAAGGTTCTGCGCAGGCTTGGCCTCGCGCCCCTCCTTGTGGCACCTCGCGGGCTTGATCAGCGGGTCCCCGAAAATGGCAAAGGTCTGACCGCTGGACAATCCTTACGGCTTGATTTTGCGCGCGCTGTGTTGGGCAAATGCGATGTCATCGTCATCGCATCATTGCGCTGGTCAGCGGAGCCCGCAAAAAGCAACCTGATGGAAAGGTTGCGCCAATTGACCCCTGCAACTGTTATTGTAGCAGATGCGACAATCGTTCCGACCGCATCAGACAACGCAAAGGCCGGCTAATATGCGCTCCACAACCCTTTTTGGTATCTATGCAGTATTCATTATCGGCCTGATCAGCGGTTTGGCAGGTCTGACGCTCTACAACCTCGAAAAAACACGCTGGTGGGACGCACGTACGCAGTTGGCGCAGGAGTCTTACGGCCTCCATCTGAGACTGGAAGCGAACCTCTATCGTCTGTTCAAACAGCACGGTGACGCCCTGCTGGTCGGCGACCGTGATGGCGGTGAATTGGAACGCGAATTACGCCAAACGATCACACAGAACCTTGCTGACATTCGCAATGTCATCGCCCGTGAAATCCAGATGGTGGGTGATGAAGAAATCGAAGAGCTAGAACTGCTCGATGCAATCGAAGCCGACATCAGGTCGATCAATGCTGCCATTGCAAGGCTGTCGGCGTCGGGCGACCCGATTGAAACCTTCATTCAGATCGAGCGCTTGGCGGCCCTTCTTGATGGCGATATCGACGAGGAGCTTGACCGCAAAATTTCGACCGCTCTTGAGGAGGAGCTCGAAGAGGTCGAAGAAGTACTTGCGGAGGCAACCGCAGTCCGTGCCCGCAACGAACAGCTGGTTTATGTGATCTTGGTGATTGCCGTTGCAATGCTAATCGTTGGCCTTTTGTCGTTCAATGGGCAGATCCGAAAACCGATCATTCGGTTGCAACAACGCTTTCGCCGGCTCCATGATGCGGATTATTCTGAAACGGTCAACCTTGGCGGCAGTCGGGAGTTCCGGGAGCTCGGCACCGTCCTGAACAGTATGAGCGAGGGCCTTGCCGCGCGCGAAGTCAGCCGTGCGGAGCATAAAAAGCACCTTGAAGACACGGTCGCAGCACGCACTGCCGAGCTTCAGCAGCTGATCGACAAACTGGAAAGTGGTGAAGAAAACCGCAAACGACTGATGGCCGATATCAGCCATGAATTGCGTACACCCTTGGCGATTATTCTTGGTGAGGCCGATGTCACTCTGCGTACTTCCGCAAACCTTGGCGCAGACGTCTCGGACGCTTTTTCGCGGATCCGCGATTCCGCCAAGCACACGAACCAGATCGTCGATGACATGCTGACCGTCGCGCGTTTTGAGGCCGGTCAACTGCGACTTGACCGCAAAGACATCGATCTACGCAAGGTGATACGTGATGCAGCGTCGATGTTTCCCGGTTCAGTCATCATTGATGATCCGGGTGCGCCGGTCATCGTCTCTATTGATGAAGTACGCTTGCGACAATCCGTTCTTGCGCTCCTACAAAATGCCCGCCGCTATGGGGGCCCGATGATTACAGTATCCGTGCAAGAGAACCCGACATCCTGTACCATCGTCGTTCAAGATGATGGGCCCGGCTTGAACACCACCGAGAAATCACAGGCGTTTGAGCGGTTCTTTCGAGGGTCTAACGCATCTGGTCAGGGCGTTGAAGGAAGCGGGCTTGGCCTGCCGGTCGTCAAATCCATCGTCGAAGCGCATGGTGGCACGGTTACTTTGGAAGACGGCGATCAAGGTGGGCTGCGGGTGGCCATTCGTTTACCCAAAGAACCTCGCGTAAAATCTGGCACTAGCCAGGTATCGCGCAAAGCCACATAAACCCAAGGTATAAGGCTTGAAATTAAACTATAAATCAGTAGTTTAATGCATTTTCAGAACCTAATCCTGTGTCAAGCACAAGGCACAGACGGAGGTATCAATGAATATTCTACTCGTTGAAGATGAAACACGCGTCGCCGATTTCATCCGGCGTGGTTTGGCCGCAGAAGGCTGGTCTGTAGACCATGTGGTTGATGGCGAAGATGCGCTCGAACATGCGGCCGCAAACAGCTATGATGTGATCTTGCTTGATCTGATGTTGCCGGGCATTCAGGGGCAGGACGTATGCCGCAAATTGCGTGCGCGCAAATCGAAGACACCGATCCTGATGCTGACCGCGCTTGACAGTCCCGAAGAAAAAGTAAGTGGCCTAAAAATGGGCGCAGACGACTACCTGCCCAAACCCTTTGACTTCGACGAACTGATCGCCCGTGTCGAAGCACTTCATCGCCGGGCCAACGGGTATGCAGTAGATGTCAGCGAGACGATCATAACCAGTGGATCACTCACATTCGATCGGTCGTCATTGCAGGTCTCTTTGGACGACAGGACGATTGACTTGTCAAAGAAAGAGCGCGATTTGCTGCTGCTGTTCTTGACCAATAACGGACGCGTTCTGTCGCGCGAACGTATCCTCAACTCAGTTTGGGGCCTGAATGCCGATCCGCTGACAAATGTCGTCGACGTTTACGTCGGCCGGCTGCGCCGCAAGATCGGAGCGGAGGGCCAGCGGATCGTCACGCTACGAAATGTTGGCTACAGAATGTCATGAAACTGCGTTCCAAGCCAAGCTAGCATTCGAAACAAAATTCGCCCGTAACTGTTTGTTTTGGTTGAATGCAGGATTGGCCATTTATTGATATCAGTACTCTATCAATGCAATTTGCGCCCAAGAAGCAGTCATTGGCGCAACTACGACGAATTCACGCTTTGTCCGCATTCCGGAAGCTACGAGAAGAGCCGCTCTCGCAGCCAGACTAGCTGACTTCCCGTTGCGACTGAGACGCTTCTTGCTCAGTCCGAATTTCAAGTGCTGTGACCAGGTGGATCAAGGCGATTGCAGACCATTAGTGCGATACCTGCCACGCTGATGGGCAGCGATACACCCAGCAGAACAACGGGTGATGTCCAGGCATTGAAAAAGAACACCGAACCAATACCGGCGACCAAGCCAATCGCACCGCCCAGAAGCTCGCAGCGAAATGCAATGTAGACGATTGCCAAAAGACCCAGCCACAGTAGCGCATTTTGGAGATTTACCAAAAATCCACCAACGCCGTTTCCCGCACCAGACAGACCAGCAAAACTGAACCAAAACAGAGCGATGACGATCAACACCGTCCGTGCAGCGTAGCGTAGAAACCTCATCCTCTTCACAAGCTTTCTCGCGAGCACTCCGTTGCGAGTCCCGTAGGCCGGACACAACAGGGGCTCGATCGTCGCTCTGGCCGATCAAAGGGTAACATTAGTAAGAGCAGCCACTCAGGATCACCCCGTTGCGATCTTCGAGAAAGGCCTCTTTGCCCTTAGTGCTCAGCGTATACGTATAGTCAGGGCTGATCGCCTTGTAGATAGCGCCCGAAGCCGAAACCTCTTGAGCCAAAGGGATCATTTCATCCATCTGCAGCAAGATGGCAAAGCTTTCGCCATCAGCGCCGTTCACAAAGGCGACTTTCATGATCCCATTATTGTCGCAAGCATAGCTCACCGCTTCGACCGTGGTTGAATTCGCCATGGCGTATGCAGGAACAGCACACAGACATAGGGCGAAAAACAAATGCTTCTTCATGGAATGAAATCCTTCTTTGTAGACATACTGATTCAGTAGTTCGCAAAGTATCGCATCATAAGGATCGACCGGATTGATCACGCTCAATCCTCTCTGTCTTCGATGGTCTGGGCATGCCGCCATCCGGTCTTCGGTTCTCCAAGACCGAAATCTGCTCGAATCCACATATCTATGTTGATTGCGCAACATATGATTGATGGCGATCAATTTGGGCTCCTCAAATGAATGATAGGAGATTCCACAAACGGACCTGGTTGGTCCCTCTGAGACCCACAGGCCGAACGCAAAACCGAAGCGGGCGAGGGAACTAACGGATCGATATTTAAACGCTGACCTGTGATCGGACGTTCAGTGTGGGGTCCAGTGGGGCTGAGTGCTAAATCCCCCTTGGAGCGGATTCTTTCGCACCGGCCAATGACGAACCAACTTTTCGAGCTAGCAATTGAAGGATTGACTTAGCTCATGGCGAAGCGCACCGTCAGTGGCAGTCAAACTTCGATGAGCAGACGCTGAACTCCTGCGGGCGGATGTCCGCTTCGTCCCGCGTTGCTGCCATCAGAGCATCAAAGGTTTACGCCCTGATTGGCTCAATAACCAGCAATCCCGACCTTCGAAAACTGCTGGGATCAGGGGACAACCGTAGCCTGCGCCGCCATCCAGATTGACCCGGTTGCCGTGGTGCTGCGGATGATCCAGTGCGGTGTGGCCATGCACAATCAACTTGCCGTAATCGATGCGGCTTTCCAGAAAACCTTCCCGGATCCAGATCAGGTCCTCAGGGTCTTGCCACTCCAAGGGCAATTCCATCCGCAGGCCCGCATGGACGAAGATCAGATCATCGGTCTGGTGCAGCAATGGCAATGCTTCAAGAAAAGCCAGATGGGCCTCTGGCACGGCTTCCTGCGCGCGCGCAGACAGCGACTGTGCATCAATCCAGCCCGTCGACCCCTCAAAATGGGCCAGCCATTCCAGCCCATCCGGTTGATCTTTCGGGGCCAGATGCATGACGCCTTCTATCCCATAGGATTTGAGCGTTGCATCGCCCCCTAATCGCGGGTTTAGCCAGCTGATCCCGGAACGCACCCGCGGATCATGCTGGGTTGCGTTGCGCACAAAGTTACAAAATAGCCGGTCGTGATTGCCCTTGATGAAGGTCCAGTTGCGACCGGCATCCCGGCCCGCGATCAGCGTTTCGATCACGGCCCGGCTATCCGGCCCGCGATCTGTATAATCCCCCAGAAAGACAATTTCAGCATCCGGGCCGCCATCAGCCGCGATCAGTGACAGCGCCTGATCCAGCATGGCCTTCTGGCCATGAATATCACCAATAGCGTAGATCGGGTGCATCAGATGACCTGCAATCAAACGTCAAACGACAATGGTTTGACCTGCTGGAACATCCCTGTTGCCTCCAATGCGGCGAGTGCCGGGGCAGGCACCGCCTCATCGACATAAAGCAAGGCAATCGCCTCGCCTTTTGCTGCGGCCCGGCCAAGGGTAAAGTTGGCGATATTGACGTTGTTTTCGCCCATGGTCATGCCCAATGTGCCAATGATGCCAGGGACATCTTCGTTGGTGGTATAGATCATGTGTTCGCCGATCTCTGCGTCGATATTGATACCTTTGATCTGGATAAAACGCGGCTTGCCATCACTGAAGACCGTGCCAGCGATGGACCGTTCACGCTGTGCGGTGACAACGGTGACTTTGACGTAGCCTTCAAACGCGCCTGATTGATCCTGCTTTGTCGTGGAAATCTTGACCCCGCGTTCCTTGGCGATCACCGGGGCGGAGACCATGTTTACATCCGGGTTGGTGGCTTTCATGATCCCGGCGACCGCTGCTGCTGTCAAAGCCTTGAGGTTCATTTCGCTGGCTTCACCGTCAAACAGGATGTTGATGGCCTTGATCGGCTCATCCGTCATCTGGCCGATGAAGTTGCCCAGATGACCGGAGAGTTTGATCCATGGTCCCATGATCTTGGCCTCTTCGGCGGTGACCGATGGCATGTTCAGCGCGTTCTGCACCGCACCCGTCAGCAGGTAATCGGACATCTGTTCGGCCACCTGCAAGGCCACGTTTTCCTGCGCCTCGGTTGTGGCCGCGCCCAGATGTGGGGTGACGACGACATTGGGCAGGTTGAAAAGCGGGTTCTCCTTGGCCGGTTCTTCGGCGAACACATCAAAGGCGGCCCCGGCGACATGGTCGGATTCTAATAGGTCGGCCAATGCGGCCTCATCCACCAGCCCACCGCGGGCGCAATTGATGATGCGCACGCCTTTCTTGGTCTTGGCAAGGTTTTCGGCGCTGAGGATATTGGCTGTCTCAGTCGTGTAGGGGACATGCAGGGTGATGAAATCGGCGCGGGCGAGGAGCTGGTCCAGATCCACCTTTTCAACGCCAATTTCTGTCGCGCGTTCTTCTGACAGGAACGGATCCATGGCGATGACCTTCATCTTCAGACCACGGGCGCGATCACAGACGATGGAGCCGATATTGCCCGCGCCGATGACACCCAAGGTCTTGCCCGTCAGTTCGACCCCCATGAATTTCGATTTTTCCCATTTGCCCGCATGGGTGGATGCGCTGGCTTCGGGGATCTGACGGGCGACGGCGAACATCATCGCAATGGCATGTTCGGCTGTGGTGATCATGTTGCCAAAGGGCGTGTTCATCACGATGACGCCTTTGCGCGATGCGGCGTCCTTGTCGATATTATCAGTGCCGATCCCGGCGCGACCGATGACCTTGAGGTTTTCGGCTGCCGCGATGATCTTTTCAGTGGCTTTGGTGGCCGACCTGATGGCAAGGCCGTCATATTGGCCGATCACCTTCTGCAGGGCGAGTTTGTCCTTGCCAAGGTCTGGCTGGAAGTCAACGTCAATGCCACGATCCTTGAAGATCTGCACAGCAGCGGGTGAGAGTTTGTCAGAGATGAGTACTTTGGGGGCCATAATCGCCGCTCCTTAATAATGTCGCAAGAGAGAGGGGAGGTAAGATGGGTTTAAACCCATCTTACACTGAAACTTCTGTTTCGAATGCCCAGGTCAGCCATGGCAGCATTGCTTCGATATCAGAGGTCTCGACCGTGGCACCGCACCAGATCCGCAGGCCAGCGGGTGCATCCCGATAAGCGCCAATATCCAGCGCGATCCCTTCGGCCTCCAGCCGTTTGGCCACGGCTTTGGCGAAGGCGGCACCGTCCGTGATACGGTCATCGGTGAATTTCAAACAGACAGAGGTATTTGACCGCGTCGCCGGATCATTTGCCAGATTGTCGATCCAGTCATGCGCCGCGCAAAAATGCCAGATCGCCTGCGCATTGGCATTGGCCCGGTGCATCAGCGCATCAAGCCCGCCGATGGACCGTCCCCATTTCAGGGCGACTAGATAATCCTCAACCGCCAGCATGGAAGGGGTGTTGATCGTGGCGCCCTGGAAAATCCCTTCGATCAGTTTGCCGCCCTTTGTCAGGCGGAAAATCTTGGGCAGGGGCCATGGCGGTGTGTAGTTTTCAAGTCGTTCCACCGCGCGGGGTGACAGGATCAGCATGCCATGTGCGGCCTCGCCCCCCATCACCTTCTGCCAGGAGAACGTGGTTACATCCAGTTTGTCCCATGGCAGGTCCTGCGCAAAGGCGGCGGATGTTGCGTCGCAAAGCGTCAGCCCGGCCCGGTCAGCGGGGATCACATCGCCTGATGGCATCCGCACGCCGGATGTGGTGCCGTTCCATGTAAAACAGACATCATTGTCATAGTTCAGCGCGGCCATATCGACGATCTGACCGTAGTCAGCCGTGTGAACGGTCGCGTCGATCTTTAGCTGTTTGACCACATCGGTCACCCAGCCTGCGCCAAAGCTTTCCCAAGCGACCATCTGCGCCGGGCGTTCGCCCAACAGCGACCACATGGCCATTTCAAAGGCGCCTGTGTCAGAGGCTGGGACAATACCGATGCGATAATCCGCCGGAATGCCCAGCACCTCGCGGGTCAGGTCAATGGTCTCGGCCAGTTTGGCCTTGCCAACCGCAGCCCGATGCGATCGGCCCAATGCGGCATCGCTGAGTGCATCCAATGTCCAGATAGGGGGTTTGGCACAGGGGCCAGACGAAAAACGCGGATTAGCCGGCCGCGCTGCCGGTTTGGTAGTTACCATCAGTGGTATCCTCACAGATATGCGCCCTTCGTTGGGGAAGGGTGTCCCACCGCCGGACATACGGAACCCCGTTGGAAACAGCAACCGGCAAAGGGAAGCGCGATGAAGGCTAATGTCGCCGTTTGCAGAATGACGCAGGAACGCATGTTTCCGATAGGCGCAAATCTGACCTCAGGTGACCGTGGCTTGTTCCGGGTGTTATGCGAAAAACAATGAAATTCAGCGGCGCTTCAACATGCGTGCCAAACGGTCACTCGCGTTTGGCAAGCAGGTTTGCCAGCAGTCTGAATGCACCCGGGGCCAATTTCTCCATCTGATGGTGCAGGATCAGCGAGCTATGTATGTGGCGCCCTTGTGCGACATCGGCTGACAAGAGTGCCCCGCGCAGCGGTGCCTCGTCAGGGTCGTTCATTTCAAGCAGCGCTGTGTAGGTCGCGTCCCAGTCTTTGGCGAAATAGAGCCCGCGTTCCTTGTGCCAGCCATCCCAATCCTCGGGCCCGATCTGGTTGGGGTGGTTCAGGATTGGATGATCGGGTGCCAGATGGGTCACTTGCGCCGTTTCATCCGTCACCCGCCAGCGCAGTGATGGTTGCCCAATCTCAAGCTTGTGTGGTGGCGTGGTATCCGGATCCCAGTTATCCCACGGGCGGTGATAAAGCGTGATGAGCGTGCCGCCCTGTCGTGCCCATCTGTGAAGGCGGGGCATGGCCTCGACCAGTCCGGGGCGGGATTTCATAGCGAAGATACCAATCAAGATTGTATCAAAGGTTGCCAGCTCTGTTTCCGTTAGCGCTGCCTCGGACAGGTCAGTGACCTTGACCCCCAGACGCGTCAGCCAATCACCGACCCGATCATTGCCACCGCCGATATAGCCGACATTTACGTCGGGCAATTTGGCATCCACGACGCATATCCGTGCCACGGCTGGGCTGGCTAAGGCCCGCGCCGCGACATGACCATGTATGATGTGATGGACACTGTCGGCGGGTTTGCCATCTAGGATGAGTGCCACATCATAGGTTCCCTTGGCTGTGTCTTCAGGGATGGTGACGACAAATCCTGCGTCCGTTTGATGCACTGCCCAACCATCGGGAGCCTGCAATGCGGGCTGTGCCCCAACGGGAGAGATTGCATTGACCGCAATCGTCACCTCGCGACGGTCGCTTGCAAGATTGATCACGTCGGCCATTGGTGAGAGTGAGGCAGATCGCTGTGGGCTGACAACGGGTGTAACCTCAAACGGGAGAGCGACGGTCGTATCAACACCATTCACTGAAAGTTTCACATCGATGCAAGGCGCCTCCGGCTGACCGGGTCGGTAGATCGCTGGGTAGGGGTCAGTAGTCACAGCATCAGGTTTGAGGGTAATTGCTTCGCCGTCTATAACCCAAGCGGATGGCAGGTTTGGGGTGAGGGAGACACTGCCAACCTCTGTTGCGACTTCCGAGTACCACCGCGTTTTGTCACTTGGATGCAGCATATCTTGCGATAATGCCGCCCGTGCTTTGACCCCTGCTGCCAGATGGATGACATGGGATAGCTGCTGCTCTTTCCGGGTGAGCTTATGCCCGATTGCGGTCAGCAGATCTGGTGGACAGCTTGCCGTCGCGTTTCGCAACGCCAGCAGCGCGGCGCAGGCATGCTCCAAGATTTTTGGCGTGTCCGGGAATGCGGCGATGGCCGCGTCACAGGCATCTTGTGCAGCCTTTGCATCGGGAAGGTCAAGATCGCGCAAGTTTTGCGTCAGGCCGGACGTCACCTTCAGATCTGGCCCAGCAACATGCGATTGCACAAGGTGAAGTGGAAAATCCCGTTCTTCGCCAGTGGCGATCCAACGCCCCATCCCTTGCGTAGCGTGCATGACGCGGCTTTGCTGCCCTAAATGTTCATAGGTCCAGCCCGTGACGGGATCGCGGCCAGAGGCCGGAAATGTCAGCGTCGCCGCTGGCGGCGGAAGATCGTCATCATACGATTGACCTGCGCCGGACCAGGCGGGCAAATACATCTTTTGAACTTGCCAAGCGGGCAATGTGCTGCCGTCAAAACCGGCATCTGCGGCCAAGTCCATAACGGCATGGGCGGCTTCGGTCATGGCCCGATGGTGGCCATGCTGGCCGGGCACATCCAGAAAGGTTGGGCAAATGATGTCGGGTTTTTCGGTCCGGATGATATCGACGAACCGGACCAGCGTCCGCTCGCGGCCCCATTTGGACAATGTTTCGTCGCCGGATTTGGAAAAGCCAAAGTCAAATATCGTGTCTTTGGGGCTGACCGACAGCCAATACATTCGCAAGTCGAGCCTGTCGCATGCGGCCTCCATCTCGGCCGTACGCAAAACGCCAAGCGCTTCGGTGGTTTCTGTTCCGATATCGTTTTGCCCCCCTTCGCCACGGGTAGAGCAGGCATATGAAATGTCGATCCCGTCCCGAAACCGCATTGCGGCCAGCATTGCAGAGATCTCATCGTCGGGATGTGCGCCTGTGTTCATGAATGACACGGTTGACTTCAGGGCCGTCAACGCCTGCCAAAGCGCCACAATCCGCGGGCGGTCTCGTTCTGCGGAAATCCGTGATTGATCAGTAAGCGGCATGGATCACGTCCTTTAATGTGCGTGCGATAGCGGTGCGGTCAGCGCACGGTTGAGGATAAGGGCAGCGGCCCCCAGCGTCGCTGTCATTCGTCCAGACGCCCCCTGTATCAGGCGTGGATGCGGTGCATGTGGTCGGTTGGAAACGGATAGGTCCGGTAGTGGCGTGTTTGCGACGAAATGTTCCAGAATGCCGTTGGGCATTGCCCCACCCAGCACAACTGTTTGTGGGTCAAACAGGTTTTCGACAATCGCAACAGCGTGCCCCAGCGCATCACAGGCTGTGTCCAGCCATGTCATCAGCGCCGCGTTCTTTTGTTCAAAAAGCTGGTCCAGCGCGTCGATGTCGTGAACGTCCAGTTCTGCGGCCAGTAAATGGCGTTGGACGGACTGGCGGCTTACAGCGTCTTCCAGTTTGGCATGTGGTCCGGGTACCGGGATGTGCCCAATCTCGCCCGCATTGCCGTAAGCACCGCGCACCAGCTGCCCGCCATGGATCAGCCCGAGCCCCAGCCCGGCTCCAAAATAGAGATATGCATAGGAGTTCATCTCTTGTGCGGCGCCGGTGATCCGTTCAGCCATTGCGGCGGCGTTGGCGTCATTGCTGAGTACAACCGGCAGTTCGATCGCTTTGGAAAACAGGGCCGCGGCGTCAACTTCCTGCCAACCAGTGAGGTCTGTGCCCATGCCCGCGATCCCTGTCAGCCCGAATGGTCCTGGCATCACAATCCCTGCCCCCAGCATCCGCCCCCGCGCCCGTGGCACTTGATCCAAGGCGTGGGCGTAAACGGCGGTGACGTGATCGAGCACGATGTCGGGATCCGTTCGTGCCAACGCTACCCGTTCCGTCGTTACTGCCCGTCCCGTAAGATCGAGCAGGGCTGCAAAGACCGCATCCGGTCGCACCTCAACCCCCAGTGCGTATCCACCTTCCGGCTTTAGTGCGTATTGGATTGCTGGCTGCCCGCGTCCGGCGCTGAGCCGCCCCTTTTCGATCAGCATCCCATCATCCGACAGTTCTGCGATGATATTGCTGACCGTTTGCGTGGTCAGCGCTAGCGCTCGGGCGATTTCAGCCCGCCCAATTGCTCCGGCCAAATGGACCTGCCCCAGCACCGCCTGTCTGTTGCGGTGTCTGGACCGTTCGGCGTTGCTGCCTTGTTGGAGCGGAGTGGAAATCATAAAAATGGATTAACTCAATTCAATTGAATTATCAATCAAGTTGCGTTAACCCTAGGTCATAAGCCCGATAACGGGCCACCACGCCACCATGGGAGAATGACGATGAACGCATATTTGAAAGGTCTGGCCCTTGCCGGGCTTACATCCTCTGCCGCGCTGTTTGCCAGCGCCGCCAGCGCCGTCGAAATTGAATACTGGCAGTATTTCTTTGACGCCCGTGTTGAGGCGATGGAGACGCTGATCGCTAATTTTGAGGCTGCGAACCCCGATATCACCGTCACCATGACCCATTTCCCCTATGCCGATTACCGCACCAAAGTTGCGGCTGCGATTCCGGCGGGTGAGGGTCCTGACGTTGTGCAGCTGTTTTATGGTTGGTTGAACGACTATGTAGAGGCCGAGTTGATCCAACCGCTGCCTGCCGACACGTTCCCAGCAGCCCAGATTGACGCAGATTTCTTCCCGATGGTTCAGGCCATGAAGGATGGCGACAACTACTGGGCCCTGCCAACTGCCGTCCGCTCGCTGGCCCTGTTCTATAATGAACGCCTGTTTGAAGAGGCCGGGATCGAAAGCCCGCCAGAAACGCTGGATGAGTTGATGGCAACCGCCGCAGCCATGACCAAGCTGGATGGTGCTGGCAATATCACGCAGGTCGGTATCACAGCAGGTATGACTGCGCAGGATCACCATTGGTGGCGTGAAGGGCTGGTGCGTCAGTTTGGTGGTGATCCCTACGTCGATGATTATCAGACAGTGAATTACAACACAGATGCCGGTGCTGCAGCGTTGGGTTTTTACACCGATATGTTCCTTGGCGATCCACCTGTCACCGCCATTGGCTTTATGGATGAACCGCAGGCCGCGTTTAAGGCCGGTCGTGCGGGCATGCATATTGATGGGTCATTCCGCATCGGGTCGCTGAACGGGACGCGCGGCCTGAAATGGGGGGTCACGGAATTGCCCGCCAATGCTGATGGCACGCGGTCGAACTATTCGTCTTACTGGGTGAACGCGATTACCACGAAGGCCGAGGGCGAAAAATACGACGCATCCGTGAAGTTCATGCAATATATCACCTCTGACGAGGCGATGCAGATCTGGCTGGATACCGTCGGTGAATTGCCTGCAAAACCATCGGTTGGCATGACCGAAGCGAATGCGAATGATGAAACCTTTGGCCCGTTCATCCGGGGCCTTGCCTATGCCAACACCACCAAATTCGCCAACGAGTCCGGTCAGCGCCAACTGATGGTGGAAATGGTCGAACGTATTCAGCTGGAAGGCATGGATCCTGCCGAAAGCTTGGCTATCGCTGCCGAGGCCGAGCAGAAACTGCTTGACGACTACTACGCCGAATAAGCAACGACCTGCCGTCCCGGATCTCCCGCCGGGGCGGCGTTTTCTTCGTCAAGGGCGTGTGATGTACCGCAATCTGACCATCCGCCAGAAACAGATCGTCTGGGCCTGGGCATTCCTTGCCATTCCGGTGCTATTTTACACGGTGATCCGGTTCTACCCCACCGGCAATGCCATCCTGATCAGTTTCCAAAACTGGAACCTGCTGGGTGACCGGACCTGGGCGGGCATGGAGAATTACCAGAAGCTTTGGAATGATCCGGTGTTCTGGAAAGTGTTCAAAAACACCTTTATTTACCTGCTGTTGGGTACGCCGATCAGCCTCGTCCTGTCATTTGTCATTGCCTACCACCTGGACAAGCTGCGGTTTATGCATGGCTTTCTGCGCATGCTATATTTCCTGCCTTTCATGACGTCTGCTGTTGCCATGGCCTGGGTCTGGCGCTGGTTCTATCAGGATGTGCCCATCGGATTGTTCAATAATATTCTGGCAGGCTTTGGCATTCCGCAAATCGCATTCCTGCAATCCACAACCAACGCATTACCAGCCGTGCTGGCCCCGGCTGTCTGGGCTGGCCTTGGATTTCAGGTCATCATCTTCATGGCCGGTTTGCGGGCCATTCCCACCAGCTATTACGAAGCCGCCAAGATTGACGGGGTTGGCTGGTTTACGGTCCTGACCCAGATCACCATCCCGCTACTGCGTCCCACGATTGTGTTTATCGTCGTGTTTTCGTCTATCGGGTTTCTGCGCATTTTTGATCATGTGTTCAACATGACAACCAACAATCCAGGTGGGCCGCTGAATGCGACCAAGCCGTTGGTTTTGATGATCTATGACACGGCCTTTAACGGGTTTGACATGGGGTATGCTGCCGCACAAACGGTGGTGCTTTTCACCATCCTGCTGATTGTGTCGCTGATCCAGCTACGCCTGCTGCGGAGCACATGAGATGAGCGATATTGCCCCATCCGCCGATACCCTTTTAATGGCCAAGCCCGCGCCACGATCCCGTAACATGGGGCAGATTCTTCGCTGGCTCATCCTGTTCATCGGCGGCATCGCGATGATCATGCCCATCGCCTACATGATCTCGACCTCGCTGAAATGGCCGCACGAGGTTTACAACGTCAACCTTATCCCGGAAGAGCCGACGATTGAGAATTACACCTATGTGTTGGAGGACGGGCGGTTTTATTGGTGGTTCGTCAATTCCATCATCATCGCCACGGTCACAACAATCTGTAATCTGCTTTTTGACAGCCTTGTTGGCTACACCTTGTGTAAGTTCCGGTTTCCGGGCCGTACCATCGTATTCATCGCGATCCTGTGCACGCTGATGATCCCGACTGAAATGCTGGTGATCCCGTGGTATCTGATGTCGCAATCCTTTGGCTGGCTCGACAGTTATTGGGGTATCATGTTCCCGGGGTTGATGACGGCTTTCGGCACATTCCTGATGAAACAGTTTTTTGAAAGCGTCCCTGATGATTTCATCGAGGCCGCCCGTATTGATGGCCTCAACGAACTTCAGATCTGGTGGACAGTTGCCATGCCGTTGGTGAAACCTGCCTTGGCAGCTTTGGCAATTTTTGTGTTTCTGGGGAATTGGACGGCCTTCCTGTGGCCCCTGATCGTCACCAATTCCGTTGATATGTATACGATCCCTGTCGGCCTTTCCGGTTTTGGGGATGAGGCCGATGTTGCATGGGAGTTGATCATGACCGGTGCTGCCATCAGCACGATCCCGACCCTTGTCGTGTTCCTGATTTTCCAACGCTTCATTATTCGCGGTGTCGTGATGGCGGGGCTGAAGGGATGATCGACAACAGCGTTTTTCCCGACCCGACCTATAAGGAAACTGTGCTTGCCCCGCTGTTTGAGGGGGTCAAAACCCACTATGCAGGCCATATGGCGGAGATCAATCAGGCGCATCTGGTGATGCTGGTTGAGACAGGGATATTGTCGGCAGCTGATGGTCAACAGATCGCCTCCGCGCTTGTCGCTATTGATGCAGAAACCGCTATCGCAGCGCTGCAATACACTGGTGAGTACGAGGATTACTTCTTTTACGTAGAGGCCGCATTGCGTGACCGCCTTGGCGATCTTGGCGGCGCATTGCATACTGCGCGATCACGCAATGATATGGACCATACGCTGTTCAAGATGGCCTTGCGCGCGCGGGCCGAGGCGATGTTGGCCCAGATCAACGCGCTGACAGAGGCGTTGATTGAAAAGGCCCGTCATGAACGCGATACCCTGATCGTCGCCTACACCCATGGTCAGCCAGCACAGCCCACGACATTTGGTCACTATCTGGCGGCGATAATTGAGGTGTTGGGTCGGGATGCCACGCGCCTGTCTGCCGCCATCGACAACCTTGGTCATTGTCCGATGGGTGCCGCCGCCATCACCACATCCAGCTTTCCCATCGACCGCAATCGCGTGGCAGATTTGTTGGGGTTCGAGGGGCCGTTGGTCAATTCCTATGGCTGTATCGCGTCGGTTGATTATGTCACCGGGCTTTATTCCGCGATCAAGCTGGTGTTCCTGCATCTGGGCCGGGTGGTGCAGGATCTTGCCTTCTGGTCCAGCTTTGAGGTGGGTCAGCTTTATGTACCCAACGCGCTTGTCCAGATCAGTTCGATCATGCCGCAAAAGCGTAATCCGGTGCCGATTGAGCATATGCGCCACCTCGCGTCTGTCACCTGCGGGCGGTGTGACATGATTATCAATGCAATGCACAACACACCGTTTACCGATATGAATGACAGTGAAGGCGAGGTGCAGCAGGCTGGCTATGCTGCATTCAACAGCGGCGAGCGGGTGCTGGAGCTGTTGATCGCATTTTTGCCTGCCTGTTCCATCAATGCAGCCAATGTGCGGCGCAACGCAGATGCGGCCAGTATCACGATTACCGAACTGGCTGATACGCTTGTCCGTGACGAAGGGCTGACATTTCGCCAAGCTCATGAAATCGCGGCTGCGGTCGCGCGGTACTTGAATAGTGCGCCGCTTTCAGACGGGTTTCAGGCATTTCAATCTGCATTCCGCACTGCCACAGACCGGGACACGGTGATGGATGAGGTGGCGTTTCGAACGGCCACCAGCCCAGAAACCTTCATCGCCCTTCGTGATCGCATCGGCGGCCCGGCACCGGCTGCGCTGGATGCGGCATTCGCCAGCTACCAATGCGATCTGGATGATCTTTGTGCCCGGGCGGACGGTCGTGTCACCCGCATTGTCACAGCGGACGAAACACGCAGCACCGCTTTTACCAAGTTACTGGAGACCTGATCTTGGCCAACCTCGCATTGCGATCCCTTACTAAATCCTACGGTGCGACAGAGGTGTTGCATGGCATCTCGCTTGATGTCGCCGATGGGGAATTTGTGGTTCTGGTCGGCCCATCGGGATGCGGGAAATCCACGACCTTGCGCATGATCGCAGGGCTGGAAGAAACGACGTCCGGGATCATCGAAATTGGCGGGCGCGAGGTGAATAACCTTGAACCCAAGGAACGCGATATCGCCATGGTGTTTCAGAATTACGCCATCTATCCGCATATGTCGGTGAAAAAGAATATCGCCTTTGGCTTGCGGTCATCCAAGATGCCCAAGGCAGACAAGGAAAAGCGTATTCAGGAGGTCGCCGGTATTCTGGATATGGTTGATCTGCTGGACCGCAAACCAAGTCAGTTGTCAGGCGGGCAACGTCAGCGGGTCGCGATTGGCCGCGCGATGGTGCGTGATCCGGCGGTGTTTTTATTCGACGAACCGCTGTCGAACCTAGATGCGCAGCTGCGCACCCAAATGCGGCTTGAGATCAAGAAACTGCATCAGCGGGTCGGTAACACGATCATCTTTGTCACCCATGATCAGGTCGAGGCGATGACCATGGCGGATCGTATCGTGATCATGAAAGATGGCCACATTCAGCAGGTCGGCACCCCGGAAGAGGTTTTTCATAGCCCTGCAAATACTTTCGTTGCACGGTTTATCGGCGCGCCGTCGATGAACCTGTTGGATGGGCATCTGAGCGGTAATCAGGTCACCTTGGGCGCTGGCAACGCAGTCGATATTCCTGCCTTGCAAGGCGGTAACGATCAAAAGGTTCTGTTGGGAGTGCGTCCTGATGACTTGCATCCCGACAGCACCAATCCGATCATCAAGGGGACTGTGACCCTGCGCGAACCGCTGGGGTCAGAAACGTTGATCTATGTCGATACACCATTCGGTGAAATCATCGCCAAGGCGGATGGCCGTACCCCCCCACAGGTTGGTACGACTGTTCAACTGGGCGCCGACCCTGAAAACCTGCATATCTTTGACGCTGTAAACGGGGACGCATTGTCGTGAAGAAACCCGTTCTTTGTGCCGGTCGGCTTTATTGCGATCTGGTTTTTGCGGATGTCCCACGCATGCCTACGCTGGGCACAGAGGTTTTTGGCCCGGGTCTGTCCCTGCATGCGGGCGGCGGCGCGTTTATTACCGGTGCAACACTGGCGTCATTGGGTCACGACGTTTCACAGCTTTCAACTCTGCCCGCGCAGCCATTTGACGGCATCGTTTTGGCCGACTTGGCCACCCATGATGTTGGTTCCGCGTATTGCAAACCATCGAAGGCCGGGATTGACCCACAAATCACGGTTGCGATGTCAAGCAATGGCGACCGCGCGTTCCTGACCCGCACCGATGGCCCCGCCATACCCGATCTGGGGGATGTCAATTTTTCTGACTATGCGCATCTGCATATCGGCGAGCTGCGCACGTTGCAGGATAGACCAAAACTGATCGCCCGGGCACGCGACGCCGGTATGACTATATCGCTCGATTGTGGATGGCAGGATGACTATTGCCCCAAGATGGCCGCGCTGATCGCGGCTGTAGACGTCTTTTTGCCGAACCAGGCAGAATCGGCGGCGCTGTCTGCCAAAGATGTGCCAGAGATCGCGGCACCCTTGACCATCATAAAGCAAGGCAAAGAAGGCGCGCGCGCGCGGACCATGAATGGTGATGCCTGGATCAGCGGCAAGGCGTTCCCTGTCGCGGCCATTGATGCGACCGGTGCAGGTGATGCATTCAACGCAGGCTTTCTGTCGTCATGGTTGGATGACGCCCCGCTGGACCGGTGTCTGGCAGAGGGCAATGCCTGCGGGTCGGCTGCTGTTCTGGCCGTCGGTGGGACTGGTTTTCTCAAGTAGTACCAACGCCCGGGCGCGTGTCAGCCATGTGATTTCTTGAACGCTTCCTGCGCCTGGGCGCTCGCCTCGACCTGATATTTTGCTTTCCATTCGGAAAACGGCATACCGTAGAACGCTTCGCGTCCTTCATCCTTGCTCATCTCGATGCCACGTTCGTTGGCGGCTTCCTGATACCAGCGCGACAGGCAGTTGCGGCAGAAACCGGCCAGGTTCATCATGTCGATGTTTTGCGCATCTGTGCGGTCTTCCATCAGGTGTTTTTGCAGACGCCGAAAGGCGGCGGCTTCGATTTCGATACGGGTTTGGTCGTCCATCATATCCTCCTTACAGGCCCGTAGCGGCCAGTGTTTGTGCTAATATAGGTGCCAGACGTTCCGCCCAAAGGGTTTGACCGGCCTCATCTGCGATCAGGTCTTGTCGCAATTCCAATAACAGGTTGGGCCGCCCATGCTGAAGAGCATGCCGGTCGACGGCATCGCCGGGCAGGTGACCGGCATAGGGTTGGTTGTCACCGACACACCAACCTTGTGACCGGCAGGCTGCCATGAAGGGCAGGGCGAGCCTGTCATCGTCCGCATAGAGAACGCCGACTTCCCACGGTCTTGGGTGTCGCCCTTGCAGTCGTGGCGTGAAACTATGCACGGCACATATGATTGGTTTGGCAATCCCTTCAGCCAAGGCTGCATAGGCGGCGTGATAGGGCCGGTAAAGCCGGGCGAGCCGGGTCTCAATTTCGGCCCTATCCGCATGTTTGTTCCCCGGTATGATCGTCCCGTCATAAAGCCGCATCATGATCGTTGGATCGTCTTCGCCCCGATTAGGATCGACAACCAGACGCGAAAAACCTGAAAGGATCGCGGTGCTATCAAGTAGGGCAGAGAGTTTGCGCGTGACCCCAGCGGCGCCGATATCATAGGCGATGTGCCGCTTCATATCACCCGGGTTCAGCCCCAGATCGCCCCCATGGACCCAGCTGGGGATATGATTTGTTGCGTGGTCGCAGGCGACCAGCCAGCGGCCGGGCCTGTTCTGGCCCTCGATCGTAAACACGGTATCAGTCATCTTGCCTGTCATTCCTTTGACACAGCATTTAGGCTAGTTGTTCCCGGATTGGAATTGCGCAATAAGGGCGCAAAGCTTGCCGTTACCGCTAACGGTGCTACCGCACGAAGGACAGATGCATGAGACGCCACCGCAACGTGAAGATTGTCGCAACACTTGGGCCCGCCTCAAATGATTATGAGATGATCCGCGCCCTGCACGAAGCCGGGGCAGACGTGTTTCGCCTGAACATGTCGCATGGCGACCATGCCGAGATCAAAGCCCGACACGAGATCATTCGGCAGGTTGAAAAGGACCTTGATAGCCCGATTGCTATTCTGGCTGATCTGCAAGGCCCCAAGCTGCGTGTTGGCGTATTCACTAATGGTGAAGAGGAACTGGTCGAAGGTGCGGCGTTCCGGCTGGACCTGAATGATGCTGAGGGTGATGTCCACCGGGTGATGTTACCGCATAAGGAAATTTTTGACGCGCTGGAACCGGGTGCCCATCTATTGGTTAATGACGGCAAGATCAAACTGAAGGTCAAGGATTGCGGTGCTGATTTTGCGGATTGTGAAGTTGTTGTTGGTGGCACGATTTCCAACCGTAAGGGCGTGAACGTCCCTGATGTGACTCTGCCGGTTGCGGCGCTGTCGCCCAAGGATCGCAAAGATCTGGAATTTGTCTGCGATCTGGGTGTTGATTGGCTTGCCTTGTCATTTGTGCAACGCGCAGCCGATGTTGAAGACGCCCGCAGACTGGCCAAGGGACGTGCGGCGATTCTTTCAAAGATCGAAAAACCCAATGCCGTGAAGTCGTTCGACAGCATTCTGGCTGCAAGCGATGGCATCATGGTTGCCCGCGGCGATCTGGGCGTTGAATTGCCCGTTCAGAACGTGCCGCCGATCCAGAAACAGCTGGTGCGCAAGTGCCGGGCAGCCGCCAAGCCGGTGATCGTCGCCACACAGATGCTGGAATCGATGATCGAATCCCCAATGCCGACCCGCGCAGAAGTTTCGGATGTCGCGACCGCTATTTATGAAGGCTCGGACGCGATCATGTTGTCTGCGGAATCGGCTGCCGGATCCTATCCGATTGAGGCCGTCACCACGATGAGCAACGTCGCAGGCGAGGTCGAGGCTGATCCAAACTATACCGAGATTATCGAAGCATCCCGGAAGGCCGAAGGGATCACGGTTGCAGACGGGATCGTTTCTGCCGCCCGCGAGATTGCAGAGACCACCGATGTGAAGGCGATCTGCTGTTTCTCGCAATCGGGGACAACAGCGCTGTTGGTGTCACGCGAACGACCACGGGTGCCGATCATTGCGCTTACCAGCTATATCTCGACCGCGCGTCGTTTGTGCCTATCATGGGGCACAAACTGTGTTGTGACGGGCGAGGTCAATCGGTTCAAAGAAGCGGTCATCGCCGCTGTTCGCGCTGCCGTTTCGCAAGAATTGGCAACAGAAAAGGACATGGTGGTTGTAACTGCGGGCGTGCCATTCAATACACCCGGATCGACGAATATCTTGCGGGTCGCCCCGTGCGCGGAACGTTTGATCTACGCCTCCGATCCAGAGTAGCCTGCCAGCAAGCAGCAGGAAAGGCGCGTTTTTTTATGGATCTTGATCTGATCTTTGTCATTGGATTGATAATTGCTGCCTTTTCGATCCCCGCGCTGGTAAATGCGTTTTCTGACCGGCGCTGGCCCAGAGGGTCCGCCGTTGCATTGGTCGTTGGGGTTGCGGCGGTGATCTATGTCGCCCGCCAGGAACCGGATCTTTATACAGTGGATCGGGTAGATGATGTGTTTGTCAGCGTTGTGGCGCGTTACATCAATTAATGCCTTGCACGTATAGGGGATGCGCCCTATACGGCGCACTTCAACCCGCGCGTCCGGCCAATATGGCATGCCGAGTCGCGCGTTTCGACCGAACCTAAATACGGAGACGGAAATGCCGAAGATGAAGACAAAATCGAGCTGCAAAAAGCGGTTCAAAGTGACGGCCTCTGGCCGCGTGGTTGCCGCCCAGGCGGGCAAGCGCCACGGCATGATCAAGCGCACCAACAAATTCCTGCGGAATGCACGTGGTACAACAATCCTGTCAAAGGCTGATGAAGGTATCATCAAGCCAATGATGCCATATTCACGCTAAGGAGAATTTGATATGCGAGTTAAAGGTGGAACCGTCACGCACCGTCGTCACAAGAAAGTTCTCGACGCTGCCAAAGGATATTATGATCGCCGCTCCAAGACCTTCAAGGTTGCCAAGCAGGCCGTCGACAAAGCCAACCAATACGCAACACGCGACCGTCATAACCGCAAGCGCAACTTCCGCGCATTGTGGATCCAGCGGATCAACGCAGGTGTGCGTTCAGTTGATGAAACACTGAACTATTCCAAGTTCATCAACGGCCTGACACTGGCCGGGATCGAAGTGGACCGCAAGGTTCTGGCTGATCTGGCCGTGAACGAGCCTGATGCGTTCGCCATAATCGTGGGTAAGGCAAAGGATGCGCTGGCCGCTTAAGCCAGCTGCATGCACGAATACGGAAAGCCGCCCAGAAATGAGGCGGCTTTTTTCTTGGCCTTTGCGGCTGGTGTGGCGTGGATGAACCTACGATGCTGTATATCAAGCGGCCAGTTCCTCGTCCGATATTGATATGACTTGATCCCGCCCCGACTTCTTGGCGTCGTAAAGCGCGATATCCGCCCGCTTCAAAACATCATCAAATGAATGATCCGACGGCATCACCTGCGTGATCCCGAAACTGGCAGTAATGACCAGTTCCATCCCATGCACGGCAAAAGGCCGGTCACCAATGACGTCACACAAGCGCTGTGCGCGTTCAATCGCAGACATGGGTGTCGGGTCGGGCATCAATAGCCCAAACTCTTCCCCTCCCGTGCGGATAATCTTGTCGGTGGCACGCAACTGACCCTTGAGACGTTGCACAAAGGCACATAGGACCGCGTCGCCAACGTCATGCCCGTATGTATCGTTGATCTGCTTGAAATGATCGATATCCGTCGACATGAAGGAAAAGGGTTGTGCATCCGTGGTCCAGTTGGTCCACGCTTCCTCGGCCTGTTCGTATAGGTCATAGCGATTGCCCGCCCCGGTCAGCGGGTCAGTTCGCGCCATTGTGGTCAGGCTTTGCATCTGTTCGATCACTCGAAGCTGCATGGCAAGGCAGCGGGCCATAGCCTGTATCAACGCCAGCTCTGCAGCAGGTTCAGACATGGTTTCTTTGTAGCTTGCAGCAAGCGTGCCAAAACAATGCGCCCCGCTAATGATGGGAGCAAGAACGGCGGATCGCAAACCCAATTCGGCGACCACCTTGGCGTCGGGCAGATCAATCGATGTGACGTCATGCAAAAACAATGGTTCACCACGTTCGTAAACGGCGCCAACCGTGCTGTTTTGCAAGGGGTGGCTGGTGCTTTGGGGAGGATTCTTGGCGCCATCCATAGTGGTCACCATAAGCCATTCGTCATCAATGCGGAGCGTCACTGAACAGCGATCTGCATGGGTCAATCGCCCTGCCCAGACTGAGTAAACTTCAAGCACGTCGCTGCGTGTCTTGCATCTGGTCAGTGCATCCAAAAACATGAGCGGCACAGTCAATGCGTCGCCCGCCCCCGATATTTCGAGCGTGCGCGTGTCTTCAAAGCATTGGGCAAGATGCGCGTCCTGAACCATATGACGCCATACCACGCAGTGTGATAATGCGAGCTTAACGGCATATGATCGCGTTTACTTGCATGGCTGTGCTGACCGGGTTAGCAGGACAACAGATGACAAAGGGCTGAACCATGGACGACCTGAAACAGAAATACCTTGCTCTGATTGCCGATGCCGCTGATGAGGTGGCCATCGAGGACCTGCGCGTGCAAGCCGTTGGTAAAAAAGGCGAGGTTAGCCTGAAGATGCGCGAACTGGGCAAAATGACGCCCGATGAACGGCAGGTCGCGGGCCCTGCGCTGAATGCGCTGAAGGACGAGATTAACTCTGCGTTGCTGGCCAAGAAATCAGCGCTTGCTGATGCTGCTTTGGATGCCCGTTTGCGGGAAGAATGGCTGGATGTGACATTGCCGTCGCGTGGCCGTAGGCAGGGCACGATCCACCCGATTTCCCAGGTCACCGAGGAGGTGACAGCGATTTTTGCCGATATGGGGTTTAGTGTGGCCGAAGGCCCGCAGATCGAAAGCGATTGGTACAATTTTGACGCGCTGAACATCCCCGGCCATCACCCGGCCCGGGCCGAGATGGATACCTTCTATACCCATCGGCGCGAGGGCGATAACCGCCCGCCGCATGTGCTGCGCACCCATACCAGCCCAGTCCAGATCCGGTCGATGGAAAAGACGGGGGCACCCACACGTATCATCTGCCCGGGCCGTGTCTATCGTGCCGATTACGACCAGACCCACACACCGATGTTCCATCAGGTCGAAGGGCTGGCGATTGACCGCGATATCAGCATGGCGAACCTGAAATGGGTGCTCGAAGAGTTCGTGAAGTCGTATTTCGAGGTGGATCACGTCGATATCCGCTTCCGCGCCTCCCACTTCCCGTTCACCGAACCATCTGCCGAGGTCGATATCCGCTGTTCCTGGGAAGGCGGTACGCTGAAAGTGGGCGAGGGCGACGATTGGTTAGAGATTTTGGGGTCCGGCATGGTCCACCCCAAAGTGCTGGAAGCTGCGGGTGTTGATCCTGGGGACTGGCAAGGCTTTGCCTTTGGTATGGGGATCGACCGAATTGCCATGCTGAAATACGGGATTCCCGATTTACGGGCGTTCTTTGATTCAGATTTGCGCTGGCTGCGGCATTATGGGTTCAGCGCGCTGGATCAGCCGACGCTGCATGGTGGGCTGAGTCGGTGACCGGCGCAGCACTTTCTGTCAGCTGGCCTGCTCTGCTATTAGCGGTGCTTGGTTACATACTGAAGAGATGGTGGGACAATGCTGACTCCATAATGGAGCATCGGAGGAAGTCCTATAGCAACTACTTCGCGGCTTCATATGACTTGGGACGTGAACTCATGCACCGGTTAGATGATCCAAACGCGGACATGGTTGTTCAAGCATATGAGAAATTTCAAAAAGCTAATCCTGAATTTTTGCTTCACGCATCACCTATAGCGATTTTGATATCGGATGAGTTCTACAGCCGCTTCCTTGCACTTAGAGAAGCTGACCGAAACAGCTGGTCCCATGAGGAGAAGCAATACTTAGTCAAGCAGCTTAGCGATGCTCTTGGCACGTTGCGTGAGCAGCTTAAATCCGAACTTTTCTTGACTCAACCGAGATTCCAACTTGAGAGGTTTCGTCATAGGAAAGCTTGGAAGCGCCTCAACGAAGCAGCAGATGCGGTTGGTATTGAACCGCATGAAAAATGAGCAAACTACCCGCCCGGCGAGGCCGGGCAGCGCCCGGACCTCCCCCATGGGGAGGGCGCTTTTGCATCGTGGCAACCCGCACTGCCGTCACCGATAGGCGCCAAGCCCCGCCAAACAGACCCGTTTCTGCGCCCACCCCGAGGCCCGGGCGCTGCCCTCGCGTTATACTCCGGCTGTATAGTTTGATCTTGTGAGGCGCTTCTCAAGGATCCCACAGAAATGTCAGGTGACTTGACGCCCCGGTCAGATAGTAATCGCAACATGACCCGATTACTTGTGATTCTGTTTGTTCTCTGCGCCACTGCCGCGACGGCCCAAGACACCAATCCCAACTCCATCTTGCCCGGCAACCCTTGCCATGGGCAGATACCCTGCGCATTGGATGGTCGCACCTATCACGTCAAAGAACCCGACGGCTGGGATGGTGTCACCCCATTGCCTGTCATGCTGCATTTCCACGGCTGGGCGCGGACCGGGGCGGTGCCTGTTTATCATGGCCGCATCTCTGGCGCGACGCGCCGTCGTGGGGTGTTGTTGCTTGCCCCCACGGGGGTTCGCAAGACCTGGGATTTTTGGTCTGGGGGCATGCGTGACGTGGATTTTGGTCAGGCGGTTTTAGAGGATGCTGCGAAACGCTATCCCATCGACCGCAGCCGGATATTCGTATCCGGGTATTCGTTTGGGTCAGCTATGGCGTGGCGCTATGTCTGCAACAATGGTGATGATGTTGCTGCGTTGATCGCAGTGGCAGGCACGCTTGATCAGGGCGAGACTTGTGCCCAAGGCCCTGCAGAGGTTCGTCATGTTCATGGGCTACGCGATAATGTCATGGATTTTCCAATGGGGCCGGGCGGTGATGTTCTGTTCCCCGTAGCACTTTGGCGTGAGAAATTCGGCTGTGGACAGGATGAAACACCGGGTGACTGGTCGGTGACAAATAACGACCTGTTTACCCGGCATATCTGGCGTGATTGCACGACCGGCGGTCAGGTCACACTTGATCTGCATGCGCGTGGGCACTTCATCCCAAGAGGTTGGATTGGCCGACAATTGGATGAGTTATTAGGCCGACCGCTGCGTTACCCATGAACGCGATGGAAACGCAGCGTTTCGTCTGAATTGTAAGGGATTGTTTTGTGCAACCTTGCCGGAGTGCTATAGTGTTCCATATTTAGCCATAGTTTTCGCGTGGTAGAACAAATGTCATTCTTTCGGTCAGCCCTGTTGGGCCTTTCTTTCCTGGTTTACGCGGCAACCCCGATGCTTGCTTGCAGCCCCACTTATATTGTCAAATCTGGCGATACATTATCGGGTATCGCAAGATCCGAACTGGGATCGTTTTTTGCCTATCAGAGTATTTTTGGAGCCAACCGGGAGATCATTGGCGACGATCCAAACCTTATCCAGATTGGTATGGAGTTTGTGCTGCCTTGCGGGGTTTCTGCGGCTAATCCGGTGAATTGGGCTGTGCTGCCTTCGGCGCAGGCAATTGCCACGCTGCAAAATGTGACCGACATCCAAATCCTTGATATCAGAAGCGAAAAAGCTGTTGCCGAGGGGGTGATCCCCGGCGCGATTTCTGTCCCATATAAGATTTGGCGGGGTCCGCGTGGTAACCGTAGTGAAATTCCGTCGATTGAGAAGCTGTCGCAAATTATCGGTGACGCTGGGCTGCGCAATGACAAGCCTGTCGTGATTGTGCATACAAAGCCGACGGTGATGGACAAGGGGCGTGCCGCACTTGTCTATTGGATGCTCAAATCAACGGGCTTTGATACGATTGCGATCTTGCAGGATGGCTATGAGGGGTGGATCGACGCTGGGTTGCCGGTGGCTGTGACCCCGGTCACCCCAGAGCCTTACGAGGCTGAACTGTTGTTTTCGCCCGCTTGGCGCGCCGACAAGGTTGATGTCTATGGTGTCGCGACGTCGCAGATTGCAGGCTTTTTGTTGGATGCGCGTCCGGCGAAGATGTTTTCAAAAGTTGACGATGACGGCAATCCTGCCCTGACAACGCTACCCCGTGCCCAAAGCGCGCCGGTCCTGTCGCTGATGGATAGTTTTGGTCCTGATGTCCCAATCGAAACGGGTGTGGCGGCGGTGACCGCGCATCTTGAAAGTCATAATGCCGATTGGCGTATGGGCGATGTTGTCATGTTTTGCCAGACAGGTGAATTGAGCGCCCTGAGTTGGTTCTATGCGTCTGAATTGGCGGGGATGGACAACATCCTGTTATATCCAGAATCCGTCGCGGGCTGGGCCAATGACGGCGGCAAGCTGTTCGCTGGCGAAACGGAGTAGCGTCTTTCACCTGTCGGTCTGATGCGCTATGAACGCGCGAACTGCAGACCCATGGAACGAGACGCATGAAATTCACCCTTTCCTGGCTGAAACACCATCTTGAAACGGATGCTTCCGTTGCCGAGATTGCCGAGACATTGACCGACCTTGGGCTAGAGGTCGAAGGCATTGAAAATCCCATCGAGCGCCTGTCCGATTTTGCCATTGGCAAGGTGGTATCAGCGGAAAAGCATCCAGATGCTGACAAGCTGAAAGTGTGCCAGGTGGAAACCAACGATGGCCCCACGCAGATCATTTGTGGTGCGCCGAATGCCCGTGCTGGCATTACTGTCGTGATTGCCACGCCGGGCACTTATGTTCCAGGCATTGATACGACTATTGGCGTCGGCAAAATCCGTGGCATCGAAAGCTATGGCATGATGTGTTCAGAGCGCGAGATGGAGCTGTCGGAAGAGCATGACGGCATCATCGAACTGCCCTCGGGTGAGGTGGGCGACCGCTTTGTTGATTGGTTGGCCGCCAATGACCCTCAGAAGGTTGACCCGGTTATCGAGATTGCGATTACGCCCAATCGTCCTGACGCGCTGGGCGTGCGCGGCGTTGCCCGTGATCTGGCTGCCCGGGGATTGGGTAAGTTGAAATCTATAAGCGTTGACCCTGTTCCTGCCACCATTGAGGCAGATCTGAACGTATCCATTGATGATGATACCCGGGACGGATGCCCAGTTTTCTGTGGTCGTTTGATTAAGGGTGTTAAAAATGGACCTAGCCCCGATTGGATGCAAGCGCAGCTGCGCGCCATTGGTTTGCGCCCGATCAGCTTTCTTGTCGATGTCACAAATTGGTTCACCTATGACCTGAACCGCCCCTTGCACGTCTTTGATGCCGACAAGGTACAAGGCAATCTGCGGGTGCATCGCGCCAAAGGTGGCGAGGTCATCATGGCCCTTGATGACAAGGAATATACGTTTCAGCCCGGGCAGATGGTGATTTCGGATGATCACGGCCCGGAAAGCATTGCGGGTATCATGGGCGGGGCCGAAACCGGCTGCACCGAAGAGACTGTGAATGTCTTCGTCGAAAGCGCCTATTGGGACCCGATCCAGATAGCCTATGCGGGTCGTGCGTTGAAAATCAATTCCGATGCGCGTTACCGGTTTGAACGTGGTGTAGACCCTGCCTTCACGCCTGAGGGTCTGGAGCATGCGGTGCGTATGATTGTGGACCATGCCGGTGGTGAGGCGTCACAGATGATTGTTGCGGGTGCGGTTCCTGACACATCCCGCGCCTACCGTTTGGACACAGATCGTTGTTCTTCACTGGTGGGTATGGATATTCCCGCCGCGACCCAACACGCATCGCTGACCGCGCTGGGCTTCACGATGGAAGGCGATATGGCCCATGTCCCGTCATGGCGTCCCGATGTGCAGGGCGAAGCGGATTTGGTGGAAGAGGTGGCGCGCATTGCGTCCTTGACCAAGCTGGAAGGCAAGCCATTGCCCCGCATTCAACCCGGTGTGCCGAAGCCGATCCTGACCGCCAGCCAGACACGGCAACAGGCGGCGCGTCGGACAGCGGCTGCGCTGGGGTACAACGAATGCGTGACCTACAGTTTTGTTGATGACGCTGCAGCGAAACTATTTGGCGGTGGCGATGATGCGACCATGTTGGAAAACCCGATTTCCAGCGAGATGTCACATATGCGGCCCAACCTGTTGCCCGGTCTGCTGCGTGCGGCGGCCCGCAATCAGGCACGTGGTTTCATGGATATGGCCTTGTTTGAGGTTGGTGCCGGTTTCCACGGCGGCGAACCGGGCGAGCAGCATAACCTGATCACAGGTGTTCTGATTGGTCGCACCGGGCCAAAGGATGTGCATGGCACGTCGCGCCCTGTCGACCTTTATGATGCCAAGGCCGATGCAGAGGCCTTACTTGCCGCGATAGGTGCCCCGGCCAAGGTACAAATCCTGCGCGGTGCGTCAGAATGGTGGCATCCGGGTCGCCATGGCAAAATCTGCCTTGGTCCGAAAAAGGTATTGGGTGTGTTTGGTGAATTGCATCCCAAGGTGCTGGCGGAGCTGGATGTCAAAGGTCCTGCTGTCGGCTTTACCATCTGGCCGGATGAAGTGCCGCAGCGCAAGAACAAGTCAGCGACCCGCGCGGCATTGCAAGCGACCGATCTGCAGGCCGTAGAACGGGATTTCGCGTTTGTGGTAGATGCGCAGGTTGAGGCGCTGACGCTGGTCAACGCCGCCGCAGGGGCGGATAAAGGGTTGATCACGGATGTGCGCGTCTTTGACGAATTCATTGGGGGCAGCTTGGGCGAGGGCAAGAAATCGCTCGCTGTGACCGTCCGTTTGCAGCCAACCGAAAAGACGTTGAAAGATGCCGATATCGAAGCCGTCAGCGCCAAGATTGTCGAAAAGGTCACCAAGGCCACCGGCGGCAGTTTACGCGGCTAATGCATCGGCCAGAATATCAAACACCAGCCTGATTTTCGGGCTGGTGTGAAATTCGCGATGTGTGGTCAGCCAGATCGGAAACGTGATTGGTGCCAATTGCGGTAGCAGCCGTGTGACGCGACTGTCATTGTCAGCGAACCCTGCATACATCGGGCAAATCCCAAGACCCGCGCAGACCATTTCCCAAGCCACCAGTCCATTATCCGACCCGACATGGAAATTTTGTGTGGTGACCGGAATATCAATCGCGTTCAGATAGGAAACGGTTTCGGAAACATTGCCGAAACTGACAAAATCATGACTGGCCAGATCAGCCTTGCTGCGTGGCGCGCCCCTTTGACTGACATAGGAATGAGTGCCGTAGAAACGCGCCTCTGCCTGTCGGATCAGCCGGGTAACAAGATCGGGTTGTTCAGGCCTGACATGTCTGACAGCTATGTCAGCCTCGCGGCGGGTCAGGTCGCGGATGTCATTCGCCGCAACAATATCAATATGCAGGCTGGGCGCGCGTGATCGCAACTGTTTAACCACTGTAGGCAAGATCGACGCGGATAGAATATCGCTGGCGGTGATCCGCACTTCACCCTCGATGGATTGTGATTGCCCCATGGCCGCAAGCGCAACACGGTCAGCCGCGTCGCCCATTTGGCGGACATGGCGCAGCATTTCACGACCAGCCTGCGTCAGTTCCAGCCCGCGCCCGACCCGTTCAAACAGCAGCAGGTCCAACTCGGCCTCAAGCGCGTTGATCTGCCGCCCCAGCGTTGGTTGGGTCAGGCCGAGATGACGTGCCGCCGCCGACAGCGATCCATGCTCAGCCGTCGCCAGAAAGGCGCGCATACGATTCCAGTCAAATGCGTTATCCATGCAAAATAGCATATAAGCAGTACGAATTTCGTCAATTTCATACGAGAATGTATAGGACTATAGTGGCAAAAAAAGGATAACCAATGACACATGCCGCCAGTTTCTGGGACAAAGCCGCGCCTAAATACGCCCTGTCCCCCATCGCCGATCCTGTGGCTTATGAATACACGTTGGGCCGCACCCGTAGTTATTTGCAACCGGGCGATCAGGTGCTGGAACTGGGATGCGGCACTGGGTCAACAGCGTTATTGTTGGCCCCGCATGTCAAACAGATCACGGCAATGGACCTGTCACCAGGCATGTTGGCGATTGCACGGGACAAGACTGAAAAGGCCGGTGTGACCAACCTGACATTCGTCGAAGGCGATACCGTGCCCGCAACAGGCCGCTATGATGTGGCCATGGGTTTCAGCCTGTTTCACCTTGTCCCAGATATGGAGGCGCGTTTTGCAGCAATCAACGACCTGCTGCCAGAGGGCGGGTATTTCATATCCAAGACCGCCTGCTTGAACGATGCGGGCGACGGGCTGACGGGTTGGTTAAAAACACTGATGATCCGGTTGGCTATCCCGGTAATGCAGCTGTTTGGCAAAGCGCCCTATGTGCGCCGGTTTTCGGCACGCGAACTGGAGGCGGCGGTGACTGGCGCCGGGTTTGAGATCGTCGAAAGCGGCAACCATCCCAAGGGCCCGCCGCCGTCCCACTACATCGTCGCTCGCAAGCGCAAGACCTGATAATCTGTCGCTGTTCAGCAGCGAGAGGATAACATGCCCAACCCACCCAAACCATTGATCCGACGCGCGGTCCCGCAGGACGCAGCGGGCCTTGCGGACTGTATCACCGCAGCCTACGCGCCATTCATCGCTGAAGGTTTGGCTCTGCCCCCTGTCAGTGAAGGGATTGATGAGGATATCGCTGAGCATCACGTTTGGGTCGCGGAACGTGACGGCCAGATTGTAGGCGGCGTTGTGCTGATCCTGGGGGAGACGGCGCATCTGGCCAATCTTGCGGTTCATCCGGATGCCGGAGGCGGTGGAATTGGTCGTCGTCTGATTGACCAAGCCCAAGAGGCGGTGTGGACGGCAGGCTATGACCGCGTTCATCTGGCGACCCATATTGATATGACCGCAACACAATCCTTTTATCGGCGCTTGGGGTGGCAAGAGACTGGGCAGGACGGCAATAAGGTTTACTTTGCTATGCAACGACAGTGAAGGAGCCGAACCATGACACTGAAAATCTACCTCTCGGGCGAAATCCATACGGATTGGCGCGACCAGATCATTCAGGGGTCTGCCGGAATGGATGTGACATTTTCCGCTCCTGTCACGGATCATGCTGCGTCAGATGATTGCGGTGTTGCGATCATGGGGGAGGAGCCGGACAAGTTCTGGCATGACAACAAGGGTGCCAACCTCAACGCGATCCGGACCCGCCATGGTATTCAAAACGCGGATGTGGTCGTCGTGCGTTTTGGCGAGAAGTACAAGCAATGGAATGCCGCCTTTGATGCGGGCTACGCCGCAGCACTTGGCAAATCACTGATCGTCATGCACGGCCCCGAACATCAGCACCCCCTGAAAGAGGTGGATGCCGCGGCCCTCGCGGTTGTGCAAGAGCCACAGCAAGTGATTGATATCTTGTCCTATGTTTTGAACGGAACCTTGCCTTAGGACGGATCGGGGATGCGTTTTGCCTTTTCCACGGCGGGACGGGCAAAAAACCGCTCAACATAAGCGGGTACATTTTTCAGGTCATGATAACCGACCGCGTCTTTGGTGCCGTAGAATTCCAGCGCGTTGATCCAGGGCGCGATGGCCATGTCCGCAATTGAGAAATCACCTGCGATCCAATCTTGCCCGTCCAGTTGTTTATCAACGACGGCCAGCAGCCGGATCGCCTCATCACGATATCGTTCGCGAGGGCGGGGGTCTTCAATATCCTTGCCCGCGAATTTATAAAAGAAGCCCATTTGGCCTAACATAGGGCCAAGCCCGCCCATCTGGAACATGAGCCATTGGGTAATCTGGGCTTTGTCTGCCGCATTTGATCCCAGAAATTTTCCCGACTTTTCAGCAAGGTAAAGCAGGATCGCGCCGCTTTCGAAGATGCCAAGCGGCCCGTTCGGTCCGTTGGGATCGATGATTGCCGGAATCTTGTTATTTGGGTTAAGTGACAGGAATTCGGGGCTTTTGACATCGCTGTCAGAGAGAGTCACCAGATGTGGTTCATAAGGAAGGCCCATTTCCTCCAACGCGATGGATATCTTGACGCCGTTGGGCGTTGGGTAGGAATAGAGCTGGATCACATTGGGGTCTTTTGCAGGCCAGCGTTGTGTGATTGGAAAGGCGGAAAGATCAGTCATTTAGGCGGTCCTTATGGTTTTCTGACATCCCCGAAAACCTAGGGGGAAAAATTGCAAATAAAACCCGTGTTTCTGTGGGTTCGTTTCGGTATGCATGTGCGCAGTTGCGCAGCAGGCCAAAGACCTACGCGCCGATTACAACTCGTGGGGGACATATGATCCAGGAATTCAAAGACTTCATCGCTAAGGGCAATGTCATGGACATGGCTGTTGGTATCATCATCGGGGCGGCCTTTACGGCCATTGTCACATCGCTGGTGGGCGATCTGATCAACCCAATTATCGGACTTGTGTCCGGTGGCGTCGATTTCACCAATAACTACGCCGTGCTGGGTGGTGAGGTGCCTGAGGGCGCGTCGCTTGAAGTGGCCCGTGAAGCTGGCGCATCGGTCTTTGCCTATGGTGCCTTCATCATGGCCATCATCAACTTCCTGATCATTGCGTTCGTGGTGTTCATGTTGGTCAAAATGGTCAACCGTGTAAAAGACCAAGCCGAAGCTGAAGAAGAGGCGGCACCAGAAGAGCCAAAAGGCCCAACAGCCGAAGAGCTACTGGCTGAGATTCGTGATGCGCTGAGGGCAAACGCGTAGTCCGACCCATTGCCGGACGAAGGCCCGCCAGGCTGGCGGGCCTTTTTCGTTTGGTTCTTACTCTATGACGCTAAAAACTCAGTAATTGCCTGTGTCACCGCGTCAGGGCTTTCAACGGGCGATGAATGTCCAGAGGCGGGAATGCGGACCAGTTTGGCATTAGCGATGGCGTCCTGCATCGCCTCGGATCGTTGAGGTGGTGTGACCACATCGTCTTCGCCAACAACAATCAGTGTCGGTGCCGGATTTCCGCGTTCGGCCAGATCATCCAACACATCGTCACGATCAAAAATCGCGCGTCCGAACCGGCGGACACAGGTTTTGTCCAATCCGCCGATGTAATGCGCCCAATCGGCGTTTTCCGTGCGGCGGGCAGGATCCTTGCGAAATGCCTCACCAAACATCAGCGGGATGACCTGACCCAGCAGCGGGCGTATGCCCAGAAACCGGACAAGAAACAGCAACAGGTTAAATCGTTTGAGCTTTACAGGGTCTTCAGCCTGCGCTGACGTATCGATCAGGATCAAGTGATCAATCAGTTCCGGGTGGCGCAACAACAGACGCAGACCCACAAAGCCCCCTGTCGACATGCCCACAAAATGGACCGGGCTGCCCACCAGAGCGTCAATTAGTGCCGCCGCATCATCAACCAAATCATAGATGCCGAATGCATCGTTGCAGGGGTCACTTTTGCCATGGCCTCTGTGGTCAAATGCGATGACACGATATTGGTCGGATAGCGCGGCTATCTGGGCGTCAAACATCTGATGACGCATCAGATAGCCATGCGAGAACACGATCGTTTTTGGACCGGTCCCATGTTCCACATAGTGTATGGACCGGCCGTTGATGTCGATATTTGGCATCCTGCGCGTCGCGCTCCACTCCAGCTGTTGGATGGAACGCTACAGGCGCTAGGCCTTTAACGCCAGCGCGGGCGAGATCACGTCGATCCCCAGCGCCTTACCCACTGCGTAATAGGTCAGCTGCCCGGCATGCACATTCAGCCCGTTCAGCAGGTGATGATCATCTTCGCAGGCCTGCCGCCAGCCCTTGTCAGCCAATGACAACATGAATGGCATCGTGGCATTCCCCAGCGCGATTGTGGATGTCCGGGCAACAGCGCCCGGCATATTGGCCACGCAATAATGCATGATCCCGTCTACATCGTAGATCGGATCCTGATGCGTGGTTGCTTTGGAGGTTTCAAAGCAGCCGCCCTGATCAATGGCGACATCGACAAGCGCCGCACCCGGTTTCAGCTCTGACAATTGTGCGCGTGAAATCAGCTTGGGTGCTGCTGCGCCGGGGATCAACACAGCGCCAATGATCATGTCAGCTTGCTGGGCAAGTTCGATTGTATTACCCGCAGAGGCATAGCTGCTTTTGAACACATTGCCAAAGACATCATCCAGATAGCGCAGACGGGGCAGCGACCGGTCCAAGACGGTTACATCTGCCCCCATGCCAGCCGCGATTCTGGCGGCGTGTGTCCCCACAACGCCACCGCCGATGACCACAACCCGCGCAGGTCCCACACCCGGCACGCCACCCATCAACACACCGCGTCCGCCATTCGCCTTTTGCAGGGTCCACGCCCCAACCTGTGGCGCAAGGCGTCCCGCAACCTCTGACATGGGTGCCAGCAAGGGCAGGCCGCCGCGGTCATCGGTGACGGTTTCATAAGCGATGCAGGTTGCACCCGATTCCATCAGATCCTTGGTTTGTTCGGGATCGGGGGCAAGGTGCAGATATGTGAATAAAATCTGACCGTCCAGGAGCATCTTACGCTCAACTGGCTGCGGCTCTTTCACTTTTACAATCATATCAGCGATTTCAAACACTTCGGCGGCTGTACCGACAACATTTGCACCCGCCGCGATGTAGTCTTCATCCGGGAAACCCGCGCCGATGCCCGCACTGGTTTCGACCGTGACCTTGTGGCCATGATTGACCGCCTCCTGCGCGGCGTTTGGTGTCAGCCCGACGCGATATTCCTGTGGCTTGATTTCTTTTGGGCATCCGATGTGCATGATGGCTCTCCTTCGTTCACTTTTGGGGATCATTGTGCGGGCCGCATGCAATGTCTTGGGCAATCCTCTTGGATGATAGCGTTATCTGTCGTAGAAACCGGCGTATCAGTTATATTTCTTCGAAGGATCCCGCGCGCCGATGGAACTTGATAGCATTGACCGTCGAATCCTTGATGTTCTGCAAAAGAAGGGGCGGATGTCGAATGCCGACCTTTCCGAGATTGCGAACCTGTCGGCATCCGCTTGTCACAGGCGTGTTCAAAGGTTGGAGAAAGAGGGTTTTATCCGCGACTATGTTGCCTTGCTGGACCCCCGCAAGATGGGCCTGCCGACCACGGTTTTTGTCGAAATCACGTTAAGCGGGCAGGCTGACGAAGTCCTTGATGCGTTTGAAAAAGCGGTTGCCCGGGTTCCTGATGTTCTGGAATGTCACCTGATGGCGGGTACGGCGGATTATCTGCTGAAAGTCGTGGCTGGTGATACAGAGGATTTTGCCCGTATCCACCGCCGCTATCTGGCGACATTACCGGGGGTGGCACAGATGCAATCATCCTTCGCATTGCGAACCGTACAGCAAACAACCGCGCTGCCGGTATAACAATTGGTCGATTGCAAAGGCGTTTCTTGAATAACAGCGGAGGACAGGCAGCGACCCAAGAAAACTCTTAAAACGCTATGGGACAGTCATTGTCTTGATTGTTCTTCCCTGTCCTCCGCGGACAGACCATAAGGCTTGGCAAGGTTCCAAACATGACGTGGCACCATGTTTTTCATCTTGGCGGGTTCGGCCCTGCGCAGATGCAGCACGGTCTCAGCTGCTTTCATTTCAACGCGCGCGCGGGCGAATTCCAGACCGCGTGGGCCGATTTTGGGCATCAGCCAACCCATGATCCCACGCAGCCAATTGGGCATACGGCGCAAGGGAAGCCCACCTGCGGCCAATCGCGTGTTTTCCACAAACCCCTTTACCGATCCTTGCCGTTTTCCGCGTGATCCGGGGGTGTTCAAAGCCACCTCTGCCCCCAAACCATCCAGCATTTCCTGACCGCGTGCGTTACGCACGATCAACCATTGCTCTCCTTCGCCCGCCATATAGCCGACGGTGATGTCTGCCAGCCGGTTGGTGTAATCCACACAGGTTCGGCAGGTTAGTGGGAAGAAATCATGGTCCAGATCGCTGATCGGTAGTTTCAGAAATGGGATCAGCCGTTTACGTCCATCCTCAAACCGCAATTCGACATGATAGTCCGCCCGAAATTCCAGATAGGTCACGGTGTCCGGGGCATCCGTCAACAGGGCCAGAAAGTCGTGGAAATTCTCGGTCGTGGTGTTGTCAGAGCAGGGGGTGCCGATCACATAAATGCGGTCAAAGCCCAATTCCGCCTCAAGTGCGCGCAGCGCATAAATCTGGCAAGGAATGCCAATCACGGCGATCCGCCGGTGCCCCGCCGCGCGTGCCGGTTCCAACAAGGCAAGTAAGGGGGCGTATCCCATCCGCATGCCTCGCGCTTCCGCCATATCAGCGGGATCAGTGATGATTGCAGGCTGTGGCCGCCATTTATCCTGATCATCGGGCACCATTGTCAGAACCGCATCGACAGTCTCGGTTTCAAGCAGGTGTTCGGCCAACCGCGTTGTCAGCCCGGTCCATTGTGCGCCCGGGCGGGCGGGCTGTAATGCCGCCCTATGCATGGCCTGCGTCACCCCAAAGAAGCGTTCGTCGCCTTGGTCGGTCGCACTGCGGCCGTGAACCTGTGCCTCAAGCGTCGGATAGTCCGGTTTGATAAACTGGCAGGCTTTTCCGCAGGCGCCCGGGTCCGCCATCCGCGACACGCCGCAATCGGTGCAAAGCCCGCGCGGTGCCGGATCAGCGAAAGAGGGGGTTTCGATCATAGTGGCAGGTTAGCCCTACAAATACTGGAACCCAATCAGCTTTTGTCGAATCCTGATCCTAGTCGCGCGGGGTCGCGGCACGTTGTAGCCGGTCATTGATGGCGACACCCAGCCCATGATTAGGGATCGGTGATACGGCGATGTGCGTGGCGTTAATGGCGTCAAGCTGGTGCAGGCAATCAAAAAGTCGTGCGGCTGCCTCCGTTAGATCACCGGAGGGGGACAGGTTCAGTAGGGCATCGACCGGGCCAAACCCCAGCATTACTTCATCCGGTCCGGCGGTTTGCGCGTTCAATCGCATGGTGCCCTTGGGCGCATAATGCGAGGCCAGTTGGCCGGGTGCCACCGGCGTTTCAGGGTCGGCAGATGTGGCAAGCGGGCGGCCAAGGCATGCCTCTATTGCTTCTGCCGGGATGCCGCCTGCCCGGAGTAGCGTGGGTGTATCGACGCAGCTTATGATCGTTGATTCCAGCCCGACGCCACAGGGCCCACCATCAACTAAACCGTTGATCTTACGCCCAAGCCCATCTGCGACATGGGTTGCGGTGGTTGGGCTGACCCGCCCGGATGGGTTGGCAGAGGGGGCGGCAACAGGTCCGCCAAACGCAGCAAGCAGCGCTTGCGCAACCGGGTGATCGGGGACGCGGATCGCCAACGTGTCCAGCCCTGCTGTCACCAGTTTGGAAATTCTTGCATCAGGTCTAAGCGGTAAGACCAACGTCAGTGCACCGGGCCAAAAGGCACCTGCCAATCGGTGGGCATCATCATTGAAATCGCACAGCGTCTCGGCCATCGCCAGATTGGCCAGATGCACAATCAGCGGGTTGAAGCTTGGTCGCCCTTTGGCGGCATAAATCCCGGCAACCGCTGTGTCATCGCGCGCATCTGCCCCCAGCCCGTAGACCGTTTCAGTTGGAAATGCGACAAGCTGTCCGGCCCGCAACATATCGGCGGCTACTGCCAGCCCTGCGGGATCCGGTTGTACTATGGACAAAGGTGCATTGGTCATGACGTGGCGTTTTGGTTGATGAGGGGCGAGGGTCAGGTAGTTTGGACAGGTCGCGCGATGCATAGCCCTGCGGCATCAATTTGCCAAGAAGCGACCTGAATTTGGAGAATTAACAATGCCTTACCGTGCTCCAGTAAATGATTTCCGGTTCCTGATGGATCATGTCACCGGTTTTGCCGATGTGGCCGCCACTGATCGGTTTGCCGAAGCGACCCCTGATATGGTCGAGGCGATCCTGACCGAAGCTGCCAAAATGTCTGAAGAGGTGCTGGCCCCGTTGAACCGCAATGGTGATCTGCATCCGGCGCATCTGGAAAACGGTGTTGTTCGCACGTCCCCCGGTTTTGCAGAGGGTTATGGCGCCATCGCCGAAGGTGGCTGGATCGGCATGTCAGCCGCGCCCGAAAACGGCGGCATGGGCCTGCCCATGACCCTTACGACAGCGGTGAACGAAATGCTGGCAAGCGCCTGTCTGGCCTTGCAGTTGAACCCGCTCATGACGCAGGGCCAGATCGAAGCGCTGGAGCATCACGCCTCCGATGCGATCAAGGCGCTTTATATCCCCAAGCTGATATCGGGCGAATGGTGTGGCACGATGAACCTGACCGAACCGCAAGCGGGTTCTGACGTTGGTGCATTGCGCAGCAAGGCCGAACCAAATGGCGATGGTTCCTATGCCATCAGCGGTCAGAAAATCTATATCAGCTGGGCTGATAATGATTTTTCCGAAAACGTCTGCCACCTTGTGTTGGCCCGACTGCCGGATGGCGTGCCGGGAACCAAGGGGATCAGCCTGTTCATGGTGCCAAAGTTCATTCCCGATGCAGATGGCAACCCCGGCAAGCAGAATGATCTGCGGGTGGTCAGTCTGGAACATAAGATGGGCCTGCACGGGTCGCCGACCGCTGTGATGGAATATTCCGGTGCCACTGGTTGGCTGGTTGGCCCCGAACATGGCGGCATGGCCGCGATGTTTACCATGATGAACAACGCCCGTCTGGGCGTGGGCGTGCAGGGTATTGGGGTCGCTGAAGGTGCAACGCAGCATGCACTGGCCTATGCGCAAGAACGTAAGCAAGGCAAAGCACCCGGCACCGGTACGATTATCGAACATGCCGATGTTCGCCGCATGCTGACCACGATGCGCGCGGATACCTATGCCGCCCGCGCAATTGCCCTGATGAATGCGGTTGCCATTGATATGGCTGTGGCGACGGGTGACGCCGGCTGGAACGCTCGTGCGGCATTTCTAACCCCGATCGGCAAGGCGTTTGGAACAGATGTCGGCATGGAAGTGGCCGCAACCGGTGTACAAGTTCATGGCGGCATGGGCTTTATCGAAGAAACGGGTGCCGCCCAGTATTCCCGCGATGTCCGCGTGACCGCAATCTACGAAGGCACCAATGGTATTCAGGCGATGGACCTTGTCGCCCGCAAATTGATGGATGGTGGCGAAGCTGCGTTCCGTCTGCTGGAAGAAATCGAACAGGGTGCGGAACAGGCCAAGGCCCGTTTCCCGGCCTTGGCAGAGGCTGTGTGGCAAGCCGCCGAAAGCCTGCGTGAAGCCACCGAATGGCTGGTCGCCCAAGAGGATCTGAATGACCGCTTTGCCGGTGCTGTGCCTTATCTGCGTGCCTTTGCGCGGGTGTTGGGCGGCCACGTGCATCTGGCGTCGGCGATGGCGGGTGATGAAACCCGCGCCAAGCTTGCCAGTTTCTATATCAAACGGTTGCTGCCGGAGCATGCGAGCCTTCTTGTCCATGTCCGCGAAGGTGCAGACGAGCTGATGGCAATCACCGCAGACGATTTGGCTGCCTGATCACCGTGTCGGGTTTATCACCTTGATTCCGTGCAGTATTTTATGTCGCAAGGCGCAATCTATCGATTGCGTCTTGCCTATGCGCGTCATAAGCCTGACCTGATGAAGGAGTTCACATGAGCGCGCGCGGCATCAGATATCCGTTTCCCGACCCACCCACCGAAGGCGAAGCAACGGAGCTTGCCGCAGGTGTATTGTGGATGCGTTTGCCGCTGCCTATGGCGCTGGACCATGTGAATGTCTACGCGCTGGATGACGGCGATGGGTGGACGGTGATTGATACCGGTTTCGCATCGAAACGCAGCCGCGCCATTTGGAACGCGCTGCTGGACGGCCCCCTTGGCGGTAAGCCCGTCACACGGGTGATCGTGACCCATCACCATCCTGATCATGTTGGGCTGGCAGGCTGGTTCATCACCAAAGGGTCCGCGCTGCATATGCCCCGCACCGGATGGTTGATGGCCCGGATGCTGACATTGGATGTGCAGGATCGCCCAACCGCAGAGACATTGCAGTTCTATCGCCGCGCGGGCATGGACCCGGATATTGAGGCAAAGCGCCGCGATGAGCGCCCATTCAATTTTGCCGATTGCGTTGTGCCGTTGCCCTTGGGCTATACCCGTCTGGCCGAGGGTGGCACGATCACCATGGGTGGTCGCGTTTGGGATATCCGCATGGGCAATGGGCACGCCCCGGAACACGCCACGTTCTGGAGCAGGGATGACAATCTGGTCATTGGCGGTGATCAGTTGCTGCCATCCATCAGTCCCAACCTGGGGGTCTATCCGACTGAACCAGAGGCCGATCCGGTTGCTGAGTGGTTAGAGGCGTGCGAACGCTTGTGCCCGTTTGCTGGCGATGATCAGCTGGTCCTGGGTGGTCACAAACTGCCATTCACCGGTTTGCCGCTGCGCCTGACCCAGATGATCGAAAACCATCATGGCGCATTGGCCCGGTTGGTCGATTTCCTGGCTGAACCGCGCACTGCAGGCGAATGTTTTCCGCCGCTATTTAAGCGCAGCATCGGGGCCGGGGAATACGGGCTGGCACTGGTCGAGGCGGTGGCCCATGTAAACCACCTTTATCAGGCCGGGCAGGTCAGCCGCCGCCTGAACGATGACGGTGCGTGGGTGTATCAAGCGACCTGATGCTGCACATTCGCCGGGTAAATCGGCGTTGTTGTCAGCCCTTCGGCGGTTAGCGCGCATAATGTGTCTTGCGGCAAGGCCGTCCATTTTGTGGCGTCACCACAAAGCGGTTCTGACGCAAGCGCGCGTCCGCCATTGTCCAGCACACCCGACGCATAAAGCGTTGGCGCGATATTGTTGGACGCATGGCGAAAGGCAAACAGCGTCTCACCATCGGTGAAGGTGCAAGTGATCTTGACCGGGCCGTCTTTTTGGGCCTGGCCAATCTGGTCCAGCATTTGGCGGATAGCACCCACAGGATCACGATCCAGCCCATATGTCAGAAGCGTTAGAAAGATCATTTCGCTATCGGTGGTGCCGCGCCTTGCGTCGAACAGATCATCGGGCAGTGCTGCGGACAAGCGGCGCCGGATCGATTTGAAATGCGGGATCTGTCCATTGTGGCAAAACGACCAGCGTCCATAGCTGAACGGATGGCAGTTCGTGCGGCTCGTCTCACCCACGGTTGAGGCGCGGATATGTGCAATGAAATGATGCGACCGGACCATCCGGCAGAGGTTGGTCAGGTTGTCATCGGCCCAGGCGGGCAGCACGTCACGGTACAGGCCGGGCGCGCCGCCGTCACCATACCAGGCGATCCCGAAACCATCACCATTCACGGCAAGCTTCGCCTCGCTTGCGTGCTGGCTTTGGGTCAACAGCGAATGCTGTGGCCGGACCACGATGTTCTCAAGCGGAATGGCGGGTCCGGTATAGGCAGCGATGCGACACATTAATGGCGGTTCTCGATCCTGGCATGCAAACGTTTGAGGATACGGCTGGCGGTGGTTTCGCACAGCGCGGGGATCAGTGCGTGGATCAGCGCTGCGACCGCAGCCGCACCCAACCAAAAGGCAAAACCAAGGGCAAAGCGCATATGGCCAAAATAGGTTTCGTTTACCGTTGCTGGATGATCAAGGAAGATCGCCGCAAATGCGGAGCGGCGCGCGGGAGCGTTGATCGAGTCGGACATGTGAGTGGCCTTTCTGTATGATTTTAAGCAGGATATGCGAAGAAGCATGCCAAATGATCCCAAATTAGATTGCAATGAGGCATAGTATTGGGACATGATCCCAGCAATGACTGAAAATATCGACTCAATCGATCGCGCAATCCTGCGTTTGCTGCAAAGTGACGCCACAATGTCGGTTGATGACATCAGCGACATGGTCAGCCTGTCGCGCAATGCCTGTTGGCGCCGGATCAAGCTGATGGAAAAGGCCGGGATCATCACTGGGCGAGTCGCAATTGTAGATCCTGCAAAGGTCGGCGCGCCGCTTACTGCGATGGTGCTGATCCGCACAAATGCCCATGACGCCAATTGGATGGCGCAGTTTCAGACCGCATTGCGCAACCTGCCAGAGGTTGTTGGGGCTTATCGGATGACGGGTGATCTGGACTATGTGCTGCGGGTGCGGGTTTCGGATGTCCCCGCCTATGATGAATTTTACAAAAGGCTGACATCACGGATTTCTGTCTCGGATATCTCTGCCAGTTTCGTTATGGAGGAGATCAAGGAAACAACGGCGGTGCCCTTATGACCAAAACGACGATGAGCATTGATACCTCGGCTGAACTGATGGAGAACGACATCCTCCCCAAGATCAAAGAGGTGCATACCGACCCCGATGTGCCATGCCCGTCACAGGCAGCGCTGCCAAAGGCGCTGGCGGAACCCGTACAAAAGAAAAGCCCGGCGCAATGGGCCTATGAGCGGATCATCATGTATATCCAAAACTTCGAAAAGCAGCTGGATAATGACCACGAGGTTGGCATGGGGCTGACCGGTGGCAATGCTGGCGTGATCCGTATCGAGGGACTGGGGTATTATGACCCTGACATCGTCACCTATTATGGCCAGAACGATGCCGGGGCGAAAACCCAGTTGATCCAACATGTCAGCCAGTTGAATGTCACCCTGATCGCCAGCCCCAAACATATTGACCAACCCGAACCCAAGCGGATCGGCTTTCGATTGGCCGAAGCGTTGGAGCGTGGCGAAGAAGTATCAACCTGACTGGGTGACAGGGCGAATTTTATCGTCTATTCGGTTGCAAACCAGATTCACGAAAGGGCCACGTTATGGCTGATCACAAGCACGGCGACATGGATATCAGCGTTCAGGAAAAGACCTTTTCCGGTTTCATCAGCATGGTGACCAAAGGTGCGATCATCTGCATTCTGGTGCTGATCTTTATCGGCCTGGTGAACGGCTAGCATTCAGTGCAGCGTCGTCAGTTTCTGTTTGGTTTGCCACTGGCCCTTTCGGCCTGTTCGGCGCAAGAGGTTTGGGCACCTGATGATGTGGTCGCCCGTGCCATCTATCGCGGCACCGGCCCAAAATCGCTGACCCTTTATACGATGAAGAACACGGGCTCTGATAACGGGGCCCATACCGCATTGATGATTGATGCCAGCCAACGGGTGATGTGGGATCCTGCGGGGTCATGGAAACAGGACCGTATGCCAGAGCGTAACGATGTGCTGTTTGGTGTCACCCCCCGGCTGGAGGAATACTATGTCAGCTTCCATGCCCGCGTGACCTATTACGTGATCGGCCAAAAGATCGAGGTCAGCCCGGAAGTGGCGGAACGTGCCCTTCAACTCGCGTTGCGGGCAGGGCCAGTGTCGCAGGCCAGTTGCACACGTGCGACATCGCGGTTCTTGCGGCAATTACCGGGCTTTGAAAGCCTGCCGCAAACATGGTTCCCCAACAAACTGTCGGATGCATTTGCCGCATTGCCAGGTGTCACAACCCGCGAATATCGTGAGACCGACTCAGATGATAAATCAATCGCTGCGCGGGAAATTGCAGCCGCGATCAAAGAAGGGCAGTAAGTCCTAGTCCGGCATAAAGCGCCGACACCCCGCCCAAAATTCCCCAGACAACATTGCGCGTCCAGTATCCGACGCCAAGCGCTGCTGCCGCCGCGATCAACCGCACCAGATCAGGCTGTCCACCTGTCGCTGCGGGCCATAACACCAGTGGCGCGACCATCCCGGGCAGCACGGCAACTGGCGTGAACCGCAGCAAGCGCAGCACAATCGGCGGCATTGCCCGGTCGCCCATCATCCCCAGAAACGAAAACCGGATCAGGAAGGTCCCGACCGCAAGGCAACCGATGATCCCCCAAATGGCCGCGTCGGAATATGTCATTGGCGCCGCTCCATCGCTGTTTCAACGGCGGCACCTGCGCACATTGCGCAGAATGCGGCGATCAGAAGTCCGGCACCGGACGGCAAGCTGTTCAGGGCCAGTGCCACGATGATCGACACCACTGCTGCGGCGACATGTGCCAAGGACTTCAACATCGGGGCAACCATGGCCAGAAAGGTGATCGGCAGCACGAAATCCAGCGCCCACGATTCTGGTATGGTGGATCCCGCATAGATGCCTACCAGCGTCATGGCGTACCAAACGGGTGCAATCGGGGTGGCGACCCCCATGAAGTATAGGAACCTTTGATCCGTCGTCATCTCGGGCCGATTCTCATACCGGGTGATGCTGGCCATATAGGTCTGGTCAAAATTCAGATAGGCGACCAGCGCCCGTTGCCATAACGGAGCGGCGCCCAGATACGGCACGAGAGAGGCCGAATACATCGCCATCCGCAAGTTGACAGCCAGCGCCGCCAGCAGAACCAGCGGCACTGCCGCGTTTTCGACCATCAACTGCAAGGCTGCAAACTGGGCAGCCCCGGCGATCACCAGCACCGTGAACCCCATCGCCTGACCCACGGACAACCCGGCGTCCATCGCCACGACCCCAAACAGGATCGAAAACGGGATCACCATAAAGATGTATGGCCACCCATCCCGCACCCCGGCGAGATATGCGTTTTTTGCTGGTGCTTTGGCGGTGGAAACTGTCATGCGATTGCCCTAGCTTGAGCGCGTTGCCACAGGCTTATCCGTGCAGACAAGGAATGACAATTGGCGCGTATAGATGACGTTTCGGACTACCTGATCGCCCCGGACCCACAGGCCGTGCGGTTGACCCGTGCGGTTTCGGGGACAGATCAAAACGGCCAATCTGTTGACCTGCGGGTGGTGGAAGAACGGCCATTGACCATCTTTCTGAACCGCCAGGAAATCGTCACGGCCATGACGATTGGCGACTACCCCGAATACCTGGCGCTGGGGTTTTTGCGCAATCAAGGCATGCTGCGTGACGGCGAGGTGATCAAGGGCGTCGACTACGACGAGGAACTTGAAACCGTCGTGGTGCGCACCGAAAGCACCACGACTTACGAAGACAAACTGCAAAAAAAGACCCGCACCAGCGGCTGCGCGGTTGGTACGGTGTTTGGTGACATGATGGAGGGGTTGGAAGGCGTGGTGCTGACCGACATCCAAGTGCGGACATCTGACCTTTATGCACTGGCCGCCCGGATCAACCGGACCCCATCGCTTTATCTAGAAGCCGGAGCGATCCACGGTACGATCCTGTGTCAGGGCGCGCGCCCACTTGTTTATATGGAGGATGTGGGCCGCCATAACGCCGTTGATAAAATCGCGGGCTGGATGCTGTCCGAAAAGGTGAGCGCCGATGACAAGATTCTTTACACAACCGGCAGGCTGACATCGGAGATGGTGATCAAGACGGCGCTGATGGGGATTCCTGTTCTCGCCTCCCGCTCCGGTTTTACCGCATGGGGGGTAGAAATCGCTCAGCAGGTCGGGCTGACCTTGATCGGGCGGATGAAAGGGCGGCGGTTTGTGTGTTTGGCTGGCGAGGAACGGTTGGTACGCGATGCGGATCCAGCGGACATTGCGGATGAACCGCGCAAGATGGGGCGGAAAGGATCGGCATGAACCAACCGTATGGCGTTATTCTTGCCGGTGGTCAGGCAACCCGGATGGGTGGCGGTGACAAGGGGCTTTTGCATCTTGGCAAAGGCACGATCCTAAGCCGGGTGATTGATCGGTTGGAACCGCAAGTGGCGGTCTTGGCCTTGAACGCCAATGGTGATCCGGCGCGCTTTGCCAAACTGAAACTGCCAGTAGTCGCGGACAGTATAGATGGGTTCGCAGGCCCATTATCCGGCGTGTTGGCGGGGATGGATTGGGCCGCCGGGCAGGGGGCCAGCCATATTGTCACGGCGGCGGCGGATACGCCGTTTTTTCCCTGCGATCTGGTGCCGCAATTGATCATGGCAGCCCAAAAAGCTGGCGTTGACATGGCCCTTGCGGCGACACCGGGTGGGCGGCATCCGACATTCGGCCTTTGGCCGGTGGGTTTGCGGGATGACTTGCGCACGGCCTTGCAGGATGGGTTGCGCAAAGTTGTCCTGTGGACCGACAAACATGGTTGCGGGATGGCAGCGTTTCCTGATGACGACGCATTTTTCAACGTCAATACGCCGGATGATCTGGCCACAGCCGAGGCGATGTTATGAATATCTTTGGCGTTGTCGGCTATAAGAACGCCGGAAAGACCGGGCTGATGGAACGTCTGGTTACTGAAATCACCGAACGGGGCTACAGCGTGTCGACACTTAAACACGCACATCACACATTCGACGTCGACCAGCCTGGCAAAGATAGCTATCGGCACCGCGATGCGGGCGCGCATCAAGTCTTATTGGCATCCCGTACGCGCTGGGCATTGATGACCGAAATCCGGGATCAGGACGAACCGGCATTGGCCGATCTGCTGCCGCGCCTCGACCCGGTCGATCTGGTACTGGTCGAAGGCTATAAACGCGACACGCACCCCAAGATTGAGGCCTATCGCGCCGAAACACGGCACCCGTTGATTGCGCCGGATGATCCAACCGTGCGGGCCGTGGCCAGCGATGCACGACTGACTGTGGACCGGCCTGTGTTCGACTTAGATGATACCAGGGCTATCGCTGACTTTATCCTCAAAGAGGTGGGGCTTTGACATTCGACACCGTTTTGATGGTCGATTGGTCCGGGGGAAATGACCGGGGGCCAACCCCGAAAAAGGACGCGATTTGGGTTTGTGCCGCGCGTGCAGGTATGTCGGAGGAGCCGGTCTATCTGCGCAACCGGCAGGTTGCAGAGGATTGGATCGCGGCGTTTCTGACGGCGGAGCGTGCGGCAGGCCGCCGCGTTCTGGCGGGTTTTGATTTCGCCTTTGGTTATCCTGTGGGTTTCGGGAAAACACTGACAGGTTCGGATGATCCATTTGCGATCTGGGACTGGTTTGCAGAGCGGGTCGAAGATGCACCGGGCAGCAACAACCGGTTTGATTTGGCCGGGCAGATTAACGGGTTGTTTTCGGGCTTAGGTCCATTCTGGGGTAATGGTCTGAAACGCGATATCGCTGATCTGCCGCGCAAGGGGCGGGACCGAAACGGACATCAGATGCCTGAAAAGCGCCAGGCGGAGGAACAGGCAAAAGGCGCATTTCCGGTCTGGCAGCTTTCAGGCGCTGGTGCGGTTGGCAGTCAGGTGATCATGGGTCTGCCGATGCTGGCCCGATTGCGGCAGCGTTTCGCGGCCTCGGTCTGGCCGTTTGAGCCGTTGATATCGGATATCGCCATCGTGGAAATCTGGCCTTCTTTGATCAGCAAGGCCGTTGCGGCCACCCAGCCCGAAGGGCGGATCAAGGACGCCCATCAGGTCTGGCTTTTGGCACAGACCATATCGGGTCTGCCCGATACCGATTTGGACCGCCTGCTGAAGACGCCGCCCAACCCTGAAGGGTCCATTCTGGGTCTTGGACATGAACAGATGCTGACTGATGCCGCGCTGGGCAAACTTGCGCCGCCACCGTTGAGAAATGACTGCTTTGCTATGCCGCAGGGGGCGTATTGGACCCCTGTGGATGATGCGCTGGCACATCTGAAGGCGCAATTGCGTTCGGTCACTGGCACCGAAGATTTACCTGTTTCAGAAGCGGCAGGCCGGTTTCTGGCGCAGGATGCTAAAGCGATGCGATCGCACCCGCCCGCACCGAATGCCGCTGTCGACGGCTATGGGTTTGCAGGGCCAGCAGGCGAGGGCGCGCAAAACTATAGGTTGGTGGATGGGCGATCTGCCGCTGGACAACCCTACCCTGGATCGGTCTCAAAGGGGCAGGCGATCCGTATTCTGACGGGGGCAAACCTGCCCGATGGGGTGGATACAGTTGTTCTGCAAGAGGATGTAAAAACCGGCAACGGGCGAGTCGCTTTTCATGGGCCGCTCAAACGCGGGGCAAACGCGCGAGATGCAGGCGAAGATATGCGAGCTGGTGCGGTGATCATATCAGCTGGGCGGCAGCTGACGCCTGCCGACCTCGCCACGATCACCGCCGCCGGGGTCGGGCAGGTTAGTGCGCGCAAAAAGCTGCGGGTTGGGGTCTTGTCGACGGGGGATGAACTGCGCGATGCGGGAACGCCTGCCGGACCGGGCAATATCTACGATGCCAACCGGCCTATGTTATGCGCTACGGCCAAGGGTTGGGGATATCAGGTCATTGATCTGGGGCGCGCGCCTGATGACCGGCCAACCCTGCGCGGCATTCTTGATGATGCCGCGAACAGTTGCGACGTGATCCTGACATCCGGCGGCGCCTCTGCCGGGGATGAGGATCACATGTCGGCCTTGTTGGAAGGCACCGGCACACTTGCCCTTTGGCGGATGGCGATCAAACCGGGTCGTCCTCTGGCGTTGGGGCTGTGGCAGGATACACCTGTTTTCGGACTGCCCGGCAACCCCGTGGCCGCCATGGTCTGCGCATTGATCTTTGCGCAGCCGGCCTTGCAAGTTCTGGCCGGCGGGGAATGGAACGATCCGCAAGGTTTCATGGTGCCCGCCGGGTTCAGCAAATCCAAAAAGGATGGGCGGCGCGAATATCTACGTGCGCGGATCAATGATGGGCGGGTTGAAATCTTTGCCTCCGAAGGGTCGGGGCGGGTATCCGGGCTTAGCTGGGCAACCGGGCTGGTGGAACTTGGCGATCAGGCGCAGCAAATCGCGCCGGGCGACCCGGTCAAGTTCCTGCCATTTGGGAGCTTCAACCTATGAGGATCGAAACTGGCATCCCTGACGCAAACCGTGGCGAGGCGGCGGCGCTTTACTGGGATGCGTTTGGCGAAAAACTGGGTTTCGTCATGGGGCCAAAATATCAGGCGCTGCGCTTCATCACGCGGGTTATGCGGTCCGATCACGGGATTTGCGCCTTTGACGATGACGGGCGATTGCTGGGGGTTGCGGGCTATAAAACGACCGACGGGGCGCTAGTCGGTGGTCAGTTCCGCGACATCCGCAAGGTCTATGGCTGGGTCGGCGGGGCGATCCGGGTGCTGCTGCTTTCGGTGCTGGAAAGGGATACGGAAAACGAACGCTTTCTGATGGATGGGATTTTTGTGGCCGAAGAGGCGCGGGGCCAAGGCGTCGGCACGGCCCTGCTTAAAGCGGTCTACGCAGAGGCACGGGTGCGCGGCTATCACCAGGTACGTCTGGACGTAATCGATACCAACCCGCGCGCCCGCGCGCTTTATCTGCACGAGGGGTTCAAAGAGCTTGAAACCCGCCAAATCGGTGCGTTGCGCCATATCTTTGGGTTCAACGCGGCAACCACGATGGTGCGCGACGTCTAGCCGGACCCAATCAAGGCACCAGCGGCAAAGACCAGCGCACCGCCCAGAACAACCTGAAACGTCGCGCGCAAAAACGGCGTATCCATGTAGCGATTCTGGATCCATGCAATGGCCCAAAGCTCTACAAAAACGACAAGGATGGCGATGGTCGTTGCGGTCCAGAAGTCAGTGATCAAATAGGGCAGAGCATGCCCCAACCCGCCCACTGTTGTCATGATGCCAGACGCAAAACCGCGCTTGTAAGGTGACCCACGCCCCGAAATCTGCCCATCATCAGATGCCGCTTCGGTAAATCCCATGGAGATGCCAGCCCCCACCGATGCGGCAAGGCCGACCAGAAAAGTGGTCCAGGTGTCCTGTGTGGCAAAGGCTACGGCAAAGATTGGGGCAAGTGTGGATACCGAACCATCCATCAACCCGGCCAGCCCGGGCTGGACCCAGGTCAACACAAATTGACGATGCGCGGCATTGTCTTCTTGTGACTTGGCGTCACCCTGAAGGTGTTCGTCAGTCAGCTCAGCTGCTTTGTCGCTATGTCCGGCCTCCGCTGCGGCCAGATCACCCAGCAACTTACGCGTGTTTGCGTCTGATGTCTGGGCGGCGGCTGCCTCATAAAACCGTTGCGCGTCACGCTCCATCTGTGCGGCTTCTTCGCGAATCCGTTCCAAACCCAGATTCTCGACCAGCCAGACGGGACGGCGTGCATAATATCCTGATACATGCTCACGCCGGATCAGCGGGATCACCTCCCCGAACCGCTCGGCATGCAGGTCAATCAGCCGACGACGATGGTCGTCTTCCTCTTCTGCCATTCCGTCAAAGATGGCAGCGGAGGCGGCAAATTCATCGCGCAGTGCTTCAGCATAGCTCCGATAGATGCGGGCGTCATCCTCCTCGCTTGATATGGCGAGGGCCAGAATTTCTTGCTCTGACAAGTCTTTAAAACGACGACGGGCGGCTATTCCTGGGATCATCTTCGGATTCCTTATTTAGAATGATTCTAATGTAATATCCTCAAACTCTACCGCAAGGTAAAAAAAGTGAACCGATCAGTTTATTTTTTACTTGCAATCTAAACTAAACCGTTTAGTTATTGTGGCATGGAAACAAACCAGAGGATACGATCATGAACCGCATCGTTCTTGCCGCGCTGACAAGCCTAATAGTCGCAGCCGCCGCACCCGCCACCGCCTCCACAAGTATCGTCGATTTCCCAACGCTGACTTTCCCACCAAAGCCGGCGCCTGAAACAACGCAAGGTTGTTCTGACCTGACCACTCTTAACGGTGAGACCTGCACGCTCCCTGCAGAGTGATGTCAGAACGCGGTGGGGCACCTCATCCCGGCTCGCCCCACCGCCGCAATCTTCTTGCCGGAACTGAACCGGTCAGTCTATATTGAAAGCCTAAAGGGAGGATTGGATGCCGGACGGCACGACTGAACCAAAGAGAGGGCGCAAGTTCGATCAGGTGCTTGAAGGCGCCCGACAGGTGTTCCTGACCGATGGTTTCGAAGGTGCCAGCGTTGACGATATTGCTCGGGCGGCCGGTGTGTCCAAAGCGACGCTTTACAGCTATTTCCCCGATAAGCGCTTTCTGTTCATGCAGGTCGCAAAGATCGAATGCCGGTCGCAGGCAGATCATGCAATCGAATCCATCGATATGGACGCGCCCGTGCGCAATGTTTTGCATCACATCGCGCTTGAGATGGTGAATTTTGTCACCTCGGAATTTGGCAAGCGGATTTTTCGGATTTGCGTTGGCGAAAGTGACCGATTTCCCGAACTTGGCCGTGAATTCTATGAAAGCGGCCCGATGTTGATCCGTGATCGGCTGGTCGAGTTTTTTGCAAAGGCTGTTAATCGCGGTGATTTGCGGATTGACGATCTGACCTTAGCCGCCGACCAGTTTCACGAATTGTGCAAGGCGGATCTGTTCCCGCGCATGGTTTTCAACATGACCGACGGGTTCACCGAAGCTGAAAAAGAACGTGTCGTGACGGGTGCTGTTGATATGTTCATGGCCCGCTACGGGGTGTGACGCACCGTGCATTGCAAAAGGCCCGATCATTGATCGGGCCTTTTTGCGTTTTTAAAACTCGACCACAGCTCTGATACTCTTGCCTTGATGCATGAGGTCGAAGCCGTGGTTGATCTCTTCGAGTTTGA
>CANMQX010000004.1 GCA_947500135.1 uncultured Paracoccaceae bacterium
GGTTCACTTCCATCACCTCAAGAGGCCGACCCGCCTCCAACGCAACCGCCGCACGTGTCAGCATTTCAACTCCTCCCTTGATGTTTTAAAAAACCATCAGCCAAAGGGCGGCGAATTTCAACCATGCAATGACTTCGCCCTTGCAAACCTGCCCCCGGCAGAGAGATGATAGACCTATGAAACGATTATCTATATTGATGGCCCTGGCTGCCTGTGGCGATGCGCCCAGCGGCGGGTCCTGCAACCTTTCGCAGTTCGACGATCTGGTTGGACAAAATGTGGCAATGCTGGCACAGCGCAGCGGCCCTGAATTTGTCATCATCGAAAATGGTGAGGCCTGGATGGGGTCCGATGGCGGAGGAAAAACCATCGTGTTTCTTGATGCAAATCGCAACATCCTCAGCTTTGGTTGCGGGTGATGGTGATGCGCCGCACCCTACCGTTTTGCCTGCTTGGTCTGGTCGCGGCCTGTACGGTGCCGGATGCACCGGCCTTGCCGTCGACGCTGGAGGACACGTGCAATGCCAGTCAGTACGGCAATCTGATCGGCCAGGACGCCACAGCTTTGGAAAAGGTTATGTTGCTTGGTCAGGTGCGGGTCATCCGGCCCGGCGACGCCGTGACGCAGGATTTCCGACCCGGTCGGATCAATTTTGGTATCGATACTGACAACCGGATCAGCGACATTTCCTGCGGCTGATCTGAGAACGCAGAAAGCTAACGCAGACGTTGCGACCGTTTTCTTGTTGGGCTGTGAGGGAACAAGCGAAAGTCTCCGGTGTCACGAACTGGGTGGGGGCTATTGACCGCAACACCGGAGTAGCATTTCGCTATGTCTATTAATATTGCGTTCACTTGTGGCCCGAGTGCGCAACACCAAGGGCGCTCTGGTGGTGATTTTGCGGCATAACCAAGGCAGGCTTGCTTTTCATCTGAATTGAGGTGACGCTGCGGTATGAATGTTCATTCCTCCCCCACATTTCAGGCCGCTCAACAAGTTGCGTTTCACCGCACCGAACTTGGTTTAATTCTGGGCCTTTACGGGCGCATGGTCGCGGCGGGTGAATGGCGCGACTACGGTATTTCGAACCTGCGTGATGTGGCGGTCTTTTCCATCTTTCGGCGGACGGCAGAAAACCCGCTTTATCGAATCGAAAAACGCCCAAAGCTGCGGATGCGCCAGGGACAATACGCAGTGATTGGAATGGATGGGCAAATCCTGAAACGTGGCAATGATCTGCGCCAAGTGTTGCGTGTGCTGGAACGCAAGTTGATCCGCGCGGTCAAATAACGCCTTTTAAAGCCGTTTGCGGGCCACAACCGGCCCGTCACCTTGCGCCTCGATCCGCAGGATGGCCTTGTCAATTGGCTCATAGTGCGTGGACATGTGATGCGCATTGGCGTGAAGCAACGTGTCTTCATCCACCATGATGCCCACGTGACCTTTCCAGAAAATGAGATCACCGCGCGCAAGCGGTCCCGTCAGGTCCTGCCCCAACACGTCCTGTTGCAGATCGCTGTCGCCGGGGCAGTCGATGGCACAGGCTCGCAAGCTGGCGGCGATCAGTCCTGAACAATCGATGCCGCGGGTCGAATCGCCACCCCAGAGATATGGCACCCCAAAATGTATCTGCGCGACTGTTGTCGGATCTGAAAAAGGCCTGTCCAATGCGCGCAGGTGGTTTTTGGGCACAAAGCCAATATTGGTTTCATAGAATTTCCGCCGTTCATCCAATACCCGAATACGTGCCCCAAAGGGCAAGGCGCAGACCGGCTTGGATTTGAAATCTTCCTGCGCATAGGCATGTGTGGACGCAGTCGCGATCCGATGGCTGACAGGGGTCGGGTCCGCCAATCGTGGGCTTTCCACGTAGCCGACATAGCCATCCGCCGTCTGCACGAATGACCAGCCGTTGTAGTCTTCAAAAACCGTGACCTCTGTTCCCAGCAAAAGCTGCCTGTCCCGCGCCCCGCCGGGTGCGGCGCAAAGGTCACTGACTGGGCGTGTCAGCATCATTGGCCAGCCTGCCAGATACTGTTCCGCGCTGACCTGTCCGGCCAGATGCAGTGCCGCCACACGCCCATTGGCTGGTGTCAACCGCCGGTCGGTCATAGGTTCAACAGCCGGGGCAGGGCGTCGAATATCGCGCGCGCGCCCATCCCAACCCCGCCTTTCGGGCGTGCCGGTGCCGTAGTCGGCTGCCAGCCATAGATGTCAAAATGCATATAAGGGCTTTCGACAAAGCGGCGCAAAAACAAGGCGGCGGTGATCGATCCGGCAAACCCGCCTTTTGGCGCATTGTCCAAATCTGCGATCCCCGGTTCGATCATCGCCTCATAAGGGGTGTGAAACGGCATCCGCCAGACCGGGTCAGCCACCTTGTGCGCTGCCTGCGCAATCGCATCCGCATGATCATCATCATCAGTATAAAACGGTGACAGATCTGGTCCCACGGCAACCCGCGCGGCACCGGTGAGCGTGGCCATTGAGATGACAAGATCAGGGTCATCCTCGTCCGACAGCGTCAGCGCATCGGCCAGGACCAAACGCCCTTCCGCGTCCGTATTGTTGATTTCAACCGTCAATCCCTTGCGCGATGTCAGGATATCCTGCGGCCGGAACGCATTGCCATCAATGCTGTTTTCAACTGCCGGGATCAGGACACGCAGCCGCAACGGCAAGCCAAGCCCCATGATCATATGCGCCAGGCCCAGCACAGTTGCTGCACCCCCCATATCCTTTTTCATCAATCCCATGGACCCGCCCGGTTTAATGTTCAGCCCGCCCGTGTCAAAACAAACCCCTTTGCCCACGAGTGTCAGCTGCGGTCCCGCATCACCCCAGCGCAGATCCAGCAGGCGCGGCGCGCGGGTCGAGGCGCGGCCAACCGTGTGGACCATCGGAAAGTTCGAGGTCATCAGATCATCGCCCGTGATCACGTTGATCGCGGCCTCATGTTCAGAGGCGAGGGCGCGCGCGGCATCCTCAAGCTCGTCCGGCCCCATATCGGATGCAGGTGTGTTAATCAGGTCGCGGGTCAGTGCCTCGCCTGTGGCGATGGTCTCAATCCGGTGGGCATTGACCCCATCTGGCGCCACCAGCTCTGCGCCTGCCTTGGCTGGTTTGCGATATTTGTCAAAGCTGTAGCCCGCCAGCAACCACGCCAATGCGGCCTCTTCCAGTGCCTGGCCAGACAGGCCCGTTTCCAGTTTGTAGACAGCTTTGGGCAGTTTGCTGGCGGCGGTTGCGATATGAAATCGTCCGCGGGCACGTTTTGCCGCAGTTCCGTACCCGATCAGCCCCATCACGATTTGGCCTGCATCATTTGCCACGGTCACGACCTGCCCCAACGCCCCGGTGAAATCCTGTGCCTTGGCCCATGCCTGCGCCGCGTCCGGAAGCTTTGCCAATGCGGCCTCCAGATCATCGGCGTCAATCACGTGCAGAGGTATCGCAGCATCGGTAGCTGCAGCAAAGGCGAGCGGCATAGGGCATCCTGTCAGGTTCTTATTACCCGTCAGATTACCCGGTCGCCACCTTCCTGCAAGCGCTTATAACTCGCGGAAATTCCACACCTCGGACACGGCCACATCAAAACCGCGTTCCAGCCGGGCCATTGTCGCCTCTAGCGCGACACCATCATGCTGCTGCAGACAATTGGCAACATGATGGGCCGAGATCGCAACCTCGGTCAGGCCGATCTGGTTGGCGACACTGGCCACCCGTTGGGCGGGTTTCAGCATCTTGGCAAAATCACAGCGCGCCATTTCGGTTTGCATGATGTCCAGCCGCATGGCGATATCTTCCAGCACGCGGCATACGACCTCTTCCGCATCCTGCGCGTTTTTCTGCGCAAAAAGCTGGTTCAGCGGGGCCGGGTCGAAATGCAACTGATCAGGGCAGCGCAAGACGACGACATCATGATCGGGTTCTGCCACAAGGGGCTGAAGAGGTGTAATATTTGTCATGGGGATGATTTAGGACATCAAAGTTCCCAGAAGGTTGAGACCCAACATAAAAATCTCTCGAAATCCATGAAAATGCAACGTATTTAGGGCGGAACATCTTCGGGGACGACACATATGAAACATGCACGTGCGCTGCCAAATTACCTGGTCACACGCTACAAAGGCTGGAAGGCAACAACCTATGCCGAGAACAAAGGTTGGTACCGACATTTGGCCCAGGATGGTCAACATCCTCGGGCAATGGTGATTTCATGTTGCGACAGCCGGGTGCATGTTACAGCCCTTTTCGGGGCTGATCAGGGCGAGTTCTTTATTCATCGCAATATCGCCAATCTGGTGCCACCGCATAATCCGGACGGGCATCACCACGGCACATCGGCGGCGGTGGAATATGCGGTCCAGTCACTCAAGGTCAGCCACCTGATCGTTCTGGGCCATTCAGGATGCGGCGGGGTCGAGGGTTGCTATAACATGTGTTCCGGTCACGCCCCCGAGCTTGAGGCCAGCACCAGCTTTGTGGGGCGTTGGATGGATATCCTGCGACCCGGGTTCGAATCGTTGCCTGATGGTGATGAGCCAACCCGCAAGCGGGCGTTGGAAAAGGCATCCGTGCTGATATCACTGGAAAACCTGATGACCTTCCCTTTCGTCAAGAGCGCGGTAGAAGATGACATGCTGACATTGCATGGGCTCTGGAATGATATCGGCGAAGGTGGGCTAGAGGTTTATGACCGCGACGCGGATGCATTCGTCGCAGTTTGACCGGTTGGCGTAAGATGGGTTTAAACCCATCTTACCTCGTCATAACTCAGCGCAGAACATAACCGGTGGGCCAGGTCAGCGTGTAATCCAGCGTGACCTCCTGCTTGGCACCTGCGGCCACATCCAGTTCCCATTCCAGAATGCCACGCTGCCCGTCGGGGTCGCGCTGTGTGACTGAAGGGGATGCGTCGAATTCCACTTCCAGATCATCCTGTTCTGAATAAGGGATTGCATCGCGCAACAGCACTTTCCAATCCTGACCAGTCAGATTTTCGACGGTCATGACGGCCGCCTCTTTCAACTGGTTCGCACTGGAAAAGACGCCAATATCGCCTTCGCTTTTGCTGGGTGTGGTGCGGGTCAGGCGCAGCCCGTCCAGCGGGCCAAATCCCATTTCCGTGTCAGCACCGGCTGCCAGTAGCGGTAGGTTGCCGAACCCGATCATCGTGCCATCTGCAAAGATCAGCGCCTGGCCGGGCAACAGAACCTCCTGCGTGGTATTGGTGAATTCGGCCATACGGTAGGCGATTGCGTCACGGCTGGGTGCTGCCTCTGCCCAGACGTCGGCGTCCAGTTCCAATGTATCCAGCGGCAGGCGCAGATCATCCACACCGTTGCGAATATCGACACGGCCCGGATAGGTGTAAGTCACTGTCGCGCCGCTGAAATCGGCCTGCGCCACCATCGCGGGTGCCTCCATCACCTCTTCTGCCAACCCCCCAACGACAGAGCGGCTGATCATCGGTGCCGGATCCGCCATCATCACAACGCCGCGTTCTTTTTCCAGATCATCCTCCGAGATGATCCGGCGTGCCTGCGCCCAGACCCCGCTTGGCGCGATCTGTTCGCCGGGCCGAGCGGTAGACAGCACCAGTTTTACATCCAGCCAATCCTGCCCGGTTTCCTGACTGACAACGACCGCCCGGTCGATATCCAGCCCTGCCGCGTCACCCGTGGTCAGGCGCATGTCGTAAACCGGCGACCAGTTGGCGTAGCCTTCCAATGTGCTGACATCAATCGTGACCTCACCCGCCTCCGCCGCATTGACGGTGAATGTCAGGACAGACCCTTTGATGTCGGGCGCCATCAAGGCAGCCAGTGCTTTGCGTGCATCATCCAGCGCCTCAACATCGTCTTCGCGGTCGCGGATGGCTGCCTGGGCCTCTTGTTCGGCGGTGAAGGCTTCCTGACGGACGGCGAGCGTTTCAGTGCCCACCATCTGGGCGAGTTCCCGAATATCGGCAACCGCGCTGGCGGTCAGGGTTTCGCCTGCACTTGCCTGCGACAAGCTTTGCAGGAATGCGATTTGTTCTTCGGCGGCCTGCACACGCAGCCGGATTTGCGCAATCGCGGCGTCACGATCCCGCAACACGGCTTCCAGCCGTTCGACCTCATCCTTGGCGGCCTGGATTTCGGGGGACGTCTGATCCGGTGTGACCGGCAAACGATCCGTAGCCAGGTTTACAGCCCCGATCTGCACGCCTTGCGGGGCTGACAGGCGCAACCCTTCGGTTGCCAAAGCTTGTGGCAGGCCGGGCACGATGATGTCGTGATTGCCCGCTGGCAGATCAAGCCTCACAAGGCGGCTGATTGTGGCAAGGCCGGGATAGATCGTGACGGTGTCAACCTTGGCCTCGCCGGTGATCGTATCGGCAAAGGCGGGCGCGGTCAGCGCGAGCGTGCTGGCTGTCAGAAAAAGGCGAAGCATTAGGTGTCTCCTGCATATTACGCATCGTCGTTATACATCTTTGACGCGGGTCGGGACGCAATCCTTGGTGGAAACAGAAATTTTTTTGAATTGATGTCTGACGTACCAACAAAAAAGGGCGCCCAGTTGGACGCTCTTTCTTTAAAATCAATGGGTTATATTAGCCTTTCTTGAGGCATTCCCGACCCAGAAGTTCCGCAATCTGCACTGCATTTAGGGCCGCACCCTTGCGCAGGTTGTCCGAGACGCACCACAGGTTCAGCCCGTTATCAATGGTGCTATCCTGCCGGATACGGCTGATGAAGGTCGCGAAATCACCTACGCATTCAACCGGTGTGACGTATCCACCATCCTCGCGTTTATCGATCACCATTACGCCCGGTGCTTCGCGCAGGATGTCGCGGGCTTCATCCTCGTCCAGGAAATCCTCGAACTCGATATTCACCGCCTCGGAGTGACCCACAAAGACTGGTACACGCACGCAGGTTGCCGTCACCTTAATGGACGGATCGACGATCTTTTTCGTCTCAGCGACCATCTTCCATTCTTCCTTGGTCTCACCGCTATCCATGAACGCGTCGATATGCGGGATCACGTTGAATGCGATCTGCTTGGTGAACTGCTTGGGCGGCTTGTCATCGGTTGGGTTATACATCGATTTTGTCTGATCCCAGAGCTCATCAATGCCACCTTTGCCCGCGCCGGACACGGATTGGTAAGTGCTGACCACAACACGTTTAATCCGGGCGCGGTCATGCAGCGGCTTGAGTGCGACAACCATCTGGGCCGTCGAACAGTTTGGGTTCGCGATGATGTTTTTCTTGGCATAACCGTGGACGGCGTCGGCGTTCACCTCGGGCACGATCAGCGGTACATCGGGGTCATAGCGATACAGCGAAGAGTTATCGATGACCACACAGCCCGCCTTTGCGGCCTTGGGCGCGTAAATCTTCGTCGCCTCGGATCCGACGGCGAAAAGCGCGATATCCCAGCCCGTGAAATCAAAGGTGTCCAAGTCCTTGGTCGTCAGGGTTTTTTCGCCAAAGCTGACTTCGGTGCCCAGCGATTTACGGCTGGCAAGTACGGCAAGCTCGTCGACGGGAAAGGCCCGTTCGTCGAGGATGTTCAGCATTTCGCGGCCCACGTTACCCGTGGCGCCGACAACGGCGATTCGATAGCCCATTGGCTGGCTCCTTGGTTGCAAGTGGGGCCTATTAACCCGCAGGGCGACAAAGCGAAAGGGGGGACGGCGCAACGTTCGGTGCCTGTGCAGACGGACGGTCGGGCAGTTTGTGGCCCGAATCGCCCGATATGTGGTTAACGCCGTGATTTTGCTGAAAATCAGTTGTCGGCAAAACGTCGGCCAGACGTCGGCAAAGCGTCGGACCCCGCAGCGCCAAATCGCCTGATGAACGGGGCGCGCGGTGCAATCGCTAACAAACCCCTAACTTTGTGCCGAAAGGCACCGAACCGTCGCAGGACAATCGTTATGTCAGAAGAACGGGCGCATTTCGCATCGGTGATTAACGCCACGTTAACTAACTTGTGAAACATCCTGCCCTTAGGGTCACATGCGCGCGGTTTGACCTCAGAAATGTCGCGAGGCGCTGTGTGTGTGCGCCGTATGTTGAAGAGTAAAACTTGTCTACGAGGAAAATAAGATGAACAGGAAATCCATTACGATGGCCGTGCTTTCCGCGGCGTTTCTTGCATTTGGTCCGATGGCGGCGTCGGCTGATCCTATCACGCTGACAACACTGGATGAACAGGTGCAGTTGCAAGGCGAATTTGTTGGTTTTGCCCAGGACGCCTATATCGTTGAAATCAATGGCAGCCGTCTGCATGTGCCTGTGCTGCTGATGACATGCGAAGGTGTTGACTGTCTGGACTTTCAACCACGCGCCACGGCGGGCGACCAGAGCTAAGCAAAGTGTTTTCAGCATCTGGATTCCACCAATGATCCGGTTTGCTTGTGCCGGGGTTTTCAGGGTGTGATTAACCGCATCGCAACACAGCCAATCTAGACTAGTGGCATAATACCCTTTGAAGAACGGATTGCTGATGTCTGCAATTGCCACCGCGATTGACGTGCCGCGCGATGCCCCACCTGATAATTCCGCCTTGCAAGGCCTGATTTCTGGCCTTGGTTATGAAATCGTTGATATTGCCGGTTTTCTGGATGCCGTGCGTCAGACAGCGGGCGACCAGTTGCAAACATTGGGGACGTGCCAGCAGGCGTTGCAGACATTGACCGGGTCCAGCGATGCGGTTGTGTCATCCGTCGCCGATGTCGCGACCTCTTCCCAAAAAGCGTTGGATGCGGTTGAACAATCCGCCGAAGTGATGCGCGCCTCGTTTGAGGCGTCGCGATCCGTATCAGGATGGGTGGCCAGTTTTGATGAACGAATTGCCGGGGTCGAGGCGTCACTGACCAATGTGCAATCTGCAAATATTGAAATCTCAAGCATTGCCGCACAGGTCAATATACTGGCCATCAATGCCGGGATTGAAGCCGCGCGGGCGGGCGATGCCGGGCGCGGTTTTGCCGTCGTGGCCAGCGCGATCAAGGAGTTGTCGCAAAACACCTCGCGCGCCGCAACAGAGGTCACTGATCATATCAAGCTGTTGTCTGATACGGTGCTGCAGTTGAAGAAAGAGGCGCAAACAATCGCCGATGACGCGCAACAGGTTCTTGAAAATGCGAGCGAGACTGACGCGGCGCTGGTTCAGATTGCCCGGCAAATCAGACAAACCACAGATGATGCCAGCGGTATTGCCCAGCAGGCTGATGGCGTTGAAGATGCGGGTAGGGTATTTGCGCCCGCCTTTGATGAACTGGCGACATTGGCCAAACAGACGGCGCAAGGTGTTGGGCAGGCCAGCGCACGCGGTGCCAACCTGATTGCGCGTAGCGAAGCGATTGTGCAGCATGCTGCGCTGCTGGACGGTGAAAGCGTCGACTCGCGTTTTATTTTCTATGTTCAGGATGCGGCTGACCGTATTCGTGACCTGTGGGAACAGGCGATTGCGGCGGGTCAGATCAGTTTGGCGGATTTGTTTGATACCAATTATGTGCCCATCCCCAATACCGATCCGCAGCAGCATATCACCCGGTTTACCCGGTTTACCGATGCCAGCCTGCCCCAGTTTCAAGAAGCCGCGCTGGATTTTGATCCCAAGGTTGTGTTTTGTGCGGCTGTTGATCGGTCAGGCTATCTGCCGACCCATAACAAGAAATTCGCCCATCCGCCCAGCGATGATCCGGTGTGGAATGCAAGCCATTGCCGCAACCGCCGTATCTTTGACGATAGGGTCGGGTTGAAATCCGGCCAGAATCAGAAACCGTTTCTGTTGCAGGTCTATCGCCGTGACATGGGCGGCGGTGAGTTCACGATGATGAAGGATCTTTCCGCGCCGATCATGGTGCAAGGCCGCCATTGGGGCGGCCTGCGCATGGCCTATACGTTTGACTGATGCGGATTCGTTATGGTGTCGCGATGGTGGTGCCCCCCCGTTCATCGGTCTGGTAATATCCAGATAGTACCAACACGTCAGACGCTGACATATCCCGTGATTGCCACGCCTTGATGGCGACCCCCAGAAGCCGGGGCATCAGCATTGGCCAAAGCTGCGTATCGCTTGTGGTGAACTCGGACCAGAACGTGCCTTGCACCCCGATAATCCGGTCGGCCAATGCCGGGTCGGGCACGGGGTCCCAATTAATCGTGTCTTCCAACCCGACGAACGCGGCCCAGCTTGCCCCCCAATCATCGGGATCGTCGCTATGCGCCATGTCCAGATAGACATGCTGCGCCGGGGTCATGACAACGTCATAGCCTGCCCGCGCCGCATCAAGGCCGGGCCCCTGACCCGTCCAACTGAACAGGATGGCGTCATGGCCGATGCCGCCTTGGCTGCCTTGCGCGGCTTCTTCCCATGCGGCGGGGCGTTTGCCGTTTTGCGTGATGGTCCCGGCGAGGCGCGCAATGGTCCAGCCTTGCAAGTCCTTGGTCGTGTCCAAGCCTTTGTCGGCCATCAGCGCACGGGCTTTGGGGCTGCTCATCCATGTCTCTTCCGGCAGTTCATCGCAGCCCAGATGCAGAATTTCGAATGGGAAAAGGTCGCCCACCTCTTCTGCGATATCGTTCAGCACCTCCCACGTCTTGGGCATGGCGGGGTTCAGGGCGTTTCGCTGATAGCCCTGAACGGATCGTTCTTGCCCATTGTCGCCGGGGTCGCGTGTGTCGGGGTAGATTTTGGCGATGGCCAGCGCATGGGCGGGCGCCTCAATCTCTGGCATCACCTCGATATTCAGCGCCTTGGCATGTGCGATGATGGCGCGTGCTGTGTCCTTGCTATAGCTGCCGCCTTGTTCGATCTGCCCGGCAAAAAGGCCCGGCATCACATGCCCTTCACCACGCAACGCGGTCTTTTGCCAAAGCGCCGGGTGGCTGTCGATTTCCAGCCGGAATGCCTCATCATCGGCGAAATGCCAATGGAACCTGTTGAGTTTCAACAGCGCCATCAGATCAAGCAGCGACAGGATTGTCGCAGGGTCATAATAGTGGCGCGCCGTGTCCAGATGCTGCCCGCGCCAGCCAAAACGCGGTGCATCGCTGATCTGCCCGCAGGGCAGCGGCCCTTGCTGCAAAAGGGTCAGCAGGGTGATACCTGCATAAAACCGCCCGCCATAGGAATTGGCGGTGATGGTGATCTGGTCGGCGGCGATATCGATGATATAGGTATCCGGTTCCAGTTCGCTGGTGATGATTTTCACCTGGTGCTGCCCGCTGAACGCCATCCCTTTCCTGGTGGCAAGCGCGGCGACGGCACCCAGCGCGTCATCATCGCACTGGAACCCGTCGATTGTGATGTGACCGCCTGCTGGTTGCCAGCTTTCCGGTTGCGGCACGATGGGCAGACCTGCGAACGGCCCATGATTTGTTGTGGGTCGCGGGCGGCATCCCGCATCGGTCGGGGGTAGGGGGATGAGGTCACCGCCTGCCCGCAGATATGGCCCCAGCGGCATCCATGCCCGGTTTGCCGGGGTGAAGCCGCCGCTATATTTGATCTCAATGATATGGGGTTTGCCGGCTTTTAGGTCAGGCAGGCAGACTTCGGTGTAGCTGCCCAAGGATTTGTGCAGCGTCCCACCGGATACCGGTTCCAGCGGTGCCATCCCCGAAAAGCAGAATACCGGTGCAGTGATGTCCCGATCTGCTGTGATCCGGCAGATCAGGGTATCGCCGGTGATGTCGCAAGTGTAGTCCATGTTAGTCCAGTCGCAATTCAGACACGAAGTCGTAGATGTCGGAGCGGTAAAGCCCGCTTGTGAATTCAACGGGCCGCCCGGAGGCCAGATAACCGGTGCGTTCGATCTGCAGGATCGCGGCCCCTTCGGCGAGTTCCAATAGTTCGGCGATGGGGGCGGTTGCATTGACTGCCGTCACCCGCTGGATCGCACGGTTTGGTGCGGTCTGCCGTTTGCGCAGCACCTCGTAAAGCGAGACGCCGACCTTGTCGGGGCGGGGCAGCACGTCTTCGGGTAATGACGAATATTCCAGTGCCATGGGCGCGCCGTCACCGATCCGTAACCGGTGAATGCGGGCGACCTGATGGTGAGGTGCCAGCCCAAGTGTCATCGCCTCTGCCGGGTTTGGGCGGAACAATCCGTGCAGTAACAGGCGGCTGGTTGACGCGATCCCGCGCGCCTGCAGGTTTTCGGTGAAGGATACCAGCGACGATAGCGATTGTTCGAACCGCGCGCCTTGCCCGCGTACGAAAGACCCCGCACCCTGCCGTTGATCGATCAGCCCGTCTGAGACCAGTTCCGCAATCGCCTTGCGGACGGTGACCCGGCTGACATCGGCAATGTTGGCCATGTCCCGTTCGGGGGGCAGTTGGTCGTCGGCTGCCAATTCCCCGGTCGAGATCAGACCGCCGATATGGCGATAAAGCTGTTTGTATCGTGGCCCGCGCCCTTGGCGATACCATTTCGCGGGTTGCAGTTGCTCTGTCAGTTCTGTCATGGCCGCCCTTTTCGCTGGTATCAATATTTAATACCAATAGAACCCATTTTTGAAAGTCATGATTTTTGGTATATCATTAAACCTTTGTTTCAAAGATAAAATGATCAATAAAAAACTTTGGTATTATAATGGTCGCAAAAAAAATGTTCCGGGTTAAGATTAAGTTGTAACAGCGATTCGTGACATTGTTCCGGGGGGAAAGCACAGTGGTAGATACAGCCCAGACGCAGTTGGAGGCAGTGCAGCAGCAACGCGGCCGCGCCTTGCCCGAAAGCGTTTTTGCCTGGTTGCTGATTGGTCCCGCGATGCTGTTTATCGCTGTTATCGTGGCCTGGCCCCTTGCCGAAACCATCCGCCTTTCTTTCATGGAAGCTGATCTGGGTGGTGAGCAATATGTCGGTCTGGCCAACTATGCTGATCTGATGGACAGCCGCAAATTTCACCAGACTATTGTACGCACCTTTTACTGGATGTTCCTGTCGGTCAGCCTGAAGCTGATCCTGGGCCTGATCGGTGCGACTTTGTTGAATGCCGCCGTGCCGGGTCGTGCCCTGTTCCGTGTGCTGGTCATGCCGCCATGGATCATCCCGATTGCCATCGGCTGTATCGGTTGGCTATGGCTCTATAACGGCTATTTCGGTGTGTTGTCCGGCACGATGATGCAGCTTGGCATCACCGACGGCCCGTTTGAATTCCTGGCACATAAGCAGTCGGCGTTCTATTCGGCGGTTGTCACAGATGTCTGGGTGGGCACCCCGATGGTGACCCTGTTCTTTCTTGCAGCGATGCAGGGCGTGCCCCGTGACCTTTACGAGGCGGCCTATGTTGATGGCGCCAGCCGTTGGTATCGCTTTCGCCGCATCACGATCCCGCAGATCATGCCGGTGATTGTGTCCATGTCCCTGCTATCTGCGATCTTTACCTTCAATTCGTTCGAGATCATCTGGATCCTGACCGAAGGTGGGCCGCGCAGTGCAACCACAACCCTGATCGTGGACACCTACAAGACCGCCATCAGCAACTTCAAATTCGGCGAAGGGTCGGCACGCGCGGTAGTTATCGTGATCCTGCTGGGTACATTCAGCCTTATCTATCTGTTCTTCCTCAACAAGGTGAACAAGCATTACGGGAGCGGCAAGAAATGATGGATCGCTATTCAAAACTTCAGATGGTCGGCATCTACTTTGCCATCACCATATTCCTGATCTTCATCCTGCTGCCATTCTTTGAGATGTTCATGGCGTCCCTGCGCCCGCTGGAGCATCTGTTCCGCAGCCCCTATCAGTTCTGGTCGGATGATTTCAGCTTTCAGGCCTATCGTGACATGTGGGTCACGGTGCCCCTGTTGGGCCGCTATATCCTGAACTCGATCTTTATCGCGGGAATGGTGACGGGTTTGACGATGATCTTTGTGATCCCTGCCGCCTATGCCTATGCCCGCCTTGAGTTTCCGTTCAAGAACCTGACGCTGGGCATCTTTCTGGGTGTAAACATGTTCACCGGTGCGGTTCTGTTGATCCCGCTTTACCGTGTGCTGCGCACCATGGGTTTGCTGAATACCTATTGGTCGATGATCGTCCCCGGTGTCGCCTTCCTGATCCCGACCGGTATCTGGTTGCTGCGGTCCTATCTGGAAAAGATCCCGCGCGAGTTGGAAGAGGCTGCTTTTGTTGATGGTGCTAGCCGTATGTATACCCTGCGCCGCGTTGTGCTGCCATTGGCTGTTCCCGGTTTGATCGTTGTCGGTGTCGCCGTGTTCATCGGTGCCTATGCCCAGCAGTTCCTGTTTGCCATCACGTTTAACCAGCAGCGCGAATTGCAGCCGCTGCCCGCCGGTTTGTTCGAATTTATCGGATATCAGGATGTGACCTGGAACCAGATGATGGCCGCCGCCCTGGTTGGTGTGCTGCCCGTCATGATCATCTTTCTGTTCTTACAAAAATACTTGGTTGCCGGGCTGACTGCCGGTGCCGTCAAAGAGTAATCAAACCAGTCAACAAGGGAGACTACCAATGAAACTAACCAAACTGACACTTACGGCGGCGCTTTTGTCCACCGGTGCGACCGTGGCTGTGGCCGATGGCCATGCCAAAGAGGTGCATTTCATCATGTGCGGCGGCGAGGTTCGCGAGGCTGATCAGGCTGTCGTTGATCAGTTCGAAGCAGATCATAATGGTGTGACCGTCAATCTGGAAGCTGTGCCATGGGGCACATGTCAGGATAAATCCCTGACCCTGGCTGCCGCCGGTGACCCGCCATCCATCGCCTATATGGGCAGCCGCACATTGCGTCAGCTGGCCAATAACGACCTGATCGTCCCGTCCGAAATTCAAAGCGACGTCACCTATCAGGAAGGTGTTTTGAACACCGTCACCATCGAAGGCACGACATGGGGTTACCCACACGCGTTTTCCACCAAGGCCCTTTATATCAACTGCGATATCGTTGAAGCCTCTGGTCAGGAATGTGCGGCCCCTGCCACATGGGATGACATGTACACGATGGCCAAAGGCGTTGTGGACAACACGGATGCTGCCGGTGTCGGCCTTGCGGGCAAGGATTTCGACAACACCATGCACCAGTTCCTGAACTACCTTTATTCCAATGGTGGTGTGGTGATCGATCCTGCATCGGGTGAAAACATGCTGGACAGCCAGCAGACCCGCGAGACGCTGGAGTTTTATGGCAAGCTGGTTGACGTCGCCCAAGAAGGCCCAACCGCATGGGAACGTGACCAATTGAAGGATCTGTTCAACGACGGTCAGATCGCGATGTATGTCCAGGGCCCATGGGGTTACGGCCAGCATAACGAAGATATCAACCAGATCGTGGCCCCTGTGCCTGCTGGCCCATCCGGCGAAAGCGGTACTATCCTGATCACGGACAGCATCGTTGTGTTCAAAGGTTCTGGTCACGAAGAACTGGCCCATGAACTGGCACAGCGCATCACATCAGGTGACAGCCAGTATGACCTTGATTCCAGCTGGGGTCTGACCCCCATTCTGGACTATACCGCGATGGGTCGTGATGAAGTTTACTATACCGACGGTATCTGGCCAAACTTCACCGCCACGATTTCCACAGGTGGTCCAGAGCCGCTGGTCGAGGATTTCAAATCGCTGCAGTCAGTCTTCACCAACATGGTCCAAGGCATCATCCTGAAGGATGACACTGTGGACAACCTGGTGACCATCGCCGGTGAGGAACTGGACGACGCGCTTTAAGGGCGATCCTCCCTGAGCCCTCGGGTGGCGGTATCGCTGCCACCCGAAATTCCCGAATGATCTTACATACGGAAACATGACGCTATGGCTACGCTTGACCTTCTTTCGATCAGTAAATCCTTTGGCGCCGCGAAGGTGCTGCATGACATCAGTCTGGCCATCAATGACAAGGAATTTGTTGTGTTTGTCGGCCCGTCTGGCTGTGGTAAATCCACCCTGTTGCGCATCATTGCCGGGCTGGAAGAATCCACATCAGGCCAGATTATGATTGGCGGCGATGATGTCAGCGACGCCCATCCCGTTGATCGCGGCATTTCGATGGTTTTCCAGTCCTATGCGCTTTACCCGCATCTGAGTGTTTATGAAAATATCGCCTTTCCGCTGCGCGTTCAGAAGCTTTCGCAGCAGGACATGGATACCCGTGTGCAGCGCGCGGCCGACATCCTGCAACTGACCGACAAGTTGCAGTTGAAGCCCGGCCAGCTGTCGGGTGGTCAGCGGCAGCGTGTAGCCATTGGCCGTTCGATTGTCCGCAATCCCAAGATTTTCCTGTTTGACGAACCATTGTCCAACCTTGACGCGGCCTTGCGCGGCGACATGCGGGTTGAGTTGAGCCAACTGCATCGCAGCCTTGATGCCACCATGGTTTACGTCACCCATGATCAGGTTGAGGCGATGACGATGGCCGACCGGATTGTGGTGCTGAACGGTGGCCGGGTTGAGCAATTTGGCACACCGATGGAGCTGTATCATCATCCCAAGACGAAATTCGTGGCCTCTTTCATTGGTCAGCCGAATATGAATCTGGTGCCTGCCACTGTGACGGGTGCTGATGCAACCGGCCTTGGCGTGGAACTGCCCGGCGGTTGCCAGATGACATTGCCGGTTGAGGCCCGCACCGTTGCCGTTGGCGACAAGGTTGAGGTCGGGATGCGCCCCGAACATGTCCACCTTGGTAAGGCTGGATTAGAGATTAACGTGAATGTGTTGGAACGTCTGGGTGGTGTGTCGATCACCTATGGCACGGCTGCTGATGGCACCCGGTTCTGCGCCTCGCTGCCCGGTGATGCCCGGATTGACGAAGGCGCGCCAATCACGCTGGGCGCTGCGCCCGAAGACTGCCATGTGTTTGACAAGTCTGGTGATGTGCTGCGCAGACGATCCGCCCCGGCCCTTGTCGCATGAGGATCGTTACCGCAGGGATTGGCCTGCGTGCGGGCCATGTCTTGTCGATCATGAAAGAGGCGATGCCCGAGATCGACTTTGTCGGCTATTACGACCCGCAGCCCAGTCATCTGGAGATGATTGGTGCGGACACGCCACGTTATGATGATGTGACGATCATGTTGGCGGAGGCCGAGCCGGATCTGTTTTTTGTCGGCTCGCCGAACAGTTTCCACCTTGAACATATCAAGCTGGGCCTTGCCGCAGGCGTGCGCATGTTCACCGAAAAACCTGTCGTGACCACCAAGGCGGACACCATGGAACTGGCCGCATTGCTGGCTGAACATGGAACAGATCGGGTGATGGTCGGTCTTGTGTTGCGCTATTCGCAGCACATGGTGGATCTGCGCAAGGTGCTGGATCAGCTTGGTCCGATTACATCACTGGAGGCGAACGAACATATTGCCCCCTATCACGGTGCGTTTTTCATGCGCGACTGGCGTCGCATGATCAAATGGTCGGGCGGCTTCATGCTCGAAAAATGCTGCCACGACATCGATATCTACAATATGGTATGCCACTCACGGCCGCAGCGGGTCGCAAGCTTTGGCGGACGCAAGTCGTTCGTACCAGAGTTTGCCCCCACGCTGAATTCCGAGAACGAGATCATGCACCGCAAGAAAAGCGTGTGGGAAAGCGTGGATGATCCGTTCCGTTCCGACGGGGACATCATCGATTACCAGACCGCGATCCTGCAATATGAAAGCGGTGCAAGCCTGTCCTTTCACACCAATCTGAACGTGCCGGATGAACATCGCCGGTTCTGTGTGATGGGTGCGCTGGGCATGGCCGAGGGCGATTTCGTGCGTGGGTCGCTGAAGGCGACGGCACGCGACGGATCGGTGATTGCCGATCACGACTACACGCAGATGGAGGCGGCAAAGGCGTCGGCCCATTACGGTGCTGATCACATGATGGTCGATGACATCTTGGCCTATCTGAAAGGTGAGGCGGACAACCTACCCGTGGGTGTCACCGACGCGTTGGAGGCCGGACTGGCCGCGATGGCGATTGATGAGGCCCGGATCACCGGGCGCGTCGTTAATCTGACCGACACTTGGAAAGAATTTGATAGCTATGGATTGCGCGCATGATCGTTTCTGACACTCACCCCGGACGTTTCATGGCCACCGAGGCCGCAGCCGCAATGGATGTGTTTTGCCGCGCTGTGCGGCAGGATGTTGATGGTGCCGCCTTGCGCGCCACCCATGCGATTTATACGATTGCGCGTGGGTCGTCGGATGCCGCCGCAAATATCCTGTCCTATGAATTCATGCGCGCGCTTGGCGTGCCCATGACATCCTTGCCCCCATCGGTCTTTTCGCTGGGTGAAGGCGTTGCGATGCAGGATGCCGTTGCCCTGGTCGTCAGCCAATCGGGCGCCAGCGATGATCTGGTCCGGTCGGCCAAGGGCGCTGTTGCCGCGGGTGGCAAGGTGTTCGCGATCACCAACCAGCCTGACAGCCCGGTCGAAAAGGTTGCCAAGCTGACGGTGCCGATTGGCGCTGGCGAAGAGGTGGCCGTGCCAGCCACCAAGACAGTGATTGGTGCCATTGCTGCTGGTATGGCGCTATTGTCATCGGTCCAACCGGCCTATCGCGATGGTGCCCTTGCCGCGGCCACGGCGCTGGATGGTCTGCCCATGCAGCATCCTGATGCCGCTGCTATCCAGCCCGCTTTGCTGCGTGCCCGCAATGTCTATGTCATTGGCCGCGATACAGGGTATGGGGCTGCGCAAGAGGTCGCCCTGAAGCTGAAGGAATGTTGTGCCATCCATGCCGAAGCCTATTCCAGTTCAGAGGTGCTGCATGGCCCTGTCCAACTGGCCACCAACCCGCTGATGGTGCTGATCTTGGATAACGGATCGGATGTTGTACAGGACAGCCTTGATCAGGCAGAGGCCCGTTTTCGGGCGATTGATTGCGATGTGCATCGCATCAGCCCTGCTGATATCGGTGCTGATGATCTGGTGCCTGCGGCGGCGGCTGCAGTTTTGCTGGCGATGATGTATCCGATCATTCTGAACACCGCGCTGGCGCTGGGCCTGAACCCTGATCAGCCTGAAACCCTGTCGAAAGTGACCCGCACGACATGAGCGATAATTTGACCAAATGGGCGACCTGGCGCGAGTTGTCCCAGCAACCGGATATCTGGCGTAGCTGGGGTGCCGCGCTGGATGTGGCGCGTCTGCGGACATGGATTGCCGCACAGGATTTTGATTGCGTCTGGTTTTGTGGTGCGGGCACAAGCGCCTATATCGGTGATATCGTTGCTGCCTGGGTGCCCGGTACCCGGTCCGTCCCGTCCACGGATTTGGTCGCTGATCCTGCTCGCTTGCTGAAAGGCACGCGCCCGCTTGTGGTCAGCTTTGGCCGGTCCGGCAATAGCGCCGAAACGATTGGTACGCTAGATGCGCTGGACGCGTTGGCCCCTGATGCCCCGCGCCTGAACATTACCTGCAACAAGGATAGCGCGCTGGCGACCCGCCCCTCATCCGCCCCGACAGAGGTGATCATCCTGCCCGATGCCACCCATGATGCGGGTTTTGCGATGACGTCGAGTTTTTCGACCATGTTGCTGACGGCATTGGCCTTGTTTGATGAGGAATGCGATTTTGCGGCCCGTTGCGATGCCTTGGCTGGCCAGCTTGAACTGCTGTTGCCCGCGCTACAGGCCGGACCGGTGCCGGGCAGGGCGGTTTATGTGGGCTCTGGCCCGCTGGCCTTTGCCGCGCGCGAGGCGGCGTTGAAGGTGATGGAACTATCCGCAGGTCAGATTCCTGCCTTGTGGGATAGCAGCCTTGGTTTTCGCCATGGCCCGAAATCATTTGTCACTGATGATACGGTGGTCACGGTGTTCACCAGCCCGGACGCGCCCACCAGCCGCTATGATACCGATCTGGTAGCAGAGCTGCGCGCCCAATTTCCCGGTGCCCGTGTCATTGCCGCCGGTGCTGACGCGGATATCGCTATTCCGATGCCATTTGGCCCGGCCTGGGCTGCGCCGCTTTGCGTGGCCATCGCGCAGGTCAGCGGCGTAGTTTGGTCGGATAAGATGGGTCTGAATGTGGATGATCCGTTTGTTGGCAAAGGCACGCTCAGCCGTGTGGTGGCGGGCGTGAAACTTTACCCGGTGGCGTCATGAAGGCGGCGGGGATTGATCTGGGCGGCACCAAGATCGAGGTGCAGTTATTTGACGATGACTGGCACCCCGTCATGCGCCAGCGCAGGGATACCCCGGCTGACTACGACGCCCTTGTCGCGGCCATCGCCGATCAGATTGCATGGGCAGAGGCGCAGGCCGGTGCTTCGCTGCCGGTTGGTATCGGTGCCGCTGGGCTGGTCAATCCAGAAACGGGCATGGCACTGACCGCCAATCTGCCTGCTACCGGGCGCCCGTTTCCAGCGGATATTGCGGCTGCGGCGGGGCGGCCAGTAACTTACGTAAATGACTGCCGCGCTCTTGCTTTGTCAGAGGCGGTATTTGGCCTTGGTACCGGGCATCGTACGGTGATGTCGCTGGTGCTGGGTACAGGCGTTGGCGGCGGTATCGCCGTTGATTGCACCATTCTGCAAGGTCCCACCCTGACGGGGGGTGAATTCGGCCACACATCCGCCCCGGCGCATCTGGTCACCGCCCATGATCTGCCGATCTGGCGCTGTGGCTGTGGCCGGATGGGCTGTATCGAGACCTATGTCGCGGGTCCGGGGATGAGCCGATTGGCCGCCCATATGACCGGCCAAACCGTGACCCCGCCCGAAATCGCCGCCCGTCGTGACGGTGACATGGCCCAGGTCTGGCAGGTTTGGTGCGCCTTATGCGCTGATATGCTGCACAGTCTGACGCTGACGGTCGATCCTGATCTGATCGTGCTGGGCGGCGGGCTGAGCCAGATTGATGGCCTTGTTGAGGCGCTGACAGATGCTGCACGTGCTGCCCAGATTGGTGATTTTGGTGTCGTGCCGATTGCCGTGGCGCAAGGTGGGGATACAAGCGGTGCCCGGGGTGCCGCCTATGCCGCCTGGGCTGATCAGCCCGCAACCACCCCGCAACAACAAATTCGTCGAGGATGAGATATGAGCCAGTTCTGGATCGCCCCTGATCGCATTTTTGACGGCCAGACCCTGCTGGATGGCATGGGCCTGCGGATCGCGGCGGGTGCCGTGGCCGAGATTGGACCAGCCCCGGCGGATGCGACGCGGATCAAAGGGTGTCTGACCCCGGGATATGTTGATTTGCAGGTGAATGGCGGTGGCGGTGTGATGCTGAACACCGCCCCAACCCGTGATGGCATGGCGCAGATTGCGGTGGCCCACCGGCAGTTTGGCACCGTGGCTGTCATGCCCACAGTGATTACAGACCATCCCGATGTGATGGATCAGGCCGCCGACGCGGCAATTGCAGCGCGTGCCGATCAGGGCATTGTGGGCCTCCATATCGAGGGCCCGCATATCGCAAAGGTCCGACGCGGGACCCATGATGGCCAGTTTATCCGCCCGTTGGATGATCGCACGATGCAAGTGGTGACCCGCCTGCGCGCAGCGGGGGTGCCGGTGATGATCACATTGGCCCCTGAAACAGTTAGCGCGGCGCAGATCACGGCCCTGGCAGAGCTGGGTGTTGTTGTGTCAGTGGGCCATACCGATGCCACTGCCGATCAGGTGGAAGATGCAATTGCTGCCGGGGCAAGCTGCGCGACCCATCTGTTTAACGCGATGTCGCCGATGGCGACGCGTGCGCCCGGCACGGCAGGGGCCGTTCTGAATGCCGAGATTTATGCGGGCATCATCTGTGACGGCCATCATGTCGATGACCGGATGGTGCAATTGGCCCTGCGTGGCCGCCCATTGCCAGACCGGTTGTTCCTTGTCTCTGACGCGATGTCGACTGTCGGTGGCCCGGATCATTTTGATCTTTATGGCCAGCCCGTCCATCTGGAAAATGGCAAACTGATCAACACTGAGGGTGGGTTGGCCGGGGCGCATGTGACACAGGCCGAAGCAGTGCAGCGTCTGGTGCAGGTGCTGGGCGTCGAACCGGAACGGGCGTTGCGCATGGCGATCACCACACCCGCAGCGGCGATGGGTCTGCCGGATCTGGCCGTTCTGGTTGGTCGGCCCTTAACGGATATTTTGCAATTGGCGGATGATATGCAGGTGCTTGGCAACCTTGCCGATATTGCCACGGGATCTAGCACAGTTGATGCCGCAGAATAACAGTTTCTCGCTGGAGGTTTGTGTTGAAAGCGCGACCGGTCTGCTGACCTGCGAAGGTCGCGCTGATCGGATCGAACTTTGCAGCGCCCTTGCCATTGGTGGGCTGACCCCCGGCGCCGGGCTGATCAGGCGGGCGCAGGTCCACACCGTGCCGGTGCATGTGCTGATCCGTCCCCGTCCGGGCGATTTTACCTATGATCGCCACGATCTGGCAGCGGCCATTTCCGATGTCCGCTTTGTCCGCGAATGCAAGCTGGCCGGTGTCGTGATCGGGGCCGCCCGTGATGGCCGCCTTGATCTGCCCGCGATGCGTAACATGATTGATGCGGCAGAGGGGTTGCATGTGACCCTTCACCGGGTGGCCGATATCTTGCCCGACCCGTTGCTTGTATTGGATCAGGCCGTTGCCTTGGGGATCGGTCGTATCCTGACAGCGGGCGGGGCGCAGGGCGCGGCTGATGGGACGGCACAATTGGCAAAGATGCACAAAGCCGCCGCTGGCCAGATCGAGATCATGGCAGGCTCCGGCGTGACGGCAGAAAACGTAGCGCAGATCGCAGATGCGACCGGGATCACATCATTTCACGCCTCTTGCACATCGGTCGCCCCGGCAGGCGATGAACTGGCTGCGTTCGGTTTCGGCCAGCAGCGCGTCACCGATAAGGCCAAGATTGAAGCGTTGCGCAACACGCTGAACATGCTGCACCCCCACTGATCCCGAGATTTGATCGCAAGTGGTGCTGTCTAATCCCGTCGGGCGATGTATTGTCGCGGCAAATCACCGGTATTGCCGGATGCCTCAGACGTGAAAGATAGCAAAATGGCCAAAATTAGCAAAGAGGACCTGCGCTCGCGCCAATGGTTCGCGAATTCCGATGATTCAGAGATGACAGCGCTTTATCTGGAGCGTTATCTGAATTATGGGCTGACCCGCGAGGAATTGCAGGGCGGCAAGCCGATCATCGCGATTGCTCAGACTGGCAGTGACCTATCGCCTTGCAACCGCCACCATATTGAACTGGCAAAGCGGGTGCGTGACGGCATTATTGCCGCCGGGGGTACGTGTATCGAGGTGCCGGTCCATCCCATTCAGGAAACGGGCAAACGCCCGACAGCGAGCCTTGATCGCAACCTGTCTTACCTTTCCTTGGTTGAATCGCTTTATGGCTATCCGATTGACGGGGTCGTTCTGACCATTGGCTGCGACAAGACGACGCCTGCGTTGTTGATGGCCGCCGCGACTGTCAACATCCCGGCGATTGCCTTGTCCGTTGGTCCAATGCTGAATGGCTGGTGGGATGGCGAACGCGCGGGGTCCGGTACGGTGATCTGGAAGGCCCGCGAGATGATGGCCAAAGGCGAGATTGATGGCGACGGTTTCATGGAAATCGCCGCATCCTCCGCCCCATCTGTGGGTTATTGCAACACGATGGGCACAGCCACGACAATGAATTCGCTGGCCGAGGCGCTGGGCATGCAATTGCCCGGTAGTGCTGCCATTCCGGCCCCTTATCGTGAGCGCGGCCAGATCAGCTATGAAACCGGCAAGCGGATTGTCGAGATGGTGTGGGACGATCAGCGCCCGTCTGACATTATGACCCGCGAGGCTTTTGAAAATGCGGTTGTCATCAACTCTGCCATTGGCGGATCGTCGAACGCCCCGATCCATCTGAACGCGATTGCGGCCCATCTGGGCGTGCCACTGGACAATGATGATTGGCAACGTTTGGGCCATCATATCCCGCTATTGGTTAATTTGCAGCCGGCGGGCAAGTATCTGGGTGAAGATTATCACCGCGCTGGTGGTGTGCCTTCGGTCGTGGCCGCATTGCTGGATGCCGGGTTGCTGCCCCATCCGCAGGCAGTGACGGCCAATGGGCAAAGCATGGGCGACAATTGTGTCGGGCAGCAGGCCAGTAATGCCGATGTCATCCGCCCGGTTTCCGATGCGTTGGTCACAGATGCCGGGTTTTTGAACCTCAAGGGCAATCTGTTTGAAAGCGCGATCATGAAAACCAGCGTGATCAGTGCCGCGTTCCGTGCCCGCTATCTGTCCAACCCTGACGATCCCGATGCGTTTGAAGGCCGGGCCGTCGTGTTTGATGGGCCAGAGGATTATCACCACAGGATTGATGATCCGGCCGAAAACATTGACGAAAACTGCGTTCTGTTCATGCGCGGTGCGGGCCCAAAGGGGTATCCCGGCGGGGCCGAGGTGGTGAATATGCGCGCCCCGTCTTACCTGCTGAAAAAAAGTGTGGATGCGTTGCCTTGCATCGGTGATGGCCGTCAATCGGGAACGTCCGGATCGCCTTCGATCCTGAATGCGTCGCCAGAGGCGGCGGATGGCGGTGGCCTTGCGCTGTTGCAGACCGGTGACCGGGTGCGCATCGATCTGGGCAAATGCACCGCCGATATGCTGGTCCCGCTGGATGAACTGGCCGACCGTGCCGCCAAACTGGCACAGGCGGGTGGATATCACGGCCCCGACAGCCAGACACCGTGGCAGCAGTATTTCCGGGAACTGGTGGGCGGGCTGGATAAGGGCATGACCCTGCGCGACGCGCCGGGTTATCACGATATCGCGCGCAAGGGGCATCCGCGCAACAGCCATTGACCACCGGGATCGCCGCCTGCAGGTACAACAGCAGAGATTTGGCAACTGACCAAACCAGAGTTGAACAGAGGTCTGCTGTGCGGGACGTTGCTGCCATTTACAGTGGGCTTCCGAAGGACCGCTGTTCGAAGTCGCGGACAAAGGAACTATTGTTTTCTCCAACAGCATAGAGAGGCGGATCGAATGACATTGCGACCCATGGGGCAACTTTTCGAGGCCGACGAAAATGGACAGTTGCCGCGCATCGGCCGTCCGCCCCATTCGTCCTGGCAGCCCATTTTGGGTGATCTCAAAAAACAGATTCAAGGATCATTTTTAGATCGTGAGTGCGCAATCACAATCCGCGGTTCAGTGGCACGGGGCGCGTCTGTCAACGAAGCCGCAGACTTGGACCTTGTTGTACTGCACGATGGTCAGTCCACTTTGCCAAGTCAGTACCAAAGCCTGTTGATGCCCGATCTGAAAATTGAAACGTCGTTCATCCCATTAACTGGCTTTCGAACAGACCGTAGATGGGTGTGGATGCGTTTTATGCTTGCGCATAACGGGTATATGATCTTTGGCCCTGACGTCCTAGCGGACCTGCCCGATCCTGTTCTGGGTCCACATTGTTTTGCGCATCTGCGGAATGCGGACAAGTGGTTGGTTGCATGGAAGACGTACTGGGACCAAGACAAAGATTATTTAGCGATTTGTGAATGGTTGATGAAACGCATCGTGCGCTCGCTTTTCGAAAGCCAAATGATGCGGATCAACGCTTTCAGCCGTGATATATACCCCTGTGCTAAAATTGCGATGGAAGCGTTTCCTGATCAACGAGACTTAATTCTAAAGGCAGCAGAGCTTGCGGTTGAACCAGTTGAAGACTATGAAATCATGTCCACGGTTGTAGAGCCGCTATCGGAAATTTTGCAATCAAAGCAAGCCGAATTGAAGCGTCAAATTTCCTAGGGCGGTCATCAATGCACAGCGCATTATCCGCCAATTTGGGCTCATAGCAATCATTTGGTTGCCAACCGTCGGAAGAGGGTTCGTGTGGTCTAGGGCTTCCTCTCAGCCCGCGTTTTGCCGCTCCAGATAGGTCCGTAGTTCTTCGGTTTCGTGTCGTGCTTCGCGCAACCCGTCCATGGCGGCCCGCAGCTCTGCCTCGGTTTGGCTGAGCTGGTTGGTCATTTCGGCCTCGCGCTGTTGCAGGTAGGTAATGGCCTGATCGCGGGTTTCTTCGGCTTCGTGCAGCGCTTGTGCCATCTTGTCCAACTCGCCCACTTCGGATTTGGTCACCCGGGTGAAGCGATTGACCAGCCAACTGGCAAACCAGCCCAGCACGAAAGCCACAAAAAGAATGACGGCAGTGGCGATGATGAATTCGGTTCTGTTCACGTCCTGGCCTTATCTATTCGGTCGCGCTGTCGCTGTCGTCTTCGGTTTCTGGCGCGTCTTGTGGTGCAGTGTCTTCTAGCGCCTCTTCGGCCAGCGCGTCCAGCGTGCTGGTTTCTTCTGCAATTGGCTCTGGCACGATCAGGCTGAATTCGATCCGTCGGTTGGCCTCGCGCCCTTCCTCGGTATCATTATCCGCAATCGGGTCCGCCTCGCCATAGCCGATGGCCTTGAATGTCCCGACGGGCACACGCCGCGCGCGCAGGGCAGTCAGCACGGATTCAGCGCGTTGCTGTGACAGGTTCAGGTTCATTTCTTCGCGGCCCTGACTGTCAGTGTAACCTGCCACCCTGATCCGTAAATCGCCGCAGCGTTTGAGGATTTCGGCGATATCATCGACCACCGCCTGCGCGGATGCAGAGATATCAGCAGAACTGGGATCAAAGGTGATCTTGCGATTTTCTGTCACGATCTTGATCTGTTCAACGCATTCTTCAGGCGTCGGCAGACCCGCGATCGGGTCAAGCTGTTCGACATAGGTCACGTCGATTTCAAAGATGGCGCCTTGGCCCAGTTTATCGATCAGCAGCCGCGAAATCCGTGCTGATGCGTCCTGATTGCCCGTGTTCCCCCTGATCTGGATCTTTTCGGGTTCAACGACCACAGCGCCGTTTGAGAGTTCTGACAGCGCCTCGATCCCGGCAAGGACCCGGACGGACCAACCGGCGGGCAGCCCATCGGCAAGCCTTGTGCCCATGGTGATCCGTTCTTCGCTGAACTTGGCTGTGGCGTAGTTTTTGGCGACCGTGTTGGTCACGTCATCCGGTACGCGCCCGCGCAGTTGCACCTGGCCTTCGGGGCTGAGTGTGGCGGTGAATTGCGGAGGTCCTTCGGTAGATACCTCTTGCGCGACGGGCAATTCTGAGGAGAGCGCAAACGCCTCTGGCAGGGCGTTTTGAAGCTCGCCAACCACATTATCAAACGTGCCTTGCCCGGTGCCAAGCGGTGCCACCAATGTGACGTCGGTATCCGAGACGGTTACGGTTCCGCCACCAAGTTCACCAATGGCGGAAATCGACAGGCTGACCGCCTCTGCCCAGCTGCGCGATGGTGCGCCAAGGGCAAGGGTGCAATTGGCCCGGTCGCGAAACCCGGCCTCTGACGCGGCGGCGAGGATCATTTGCATCGCTTCTTCGGTATCGGCGGCGCAGGCGTCAAAATGCGGCCCTGCATCATCGATCACAAAGCGTGTCGTAAACGGTGAAATGACAGGTCGTGGCGCGCTGATATTAATCGCCCGCCGCACCCCTTCGGGTGGGTTACGTGCAAGCGCCGTTTCCAGTTGTCGTTTCTCTTCGGGGCTGTCTGATATCGCCTCGACCGCGACGCGTTGCGCATAGACCGAGATTTTGGATCTCGGCAACAGCTCCAGCGCGCGCAGTGAATAATTCAGTGCATTGTCCCATGTTTCGGGTACTGGATAGTCGCCCACCTCAAGCAGGTCGGTGACGGGCAGATCGTCGGCAATATCTGTGATCCGGTCCGCGAGCCTTTCACGGTCGGTCGTCGCGGGGATCAGCCCGATCAGCGAAACCCCCCGATCATTGCGCAGGATTTCGATTGCAAATTCAGGTGGTGCCAGCACTTCCGAATCGGCGACTGACAAATTGTCGATCACCCGGCTGGCATCCACCATTTCGCCTGCGGCAGAGATGGCGCGGAAACGAACAGCTTCGCTGGGCGCTTCACCTTCGAGGATCACCTGCAACCCGTCGCCCAGCACGGATGCCCATTCATACCCCTGATCTACAAGGGTTTCCTGCACGGCAATCACGGACCGTTCTTCGACCACGGTCACGGTTGTCCGTGCCGCAGCAAGCGATCCGCCAGCGGCGATGCCAAAGGCCACGAGGCGTATGAGAAGGGCAGAAAGGCGCATCAAGTTCCGTCCATTAGCTGCCGCCTGCATAGGCTGCTGTTTGGCGGGGTTCAATCATACCAGATAGGCAATGGCAAAAAACGGCAGGGGCAGGGCCCCGGCGTTTCGGTTTGACTGAAACAGCTTGAGCAACAATGCGTTGTCCGTGGCATCGAACCGCGACAATTGCCAGGTCATGTGCCAGCCCATCGCCCAAGGTCCGCCAAGTGCGATGACCAGTGACAGGATCGACCTGTCATGGCAGGCCAGCACCACACCGGCCCCGATCAGGATCACGCTGATTGTCAGGAACATCCGCAACCATTTGCGCGAGTCCTCTCCGAACAGCCGGGCCGTGGATTTCACGCCGATCAGTGCGTCATCTTCGGCGTCCTGATGCGCATAGATCGTGTCGTAGAACAGGGTCCACGCTATCCCCCCAAGATAGAGCAGCAGCGGTGCCGGTCCGACCCCGTTGGTATGCGCCGCCCAGGCCAGAAGGGCGCCCCAATTAAATGCCAACCCCAGAAAGACCTGCGGCCACCATGTGAACCGTTTTGCAAAAGGATAGATCGCCACCGGTGCCAGTGCGATGATCCCCAGCCAGATCGCGGTTTGATAAAAGGAAATCAGGATAAAGAATGCCAGCACCGCCTGCGCGACCATCCAGATCACAGCACCGCCCACGGTCACTTGCCCCGATGGGATCGGCCGCGACCGCGTTCGTTCCACTGACCCGTCGATATGCCGGTCGGTGATGTCATTCCATGTGCATCCCGCCCCCCGCATCAAAAACGCCCCGATGGCGCATCCGCAGATCGTCCATAAATCATGCTGGCTGCTGGAGTTGGTCGCCAGAATGGCCAGCCCCAGCCCCCATAGGCAGGGCAGGTAAAGCAGCCAGGTTCCGATGGGCCGGTCCGCCCGGCTAAGCCGCAGATAAGGCCGTGTAAAAGCGGGCGCAAACCTGTCCACCCAGTTTCCTTTGACCGCGTCTGCGACCTGGCCTGTTGGCTCTGGTGTCTGGGGTGTGTCGGTCATATGGTCCGCCTCATGGCAAGCAAAGTGCGTCTTTTTGTAGATCAGCCTTTGGGTAAAGGGCAATCAGTTCTGCTGAACCGAGAGCAGGCGCATTACCTGTTTGGTGTCATGCGCCTGACCCTGGGCGCTGTTTTATCCTTGATTAACGGCAATGACGGCGAATGGGATGCCGAAATTGTGAAGACCGGCAAGAAGGCCGGTGTGCTGATCTGCCGCGCGCAGACCCGCCCGTTGCAGATGCCCCCTGACTTATGGCTGCTCTTTGCCCCTATTCGCAAGGAACGCACCGCATTCATTGTTGAAAAAGCGGTTGAGATGGGGACGGCCCGGATTTGCCCTGTGCAGACTGCCTATACCCAGAACGCTGACCGGTTGCGCGTCGATAAACTGCGTGCTCATGCCGTTGAGGCCGCTGAACAATGCGGCGGTACGTTTGTGCCCCCCTTGGATGATCTGGCCAAACTGGACCGCGTTGTGGCCGATTGGCCAGCGGATCGCCAACTGATGTTTTGTGATGAGGCTTTGCTGGGCGCACCCTTGACCTTACCCGCTCTGCCCGGCCCATGGGCGGTACTGATAGGCCCCGAAGGTGGGTTTTCAGATGCTGAAAGGGCGCAGCTGCGCGCCTTGCCCTTTGCACATCCTGTCAGCCTTGGTCCGCGCATCCTGCGCGCTGATACAGCCGCCGTCGCCGCCTTGACCCTATGGCAGCAGGCGTTGGGGGATTGGGCATGATCCACGCCACTGCGGCTGACCGCCCAAGGATCGAGGCGTTTCTGGCCCAGCATGCCGAACGGGCGATGTTCCCGCTCAGCAATTTGCGCCGTCATGGCATGGATGGTGGTCATGAATACGCGGTGCAGTTCTGGTACGCGGAAGCCAGTGATCAGATCACCGATGTGATGACGCTGACCGATGGGGGCATGGCATTGCCTTTCCTGCCATCCGGTGATTTTGCTGCTGCGGTTGATGTGATCACAGGCCGTTCGTTGACCGGTATGGCCGGGCCACTTGCCGATGTGCGCGGGGTTGAAAGGTTGGGATACGCAACCTGCCCGCGCAGTTTTGATCACAATGAACCGCATTTCCTTCTGCATCTGTCCGATTTGGTGATCCCTGCGGGTGTTGGCGTTTTACGACCTTTGGCGGATGCGTCGCCTGATGTCATCAAAGGCTGGATTACCGATTATGACACCAACACGTTGAATGCGCCCCTGGAACGCGCGGTGATCGAGGCAGAGCGCGCTTATGGTCATTACCTGTCCAGCGGCAGCCACAAGGTGCTTATGGATGGTGATACCCCACTGTCGATGACCGGGTTTAATGCCCAAATGCCCGATATCGTTCAGCTGGGCGGTGTTTATACCCCGCAAGAGCTGCGCGGGCGGGGCTTTGCCCGTCGTGCGGTTGCCCTGCATCTGGCAGAGGTTGCCGCCCTTGGCGTCACTCGTGCCACCCTGTTTTCGGCCAGCGACATGGCCGCCCGCGCCTATCGCGCCGTTGGATTTGAACGCATTGGTGAATGGTCACTGATCCTGTTTGACGGCCCCCAGCAGCGCCACCACCCGTCATGATCCGGGCCACCAAAGCCGACCGCCCGGCGATCGAGGCGTTTTTGCGCGCCCATATCGCCACGTCGATGTTTCCCCTGACCAACCTGATCAATCACGGCATGGATGGGGGCCATCCGCGTGCTGTGCATTTCTGGGTGCGCTGGCAGGCTGGGCAGATCACCGATCTTGTGACCGTCACCGAAGAGGGCATGTTGTTTCCGCAATGCCCGACCGGCCTGTGGGGTGACGTGGCTGTTGTGTTGGCGGATCAGGGCGTAAAGGGTATGTTGGGCGAGGCCGGGCAGGTGGCCGCCTTGCGGGCCGCACTGGGCGTTGTTGCGCCAGCGCCACTGGACACCGCAGAGCCGCTTTATGAACTGCCACTGGCGGATTTGCAGATGCCCCAGACGGATGGTTTTGTCCTGCGCCCGTTGGCAGAGGCCCCGCGCACGCTGATGGAAGAGTGGCGCGCCGCCTATTGTGTTGAGTCGCTTGCGGTCCCAAATGATGGTGCAATGGAACAGGCTACCAAAGATATCAGCACCTATCTGGAACAGGACAGTCACCGTGTGTTGTTGCGTGATGGGGTTCCGGTTGTGATGACTGGTTTTAATGCGGCCCTGCCGGAAGTTGTGCAAATCGGCGGCGTCTACACCCCGCCCGCGTTACGCAGTCATGGCTATGCCCGCACCGCGCTCGCCCTGCATCTGGTCGAGGCGCAAGCGCGCGGCGTTGCCAAAGCGGTGTTGTTTGCCGCCAACCCGGCCGCATCGCGCGCCTATGAGGCGTTGGGCTTTCGCCAGATCGGCGCATATTCGATTGTTGCTTATGATGATCCGCAGGTGATCCGTGGCTGAGTTTCTGCGCCCCGAAATCCGCCAGTTCCTGTTGCGCTGGCGCGAGGTGTTGCTGGCTGCTGTTGTCGGTCTGCTGGGGGTCTGGTGGGTGTTGACCGGGCTTGGCATCAATTTCTGGCTGGGCGTTGTGATGATTGCCGTGGCTGGTGGTTGGGGTTTCGCCGCCGTGCAGCGCGTGCGCTTTGCCCAAGGCGGCGACGGCCCTGGTGTTGTGCAGGTGCGCGAACGGCGCTTGGGTTATTTTGGCCCCTTGGACGGCGGTGTCATGGATATTGCCGATATGAACCGGCTGGAACTGGACCCCGCCACATATCCCACCCCCAGTTGGATCCTGACCGGCATGGGCGGCCAGCGTGTGGCTATTCCGATCAACGCTGTTGGGTCGGATGATTTATTCGATGTCTTTGCCGCATTGCCGGGGATTGAAACCTCTGCGGTATTGGATGTGCTGTCACACACACCAGATGCGCGCGTAACAATATGGTCCCGGACCCGCCCGCTCTTGCATTGACACCGGGTTTGGTTCACGTCACCGATAAAGACCTTGTTGTCGCGAAACGGAGCATCGCCCATGTCTGTCCCTCAATCCGGCGGTGGCCTGATCGAAAACCACGCACAATTGGCGGAATTTCTGGCCAAGGGCTGCAAGCCGCGTGATCAATGGCGCATCGGCACAGAGCATGAAAAATTCGGCTATTGTCAGGATAGCCTGCTGCCCTTGCCTTATGAAGGTGACCGGTCAATCCGCGCTGTGCTGGAAGGATTGCAGCATCGGTTTCAGTGGGACCCGGTTTTTGAGGATGGCAAGATCATTGGTCTGACCAAGGATGGTGCCAATGTCAGTCTTGAACCGGGTGGCGCGTTAGAGCTGTCAGGCGCCCCGCTGGAAACCATTCACCAGACCTGTGATGAGGTGAATGTGCATCTGGCAGAGGTCAAGTCAGTCTCGGACGAGATCGGGGTCAAGTTCATCGGTTTGGGCGCTGCCCCCGAATGGACCCATGACCAGATGCCCTTGATGCCCAAGGGCCGGTACAAACTGATGAACGACTATATGCAAAAGGTCGGCACACACGGCACCCAGATGATGCGCCGTACCTGCACCGTGCAGGTCAATCTGGACTTCGCATCTGAGGCCGACATGGTCCAGAAAATGCGCGTGGCCTTGGCGTTGCAGCCGGTGGCGACGGCCCTGTTCGCCAATTCACCGTTCTTTGAGGGCAAGCCCAATGGTCACAAATCCTGGCGCAGCCGGATCTGGCGCAGTCTGGATGATGACCGCACCGGCATGCTGCCCTTCGTGTTCGAAGATGGGATGGGCTTTGAACGCTGGGCCGAATGGGTCTTGGATGTGCCGATGTATTTTGTCTATCGCGATGGCAAATATATTGATGCGCTGGGCATGTCGTTCCGCGATTTCCTGAAAGGTGAACTGCCCGCCTTGCCCGGTGAAAAGCCGACCCTGTCCGATTGGGCGGATCATCTGACAACGGTGTTCCCCGAAGCGCGGGTCAAGCAATATATTGAGATGCGTGGCGCTGATGGGGGTCCTTGGCGCCGCCTGTGCGCCTTGCCAGCATTCTGGGTTGGGCTGATGTATGATCAGTCAGCCCTCGATGCAGCATGGGACCTATGCAAGGGCTGGTCTGCTGAACAGCGCGAGGCCTTGCGCGTGGGCGCGTCCGTTGATGGGTTGCAAGCGCAGGCGGGTGGCATCAACATGCATGATCTGGCCCGCGAGGTTGTCGCCATTTCCGAAGCTGGGCTGAAGTCCCGCGCGATGCCCGGTGCCGGTGGCATGGTTCCTGATGAGACCCATTTCCTGAATGCGTTGAAGGAAACTATTGAGACGGGCAAAACCCCGGCTGATGAGCTGCTGGATCATTACCACGGTGATTGGGATGGCGATCTGAAACGGATTTACGCGGAATATAGTTATTGATGTGTTGTATCCCGGGGCATGGCCCCGGGGCGCGATGCTTTAGGCAGTGGCCTGCTGTTTGGCGGCTTGGGCCACCACGTCGCGCAGCGTTGCGATCGCGTGGCTGAACCCCAGACCAAGGCACAGGATCGACAGGCCAAGGGCGGCCATGATGCCTTCGGGGGCCAGGTCGGGCAGTGTGACGAACACCCCGGCTGCGATGATCAACACCCCGCCGCCACCGATAGCGACGAAGCCAGTGACGATTGTCAGCGACCCTGCGCGGGCGGCCCGGCCAGTGACAGGGCAGTCGGCCAGCGCTTCACCGATTTTGAAGATCATGAAGGACAGCGCGCCAAGCGCGCAGGCGGCAAGAATGAAGTAGATTGGAAAGATGAGTAACATCTGACGTCCTTTCCTAGGTTTGCAGAATACGAATGTTTGGGTGGAAGGCGGCGTAGAGCCAGCCGAAGGTTCCGGCGTAAAGCGGGGCAAAGATCATCCCGAACGCGCCGAAAAACATCGTGAAACTCTCAGCCTGATGGACGCCGGCAGTCGGAACAAGGACAACGCCACCACCGACAGCCATAATCGCATTCCCGGCGATCCCAAGCAGCGCATAGGCGCCGAAGCTTGGTTTGATCCGACCGACCGCCCAGAGCAGTATTGGCATGCCGATCACCAGATAGGGGATGGCGCCAAATGGCAGCGCGAAGAGCCCAATGACCGTCCAGAAACTGAGTGCGGTCACGGTGATCGGCGCCAAAATCAGGGCGAAGAAAAAGGCCGAGGGATTGACAGTGTAGCGTGGCTTTGGGCCGGTTTGCGGCGCTTTCTTCATTTTCGAAATTTTAGGTATTTCTGTCATTTCAGAAACTCCGTAGTAAAAAAATCAATCGGATTTGGGCAGGAACCGGGCGATCCGCCCGCCAAGTTTCAACGCGGCCATTTGGACACCGCGGGGCAGGCGGGCGATATCCATGTACCATTTGTCGAACATCTGCATGGTCTCCAAAGTCTCGGTCATGCGCGCCTTGATATGCGGTGGTGTCTTGTCGTCCTTGGCCTCTTGTGCCACCCGTTCGAGCGCTGCGATGGTTGGTGCGAATTCGCGGCTGCGCCGCCCTTCGACCACCACATGGGCCAGTTCAAACATGTCCCGGATCGAATGGAACTTGTCCCGCCGGTCGCCAAGGTCGCGGCTGGTGCTGACCAGCTTCCAGCCTTGCAGTTCCTTCAACCCGGTTGAGACATTGGAGCGTGCGAGGTTCAACGCGTCGCAAATCTCGTCCGCGGCCATGGGTTCGGGTGCCAGATGCAGCAGCGCGTGGATTTGTGCGACCGACCGGTTCACCCCCCATTTGGAGCCCATTTCACCCCAGTGCAGGATGAAGTCTTGCATGGCGGGGGTCAGGTGCATGGCATATTCCTAAATTTCTGTAATTTCAGAAATACCAGGATTAAATGATTTGTCAACTGGTTTCGTAGTCCGTTTAGTTTGGCTTCTTCGCCCCGATTTTCGTCTCGGTCCCGCTGCGCAACCGCTGGATGTTCCCCCAATGCCGCGCATAAATCAGCAGACCAAGCGCCATGCCCAGAACAAACATGGTCATGTAGCCCAGGAAGACCATGGCCAATGGCAACCAACCTGCCACTAGCAGCGCCGCAAGCGACGAATAGCGCGATGCCAATGCCACAACGAGCCAAAGCGCGCAGGCAATCAGCCCGATTGGCCAAGCCAACATGCCCACAACGCCCAGGTATGTGGCAACCCCCTTGCCACCTTTGAATTTCAGCCAGATCGGAAAGCAATGTCCGATCAGTGCCATCAATCCGGCCAGTTGTGCCGCATCATTGGCCGCGAATATCCCGGCCAGAAACACCGCTAGCGCTCCTTTGCCTGCGTCAAAAAGCAGGGTCAGTGCAGCGGCCTTTTTGTTGCCCGTTCGCAGCACATTTGTGGCCCCGATATTGCCTGACCCGATCTCGCGCAGATTGCCCAGATTCATCAACCGGGCCAGGATCACCCCGCCGGGGATCGACCCCAGCAGATAGCCGATGATCCCCCACAGGATCAGTATTTGTGCGGTGCTTTCCAGAATTGGCATCAGTTACGCCTTCCAAATCCGGGTGCCATCAACCCAGGTTCCCAGAACCTTGCCCTGCATCCGCGCCCCGTCGAAAGGGGTGTTTTTCGATTTTGATGCTAGCTGTGATCGGTCCAGTTGAAATGGCGCATCGGGGTCAAACAGAACCAGATCTGCGGGCGCGCCGGGTTGCAACCGCCCGCTGGCGCGCCGCAACAGCTTGGATGGGTTCAGCGACAACGCCCGGAACAGTCGGGGCAGGTCGATCTGTTCCGCGTGATAGAGCCGCAGGGCTGCGGGCAGCAGTGTTTCCAGTGCGACCGCCCCGCTGGCGGCTTCTTCAAAGGGCAGACGTTTGCTTTCTTCGTCCTGGGGCGTGTGCATGGAACTGATGATATCGATCAGCCCGTCTGCCACGGCCTGCACGACGGCGTTCCGGTCCTCTTCGCTGCGCAAGGGCGGCTTGAGCTTAAAGAAGGTGCGGTAATCAGCCACATCCAATTCGTTCAGCGTCAGGTGATGGATGCCAATGCCTGCCGTGATCTGCAGCCCGTTCCGTTTGGCCCGTTCCAGCGCGGGCAAGGCCCGGGCGGTGGTGATCTGGTCCGCGTGATAACGGGCACCAGTCATTTCCAGCAGGCTGATATCCCGGTCCAGCGCCATCCGTTCCGCCATGGGCGACACGCCAGGCAGCCCGCGCAGGGAGGCGAATTTGCCGGATGTGGCCACCGCCCCGTCGGACAGGTTGGGTTCCTGCACATGGGCTATCACCAACGCATCCAGACTGCGCGCATAGGTCAGTGCGCGGCTGAAGACCTTGGTATTGGTGACCACCCGGTCACAATCGGTGAAGGCCACCGCGCCCAGGTCTTTAAGAAACCCGATCTCGGTCATTTCGCGCCCGTCGCGCCCTTTGGTCAGGGCGGCCATCGGCAGCACATGCACCGGCGCATCCTGCTGCGCGCGCCGTTCGACGAATTCCAGCGTTTCGGGTGTGTCGATGGCAGGGAGGGTATCGGGGCGGGTGACAATCGTGGTGATCCCGCCCGCCGCCGCCGCCCGGCCAGCAGAGCGGAAGGATTCCTTGTGACGCTCACCGGGTTCCGAAACCTTGACCCCGATATCAACAATCCCCGGCGCCAGGCACATGCCATCACAGTCAATCAGGTTCGCGTCTTTGGGGGGCGTTACGTCGTCTTCGTAAACCTCTTCAATATGTCCGTTTTGGATCAGGATTCCACCGCGACAATCGGTAAGCGCTACCGGATCGATCAGGCGCGCATTTCTGAGGTAGAGTTTTGTCATTGATCAGTTTCTTAAGTTATTTTTCAGAAATTCATATACGTGTTCAGCATCATCACTGCCTATTTTCTCAAAGCCGACGCGGATCCAAACAGGATCGTCTTGAGAGTCGTCATCTATTTTCGCGAAAAAGACGGATGAAAGACGCGCCCCTTCAATAGTGACTTCGGTGTTCAGCGGAAGATGGTATTCGCTTACACGCGAACCAAACATCGGTACCTGCGAAGAGATGACGGCGCGTTTGTCGGTAAGTAGATAGTCGGTATAGCGTGGTACTATCACACGGCGCAAAGCGTATTTGGTAACAACGCTGATACCGGTTCCGGTGAACGCGATCGCGGCCACGACTTGCCAAACCAACTGTGATTCATTTTGCCCCGTGGTTTCCAAAACAAATATGAAAATGCCGCAAAGGGTGAACCCCACGCCAAATATGGCGCATATCATGACCTCGTATCGCGTCCAGCGCAGTGAACTCTTTGGTTCTCCGCGCCAGACGACAACTTCATCGGGGGATAAGTCAGGGATCATCAGGCGACCCAAACCATGACCCCGACCAGAAGGAACAGGATGATCAAGGCGATGGTCGCCACCATACCCCCAATTCGGGCATCGGATTTGCGTTTCGGGGCAGGGGGGTCGTTGATGATCCCTTTGGCGCTGCCGCTGCTTAGCGGTTCGATCACTTGGATTTGCGCCTCTGGCACATAGGTTGTGACATGCCGTACTTGCGGCGCAAGTTCCAGTGTAATCTCTGCCCCGCCTGTCGCGCTGGACATGATCAGGATAGCATAGCCTTCGATCCCGTTGACGGCGGGGATGTCGTGGGGTGCAGCCTCCATATCATAGCCTTGGGCGATATAGTCGGTCAGCGACATGGTGCTAAGGTCGGTGATATTGATGATGTCGATATATGTTGCATCAAGCGCGTACGTCCCGAACAGCGCCTGCAACCCTTCCGGGGTTTTGTCGCGCACATTTTCGGGCAGGTCGGTCTTGACCTCGAACACCCGGATCTGGCCGAAATCATTGGCGAGGATGTGCAGGGTCATTGTGCCTCCGACTGGATTTTGCGGATCAGTTGATAGACGGCTTGGCCATCCTCAAGATGTTCAAAGCCGATTTCACGCCTCATCATGTCGCCGTCGCTGTCACGTTCATAAATGGTCTGAAAGGTGACAGTATCAGATCGGCCTTTGGTCAGGGTGATCGTGTCGTGGGATTTGATCCGGTACACCTCCAGCTTGTTCACCAAAAGCCAGCGCCAGATGTAGGCCCGGCGGTTCGTCAGGGCGTATCGGGTGTAGTGGTGACCCCAGAATGCGTAGGCCCATGCGCCCCCAAGAAGCAAAAGTCCGATACCGATGAAAACCAACCCAACCACAAACAGGCCAAGATTTCCTGCAGTATCACTGAGGCTGACCCGCGTTGCGGTGGTTATCAGATCGATGGCCGTGAACCACGCCATGAAGATACCGGCAATGAAAAACGGTAGCCCGAAGAGCGAAAGGAAAAGGGTTCCCGCCGGTGATTTGAAGCGCGCGACGGGCGCGCCCTGCCACAAAAGTGTTTCGCCTGCTTCAAAATGGCTTTGTAATTGATCCTTCTTGGGCGGTCGCAACAGAAACTGCAGGAGCGCCGGTGGCGGTTTGTCCCCTGTCAGCGTGGTCACGCCATCACCCCTTGTGGTCCACGCGCCGCCCGCAGGTTTTGCGCCAGCACATCCATGGCAGCCATGCGCACGGCGACCCCCATTTCAACCTGTTCCTGAATGACGGACCGGTTGATATCGTCGGCGATATTCCCGTCGATTTCGACGCCCCGGTTCATGGGCCCTGGATGCATGACGATGGCATCGGGTTTGGCATGGCGCAGTTTGGCGGCGTCCAGCCCATAACGGTGGAAATATTCCCGTTCCGACGGGATGAACCCGCCATCCATCCGTTCCTTTTGCAGCCGAAGCATCATGACGACATCGACGTCCTTTAGGCCTGCGGCCATATCCTCAAATACCTCGACCCCAAACGCCCCAATGCCTGAGGGCATCAGGGTGGGTGGCCCGATCAGCCGGATCCGGTTTTCCATCTTGCCCAGAAGCATGATGTTGGACCGGGCGACGCGCGAATGGGCAATATCGCCGCAGATGGCGATGGACAGCCGGTGTAGTCGTCCCTTCGCCCGCCGGATCGTCAACGCATCAAGCAGTGCTTGGGTTGGGTGTTCGTGACGCCCGTCGCCTGCGTTCAGCACTGCGCAATTCACCTTTTGCGCCAGCAGGTCCACCGCCCCGGAATGTGGGTGCCGCACCACAAGCAGATCGGGATGCATGGCGTTCAGCGTCAGTGCTGTATCAATCAGCGTTTCGCCCTTTTTGATCGACGAGGCCTGCATCCCCATATTCATCACATCCGCCCCCAGCCGTTTGCCAGCCAATTCGAAACTGGCCTGCGTGCGGGTGGAATTTTCAAAGAACATGTTGATCTGGGTTAGCCCGGCCAGCACATCCTTGTGCTGCACGCCGCGCCGGTTCTGGTTGGCATAGCTGTCGGCAAGGTCGAGCAGGGCGGTGATTTCCGATGGATGCAGCGGTTCGATGCCCAAAAGATGTTTTTGTCGGAATGTCATGCGGGCCTTCCTTGCTGCTTGCGCGGTTATATGTGTGCCGCACCGCCCGGGCAAGCGGAACGCGCTACCCTCTTTTGTTCATCGCAGCTATGGTCGGGGCGATGGATTCTGCGGACACATATTGGCGTGATCGTGCCCTGCTGGAATGGCAGCTGGAACTGGGGGCTGTTGATGCCATCGGGGATGCCCCGGTTGACCGTTACGCGCTGGAAACGGCAAAGCCTGCGCCCAAACCCGGGCCAGAGGCCACAACGCCACCGCCCGTGCCGACCACCCCGGAAGTGGATGCCGTTGCGATTGCAAAAGCTGCGGCGGCAAGTGCCAGTGATCTGGATAGCCTGGCCACCGCAATGCAGGGTTTTGACCACTGCGAATTGAAACGCGGTGCCCGCAGTTTCGTGTTTTGTGACGGCCAACCCGCCGCCAGTGTGATGATCGTGGGCGAGGCCCCGGGCCGGGAAGAGGATCGTGCTGGCAAACCTTTTGTCGGGCGTGCGGGTCAATTGCTGGACCGGATGCTAGACGCCATTGATTTGGGCCGCGCGCATGATGATCCGGCCCGTGCTGTCTACATCACCAATGTGCTGCCATGGCGGCCCCCTTCAAACCGCACGCCGGATGCAGCGGAAATTGCGATGATGCTGCCGTTTCTGGAACGCCATATCGCCCTTGCGAACCCTGATCTGCTGGTGCTCATGGGCAACACGCCATGTCAGGCGCTGCTGGGCCGGACCGGGATCACCCGCATGCGCGGTACTTGGGTCGAGGTGTTGGGCAAACCATGCCTGCCGATGTTCCACCCTGCCTACCTGTTGCGCAATCCGATCGCCAAGCGCGAGGCATGGGCGGATTTGCTGGACCTGAATGCGCGACTGCGCAAGATATGATCACCCGATTTGAGAGGCAGACATGAGCCGTATTGACGAAACCATGGATTTTGTTCCTGTGCGCATTGCTGTGCTGACGGTCAGCGACACAAGGCAGATGGCTGACGATAAGTCGGGCCAGACACTGGTGGATCGCATTGCCGCTGCGGGTCATCATATGGCCGATCGCAAGATCCTGCCGGATGAGCGGGACCAGATCGCGGCACAGTTGCGCGCATGGTGTGCTGATGATGCGGTGGACGCGGTCATCTCAACCGGTGGTACGGGGCTGACCGGTCGTGATGTGACAGTTGAGGCGCATCGTGATGTCTATGAAAAGGAAATCGATGCCTTTGGTACGGTTTTCACAATTGTCAGCATGCAAAAGATCGGGACCTCGGCAGTGCAAAGCCGGGCGACGGCGGGCGTGGCGCAAGGGACCTATCTGTTTGCACTGCCCGGCAGCCCCGGTGCCTGCAAGGATGCCTGGGATGAAATCTTGTCCAAACAGCTCGATTTTCGGCACCGCCCCTGCAACTTTGTTGAGATTATGCCGCGTCTTGACGAACATTTGCGCCGGAAATGATCAACAGCTGCGTTATACTGGACGACAGGTGATCTGATCCTAACTTCTATCCTGTAAGCAGGAACAATTTTGATGCGTTTTCTACGTCGAAGCCTGACCGGCATTTTCTTGTTATCCGTGACCTTGGTGCTGATCGCCTGGGCCGCAAGCATGGTGCGCGATGCCGTGACCGCCCGGATGAGCGAGGAACCCCGCAGCTTCCCCCAGCGTGAACGTGTGTTTGCCGTCAATGTGCTGACGCTGGATGCCCAGACGATCACACCGGAATTGACCGTCTTTGGTGAATTGCGCAGCCAGCGCACGTTGGATTTACGCAGTGCCACCGGCGGTACAGTGTTAGAGGCCAGCGATGATCTGATCGAAGGGGGCACTGTCACGGCGGGTCAGCTTTTGCTGCGTATCGACCCGGTCGAGGCTGAGGCCGCATTGGCGCAGGTCCGGGCCGATCTTCAGGATGCAGAGGCAGAGCTGCGCGATGCCGAACGCGCATTGGTGCTGGCAGAGGATGAACTGACCGCCGCACAATCGCAGGCGAGCTTGCGTGACCAGGCGTTGGAGCGTGCCCGTGATCTGCAACAACGCGGTGTGGGGACGACGGCGGCGGTTGAAACTGCTGAATTGAACGCTTCAACATCGCAGGCGTCGGTTCTGACAAGGCGGCAATCGCTCGCCTCGGCTCAGGCCCGGATTGATCAGGCGACCACCCGTCTGGCCCGTGTCAGGATTGATTTGGCAGAGGCCGCGCGCGATGTGATCGACACGCAGGTATTTGCCGGTTTTGACGGAACGCTGGCCGATGTGACCATCAGCCTTGGTGGTCGGGTCGCGGCGAATGAACGCTTTGCCCAATTGGTTGATCCTGATCAGCTTGAGGTCACTTTTCGTGTCTCGACCTCGCAATATGCCCGGCTGATCGATGGCAATGGCACATTGATCAATGCCCCCGTGCAGGCCGCGTTGGATGTGTCGGGCGTCAACCTGACAGCCACCGGCCAGATCACCCGCGAGGGGGCGACAGTGGGGGCCGGTCAGACCGGTCGCCTGATTTTTGCCCGTCTGGATGATCCGGCGGGATTTCGCCCCGGTGATTTTGTGACCGTCAGCATTGATGAACCGCCCTTGGACAATGTGGCCCTTGTTCCTGCCACTGCCGTTGCCGCAGATGAGACCGTGCTGGTTCTGGGCGAAGAGGACCGGTTGCAAGCCGCCTCTGTCCGGTTGCTGCGCCGTCAGGGTGATGATGTGATTATTGATGTCAGCGATGTTGCCGGCGCCACGATTGTTGCCGAACGTTCGCCGCTACTCGGTGCCGGGATCAAGGTGCGCCCGATCCGCCCCGGCGCGCCTGAAACCCCGGCAGAGCCGCAGATGATCACGCTGGATGCTGATCGCAAGGCGAAATTGCTGGCCTTTGTCACCGATAGCCGCATGCCAGATGACGTGAAGGCCCGCATCATCAGCCAGCTTGAACAGGAAGAGGTGTCATCCGAAACCGTGGCCCGCCTGGAAAGCAGGATGGGCAGCTGATGGCGACCGGGGGCGCAAAGCTGACGGCGGGCGCGGGGGGGCTTTTGTCCTATTTCACCCGCCATCGTACGGCGGCGAACCTGCTGCTGGTGCTGATGATCACTGCTGGTTTGTTCGCCTTCCCCAATATGCGCGCGCAGTTCTTTCCCGATGTGGTGGTTGATGACATCGACGTGTCCGTGACCTGGCAAGGGGCGGGGGCAGAGGATGTCGATGCCGCCATCGTGCAAGTGCTTGAACCGGTGCTATTGGGGGTTGAAGGTGTCACATCGTCCGAGGCCGTATCGACTGAAGGGCGTGCGTCGATCCGGTTGGAATTTCAGCCAGGTTATGACATCGACCGCGCCGCCGAAGACGTACAATTGGCCGTCGATGGCACCACCAACCTGCCCGAAGACGCCGAAGACCCCAATGTGCGGCGCGGCGGCTGGTCTGACCGGGTCACCGATGTGGTGATCACCGGCCCGGTTGGTGTTGATCAACTGGGCCGTTTCGCTGATGAGCTATCCACCCGGCTGTTTGCCGAAGGCGTCACCCGCGTCATCATCCAAGGCGTGGCGGCGCCCCTGACCATTGTTGAAGTGCCGTCGCTTTCGCTGATCGAATTCGATATCGGCATGTCCGAAATTGCCGACCGGATCGCGCAAGAGGCAGCGGCAGACCCTGCCGGTGATGTCTCTAGCAATGCCCGCGTGCGTACCGGTGTCGCCAAACGCAGTGCAGAGGCGATTGGCGCAATTGTGCTGCGGTCCAACCCGGATGGATCAAAGCTGACCATTGCTGATGTGGCCGATGTGCGGGTTGAGGGGACCGACAGGGAACGCGCTTATTTCGTGGGTAATGACCCGGCGATCAAACTGCGCGTGCAGCGATCATCCCAAGGGGACGCAATCGGCATGCAGGAAACGGTGGAAAGGGTTGCGAGCGAGCTGAGCGCATCCTTGCCTGCCGGGGTGGCGATTGAGTTGACAAATGCCCGTGCCGAACTGATCACCGGCCGCCTTGATATTCTGTTGGATAATGGTTTGACGGGGCTATTGTTGGTGGTGGCGCTGCTGTTTTTGTTCCTGAACGCGCGGACGGCCTTTTGGGTCGCCTTTGGCATCCCGGTGGCCATGTTGGCCGCGATTGCGTTGATGTATCTGGTGGGGATCACGATCAACATGATCTCGCTTTTTGCGCTGATCATTACTTTGGGGATCGTCGTTGATGATGCAATTGTCGTGGGGGAACATGCGGATTTCAGGGTTCGCAAGCTGGGCGAACATCCCACGGTTGCGGCTGAAAATGCGGCAAAACGTATGTTCAGCCCGGTGTTTTCGGCCACGATCACAACCGTCATCGCCTTCTTTGGCCTTGTCATTATCGGCGGCCGCTTTGGCGATCTGATTGCTGATATCCCATTCACTGTGATCGTTGTCCTGATCGCCAGCCTGATCGAATGTTTCCTGATCCTGCCCAATCACCTAAGCCATGCGATTGCCCATTCGGCCAAGGATCACTGGTACGACATGCCGTCGCGCGTTGTGAACCGTGGCTTTGAATGGTTCCGCGAAAAGGCGTTTCGTCCCTTTATCGGTTTTGTGATCTGGGCACGTTATCCGGCATTTGCGCTGGCGCTGGTGGTGCTTGCGTCATCCGTTTCGTTATTTATCCAGCGTGACGTAAACTGGCGTTTCTTTAACGCACCGGAACGCAGTCAGGTGACCGGCAACTTTGCGATGCTGCCCGGTGCGACCCGCGATGACACGCTTGAGATGATGCGCGAGATGCAGCGCGCCACCGACGCGCTGGGCGCGGAATACGAGGCCGAACATGGGCTGAACCCGTTGAAATTTGTGGTGGCTGAGGTCGGCGGCAATTCCGGCCGTGCCATTGCCGGATCCGACACCAAGGATGCCGATCAGTTGGGTGCGATCACCATCGAACTGATCGACGCGGATAGCCGTCCCTATACCAGTTTCGCCTTTGTCAGCGCCTTGCAGGACAGCATCGTGCAGCACCCGATGGCTGAAACCGTCAGCTTTCGCAGTTGGGGCAGCGGCCCGGGTGGTGACAGCCTTGATATCCAGATGTTCGGGGCTGATAGCGACACGCTGAAAGCTGCCGCAGAGGCGCTGAAAACCGAACTGTCCCAATTCCCCGAGATTTCGGGGCTGGAGGATACGCTTGCCTATGACAAGGAAGAACTGATCCTTGAACTGACACCGCAAGGGCAGGCGCTGGGCCTGAATATTGACGGGTTGGGTGGTGTTCTGCGCAACAGGCTGGCGGGGATCGAGGCCGCGACATATCCTGACGGTGCCCGCTCTGCCTCTATCCGCGCCGCCCTGCCAGATGGGGAGCTGTCGGCGGATTTTCTGGACCGCACCCAGATCAGAACCGGTGACGGGGTTTATGTGCCCCTTGCTGATGTCGTCACCGTACAAAGCCGGACCGGATTTTCCACCGTGCGCCGGGAAAACGGGATACAGTTGATTTCGGTCACCGGTGATCTAGATGATGATGAGGCCCAACGCGCCACGGAAATTCAGGACCTTATCAATAACGATATCCTGCCGCGTGTGCAGTCCAATTTTGGCGTCGAAAGCCAGCTATCGGGGCAAAGCGAACAGGAACGCGCCTTTCTGAGCGATGCGCAGACCGGTCTGGTTCTGGTCTTGCTAGGGATTTACCTGACGCTGAGCTGGATTTTCAGCAGCTGGACACGGCCCGTTGTGGTCATGGCGATCATTCCCTTTGGCCTGATCGGGACGATCTGGGGGCATTATGTCTGGGACGTACCGCTAAGCATGTTTTCGGTTGTTGGTATGATCGGGATGGTTGGGATCATCATTAATGACAGCATTGTGCTGGTCACGACAGTGGATGAATATGCCGAAGAACGCGGGCTGGTGCCTGCGATTATTGACGGGGCGGTGGATCGTTTCCGTCCGGTGCTGCTGACCACATTGACCACGGTGCTGGGGCTGACCCCTCTGCTTTACGAAGGGTCCAATCAGGCGGAATTCCTGAAACCAACCGTGATCACGCTGGTCTTTGGACTGGGGGCGGGCATGTTCCTTGTCTTGCTGGTGGTGCCATCGCTGATGGCGATGCAGGCCGATATCCGCAGGCAGGTACAATCGGCCAAGCGCGCCTTGCGCGGTCGCAGTTTTGGTATGTGGGCACCCGCCGCGCTGGGTGCGCTGGGCGCTTTGGGATTGTTTGCCGCGACCGTGGGCCCGATCCTGTTGACGGGGCAGCCATGGGCGGCGGCTGCAAATGCGTTACCGATGTTGAATGGGGGCGTTGTTGCGGCCACGGGCATCTTTACCGCCGCATTAATGGTGTGGTTGCTGGCGATTTATGTTCTGGTGGGTGTGGTTATCGGGGCGTCGCGGGCACGGGGTTAGCCCGCACTGCACCCATGGATATCGACGGCCTGATCGCTGCCCAGAACGGTGATGCGAACAGCCGAACGATCGAGCGCAAAGGCCGTACCATCGTAGTTCACCATGTCCACGGATGCGGTCAACTGGCCGCCCTGCCTTGTGACCTGCGCCTCTGATACCCAGACGCTGGGGTCCCCTGCCTCGACCACAACCACCTCACGCGCGCCGGCGCTGTCCATTTCCATTGTCGCGGTGACCCGCAGGCCATCATCAATGGGCGCAATTGCGCAGGTGACGTTGCCGACATTGGCCTCTTCCGCTGACAAGGGTTGGTCAATCATGGCGGCGGCGATTGCCCCATCGCGATCGTTCGTTGCGGGCAGAAGCGCCTCAAATTCCAGCGAAACCGGGATGCAGATTTCCTCGCAGACGCCAATGCTAAGCTGCCCGCTGACCTGTAATGGCCCTGCTGCATCGCGGCTGCCAATTGTGATCGGAACAATCACAGTGTCATGGTAGCCGATTGATCGCATGCCGTTTTGGTCAAACACCTGAGGCGTTGGCCAATGCGGCGTGATGCTGTCGATATTGGGTGATCCTGCAAAGGAAAACTGCGGTGGAATGCCCGCATCGCCGGGCGCGCGCCAATAGGTTTTCCAGCCGGGTTGCAGCGTGATGCGCAGACCGGCGATATGGTCACCTGATGCGGTGCGCCAGCCGGGCAAAACGTCGATTCGTGCAAGATCGTCAAACGGCCCCGCTGCGACAAGCGCAGGCAGGGTCATCAGGAATGTAGAGGCGAGCAAAAGGTTGCGCATAAATGCTTAGTTAAGCATTGGCGTTGTAATAGAAAGTCACGTTTGGGAGAACTGACAGGATGGTGACCCTTGCGTCACCCAAGCCAGAGGCACATTATGCGCCCCATGATGACAGATACGAATGACCTGACCGGCAAGCTTTTGATCGCGATGCCCGATATGGGTGATCCGCGTTTCGCCCATAGTGTGGTCTATATGTGTGCCCATGCCGATGATGGCGGGATGGGTCTTATCGTGAACAAACCCCAAAGCGAAATCCAGTTTGGTGATCTGCTTGACCAGCTTGGCATCGACCAGGACCCGAACGTGCGGGATATTCGGGTGCATTTTGGCGGCCCCGTCGATCACGCCCGTGGGTTTGTTTTGCATAGCGCCGATTATTGTTCGGACACCGGCACGCTGCAGGTTGATGACCGGATCGGAATGACCGCAACGATTGACGTATTGGAAGACATCGGCAAAGGGCGCGGTCCAAAAACCTCAATGCTGGCGTTGGGATATGCCGGTTGGGGGCCGGGGCAGTTGGAATCAGAAATTGCACAAAACGGCTGGCTGATCTGCGATCCACGCGATGACATCGTATTTGGCCGGGCCAATGAACATAAATGGTCTGCCGCGCTCAAGGTGCTGGGGATTGACCCGATCCTGCTGTCATCAACTGCGGGACGGGCCTGACTATTTCTTCTTATACTTGGTCTTGATCAAAACGATCATCGACAGAAGCAAAGTAAAGATATCGATGACCCCGGGCGTTGCTGTGGCGCCACCACCGGGCATCTGTGTTTCCAATTGACGGACCATGGCCTGCACATCCTGCGGCGCGGCGCCGGTCACACCTGCATCGCTGTTCTTTGCGGCCTTGAGCCAGTTATTCAGCGCATGTTTCACCCCATCAAGCGCGCGCGTTTCGGCATTTGGGCCATCCCGCAAGGCCGCTTCCAACGCCAGCAGGGCCAACGCGACCTTGCCCAACGCATCAGACAGTTGTGCGACGTTGTTTTCCTGGCTCATCAACCGCTGACCCGCGGCATAGCTGTCGCCACCAAAGCGTTGTTTTTCATGCACCATGTGGTTGAAATGGCTTTGTGATTTCAGATCGCGCTGGACGTTCTGAATTGTCTGCTGCCAGCCATCAATCTTGCGTTCAACTTCGTTATGGCCATGCGTATCAGGCTTGGGCGGATTGCCTGTCAGCTTGATTCTTTCGCTGTCGATCTGACTGGCAAGCGTGTTCAACGCAAAAAGTTTCGCCTCGTGGCCCATGTCGTTTCCTTCATTTGCGATATATGGCCACAATAGCCATCGCGCCCGCATTGGAAACAGCCATCGCGCGAAATCCTGGCGCTATGTCACAATCATTTGGTGCGTGCCTATTCGGCGATCAGCGCCGCCATGATCGCCTTTGCGCTGTCGCTTGCCCAATCGGCATCACCCTGCAGACGGGCGATTTCGTTGCCGTCCCGATCAAGGATCAATGTCACGGGCAGCCCCAGAATGCCCAGACTACGCGCCATGCTTTGCCGCGCGTCTGTGTGAAGCGGCAGGTTATCGACACCAATCTCATCAAAGAACCGCCGCATGGCGGGCACCGGATTACGCCCGGTCGCGATGGTGACCACCTGCATATCGGTGCCGCCCATCGCGGTCTGCAATGCGGATAAATGCGGCATTTCCTTGCGGCAGGGCGCGCACCATGTGGCCCAGAAGTTCAGCACCACATATTGCCCTTCATAGGCCGCCAACGTCATTTCGGTCCCGTCTTCGGCCTTGAACGGAACATCGGTTGTTGCCACAGGCGCGTTATGTACAGCCAGCTTGCGCATATCGCCGTCGCGCAGCGCTGCAATGTCCTGCGCGGCAGCGCCGTTTGCAACGCTTGCAAGGGCCGTATAAAGCAGGGCTGTTATCAACTTCCGCATGAGATGTTTCCTTTATGACCAAATCCGCAAACACGATGTGGGGCGGGCGTTTTGCCGCCGGACCAGACGCGATCATGGAGGCGATTAACGCCTCGATCGGGTATGACCGCCGACTTGCACCGCAAGACATCGCAGGTTCACGCGCCCATGCCGCCATGCTGGCCGCCACAGGCATCATTAGCGATAACGATGCTGAGGCGATCCGGGAAGGTCTGCTCACCGTATTGTCAGAGATTGAAACCGGGGATTTCCCGTTTTCGACGGCGTTGGAAGACATCCACATGAATGTGGAGGCCCGGTTGAAGGAACTGGTCGGCGAAGCCGCAGGCCGTTTACACACCGCCCGGTCGCGCAACGATCAGGTGGCCGTCGATTTCCGGCTTTGGGTCCGCGACCAATGCGATCAGGCGGATGAGGCACTGGCCGCATTGCAGCAGGCGCTGCTGGGCCAGGCAGAGGCAGGGGCCGATTGGGTCATGCCCGGCTTCACCCATTTGCAGACCGCCCAGCCGGTGACATGGGGCCATCACATGCTGGCCTATGTCGAAATGTTCGCGCGCGACCGATCCCGGTTTGCCGATGCCCGCGCCCGGATGAACACATCGCCGCTGGGCTGTGCGGCTTTGGCGGGCACATCATTCCCGATTGATCGGGACATGACCGCCAAGGCGCTGGGTTTTGACCGCCCGATGTCCAATTCACTGGATGCGGTGGCCGACCGTGATTTCGCGTTGGAGTTTCTGGCCAGCGCCAGCATTTGTGCGATGCACCTGTCGCGACTGGCCGAAGAACTGGTGATCTGGTCTTCTGCCCAGTTCCGGTTTGTCAAAATGTCTGACAAATGGTCGACCGGGTCGTCCATCATGCCGCAAAAACGCAACCCTGACGCGGCAGAGCTGATCCGGGCCAAGATCGGCCGGATTTTCGGGGCCAATGTCGCATTGATGACGGTGATGAAGGGGCTGCCCTTAACCTATTCCAAAGACATGCAGGAAGATAAGGAACAGACCTTTGATGCCGCAGACAACCTGATGCTGGCGCTGGCCGCAATGACCGGGATGGTGACCGATATGACCGCCAATCGCGACAACCTGAAGGCTGCGGCGTCAAGCGGGTTTTCGACGGCGACAGATCTGGCTGATTGGCTGGTGCGCGAATTGGGTCTGCCGTTTCGCGATGCCCATCACGTCACCGGGTCGCTGGTTGCCATGGCCGAAGGCAAGGGTTGCGATCTGCCGGAACTGACCCTGGCTGATATGCAATCCGTGCATGATGGCATCAGGCCAGATGTGTTTGATGTGCTTGGGGTTGAAAACTCCGTTGCATCGCGCACAAGCTATGGCGGCACTGCGCCGTCACAGGTCCGTGCCCAAATCGCCCAATGGAAGGACGTGTTGAAATGAAGCCGATTGCCTTGTTTTTGATCCTTGTCAGCCTTGCTGCCTGTGGTGCCGATGGCGCGCCGATGCGTCCTAGCGCAAATCTGGGCCTGAGCCTAGGTTCCGGCGGTGTCAGCACAAATGCAAGCGTCGGCGCAAGCAACGGCACCGTCAGCGTCGGGGTCGGTCTGTGATGCGGATCGTTTTTCTGCTGCTCGCCATCTGGGGCGCGATCCATCCGATGTATTATTTCATCACGTGGTTTCAGGAAAATGGCTGGGATCTTTGGCTGATGGTTGATGCCTGGCATGCCAATGCTGCAACCAGCGGTTTGGTCTGGGACCTGACAATCGCGGCCATTGCCTTGACGTTGTGGATCATCACCGAAACGGCGCGGACCAAGAACTATCTTGGCCTCATTGCGATCCCGGCCACGTTCTGCATCGGGGTCAGTTGTGGCTTGCCGCTTTACCTGTTTCTGCGGATGCGGGTCGTCTACACGCGGGACAAACGCAGCGTGCACGATTTTTAGCGGCGCAGGGTTGGTCTTTTGCCGCGATCTGCTATGTCCAGATTTGGTTTGGATGAAGGTAGATCAAGTTGGATCATTTTCTGTATCAGGACGGTGCGTTACACGCTGAAGGCGTACCAATTGCCGATATCGCAGCCGCTGTTGGTACGCCGTTTTATGTCTATTCGACCGCGACCCTGACCCGCCATTTCACGCTGTTTGATGATGCGCTGGATTGGGGTGATCATCTGGTCTGCTTTGCTATGAAATCGCTTTCCAATCAGGCAGTGATCAAGGTGTTGGCCGATGCTGGTGCAGGCATGGATGTTGTGTCCGTGGGTGAATATCTGCGCGCCAAGGCCGCTGGCGTGCCCTGTGATCGCATCGTGTTTTCCGGTGTTGGCAAAACGGCTGCGGAAATGCGCACGGCGCTGGAGGGTGGGATCAGGCAGTTCAACGTCGAATCCGAACCTGAAATGATCGTACTGGACAGTGTGGCGCAATCGCTTGGGCTGGTGGCCCCGATCACTGTTCGGGTGAATCCGGATGTTGATGCCAAGACACACGCAAAAATCGCGACCGGTAAGTCAGAGAATAAGTTTGGCATTCCGATCAGCCGCGCCCGAGATGTTTACGCGATGGCCGCCAAGATGCCGGGCCTGAAGGTCATTGGGATTGATGTGCATATCGGCTCGCAATTGACCGAATTGGCCCCGTTTGAGGCTGCGTATAAAAAGGTGGCCGAACTGACCGAACAGCTGCGCGCAGACGGGCACGAGATTAGCCGCCTTGATCTGGGTGGGGGCCTCGGCATTCCGTACACCCGTTCGAACGAGGCTCCGCCGCTGCCTACTGAATACGGCGGGCTGATCCAGCGCACGGTCGGCCATCTGGGTTGCGAGATCGAGATTGAGCCGGGTCGCCTGATTTCAGGTAATGCCGGGCTGCTTGTGTCCAAAGTCATCTATGTGAAATCCGGCGAAGACCGCGATTTTCTGATCATTGACGGGGCCATGAACGACTTGATCCGCCCGGCCATGTATGAGGCCTGGCATGATATCATTCCGGTGGTTGAACCCGCGCCCGGCCTGACCCCCGCAAAATATGATATCGTTGGTCCAATCTGCGAAAGCGGCGACACATTCGCCAAGGCACGCGAAATGCCGCCGGTTGCGGCGGATGATCTGGTCGCCTTTCGGTCCGCCGGGGCCTATGGTGCGGTCATGTCGTCGGAATATAACTCGCGCCCGCTGATCCCCGAAGTTCTGGTGGATGGGGATCAATTTGCAGTTATTCGTCCACGCCCTACCTATGAAGAGATGATCGCCCGCGATACACTACCGGAGTGGCTGAAATAATCCGCCACAAAAATGGGGAGAGGCCCGCTGAAGGATCAACCTGATCAGATGCGTCATTTGCGCCTGCCTGTGGCCGCAACCCGCACCGGTATGGTGGCCGAACAGGTCGTGCGGGCGTTCTGGCCGCTTTGGACAGTTGTTTTTCTGATCCTTGCCCCGCTGATGATGGGTTGGCAGGACGAACTGCCCGTCGAGATTTTCTGGGGCGCTGCCGTCCTTTCGGTCATTGCGCTTATTACAGCCGGGTTTTGGGGCGCACGCCGCTTTCGCCTGCCATCACGTGCCGAAGCAGTTGATCGCGTCGATGCGGCCATGCCCGGCCGCCCAATTGCCGCGATTGCAGACACACAAGCCATCGGCGGCGGCGATGCCGCGTCAGAGGTGGTTTGGCGTACCCATGTGGCCCGTATGGCGGAACGCACAAAGGACGCGCAGTTCGTCGAACCCGATTTGCGTGTCTCGGATCGTGACCCTTATGGATTGCGTTTCATCGCATTGCTGTTCTTTGTGGCCGCCTTTCTGTTTGGCTCGCTTTTGCGTGTCACGTCGGTGGGTGAGATTGTCACCGGATCAGAACCAACTTTGGCCACAGGCCCGGTCTGGGAAGGTTGGATCGAGGCGCCGTCTTACACGGGCAAACCATCAATATATCTCAATGACGTGCCACCGGGCCCCCTGCGTGTGCCGACCGGCAGTAAGGTAACTTTGCGTCTTTATGGCGAGGTTGGTGCGCTGACCGTGGCTGAAACCGTATCGGGCCGCACTGGCGAGGTTGGTGCAGCATCAGAGGCGCAGCAAAACTTTGAGGTGACGCAGTCAGGCAGCCTGTCCATTGAGGGTGAAAATGGCACCGGCTGGCAGGTCACCGCGATCGTGGATGAACCGCCGATGATCGAACTGACCGGCCCAATTGAATCGGATGCGACTGGTGAATTGTCACAGCCATTCACCGCATTTGATGATTATGGGGTCGAATCCGGCACTGCCACGATCACACTTGATCTGGCCGCTATCGACAGGGTGCATGGGCTGGTGATTGATCCTGATCCGGCCCCTCCGCTGATCCTTGATCTGCCGATGCCCTTTACCGGTGACCGGACCGATTTTGACGAATTTCTGATCGAAAACCTTAGCGAACATGCCTTCGCTAACCTGCCTGTGACCTTGCAGCTTGAGGTCACAGATGCCGCCGGACAAACCGCAACGACCCCTGCTGAACCATTGGTTCTGCCCGGTCGTCGGTTTTTTCAACCATTCGCCAAGGCGGTGATTGAACAGCGCCGCGACCTTATGTGGTCAAAGGCAAATGTGCGCAGGATCAATCAGATTTTGCGCGCGATGTCGCACCGTCCCGAGGGCCTTTTTTCCAGCGAAACAACCTATCTGCGCTTGCGCACGATCATCCGCAGGCTTGATCCGATGGTGGATTTTGGCATGGATGATGATGGTCAGGCCGAGGTGGTACAGGCGCTGTGGGATCTGGCGATCCAGTTGGAAGATGGGCGTCTGGCCGATGCCCGGGCCCGTCTAGAGCGCGCACAGGAACGGCTGGCAGAGGCGATGCGCAACGGTGCCTCGGATGAAGAAATCGCCGAGCTGATGCAGGAGCTGCGCGAGGCGACAGATGACTACATGCGGATGCTGGCCGAAGAAGCTGAACCCGGTGAAAATGGCACGGATGAGCGCGACACAGCCGAAAATTCGTTCGAGTTTACGCAGGATGAATTGCAGGCCCTGATGGATCGCATCGAAGAGCTGATGCAGGAAGGTCGTATGGCCGAGGCGCAAGAGTTGATGGAGCAACTCAATCAGTTGATGGAAAACATGCGTGTCACGCAAGGCGAAGGCGGGGATGGCCCGCAAACGCCCGGTCAGCAATCAATGGAAGATTTGGCCGAAACACTGCGCGATCAGGAAGATTTGTCCGATGACGCCTTTCGCGACCTGCAGGAACAGTTCAACCCCGGCCAGCAAGGGCAACAAGGTGAACAGGGTCAGCAAGGCCAACAGGGGCAGCAAGGTCAGCAGGGCCAGGGCCAACAAGGGCAACAGGGCCAGCAAGGACAGAACGGCCAGCAGCCGGGACAGGACGGTCAGGCAGGCCGCGGTCAGGGCGTGGGACGTGATGGCAATAGCGGCGACCAGCGCGATGATGGGGCCGGCGGTGAAGGTGACGAACGCAGCCTTGCCGAACGCCAGCGTGCCTTGCGCGAGGAACTGGAACGGCAACGCAACGGGCTACCCAGCCTTGATGGCGAGGCCGGAGAGATCGCGCGGCGTGCCCTGGAACGTGCCGAAGGTGCGATGGAAGGCGCTGAAGACGCATTGCGGGATGGTGATCTGGCCGAAGCGATTGATCAACAGGCCGAAGCCATGGATGCCTTGCGCAACGGGATGCGCCAACTGGGTCAAGCCCTGGCCGAAAACCAGTCCGCCGAACCCGGGCAAGGGACCGAACAGGGCGAAACCGCCGGTCGTCCCGTGCCCGGCCAGCGTGACCCGCTGGGCCGCGAGATCGGCAATACCGGCCAGCTTGGAACAGATCAGCAGATGCTGGGCCGTGAAGAGATTAATCGCCGCGCCGAAGAGTTGCTGGATGAAATTCGCCGCAGATCAGCCGAACAGAACCGGCCAGAGGTCGAACGCGATTACCTGCGCCGGTTGCTGGATCAGTTCTAGACCTTAGTTGTCGGTACCGGTCGTGTCCGTCGCGGCGGGAACATCATCGGCGGCGGGGGCCACTTCAGATCCGGTCATCATATCATCAACCATCGCGCGCCCGATCTGGACGCGTTCATCCAACCAAACCCGTAATTGATCCACCGTTTGGACGTAATCTGCCATGATGTCTTTGGTCTGGGGCAGGTTTTCGGTGATCCGATCAACGAAGAAATAGGGCGCAATCAGAATCGCCAGCAACAGCAGAACAATGAAGAACCCGCGTCGGAAACCGCGCCTGCGAACGACTTCCTGTTGTTCATCCTGGGTCAGGCCGGACATGTCGCTTGCCTGCGCGCGGGCGCGCAAAGTTGCGTTGATTTCGTCGATATTGGGCATGGTGCGCAGATTTGCGCCCGGCACGGCACCCGTGGCCGCTGCTGCAACGGCGGCAGGTGTGGCGGCGGCATCGCCAGTCATGGCGGCGATACGTTTGCGTGTCTCATCGGCGCGTTCGCCCGGCGATTGGCCCTGCCGTTCAGACGGGTGTGGCTTGGCCTCTTCGGTGGCGCGCACCTCTTTTTCGCGCGCGGCCTCTTCACGCAGAATATCGGCAATCGATGAATCCAGTGGCTTGCGCTCTGGTGCATCAATCGGCTTGTGCCGTGGCCCGTCATTGTCATCAGCCGAGGTGGGTGCGGGCGTCGGACGCGGCGTTGGCCGCTGCATCAACGGGCGGCCTGCGACCTTTGGCTTGTCCATCTGGAACCAGGTGTGCGCACAGCTAGAGCATTGCACATCGCGACCACCATCGGGGATCACATCATCAGAGATGTCATATTGCGCATCGCATTTGGGGCAAATCAGCCGCATGTTGAGATCCTTCTGCCCGTCAACTTACCGTTCTTATTGTGTTGTTACCGCGCAATCTAGCAATCGCGGCGTCAAACGCAAAGGATTTGCGTGCAGGCCGGGTGTCGTAACATTGAAACCTGTTGCAGATTTGGGCAGAACGGCGCAGTGATCGAAAGGGTGTGCCGTGATTGAACTGGAAAATGTGTCCTGCGGTTTTGGCGGTACGCCCCTGTTTTCGGGGCTTTCGCTATCGCTGACACCGGGATCGTTCCATTTTCTGACGGGTCCGTCCGGTGCGGGCAAGACGACGCTTTTGCGCCTGTGTTACGCGGATTTGCGGGCGGATCAGGGGCAGGTACGCCTGTTTGATCAGGATGCCAGCAGCCTGGGGCGTGACGGCGTGGCGATGATCCGCCGACGCATAGGGGTTGTGCATCAGAATTGCGCGTTTCTGGACCATCTGACGATTGCTGAAAACATAGCCTTGCCGCTGACCGTTGCGGATCGTGCGGCAGAAGCGGCGGGAAACCTGCCAGAGCTGCTGGCATGGGTCGGTTTGACCGCCCAGGCGGGTCAATTCCCGCCGGAGCTTTCGGGCGGTGAACGGCAACGCGCGGCCTTGGCACGTGCCGTCATCATGTCGCCTGATGTGATCATTGCGGATGAGCCCACCGGCAATGTTGATTGGGAGATGTCGCAGCGCCTGCTGACCCTGTTGGTTGAGTTGAACCGGATGGGAAAGGCGGTTCTGATCGCGACCCATGATCTGACGATGATCCGAACAATGAAAGCAGAGCTGAGCGCGCGGGTTCTGCGCCTTAAGGACGGTGAATTGGTGCAAGCAGGGGCAGAGCTATGAAGGCGGTGCTAGATCTGATTGTCGGTGATCCGCAGGCGGATCGGGCGGTGCCCCACACAGGTATTACGGCCCGCCTGACGGTTTTTGCAACTGGCGTCATGGCCTTTCTGGCTGTGCTGGTATTGGCCCTGTCGATGACAGCCGGTCGGGTGGCGGACCGTTGGGCGGACGAATTGGCACAGGCCGCGACGCTGCGCCTGCCCGCGGACGCTGATGCGGCCACGATTGAAAAGGCGCTGGAGATATTACGCACAACGCCGGGCGTTGCTGCCGCCAAGGCGCTGACAGAGGCCGAACAGCAGGCTCTGCTTGACCCATGGCTTGGCCCGAATCTGGCGCTGGACGCATTACCGATCCCGCAATTGATCGAGGTTATCGCCGATGACCCGCCTTACGACCCCGAAGGGTTGCAGGCACGTTTCGCCGCTGAATTGCCTGATGCGGTGCTTGATGACCACGCCCGGTGGCGCGCGCCATTGTTGAAGGCGGCGAACCGGCTGCGTCTGGTGACCTGGCTGGTGACCCTGCTGATTGGGGCTGCTTTGGCCGCGATGGTCGTGCTGGCCGCGCAGGCATCGCTGGCGGCCAATGTGCAGGTGATCCATGTGCTGCGGCTGGTGGGCGCGCGTGATATCTATATCGCCCGTGCTTTTGTCCGGCGTTTCACACTGCGTGCAGCATTTGGGGCGGCGCTGGGTGCGCTCGCTGGGGTCATCGTGGTGCAGCTTGTGCCTGTGGGTGACGCGCCGGGTAGTTTCCTGGCCGAGATTGGATTTCAGGGGGCGGGATGGCTATGGCCTCTGGTCATTCCGCTGATCGCGGCTATCGTGGCCTTTGCGGCAACACGCGCTGCTGCACTGGCAAGGCTGAAGGAACAGACATGAGTAATGCCGTTCAATGGGTGCGCTCTCTCATCTTTAATGCGCAGATGTATCTGGCGATGCTGGTGATTGGTCTGATCTATCTGCCCGCCGCCATCATTTCGCGCCAGGGTGCGATTGCGGGCTGTCACGCCTATTGCCGTTACATCCGCTGGTCGGCGTCCTGGATGATCGGTCTGCGCTGCGAAATCCGGGGAGAGCCGCCAACAGATGAGGTGATGGTGACGCCCAAACATCAGTCGTTCATGGATGTGTTGATGATCTATGGTGCGATCCCACGCGGCAAGTTCATCATGAAATCGATCCTGAAATATGCACCGATCATTGGCCAGTTTGGTCTACGGATCGGGTGCATCCCGGTTGATCGCGGCAAACGCGGGCAGGCGATCAAGAAAATGGTGGCTGATGTACGTGCTGGCCGCGCCTTGCCCGGACAGTTGATCATTTATCCGCAAGGAACCCGTATCGCCCCCGGGGTCAAGGCGCCCTACAAAATCGGGACTGGCGCGCTTTACAAGGAACTGGGCCAGCCGGTTGTGCCCGTCGCCACCAATATCGGGGTGTACTGGCCGAAACGCGGCGTAATGCGCAACCCGGGGACGGCGGTGTTTGAATTCCTGCCCCGTATCGAACCGGGGCTGGAGGTCGGTGATTTCATGACCAGACTTGAAGAAGAGATCGAAACAGCGTCAGACCGGTTGAACAAGGAAGCCGGGTTTCATGGCTGATCACGCCATCACTGATATCGCCGCACTTGAGGCGCTTTATGGCACCCCCGGTGAGGCATCATTGATCAAGGTGGCTGACCAGCTGACCCCGCTTTACACAAAATGGATCATGGCATCCCGGTTCTGCGTTGTGTCCACCACCGGGCCAGACGGCACAGATGGCAGCCCGCGTGGCGATGATGGTCCTGTCGTGCAGGCGCTGAATGACCACACCCTTTTGCTGCCCGACTGGCGCGGCAATAACCGGATGGACACGCTCCGCAATGTCGTGGTGGATGGCCGGATCAGCCTGATGTTTATGGTGCCGGGGTCAAACAACGTCATCCGCGTGAACGGGACTGCTGTTGTGTCGGTCGATCCCGATCTTCTAGGGCGGTTCGATCAGAAAGGTCACCAACCGCGCAGCGTTGTGGTGATTGCGGTGGCTGAGGTTTACAGCCAATGCGCGCGGGCACTGATGCGTGCGGGGCTTTGGGCGGCAGGGGACGAAAGCACCGGCCTGCCCAGTATCGGTGACCTGCTTGCTGAACAAAAGGCCGGATTTGATGGGGCAGGCTATGACGCCGATTGGGCACCGCGCGCAGCCCGCACGATGTGGTAGATCAACGGCTGCGCCATTTGATATTGCTGCTGGCCCCAAGCCCATAGCGCAAACAGGCCGCGATCACACAAAGGCTGATCAGCAGCCAAATGCCGCCCCAGATCATCGTTGTGCCGCCGAATTCCTCTGCCAGCATCCGCGCGTCTGAACGCAGGTTTGACCGCGCAATCGTATCGCTGAAAATGTCGTAGGGGACGTAGATCATGCTTGCCAGCCCCATTACACGCAGGGCCAGATCGTTTGCTGCATGCCCCAGAAACCGGGCCATCAGCAGCATGGCAATCCCGGTTCCTGCGGCAAAACCAAGTGCGAACAGATCACGGACATAAAGCCCGGCAATGACCAACGTGACCACGCCGCAGCCCGCCATGATGGCCCGGTCCGCCTTGGTCCGGGTGGCGGCAATCAACAGGCCGACCCCGATCAGAAGCGAGCCAAGATAACCCGCCGTCAGCGTGATAAAGCGGTTGCCGCCCCGGCTCCAGACCTCACCGCTGAACCTGTTTGAAATGCTGAGGCTGACCACGTCACCACCGGTCACGACGGTCGCGATGGCGTGCGAGACTTCGTGAAAGAACACGACCAGGATTTTCAGGGGCACAACGGCTGGTGTCTGCCAAAGCGCGAAAACAAGCGCCGTCAGCACCAATAGCTGCCAATGTCCTTTCAGGAACGACACGGCTTAGGCAGCAAGGCCCTTTTTGCCAAGGCTCAGGTATTTCTTGCGGCGGTCGGCGCGAACCTCGTCGGCTGACTTGCCTTCCAGATCGTTCAATGCGGCAACCAATGCCTTGCCCACATTCTCAATCGCTGTGGGGATGTCGCGATGCGCGCCGCCCCGCGGCTCTGGAATGATGGTGTCGCACACACCAAGTTCGTTCAGGTTCTGGGCGGTCAGGCGCAATGCTTCGGCGGCTTCGCGCATCTTTTCCGCGTCTTTCCACAGGATCGATGCGCAGCCTTCAGGGCTGATCACCGAATAGATCGAATGTTCCAGCATCGCGACGCGGTTGGCCGATGCAAAGGCGACCGCCCCACCTGAGCCGCCTTCGCCGATGATCACACTGATCAAAGGCACGCCCAACTCCAGACATTTTTCGGTGGCACGGGCGATGGCCTCGGACTGGCCGCGTTCTTCCGCACCTTTGCCGGGATAGGCGCCGGGGGTGTCTACCAGGGTGATCACGGGCAGGCCAAACCGGTTGGCCAGATCCATCAGGCGGATCGCCTTGCGGTAACCCTCGGGTCGCGCCATGCCAAAATTCCGTTCGATCCGGGATTTGGTATCGTTGCCTTTTTCATGGCCAATCACCATGACGGGCTTGCCGTCCAGCCGTGCAATCCCGCCCATCACCGCGTGATCATCCGCAAAGTTCCGATCACCAGCCAGCGGCGTGTATTCGGTAAACAATGCCTCGATATAGTCCTTGCAATGCGGGCGTTCCGGGTGGCGGGCGACCAGACATTTGCGCCAGGGCGTCAGGTCGGCATAAAGGCTTTCCAGCAGGTCATGCGCCTTTTTATCTAGGGCTGCGGCCTCTTTCTCGATATCCATTTCCGTGTTTTCACGGGCCACGGCACGTAGTTCTTCTGCTTTGCCTTCGATCTCGGCCAGTGGTTTTTCAAACTCAAGATATTGGGTCATGGGCTTTGGGCCTTTTGAAAGAATTCAAATGTATATGGCGTAACGGTCGTTAGATGGCAACGCCTCAGCAATTTGGCAAATGCAAGGTTTACAATCTCTGTTGATAGGGCGAAACCCCTGCGTGGGGGCGATGCAAAAATAGGAATTAAGCAATGCGAACTCTCAGTCTAATCGTTGTTCTTGCAAGCATTTTGGCAGGACCAGCAATGGCGCAATCCATCGATTTTGGGGATGACAACGGGGACTGGTCAAATGATGGGGAATGTGATGACCCCCGTTTTCAGGGTCCTGGCATGACCAGTACGCCGCTACTGAGCAGTGATATCCTTCATGATGCGACCGATTGTAAGGTGGCATATGAGGCTGGTTTGTTGACGCTGCGCGAAGGCACCAGCACATATACCGTCAACTTTGGCGACGACAGCAGCGAATGGGCCAATGATGGCGAATGTGACGATGGGCGGTTCACCGGCCCAGGCCTGACATCCACACCGCTTTTGCAGGAAGATGTGCTCGCTGATGCTACCGATTGCAGCACTGCCTATAATGCCGGACGACTGCAGTTGTTGGGTGTCGCGGCTGATGGAACCATCGACTTTGGCAGTGATAGTGGTGAGTGGAGCAACGATGGCGAATGCGATGATATGCGTTTTGCCGGGCCAGGCATGACCCAGACACCGCTATTGCAAGCAGACATCATGACCGATGCAACCGATTGTCGGCAGGCCTACTCTGCCGGTCGACTGAAACTAGCCGGTCAGTAAACGCGGCCGCGTCAGCCCGCGATCATCTCGGACTGGCGCACGATCACCTCGGCCTGTTTGATCGATGCGATATCGACCAGACGGCCTTTGTAAACCGTGGCCCCTTCGCCCCGCGCCTTGGCGTCTTCCATGGCGGCAAGGATCTCGCGGGCCTCGGCGACGGCCTCATCGGATGGGGTGAACACCTCATTGGCCAGGGCGATCTGCTTGGGATGGATCGCCCATTTACCGACCATGCCCAGGGTGGCAGACCGGCGGGCCTGCGCACGATAGCCTTCATCATCGCTGAAATCACCAAACGGGCCATCGACCGGCAGAACGCCATGGGTGCGGCACGCTGCAACGATGGCCGCCTGCGCCCAATGCCAAGGGTCGGAATAGTGGCGGGTGTCGCCATGCAGCATGTAATACTGCTCTTGCGTGCCGCCGATCCCGGTTGTTTGCATACCCATGGAGGCGGCGAAATCCGCGGCCCCAAGGCTCATCGCAGCCATACGTGGTGAACTGGCGGCAATCTCCTCAACATGGGCGATACCGGCGGCAGATTCGATGATGACTTCAAAGCTGATCGGTTTGGTGCGGCCCTTGGCGGTTTCAATCGCGGTGACCAGCGCATCAACCGCATAAACATCAGCCGCACAGCCCACTTTCGGGATCATGATCTGATTCAACCGGTCACCCGCCTGTTCCAGCACATCGACCACATCGCGATACCAATAGGGTGTGTCCAGCCCGTTGATACGCACGCTGAGGTATTTGTTGTTCCAATCAACCTCATTGATCGCCTGAATGACATTCGCCCGGGCGCTGTCCTTGTCAGATGGGGACACGCTGTCCTCAAGATCAAGATTGATGACATCCGCCGCACTGGCGGCCATTTTTTCAAAGAGCTTGGTGTTAGAACCGGGGCCAAACAACTGGCAACGGTTCGGGCGGGCAGGGGGGGTGGGTTGCAGGCGGAATGACATCAGTGATCCTTGACGTAGTAAAATTACGTTTCATTTACGCAGATCGGTATATTATTGCGCTAGTAGTCACAAGTTTAATTTGCAACCGCAGCATTTAGAACGCTGCGGCGCAAAATTTTAGCTAAAATTTTGTCCGACTGAAGGAAATTTCGAAATTTCCTTCGCCCCACTCAAATGCCTGCGCTGACAATCGCCTTGGCCAGTATCGGCACTGTTTCAGCATTCAGCCCCGCGATGTTCATTCGGCTGTCGCCAATCATGTAAATACCATGATCCGCGCGCAGCTTTTCGACCAACTCCGGGGTGGTGCCCAGACGGCTGAACATGCCCCGGTGATGCGCCAGAAAGTCAAAGCGATCCGAATTGGTCAGTCGCTTCAGCTCATCCGCCAGCTGCTGACGCAGGGCCAGCATACCGTTGCGGGTCTCTTCCAGCTCCGCCTCCCAATCTGCGCGCAGATTGGGGTCTGTCAGGATGGTTGTGACAACACGCGCCCCGTGATCAGGGGGGAAGGAATAGTTCTGGCGGTTCAGGAAGGCCAGCGTTTGCTGGGTCAGCGGCTGTTGATCAACATCCTTGGCAACGGCCATCAGAATGCCGGTGCGTTCGCGGTAGATGCCAAAATTCTTGGAACAACTTGCGGCGATCAGGCAGTTATCAAAGGCGCCGGCGATCTGGCGGGTGATCTGCGCGTCCTCAACCAGCCCATCACCAAAGCCCTGATAGGCGATGTCGATAAAGGGAACGGCCCCTTTTTCCTGCATGATCGCGATGACCTGCGCTATCTGATCTGCAGTCAGGTTTGCGCCCGTGGGATTATGACAGCAACCATGCAGCAGCACGATATCGCCCTGCGCCAGCCCATCCAGATCAGCCAGCATACCGTCAAAATCGACGCCGCACGTGGCATCGTCGAAATAGGTATATGTGGCCATCTTCATGCCAAGATAGTTGATGATCGATGGGTGGTTCGGCCATGTCGGGTTGGACAGCCAGACCGTTGCATCGGGGGCGGCCATCTTGATCAGTTCAAGCGCCTGCCGGATTGCCCCGGTCCCGCCGGGGGTGGCCACGGCGGCGACCCGTTCAGCGGCGATACTGTCGCCCAGAACCAGATCACGCATCGCCGCGCCAAAGGCAGGATCACCGGCAAGCCCGGTATAGGCCTTGCTCGACTGGTCAGCCAGAATCCGGCGCTCGGCTTCTTTGACGGCGCGCATCACTGGGGTGTTGCCGGACGCGTCCTTATAGACGCCAACGCCAAGATCGACCTTGTCGTCGCGCGGATCGGCCTTGTAGGCGGCCATCAGGGCAAGGATTTTATCGGCAGGTTGGGCGCGCAGGGTTTCCAGCATCAGTCAGCTCCGGTTGCAATGGGAAGGTCGGCATACATGCCCCATTCGGACCATGAGCCATCGTAGATCGCGTGATCGATCTTGCCGATCCGCTCTAGCGCCAGTGACAGGATCGCCGCCGTCACGCCGGACCCGCATGTGGTGATCGCGGGTTTCTGCAGGTCAATGCCTGCATCCTTGAACACCGTGCGCAGGGTGGTTGGCGGTTTCATCGTGCCATCACTGTTCAACAGCAAGCTGTAAGGCAGGTTCTTTGAACCCGGAATATGGCCGGATCGCATGCCCTCGCGGGGTTCGGGTGCTTCGCCTTTGAACCGGGGTGCGGCGCGGGCATCGATGATCTCATGATCGCCCAGCTTGGCGGCGCGGGCCACATCTGTCACATCACGGACCCGCTGTGGTTCCATCTTTACCGTCATGTGGCGGTCGCGGATGGTGGGCGGGTTTGTCGTGGTCTTGTGACCATCAGCCAGCCATTTGGGCAGGCCACCGTCCAGCACGGCGATATTGTGTTGTCCCATCAGCTTGAACAGCCACCAGACCCGGGCGGCGGAAAAGATGCCAGCGCCGTCATAAACTACAACCTGATGCCCATCACCGACACCCATCGCCCGCATCCGGGACATGAATTTTTCCACCGGGGGGGCCATATGCGGCAGCTCTGACCGCAGATCGCTGATTTCGTCGATGTCAAAGAAACGCGCGCCGGGAATATGACCCTTTGCATATTCGGCCTTCGGGTCGCGATTGTCGCTTGGCAGATACCAGGATGCGTCAAAAATCCGCAGATCCGGGTCCTTGATATGTGCCGCCAGCCAGTCGGTACTGACCAATGTCTTGGGGTCGTCTGCCGCTGCGGAGGACATGCCGGTTCCTTTTGGTTTGGATAGCATGTGGGTAACGCAGATGCGCGATTGTCACAAGATATGACATGCGCCAGATAATCCCCGTTTTGCTGTCAAAACACCGCAAATTCCCATGATGTTGATGCCCCGCTGCCAGGGCATCAACGAATGTCGAAACTGGCTTACTTCGCCATCATGTTTTTGATCACGCCGACCACGGCCAGTGCAACACCGCCACCAACGCCGCCGCTGGCGACCTGGGTCAGGATACTGGCGATATCCAATCCGCCGCCCGCAGCGGCACCACCGGTCAACATCCCAATGATCTGACCACCCAGACCACCGCCGACGATCCCGGCAATCGAGTTGCCCAGCGTGCCCAGTGAGAGATTTTTCAAGATGCCACCGGCGACATTGCCGCCAACAGCGCCAGAAATCAGCTGAATGATAAGTTGTTCCATATTTTAGTCCCTTCATGTCGGATCATTATTATGTTCGCGCTGGCGTGATCCGGCACCGCGCTTGGGCGCAGAGGTTAACAACTGATTAACTTGAATCAAGCGGGTAAAGCCTGCCGTTGCGTCAACGCAGCGCCTTGTCAAAGACGTTCTTCAGCAGGCGCGAGACGTCATTTTCGTAGTCATTCCAAGGCAGGCTGCCGCAAAATGTGATCGACCCTGTGGCAAAGACCGAGCCCCCACCCGGATAGGTGCAATAGATCATATCGGCGTGTTTCGCCTCTGCCTCTGTGCCGCCGGTCAGGTTGGTCAGATGGGTCAGCTGTTCTTCGGGCACCAGCATAAAGCCATCCTGGCGTGTCACCGACCGGGCCAGCAACACCGCATTATCCGGCGTGCCGATGCGGGCGTCCATATGATCCAACTCGAACCCCGCAGCCCCATTGCCCGAATAACCATAATCGCCGAAAACGGTGCTGGTGACGCCCTCAAACACCCAGTCATAGTCCGGGTCCGTCGTCACGCGGCAATAAGGATCGCCAAAGAATTCCCCTTGTGCGGCAAATCCGATTCCAACAAGGTCCTGCGGCGCGCGCCCATTGCGTCGCCACAAGCCCCCGTAACTGCCATCAAACGCGTTGTAATATTCGCCCGGTTCCGCGGCCCAGGCGCGTATCCCATCCTCGGCCCGGCGAATTTCAAGCAGGCTGTCATTTTCGGAATGCACTGCGATACGCCAATAAAACCCGTTGCCACCCAGATAGGCCAGATGGCCCCCGTTATCACGGTAGTCGCGTAGCGCATTCAAGGTCTCGGCGGTGTGGTATTCGGGGTGGCTGCCGGTGGTCAGGGCCTTGTAGCCTGCAATCGCCGCGTGGCCGTGGATATGCAGATCATGATCGGTGACGATATCGTAATTGATCCCCTTGGCATGCAGCCAACTGATCAGATGGCTATCGGCGGGGAAATGGCGCAACCCCGAACAGGGCGTGGTTCCAAAGGTCAGATAGCCGGGGCGCAAATTAAAAAGCGGGCGGCGATGCGACGCGTGGCAGATGCCGGAGCCGTCTGAATGGTAATTATAGGTCGATAACCCATAGCCGGGATGTTCCGCCGGATTATGCGGATAGGCGTCCCATTCGGTAATCCGGTCCTGCCAGGACGGGTCATAATCGGGCCGGGCATGGTTGCCATAGATGGCATAGGTAAAGGTGGATACCAGCACACATAGATCCGCGCGGCGCTGGCCAAGTGGGGGGCAAACGAAAAATGGTATCACCTCTTGATGCCCGTCACAGTCCAACCGCATGATATAGATGCCGGATGGCATATTGTCTGGGATGGTAAGGCTGAAATCGGTGTCCCAGCCGAAATCATAGATGTCGTCGCAATGAAAATGGATGGCGGCGTAGTGGTCAGGCCGATGGCGCCAGTTCATCTCGCTGGCGTCCCATGCGGCACCGGTTACCGCACGGGCGGGGAAGTTGATCAGCCGCAAATCAGGGCCGTTTTGGGCAGGCACAAGCGTTTTCGTCATGGCCTGCGCGAAATCCCATCCGCAAAGGGGCTGACCATTGGCGGTAATCAACGGGGCCTCGATCTTGCCATTGAAATGCTGGCTTGCCTGCCCGTCTGTCAGATAGGCCGCAACACTTGGCGTGCCGGTCAAAGACGGCGCATTGTATGGCAATTGCGCGCTGATCGGTGCTTGCCCCGTGGCCTGCTGCGTGACGGTGATCTGACCATTGGCGATGCGGGCCTCGATCCGGTGCCATTGGCGCAGTTTCAACGGGGCCCGGGTCGTGGCATCCACCGCCCCCAGACGTAGGCAGGCCGCGCCTTCCGCATCAAGGCAAAGATCGAAATCACCACAGCCAATCACGGTTTGGGCGTGATCACAGCGCTGGGTCGGAAACACATACGCGCAGAACGCCAGTTCCGCCCCGGCGCTGGCCGACACCGCATCTGTTGCAACCCCGTAAGAGCCGGGAAAGAACGGCCGATGCACGGATGGAAACACATGTGGAGCGAAGAATGCCGATGCATCCTCTTCCACGATGCCGGGACCGTCGGGGTTCGGATCCGCGCTGACTGATCTGACCAGCCGGGCCGTCACGGGCGCATCAGACAGGGATGAGACCTTAAATTCCAACACCTCACCCGGGCGCGCCGATAGCTGTTCGACATAGCCTGTCAAAGGAATTTCATGCGCTGTCATCGTGAGGGTCCATAAACAAGATCAGGCAGATAGGTGACCCAATCGGCATAAAATACAAGGATCAGGATCATCGCCACGTAAGGGATCAGCAGGGGCAGAACCCCGACGGAAATCTCTTCAATACTGATCTTGCTGATTCGGGCGGCGACAAACAGGTTGACCCCGATGGGCGGCGTCAGAAAGCCGATCTCGCAGGTCATCACGGTAAAGATACCGAACACCACCGGATCAATGCCAAGGCTGGTGACCAGCGGAAAGAAAACCGCCGTAAAGATGATGATCTGCGGAATGCTTTCCAGCCACATGCCAACGATGATGTAAAAGACACCGATCAGCAGCATGACCAGCCACGGATAATCCACCATCCCCTGAAACAGGCTCAGCACGGCATCGGGGATGTCAAAGATCGTGACCAACTGGCCGAATGCTTTGGTTGATCCCAGAATGAATAACACGGTGCCAATGACAATGGCGGTGAATTTGAACGCATGAAACAGCTTGGCCCATGTCAGGCCGCGATAGATGAACAGGCCAACAAACAGCCCATAGGCCACGGCAACACCCGCCGCTTCGGACGGCGTAAAGATGCCCGCATAAATCCCGCCAAGGATGATCACCGGGGACATGACTGCCCATTTGCCGTCCCAGAACGCCTCCAGCAACGGACCCCAGCGGAACGGCTCACCCGTGCCGCCATAGCCGTTCCTGACCGAGATAATGAAAACCACGCCCATCAGCATCAGACCCAGCACAATGCCCGGAATGATGCCCGCCAGAAACAGGCGTGGGATCGATACGTCAGTGACCAAGGCAAAGATGATCAACAGGTTTGAGGGCGGGATCATGCTGCCCAATGCGCCAGCTGCGGCGGCAATCGCACCGGCAAAGCGGGATTTGTAGCCTTCTTCCTGCATCGCGGGGATGGTGATTGACCCAATTGCCGCGGTTGTCGCCGGGCCAGAGCCGGACAAGGCGGCAAAGAACATGCAGGCGACAACCGTCACAAGGCCAAGCCCACCCTTATAGGCCCCCACCAGTTTCTGCGCGATATTGACCAATTTTTCGGACATGCCCCCCTGTTCCATCAACTGACCGGCCAGCACGAAAAGTGGGATGGTCACCAGCGGAAAGGGTTCAAACGCGGTCCACGCGGCCTGCGCCATCAGGGTCATCGGGATATCTGCGATATAAAGCCCGGCCACCGTGGCAATGCCGGCTGCAAACGGGATCGGCACGCCGATTGCCATGGTCACGACAAAGACGACCGCCATCACAATCGGGCCATTGGCCCCGGCGACAACGGCCATGATCAAGGCAAAAATCAGGGCGACCAGAACGATGACCGGAATAATGCTGCTGCTGGTTTTGGGTGTTGCGGTATCGCTCATAGCGGCAGCCCCCGGAAATCATCGGCACGCCAGCGCCAATAGACCTGACAAATGCGAAACAGCATCAGGGCGAACAGCATCGGGATGAACATCTGCACCCAGCGTTGTTCGATCCCCAGACCGGGTGTCTGATAGGTCACGTTGAACAGCAACTGTGTATAGGTCGTGGTTTGTACGATCATGAAAACCACAAAACCGAACCAAAGCGCATCAGCGGTCAGGATGCAGGCCACCTGCAATGGCCGGGGCAGTCTGGCGAAAAGCAGGGTAATACGAATATGCGCCCTGTCGCGGGTCGCCATCGTGGCGCCCAGATAAACTGCAAAGATCATTCCATAAACGGCGGTTTCCTCGGCCCAGACGGCGGCGGAATGGAACACAAACCGCATCACAACCTGCATCAGAACGGAACCCACAACGACGCATAGGAACAGCGTACACAGTACTTCTTCGAAATACTGATCAAGCTTGGCCAGCATGGATAACTCCTGAAAACACCGAAAAACCGGGCCGCAATGCACTGCATCACGGCCCAAGCTACAGGGAGAGCTTATTCAGCCGCGGCGCGGATTTCATTCACCAACGCCGTGAACACATCACCTTTTTCGGCGGCATATCTGTCCTGCACGCGCTGACCGGCGGCGATGAAATCAGTGCGGTCAAATTCGGCAGTCTGCATGCCACCCTCACCGGTCAAAAACGCGCGGATTTCACCAACCTGGCTGGTCATTTCCTCCTTTTGATAGATGCCAGCCTCGCGGGCGGCGCGCATGACGGCCTCGCGCTGGTCATCATCCAGCTTGCCCATGACCCGGTCGCTGGCGAACAAGGGCGAAAAGTATGTGAAATGCTCTAATGCCGTGAAATGCGGCATGATTTCATAGAATTTCTGCGATTTGATAAAGGATGTGCCGTTATCAGCGCCCTCAACCGTGCCGGTCTGCAAGGCGGTCGGGGTATCTGCCCATGGTAGCGGAATGGGGGCTGCACCAAATTCGGTGAACGTGTCGATCATCACCTGATTCTTGGGCACGCGGACCTTCAGGCCAGCCATGTCGGCCATGCTGGTGATCGGATTGCGCGAGTTGTAAAAATCGCGGTCCCCGACAAAACCGAAGGTCAGCAGATGCACGCCGGTCGCTTCTTGCAACTGCTGGGCAAAGTTCTGGCCAACCTCACCTTCCAGAACGCGATAGGCGTGATCCTTGTCTTCAAAGATATAGGGCAGCACAAAAGCGTCCATCAGCGGAAAATGGGGCGAGATGTTATTGCCGGTGATGACATGCATATCCACGGTGCCAAGCTGCATCGCCTTGAACGCCTCATCCTCGCCCATCAACTGGCCACAACAGCGGACTTTGACGTCGATTGTACCGCCGGAATATTCCTCGGCCAGTTCTTCGAACTTGTTGGCCAGCACGGCATAGGAACTGCCTTCGGCGGCAGCATAACCAAGGTTGATGGTGACATCGTCGGCCAGCGCCGATGATCCGGTGACAGCCAGCGCAAGCACGGAAGCCATGAATGTCTTGGGGCCTGAAAAGGGCATTGGTTTCTCCATGTTGGGTTTTTTGGTATTGTTATCCCATCAGGTTGACAGGATTTTGATGGCTTGGATAATATCAATTGGGTAATGTTTGATACCTTTGGGGCATCATGAAATTTGGCCTGCGCCACATCCGCTATTTCATCGCAGTGGCAGAGGAATTGCATTTCCGCCGCGCGGCGGATCGTTTGGGCATCGCGCAACCGGCGCTTAGCCGGGCGATCCAATATCTGGAAAAGGATCTAGGGGTCGCATTATTCGACCGGTCAAACAGAACCGTCACGCTGACAGCCGCAGGGCAAACATTCCTTGATGGCTGTCAGACCATTGTCAATGCAGTGGAACATGTCGTTGATACGACGCAAAAGGTGAATGAAGGACAGATCGGGGCCTTGCGGATCGGCTATACCGATATGGCGATCTCGGGCGTGCTGCCCGCCCAGCTCAAGGCGTTTCAGGACCAGCAGCCGGGGATTGTGCTGCAACCTCATCACGATGTGACCACGACCCAGCTGCAAAAGCTGGATCAGGATGTGCTTGATGTGGGCTTTGTCACCGGGCCGGTGAACCGGTCCGGCTATGCGCAATGCCCGATCCAGACAGAACGGTTTGTCTGTGTCGTTTATGAAACCCACCGGCTTGCCCGGCGCAAATCGATCCGGCTGGAAGAGTTATCTGACGAAGATTTCGTGCACGGTTCGTCGCAGGATTGGCAGCAATTCTATTCCTACCTCTTCCCTTTATGTCGCCGGTCAGGGTTTGAACCGCGTATCGTGCAAGAGGCGTTTAATACCGCAGGCATCCTTGGCTTGGTCGCCTGCGGAATGGGTGTCACGATCCTGACCGAAAGCGTGCGCGCCTCGATCCTGTCAGGACTGGTCGTGCTGGATATCGAGGACGTGACCGAAGTCCTGCAAACGATGGCCGTGTGGCGGCCCGAACTGGCAAGCGGGTCGAAATCCCTGTTCGTGGATTTTCTGACAGCAACAAAGGGCGGGCTATTCGCCGTGGCGCAGTAGCCGCTGTTTCTGACGACCCCAGTCGCGCTTGGCCTCAGTCGCGCGCTTGTCGTGGTTTTTCTTACCCTTGGCGGTTGCGATTTTCAGCTTCACCAAACCACGATCATTGAAATACATCACCAGTGGGACAAGGGTCATCCCCTCGCGCTTTGTCGCGTTCCAAAGCCGCGCAAGCTCACGCTTGCTGACCAGCAATTTGCGCTTGCGCCGTTCTTCATGGCTGAACATGGCGCGGTCATAAGGGGCGATATAGGCATTGGTCAGCCACAGCTCGCCATCATCAACCGATGCATAGCTATCCGCGATATTGGACTGGCCCGTGCGCAGAGATTTGACCTCGGATCCCATCAGAATGATGCCGACTTCAATATCGTCCTCAATCGCGTAATCGTACCGCGCACGCCGGTTTTCGGCGATGACTTTGTAGTTTTTGTTTTCGGGTTTCTTGGCCATAGTCGACATCAGATAAGCGAAGGTGTGGCTTGGTACAAGCGCGACGGTGGCTTAACTCGGCCGATTGCACATTTGTAGGACGGCTTGGGTGAAATACTGCGGGTCGTCCAGATGCAAGGTGATGTTGCGCGTGTCGCGGGTCAGCCCATGCGTGACGCAGACCGTGGCGGGCTGATGCAACCGCACAAGCAGGTTGCGCGGCTCCATACTGCCTAGCATGCCCAATTGCCACGTATCGTCGGGAACAGGTTGACCGGGTGCCAGTGGCACAATCCGGTCAATTTGATCATAGGGAATATGGCATTGGGCGAAAAGCCCGGCGCGCAGCATCACGCCCTTGTCGTTCAGCGTGCAATGCCGCCGCGGTAAGGCGCGAATGTGACCGATCAGGGTCATCATGCTGTAAAGGCTAAGTGCGGTGACAAGCCATGCCAGCGCAGGGGCGGCCAGATGGATCAGAATATGGACTACCACAGTTTCAATCACCAAAAGCATCACCAGCGCCCAAAGAAGGGGAACCAAGCCGCTTTGCCGATGGCCGCTAAACCGGCCCGGCCCATGGGCGATTGCCCGCGGTGGCCAGATCGCAAAGCGCAGGAAAGCAAGATCACTCGCCATCATCTTTGCTGATATCGTGGGGCCGACACATTGCGCCAACCATGCATCCAACCTGTCGCGGATATCCGGAATACCGGCAACCGCCGGATAGGTGCGACTCAACTTCTGACCGCCAAGCACCATCGCGCGGATAATGACACATGCCAGAAGGGGGTAGGTGACCCACATCGCTTGATAGATCAGATGATGCAACTCAGTTGGGGCAGTCAGTAGCGCAATCTCCAGCCCGATATTTGCAATTGGCACGATGATGATCAGCGGCAAGCCGCGCTTATAGGCGAAAAATAGAAACAGAACCGGCCCGGTGATCAACAGATCCGCCAGCGCCGCCTTGGCGAAAATGGGGTACGTCAGGACGGCGGAGGACAACAGGGCCATGGCTGCAACGCCGAAAACGACGGCAACGGACAAAAGCGGAAAAGCCAGATTTCTGACAGACAAGATCGGGGACATGGCAGTTTCAATTTTTTGTGGCATGCGCAGGCTATGCACCGTGGCCCTGTCTGGCAAGCAACGATAAGCTAGCGCAAACGACAAAAAAGGGACCGCGCATCATGTTCGTTCAGATTGCTTTGGGGACAGCCCTGATGCTGTTGTCCATCCTGATTGCCGGGATCAGCTATTGGCTGATGGAGACATGGCTGATGCGCTACCGCCCCTGGCTGGCCCGCGCGCCGCATCGGCCCAAGCTGATTTTGGTACTGTGTATTGCGGCTGTCTGGATCATGGCGCAGATGACCGCAGGCGTCTGGGCATGGGCCCTGACGATGATGGTGTTGGGCGTGTTCGATACGTTGGAATTGTCGGTCTATTTTTCGCTGGTGGCCTTCACGACGCTGGGCTTTGGTGACGTATTGCTGCCTGTCGAATGGCGGCTTTTGGGTGGCATGGCGGCGGCAAATGGTCTGCTGAATATCGGCCTGGTGACCGCGTTGCTGGTCGAGGCGTTGCGCCAGGTCCGCCTGCAGCAGCTACAGATGACGAAGGCCGAAACATGAATGTACCGGTTATGGATAATCGCAGGGCAAGGCATCTGTTTCTGGCACGGCACGGGTTGGCGGGTCGCCCCTCCGGGCCGGGAAAGGGCGCCGATCTGAAATCGGTGATTGATGATCTGGGCTTTGTGCAATTGGACAGTGTGAACACCTTTGCCCGCGCGCATGACCTGATCCTGTGGTCCCGCCGCCAGCAGTTTCGACCGAAAGCCTTGCAGCATTTGCTGCACCGTGACCGACAGGTTTTTGAACATTGGACCCATGATGCCGCAATCATCCCAATGGAAAGTTTCGCGCATTGGCGGCTGCGCTTTGCCCGCGATGCGGTGCGCATGGAAACCCGTTGGAAAGAATGGCGGCGCGGCGATTTCATGGGCAAGATTGATGCAGTCCTACGCCGAATTTCCGATCACGGCTGCTGCACATCCGGGCAGGTGGGCGAGGATGAGAGCCGCGGTTCGGGCGGCTGGTGGGACTGGCACCCGTCAAAAACCGCGCTGGAATACCTGTGGCGGTCGGGGCAGGTTTCTGTCGTGCGGCGCGATGGATTTACCAAGGTCTACGACCTGACAGAGCGGGTGATCCCCGCCGAACAACTCAACCGCCACCATCATCCCGATGAAACGATTGAATGGTGCTGCGCGGGGGCGTTGGACCGGCTCGGCTTTGCGACCAGTGGCGAATTGGCGGCATTCTGGGACCACCTGACCCCCGCAGAGGCAAAGACGTGGTGCGCGCAGGCTTTGGCGGATGGTCGGATTATCGAATTTGATGTTGCAGGCGTCGATGGCAAACTGCGCCGGTCCTTTGCTTGGCCCGATGTGGTGGATGCGGTCGTCGCGCCTGCGCCCCGGCTGCGCATTCTATCCCCCTTCGACCCTGCGCTGCGGGATCGCAAGCGGGCCGAACGGCTATTTGGTTTTCACTACCGGATCGAAATTTTCGTGCCCGAGGCAAAGCGCAAATACGGCTACTACGTCTTCCCGGTCATGGAAGGCGACCGGATGATCGGTCGGATCGACATGAAACGCGATGACGGGGTTTTGGCAGTGCGGGCGTTCTGGCCGGAACAGGGTGTGCGGATGGGCACGGGCCGCGCGCGGGCACTGAAGACAGAGCTAGAACGGGCGGCAGTGTTTGGGGGATGCGGTGAGGTACAATTCAGCGCCGATTGGCTAAAATCAGCCAGCTAAGCAAGTCGGGCCAAAGCATCGGGCAAGCCAGAGGATGTTTCGGTATCCCGCCGCATTCAATTCAAAATATTTGGGAACCAAATTTCATTTGCTTTGTTCATTTCCCATCAGCGGTGACATCACAGCCGCACAACTAATGGGAGAATGAAATGAAAAACTTTCTGACAACAACCGCCGCAGCCTTGGTGCTTGGAACAGCCGCATTCGCCGACACGCAGAATACGGTGTTTTCGGACCTGACCTTTGACGAAACGATCAACGTGAACGCCTCTGATTTGATTGGTCAGCGGGTCTATGCATCCGAGCAAAGCATCGAAACAGGCGTGACAATCGCAGCTGGTGCTGAGGCAGATTGGAACGATATCGGTGAGATTAACGAGGTTGTTCTGACGCGCGACGGTGAAGTGCAGTCACTGATCGTTGGCGTTGGCGGTTTTCTGGGCATTGGCGAAAAAGATGTCGCGATCAACATGTCTGAACTGCGCTGGGTGACCGAAGAAGGCACCGAAGATGACCAGTTCCTTGTGATCGATGCGACAGCAGTCGGGGTGCAGGACGCGCCGTCCTATGAATACAACCTGACCACGAACGCCATGGACGACCAGCAGGCAGGCATGGAAACAACCGGCGACGCGATGATGGATGGTTTTGTCCCCGCTGATGTGGACAAGCTGACTGCCGAAACGCTCACCGGGACAAGTGTCTATGGGTCGAGCGACGAAGACATCGGCGAAATTTCGGAGCTGTTGCTGACCGCAGATGGCAAGCTAGACCGCGCTGTCATCGATGTTGGTGGCCTGCTTGGTATTGGTGAGCGCCCGGTCGCATTGCCAATGGCCGATCTGGATATCGTGCAGGCCGAATCCGGTGACGAAATCCGGGTTTACATCAATAAGAGCCAGGAAGAACTGGAAGCGATGCCGGAATACGAAGGCTAAAAGGCTGAAACATGAAGGGCCGGGATTTTCCCGGCCCTTTTCTATTCATGCGTTGGTATCAGGGGATCAGTTCAACAGCCCCGCATGCACCATCGCGGCGCGTATCTTTTCTTTGGTTTCATCGGTCAAACCAGTCAGCGGGCGCCGCACTTCTTCGCTACAAAGTCCCAGCAACGACATGCCATATTTCGCACCGACCAGGCCCGGCTCTGTAAACACGGCCTGATGCAAGGGCATCAGACGATCAAGCTGGGTCAGCGCCTTGGCAAAGTCACCGGCGAGTGTGTTTGCCTGAAATTCGGCGATCAGCTTGGGCGCGATATTGGCTGTCACCGAAATGCAGCCCACCCCGCCATGGGCATTGAAGCCCAACGCGGTCGCATCCTCACCCGACAATTGAATGAAATCCGGCCCGCAGGTCATCCGTGTCGCCGGTACGCGCGACAGATCGGCCGTCGCATCTTTGACGCCAACAATCATCTCATGCTTAGCCAGTTCGCCCATCGTCTCGGGCGTCATGTCAATAACGGACCGGGGTGGGATGTTGTAGATCACGATGGGCAGCCCACAATCGGCGGCCGCCGTAAAATGGGCGATCAGGCCGCGCTGCGTGGGCTTATTGTAATAAGGTGTCACAACAAGGGCCGCATTGGCACCAGCAGCTTTGGCAGCCTCAACCAAACGCACGGTTTCGCGGGTGCTGTTCGATCCTGCACCTGCGATGACCGGTATCCGACCTGACGCCTCGCGCACCACGGTTTCAACGACCAGATCATGTTCTTCATGGGTCAGGGTCGGGCTTTCCCCGGTTGTGCCCACCGGCACCAGCCCATTGCTGCCCTGTTCCACATGCCAGTTCACCAGTTTTTTCAGCGCGGCCACATCGACTTGGCCGTTGTTAAACGGCGTGACGAGGGCGGGGAGTGATCCCTTGAACATGGCACGCTTCCTTCTTGGTGATGGGCATTGAATCGCCCGGATAAAATCGCGCGGAACCTAGACTGGTTTCTGCCGATTGCCAAGTTTGTGAGTTGTTATTGCCGCCTGTGGCGTTAGGTTTTGGAAAAAGACCTTTCGCCCGGTGACCGATATGCGATTTCTGACCTTTGCGTTGCTGGCCCTGATCGCCAATTCCGCTGTCATAGCACAGGCGGTGGATCCACGGGCTGTGGCTGCCGTGAAAGCCGCCGAACAAGGCTGGGATGTCGCGGCTAATCTGGCAGCTGGCACCGATCCCGTGACCGGCGACGTTCTGACATGGATCAGGCTGCGCGAGGGCAAGGGGACGTTGGCCGAATACCTTGCTTTCTTTGCCAAGCGGCCCGACTGGCCGGGGCTGGACCGGCTGCGCAAAGCAGGCGAACCTGAGATAACGGAGGATGCAGACCCTGCTGAAATCATTGCGTTTTTTGGTGACAACGCGCCACAAACCGGTGAAGGCGCCGTGCGGTTGGCGCAGGCGTTTCTGGATACGGATAACGACGTGGCAGCAAAGGCAACGCTACGCGATGCCTGGCTATCGCTGCGCCTGACCGATGAAGGGCATGACGCGATGCTTGATACCTTTGGCGAAGAGCTGGCTCCGTTTCACGTGGCCCGCACTGATGCGCTGCTTTGGCGTTGGTTGACGACGGATACGCGCCGTATGCTGCCCTTGCTGGACGCTGATCAGCGCGCCCTTGCCACGGCGCGCATGGCATACATCCGAAAGGCGGCTGACCTGCCCAAACTTTTTGCCGCTGTACCTGCGGCACTGCGCGGCGATCCCGGCCTTGCCTATGATCGCTACAGCTGGTTTGCCAACCGGGGAAACCGAACTGAGGCGGTCAAGATCCTGCGGGAACGTTCCACCAGTGGTGCCGCTTTGGGCGAGCCGTTTCGCTGGTCGGGCTGGCGGCGGTCGCTGGCGCGTTGGGAAATGCGCGAGGGTCGTGCCGATCAAGCCTATCTACTGGCCTCGCGGCATTACCTGACGGATGGGTCGGCCTTTGCCGATCTGGAATGGCTGTCTGGCTATATCGCATTGATTTATATCGGTGATCCTGTTCAGGCGTTGACCCATTTTCAGGCCGCACTTGGTGAGGTGGAAACCCCGATTTCAGTATCCCGGATGCAATACTGGATCGGGCGGGCGCATGAGGTGATGAACCAACCTGATCTGGCTGCTGATGCGTTCACAGCGGCCGCCGATCACCAGACAGCATTCTACGGTTTGCTGGCCTCCGAAAAGGTTGGTCGCGCGCTTGACCCTGTTTGGGCCCAGTCCCCGATTATCCCGCAAACCGATGTTTTTGCACAGGATTTGACGAAGGCGGCGTTCCTTTTGCTGGCCGCGGGCGAGCGGGGCCATGCGGTCACGTTCTTTGCTGATTTGGGGGCCACGCTGGAACCTGGCGCGCTGGCGCAGGTGGGGGCGGCGCTGGATGCGCTGGATGAGCAGTATTACACGCTTTTGCTGGGTAAGCGTGCCTTGCGGCGCGGTGTGATGGTGCCACAGAACTACTTCCCCATTCACGATCTGGCGACAATGGATTTGCCCGTTGATCCGGCGCTTGCCCTGTCCATCGCGCGTCGCGAAAGCGAGTTCAATATCGGCATTGGCAGCCCCGTTGGTGCGCTTGGTCTGATGCAGTTGATGCCTGCCACAGCAGAAGAGGTCGCAGGTATTTTAGACCTTCCCTATCAACGGGTTAGGTTAACCAATGATTGGGAATATAACGCGACCCTTGGGTCCAAATACCTGGCCATGCTGACCGAGGAATTTGGGCCAACCCCGGTGATGATTGCCGCAGGGTATAATGCCGGCCCCAGCCGTCCGAAAATCTGGATGGATGAACGCGGCGACCCGCGCCTGCGCGAGATGGATGTGGTCGATTGGATCGAACATATCCCGTTTCGCGAGACCCGGAATTACGTGATGCGGGTCACCGAAAGCCTGCCGGTTTATCGTGCGCGGCTGACCGGGGAGGCCGGGCCTGTGGCGTTCACCCGACTTTTGATCGGGGAAAAGCCGCTCTTGCGCCCGCGCACCAGACCGGTGCCAAAACCGGCGGAGGCGACCCCATCGATGCGGCCGATCGCACGGCCCGCGCGGGGTTGAATCTGGGTGTTGCGTGACCCCCACCGTACGATGGTTTTTCCGTCAGAGCCGCGAATCGTAGGTTAACACCTTATTTTTTGGCAAGTCCGCTGTCGGCAAAGCGTCGGCCAGACGTCGGCAAAGCGTCGGACCCTTGTTGCGCATTGACCCCGATTAATCGGGCGAACGTTGCGCCGTCCGCCACAGGGTGAACATCCCTGCCGCCACGACGATGCAAACCCCCAACGCCACATTGGGCCGCAGCGTTTCACCCAGAAACAGGATGCCGATGGCGCTGGCAAAGACTAGCTGCAGATAGGCAAAGGGTTGCACTGCGCTGGCCTCTGCCACTTCGTAACAGCGGATCAGTAGCCAATGCCCCAATGCGCCGGTCACGCATAGCGTTGCCATCCAGACCCAATCGGTGCTGCCCATCGGCTCCCAAAACCAGATGCCCACAATCGTCGTGACCACAGCGCCGGTTGTCCCCGTCCAGAAGAAAGAGGTCGCAGCACTATCTTTGCGGGCGGCATAGCGGGTCAGCAACCCGTAAAGCGCGAACATCAGGGCAGAGATCAGCGGGATCACCGCCGCCGGGGCAAAGACGGTGCTGCCCGGTTGCAGGATCACGAGTACACCGACAAAGCCGATCACGATGGCAATCCGGCGGCGCCAGCCTACGGCCTCGCCCAATATCGGGCCGGACAGGGCCGCAATCAGCAGCGGATAGCAGGCAAAGATTGCATGGCTTTCGACCAGTCCCAAGAGGACAAAGCCAGACACCATGATACAGATTTCGGCAGCTAACAGCGTGCCGCGCGTGATTTGCAGTATCGGCTGGGTTGTGGCCGCTGCCGCCCGGATGGACCCCGATTGCCGGGTTGCCACGCTGATCACGAAAGCCGCAAAGAACCAGTACCGGATCATGACCACCATGATCACGTTGTAATTGCCCGCCAGATGCCTCGAAATGCCGTCCTGCACCGCAAAGACGAATGTCGTCGCGATCATCAGCCAGATGCCAAGGCGGGCGTTATTCTGCATGCGCCAGTGTCGCGCGGGTCATGTGGCGTTTGCGTCCGTATCCGGGGGTACGGGTGACGGTGAAACCGGCCTCGGCCAGGCTGCGCCGGATATGACCTGCGGCGCTATATGTTGCAGCGGTGCCACCAGGTTTGGTGTGCTGGGCGACGGTCGTCAGCAACCCGCTTTCCCAAAGCTCGGGGTTTTTGGCCGGTGAAAAACCATCCAGATACCATGCGTCGGCCTTGCCATCCCATGCGGGCAGGGTGTACCTTGCATCGCCGATGATCACATCCAGGATCAGGGTGTCCGTCAGGGTGACGGGGCCGATATCGGGTCTCCAACGTTCCAGCAGGGTTTGTGCATATGGTGCCAGTGTTGGGAATCGGCTGAGCGCATCGGTCATGTCTGACAGCGCCATCGGATACGCCTCGAACGAGGTGAAGCGCAAGGTGCCCGGTTGCCCTGCCTCCGCCCATGCCGCCCAGGTCACCAGCAGGTTCAGCCCGGTCCCGAACCCCAGCTCACCGATATGGAAATCACCCACGAACCGTGTGGGCAGGTCGTTGCCTGCCAGAAACACATGGGCGGTTTCGGCCAGCCCGTTTTCCAGCGAATAATAGGGGTCGTCAAAGCGCGTGGCGATGGGCACGCCTGCGCGCCAGTCGAGTTTTGCTGTCTGGTCTGTCATCCGCCCATACCCTACATATCGCGCCATGTTTGGGCGGAAGGGCACGGAATGGCAACGGTTGATGTGACGGTCATGGGGGCGGGCGTGTTTGGCCTGTCGGTCGCCTATGCCTGCGCGCGCCGGGGGGCGGCTGTGCGGGTGATTGACCCGGGCGGTGTGGCCGCCGGCGCCAGTGGCGGTTTGGTCGGTGCCTTGGCCCCGCATGTGCCGGAAAACTGGAACCCCAAGAAGGCATTTCAGTTTGACAGCCTGATCATGGCGGAAGGGTTCTGGGTTGGCGTGTCGGAACTGACCGGGATGCCGACAGGCTATCGCCGGTCGGGTCGGTTGCAGCCTTTGGCGGACGAGCGTGCGGTCGATCTGGCCCGCGCCCGGGCCGGGACAGCAGCGGATTTATGGCAAGGTAAAGCTGTTTGGGAGGTGATCACACCGCCAGATGCAGCATGGATGCCACCATCGCCCAGCGGCTTGGTCGTGCATGACACGCTATCCGCCCTGATCCATCCGCGCTGTGCAACCCGAGCGTTGGCCGCAGCGGTGCAGGCTTTGGGGGGGGAGGTGGTTGCGGACGGCCCGCAGGACGGTGCCGTGGTTTGGGCCACGGGCTGGGAAGGGTTGGCAGAGCTGGGTGGCGTCGGCGTAAAGGGGCAGGCGGGTTTGCTGGATTATGACGCGAAGGGCGCGCCGCAATTGTTTGCCGATGCACTGCATATCATCCCGCATGATGACGGGACGGTGGCCATCGGGTCCACATCTGAACGGGAATTTGATGATCCGGTGGGAACGGATGCGGCGTTGGATGATGTGCTGGCACGGGCCATCGCGGCTTGCCCTTTTCTGGCCGATGCGCCGGTTCTCGAACGCTGGGCCGGGGTGCGCCCGCGCAGCCGCAGCAGGGCGCCGGTGTTGGGGTATCATCCGGGGCGGGAAGGGCAGTTTGTGGCCAATGGGGGCTTCAAGATCGGCTTTGGCATGGCCCCGAAAGCGGGTGAGGTGATGGCCGATCTGGTTCTGGAAGGGCGCGATACGATCCCGGATGATTTCAGGCCCTAGGCCCACGCCGCAATTTGTCGCGTGACTTCTGGTACAGCCGCCGGTTCAACCCGATGAATTGCCGGATCACCTGTGTCAGGACCCCCGCATCGCGCCCCAGCAGATAGATATAGCCTGCCACCGCCCCGATGGTGGCCCCGCCTGCGTCGATCATCAGGTCGGTCATCGTGTCATCAAGGCCGGATTTCTGCATATGCAACCCGAACCAGTGATCCATCAGGAATTCAAACACCTCCCACAAGGTGCCGATCGTCATTGCCACGCAGAAGGCGATGAAGGCCATGGCTGACGGGGGTGCTGCAAAGCGATCCCCTTCGAACAGCATGAAAATGAACAGAAAACCGATCAGCCCGAAACCGATGGCGGATGTGCCATGCAGGGCAATGTCCCACCACCAGACCCGTTCATAGAAATCAAACGCCTCGCCCATGAACACGCTGGCAAAGATGAACAGGGTTGTGGCGATCAGGAATGGCACGGGCAGCCGGATATTCAACCGCGAGGCCAGGAATGCGGGTGCGATGGCCAGCGCGAGCGTGGCGATGGCCACAAAACCAATGGGCCAACGCCCCAGTGCGAGTGCCGTCAGCGCTGTGATCAGCAGCAACCCCCAAAGTCCGATCACAATCGGGCTTTGACCAAAGAGCCGTGCATCGCCCATTCTGTCACCCCCTTCACATATTGCGCTGATCACCCATATTTTTGGGTATGTCAGTGCATGATAAAAGCGTTCGCATCGCAAGTTACAATATCCGCAAGGCCAAAGGGTTGGATGGGCGGCGTGATCCACAGCGTATCCTGAATGTGCTGAACGGGCTGGATGCGGATGTGATTGCCTTGCAAGAGGCCGACCTGCGCTTGGGTGCCCGCCCATCCGCGTTGTGCCGCAATCAGATCGCGGCCGAGACGGATTTCACCGTGGTTCCCATCGCCCGCAACGACGTGAGCCTTGGCTGGCATGGCAATGCTGTTCTGGTGCGCAAGGGGACCCGGCATGATGTCATCCGCCATATCGATCTGCCGGGGTTGGAGCCGCGGGGGGCCGTTCGTGTTGATCTGCCGGGGTTCAGTCTGGTCGCCACACATCTGGGCCTGATGCGCAGGCATCGCGCCGGTCAGCTGCGCGCCATTGCCCGGGCCGTGGAAGGTTGCGCGCAGGTGGTGATTGCCGGTGATTTCAACGAATGGTCGCCGCATAAGGGGATGGAATGTTTGCATGCCTTTGACGTGCATGCCCCCGGCCACAGCTTTCATGCCGCCCGCCCGATTGCCGCACTTGACCGGATCGCGGTGTCAGCCGGTCTTTCGGTTGGTGATACGGGCGTTGTGCAAACCGGGCCTGCTAGACATGCGTCGGACCATTTGCCGATCTGGGCGGATGTTTCTTGGCAAAGCGAACGTCGTGCAGGGTGAAGGTAAGCAATTTCTGATACAGAAATTGCTTTCAAATCCTGTAACAGGATTTGTATGCAGGCTTTCGGCGAAAGCCTGCCTTGCTAGCGCGCCTCTGCAATCATGCATTGCCGCCCATCCGGCCCACGCACCCAAGCCCGCCCTGATTTCCAGCACAGCGTTGCCACCTCGTGATGCATCAATGGCGCGGTGGCCCGGTATTGGAAACTGGTCAAGGTGCCGAGCTGCCGCGTCGCCAGCCCCATCAAAAGATGGGCCAATAGCGGGCCATGCACGGCCAGCCCGTCATAGCCTTCAACCTGTCGGGCATAGGTCTCGTCATAATGAATGCGATGCCCGTTGAAGGTGAGGGCGGAGTAACGAAACAGAACCGTGCTGTTGAAATGCACGTCTTCGCGGGTATCCTCGTCAGCTGCGGCCTGCGGTATTTCTGTGGTGACATCGCCCTCGCGATAAACCAGTTCCTGATGTTCGGTCAGCGCAAGCGTGCCGCGCTGCTTGATGTCATGCCGGATCGTGACAAAGCCGAGCGGGCCAGAGCGGCCTGGCTTGCGGGTTACTGCCTCGACCACGCTGGTGCGTTCGGCCTTGATGCCCGCCAGCAAGGGACGGTGGAATGTCAGTTTGCCCGCCGCCCACATGCGGCGGGGCAGGCCCAGATCGGGAATAAACCCGCCTGTGGCCGGATGCCCATCTCGGCCGAGGTTTTCAGGCGGTTGCGGGTCCCAAAAATAGATCTGGTGATAAAAGGGCGGCATCGGATCGCCGGTTTGCAGGTCCGGGGTCTGGCCCAGCGTCGCCTGCAAGGCACGCGCGCGGGCGATATCAAACGGGTCGGTAACACTCTGGGAACGGCTATGATTATCGTGCATGATCAAAACCTAAGCGGAACGAATAGGGGTTTGCAAATGCCGCAGATCACAGGGTTGGATCATCTGGTGCTGACGGTCGCAGATATTGACCTGACAGTTGCGTTTTATTGCGATGTGTTGGGGATGGTCGCAGAGGCGTTTCACCCGGCAGATGGGTCAACCCGCTGGGCGCTGAAGTTCGGGGGCCAGAAGATCAACCTGCACCCCGCATCAGCGCCGTTTGCACCGATGGCCGCTGCACCGACCGCAGGATCAGCGGATTTGTGTTTTCTGACAGATACAGAGTTGGCGGAATGGCAGGCACACGTAGAGGCCTGTGGCGTAGCGATTGAACAAGGTCCGATTGCGCGGACAGGGGCAACGGGGCCGATTACGTCGATCTATCTGCGTGATCCTGATGGGAACCTGATTGAATTGGCCAATAGTGTTGAGGTTTGACTGATGTTCCGCCTGGCGGACACGCCGGGCAGCCCCCGACCCTCCCCCCGGGAGGGGGCTTCACCCCCACCCAGGGCCGGGGGCTGCCCTTGATCCTCGACGCCGCCTAAGTCAGTGCCCGCAAATCATCCATCAGCGTCGTCAGCAATTTGATATACATCTCGCCCTGCAGCTTGCCATCGGCGTCAAACTCATTGCTGGAATTGGCAACAAGCACCTCTGGCCCCTGCAGAAGATGAGGCCGGAACGCCATCATCGCCAGACGCAGGGAAAATTGTGAACGCTCGCCGCCCGCACGACCAGCGGCGGCAGACATGATGGCAACCGGCTTGCCGTTCCATGGCCCGCCTTTGGTTCGGCTGACCCAATCCAGCGCGTTTTTCAGCGCGCCTGAAATCGCTTTGTTATATTCCGGGGTCGCAATGATGACAGCATCCGCGCTCGCGATCTGATCGGCCAGTGTCTGCACCGCGTCGGGGATGCCAGACGCCTCCTCCAGATCGCCATTATAAAGCGGGAAGTTGATATCGCCTTCGATGAACGTATCGGCGCCGAAAATCTCGGCCGCGTTGCGCATCAGCATCGTGTTGGTGGACGCCTTGCGCAGCGACCCCGAAATACCAAGAAGTGTGGTCATGATTGATCCTTTTTGTGCATTTGCCCTACAGCTAACGCGATTGTCCGATTGCGCAACCCGTTGGTTTCGCACATGATCCCCGACAATAGCGCAGGGGAGGAAAAGATGATCCGGCATGGCGGAAAAATACTGAGCGATCAATTGGATAAGCTTGGTGTGCGGCGTGTGTTTTCAGTGCCCGGTGAAAGTTTCCTCGCCGCCCTTGATGGGCTTTATGACAGTGACATTCAGAATGTTGTCTGCCGGCAGGAAGGCGGGGCGGCGATGATGGCCGAAGCCTATGGCAAGATGACCGGGCAGCCCGGTGTTTGCTTTGTCACCCGTGGCCCTGGGGCCACCAATGCCAGCGCGGGCATTCATATTGCGATGCAAGACAGCACGCCGATGGTGTTGTTTGTGGGCCAAATCGATAACCGGCACACGGATCGCGAGACGTTTCAGGAAGTTGACTACAAGGCCATGTTTGGTGGCCTGGCCAAATGGGTCGCACAAGTGGATCACACGGATCGGCTGCCTGAATATATCGCGCGGGCGTTTCGTGTGGCGATGTCGGGGCGGCCCGGTCCCGTGGTGCTGGCCTTGCCGGAAAATATGCTCAGCGGGCAGGCGGATGTGCCGGACATGACCATTCCGAGGGTGCTGGAAACCGTCACTGCGGATGTGACAGGGCCGATCATGCATGCCTTGGCGCAGGCGCGGCGCCCGCTGGTCGTGGTTGGTGGCCCGCATTGGAACCACAAGGCGCAGATGCATCTGCAGGCCTTTGCCGAGATACAGGATATCCCCGTCGTGGCCGGTTTCCGACGGCAGGATTATATGGACAATCACCATTCCCATTACGGTGGTGATCTGAATGTCGGAGTGAACCCAAAGCTGGCCGCCCGGTTGCAGGCATCCGATATGCTGATCCTGCTGGGCACCCGTTTTGGTGATATCGAAACTCAGGGCTATACGCTGGTAGACCCTGCCAACCCGGGTAAGGTGATCGTGCATATCCATGCGGACCCGGATGAGCTGGGCCGCGTTTATGCGCCCGATATCGCGATTGCGGCAACCGCCCCCGACGTTGTGCAATTTCTGGCGGGCGCCGAACCTGCGGGCAATTGGGCTGATTGGACCTCTGACATCCGCGCTGATTACGAGGCCTGGATTGCGCCGCAGGAAAGCCCTGGTGATCTCAAGCAGGAGCAGGTGATCAAATGGTTGTCTGACAACCTGCCCGATGATGCGATCCTGACCAATGGGGCGGGCAACTATGCCGCATGGTTGCATCGTTATTTCGTGTATAAACAGTATGGAACCTGTCTGGCGCCGACATCGGGGTCGATGGGTTACGGGTTTCCAGCGGCGGTGTCTGCGTCGGTTGAGCACCCGGACCGGACGGTTGTGTGTCTGGCCGGTGACGGTTGTTTCCAGATGACCTGTAATGAATTGTCAACGGCTGTGCAGCATGGGGCAAAACCGATTGTTGTGGTGATGAATAATGGGCGCTACGGCACGATCCGCATGCATCAGGAAAAGACCTATCCGGGCCGGGTGTCAGGCACAGCACTGGTCAATCCCGATTTCGCGGCGCTGGCACAGGCTTACGGCGGGCATGGTGAGGTTGTGACGAAAACAGAGGATTTTGCTGACGCCTTTAGCCGGGCGCAGGCGGCGGGAACGGTTGCCATCATCGAATGTCAGGTGGACGAAGAGGCGCTGGCAACAGGTACGACACTTACAGCGATGCGCGATGCTGCGATGAAGCGCTAGCAATTTCTGACACAGAAATTGGTGCAGATTTTCTACGAAAATCTGGGCGCGCGGGGCTAGATGTCTTGCCAGACGGTTTGCGTATGCGCCTGCCAGTCGGCCCGTTCCAGAAGCGGTGTGTCGTCATCGAACGCCGCTTTGCCAAGGCAAAGATACCCGGTCAACCGCCAGCTGTCCGAGACGTTCAGAATCCCCGCTATCCCGTCAGGATCAAGGATCGACACCCAGCCCAAGCCCAGATTCTCAGCCCGCGCCGCCAGCCATAGCGTGTGGATCGCCGAGACGGTGGAATAGCTGAGCATTTCAGGCATGCTCTGCCGTCCCAGCCCGTGTCCTTCGTCCGGGTTCTGTTCGGTGAACACGGCCAGATGCACCGGCGCGTCGCGCAGCCCGGCCAGTTTCAGCTGATCATAGGCACGGCGTTTCTTATCATCATAGATCGCGCCAGCCTTGGCATTGGCCGTCTCGAAATTCGCGATAACCGCCTTACGCAATGCAGGCGTTTTCACATGCAAGACCCGCCACGGACGCGCATTGCCGACCGATGGTGCCATATCCATCGCCGCGCGAAGCCGTGCCAGCACATCACCCGGCACCGGATCAGGCAGGAAATGCCGCACATCGCGCCGCCATTGCAACACGTCATGGAGTGCTTCGCGATGAGCCTTGGTCAGTTCCATCAGGAGGCCGTCCATTTGCCTTTCTGTGAGGGCAGAAAAGCCTCCACCGCGGCGGTTGCCAAAACGGCTGTGTCCCCGGTTTCGGGATTGGGGATGTTCAACCCGCCTTTGACCGCTGTCAACGTCGCTTTGCCTCGGGGCAACCCGGCTTTCAACGCGTCGGCGTCGATCTTGTCTGGTTCCTGCACCGCCACGGTCACTTGCACCCGCATTTCGGTATGTGGCAGGCCGATACTGTCAAAGATGGGCAAGGTGGAATGGCGGATCGCATCCTCGATCGCGCGCGCCGCCGCCTTTTGATAATCCATCCCATGCAGGTCGTTGCCCATGCCCATTTCGATGATCACGCGTTGATCTGTCATGCCCGCTCCATCTCAAACGCTACATTGATCGCCACATTGGCGATGACGGTCGGCTTGCCAACCGGGCGCGGGATATCAAGGCCACCATGGCTGATGGTGATATTGACCTGCCCGTAAGGAAAGATGTCCGTTAGGCTGTCAGGATCGACCTGATCGGGCTGCTGCACGCCGATTTGGACATCAATCAGCATCGCCTCTTTTTCAAAGCCGAACAGCTCTGCCATGTTGATCGAATTATGCCAAAGCGCGTCTTGCAGCCCCCGCCTTGCGGCTTGGGTGTAATCCTGACGGCGCAGGCTGCTGCCCATGCCGAATTCGGTGAGAACGCGATGTTTGGCCATGTGATGCTCCGCTAGTTGGGTTGGCTGAATTGTCGTGTGTCTGGATGCCAGCGCAACCCGGTTTTCCGCGCCAGACGTTTGCAACTGTCATCCAGCCCGAAACGGTTGAACCAGCGCCCGGCTGATCGGATCGGGATCGTGTGGATATCCCCGAACCCGTCAACCAGAACGCATTCACGCGGTCCCTGCGTGCCACTGACGGCCCGCTGGCCAAAGACAAAGTTGCGGGCGGTCATATCGCCCGCCCGGATATCATATAGATAAAGACGGCGGATGGTATCGTTGAACAGCGCCAGATCGCTGGGATCAAGCGCGCCTGCCTTGTCTTTGAGCGTGGGCCCCAGAGAGCCCTGATCCAGCACCGCATCTGTCACACAACCCAGCCCCTTATCGGTTTGCACAAACCCATACATATGGCTGATCGGTGGGTGTAGATCATCGCCCCATCGCCCTAGCATCAACCGCAGATATTCCTGATATTCCTTGCGCGCCCAACGTCTGCGGATGGTCGGGATGTATTTTTCGGTCATGGTGGCCAGTTTTGACCGGCCCTTGGTCAGGGCCAGCGGGCGCAGGACCTTGATCAGCTTTTTCGGGTCATGCGGATGGGCATAGACCCAGCGCTGGGTCCCCTCGGTCAGCGGATCGGTTGCGGCAAGTTGCAGCTGTTGGGCCATGACCGGATATGAACCCTAGAATTCCACCCCGATCTGGGCCTTGATCCCGGACCGGAACGGATGTTTGACCAATTCCATCTCGGTCACCAGATCAGCGGCTTCGATCAAATCTTCATGGGCGTTGCGCCCGGTCAGGACCACATGGGTCATCTCGGGTTTGTGCTTTTTCAGGAAATCCACCACCTCTGCCGCGCTGACATAGTCATAGCGGATGGCGATATTGATCTCGTCCAGCAAGATCATGTGGTTGGTTTCATCCAGGATCAGCTCTTTGGCCTTGGCCCAGGCAGCCTGCGCCATTTCGGTGTCGCGGGACTTGTCTTGGGTTTCCCAGGTAAAGCCTTCGCCCATGGTGTGAAAGGCGCAAGTGTCGCTGAATTTCGACAGGATCAGGTCGCGCTCGCCGGTGGACATGCCACCCTTGATGAACTGAACAACCGCGCATTTCATGTCATGGGCGATACAGCGAAAGATCATCCCGAACGCGGCAGAGGATTTGCCTTTACCCTTGCCGGTATGGACGATGATCAGGCCTTTCTTATCGGTTTTGGTTGCCATGATCTTGTCACGGGCGGCCTTTTTCTTGGCCATCTTCATCGCGTGGCGGTCGGTATCTTCTGTCATGGGATGGCTCCTTTGAGGTTAAGCGTAGCGGGTGATTGATGTGGTTTCAATCTGGCCAGGGGACAAAGGTCAATTCGGGCCAAAGCGCCATCTGGCGTTTACCCTTGGCCAGATGCGTGGCCCGGTTGTCGCGTTTGGTGTGCGGCGTCAGACGGAAGCTGAAAATATCGTTCAGCCCAAAGGGCGCGTAGATATCAAAGCTGTCATCTGGGTTCAGCCGCATGCCCACCGCATCGGTTTTACAGGCGAAATTATCGATCCCGTCAGTGGCTTTGGTCAGCGGCTCGTAATCCTGACCGAAGTGATCCTTGTACCACAGATGCACGCGGGCCTGATTGCGGACCTCAATCGGTATCGCGGTGTCAAAATGCGTGGTGGCGCGCTGGATGATTTGGTCTTCGCTGGCGTAGCTCGGATCAGGGTCGAAATAGAAAAGGTCGATGTCCTTGACCCCGAACAGGTTTGGTTTGTCCGTCAGATCGTTCCAGACCTGATTGTAAATCGCGCCTGATACGATCCACCAGTCGGGCAGGGCGAATGCGCCTGATTAAAGGCGGCCATGAGTGGGGGGCAGGTGCGGACGATATTGATCAGCGCGTCGCGTTGCACCGCATCGGGCCGATCAGCGAACCGCAGATGCGGCATGTAAGATGGGTTTAAACCCATCTTACGTCAAAAGCCTGGCGATGCGCGCGCGCGCGGAGTTGGATTTGGGTTGCCAGAAATTGCGATCAATGGCTTCTTGCAGCCTTTGCGCGATTTCCTGTAGCGCGGGGGCATTCGCATCAGCGATGAAGTCACGGGTGTTGTCATCTTTGATGAAAACCTCTTCCACCAGATCAAAATGGTGGTTGCGCACGGCCCCCGTTGTTGCGGCAAAGGCGAACAGGTAATCAACCGTGGCCGCGATCTCAAAGGCGCCTTTATAGCCGTGCCGTTTGACCCCATCGATCCATTTGGGGTTCACCACACGGGACCGAACCACCCGTCCGATTTCATCATCCAGCGTGCGGATCACGGGCCGTTCCGGGCGGGAATGGTCGTTGTGATAGATCGGCCGATCCTGCCCTTGCAGGGTGCTGATGGCTGCGGCAGCCCCACCTTCGAACTGGTAATAATCATCGCTGTCGAGGATATCATGTTCGCGATTGTCCTGATTTTGGACGATCGCCTCTGTCTGGGACAGCCGTTGTTCCATGGCGTGCCGGGCCTTGCGCCCGTTGCTTCCTGATCCATAGGCATAGCTGCCCCATTCCAGATAGGCTTCAGCGAAATCCGCCTTATCGGACCAGATACGTTCATCGATCAGGGCTTGCAGGCCAGCGCCATATGCACCGGGTTTTGATCCGAAGACGCGCGTTTGATCTTCTCCCTGCTTGCTGCGTGCTGCAGCGGGGTTCATGTCAGCGGGTTCGTCCAGGGCTTGAACGTCGCGGGCGGCACTGTCGATCAGCGCGATCAGCTGTGGGAAGGCATCGCGGAAAAAGCCCGAGATGCGCAATGTGACATCAACGCGGGGTCGGCCGAGGACAGATTGCGGCAAGATTTCGAAACCCGTCACGCGCCGGTTCGCGCTGTCCCATGTGGGTTTGACACCCATCAAGGCCAGAGCTTGGGCGATATCATCGCCACCGGTGCGCATATTGGCGGTGCCCCATGCGGTGATCAGCATTGTGCGCGGCCAGTCGCCATGATCTTGCAGGTGCTTTTCAATCAACAGGTTTGCTGATTTCCACCCCAAAGCCCAGGCGGTTGGGGTAGGGACGGCCCGGCTGTCGACGCTGTAGAAATTGCGCCCGGTGGGCAACACATCCATCCGTCCCCGTGTTGGTGCGCCGGACGGGCCCGGGTTGACGAAGTGCCCTGACAGGGCGCTGAGGAGACCCGCCCCTTCGGCCGCGCCGCAAGCCTTGATGGTGGGCAGGATATGGGTCTGGATTTCGGTCAGGACGGCCTGTGACGCTCGTGGGGTGAACCCCACATCGCCCCACCCGCCGTCCCGTAATGCGCGTTGGCACAGATTTTCGAGGCGCTCGACCGTGTCGCCATTCGTGCGCCAGGTACTGTCATCGGCCAGCGCATCAGGTTTTTCGGGGGCCGGGCCGCCCATGTCGCAATCGAGCGGGTCGATGCTGAGTTTCAGATCGCTGGCCAATGCGCGCAGGAGTGATGCATTTGACCCTTTGCCATCACCGCGCGGTACGCGGGCGAGCGCGATAGCGAGGTCTCGTTCTTGCTGCCCCGTTGGCGATTGCCCGAAGATGTGCAGCCCGTCACGTATCTGCGCCTCTTTCAACTCGCAAAGATAGGCGTCGAGCTTGCCAAGATCGCTGTCATTGTCACCTGTGAATCCAGCATCTTTGGCGAGGCCGGTCACCTCTGACACAGACAGGATTTCCCGCCGCAAGTAGTCAATTCGGCGGGGATCGACGCCTGCGGCCTCATAGTACTCATCAACCAGCGCTTCCAGATCACGCAGGGGGCCGTAGCTTTCGGCGCGTGTCAGTGGTGGCGTCAGGTGGTCGATGATCACGGCCGCGCTTCGCCGCTTGGCTTGGGTGCCCTCGCCGGGATCGTTGACGATGAAAGGGTAGATATGCGGCGTGGGCCCGAACACGGCCTCCGGCCAACAGGCCTCAGAGAGCGCCACGGCCTTGCCTGGCAGCCATTCCAGGTTGCCATGTTTGCCCATATGCACAATCGCATCTGCGCCCCAGTGGTGCCGCAGCCAGAAATAGAAGGCCAGATAGTTATGCGGTGGGACGAGATCTGGGGAGTGGTACGTATCGGTTGGGTCGATATTGTAGCCACGTGCGGGTTGCAGGCCGACGACCGCATTGCCGAAACGGTGGATGCTGAGGGCGAAACCTGCGCCAGATGACGGGTTGGATGCCTCCGGCGGGAGTATTTTTGGCAAAATGATAAAGGGGTCATCTTCGGGTTGGCCCCAGCGCGTGGTGATCTGTTCTTTGACCTCCCATGGCAGCGCGTCGAAATGCTGTTTGTATATGTCGAGTGGCAGGTGTTCTCCACCCTCCTTTTCGGCTCGGTCCGTCAGCCAGTTGGTGGGGCCATCCATGATCTTTTGCATCAATGTGGCACTGTCGGCGGGGGGTGTGACGGCGTAGCCTTCTGATTTGAGCAGGTTCAGGACATGGACTGTTGCGGCGGGTGTGTCGAGGCCAACGCCGTTGGCGAGCCGCCCATCCTTGTTCGGGTAGTTGGCGAGAACCAGGGCGGTTTTTTTGTCTTTTGGTTTGGTGCTCCGCAGTCCGGCCCAGTTTTTTGTCAATTGGCTGACAAAATTGATCCGGTCGCCGCGTGCTTGATAGGTGGCGATCGGGCATTCGGTGGCGTCGTCAAAAAACGCCTCGCCCTTGAAGCTGACCGCGCGGGAGAGGATCCGCCCGTCGACCTCTGGCAAGGCCACGTTCATGGCGATGTCGCGGGCGGTGAGGCCGTGCAAGCCTTCGGCCCAGGTGGATTCGGCGGCGCCGGAGAGGATGACTTGGAAGATCGGTGCTTTATTGGCCAAGAGCGGGTTTTCAGGGCTGTCATCGCCGTCATGCGGCGAGCCGACCGCGAAGGCGGTGCAGTTGAGAATGACGTCGGGTGGGGCTGCGTCGAACAGGGTTTTCAGGGTCGCCGTGCTGACTGGGTCTTTCAGGCTGGCCACGAAGACCGGCAGCGGGTTGAGACCTGCGCGTGACAGGCTGCGCGTCAACCGGTTGATCGGGTTCAGCCCGCCGCCTTGGACCAGGGCCCGGTAAAAGATGATTGGCACGATGGGCGCGCCATCGGTCCATGATGCCTGCGCTGCTGCCAGATCGGCAATGCCTGCGCCGGGCCAATAGACGCCTGCGCGCAAAAGTGGCGTGGGTGCCGCGGGCTTTTCGCCACTATCCAGCATGGCTTTGGCATAGGCCAGCAGGTTGCTGCTGTTCTGCGGCCCGCCTTCGACAAGGTAAGACCAGAGTGTGTCGTAATCCTGTTCGCTGACCGTGGACAGCCCGCGCAATTCGGGATCGGGCTTGTCGTCGCCGGGCAGGGCGGCGAAGGGGATGCCAGCCGCGTGCAGGCGGGCGGCATATTGGGTTAGCCCGTATTTCCAATAGCCCGCGCCGCCCAGAATGCGCGCGATCACAAGCCGGGATTTCGTCGCGCAATCGTCCAGATGCAGATCGACCGACATCGGATGGGTCAGATGCATCATATTGGCCAGCCGCAGGGTCGGCGGGGCCGCCATTTCGCTACGCGCTTCCGAGAGGGCGGCCAGTTCCGTGTCTGCCGCCGAGATGATCACCACATCGGCAGGGGTCTGGCCCAGATCGACGGGTTCGGTCCCGTCGCTGATGGCACCGGGCGTGGCAGCGAGCAGATGCATCTAAGTGGAGGTCCCGGATCGGGGTCCGGGACGATGGCTTGGCATCATAGCTGTTTTTCCATGAAAACAGAGCGCGTGGCGTCAAGATATTGCCCGAAAGCCGCGCAGGTTTTGTAACCGTTGCGCACATAGAGTTTGAGTGCAGCCACCAGCGCATCGCCGGTTTCCAGACGGATCACGGGCAGGTTTTCGGCGCGCGCCTGATCCTCGATCTGGCGCAGGATCGCATCGGCCACGCCTTTGCCGCGCGCCTCTTCTGCCACGAACATGGATTTGATTTCGCCGTACCCATCATAAGTTTTCAGCGCGCCTGTGCCGAGGATCGCGTCGTCTTCGCGGGCGGTGAAGAAATGCACATCCGGCAACGCCAATTCATCGATATTGAGGAAAAAACTATCCTCTGGCGGAAAAAGAGAGCGCATCAGCGCATGGCTTTGTTCCAGTAAGACTGTGGCACCTGGGTGATGTGGTGAGTTGCGTTCGACGACGATCATTTTTGCAACGCCGATGTGATGCCGGTCTGATCCAGCCCCGCCTCGCCGATCACAACCAGCCGCGTTTCGCGCGGGGTGTCGCCGAAGGGCTGGTCGAAATAGGTATCGACGCGTGGCCCGACGGCTTGCAGCGTCAGGCGCATCGGTTTGCCCGCAACCGCGACAAAGCCTTTGAGCCGCAGGATATTATTCGCGCGGATGGTGCCCGCGACCTGTTCGGCAAAGGCGTTGGCATCAGTGATTTCGCCGCGGGTGACGATGAAACTTTCAAACTCATCATGGCCATGCGCGTGTTCATGGTCGTGATGGTGATCGTCTTCGTCATCATCATGGTGGTGATGGTGGTGGATCTCGTGACGGCTATCGAGGTCGGTTTCGGCCCCGATCCCCTGGCCCAGCAGCACATCCACGGGTAGCGCACCCATGGCGGTTTTGACGACTTGCACGCCGTCGCGGGATTCGGATTTCAGGCGGCTGGTCAGCGCGCCTGCCTCTTCTTCATTCAGAAGGTCGGTTTTGTTGACAACGATCATATCGGCGCAGGCAACCTGATCTTCGAACAGTTCCGAAAGCGGTGTTTCGTGATCCAGGTTTTCGTCCTGCGCGCGCTGGGCGTCCACGGCCGCGACATTATGGGCGAATTGCCCGTCATGAACCGCGCGGCCATCAACCACGGTGACAACGCCATCGACGGTCACCTTGGTTGAGATATCAGGCCAGTTGAAGGCCCGCACCAGCGGTTGTGGCAAGGCGAGGCCAGATGTTTCGATGACGATATGGTCGGGTTTTTCATCGCGTGCGAGCAGTTGTTCCATGGTAGGGATGAAATCATCGGCCACGGTGCAGCAGATGCAGCCATTGGACAGCTCAACGATATCGTCTTCGGTGCAGGTTTCTTCGCCGCAACCTTTGAGGATATCGCCATCGACCCCAAGATCGCCAAATTCGTTGATGATCAGGGCGATCTTCTTGCCTTCGGCGTTTTGTAGCATGTGGCGGATGAGCGTGGTTTTTCCGGCGCCGAGAAAGCCAGTGACGACGGTGGCGGGGATTTTGGCGGGCATCTGCGATCCTTTGAAAGGTTTGACCAAACGGAATGACGGTCCCTGCGGACCGCCATATTTCATGTTTTGTTTGGCGCTTAGGCGCCGGCGAGCGCGGTGACAAGCGGCCCTTCGACGATTTCCAGCGCGAGGAAGACACCAACGCCTGCGACCATGGCCCCGCCAAGCCGCGCGTTGATGGCTGTGGCGTCAGATGCACCCAGTTTTTCGACAATCCACCCTGCCCCGATGGCGATGACGTATTGGATAACGCCCAGCCCAATAAGGTAGCCCAGCAGAACGGCCCCGCCAACGCCGCCTTCTTGTCCGGCGATCGAGCCGCCAAATGCAGACCCGTGGAACAGGCCGAATGTTGCGAAAACCAGAATCGCTGCTGTTGTCGAGAGCGCCTTGCCCGAAAGGACAATCCCGCCAAGCACGATCAGCGACAGCACGATAACCGTTTCAGCGATAGGCATCGCGATCCCGGCATACATGAGCCCGCAACCGACCAGCATGGCCCCGATATAAGCGGCTGGTGTCATCAGTTTGCGCCCGGTGAAGATCGCGGCAATGCCCATCGCAATCACGAAGAACAGGTGGTCAAAACCCAGAACCGGGTGACCAACGCCGGACATCAGCCCATGCGCGAAGGTTTCCATCGGCAATCCGCCGAGCGGATGGTGCGCCAATGCAGGCGAGGCGGCCAGGCTGAGCCCTGCGGCAGTGATTAGTTTTTTCATGTCGTCCCCTTTGGATCGCAGTAAAGGGGGGATTTCATGGAGTGACCACGGCATTTACCCCGGCCAAAACCCCCACGGAACACCCCGTCCGTTGTTGTTGTCCGAAGCGTTTGGCCCCGGTGCGCGGCTGGTCTCCTGGCTTGCGGGTCGATGCACTTTGCGGCCTTCCCGGGTCACCCCAGTGGCGTTGTCGCAAAGCACTCTCCGCATACAGTCGCGGGGGCGGCTGTGGCTTGGGGCCTCCGGTAAGGATCGGTCCGTCCACATTCCCATTTGATCCCCTGACGCTTGGCGTCGTGTGGGGAACCGTGCATCCCTTTTGTGCGCCTTTGTTTGCAGGGGCGTCAAGGCGGAATACGACGTTTACGCAACGGGCGGCGGCGCATTTGGATGGATTTGATGCCTCCGGCAGGAGTATTTTTGGCAAGATGATCGGGGGAGACGCAATATCTTGTGGATAAGTGGCGTGATTTGGCCTTATCTAGGTGGCCTTCGTTGACTCAGGGCCCCTCAAGAGGACAGGCTTTGTCAACTTGAGGGAATCAAGAGCAGGTAGCACGTGCGGTTTAGCAAACTTCGACTGAATGGCTTTAAGAGCTTTGTGGATCCAACCGATCTGATCATCGCCGATGGTCTGACCGGTGTTGTGGGTCCGAATGGTTGTGGCAAGTCGAACCTGCTTGAAGCCCTGCGCTGGGTGATGGGTGAAAACCGTCACAAGGCGATGCGCGGCGGCAGCATGGAAGATGTGATCTTTGCCGGTGCCTCCACCAGGCCTGCCCGGAACTTTGCCGAAGTATCGCTGATCATTGATAATGGTGAACGGCTGGCCCCTGCTGCCTTCAACGACAATGATAACCTTGAGATTATTCGCCGGATCACCCGTGATGCCGGATCGGCCTATAAGGTCGGGGCCAAGGATGTCCGCGCCCGCGATGTGCAGATGCTGTTTGCCGATGCCTCGACCGGTGCGCATTCGCCTGCTCTGGTCCGTCAGGGCCAGATTTCGGAACTGATCAACGCCAAACCCAAGGCCCGCCGCCGCATTCTGGAAGAGGCTGCCGGTATTTCGGGCCTGTATCAGCGTCGCCATGAGGCCGAGTTGAAGCTAAGAGGTGCAGAGACGAACCTGACCCGCGTTGATGATGTGATTGAGCAATTGGCGTCGCAACTGGGGCAGTTGGCCCGTCAGGCCCGTCAGGCTGCCCGTTATCGCGAGATCGGGGAGAAGCTGCGCAAGGCTGAGGGCATGCTGTTGTTCCGTCGCTGGAAAGAGGCTGATGAGGCATTGATGGCCGCGTCCGAGCAATTGCGCGAGCGGACGACTGCCGCCGCACAGGCGGAAAAAGCGGCGCGTGAGGCCAGCAAAGGCCGCCAGGTGGCCGAAGATGCCTTGCCCGCACTGCGTGAGGAAGAGGCGATTGCGGCAGCTGTTTTGCAGCGCCTGCAAGTGCAGCGCGATACGCTGAAGGATCAGGAAGAACGCGCGCTGTCGATGATCGAAACGCTGCGCGCCCGGATTGATCAGCTGAGCCACGATATGGACCGCGAAAGCGGGCTGAACAAGGATGCCGGTGAGACAATTGAGCGGCTTGAATGGGAAGCGCGCGAGATTGCTAAGGCGGGCGAAGGCCATGACAAGCGGCTGGAAGAGGCGCAGGTCGCGGCCCGCGAGGCCGCAGGCGTGTTGCAACAACGCGAGGCCGATTCCGCGCAACTGACCGAAGATGTGGCCCGGTTGGCCGCGCGCCATCAGTCTGCGCAGCGTTTGCTGGAAGATAACCGTACCACGCTGGAAAAGAACGAAAGCGAGGCTGCCCGTGCCAAGGCGGCGATGGCCGAGGCAGAAGCCGCTTTAACCAAGGCCGAAGCTGATTTTGCTGCTGCAGGTGAGGCGGAAAAACTGGCCGTTGCTGCGGCTGAGGCGGCTGACAAGGCGCTGGTGGCCGCAGAAGCTGCCCGTGCCGAAACCCAAGGCCGCGAAAGCGATGCGCGCGGCTTGCGATCCGAGGCGGAAGGCGAGGCGAATGCCCTGCGTGCCGAGGTTGCCGCGCTGGCCAAGCTGGTGGAACGGGACACGGCAGAGGGTGGTCAAGTGCTTGACCTGCTGCGTGTGCAGGGTGGCTATGAAAAGGCGCTGGGGGCGGCTTTGGCCGATGATCTGCGCGCCCCGGCGGTAGAGGCTGATGCTGCGTCAGGCTGGGCTTTGCTGCCCGGTTATGCCGCGCCGCAGACCTTGCCTGATGGTGTTGCCGCGCTGACGAATTACGTGACCGTGCCAGAGGTCTTGGCCCGCCGGATGTCACAGGTCGGTCTGGTGGATCAGGCCGATGGGCCGCGTTTGCAGGCGGATTTGAAGCCGGGTCAGCGGCTGGTATCGGCAGAGGGTGATTTGTGGCGTTGGGACGGGTTCCGCGCGGGGGCCGAGGATGCGCCGTCGGCTGCCGCCTTGCGTTTGCAGCAGTTGAACCGGTTGACCGAGTTGAAACGTGATCTGGAAGAAGCCTCCGCCACGGCCATGGGCGCCGCACAGGCCCACGAGGCGTTGACGGCAATGCTGAAAGACCAGACGGAGGCGGATCATGCCGCACGTCTGGCCCGCCGCGATGCGGATCGCGCGGTGGCAGATGCGAACCGCGCTGCCAGCCGGGCGGAGGCTGATCGCAACCTGAGTCAGGGGAAGCTGGAAAGCCTTGGATTGGCGCTAAAACGCCATGAAGAAGAGGCGATGAATGCCCGCAAGGCCTTGACCGAGGCTGAAAAGGCGGCTGCCGCATTGGGTGATCTGGATGCCGCCCGTGCGTCGGTTGAAGATGTGAAAATGACGGTTGAGGCCGCGCGGATCACGATGATGTCGCGCCGGTCAGCCCATGATGAGGTGCGCCGCGAAGGCGAGCAGCGGTTGAAGCGGAGCCAAGAGATTACCAAGGAAATCTCTGGCTGGAAGCACCGGTTGGAAACGGCCAATAAACGCACCGCCGAACTGGCCGAGCGCAAAGCCGCAAGTGAGGTGGAGCTGACAGAGGCAACAGCCGCCCCGGATGAGATTGCGGCCAAACGGGCGGAACTGGCTGATGCCATTGATGAGGCAGAGACCCGGCGCAAAGCATCCGCCGACAAGCTGGCCGAGGCCGAAACGGTGTTGCGCGATGCAGGCCATGTTGAACGGGATTCCGAGCGGCTGGCATCAGAGGCCCGCGAGGCACGCGCCCGGTCCGAGGCGCGGTCCGATGCGGCGCGTGAAACCGTCGCCTATGCCGCAGAGCGGATCATGGAGGCGCAAGAGGTCACGCCCGATAAGCTGCTCGAAAGCCTTGAGACCGATCTGGATCAGATGCCGGCCTCGGACGTGGTGGAGGGGCAGGTCAACGCTTTGAAACGCCAGCGGGATTCCCTGGGGGCTGTGAACCTGCGCGCCGAGGAAGACGCCAAGGAAGTTCAAGTTGAACATGATGCGCTGGTCAGTGAAAAGTCCGATCTGGAAGCGGCGATTGCCGCGTTGCGTTCAGGCATTGCCAGCCTGAACAAGGAAGGCCGCGAGCGGTTGTTGACCGCCTTTGAGCAGGTGAATGAGAATTTTGGCCTGCTCTTTACGCATCTGTTTGGTGGCGGTGAGGCGAAGCTGGTGCTGGTGGAATCTGATGACCCGCTGGAGGCGGGGCTAGAGATCATGTGCCAGCCGCCGGGCAAGAAGTTGAGCACGTTGTCGCTGCTGTCGGGCGGGGAGCAGACGCTGACTGCGCTGGCGCTGATCTTTGCGGTGTTCCTGGCCAATCCCGCCCCGATCTGTGTGCTGGACGAGGTCGACGCACCTTTGGATGATGCCAATGTGACCCGGTTCTGTGACCTGCTGGACGAGATGACACGCCGCACCGAAACCCGGTTCCTGATCATCACCCACCATGCTGTCACGATGAGCCGGATGGATCGGCTGTTTGGGGTGACCATGGGCGAGCAAGGCGTGTCACAGCTGGTTTCCGTCGACCTCAAGAAAGCCGAAGCGCTGGTGGCATAACCTTACGGTTGCATGACGCAAAGTAAAGCTGTGTGTCAGTTCACACTGAGCCGACGCGATAACTTTTCTATCCTGACCCCGCAGCAATTTCTGCTGCGTGTTTTGAGTTAGGATAGTGAAATGCGTTATTTTGTACCTGTATTGAGTGTGTTGACCGTGTTGGCGGGTTGTGGCGGTGGTGGATCAGGCTCTGATACGCCGGACGAACCTGCGTTCCGGGATGTCGAAGTGACGACCCTGTCCGATGGGGGTGTTCTGACCCTCAGGGTTTCGACGCCGGACAGGCGCGGTCTGACCCTGCGGCAAGAGGATGGCAGTGGCGGCCTGTTTTCCAATATGAACGCCGATAGCAGCCGCGATGTCGGAGGATTTAAATACTTTGCGACCACATATCTCGGTGTTGCACAGAGCCATGCATTTGAACAACGCCGCGACGAAGGGCATGTCGAGATTGTCGCTGTTCAGGACCCGAGGCTTATCGCGTTCGGGCCTTATGTGCCCGGCCTGAGTATCCATTCTGAAGGCGGCGCGGTGCCAACCAGTGGCAGCGCCAATTACACGGGCGACTATGTCGGCTTTCTGGCACGGGGTGCCTCCTCATCCGAGCATGGGCTGACCGAAAGCCAAATCACCGGTGATGTCCGGCTTGAGGCGGATTTTTCGGGTGGCACGTTGGCGGGTGAAATTACCAACCGGCAAAGGTTTCTGTCGGTTGATGGCAGCAGGGCCGGCTATGGTCTGGAGGATTTGACACTGGCGGAGGTGGATATCGTTGGCGGTGCCACTGATGGCTTTGGGGCGACCGAGGGCGGCAAGCTGTCGACAAACCGCGCGGTGCCGGAAGCTGGTGATCTTTCCGGGAACTGGCAGGCCGTCTTTGGTGGCGATGAGGCCGGTGTCGTGTTTGGTTCGATCGAAGTGGATCATGATTATCAGCAAGGCGCTGGGCAGATCACCCATGACTATGTCGAACTGGGCGTGTTCGTGGCAGAAAAACCCTGATGGATCTGATTTTGTGACCCCGTGATGGTGGCCGTCGCTATTGCTGACGCAATGCGCCCCGCCCGCCATCCCATATGGGCCTTTGCATTGATGAACTGCCCTGAACATGTGTTGTCGGCGCAACGTCTGGTTTGCGTCGGCAAAACATTGGAACCGATCATGCGCCTTGTATGTTAGTGTTTTACGGTTCAGGTAACGAAGTGCAATGAGTGAAAAGTTTGAAAATCTGACCGGACGCTGGACGGGCCGTTATGACTATACCCGTGATACGGAGGCCGTTCCCTTTGAGGTCGTGCTGGACGACAATGGTGGTGTTTTGTCAGGTGATATCACAGAGCCGAATACGTTTCGCCGCGATATGGGTGCCCATCTTGCCGCGACACTGATCGGTGATCGCCTTGGTTTTGATGTATCGTTTCGCAAGACCTATGGGGGTTTTGATCAGGGCGATGATCCGATTTACGAAGGCGCGTTGAATGATGCGCTGACCCGGATTGACGGGGTCTGGCGGTTTCCCGATGAACCCGATTGGCTGGGCCGGTTCATGATGGTGCGCACGGTCGAGCTACGTGCAAAACGGACTGTCGCCGACGAGGTGCCGTTTTAGGCTGTGCCCGACGTGTCGGCAATGCGCCCCGCCAGCCCGTTACAGCTGGTTGAGCAATTCCGCCGTTGGCCATGCATCTGCGGGCAGGCCAAGTCGTGTCTGTTCGGCTTGCACCGCATCGCGTGTTTTTGCCCCCAGAATCCCGTCAATCCCACCGACATCATGCCCCCGCGCTGTCAGCTTTTGTTGTAGCTGCTGCATCTGCTGGCCACTGAGCGCCGCAGTTGGGTTGCCCGCATCATAGATCGCCGCCCCTTCCAGCCTTGTGCCGAAATAGGCTGCCGTGGTCACGTAGACGAAGCTTTTGTTCCAGTCGAAATAGACATCGAAATTGGGATAAGCCAGAAAGGCTGGCCCGTTGCGCCCCATCGGCAGCAGCACGGCGGCAGGCAGATCGCCCGCCCCCAGATCACCGGCCCGCGCCCTGACCCCACGCGCCGCCCAATCGCTGACACTGGCCTTGTTGTTCAGTCCCGTCAGTCCCCAATCCAGATCATCCGGCACGACAACCTCTTGCAACCAAGGTTCATTTGCCCGCCAACCCAGCGATGACAGCACATTGGCCCCGGTCATCAGCGCGTCAGCCGCCGAGTCCTTCAGGTTCACCACCCCGTCCCCATCGCCGTCCAACCCTTTTTCCACGATCTCGCGCGGGAGTTTCTGCAATTGTCCGATTTCGCCCGCCCAGGCCCCGGTTGTGGTGGCCGGGTCCATACCACCGCGCCGGTAAAGCTCGATCGCGGCAACAAGTTGCGGACGAAACAGATCCGGCCTGCGGCAATCATGCGCCAATGTCAGCAGCGCGTTGCGTGTGTTGAAACTGCCCTGCACCTGGCCGTAATCGGTCTCAAACGCCCAGAAGGCCAGCAAGACCCCGCGTGGGATGCCGAACCGCTGTTGGATTGCGTCAAATGTGCTGTCGTAACGCTGCCCATAGATCCGCCCGTTATCGATCCGGTTTTGGCTGATCAGGGCGCGCGAGAAGCTGAGGAAGTCCTTTTGGAACACCCCCTGCGCCCGGTCGGCCTTGATCACATTGGGATCGATCTGTGCGCCCTGAAAAAAGCTGTCGGCGATGGCCGCCGGGATGCCCGTGGCGATAGCTTCGGCCTTGATCCCGTTGATAAATGCCCCCACATCGCCGCCGCAGGTTTGCCCATGGGCGGTGCTGGCAAGAAGGCTAAGGGCGAGGGCGATGCGCATTGTGATCTCCGGTATGCAGTTTGGGGCAAGCTAACAGGCATCCCCTCATGCGCAAGACTGGCCATTGCCCATATCGGCGGGTACAAGCCCAAGGGTAGCGGATGGAGATATCAATGGCACAACGCGGCGCAGGCGGAACCGATGGCGGCACAGGCAGCTTTCTGATTGGGTTGGCGATGATGATCGGCGGCGGCTATCTGCTGTTGAACAATATTGTTGTGCGCCCGAATTTCGGTTTTGGCAGTGTGGCCTTCCGCTTTGGCGGGTTGTCTGTGACCAGCGGGATGATCCTGATCCCGTTCATGTTTGGCGTTGGTATGATTTTCTATAACTCGCGCAACTGGATTGGGTGGTTGCTGGCCTGCGGGTCGCTTTTGGCGCTGATCTTTGGCGTCATCGCCAATATGTCGCTGGAACTGACCCGGATGAGCGCCTTTGACCTGATTATCATTCTGGTGCTGCTGGTCGGTGGTCTGGGGCTGTTTTTGCGTGCGCTGCGCAGTTCAAGCCAGTAATGCGGTGATCGCGGCCAGCGCAAGTGCGGCCCCCCATGTTTTCCACAAGATCGTGACGCTTTGGTCGATGTGATCGGCGGTCAGATCATGTGCGCCAGTTTCATTCACAAAAGGAAAATCGCGCATCGCCCCGTCATAGCTGCGCGGCCCGCTTAGCGCGATATCCAGCCCATGGGCCATCGCCGCCTCTGGCCAGCCGGCGTTGGGGGACCGGTGCAACGGGGCGTCGCGCAGGATGCCCCCTAGCGCGGGCCTGCCGCTGACCAGCCAGATTAAGGCGGCGGTCAGCCTTGCCGGGATCAGGTTCAGCAGATCATCGAGCCGGGCTGCCGCCCATCCGAATTCTTCATGTCGGGGCGTGCGGTAGCCGATCATGCTGTCGGCGGTGTTGACGATCTTGTAGATCAGCAAGCCGGGCAAGCCCGCAATCGCAAACCAGAAGGCTGGTGCAATCACCCCGTCTGACAGGTTTTCAGCCGCACTTTCGATAGCCCCCCGCGCCACGGCGGCCTTGTCCATATCGCTTGTGTCCCGGCCCACGATCATCGCCACGGCGCGCCGCCCATCCCCCAGCGATAGCCGCAATGCATCACCAACCGCCTGCACATGTTGCACCAGCGATTTCTGGGCCAGCAACACGGCGAGGATGATGATGTCGATCACCTGACCGGGCAGGGCCTGCAAGGCCCATCCCAACGCGCCAGCGGCGATGCAACATTCCACAACGGTCAATATCCCCATCAACCGCCGTCTGTCGCCCTTGTTAAAACTGCGGTCGCACCAGCCGATCAAACGGCCCATCAGCACGGCAGGGTGCGGGATACGAGACCAAAGCCAGCGCGGCTCTCCCATCACCGCATCAAGCAGCATGCCAAGGATCAGGGTCACAGGGCGGCCTCCAGTCTGGCCCAACCGTCCGGCGGGGGCAGGCCAAGGCGCAGCCAGTCAGATGCATAAGGAAAGACGCGCGACCAGATATGGTGCCGGGCCAGTTGATCCTGGGCGGCGGCAGCATTCTTGACCTTATATAGGCGGAACAGCGGGGTGCCGCCGACCACCTCTGCGCCTTTTGCGGTCAACAGATGATCCAACCGGGTGGCGTCCGTCATCAGGCGCGCGCGGGTTTCGTCGGCCCATTGCGGATCGGCCAGCGCCTCTGCTCCGATCATCAGGGCGGGGCCGGATATTTGCCAGGGGCCCAGCAGATCGGTCAGCCGTTTGATGATGGCCGGATCGCCGATGGCAAAGCCAAGGCGCAGCCCGGCCAGCCCCCAGAACTTGCCAAAGCTTTTTAGCACAACCGTGCCGGGGCGATTGGCTAGATGGATCAGGCTATGCTCTGGCCCGGTATCACAAAAGCTTTCGTCGATGATCGTGTAAGGGGTCGTCAGGTCGGATGCCTGCCACAGGTGACCATCGGGGTTATTGGGATGAACAGCAACCACGACGCGGCTTGGGTCTTGACCCAAGGTCCATCCCGCCGCCTGAAAGGCCGCGCCGTGTTCATTATAGGTGGGGCCGGGGATGCAGACATCGCCTTGCGGGATGGTGTGGGGCAGGGCTGCGATAATGGCTGACGCGCCGGTGGCCCCGATGATGCCCGCCCCCTCTGGCACCTGCCAGAAACTGCGCGCCCGGTCGTAAAGCCTGCTGAACGCGGCCTTGTCGGGCAGGGCGGTCCAGCTGTCGGGGGCCATGGTTGGCAATGGGTAAGGCACCGGATTGATACCCGTCGACAGGTCCAGCCAATTGGCACGGACACCACCATAGGTCCTGATCGCGGTATCCAAGCCGCCGCCATGGTCGCGCGGTTTGGTCATTCGTCGGTCGGCAAAGGCGGATGGCGGGTCACGAAATGGCCTTTGATGGCTTGCGGCCAGTCGCGATAGGGGACCTGGCCGGTTTCGCTGTCGGCATGGGCCATGGCATAGGCCACGATCCCCGATGCCGCATCACTATCAGGTTCAAACGCACCGATTGTGTAATTCAGCTTGCCTGCGCCCTGGATGGTCACGTTACACGCACCTTTGCAGCCCATCAAACAAGACACCCGGCGGGTGCGGACATTGGACAGACCTGCGGCCGCCGCCTCGATCAAGATGGCAAGCCTTTCACCGTCCGTGGATGTCATATCGCCCGATTCCCAGCCTTCCCTTTTGCAGGTGTCGCAGGTGGTGATCCATGTTGTCATGCGTTTCGCGCCTCATAATGCTGCGGCATATCAAGCGGATTCCCGCCGGAATCACAAGCACCCCCGTCGATCACTATATTTTGGGGCAGCATGCCGCCCGCGTTAACCATTCGTTAGTAAAATGGGCAGACAGGTGGAGTAAGAGTTTATTTACCGCCCATTCATCTTGGGTTAACATAAACCAGCACAACCGGAGAGATCATGCACGTTCTGATCGTACAAAGTAACCTATATCTCGGCCAGCTCTGGAAGCGGCATCTTGAGAGATTGGATGCTGTTGTCGATCATGTGCAGACCGGCGATGCCGCGTTGGAAGTGATCGAGACAGAAGCGCTGGACGTCATTGTGCTTGATCTGGTGCTGGCAGAAGGCAGCGCCTTGGCCGTGGCCGATTTCGCCCAGTTCCGCCAGCCCAATGCCAATGTCGTCTTTGTGACCGATACGACATTCTTTTCGGATGGATCAATCTTCCATCACAGCGCCAATGCCCGCGCCTTTATCGAATCCGCGACCCCGCCCGATGACCTGGCCGCGATTGTCGAACATTACGGCAGCCCTAGCCCCGACCGTGCGGCGCATCCCACGCAATAGTTGGGTTGATCGGCACTATCCGGTGCGGATTGATGCTGTCATGGCTGTAATGATAATGGCGCACGATATGGTCCATATTCACGGTCCCGGCGACGCCATCCCATTGATATAGCTCGCGGGTAAAGCCCATCAGATTGGGGTAATCCATGATCCGTTTGCGGTTACATCTGAAATGCAGGTGGTAGACCATGTCGAACCGGATCAGGGTTGTCCAAAGCCGCCAGTCTGCCTCTGTGATCTTGTCACCCATCAGGTAACGTTTCTGCCCTAGCCGGTCCTCCAGCCAGTCCAGCGTGTCAAACAGGGGATGCACGGCCTTGTCATAGGCGTCTTGCGTGGTGGCAAAGCCCGATTTGTAGACCCCGTTATTGACCGTGTCATAGATCCGGTCGTTGATCGGGGCGATGTCGTCACGCAGCTCTTCGGGCCAATAATCATCGGTATTGCCGGTGATATCGTTAAACGCGCTGTTGAACATCCGAATGATTTCGGAGGATTCGTTGGACACAATCGTCTCGCGTTGCTTGTCCCACAGGATCGGCACTGTGACCCGGCCTGACATCTGCGGTTCAGCCTTCAGATAGATGTCACGGGCGAAGGGTAGATCATACAGGCTGTCGCCCGTGGCCCCCTTATCATCGATCTCAAACGTCCAACCATCCGACAACATGTCGGGATGCACGGCGGATATGCTGATGTGACCGGCCAGCCCCTTTAATTGACGAAAGACCAGCGTGCGATGCGCCCATGGGCAGGCATAGGAAACATAAAGATGATAGCGCCCGCTTTCAGCCTTAAACCCACCCTCACCAGAAGGGCCAGCAGACCCGTCAGCGGTGATCCAGTTGCGGAATTTGGCGTTTGTGCGCTTGAACGCGCCGCCGGTGGATTTTGTGTCATACCAGACGTCATGCCAGACGCCGTCAACGAGTTGGCCCATGGGGTCGCTCCTGTGATTGCTTACCGATCAGCTAACCCAAGCGCGGAAATGAACAAAGGGCGATGAAGGCGCATATATGGTGCGTGAATGCACATCATACGGACCTGCGGGGTTTCACAATATATCGAGTGAGACCTTCACCCGGTCCATCACCACCGATGATGTGAAACGGCTGACATTGGATTCATCGAAAAAATATTCCTGCGTGAATGCCTCATAGGCTTTGATATCCTTCACCGCGACGACAAGGACAAAATCAGCCTCGCCCGTGGCATAGTAGCATTGCTGCACCTCGGGGGCCTGCCGCATCCGCCGCTTGAACATATCCAGATGCATCCGGCTTTCGCGTTCCAGCGACACACCGACAATGACCGTCATCTCGCGGCCCAGCTTGGCGGGGGACAGCACGGCGATTTCTTTCTCAATCACGCCAGTATCGCGCAGTTTTTTCAGCCGCTTTTGTACGGCCGGGGCCGACAGGCCAACCTCATGGCCAAGCGCCTCTGCGGTCAGTTGGGCATTGGCCTGCACCAACTTCAGAATATCCAGATCCTTGTCATCCATGGGTCACTTTTCTTTCGGATTGTCGCAATATGCAATCTGCATTGCCGCAAGCAGGGCAGGAAATCGGAAAACCACGGGCCATAATTCTGGCAGGATCACCAAGAGGCCGCACCGATGTTCGCCGAACGACTGTCCCATTTTCAAACCGGCCTGGCACAGGCTGGAATTGACGTGGCGCTGATCACTGATGATGACAATGTCTATTACCTGACGGGCTATTACGACTACCTGCATATCGATTTTGGCAGGCCGACCATTCTGGTTGTGCCCAAGGATGATCAGGCATTGCTGATCACGCCGGAAATTGACCTGAACGCCGCCAAACAGGCCGCCCGCGTTGGCCGGATCGCGCCGTGGAATGACGGGATGGGCGATGAATGGCGGGCCGAATTGCCCGGTGCCGTCGCAAATGCGGGCAAGATTGCAATAGAGCCTGGGCATATGCTGCCGCCGGTGCGGGCCTATGTGGATGATCTGCTTGATGCCGACAAAATCGCCAGTGCCACGCCGATCCTGAACGATATGCGGATGATCAAATCCCCAGATGAATTGCAACTGGCCCAGCACGCGGGGCAGGTTGCCACCGCGATGATGGATGCAGGCCGGGCTGCCATCGGCGATGGCGTGGCCGAATTTGAGGTGGCGCTTGCCACAGCGCAGGCAGGCACCCGCAAGGCCGCCGCATTGCTGGCCGCCCATTATGACCATGGCGACATGTCCCCGATGACGCATTTTCTGCAAATCATGGCATCGGGTGATGAGGTCGTGAAAACCCATCACCGTGCCTCAACCCGGGTCATGAAACGTGGCGAGCCGGTGTTCCTGTGCTTTTGCGGGATGACGAATTTCCACCGGTTCAAGCTGGGGTTTGACCGGTCGTTCTGGATTGGCGACGCGCCCGCCGATCAGGTGGCGGTTTATCAGGTCGCTGTGGCCAGCCAAAAGGCGGCACTCGATGCGCTGCGCCCCGGCGTCACCGCTGAAACCGTCCATGCCGCCTATGCAGAGGTTATTCAGAACGCAGGCTACGCATACCCATTCCGTTGTGGGCGCGCGACCGGCTTCAGCTTTCTTGAGGCGCCGCAGCTTGTCACCGGTGATACGACCATCATTCAGCCGGGCATGGTGCTGGCGGTCGACGGTTCGGTTTCGGTGCCGACATATCGCGCGCAGGTCGGTGACAGCTTTATCATAACCGATACCGGGTGGGAGCCGCTGACCCACCACCCCAAATCCGTGGAAGAGGTGATTATCTGATGTTCCAATCCGGTCAAACCGTCCAGTCAACGCCGCGCACGCCTGTGATGGGCAAGGGGCTCGCCCATCGTGCTAGCCTTGGCTTTATCCTGATGTCCACCGATCTGGCCTGCGAGGCGGATATCATCGCCATGGCCCCTGATGGTGTGGCGGTGCATTTTACCCGGCTCAAGACTGATGATTACACCACCAACGAAACGCTGGCCCGGCATATTGATCACATGGCCGACGCCGCTGGCCGGTTGCAGCCCGATATGAAACCGGCGGTGATCAGCTATTGCTGCACGTCGGGTTCCATCATCTGCGGCGAAGAAAACGTGTTTCGCGAAATCCGCAAAGCGGCCCCTTACACGCAGCCACTGTGTATCGTAACCGGGGTTGTGGACGCCCTGCGTGCGGTTGGCGCACAAAGACTGGTCGTCGGCACCCCTTATCTGGATGATATCAATACGGCAGAGGCTGAATATCTGCTGGGTGCCGGGTTCGACCTGCTGGATATTCAGGGACTGCGGCTGGAAACCGGGTTGGAATTTGGCAAGGTTGAACCGTCCTATTGGAAAGAGTTCGCGCTTGAGATCGACCAGCCAGAGGCGGATGCGATTTTCCTGTCCTGCAGCGGCATCCGGTCGCTGGAGGTGGTCGAACAGATCGAACAGGCGGCGGGCAAACCGGTGATCACTTCCAATCAGGCGCTGATGTGGTCAGCCATGCGCCGGGCCGGTTTGATGGATCAGCTGGACGGCTTTGGGCGGATATTCACAACGACGGACGCAGTACTGCAACCTACGGTGTGAGTTGTCCCGGGCTGCCCGGCCCATCAGCCGGGCGGGGCGGTGGATCAGACCGGAGGGGGCGAACCCTTAACACCGCATTCACATGTATGGCGCGCGGTCCGTTAAACCCGCAAAGCACCGCGCAATGGTCCGACGTTTTGCCGACGTCCCGCCGACGCTTTGCTGACAGGGGTTTTTTCAACAAAACCAGCGCATTAACCTATGATTCGGGCCTTGCCCCCGCGACACCCCTGCGACCACCGACCGCACCCGGTGCAATCACCGCCCTTGATCCACATCAAGGACCGCGTCTGGGGGGCGGACTAAACCGATCCTGCGAACAGAGATTTATCATTGCAGGTCACCGATGTCCTCAGCTGAAAACCAGCCGCTTTATGCCCCACGCGAACCGATTTTTCCGCGTCGGGTCAAAGGGTTCTACCGAAACCTCAAATGGTGGGTAATGGCCGTCACGCTCGGCATTTATTACCTGACCCCATGGATTCGCTGGGATCGCGGGCCAAACCTGCCCGATCAGGCTGTCCTGATCGATATGGCGCATCGGCGGTTCTATTTCTTCTGGATCGAGATTTGGCCGCATGAATTCTATTTTGTCGCGGGCCTCTTGATCATGGCGGGGCTGGGGCTGTTTTTGTTCACCTCGGCACTGGGCCGGGTCTGGTGTGGCTACACCTGCCCACAAACCGTCTGGACCGATCTTTTCATCCTTGTCGAACGCTGGATCGAGGGCGACAGAAACGCCCGCGTGCGTTTGTGGAAAGCCAAGTGGGATTTCCGTAAGTGGCGGTTAAGGCTGACAAAATGGGTGGTCTGGTTTCTGATCGCGCTGGCCACTGGCGGGGCCTGGGTGTTTTATTTCGCTGATGCGCCGACGTTGGCCTACAACCTTGCGACCCTTCAGGCGCCGTTCATTGCCTGGGCCACAATCGGTGTGCTGACCGCCACGACCTTTGTCTTTGGCGGCTTCATGCGCGAACAGGTCTGCAACTACATGTGCCCCTGGCCGCGCATTCAGGCAGCCATGATGGACCCTGAAACCCTGACCGTCGCCTATCGCGATTGGCGGGGCGAACCGCGCGGCAAGAAACGGATCGAAGGGGCGGGTGACTGCATCGACTGCATGGCTTGTGTGAATGTCTGCCCGGCGGGCATCGACATCCGCGAGGGTCAGCAGATGGAATGCATCACCTGCGCGCTGTGCATTGATGCCTGCGATGACGTGATGGAAAAAATTGGTAAGCCACGGGGATTAATCGATTATCTGGCCCTGTCCGATCAAGAGGAAGAGGCCAAGGGCAAACCTGCCAAGAAGCTGTGGCAACATGTTTTCCGCTTCCGCACCATGCTTTACACCGCACTTTGGGGGCTGATCGGGGTTGGCCTGGTCTTTGCGCTATTCATTCGGGCCGATATCGAAATGACCGTGTCACCGGTGCGCAACCCGACCTTTGTGACGCTCAGCGATGGGACGATCCGCAACATTTATGATATCCGTCTGTTGAACAAACATGGCGAAGACCGGGAATTCCATCTGTCGCTGGTATCGGAAGATATCCTGCGGATCGATCTGGAAGGCACCAGCCAGCGCAGCGTCACCGTGCCCGCCAATGAAACACTGTTACAGCGGGTCTATGTCTCGGCCCGGCCGGGTGATCCGGCGGCAGCGACGGACCGGGTCGACCTGCGGTTCTGGGTCGAAGACGTGATCTCGGGCGAGCGGGCGCATAAGGATACGATTTTCAACGGAAGGGCTGCACAATGACGCGCGAATTTACCGGATGGCATATGTTGGCTTTGATGGTCGGTGGCTTTGGGATCATCATCACTGTGAACCTGACGCTGGCATGGAATGCGGTCGCGACCTTTCCGGGGTTGGAGACGCGCAATTCCTACGTCGTCAGCCAAAAGTTTGAGGCCGACCGCGCCGCACAAAACGCCCTGCGCTGGGATGTAGATGCATCCATCGTGGATGGGACATTGACCGTTGCGATCATGGACAAAGACGGCAACCCGGTACAGGCCGAAGTGACCCGTGCGACCCTTGGCCGGGCCACACATACCGGTGAAGACAGCACGCCGGAATTTACATGGAACGGCGCGGCCCTGACCGCGCCCGTGACAGCGGGCGAGGGGTATTGGAACCTGCGTCTGGAACTGATTGCACCTGATGGGACCAAGTTCCGCCGCCGCTTTCCCCTTACCGCAAAATGAGCGATCTGGGCGTCTGTCCGGCCTGCGTGGGCCTGCCCGAGGGGTCGCTGGAAAAAGCGGCCTCCAATGGCACGTCGCAGATCATCCTGTCCTTGCCCGGCATCCATTGCGTGGCTTGCATCAATGGGGTGGAACGCGCCTTGCGTGCTATGGGCGGCGTGGCCAATGCCCGTGTAAACCTGTCGATGAAACGGGTGACCGTGGGCACCGATATGCCCGTCGCCCCCGAAGACATGATCGACGCCCTGGAGCTTGCCGGGTTTGAGGCGCGGCTCTTGGATACCAGTCTGCTGGGGTCAGAGGCGGACGCCTATGGGCGTGGGTTGATGACCCGGATCGCGGTGTCCGGCTTTGCGATGATGAACGTGATGCTGCTATCTGTGGCGATCTGGTCGGGGGCCATCGGGGCGACCCAGCACCTGTTTCACCTGATTAGCGCCAGCATTGCCATTCCGGCGCTAGTTTACGCTGCGCAGCCGTTTTTTCACAATGCTTGGCAGGCGCTGTCGGTGCGCAAGCTGAACATGGATGTGCCGATTTCACTGGCGATCATTCTGGCGGCTGGCATGTCGCTATATGAGACATTCTTTGGTGGGCAACACGCCTATTTTGATGCCGCATTATCGCTGACATTTTTTCTGTTGATCGGGCGCTATCTGGATTACCGCAGCCGCAAGGCCGCGGCATCTGCAGCAGCACAGCTTTCCGCGTTAGAAGTGCCGCGCGTCATGCGCCTGCGCGATGGTGTCCGCCAGATGGTGGATTTTGCGGAGCTTGCGATTGGTGATCTGATCCAGGTTCTGCCCGGTGGCCGTATCCCAGTTGATGGGGTGATCACCGATGGCGAAAGCCAGATTGACCGGTCGCTTCTGACCGGTGAAAGTCGCCCGCTGAACGCCCGCGCCGGAACGCTGGTCACAGCGGGGGAAGTAAATATGACCAGCCCGCTGACTATTCAGGCCACGACCGTTGGCGCAGATACGACCCTGCGCAAGATGGTGACAATGGTGGATGAGGCTGAGGCCGTGCGCAACAAATACACTGCGGCCGCCGACCGGGCCGCCGCCATTTATGCACCTGTTGTGCATCTGCTGGCGCTGGCTGCGTTTCTGGGCTGGGTCGCCTATTCGGGCGACGTGCGCCTGTCGCTGAATATCGCTGTGGCCGTGCTGATTATCACCTGCCCCTGCGCGCTGGGCCTTGCGGTGCCTGCGGTATCGACCACGGTGGCGGGCCGTTTGTTTCGCGCCGGGCTGTTGGTGAAAGACGGCACCGCGCTGGAGCGTTTGGCCGAGGTGGATACAGTTGTGTTCGACAAGACCGGGACGCTGACCATGCCCGCCGCTGCGCGTGATGCGCTGGATGCACAGGCGCAATCGGTTGCGCTGGCCCTGACCCGGAACGCGACCCATCCCGTTTCGCAAGCTATCGCGGCATCGCTGGACGGTGTGATCCCGGCCACGATCAGCGGCCAGCAGGAACATCCCGGTGAAGGATTGAGCGCGACCTATTGCGGGCAGCAGGTCCGGCTTGGGTCTGGTGCCTGGCTGGGTGCGGGGCGCGGCACATATCTGCAAATTGGCGATGGCAAACCGCAGAAAATCACGCTGCGGTCAGAGCTGCGCGACGGCGCGCAGGCGCTGGTCAGTGCTTGGCAAGAGGCTGGGCTGTCGGTGCATCTGCTGTCGGGTGATGACGCGGATGAGACGGGGCGCATCGCCGCACAACTGGGGATCACGGATTGGCGGGCAGAGGTGCGGCCCGAAGACAAGGTCACCTATATCAATGGTCTGAGCGATGATGGCGCGCATGTGCTTATGGTCGGTGACGGGCTGAATGACACAGGTGCCCTGGCGGCGGCCTATGCATCAGTGTCACCCGCAACGGCGGCGGATGCGTCACGCGCGGCATCCGATATCGTGCTGCTGAATGACGGCCTGGAACCATTGATCGGGTTGCCCCGGCTGGCAAAGGCCGCCAAGGCGCGGATTGTCGAGAACTTTGCGATTTCAACTGTTTACAACATCGTGGCGGTGCCGATTGCGCTGGCAGGATTTGCAACACCGTTGATTGCGGCAATTGCGATGTCGTCGTCATCGATCACTGTTCTTTTGAATGCGCTGCGGCTAAAGGGGCGGGTATGAACGTCCTTGTTATCCTGATCCCGGTTTCCCTGATCCTTGGTGGTTTGGGTCTGGTTGCATTTTTGTGGAGCCTGAAATCCAATCAATATGAAGATCTGGATGGCGATGCATGGCGTATCCTGTCGGATGACGATACCCAGCCACCTGCGGATTAATTTTTACACAAAACTTGGATTGCGGGCTGTTGACTCACGCGGTCGTGTTTCTTACTTACCATGCGTTATCACTCGACCTCGTTGAGTGCTAACATGACAGAAACACGAACTGGAGAAGTTCTGAAATGGCATTTACACCACTTCACGACCGCGTACTTGTTCGTCGTATTGAAGGCGACGAAAAGACAACTGGCGGCCTGATCATTCCTGATAGCGCCAAGGAAAAACCTGCTGAGGGCGAGATCGTCAGCGTTGGCGAAGGCGCGCGCAAAGACAGCGGTGAGCTGATCGCGATGTCTGTCAAAGCAGGCGACAAAGTGCTGTTTGGCAAATGGTCCGGCACAGAGGTCAAGATCGACGGCGAAGAGCTGCTGATCATGAAGGAAAGCGACATCCTGGGGATCATGTAATCCATCAAGGATGATGGGTTGAAACCCATCTTACAGTTGCAAACTCACAGATATTAAGGAGCACATGAAAATGGCTGCTAAGGACGTCAAATTCGACACAGATGCACGCAACCGCATGCTGACTGGTGTCAACACCCTTGCCAATGCGGTGAAGGTTACCCTGGGCCCCAAGGGCCGCAACGTGGTTCTGGACAAATCGTTCGGCGCCCCACGGATCACCAAGGATGGTGTATCGGTTGCCAAGGAAATCGAACTGGAAGACAAGTTCGAAAACATGGGCGCACAAATGGTCAAAGAAGTGGCCCAGCGTACCAATGACGAAGCCGGTGACGGTACAACAACAGCGACAGTTCTGGCCCAGGCCATCGTGCGTGAAGGCATGAAATCTGTTGCCGCTGGCATGAACCCAATGGATCTTAAGCGCGGTATCGATCTGGCCACGCTGAAAGTTGTTGAGGCTATCAAAGGCGCATCCCGCCCCGTATCCGACAGCGACGAAGTTGCCCAGGTTGGCACGATCTCTGCCAATGGCGAAGAGGAAATCGGCCGTCAGATCGCAGATGCGATGCAGAAGGTTGGCAACGAAGGCGTCATCACTGTTGAAGAGAACAAGGGTCTGGAAACAGAAACCGATGTTGTCGAAGGCATGCAATTCGACCGTGGCTATCTGTCCCCTTACTTTGTCACCAACGCTGACAAGATGACGACAGAGCTGGAAGACGCGATCATCCTGCTGCACGAAAAGAAACTGTCTTCTTTGCAGCCAATGGTCCCCCTGCTGGAATCCGTGATCCAGTCTGGCAAGCCTTTGCTGATCATCGCAGAAGATGTTGAAGGCGAAGCGCTGGCAACATTGGTTGTCAACAAGCTGCGCGGTGGTCTGAAAATCGCCGCCGTCAAGGCACCTGGTTTTGGCGACCGTCGTAAAGCCATGCTGCAGGACATCGCGATCCTGACAGGTGGTCAGGTGATTTCCGAAGACCTGGGCATGAAGCTGGAAAGCGTCACAATCGACATGCTGGGTTCTGCCAAGCGCGTGGCGATCACCAAGGACGAAACAACCATCGTTGACGGTGCAGGCGACAAGGCTGAGATCGAAGCACGTGTATCCCAGATCCGCGGCCAGATCGAAGAAACCACATCCGACTATGACCGTGAAAAGTTGCAGGAACGTGTGGCCAAGCTGGCTGGCGGTGTTGCCGTGATTCGCGTTGGCGGCATGTCCGAAGTGGAAGTCAAAGAGCGTAAGGATCGTGTTGACGATGCCCTGAACGCGACCCGTGCTGCTGTGCAGGAAGGTGTTGTCGTTGGCGGTGGTGTGGCCCTGATCCAGGGTGGCAAGGCGCTTGACGGTCTGACGGGTGCAAACTCTGACCAGGACGTTGGTATTTCCATCGTGCGCAAGGCCATCGAAGCCCCGCTGCGTCAGATCGCTGAAAACTCTGGCGTTGACGGTTCGGTTGTTGCTGGCAAAATTCGCGAAAGTGACGATGCGGCATTCGGCTTTAACGCGCAGACCGAAGAATATGGCGATCTGTTCAAGTTCGGCGTCATCGACCCGGCCAAGGTCGTGCGCACAGCACTGCAGGATGCGGCATCTGTTGCTGGTCTGCTGATCACGACCGAAGCGATGGTTGCTGACAAGCCTGCCAAAGAAGGTGCTGCACCTGCTGGCGGCATGCCCGACATGGGCGGCATGGGCGGCATGATGTAAATCGAAACGCATCGCGTTTCGGTGCGGGCAGCAAAGCGGCAGTCGTTTCGCCAGAAACGATGAGAGCTTTGACCCCGCCTCGGCCGATAAACAATGAAGGGCGCCCCGTCAGGAGCGCCCTTTTTGCTATCTTACGCCCTACAAATCAGAAACGGTCGCGCACGAAGGAATCTTTGGTCAATTCAACATCGAACCTGGCATCCGCAACGACCGGCACATCGGTTGCGCGACAAGCGGCTGATTTGCCATCCAGACCATCGCGCCCCGGATAAATGCGCGCCCATTCCAGACCACGAATCAATGTCTGCCCATTCACAGTCACCTTCAGCGCATTCAGTGCCTGCCTGTCCTGACCCGAGCGTACATTCTGTGCGGCCGCACAGATGTCATAAGTGCCGCCACTGTCAAAAATAGGCGATTGTATATTTGACAAATCCGCCCCCTTAAGCGTGTCGAACAGGAGCAGCGTTCGCGCATTGAGAAAACACCGTGGGGATCAGACCACAACATGTCTGTTTTGCAAAACACAGGTTGTGGCGGGTCTGTCACGGTTTGCTCACGTGATCGGGATGCGCTGGATGGTTGCATCCTTCTCGATGCCACCCCCTTATGTGGCAACTTGATGGAGACGTCTGATATGGCAATCACCCCCGATTTCGCCCGTGACCTGCGCCCCGGCGAAGAGACTGCGGTTGATGCATTGTTGCGCGGCAGCTTTCCCGCGGCGGAAGAGGCAAAGCTGGTGACCAAACTGCGCAAGAGCCGGGCCATTGCGGGTGAAACCGTCTTGCCAATGGATGGCCAGATCATCGGTTATTACGCCTTGTCTTATATGGTCCGACCCAAGGGCTGGCTTTGCCTTGCCCCGGTTGCGATCCACCCCGATCTGCAGCGATGCGGCTATGGCAAGCGGATGATGGGCATGCTGACGGAATGGGCGCGGCTGACGAAGGCGCCGGTTGTCGTGCTTGGCACGCCGGATTTTTATGAACGGGCCGGGTTTTCAAGGGCCAAGGCTGCGCAATTGCAAAGCCCATACCCGATTGAAAACACCATGCTGGCCGGGCTGGATGCGCCTGCCAAGCCACAGAAACTGGTCTATCCATCCGCGTTTGAAGGGGTTTGATCGATGCAGCTTTTCCTGCTTTGCGCCCTGACCATGACCGCCTTTGCCGCCAATTCCATCCTGAATCGGTTGGGCGTCGCGATCTATGGGATGGACCCAATGGATTTCGCGGCGGTTCGCGTTGTTGCGGGTGCGGCAATGCTGTGGCTGCTGGTCAGCGTCAGGCAGGCAACCCGCCCGCCTGTCTTTGTCGCAGCGCGGGTCACTGGGGCGGTCGCCCTAGGTGTTTACATGATTGGATTTTCATGGGCTTACATCACGTTGGATGCGGGGCTGGGGGCATTGATCCTGTTTGGTGTCTTGCAGGTCGTGGTGTTTGGTTGGGCCGTTTGGGAAGGGCAGATCATACCGCCGCAACGTTGGTTGGGCGCGGGTATCGCCCTGGTTGGTTTATGTGTCCTGCTATGGCCGGGCGGGCAGGCGGCGGTGCCATTTTTGGGTGCTGCGGCGATGGTGATCGCAGGCACGGCCTGGGCTGTTTACACGCTGTTGGGGCGGGCGTCGCCGGATGCGCTGGGGGCGACCGCAGGGAATTTCCTGCTATGCGTGCCGCTGACCGGTATAGCGATGCTGGTGGCCGGGCAGGGGGTCTTTCCGCTGATGGGCACGCTGACGGCCATTGTGGCCGGGGCTGTGACATCTGGGCTGGGCTATGCGTTATGGTATCGCGTCTTGCCGCAACTGCCCACAACCCTGGCAGGGATTGCGCAGTTGAGCGTGCCGGTGATCGCGGTTCTGGCAGGTGTGCTGCTGTTGGGGGAACCCTTGACGACAAGGCTTTTGCTGGCGGGGGTGCTGGTTCTGGGGGGGATCGGGCTTTCCCTAACGGCGCGCAGTTAGATTTCACAGAAATGAGACTTGGGTTTTGTAGTCCGCAAGCCTAACTATCGGGAATGAAGTTTGTTGTTGCTGCATTTCTGGCCCTCTTTGGGTCCTCTGTCGCCGCGCAGGATTGCGTGGTGCTGCTGCACGGACTGGCGCGGACCGAGATTTCGCTGACGCCAATGCAACTGGCGCTGGAATTTGACGGCTATAAAGTGGTCAATCGCGGCTATCCATCGACCGAAGCGACGATCCAGACATTGGTCGAGGAACATCTGCCCGAGGATGTGGCCGCTTGCGGGGACGCGCGTGTGCATTTTGTGACCCATTCCATGGGCGGTATTCTGGCCCGCGCCTGGCTGACCAATAACCGCCCCGAGAATATGGGCCGCGTTGTGATGCTGGGGCCACCTAATAACGGGTCAGAGCTGGTCGATATCTTTGGTGATTTTGAGCCGTTTCAATGGATCAATGGCCCGGCGGGTCTGCAGCTCAGCACGGACGATGAAAGCCTGCCTAACCGATTGGGGTTGCTGCCTTATGAGATTGGTGTGATCGCCGGTGACCGCAGCTTGAACCTGATTTATTCGGCTTTGATCGATGGGCCGGATGACGGCAAGGTTTCCGTGGAATCCACCCGGCTGGAAGGTCTGCAGGATCATATCGTGCTGCCGGTGACCCATACATTCATGATGAATAACGCGCTGGTCATCGAAGAGGTGCTGACCTTTCTGCGTGAAGGTCAGTTTGATCACGGGCTCAGTATGCGCGATGTGATCCTCGGATCCGACTGGCCGTTTTGACGCGCGACCGCATAAAAAATCTGTCACAGATTTTTTGGAAACTGTTCCGCCCATGCGCCATCTAGCGCGCCCTAAAATCTGCGTACGCAGATTTTGTCATCGCTGCGCGTGGCTGACCCAGTTGACATGTCCCATCTTACGCCCGGGCTTGACCGTGGCCTTACCATAAAGATGCAGCGCCGCGTCGGTTGTTGCAATCTGCGGCACCTGATCCATATCGCCGCCGATCAGGTTTTCCATCACCACATCCGCATGCCGTGATCCGTCGCCCAGCGGCCAGCCGGTGATCGCCCTGATATGTTGCTCAAATTGGCAGATCGTGCAGCCATTCTGCGTCCAGTGACCGGAATTATGCACCCTTGGCGCAATCTCGTTCACGATTAACCCGCCGGGGGTTACGAATAGCTCCACCCCCATCACACCGACATAATCCAACGCATTCAGAATGCGTCCCGCGATCAGGATCGCATCAGTATGCTGCGCATGGTTCAGCCGGGCAGGGACGGTTGTTGTGCGCAGGATACCGTCCTGATGTACGTTTTCGCCCGGGTCATAACAGGCCACAGCCCCATCCAACCCGCGGGCGGCGATGACCGACACCTCATGACTGAAATCAACGAACCCTTCCAGAATGGCTGGCGCACCTTGCATGGCCGCCAATGCATCTGTGACCTCACCGGCGGACATAATCCGCGCCTGTCCTTTGCCGTCATAGCCCATGCGCCGGGTCTTGAGGATCGCAGGTGCGCCGATTGCATCCAGTGCCTGTGTCAGGTCACGCGCATTTTCGACATTGGCAAAAGGTGCGGTCAGCAGGCCGAGGTCTTGCAGAAAGGTCTTTTCGTCCAACCGGTCCTGACTGGTCGCCAGCGCCTGCCGTCCGGGGTGGATCGGCGCATGCGCCTCGATCAGGTCAAGGGCTGTGGTGGGGATGTTTTCAAACTCAAAGGTGACCACATCGGCGCTTTGGGCAAAGCGGGTCAATGCATCCGCATCATCATAGTCTGCCTGAAAATGGCAATTGGCGACATGGGAGGCCGGGCAATCGCCGCTCGGTTCAAGGATGCAGGTTTTGTACCCCAGCCGGGCGGCTGCAACCGCTAGCATACGGCCCAATTGCCCGCCGCCCAGAATGCCGATTGTGGCGCCTTGCGGTAATGGTTCAGTCATCGCTGGGCTCATCCGGGATTGAGGCCGACAAATCCGCCCGCCATTGATCAAGGCGCTGGGCCAGTGCTGAGTCTTGCAAGGCCAGAATGCCAGCGGCTATCAACCCCGCATTGGCGGCGCCCGCAGCCCCGATCGCCATGGTTGCCACCGGAAAACCGCGCGGCATCTGCAGGATGGAATAAAGGCTGTCGACACCCGAAAGCGCCTTTGTCTGGACCGGCACACCAATCACGGGCACCCGGGTTTTGGAGGCCATCATGCCGGGCAGATGGGCGGCCCCGCCAGCGCCTGCGATAATCACCTGCAAGCCGCGATCCACAGCCGTCTTGCCATAATCCCACAACCGGTCCGGGGTACGGTGGGCTGACACGATCTTGGCCTCGTAAGCGATGCCAAGTTGATCCAGCATATCGGCAGCTTCGCGCATGGTGGACCAGTCAGATTGACTGCCCATGATGATGCCGACCAGGGGTTGGGTCATTGTCGCGCCCTCGCTTGAGAAAGGAAGCGGCACTATAGCGGCGCGATACCGGGCTGCAACGGGGGATTACGCAATAATATCAGGCAAAAGCCGGTCTTCCAGATTGCTGATCTGATCCTTCAGCGACAGTTTTTGTTTTTTGAGGCGTTTGACCGTCAGCATATCGGCATTGGCGCGTTCCTGCAGGGCGTCAATCGCCGCGTCCAAGTCGCGATGTTCACGCTTGAGCACCTCAAGCTTCACACGCAGGACTTCCTGCTGTTCCATTTTTGCCGATGTGTTCATCCAGCGCGCCGCCCGGTTTGGTTTGTCTTAACCCAATAGATAAGCCTTTCCTTACAAACTTCCTAATACTTCCTCTTGATCCAGTGTCTTCTGCGCCCCATATTTTCAGCAACGGTCGCCGCAATCGGGGCCGCAATCGACAGTCGCTTGACGAAAAGGACATGTCTTATGACGAAACTGGCTTTGGGAACGCATCCGTTCCTGTTGGGTTTCGAACAGCTGGAGCGGCTGGTCGAACGTACCGCAAAAAGCGGGAATGAGGGTTACCCACCCTATAATATCGAACAAACATCCGAGAATTCCTACCGCATTACCCTGGCCGTGGCCGGTTTTGCTGAAGGCGATTTGTCGATCACGGTCGAGGATAACTCCCTCGTCATTCGTGGCCGTCAGGGCGACGACGCGGATAACCGTGTCTTTTTGCATCGCGGTATCGCGGCGCGGCAGTTCCAGCGTTCATTCGTGTTGGCCGATGGCGTCGATGTGGGCGAGGCGATCATGGAAAACGGGTTGCTGCATGTCGATCTGAACCGCGCTGTGCCCGAACGCGTGGTGCAGACGATCAACATCAGGAAAGGATAGCCGATGAATACCAAGTATGAATTCGACGCAATTGCGAAAGATATCGTCTATGTCAAACCTGTTGCGGTTGCCGAATTGCCGCAGGACATGCAGGAACATGCAGGCGATCTGGACACGATCTTTGCCGTGCATAACGCCAAGGGCGAACAACTGGCGCTGGTCGCCAACCGCAAGCTGGCCTTTCATCTGGCGCGTGAAAACGACATGCACCCGGTGCGGGTACATTAGGGCGGTGTGGTCCGAATGAAGACGCCACCCCGAGTTTTTCAACTTTGTGGTAGATCGACCGCTTCGCTCAGATGCCCGGTATCAGCGATGAATTGATTGAGCCTTGCGGCGAACCCCTCGGGGTCTTCGGCGCAGGGCAGATGGCCCGCCCGCCACATCAGTGAAAACTGTGATCCGGGGATCAGGTCAACCGTTTCGCTCACCAGATCGGGCGGGGTTGCCCCATCTTGCCCGCCCGCGATGCCTAGCACTGGCATGCGCAACCCGCTGGTAGGGGTGTAGAAGTCCGTGCCAGCAATGGCTGCACATGTGGCGACATATCCTTGTTCTGGCATTGCCATCAGCATATCCAGCCATTTGGCCATGGCCGGGGTGCCAAAGAAATCGCGGGCGAACCAGCGTTGCATGATCGTATCAGCCATCGAAGACAGGCCATGCGTGTTCACCGCGGCAATGCGATCCTGCCACATCTGGGCAGTGCCAATCTTGGTCGCCGTGCTGGACAGGACCATAGCCCGGATCAGGTCGGGGCGTTTGATGGCCAGCCCCTGCGCCACCATGCCACCAACCGACACGCCGACAAACAGGCAGTCAGATACATTTAACTGATCGCAGATCGCCTCGGCATCGCTGACCAGTTGGCCCATCGTATAGGGGCCGCCCGGCACATCAGATTGCCCATGACCGCGGCTGTCATAGCGGATAATGCGCAAACCGGCCGGTAGCAGAGGCAGGACCGCGTCCCAAAGATGCAGGTTAGTGCCAAGCGAATGCGCAAACATCACTGTCGGGGCATCATCGGGGCCTGAAACCTCGACATGCAGACCGACGCCGTTGCGATCAATCATCATCAACTTGTCCTTCAAAAGCTCAAGCCGCGCTTGGGTGTCCCGACCCTGCGCGGCTTTCACTTGTTGCTACGGCAACGCAATGTAACCGCTAACAACCCTCCCACGCATAAGGAACATGGAATATGTGATTCCGAGCAACCTGTACTTTTGTACAGGTTCGCCTAAACCCCTGCTTTCCCCAATACCATATGCGCCATGATCTGTCCGTGGTCAGAAGCGAGCTTGTTATATGGCGCTTCGGGGTGTGATCCATCAGTCAAATGGTCATTCAACACGCTGAAATACTCCATTTCACCGATGCTGGCGTCTGACTCAGGCAGGAAATGCCGCGACATCAGGATCTGATCGATGCTTTCGAACACCCCGCCAAAGGCCGAGGTATAGACCATGTCGCGCAGCGATTTTTTCACAAACAGCTTTTCAGCGGCGTATAGCCGGACCCGGGAAATCTTTTCCTGAATGATTGCGTCTTCTTCGTCGCTATAGCGATCACGCCGGCCCTTTGCATCATGGCGGCGCATCCAGGCGTAGTTTTTGAACGGGGCCTCACCGGTGATGATTTCCGATGACACCGCATGTTCGCTGTCGTTGAAATCACCCAGAACCATGACAGGGTTACCCGCCTCCAGTTCCGTCAGGATGGCCCGCCGCAGCACCCAGGCCTCTGCCATCCGGCGCAGGGCCGCGCGCAGTGACCCCATGGCACGCCCGGCCGGATTGTAATTCACCAGATCGGCCTCTGGCGCAAACGGCGCACCGTCGGGGCGGGGAAATTCGCCCAGCTTGGATTTCAGATGGCAGTTGAACACTGTGATGATCTGATCGCCCACCGGAATGCGCACTTTTAAAATCGGGCGGCTTAACCGTTTGATCTGATATGACCCGCCATCGCTGCCATCCAGATCGCTGAACGGCACGTCCAGCGGCTCGGGCAAGTCCTGAATGACCTCTGGCAGCCCCTCGAACCCAAAGCGCGACAGGATCGCGACACCAGGGCGGCGCTGGCCCGGCCCACCGTCAAAGCTGTTTGGGGCAAAGGCCAGTGCGGCCTCGGCATAGGGTTCATAGGCCAGTTTGCGGAAAATCGCCTTGCGGGCATAGTGTTTTGAACGGTCAGGGATATTCGCCGCATTCGCAGCCAGCCCCAATTCGTCAGTTTCAATCACCACATCGCGCAGGGCGTTTTCGGTGAAAATTTCCTGAAAACCGACGATATCGGCATTCATCGTCAGCAACTGGTCGGATAACCAGGCGCGTTTCCAGGCGTATTCTTCGGGTGTATATTCTTCGAACCGGTAATACTCCTGATCCGCCTCGATCAGGTTTTTGACGTTGAAGCTGGCGATGGTGAAACGGGTCATGCAAGGGTCTCCAATGCTTTGGAAAAGACGGGGGGATCAATATTGCCGCCTGTGGCAACGGCGATAATGGCGTCGCCTTCAAATGCATCGGGCTGGAACAAGGCCGCAGCCAGTGCCGCCGCACCACCCGGTTCCACCACAATTTTCAACCGCTCATAAGCCAGCCCAACGGCACGCAGGCAGTCATCCTCGGTCACCACAACACCCCGTCCGCAATGGGCCTGCATGAGGGGAAAGGTGATCTCGCCCGGTTGCGGTGTGATGATTGCATCGCATAGCGATCCGGCGGTGCGGGCGTTGCGCTCAATCTTGCCGCTGGCCAGCGACCGGGTCACATCGTCAAAGCCTTCCGGCTCCACCGGGCGAACACGCAGGCCGGGGGCATCCGCCGCCAAGGCAAGCGCGATGCCAGAGGTCAGCCCGCCACCCCCGCAACAGACCGCAACATCGGCATCCGTCACGCCCATAGCGTTCATATCGGCGGCAATCTCCAGCCCGCATGTGCCTTGGCCTGCAATCACCTGGGGTTCATCAAACGGCTTGATCAGGGTCAGCCCACGTTCAGCGGCCAGCCGGGCGCCGATCTCATCGCGATCCTCTGTCGCGCGGTCATACAGCACCACCTCAGCCCCTAATGCGCGGGTATTCTCGATTTTGATCACCGGCGCATCCGACGGCATCACAATCACCGCAGGCGCGCCATGTGTCTTGGCGGCCAGCGCGACCCCTTGGGCATGATTGCCACTGGAAAAGGCGATCACCCCGGTTTTCAGCGCATTATCGGTCAGCGCGGACACTGCCGACCAGCCGCCGCGAAATTTAAACGACCCTGTATGCTGCAAACATTCAGGTTTCACAAAAACCTGCCGTCCCGCAATCTCGTCCAGAAACGGGGAGGTCAGGATCGGGGTGCGCCGCGCGTGGCCATTCAGTCGCTTGGCCGCCGCCCGGATCATATCAATATGCATTACATTCTCTCCAGCCAGCGATGCAGCGCATCCAGCGCCTGCGGTTCATCCAGAAACGGCACATGGCCGCGACCGGGCACATCAACCCGGATCATGTCGGGGCGGCGCTCTGCCATCTTGTCAGCAGTCGCCACGCTGAGCAGATCAGAATTGCCACCTCGGATCAGGGCCAACGGCAACCCATGCAACGCATCAAAAAGCGGCCATAGATCCGGTGTCGGTTGCGCGCCAGCCTCCAGCACCGCATCGCGCAGCTTGGGATCATAGCGCAGAACCAGCCCGTCGGGGGTTTCCTCGTAATGGGCTGCCACCTCGGCCAACCAGCGATCCATCGGCACATCCTTGAAATGTACCCAATTGCGCGCCCGAAACGCGGCGGCCTCGGCATAGGTTTTCTGCGCGGGAGGCTTGCCAATGTAATTCTTGATAATCTCAAGGCCGGTTTCGGCAAGCTCTGGCCCGATATCATTCAATGCAACGCCAATCAGGCGGTCACGGGCCGTGGCCGCCAGAACCATCCCGATCATCCCACCACGCGAGGTGCCCAGAATCGCGGCCTTCTCCAGCCCCAGATGATCCATCAGGGCCAAGACATCCTGCGCCTCTTGCGGGATAGTATAGGTGGCATGATCACCCCATTCTGATAGGCCGCGCCCGCGATAATCGGGCCGGATCAGGCGGACGGGCAGATGCGGGGCGACATGATCAAAATCAGCGGCATTCCGGGTTAACCCCGCCAATGCAATCACCGGCAGGCCCTCACCCTCATCCAGATAATGCAGGCGCAAACCATCCGCGCTTTGGAAATAGGGCATCAGACAAGCTCCGGTATTTTGGTCAGATCAGACATGACATGGGTGGGGGTTGCATAAAGCCTGTCCATCGGTTCACCCGCCCGGTTCACCCAGACAGTTTTAAAACCATAGCCAGCGGCACCGGCAGCGTCCCAGCCATTCGAGGACACGAATAACACATCTGACCGGGCACAGCCGAAATGCTGACCAACCAGATCATAAACCGTGTCATGCGGTTTAAAGACGCCAACCGACTGGACCGACAAAACCGCATCCAACACATTGCCGATCCGGGCGGAGGCCACAGCACCATCCAGCATATCAGGTGATCCATTGGACAATATCGCCGTGGCCAGCCCGCGTTCCTTTAGCGTGGCCAGCATCGCAGGCACCTCTGCATAGGCGGCCAATTCCCAGTAAAGCTCCAGCAGCCGGGCGCGGGTGGCGTCATCGGCCAAACCACTTGCCTCCATTGCCCAATCAAGGCCATCCTGGGTGACCTGCCAGAAATCGCAATGCTGGCCTGCCACGGCGCGCAGCCAAGTATATTGCAACTGCTTGAGGCGCCAGTCGCGGGCGATGGCGGGCCAGATAGCGGCCAATGCGGCATGGGCAGGCTCTTGGGCGGCCTGCGCGGCCGCGGCGTTCACATCGAACAATGTGCCATAGGCATCAAAAACACATGTGGTGATCGGCATGGGGTCCTCTTGCGTTTGGCGGTGTCGGCCAATCGCAGGCACCGCCTGGGACATGGTGTCACGGTCACGCTGCGGCGAAAAGGGGCAAAGCCGTTTGCAATAGGGTCAAAGGTTGCATAGCGTGCGTCAGCGATCCGGGACGGAAGGGATATGGGCGATGGTTCAGGCCAAAAACGGCGATACGGTGCGTATCAATTACACGGGTACGTTGCAGGACGGGCAGGCGTTTGACAGCTCTGAAGGGCGTGATCCACTGGAATTCGTGTTAGGGTCCGGGCAGATCATCCCGGGGCTGGATGCCGCCATTTCCGGTATGGCCGTTGGCGACACAAAAACCGTGCAGGTGCCCAGTGATCAGGCTTATGGGGCGGTGAATGAAAACGCGCGCCAAGCCGTGCCGCGCAGCGAAATTCCCGGTAACGTCCCGCTTGATCTGGGCACGCAGCTGCAAATGCAGACACCACAAGGGCAGGTGGTGCAGGTGACCGTGGCCGAGGTGACAGCGGATGAGGTGACACTGGACGCCAACCACCCGCTGGCCGGCAAGGACCTGACCTTTGCCATCGAAATCATGGGGATCGACGCGGCCTAGTTTGTCAGCAGCCTGTATTCGCGAATTTCTGCATCGGTCATGATATAGATATCGTCGGCAGGGGCCGCGTAGATGGTGAACCAATAAAACGCGTCATCACCCAGCATCCGTTCAATATATAGCCGGTTTTGTTCATGTTCCGGGGCACCACGGGGAAAATCCTTGGCCTCATTGGTGCCGTCTGACCATGAATGGACGCCAATTTTTGCGCCATCTTCCATTGTGCGTGTGACACCTGCCAGAAACAAATCAACGCCCCCGGAATAGATCTCGCTTGTCGCGGTCAGATGGGTGTTCAGACCCAATTCGCGAACCCGGTAGGCCAGCGCGATCATCGTGTCATCGTCCAGCGACCCCGGAACCTCCAATTCAACCAATGTCTTGATATCGGGGTTTGCGGCGATGACGTCTTCAAACTGGTCCAGGGTCTTGCTGTTGATCTCACCTTGCATCAACAGCTGATCACCACGCACGGAAAACTCCGTCGTTGTGATCTGGTTCATCGCAACCACGGCGATCTGTTCACAGCCCACGACACCCACGGCGGTCATCGACAGCACCAGCAAAGCAATAACCTTACCGTTGATGCGGCGCAGCGCGGATTTGGGTTGTGTAGACGGCATTCCGGCCTCCTGGGTTATAAGGTTTGACCAGTCAACCTTTATCGGGCTGCTGGGATCACGGCGTTGCTCTAACCTGTGATAGAAAGTAAAGCAACAAAAAATTTACGTTTTATTTAAAACTTCTGAATCGTGGGACGGAGCTAAAATAGGCCTGCCGAACGTCAGATCACTATAACCGTTACGTCATCAACTAATCCAAAATGAATAAGCGAACCCTCGATCAGATCGCAGCGAGAACATAGGCACCAACTGATGAGATCTAGGACACAGGTGCCGTCAGTTATAGCGCTACGTTCCCACCGCAGCGCAGCCACCCGGATCAGAATCGGCTCTTCGTAGCCTAATGCACTTGTAGAAGTAATGCTTGTTGGTGCCGTTGGACAACGGCTATTCAACCCGGTGCTGATGTCAGGGTTTGGAAGAGAGCGTGCGGCAAGCTGTAGCGTCAGACGCAGACCTGATCCGGCAACCGTGATAAACCCGGGCGGGCTAAGTGGCGGAATTTGTGTGCTCCGGAATGCCAATATGGAGATGATCACTTGTTCTTCCGCTTTGGCGGACGGATTGTTTGAAATCGACGTGATTGAAAGCACATGGGATAACTTCGCCGAGGAATGACGGCGGAGGCTTTCCATTCACCTGCCTTTGATCTCAACGCTAAAACTGCGTGTGGCTCCCGGAGGTGGTAGGGGGAAAGGGCCTGCGCGTTGTACCAAGCGTTGCGCGGCCCGGTCCAGTTGTTGCGAGCCGGAGCTATGGGCGACTGAAACGCTGGCGACACGACCGTTGGCTGCAATGGTGAAAGCGATGGTTGCCGCGCCGCGCGCTGACAGGCGCGGTCGCCCAGCACGCGAAAGCTGGCGCATCACCTGGCCCGGGTAACTCGATGCCGCAGCATTGCCTGACTGTTGCGCCGTCGCTGTTGCCGTGCCTGTCGTGGGGGATGTGTTCTGCCGGTCGCCATCGGTCTGACCTTGTTGATTGGTCAACGTTCCGGTTTCCGAGGCGCGCGGCGTTGGTTCCGGCGCTGCCAGACGCCTCTGTGGCTCTGGGCGGATCATCTCCGGCGGAACGGCCTGGGGGTTGCGGCTTGCAGGTCGCGGGGACGAGCTGGGGGCTCGTGTGGTTTCATCGGTTGCCATGAGGGTGTCTTGTGACGCAATCGGGGCCAATGTCTCCATCACGGGCGGCACCACTGGCATTGGTTGGGCTGCGGCGTTGACGGGCGTGGGGTCGGGGCGTGCTGCTCTCGTAGACGCAAGTGGCGCGGTCAGTCCGAGTGTCCGACTTGGCGTGATCCGGCGCCCGGTGTCAGCAGCGGTCTCGGTGGTAATTGGTGTCGGCCTTTGTGCGGCAAGGACCTCCTGCGGTGTGGCCGGGTTGAGCGTTTCGGTGGGTGTTTGGGCGCTGAATTGTCCGGCGCTCATATCCGCAAAACTGGTGCCCAATCGCGCAATGGAGGCTCCGGCACCAGCTTCGATCTCGACTGTCGTTTCCCAATTTGACGACACGATGCTGCCCATATGCACGGCGACTGCAATGCCCATGGCGGCAAGCATGATGGCCGGGCTGGAGGGTACCTCGCGCCGCTTCATTGCAGGGCTCGTTTTCGTATGGCATACGAAATATATTCCGAGTGTTTTACTAAAGAAAGCTTTAACAGAATGCACGAAGAAATTTCAAAGCCTGCAAAACCCGGTCCTGGCCGCTCGGGAAAGGCTGGCAGGCTCACGCATGCGCGTGTCATCAAGGCCGCAATTAATGTCGTGCGTCAGGAGGGTTTGGATGGCCTGACAATGAAGCGTGTCGCAGAGCAACTGGGGTGTGGAGTGATGTCACTCTATCACCATATCCGCAATCGCGATGACCTGCTGGACGGCATGCTTGATCATGTTGCAGCGACCATTGCTATGCCACCTGACACGCCATCACCTGTCGATCATCTGACAGAATTCTTCGCGAAACTTTATGCGGCTTTTCGCCGTGATCCCTGGATTGTCCGGTGCCTTATTGATGGTCATCCCGGCAGCCCCGTAATCCTGCCCATGATGGAAAAGACCATGTTGGCAATCGAAGCACTGGGTTGGGAAGGAGCTGAGGCGGGCCATGTCTATCACTCACTACTGCACTACACCTATGGCGAGGTGTTGGTCATGGACGCACTTGATCGCAAGCCTGAATTCCTTACCGCTCGTGGTAACACCAGCACGATTGATTTCCCGGCATTGGAACGCACATTGGGCGTGATCGAATGCGATACAGAAGCACCTGAGCACTATCAACGTAACCTGAGACGACTACTGTCGAGTATCGGTAAAGGCGCGTAGCCCTTTCTACTCTGCGTCGATCTCAGCTTAGAAATTCGCCAATGAAACTTCGAAACCAGTTGCAAGAGCGACGAGACGGTCAACGAACTTCGTAACTCGCGCATCTATTTTCAGGCCACAGGATGATGCGTTCAGTGCGAATACCTGTCGCTCGCCGCATCACAGCTTTGAGGGCGGTCACGAAGCTGGTGCATGGTGGCCCAGTCTATTAACAAGTTCGGCCCCGATCATATGTTTGATCGACAATACAACTATTGTTTCCGCAATGTTCTCGGTGACCGGCAATTGGCGTAGCGATAGCGAGAGCAAAACTATGTCCGGCATCTCGATTGTTTGAACCGCACACAGCAAAGGGTCAGCTTGAAATCCAAAGCGAGAGATGGGTCAGAAGGACCGCTTTGACGACAAAGGCCGCAACGCAGCACTTCCTTGCCGTTGCAGTAGCTGCATCTGCAAAAGGCGGGAGAGTCCATCCTGTCACCGTTGACCCAGTGCGCGCCCAAGGTCCGGTCTGGGTCGGGAATGCTAGACGTTTTGGTTAACATTGCGCGATGCGAACCCAAAATACGCTTCAGAACGTTCGCCGGATTGAGTCAACGGTGAGAAACGTTCCACAAGGTGCTGACCCTAACAGCTTGTTTACGATTGCATCGCACGCAGCCTTAAGGGCGCAAAACGCAGTAATCGGGTCCGACGCAAGTCCGACGTTTCGCCGACGCTTTGCCGACAGCCGATTTGCCAGCAAATACGGGCGTTAACCGACCCAGCGGCGATTCGCTGGCAACAGGCTGTTGCGGGGGCCAAGGGTAACCACCGAACGTTGCACGGGCTCAGACCAGATGATCGGGCTGCGGCATCCCAAGAACATGAAAACCGCCATCGACGCGGATAATTTCACCCGTCGTGCAGGCGCCTGCGTCAGAGGCCAGATAGACTGCCGTGCCGCCCACCGCCTCTAGCGTGGCATTGGACCGCATCGGCGCGTTCAAATCGGTGTGCTTATAGGTTTTGCGCGCACCGCCAATGGCCGCGCCGGCAAGGGTTTTCATCGGTCCTGGGCTGATCGCATTGACGCGAATACCCTGCGGGCCAAGATCATTGGCCAGATAGCGCGTGGTGCTTTCAAGTGCGGCCTTGGCCACGCCCATGACGTTGTAAAACGGGGTCACGCGGTTGCTGCCCTGATAGGTCAGGGTCAGCAATGTGCCCCCGTCCGGCATCAGTTGCGAGGCCCGGTTCGCCACATCGATGAAAGAATAGCAGGATATCGCGAGCGAGTTCTTGAAATTCTCGCGGCTGGTATTGATGAAACGGCCCGTCAGTTCGTTTTTGTCTGAAAAAGCAATGGCATGGACCAGAAAATCCAGCTTGCCCCAGCGCTCCTTTATCATCGCAAATGCGGCATCCATGCTGGCATCATCGGTGACATCGACATCCACCATCATGTCTGAACCGACCGATTGCGCCAGCGGTTCCAACCGCTTGCCAAAAGCCTCGCCCTGATAGGAAAATGCCAGTTCGGCACCGGCATCGGCCATCGCTTTGGCGATGCCCCAGGCGATGGAACGTTCATTGGCCACGCCCATGATCAGGCCGCGTTTTCCCTGCATCGAAATGGTCATCAGATCATCCTCGGAATTTGGAAAGGAGCATTGATCCGTTGGTGCCGCCAAACCCGAAAGAGTTTGTCATCACCGTATCAAGCCCAGCATTATCAACACGTTCAGTCGCGATTTCAGCCGGATCAAGGGCCGGATCAAGCGTTTCGACATTGATCGACGGCGCGATGAAGTCATCCTGCAACATCAACAGGCAATAGATCGCCTCTTGCGCGCCAGTGGCCCCTTGGGAATGGCCCGTCATCGACTTGGTTGAGCTGATCGGTGGGGTGGATCCTTCGCCAAAAACCCGCCGCACCGCCTCAACCTCACCCACATCACCCACCGGGGTCGATGTGCCGTGTGCGTTGATATAACTGACTTTTCTACCTTCGGGGATGGTTTCCAGCGCCAGACGCATCGCCCGCTCGCCGCCCTCGCCTGATGGGGCGACCATATCGTGCCCATCCGATGTGGCGGCAAAGCCCGTGACCTCGGCATAGATCTTGGCACCACGCGCCTGCGCATGTTCCAGATCCTCCAGCACGACGATCCCGCCGCCACCGGCAATCACAAAACCATCGCGGTCGGCATCAAAAGCGCGGGAGGCTTTTTCTGGTGTGTCATTATATTTCGACGACATCGCGCCCATCGCATCAAAAAGGCAGGACAGGGTCCAGTCCAGTTCCTCGCCACCACCTGCAAACATCACGTCCTGTTTGCCCATCATGATCTGCTCTGCCGCGTTGCCGATACAATGCAGGCTGGTCGAACAGGCAGAGGTGATCGAATAGTTGATCCCTTTGATTTTAAAGGCTGTTGAGAGGTTGGCCGATACGGTCGATGACATGCATTTTGGCACTGCAAAGGGACCAATCCGCTTGGTCGCACTCGTGTTCTTGACGACATCATGCGCCGTTAGCATGGCAGAAGTGGACGGCCCGCCAGAGCCAGCAACAAGGCCGGTACCCGGGTTCGAAACCGTGTCTTCACCCAGCCCTGCATCTGCAATCGCCTGTTGCATGGCGATATGGGCATAAGCCGCACCTGGCCCCATGAACCGCAAGGTGCGCTTGTCGACATGTTCCGTGATGTCGATCTTGAGCGTGCCTGCCACTTGACTGCGAAACCCGTGTTCGGCCATTTCGGGCGAGGCTTCGATCCCGGATTTACCTGCCTTCAGGGCTGCGGCGACTTCTTCCGCATTGTTCCCAATGGGCGAGACAATACCCAATCCTGTAATAACGACACGGCGCATGGCTGCTCCCTCGATGACTTTTATTTCTGTGTAGGGGAGAGGGAGCGAGGGGGCAAGTGGGGGTGAGTACAGGCGCGTCGAGGGTTGTCTGGCCTGAGTCTAAACTGTTGGTTGGAGTTGCACCTTTTCCGGGTTCTATTAGTCAAAGCCGATAGCAGGAAGCACCATGCCGAACCGTGAACTCATGATTGATGGCATCAAACCAAGCGAGCTAGTGAGACTAGATGATCTGGAAGCCTATGCGCTTGCCGGTCGTCCAATTGTGTTCGCTGTCGGCGAAGCCGAAGTTCTTGCAGAGTTCTCCAAATCAGGAAAAGTGCTTTTGGTTGAGATTGCTGTTGTAGAACAAGGCGGTGAGGGCGTTCTGCCTGTGTTAATTGGCACTATCGAACGAGCGGCATTGGCGCGGGAGTTTTCCGCAATCGAATGGTCTGTCTTGGCAAGGAACTGCTCAACACCAAATCCGAAACTAATGCGAGTTCTAGAGAAAATCGGTTTCGAAGTGCGACAGTTCGATAGTGGTGCCGAGTCTTATTGGCAGCGTCGATCCACTAATGACTCTCTTTTGCGGCGTGCTTCACGCTAGGTCTGCTTCCGTTCGCAAAAACCACCGCTCCCAAAGTCCTTCTTTGATCCTTAACTCTCGCTCAACGCGACTTTCATATCCTTGACCTGATAGATCACTTCGCCATCGGCCTCGACGATCCCGTCGGCCACGCCCATGGTGAGGCGGCGCGTTTGTACGGCTTTGGTGAAATCAATCTTGTAGGTCAGCATCTTGCGGTCGGGGCGCACCATGCCGGTCAGTTTGACCTCGCCGACCCCCAGCGCATAGCCGCGCCCTTGCCAGCCGCGCCAGCCGAGGTTGAAGCCAGTCAGCTGCCATAACCCGTCAAGGCCCAGACAGCCGGGCATGATCGGGTTACCGGGGAAATGACACTCGAAAAACCACAGATCAGGGGTGATATCGAACTCTGCGACAACATGTCCTTTGCCATGCGCGCCACCATCGCCCGAGATATCAGTGATCCGGTCCATCATCAGCATGGGCGGGGCCGGAAGCTGCGCATTGCCGGGGCCAAAAAGCTCGCCACGGGCGCATTTCAACAGGTCGTCCTTGTCAAAACTGGATGGAAACTCGGCCATATCTTTGGTCTCATTCTTGTCTGCTACGGTCTCTGACCTCTATCACCGAGCAGTTGAAAAGGGCAAGTGTAGGTGATTTCTGACTATTTTATTTGATCCGGGGGCATTTCTTACCATATTAGGGAGGAAGGCAGAGTTTGGATAATGATGACTGATCCTCGGATAGAGCGGAGCGCGGCCTGGCTGGCGGGCGCTGGATTGCGGCCAACGCGGCAGCGGCTTGCATTGGCCGGGCTGCTGGTTGGCGATGGGCAAGACCGTCACGTCACCGCCGAAAGCCTGTTTGATGCGGCATCTACGACTGGCGAAAAAGTATCGCTTGCGACCGTCTACAACACGCTGCGTGCGTTCTGCGATGCGGGTCTGATGCGTGAAATTACCGTGGATGGCTCAAAAAGCTATTTTGACACCAATATGACAGATCACCCGCATTTCTACTGGGAAGACAGCGCCAAGCTGACGGATGCGCCCGCCCAGGACCTGCAAATCAGCAAATTACCCACGGCACCTGATGGTGCAGAGATTGCATCTGTCGATGTTGTGATCCGGTTGCGTCGCACCTGAGCAACGACTGCTAAAGTCCGGATTTTCCGACCTTGTCGAAACCGGCAGATGCCGACATGTTCCGCTTGACTGGCATCCAGAGGTTGATCGATGGCGGAACAAAAACGCGAAGAAATGGTGTTGTCGTTTTATCGGGTGCGCACGGCGCTTGGTTTATTGGGTATATTCCTGCCCATCGTGCTGATTGTGGGCGGGCTGATTTATGATCAACGGATCGAGCCATCGATCAGCGATTTTTACCATACGATCTATCGGGATATATTTGTTGGCAGCCTTTGTGCGATTGGGGTCTTTCTGATTTCCTATCGCGGCTATCAACTGCAAAGCGGTGAGCTGTTTGACGACAATTGGGTGGCCACTGCCGCTGGCGTTTCGGCCTTTGGCGTTGCGTTGTTCCCCAATGAAGGCCCGCCTGAAAAACTGATTGTTTTGCAAGAGGCGGGCGTTCTGGTAGGCACAAACCCGCTTTGGCACTACTTGTCTGCGTTGGTTTTCTTTGGCTGCCTTGCGCGTTTTTGTTTCAAGTTCGCCCGGACAGCCAAGAAACGACGTCGCCCCATTTATCTGACCTGTGGATGGGTTATCATCACGATGTTGCTGGCAATTGCTGCGGCATCTGCGATCAAGATCCACGGCAGCGGGTGGCCGCAGGAGCTGGTGGTGCGCTATAAACTGGTCCTTTGGTTAGAGGCGGTGGGAATTTGGGCTTTCGGTGTTTCGTGGTTGGTGAAAGGCCGCGCCGACATTGCCTTGGCCAATCTGACCGGGGCGCAGGTATTGGCGATCGATGATGCGGAATTGCCGATGAAGATGGGTTAAAACCCATCTTACGATGTGGCGTCTGTTTACGCCCCGTTAACGGTGATTGGGCAGGTTTGTCCGTATGACCAGTTACATCCGGCGTTATGTCCCCGGCGGCACCTATTTCTTTACCGTGCGGTTGCATGATCAGCAGTCCGATCTGCTGACGGCGCGCATTGATCTGCTGCGCAGTGCCACCCGTCTCTGCATGAAACGATGGCCGTTTGAGATTGCCGGTGCCGTTGTTCTACCGAACAAACTGCATATGATCTGGGTCTTGCCGGAAGGTGATGTGGGGTTTTCCAAGCGTTGGCGGCTGATCAAATCCACGTTCTCGCGCCATGTTCCGGCCCCGGCCCATATCACATCCAGTCAATTGAAACGGGGCGAAAAGGGGATCTGGCAGCGTCGGTTCTGGGAACATGTGATCCGCGATCCACAAGATTTCGATCTGCATATGCATGTGATCGCGTCTGCACCGGTTCATGCCGGGCTGGTCAAGCGCCCGCGTGACTGGCCATATTCGTCGTTGCAACATCGTAAGATGGGTCTTGACCCATCGCCGCCTAAAACCATTGGCCCGGTTCCATTAACCCCAAATCGCAAAGCTGCTGCGACTGCCAACTGAACGGTTCTGAATTCTGCCAGTGAAAGCTATCGATCCGGTGGCGGCTGCTGGGGTTGCGTTTGAGCGCTTTTGCCGTTCGGAATGAACAGACGGCGGTTGTTATATTGTGATGCCATGGGCAGGCATATGTATTGTACTCCGCCAGATTGAATTGCCGATCCGCCAACATCTGCAACCCCGGCGTCGCCCGGAACAGGGATATGCGGTCAATCCGCCGCCGCCAGTAGGGCACATGTTCCTCAAAGCGCCACCGCAACCCGCCAAAGAAATCCATCTGCCTGTCCAGCGGTCTGCCAGTTTCATCCATGCGTGCCAGTGCATAATAACCTGCGCGATCCAACCAGGCATCTTCACGGTTCACACCCAAAGGAGCCGCGTCCAGGTCGCGCGCATATAGATCAATCACATAGCTCAGAATGCTGTCGCGGCGCTCTTCAACACTGAAGGCGATCAACTCGCCCACGGATCGCGTTTCGCAAAACGGGTAGTACAGGAATTCGGCATTATAGCAGTAATGCAGCCAGATATCGGGGGCTGCCTTGCCAACAGCATTCACGATCTCAGGCAAGGCCCCTTCGGACAGAACCTCGTGATCGACCCGGTCGATATCTTCCGGCACGGGTAATTCGGCGGCTCCAAAAGCAATCACCTTGGCAAACCCGCACCGTTGCAGATGTGCGAGCGTTGCGTCGATTTCGACCGCGTCTTCCAGTAAGACCAATGCAATCGGTCCTTGCGAAAGCGTGCGCTTTCGGTCTGCGACAAGGGCGTCAAGGCTGGGGTAATGCATGCTGTCCGGTCGGGCTTGGGTTCTGCGCAAAATCGGTGAATTTGCGCCGCATTGCAAGCGGCCATCCAAATCGTTAGAAGGCCGAAGTCCTTTCCAGTGATAGAGCAACCCCAATGTCCGCGCCCAAGAAGCTGTTTATCAAGACCTATGGCTGTCAGATGAATGTCTATGACAGCGAACGCATGGCCGAGGCGCTGGGCGGCAAGGGCTATGTGCAGACCGACACGGCGGATGATGCCGATATGATCCTGCTCAACACCTGCCATATTCGCGAGAAAGCAGCAGAAAAAGTGTATTCGGAGCTGGGGCGTTTCAAAGGGCTGAAAGCTGAAAAGCCGGACCTGAAAATCGGTGTGGCGGGCTGTGTGGCCCAGGCAGAAGGTGAAGAGATCATGCGCCGTCAGCCGCTGGTTGATCTGGTGGTTGGCCCGCAAAGCTATCACCGTCTGCCCGCGATGGATGATGCGATCCAAACCGGGGTCAAAGCGCTCGACACTGATTTTCCGGAAGATGATAAATTCGATACGCTCAAATCGCGGGCCAAGGCAAAGCGTGGCCCAACCGCGTTTCTGACCGTGCAGGAAGGGTGCGACAAGTTTTGTGCCTTTTGTGTGGTGCCTTACACACGCGGGGCAGAGGTGTCGCGCCCGGCTGACCGCATCCTGCGCGAAGCGCGGGAATTGGTGGAAAGCGGTGTGCGTGAAATCACCCTGCTGGGCCAGAATGTGAACGCCTATCATGGTCATGAGAAGGGGTTGGCCGGTCTGATCTGGGCACTGGATAAGGTGGACGGGCTGGAACGGATCAGGTTTACCACATCGCATCCCAACGACATGGACGACGCGCTGATTGACGCGCATGGCACCTGTGACAAGTTGATGCCTTATCTGCACTTACCGGTGCAATCCGGGTCAGATCGGATTTTGAAAGCGATGAACCGCAAACATACGGCTGAAAGCTACGTCCGTCTGATCGAACGGATCACGGCTGCAAGGCCTGACCTGTTGCTATCGGGCGACTTCATTGTGGGCTTCCCCGGTGAGACGGAGGAAGATTTTGAAGATACAATGCAACTGGTGCGTGACGTCCATTACGGGCAAGCCTATTCGTTCAAATACTCCACGCGCCCGGGCACGCCAGCGGCAGAGAAGCCGCAACTGCCCGAAGATGTGATGAACGACCGCTTGCAACGTTTGCAGGCGCTCTTGCGTGCGCAGCAGCAAAGCACACAAGCATCCATGGTCGGGCGGGACGTGAAGGTTCTGTTTGAAAAACCGGGCCGTGAGCCGGGGCAGATGATCGGAAAATCTGAATACCTGCACGCTGTCTATGCGGAAGCACCTGCCGAGGTGCTGGGCCAGGTGTGCCGCGTGCGCGTGGTCGCAGACAGTCCGAATTCGCTGAAAGGTAAGCTCATTCGCTGACCTTTGCTGCAGGGGCCAAATTCCTACAAAGGAATTTGTGCAGACTTTTTAAAAAAGTCTGATCCGCCCTTTGCGGTAAGTGTCGTGCTTTATTTCGTATCAAATCCGTGACAATCACCCATCACCGCTTGCGCGTCGCGGTCGGACTTGCCACCATATCCGTATAGAGACTCAAAGGAGAGCTGATTGGCCACTGGTGCCCTGACCCCACCCGCTAAAGACGTTACAGAAGCCCTGTTGGAATTTCCCGACAATTTCCTGCTGATTGACCTATGCGGCGAATATGACCGCAACCTGACAACCATCGAAGACAAGCTAAGCGTCCAGATCCTCCGTCGCGGCAATCAGCTTGCTGTGATTGGTGATGATGGACCACGTCAGGATGCGGTTGATGTGCTGAAATCGCTGTATTCGCGGTTAGAGGCCGGCCGGTCGCTGGAACCCGGTGATATTGATCGCGAATTGCGCATGGGTCCGGAAACCGTCCGCGGCCCTGCGCGTGATGGCGATCAGATTGAGCTGTTCAAAGGCGATGCATCCATTGCCCGCGTCGAAATCAAGACCCGCAAGAAACTGATCGAACCGCGCACAGACGCCCAAAAGGCTTACGTCAAATCGCTGTTTGACAATGAACTGGCCTTTGGCATCGGCCCGGCCGGTACTGGCAAGACCTATCTGGCCGTCGCCGTAGGTGTGAACATGCTGATCAGTGGCCATGTGGATAAGATCATCCTGTCCCGCCCTGCGGTAGAGGCAGGCGAGAAGCTGGGCTATCTGCCCGGCGACATGAAAGACAAGGTCGACCCTTACATGCAGCCGCTTTACGATGCGCTGGGCGATTTTCTGCCTGGGAAACAAGCCGCCAAGATGATCGAAGAAAAGGTGATCGAAATTGCACCCCTAGCCTTCATGCGGGGGCGGACTCTGTCGAATGCCTTTGTCGTGCTGGACGAGGCGCAGAATGCCACCACCATGCAGATGAAGATGTTCCTGACCCGTCTGGGTGAAGGCAGCCGTATGGTGATAACCGGCGACCGGACACAGATTGATCTGCCGCGCGGCGTGAATTCAGGGCTTTGGGATGCAGAAAGATTGCTGAAGAGTATCCCGAAGATCAGCTTTAACTATTTCACGTCCAAGGATGTGGTCCGTCATCCGTTGGTGGCGGCCATCATCGAAGCTTATGAGGCGGACGAAAACCGGTGACCGTCGATTGTATCGTCGAGGATGCGCGCTGGGTCGATATTACTGACCACGCACAAACGGCGACTGAAGCCACGCTATGCAGGTTGGGGCTTGAGCCAACCGCCTTTGAAATCAGCCTGCTTGCGTGTGATGATGCCCGTATCGCGCGCCTGAATGCTGATTTTCGTGGCAAAGCTGCTGCGACAAATGTCCTCAGCTGGCCCTCGGACGAACGGGCGGCGGCCATGGACGGCGAAATGCCGCTGCCCCCGCAGCCCGGGCCAGATACAGAACTGGGCGACATCGCCATTGCTTATGAGACCTGCGTCCGCGAGGCGGCAGAGGCGGGTAAATCAATGTCGGATCACACCATTCATTTACTGGTCCATGGCACGCTGCATCTATTGGGCTTCGATCATGAGCGTGATGGTGACGCGACCTTGATGGAAGCGTTGGAAACTGAAATACTTGGCAAATTGGGTATTACTGACCCATATAAGGAAGAGACGGGCGATTTTACCCGCAAGAGATAGGATGAAATGGGCGACACCGGCGACGGTCCTTCTATAGCAGCGCAAGGCGCGCTTACGGACCAGACAGCGCAAAACAAGGGCTTGTTCGCCCGTTTGCGCAACGCAATTTTCCTGACGCAAGCGCCGCAAGCGCCCGAGGATACGCCGCGCGAGGCCGTTATGAACGCAGCTGGCATGCTTGGCATGCTTAACCTGCGTCGCAAACGCGTCGAAGACGTAGCAATTCCCAAGACCGATATCATTGCCGTCCCGCTGAACGCGTCGAAAGACGAATTGGTCAGGACATTTCGGGATTGCGGTCTGACCCGGCTGCCGGTTTATGATGGGACGTTGGACACGCCTATCGGGATTGCCAACCTCAAGGATTTTGCCCTGCAACATGGGTTCAACGGCGACAGCCCCGGTTTCAACCTGCGCGATATGTTGCGCCCGCTGTTGTTTGTGCCGCCTTCGATGTCGCTTGGCGTGCTTTTGCAAAAAATGCAGGCCGAGCGTATCCATATGGCGCTGGTCATTGATGAATATGGCGGCACCGATGGGCTTGTCACCATCGAGGACCTGATCGAACAGGTGGTCGGCGAGATTGAGGATGAGCACGACATCGAAGAAGCCAAAAGCTGGGTTCTTGAAAAGCCGGGTATCTATCTGGCCCAGGCCCGGACCGAGCTTGAGGATTTCGAGGCGGAGATTGGTCGGAAACTGACCGCCCATGCCGAGATTGACGAGGAAGAGATCGATACGCTGGGCGGGCTTGTGACCCTTCTGGCTGGTCATCTGCCTGCACGGGGTGAGGTGGTCGCCCACCCTGATGGCCCCGAGTTTGAGATCGTCGATGCCGATCCGCGCCGCATCAAACGGCTGCGGGTGTGTTTGAACGGGACAGAGCGTGGCTAACCTGTTTGGCCGTGTTGCCGCGCTGTCAGCGAAGGGGCGGTTTGCCCTGTTTGCAGTGCTTGGCGTTATCGCGGCTGTGGGACAGGCCCCCTACGATCTTTGGCCCGCAACGGTCTGCGCGCTTGCTGTTGTTCTGGCATTGCATCAATCCTGCACCACGCCACGTCGCGCCGCATTTCATGCGTGGGGCTTTGGTTTCGGATATTTCGCATTCAGTCTGCGCTGGATTGTAGAGCCGTTCTTGGTCGATATCGCCCGGCATGGCTGGATGGCGCCTTTCGCCCTGATCCTGATGGCTGGTGGGGCTGCGTTGTTCTGGGCTTTTGCCGGTTATGTCGCGGCAAGACTGGCCCCCGGTCGTGTGTTGTTTTTCGGCCTGCTTCTGGTTGGTGCAGAGGTCACGCGATCCTTGATCCTGACTGGGTTCCCATGGGCGCTTTTGGGGCATGTCTGGATCACCACACCGCTCGCACAATTGGCTGCTTTTGGTGGTCCGCATCTGCTGACGCTATTGACCGTGTTTGCGGCGTGGTCGCTGATGTTGCTGGCCACTGGCCGAGTGCTGGGTGGTTGCACGGGGTTGGCAGGCTTGGCAATTGCGGCGTTTCTGGCGCAACCCGATCCGGTGGAACAAGCAGCGTCGGATGCACCCATCGTGCGGTTGGTTCAGCCCAACGCCCCGCAGCACCAAAAATGGGATCCCGCCTTTCGCAAGCTCTTTGTCGATCGCATGATTGAGATGACCGGGGCAGGGGACGTGCCCGATCTTGTGGTGTGGCCCGAGACCGCCATCCCTTTCCTTCTTAATCATATTCAGGATGACATGAGCCCGTTGGTCGATGCTGCACGCGGTGCGCCGCTCGTCTTCGGTATTCAACGGGCCGACGAATTGCAGCAATACCGCAATAGCCTTGTTGTGATGGGGTCGGGTGGGCAGGTGCGCAGCATTTATGACAAGCAACACCTTGTACCCTTTGGCGAATACGTCCCCGGTGCTGCGCTTTTGGGGCGGGCGGGTGCGACTGGACTGGCGCGTAATTTGGGCACAGGGTTCACCCCTGGGGTTGATCAAGGGCCGGTATCGCTGCCCGGCATTGGCTTGGCGATCCCACTGATCTGCTATGAAGGGATTTTTGCGGAAGAAATCGGCAGTGATGGTGACCGCGCGCGGCTTTTGTTGCTGATCACCAATGATGCGTGGTTCGGCAAGGCGGCAGGTCCCTATCAACATCTGGCGCAGGCAAGATTGCGCGCCATCGAACAAGGTCTGCCGATGGTCCGCGTGGCCAATACCGGGGTGACAGCCATGATCGATGCCCAAGGCCGGATCACACAGATGCTCCCGCTGGGGCAGGAAGGCGCGATTGATGCAGCCTTGCCGCCAGCGGAACCCGAAACCCGCTACGCGCAATGGGGTGATATGCCGGTCCTTGTGTTCTTGTTGGCACTGATGGTTGCGCAAACGGCAATGCAGCGCCGCTTTAGCGATTGACCTGACGCGGCCCGCCACGTAGGGACAACCTTGGTTCTGTCACAACGGCTTCCTGACGTGGCAGTTTTTTTTATTGGAGCATCTCCCATGGCACGAAAAGACTATATTTTTACCTCGGAATCTGTGTCCGAGGGGCACCCGGATAAGGTGTGCGACCGTATTTCAGACGCTATTCTTGACGCGTTTCTGGCCGAAGAACCCGAAGCGCGGGTTGCCTGCGAAACATTCGCGACGACCAATCGTGTGGTGATTGGCGGCGAGGTTGGGCTGGCAGATCAGGCCAAACTAAAGGATTATATGGGGCGGATCGACGATATCGCCCGGGCCTGTATCAAGGATATCGGTTACGAGCAGGACAAGTTTCACCACGCCACCTGCAAGATTACCAATCTGCTGCACGAACAATCTGCGCATATTGCCCAAGGTGTCGATGCAAACACGAACAAGGATGAAGGGGCCGGTGATCAGGGGATCATGTTTGGCTATGCCACCACTGAAACCGATGCGCTGATGCCCGCGCCGATCCAATATGCCCACGCAGTTCTGCGTCGTTTGGCCGAGGTGCGCAAATCCGGGCAGGAACCGACCCTGCGCCCAGATGCCAAAAGCCAGATTTCCTTGCGTTATGCCAATGGCAAACCCGTCGAGGTTACATCCATCGTGCTGTCAACGCAGCACCGCGATGAAAGCCAGTCCAGCGCGGATATCCGTGCGATTGTGGAGCCTTACATTCGCGAGGTCCTGCCTGACGGTTTTATCACGGCCAATACTGAATGGTGGGTGAACCCGACGGGCACATTCGTGATCGGTGGCCCTGATGGTGACGCGGGCCTGACTGGGCGCAAGATCATCGTCGATACCTATGGCGGTGCCGCCCCGCATGGCGGTGGTGCGTTTTCGGGCAAGGACCCGACCAAGGTGGACCGATCGGCGGCTTACGTTTCGCGTTATCTGGCTAAAAATGTCGTGGCTTCCGGTATGGCAGAGCGTTGCACAATTCAGCTGAGCTATGCGATTGGCGTGGCTAAGCCGCTGTCGATTTATGCGGACACACATGGCACAGGCGAAGTGGCACCGGCCGCCATCGAGAAGGCCATTGCCGAGATCATGGACCTAACCCCGCGTGGCATTCGTAACCATCTGGGTCTGAACAAGCCGATTTATGAGCGCACTGCGGCTTACGGTCATTTTGGCCGGGCGCCTGATGCGGATGGCGGGTTCAGCTGGGAACGTACTGATCTGGTTGATGCGCTGAAAAAGGCGGTTTGAGGGGCGATGGGTTTAAATCCATCTTACGTTGCTGCAACGTCCGGCGTTGCCACGACGTAAGGTGGGTCTTGACCCACCCCCCGATTTGGCAGGATTAAGCCACATCATGAGTAAGACCAATCATCCATCCGGCGCGCCATGGCGTAATTTTTATGGCCGCTTCAAGGGCAAGACCATGCGGGCCAGTCAGCATGCTTATCTTGACAATGATCTTGCCAAGCTTTCGCCCGGTCCGATCAGTTGGGATGACAATCCTGATCGGGCACAGTTGAACCTGCAAAAACTGTTCGGGGATGCCGATCTATGGCTGGAGATCGGATTTGGCGGTGGCGAACATCTGGTCCATATGGCTGGGCGTTACCCCGATATCGGGCTGATTGGCTGCGAGCCTTATATCAACGGCGTGGCCATGCTTTTGGGCAAAATCCGTAAAGCCAATGTCGATAATTTGCGTGTTCATCCTGGCGATGTCCGCGACCTTTTTGACGTGTTGCCTGATCGGTCGCTGGCCAAGGTTTTCCTGAATTATCCGGATCCCTGGCCCAAGAAACGCCATCATCGTCGCCGTTTCGTGACACCCGAACATCTGGAACCACTGTCTCGCGTGATGAAGCCGGGTGCAGAACTGCGTGTGGCAACAGACATCGCGGATTATGTACGCCAGACCATTGAACAGGTGCCGCGCCACGGGTTTGTCTGGACTGCCGAACGCCCAGCAGACTGGCGCGCGCCTTGGGATGATTGGGTGTCCACGCGCTATGAACAGAAGGCTTTGCGTGAAGGCCGTGTGCCCCACTATCTGACCTTTCGCCGGGTGTGACCGCCCATTGCCTCCGGCGGGAGTATTTTTGGCAAAATGATGGGTGGTGATGGACCCTGTGTGGCCGCTGCGCTATCACCCGCCCGAAGTTGAAAGAAAGTCCGCATATGTCCGCCCACGGCACCCCAACCCCCATGACATCCCATCCGTCCGGCGCGCTGAGCGGCGTCGCGCATGTTCCCGGGGACAAGTCAATTTCACACAGGTCGCTGATTTTGGGTGCATTGGCCGTGGGTGAGACCCATATCACCGGCCTTTTGGAAGGCGAGGATGTGCTGGATACGGCCCACGCGATGCGCGCCTTTGGCGCCACGGTGACCGATCATGGCGACGGCGAATGGACTGTAAATGGTGTTGGCGTCGGCGGGTTTGCGGAACCCGATGCTGTCATTGATTGTGGCAATTCCGGCACTGGCGTCCGCCTGATCATGGGTGCCATGGCGACCTCGCCCATTACTGTGACCTTTACCGGTGATGCATCGCTGAGCAGTCGTCCGATGGCGCGGGTCACTGATCCGCTTGCTCTGTTTGGTACGCAGGCTGTGGGCCGTCAGGGTGGCCGCTTGCCGATGACGATTGTTGGTGCTGCGGACCCGGTTCCGGTTCGTTACACCGTGCCTGTCCCGTCTGCGCAGGTGAAGTCGGCCGTTCTGCTGGCCGGGCTGAACGCTCCGGGCCAAACTGTTGTGGTTGAGAAGGAAGCGACACGTGACCATACCGAACGGATGTTGCAAGGCTTTGGTGCCGCCTTGTCGGTGGAAGAAACGGATGAAGGCCGGGTCATCACCTTGACCGGTCAGCCGGAACTTACCCCCCAGACGATCATTGTGCCGCGTGATCCTTCATCGGCGGCCTTCCCTGTTTGTGCGGCGATCATCACCCCTGGTTCTGATGTACTGGTGCCCAATATCGGGCTGAATCCGACGCGGGCTGGCTTGTTCACAACCTTGCAGGAGATGGGCGCTGATCTGGTTTTTGAAAACATGCGCGAGGAAGGCGGCGAGCCTGTGGCCGATCTGCGCGCCAAGTTCTCGCCCGATCTCAAAGGGATAGCGGTTCCGCCCGCACGTGCCGCCAGTATGATTGATGAATATCCTGTCCTGTCGGTTGTGGCCTGTTTTGCCGAAGGCGTCACAGATATGCAGGGTGTGAAGGAATTGCGGGTCAAGGAAAGCGATCGGATCGATGCGATGGCCAAGGGGTTGCGCGCTGCGGGCGTCAGCGTTGATGAGGGGCCCGATTGGTGGAAGGTCACGGGCCTCGGCCATGGCAATGTGCCGGGCGGGGCGACAGTGGCGAGCGTGCTGGACCATCGGATTGCCATGGCGTTCATGGTGATGGGGATGGCGACGCAAAAGCCGATGAGCGTGGATGACGGATCGCCGATTGCGACGTCGTTTCCGATTTTTGAGGGGTTGATGAAAGCGCTTGGCGCGCAGATCATGCGGGTGAACAGCTAGCTGTTTTGTGTCTTAACATGTTGATACAATACTCGAATTAAGGAGTGGATCGTGACCTTTACAGTGGCGATTGACGGCCCCGCTGCTGCGGGTAAGGGAACGATATCGAAGGCCGTCGCCGTCCATTTTGGCTTTGCGCATCTGGATACCGGCCTGCTCTATCGTGCTGTGGGGGCAAAGGTTCTGGCCGGTGGCGCGCCAGCAGAGATGGCCCGCGCGCTGGACCCTGTCGATCTGGAAGATTACAGCCTGCGCACGCCAGCGGTCGCACAGGCTGCAAGTGAGGTTGCAGTAATCCCGGAAGTTCGCAGCTTATTGATTGATTTTCAAAGAAAATTCGCAAGTCGTATAGAAGGCGCTGTGCTGGATGGCCGCGATATTGGCACGGTGATTTGTCCTGACGCGCATGTGAAACTGTTTGTGACCGCCAGTGCGGAATGCCGCGCCGACCGGCGCTATAAAGAACTGACCGGCAAGGGTTTGGATGTCACGCCTGAAGGTGTTCTGGCTGATGTCAAGGAACGCGACGAACGCGACCGGAACCGGGCGACCGCCCCTTTGGTTCCTGCTGAGGATGCGATCCTTCTGGATACATCTGACCTGACGATTGAGGCGGCCATTGCCCGTGCCGTGGGCATCGTCGAAGCCGCCAAAAACGCTGTCGGCTAAGCGTCGGCGCAATGTCGGCAAAGCGTCGGACCCCAGCGTACGGTTCATATTGCAAAACTTCACCAAAGCTTGCTTAGGTTTCACGCCACGTTCGGGCATAGGATCGTTGCAAAGGAGTTTCCCCATGATCCGTACCCTTGCCCTGGTCGCCCTGATGATCCCCGTTAAACTGCCCGCCCAAGAGGCAGAGCCGCATATGACCTTGCCGCGCATGGCCGAAATTGTACAGGCGCTGGATCCGGACGCGCGGGTTGCCGGGTCTGGTTTCGAGTTCACGATTGACGATATCCCGGTACTGATCGTGACGGATGTGCGTGCCAACCGGATGCGTGCCATGGTGCCGATCAGATCTACCGACGGCATGACGGATGCAGAATTGCTGCGGGTCATGCAGGCCAATTTTGATAGCGCGCTGGATGCCCGCTATGCCATTGCAAATGACAGCTTGTGGGGTGTGTTCATTCATCCGTTTGCGGAGTTGGAAAAGAACCAGTTCATTTCCGGCGTCGCACAGACCGTGAATGTGGCCAAGACCTATGGCACGCTTTATTCCGGCGGTGCCGCCCAGTTTGGTGCAGGTGATAGCGGTGATCTGCAACGTGCCCTGATCGAGGAATTGCTGGATCGCGGGCAGGAGATTTAACGCCCGCCCCACGTCGTCGCAAACCGGGGTCAGGTTTGTTGATCCACCCTGATCAAGGCGCGCAATTTACCAGCCAAAAATGGGCCGCGTTTCTGCAAGAGTGCATTTTTGAACGGCGCGTGGTGGTGAACGTCAACACGATCTAGGAGGCTCGAGCTTGCATTCGCTGCCCGATTGCCACGATTTCCTCCAGTGTCTGAGGCTTGCCAAAAAATAGCCCTGCACATTGTCGCAGTTCAGCTCATCCAGAAGTTCGACGTGATCGACAGTTTCCGCCCCTTCGCACAGGACGTCAAACCCATGCTCATGTCCGGCTCGAAGAACTCAAGGTAACGCGCGAGGACGCACGGCGTGACGTCTTCGAATACATCGAGCTATTCTGCAATCCGACGCGCAAGCACAAGACTAACGGCATGCTGTCGCTGTCCAGCCCCATTTCTATGGGCCATTTTTGAGCAAGGTTTCTGGGATGGGCAGGCGCATGTTTAGAGCCTGATGTGGCCGAACGCGGTTGCCCTAAAACTCATCAAGAGTGGTGAAAGTCACGTTTTTACCCGTCAAAAGTTGCATCTCTCGCCGGACAAGTCGCGATTCATGCCGGACGCCACACAGGAAGTGTGTGGCTGTGCACGCAGTCTCGAGCTAACCCGTCTCAGCCCGAAATTCCCTGATAACAGGGAAAATACAGGGAAAAACCGTCAGTTTTGGCGAGTTGGCGGTTCCGTTCGACGGTATCCCCACTGCATTTCTGGGCTTTTGGGCCAATTCCCTAAGTGTTCAAACAGGGAAAATATCCGGCCTATGCAGGGAAATGAATGGCGGGATCAAGGAAGCCTGAGCTCTTTCTAATATTGGGCGTCTTCCAGGACCGTGATGACCCTGGACAGGGCTGAGTGGATTTCTTTGATTTCTAAAGCCAACCCACAGTTATCTCGCTCGGACAGTCTCAACACCGCAATACAAACCTCCTCTGAGTGGCGCATCAATTCGATTAAGTGCTCGCCAGCGGGACCGTGTGAACCCGCCAACCAATTCTTTGCCGTGCGCTCCGAAACGCCTGTCCATCTCATCGTAGTTTTAATTGCCCGATGAGATCCGCCTAGTTCCCGTTTCAGCGCCGCCGCAATGGCCATCTGGTATGTTAGTCGATCGATCTTCCGTTCATTGTCATCTGGAAAAGTCTTGCCCATCTTAGGAAACATTTTACCGAACCTCCGCGTCTATGCTGCGGCCCCATGGAATCACAGGCATTCCTATCAATTTGGCGAAAGCGAACAATGAAAGGCTCGGTATCTGAGCTCGAGGGACGTACATGACCAGAACGCAAAGACTCCCAAGGGAACATCGCCCCGGCGCGCCGCTCAATACATTCGCATGTCCACCGATCACCAACGCTATTCGACCGAGAACCAATCTGATGCGATCAAGCACTACGCAGAGCAACATGGCATCGAGATCGTCCGCACCTACTCAGACCAAGGTAAGAGTGGATTAAATATCCAGGGCAGAGATGGGCTCAAGCAGCTCATCGATGATATTCAATCCAGCCAGGCAGATTTCGAAGTGGTGCTTGTCTATGACATCAGCGAAAGCAGTCATTCGCTGCAATTGCAATAACAGTAGTCGAAGATTATTTCGAAGCCAATAGCTTCGTCACATTCTTTGAGCCTTTCGCGAATGCCGGTGACTGGACGAAAGGGTTGCTGTGGAGTATTGGATCGAAGGCATCGCTGATCCTCCATCTTACCGGGCAATCTATCCCAGATGGTGGACCACTTTCAGTGGGTTACTCCAAAGCCAGAAATTAAGAGACGGATTCTCCCAACGGCCAGAGGAGAGTAAGATCTCAGGTCAGTGCAAGTGATTTGTGAAAAAGATATTCGGAATCGGGTGCGTCGGTTGCTGTTGCAAAGAGAATCGTGCTTTTATCGGACAGGATCATTTTAGAGATTTAGATTAGAGTTACCGTGAACCCCATTGTCTTGGTCCCAAGCATTAAAGAACTCATACCGCTGGGTGCCGACGCTGTTTTTGTTGATCGCGGCGCTGTCAGCCTAGTTGCTAATTTGAAAGCGCCGTCGGACGGTCCTATCGCGGCGGTGACTGTCAATAAGAGAATCGAGGGTTACGCTTGGCTTAGCGCGATACTGATGGATTCGTTGGGAAGCGAGAGGTATGCCACAGCGATTGAGCCGGGGCAGCAGTGTGAGCTTATGCTGCGTTCGAATGCCACGCTGACCGATGCGCAGATCGATCAGCTGTTGCGAAATCCGCGCGCGCTGGATGTTGCGGCCCAGATTTCCTTTGGCGACGGAGGAGCGCCGGTCGACGTTGATTTCCGGCTTGCGTCGCCGTCTTTCGTTACCACCGTACTACACGCTCCGGTCTGCGAAGCAATTGAACCGGCAGATACGCGCATTAACCATTTAGATGTCTTGAGGGGTGGTGACAAGAGCCTCGGGTTTCTGAAGGTCACGATCCCGGAAAGCCCCCTTCAATATGCGGTTCCAGGGCCGAACGGGCCGACCCGAAATGCCCCCGAATTGAGCGTTGACGCGTTTCTAACACGCACACATGAAGTGAAAGGGATGACTGGCGGTCCGCCGCAAAACATATCTGTGGAGGTTGTTCCCAAGGGCAAAAGCCGGACATCGCCGTCGCCCAAAACGATCCAGTTGAAGCCACGCAGTGAGTACGTGTTTGAGGCGCGCGCCAAGGTGGCGGAACTCAGCCCGGATACTGATGGGCGTGTGGTACTTCGGCTTCAATGGCGGTTTGAAGATGGCGCGGATGGGGTCCGCGGACAGGCGTCTTCGCGCTTGGCTGAGGATCAACGTATTGAATTGACGCAGAAGGATAGCGACATCCTTCAGGTACAGCTGGAAGGGTGCACAACGGCGTCTCCTGGCGGTCCGGAAGAGGTGCTGACACCTATTATGTTGCCCGGTGACATACTTGAGGTGGTGCGCGCAGAACAATCGCTTCAAATTCGGGCAGATCACGGTGGCTCCGCAGAGCAGCGTGTCAGACTGGCGATCTGGTTTTATCGGCGCGAGATGCCTGTTGTGACCCTGCAGGCTGCGATCGGCTTTGCCGATACAGCCGACATACCGGAGGCGCAGAAAGTTTCGGTTGAGAAGTCTTTTCTGAGGGTGGCACCGCTTGATCCGCTTCATTTTGAATTCGGGCTGGCTGATCTGCTTGCCAAGGCAGACCTAGAAGAAGCTCGCAACGGCATGGAATTGCGTTTCGATATCTCGGCAAGCACCGAGGATGGGGTGCTCCCGCAAAAAGCCTTCAATGGCCGCATTACGGTTCCAGTGCTGGCACCCGAGACAGCCAAGGAGTTTTCGGCCTGTCTCGATCTCGGGGCATCTGCGACGACTTTTTCGTTCGGACGTGCAAACGCGCTTGGGCGGTCGGGCACCGTCCCGCTGGGGGACTTTGTCTACTCGCTAACGCGGCAGCCGTTCGCGGACTACAACCCGGATACCCCTGGAAAGAACGCGCTTTTGCCGATGGATATTGGTCTTTCGTCACAAACCGGGCTGCGCAATCAGGCCGACCCGTTGTCGCTCGGGACCTTGGACCGGTTGGGTGGCAGCGAAGACGCGATACGCAACAGACTTGTGCATTTCGACCGAACCTATGACGTGTCGGTGCCAGGGCCAAAGGTCGGCGCGCATGAGCAGCTGCTGCCATTGGTCAACGACCTGAAGAGGCGGCTGCTGTCCAAGGGCAAGATGCCCATTTTGCCTGAGATATATGCGCATACCAAGGATGGTTTGAGCCTGGTCTCTGAGATCGACCTTTATGTGCTGCTGCGGGACGTTCTTGACGAGATTGCGGTGTATCTGATCCCGCGCGCCATGCTTCTGTCGGAGGATTTGGTGCAGGATGAGGTGTATTTTGGTGGAGTGAACACCGGCGGAGCCGAGACCTACAAGGAATTCAATGATCTGAATGCCTCCAATCTTGATCTGGTGATCACGCATCCCACTCGGCTCGACAAGAAACTGTTGCGGGAATTCAAAGATGCAGGTCGACATTTCTTCCGGCAGCTGATCGCCGAAGGAAATGCTGAAGAGAAATGTGAGCCGATCTTTGTGTCGGAGGCTCTCGCGGCAGCGCACTACTGTGTTTATGCAGGCGTTCCGGAAGAGGTCCGCAAAAGCTACGCTGGTCGCACGACGCATCTTGCCGTCATCGACATGGGCGCAAGCACGTTTGACGCAATCATTGTCTCCGTCACCTGGGGCTCTGCCGGGATTGCAAAGAGCTGGGAGGTGAAATCGCATTTCGGTGAGCGTGTCGGCGGACACAATTTGGACGACGCGCTGCGGTCGATCGCGCTGCAGGCTCTTGACGCTGAGCTGGACCCGACCGACCCGAACGGGCTGCGGCTCGACGAAGACTATGCGCGCTCTGAAATCCGCCTCAGCGACGCGCTTGATCGGGCGATACAGAATGCGAAAATCAGCCTGTGCGATGCCGTGCGAAGTGCGACGAAGCCCGGCCCCTACCGCTGGGAGGGAAGTTCGGTTCCACAGGACCTGAATGTAAGTCTCAGGGGCATTCTGTTGCCGCCGCAGGTCGGCTCTGCAAACCGACGCAACCACCGACTGGCCACTCAGGATGCCCCCCATATTGTCTACGACGCGGAAGCCCGCCACTATGTGCTTCGTATCCCGCGCGACATCTTGTTGGCGCATAATGACGTGAACACAGAGAATGCCGAGCAATGGAAGCGACCGTCACCACGCAACCCTGCGATGGTCGCGCGCCTTCTGGGGGCCGGTATTCCGAGCATGATGGCAAGAGAGGCAGAACGCCTTGGCCTGCGCGATGTCGAATGGGTGGTCACCGGCCGAACTGCCTTGTGGCCGCCGATCTATCAGGCGGTCTTGGACACGGTCTCGTCATTGGGCGGAGGCAAGGTGCGGTCCCCCCAGCCTTTCGGTCCGGATGAAATGAAAGAAGTTGTCGTTCATGGTGCGCGCGCGTTCCCGCAAAGCGCGCTCACATTGACCGAAGATCAGATCTACACGGTGGCCGTGATCTCGGAAGATGCGATCCCGCGTCCCAATGATCAGGGCTACAGAATCCTTCCGATTATGACCGTGACATACCTAGACGATCAGCGAATTCGTCTGACAAGCGATGGCGACGAGTTCGAAATCAAGTCGCAAGGCCACCTCAAGCTGGCACTTGCCAAGCCCGGATTGCACAATAAGGGTGAAGGTAGCGCAATAACGCTGGCAGAAATCCAGGGGCTGTTCGACATGTTCGGGCTTGATATCTATGAAAGCGCTCAAGAACTGCCTGCCAAGAACCAGGAAAACCTCGTAGTCCAGACTGAAAAGCGGTCTGGCGGGGTGCTCTACAAGTTCGGAACGGTGTCGCATTTTATCGGGCCGAACAGGCCGGGGAACAGGTGATGGTGATGTCGATCGAGTTGTATCTTGCTGTTGCGGCAAGCGTGGCATTCGTGCTGTGCGCGGTGCTCTTCCATATCTGGCGCCGACGGGCCCGGGCGGGCGGGCGGCGTATTGAAGAGCTCAGCGCGCAGAACTCCAAGCTTCGCCGCGCGTTCGGCGAGCTCGCAGGATGGGGCGAAGACGGCAAGCTGCCCAAGGATTTCGTTGAAGTCATCCGCACAAACCTGACTAGGCGCGAGGCCGTCGCGATTGAGCAGACCTCAGACTGGGACGGCTTCATGACCGTTATCGCGGATGCAATGGCGAAGACGGTACCGCCTGACGCCCGGTTTGTTGGTGGTGGGGCGACCTCGCAGGATCGGCACGAACGTCTGGTGCGGACGCTCCGGACCTGGACCGCCGACGAGGATCGCGCGCAGGCAGCGCTTGTGAATGGCGAGTTGAACTATATGTTTCGTATGCATTTGAGAATGCAGGCCTATAATCCGCGTGACCCGGCTGCCCCTGTGTATGCTGTGGCGGTGCAACTAGTCAGCTATCTGCTGGATCGCGAGGGCATGACAGTCGCATTGGCATGGCCGATGTCCGTTGCAGTACCGACCGTTGAACAGACTGCCGATGACGTAGATGGTCTGAGCGGCATCGAGGCCGTGCGCTCTGTTTGGGACGAAGCGCGCACCAAACTGGACGCGCCGCTCAACGGGCTTGTCGTGGATTGTGTTGCACCGGGCTGGAGCGTTGATGGCGCGCTTCGGCAGCCGCCGCTCGTTCTTACAATGAACAGTTTCTGGTGATGAGGGCCTCGCAGTCATGAAATGGTTCCGCGTATCACGGTCCGATCAACCGACCAAACCGCATATTCAGCTGACCGGCGTTACGGGCAACGCGAACGATACAGAAATCTGGCGACCGAAGATTTTTGAGGAGGTCTCGACGTTTCGGTTCAATGGGCCGCACAAGTCCGACACCGGTAACTTGCTAAAGCGCTGGCTTGCAACTGACCGTTGGCTCGGCGCAAGGGCGAGCCGCAGGACTGAAAGATACGCCATTGCACAGGCTATGCGGCACTACACACGCACCGAGATGGTCGCGGAACGTTCCGGCCGGCAGGAGTGGCAGGTTGCGCAGGATTCGCTGATTTGCGCCAGTGCCGTTGACGGGCCATTTGATGGGGAGTTGCACGATGGACTGGAGACGAGGCTACTCGGGCATCTCCAGGACAACCTGAAGGGTCTTTTTGATCCGGAAAAGGGGATCAGTGTCCGTTGTATTGGGTCTGCGGCGCTGCCCAAAGAGACTGTGTCCATGTTTTTGGGCGAACATGTCTTTGCGCCACGCTCTGGTACTGTGCCGATTGGCTCCCTGACGCTACAGATTGACGGAGCAGCGCAGGCGTCGCGCACCGAGCCTGTGCTTCTGAACGGCGAGCCCGGGGCACTCTATTCAGGGCAGTCGGTTATCGGGTTTGCTCTGCGCGGCCAGGGGGACACCATTCTGAGTCCGGTTGAGCTGGACTTGGGCTTTCTACACTCCTACTCGTGTTTCATTTCGGTGCGGGCCGACAAGTCAAAGAACCCGGAGTTTCCATTCAGAGTCGATCGGTATCAGGGACCAAGGGGCAACGCGCTCCCGCGGTTTACGCCAGTTCAGCCGACCGAACCATGTGATGCGGAGTGGAAGCTTCTGTTCTTCGGTGAGGACGATGCGCAAGAGGGAAGGCTCAGGCTTGTTCTCGACAAGCGGTTGTCGCGATTGCATGTAAAGCGCCCAGCGCTGGCAGAACACCAGAAAATAGTCGAAATCGTTGGGATCAATGTGACACCCGATTTGCTGGCACGCCCAGCTGAACGGGTCTGGTTCGAGATGACTCCGGAGCGCACATTACGCCAGTCCAGTTTGCAGGCGAAATCCATGTCGCTGGTCTGGATATCTGATGGGAGCCGCGCTTATCGCTATGACTGGGCCGACTACCAGATCCGCGGAGATGCGAAGTCAGGCCTTGCGCCGTCGCCGGGAGGCGGTGTCCGGCTGGGGCCGGCATGGACCGGCGGATCGCTCGGCTATTTGAGGGTGCCGGATGCTGACCAGCGTCTGAGGTATTCGCCGGAATGGGAAGCGGATGAAGGGTACCATGTTGACTGGCTTAATGCGGCCGCGGTTGTGGATTTCGGCGACCGGCGTGTCGGGCTGGCAGACGCAATGCACGAAGCAGGCACAGGCGCTGATTTGATCGGGCCGGATCTGATTGCGCGGCTGCGCGCTGCGGAGGGCCCACTAAAGCTTGGGCCGTTCCTGCTGGCGCTGCCATAACGGAAAGGTTGGGTTGCTTTGTTTAAGCTTTTGGAAAAGTTCTATTCGGTTGCTGCGATTGTCTGTCTCGGCGGGCTGATTTTCCTCGCCACGATCTGGGTAATAGGCAAGACCTCGGACACGCGACACTGGATGAAGAACGCGGATGTGCCGGTGGTCTCGGACCTCGACACGCAGCTTTTGCGGCGGTTCCGTGAGGCGGGAATTGTCTGGCCGGCGCGCAACGATACGCAGCTTGCCATCCGTTACCCGCATTGCACAAGGATCGTGCGCGAAGATCCTGCCAGCGCAGCGACACTGCCCATCGTGCCTGACCCGGCCGCCACGCGGAGCGAACTGCGCGCAACCGAAGATGCGCGGATCGCGATGGTTAACGAATTCTGCCAGTCCGATCAGGGACATCGAATTCGCAACGAGATCGATCTGTTTAATGCCGGTCAGCTGCTACTGGCGGCGCGGGACAACAGGGCCAGTGTCAGGAACGCAGGCAGCACCATGGACGTGCAGTGCAGCGACGGGCGCATTGTTCAGGCCCTGTTTCCGCCGGCTGATTGTCTGCGATCCGACTGGTCCGTGCGGCTGCCGGGGATCGGCGCGGCACTGGGGGACCTGTCGGACAGCGCTATTCCGCTGCGCAACTACGTCTTTATGGCGGACCCATCTGCGGCGCTGATGTCGGACTGGGCGGTGGCCTCGCCGGCGACGGGCGCGGGCACTGGCCGGCCGCCGGTGCATGAGCTCGCAACGGACGCTCAGCTGAAAAGTGGGCTTTTCGTAGTTCAGGTGATCGGAGAGGTCGAAACCATCACTGTCGATGGAAGCGAACTGGTCCATAGCGGCGATGCGACACAAGGGTTGCTGCGCAATGATGCGGGGCAGGTGCTGCGCGTGCGGGTTGATAAGCTGTGTAGCGGGCGCAGCGGGATGCAGGCGCTGTGCGAGGGGCTGAATGCCTCCACGCGCGCCCAATATAAGACGCCAGTGGCATACCGTGTGACAATCAGCGGCCCGTCGGGTGCTGATTTTTCTCTTGTGGTGGAGGCGCGGCCAAGCGCGCTTTCGGTCGATATGATGATCGGGGCCGGTATTCTGCAGCGTTCGTCTGGGAAGCGACTGACCGGATCGGGGCAGATCCGGCTGGCCTGCACCTCGGACGCACCGTTCGAAGCGCCGGCGCAAGCCGAAGGTGAGGCGGGAACTGGGTGCGATATCGTCTGGCTGCGCCCCCGCGATCCGAACCCCGAGAATGAGGGAACGCGGCGCAGCGCGCCGTTCCAGTTGGCCATCGATGGAGTGGAAATCCTCGATGAAGACGGAAATCTGACGGCAGAAGGGTTCCTGCTGGGTTATGGCGATCTGCTGGGCTTTGGGGTCGAGGACCCTGGCTCCTTCGCCTCGCTGCTGAGCCGTCAGAGGCTGCCGGACGATTTCACGCTGACGGTTCGCCCGGCGATGCAGCGGCTGATCGAGCGGAGTGTTGTGAGCGGCGGGCAGGTGCCGTGCCTCGAGAACGAAAATTGCGGTGACCGGCGTGTTGACCTCATTGTGCTGGATGCGGACGGGGAGGATGCTGGTGAGCTTCTGGGGTTTGCCTCGCTGCCGCGGTCGGGCATCGGGCTGTCGCGCTGGGATCTGATCGCGTTGGACACAGCCGCACCTGCGCGAAGCCCCTTTGCTGCCAGTGCCTGGCGCGCCCATGACGGGACGGCTACGCCGGGTTCGACATTCAAGATGGTGACATCGCTCGCAGGTGCTGAACACGCGATGGCCACGTCCGACTCGCAGCTAGAGGCGCTGTTGCTGGGTAATATGAGCGAAGGCAATGTTGCGCGGATGCTGGGGCTGGCGGGGAGCCCGAACCTAGAGGCGGCGAGGGCGGGGCGCGAAGTTTGCAAGCATGACAGCGCCTTGGGAGAGGCTGGCCGCCGGGATGTTCTGCCGGTGCCAACGTCAAATGGCGCTGAAACTGCGCGCTGCATCGCAAATGCAAGCGACGCGCCGTATCTCTCGATCGCTCAAGGCCGGTGCGAAACGCTTGGCCGAAACAGCAGTGGAGTCTGCGAGGCGATGACCAGATCCTCGAACCTTTATTTTGGTGGGTTGGCGCTCTATATGGACAGCTCCCGCCTGTTGCTGCGGGGCAGCCAAGTCGAGCATCGCGAAACGGCCGATGACCTGGCGATGGTGCAGATGGCTGCTCGGCTGTTCGGGCGCGACACTGACAAAGGAGCGGCGTTGTCGGTGTTTGATGCGCTGTCGCCGCATTACGGCGCAAATGTGCGGTCGCGGTCTTCGCCCGTGACGTTGGCGGTTCGGGATGTCCCTGCAGACCTGAACCCGCGGCGTCTGGACCTAGCACTGTCCGGGATCGGGCAGGCCGTGAGTGCTACGCCGCTTGCGATGGCGGCGATTTCGGCCTCGGTCGCTGAGGGGCGGGTGATCGAGCCGCGCATTATCCCGCTGGAGCTGCGCACCCGTCTGGGGGCTGCACCGCCAGCCAATGTTCCGCTGCTGTCCGGGCAGGGGAGCGGTGGGTTTTCCGATGAGCTTCTTACCCATCTGCGCGCGGGCATGGCCAATGCCGTTAGAGAGGGGACAGCGAGAGGCGCGCGTGGTGGATTGAACCAGGGGCTTGCGCATTTCAAGACGGGCACCGCCCAGATCTTGATCAGTGGAGCGCGAACGCAGGCTGCATGGACCGTGGGCTATGTCGAAGCGCCTGGCGGGAATTCTAACATTAAGCAGCGCATTTCGATTGCATGCCGCGTGGCGCCTACAAGCCAAAGCAGCGGATTGTGCGCCCGAATCGTGGGTGACTTGGTGCGCGACCTGAATGCGGGGATGCCCTGATATGCGCTCTCTCCGCCGGATTGTGACATCACGGTTGCTCCGCGGGACAGTGATCGTCCTCGGCACGCTGATATTGCTGCTCTGGCATTTTGAAACGATTTCCGGGCTAGATCGGGTTGCGCCAAAGCTGACGCGGCCGGGTGATATCCTGATCGAAGTGCCGGCGCAGGGCGAGGTGGTTATCGGCCGGCCAGAACTCGGCCAGCCGCGAGGCCGTGATACGGCCGCGCTTGATCACATTGCTTTCCGGCAGGACCCGGTGAGTGGTACCGTGGTCCTGCAGCGGGTTACGGACCAGCGGCGTCTGTCGCTGTCTTTCGGTGATGCTGATCTGAACGGAGGATCGGACCGAGTTTCGATTCCATGGCGGGAATCGGGCAACGCCAAACAGGTGGCGGACCGGCTTCAGATAGCGGTTACAGGACATGTGATCGAGCTGCACCTGAGCCCCGAAAAAGCACTGAAGGTATCGATATTTGCCGAAGACACTGGCGAGACCCCTGCAGCGTCGGATTTGCCGTTTTCGACCGGAGCGCTTGTGGCCGACTATGAGATCCACCGAAGCGGCTGGGCACAGCGGAATGGCCGCGACTTGAGCTACTGCACGCCGCGACCGGATGGATTTTTCGACCGCGTGTCGCGGCGGCTCGCGGCTTCGAAACGGTTAACCAGCGCATGGCAGGCGTCAAGGCGGCAGGTGGCGGTACTGGGCGGATTGCAGGACTGTGTTCTGGGCTCGCAGATTAATATGTTCGCATTACCTGCATCCGATCCGAGGGTCGAGATCGCGATTAACTGGTTCCTGCGCACGGAACGTGCGGATGTGAGGGTCGCGCAGATCGCGGGCGGGGCGGCCGTTTCCTTCAAGCGAATAGAAGGCGGGGAGGTGGTATTCAGCCACGCCGGTGTACGGCGCTTTGACTGGCCCGTGACAGCACTGCCGCTGCACGTGGACACCTACATAAACGACGTGAGCATGCTTAACGAGGCCTGGGGCTCTCATCAGGCGACTGCTGCCGAAGTAGTGCGCTTTATCGCAGGGCGGACACATTATCATGCCGCAGTTCTAGACGGCGATGCAGGGGCGCGGCACGTGCTGCTGCGGGTCAAGGAGGACGGGGCCGGCACCCTGCGTGATGTCGATTTCTGTGCCAGCGGCACGCCCGAGGCCGAGGGGATCGACATGTGTCCCGACGTGCGCCCAGACAAGCCGGTCCAGAGCTTTGAAGAGGTGTTGCCGCGGCCCATAGAAAAGCTGTACCAGTCTTTCTTCACGCATCACCTCAATTTTAAGGAACAGCTCGCGTGGCTGGTGATCATGGGCTGTTCTGGTCTTTTTGGCGCCGTTGCCGCGCGCCGGCACCTCCAGACGGCACCAGCACTGGCAGGAAGTCTGGTTGCGCTAGGTCTTGTCGTCGCTGTGCTGCTGCTGCTGGTGCCGATCTGGCTGCCCTTCTCTGCTGATGCTCTAGAAATCAGAAACTTCGGGCAGGCAATGTTGATCGGCAATCTGCTGCTCTTCTTCGTTGCCGGGCTCTTTGTGGCGCTGGATCAGGACGGCAGTTGGCTTTCGGGCGGCTTGTGGCTCGCGCTGATCGCGATCGTTTTCCTTGGCGCGGTGTCGCTGTTTAACTTAAGCGCGGGTGGCCTTCACTCAAATGAGGAACGGTATTTCGTGAAGCATCTGATCTTTGGTCTGTGGCCGTTGCCGTTTCTTGTGATCGTTATGGTCCTGATCCCGGCTCAGAGGTTTCGGATTGCTCTGGGGGCGGACGTAACCGGCAAGATGAACCTCTTCTCACCTTTGTTGTGGCTGTTTATCGTCACACTTCTGGGGTTTGTTGCATGGCTGCTGATCGGGGCGCAGGACGGGCTCGACGGGTTCCAGCCAGTGGAATTCGGTAAGTTTGTCGTCGTCGTCGGTCTTGCAGTGATCCTGTCGCTGTGGCTGGTGACGCAGCGCAAGCTGAGCGAGCGGCGGGCAGGTTTGAGTGTTCTGGCTTATGCGGTTGTTGTCGGTCTGGCCCTGTTTGTGCCGCTGGTGCCGATTGCGCGAAGCGATTACAGCCCGCTCATCATCATTGTCAGCGTTTCGCTTATTGTGATTTCCTTGATGATGACCGCCACCGGCCTGCGCATCTTACGCGAAGGCGCAGGAGATGATTTCATCCTGTCCCTTGTGCCGGTCAGGTTCCGTCCGCGCACACGACGCCCCAGTTTGTTGGGAACTGCGTGGATCGGAGCGGTGTCGTCCTTCTGGGCACAGCGGACGATTGCATCGCGGCCGTTTATTGCTGCACTTGTTTTATTGGCGTTGGCTCTGCCAGCAGTTCTGTGGACCTCGCGCGATATGCCCGTGCGCGTAGAGCCGTTTGGCGTGTCGGGGTGGTCGTGGGGTGCTGAAAAAGCCGAACAGATGGAGGTGCTGCAGCACTCGCTCGGCACTGGGCGGCGGCTTGTGAAAGAGCGGTTGATGATCTGGGTTGATCTGTATATGCCGGGAGGCCAGGCCGCAGAGACGTACAAAGCCAACGTTGATCTGCCTGACCTCGGGTTTCAGGTCATGCGCTCGCGGGCCTCTATCGCCCATGCCCGCTGCGGGTTTCACCCTGCGCTGGTCTTTGGACAGACGGGGCCAGTGTCGAGCCCCAATCCTGCTGCAACAGAGCAGATGGCATGCCACATGTCGGGTGACGCTTTGTTCGGGGCCTGCTTCCTTGAGCGACGGGGTATCTGTGAAGCTATCGCGCCCGATGACCGTGTCGAACCGACCCGGGACTGCCGCGCCTCTGACCTCAAGCTGCCTGTACAGGCACACTGCATTCCGGTTGTTGAAAGCGATTTTGCCGTGACGTTCCTGCTGGCGGAATTTGGGATCGGTGCGGGACTTTTTCTGCTGGCTGTGCAATTTTCGTTTACGGCGCTGGCTCTATTCACGGTGTACCGGCTGGTCCTGCCTCCATGGTCGACAGCAGTCGCGCAGCGGCGGAGGTTTGACAAAGTTGACGACGAGGTGCGGGCGCTGTCCTCGATGCCGCGCGATCCCGTGCTGGCTGCGGGGGGCAAGGCGCTTGCGGTTCTCGTGCTGGGCTCGATCCTTCTTTATCAGATGCAGTGGATCTTGGCGTGGAGCAATTCCATGGGGCTGCTTCCAGTCATGGGTCAGCCGATGACGTGGTTGTCGGCCGCTACATCGCATCACCTGTTCATGGCGATCCCCGCTGCGTTGGCCATTCTGATGGGGGCACGCGTAGTTGAAGCTCAGAAAGATACTGTTAGGTTTAACTGGGTGCCCTTGAAGTAGAATGATGTCGGCGTTTGGGGGTCGAACAATGGAATTTGGCTATGTTTCGTGAAGAGATGACAAAATCGGATCGTGGAATCCTCGCTGTTTTGTGGATTGTGGCGCTTGGCGGCCTCGGGGTGACGATGAACGCCCTGTTCAGCGGTGCACTGGAGCTCTTTTCAACGCCAGGTACCAGCGACGCCCTCGGCATTGCGGCGATGCTGACCTTGCTTTTTGGCGGGGGCTTTGTTGCTCTCTCGGTCAGTTTTGCGCGGGTGGTGACGTCCCGACGGTCGAACTTTGGGACAATAATTACTTGGGCCCTTGCGATGTCTGTCGCGTTGTCGGTGATCGCTTTTTTCTCTTTCCGGTTCTGGTATGACGAGGCGAATAGTTCCCTTAATCTGGACAGCTATGAGATCTCAGATGACATCACCGCCGTTGCCGAGATAAACACGCGCGTCTCACGGGTGGCGACTGCTGAACTGGAACGAGCAACGCGTGATTATGAGGCCAACCCCGCCGTGCCGGACTACAATTCTCAGATGCTGGCGATTTCGGAAGAGCTGGGCCAGGGCGAGGGACTGCGTCTGGTCATCGCTGGTCTCGCATCGAACCGCGAAGAGCGCCGGGCCGCGGCAGAGGCGCTGGAAGGCACTCTTGAAGGTCGGGTCGAAGAGCTTTCAAGGACAATACGTGATCAGGAGGCCCGTCGCCCCATCTTGGAAACTGACTTTGCGCAGGCTCTTGAGGCGCTTACCCCCTATGGGGCTGGTAACGAAGAGTGGCAAACCCTGCTGAGCCAGACACGCGCCGCCTTTCTGTTGGAATGCCCCGAACCTGCGACTGACCCTTTCGAGCCGGGGTTTGTGCGACCGGAGCGATTTCAGACCGGGTGTGGCCCGCGCCAGCAGGTTGAGCAGCCACTGCTGGCCGTCGAATTGGAAGCTCAGTTTGTCGAAGAGGGGGTCGAACAAGTCTGCAGAGAACGCAATTCGAACGGGAACATTCGAAGTACTGGCGCCGGGCCGTGCACGGATGTCATGCTGGCGAACTATTTTCAGCTTCAGAGCCTGATTGCCGAGTATGAAGTCGCGACCGAAGAGCTTGAGACGAGCCAGGACCTGATTGAACGCAGCCGCCAGCAGCTGCCACTAGCGGAGGATGATCTGGAAGCAGCGAAGACCGAGTTGAGCGGCATCAACCAAGAAGAGGCCTTGGCAAGGAGCACCTTGCAACCCTTTCAGTCGGCGATTGCCGCGTTCCAGCAGGAACCTACAACGGCAGGTCTGGCGACGCTCAGGGACGACTGCCGGGATGTGATCAGCCTCGCGCGTTCGGGTGCCGGCTTCGATGCTGACACCGCGCCCGATGCGCTGTCGATCGATTGTACCGGGCGTGGTCTGGACCAGGTCTTGGGCACGTTCGCAGGAGCCAAGGAACGTTCCGTAGCTGTGGTGCTGGCCTGCGATGCAGGGCGCGAGACGATTGATCAGGCGCGGAGCGTTCTGCGGTCCTCAACGCAGCAGTTTTCAACCGGGGAACTGTCGGAGACGATTAATACCCTGAAGACGGGCGCGATTGATCCCTGCCTCGCTGCGGCGCGGTCCAACGGGTTCGATGTGGCCGACCTAACGACCGAACTGGACAGGCTGGTGGCCGAAATCACGCGAAATAGGTCAGGTGTAGCCGCAGCACTTGATCGCTATGCTGAAATGCTAACTCTTCGTTCAAACATTCCCACGTATGCTGTGCTCATCTTTACACTAATCGTGGAGCTTTGGTTCTTTGGCATGAAAGTTTATATCAACAATTTCATGCGGTCACGGACAGGTGACTATCAGCGGAATCGTATGCTCGACGATGCCGATCGCGCAGCGGTCCAGGCGATTTTGACCGAAGTTCAGTATCGTAATAATGGATCGCCATACCTGCCGGCGAGCTACGCTGATGAATACTGCGATGGGCTTCGCGGGCGGATGAAACGCCTGATTGCCCAGTTCAGCGCTGAGAAGATGACACTCATCAACCGTAGTACTGGCGATGTTGATTTCTCGACTGATTTTCTGCTGGAGTTGGATGCTTTGGTGAAAATTCCTGCGGAGAATGGGTTTGTAAAGCCGGTTCCGCCGATTGAACCAGCAGGGCCCGCGGCACAGGATGGTACTGATGGGGGCGAAGCTGTACCAACTATTTTTTCGGGTTCTCCTCAAAATGATAGTCTTAGTCCTAAGCAGAATCGGCGGCCAGTTGTACACACTGGCGCCGACGAAATGCCTTCACCGACATTCAGGCCCAATGATTCAGCGCGGAGCAAACCGCTGACAGGGCCCCAGCAGCGAAGCCCGGTTGCGACGACAAACGCGATGGCAGATCGTATTATGAACGCGCATGCTCGTCGACGTCGCTGAGAGCGAGAAAGTTTGGAAAATAACAGGGTCTTGGCCGCTCGTACCAATTAAGATGCGTCTTGCCTTGTACGCAACCTGGGCCGTAGCTCATCGAACCTTTACGCGCTTGCCTGTTGTGACAATCTCACCGCCAACTCAGCCCCGGCGGGCCAGGAATTCAGCGACTTCTTAAGATTCCGGTAGCAATCGGATGACGTTTGCATTGATGCAAGAACTGCGCTGCAGGATTGGTACTCCCGCTCCATCTCATAGACTGCATAGCCTGCTACGATTGCGCGCCCGAGGTCCTTGTCCGACGGAGTTTCAAGGCCTAGGCTGTCCACCTGACTTTTGAGAGCATCGCGTTTCTTTACGATTTCCGGGAGCAGCATCTCCTTAGAAACCGAACCTGTGATACGTTCAAGCTCAATCAATTTTTCGGCGGTAGGTGCGCCATGTTCAAACGCGTCTGACATGATCTCGACTAATTCCTTGTGTGCTGGCCTTTTCTCATCGGGGTACAATTCCGCGATCAATTCCAGAATGACGGTCTGAACATCTGGTGCACCATTGGCGGCATCAAGTTGCGCCAGTAGGGTATGTGCCTTCTCAGCTTTCGCTGCATCACCTGATGTCAGCATGGGTTCAAGCATTTCGTATGCCGGACCCTTGTCGTTTAGACCTACTGGGTCGTTTTTGGACGCGTCATCCTTCTTCATCGCTTGAATAGTCCGCATGATTTCAGCCATTTCAAGCTGATGTTGCTCCACCTCGGTGGCAGCGGACAAAATCTCCGCGGCAGTAAACTTTTTCTGGGCGTCGTTCTCTAGGATGGCGCGAAGCGCAGCAGAACAGCCACCAAGGGCCTTACGTCTTACGCCGAGTTCACTTTGCGCGGAATTGATGCGCGTTAGAGCGTCGCCAACGTTTGACAGAGTATGAGCCGATCGGTTGAAAGCCAGATCAGGAAGCCATTGCAAAGCAGCTACCAGTTGGTCGGTATCCTTCTGTGCCCAGATTTCGGCTATCAGCCGCAGCTGTAAGTTAATTTCTGTGGCGGTCCAGTTAAACTCATGAGCCGGAACAACAAGGCTGAGACCCCGAGACAGCAGGTCAGAACCCGCCTTTGAGCGGTGGCGGGTCGGTCGGGCTAGTTTATGACCCCGGAAAAGCGACCAAGCGGCGATTGCCTGCGCAGGATCGGCCATGAACTCCTGCCAAAGGTCGATGGACGCAAAAGTCTTGCCACCATAGAACCTGGACACCTCGGCGAAAGCCGGCACCAAATGCCCTGCATCCCGTGAAGCACCCGTTCTTACGAGCCAGTCTTCGAGGCTTCGGTCTAGATCCTGCGACTTGTTCTGCGTGTCGTCGTCCTCTGCCACATGCCGCATTTTTCGGACCATATCGGCAACTATCGGATCTGAGGACGCAGTTTGCATAATTCGTTCGAGACCGACTTCGAAAGTTGCGAGACCGTCATCGGACGCAGGCGATCCGTCAACGATGATGCGTCGTTTCCGCAAATCGACGATGGTCAGCAGATCGCCCACTGACACGTGTGGAATTCCGACGGTCTCGTCAACTCCCATCGGACCAATTTCTGGTTTTGGAATTGTGACGGCAAAGTCATCGAAACCCTTGTGCGTGGGATCAAGTATTATCTGCCTCACGGAATTCTGAACGACATCTGCGAAGTTGTCTTTCGCAGCTGCGATATCAGCTTCGTATTGCGCCGGATCGTATTGACCTTCGTCTACAGACCCAACCACCGACGCCGCGAGCTCGATAAACGCATAAAATGCGATCCTGTTGATTTCCTGCCAGTCTGCATCAGACAACCCCAGTGTTGACTTCAATTGCTCTTGAAGTCGTGCGAGGCCGCGTGCATGAATCAATCGCAGGTCCTTGAGTGTGTTTTCGTCATCGCCGCTGATTTTGATCGAGACGGTTCGGATTCGGGCCTTGGCTGCTTCCGTTTCGATCCCGGAAGGATGGTTTGGGCCGAAAACACCTTGATTGGAGCTCACGTATCCCGCCGCGGGGCTGATGTGCAGCGTTCCACGTGAGCCAGGAACAATCATGGTCGCTGGACCGATATCTTGGAAGGTTGGCGCGGCAAGCTCGTCCAACGGACCGACAATTGCACGCATTTCCCAGACCGATGGCAGCTGATCCCATTCGGCAACCGGAAAATCATCCGGCGTCACAAAAGTCGCCGAAGATACATTTGGTTCGTCGTTTGCGGCCGTTTTCATGTAGATGCAGATGCGTTCGCGGTCACCGGTGGCTTCGAGCAGAGCCTGGTTTAGCCGCAAAACCTTAATAGGGTGGAAACTGCTGTCGCCGTCAAATATCAGGATTTCCACAATGTCCTGCGCGCGCAAGGAGCTTGTTGCAAAGCGCATCCCTAGCTGGCTGCGGCGGGTTGGATCGGGTTCGATCGAGCAAACACCGATCAGCTGCGTCTTTTGATCGCGATGGACCAGCGCCACGCAGAGCGCGCCGGTTGAGATGCCGGTCGTCGAGTCAAAATTTGCTCCGATCACGGCATTGCGTGCACCATCCCATAGCATCCAGACTTGCTTGGACAAATCGGCGTAATTCATTAGTTGTTGTCCCCAGCAAATACCAGCTAAGTTGAGTGTAGGCAGGGCCACTAACCTTGGCAAGCCAGCGTTGGGTAGATGGACGAGAGCTGATGTTGTTGAGGAAAATTACAATGGTGGGCGCCAAGTCTTCGGGAAAGACGGTAGCTTTGGCGCAGCTCCTTGATGCGGTGCGCAACAATGCCAGTGGCTATACGCCGGATGTATTTGAAAACCCTATGCCACTGACGATCAGTACCGAGGACATGATCGATCAAGGTCGGCTGCTGAACGGCGCCCTGCCTGGGGGGACGATCGATGCGCTGGAGGCGCGTTATGCATTGAATGTAAACGTTCCGGGGAACGGGGATGCGCCAACTAGCGAGGAATTTGCCATACTGGACGTGCCCGGGGAAATATTCAGGAGGTCTGAGACTGGGAGGACATCTGATCTCGCTGATCAGTCGCCGGAGTCAAAGGCAGCGCGTGCGGAGTATGAGTCCTGGATCGAGGAGTCGGTAGGTATTGTTTTCTTTGTCCCGGCCACAGGGTTTGCCAACAACGCGCTCTTTACAATGCCGCGTCAGGAATTGTCGGCAATCCTGAAAGCAAAACATGACGGGAAGTGCCCAAACCTTGATCGCCTTATCATCGCTATAGCGATGTTTGATGTGCTTCTGCTTCATCTCGGGGATCTTGCGTTGGATGTCGCGATCCGTCCTGACTCGGTAAAGAAAATTCTCAAGCTGTGCCTTCGACGGGTAAAACTGCAGGCACAGGACATGATGAGCAAGGCAGGCTTTAACGAGCTTGATATCAAAATCACGCCTATTTCAGCGTTCGGGTTCAACAGGGAGTTCGGTTGCGCCAATGTAGACCCGAACGCCTTGGAAAAGGATCAAAGTGGCATTCGGATGAAGCACCAGCGCAACAGTGAAACCTTGCCTTACCTTGTTGGTGATCCGTTCCTTTGGGCCGCCTTTGAACATGAGACACCGTTCATGTTTGACCTTAAGGAGATCGTAGGTTGACGCAGACGGACAATGCGAGACTCGTGCCCCGAACGCAGATCCGCGTTGAACGCGGGATTTCTGGGAAGTTCGTTATTTCTGAGGGCGGCGCAGAGGTGCCTGATGGGCCGTACGGGTTAATCGCTCAGTCTGACAACTTTCCTCAGCACTTTACCACCAGATCGGGCGAGCGGCTAACACTTGATAAGCTCGCAAAGGCCATGCGTGGCGACACGCAACTGTCCGCAAAGGACATTGACCTAACATTGCGAAGTGTTGGTACCCTACAGTTTCTTACAACTGTTGAAGGTTTGTTCGTCGCGCGTTTGAGGACTCGCTCGCAGAGCGGGGAGGGAGGGAGCGACCGGGCTTTTGAAGTCGCTCAATTTCTTTTTCTGAAAGATGTGTGCGACTGGCGGTCTGTGCCGGCGGGCTTTTTTCGCTTTTGCTGGAACGAGCTTCGAGCGAACCCGCCGGTACAAGGTCGAAAATTCGTGGACCCGCTGGTCTTTGCTGTTGATGACGATGTCGAGGCGTATATGCTTGATGGCATAGAACAAATTGTAGCTAATTTGACCGAAACCGGAACGCTTGGAGAAGTTCCGGTGAGTGAAGAGCTTCAATCGCTGCTGTCTTTGCTACAGCACAACAAGACGGAAGGATATTTTCCTCTTGAAACCCAATATTTTGTGGCCGCCAGCAAATCTGAGGTTCCAACCGTTTGGGCGCTAGATCTGGCAGCAGCCCTTGCGCGTGTGGACGAGCCTGAATGGGGACGGCGGCATTTTCGGATTAATGTGGGATTGCCACCGGCGTCCACGGGGCCGGCCCTGCATTTTGTAGAAAGCCGAAAAGACTGGGTGCTGCATGGCAGCGGCGCAAATGTTGACCTCGGCGGTTTTCCCGGCAGCCCCAGCGCCAACGATGCGCACCCAGAAGCAAAAGTGATGATAAGCAGTGGGCGCCGAGTTGGCGTAGATCCGATCACAATCTGATCGGAACAACGGCTGCGAAACTAGGGGCTGTTGACGTTGAGGTTTCCCAAATCACCTGGCCTCTGATTCAGGGTTGCAAACAGAGGAGAGCAGCCTTGACCCGAAGAGTATTAACCGATGCGCAATGGTGGATCATCGAACCGTATTGCCTTGGGAAGTTAAGCACTCTCCGCTAAAGTCGTCGATGACGTTGAAAATGCGGAACCGGCGGCCACACGACAGGCGGTCAGTGACCTGCTCCCCTGAAAAGTCCGGTGTTTTTGGTTAGCCTGTTTTCCAACTGAGGAGACAGACGATGAAGAGAAGCCCTTTCAGCGGAGAACGGACATTTGGATTTTGAAGGAGCATAAGACTGGCGCGTCGGCTGCTGACCTATGCCGCAAGCATGGCGTGAGCGATGCGACCATTTACAAATGGCGATCCAAGGATGGCGGCATGGAAGTGTCCGATGCCAAGAAACTGAAGGCGCTTGTCGGCTATGGAGCCGAGAGCTGTAATTTGGCGATGAAAAGGCAAACGGCAGCTTTGTCCGCGTGGCGGAACTGAAAGGGAGCTTTCGCGAGGGTCTGCTTTATGCGCATTTATTCACGGGGCATCGCGCATGCGCTGCTAAGATGTTTTCCGCTCGAACAGATGATCCGCAAGCCTTGCAATGTTCGGTATGATTTTGAACTGGCCCTTGTTCAACACCCTTATTGCGCCGCGCCGCGCCTTGTGTCCTTCCTTGTTGGCCTTCGAGTGTTTACCCACTCTTTCACCGAGATCAGGTAAGGCAACTCCCGGGCCGCTACCAAACCATAAGTAATTTGCAAGCTCGAGTGTCGCCGGATCGAACTGAACCCAGATCACGCAACCAGAAGGCCGGTCCGCTAGCTTAACATTGACTTTCTGCCGCGCCGTCTTAGCCCCGACAAAACTGGATTTCAGCTGGACATGGCGTTCGACGCCATTGGCTTCGAGCACGATATCATAACCACCGCGATCAGTATGGCTTCGCAAGATGTCCATTTCGATGCCACGCTTCCACATTTCGCGGCAAAGCTCGCCCAGGAATCCGTACTCGAGGTACTGTTCTCTCAGGCTTGATGCGTCATTGTGCAAGGTGTCAGGCATTGTTGCTCCGTCTTGATGCTTAGACAGTCATGCTTCGCGAAGGCCAGCAGTCAAGCAAAAAGAGACTCATAGTCTGTAGATACATTGAGTGCATCCATGCCTCAAGATTGGGATGGATATTCGCAAGCTTGTTGGTCTCAATCTCAGGAAATGCCGCAAGGCAGCCGGCTTCTCACAAGAGGGGTTGGCGCTCGAATGCGGTCTACACCGGACATATGTCAGTGGCGTTGAACGTGGCATTCGGAACCCCACGGTCACCGTCCTCGAGAAACTTGCTGCACCGCTGAATATCCCCACCAGTCGCTTGCTCGATGTGCCAGACGATGTCTGACCAGGAAGACGAAAAGAGCCCTTTTGGCTATCTTAAGATGTCGGCTGCCGAAGAACTGACATTCCGATTGGACCAGGACAAGTTCCTGACAAGCAGAGTGATCGCCGACTTCCTCCGAAACACACCTCCGGATGATTGGCCAGAACGGCTATCAATGTACGTTGCCGACCTTCTGGACGGGTCCGGGAAAGCGCCTCGCGGTCGCCCACCAAACAAATTTCAGGCTATTGAGGATGCCCGCATTCAAATCTTTCGCCGGTCAGCCTTGAAAGTCTTGCAGGGCGAGATGGACGACATTCCATCCGAATTTGTGGAATTTGTCTTGCAAATGAAAGACGATCTGGACCCATCATTGGCGCCCCATCAGATAGCGAATGCGATTACGTCGACTCTGATTTTTGGCCACGATGGACATGCAAAAAAAGTACAAGAGCGGTACAGTTCGGGAAAAACCAGAATTGTCTGGAATGATTAATCCGGCTTCTAAGCCGATGATGATTGGGCCTGTTTATAAGGAGCGGTCCAATGAAAACAAAATCCGTGCGCCCGGAGCGCAATCCAATCCATATCAAACGCAGACATCAGATACAGTCTGACTGCTTCGGTAACGTAACTGTCTTTGTTCAGGACCAAGTGACGTCCCCCACCGGACGAACGGTTTTGTACAGGTGGCAGTTCTCGTTCCGACCTGAACCCGGAGACGTCATCGCTCAGGTCGCGCGACGGTTGTCGCTATGAGTGATTACATTTGCTCACAGCATATGCCGGTCGATGCACTTCGACCCTATGCCAACAATCCCCGTACACATTCAAAGAAGCAAGTGCGTCAGATTGCCGACAGCATTGAAGAGTTTGGCTGGACCAATCCGGTCCTGATTGACGCCGACAATGGCGTTATCGCTGGCCATGGACGGATAGCAGCGGCGAGGCTGCTCGGCATGTCTAACGTTCCGGTGATGCGCGTCGATCATCTGACAGACGTGCAAAAGCGCGCCTATATAATAGCGGACAACAAGCTTGCCGAGAATGCTGGCTGGGATGATGAGCTGCTTTCCATCGAATTGCAGGCGCTGTTGGATCTCGAAATCAACTTCGATGTTGAACTGACCGGCTTTGAGATGGGCGAGATTGATGTCTTGCTCGCGGGGGACGAACCTGCAGAGCCTGAACAAGTGCCCGCGCCTGAAACTGATACACCGCCGGTCAGCCGAGCCGGCGACCTATGGTATGTTGGCCCGCATCGTCTCTTTTGCGGGGATGCACTTGATCCTTTGTCGTGGCGCACGCTGTTGCAGGATGACAAAGCCCAGATGGTCTTCATTGATCCACCTTATAATGTGCCGATTGCGGGTCATGTCTCTGGTCTGGGCAAAGCTAAGCACCGAGAATTTGCGATGGCGTCAGGCGAGATGACGCAGGATGGCTTCACTGAGTTCCTGCACAGCGCCTTCCAGAACCTCGCCAATATCAGTGAAGATGGCGCGATCCACTTCATCTGCATGGACTGGCGCCATATGCGCGAAGTGCTGGATGCTGCAGACGGCATTTATACAGAGCTAAAGAACGTATGTGTCTGGGCCAAAACAAATGCAGGCATGGGGAGCTTCTATCGCTCGCAGCACGAACTGGTGTTTGTGTTCAAGAAGGGTGCTGCGAGCCACATCAACAATTTCAAGCTGGGTGAGGCTGGCCGACACCGATCGAACTTATGGACCTACGCCGGCGCCAATACTTTCCGTGAAGGGCGTATGGAGGATCTTGATGCCCACCCAACTGTCAAACCAGTGAAGATGGTTGCAGATGCCATTCTGGATTGCTCCAAGCGCGGCGGGCTGATCGTTGATGCCTTTGCTGGATCAGGCACGACTTTACTGGCAGCTACTCAAACCGGGCGCGTTGGTGCCGGTATCGAAATCGACCCCCACTATGCGGACCTGATCATCCGCCGCCTTGAGGCCGAAACATGCGAAACCGCAGTTCATGCCGAAACTCTGGACAGCTTTGCTGAAACAGCGCGGCGTCGCGCGGGGGACGGTGTCGATGTCGGATGATGATTATGAAGTTGGTTATGGCCGGCCGCCAAAGCATGGGCAGTTCAGGAAAGGCCAGTCGGGAAACCCAAAGGGACGCAAGAAGGGCGCCCGCGGGCTAAAGACGGACCTAAAGGCCGAACTAGGTGAACGTCTCGCGATCACTGAAAATGGGAAGACGAAGAAGCTGACAAAGCAGCAGGCGATGATCAAGCAGCTAACAGCAAAGGCATTGGGAGGTGACATGCGCGCCGTTCGCATATTGACCGACCTTGTACTGACGTTGTTGGGCCCGGATGATGAACAGGTGGTAACCCGTAAATCGCTTTCGGCGGATGATGACGCCATTCTCAGAAATTTTCTAAACAGACAGCAAGGCGGATCAAACCATGCATGATCACCAGGCCGTCCTGGACGCCATCTTGCGAAGTGATTTTCCATCATTCGTTGCAAAGGCCTTCGCGGAGGTGTCTGGTGGCGATGTCTTCCAGCCAAACTGGCATCTTGAGGCTATCGGCTGGCAACTGGACCGTATCCGAGATGGCGCAAACACGCGGCTGGTTGTGACCATGCCGCCCCGGTATCTGAAATCGATCACAATCTCTGTTGCCTGGGTCGCGTGGATGTTGGGACACAATCCACAGCTCAAGTTCGTTTGCGTCAGCTACTCATCGGATCTCGCGCGCAAGCATGCAAACGATTGCCGCGCATTGATGCAGACGGGCTGGTATCGCCGTCTCTTTCCCAGGACACTACTTCAAAAGGGGAGATCGGCCGAAATGGACTTCAGTACGACAGCTGGTGGTGGACGTCTGTCGACCTCGGTCGGCGGCACACTGACCGGTCGCGGCGGTGACATCATCATAATTGATGACCCGATCAAACCGGATGAAGCCTTGTCTGAAACAACCCGCAAGGCTGTTCTGTCCTGGTTCAGCAATACATTGTCATCGCGACTGAACGACAAGAAACGAGGTGCCATCGTTCTTGTTATGCAGCGTCTGCATGAAGAAGATCTGGCCGGGCATCTGCTTGAAGCTGGTGGCTGGCACCATTTGTCGCTGCCGGCGATCGCAGGAACGGATCTGGAAATCCCTGTAGGTCAGAACCAACTGCATCAGTTTGCGGAAGGATCAGCACTGCATCCCGAACGCGAAAGCGTTGCACAGCTGGAAATCCTGCGCCGCAGCATGGGCTCGGCAAACTTCTCGGCTCAATATCAGCAAAGCCCGGTACCCTTGGAAGGCTTGCACATCAAACGTGACTGGCTGCGATACTGTGAGGCACCACCAGTGCAAGTCCCCGGCGACAGAATTGTGCAAAGCTGGGATACCGCAAGTAAAGACGGCGTCTTCAGCGACTATTCAGTCTGCGTCACGGCCCTGATCCGCAAGCGTGAGGTCTACGTCCTTGATGTCTACCGAGCTAAACTGCAGTTTCCGGACCTGAAGCGCAGGGTTGTTGAGCTGGCGGTTAAATGGAACGCTAGGGTATTGTTGATTGAAGACGCGGCAAGCGGCCAGCAACTGATCCAGGTATTGCGGAGCGAAGCCCCAACATCAGTACCGCGACCCATCGCCCGAAAGCCGGTTGGTGACAAAGTGACGCGGTTTGCGGCGCAGTCCCATCGGATAGAGGCGGGAGAACTCATCTTATGCAAGCCAGGCCCGTGGATAGGAGAATTTGAACGCGAGTTGCTGGGGTTTCCAAATCTTAAGCACGATGACCAGGTCGATGCGCTGACGCAGTTGCTGGCATGGCATTCCTTCAGCCAGCAACAGACCGTTGTACCGATTGGAGACTCACCGCTAAGGCCGCAGCTGATTGAACCGTGATGGTGATGTTGTGGCCGGGATCATGGAGCTGGCTTGTGTTAGGGGCACGCGGCACTTGTTCGGAGCCACAGTCAAATTCGAAGCCAAAAACAACTGGTGTTTCCACAATGTTCTTGCCTCAAGGGAATCCTAACGGCATAACGATAAAAAAATTCCCAGGATGAGTTGAGCTGGGAAATGGAGGCGTAAAATGACAGAGTTCGACATGCTGTTGCAAAAGACAGGCCATTCAGTCTCGGAAGCAGCAAACTTACTTGGTTATTCTGAGAGCCACATCTACCGGTGGAAACGCGGAGAGGAAAGCCCGCGTGAAGGCATCATGCACCTGTTGCGCTTGGAAGCTGAGGCGCGGCAATCCGACAGCTCAGGTGCGGCGTTCTCCTTTATTGATCTCTTTGCCGGGATCGGCGGCCTCAGGAAAGCCATGGAAGGAGCCGGAGGGCGGTGCGTGTTTACGTCAGAATGGGACCGCTTCGCGCAACAGACCTATGATGCCAACTTCCCGGATAATCGACCTATTGCAGGGGATATCACTGAGATAGACGCAGAGGAAATCCCGGAGCATGACGTGCTGGTTGCGGGCTTCCCCTGTCAGCCATTTTCAATCGCAGGTGTGTCAAAAAAGAACGCACTGGGTCGCGCTCATGGCTTTGACGATGAAACTCAGGGCACGTTGTTCTTTGATGTACTGCGCATTCTTAAGCACCACCGCCCGGCGGCGTTCATGCTTGAAAATGTTAAGAACCTGCGAAGCCACGACAAAGGCAGAACATTCAAAGTCATCATGCGTAAACTCAGAGATGAACTGGGTTACTTTGTGCCAGAGCCGCGGGTGATTGATGCAGCACACTTTGTCCCTCAGCATCGCCAGCGTGTCGTGATTGTAGGCTTCCGGCAGGAAGTGCCTTTTGATTTTGATGATGTCCAGCTGCCAAAGCGCGGGGCGTTGCGCATGCGTGATATTCTTCATTCCGAAAATGGCGTCGAAGATATTGAGAGCCACTACACGGTTGGCGACAATTCAGTGGTTAGCGACAAATATACGCTGTCCGACAAGCTGTGGAATTATTTGCAGGGCTATGCCGCAAAACACAAAGCCAAAGGCAACGGGTTTGGATTTGGTCTGGTGGATGGCGATAGTATCGCAAGGACCTTGTCAGCCCGTTATTACAAAGACGGATCAGAAATCCTTGTAGACCGGGGCGAGGGGAACAACCCACGCCGCTTAACGCCGCGCGAATGCGCCCGCCTCATGGGATACCCTGATGAGTTTCGTATCCCGGTCTCGGATACGCAGGCCTATAAACAGTTCGGCAATTCTGTTGCAGTGCCGGTGTTTGCAGAGGTCGCGCGCGTGATGGCGCCACATATTGAGAGCATAAAGGAACAACAGTTGGCTGAGCCGGTTTCGGACGTTGGCTGACGTCCATGATCCCCTTACCAGAAGTCGCAATATGGCAGCAATCCGGGGCGCTGACACCAAGCCCGAGTTTGTCATACGGCACGGACTGCACGCGCGCGGTATCAGGTATCGCCTGCACGATCGCAAATTGCCGGGACGGCCAGATATGGTCTTCCCAAAGTACAAGGCTGTGATTTTCGTCAATGGCTGTTTCTGGCACGGCCATGGCTGTGCGCACTTCAAATGGCCGATGACGCGAGAAGAGTTCTGGCGCGCCAAGATTGAAGGCAACGTCAAACGGGACAAAAGAAACATCGCGCAACTGAACGCCGTGGGATGGCGCGTTGGTATCGTTTGGGAATGCGCCCTGAAAGGGAAGTTCAGGCTGCCGCATGCGGATGTTTTCGCGCATCTGTCCGAATGGCTTTTCAGCGACCTGCCGCTTTGTTCAATCGAAGGTGGTGATCACGAGACAACGGTTACTCGTGCATAAAGCTGTCTTAGTGCGGGTTCTAGTTTGGTCGTTGCGATCCGCCATTGCGGTCGAACCTTTGCGCTGCCATCGGCATAGATCGTATGCGCCGGATCATAATATACCAGACCAGAAGCGATGGCCCGCAGCAGACGCCAGACATCGGTGCCCTCACACATAAACCAGTGGGGACCAAATCTGTAGAGATCATCCGCGTTACTGGTCACATGTCCGAGTTCAGCCGGTACATAGGCCGCCAACGCATGTTTGGTGTTCCAGGCATTGGCCAGTTTTTCCAAAGACCAGCCGCCAATCAACAGACCTGTTCCGGGATCGGTGATCCCGACAAAGATTTCATCTGGTTGCTCACTGAATTTACCACTTGCCAGATCGAATCCCATAACCTCCAGCAGGTATCCTGTAGATGTGCAGAGCTTGCCTACGCGATGCACACCTGTAAACCGACGCGATCCATCGTCCTTTTTTCCCGCCCAGCCGTAGGCCAACATGAATTCTCGAAACGGCAAATCTCCCTCCGCACCCAGATCCGCTGTGGGTGTCATCAGGCTGATCTTACTTCCCCGGAAAGACTTGATTTCGTGACCGTAAGCATCTGGTTCTTTGAGTGCGTTGGTTTCCACACCAAGTAGTGCCTCAAGTGTATAACCAGCACCCTGGTTGCCTTTGAACGGGATGAACGTACCCCCCTTGTTCCTGACTGATGGATGCCAACCCGCAGCCACGATGCGGCGGAGTTCATCGGTCAATTCCTCCTGCGGGGTGATGGACGTGTTGCCAGTAACATTCAGGATCCCAAGCACGCCGGATATCCCAGATGGCGAGAGCGCCGGAATTCTCGCAACAAGCGGGTCGTTCCGTTCTGTCAGGAGTAAGCCAAAGACTTCACCTTGGCGATTTGCGCCAATCCCGAGAACGCGCTTTCCGAACGCGGCTTGCTCCGTTCTTCTGATTGCCTGCGGCGCCCAATTGGCGCCCTTGATAAAGCCGGACAGGCGGGCTTCCGGATACTGAAAGTACTCGATCAGCTTTGTATTTGGAGCGTGATGACGATCACCATGTTCATCAAGCCAGAAGAAATTGAGGTGTGCCTCAGTGATCGGCCTGCCTGCAGCGGAGTTTCTTTTCTTCGTGCTGCTACTTGGCTCGCGGAGTTTGATTTCACGTGCCGGGAAAGCGTTAACCAATCCCTCCAGTTGGCTGGCAAGGACAACCTGGTTCTTGTCGTTGTCCTGTTTGGGGGCCAGAACTTTGACGTAGATCTTGCTGACGCCGACCTCTCCGAACAATGCACGGAATTGATCAATGGAAGAGATGCCCATGTGCGGACACTAGCGCGTTGGTTGAGTTGCGCACAATGGGTCATCATGGCTGCCAGATTTAAGGCAGATCGCTAAGGTGTATTGCAGAAGCTTTGCCGAAAGCACCCGTTGGGTGAGAATGAAACCAATGGCAGTAACTAGTCGCGTTCGACGTAAAGCTGAGTTCGGGAGAGCGATCTCGAAGCCTCCGCTCGCACCATGGGCAAATGGCGCAGCTGGCATTTTCGGGTCGAAGATTGGCTCCGCGACCTATGGTCCGCCGCGAAGCCCGATGCTCACCTGCTTTAATCGCCGCCATTACCGCGGAGAACAACGCCATGCTTTTCGTAGGTGTCGAGCAACATCTGCACATACTCGCTTGTACTCGTGGTGACGTGCCCCAATCCTGGCCAGGTGAAGGGAAACGTCATGCTAGTCACTTCTAACTCCATGCCGACGCTAAGTTTGTCTGCAACAGCCATCGCGGCTTTAGGGTCCTTTTCTTCGGGCCAAAGGTCGATGTCGAACTTGATCCAGGCGCCGAACTCATCATCGACACTTATCTCCGCGAGCAAGGCACCTAGGCGCTCCCCTGGCGTGTTCGCATCTTCAAGTAGGGCGACGCGAAGTAGCAAAGACATGCTCTGCTCATCGAGCGGTAGAGTAGGCCGAGAGTCCACCACTTCGACTTTGGGCTCTGGCCGCTTCCTATCCCTAGCATATTCAATAGTGGTTGGCTTCTTATCGCTGCCTTCCAGCCACCATGGAGAGGTAAAGATGTTCAAAGGCGACGCATTACATCTCGGACAGTGCCACAAGTTCTCGGCGATCTGAGCTCCGGTCATTTTGCCGTCGCAATGAAGGCAAAACCACTCTGCGGCGCCATCGCCATGAATAGGATGCACGACTTCGCCTTTGGAGTTGGGCTTAGTGGAACGGCGCGGCCAATCTGAAGCGATCCCAGCACGGGCCTTCGCGGCCTGTGTTTCGGCAACATTAAGTGCCTTGTCTAAAAAATCACGATCATAGGCTGGGCTGGTCTTTTTGTGCGTTGCTTCAATCTCGACTATCGGCTGTGAGAAATCTGCCTCTCCGATGATGATGCGCCACCCTTCGCCTTCCATACGGATATCGCCGGAGAATTCAAAAACCTGATACGTGTGGCCGTCGATCTCACCGATCTTGATCGGCTCCTCAACTGGACGCGACATGCTCTGTTCAATGAATTGCGGCCTCCCTTCAAGAGAAGGAAAATATTCGAGAACAAAAGCGTCTACCTTTGCGAGGTCTTCCACGGTTGGAATCCAGCCTTGGCCGACCTTGACAGTGAGTGCCTTCCAATGCGGAAAGCTTAGCTCGGCAGCGATCGCATCTAGAGCATCGCGGTGAGTTGAACGCGTAGCATGTGCAAAGCGCTTCGCCAGCAGTTTCAATTGGTCGATTTCATTCTTGTTAGTCATGGTTCAGTTCCCAAAATAGGGATCCGACTAGGTGCCCGCTACTAACCAGATCCTGCAATTGGTCTGGGTGCTCATCCAATAAGAAAGTGCTGCGTAGCTTTGCGTGGCGGGCACACCGGCATGCACTGAAGGCCAAAATCAAGATGCCGTAGTTTAGACCAGTCGTCAACCGGCCCAAAGGCGACATCGATTGGGTTGGTTAGCGCTGCAGTGCAGCTTTCCAAAAGCGGACATTGATTTCTCAGAAACAACGAAGAGAGCCCCGCATTAAAACGGGGCTCTCGTTGCTTTTGTCATCGGCCTCACTTGATCGCGATGATGTCATAGTTGCGCACATTGGCTACGACACCGTCATCCCAACCGCCTTTGACCAGATCAGAAGCTTGCGCATTCAGAAGACCAGCAACCTGCCCGGCGAAGTGGGCTTCACGGCCTGAGTTGTCAGCGAAAATGTCGTAGATCGCGAAGTTGTTTTCGTCGATCTGTAGTGCCACCCAGAACAAAGTCTTTGGCTCTGTTTCGGCGACGATGGGACCGGCCGCGGTCAATAGGGCCGCCAACTCGTCCGCTTTTCCGGGTGCCGCCTCAATGGCGATGTAGGTGGCGGTTGTCGCGGTGTAGAGATCAACCGGTGCCTTTGCCGACAATACGTTCGAGTTGTTGATGTTGGCGACAACGCCCGCGTCCCAGCCGCCATCGACAAGAGCATCGGCGTTTTCGTTCAACGCGCCTGCGACAGCGCCAGAGAAGTGCGCATTGCGTGCCTCTTCGTCGACGAAAATGTCAAATATGGCCAGTGTCCCACTGTCTTGCAGTGCGAACCAGAGCTCGGTTCCCGGCTCTGTTTCCTTTACGATGGGTGCAGCACCCGCGAGAAACTCGGCGAAGGCTTCGGTTTGGCCTTCGGCGGCTGGCATAGCTATGTAGCTTGCGGTGTAGTTGTCCATAACGTTTTCCTGTGCGTGAGAAGTGGATGCAGTTGCGATCAGTGCGATTGCGCCGAGTGCGTTGAGGATTAGCGTTTTCATTTGTCGTCTCCTGGTTTGAGTTCATCTGATCTTGTTTCGATGCACTCTTGTCTCACGGCGGATGTCCTCAGCTCCAATCCCGAGATTCTATTTTACGATAGACAATGGCTATGGTTCACTCAGGACAATGGGACGGGAGGCTAACCACTATGGAAATGAATCAAGTTCGCTACTTCCTAGCGGTTTGCGAGCACCGCAACTTCACCCACGCAGCAAGCGCGTCCAATGTTTCACAACCCTCGCTCACGACGGCGATCAAGAAGCTTGAGGACGAACTCGGCGGTGCATTGTTCATTCGCGATCGCGCAGGCTGTCGCCTCACACAGTTGGGGCAGCTCGTGAAACCAAGGCTTGAGAGAGTTCATTCAGAAACGCGTGAGGCCAAGGCGGAGGCAATACGCCACACGCGACTGGAACGTGTACCAATAGGCATCGGCATTGGGGAGACGGTCGGGAACAACAAACTCGCTGCCGCGGTGGAGAGGTTCAGGGAACGCCTGCCGCAAGCGGAAATTGAGCTGATTGTCGGGCGTACTGAAGACCTGCTAACGAAGCTTCGAGATGGGCAATTGGATGTCTTAGTCGCCTCAATAGATGCGAGCCCTGACCTGTATCGAATAGATGATCTCTATAGCGAACAGTATCGTGTGGTGGTTAAGAAGGATCACGAATTAACCAAGCTGGACGCCGTTACACTCAGCGATCTTGCAAAAACGACTATGCTGGACCGGCCAAACTGCGAGATGCGAGACACCTTGCACGCGACGTGCTCCGATCTGGGGCATGCGCTCTATGCCTCCTACAGGTCAAATCGCGTAGATTGGCTCGTTGATCTAGCGCGCCAAGGTTCCGGCGCGGTCATCCTGCCTGAGACTGCTATCCCAAACGACAATGCGCTAACGACAATGCCAATCGAAGGTATGCAAATTCAAAGGGACATCGTAGCGCTTAGATACCGACACCAATCAGGGCGACCAGAAGCTGATGAACTGGTGAAAGAGATGGCGCGACGATAACGTCAACGGCCCATAGGAGACATTCGGCGTGCTGTTGCCATGCTCCGTTTGCAACCCGCTTTCCGGACATTCGCTGCAGGCGCAAAATCCGACGCTGGTCGAACTTACAGATGGCGGGACTTTGCGACCTTTCGCTCAACCGCGGGCTATGACGGCAAGCAGCCTGAAGCGGACATTGCCCGGTTCGGTCCAATCGAACGGTCTGCGAACCAAGCGGCGCCTCTCAGCGATCAATTCGGGGCCTAATTTGGAGTGAAAGTCCGGCTTGTAGAGTTCGGTTTTGTCAAACTGATGCTCTGAACTTTATGGGTTGAGGGATGACATTACCGACATGGAGGCAGTCTGCAAAAGGATTGATCATTTGACGGGCATGTGACGTCGATAGGCCTGCAGTTGAAGCCGAATCTAGAAGCAGGTCGCAGCCTATGGCCCATATCCGCAATGTTACCTGCAAGAACATTAATCGCGTTAGCATGGCTATCTAAAAGCTGACGTTGGTACACCGGATCGCTTTGAGCGTGAGTCCTACAGTTTGCTGTAACAATAGTAATGTTGTCATCGTAGGTCCTCTGTGCTTGTTGCTCTGATCCAGTTCTAATGTGTTCAACGGCGTACATCAATTGTACCCGACGTTTGGATAAGATAAGGCAAGAGTCTGTGAAATCTTGAGCTACCACCGAATATGGTTGCACTATCAAGAGGGCCGCCGCGACCAATATTGCAGTGGGAGTTCTTTTGTGAATTCGCATTATGCTCTCCTCAAACAGCAAACACTGATGCACTGTGAATATGCAGTAGTGTAATTGCGTGAGCGAGCAAACTCTATCGCTAAAGAGTGTAGTGGTATATTGGATGTTTTTGGACTCACGGACACTGGTTCGCAAACTCCAAGATCTCATAGCATGACATCGCAAATTCGGCAGGAAGGACTTTCGTTGCATCGCAGCAATTTGGTAATTTTGGGCTCAATGCCGACCTCGGAGGCAGCGCAGCAACCGTAGTTGGGCAACACGCCAGACACATCGAGTACGGCCCAAAACTGACATTGGTCACGTCGTGATGCGCTGTAGTGCAGGTTGTCCAAAGCGGACATCGGAGGCGGCTTGTAAAGTATTATAGGCTTATCTGCGCAGGTTGAAGTCGAGGGCGTTGTACATATCCCAATCGGTACACCAGTTGACGCCACAGTCATTGCAGGCGTCCGGCATGTGACGGTTACCCCTTCGCCTTTTGGGCTTTGACACCTCTTTTGTGACAATGATCCTTGAAATGTCCACGAGACCGTAACTGACAATGAAGGCGTCTCTACCAATCTTGTCTAACTCACTGTCTGTGAATTCGGCGTCGTCACCCTCGTATCCGTTTTGCACCACGCGCTGCACCAATGCGGGGTCAGGGTCTTCCAATAGCAACAGGGCGTCTTTGGTGTGTCCGTCCCTAGCCCAGTCCCCCAGCGGATTGTCTCGTTCGCTGATTTCGTCGTGGATTTCACGTGGCATCTTGATGTTGCCAGCTTCACCCATGTCTATCAACCACTCCCAAAACTGAGGGATGCGGTCTAATGGGTAATACTCGTTCTTTGCGGTGATCAAGACGTTAGCGTCGATTAGGTACATTAGGACGCCCCATTGAACAAATCGGACCTGTTCATCTTGGCTTCGTAACCGCGCAATAAAGTCTCAACCCTATTCGCTCTGGAACCCAAAAGGTTGGCCGCTTTGGTATAGGTCAGGGCTTTTGTACGGACGTTGCGAGATACAACTCCGAGCAGCGCATCGCCAAGGTTGTGCGCCTTAACAACGTTTGGGTTAGGGCCTCTATCATCGGTTTTCTTATTCTTTTGGGACGCGAGAAATGCCTGCCAGCGTGCGTGATACATGCCCCTGAGTGCAGTGTAGGCCGTAGTCGTTAGATCACCCATGCGATACAGCTTATAGGCCACCATTGGGGCGCTGACGGACCAGCGATATGCGATGGACTCGATAATCGGTTCCGCTGCAGCAGGGTCGTTTGGATCAAATGCAACAGTGTCCGCTTTGAAATACTCAGAGGGCAAAAGGAACTCGCCTGCCACGTCATTACAGAACTGTTCAATCCTGGCAGCTTGGGTCATGGGGTTGCCAGTGTAGGCTTGCCCACTGACACCCGTAGCCCCCAGCCAAATGTGCGCGAGTTCGTGCATCAACGTGAAGGATCGGGATGTTCTAGCTTCTCGGGCGTTGATCACCACAAACGGCGCAACATCGTCGGCAATCGCAAAGCCACGAAAAACGCTGGACGGAATTGGGTTGTGTTGCGCGGACCCCAGATCAGACAGCAACAGCACAAAGATACCGATGTCCTCAGCCGCAGCCCTGAGGGTTTTGAACAGCTTGTCAGGTTCCCCTCTCCTAAGGCTTTTGTCCCTATTGTCGAAACCCAAGGCCAAGCTGAGGGAGGACACCACAGTGGTCACAGGTGTGTCCATCGTCATGGAACCAACGAACTTATGTTTCCAAAAATCATCATCGTCCAAAATCAGGTCGCGCACGGCTTCTTGCCTTGCCTTCACGTCCCTCAGCAGCGTGTCCAGCATCGCGTTTTCACGCTTGGTGCGGTCGTCTGGGCTTTGGCGAAAGTCTTGTCCACGCCGACCAGTGCGCGGAGGCTCAGCCATGTAAAACGCCAGCAACGGGCGCTTATACACCTTAGCGAATTTTGCCAATTGATTGCGGGTCGGCTTTTTTTCGCCTTCTTCCATCGCAGCCAAGTTTTCAGCGGCCGTCGCCTTAGCCCCGTCCTTGAACAATTTGGGCGCAGCTTCTTCCAGCGCGAAACCTGCAGTTTCACGCGCCCAGACTAGGACAGCGGGGTTAACTTGGATGGTCATGGATACTTGAGGCCGTTCGTTTTTTGTTTTTCGTTCCAGAAAACCTAGGCCAATTTGTAGAGGACGCCTAGTGCTCAGATGTCACAGATAGTGACAGTTGGTTAAGTTTGCGACACGAGTGGCAAGCACATAGGCACATCCAATGAACCAAAGTCTGCTTTAAGGATTTCGGGTTGGATTTCTCTTACAGGTAGCGAAGGTCCGCAATCCGCCCTCTGTTACAGTATCCCGCCTTCAACAAACGACTGGACTTGTGTGCCGCCGCAAGCATGTGTGGAGCCATGGAACGGAATGGCTCATACAATTTTGCGGCGACGTTTGCGCGGTTGACCTGCGTGTTTGAGGATGCGGCGGGGGTTGCCAGCGAGGGACAAGCGGCAGGTCTTTCACGATCGCGGCGGACGGCGCTTGCAGCTGAACTTCGTGCCATGCACGGTGAGGCCGGCAGTATTCTGGAGGAGCTGGAGGTTGCTTTAGTGCGATAGCCGCGGCCCAAGTCGCTTAAGACCCCGCCCGGGGCAGGCCCGGGTTTGTCTCAGTACAAGGCTGTAGATGCTCTACAGCCCCAAACTGGAGACAGATATGACCAAATCGACAACCAAACGCGCGCAGCTGACCAAACTGATCAGCCGTAAGTCAGGCGCAACGATTAAGACGCTGCAAAAGCAACTTGCCTGGCAACCGCATACTATCCGGGCGGAGATCTCAAGGTTGCGCAAAGGAGGGCTTGCGATTGACTGCAGCACATCGGCCAAAGGCTCTCTCTATCAAGCCAAACCAGTCGAGAAGGGCGCATGATGGCCGACCTTCCTCTCGAGTTTGTTGACATCGCTGGGTCTGCCAAGGCGAAATGCGCTGCGGAGTGGCTGAAGCTGACCGGGACAGATGCCGGACGTCACCTGTCAGTGACATTCCTGCGCAAAGCACTCGCCTTCGAGACCCAATGCAAGGCGCTGGGTAGTCACAGCGCGACAGTGAAGCGACAACTGCGCTGTCAGACCAGCAACAGCGCCCGCAATGACGGTGCTGCTGCATCTAAACCCAATGTTGCTTTGACACCGGGAACCCAGCTCGTCCGAGAATGGAATGGTCGCATCTACCGGGTCCTTGTGAAGGATGACGGGTTTGAGATGGACGGGCAGACCCATCGATCGTTGAGCGCGATCGCCAAACGGATCACAGGGGCGGGATGGAGCGGCCCGCGCTTCTTTGGCTTGAACAAAGCCAAATGAACCGTGTCCGCTGTGCCATCTATACCCGCAAGAGCTCAGAAGACGGATTGGAACAGGACTTCAATTCGCTGGATGCCCAGCGTGAAGCCTGTGAGGCCTATGTTGCCAGTCAGCGCCATGAAGGCTGGGAACTGCTACCTGATCACTATGATGACGGTGGCATCTCTGGCGGCCATCTGGAACGCCCCGCGTTGCAGCGGTTGATGGACCAAGTTGATGCCAAGCAGGTTGATCAGATTGTGGTTTACAAGATCGACCGCCTGACCAGATCGCTGGCTGACTTTGCCAAACTGGTCGATCGGTTGGATGAGGCGGGCACGTCGTTCGTGTCGGTGACCCAAAGTTTTAATACATCGACGAGCATGGGGCGGCTCACACTCAATGTGCTGCTCAGCTTTGCGCAGTTTGAACGTGAGGTCACAGCAGAGCGCATCCGCGACAAGATCGCTGCCTCCAAACGCAAAGGACTTTGGATGGGGGGCAATGTGCCACTGGGCTACGATCCAGATGGTCGGACTCTCAAGATCAACGCGACAGAAGCCCGAACAATCAAAACGATCTATGATCTCTATGACGAGCATCGCGCGATGAACAAGGTCCGTGAACAGGCAGAGCGTCTTGGTTTGCGATCTAAGCGATGCCAGCTTGCGGTTGGCACGCAGCGCGGCGGACATCTGATGTCACGGGGACAGTTGCATCATATCCTGACTAATCCGATCTATGCCGGACGCATCCGGCACAAAGGGCAAGTCTTTGTGGGACAGCATACCGCCATTATTGATCCTGAGAGATGGGATCGACTTCAGCAGCAACTCTCAAGCAAGAGTTCAAAGGAACGTAATACTAAACAGCATCGCGATCCATCCCCGCTAGCAGGGAAGATCGTCGATGAGGCAGGCCAAAAGCTTACGCCGAGTCATACCAAGAAAGGCGACCGACGTTACCGGTATTACATCTCACAGAAACTTGTGACGGGTGTTGGCCACACTGATGAGAAGCAGCGGACATGGCGAATCCCGGCAAAACAATTGGAAGAACCCATCGGACGGGCAGTGCAAAGACATATCCGTGATCTTCGTGTTCGCGGTTCAGATCAAATCATCGCTGCTGGTGAAGACATGATCATTGACCACAACGGCGCACTCGAGATGATCGCGTGCGTAAAGATCAAACCTGGCGTGCTAACGATCCAGCTGGATCCGAAACGAGTCCAAGCTTGCTATGAGTCCAAAACACCCATCAACTCAGATGCGCTACAGTTGATCTTGCCATTTACCGAGCGTCGTCGGGGTGTTGAGATGAAGCTCATCATTGAAGGCGATACCACAGTCGATGGACGGTTGTTGCGCAATATTGCCAATGCCAACCATTGGTACAAACGGATCAAAGAGGGAGCGACCTTCGATCAGATCTCAAATGAAACAGGGACATCCAAGCGCCGCATCCAGCAGATGATCCATCTCGCATTCCTTGCCCCGGACATTGTCCGTCAGATCACGCAAGGCAGACAGCCTATGGGTCTGACCTCCGACTGGCTGCTGCGTCACGGCATGCCCGCCGGCTGGGATGCGCAGCGCAAGCGCATCGCAAATCTCTAAAACACCGCCGAAGTGTATCGTGGAAAATGCAAACGCAGACTGATGCAGTTGTTTGGCAGATAGGAGCGGCTGCAGACTGTCTGCTTCCGGAATGTACCCTCGCAACCCGCGGGAACAACGGCACTATTTACCGGAGCGCAGTGTATCAGCGGTTTGGGGGGAAATGCTGGCTGGGATGGTAGGATTCGAACCTACGGTACACTGTACCAAAAACAGTTGCCTTACCACTTGGCTACATCCCAACGCGAGATGTGGCATACTGCGAAGGCGGGGTTGGTGCAAGACCCGTTTCGACAAAAAATTCTACTCCTGCAGCCCTTCCTCGCGCAGCAGGTCATCGGCGCTTTCGGTGTCGCGTTCGGCGGTCACGATCCGTTCAAGTGCTTCATCCTCGCTGGCATCTACCGGGTCGACGCGCGTGGTCTCGCGTGGTGGGATTGATGGGCCGGATGTGTCGCGGGTCAGGGTGATAGCCTGGGTGGCGTCGGGAATGATGACCCCCGCACCCTGGATGGACAGCTTCACCTGGCGCAGCGCCTCGCCTTTGGCGCGCACGATGGATGTTTCGTTTTGGTCGACCCAGCCGGTGACGACCAGCTCAATTCCTGCGGGATGCAAGGTTTCGATCCAGGTCTGTGCAGCTGGTTCGGACAGTATGAAAGGCAGCTTTTGCACTGTGTCTTCGACCAGTTGGCGGGTGGCCTGCAGATCGGCACTGCGTTCCACCATGACCGAAAACATGAACCGCCGTTCCGCATTTTGACTGTAATTGATGATCCTGCTTTTGAAGACGGTCGCGTTGGGGATACGAATGTGATTGCCATCAAAGGAGAGCAGGATCGTGGCCCGGCTGGTCAGTCGGATGACTTTGCCGGTATCACCGTTAATCTCAACCGTGTCGTTGGGCCGAAACGGTTGGCGGAACGATAGCATGACCGATGCGATGAAGTTTTCGACTGTGTCACGCACGGCAAAACCCAAGGCCAGACCGATGATGCCTGCGGCCCCCAGAATCGTGCTGAGCAGGGCGGTCGCGTTCAGGATATCGAGTGCGATCACGATGCCGAGGATGACGAATGTGATCCGCAGCAACTGCCGATAGATTTCGGCCACAAACGCATTGGGTGCCAGTCTTTCCCAAGGTTGGCGCGACCGTGCGATGGCAAAACCGATCAAGACGACAAGGGTGAAGACTAATGCCGCGATCAGGGCCAGCGGCAGGAATACGATCACCTGGTCAATCCGGGTGCGGAACCTGTCAAAAGCCGGGTTCAGTCGGTCGCCGATATCGGCTGTTTCGGTCACGTTATTCTTGACGGCGACTACCCCTTCGATCCGAGTGGCGAGCGGTTCAAGCGCCAGCGCCTCCACGGCAGAGGTGGTTGTGCCCCGCAAGCTGACGATCCCCTCACTGACTGTCACGGTGACATCATCGTAATTGCCCAACTCGGCCAGGATTTCGCGCATCCGGTTTGCGATGGCCGCATCTTGCTGGGCCGAGTTTTCGGTGGTGATCGTGCCTGTTGCCTCTTGGGCAGCCGCAGGCAGGGCCAGCGTCAATAACAAACAGATAGCGAGCAAAATGCGCATGAAGAATGATCCGGTCAGGCTTTGCCTGACCCTATTGCGTTGGCGCGCGCGCGAAAACCCTTTTGTCAGACCCGCAGGGGGTCAGCCTTGGCCAGGGCATCAAACCCCATCAGGCTGGCGATCAGGGCATCCATCTGATCAAGCGGGATCATGTTTGGCCCGTCAGAGGGGGCGTTATCGGGGTCTTCATGCGTTTCGATGAACACCGCCGCGATCCCAAGAGAGACGGCAGCGCGTGCCATCACGGGCGCAAATTCGCGCTGACCGCCGGATGATCCGCCTTGCCCGCCAGGCTGTTGCACCGAATGGGTGGCATCCATCACAACCGGATAACCTGTGCGCGCCATGGTGGGCAGGGACCGCATATCAGCAACCAGCGTGTTATAGCCAAATGATGCCCCGCGTTCGGTCAGTAGGATCTTTTTATTGCCAGTGCTTTCGACCTTGGCGACCACGTTGACCATATCCCATGGGGCCAGGAACTGCCCCTTTTTGATGTTGATCACGGCACCCGTCTGGCCTGCCGCCAGCAAAAGATCGGTCTGGCGGCACAAAAAGGCGGGTATTTGCAGGATGTCACAGACCTCTGCCACCGGGGCGCAGTGTTCGGCGGTATGCACATCGGTCACGGTGGGGCAGCCGACCTTGTCTTTGACGGCTTGCATGATCTGCATGCCATCGGACAAACCTGCGCCGCGCTTGCCGCTGACAGAGGTGCGGTTGGCCTTGTCAAAGCTGCCTTTGAACACGAATTGTGCGCCATGGGCGGCACAAACCTTCGACATTTGACCGGCTATCATCAAGGCGTGATCTTCGGTTTCCAACTGGCAGGGACCGGCGATGACCAAAAGCGGACGGTCATTGCTGACGGTCAACTGCCCAATTTTGACATCGTGCATCAGGAACTGACCTGTTCGCGCAGGATGGCGGCCGTAAGTGAAATCATCAGATAAATCCCCGAGAAGATGAGAAAAGCCAAGATCGTGTTTTCAAACGCGCGCGGATATGTCGCCTGATCCGGGGCGATGGGCCGCACACTTTGCGACAGGTAGCGGACTTGCCTGTTGGCTTCAATACGGGCTGTTTCCATTTGGGTCAGGGCCTGCTGCACCAGCACTGTGCGAAAGGCGTAGTCTTCTTCGGCGGTGCGCAATTCAGTGTTACGGGCGGCCAGCGATGTCCCTGATCCGTTGCCAGATGTCATGTCCGTGCGCAGTTGGGCGGCCAATTCATCAATATTGGCGATCTGGTCGCGCAGGCTTTGGACCTGTAATTCGCTGGGGCGGGCGACATTCAGCCGCGATTGCAGGATCAGGTTAAGTCGCTGACGCTCTGTCTCTAACGATGCAATCTGCGCCATCTGTGCAGAGGTTTCAGCAGCGACGTCAATCTGCTGAAAATCCTGCTGGATGCGCAACAGCTCTGCCAGCGCCTCGGCCCGTTGGCGTTCGGCAACCTCGTAGCTTTCGCGCGCCCCGCTCATCTGGTCAGCGCGCAGCCGACTGGTCAGTTGATCCACCTGTTCTTCTGCGTAACTGATAAGGGCTTGCGAAAACTCGGCACTTTTCTGCGGATCGGCGGCAATCACCTCCATCCGAATAATGCCTTCGGTTGGGTCGTAACTGATGCGCACATGATCCATGTAAAGCTCAAATGCGTCTTCGTTGGTCGCGTCCGCTGGCAAGCGTTGGATATCGTCAATCTGGGGGGTGCTGAAATGCGCCTTGAACCCATGATCGGCGTCCAGACGCAACATCGCCTCGCGCGAGGCAAGGTAGGATTGCACCGCGATGCTGTCCTGCTGCGTGGCCATTGACGTGCCTTGGAACAAGCTCGCCAGACCGGGTGCCGTCTGTTGTGACTGGGCCTGCTGGATCACGATTTCCGATTTGGTCGCAAACATTGGGGTTGCCATGGTGAAATAATACCACCCGATCATGAAGGTGGGCAGGAACACAAAGAATGACAGCCGGGTGAACAGCAAAAACAGTTTGCGCCGCCGCCGCCGGGCGATATCGCGCTGAATTGTCGCCACGTCGGCCAGTTGTTTGCTGCCGGGCTGGGGCAGGGCCGGGGAAATTGCCCGGCCACCTTTTTTCACCTTGTCAGGCAGTTGCACATTGGCCTGGCTTTGCTTTGCTTTTTCTTCGTCTGCGGTGACCAGTTCCAGAACAGAGTTGCGCTGAAAAGGATCTATTCCGGCGCTGCGTAGCTGATAGATCGCGTCAACATCCGACTCCACCGTCAGCCCGTGCTTTTGAGCCACACGGCGCGCCATGCGAAGTTGACGACCTGTCAGGCCTTCCTGACCGATCGCCTCCAACGCGGCTTCGCGTTCGGCATCTGAAACAGGCGGGACCTGCGGCGCCTCAGGTGTGTCCACTGGCGTCGCTTTGCCGCCCCGCCTGATGCGGAATCTTTTAACCTTGGGTTTCGTAGTCATAGAGCACTTTTGCCTCTTCCAAGGTGTCAAACATATGTAGCTGTCCGTTCCTTAACACAGCTGCAGAGCGTGCAAACCTCTCCAAAGTTGCAGGCTGGTGGGAAACGATGATCATCGTGGTTTTTTCCAACCGTTCGCGCAGGATCTGGCCTGCCTTGCGGTTGAATTCTGCATCCGTCGCACCGGGCATCCCCTCATCAACCAGATAGATGTCAAAATCCAGCGCCAGCATCAGAGCAAAGGAAAATCGCTGTGCCATACCGCTTGAATAGACGCCAACAGGCTGATCAAAATATTCATCCAACCCGCAAAGCCATTGGCAAAACGCCTCAACATAATCGGGATCAAGCCCGTAGAGCCGGGCGATATAGCGGCTGTTTTCGCGGGCAGAGTGTTTTTGCGTGACACCGCCCATAAACCCCAGCGGAAAGGATATTTTGCTGGTCCGGGTGATCGTGCCCTCATCCGGCTTTTCCAAACCCGCCATCATCTTGATCAACGTTGTTTTGCCGGTGCCGTTCGGGGCCAGAATGCCCAGCGAATTGCCCAGCTCAACCCGAAAGGACACGCGGTCAAGGATCACCTTGCGCTGCGTGCCAGTCCAGAAAGACTTGCTGACATTCGCGAACTCTATCATTTCACTCTCGACCTTGCGGCGCCCTTGTCATGACGGCAATAGGTTAACACCGCATCACAATAGGCGATTTTTCACATCATTATCCCCAAAATATGGCAGTAATACAGCGACAAAGACGTGATCAGCCGTTTTCGGCGGTATCCGTGGTCGCGCTTGCAATCGTTTCCCGGATCGTTGCCTGCAAGGCTGGAACCAATTCAGTTTCGAACCATGGGTTCTTGCGCAGCCAGCCATTGTTGCGCCAAGACGGGTGCGGCAGCACAAAGACACCTGGCGGATGCGCGCGCCAATCCGCGACAATATCCCGCAGCGCCCCGCGCAGGCCCAAATGCCGTTCTATCGCGTATTTCCCGATGATCAGCGATATTTTCGGGGGCCCCATCTGCGCCAGCACCTGTTCATGCCAAGTGTCCCAACATATGCGCGGCGGCGGCAAATCGGCCCCTCTGGCGTTATATCCGGGAAAGCAGAAGGCGGTTGGCAGAACCGATACAAGCGCACGGTTGTAAAACTGGTCGCGTGTCACGCCCATCCAGTTCCGCAGCCGGTCACCGGACCGATCCCAAAACGGCTTGCCCACCTCATGCACGCGCATGCCGGGGGCCTGGCCTGCCACCATGATCGGGGTGCCCGCCTGAAACCACGGCACTGGCCGGGGGCGATGCCGCGTTGCGGTTTGGGCAAAGCGGTCGGCGCATAAGGTGCATTTGCTGATTTGGGTCACAAGCGTCATAGGCGTATGGCTATCACGCTTGCCTTTCACGCGCACGCACCCTAACTCGCCCCTATGACTGATCTGGATACAGCGCACGCCGCGATGCAAGCGGCCCCCGATGACGACGCCGCGCGCTTGCGGTTTTATGAACGGCTTGCCGATACGGAATTGTTCATGCTGCTGGGGGCAGAGGCGCAAGGCGACCAGATCACGCCAGAGTTGTTCGAGATCGAAGATCAGCGTTTCACCCTTGTCTTTGACCGCGAAGAACGGCTGTCGCAATTCGTGGGCCGTGTAGCCCCCTATGCCGGGCTGCCTGGGCGGGCATTGGCTGAAATGCTGGCAGGGCAGGATATCGGGCTGGCGCTGAACCTTGATGTGGCCCCATCTGCGATGCTGATCCCTGCCGAGGCGGTGGATTGGCTTGTCCAAACGCTGGGCAACACACCATCTGAGACAGAGGCCCGCCTGTCCGAGGTCAGCGCACCCAATGTGCCCGAAGCCGTGGTCACCGGGCTGGACCGGAAATTGGCGATTGCCGCAGGCCGGGCGCGTTCGGCCTATCTTGCCGCCGCCACATATGATGATGGCGGGCGCGGGCATGTTCTGGCGTTCATTGATGCGGTTGATGGTGCTGAAAAGGCACTGGCAACTGCGGCCAGCGAGGCGCTGACCTTTTCAGGGATCGAGGCAGGTATGATTGACGTGCTGTTTGTGCGGTCAGCCGATCCGCTCGCGACGCATCTGGCCAAGGTCGGCCTGCGTTTTGACCTGCCGCAACCAGAGGTCGCGCAAGCGCCCCAGGCGCCGGGCACGGACCCCGATAAGCCACCAAAACTGCGTTAGTTGGCGGCGGCCTTCATGCTGGCCAATGCCGCCATCAGCCCGGTCCTGTCATAGCCACGATACCAGTCGATCCAACCATCGCGACGGGTCTCAACCGATGATGCGTTCAGCTTGGCCGCAAACCGCCCGTCTGGCCCGACGGTAAAGATGAACGGCAAGCTTTGATCAAATGCGGCGTCAGCGCCAGTTTGTCGCAAAACGTCATAGCCATCAGGGGAATAGTAATCCTCTATATGCACCAGAACAAAGTGATCCGCCACGAATTGCCGGAGTGCTGCGGCCTCTGCGGTCGGGTCTTGGCGCGGTTTTTCGTTTAGGGTGACCTGCTCTGTCTGGTCAGCGCCAGGATCGCTAAAGCGATATGTCATCCGGGTATGCGCGCCCGCGATGTACTGGTCGAACACATGACACCAGATGCACCATTCCGCGCCAAAACTCACAAGCAAGGTTTTCCCTTCGGTGTCTGCAACCGAGAGTGCCCGCTGGAACAGCTTTGTCTGGCTGCCACATTCGTCGTATAGCGCGGCACGTCCGCCCCGGCAGCTACGCGCGATCTCAGCAGGTAATATTGTGATATTATCCTGCGCTGCCACCGAGATCGGATGCAACAAAACCGTTGCGGTCGCGGCCAGCAGCATGATGCGGATAGTTGCAAACATAAGCTCAGTACCCCAATGCACGATCGACAAGATGCAGGAATCCCGCACCACGTTCACCGCGGCTGATATTTTCCGCGATGATCTGTGATGCGGTTTCTGGCCGTGTGGTTGAGGCGATATGCGGGGTGACGGTGACCCGCGGATGCGCCCAGAAGGGGTGATCGGCAGGCAGCGGTTCGACCCGAAACACATCCAGCGTTGCATGGGCGATCTGACCATCATCAAGGGCTGCCAATAATGCATCGTCATCAATCAATGGACCGCGGCCGGGGTTTATGACAAACGCCCCTTTGGCCAGTAAGGCGAGGCTGTCGCGGTTCAGGATACTTTCGGTCTGCGGCGTTTGCGGCAACAGCAACACGACAATCTCGGCTCCGGTCAAGGCGGTTTTCAATCCGTCATCACCATGCAGGCAACGGATATTGGGAATATCCTTGGCCGCACGGCTCCAACCAGTCACTGGAAAGCCCAGCCCATGCAGGGCCTGCCCGCAAGCAGCCCCAAGTGCGCCGATCCCAAGGATCGTTATCGGTCGCTGGGCGGCAACAGGCGGAAAAACCGCATCGCGCCAGATCCCGTCCTGCCCGTGAATATGCGCGTCCATGCCCAGATGATGGCGCATTGCATGACCAACAACCCATTCAACCATGCCGCTGGTCAGGCTGTCATCGACCATACGGCAAAGGGGCTGGGTCAGGGTCTGGTTATCAACAACGGTTTCCACCCCGGCCCACAGGCTCATGATTGCCTTGGTGCGGGTGTAGGGGCTGAAATCGCGGACCGGTCCGTTGGGGGCGAAGATGATGTAATCGGTCTGATCGGGGGAATGATCGCAGGACAGGGCGACATCCAGACCGGCAGCGATAAATGCAGCGTTCAGCGGGGCTTCATATTCGGCCCAGCGCGTGGGCTGGGCAGAGAACAGGACATTCAACATCAGCGGGGCTTATGCACATGGGCGCTTTGGACCAGTCCAAAGGCCACCAACAGCACCAGCATCGCCGACCCGCCATAGCTGACAAGGGGCAGGGGAACACCCACAACCGGGGCAAGGCCGGTTACCATCGCCATGTTGACGGCAAAGAATAGAAAAAAAGTCATCGCAATTCCAAGGGTCAGGAGGGAAGCAAACCGGTCCCGGTTTGTCAGGGCCGTGACCACACAAAAGGCCACGATTAGCAGATAAAGGACCAGCAGGGTGAAAGCGCCGACAAACCCGAATTCTTCTGCCAGTGTCGTAAAGATAAAATCGGTATGTTTTTCGGGCAGAAAGTTCAGGCGGCTTTGGGTGCCTTGCATAAACCCACGCCCGGTCCAACCGCCAGAGCCGAGGGCGATCTTGGCCTGGGTGATGTGATAACCGGCCCCTAACGGATCGTTGGACGGGTCCAGAAATGTGTCGATCCGGCGATATTGATAGTCTTTCAGCAACTGCCATGGGGTTCCACGGCTTTGGAAAACAGCCGCAATCGCTGCCACCCCGCCACCTATGACCGTCGCAAAATAGGCCCAATGGACGCCCGCCAGAAACATCACTGTCGCCCCGCCCATGAGCAGCAAAAGGGCCGTGCCCAGATCAGGTTGGTTCAGCACCATGGCAACCGGGGCCAGAATGAACAGAATCGGTAGGGTGACCCAGAACGGGTGCGACACTTTCTTATTCGGCAACCAATCGTAATAGGCGGCCAGAAACAAGACCAGGGTGACTTTGGTCAGCTCGGATGGTTGCAGGCGCATGAACCCCAGGTTGATCCAGCGCTGGGCGCCCATATTCACCTCGCCAAAGAACTGCACGGCAAGCAAAAGCAGGATTGAGCCGCCAAAGGCCACAAATGCCATGTTGCGCCAAAACCAGATCGGGACCATGGCCACGAAAATCATCAGGACCAAACCCATGCCGAAACGCTTCATCTGCGGTTCCATCCACGGCGTGGGGGAACCGCCAGCCACTGAATAAAGCATCAGAAAGCCAAAACCGGACACTGCGATCAGCAGCATGATAATCGGCCAATTCAGATACCACAGCTTGCGCAGGCCGGTGGGCACGAATTTGGTATTATACTCAAGATAACTCATGCCCGGCCCAGACCTTTGGAACCGGGTGGAATGCGGGCTTCGATCCGCCGTTGTTGTTCGGCGATCTTGTCACGAACCCCTGATGGATAAGCCTCTAGCGGGGGTGGCCCGCCGTAAAGCGCCTGCAACATGATATCGCGGGCAATCGGGGCCGCAGCGCGCGACCCGCCGCCGCCATGTTCAACAACAACCGACAAGGCATAGCGCGGCTTGTCATAGGGGGCAAAGCTGACAAACAGCGCGTGATCCCGGCGTTCCCATGGCAGGTCTTCGTTCTTGGTGACCCCGGCGGCGCGTTCTTCGGGGGTGATGCGGCGCACCTGACTGGTCCCGGTTTTGCCCGCCATCTTGTATTCGTCAGCGGTGATGCGTGACCCGTAGGCAGTGCCGCGCCGGTGATTGCTGACATCATTCATTGAGGCACGGATGCGGCGCAGTGTGTTTTCATTGATACCAAGGCTTTCGCCCAAGCCACTGGGTTGCTCAACCCCGTCAATCAGGCGGACCAGTCGGGGTGTCACCTCGCGACCCGTCGCGATCCGCGCGCTCATCACCGCTAGTTGCAAAGGCGAGGCCAGCACATAGCCCTGACCGATCGAGGCGTTGACCGTATCACCAATGCGCCAATCCTCATCCCGGACCTCGCGTTTCCAGGCCTTGTCAGGGGCAAGGCCACGGGCGACGGCGGATAATGGCAGGTCATGCTTGATCCCAAGGCCCAGTTTGCGCGCCATTTCAGCCATCTTGTCGATGCCAACGCGCTGGGCGATCTCGTAGTAATAGCAATCGCAGGACTGTTTCAGGCTTTCGTGCAGATTGATATTGCCATGCCCGCCCCGTTTCCAGCAGTGGAAACGGATATTGAAGACATCCGTATATCCGGGGCAGTACACAGTTTCATCCGCGGCGACGACACCAGCCTCCATGGCTGCCATCGCAGTGACCATCTTGAAGGTTGAGCCGGGCGGATAGGTCCCCTGCACAGCCTTGGCTGCCAGTGGGCGATATTTGTCGGCGTTCAGCGCCTTCCAGTCAGTGTTCGAGATGCCACGCACAAAGAGGTTGGGATCAAAAGCCGGGGCAGAGGCGATCGCGCGCAAATCGCCATTTTCCAGATCGATCACCACCGCGCCAGCACTTTCACCATCCAGACGGGCCTGCACATAAGATTGCAGGCGGCTGTCCAGGGTCAGTTGAACATCCTTACCCGGCTCACCTTCCTTGCGGTCAAGCTCGCGCATGATGCGACCGGCGGCGTTCACCTCGATCCGGCGGGTGCCAGCACTGCCGCGCAACGCATGTTCCAGCTTGTTCTCGGACCCGGTTTTGCCGATCTGGAATTTTGGGATCTGCAACAGCGGGTCGTCGTCATCGATCCGGCTGAGGTCATAATCACTGACCGGCCCGACATAGCCAACCACATGGGCCAGATCGGCGCCCCAGGGATAGACCCGGCTTAACCCCACCTCGGCAGAGATGCCCGGCAAGGTCGGGGTGTTCAGGTTGATGCGGGCGACATCCTCCCAACTCAGCCGGTCTGCGATGGTGACAGGTACGAAAGGTGACCGACGCTGCATTTCTTCCATCGCGCGGGTCAGATTGTCGGGGTCGATATCGACCAGTTCGGTGAGCTTGGCCAAAACTTCGCCAATATCGCCCGCATCTTCGCGGACCATGACAACCCGGTAATTCTGTTCATTATCTGCAATCGGAATGCCGTTGCGGTCGAAAATCATCCCCCGGGCAGGGGGCAGCAGGCGAATGTTGATCCGGTTTTCTTCGGCCAGCAGACGGAATTCGTCGGCCTGTTCAACCTGCATCGCACGCAAGCGCAGACCCAACGCACCGATAATCCCCAGCTGAACACCGCCAACGACTAAAGCGCGTCGGCCAACGATGCGGGCGCTTTCGATATTATCCTTTGGCGTGCGTTTCATATTCGTTGCCCTCTGCTATCCAGCTGGCCGGGGGGCGGGCGGGAAATGCCAAATCCGAAATGCGCAATCACGACAACCAGCGGATAGACTAGGATCGTGGCGATCATCTGTATCAGCGTCAGACCAAGCGGGGCTTGCGGCGTCATCACAAGGGCAAGCACAAGCCGGTTAGCCACCGTGATGGCGGCGATACCAAAAGCGATCATGCCCCATTCAACGATCAACGGCATGTTGCGGATGCCGTCGGTGCGTTTGCGGATCGCCTCTGTCAGGATCACGACCAAAGCAGCCCAAAGGCCCGGTGGTCGTTGAAACAACAGATCGGTGACCAGAAAAATCGCAGCAATGATAAAAACCGGCAAATAGGTCGGGCGACGCGCGACCCAAGCCAGCGTAGCAGCCAGCAGGATATCCGGTGCGGCCCAGATATCAGGGCGCATGTCCAACGGGACCAGCTGGACCACGATGATCACAAAGGCGAGCGCCACAAACACACCTCGCTGAACCCAGGTTTTTGTCGGTGCGAATTCAGCCATCAGCCCCACCTCCCAGACTGGTCAGGGCGGCAGGGCCAAAGAATTCGGTTTCCGGGGTTAATAGACGGCCCGGATCATTGATTTCCTCATGCGGTTGGGCGCGCAACACGCGCAGGAACTCCAACCGCTGATAATCAGCAGCAAGCCGCACGCGCAAGCGGCGGTCATTGCCAAGTGCGACTTGACCGACCAGCAGGTCAGCCGGGAAAACGCCACCGTCACCTGATGAAACGACCCGGTCGCCAGGGCGGATCAGGGCGGTATCTTCCAAAAATTCCAGCGGCGGGGTCAGCGTGTTGTCACCGGCCAGAATGGCCTTTTGGCCCGATGGCTGGATTGTCACCGGAATGCGGCTCGACGTATCGGTCAGCAACATCACCCGGCTGGTATCCTGCCCAACGCCCGCGATACGGCCGACAAGGCCAATGCCATCCATCGTGGGCCAACCGTCGATGATCCCATCCCGCTGCCCAACATTGACCAGCACGGATTGGCGAAAGGGTGATCCGCTATCAGTAATGACCACGCCGGTGACATAGGTCAGCTGTGGATCAATCTGCACATTGTTAAGGCCCAACAGCTTTGCGTTTTCCTGCTCCAGCTGCAACGCGGCTTCTTTCCAGGCTTTCATCTGCTGCAACTCACGGCGCAGGTCCTGGTTCTGGGCGGCCAGTTGCTGATAGCTTTGGAAATCGCTGATCAGGTTGGCAATGCCGGTGATTGGGGCCATAGCCCAGTCAAAGGATGGGACGATCTTGTCAATGGCGGCAGCCCGAAACCGTTCGACCCGCGGGCTGTCGATGCGCCAGATCAGAAATGTGCCCATCAGCGCAAGCAGGAAGATCCCGACCAGCAATCTGCGGATCGGGCCAACATAGTCTTCGCTGTTCTTATCCTTAGCCAAGGTGAACCCCGGTCGGGCGTTAACTATCGTAATCTATCACATGCCGAAGCTGTTTTTCATATTCTAAGGCACGACCGGTGCCCAAAGCCACACAATTGAGTGACTCGTCCGCCACCGAAATGGCCAGCCCGGTTTGTTCACGCAAGGCAAGGTCCAACTGGCCCAGCAGCGCGCCACCCCCGGTCAGCATCACGCCACGATCCACGATATCAGCGGCAAGGTCGGGTGGGGTTGCTTCAAGGGCGGTCATCACCGCCTCGCAGATCGACTGGACGGGTTCGGCCAGCGCCTCGGCGACCTGCGCCTGACTAATCTCTGTTTCCTTGGGCACGCCGTTCAACAGGTCACGACCACGGATATGCATCGACTGACCGCGGCCATCATCGGGCATCCGGGCCGTGCCGATGGATGTCTTGATCCGCTCAGCGGTGCTCTCACCAATCAGCAGGTTATGCTGGCGGCGCAGATAGTTGATGATTGCCTCATCCATGCGGTCACCACCGACGCGGACGGACCTTGCATAAACGATATCACCCAGTGACAAAACGGCGACCTCTGTCGTCCCGCCACCGATATCGACAACCATGTTGCCGGTAGGGTCGGTGATCGGCATGCCTGCGCCAATGGCGGCTGCAATCGGTTCAGCGATCAGGCCAGCGCGGCGGGCACCGGCGGCCAGAACCGAACTGCGGATCGCGCGTTTTTCAACCGGTGTGGCACCATGGGGAACACAGACAATGATCTTTGGCTTGGAAAATGTAGTGCGACGGTGAACCTTGCGGATGAAGTGTTTGATCATCTCTTCGGCCACATCAAAATCGGCGATGACACCGTCACGCATCGGGCGGATCGCCTCGATACTGCCGGGCGTGCGGCCCAACATCAACTTGGCATCCTCGCCCACGGCAAGGACTTTCTTTTGCCCGTCCTTGACGTGATAGGCGACCACCGAAGGTTCGGACAGGATCACGCCCTTGCCTTTGACATAGACCAGCGTGTTCGCCGTGCCCAAATCAATCGCCATGTCAGATGAAAACAATCCGCCGAAGCCTGCCATGCCTTTGGCCTTCCCATACCCAGTTCGAAAATTCCGTGCCGTCCCCAGCACTGGCTTGAACCGCTTATAAAGAAGGCGGTGAAAGGATAGAAGCCCTTGTTTTAACGAACGCGGCGGCATGTTGCTGCTTATACTTTTTCAACAAAAATACTGCAGAAAGCCGCACTATTAGCGCAAATATTGTAAATTATCGATATAATTCAACACGGCAGTTAGCTGGGGGCGATCTGCACCTTGTCAAACACCAATTCGGAAATGACAGTTCCGCCTTCGTCAAGCCGTTGGACCGCCAGGATCAGGCCAAGCTCTGGCGCATAGTGATTTCGTGTACGGATGGTGCCGAGAGACGACGTCTGCGTCACATCGACCACCCAAATCTGGTAGCGACAATCACCAATCTCATACGTGGTTGTGCGCGCATAATGCGCGGTGATCATCCCATTCGGAATATCGACACCACCCACTGAAACGAACGCTTGTGACACCCAGGTCAACGTCTGATCAAGGCGGTCCAGATCAGCGACATCCGCAGAGAAGGACACAGGCGCGGAGGAAGAACCAACCGCCTTTGTCAAAGGATGAGGCGACATCAGCGCGTCGCCGGTGGTGTCGCCTGCGATGAAACGTCGTTCTGCGATCAGGCCGTTTGGCAATCTGCTATATTCCATAGCGAAGCCTTGGGAAGTCTCCCGCAGGATGATCCCGTTTTCCAGATCAGTGCCGGTCGGGCAGCGGCTTTGCGCTGTTGTTGAGGTTGCAATCAACACCGCAACTGCCGCTGCCACAAAACGCATCAGGTTGCATCCTTGTAGCTGACACCTTTTACGTCATAACCCGGCTCGGATTGTTCCCGGCGGACCAGCAACCGGTTGAGCGCGTTGATGTAGGCCTTGGCGCTGGCGACGACCGTATCGGTATCGGCGGATTGGCCAGTTGCGATCCGCCCGTCTTCTTCCATCCGCACGGACACTGTTGCCTGCGCATCAGTGCCTTCGGTCACGGCGCTCACCTGATAAAGCTGCAACCGAGCCGCATGCGAAAACAACGCTTTCACTGCGTTGAATGTGGCATCCACCGGTCCGTCACCCGTGGCCGATGTTTTAACATCGGCGCCGTCAACCTCCATCACCATATCAGCCGTTTGCGGACCATCCGTGCCGCAGACCACACGCAGGGATTTCAGCTTGAGCCGGTCATCGCCACTGTCGTTTTGATAGACCAGCGCCATCAGGTCGTCGTCAAAGACCTCCTTTTTACGGTCAGCCAGATCCTTGAACCGGACAAACACATCGTTCAGCTGATTGTCCGCCAGATCAAAGCCCAGTTCAGACAGTTTCGCCCGCAGCGCCGCCCGCCCCGAATGTTTGCCCAGGGGCAGGGATGTTCCGGACAGGCCGACATCCTCGGGCTTCATCACCTCGAACGTCTCGCGGTTCTTCAGCATGCCATCCTGATGGATACCGCTTTCATGTGCAAAGGCGTTCTTGCCCACGATGGCCTTGTTGAACTGCACCGCAAAACCAGACACGGTCGCGACCCGGCGCGAGATGTTCATAATCTTGCGCGTGTCGATCTGCGTGTCATAGGGCATGATATCGCCGCGCACTTTCAGGGCCATCACGACCTCTTCGAGGGCCGTATTCCCGGCCCGTTCGCCCAGCCCGTTGATCGTGCATTCGATCTGGCGTGCGCCGCCTTCAACAGCGGCCAGCGAATTGGCCGTAGCCATGCCAAGGTCATTATGGCAATGGGTGGCAAAGATCACCTGATCTGCACCCGGCACCTTTTCGATCAACATACGGATCAAATCGGCGGATTCGACCGGGGCGGTATAGCCTACTGTGTCGGGGATGTTGATCGTGGTCGCACCCGCCTTGATCGCGATTTCGACGGTGCGGCACAGAAAATCCTCTTCGGTGCGTGTCGCATCCATGGATGACCATTGCACGTTGTCACACAGGTTGCGGGCATGGGTGACGCAGTCATGAATGCGGTCGGCCATTTCATCTTGCGTCAGGTTCGGGATCGCCCGATGCAACGGCGATGTGCCGATAAAGGTATGGATGCGTGGCTGGCGTGCGTGTTTCACGGCCTCCCAACAGCGGTCGATATCTTTAAAATTCGCCCGCGACAGCCCGCAGATCACGGATGTTTTGGCGCGGCCCGCGATTTCGCTGACGGCTTTAAAATCACCCTCAGAGGCGATAGGAAAACCGGCTTCGATGATATCGACGCCCATATCGTCCAAAAGTTCTGCGATCTCCAGTTTTTCGTCATGGGTCATTGTGGCACCCGGGGACTGTTCGCCGTCGCGCAGGGTGGTATCGAAGATCAGGACTTTATCCTTGGTCATGATCATGCTCCTTTAAATATGGTCTTTGGGGGCGGCGGGTCTGTCCGCATCGCCGGAATTGGGTTCGCCTTTGGGTTCGATCAAAAGAACTTTGACCTCTTGTTCGGCACGGGGGCGGTGTACGACGCCCTGCGGGACGATGAAAAGCTCGCCTGCGCTCACTTTCACACTGTCCTGACCTTCAAGGTCCATGAACATCTCGCCATTAAGGACAAGAAAGAAGTCATCTGTACTGTCGTGTTTGTGAAAGGGAAATTCGCCCTGAAACTTCACGACCATGACGTCGTTGTCGTTATAGGCGGACACCACTTTGGGGTCCCAATGGGTATCGAACAGGCTGAGTTTCTCAGCGAGATTGATCGTTTTCATGATTATTCCTTAGCTAGACGTGTTTTGGCGCTGGTCCCCTCTGAGCGGTCGCGCCGAATGGCACGCTCAGAGGCTGCTAAGAAGTAGGATGTCGCGCAGAAGCAGACCCTTAGGGCCTTTGCTGGGGATATGTGCGCAGTTCATCATGGCCGCAACTATACAAATGTTTCAAAGGTTGAAAAGTCATGAATTGCCGAAAGGCCGGGTTTTTGTGATCGGCCGGAACATCCAACACTTCGCTTCTGCGCAATTCAGGCTAGGCTGACCTGATGCGTGGATTACGATCAACCTTGGCCATCAGCAGTCTGCTGTGCTTAGCAACGCCAGCCCTGACCTGCGATCTGGCGCTTGCCTTGGCCTTTGATGTTTCAGGTTCCGTCAATGCCGATGAATACCGGCTGCAAGTTGATGGTCTGGCCGCTGCCCTGCGCGACGGATCTGTGTCAGAGTCGCTGGTGCGCGGTCGCGTCGCCGTCATGGTCATGCAATGGACGGGATCATCGCGGCAGCACATCTCGCTGCCATGGCGGCGGATTGAAAGTTTCGCGGATGTGGATCAGCTGGCGGTGGATGTGGCCGGTATCGAACGCGGCTGGCGGGACTATTCGACTGCAATTGGCGAGGCGATGCAGCTTGCGCTGGTCAGTTTTGATGATGTTCCCGATTGCGCGCGGCATGTCCTCGATATCTCGGCTGATGGTGTATCAAACGAGGGTATCCTGCCACAGGACGTACGCCCGGCGATGGCCGCCGCCGGAATCATCGTCAACGGCCTTGCCATCGAGAGCGATGTTGACGGGTTGGTCGATTACTTTCGCCAACGGGTCATCACCGGCCCCGGCGCATTTGTAATCAGCGCATCCGACTACACCGACTATCCCCGTGCCATCAGGCAAAAGATGCTGCGCGAGGTCACCGATCAGTTCGCTGACCTAGAACATCAGGCAATCCGCGCCGGGCGGTAGTGGGTCAGCCCCGTCAGGCAGCGTCGGCAGATAGGAAAATGATGCAATGCTGGCACCGCCATCAAAGGCGATGAAAATCTGGTTTGACCCGGGGCGGATCGCGATGCCTTCGGGGTCTTCGCCATATGGCAATAACGAAACCGTCCCAAGAAGCCTGCCCGCACTGTCAAATTCATAAAGGCTGTTGGACCCTTCCCAGTCATCTACGATCAGCAGATATCCGGTGCGCGGGTCGCGGGCGATGCCCTGCGCCTCTGTCAGGGGCGGGTCCAGATCAAGGGTGCTGATCTGGCGAATGATGCGCCCATCCGGGGTCAGCCACGTCATCCGCTCCGGATCATCTTCGACCATGATGACCGCCCCATCGGCATCGATGGCCAACCCTTCTGTATCGGCCCAGAGCATATCCACCTTGAACGGATCGGCCAGTGCTGCGCCATCCTTGCTGAGCCTTTGAAAACCGCCCAGCCCATCGGCCACCAGCAGCGCGTCGCCTTCCACGGTGATCGCCTTGATCCGGGACAGATCACTGCCGAACCGGCGCAATTCTTGCCCTTGCAGGGTGACCAATGTGACCTCCGGCCCCTCATTGGCGATCCATAGACCGCAGAATGTCGGGTCATAGTCCAGACTGGCAGGGCGGTTCAGGTCATAGCTGTCGATATAGGTCAGTTCCAACGCATGTGTCGGATTGGCCAGCAAAAGCAGACAGGTCAGCAATGCGCGCATGGAAACCTCCTTGTCACTCTATCAGGTGGCGCTAAATCACGCCAAGTCAAAGGAGAAGACGATGCGCGCATTGATTATCGGGGCAAGTGGCGGGATCGGGGGGGCCGTCAGCGCGCAGTTACGGTCACAGGAATGGGAGGTCACAACACTGTCCCGTTCCGAAGACGGGTTCGATGTGGGTAATGCGGGATCGGTGGACAAGATGCTGGACCGGATCGCCGGGCCGTTTGATCTGATCTTTATAGCCGTCGGCATCCTTGCCCCGCTTTGGGGCAAACCGGAAAAGGCGCTGGCGTCGGTCAAGCCCGAGGATATGAGCCTTGTCTTTGCCGTCAACGCAATCGGCCCGGCGCTGATCCTGCGGCACGCGGCGCGGCTTTTGCCCAAGGATGGGCGTGGGGTGGTTGCCACGCTATCCGCGCGGGTCGGGTCCATCGGGGATAATCAAATCGGTGGCTGGTATTCCTATCGCGCCTCTAAGGCCGCGCTGAACCAGATCATCCATGGTGCTGCCATTGAACTTGGACGCTCACATAAAAAATCGATCTGCGTGGCCCTGCATCCGGGCACGGTCGCCACCCCCTTCACCGCCAACTATGCCGGGCGCCACAAGACGGTGCCCGCGTCCGAGGCCGCAGCGAACCTGCTGAACGTCATAGGCAACCTGACCCCAAAACAATCGGGCGGTTTTTTTGACTATGACGGGCAAGAGGTTCCCTGGTGAGGCTGGTTCTTGTTCTGGGTGATCAGCTGTCGCCTGATCTAAGCGCTTTGCGCAAATGCGACAAGGACAGTGACGTGGTGGTCATGGCCGAGGTTGCGGATGAGGCGGCATATGTCCCGCATCACCCCAAAAAGATCGCCTTTCTTTTCGCCGCGATGCGCAAATTCGCGGCCAAGCTGCGCGATGATGGTTGGCAGGTGGCCTATACCCGGTTGGATGATGATGAAAGCACCGGGTCGATCACGGGCGAATTGATCCGGCGGGCTGCTGAACATGATGCGTCAGGCGTTGTTTATACCGAACCCGGTGAATGGCGATTAATCAACGCCTTGGGTGATATGCCCATCAAAACCCATCAACTGCCCGATGACCGGTTCATCGCCTCGCATCAGGAATTCCATGATTGGGCCGAGGGGCGCAAGCAGTTGCGGATGGAGTATTTCTATCGCGACATGCGCCGTAAAACCGGCCTGTTGATGGATGGGGACGAGCCCGAGGGTGGCAAATGGAACTACGATCACGATAATCGCAAACCTGCACCGGATCAGGTGGACTACAGCGGCCCGATGCAATTCAAACCCGACACGATCACCGCAGAGGTGCTTGACCTTGTCGAAAACCGGTTTGATGACAATTTCGGTGCGCTGCGCCCCTTCTGGTTTGCGACTGATACGGGGCAGGCCCGGCAACATCTGGCGCATTGGATCAAGGGCGGCCTGCCCAAATTCGGTGATTTTCAGGATGCGATGCTGAACGATCACCAGTTCCTTTATCACGCGATCATCGGGCTTTACCTGAATGCCGGGCTGCTTGACCCGCTGGAGGTCTGCGTGCAGGCCGAACAGGCTTACAACGACGGGCACGCGCCGCTGAATGCCGTCGAAGGTTTCATTCGCCAGATCATCGGCTGGCGCGAATATGTGCGTGGCATCTATTTCCGCGAAGGGCCGGATTATGTGACCCGCAACGTGCTGGGCCATGACCGCAAACTGCCTGCGATGTATTGGGGTGGTGACACCAAAATGAACTGCATGGCCAAATCCTTGGCCCAGACCCGGGAACAAGCATACGCCCATCACATCCAGCGCCTGATGGTCACCGGTAACTTTGCCCTGCTGGCAGGCATCGACCCGGCGCAGGTGCATGAATGGTATCTGGCCGTCTATGCTGATGCCTATGAATGGGTGGAGGCACCCAATGTCATCGGCATGTCGCAATTTGCGGATGACGGGATTATTGCGTCAAAACCCTACATCTCGTCTGGGAACTATATCCACAAAATGTCGGATTATTGCGGTTCATGTGCCTACAAGGTGAAGGACAAGACAGGCGATGATGCCTGCCCGTTCAACCTGCTTTATTGGCACTTTCTTGACCGGCACCGCGACAGGTTTGCGGGCAATCCGCGTATGGGCAACATGTACCGGGTTTGGGACCGGATGGATGATGACCGGCGCGAAACGGTTGTTGCAGAGGCTAACAATTGGTTGGCGCGGCTTGACGCAGGTGCGCCGGTGTAACCAGCAGTCCGACTAATGCAGTCATTCATTCGTCACATATCAGCGTAAATGGCTGTTTATTAGTTTGAAATTTACCTACTGCCGTTTAAGGGTGACGCGGGGGCATATGGAGTACGAGTAATGAATTTTTATACCAAGAGTTTCGCGGCAGTTGTTGTCGCCTCGCTTTTGCCTTTTGCGGCCACAGGCCAGAATAACCGATCAACAATCCAATGCGGTCAGATTTACACGGTCGTCTCTGGCGACACACTTGGGCATATCAGCGCGCGCGCCTATGGCACCAGCCGCGCCTACACAACGATTTTTGATGCCAACACTGCGGTGATTGGATCAAACCCGAACCTGATCCAGATTGGTCAGCGGCTGCAAATCCCGTGCCCTCCCGGACAGGAACCTGCAACATCAACCGCAAGGACCCCGGCGGCTGAACAGCCAGCTGCAGAAGAAGAAGTCGTTGCAGTCAGCGAGACAGGGCAGGATCCAGCCCCAACCGATGGGCCGCTGACGCTGACGTTCAACAAGACATCAGCGCCGAAATTCATCATGAATAGCGGGATTATCGATCTCTACCTTGCAGAGATTACCGAAGTGACCGAAGGGCGCGTGCAATTCACCGACCCGGATATCATGAACCGCAACCCGCGGGACCAATATGACCTTGTGACCTCCGGTCAGGTTGATGGCACATATATCTTTAATGGTGACCTGCGTGCGTCACACCCGCTGTTGCAACTTCCAATGTTACCCCTGATGGGCGGTTCGGCAGAACAGACGGCCGTGTCGCTTTGGCGGTTGCATAACACCTACCTGTCGCAGACCGACTATCTCGACGACGTACATCTGCTGGGCTTTATCGCGGCACCGGCTGCGCATATCTGGCGGTTGAGCGATGAACCAGTTGTCGTTGGCGACAATATTGCCAACAAAAACAACTATGCGGTTCCCTATTTTGAAGGTCTCGACACGCGTGGCCCGGCGGCTGTGCGTGACGAAGTTTCGATGCGTCTGACTGCCTTCAACGAGGAAAGCAACGGCACGCTGACCTTCTTCATGGCGCATGGTGCCGCGCGTGCGGCCGGCGTCTGGACAGACGACCGGACTGTCACGGAAGTTCCCAATGGTCTTTATACGCCGACCTTCTCTGTCGTGTTGTCAAACGAAGCATGGGCGCAGATTTCCGAGCAGGACCGTCAGGCAATCTGGGACATCTCTGGCGAACGTCTGGCGCGTCGGTCCGCATCTTGGGATGCGTTCGATAACGGCCACCGGTCGCATATGCTTGATACCGGTCTGAACGCGGTCAAGGCGGATGATGCGCTGCTGGCAGAGCTGGAAGGCGTCACCGCATCGCGGTTGGAAGGCTGGAAAAACCAGGCAGAGGCGCTTGGTATCGCAGGTGCAGACGCGATCAATGCCTATCGCAGCGATCTGGCTTCACTGCAGGACAGGCTGATCTTCGAATAAGCGCGGCGCATATCGCAATAAGTCGAATGGGGTCGGTGTTTCCGGCCCCATTTTTTATTGCGATATGCTCAGTGAGGTTCCCGTTAATCAAAAAATGATAGACGTCTATCATTTTTGCGATATGATACCGCCCATACCGGCGCTTTGAGCTGCGCCACAGGGGGGATCTGGTGTATTCACCGACATTGACAGATGTGGCGCGCGCGGCCGGCGTATCCTACGCGACGGCTGATCGCGTGGTGAACCGACGCGGCAGTGTGTCGGAAAAGGCCATGCGCAAAGTGAACGCTGCTGTCACCGATCTGGGCTATATCCGCAATGTGGCCGCCGCCAACCTGGCGCAAAAACGGACCTATCGTTTTGTCTTTCTACTGCCCGATGGGCCCAACGCCTTTTTCCAGACGATCCTGCAGATCATCAAAGCACAGGGACAAGCCCGCGAGAACACAACACTGGACCACATCGATGTTCCCGCCTTTGACGAAGATGCGTTGCGCACCCATCTTGCCGGATTGCGCGGCCAGAAGATCGACGGCGTTGCCGTTGTCGGGCTGGATGCAAACGGGCTGGCACCGGAACTGAACGCGTTGCAAGGGCAGGGCGTTCCGGTCGTCTCACTCATCTCGGACCTGCCGCATGACCAGCGTGCGGCCTATATCGGGATCGACAATATCGCTGCTGGGAAAACCGCCGCGCGACTACTGGGGCTGGCCCATGGGGGGCAGCCGGGGCAGGTGCAACTGCTTGCCGGTGATCTGACAGCGCGCGACCACCGGGACCGGTTGGAAGGGTTCCAGCAAGTGATCGCCACTGATTTCCCGGCCATCACCCTGCTCCCCTTGATCGAAGGGCGCGACGATAGTGCGCTGATCCAAAAGGCAATGACAGACCGCCTTGCCACACACCCGAATATGACTGCGATTTACAGCCTTGGGGCGGGCAATAGCGGGCTGATCGACGCCCTGCAGTCCCAGCCGCAACGTCCGCTCGTGGCTGTGCACGAACTGGTTGCCCATGCAAAAACAGCCCTGACCGATGGCCTGTTCCACTTCGTGATCGACCAGCGCCCGGAAGAGGAAATCGACGCAGCGCTCAACCTGATGCGCGCGCTGATCGACAACGTACCGCCACCACCGGCCAAACCAATCCTGCCCACGATTTACCTACGCGACAATCTTCCCCCTCAGCCTGAACAGGAACCCATCTAAATGACGACATCGCAACGCTTTTTTGGTGATCAATCACCGCTGCACTATGCGCCCGACAGCACCGATCTGTCCTTTCGCCACTACAATCCGGATGAGGTTGTGATGGGCAAACGGATGGAGGATCATTTGCGTTTCGCCGTCGCCTATTGGCACAGTTTTGCGTGGCCCGGCGGTGACCCGTTTGGCGGGCAGACATTCGACCGGCCATGGTTCGGGGATACGATGGAATTGGCGCGGCTCAAGGCCGATGTGGCCTTTGATATGTTCGACATCCTTGGTGTGCCGTTCTTTTGTTTTCATGACGCCGATATCCGGCCCGAGGGGGCAACATTCGCCGAAAGCCGTCGGAATTTTGAAGAGATCACCGATATCTTTGCGGCCAAGATGGAAACATCCAAAACCCGCCTGCTATGGGGGACAGCGAACCTGTTTTCGCACAAACGGTTCATGTCTGGGGCGTCTACAAACCCCGACCCGGACGTCTTTGCCTGGTCGGCAGCGACGGTAAAGCTGTGCATGGACGCGACCCACCGGCTTGGCGGCGAAAACTACGTGCTATGGGGTGGGCGCGAAGGCTATGAAACCCTGCTCAACACCGATCTGTCACAAGAACTGGACCATATGGGCCGCTTCCTGTCGATGGTCGTCGATTACAAACACAAGATCGGGTTCAAAGGCACCATTCTGCTGGAACCCAAACCGCAGGAACCATCAAAGCACCAGTATGACTATGACGTTTCAACCGTTTACGGTTTCCTGAAAAAATACGGTCTGGAAAACGATGTGAAGATGAATATCGAACAAGGGCATGCCATTCTGGCAGGCCATTCGTTTGAGCACGAAATCGCGATGGCGGCAGCCCACGGAATCCTTGGGTCAATCGATATGAACCGGAATGACTATCAATCCGGTTGGGACACCGACCAATTCCCCAATAACGTGCTCGAGGTGGCATTGGCCTATTACGAAATCCTCAAGGCGGGCGGCTTCACCACGGGCGGGACCAATTTCGATGCCAAACTGCGGCGCCAGTCGCTGGACCCGCAAGACCTGATCGCCGCCCATGCCGGGGCGATGGATGTCTGCGCCCGAGGATTGAAAGCCGCCGCCGCCATGCTGGAGGACGGCACGCTAGAGGCGATGCGCGCAGAGCGTTACGCAGGCTGGCAATCCCCCGCCGCAGAGGCCATGCTGAACAGTGATCTGGAAACTATCGCCGCCCGGGTCGAGGCCGAGGGGGTCAACCCGCAGCCATGCTCTGGCAGGCAGGAAATTCTGGAAAACGTCGTCAATCGCTTTGTCTAAAGCCAACAGGGGAAACATCATGAAAACCATCAAGGGTCCAGCGCTGTTTCTGGCGCAGTTTGCAGGCGACGAGGCGCCGTTCAACACTTGGGAGGCCATCACCAAATGGGCCGCCAATTGCGGGTATAAGGGCGTGCAGGTCCCGTCATGGGATGGCCGGTTCTTTGATCTGGAAAAGGCCGCAGAAAGCAAGGATTACTGCGATACATTCAAAGGGCAGGCGGCCCAGAACGGCATCGAAGTGACCGAACTTTCGACCCATCTGCAAGGGCAGTTGGTGGCGGTTCATCCCGCCTATGACACGGCTTTTGACGGGTTTGCAGCCCCTGCCGTGCAAGGCAACCCCAAGGACCGGCAGGTCTGGGCGGTGGATCAGGTGAAAAAGGCGATCAGCGCATCTGCCCATATGGGCATCGGCAACCTTGCCACCTTCTCGGGCGCGCTGGCATGGCCTTATATCTATCCCTGGCCGCAACGGCCCGCCGGTCTGGTAGAGGCCGCGTTTGACGAATTGGCCACGCGCTGGCGGCCCATTCTGGACCACGCCGATGCCAACGGGGTCAATATCTGCTACGAAATTCACCCGGGCGAGGATCTGCACGATGGCGTGACGTTCGAGATGTTCCTGGACCGTTTGGGCGGCCACGCCCGCGCGAACATGCTTTATGATCCCAGCCATTATGTGCTGCAATGCCTGGACTATCTGGACAATATCGACATCTACAAAGACCGGATCAAAATGTTCCACGTCAAGGATGCCGAATTTAACCCGACCGGGCGGCAAGGCGTCTATGGCGGCTATCAGTCATGGGTGGACCGGGCGGGACGTTTCCGTAGCCTTGGCGACGGTCAGGTTGATTTCGGGGCGATCTTTTCCAAGCTCAGTGCCAATGACTTCGATGGCTGGGCCGTCGTGGAATGGGAATGCTGTTTGAAACACCCCGAGGATGGGGCGCGCGAAGGCGCCCAATTCGTGAAGGATCACATCATCCGGGTGACGGACAAGGCGTTTGATGACTTCGCTGATGGCGGCACGGATGATGCCGCTAACCGTAAAATGCTGGGGATTGATTGATATGGCACGCATTCGTTTAGGCATGGTCGGCGGCGGCAATGACGCGTTTATCGGTGGGGTTCACCGGATCGCATCACGCATCGATGATCGCTATGAACTGGTGGCTGGTGCGCTGTCCTCTACCCCGGAAAAGGCGCGTGCCAGTGCCGCAGCGCTGGGTGTTCCGCGCTCTTATGATACATTTGCTGAAATGGCGAAGGCGGAAGCTGCACGCGATGACGGGATCGAGGCCGTGGCCATCGTCACCCCCAACCACATGCACTACCCGGCGGCCAAGGCGTTTCTGGATCAGGGCATTCACGTCATCTGCGACAAACCCCTGACCGCCACGATGGAAGACGCAAGCGCGATGCAGGCGGCGGTGGCAGGGTCGGATGCGCTGTTTGTGCTGACCCATAATTACACCGGCTATCCAATGATCCGGCAGGCACGCGCGATGATTGCCGATGGCGAACTGGGCGACATTCTGGTTGTGCAGGCCGAATACCCGCAGGACTGGCTGACCACAGCGTTAGAGGACGAAGGGCTGAAACAGGCGCAGTGGCGCACCGATCCTGCCCGGTCCGGGGCGGGCGGCTCTGTCGGCGATATTGGCACCCATGCCTATAATCTGGCCTGCTTTGTCACCGGTTTGGCGGGCGAAAGCCTTGCCGCTGATCTGCACAGTTTCGGGCAGGGGCGGCAGTTGGATGACAATGCCCATGTGTTGCTGCGGTTCCACGGCGGGGCACGCGGGATGCTGTGGTCAAGCCAGGTGGCACCGGGCAATGAAAACGGGCTGAAGCTGCGGGTCTACGGGCCCAAAGGCGGGCTGGAATGGGCGCAAGAGGATCCGAATTACCTTTGGTTCACGCCTTATGGCGAACCCAAACGGCTGATCACGCGGGGCGGGTCAGGCGTTGGTGACGCCGCTGCCGCCGTCAGCCGCATCCCCCCCGGCCATCCCGAAGGATATCTGGAAGGTTTCGCCAATATCTATGCGGAGGCGGCGGATGCCATCCGGGCCGTCCAGGGCGGGGCCGCGCGCGATGCGGCCATGGGGCTTCTGCCCGGCATTGACGCGGGCATGGCAGGCATGGGTTTCATCAATGCCTGCGTGACGTCATCGCAGGATAATGCAGCTTGGGTCAGGCTCTAGTCAAAGGTCCTGCAACACCAGATCAGATGCCTTTTCGCCAATCATAATGGCGGGGGCGTTGGTGTTGCCGGACACGATTTCGGGCATGATCGCACAATCGGCGACACGCAACCCGTCAATGCCATGCACGCGCAGCCGTTCGTCAACCACGGCATCCTTGCCCTGACCCATCTTGCAGGTGCCGGTGGGGTGATAGATCGACGCGGTATTATTGCGTGCCCAATCCAGCGTGGCATCGTAATCATCCATGTCCAGATCAGCATGCGGGCGGAATTCTTCCGAGATTTTTGAGGTGAGTGGCGCGTGCTGCGCGATCTTTCTGGCGATATTGACCCCAGCCACAATCGTCCGGCAGTCGGTTTCGGTGGACAGGTAATTGGGGATGATCTTGGGATATGTCTTTGGACCCGCACCTTGCAACCTGATCTCGCCCCGGCTTTCAGGGCGCAACTGGCAGACCGACATGGTGAAGGCCGAAAACTTGTCAGCGCCTTTGCCGGGGTTTTCAGCCGACAAAGGTTGCACATGGAACTGAATGTCCGGCGTTTCCACATCCTCGCGGGTTTTCATGAAACCGGTGGCGAGGCTGGCTGCCATGGTCATCGGCCCCGCCCGGAACATCAGGTATTTCAACCCGATCTTGGCCTGCCCGAACAGGGAACTGACCTCATCATTCAATGTTGGTTCATTGCATTTATAGACAAGACGCGCCTGCAAATGGTCCTGCATATTCTTGCCCACACCGGGCAGGTCCTGCACCACGTCAATCCCGTGATCGGCCAGTTGGGCGGCCTCGCCAATGCCCGACAGCATCAGGATTTGCGGTGAATTGATCGCCCCACCCGACAGGATGATTTCCTTGCGGGCGGTGACGGTCTGCTTGTTGCCGCTGCGATCCGAATAGGTCACGCCGGTGGCGCGTTTGCCGTCGATCACCACTTTTTCAACCTGTGCATGGGTAATGATTTGCAGGTTCTCGCGGGATTTGACGGGGTTAAGGTATGCAACCGCCGCACTGCACCGCCGTCCGTTGCGCGATGTCAGCTGAAAAAATCCGACGCCTTCTTGATCAGCGCCGTTATAGTCCGGGTTGAATTTGTAACCAGCCGCTTGCGCGGCGGCGACCCAGGCATCGGTGATCGGGCGCTGGATGCGCATATTCGACACCGATAGCGGGCCTTGATCACCATGAAATTCATCAGCACCACGTTCATTATGTTCAGCGCGTTTGAATAGGGGCAGCACATCATCCCAGCCCCAGCCAGTATTGCCCATCTGACGCCAGCGATCGTAATCCTGCGGTTGGCCACGGACATAAAGCAACCCGTTCAGGGATGATGATCCACCCAGCACCTTACCGCGCGGCCATTCGATGGAACGACCATTCAAGCCGGGGTCAGGCTCTGTCTTGTAACACCAGTCGACCTTGGGGTTATGGATCGTCTTGAAATAACCGACAGGGATATGAATCCACGGGTTCAGATCACGGCCGCCCGCCTCTAGCAGAATGACCTTATGGCCGGGATTTGCGCTGAGCCTGTTGGCCAATACGCACCCGGCAGAGCCCGCCCCAACGATGATGAAATCCGCTTCCACGTCCAGAATCCCCCTTTGTCGTAAAAAAACCCTATGCAGATCGCTTAGACTATACTAGTCTTTTTTGAAACGAATAGTCTCAATAATCGTCAGCATGGGAGGAAAGCATGAAGGTTGGAGATAAACTAAGCGGTATTTCGCGGAGGGATCTGTTCAAACTGGCAGGTCAATACGGGATGAGCTCAACACTGATGGCGGCAGGTACGTTTGGGGGTGCGATGAGCCTTGCAAACTTGGCATCTGCGGCTGAATCAACCTATGAGCGCCGCTTCGCGAAAGACGCGAAACACACGCTGAAATTCGGTGCTTCAGGTTTCAACGCACGCAACCTGCTGATCGAGCGGGCCGGTGCGTTGGAATTCGCCCGCGATCTCGAAAGCCGCACGGACGGAGAGATTCGGATCGAGTTCATCGGTGACAATCAGATCTGTGGGCAGACGTCATGCGTCGAAAAAACACAGCAGGGCATCGTTGATATCTATGCTGCTTCCACCCAGAACTCTGCCGGTGGCGCGCCTTATCTGAACGTGTTGGATTATGCGTATATGTTCCGCAACCGGGCGGATCAGTACCACTTCCTGTATTCGCCAGCGTCGATGGCATTGCTGCGTGAACCATATGAAAAGCGTCACGGCCTGAAATTCCTGTTCAGCCATGCTGAATTGCGCGGCATCCAGTTGGGTCTGAACTTTGAAGACAAGCCAACGGTGACATCAATTGACGAACTGGCCGGTACAAAGAACCGTGTCACAGGCACGCAGCTTGGCCGGATCGCAATGGAAGCCCTGAACCTGAACCCGGTGCCTGTTGCATGGGAAGAAACACTTGATGGTCTCAAGCAGGGTCTGATCGACGGTGCGGAAACATGGGCGTCTGCGGTTGCATATGCAAACATGGCGCCGGTTGTGTCCCAGTCTGTTCACCTGAACTTCTTCTGCGGCACAGAGCATACAGCGATGTCCGCATCTGTGTTCGATGGGCTTGATGGGTATCTGCAGGATGCCGTGATGGAATCGTCCTACTGGGCGCAGACCCATGTTCAGGCCGCGAACGAAGTGGCGCTGATCAACACGGTTGGTCAGTCTGATCCGCAGCTGCCCGGCACGATCTTTGCGCAAAACAACGTGCGCAACGCGTTCCTGTCTGCTGAGGAAATCCGCAAGGCCGAGGAAATGTGCTCGCCCGAGTTCCAACCGCAACTGTGGGAGCAGTGGCGCGAGCGTCTGAACGGCTGGTCCGGCGGTCTGGACACCTATCAGGAGATCTATGACGAGGTCCGCACAATTGATGCGAACACGCTTCCTGAGAACGTGGAACCGCGCCGTTGGTGGAAAGGCTGATACAGCCTTTGCGTTGACCTTGAAATTTGGGCCGGCCGAATGAGGAGTTCGGCCGGCCCTTTTCAGATCAATACGACCGCTCCATAGTAGCGGCATTCTGACACGTTAGGGGGGAGACCTAGATGTCGATTTTATCAGAGGCGGTGGCGATTATCCCTGCCATTTTTTCAGGCAGCACATGGGACATGAGAAGCGCCTTTGACACAAACGGTATGTGGCTGTTCTGCTTTTTTCTAACGCTGATCGGCGGCTTCCTCGCCCATCTGCTTTACACGCTTTTGCCCTTCGTGGAACGGCATCTGGAACGCACGGTGGCGGTTGTGATGTATCTGATCATTGCAGGCATCATCTGCTGGGGCGTGATCGATCGCTTTGTCTTTTCGAACCAATGGTCGGGGTCCACTACGGTGCCGCCATTCCTGTTTATGGTCATGGCATGGTTTGCATGTTCCTATAACGTCAAGCTGCGCACGCATCTGAGCTTTAGCGAGTTTCGGTCCAAGATGGCGCCAACAGGCCAGATGGCCACATTGACGCTGGATGCAGCCCTTTGGCTTGGGTTCTGCTGGATCGCGATCACCACTTCGCTGCGCTTTACGGTTTTGTCAGCCGATAATTTCCAACTCGTCGACGGTGTCGATGACGTCATGAAATGGTGGTTCTATATCACCGTTCCCATCGCCTTTACGCTGATGTCAGGGCGCGTCATCGGCAACTGGCTGGAAGACTGGGGTAACTACAAATCCGGTTCGCCGATCATCAAGCAAGCAGTTATTGGCGGAGACGTATAATGTCAGACGGTACATGGATTACCCTTATTTCGCTGGGCGTGACGTTCTTTTTCATGCTTGGCACGCCGGTCTTGCTGATCATCTTTTACTGGGTCATCGGCTGTAGCTTTGTCATTGACCTGCCGCTGGCCAACACCGGCAACGAATTGATCAACGTGTTCAGCAAGGGCTTTGCCCTATTGGCGATGCCGCTTTTCATCCTGACGGGTGACTTGATCAACCAATCGGGGATCGCGCGACGGTTGTCCGATTTCGCCTATTCCTGTCTGGGATGGCTCAGGGGCGGTCTTGCAATGGCATCTATCGCCGCTTGTGGTCTGTTTGCCGCGATTTCAGGCTCCAACTCGGCGACAACAGCGACCATCGGGTCGATGCTGCATCCCGAAATGGTCAAGGGCAATTACGATGAACGCTTTTCTGCGGCGACCGCAGCGGCGGGTGGTACGGTGGGGATCATCATTCCACCTTCGATTATCTTCATCGTCTACGGCTTCCTGTTGAACCTGCCCATCTCGGACCTGTTTGTGGCGGGGATCATCCCTGGATCATTGATGGTGCTTGGTATGATGACCGCAGCCTTTATCGTCTGCACGATCAATGGCTGGGGCATTCTGATTGGCTTATCGATCTCGCGGATGATCAAAACCGCCATCGGGGCCTGGCTCGGCTTCTTTGCCATCGGACTGGTGCTTTGGGGTATCTATACGGGTCGTTTCTCACCCACCGAGGCTGCGGGTGTGACCGTTGGGTTCTGTGTATTTATCGGCTTGGTGGCCTATCCATTGAACCGGATCATGGGCAGCGATGCTGATATTCCTGTGGAAAAGAAGAGCGTTGCATCAATGTTTGTTGTTGAAGGCTTCACGGTTCCGCAAATCCCGGCGATTGTGTCGCGGTCTGCACAGATCTCGGGCATCCTTGTGCCCTTGATTGCGGTGTCCGTTGCGATGCAGCAGGTGATGTCATCACTTGGGGCGAAGGACTTTATTGGTGACTTTGTGACTGGTATGGGTGGCTATTACGCGGTGCTGTTTACGGCGATGGCGATTGTATTCGTGACCGGTATGATCCTTGAATCGCTGCCTGTGACGATCATTCTGGCCCCGATCCTTGCACCGATTGCGGCATCGGTCGGCATTGATCCGATCCACTTTGCGGTTGTGTTCCTTGTGGGCGCGTCCATCGGGTTTATCACCCCGCCCTATGGTCTGAACCTTTATGTGGCATCTGGTGTGACAGGCGTTCCCTATTTCCGTCTGCTGCGTTACATCCTGCCCTATCTGGCGGCGCTGATCAGTGTCTGGTTCTTTGTGGCGCTGGTGCCGCAAACAGCACTGGCTATCCTGCCTGGCAGATAAGGTGACGATGGCAGAAGATGATACAAGCGAAAACGCTGGCCAAATCCCCACCAACCTCCGGCTGCTTATGCTGCTGGAGGCGGTGGCCCAGGCCGGGGTGCCCGTCACACCGTCTACGGTGAATGACAAGCTGGGCTTGCCCAAACCGACGATCCACCGGCTGTTTGCCACGGCAGAAGCAGAAGGGTTCCTGCAACGCGATATCGACGGGCGATCCTACAGTCCGGGTCGACGGATGCGGCAACTGGCGATCAATACATTGTCGTCTGAACGGGTCAGAACGGTGCGGCTGTCAGTGCTGAATGCGCTGGCCCGCAAAGTGGGCGAAACCTGCAATATCGCGATCCCGGAACGCGACGGGATGTATTATCTGGACCGGGTCGAAACGCAGTGGCCGCTGCGCATTCAGATGCCAATCGGAACCGAAGTTCCGTTTCACTGCACCGCCAGCGGCAAGATGTATCTGTCAACCTTGCGATCCGACCATCTGGACCGGTTTTTGCGCAACTATGTGCTTGTCAAAAAGACGGACCGTACGATCACAACACCGCAAGACTTGCATGATGAATTGGGGCGGTGCCGCAAGCAGGGCTACGCCACCGATGACGAGGAATTCATGTCAGGCATGACAGCCATCGCCGTGCCGATCCTTGATGAGCGGGGGCGGCTGATGTCCACCTTGTCGATCCACGCGCCTTTGCAACGGTTGACAATAACTCATCTCGTTGGGTTTCTGGATGATCTGAAATTGGCAGCGGTCGAACTGGGGGCCATCGTCGGGCGATAGCGACCCCGCGCCGAATACGGCTTGGCATTGCCCCGCAACTTGCGCGATAATGGCCCAAGCCAACATATCGCCGGGGACCCACGAATGACGCTTGCCATTCCACGCTTGAAATCCTGTGAAGATTGCCCGATCCGTTACAACGCAGTGTGTTCCAAATGCGATCGCGATGAATTGGACGAACTTGAGGCGATCAAGTATTACCGGTCCTTTTCGGCTGGGCAGACGATCTTTTTCGCAGGTGATCCGCTTGAATTTGTGGGGTCAATCGTGTTCGGGGTGGCCAGCCTGACCCGTACCATGCCCGACGGGCGGGTACAGATGGTGGGGTTGCTGTTACCGTCCGATTTTCTGGGGCGTCCGCATCGCGAAACGATCGAAACCGATGTGGTTGCCGAAACTGATGTGATGCTGTGCTGTTTTCGACGCAAACCGTTCGAGGGCATGATTGAACAGACCCCGCATGTCGGTCAGCGCCTGTTGGAAATGACTCTTGATGAATTGGACGCCGCGCGCGAATGGATGCTGGTGCTGGGGCGCAAAACGGCCCGCGAAAAGATTGCGTCGCTCTTGCATATGATCGCCACGCGGATGGCCGCACTTGAACCCGGCGATGGGGTTGGGGCCAACTTCACCCTGCCGATCACCCGCGAAACGATGGCGAATTATCTTGGGCTGACAATCGAAACCGTTAGCCGTCAGATGTCAGCACTTAAAAAAGAAGGGCTGATCGCCTTTGAAGACAGGCGCGACATCACCGTACCCGATCTTGACGCGCTGAAAGCCGAAACCGGCGAAGAAGACTGACCAGCGACCAATCATCCTGCCCCAAAGCCAATTTGATGAACTTTCGACGCCTAAAGATTCGTCCAAAACACGGTCTCAGGCCCGGCCTGCAGGCCGGGCGATATGTCAGATGAATCAAACCACAGTTAAACAGGCGCATGTTGCGTGATGCTGAATGCGCTGCGATGTGCTGCCCAGAAACAGCCCCGCCACGGACCCAAGCCCGCGCCTCCCGGTGACAATCAGATCGGCATTGTTGTCTTTGGCAACCTGCAGCACCTGACGCACCGGGTCGCCGATATGCAGATCGGTCTGGACGTCGCATCCGGCCTCTTTGGCAATCGCGGTGGCCTCATCAAGGATCTTGGTGCCCGCTTCGGTCAACTCATCATGCGTGGGCGCGGAGAGCACTTCGTGGTAACCCGCGACGGCGCCAACGGCAAAGGCGCTGGTTTCGGCCTGGGGTGCATGCACAACGATGATCTGACCCTCGCTTTGCTTGGCCAGTTCGCAGGCGGCCGTGACCGCCTTTTTGGCACAATCTGATCCGTCGACGGCGACAATAATGGTTTTGAACATTGGTATGTCCTCCTTGAAACGATTAAGGGTTTCGATGGTTCGGATGGCCTAGCGCGACATCAGGATCGGCAGATCGGCGGTTTCCAGCAGCTTGCGGGTTGCCCCGCCAAAAACGGCCTCGCGCAGGCGGGAATGGCCATAGGCACCACTGACGATCATCTGCGCACCGACCTCGCGGGCGCGGCGCAACAGCATCTCGCCCACATGTGGTTCGGTTTTGGCCAATACGGCGACCTCTGACTTGGTGCCATGGCGCATCAGGTATTGGGCCATCGCCCCGCCCGGGTCAGATCGGTCTGCGCCGTGGGCCGGAGGATCGATGATGCAGATATCAGCCACCTCTGCCTGTTCCAGCAATGGCAGGGCGGCGCGGGCGGCGGCCAACGCCTCTGCCCCGTCATTCCAACCCATCAGGACATGCCCGCCAGCATCCGGGGCTTTGCAGCCTTTGGGGATCATCAGCACCGGGCGTTCGGCGCTGAACAGGCAAGCCTCGACCAATGTGGCAGCCTCTGGGTTGTCCTGATAAGGACGGGGCAGAACCACCAGATCGGAAAAACGCAGCTTGCGCGCCAAAAACCCGGTCAGTTCGGGGCCTTGTACGGTGGCAGCATGCATGCCCCAGCGCACAAGCTCGCCCTGCATCCGGTCAGTCAGCCAGGCTTCCAGTTTTTCACGTTGGGCCATTGCATCGCGGGTCTGTTCGGCGACCAGCATCGCCTCTGTTCCCATGTAGTAATTGTGGTTTTCAGTGTGGCTGATTGTCACCACATATACATCCAGATGCGCGCCCATCCGATCAGACAACGCAATGGCAGCATCCAGCCCATCGGTCGATTGATCCGTATCGGTCAGGATCGTCGCAATAATCTTATAGGCCATGATCGGCACTCCCCAAGTCGGTCAGTCATGGGGCGATCGTTCGCGCAGAACCGCTCCTTGGTTCCAAGCTTGCGAGATCGACTTTCGATCTGCCTTGATCCACATCAAGGAACCCCAATTCGGCAAATCCCATAAGGGCAGCATGAGTTAAGTGTCGGACCCTTGTTTTGGTGCGGCGAAAGAAGGGGATTCTCTGATGGGGAACTATCTAAAGCTGATTGCACTGGGGCTGATCACGCTCTTTGCTGCAGTTGCTGCCAATTGGGGGCGTGATCTGGCATATGTCGTTCACGCCATCATCATTATGCTGGTCAGCGGTTTCATGTTCTTGCGCGTGCTGCGCGCAACGGATGAACCGGTGCAGGCAGTTGCCACTGACGGTTATATGGATGGTGTCGTCCGGGCCGGGGTCATTGCAACCGGGTTCTGGGGGGTCGTTGGCTTTCTGGTTGGTGTGGTGATCGCGTTCCAGCTGGCCTTTCCCCAATTGAATTTTGAGGTTCTCCAACCTTACGGCAATTTCGGACGGCTGCGCCCATTGCACACCTCGGCGGTGATTTTCGCATTTGGGGGCAACGCCCTGATCATGTCGTCTTTCTATATCGTGCAAAGGACCTGCGGGGCGCGGCTTTGGGGCGGTAACCTCGCGTGGTTCGTCTTCTGGGGATACAACCTGTTCATCGTACTGGCTGCGACCGGCTACCTGCTGGGGGCCACCCAGTCGAAAGAATACGCAGAGCCTGAATGGTACGTCGATATCTGGCTGACCATCGTCTGGGTGTCATTCCTGCTGGTCTATCTTGGGACAATCTTCAAGCGGACGGAAAAGCACATCTATGTGGCCAACTGGTTTCTGCTGTCTTTCATCATCACCGTGGCGATGCTGCATCTGGTCAATAACATCTCGATCCCCGTGTCGATCTGGGGCAGCAAATCGGTGCAAATCTTCTCGGGCGTACAGGATGCAATGACCCAGTGGTGGTATGGCCACAACGCGGTTGGTTTCTTCCTGACGGCGGGTTTCCTGGGCATGATGTACTACTTTGTGCCGAAACAGGCCGGACGTCCGGTCTTTAGCTATAAGCTGTCGATCATCCATTTCTGGGCGCTGATCTTCCTTTATATCTGGGCGGGTCCGCACCACCTGCATTACACAGCGCTGCCTGACTGGGCCTCGACGCTTGGCATGGTGTTCTCGATCATTCTGTGGATGCCCAGCTGGGGCGGTATGATCAATGGTCTGATGACCCTGCAAGGGGCCTGGGACAAGTTGCGGACCGATCCGATTATTCGGATGATGGTGATCAGCCTGGCGTTCTACGGCATGTCCACATTCGAAGGACCAATGATGTCGATCCGCGCGGTCAACAGCCTGTCACACTATACAGACTGGACCATCGGGCACGTGCATTCAGGTGCCTTGGGCTGGAACGGGATGATCACATTCTCGGCGCTCTACTTCCTGACACCCAAACTTTGGGGACGCGCGCAGATGTATTCGATGTCGGCGATCAACTGGCACTTCTGGTTGGCCACCATCGGCATCATCCTCTACGCGGCATCCATGTGGGTGACGGGCATCATGGAAGGGCTGATGTGGCGCGAAGTCGATGCCAACGGGTTCCTGGTGAACAGCTTTGCTGACACCGTGTCCGCCAAGTTCCCGATGTATGTGGTCCGTGGTCTGGGTGGGGTTTTGTACCTTGCCGGTGCGCTGATCATGGCCTGGAACATGTTCATGACCATCCGGGGCGGCCAAAAGGTTGCCGCACGGGTTGGCGTGCCAGCAGAATAAGGAGGGCTGAGACATGTCTGATACAACACCAAACAGCGGCCCTGCCAAAGGCTTCCTTGCAAAGCACGCGATCCTGGAACGCAGCCCAACGTTGCTTCTTGTGTCCTCCCTGTTGGTGGTGACGGTGGGTGGGATCGTGGAAATCGCACCCCTGTTCTACCTCGAAAACACCATTGAAAAGGTAGAAGGGGTGCGACCATATTCGCCGCTGGAACTGGCGGGTCGCGACATCTACATCCGCGAAGGGTGCTATGTCTGCCACAGCCAGATGATCCGACCCATGCGGGACGAGGTCGAACGCTACGGGCATTACTCATTGGCGGCGGAATCCATGTATGATCACCCGCACCAATGGGGGTCCAAACGGACCGGGCCCGATCTGGCCCGGGTCGGGGGGAAATACTCGGATGCGTGGCACCTTGATCACATGATCAAACCACAGGCTGTTGTGCCTGAATCGATCATGCCTGGTTATGCCTACTTGCTCGATACGCAGGTGAACGCCGAATACACAGCCGATCTGGTTGCGACACACAGCTTTATCGGGGTGCCTTACACCGAAGAAATGGTCGAAGTGGCCGCCGCCGACGTGCTGGCACAGGCCGACCCGGACACGGATGCCTATGACGATCTGCTCGAACGGTATCCAGGCGCACAAATCCGGAACTTTGATGGGCAACCGGGCGTGTCCGAAATGGATGCGCTGATCGCCTATCTGCAAATGCTGGGCACAACGGTCGATTTCTCGACCTTCACACCAGATGCCAGCCGCTAAGGAGAGACATGATGGATACCTATTCACTCCTGCGCGAAATTGCCGATAGCTGGGTGCTTCTGGCGATGTTCGTTTTCTTTCTGGGGACGATTATCTGGGCCTTCCGGCCAGGCAGCCGGAAAGTCCACGACGACACCAGCCAGATCCCCTTCCGTAACGAGGACCGTCCCGGCGATGCCGCCAGCGACACCAAGATCAAGGAGCTGCAATCATGAGCAGCAAGGACAACAAAGATATCGACGACGTCACCGGCATCGACACAACGGGTCACGCCTGGGACGGGATCAAGGAACTGAACAACCCGCTCCCGCGGTGGTGGCTCTGGTGCTTTTATCTGACCATTTTCTGGGGGATTTGCTATTCGATCGCCTATCCCGCATGGCCGCTGGTCAAAGGGGCGACAGCCGGGGTGTTGGGCTATTCCACCCGGGCCGAAGTGGCCGCCGAAATCACACGGTTTGAAGAAGCCAATGCAGAGATTTCCGCACAGCTTGCAGCTGCCGACCTCAGCACGCTGTCGGAAAACGAAGAATTGCAACGCTTTGCCACCTCGGCGGGTGGGGCGGTCTTCCGCAATAATTGCTCGCAATGTCACGGGTCAGGGGCTGCGGGTGCTGTGGGCTATCCCAACCTTCTGGATGATGATTGGCTCTGGGGCGGTGATTTCGAGAACATCACCTACACCATCCGTCACGGTATCCGGAATGAGGAAGACTGGGATGCCCGCTATTCCGAAATGACGGCTTATGACGAGATCCTCAGCGATGAAGAGATTGATGCCACCGTGCAATATGTGCGTCAAATCTCGGGCCAGGACCATGATGCGACGCTTGCGGGCGCGGGCGAGGCGACATTCATGGACAATTGCGCCGCCTGTCATGGCGATGATGGCAAGGGCAGCTACGATCTGGGCGCGCCCAATCTGACGGACGCGATCTGGCTCTATGGTGGCGATGCGGCCACGCTGGAAGAAACCATTCGTTACGCCCGGTTTGGTGTGATGCCCCCCTGGGGGTCGCGGCTCAGCGAGGCTGAAATCAAGGCGGTTTCCGCATATGTCCACCAGTTGGGCGGCGGCGAATAAGACAGATCACCGCTGACCCCGGACACCTGTTCGCGCGTTTCGTCCGGGTCGGCGTGAAGGGAAGGGCACCCGCCACCACGGGTGCCCTTTTCTGTTTCTGAGCCCCGCGATCTATCCATCCTTGGATGGATTGTGTGCAGTTCCGGGGTCACCTAACCTGACAGGGACGCATGCGCCGCGGCCATCACCGCCCTGCGGGATGGCAATCCCAGCGCCTGCAAAATGGCATGAACGTGATCCTTGACCGTAGGCACAGTGATATTGAGCGCTTTGGAAATCTCTTTGTTTGACTTGCCCTCAATCAACAACCCCGCAACCTGGCGTTGGCGGGCGGTCAGCGGGGCCAGCAGCGCATCGTTCTGGGGTGCCTGTGTCAGGGTGACCAAGGGCGCGCCAATCACGGCACTGGCGTCCAGATCAATCTTCAGCCGCATCCCGGGCTGGGCCAATGGGGCCAGCGTGGTCAGTGCGGCCACAGGTATCGGGCCTTGCGCACCACCGGTCAGCCCCTCCAGCGTTTCTGACAACGCCGCCAATACATCCGGATCAACAGACATCAAAAGGACCTCTCATGCAGTCTATGCCCCTTGAGATCACCAATTTCTTCCTCGCAATGCAAGCCGGTCCCTCTGGCCTGGACCTGCTAAGCACAATTTTCGCGCCCGACGCGACCTATAGCGAACCGTTTTCAGGGCAATCCACACCGCATCAAGGGCGCGACGCCATTGTCGCAGCCTTCGATGCCAGCCGGACGGATGCGTTCAACGACGCCGTGATCAATCTAGGATCGGTCGAGGTGATAGGTGACACCATCACCGTAGAATGGACCTGCATATCAGATGCGATCCCAGGCGGGCGCGGCAGCGGAACCAATGTCTTTCAGATGGCGGATGGCAAGATCGCGTCGCTGGTCACAACGCTGGATATGGGATGAGGTGATGAAAAATCCCGATGTTGACGCTTGGCTCGATGCCTATGACAACACGATGAAACCCGTTGTCGTGGCGATGCGCGATGCGATCCTGGCGGCCGATACGCGGGTCACGGAAACAATCAAATGGCAGGCGCCCACCTTTGTCTACAATGGCAATATCGCCAGCTTCTTTCCCAAATCGAAAAAACATGCGTCATTGATGTTCCACAAAGGGGCAGAGATCACAGGCAACTTCCCCAACCTGACAGGCGACGGGAAAGAGGCGCGCAGCTTCAAGGTTAGCAATCTTGATGATCTGGCTACCAAGCAGGCAGAATTGCAGAACATCATCCGCGCATGGTGCGATCAAAAACACGGGGGATAGGCGCGGGGTGCCATCCCAGCTAACAGGGCAGGATCAAACCAAAGGGTCCGCCATGACCACAGAAGAAAAGATCAAAGCAATCGCCGCCTTTGTTGGGCTGGGTGGTCTGTTGTTTGGGATCGTCCAATTCTTTCAGGTGCAGGCGATTGAAGCTGCGAAACCGTTTCTGGAAAGAAAACTCTCATGGTGCGAACAGGCCGTGAGAACAACGGCAAGCATCGCCATTACCACACCGCCCGACGATGAAGATCTGCAAAACTTTGCGCGGGCTTACTGGGGGGTCATGGGGCTGATCGAAAACCAACAAATCGCCGATGCGATGAAGGCTTTTGACCAAGGGCTGCGCGACGGCATCCCTGGGCTGGCCGGACCAAAACTGGAAGGCAGCAGCATTGTCACCCTCAGCGATCTGTCACTGAACCTTGCCCATGCCTGCCGGGCCGAACTATCTGCCGAATGGTCGGCCAGCTGGTCGCGGCGCTGACCGCGCCGCCTATAGCGTCCAATCCAGAACCACCTTGCCCGATTGCCCTGACTTCATCGCGGCAAAACCCTGGGCAAATTCCTGCACCGGAAAGCGATGGGTGATCACCCGGCTGACATTCAGCCCGTTTTGCAGCATCGCGATCATCTTGTACCAGGTTTCAAACATCTCGCGGCCATAGACGCCTTTGATGGTGATCGCCTTGAACACGATGCGTCCCCAATTGACGGGTGACGTGCCGGGCGGAATGCCCAGCAGGGCGATCTTGCCACCCATCACCAGTGCCTCGACCATCTGATCCAGTGCCGCCTGACTGCCAGACATTTCCAGCCCCACGTCAAAACCCTCGCGCAGGCCAAGTGCGTGTGCGACATCGTTCAGGTCTTCCTTGACCACATTGACCGTCCTGACGGACGGAACGACATGTTCAGCAAGTGCCAGACGGTCAGCATTGATATCCGTAATCACGACATTGCGTGCCCCGGCATGTCGGGCGACTGCGGCGGCCATAATGCCAATAGGGCCAGCCCCGGTGATCAGAACATCCTCGCCCAACAGCGCGAAACTCAGGGCGGTATGCACGGCATTCCCCAACGGGTCGAGGATCGCGCCAATCTCATCGGGGATGTCATCTGGCAAGGGCACCACATTGAATGCAGGTAGCCGCAAATATTGCGCAAATGCGCCTTGTTCATTCACCCCGATGCCCCGCGTGCCGGGATCAAGGTGAAACTTGCCCGCCCGCGACTGGCGGCTTTCGGTGCCGATCAGATGCCCTTCACCGGAACAGCGCTGGCCCAGTGTCAGGCCGGTCACGTTGCGCCCAAGCTCGACAATCTCGCCTGCGAATTCATGGCCCGTGATCATCGGGACAGGGACGGTTTCCGCCGCCCATTCATCCCAGTTCCAGATATGAATATCGGTGCCGCAAATGCCGGTTTTGTTGATACGGATCAGCACGTCATCGGGGCCAATCTCGGGGACCGGGGCATCAACCATCCATAGCCCTTCGGCGGGCTTGGATTTTTCCAGTGCGGTCATCATATTGGCGGTCATCAGATCACCCCCAACGCACGGCCAACCTTATCAAAGGCGGCAAGGGCGCGGTCCAATTCAGGCTTGGTCAAGGCGCCATTCATCTGCGTGCGAATGCGCGCCTGCCCATACGGGACCACGGGGAAGAAAAAGCCGGATACATAGACGCCTTCGTCAAAAAGACGCGCGGCCATGTCCTGCGCCAGTGTTGCCTCACCCAGCATGACGGGAATGATCGGGTGTTCGCCGGGCAACAAATCAAAACCCAGATCGGTCAGCCCCGCCCGCCAATAGGCAGCGTTTTCAAAAAGCCGGGCGCGCTGTGCGGCCCCATTTTCAACCAGATCAATGGCGACAATCCCGGCGGCGACAATGGCAGGGGGTAAGGAGTTGGAAAACAGGTAGGGCCGGGCGCGTTGCCGCAACAGATCAATCACCGGCTGTGGCCCGGCGATATAGCCCCCAATGGCACCACCCAGCGCCTTGCCCAGCGTGCCGGTGACAATATCGACATCAACGCCAAAATGATCCGGCGTGCCCGCGCCGCGCGGCCCCATAAACCCGGTCGCGTGGCAATCATCGACCATCACAACCGCATCATATTTGTCTGCCAGCGCACGAATGCCGGGCAGATCAGCAAGGTAGCCATCCATGGAAAACACGCCATCGGTGGCAATCATCACATGGCGGGCACCTGCGGCACGGGCCTCCTTCAGCTTCACCTCAAGATCACCCATGTCATTATTGGCGTAACGATACCGCTTGGCCTTACACAGGCGGATGCCGTCAATGATGGACGCATGGTTCAGACTGTCCGAGATAATCGCATCTTCGGGGCCCAAAAGCGGTTCGAACAAACCGCCATTGGCATCAAAACAGGCCGCAAACAGGATCGCATCATCCTTGCGCAGGAATGCCGCAAGTCTTTGTTCCAGATCGCGGTGAATATCCTGCGTGCCGCAGATAAAGCGGACACTGGCCATGCCAAAACCATGTGCCCCCATCGCGCGCGCCGCCGCGGCGATCAGATCAGGATGGTTGGCAAGGCCCAGATAGTTATTGGCACACAGGTTGATGACCTCGCGGCCAGCAACCGACACCTCGCCCGCTTGCGGTGACGTGATCAGACGTTCGCGCTTGTACAGGCCATCGGCCTCGATCTGTTCCAGGGCAATGGTGATATCGGACAGAAAGGCGTGTGGCATATGGCATCTCCTTGAATGCCACAATATCTGCCATAACGGAAGGATTTCCTCAATATAGGATTTCCATTAAACCGTACAAATTTCCGTTAAGACGTATTTGCGGTTGCCTTGACGATCAGAAAAACACGGGCAGGGCCGTCCAGCGCGGCAATCGCATGTGTCACATCGGCCGCATATCGGGCCGTATCCCCGGTTTCGATGTCCATTACGGCACTGCCAGACGTCACTTGGACCCGACCTTCAAGCACGGTCAGCTGTTCCAGCGCACCGCGCGCATGGGGCTGGCTGTTCAATGCGCCACCGGCCTGAAAACGGACGTCATACACCTCGTGCCCGCCCGCCTCTTCGGGGGGTGACAGGATCAAGATGCGGCAGCCTTGCCCCATATTATCGATGCTGGGGACGTCGGAGGCGGACAAGACATCAATCCGGTCGCCATCCTGACGCTGCTCCAACAGCCCGGCAAAATCCACCCGCAACGCCCGGGTCAGGTTCCACAGGGTTGCGATGGTCGGGCTGCTTTCGCCGCGTTCGATCTGGCTGACCATGGACCGGGACACGCCGCTTAGATTGGCCACCGCTTCCAACGACAACCCCTGCGCCTTGCGGGCATCCCGCAGCCGGGCAGGCAGTACATTCAATACATTATCGGAGTTTTCCGTCATAACGGAAAACTATGCGCATCTGGCGCAAGTGCAAGCGGAAACCGGGCTCTGCTTGATCGCCCGGTTTTTAGGCGGGCAAGCTTGCAGGCGCACAAAAAAAGAGCAGCGCAACCAAGTGCTCGCAAATGATCGATCCGAATACTGCCACTTTGGCGCGCGCTGTGGTCGAAAAGATGGCAGATCAACGCCGCGCCGGAGCCTGCCATCAATCTGTCGACCGACATAACCCTGCAAGAGGCCCAGCCGGTCCAGCCGCGCGCAATTGGCACAGCGCGTCTGTCCGTCCGCGCCGATCAGGCAGGTCAGACGCGGGTCGCTGACCTGCGCCAGTCGGGGTCGTCTAAACTGGTATTCCCGCAGACCCATCACAAGGATATCGAAACCGTGCTGGTCAACACGGCTGGCGGTATCACCGGTGGCGATGCCTTCAGCGCCGACTTTACCGTGCAACATGGCGCGACGCTCACTGTCACCACGCAGGCCGCTGAACGGGCCTATCGGGCGCAGCGCAGCGAAACAGGCCGCGTGCGAACCGATGCGACCGTGCAATCCGATGCGCAGCTCAATTGGCTGCCGCAGGAGCTGATCCTGTTTGAACGCTGTGCCTTGCGCCGCAGGCTTCATATCGCCCTCGCACCTGACGCCCGGCTTTTGATGATTGAACCTGTTGTCTTTGGGCGCGCCGCCATGGGCGAGGCATTGCGCGACATCCTGTTTCATGACCGGATCATGATCACACGCGGGGGCAGCCCACTTTACACAGACGCGACAATGCTGCGGGGTGATGCCACCACCCATCTGGCGCGGCGGGCTATCGCGGATGGGGCGGGTGCGATGGCCAGCCTTGTACTGGTACGGCCCGCCGCCGCCAGTCAGCTTGCCCCAATCCGGGCGGCTCTGCCAGCCACCGCCGGGGCCAGCATGATCGCCGATGACACATTGGTGATGCGGCAACTGGCGACGGATGGATACGCGCTGCGTCGCACCCTTGTTCCAATCCTTCAACGACTGACAAACAACACCCTTCCTACGTCATGGAGGCTTTGAGCCATGCAACTGACACCCCGTGAAAAAGACAAGCTGCTGATCGCCATGGCGGCAGAGGTCGCGCGTAAACGGCTGGACCGTGGCGTCAAACTCAACCACCCCGAAGCGATCGCGCTGATCACCGACGCGGTGGTCGAGGGCGCGCGCGACGGGCGGTCCGTGGCCGACATGATGCAGGCCGGTGGCCGCGTCATCACCCGCGACCAATGCATGGATGGGATCGCCGAGATGATCCATGAAGTGCAGGTCGAGGCGACATTTCCCGACGGCACCAAACTCGTCACCGTCCATAACCCGATAAGGTAACCACCCCATGATCCCCGGAGAAATCATGCCCGCAACAGGCGACATCACCCTGAACGCCGACCACGACGCGATCACGCTGATCGTTGCCAACACGGGCGACCGGCCCGTGCAGGTGGGCAGCCATTATCACTTTGCCGAAACGAACCCGGCGCTGGATTTCGACCGCGACGCCGCACGCGGCATGCGGCTGGATATCGCCGCCGGGACGGCGGTGCGGTTTGAGCCGGGGCAGCGCCGTGACGTGCAACTCATCCCCATTGCTGGCAGTCGCCACATCTACGGCTTCAACCAACAGATCATGGGGGCGCTTTGAGTGGCTGTTGAAATCTCCCGCCAAAACTATGCGGCCATGTATGGTCCCACCACGGGCGACAAGGTCCGGCTCGCCGATACCGACCTGATCATCGAAGTTGAACGCGACCTGACCACCTATGGGGAAGAGGTAAAATTCGGCGGCGGCAAGGTGATCCGCGACGGCATGGGTCAATCGCAAATTACGCGGGCCGGTGGCGCGGTGGATACGGTGATCACCAACGCGCTGATCGTCGATCATTCGGGTATCTACAAGGCTGATGTCGCGCTGAAAGACGGCTTGATCAACGCCATCGGCAAGGCGGGCAACCCCGACACGCAGCCGGGCGTCGATATCATCATCGGACCGGGGACAGAGATTATCGCAGGCGAAGGGCGTATCCTGACCGCTGGCGGGATGGATAGCCATATCCATTTCATCTGCCCGCAACAGATGGAGGATTCCTTACATTCCGGCGTCACAACCTGCTTTGGCGGCGGCACTGGCCCCGCGCATGGGACGCTGGCCACCACCTGCACGCCGGGGCCGTGGCATATCGGGCGGATGCTGCAATCCTTTGACGGCATCCCGATGAATATCGGCCTGTCGGGCAAGGGCAATGCGAGCCAACCCGCCGCCTTGGTCGAAATGGTCAATGGTGGTGCCTGCGCGCTGAAACTGCATGAAGACTGGGGAACAACCCCCGCTGCCATCGACTGCTGCCTGTCGGTTGCCGATGACATGGACGTCCAAGTGATGATCCATACTGACACGCTGAATGAAAGCGGGTTTGTGGAACATACGGTCGCGGCGATGAAGGGCCGGACGATCCACGCCTTCCATACCGAAGGGGCAGGGGGCGGACATGCGCCCGACATCATCAAGATCTGCGGCGACGCCAATGTCCTGCCGTCATCCACCAACCCAACCCGGCCCTTCACGGTAAACACGCTGGAAGAACACCTCGATATGCTGATGGTCTGCCATCACCTCGACAAATCCATCCCCGAAGACATCGCCTTTGCCGAAAGCCGGATCAGGCGCGAAACCATCGCCGCCGAAGACATCCTGCATGATATGGGGGCGTTCAGCATCATCGCCTCCGACAGTCAGGCCATGGGCCGGGTGGGCGAGGTGCTGATCCGCACCTGGCAAACCGCCGACAAGATGAAGAAACAGCGCGGGCGGCTGGCCGAGGAAACCGGCGACAATGATAATCTGCGGGTGCGCCGCTACATCGCCAAGTACACGATCAACCCGGCCATTGCACAGGGGGTTTCCCATGTGCTGGGCGATATCACCCCCGGCAAACGGGCCGATCTGGTGCTGTGGAACCCGGCCTTCTTCGGGGTCAAACCGGAAATGGTCCTGATGGGCGGCACAATCGTCGTCGCACAGATGGGCGACCCAAACGCATCCATCCCAACGCCGCAGCCGGTCTACACACGGCCCATGTTCGGCGCGCTTGGCGGGTCACTCACCGCATCATCGGTCAGCTTCATCTCCGGCGCGGCACAAGCGACGGGGCTGCGGGATACGCTGGGGTTGGCCAAGCAAACCGTGGCCGTCGAAAACACCCGCAATATCAGCAAGGCCAACATGATCCTGAACGACCAGACCCCGCAAATCGACGTGCATCCCGAAACCTACGAGGTGCGCGCCGATGACGAACTCCTCACCTGCGCCCCGGCAGAGACCCTGCCCATGGCCCAACGCTATTTCATGTTCTGATGCCGGATTACATCGCACAGGATATCCGCCGGGCAGGCGATTGGACGGGCAGTTTCGAACTCTGCGTGATGAGTTATGACGAACGCTTCTTGCGGCGCAAGGTGATCCAGACGGTCCATGGTGACAGCTTGTTGGTTGATCTGGCACAGACCACCTCGCTTAATAACCGCGACGCTTTCCTGCTGACGGACGGGCGGCTGATCGAAATCATCGCTGCGGATGAGGAATTATACGAAGTCACCGGCGATCTGACACGCCTCGCATGGCATATCGGGAACCGGCACACACCTTGTCAGATCGAAGAAACGCGGCTCTTGATCCAGCGCGACAAGGTCATTGGGCATATGCTGGAACATCTTGGTGGCGCCGTCCGACCCATCAGCGCACCCTTCACCCCCGAAGGCGGAGCATACGGGCACGGGCGCACCCACGCGCATGAACATGGGGCAACGGCGCATGACCACTAATCAGGCGATCCTGACGCTCACCCAATGGCTGTCACCCGCCTATCCGGTGGGGGCTTTCGCGTACTCGCATGGGCTGGAGGCGGCCATTCAACATGGCCACATCACAACGGGCGATGCATTGCAGGACTGGCTGCATGACATCCTGCACCATGGCAGCGGGCGCAATGATTGCATCCTGTTGCGGGCCGCCCATGTCAGCACGGATGCCACAACCCTGATGGTGATCAACGACACCGGGCTTGCCATCGCCGCCTGCGCCGAACGGCGGCTGGAGGCTGCGGCACAAGGGCTGGCATTTGGCAAAACCACCGCCGCGATCTGGGGTGGAACGGGCAGCGCCTGCATCTATCCGGTCGCCGTCGGTGCTGCCGCCGCACGTCTCAAGATCGATGTCGATCTGACAGCGGCCATCTATCTGCAGGCAATGATCAGCAACCTGATTGCGGCGGCGCAACGGCTGATGGCGCTGGGCCAGACCGAAGGGCAGGGGATCCTGACCAGCCTCACACCGCTTTGCGCAGACGTGGCCGCGCAAACGCAAGACAGCACGCTGGACGATCTGCACAGCAGCGCCTTCCTGTCCGACATTGCGGCCATGCATCACGAAACACAGCAACCAAGGATTTTCCGATCATGACGCAACTGAACGGACCTTTGCGGGTCGGCATCGGCGGGCCGGTCGGGGCAGGCAAAACCACGCTGACAGCAGCATTGGCGCGGGCGCTGCACCCGGTCTGTTCCATGGGGGTGATCACCAATGACATCTACACGCAAGAGGATGCAGAGGCGCTGATGCGGATGCAGGTCCTGCCACAGGACCGGATCATCGGGGTCGAAACCGGGGGCTGCCCGCATACGGCCATTCGGGAGGACGCCTCGATCAATCTGGCCGCAGTGGCAGAAATGCAAGGACGGCACGCGGACCTTGATCTGGTGCTGATCGAAAGCGGGGGGGACAACCTGTCAGCGACCTTCAGCCCCGAATTGGCGGACCTGACGATCTATGTGATCGACGTGGCAGCGGGCGAGGAAATCCCACGCAAAGGCGGACCCGCGATCACACGGTCCGATCTACTGGTGATCAACAAAACCGATCTGGCACCCCATGTCGGCGCATCGCTTGAGGTGATGCAAAGAGACTGCGACCGCATGCGGGCAGGACGACCCTACACCTTCGCAGCCCTACGGCACGGAGAAGGATGCGAAGACATCACACGCTTCATCCAGCAATGCGGGGGACTGGCGACGGGTCAATGATCGAAAGGGCCCCTTTGGGACAAATTTGCGTCGGCCACGAGCGGTGGAAATGCGCCGAAAGCGGACTTTGCAAAGCCAAGATGCCTTGAAGTAGCGTGACCGCCAGCCTGCTTGGGTCTGCCTTAATTTTCTGAAGCGAAAGACAGCAAACAGCGACGCTGAGCTCAAAGGGCTGTTTGTTAGTGTACAAGAAGGGTACCGTTTCCTACAGAGGAGCATAGCAAAGTCAACAAACACGTGTGGGAACAACCGTGGACCAACAATGGGTTATAGGGAAAGTGTAAACGTAATAGTACTCTTTTTCAAAGTGAAGCGTCGATCCAATCAATCGTAGTTATGCCAAAAATCGTCGGCATCCTCATAGAGGTCGGCGTTGTCCGGCGCAGGATGCGCTCCATAGATCTGAATCGCGAGATCATTTGCTTGGTCGATACCTTGCTTATGTTCTTTCGCTGGTTGGTCCTGCTCAGGCTGCTGTTGTTGCTCCGGCTGTTGTTCCAGTGCGAAGTCTGCTGGGGTAAGTCGCCAACCTTTAAATGCCGTCACGCTAAAGACGTCTGGTTCTGTTGAGTAAAATTCGACATCTTGATCACGTAGCTCCGCATATAGGCTGTCTCTATCATCATCTGTACCCAGCTTTTGGAAAGCTGGGTTGCTGTCCCAATTCCTTCGCTCGACTTCGTATAGAGGGAGCCAGGCCTCCGTTTGGAAACTGGTATCGCGGTAGCGGCGTCTCAGTGCGGGCTTGTCGATAGTAAATAACCCAATTTGACTACCATGATACAGCATTAGATCGACTAGCTCGCAGGAAGCTCCAATACACAGGTCGCACGTTTTTCGAACAAGCTTTAGGTCTAGAAAAATCGCACCGTATAAGAACCAAAGCAGGTTCCCAACGTCGTTGCGTCTGGCACAGATTTCTACGCCCCATGCAAACACTTCGCGCGTCTCAGCATTTGCCCCTAAGTTCCTATATAACCCCAACAGCAATGGCATTACCCACCTAGCTTGATGTGGTGTAGCAAACAGCAGACGTTGCAGATACTCACGAACTAGAACTTTCTCTGGGTTACGGGCGAGAGCTCTGGCAAATCTTTTGAGAGCGTATCCTGCTACATTCGAGTTTGGATGCTGCGGAATGACAGAGTAAAGAATCTCGAAGAAATGCTCCACGAAACGCTTACCAGTTTGGCCGTGTAGAACGTCAAAGTTCCTTTGAAAGTTTGACGGTACAAAAGACAAACCTTCGTCGATTGATGTCTTGAAGTCATTCAATCTAAGCTCATAACGGCTTATAGTTCGTACGAAGTTGCTTTGTGCTTTTTCCAGTTCTCCAATTTCGAACGCACCAATTTGATAGTCGTCGATGTTGTGAAAGACCTGTTTTGATTTGATGCCAGATCGTGCTGAACAAAGTTCCGCGTCTAAACGAGCTAAAATCATTTCAGAAACTATGCGAGAGGTATCTGGCCCAATGGGTATTCCGATAGTTTGTCGCTGGTTACAATTGCGTACGAACTTATCTAGCTTGTCGCTCCAATGTGCATTCAAAGTATGCAATCTGTATTGCCGTTTGGCTTCCTGTTTACCCAGTGCAGCCCAAGGAATCGAATGGGTGTATATCGAACCATAGAAGCGATTTATATCCACGGTCAGGATGGACGGAAAACTACTTGCAAGGTGCTGCTGGCTTTTTCTCTTTGATGCCAATGAAGCCGTTTCAATCGCCCTACCACCAGCGTTGAGGGGTGGGAACTTTGGCCTTGCGCCAGAACACTTGCTTAGTCTCATGACCGAAGAGATTTCAGTCCAGTTTTCGGCAATAAAACGGGAAAGGAGATAGTAGCTACAAGGATTGACTACCCCAAATGTTCTAAGAACACCTCGAAAGGTCGCCCCGTCAAAGAACGTGGTGCTGCCGTGGTAGTTTTCCGGAGGAGAAAATGCTACTGTGAGAGAGCTAAAGTTCTTAGTTCGAAAAGTCGGAGGTAGTTCGGCTGGATAGAAGCCTCGGTCAAGTAGTCTTGCAAGGCGGGTGTTCTTTGACATCTAAAGTTCTCGAATACTAAGTAGAACGCAAGCAATCTGTTTCGAGCATTCTTGCGTCAATCATGCGCACTGTAAACGCTTTAAAGATTTGGTCCGCGCCGCAGAATGTCCAATTGATTGCGCCCTGTCGATTTCTGAGGAGCGCTAACAGCTTTCTATGTTTGTTAGCAAGGTCTGCCATCTGCGCGTCGCTGCCGTTGGTGCTGAGCGCAGCGCTGAAGAGTGCTCGCCAGATCGAATGAATGGCGGTTTTCAGGAAGTTCTACAGAAGGTTTTGCAGTTTCGGCATCCAGGACATGGAGCGCCCAATCAACGACTGCATTGGGCTGGCAGCCGTAGTTGCTTCCTCATCTGGCAGCAGCAGCAAAGTCCGGCAGACAGACCGTCTATTGTGGGGTAGTGCCCGCCCGTCGTCTATCCCGCGCCATGTTTGGTGAAAGTCTCGACGTACCATTTGCCGCGCCCTACATTGTCGTTCGACAAGTGTTAACAACCCCTTCACCTTTACAGCGGGCGGTCGTTTAATCCCGCGAAACGCCGCCAAAGGGTCCGACGCTTTGCCGACGTCTCGCCGACGCTTTGCCGACAGCGCTTTTGCCAGCAAAACCGGCCTCTTAACCTTCGATTCGTGCAAATCGCTGTTTTTGGGCGCTGCACCACCGCGCGGTGCCCACCGAACGTTGCGTGCCACCCCCGCGTGACGCCTGCCAAATCGCCTTGCAAAACAGCGCAATCCCCCCTATACGCCGCCCTGTCGAAGCGTCGAGACAGGCGCGGACAGAGGACTTGAGCGGGGTCGGTAACTTACCGGCCCTGTTGTTTTCTGTTTCGTGAATGGCGCCAGACCAACTGAAACCCCAAAGACCGGCGGAGACAACCGCACGGCCCGTATAAAACAAAACGTTAGGAAAACGACGCCACATGGCTAACACAATGGAAGAGTTTGAAGCACTCTTGAACGAAAGCTTCGAAATGGACACGCCCGCCGAAGGGTCTGTTGTCAAAGGCAAAGTCATCGCAATCGAAGCGGGCCAAGCCATCATCGACGTGGGCTACAAGATGGAAGGCCGCGTTGATATCAAAGAATTCGCAAACCCCGGGGAAGAGGCTGAACTGGCCGTTGGCGACACTGTCGAAGTGTTCCTGCGTCAGGTTGAGAATGCCCGTGGCGAAGCCGTCATTTCGCGCGAAATGGCCCGCCGTGAAGAAGCCTGGGATCGTCTGGAAAAAGCCTATGCTGACGAAGAACGTGTCGATGGCGCGATCTTTGGCCGCGTCAAAGGTGGCTTCACTGTGGACCTTGGCGGCGCTGTTGCGTTCTTGCCCGGCTCGCAAGTGGACGTCCGCCCTGTGCGTGACGCGGGCCCATTGATGGGTCTGAAGCAGCCCTTCCAGATCCTGAAAATGGACCGTCGCCGTGGCAACATCGTTGTGTCCCGCCGCGCGATCCTGGAAGAGTCCCGTGCCGAACAGCGCGCCGAAGTCATAGGCAACCTGACCGAAGGCCAAACCGTTGATGGTGTTGTGAAAAACATCACTGAATACGGTGCGTTTGTGGACCTTGGCGGTGTTGACGGGCTGCTGCACGTCACAGACATGGCATGGCGCCGGGTCAACCACCCGTCCGAGATTCTGACCATCGGTGAGACGATCAAGGTGCAGGTCATCAAGATCAACAAGGAGACCCACCGGATCAGCCTTGGCATGAAACAGCTGCAGGATGATCCATGGGATGCTGTTGAAGCCAAGTTCTCCTTGGGTTCTGTCCATCAGGGGCGTGTCACCAACATCACCGATTACGGTGCATTTGTTGAGCTGGAAGCCGGTGTTGAAGGTCTGGTTCACGTCTCTGAAATGTCCTGGACTAAGAAGAACGTGCATCCCGGCAAGATCGTGTCGACCTCTCAGGAAGTCGAAGTCATGGTGCTGGAAATCGACTCAGCCAAACGTCGGGTTTCACTGGGCCTCAAGCAGACACAGCGCAACCCATGGGAAGTCTTCGCCGAGCAGTTCCCAGAGGGCACTGAGGTTGAAGGCGAGGTCAAGAACATCACCGAGTTTGGCCTGTTCATTGGCCTTGAAGGCGACATCGATGGCATGGTCCACCTGTCTGACCTGACATGGGAAGGCCGTGGCGAAGACGTCATCGGCGATTTCCGCAAAGGTGATGTGGTTCAGGCCAAGGTTGCCGAAGTGGATGTTGAGAAAGAGCGTATCAGCCTGTCCATCAAAGCCCTTGACGGTGACCCGTTTGCCGAAGCCGTTGGCGGCGTGAAGCGCGGTTCGATCATCACTGTTGAAGTGACCAAGATCGAAGATGGCGGCATCGAGGTTGACTATGAAGGCGCGAAATCCTTCATCCGTCGTTCCGATTTGTCCCGTGACCGTGCCGAGCAGCGCCCCGAGCGTTTCGGCGTTGGCGACAAGGTCGACGTGCGCGTGACCAATATCGACAGCAAGACCCGCAAGCTGGGCCTGTCGATCAAGGCACGCGAGATCGCAGAAGAAAAAGAAGCGGTTGAGCAGTATGGCTCCTCCGATTCCGGTGCATCCTTGGGTGATATCCTTGGTGCCGCGCTGAAGGGCGACGAATAAGTCAAACCGACAGGTTCGAAGAATTGGCCCTGCCGCAGGAAACTGCGGCAGGGTTTTTTTAATGCCATCGGCCTGTTTCCCGGTTGCGAGGGACAGGCGGTTGTTGTTGTCTTCCGCCATGAAACCCTTTCAAACCTCAGGTGCTGATCATGGCCAACGCTGATCCTTCTTTTGACGTTATCGTTGTGGGAAGCGGTATGATGGGAAGTGCCTGCGCGCGACACCTTGCAGAGATGGGGGTCAAGGTTGCCCTGATCGGCCCTTCGGAACCTGACCGGAAAGACACCCATGAGGGCGTTTTCGGCAGCCATTATGATGAGGCACGGATCACCCGCAGGCTTGATAAGTCGCAAGACCGGGCGCGTCTGTCCGACGCGGCAATGAGCCGCTATGCCGAGATTGAACAAAAGGGCCAGCAACCGTTCTTTCATCCGGTCGGTTCACTTCTTGCCGGACCTGAAACAGGCGATGGGTGCGACTATATTCTTAATGTACAAAAAGTTGCGACCGACAACGCAATCGCGCATGTCGCGCTTCGCGGTGACGGATTAAGGGCGCAATTCCCGTATCTGACATTTCCCGACAGCATCCTTGGGCTTTATGAGGCGAACGCCGGTTGGATCAATCCCAGGCATCATGTGGTGGCTGAAGTAACTGCGGCAGCAGCGCAGGGGGCTGCAGTGCACCGTAGTGAAGTGATTGAAATTAAACATAATAACGCTGACGTTCATGTTCACTGTAAAGATGGCCAGCGCTTTGTTGCCAACAAGGTGGTGGTGGCTTGCGGTGCGTTCTCTGGCAATTCAGGCCTGCTGCCTGATCCGATCCCGATGAAGGTCTATGCCCGCACAATCGCATTCCTCGAAATCGGCGATAACGAAATCGCTCGCCTGAAGGGCATGCCATCGATTGTCTATATTCCGCCTGATCTGTCTTGCGATCCTTATGTCTTGCCGCCGGTGCTTTATCCCGATGGGAAAACATATCTGAAAATAGGCGGCGACCCGGATGACATCGAAATAGACACCGCGGCTGACCTTAAGGCATGGTTTCGCAGCGGCGGCGATCCGATGGTTGGTGAATTGCTGACTGAACAGCTTTTGAAAATTATCCCTGATCTAAACTACGCCTCTGTCAGTTATGATGCCTGCGCCACATCCTTTACCCGCACGAGCGCCCCGTTGATCTATAATCAGACTGATCAGCTGACTGTGCTCACTGGTGGTAACGGGGCCGGGGCGAAATGTGCCGATGAGCTGGGTCGGTTGGGCGCATTGGTCGCAACGGGCCAAAGCATCCCGGACGACATCTATCAATCCGCGTTTATGCCCTAGAATTTGGCACCATCCATCGCGTTCATGATGGTAGTTTCGCCTATCACGCCCGGATCAATTGCGAGTGACACACGCTAACGTGGGGTTATTTGCCAGTCGCGATTTGTAAACTCTTCCTATGCGTCAATGTGGGTCAAGTGGCCCATGTCATGAACCGATAGGATACCAAAGCAATGAGACTGATGAACAGACGATCCATGCTGCAAAGCACTGCCCTTATCGCAGGCTTTGGGGCGTTGGGCACGTCAACCCGGGCTGCTGTCCCGGCTGGTCGTGACCCCTTTGACTACGAGGTGACCCGTACAGATGCGGAATGGCGGGCGCTATTGGGGGATGACTATTCTGTTTTGCGTGAAGGCAAGACAGAGCCGCAAAAAACAAGTCCACTTTGGCATGAAGATCGCGATGGGGCATATAGCTGCAAAGGCTGTGATTTGCTACAGTATTCGTCGCGCACAAAAGTTATTCTTGCTAAGGGGTGGTTATTTTTCACAGCAAGTGAACCAAACGCGCAATTAATGTCGCAGGATACGCGGGCGGAAATGGTCAACGACCTTGGGCCGTTCGATATATTTATCGAAGTGCATTGCCGTCGCTGTGCAAGCCATATGGGGCATATTCTGTTGGTTGACGGAAAACTGCTGCATTGCATTAACGGAACGTCTTTGAATTTTGAAGAAAGCTCAGTTTAGATATCACATTCATAGTGTGGTAATCCAAAAATGAAAAAGGTGCCGGAATTATCCGACACCTTCTTTCTTTTGTGCGTTTACTATTCGACTTCGATTTCAACACTGTCAACGGCTTTTGCCGGGTCGCTGAAGTCGTCGCCAGCAAACAGATAGGCGATGACATCATTGCGCACTGTGGTGCCCAACTGAACGCGGGTCTGGGCATTGGCGCCTTCGCTGATCTTGGCAACGCCCAGCAATTCACCAACCTGGCCTGCGTGATGGTCATAAATCGCAACAAAACCGGCCTCGGATGCGTTCAGCGGGTTTATGACGATGATGTCGTTTGCTTGCTGGCTTTGCGCCATGAATGCAAACATGTCTTGCGCCTGGGCTGCACCGGATGTTGCAATTGCCAGAACGCTCGCGATGATGATTTTTTTCATTATATTCTCCAATTATTGAAAGGCGGTGATTTGTAGAAACCGCCTAATTCATCAAGCATGAAGATCAATGTCGCGTAAATTCAATTGGGCGTTATAGAATCGCGAGAAATATTCACCGATGGAAGATGAAAAAATAAATATAAATGAACGATGCTTTACTGACATGAAATGTAATTTCAGAACCTCACGTCACTGGCATGTTCGGTAATATCAAAACATAATTCGACGAGCAATGCACCGGCCATGTTTCAAGATCTCAAGTCGATATCATAACTGTTGATAGATATCTGTAATAATCATTCGATATCAATCACGGAAGTTTCCTGATTTATCCCCAGAAATGGCTATTTATCGCGACTGGACGCATAGTGGCGCGCGGGGATCATAGATATTTATATGCTGCGCAACGCCCGTAGATCGAGGGTAGACGCTGCGCAGCACGCATCTTAAATCGGTTTGGGCACCGCGATGATGATTTGCTTTTGCAACAGGCCACCCTGTCCAAGTAACGCCCGGTGATCCTGACCACGCAGCACGACCGAGATGCGATGCCGCCCAGGCGCCAGACGTCCAAGGTCCACGATAGGATGGTAGGCGCTGGCGATCTTGATCCCGTCGCGGATGATATGGGCATGCCCGATCGGGGTTGCCTCCGCGTCGCTGACGCAGAGGGTGGTGAACTGAAACGCTGACACATCAAGCCGTAATTGCCAATGACCAGACGCATCTTGCGATGCGGTCATTTCGATTTCAGGCTCCGGCAGATCGGTTGATAATGTCAGAAACACGGAACGGGGCGCTGTATTTTGGGCGTTATAGGACGGGGCACCAATCGCGAGGCTGCCCAAGAACCCGGCCACGATCGCGATGGGACCAATTTTTGAAAGGTTAAGCTGTCTCATGCCAGCGCTCTTTCATAAGATGTGGGCCCTTCATTTGTCGCAGGCCATGTCCGCCCCATCAGGGCGAACAGGATCATGCAGCCATATAGGTTGGCATGGAACAGCGGGGTTTCCCCAAGCGTCAGTGCCAGAAATGAGATTGCCCCGATGATCACAACCGATACGGGCCGGATCAGTCGCCCGGCGATTAACAATGCGCCACAGATAATCTCCACCCCTGTCATGATCAGGGCGATCAGCGGATAGGACAGCCCGAATGTCGGCATGTCGCCATGCTGCAGGATCGCAATCAGCAATGTGGGCTGGGTCAGCTTGAACATCGCCGCTAGATAGACGAATCCCGCGCCGACGAGGATCTGCGCCAATCGCCAGATTTTCTGCGGGTCGAGAGCAGTCATCCGCCGGTTCAGGCCAAGGATGTGATCAAGTGAAAGCGTTCCGCCACCGATCAGAACGACAATCAGCCCGGGCGCCATGAAATGTGGGGCATACGCCAGAAAAGGCGCGCCAAAGATCACTAACCCCACACCCGAAAGCCCGATCAGGCACAACCCAATGATCCGCGTCATCAGCCCGACGAGCAGCAGAACCGCCATCGCCAATTGGCACGCGGCAAGCCATTCCCATCCGGGGATCAGGGAAAGCTGCATATCGGGAACAAGCAGCGTCGGCTCCAGCCACGGCGCAGTGCCATGCCGGGGAAGCCCGCCAGTGCCCGCGAGCCCCAGCATTGCAGCCAACGCGACACGCATCACGAGGGGCCCGCTTTGGGTTGCAGTATTTTTCAATGCAGGCGCGATCCGCTGTTCAACCGGGCGGATGATTTCTTCTATGTGGAGGGCGGCAACCGTGCCCGCACAACCAATGGCGGCCGCCACACCCAATGTGACAGAACTGGTAAACAGGGCAGGCATCGGGGCGCTGGCCAATGCGACGATTTCGTCAGGGGTTAGCAGCCATGCCTCATGCGCGTTGGCGGCATGCGGGGCCAGACTGGCGGCCACAGTGACAGGGGCGGCCAGAAGGCCGGTCTTATAGGTGGATCGAAATAACATAATATGTCTCCAGAAGCTGGAAAAATGATTTGCGTCGAAATGTGTTTTTGGCGAACCTCAAAGAAAGAAATTTCAGGGTCCGGTCGTGTGGTGCAACGCCCGGGCAGTCAGGTCGAAATAACAGGGATGCCAATGGACGCGGTTATGTGGTGTCGTCGTCTTGAATGGCGTTAAACTAACGTATCGCGTCGAGAATAGTGAAGTCAGGATGTCCTTACTTCACTAAAGGACAGGACATGTCGCCCCTGATCAGAGGCGCAAGCGGGTCTGTCCAACGCGACCACCGGCGCTTCCGAATCGTCAGCAAATTTTTGTGCAGTAGATCGGGCTGATCAGCGGCATGCAGCGAAGGACGAACCGTAATCAACCCGCATAGTTCGGAAATTGCCCCAATTTTGTGACAAATCAGTAACCTGCCGCTATTTCGCGGCAGTCCGAAAATGCCTATAGTCCGGCTACACGCGGGGATAACTCGCCACATTCACAAGACCGCTGCTTGGGAGGCCGCTGCCATGATCCGTTCGGAACTGATCCAGAAACTTGCCGATGAAAACCCACATCTTTACCAGCGCGATGTGGAAAAGATCGTCAACACGGTTTTTGAAGAGATTACTGGCGCGATGTCGCGCGGTGACCGGGTCGAGCTGCGCGGTTTTGGTGCATTTTCCGTCAAGAAGCGGGACCAGCGGATTGGTCGTAACCCACGCACCGGTGAATCGGTTGAGGTCGACGAAAAACATGTACCATTCTTCAAGACCGGAAAGCTGTTGCGGGACCGTCTGAACGGCAATTAAGAGGGTGCTATGAAAACCATTCGTTACGCCTTTTGGGCTATTGTTGGCCTTTGTCTGATCCTTGTTGGGCTTGCTAACCGGGACATGGTCACCGTGCGCGCGATGCCGCAGCAAATGGCGGATCTGCTTGGTCTGTCGCCCGACCTGTCGCTGCCGCTTTTCGTGATCATCTTTTTGGGGGTGGGCGCGGGCCTGCTGATCGGTTTCCTGTGGGAATGGGTGCGCGAACATCGCATCCGTGCTGATGCGCGTAGCAAAGCGCGCGAGGTTGACGCGCTGCGCCGTGAGGTTGACCAGTTGCGCGGGGCTGCCGCTGGCGCGAAAAGCGACGATGACGTATTGGCATTACTTGAAAAAGCCAGCTGATGGGCGCTGACATTCGGGTAAAGATTTGCGGTCTGCGTGATGCGGCTACGATCAAGGCGGCGGCGGATGCCGGGGCTGCCTACGTTGGTTTTGTGTTTTTTCCAAAATCGCCGCGCAACATCAGTATTGCAGATGCTGCACGCCTTGCTGCGGATGTACCTGTTGGCGTGGCCAAAGTGGCATTGCTGGTCGATCCTGATGATGCATTGCTGGATGACATCACTGGTGCCGTTCCATTGGATATGTTGCAACTTCACGGGCGAGAGACCCCGGAACGCGTCACTGAGATCAAGATGCGCTATGGGTTGCCTGTCATGAAGGCCGTTGGCATTGCGGGCGCTGATGATCTGGCTCAGTTGGATGCGTATGGCAAAGTGGCTGACCAATTGCTTGTGGATACCAAAGCGCCGAAAGACGGGGACCGCCCGGGCGGAAATGGGATGGCTTTTGACTGGTCGCTGATGGCTCGGCGTCGTTGGCCTGTGCCGTGGATGCTGGCGGGCGGGCTGACAGCGGCAAATGTGGGTGAGGCGATCGCGGTTACCGGTGCGCGCCAGCTGGATCTATCCTCGGCTGTGGAAAGCGCGCCGGGGGTCAAGGACCCCGCACTGATCGACCGTTTCATGACCGCAGTGCGCGCAGCTTAACCAATGGTTTACCATGTATTCCTAGGCTGCTCGCATGACATTCAGCACGCATGTGATCACGCCCGAGATTTGGTTCCGGCATCTGTTTTCGGCACAATCGGCCCGTGATGGTGGGGTTGTGCGTCGAAAAACACGCGATATGGAGCGCATGGTCGGCAGGCCCGCATTTGTTGCGGAATTGCGCCGTCGTGGATATTCAGCTGTCGAAAACGCCGATCAGGTTATCATCTTTTGCAATGCGCAGCCTGTGCGCGTGATCACCGGCTGACAATTCCTGTTACAGGAATTGAACCAAATCCTCTGTGAGGATTTGCAGGCAGACTTTCGATGAAAGTCTGCGACGCCGTGCCACTTTACCATTCCGGCACTTGGCGATAGGGCTGTCTGGCGCAATATAGCAGGTGTCTCATGCCCAATGATCTTTTTAACAGCTTCATGACAGGCCCCGACGAAAAGGGCCGTTTTGGTGATTTTGGTGGACGTTTTGTCTCTGAGACGCTTATGCCGTTGATTCTCGAATTAGAGGCGCAATATGAGAACGCCAAGACAGATGAGGTTTTCTGGGCTGAGATGCATGATCTCTGGACCCATTATGTGGGCCGCCCCAGCCCGCTTTATTATGCGGAACGCCTGACCAAACATCTGGGTGGTGCGAAGATCTACCTCAAGCGGGACGAACTGAATCATACCGGTGCGCATAAGATCAACAACGTGCTGGGCCAGATCATTCTGGCGCGCCGCATGGGCAAGACCCGGATCATCGCTGAAACCGGTGCCGGACAACATGGTGTGGCCACCGCCACGGTCTGTGCCAAGTTCGGTCTGAAATGTGTCGTCTATATGGGCGCACATGATGTTGAACGGCAGGCCCCTAACGTGTTCCGGATGCGGCTGTTGGGGGCCGAGGTTGTGCCTGTCACCTCTGGCCGTGGCACTTTGAAGGACGCCATGAACGATGCCTTGCGTGACTGGGTAACCAATGTCCATGACACGTTCTATTGCATTGGCACCGTTGCGGGCCCGCATCCCTACCCGGCCATGGTTCGCGATTTTCAGGCCATCATCGGCAAGGAAACCCGCGAACAGATGATGGCGGCCGAGGGCCGTTTGCCCGATACGCTGATCGCAGCCATTGGCGGCGGGTCCAACGCGATGGGGCTGTTTTATCCGTTCCTGGATGACAAAGAGGTCAATATCATCGGGGTCGAGGCCGGTGGTAAAGGCGTGAATGCCAAGATGGAGCATTGCGCCTCGCTGACCGGCGGTCGCCCGGGTGTCTTGCACGGCAATCGCACTTATCTGCTGCAAGATGACGTCGGGCAGATCCTTGAAGGGTTCTCGATCTCTGCCGGGCTGGACTATCCAGGGATCGGACCAGAGCATGCTTGGCTGCATGAGATTGGCCGCGCCAAGTATGTTGCAATCACAGATGTCGAAGCGCTGGAGGCGTTCCAGCTATGCTGTGCGCAGGAAGGGATTATTCCAGCCTTGGAGCCCTCGCACGCGCTTGCCCATGTGATGAAAATCGCCCCAGATCTGCCCGGTGATCATTTGCTGGTGATGAATATGTGTGGCCGCGGCGACAAGGACATATTCACCGTCGCCAAGCATCTCGGCTTTGATATGAAGACGGAATAATCGCTTAAACTTTGGTTTAGGCCAATCTTTATTGGGTTTACGCGGTCTCGGTTAAACGCAGGATCAATGGTGGTTCATGCGCTGTTTTGGAATCCTTTTCGTGGATGGTCAGCATGACGCTGGTCAAAATTGCGAAAAGGAACCCATCATGAAAAACCTACTTCTGTCCTCTACCGCCGCCCTTGCCATTGCCGCAAGCGCGGGTCACGCCCAATCGATCGCCGATCAGTTGATCAGCCAATTGCAGGCACAGGGCTATCAGCGCATCGAAGTCAAGAATGGCCCAAGTCAGGTCAAGGTTGAAGCGATCCGCAATGGTCGCAAACTTGAAGTGATCTATGATGCGGCCACCGGCGAAGTCCTGAAAGAGGAGGTCGAGCCCGTTGATGATGATGACGACACCACGCCGGGTATCGAAATTGACAACGACGACGAAGACTTCCTCGACGATGAAGATGACGACGATGAAGATGATGAAGATGACGACGACGAAGATGATGAAGATGATGACGACGAAGACGACGACGAGGATGATGAAGATGACGATGAAGATGATGACGACGACGACGAAGATGACGACGAGGATGATGACGACGACGAAGATGACGATGATGAGGATGATGAAGACGACGACGAGGACTGAGTTTTCACTCCGCTAAAATCGATCAATTACTTACTGTATCGTCCTCGCGCCGTGTCGCGGGGGCGGGCGGATCAGAATACCCGGAAGTTGCTTGTGAATGAAACTTGAGACGACCAAATATGAAAAACTGTTCGCAACCCCAGTCCTGCGATTTCATGTCCCGGACTATCAGGACCTGAATGTCGCCTTGCTGCAGGAGGGAGAAATCATGCGGGCTGAATCCAAAGGCGTGTCTAAATCCAACCGAGGTGGATGGCACTCTGCTGGCAACCTATTCAAACGAAAGGCACCATGCGTCCAAACGCTCAAAGAGCTTGCTACCGAATGTATCGCGACCGCGACCTGTAAAATTGGGGCGAAGGTCGATTTTGACGCGCTGTCGCTGAAGCTGTCTGGGTGGATGAATATGAACCCGTCGGGCGGCTATAATGCGCCGCATACGCATCCGGGTGCCCAATGGTCAGGCGTCTATTATGTCTCGCAACCCGCAGTCGAAACCGGGCATTCGGGGATGATCGAGTTTCTTGATCCGCGCTCGGACCTGCCGAATTGGCGCATATTGGACGCACCTGCCTTCAGGTTGAAAAAGAAGATACGACCAAAACCGGGTGACATGATCCTTTTCCCATCATATCTGGTACATTGGGTTTATCCTAATGACTCAGATCAAGAGCGTGTATCCATCGCGTTCAATGCAACCCTTAAAGTCCGGCGCTGACAAATGACAAAGAACACGCCGCGCCAGAAAGGAGCTGCAATGCGAAGAAGACTGGCATTATGCGTTGGCCTGACAATCGCACCATTCGCCGTGGCTGCCCAATCTGTGGAAGAACAGGTTATCGCCCAGCTTCGCGCGCAAGGATATTCCGAGATTGTCGTCTCGCGCACCTGGTTGGGGCGTCTGCGCTTTGTGTCGGAGCAGGGCGATTTCACCCGTGAATTGGTGATCAACCCGCAGACGGGTGAGGTTCTGCGCGATTATCTACGCAGTGAAGTTGATGACAATGACCGGCGTGTCATCGTGCCCGGCGGAGGGTCGTCCGATAATGGCGGTTCTGGCGGATCCGGTGGGCAGAGCAGCGGCGGCGGTGGAGGCGGCGGCGGTAACGATGATGAAGACGATGACGATGATGACGATGACGACGATGACGACGACGATGATGACGACGACGATGATGATGACGACGATGATGATGACGATGATGACGACGACGATGACGATGACGACGAAGATGATGACTAATCATCCGCTTGCGATCTGAGAGGACGCTATTCGTGACAGGACATTGGTCCATCCTGGCTATCGTGAGTGTTCAGGTGCTTTGCGCCGTGGTGTTTGTGTGGCAAATCCTGGCCTCGGTCCTGGGCTTTGCACCGTTTAGCTGGCAAATCTCGGAATTGATCGAAATGGGCGCGGCGCTTGGCCTGCTTCTCGGGATGGGATTGGGCCTGATCGTGCTGCGCCGTACCATGGCCCGTAACGTCGTAGTCGAAGATCAGCTGCGTGCCGCATCTGGTGCATTCATGGATGTGATGGAAGAACGGTTCACAACCTGGGCCTTGACCCCGGCCGAACGGGATGTGGCCCTGTTCGCCATCAAGGGGATGTCCACGACCGAAATCGCGGCCCTGCGCGAGGTCAGTGAAGGCACCATCAAAGCGCAGACCAATGCGATTTATCGCAAGGCGGGGGTGGCAGGGCGGATGCAGCTTCTAAGCTTGTTTATCGACGATCTGATGGAGCCTGCATCAGCGACCAGTGGATAACCCTATGCCACCGCGCTGCGGACGGATGTTTCTGCGGGGGACTGAGGTGTTTCATGATCGCCCGCGACCATCATCGCATCGACAAAAACACCCATAAGTTCTGCGCGGTTGGCCACGCCAGCCTTGCGAAAAACCGCGTTCATCTGGCTTTTGATCGTAGCGGTACTTTTATCACGCAAGGTGGCGATTTCTGCATTGGTGTAGCCGCGTAGCGCGAACATGGCGACATCGCTTTCCGATGGGGATAACCCCCAATCGACAAAGAATTCCCGCATGACAGCGTGAAAGGCGCCTGATGCCGCGCGCAACTGTCGCTGCATGACCGTCATCCGCCGTTTGGCCTGACGCAGCAGCAAAACAGATGTGACCGATCCAATCGCCAGCCCCAGACTGGCGAGTATTTGCAGGATTTCACGCCAGGCAAAGGGCAGCGCCCAGTGGCGCAGGCCCAGAACCTCGGTCAGGAATTCGCTGATAAAGAAACCGGCACATGCCAGCTGAAACACGGTTAGACAGCCCAACAGGATGATCGGGTAGCGACCCGGGCTGCGGCGCACCTAGTCGAACCCCTTTGACAGGCTGACCCCGACATCCACATTTGATCCGCCGATACTGCGTTGCCGCGCGCTGACTGTCGCACGCCCATATCCGCCGGTCACGCTGTTGACCCCGATGGACAGTGAACCACCAAACTCCACCGATGATCCTGTGTCATTGGTTTTGGGCTCACTTGCTGCGGCGAGGGCGGATTGTCGGGCGACGGCTTGCGGGTCGGCAGGCAGGTCAAGCAGGACGTCCGACAGGATTTCCCCGGTGGACCGGCTGACGATTACCTCGCGCCGGTGCTGGCCATTGTTGGCCATGATCCGGGTGCGGCCCAATAGGGTGGTGCTGACACCCTCAATCTCGTAATTGGTTGCGGTCAGTCCGTTGACCACGTCGGTATAGTCGCGGTTTTGGGCCAACTGATAGCTATCACCCAATCCGCTAAGGTCGGCGTTCTGCGCCGCAGCAAGGGTTGGCGCACTGGCGGCTGTTATGATCAGGGAAAGAATGTGAAGCTTGGTCATATGTGATGGTCCATCTTACGGGTGTTCTGTCTGACCCTTGCGTAGCGGCGAATTGGGCGGCCTGCGATGCCACTGCGGGTGTAATCGTGGTTTTTCAATCCCCAGGTTGATGTCCCTGTGATGCATCGCCATCCACATCATACTGGCGCAGGACGTCAATTGGCACAATATCCAGCGCCCGCACGTGGGTAGCATGCAGATTGACTTGTGGCGCGGCCCCTTCCTCATGCGCTTGCAGGAAACGACTGGCGCAGAGGCACCATTGATCACCTGCTTTCAGCCCCGCAAAACCATATTCAGGGCGCGGCGTGCTTAGGTCATTGCCCAGATATTTTGAAAGGGCCAGAAATTCATCCGTCATCACGGCGCAAACCGTGTGGCTGCCCGCATCAGCCGCGCAAGTATCGCAGGCCCCGTTGCGAAAGAAACCCGTCATCGGATCGGTCGAACATGGGCTAAGCGTGCTGCCAAATACGTTGAATGATGGGTCTTTTTCCATGTCAGATACTTTCTGCAATCAGGCGAAACATCTCTTCGTTTTGCAGACTGACCCCCGGCTCCCTGAATTTTCGATCTGCGCCATGCACCGCGATGACGACATTGTTGATACGATCAATGTAGATGTACTGCCCGTAAATGCCACGGGCCAGAAACTGCCCGGGTTCGGAACCGGCGGGGATCCACCATTGATAGCCATACCCGATGGCGCCGGGGGCGGTGTTAGCGCTGGCGATGGTCGATACATCGACCCAATCGCGGGGGACAACCTGCTGCCCTTGCCAGTTGCCGCCATTGGCGATCATCTGCCCGAACCGTGCATTGTCGCGTGTTGTCGTGTTCAACCCGCCCAGCACAAACGCGATGCCATAGCCGTCCGTCAGGTAAAAGGGATCAGCCTCAAACCCCAGTGGAGCAATGATTTTTTCGGTGAGCAGCGTCACGATGTCTTGGCCGGTTGCCCCACGGATCACCATCCCGATCACATGCGTGTCGATAGAGACATATTTCCATGCCTCCCCGGGTGCTGCAAAGCTGGCATCCTGTTTCAGCGCAAAACCGTCCATAGACCCGCCAAGTGCCAGGACCCTGCCCATCTTGTTGATATCGGAAAAGAACGCCAGATAATCTTCGTCAAAACTAACCCCGGAAGACATCTGCAAGACGTCCTTGATGCTGGCATCGGCATAGGCCGTTGTCGCCAGTTCGGGCGCGTATTTTGTGACTGGCTCGTCGATGCTTTCAAAAACGCCTTCATCCAATAACACGCCGAAAAGCGCGGATAGATAGCTTTTGGAAACCGACCAGTTGATCCGCAGATCCATGGCGTTTGTGTCTTTGTAGTAATCCTCGAACACCAATTTCCCATCTTTGAGGATCACCAGCCCGGTCACGGCCCGGTCCGTGATCCAGTCGTCGACCTGCGGTGGTAACGTGGCTTGCGCGCCGCGCGGTAGCGGGCTGGGTTGCGCATTGCCTTGCGCCAAACCTGTGTTCAGGAATGCACTGTCCATATTGGAAAAGTTGCCGACGATCTTTTCTTCTGAAAAGAGCGACAGAACCGCCATAAGCCGCTGGTATTCCTCGTATTTCCAGATGGCAAGACCGCCCAGGGCAATCGCCAAAACGGCCACGATCCTGACGATCCATTTGAACAGTGTTTTCATGATGATGTCCTTTTGCAGCGCAGGATGCCGTGTCGATCCAAGCTTTGCAATCAGTCGGTTTCTGCGCCTGCCCAGTCGATCCAGCGCCCGTGAAAATCCGCACGCCCCAGATCAATTGTCAGGTCGCCGGGCCACAGCCGTAAGGTCAGCGCGGCACCTCGCGCGCCGCCATCGTTTTCCATTGCAAACCACGCCAGCGGGTTTTGGTCAGTGGCTTTTTCGCCTGCCGCTGCAATCAACCTTGTGCCAAGTTCTTGTTTTTCTGATGGAAAATACTGCCATGCGATGGTGCTGTAGATCAGGTGCAACTGGCCTGGAACATGATCCAGACGCGGGGCCAGCCAATCGACCGCGTCGCCCTGGTCAACCTTGGTGGTACTGGCCGCCATTGCGGCGCGTGTCAGTGCCATCCGGTCTGGTTGGTCGGGCCACAGATAGGCCTGCAATCGCAATGCGTCATGCCGATTTGCCGGGTCCAGCGGGTTCAGATCAACGCCCGCCCGCGAGATCACTTGCGCCGTTGCGTGAGGGGGCAGGGGGCCGGACCAGTCGGGGCTGAGCGTCAATGCGGGGTCTGCGGCGCCGAACACCTGCCCATTTGCCAGCATGCCGTATTGATCCCAATGCAGGTTTAACCCACCGCTCGCCCCGAGTTCTGTGACCCGGAGCGGAAGCGCGTAGTGACCCGCCAACCAGTGGCCCAGGCTGATCAATGCAATTGATCTGCGCACCTCGTTGGTCTGGGGTGGGCTGTCGATCCAGTTGTTGATGAAATCGGATTGTGCGATCAGTGTGGTGCAAACAGCATCCCAAAGCGTGTCATCGCTTGCCTGCTGGGGTGGATAGACCGCGGCCAGTGTCCGATCCCCTTGTAAATAAAGCGCATGCAGCGCCCCGGCCAGCCGCAATGGCACCGATTGGTCACGTGGCCCAATCGCGCCCGGCCAATTGAAAATCCGCGTCTTGATCGCCCCATCCGGCCAATCCTGCGTGGCGCAAAGTCGCATTAATTGCCCCATGAAAGGCGAGCCTAAATCGTCGCAGGCTTTGCCCTGAAATGCGAATGCGTCGGTGATTTTTTCAGGCGTCAACGGAATCTGTCCACCAGCTTTTGCATGGCGCTGCGCGTGTCTTCGACCGGAGCCGGGTCGGGGGTGATGGGATTTGGTTTGGGCTGGCTGGTTGAGGAGCGTGGCGGCGCGACCCGCAAGGCGATGGCGTTCAGGAATTTGCCCCCGTCCCCATCAATCAGATGGTTGATGCCGTCCCCAATGCCGCGCATTTCGTCATCAAGCCAACCGGCATCCGCCTTGGGAAAATCGCGCAGCACATAGCCCGGTACTGCGTCCTTATGCCCCGGATGGCCCACGCCAAGCCGCACGCGGTCGTAGTCGGGCCCGATATGCCCGTGGATCGACCGCAGCCCGTTATGGCCCGCATGCCCGCCCCCGGTTTTCAGCCGCACCTTGCCGGGTGCCAGGTCAATTTCGTCATGAAAAACAATGACATCCTCGGGAGATAGCTTGAGATAGCGCATCGCCTCGCCGACCGATTGGCCAGAAAGGTTCATGAAGGTTTCAGGCTTGAGCAGGGTTATTTTCGTTGACCCAAGCCGCCCATCAGCGATCTGGCCTTGAAATTTGGAGCGCCACGGGCTGAACCCATGGTCCGATGCGATCTGATCGACCGCCATGAAGCCGATATTGTGACGGTTGCGCGCGTATTTCGCGCCCGGATTACCAAGACCAACGATAAGTTTCATGACACCTTGATAGCTTATGCCGCAGTGCAGCGCCAGCCCGACAGGGTGCGAGACTGCGCAACGTTCGGTGCCGGTCCCGGGGCTGCGCAACGGGTGGGTGGTCTGGCGATGTCCGAATCACCGTTAATTAAGGGGTTTTGGTCCAAAATCGCCGTCTGCAAAGCGTCGGCCAGACGTCGGCAAAGCGTCGGACCCCTGCCGCGTGAATTGCCGGGTTAACGTGGCGGGCGCTGCAAAGGTAAATGCGGTGTTAAGGATTGACCGGCCGTGACAACAAGCCCCGCAGAATGATCATTGCGCCAAAGATTTGGGCGTGTTTGCCAAAAGTTTAGAGCGCGGCGGTCTTACAGCCCTTTGCACTGCTGTGCGGAAGGACATGCTGTTCAAATAGTCTTCCTAAAACGCTGCCGATCGTGCTAATCATGTCACCAACCCACCTCAACCTGAACGGGTTCTCTAGACTTGAAATAGACGTCACACCCGAACTAGCAGATGGAAGCCCGAGATCATGGCAGATAATTCCAGCGACAATCCGGCCACCGAAGGCAATCAAACCATAACGGGCAGCGGTGCTTCCGATCAGCTGTCAGGCGGGTTCGGAAACGACACGATCACAGGCGGCACCGGTGATGATGTATTGCGTGGTGATGGGCCGATCAGCGGGTTTTGGCATTTCGAGACATTCGACTATAATTTTTCGTCCGCAGCCGGACAGGCGTTTGATTTTGGTGATGACAGCAGTGAACGCACCGGATCGGGCTATGTCACCGATTTCAACGAAGGCCAGCTGACAAACTCAGTCCGCGGCACAACCGGAAACCCTTCAGATTTTGGTGTGATCTACACCAGCACTTTGGAAGTCTCTGCTGGCGGCACCTACACCTTTGCAACCCGATCCGATGATGGATCCACCGTTCAGATCTTTGATAGTCTGGGGAACCCGGTTGAGTTCACGCAAGGCGGATCGACTGCGGATTTCATGAATAATGATTTCCACCAAGGCCCCACGACACGTTCGGGCGAGGTTACGCTGGACAGTAACGAAACTTACACGATCCAGGTCCGGTATTGGGAAAACGGAGGCGGCGATTTTCTGGCGGTGACGGTCGACGGCCCCGATACCGGTGGCGTTACGACCAACATTAACGATAGCGGTATGATCGGCGTTCCCCCAGGCCCGGGTTACTCTACCACCGGTGAATCAGCAGGTGTTGAGGGCGACGACATCATCGATGGCGGCAACGGTGATGATGATATTGACGGCGAAGGCGGCAATGACACGCTGAGTGGTGGCGCTGATGACGACACCATTGCCGGTGGCATCGGCGACGACATCATCACGGGGGGCACCGGCGATGATGTCATTTTTGGTGACGAGTCCGACGATCCCGGTGCCGGGAACGAATATTTCTACGCTGGCAACGCCTATATCGTCGGTGAAAACTACAACGTGACTGGAACCGGTGACTTTGGTTTCGGCGACGTGTCCGAAATGGAGTTCACGACTGACCCGGTTGCTGTTCGTTTCCTGGATAACGACCAGACCCTTTCGGGTGATTTTGGCGCTCCTTCAAACGATGTCTCGACAGACGCCACCCAAAGTATTGAGATCAATGGCGTTGAATATGATGCCTATATCGATTTCACCCAGACGTTCGAGGATTCGGGCGGCACGGTTTATACCTTCGCAGTCGTTGATGTTGATCTGAATGACAGCGACACCGGAGCCAATGATGCCAATTTGGAAGACGGCTATGTCCTGATCCAGATTGGTGGCCCGTCGATTCCGCCGGGTACAACGCTGACGGCACTGGGTGGTCCGACGGGCATTACGCCTTTTGACTACGACACCTTGATTGCTGGTCTTTCGTTTGATGACACCGTTGATGGTGGCGACGGCAATGATACCATCCAGGGCGGGCGCGGCGAAGATGCGATTACCGTGGGTGTCGGCGACACCGCAACGGGCGGCGATGATGCCGATACCTTTACGCTGGATTTCGGGCAAACCAGCAGCGACGGGTCCACCGTCATTACTATTGATGGCTCCACCGGCGAAACGGATGGTGCCGACGACGACCGGCTGGACCTGACGGGTTTGAGTGCGTTCACGCTGACCACGACGGCGGATGCCGATGGCGATTCCGTCAGCGGGACGGCGGTTTTTGACACCGGCCAGACCGTCAATTTTTCCGAGATTGAAGATCTGGTAGTGTGCTTTGCCAAAGGCACACAGATCACAACGGAACATGGCACGCGCGCCATCGAAACACTGGATGTCGGTGACAAACTGGCCACCCGTGACAATGGCCTGCAAGCCATTCGCTGGATTGGTGAACGTATCCTTGATGCCGAAATGCTGGCAGCCTTCCCGAAACTGCGCCCCATTCGGATCGAGGCCGGGGCATTGGGCGAGGGCATCCCATCTCGCGACCTGATCGTGTCGCCGCAACATCGCATTCTGGTGCGGTCCAAGATAGCGGTCCGCATGTTTGATGCCGAAGAAATACTCGTCCCTGCCAAACATCTGCTTGGCCTGCCGGGTGTGGCGACAGCCGCCGATGTGACCGAGGTCGTTTATTTCCACCTGCTATGCGACAATCATGAGATCATCGAGGCCGATGGTGCCCTGGCTGAGACGCTTTATACCGGCGCCGAGGCGATGAAAGCGATGACGCCGGACGCCGCGGAAGAGATTGCGCTGATTTTTGGGGATACCCCATTTATGAATCGCCCCTTGGCACGTTTTGTCCCGCAGGGCCGTCGCGCCAGCAAACTGGTGGAGCGTCACGTCAAGAATAACCGCGCTCTTTATGGCTAACCCTGTAGGTCTATCTGTGCGGGCCTGAACCGTTGACCTGATCGCCTGAAAAAGCGTCATCTGATTACAAAAAAGGCACCCGAAACGGGTGCCTTTTGTTTGTCTTAGGCGCGTTTTGCTTACTCTTCAGCGGCTTCTTCTTCTTCGCCTGCTGTTGGCACGTCGTCTGCTGCGACTTCTTCGCCTTCTTCCTCATCATCGGCCAGAAGTGCGCGTGGCGCTGCAACGTTCGCGATGACAAAGTCACGGTCGGTGATTGTAGGCGTCGCGCCTTCGGGCAACGTGACGTCGCTGATGGAGATCGTATCGCCGATCTCAACGCCAGCCAGATCAACCTCGATATGCTCGGGGATGTCACCGGCAAGCACGTCCAGTTCGACTTCGTTCCGTACAACCGTCAGAACGCCGCCTTTTTTCACGCCGGGGCATGTGTCGGCGTTAAGGAACTCAACAGGGATAAAGATTTTCACACGGCTTGTGCGCTTCAAGCGCATCAGGTCGATATGCGTTGGCAGATCCTTGACCACGTCGCGTTGCACGCCGCGGCAAATCACCCGCACGTCTTCCTGACCTTCGATCTTGAGGTTGTGCAGTGTGGACATAAACCCACCCTTGCGCAGCTTCGTCAGAAGGTAGTTGAATGGGATGCTGATGGATTGCGGGTCTGTGCCGCCGCCATAAACAGTGCCAGGTACGTCGCCTTCACGGCGAGCTTGGCGGGCGGCCCCCTTGCCTGTCCCCGCGCGTACCTTGGCGTCCAGATCTGGGATCTTTCCAGCCATAGTATTTCTCCGATATGTAGGGGCCCGCCTCCAAGGGTGTCCGAGCCCGATGAAGCCGCCGCTATAGGGTGGATTCGCCTGTTTGAAAAGCTCTATTTTGCCACCAGCAGATCGCAGGGTGGGTTCCGGATCAGCCGCGCTGTCAGCCCCCCGATCAGCAGCCGCCCAAGATTGGACCGGCTATGGATGCCTAATGCCAGCAGATCATAGTTATCCTGATCCATCAGATCGTGAATGGCGTCATCGGGCGATCCTTCGATGAAGACTGGCTCTGGTGTGTTTTTGGGCAAGGCGGCTACGGCTTTCCATGTGTCGTAGTCGCGCCGCGATTCCCTAAGAAATGACACTTCATGGGCGTGAAACAGGCTGAGCTTGGCATCTGGCGCGATCCGCCGGGCATGGCGCAAGGCTGCTTCGCAGGCCCGTGATAAATCCACCGCCCCCAGCACATTGGCGTAGTCCTGATCCGCTGCCCCAGTGACCAGCAGCACCGGCTGCCGACTGGCGCGGATCAGCCGTTCCATCGTGGTTTCCTTGATCTGGTCCAGAAACAGCCGTTTGCGGTGGATGCCAACCACCAGCAAGCCGGGGTTACTTTGACGCAGGACTTGTGTGATTTCTTCGACGATATCACCGACCAGGACATTGATTGTGTAATCAAGGCGGGTGTTTGGGGCGTAATCCCGGATCGTGTTTTCCAGCACCGCCTGCGACTGATGTCTGACGTCCTCGGCGATGCCAAGCGGCATGGCGCTGTCGACGACATGGTACACATCAAGCCGCGCGCCCAGGTGTTCGGCCAGTCCAACCCCCCGTCGCAGGGCCTGTTCTGAACGGTCTGACAAGTCACTGGCGACGATGATATGTTCCACGGTGGTCCTCCTTTATTGGTTGGTTTTGACCTATGCAATCTGCGGCGCGGCGCAAGAACCTGCGACGGGATGTCCGCCATCGGTCGATCCGGCGTAACGATTGCGCAATCCTTTCGCGCTATGACGCACTGCGCGACTGAAGGGATTGTTGATGAAATACGTGTGTCTGGGGTTTGTGATTTGCCTCAATCTGCTGCTGGCACCGGTTGCGTTGATCGCGGGCGCGCAGCCGCAATTGGGCGAACCATTGGTGGTTGTTGCCGCACCTTGGGCGGATGCGGCCGATGTGATTGTAAAGGCTGGTGGCCGGATCATCGGTCCGGAACAGCCGGTTTTGGCCAATATCGCGATATATGACGACCCGGCCTTTCTTGACCGGCTAGAGACGCATGGTGCCCTTTTTGTGCTGAGTGCGGCGCGATTGGATGCAATCTGCAGCTACATTGGGGTGTCGTCATGACTGATGCGCAACAGCCCGCATCGCAGGAGAGGGCCGACGATATGCAGGTCCTGTCGTTTCGGATGGCCGTTGCGTTTACGCCGGTTCCGGTTCTGGCCGCCGTGTTCACCGGTCACGCCTTCACCGTTTTCGTGATATTTGCCGCCTTGGTCCTTGCGGTTACCATTGCAGGGCGTGCGATTGGCGGCGATCTTGCACCATACATCATGGGTGCGGTTCATGTTGCGCAGGCCAGCGCGTTCACTGCGGCATTCGCGGGTCACGGTTGGCAGATCGATAGCCATATGTATTTCTTTGTGGTTCTGGCGGTTGTGGCCACGCAGTATCATGTCGGTTCTCTTTTGCTGGCGACGGTATTGATCGCCACACATCACCTTTCATTTTCGCTTTTGCTGCCGTCACTTGTTTATCCCAGTTTCACCGCGGCCGAGAACCTGCCGCGCACGGCGATGCATGCAGTGATCGTGTTGATCGAAACAGCTGTTCTGATGTTGTCGATCCAGCGGAGCAATGCCGTTCTGGCGGCGCAGAAGTCGCAATCTGCTGCCTTGGAAGCCGCACAGGCAGAGGCAGAGCAGTTGCATGAACAGGAAGCCGCCGCATTCGCAAAAACCACAACCGTTGTTGACAGCCTGAGCGGGGCATTGCGGCGTATGTCGGAAAAGGATCTGACGTGCGAACTTGATCAGTCATTCGCGCCGGAATTTGAACAATTGCGCCATGATTTCAATGCGGTTGTTCGGAGTCTACGCGCAGTTCTGACTGAAGCCTCGTCAACTACCGGGCAGTTTCGCGCAAGTTCTGAACAGCTTGCCGGGGTGGCAAAGGGTTTGGCCCAAAGTACGCAGAAACAGGTGCATGCGCTAGGCGATGCATCCGGCACGATGCAATCGCTGAGCGGGGCGCTGAATGATATGGTTGGCAGTACCCGATCGGCAAATGACAAGGCGCGCGAGGCAAGCGAAGGTGCCCGCCGTGGCGGCGATGTGGTGACCGAAGCGATGAATGCGATGTCGCGGATCGAAAGCTCTTCGGATGAAATTGCCGCGATTATCCGGGTAATTGAGGACATCGCCTTTCAGACCAATATGTTGTCGTTGAATGCAGCCGTCGAAGCCGCGCGCGCCGGATCTGCTGGTAAGGGCTTTGCCGTGGTCGCAGCGGAGGTGCAGTCACTGGCGCAGAACACCGCCAATGCGGCCAATGACGTCAAAGGCCTGATCGAAAAGAGCCAGACCCACGTCGCTGAGGGCGCACGTCTGGTGAACGCAACGGGCCAGTCGCTGTCGGAGATTGTTGAAATGGCATCGCATGCTGACACATTGGTCACCGAGATCAATGCCGCCATCAGCGTCCAGGCATCATCACTGGCAGATGTGTCGGATGTTGTGGCTCGGGTTGAACGTATGACCCGGGAGGATGCCTCCATGGGTGAGGATATGACATTGCTGGGCCAGCAGATAACCTCTGGCTCGGAGCATTTGACCGCTCAGCTTTTGTCGTTCCGGCTAGGGCAGGGCGATGGTGACCTGCAGCGCCCTTACGTGGCGGCCTGAGCTGACTTATTGCGGACCCGCGCCCTTGAGGTCGCTATCTCGATCGGTGCTTGCAACAGACATCCAAAACCTTCAGGGATGTGTGATGTCGATCCGAAATGCGCTTTTTCTATCCCGTCGTCCTGCCGCCGCTTTTGTTGTGGTCGGGTTTTTCTGGGGATGTTTTGCGGCCCATGTGCCAGTGCTCAAGGCGCAATTAGGCGCGTCGGATGCGCTGTTCGGGCTTTTGCTGTTGGGGTCAGCGACTGGTCTGGTGTCTTCAATGTGGTTGGCACCGCGTGCGGATCGGTGGCTGGGCAGCCGCAGCATGCAGGTGGGGGCGATAGCCCTTGGGCTGGCCTGGCTTTTGCCAGCCTTGATCACAGCCCCGCTGTTATTTGCGATGACAATGGGCCTAGTCGGTTTGGCATCGGGCCTTTTGGATGTGGTCATGAATGCCCGGGTCAGCGAGTTGGAAGCGCGTCATAACCGCCCGTTGATGAATGCCAATCATGCGATGTTTTCCATCGCTTATGCGATGGCCGCATTGGTTGTGAGCGTCACCCGAGAGGTCGGCGTGCCGCCGGTGATCGTCTTTGCCGGGTTCAGTATATGCGCAATCCTGCTGGTCCCTTTCATTCGGATGGACGTGGCAGAGGTGCCCGAGGAGGACGGCTATGCGGGCCACTACCCGTTCTGGCCGATCCTGCTATGTGGTGCGATCGTGTTGGTGGCGTTCATGTCGGAAGCAACGGTCGAAGCGTGGTCGGCCCTACATGTGGAACGCACGTTAGGTGGCGGTGCCGCAGAGGGCGCGCTGGGCCCGGCCATGCTGGGCCTGACGATGGCCTTTGGCAGATTTTCGGGACAGGCCGTGGCCGAACGGTTTCGTGAGATCCCGGTTGTCATCGTCGCGTCGCTGATTTCCGCTAGCGGTGCCCTGATCGCGGCTTTTGCGTCGTCACCGACCATGGCTTATCTGGGTTTTGGCATTCTGGGCCTCGGCGTATCCGTCATTGGGCCCATGGGTTTGGCCCTTGTTGGCAAAATGGTGCCAGCCCATTTGCGCACGGAAGCGATCAGCCGGGTTGCGGTGATCGGGTTTTCCGGATTCTTTTTCGCGCCAATGTTGATGGGGCTGGTGTCAGAAATGTTCGGGCTGCGTCTGGCCTTTGCTGCCGTGGCCCTGTTGTTGATCACGGCGGTGCCATTGGCCTTGTTGACATCGCGCCGCCTGGTGTCTGGCACAACGCAGCAAAAAGGGCCGGCATAGGCCGACCCTTGAATGCGTTTGATAAGCCTAAGTGGCTATCTTTAGCGCTCTGCGGTCTCGATGACCTCTTCGACCGGTTCTTCCTCGGCCGGTGCGGCGGCGGGCTCATCATCGTCGTCATCATCATTGGCGTTGATGGCCGCAGCGATCAGCAGGGCTGCCAGAATACCGACGATGATATAGGTGGAGTTGACCGAGGATGCAGCGGGTGCAGCCATGTTGTCGTCCGCCACCTGCGGTCTTTCCATGATTTCGGGGGCAAGGCCGCCAGCCTGGGCGGTCGTTGTGGCGATCAGCAGCGATGTTGCCGCAATCAATGTTGACGTAATGCGCATAACAAAAACTCCTTTGTAACGTCTGTGCACTCGCGACGCCGGGGAATAATTCCTCCGGGGACACCATTACGTTCGGCAGAAATGGTGTGCAGGTCAACAAATTATTAACATAATTCGGTATTTAGCGATGGAAATGCGCCGTATTAGGCCCAGTTTCCTTCGAAGTTTTCGGGCACCAGCAGCACATCACGGTCCAGATCCTGCACATGCTGCCGCCCGCAAAGGGCCATGGTGACGTCCAGTTCCTTGTGGATCACATCGAGTGCTGTGCTGACCCCTTTTTCACCCATCGCCCCCAGCCCGTAGATGTAGGCGCGCCCGATATAGACGCCCTTGGCCCCCAGCGCCAAAGCCTTCAGCACGTCCTGGCCCGACCGGATGCCGCTATCCATATGGATTTCGATCTGGTTGCCCACCGCTTGCACGATCTTGGGCAGCATGCGGATGGCCGATAGCGCGCCGTCAAGCTGCCGCCCGCCATGGTTGCTGACGATGATCGCATCCGCCCCGATTTCGACAGCTTTCCTGGCGTCTTCGGGGTCGAGGATCCCCTTGAGGATCAGCTTGCCCCCCCATTTTTCCTTGAGTTTGGCAATCTTGTCCCAATCCAGCCGCAGATCGAATTGTTCTGCCGTCCAGGATGACAGGCTGGATGTGTCGCCGACCCCCTTTGCATGCCCGACGATGTTGCCGAATGACCGCCGTTTGGTTTGCAGCATGCCCAGACCCCATTGCCATTTCGTGGCGAGGTTGATCATCGTGGTGATGGTCAGTTTCGGCGGGGCGGTCAGCCCGTTTTTCAGGTCTTTGTGCCGTTGCCCCAGAATTTGCAGATCAAGTGTCAGCACCAGCGCCGAACAACCCGCGTTCTTGGCCCGGGCGATGATGTTATCGACGAATTCTTCGTCCTGCATGACGTAAAGCTGGAACCAAAACGGGTTTTTCGTGTGCTCTGCCACATCCTCGATCGAGCAGATGGACATGGTGGACAGGGTGAAGGGCACCCCGAATTTTTCGGCCGCTTTGGCGGCTTTGATTTCCCCATCGGCGCATTGCATTCCGGTCAGCCCAACGGGGGCCAAGGCCACGGGCATGGCCACATCCTGCCCGATCATCTGCGCCTTGGTACTGCGGTCGGACATGTCCACCGCCACCCGTTGCCGCAATCTGATCTGTTCGAAATCGGAGGTGTTTTCGCGGAATGTCTGTTCCGTCCAACTGCCGCTTTCGGTGTAATCATAAAACATTTTGGGTGCGCGGCGTTTGTGCATCCGCTTGAGATCATCAATCGTGGTGATGACGGGCATGGTCAAATCCTTCGAATTGGTAAGATGTTCATACCAATTCAGGGGAAAGCTGTCAAAGGGATAAAGCGTGCCGCAGGAATGCGTAGCCTAATGCCTGTTCGCGTGCAGCTTCGGTCGTTTGCCCGCCGCCGCCATGCCCGCCCGCCCGGCTGTGGAACCAGACTGGCTGCCCCGCCTGTTCCAGCAGGGCTGCAAATCGCCGCGAATGGGATGGGTCCACCCGATCATCGGTTTCATTGGTGTCGATCAGGGCAGGGGGGTAGGCCCGATCATCCTGCGCTACCACATTATGCACAGGTGAATAGGCCCGCAGCCAGTCCCGCGCTTGCGGATCATCGGGGTCGCCATATTCATCGATCCAACCCGCACCCGCCGGGAACAGGTGATAACGCAGCTGATCATAGACCCCGACCGTGGCCCAGACCGCCCCGAAATGTTCGGGGTAACGGGTAAGCATCACGCCGCAAAGCAGCCCGCCATTGCTGCCGCCATGGCAGGCGATCTGGTCAGCCGTGGTGTAGCCTCGTTGCACAAGGTCGCGCGCGATGGCTGCGAAATCGGCAAAGCCCAGTTTGCGGTTTTCGCCTTTGGCGGCCAGATGCCAGGCTGTGCCGAATTCCCCGCCGCCGCGAATGTACCCTTGCACATAAGCCCCGCCGCGTGACAGCCATGCGGGCCCTTGTAGCCGCATGTAATATGGCCCCAGTGATACGCCGAACCCGCCATAGCCATATTGTAGCACAGGTATTTTGCCCATCTGGCTGGCGTGATCCTTGGGCAGGATGATGTGATACGGCACCTCTGTCCCGTCATCGGATATGGCCATGTGCAAGCGCACCTCCATCCCGGTTGCGTCAAAACTGGTCGTACCTTTGGTCAGCCGTTCCGCTGCGGCGGGTGTGCCGGTTTGGTCAAACACCCAAGTTTGGTTTGGTTCCAGAAATCCTGACGTAAACAGCTGCATCGGCCCGTCGGATGGCCCTTCTGCATCAAACCGACCGATCCCGACCGATTGGGTATCGATGGGCAGCGGTAGCGTTTCGGGTCTGGCGGCAGGATCGCGCAGATCATAGCGGCGCAGCTGTGGGGTTAACGTGTCTTCCTCGACCCAGAACAGGTAATCGCGCCCAAAGACGGCATAAGCATCCTGCACGGCCCGCCGTTCGGATGGGGTGAAAAGGATTTTCTTGTCGCTACCGTCGATCCGGCGCAGCACCAAAGTGCCGGGCGCATCCGGCCCGTCATCGGCGGTGACGTAGGCGTAATGCGTGTCGTTATGGGTGCAGGATGTATGGCTGGGTGCGTCCAGCAGGTGATCAGTGTCCCCTATTTGCAGGCGCTGCACGGTATCGCCAATATTGCGCACCCGTCCAAACCCGATGCCCCGGCTGCCATCGCGCAGGGGGAATGTGTAGCCATAGCCCAGCAGATCATCGTGATCGACCTCGAACACCGTCGGCGCGTCGGTCAGATCCGTGCCCCGCCGTAGTTTCACGACCCGCCCTTGCCAGCCAGAGCGTGTAGCGCTGCCGGGCAGGGCAGCGGTGGCGAAAAGGAGTGTGTTTTCGTCCAGCCAGTTTGCATCGGACCGGGCAGGGGGGATGTCAAAACCGCCGGACACGGCTGCGGCGGCATCACAATCCCATTCGAGATGGCGGGTCAGGTCGGACCCTTTATGCGACAAATGCAACACCACGCGGGCCGGATCAGACCAAAGCGTCGCGGCGCCACGCCAATGCCAGTCATCCCCGTCCATTTCGCAAAAGGCATCAAGGTCAAATACGGTTTGCCAGGGCGCATCAGCGGTGATGGCTGCCCCTTCCTTCACCCGCCGCCAGATTCCGCGCGGGTGATCAGCGTTGCGATGCCAGTTGAAAATCCAATTGCCGCGCCGGATGATACCGCCCAGATTATCGGGATCTTCCAGAATCTTTGCGAACTGGTCGGCATCGGTTTCAAACTGGGCGTCGCAAAGCGCAGCCTCCGTGCGACTGATATGTCGCTTGGAAAACGCCGCGATGGCGGCGGCATCCGTTTCCAGTGCGGGGAAGGCGATGTCATCAGTCATGGGCCGGAGTTAAGCCGCAATCTGTGGTTGATGACAAGTGCGGCACGGTGCCCAGACCCGACCCTAGGCGCGATGCGCCCCGTCAGACAGGGATTTTACGAAATCCAGCACTTCGGTGACGGTTTCACCGGCGCCGATCCGCTCAACAATGGCTGATCCGACGACGGCCCCATCGGCGATACGCGCGATGTTTTCTGCCGCTTCCGGTGTCTTGATCCCGAATCCCACGATGACGGGCAGGTCGGTTTGCGCCTTGATCCGCGCAACCTCTGGTGCCACCACGTCGGCCTGTGCTGCGGCGGCCCCGGTGATCCCGGTGACTGAAACGTAATAGACAAACCCGGATGTGTTTTCGAGCACTTTGGGCAGGCGTTTGTCATCGGTGGTGGGCGTGGCCAACCGGATAAAGTTGATGCCTGCGGCCTGTGCCGGAATGCAAAGTTCGTCGTCTTCCTCTGGTGGCAGATCAACGATGATCAGCCCGTCGATGCCTGCGGATTTGGCGTCCGTCAGAAATGCTTCGACCCCGCGCGAATAGATCGGGTTGTAATAGCCCATCATCACAATTGGCGTGCTGTCATCGGTTTCGCGCAAGGCGCGCGCGTAGGCGAGCGTCTTTTCCAAATCCTGCCCGGCTTCCAGCGCCCGCTGACCCGCCAGTTGGATCGTGGGTCCGTCAGCCATCGGATCAGTGAACGGCATCCCCAGTTCGATGATGTCAACGCCCGCAGCGGGCAGCCCTTTGACCACCTCAAGCCCGGTGTCGTAGTCGGGATCACCGGCCATGACATAGGCCACAAACGTCTTTTTCCCAGATGCCTGAAGCCGCGCAAAGGTTGCGTCAATTCTGCTCATGATCGTCCCCGTTTCAAAACTTGCGCCGGTTTGGGCCAAGACGGGCGGAAAATCAATGGTCGAAACAGGATCATCGCCTTGCCAGCCTGCCCGTGCGGCCCTAGAAGCGCGCCAGATACGAAGGAGTTTCGCCATGGGTTTCAAGATGGGTATCGTGGGTCTGCCGAATGTCGGCAAATCGACCCTGTTCAACGCGCTGACCAAAACGGCTGCTGCACAGGCGGCAAATTTCCCGTTTTGCACGATTGAGCCCAATGTTGGTGAAGTGGCTGTGCCCGATGCCCGGTTGGACAAGCTGGCGGCGATTGCCGGGTCCAAGCAGATTATTCCGACCCGGATGACCTTTGTCGATATTGCGGGTCTGGTCAAAGGTGCCTCCAAGGGCGAAGGTCTGGGCAATCAGTTTCTGGCCAATATCCGCGAATGCGACGCTATCGCCCATGTGCTGCGTTGTTTTGAGGATGATGACATCACCCATGTTGATGGTCGCGTTGATCCGGTGGCGGACGCCGATGTGATCGAAACCGAACTGATGCTGGCCGATCTGGAAAGCATTGAAAAGCGGTTGCAGAATATCGTCCGTAAGGTGCGCGGCGGCGATAAGGAAGCTGTCGTGCAGGAACGCCTGCTGAAGGCCGCACAGGTTGCGTTGGAAGACGGCCAGCCTGCCCGCACAGTTGAGGTCGATGAAGACGACGCCAAGGCGTGGAAGATGCTGCAACTGTTGACCACCAAACCGATCCTTTATGTCTGCAATGTTGAAGAAGACAGCGCCGGTTCAGGGAATTCCCAATCCGCCCGTGTGGCCGAAATGGCCGCCGCCCAAGGCAATGCCCATGTCGTGATCAGCGCCCGGATCGAGGAAGAGATCAGCCAGTTGGAGCCTGACGAGGCCGAGATGTTTTTGGGTGAAATGGGGCTGGAAGAGCCGGGGTTAGATCGGTTGATCCGCGCGGGTTATGAACTGCTGCATTTGCAGACCTATTTCACCGTCGGCCCAAAAGAAGCGCGCGCCTGGACGATCAAGGAAGGCACCAGCGCCCCGCAGGCCGCTGGCGTGATCCATGGCGATTTTGAACGCGGTTTCATCCGGGCGGAAACGATTGCCTATGATGATTTTGTCGATCTTGGCGGCGAAGGGCCATCCAAAGAAGCGGGCAAGATGCGGGCAGAGGGTAAGGGCTACATCGTCAAGGACGGCGATGTGATGCATTTCCTGCATAACGGATAAGGGCATCGCCTGGCTGATGGAGGTCGGAAATCTGCGTTATTGAGGGCGCGGATCGGGACCGTTTTCTTGCGCATGAAAAAGGGGCTGCGGCCAGCGTGCTAGCGGCGCTGGTTGTGGTGGTGTCTTATGATCGCCTAAAAAGTGTTTTTGTGGATGCTGATGTCGTGTTATCTTCAGATCATTCTTAATAAACAAACATTTTTTAGACATCGGATATCACATGACTTTCAAGTTTTCTTTGATCTTCTCAAAGCGATTCTGGCTGGCTGTATTGGTGATCGGCGCGATTGCGTTGTTCCTGTTGCTGCGCAGCACGAGCGTCCAGGCCTTGGTTGAGACGTTGACGCCGCCCGACTTGCCTGCCCAGGACCTTCCCCAAAACCGCGAAGTGCTGGCGCAGAACTGGACCCCAGAGATGACCGAGCGCTTTCATTTCATCTCGCAAGGCACGGCGACCTTGCCGATCCCATATGATTGGTTGATCGCGTTGGAACAGCCCGAGGCATCGCCCTGGGGTTTGTTGTGGCCGGGTGCAAATCCGCCATTTACGCAGCCCGACTATATCGCCCGCTATGGTTTCATTCCTAGCGCCCCGTCCGCGCATAACCCAGACGGCTTGCCCATCGGTTTTGCGCGCACGGACTACCAGAATATTACCGGATATCCGACCACGACAACGGCTGTGGGGTTTACCTGTGCGGCCTGTCACACTGGCCGGTTTGTTGAAGGTGATACGGAGTATCTGGTTAATGGTGGCCCCGCTGTTACCGATTTGCAGGTATTCTCTGCCGGGTTGGCTGCGGCCCTGGGGCAGACCGTGCTTGCATCAAAACTGCCCTTGCCCAATCAACGCTTTGATCGTTTTGCCCATGCGGTTTTGGGTGACACCTATTCGGCGGTTACCAAGCTTAAGCTTGCGGATGAACTGCAATCCGTGGCCGAGGCAGGTGCCGCACAGGCCGATACGATTGATGTGGTTGAGGGGTTTGGCCGGTTGGATGCGTTGAACCGTATCGGCAATCAGGTGTTTTCCAAAAACACCGGCCGAACGCAGAATTACGCCCCGATCAATGCCCCTGTGAATTATCCCCATATCTGGACGGTCAGTTGGTTTGACTGGGTGCAATATGATGGATCGATCATGCAACCCCTGATCCGCAATGCGGGTGAGGCGCTGGGCGTGCATGCCGCCGTCAACCTGACCGCGCCCGATGACGAGGGTTTATTTTCCTCTGCCATCCCTGTGGACGATCTGGTCTGGATTGAACAGACGCTGGCCGGGTCCACGCCGCCGATGCAGGCGCGCGCCTTTGACGGGTTGCTGGCACCTGAATGGCCCGCCTCACTTGGTCCGGTTGATGACACCTTGGCAGCAACCGGCGCGGCCTTGTATCAGGACATGTGCAGCGGATGCCATATGCCCCCGTTGAACAGCGATGAAATCTGGAGCGATCGGTATTTCAAGCCCATTGTATGGAATAACTATAGTGGCACACAGACCACTGAAAACGCGTTTCTGGCCCTGAACATCCTGCCGCTTGATGTGATTGGTACGGATCCGGCCCAGTCCCGCGTTTTGGCACAGCGCACGATTGACACGGCTGCCAATACCACAACGGGCGAGGCCGGATTGGGGATCAACACTACGATCTGCGTACCTCGGCCAAGGGCGACTGGCGTCGCCAATACCGAAAGCGGTTATGATGATACCGTGAACATGCGCGGTGGTGCGACCGAGAATGCGCTGGTCCCGCAACAGGTGCGCGATGGCCCGATGCTGAACTACGCCCATGCGTTGGGCGCGCTGGTGCAGGAAACCAATGATGCCTGGTTCAATGCCAATAACGTGCCGCAAGACATCCGCACCCGATTTACCGGTGAGCAGCCCAATTGCCTGCAAGCCGGGGCCGGTTACAAGGCCCGTCCGCTGAACGGTGTCTGGGCGACCGCCCCGTTCTTGCACAATGGGTCGGTGCCGACGCTGGATGATCTATTGCGGCCTGCCGATCAGCGCCCGCGTTTTGTGCGCCTTGGCGATTCTGCATTTGACCCCGCAAAGGTCGGGCTGGCCCAGCCGGTGCTGGATGATGACAGCTATCCCGCCTATGTCGACGGCTATTTCATCATGGACACCACATTGGATGGGAACCGGAATACCGGGCACGCCTTCGGCCCATCTGCCGACGGCGACCGGGCTGGTGTGATTGGTCGGGCGTTAAGTGATGACGAACGCGCCGCGCTGATCGCGTTTCTCAAGACGCTCTAGCGATTGCGAGGAGATGGCGATCACTGATCGTCATCCTTCTGCTGGCGCAGCTGTTTCTGGATGCGCTCCGCCCGTTCCGGTGGGATCGTCGGCGCGGCATCTTGCATCTTTTGCATCTTCGCCTCTGCCCCTGCGATCAGGTCATGAATATGTTGCGCCTCTGGCAGGTTTTTCCAGTACTTCTTGGGCATCTCAGACGTCATCGCCTGTATCTTGACCCGCGCCGGGTTAAAGATGTTGCAGAAATAGATCCCCCACAGCGCCTCTGCCCCGTCCTCTGGCAGGTCGGGTTTGGGTTGGCCGGGATGAAAGCTCAGGTTTCCATCGACGAATTGCGCGGTCACATCAGGCGTGGCGATCATCCAATCCATATCGGCAAAGCGCCGGGCAAAGAATGGGGCGGTCGGTTCGACAGTGTGATGGGTCGGTTCAAACCAGGCGGCAAAGCTGCGCCTGTCGCCGCCCTGGCGCAGATCACGAAAGCGGACAAAGGCTTTCATCTTGTGTTTGCACCGGTTCACACCCTTTTCCATCTGGCGCAGTTTGGCCAGGTGTTGATCCGCCCTGTCCTGCATCAGGCCGGTTTCATGCCGCAGCCGCCATAGCATGGCGTAAAGCCGTGCAAACCGTTGCGGGTCCTTGTGCCAGACCACGGTATCGGCCATCTGGATAAAGCTTTGCGGTGCTTTGATCCGGCGGCTGGGCGGCGGCAATGGGGTGGCTGTAGCGAAAAGTTCGCCCATCTCGCTACCAAAATCCCACAGCACGTCTTGGGGCGGGATAGCGGCCCCAATCAGCCGTTTGGCCGCGTCACGCCAGGCCAGATCAGTGCCGATGCGGGGCAGGGGGACGGTATACATCTAAAGCAGGCTCAACTGTTGCGGGGGTGGGGCAAAACGAGCGCGCAAATTGGCGCTATCTGTCAGGGCGCCGGGGGTCCAGTCGCGGGCGATGATGAACGGCTGCGCCTTCTTCACCGGCGCGCCCATCTGCAAAAGATCGCCATAGCGCAGGCCGCGATGCTTGCGTGTGGACAAAATCCGCCCCACTGTGCGAGTCCCGAAACCGGGCACTCGCAGCAGCATATCCTTGCTGGCCCGGTTCACATCCACCGGAAACAGCGCCCGGTTTTGCAGCGCCCAGGCCAGTTTCGGGTCAAGCTCCAGATCCAGATTGCCATCGGGGCGGGCGGCGGTGATTTCATCCACCCCAAATCCATAAAACCGCAGCAGCCAATCCGCCTGATAGAGCCGGTGTTCACGCACCAATGGCGGTTTGATTAGGGGCAGTTGGGCTGTGGCATCCGGGATCGGCGAAAAGGCGGAATAATAAACCCGGCGCAGTTGGTAGGCACCGTAAAGCCGCGTCGATTGCCCAAGGATCGTGGCATCGGTGGATCCATCCGCACCCACGATCATCTGGGTCGATTGACCGGCTGGTGCAAACCGCTTGCCCCGTTTACCGGTATAGCTTTTCTCGGCGGCCACTTCCTTGCGCGACTTTACGTCGCCCATCGCCTTGCGGATGGTGACCGGGTTTTTCTCGGGCGCGTAGGCTTTGACGCTGTTGTCGGTGGGTAACTCCACGTTGATAGACAGCCGGTCGGCATAAAACCCCGCCTGTTCGATTAATTCAGGGGCGGCATCCGGGATCGTCTTGAGGTGAATATAGCCCCGGAAGTTTTCACCCTCGCGCAGCCGTTTGGCGATCTGCACCATATCGGACATGGTCGCATCAGGGGATCGGATGATGCCCGACGACAAGAATAACCCTTCGATATAGTTGCGCCGGTAGAATTCGATGGTCAGCTGCACCACCTCATCCGGTGAAAACCGCGCTCGCTGCACATGTGACGACACCCGGTTGATGCAATAGGCGCAGTCATAAATGCAGAAATTGGTCATCAGGATCTTTAACAGGCTGATGCAACGCCCGTCCGGGGCGTAAGCATGGCAGATCCCCGACCCTTCAGTGGACCCAAGGCCCTTGCCATCCCGGCTGTCACGCCGCGCCGTCCCGCTGGACGCGCAAGAGGCATCGTAGCGGGCTGCGTCGCTGAGGATCGCGAGTTTGTCGGAGAGTGTCATGCGTGCCATTTGTTCATGTTATGTTCTTTTTTATGGGCTGCGCAAGATGTTTGGCCGCGACATTTTGAATTGATCCCAGATGGCTGTTGTGTGGATGGTGCACAGGCTGCCATTGGTCCAGCGGCTGTGTCGCCCGAAACCTGTTTGCGGGCTGGCGTATTGCGGTATTGCATTGATTGCACAGGCCAAAGCGATTTCACCCTTGCTCCCTTCTGCGCGCATCGCTAAACGGGTCAACGGAGACGTGGCCGAGTGGTCGAAGGCGCTCCCCTGCTAAGGGAGTAGGCCCGGAAGGGTCTCGAGGGTTCGAATCCCTTCGTCTCCGCCACCCGCCATTGATTTCATTTGGTAATTTAGGGTTTTGGCGCTTTTTCGCATGGTTTAACATATGCCTTCGGGGGCATTGCGTAGTTAGCTCTTTCGAGCTTAGCCATCCTCAAGCTGCGCCCAAAAAGGTCAGAACTTATCCAACACGCAAAAATCTGAGATTTTTGTTCGTGCGTCGCCCCTTTGAAATGCAATCACGTGAGCGACCAACTTGGGAATTTCCTTCAAGGGGATCACACCTTATAACCGGCGGATCAAACACCTGGTTCACGGATCACAATCTCTGTTGCTTTTCTTGCGCCTGTTCGAGAGTTGATTGGGGGGCAAGTTTCGCTTTGATGCTATCCCATAGCTTGGCCATGCCCAACGGTTCGTAAATCATGAACACGATGATCAGCACGCCAAAGACCACCAATTCGATGGATGAGATGATTGTGGCGTCAATCATGCCGTGAAAGACCCCGTTCCCCAGCGTATTCAGAACCACCGGGAATAGCAGGATGAACGCCGCACCGATGAAGGCCCCGTTGATGGTGCCCAATCCTCCAAGGATTACCATAAACAGGATACGAAAGCTGAGTTTGATATCGAAGGCCACCGGCTCCATCGACTTGAGGTAAGTAAAGGCAAAGAGCGCACCCGCCACACCGCAGAAGAATGCGCTGATGGCAAAGGCCTGCAGTTTCGTTCTGAGCAGCGAAATACCCATACTTTCTGCGGCGATGTCCATGTCGCGCACGGCCATCCAGTTTCTTCCGGTGCTTCCGCGCGTCATGTTGATAGCCAGCACCGTCAGTACGGTAACCGTGACAAGTACCACTAGATACATCTCAAACGGGGACGTAAATTCCCGCCCGAAAATCACGATGTCTTGCGCTGTAATAATGCCGGAGGTGTCGTAGTTCTTGAACCAACCGAATTTGTCGATCATCCAGATAATAAAGAACTGCGCGGCCAGCGTAGCCACCATCAGATAAATGCCGCGCACCCGAAGGCTTGGCAGCCCAAAGATGATACCGAAAAAAGCCGCGATCAGCCCTGATATCATCAGATTGAACGGGAATGGCATAAACGGAAGCCGCAGCTCCAGATTAAAAAGCGCGAAGGCTCCGGCGGCCATGAATCCGGCCGCTCCAAGCGCAAGCTGACCCGCATAGCCCATCACGATCTGCTGGCCGACGGCAGCCAACGACAGGCAAAGCCATGGGATCAGAATGGAGGAGTACCAGTAATCCGTCTGAACAACGAAGGGCACTACCGCGAATCCTAGCCCCATCAAGATGACGAAGTTCGTCAGATCATTGCGCGTGTAGCTCATAAAGACAGTCGATGGTTTCATTTCAGAGCTCCTTAAACACGCCGGATGATCTTTTCACCGAACAGCCCTTCAGGCCGCCACAACAGGAAGAAGATCGCAATAACAAAAGGCGCCCAACCTTCGATGGCGCCGCCAAAATAGGGACCGACATAGACTTCCAGCACCTTTTCAGAAGCACCAATGATCAAACCACCAACAATGGCCCCCGGGATTGATGAGAACCCACCGATGATCAGCACTGGCAAGGCTTTCAACGCCAAGTCCACCAGCGCGAACTGCACGCCCGCCCGCGCGCCCCACATCATTCCTGCCACGAGGGCGACGATGCCTGCAGCGGTCCACACCAGCAGCATGATGTTGCCCAGGGGAATGCCAATGGAACTGGCCGCCCCTGGGTCATCCGCCACCGCGCGCAACCCAAGACCCATCTTGGTATACTTAAAAATGAGCGCCAGCCCGATGATGAGTACCGCAGCCACGAGACCTGCGGTCAGGTCGAGAGCCGAAATGAAAAGCCCGGTACTGTCGATGATCCATTGGATTGGAAAATCACCGATCCCCAGATCAAGGCGCCTTACCTCAACGCCCCAAACGGCCTGTGCCAAGCCTTCAAGCACGAAGCCAAGCCCGATAGTCGCCATCAGGAGCGTATCCTCGCTCTGGTTCATCAGCGGTTTGAGAACCAGACGCTCAGTTGCGAATCCCAAAAGGGCCATCAAGAGAATGGTGACAAAGAACGCCAGCACGAATGGCAGACCCAGTTCCATGAAACCGACAAAGGACAGGACCGCGAAAAACACCATCGCGCCCTGGGCAAAGTTGAAGGTGGAGGATGCCTTGTAGATCAGCACGAAGCCCAAAGCGACAAGCGAGTACATGGTCCCGGCCAAAAGCCCGGCGACCACGACCTCAATAAAAAATAGGAATTCAGTCATGGGCCACCCCGAGATATGCATCGATTACTTCTTGATTGGCACGCACCTCATCAGGCGGGCCGTCCCCGATGATCTTGCCGTAGTCGAGCACAACCACATTGTCCGAAATGTCCATGACAACACCCATGTCGTGTTCGATCAGGACCATTGTGGTGCCAAGCTCGTCATTCACCTTGAGGATAAAACGGCACATATCGCGCTTTTCCTCTACATTCATGCCTGCCATTGGTTCGTCCAGCAGCAGCATCTCGGCTTCTGTGGCAAGCGCGCGGCCGAGTTCGACCTTCTTCTGCAGCCCATAAGGCAGCTTGCCTACTGGTGTGTCACGGATGTGGGCAATCTCTAGAAACTGGATAATTTCTTCGCACTTTTCGCGGTTTTTGCGTTCTTCCCGCATCGCACTCGGTAACTGCACCGCGACCGACAGAAAGCTAGAAGACATATGCAGTTTGCGTCCTACTAGGATGTTGTCGAGCACAGACATCCGTTTGAACAAGGCAAGGTTCTGGAAGGTACGCGAGATACCAATTTGTGCAACGATATTGGGGCTGATCCTGCCCAAAGGCTTTCCCCTGAATGAAATGGTACCTTCTTGCGGCCTGTAGATGCCATTGATGCAATTCAGGAGTGAACTTTTGCCTGCCCCATTGGGGCCGATGATCGCCCGGATTTCGTGTTCCAGCACCTTGAAAGAAGTATCAGTAATCGCGTTTACGCCACCGAAGCTGAGCGAGATGTTTTTTACTTCGAGGATCGAGCCCCCAACAGGAAAGTTCCTGGCTGGTACCACGACGTCAGTGTTCTGTTCTATATTCATGAGATGCTCAGCTGTGGTGTAGATCGGCGTGATCTGTGCTTTCTTCGCGCAGCACATCACGGAAGTTTTTGCGACCCTCTTTCGATATGCCAAGGTAGAGTTCCTTGACCTTTTCGTCGTTCAGAAGGCTTTCTGCGGTGCCGTGCAGCATCACGTGCCCGGTTTCGATGATGTAGCCGTAGTCCGCGTTGCGCAGGGCCACGTTGGTATTCTGCTCGGCCAGAAGAATGCTGACACCTTCATTCTGGTTCAGCTCATTCACAATGTTGAAAATTTCGGCGACAAGCTGGGGGGCGAGCCCCATTGACGGCTCATCCAACAACAACATTTTGGGTTTGGCCATCATTGCGCGGGCCACGGCAACCATCTGTTGCTCACCACCAGAGGTGAATCCGGCCTGGCTTTTGCGACGGTCCTTCAGGCGGTTAAAATAACTGTATATCTTCTCAAGCTCGTTGCGGATATCAGCTCTGCTCAATTTCCGCGAATACGCACCGGCGATAATGTTCTCTTCAACCGTCAAATGACCAAAACATCGGCGCCCCTCTAACACCTGCACCAGACCCAGACCGACCATGTCCGCCGGATCCTGATTTTTCACAGCCGCGCCATCATAGGTGATCGTGCCCTTGGTCACCTTGCCGCGCTCGCCTTTCAGCATCGTCGACACCGCTTTTAGGGTCGTGCTCTTACCCGCGCCATTGCCCCCCAACAGGGCCACGATCTTACCGCGCGGCACAGTCAGCGACACATCATGCAGCGCGGCGATGACACTATCGTAAATGACCTCGATCGTGTCGATTTCGAGGATATTGTCGGTTTCAGTCGTCATAAATATTGCCGTATTTGCTGCGGGTCTGTTCGGCGTCCCACAAGAAGGACGGACGTCGAACAGACCCTTCAGAGGTGCCACTAAGACGACACCTCTGATTTTCGAGGGTCACTTGAGCGTTACGAACACTCTCGCGGGGTGATGCCGTTCTCACTGGCAAACTTGGCCGCCGAATTCTCTACCAGTTGGCGGATGTAGGTAGGATCAAGTGGTGCCTCCCAGTCCGTGACTTGTTCGAATTTCTCGCCATCCCATTGCATCATCGCGAACTTCCCGGCGCCCTCGTGATTTTCACAAGAGATCGAAAATGGCGCAATCATGCCTTCGATGCCAAGCTCTTTGAGGCGGGCGTCATCCATGACAAGGCTTTCGTAACCATCGCGGAACTCTGCACCGGTCACAGCTTGGCCAACCTTATCGTGCATCTCCTGCGCGATGCGTAGGGCTTCAATATAGGTGACAGCTGCGCCAAGCCCACGGTTCCAGTAAACCGTACCGATGCGGCTCTCCTCGGCGAGGTTGCCCTTGCTTCCGCCATAGACTTGTTCCTTTATGGCTTGCACCAACGGGAACTGATCGCCGGGCAATGCATTGGCCATGGCATAGGTGCCCGTCGCTGCGTCCCCAGCCGGGAACATGTCCTCCTCGGCGGCCCCGAATGTGACATAGATCATCCGGTCACGTGGAAAACCGACGCGTGCTGCATTGGTCATCGCGGTTGAGTTCATGCCAGAACCGGCACCCCAGAACGTGACCCAGTCAGGGCGCTCCTTACGAATCTGCAGCCACTGCGACTGCTGTTCCAGACCGGGGGGCGGGATAGAGATTTCCACCAACTCGACGCCCCAATCCTCGGCGATAGAACGCATTGCGGGTAACGGTTCTCGACCATAGGCGCTGTCGATATGCAAATGCACGATCTTCTTGCCGCGCATATTTTCGATGCCGCCTTCCTGCTCGGCCATGAACTTCATCTTCACAGCGATCTGCGACCAGTAGTGACTTGCGGCGTTGAAAACCCAAGGCCAGACCCGACCGTCGGCTGCATCAGTTCTGCCATAGCCGTATTGCGCTAAAACGACATTATCGTCGGCCATCCGGTTGATCACAGCGTAAGCGCCGGGCGTGCCTAAGGTATCGAATACCAGGATTCTTTGGCCATCTTTTTCCATCAGGCGCTGATAGCACTCAACGGTTTTCACCGCGTTATACTCGGTCTCACATTCTTGCCATTCCAGCATGACACCATTCACGCCGCCATTCATATTGACGTAGTTCATGTAGTCGATTTGGGCGCCGTAATAGCCGGTTCCCATGGCAGAGTAAGGTCCGACACGGCTGCTAGCGATGGGAAAATACTGTGTTTCCTCCGCCATCGCTGCGTCGGGTCCGAGCGTCGCCAATACCGCCACTGCTGTGGCGGTCGCAGCAAGACCGCCTTTAAAGCGTTTCCATTTCACAGAGTTCTTCCTCCCTTGGTTTTCAAATCACATCACCGGTGAATGAAACGGGAGGGAACAAAGGTCAGCGTGCTCATCAGTTGATGCGCGCACGAATGGCGCACCCTGAGGTTACCAATTTTTGTCGATACTCTTAAACGGCTCCAAACTTTTGTCGTTTGAAGCAAAATGCCATTCTCACGTCTCGTACCGGCAACGTTCCTGGCATTTCAGCTTGGTGTGGCAGACTTGATAGACCTGCCTTTGCTCTAGTCCCCTTAGCAAGAACGTGATTTCGCGCGCTGTCAACAGTTAATCTTGTTATGCCGAGTACATAGGGCGCATCTGTAGCAGCGCAGAAAGGCGATGAAACCTCGTTTCTGATCGCTCATTTAGCAAGTCGAGCGGAGACTGCTTCGTATAAGACTGTTTTAGAAAGACGTATTTTTCGAGGGTTACGATTCATAGATTTCGGCTTGGCGGTAGGATTCACGGGTTGAAACTCGAACGGAAACATATGGCCCGGGAGAACTGGACCGATCTGGCGACAGAGCCCGCAACAGGCGATGGCAGGCCTTCGCGATTTGTGGCCTTGATCGATGCGCTGCGGCGCGATGCAGAGGTCACCACCGTTGAGTGGTGACCCAAGGGCGCAAAGCCTATTGCAGGTCGCCGAAAGCGGATTGCAGCCGCGATACCGCATCTTCAACTTGCGCCCGCGGTGCCCCAAGGTTGAACCGCAGGTAGCTTTCCCCGCCAGTCCCGAAGGTGGGTCCGTGATTGGCGGCGATCTTGGCTGTCTGTTCGACGCGGGCGGTGAATTCTTCGCGGCTCATGCCCGTGTTGGCGAAATCCACCCAAGCCAGATATGTCGCTTCCAGGTTCATTGACGCAAGGCCGGGGATAGCATTGACCCCGGCGTCAAAGATCTGCCGGTTTTCATTGATATAGGCTTTGACCTGATCCACCCATGCGGCCCCTTCGGGGGTGTAGGCAGCAGTGGCCATAAACAACCCGAAACTGTTGGGTGACATGCCCAATGCGGCCATCCGCGCCCCGAACCGGGCGCGCAGATCGGGGTCTTCGATAATCACGTTGCCGGAATGACTGCCCGCGATGTTGAAGGTTTTGGTCGTGGCCGTCATCATCACCAACCGGTCGGTGATCCCGTCGATATGCGCCATGGGGATGTGGGTGTGCCCTGGCATGGTCAGGTCGTGATGAATTTCGTCACTCACCAGGATCAGTTCATGCCGTTTGGCGAATGCTGCAACGGCTTGCAGTTCCGCCCGTGTCCAGACCCGCCCGCCGGGATTATGCGGCGAACACAGGATCACCATGCGTTCATTGCCCGTCATCTGGGCATCATAGGCGCTAAAGTCCATCTCGTACCGCCCGTCATTATTCACCAGCTCGCATTCGACCACTCGCCGTTCGGCGGCGTTGATGACCTTTGCGAAGGCGTGATAGACCGGGGTGAATAGGACGATCCCATCGCCAGGATTGGTGAAGGCATCGACGCACATGGCGGTGCCATTGACCAGCCCATGGGTGGTAAAGATCCATGCCGGATCGATATGCCAGCCATGCCGGTTTTCCATCCACCACTGGATTGCGCCGCGATATTTGCTTTCATCACCGAAATAGCCATAGACCCCGTGATCGACCATGTCTTGCACGGCTTGTTGGATCGGCGGGGCGGCCTTGAATTCCATATCTGCCACCCACATAGAGATGCCTTCATCCGGGCTAACCCCATAAAGCTGCTCCATCGCATCCCATTTCACGCAGTGGGTGTTGCGGCGGTCGGGGGCGTGGTCGAATGACATGCGAACTCTCCTTTGATCAGCCCGCGCAGGCTACGCAGGCGGCGGCGGAGTGCAAGGTGGAAAATTCTGTTCGATCTGCCGTCCGCGTTTTGGGTTACAAAGCCATGGCCAGCTCGAACTGCCCTTGGGTTTGTTTGACGGGAAGGGACCGCATGAATTGGGCGAAGCTGTCATCGGATGCGTCTGCGTTGACCAGCCGCAATTGTCCGTTTGGTGCAGCGGCAATTGCGTGGTTGATAAGGGAGGTGCCGATACCCTGCCTGCGCGCGTCGGGGTGGACGCCGATTTGCAGCAGGCTACCGCTATCTGGGACCAGGACAGCGTAGCCATTCAGGCGGTTGTCATCTTTCACGCAAAAGCAGCGGACGGCGTCGGCGATAGCGTCGATAGAACCGTTGCTGTTTTGCCAGGACGGTGACCAGTCCAGAAGGGCTTCGGTTTCCTGCGTAACATCAGACCAGCCGACCTCGCTGATCTGGTGCGTGGCAGGGGCGCCGGGTTTCGGCCCGGTGATGGCGTAGCAGGACAAATCCCTGTGCTTGTGCATGCCAAGCTTGAAATAGAGCCCCGCAGCGGTTGTGTTTTCCACAAGGACTTCGGTTTGGAATGTGCCAAGCCCGGCGGCACGCAAACCGGCGAGCGATGCGTTTGCAATCGCGGTGGCCAAGCCCCGCCCCCGGTATTTGGGGACCGTTCCGCTGGAGATCAGGTAAGACCTGCCGCCGCGGATCGAGACGAGCCAGATCGCCGCGATCTGGCCGTCCACAACGGCAATGCGCGATGCGCCCGGGTCAAGCCCACGTTGTTTCATCATGAAATTAAAGCTGGCCAGAGACAGGTTCAACGGTACCGCATAGTCGGAAAATGCGTCAGCCATGGCCTGGCAAAGTGCAGCATTGTCCACCCCAGTGGCGTCTGTGATTGTGGTGTTCATGCGTGTTTATTCCTGCTCATCTGGTAGCTCAAACAGATCATGGACGCTGCATTCAAGTTCTGCGGCCAAAGTCAGCGCAAGGATCGTGGACGGTGTGAACACCCCGTTTTCGATCGTGTTGATTGTCTTGCGCGATACGCCAACAGCCGTCGCAAGTGCGGCCTGGGTCATGCCTGTATCCGTCCGATACGCCCGCAAATGCACGATCAGCCTGCCGTTCATTCAGCACGCCCGCGCATGATGGATGACAGGTAATGGGCTGACGGGGCAACGCCCAACACTGGACCAAGCCAATAAAAGGCATGTGCAGGGTCCATGCGGTCTGTCAGGCAAAATCCCAGAAAGATCAGGAATACCGCCAGCACGGCCCAGAAACCAAAGATCAGGCTGTTGCGATGCGCATGGGTGTTTTGTTCATCCCATGCTGCATCCGCCGCATCCGGATAGAGCAGATGCAGAATGACCGACAGGATCGCATAGCCGATAGCGATGCCTCCGATGATAAAGGCCCAGGTCAGCCCGGATGGTCCGACAGAGAGGGTAGCAGCCATAAAGGCCGCACAGGTTGTGACGACGATAGCAGCGCTGCCGATCAGGCGTGCCCAGCTGATGGGATTGACGGGCATGAAATCTCCTTTCCTGAAGTAACCTTTGGGTTACATAGGGAGGCGAAAGTGTAACGTCAAGGTTACATTGCGGGTCAGTTGCAATTTGGCGGCCAGCGGCCTAAATCAGCCGCATGGCATTGCGCAAGATATTGATCCACCCGGACCCGCGTCTGAAGAAAACCACCGACCCGATTACGGCGGTCGATGATGATCTGCGCCGTCTGGCCGATGACATGCTGGAAACTATGTATGATGCGCCCGGTATTGGCCTTGCCGCGCCGCAGGTCGCTGTGATGTCCCGGATGATCGTTCTGGACTGCGAAAAGGAAGAGGATGCAACACCCAACCCGATGGTGTTGATCAACCCGGAGGTTGTTTGGTCGTCCGAAGAACGCAACGTCTATGAAGAAGGCTGTCTATCTATTCCAGAGCAATATGCCGAGGTCGAACGCCCATCGGAAGTTGAAGTGCAGTGGATGGGTCTGGATGGTAAAACCATGCGCGAGAAGTTTGACGGGTTATGGGCCACATGTGTCCAGCACGAGATTGACCATCTGGATGGCAAGCTGTTCATCGACTACCTCAAGCCGCTGAAACGCCAGATGATCACCCGCAAGATGCAAAAGCTGAAACGCGAAATGGCGCGTAGCTGATGGCGGTTCTGGATCTGCGCTTTGATGGTGATCCGATATTGCAGCAGGTGGCTGATCCGGTGACCTATTTTGGTGATCCGCTGCCGACCCTGATCGCTGACCTGTTTGATACGATGTATGATGCAAAGGGCAGGGGGCTCGCCGCCCCGCAAGTTGGCGTGGCCACCCGCGTTTTCGTCACGGATACAACGTGGAAAGAGGGTGACCGGCAGCCCATCGCCTTTGTGAACCCTGAAATCGTTGATCAGGCCCCGTTCACCCAGCAGGGGCCAGAGGCGTGCCTTTCCATTCCGGGCCGCAGTTTTGATGTGGCGCGTCCGGTCTGGGTTGATCTGGCCTGGACCAGCCCCACGGGCATCAAACAGACCGCCCGTTTTCATGGATTTGGGGCGGTTTGCGTTTGTCACGAACTTGATCACCTCAACGGCCTGCTGATCACCCAAACAGGGTCAGAGATTTGATGCATCGGCCCTATGTCGCCTGGCCGCACCCGGCGCTGCGCCGCCCTGCCGCGACTGTCGATGAAATCACGCCCGATATTCACGCGCTTTGGGATGAAATGGTCCGCGCCATGGACAGCATGCCCGGCGTTGGTCTGGCAGCCCCGCAACTTGGCGTCGGGCTTGCGCTGGCGGTTGTTGATGCCTCGACAGAGCGGGGGCAGGCGGTCCGCATGGCGAACCCACAAATTCTGCATGCCAGTGTGGAAGATCGCGAACATGAAGAAGGCTCCCCCAATTTGCCGGGGGTCTGGGCCAAGCTGAAGCGTCCCCGCGCCGTCACCATCCGGTTCATGAATGATCAGGGCATCTGGGATCGCCGTGACTTTGTCGGGCTTTGGGCGACATCCGTGCAGCATCAGATCGATCATTTGCAGGGCAAGATGTTCTTTGACCACCTGAGCCGCACGAAACGCGATATGCTGATCAAGAAATCCAAGAAACACGTCCAAGGTTAAAGGGAACAGCGGATGCGCATTGTCTTTATGGGGACGCCTGATTTTTCCGTGCCGGTTCTGGATGCGTTGGTGGCCGCAGGGCACAAGATTGCCGCCGTCTATTGCCAGCCGCCCCGTCCTGCGGGGCGAGGCAAGAAAGACCGTCCATCCCCGGTGCAGCGCCGGGCAGAGGCGTTAGGGCTGCCCGTTCGCTTTCCGGTATCTTTGAAAGACCCCGCAGCACAGGTCGAATTTGCAGCGTTGCAGGCTGATGTTGCCGTTGTTGTGGCCTATGGCCTGATCTTGCCGCAGGCGATTCTGGATGCCCCCACCCATGGCTGCCTCAATATCCATGCGTCGCTATTGCCACGCTGGCGCGGTGCTGCCCCGATCCATCGCGCGATCATGGCGGGCGATGCGGAAACCGGGGTGTGCATTATGCAGATGGAGGCGGGGTTGGATACCGGCCCGGTTCTTTTGCGCGAGGCAACTGATATTGGGCCAGAGGAGACAACCGGTGCCTTGCATGACCGTCTGTCGGCGATGGGCGCGCGGTTGGTGGCCCAGGCATTGGCGCAGCTACCGTCACTGACCCCCGCAACCCAGCCAGAGGATGACGTGACCTACGCCGCCAAGATCGACAAGGCAGAAGCGCGTGTCGACTGGACCCGCCCAGCAGTTGAAGTGGATCGCCTGATCCGTGGCCTGTCCCCTTTTCCCGGTGCCTGGTGCGAGGTGCAGGGGGAGCGTGTCAAACTGCTTGGCTCTCATCTGGCGGAGGGGACGGGCACACCCGGTCAGGTGTTGGATGGGTTTACGATTGCTTGCGGTGACGGTGCCGTTGCGGTCACCATGGTGCAACGCCCCGGCAAACGGGCGATGCCTGCGGCAGAGGCGCTGCGCGGGCTTGATTTGGGCGAAAGAATCGCGTGATGGAACAGAAACAGGCAGATACCCGCCCGCCTTTCACCCTTGTGGGGATCGATCATGTGGTCCTGTTGGTTGACGACATGAAAAAGGCACGGGCGTTTTACTATGACGTGTTAGGATGCGTGCATGGCTATTCCTACCCCGATCTGGGGATGGAACAGGTCTGGGCTGGGGCGGCATTGATCGTGCTTTGGGACACGACCCATCCGGGTGCTGCATCGGCGGTGCCGCCGGTTGCGGGCGGTCGCAATATGGATCACTTATGTATCGCGACCTCACCCTTTGCCCCCGCCGACATGCGCGCCCATCTGGCCGCGCATGAGGTTCAGATCGAACGGGAGGCGACACATGGCGGCGCGCGTGGGGTCGGCCATTCATTCTATATCTTTGATCCGTTCGGCAATAAGCTAGAGATCAAAGGGCCAGCAGAATATGCGGATGGGACCGCAGGGTGATTGCCGCCTGACCCTGATCACCTCACAACAATGAAAAGTGCCGCGCCAACACCCCTATCCACTGTCTCAAGCCAGTTTATCGACGACTGGCTGGTTGCGTTGCAGTCGCTTTGCACCGACGCGCAGATGGCATCGCTCATGAAGCGGTCAGGTTTGGTTGCCGATCATGCGCATCCTTACAGCAGGGTCACGCTTGATCAGATTGTGCGGCTTTATCAGCTGGCCGCAGTTGAAACCGGTGATGAGATGATGGGGCTATGGAGCAGGCCGATCAGGCCAAGGGCGCTGCAACATCTGCTGACATCTGTCCGCGAGGCGACCAGCCTGCCATCGGCCATGTATCGGTTTGCGACCTTTTGGAACCTTTTGCTGGACGAATATCAATTCGATCTGACAAATATCGAAAACGCCTTGGTATTGACCTTGAACCCGCAAAACGACGTGCAGGCCAAGCCGTTTGGACACATGTTGATCCTTAAGCTTGCACATGGGCTGTTGTCCTGGCTTGCGGGTCATGAGGTGCCAGTGCGAGGCGTCGATTTCGCCTTTGACCGCCCGGAATTTGACCAAGATTACGCGATCATCTTTCCGGCCCCGTTACGGTTTGGCAGGCCTGCCACCACAATCGCATTCGATCCACGCATGCTGGGGCCGGTTCAGGCGCGAAATAGGTCCGATTTGAACCAGTTTCTACAAAACGCCCCGCGTGACTGGATATTCACCAATTCTCGCGAACATACGCGGTCGCTGCGGGTTCGCACCTATCTGAGCCAGACAGATTGGGACAATGCAACGCTGCGCGACACGGCACGCGCGATGAATATGACGCCGCGCACGCTGATGCGTCGGTTGCATGATGATGGCACGTCGTTTCAGGCGATCAAAGACGCGCTGCGCCGGGATATCGCGATCCGTGATCTGCAAGCCGGGCACAAGAGCGTTGAAGGCATTGCACAGGATGTTGGGTTCTCGTCTGCTGCAAATTTTCACCGGGCCTTTCAGCGATGGACGGGAACGACACCCAGTTCTTATCGCCGCAGATAGCGGTGAGATTGTCACTTTTCGACAATCAGCTGTCAGTCGATGAGATGGAGTGGCGCAAGGTGATCCGCTACTTGTCCTTATAGATAAGCTGCCGAAGTGCATTTATGCTGACCTGCTGACCTGCTGACCTGCTGGCTGCATGACATGGCGCTTTCAGATAACTTCCTGCTGCAAAGGACGATACCATGACCGATAAAATCACCACCATTCTGCAAGCTGCTCGGGATCATGCCGAACAGGTGATCGCGCCAAATGTCGATGCGTGGAACGCGGCGCGCAAATGGCCCCGCGATGCGTCTGACAAGGCCGGTGCCGCCGGTCTGACCGGTCTTTACGCCCCCGAGGAATTCGGCGGTCAGGGCTTGCCCTTGTCCGAAGGGATCCACGTCTATGAACAATTGGGGCTTGGTGATGGTGCTTATGCCTTTGCCTTGTCGATGCATAACATCTGCACCTTTGCGGGCTGTGGTTATGGCACGGATGCGTTCAAGGAAAAATGGGCGCGCGATCTGACATCGGGCCGCAAATTGGCGAATTTTGCCCTGACCGAACCGCAATCAGGGTCCGACCCGATGCAGATGTATTCCCGCGCCACGATCAACGGCGACGGCACATGGACGATTAGCGGGGCAAAGGCCTGGGTCAGCCTTGCGACAGAGGCCGACATTTATTTCACCGTGGTCAAGACCAGCGATGTGCCCGGCCACAAGGATATGGCGATGATCGCGATCCCTGCGGATGCCCCCGGCCTTAGCTTTGGGCCGATGTATGACACCCCGTCCTACAACTTCCTGCCCATGTCCGAGATGTATATGGACAAGGTTGTGGTCAGCGACGACAACATCATCCTGCCCGTGGGGCAGGGGTTGCAAGGGTCGCTGATGGCGATTGACATTGCGCGCGTGTCGATAGCGTCAGGCTGTTGCGGATTGATGCAGGCGGCGTTGGATACAGCACTGTCCTATTCCAAGAACCGCAAGATGTTTGGTGGCAAGAACCTTGATCTGGATGGCATCCAATGGATGCTGGGGGAGGTTGCCACAGACCTTGAAGTGTCCCGCCTGCTATACCGCAAGGCCGCAGAGGCGCTTGGCACGCCAGAGGGGCCGCTGATGGCCGCCCATGCGAAACGGTTTGTACCGGATGCGGCTGTGAAGGCCGCAAATACCTGCACGCAAGTGTTGGGCGGTATGGGGCTGTTGCAGCCCTATGGTCTGGATCGCCTGTCGCGTCTGGCCCAGATGCTGCGGATCGTGGACGGCACAACAGAGATCAGCCGCGTCGTCATCGGGCGGGCGCTGCAAAAACGTGCGGCGACCCTGCCAGATTTGCCAGTCCCGAAAGGGTTCGGGGAAACCGAGCCCAAGGCAACGCAAGAAGTGGCCTGAGGCGAGACGCAAAAAACTGGCCGCTGATGCGCGGCCAGTTTTTGGGAGCGGGTAAAGTTTAGGCTGCGGCGGTCTGCAATTTCGCTGGCGTTTTGATGATGCCTCGCGCCTCCATCACCCAAGCGGCGACGATGGCAAAGATGATGTGACCCCAAAGCGCGACCCATGTGATGCCGCTGAACCCCAGGAAGGGTTTGTTGCCTGCAACCAGATGCGCCATGACATAAAGGGCAAAGACCCACAGGACGACGCCATAGGCGGTGGCGGTCGCGATCCATGGCAGAGAAGGCATGATTTTCTGTTGCAACGGCCGTGCAACCAACAGATAGCCCAACGTGTAGGCGACCATGCCGGTAAAGACATGCAGCAGATGGGCAAGGCCGGATGGGCTGGCCCCGAACACGGTTTTGATGGTCTGGTTGGCCAGACCAACCGGCGCCAGTTTGGCATATCCCAAAAGCGGGCTGAGGCCTTGACCAAAGGCGTCAAAGGCGATTGTGGCGAATGCCCCGGCGGCGGCGATTGTGAAGACAGTGTTTTTCATTTGTGCGATCCTCGGATGAGAGTGTTTATGTGCTTGATTGCACGCTTTATGGGCGATCCGATTGGTTCTGTGCAGATACCTCACGCAGGGGTGACGATGCGCAACGGCTTTGAAACACAGACTGAAACAATTCCCGGTTGACGCTGATATCGCCGTGACATCCCGGTAATGATGTTACATTCAGCGCTTTGCGACCAATCTGTAACGGTTTGAAACATACGGGTTCAAATTGTGGCTAGCGGTGTTTTGCCCATAGCTGACAGAGTGTTAGGAAGGGATTCGCGCAACAAAGGTGTTATGATGACAACAACGACAATTCTGACCAGGCGGGCATTCGGGGCGATGATGCTTGCCACAACGGCGGCCTGCGCGCGTGGACCCGACCCGGTTGTATCCCCGCCCTTGCCCGAATTTGTCGAAGGTTATGGCCCGATTGATGATGCCGGATACAGTCTGCCGGGTATTCCCGACAAATATCTGCAAGGCGTCAACCGGCGGATGTCGGGCATTTATAACGGTGAGCAGGGGCCAAATACGCTTGATGTCGATCCGTTTGCCAAGTTTTTGTACCATGTCCGCGCCGATGGCAGCACGACACGTTACCCCGTGGGGGTTGGGCGGGCTGGCCGGTCGATCCGGGGCGGTGCCACGATCAAACTGAAACGCAAATGGCCGGGCTGGACGCCGACGCAGAACATGCTGCGCACCGAACCCGAAGTTTATGGACCCTTCCGTCAGGGTATCCCCGGCGGGTTGCGCAGCCCATTGGGCGCGCGGGCGCTTTATCTTTATCGCGGCAGCCGCGACACGTTCTATCGCATCCATGGAACCAACGATCTGGAATCTATCGGAAATTCCGGCTCTGCTGGCTGCATTCGGATGTTCAATCACGATGCCATCCATCTTTATGACCAGATTGATGTGCCGATGAAGGTGCATATCCGGGCGCGCGAGGAATCGCTGCGCGTTGATCCTGAAAACTATGAACGCGGGATCGAGCTGCCACCCAAGATTATCAGCCCCGAAGAACTGCTTGGGCCAGAGGCGGAGGCGCTGGATCGTCCCCCGCAATTTGACGAGGCTGAAGTCTTTTAATTGCCATTTAATCGGGTCAAACTGGCGCCGAATGACGAGGTTCGATCTATGCGATCCAATTGAAAATTGGACCCATCGTGCATAGCTATCTGTAAAGACAGAATAAAAGAGGGATATTGAATGGCTGATTTTGAAACGCAGATCAAGGAATCGCAAAGCCAGGTGGCTGAAGCCCAGAGCAAGATTTCAGAATTGACCAGCCGTATTGAAACCGCGCGACAAAAAATGGCCGCTGGGACGGATGTTTCCGTCGATATTGAAAACGCCACATTGGATGATGTGCATCAACATACAGAGTTGATGAATGCCAATATTGCAGAACTGATCATGGGTCTGGATGACGTCACATCCGCCTTTTCCAAAGACTTCGACGAAATGCGATCAAAAACCGGCATCGAAAGCTTTATCGGCATTTTCAGCAAGGCCAAGGCCGACAGCATGCGTCAGGAACGGATGCGTACCGCGTCTGTCGATGACAAATTGCAGGACCTGATCAGCAAATCCGATGTCATCCTGAAACTGCTGGAAAGCCAGTTGGCCGTCCTGAATGAACAGAAATCCAGCGTCGAAAAGAACCTTGCCGGTACTTTGACCGAACGCGAAGAAACCGTTGCCACCCTTGAAGGGTTGCGCGCGGATATTTTTGCGATGGACCCCAAGATTATCGAGCTTGAAGGCAAGATTTCAGTTGAACAGGATGCAGCCGCCCGCACGAAGCTGGAAACCGAATTGCAGGCCCTGAACGGCCAATACAATGAAATGGTACAGGATGAGCAGGTCCAGCTGGCCAAGTCGCAGACCCTGGAACGCTATATCGAGAAGGGCAAGACCTGGATCGATTCACTGCAAAACCAGGCGGCGACCCAGATGGTCCTGATCAACAAATTGCAGACAGACACCAAGCAGCGTGTTGTGCTTTACGATGCCCTGTCGAAATCGTTGAAAACCGCCCAGCAGCAGGATGTGGCCCACCAGATCAACGAGATCGGTGTGCAGACTGACCAAGAGGCACAGACAGCGATGGCTGCGATTGGGTCCGCGACGAACGCCCGGATGGCGGATATGCTGGAGGCGCATGAAGACCATATGGTGTTCGCCCGTGAGGTGCTGGAACAGAAGGCGAAGGCGGATGAGCGGTTCGTGCGCCGGTTCCAGAAGATCGTCGAGAAGCATGACAGCAATCAATATGGGGATCAGGCTTGATCCTTTCGCGTCCCGGGCTTGCCCCGGGACCTCCACCTCAGATGGACCATGAGGTCCCGGGTCAAGCCCGGGACGGGGTCAATAAAGGGTGCTAGCTGTGGCACGAACTGACCTCCAATCCGATCATATGAAGCTGGAAGATACCCGCGTGACCCGCCGGTATTTTGGCAAGTTTTCCAAGATCACCGGTTACCTGACCAAGGTGGCCGCAACCATGGAGGCCGAAGGTCGCTTTTCCAGACATGATATCGAGGCTCTGGCCCGCTATCTGGTTGGGCTGAACTGGACCTTTACGGCGCTGTCGCACAAATACCATTTCTCGGGTCGCTTTGAACATGCGGGCGCGCTGACATTTGATCGTCGCGAAAGCGGGTTTCCTGTTTATCAGGAGCTGCTGGAAATGGCCAATGACGCGCTGCAGGCAGAGCGGCATCTGGCCTCTCAACCATCAGTCGAGGACCTGAAGGACCAGATGGTCCGGGTCATTCTGTCCGAGCAGGAGATTCCGACCAAGCTGCAATATGCGTTGTCGCAACGCCTTTACTATGAGGAATTGCTGCGCGGCGATCAGTTCTGGGCGCGCAATGATCCGCAGGCCGTCTGGATTGAAAACAAGGATGACCGGCGTCTGTTTCAGATCCATTGGGCGGTCTACGACAGTCAGGTCAATCTGCCCACGATCTATCTGATGGATCTGGAGGATACCGGCCGCACCGGCCTGCCCAAGGATGAACGCCGCTGGCCCGAGGTGCAGGCCCATCTGATGGCGCAATCGGTGGCGCATCTGAAGCTGTTGACCATTGCCAAGGGCTTTGATGAGGATTTTGATGATCTGCATCCGACCCGGCTGCGCCGGTTCCATATCGGCCCAATGTATTCGCACGCATTCACCCGGCAATCCGGGCCGTTGCGCGAGGTGCTGGATGCCGCCAAGGCGCCGGTCGGCGAAGACTGGGCGCTGGTCTGGACCGAGGAAGAGCTGGTATCTGAACGGGTGGAACAGGTGAAATCCGGCTGGTTTGGATCGGTGGAGCGGCAGATATTTGCGTTGGACCCGTTCGAAGGCGGCGGGGCCGAGACCGGCGCCACACGCATGGAGCGATCATTGATCATGCCAGAGCGCCCCTATCAGGCGTTGGCCGAACGTAACCCGCCGGGGTTTCGTGATGTGCGCAAATTTGTCGTCAGTGATAGTGGGCGGGTGTTGAGTTACAGGTAGGATGGGTCAAAACCCATCTTACGTTTCGGGGTGAGAAGACGGTTTTTGTTGCAAGTGTCGGAGCCTCCGGCGGGAGTATTTTGAGCAAAATGATGAGGGTTTCATGAGCCAATCGAGTGACCAGATGGAACTGCGTGAAGAGGATATTCGCAAGCATTACGCGGCGGCCCTTGATCTGATTGACGGGTTCGATCATGCGCCGCGGATTGCGGCCGCTGCGGCTGCACCTGCGACCACACAGGAACGATCACCGGGTATTGGCACCCGCCGCCGGTTTCGGTCAACGACGCCCGGTCTTGTGACCCGCCGGGTGGAGCGGCAAGAAGGCGTGCAGCTTTCAACCCGAGTTGAGGCGGTCGAAGGCGGCGATGGCCTGACCTCGCCTTTGCAGGCGACCGTGTTGCAGGGGTTGCGCCGGGCGGTGGCCGTGGCGCTGGCCATTGCGGAAAACTATGCTGAGCGTACCCCGTTGAAGGACCTTAAACGCGCCAATCTGGAAGGGTCATTGGCTGATGGGCAGCGCGCCGAGTTTTCGGAATACCTGACCGCAGAAGCCCTGATCACGCTGTATGTATTCGGCTCTGCCACCGCCTATTTTCTGGCCAGCCATGCCACCGAAGAGGTAGTTGAGGTTGGCGAGATTGATGAAGTGCTGGTCGATAATGGCCAACTGGCCCTGCACGGGGCCTTGTGGGAGCTGGATCAGGATATCGCGACACATGCGGGGTCTGAGCCCAAGCTGGTTGCGACGATCCTCGCCTTTGCCGAAAACCTGATGGAAAAGGTCGCCGTCCGCGCGGCGACGGCGGGGCGGTTGGAGCCGTTTAATACCGCAAGCTGGCGTGTGGATGCGGATGATTTTGTGGTGCAGGGGTTCAGCCCGGCGCGCAAGGCCAAGGGTTCCACCCTGACCATGAGCTTCAAGAAACCTAATGAGGTGGTGGGCAACCATATCGCCAAATATCAGGCCATGAAGCTGAGCAAGATGCTGATGGCCTATGATTTTGACCGCCGGTTGAATCCCTTTGCGGAATTGGGCGGGTTCATCTTTACATTCATGGGTGACGGCGCACCGGGGACGGGGAAGACAACCCTGATCCAGATGATGGCGGGGATGATCAATGACTATTGTCAGACGGCGGGCTATGCGTTTCGTTATCAGAACCTTTCGACCGATAATATCGACAGCTATCAGGGGAAATCCGGTCAAAACGCCAAGGCCTTTATCAACAACGTGCTTGACCCGCATGTGATCGGTTTTGGCACGATTGATGATATTGATCAGCTGGCGGGCAAGCGGGGGGATCGTCAGTCATCCGCTGGTCAGCTGGAGATTACCGCGGTGCTGATGGAAAGCTTTGCCGGGGCCAATACCGTGGTGCGGGGCAATTGTACGTTCGGAATGTTCTCGAACTATCCCGAGAACGTGGACGACGCTTTGCGTCAGCGGGCAGGTGCCCGGTTCCTCGTGGATGGGCCGCAGACGCGCGAGGATTACATCGATATCCTCTACCTCTTGATGGGTAAGAACCATGATATTCCGGTTGGCGCGCATGAGGTGTTTTCTGCGCAAGAGATTAAGGCGGCTGTGGCCGCATCATTTGAAAACCACGCCAAACCGCATGAAGAAGGGTTGATGCGCGTCTTTGATCGCGTGCATGGGCAGATCGGCGAATTGGATACGATTGCCAAGCTGGGTACCTATCTGAAGGGTATTCAGGAAGCGGACGCCCGCTTCACCGGGCGTGCGATCAAGAACATCACCGATGCGGTGAAGGTCCGCGCGATGGATTTCGAACTGCCAGATGAATGGATGGAAGAGCCTGATCTGTTCCTGTTCAAGGATTACGAGACCAAGAAGGGGATGATATCCGAGCTGCGCCAGCCCATTACGGTGGAGATGGTGATACAAGAGATCAACCGCTACGCCGATAGTGAATTCCGCTATGCCGATAAGTCGGATGAAGTGGCGATTGAGGCGATGGTGCGGGACTTTGGCCGTCAGGAAGAGGCAAAGAAGCGGTATCTGGAGGGCAAGGGGTGATGTTCGGGCGGAACTGTCCCGGACTTGATCCGGGACCTCGTGGTCAACCACGGTTAGAGATCCCGGATCAGGTCCGGGATGGGGTTGTGCGCTAAGATGGGCAGCGTCTTTTCCGAGAGCCTGTTCTTGCCGACACTTGTTCTGGCAATCCTTGCTTTCGTTGTCCCGCGCCTATTAGGCCGCGTGTTGCCAGAAGGGGTCAAGCCGCTATTGCTGAACGCATTCATATCTACGGTTTTGATGTTTTTGATCTCTGCCGGGTTCTTTTTCTGCCTTTACCTGTGCCAGGGTCTGACCGTGGCGCAAATCATGGAGCCGGGATGGGCAGCGAATATCGTCTTTTTTGGTAGGTTGGGCATGATAGCCGCGATGATCTGGGCGCCGATCATGCTGTTATCGGTGGCGGGTTTGCCGCGCAAATGGGTGAAAGAAACGTGGTGATTTTGTTGCAGAGAAGATGGGTGCCAGCATCCATCCGACGGAGGGTTGAATGCATCGCCTGATCGAAAAAGGCCTGATGTTTGGCAATCTGGTCCGGGTGGATAGCCCGGTTCTGGTGGAGCGGTACAATCGCGCGCTGCAGCATCTGACCGGTCGCCAGACGGCATTAACCGATTTTCACATCGATATTTCGGGCTACAGCCCCGAGATCGGGGATGAGTTGAGTGATGATCTTTATCTCAACCATCAGGGGGTCAATCGTCAGTTTATCCTTTTGACGACCGAACAGGCGGATGCGCCACTGCTGAACGCGAAGTTTTCGACGTCGCGCGGGATCCTCAAGCAGTTCATCGAAGATAACCGGCCCCAGCTTTTTGCCCTGACCGCCCGCGACGCGGTGGCGGGTGAGATGGTGAACTCGGTCTATGTGGCTGACAGCCCCGCACGTCTGTTTGATATCCGCCGGGTTCGGATCGAGGCGGACACAACCAGCGGCACCGTTGCCAATGCTGAAAAGCTGGGCCAGATGATCGACCGGTTCAAGACAGAGCCCGACGCCTGGCATGATGACGTGCTGATCGCCAAAATGATCGGGATGGCCAAACAGACCGGCGATGTGATGCGTAACCCTGTGCGCCTGCGGCACATGGAGTTCGGGCAGGAGAATTTCTGGACCGATCATTTCGGTGGCATTTACGTGTTTCGCGGTGTGGAACATCCCGCCGCCATTGTCGCGGGCAACAAAGGCAAAGTTGGCAAGCTGCCGATCCCCTATCTGTTTGATTTCAGTGAGCGTTCGGCAATTGCAAAATTCCTGAACCTCAACGACATGGTCGAGCCGATCACCGATGCACGCGGGATTGATGCCGCCGCGATCCTGCATCAGAAGATGGAATTCATTGTCATGGCCGTCGCCGCATCAATGAAGGAAGATCTGACCGGGGCCACCCGCCGCGACTTGCGCCGTCTGGGCCGCCAATACGCCAAATTGCTGCCTGAGGCATGGCAAGGGTTGGCTGCCCTTGTGCGCTGGGCGGAGGAAGACGGCCCCTGGCCCAAGATCACATCAGAACACCCCGCCTATTTCTACACGCTGCGCGCCAAACCGCATGCAGATGCTGATCTGGTGAACATGCTGCTGGCCGAGATGACCCCGCTGGATATCCGGCAGTTGTTTATCTGCCACAAGGAGGTGTTTTATCGGGCCTATGCCAAATGGCCTGATGAAAAAAAGGCCTATGTCGTTGATTTTCTTGAACGCGAATACCAAGTCGATAAGGCGGGGACGCGAGATGCATTATTCGGTCACGAGGCCCCGATGGAGGAACCGCAGGCTGCCCGCCAGCCTGATCTGATTACCCGCGTGGGCCCGTGGGGTGCCGTCGGCAGGAGGAGCTGATGACGTTTGTAAGACTGGTTGTCTTTGGTTTTATTGCGCTGAGCGTGATCTATCTGTCGATTTCGGTCTATTCCCGATCGGTCCGCAAGGAATGGCTGGAAAATGAATTTGACGAAAACCCACCCGAAGGGGCAGATGACGCGATGCGTGACGACTATATCGCCAAGGGGATGACTGAGTATAACAACTCAATCCGCCCCAAGCTGATCGGGCTTGTCTATGTTGTGCCGATTGTTGTCATGTCCATTATCATCTTTGTGATCAATACCAACTGAGGATATCCGATGCGTAAGATCAAGATCACCCTGCGGGTATTGGCCCTGCTGATTGTTGGCACCGTCCTGCATTACGCCCTGCCACAGCATGACATTGTGCGGGTCGTGAACACCTATCAGGAACGTCAGGATTTGAATGACTGGACAAGTATTTTCTGGGCGCGCCCGGATGATCAGTCGGCCACACTGATCAATCGCGACGTCCAGTTTATCCAGACCGTCAAGAAAAAGACCATGCTTTTGGGCTTTATTCCCCGCGATACGACCGAAGTGATGGTTTACCGCAATGAGGATACAGGCTGGTCATGGCCGTTCTATTTCAAGTTCGACACCGCCAATTTGCAGACCGAGGCTGATGATCTGGTGTCGACCTCTGAGGCGCCGAAATGGGCGGTGATGACCCATTATGGCTGGCGCAATGAATATATCTCGGCCTTTCCCAATGCCATTGCCATCCGTCCCGTTGATGGGCCGAATGTGACGATTATTCCGTGGTTCAACATTGTCTTCTTCATCGGGCTGGCTGCCTTGCTGCTCTTTATCCGGGCCATGTGGCGTCAATTTCGCCAGCGATCCGTCGACCCGCTGCTGGACGCTGCCGGTGATCAGCTGGATGAGGTGCAGGCCGGTGTCGCCGAACGCAAGGGCCGTTTTTCACGCTGGTTGGGCACCTGGCGTAAGAAGGACAATTCCCGCCTGCCGCCAGAATGACGGCTGCGCCGACGTCATGATGGGATGGGGGTTTCACCCCCGTCCCGTGCTGGGACTCCCCCAGAGTATTTTTGGCAATCGAGCCGTTTGAAAACGCTCAAGGAGCGTTTTTAGGCGAAGATGATGTTTATTCGCCGTAGGGTATCCAGATGTTTTTGACCTCTGTCGCCGCCTGCAGATAGCTTTGCGTGTCGGGTGCGAGCGCTTTGCCGTTATTCACCCAGGTTCGTTTGAGGTTCCCTGCGCTGGCCTTTTCAATGGTCGCGCTGACATCGCTTGACGAAAAGGACCAGACCGCATCCACGTCCAGATGTTTGGCCAGGGTCGGGGCCAGTTCGGTGTGACTGCCCGTCAGGATGTTGACCACGCCGGCGGGCAGGTCAGATGTTTCCAGCACCTGGTAGAAATCGGTCGCCGCCAGCGGGAAGGGTTCGCTGGCCGCCATGATCACCCGGTTGCCCATGGCGATGGCGGGGGCCATTGCTTCGGTCATCCCGGCGAGTGGTCTGGCGTCGTCGCAAAGGATGCCGATGGTCCCAACCGGTTCCTTCATCGCCAATGCGACCCCCCGGATCGGCACCCCGTGCGCCTGCCCATCGTATTTGTCGGCCCAGGCGGCGTAGGTGAAAAGTGTGCGGATGCTGGTTTCGACCTCATCCGCGCCTGCGCGCCCACCGGTCATATTGTTGATGCGGGTTGCGAACTCATCGGAACGGGCCGACAGGTTTTCAGCGATGTAATAGAGGATCTGCGCCCGCAGGTGCCCGGTGGTTTTGGACCAGCCTTTGGCAGCGTTGCAGGCCTCGACCGCGTTTCGGACATCTTTGCGGTTCGCCGTGGACACATGGCCAAGCAGCTTGCCCTTGGGGCTGTAGACAGGCGTGGAATAACCGCCATCGGGCCGCGCCTGTTTGCCGCCGATATAGAGCTTGGCTGTCCGGTCGAGCGGGTCGGCCGGGTGGCCGTCTTCAGTGGTGTAGGGGTCAATTTTCTTGAGTGGTTTGGCGGTGGTTTTGGTTTTGGTGTAGCCGGACAACCCTTCCCAGCCGCCTTCGCGACCGAAGCCGGATTCCCGTACCCCGCCGAAGCCGGCGGCGGCGTCCATCATGTTGGTGCCGTTCACCCAAACGATGCCAGCGGCCAGCTTGGGCGCGATATCAAGGGCGAGGTTGATGTTTTCGGACCAGACGGAGGCGGCCAGCCCGTAGCGCGTGTTGTTGGCGATTTCGACCGCTTCGGATGGGGTACGGAAGGTTGTTGCCGCCAGTACAGGGCCAAAAACCTCCTCTTGCATCAGCGTTGATGCAGGGGACAGGCCAGTGATGAGCGTGGGCGGGTAAAAGCAGCCTTCGGGCGCTTTGGTCTGGTAGGTTTCGCCGTCGGTGTTGGCATCGACCATTTTGCTGATTTGGGCATGTTGCACCGGGTCCACGATGGCGCCGACGTCGATGCATTTATCGAGCGGATCACCAATGCGCAGCCCATCCATGCGTGATTTCAGTTTGGTGTAAAACCGGTCGGCGATGCCTTCCTGTACCAGCAGCCTTGAACCCGCACAGCAGACCTGGCCCTGATTGAACCAGATGGCATCGACGAGGCCTTCGACCGCTGAATCAATATCCGCGTCGTCAAAGACGATGTAAGGGGATTTACCGCCAAGTTCGAGCGACAGCGCCTTGCCTGATCCAGCAGTTGCCTCGCGGATTTTGCGCCCGACTTCGGTTGAGCCGGTGAAGGCAATTTTGTCGACCTCGGCGTTCACAAGGCCAGCACCGGTTTCGCCATCGCCGGTGACGATGTTGACGACGCCGGGGGGCACGCCGGCCTCGGTGCAAATCTCGGCGAAGATCATCGCGCTAAGCGATGTGTATTCGGCTGGTTTCAGGACAACCGTGTTGCCCATCGCTAGGGCGGGCGCGATTTTCCAGGCCAGCATCAGCAGTGGAAAGTTCCAGGGGATGATCTGGCCGCAGACGCCGAGCGGTTCACGGTCGGGCAGTTCGGTCCGCATCAATTGCGCGAAACCGGCATGGTGATAGAAGTGCCGGATGGCGAGGGGGACATCGATATCCCGGCTTTCGCGGATCGGTTTGCCGTTGTCGAGCGTTTCCATCACGGCAAGCAGGCGCGAATGTTTCTGCATACCCCGCGCGATAGCGTACAGGATGCGGGCGCGTTTATGGCCAGACTTTGCCCAGGCAGGCTGTGCCTTGCGGGCTGCGGCGACCGCCGTTTCAATTTCCTCCGCCGTGCCCTTGGTCACGCCTGCCAGCTTTTCGCCTGTGGCCGGGTTGTTGGATGCGAAATCGTCCCGGATCGGACCCCATTTGCCATTGATGTAATGGCCCGCGACACCGCCACGGTCTGCAAGCCATTGCAGCGCCTCGGATGCGCTTTCGGGGGCGGGGCCGTAATCCATAGTGTCGAAAATTTCTTTGATGGTCATTGCATTGCTACCAAAGTGCTGAGGGCGGCCCCGGACCGCGGGTGGGGGTGAAGCCCCCGCCCATGGGGGCGGTCGGGGGCTGCCCGGCGTGCCGCCGGGCGAGACGGATATACGTTATCCAATTGCATGCCGCCACGAGGCCGAGTAGGCGCCGGTGACGTGGTGTTCGAGTTGCCGTTCGATGTCGCCCAGAAGCGACGACGCGCCAAAGCGAAAAAGATCGGGTTGCAGCCAAGGGTCGCCAAGTTCGTCCTTGATCATCGCCAGATAGACCAGCGCATCCTTGGCTTTCGAAATCCCGCCTGCGGGTTTGTAGCCGACCTTGATCCCCGTCCGGTCCTGATAGTCCCGGATGGCCCGGATCATTGTCAGGGTTACGGGGAGGGTCGCGTTGATGGGTTCTTTGCCGGTGGAGGTTTTGATGAAGTCGGCCCCGGCCATCATGCATACAAGTGAGGCGCGGGCGACGTTGCGCAATGTGCCAAGCTCGCCGGTGGCGAGGATGGCTTTGACATGGGCGTCACCGCAGGCCGCGCGCATTTCTTTCATCTCGTCATAAAGCGCTTGCCAATTGCCGGTCAGTGCATGGCGACGGCTGATAACGATGTCGATCTCCTCGGCCCCCGCCGCGACGCTTTCCTTGATCTCTGCAATGCGTAGATGGAAAGGGGACAGGCCAGCCGGAAAGCCGGTGGAGACGGCGGCAACGGGGATGCCCGAGCCCGCCAATGCATCCACTGCGGCGGGCACCATGTCGTGATAGACGCAGATCGCACCGGTGGTCAGGCCGCCCATCCCCAGGGCCTCTAGAATGGGTTGGGCGACGGGTTGCCGGGCCTTGGCGCAAAGGCGGCGCACGCGTCCTTCGCTGTCATCGCCCGACAGGGTGGTCAGGTCCATCAGGCTGATTGCCTTGCACAACCACGCGGCCTGAAAATCCTTTTTGACGCTGCGTCGCCCCGGCAGGGTTTTGGCGCGCCGTTCAATGGCAGAGGTATTCGCCTGCGCGGCCATGACCCAATCAAGGTCCAACGGCATGCCTTCATTACGCTGGTGCTGCACTTGTGGCAGTTGCGCTGTGGTCATCGTGGGGGTTGCGGTTGTTTGCAAGGCGGCCTCCTGCGGTGCCGGTTTAGGGTGGCACTTTGGATGCGTATTGGCAAGTTTTGACCGTTTGGTCAAATACTATATGGGTTGCACGACGCCACGTTGGTATTTCTGACGATATTGCAACGGGGTCAGCCCATGCGCCTGCCGGAACAGTTTGTGAAAATGTGACATGTTGGGAATGCCGCAATCCGTGGCGATCTGACTGACCGCCTCGCTATCGGTGGTCAATGCGCGGGCGGCATATGTCATGCGGATATGATTGATATGGTCGGATGGGGTTTCGCCCAGATGTTTGCGCATCATCCGGCTGACATGGGAGTGGGCCTTGCCCGTCAGCGCGACGAGCCCAGCAGCGCCATCGCGAAAGACGGCCGGGTCTTTGGCTGCAATGCATGCGTCCGCCAACCATCTGGGCGTTGTGTCCGCATGCGCCTCGGCGATCAGGTCGGCGCATAAAGGCAGCAGAAATGCTTCGGCTGCCAAGGTGTCATTTGCACTGCGCTCCAGCAGGACAGCGGCGTGATTAAGGGCCGCAAGCTGCCGGATGTCGCGGTGCCGTTGAACGGGGTCACCCGACGACCAGAACAGATGCCCCTTCAGCGATGGGTGCCGTTTGGCCAGTGCCTTGATGATCTGCGGATGAATACAAAGGGACACGACAAGCGCATGCTCACCCTTGCCTTGCAACGCATGGGCGTGTCCGGGGCGCAGGAAAAATACGCTGCCTTCAGTCAGATTCACGCCCTCTTGCGGCAGATGATGCCGGACCGTGCCGTTCTGTATCCAGAACAGTTCGAAAAAGTCGTGATCATGCAGGTGCTTGGGCCGCGCGGGGGTCAGGGTCGCGCGGGTCAGATGGATCTGGGCATCGCCTTGCAGGATGTCCTTGTGATGCAGCGTTCTGGTCATGGGCGCAAACTAACACATGTTTTTCTGCGTCGCAGCATGAAACTGAAATGCCCGTGACAATAGCGGATCGGCGCGGTATCTGCCGGATGAATTTTGCCAAAGAGGTCTGCTGCCAATGTCCTTTAATCGTTCCATCAAGATCGCCCCGTCCATCCTGTCCGCCGATTTTGCCAATTTCGGGGCAGAGTGCGAGGCGATTGAGGCGCAAGGCGCCGATTGGGTCCATGTCGATGTGATGGACGGCCATTTTGTGCCCAATATCACCTTTGGCCCGGCCACCTGCGCGGCCATCCGCCCGCATATTAATGGCGTGATGGATGTACATCTGATGATTGCCCCGGTTGATCCTTATATCGAGGCATTCGCCAAGGCAGGTGCCGATGTCATTACCGCCCATGTGGAGGCTGGCCCGCATATCCACCGCACCGTGCAGGCCATTCGCGGGGCCGGGGCCAAGGCTGGTGTCGCACTGAACCCCGGCACGCCTGCGTCATCGGTGGAATATCTGCTGGATATGGTTGATCTGATTTGTGTGATGACGGTGAACCCCGGCTTTGGCGGGCAGAAATTCATTCACAGCCAGGTCGAAAAGGTGCGCGACTTGCGGGCGATGATCGGTGACCGGCCGATCCATATCGAAATCGATGGCGGCGTTGATCCGACAACCGCACCTTTGGTGGCGGCGGCTGGCGCAGATGTGCTGGTGGCGGGGTCAGCCGTGTTCCGGGGCGGATCGGTCAGCGATCAGGCGCCTTACGGTAACAATATCCGCGCCATTCGGGCGGCGGCGGAAGCGTCTACCTGACGAAACAGGTTCTGGAACATGATGTCGAACGTTCGGTATCATGCATCTGGGCGCAAAGATCACCGGGAACGCTTTGATGGGTTTCAGTGCCGCGATGTGCGGCGCATGCGAACAGATCAAAGGAAAATCGGATGTTCACCTTAACCTTAAACCAGTTCAACCTGTCATGCGCCGCTGTTGCGGCGTTCTGTCTTGCCATCAGCCCTGCCAGCGCGGACATGACCCGTGAAAATGACGTCTGGATTACGCGGGCCGCAATGCAGACCGATACAGGCTATCAAATTCCCGCTGGGGCTTATGGCATCTTTGTTGTTAACCGCCCGCGCGAGGTCAGCTTGCTTGACCTGCGTGGCATGGCCGGCCGGGGCGATGTCATCCTGCGGGGCGACCATAGTGGCGAATGCCTTGTGTTTCAGGCCCGTTTTGTCGCCGGTGATTTTGAGGGCGACGGTATCGGCGGCCATTTGGCGGCCCCGATCAGGATCGTCTTGCAAAGCCGCCGGGTGGCCCGTGCCCTCGCACAGGGGCATGACGTGGTCAGCGATACATATCGGGTGACCGGGCAGGCGCATCAGGATGCGGATGTCGTATTAGGTGACGGTTTGGCCGACAGCTATGGGTTCGTGATCAACCCGGGGCGCAATGCCATGGACGAAATCTTTGGGGTGGCGCATCGGCGGATTACTTGCACACCGGTGTCATGAGCCGCGTAAACTGGCGCGAAACTGAGATGGCGTCTGCCCGGTGACGCGCCGAAACTCGGTATTGAAGCTGGATTTCGACAGGAATCCGGCTTCGAACATCACCTCGGTGACTGGCAGGTCGGTATCCTGCAAGGCGCGCTGGGCATAGCGGATGCGATGCCCGTTAATAAAGCGCGAGAAATTTTCGCCTGTCACCCGATTGGTGGCCGCTGATACATCGCGGACGGGCGCGGACAGGCGTTTGGCGACCCGCGACAAGGTCAGGTTGCTGTCCCGGTAAAGCTGCTTTTCTTCCATTAACGCATTAAGTGCGGCCATCAGGTTTTGATCGTGATGGGTGGCGGTTTGCAATTTCTCAGCCGCAGCGCGTGGTGCGCCCAGGATCATCGGCGCCCCGATCAATGCCACAACAAAAATGAACCCCGCAAAAAGGCCGGATACCCCGGTCAGCATGCCGACCATCTGCGGATCAGTCGCAGCCAGACTGGCCGTCACGATCAGCCCGTCGGCCAGAACCATTAGCCCAATCAACGCAAGGGTCGCATAGATCGCCGCGCGCAGGATATGCACCGCATGCGGCGGCACCAGCGGCACATCATCTGCACCACGGCGCAGCAATGCAGCAATGCGCACCAGATAGATGCAGTTGATCGCAAGAATAAACATATCCGCCGATACGGGGATCGGGGCCAGCAGCCCCAAAAACGCCGCCACGACAATCACGGCATCAGGGCGCGACGTCCTACGCCATTGCGGCCCCGCCTCATGACCAAGCGCCTTGAAGCCCAAATAGGCCAATGGCGCGGCCGTGACCGCTACAAAGGGCTGCACCCGCCCGGGCCAAGCCAGATCAAAAGACAGACGCAGCCCCAGCAAAAGCGCCACGGTGCCGAGGCTTAGCAGAAACCCGCAAAGCAGTATCCGCGCGTGTTGCGGAATGCGCGTGTTCCAGGCCAGCGTATAAGCGGCGATCAGCGTCAGGATACTGACAAGCCAGCTGATGGGAAAACTGCTCATGTCCTTGATGTAGTAACAAATGGAAGGCTTTGAACAGATAGGCGCTGCACAAAAATTGCACATCTTTGCAGGCTGTGATGCACGACCCAACCCTATCCCTACCTTTCAAAAGCAAGATGAAGGGACAGGATATGGTTGTGCGTGGCGTGCCAAAGGGTTTGGCAAAAGATGCATGGTGGCTGGATGATGAACGGGCGACGCCGCGTTGGATGCTTGGGGTTTTGTTGATCATCGGCGTTGGTTTGGCCGACCTGATGTTTTGGTCAGTGCGCCCCGGCCTAAGCTTCGTAATCTGGGTATTGGCGATTGCCGCTGCCGTACATGTCACCCTTTGGTCGGATGTCGACCGGGTGCGGGGCTTGCGCGCATGGGGCGTTTTGCTGGTCACGCTGGTTCCGGTTGTCGATCTTTTCCAGTTGATGTCATTTTTTATTGCGATGTTGGGGTTCCTGTTCTTTGCAACCCTGATGGTGCTGGGGCGCTGGGATATGCCTGTGCTGCTGCGCGGCATGCGCCGGTTGCCATTTGCCGGGGTCATTCTGGTCTTTGTGGATGCGCTACATCTGCGTGTGTCCGCCCCGTCCACAGGGGTCGTCAAAAGGATCGCGCTTGATTGGGCCTTCCCGATCAGCGTTGGCCTGGTGTTTATCGTGCTGATCGCCGTCGCCAACCCGCTCATGGATCGCTGGCTGTTGCAATTGGCGCAAATGGAGCCAGGGTTTGCTTTTGACGGCGCACGCGTGACGTTTTGGGCCACAATCGCGGTGTGTCTCTGGCCCTTCCTGCGGCTCAGCAGATTGGCTAAGACGCTCGGCCGTGCGCCAGCTGCGCGGGGGGCGATGTGGCGGTCGGGTCTGTTGAATGATCGATCAGTGCTGCGCGCGCTGGTGCTGTTCAACCTGATCTTTGCGGTACAGACCATGATGGATCTTGGGTTTCTTTGGGGCGGCGTAGCCTTGCCCGAGGGGATGACCTATGCCGAATATGCGCATCGCGGAGCTTATCCTTTGCTTGTCACGGCATTGCTGGCAGGCCTGTTCGCCCTGCTGTCGCAACCTTTTCTGGAGGCGCACCCCGCACTACGCGGTCTGCTTTACCTTTGGATCGGGCAGAATGTGCTTTTGGTGATTTCTTCCATCATGCGGCTGGACCTTTATGTCGATGCTTACGACCTGACACGGCTGCGTTTTGCAGCATTTGTCTGGATGGTGTTGGTGGCACTGGGGCTGATCCTGATGATCATGCAGATGGTGCAGCGCGCGCCGGTCGGATGGTTCATGTTGCGTGCGGCGGGGCTGGGGTTTCTGGCGATCTATCTTTGTGCGCTTGTGAATGTTGACGGGCTGATTGCCCGCACCAATCTGGCACAGCCGGACCCCGATATGTGGTATCTGTGTCGATTGAGCGAGGGGGCGGCACCGGCCTTGGCCACCGCCGACCAATCCTGTTATGGCTCGCAACCATCGGTCAGCACACCCAAAGATTGGCGCGAATGGGGCTACCGCAACGCCCGGCTGCGCCGTAGTTTGGCCGCGACGGAGGTAGCGCAATGATACTGGTTGCAGATGATGATACCCAGATCCGCGATGTGGTGCGGATCGCGCTAAGTCAGGCAGGCTTTGCTGTGGCCGAGGCGGCAGATGGGCAACAGGCGCTGGAAATGGCGCAAAGCCTGACGCCTGATCTGATCGTCCTTGATATCGGGATGCCGGAAATGGACGGGCTGGCGGTGTGTCGGGAGCTGCGCAAATCCTCTGACGTGCCGGTGGTGTTTCTGACGGCGCAAGGGGATGAGATCGACCGGGTTGTCGGGCTGGAACTGGGGGCGGATGACTATGTACCCAAACCGTTTTCCCCGCGCGAACTGGTCGCGCGTGTCAAGGCGATCCTGAAACGGTCGCATGTGGCAACGCCTGCGCAATCGGTGTTGCGACGGGGGATGGTCAGCGTCGATCCAGACCGGCATCTGTGCCATGTGCGGGATATTGCGGTGACGCTGACGGCGCGTGAAATGGATTTGCTGGAAAGGCTGATGGCGCGGCCTGACAACGTCATGTCACGCCCGCAACTGGTGGATGCGATCTATGGCACCAATGTACATGTGAGCGATCGGACGATGGATAGCCACCTGCGAAATTTGCGCGGAAAGCTGGCTTTGGCGGGGTGTACTGACGCGATTGAAACGGTGCATGGGGTCGGCATTCGGATGGGCGCATGTCGCGGCGGGTAATCCGAAAATGGCGACCGCCACTGGCATTTGTGCTGGGGGGCACATTGGCGGCCGTGTTTTTCCTGCCGTTGGTGGGTATTGGCTATTTCCGGGTCGCGGGTGGCGTGTTGGGCTGGGCCGAAACATCCTGGATGATCGGCTGGATGGCCTTTGTGGCAACCGGGGTGTTGGGTTACTTGCTGTGGCGGCTTGTGTTGCAGCCGGTCCGCGCGCTGACGACCTATGCGCAAAGTGAAGGCGAGGCCCAGGTGCCCGCGCATTTCGGCACGCCAGAGTTTTCCGATCTGGGGCAGGCGGTCATCGGGATGACATCGGTCTTGCGTGGGCGCGAGGCGGTACTGCGGTCCTATGCCGATCATGTAACACATGAGCTTAAATCGCCGCTGACCGCGATCCGGGGGGCGGCGGAATTGCTGGGTGATCCGGGGCTTTCGGATGCGGATCGGGCCAAGATGCTTGGCAATATCGGCGATGCCGTCGCCCGGATGGAGGCCTTGCTGGACAGCCAGCGCGCTCTTGCTCGCGCGCAGGAGCCGATGCCGCCGGGGGACTGTGTTCTGTCAGAGGTGTTGGCCGGTTACGACGTGGTTGTGGCGCGTGACGGAACGGTGCCTTTGCCGCGCGACGTGATGGATTTGGTGACAGCGCATCTTGTGGGGAATGCGCGTGCGCATGGGGCCGGGGTTGTGACCTTCACATTGCATGACGACGGTTTGGTGGTCAGCGACAACGGGCCGGGCATTTCCGATGGCAATCGGGACCGGGTTTTTGATCCGTTCTTCACAACGCGGCGAGAGTCGGGCGGAACTGGCATGGGGCTGCCTATCGTGCGCCGGATGCTGCAGGCGCAAGGGGCTGACATCACGTTGATCCCGGGACCAGGGGCTGTTTTTGAGATCAGGTTTTGATGCAATGTAAGATGGGTTTAAACCCATCTTACGACGCGGCTCCGTTGCGCTTTGATCGCGGTCAATCAAACCGATAGGGTCAGCGCCCCATCATGGGTCAGATAAGCAAAACCGTTCCCCGGAAGCGTCAGGAAAAAGCCGTCAATCTCAGCATGCTGAGGGCCGATAAGCGAGGCGTTGCCGTTTAGAGTGATGACCTGCGGTTCCTTGGACAGGTTAAAGATGCAGGTGATCTGTTCACTGCCGGTTTGGCGCCGAAATGCCAAAAGCGGCTCTGGCAGATCAATGAATGTGGTCTGGCCAGCGCGCAGCGCTGGTTGCGCTGTACGAAAGGCGATTGCCGTTTTGTAGAACTTCAGGATGCTGTCACCTGTAGCCTCCTGCGCGTCAACTGAACGTGCCATCTGAGGGGTTTTCACGGGCAGCCAGGGCTGCCCGGTGCTGAAGCCTGCATTGGGTTCATCCCGCGCCCACACCATTGGTGTGCGGCATCCGTCTCGCCCTTTGACGGCGGGCCAGAACCGCAATGCGGGCGGATCGGTCAGTTCGTCATAGGTCAGTTCGGTTTCTGTCTGGCCCAGTTCCTCACCCTGATAAATGCCGATTGTGCCTTCAAACGACATCAGCATCGCACAGGCCAGCCGGGCCATGTGGTCGTCGCTGATCGCGTGATCGCCCCAGCGCGTCACATGGCGCGGCACATCATGGTTGCTGAACGACCATTTCGGGTGGCCATCTGGTGCGCCTTGCTGGAACCCTGCGATACAACTGCGGAAATGGTCCGCCGAAAAATCAGGCCCCAGCATGGCAAAGCTGTAAGCCATATGCAGGCGGTTGGACCCGGCTGTGTAATCGCCCATGATCTGGATCGATTTGCGCCCCATCTCGCCCACTTCGCCAACCATCATGATATCGTCATAGTGATCTGTCAGCCTGCGGAGCTTTTCCAGAAAACCAAGGTTTTCGGGCCGCGTCTTGTTATAGATATTGTCTTGCATCCCATAAAGATCGGTTGCCATGACTTGCGGGCGGCTCTGTGCCGGGGGGTTTGATCGCAGTTGGGTGTCGTGAAAATAGTAATTCACCGTGTCGAGCCGAAAGCCGTCAAGGCCGCGATCCAGCCAGAACTTGCAGGTTTCAAGAATTGCATCAACAACATCGGGGTTGTGAAAGTTCAGGTCCGGTTGGGCGGCAAGAAAGTTGTGCAGATAGTATTGGCAGCGTTGCGGATCGAATTCCCAGGCTGGGCCGCCGAAATGGCTGTGCCAGTTTGTGGGGGGTGACCCATCAGGCAGCGGGTCGGCCCAAACATACCAGTCGGCTTTGTCATTGTCCCGGCTGGTGCGGGATTGGCGAAACCACGGGTGTTGGTTGGATGTGTGCGACAGGACCTGATCGGTAATCACCTTCAGGCCCAGATCATGGGCGTGCGCGATCAGCGCGTCGAAATCTGCCAGTGTTCCAAATAGCGGGTCGATATCGGTGTAGTCTGACACGTCATAACCCATATCCTTTTGTGGTGACGTGAAAATGGGCGACAACCAGATGCAGTCGGCGCCAAGGGCTGCGACATGTGGCAGCCGGCGTGTAATGCCCTGCAAATCACCAACGCCATCGCCGTTATCATCCTGAAAAGAACGTGGATAGATCTGATAAACGACTGCGTCACGCCACCATTCACGCATGGAGCTCTCCTTGTTTTCGTTACGACAGCGTTTCGAGAAAAGTTGATGCCTCCGGTTTTTCTCAAGACGCCTTCGTCCAAATAATTCTGTTGCCGGAAAAAGAGCGCAGGACGGACGGGGTCTTTCAAGCCCTTTTCATGGTTTGCGCTGAAAAAGAAATGTAAAGGCGCGCAGGTTTGAGGCGCAAAAACGCGGCTCATCTGTCACGTGCCTGTGCAGGAGACATCTACGTTTGTGGCAAAGCTGCACAGATCATTCACCGGATCGCGATGATCCCGCGCGCCACAACCGTTTCCGATGGGCCTCACCGGGGATGGGTTGAAACCCATCTTACGACCCGGCGCGGTACCACGCGATCAGTTTGGCCCGGTCCTGTTCTGACAGGTTGGTGATATTGGCGGGCGGCATAGCGTGGCTGACCCCGGCTTGCAGATAAATCTGCCGTGCATATCGGGCGATATCGCTTTCGGTTTCTAGAAAGACCCCCTTGGGCGCCCATCGCATGTTCCCCCAGACCGGTTCGCGCGCATGGCACATTGAACAGCGCCCAATGACGATGTCATGCGCATTTTCAAACCCATCTGCGGTGGCAAAACGCTGTTCATAGGGGGTGAGTGTGCGCGCCTCGGCGGCGTCATAGCTGTCATGTCCGGGCTGGGTAGACAGCCATGCGATCACGATGAACAGGATAACCGTCACCGCCCATGTCCAATTGGGCAGTCCTTTGCGGGCATGCATGGAATTGAAGTAATGCCGGATCGTGACCCCCATCAGGAAGACCAGCGCGGCAATGATCCAGGCATATTGCGTCCCAAAGGCCAGCGGGTAATGGTTCGACAGCATCAGGAAGATGACCGGCAACGTCAGGTAGTTGTTATGGGTCGAGCGCAGCTTGGCGATTTTGCCGTATTTGGGATCGGGCGTGCGCCCGGCCTTGAGGTCGGCCACGACAATCCGCTGGTTGGGCATGATGATGAAGAACACATTTGCCGTCATGATCGTGGCTGTGAACGCCCCCAGATGCAGCAGGGCCGCCCGCCCGGTGAAGATCTGGTTGTACCCCCATGACATCGCCACTAGCAGGATGAAAAGCAGAACCATCAAGGTTGTCGGCTGTTCCCCCAAGGGCGATTTGCACAGAAGATCATAGATGATCCAGCCAACCGCCAGTGATGCGGCGGAGATCAGGATGCCGGTAAAGATACCGATATCGGCCTTGTTGGGATCAATCAGATAAAGCTCTGCCCCGACCCAATAGACCACGGCCAGCATAGCCGCCCCCGACAGCCATGTTGCATAGCTTTCCCATTTGAACCATGTCAGATGCTCGGGCATTGCTTCGGGCGCGACCAGATATTTCTGGATATGGTAAAACCCACCGCCATGTACCTGCCATTCTTCGCCATCGGGGGGGCCGTCGATATCGCGGTTCAGCGATAGATCAAGCGCGATGAAATAGAAAGATGACCCGATCCAGGCGATCGCGGTGATCACATGCAGCCAACGCACTGCAAAAGCCAGCCAGTCCCAAAGAATTGCAATATCGTACATTCTGCGTCCCCTTTGCCGACCAGTGTAGTCAGTGCGCTAGTTTTCTTGTATTCCCTGATATTGCAAGGCTCTATCAAAAATTGGCGAAGAATGTCGTATCTTGAGAATATCCGTACGTTTGTCCGTGTCTATGAGTTGGGCTCGATGTCTGCCGCAGGTCGTGATCTGCGGATTTCTCCTGCTGTCACCTCCGCCCGGATTTCCCAGCTTGAGGATCACCTTTCCGTCCGTCTGTTTCAACGGACCACGCGCAGCCTGACGCCCACGGCCCAAGGCAAGGCGTTTTATGGCGGCGCCTGTTCGGTGCTGGACGCGGTGGATTATGCAGAGGCGCAGGTCACTGATTTGACCGAAAACCCCAAAGGTCTGCTGCATGTGGCGGCCCCGCTGGGCGTCGGTCGCCGCTTGATCGCCCCGCATGTTCCGGCCTTTACCGCCGCATATCCATTAATCGATGTCCGTCTGCGTATGACCGACCGGAATGTGGATATGACGGCAGAGGGGCTTGATCTGGCCTTTCATCTGGGCCAACCCGCTGACAGCAATCTGCGGATCAGGAAAATCTCGGATGTGGCCCGGGTGCTGGTCGCCTCACCTGATTATGTGGCGACACGCGGCCATCCCGCCGATGGGACCGCCTTGGTGCGCGACAAACACGAATGTCTGAACCTGCGATTTCCCGGTGCTGCCGAATTTCAGTGGCAGTTGCAGACCGCTGACGGCCCGCAGCGGTTCCGCGTTGCTGGCCGGTTGGAAAGTGATGATGGCGATGTGCTGACCGATTGGGCCTTATGCGGGCAGGGGGTTGCGATGAAACCCCGCTTTGAAGTGGCCGAGCATCTGGCCAGCGGTGACTTGATCGCTGTGGCCGAAGCGACCCCGCCGATGCCGATCCAGATGGCCTGTCTATACACCCATCGGCGGCACCAGGACCCCAAGACCCGGCTGTTCATGGAGTTCATGGTCGAGAAGATCGCCGCAGCCATTCGGGCGGCGGAAACTCCTTCATGATTTATTTGAAAAACGCCGGGATTATTTCAGATTACCATGGCAATGAAGGGGAGTACGACATTGCAGCGATATCCACGTGACATGATTGGTTATGGGGCGACACCGCCCGACCCGCAATGGCCGGGTGATGCCCGGATCGCTGTTCAAATTGTCCTGAATTTTGAGGAAGGTGGCGAAAACAACGTCCTGCATGGTGATGCCGCATCCGAGGCGTTCCTGTCCGAGAACGTGGGCGCCACAGCCTGGCCCGATCAGCGCCACTGGAACATGGAAACCATCTATGAATATGGGGCGCGTGCGGGGTTCTGGCGGCTCCATCGGTTGATGGCCGAACTGCCGGTGACGGTCTACGGGGTTGCCACGGCGCTCGCCCGCGCCCCCGAACAGGTGGCGGCGATGAAGGACGCAGGCTGGGAAATCGCCAGTCACGGGCTGAAATGGATCGAATACAAAGACGCACCAGAGGATGTGGAGCGCGCCGATATGGCAGAGGCGATCCGCCTGCATACCGAAGTGACAGGTCAGCCACCACGCGGCTGGTACACCGGGCGCTGTTCGATGAACACAGTGCGGTTGGCCGCTGAGACCGGGCAGTTTGCCTATGTTGCTGACAGCTATGCCGATGATTTGCCCTATTGGGCGGAATTTGGACGACAGGACCAGTTGATCGTTCCCTATACGCTGGATGCGAACGATATGCGCTTTGCAACCCCGCAAGGGTTCAATGCAGGCGCGCAGTTTCTTGATTACCTCAAGGCCAGTTTTGACGCGCTTTACCGCGAAGGCGAGCGGATGATGTCCATCGGCCTGCATTGCCGCTTGATCGGGCGGCCGGGGCGGGCAGAGGCCTTGCGCGCGTTCATTGAATACGCGCAAGGCCATGATGGTGTCTGGTTCGCGACCCGCGAACAGATTGCGGATCATTGGGCTAAAACCCATCCGCATCAACGGTTTGACCGACCATCGCAAATGGACAAACCGACATTTATGCAGAACTTCGATCATGTGTTTGAACATTCGCCATGGGTCGAGGAACGCGCCTTTGATCTGGAACTGGGGCCAGCGCATGACACGGCTTTGGGCTTGCACAACGCCATGTGCCGGGCCTTTCGATCCGCAACGGAGGACGAACGGCTTGGTGTCCTGACTGCTCACCCGGATCTGGCGGGCAAGCTGGCCTCGGCAAAAAAGCTGACCGCAGAAAGCACGATTGAGCAGGCATCAGCGGGCCTGGATGCCCTAACGGATGCAGAGCGCACCGCATTTACGACGCAAAACGCAGCATATACCGCAAAATTCGGCTTTCCTTTCATCATCGCCGTGCGCGATCACGATAAGGCGTCGATCAAGGCTGCATTCCAGATGCGTTTGGAAAATGATCGGGCGACCGAATTTGCAGAGGCCTGTTATCAGGTTGAACGCATCGCCCTTCACCGGCTCAAGGACATGCTGCCCCGATGATCCGCGATATCAGTATATCCCCTCTCAGCGCGGAAAGCTTCGCGCCCTACGGTGATGTGCTGAATTGCGACGGTGATCCCGACAAGATGATCAATGCAGGGCTATGCGGGCGGTTTCATGACAGGGCGCAGGTGGATTGCGATGGCCGGGTCGGGATCAGCCTGTTCCGGTCCGCGTTGCTGCAATTGCCCTATACGCTCGACATGGTCGAACGGCACCCGCTGGGGTCACAAGCATTTATCCCGATGAGCATGGATGCGTTTCTAGTCATCGTGGCTGATGCCGACCTGCAACCCAAAGCGTTCATCACCGCTCCGGGAGAGGGCATCAATTTCCATCGCGGGGTTTGGCACGGGGTGCTGACGCCCTTGTTCGGTCCCGGCCTGTTCGCTGTGATCGACCGGGTCAGCGACGGGCCAAACCTGGAGGAACACTACTTTACCACGCCTTACCGCGTGGTTTTCGACGAGTGACCGGCGCGTAAGATCGGCAACAACAGGGGACGACAAAATGACAACTTCATCTATCGGGACAGCAGAGCAACTGCGCGATCCTAATTATACACCGGCGCTCCACAAGGCGGTGCCGCTGGGCATCCAGCATGTGCTGGCAATGTTTGTATCCAACGTGACACCGGCAATCATCGTGGCCGGGGCGGCAGGTTTCGGTTTCGGGTCGAACTCGCCCGACTTTCCCGAATTGCTGTACCTGATCCAGATGTCGATGTTGTTTGCGGGCGTGGCGACGCTGCTGCAAACGATCTCTATCGGGCCGGTCGGGGCAAAGCTGCCCATCGTACAAGGCACATCCTTTGCGTTTATCCCGATCATGATCCCGCTTGTTGCGGGCAAGGGCGTTGATGGGCTGGCGGCCCTGTTCGGCGGCGTCATCATCGGTGGCCTATTCCACGCGTTCCTTGCGCTGTTCATCGGGCGGATTCGGTTTGCTCTGCCACCGCTGGTCGCGGGCCTTGTGGTGACGATGATCGGTTTGGCGCTGGTCAAGGTCGGGATTCAATATGCAGCGGGCGGCGTGCCTGCCATTGGCACCCCCGAATACGGATCGTTGCTGAATTGGTCGGCCGCACTTGTGGTGATAATCGTCACATTGGCGCTGAAATTCTTCACCACCGGCATGCTGTCAATCTCGGCGGTGCTGATCGGTCTGATCGTCGGATATTTCTATGCGCTGGGCGTGGGCATTCTGGAATGGTCTGCGGTGACCGGATCTTGGGAACGCTCCGCATCCTTCGCCCTGCCACAGCCGTTCAAATACGGGTTCGAATTCAGTGCGGCGGCAATCATCGGCTTCTGCCTGATGGCGTTCATTTCGGCCATTGAAACGGTTGGCGATGTGTCAGGGATCACCAAAGGTGGGGCCGGGCGCGAGGCGACGGATAAAGAGATTGAAGGTGCCACCTATGCCGACGGTTTCGGCACAGCTCTTGCTGGTGTTTTCGGCGGCTTCCCCAACACATCCTTCAGCCAGAACGTGGGCCTGATCGCCATGACCGGCGTGATGAGCCGGCATGTGGTGACCTGTGGGGCGATCTTCCTGATCATCTGCGGGCTGGTGCCCAAGGTCGGCGGCGTGATCCGCACGGTCCCGATTGAGGTGTTGGGCGGCGGCGTGATCGTGATGTTCGGTATGGTTGTGGCCGCCGGTATTTCGATGCTGTCAGACGTGAACTGGAACCGACGCAACATGGTGATCTTTGCCATCGCCCTGTCAGTCGGACTTGGCCTGCAACTGGAACCGGGTGCGGTGGCCGGGCTGAAGTTCGCACTGGCTGACGGGTCAAGCAATGACACGCTTTACATCCTGATGACATCAGGGCTGCTACCGGCCGCTTTCATCGCGATTGTACTGAACCTGCTATTGCCAGAAGAACTGTCTGATGAGGCGACAGAAGAAGTCGCCGGCGGCCTGTCCGGTCATGGGCAGGGATCATTAAACGGGGAATAAGTTCCACCATCAGACACGAGAAAGCCCCCGCATATGCGGGGGCTTTCTGACGTGGGTAGTTGGCCATGTCGCTCCCTCTATCATAGTCCTGCGTATGCAGCCCATAATTGGGACGAATTGAATCCAACGGCATAAACGTCCCGCAATGCCGCCGCTGGTCCGCTATTTTTCGGGCAGCTTCGGGGCTTTGCCGCGGTAGAACTTGGTCAATGGGCGGGGGACCTCGCTGCCATCATACATGAAGGGCAGCACGCCTTTCAGCCCGGCCTTGCCCCGCATTTCGACGATGTCATCGTCCGATTTCGTCACCCGCTGCGACATCCGTCTGCCCCACTGGGCCAGATAGCCGTAAAGGCGGTCAAGTTCATCGGCATAGTCATCGGTCTTGCCCAGATCGATAAATTCTTCGGGGTCGTTTTGCAGGTCAAACAGCATCGGGCGGAACCCGCCTTCGGCATGCATCATCTTCCAGCGCCCGTCGAACACCATGAACAGGCGGCAATCGCGCGGCGCCAGACCCAGTTCTTCTGCAAGGGGGGTGGCCGAAAAGTCGAATTCGCTGATCAGGAAGTCGCGCCAATCCGGGCAGTCGCCATCAAGCCAAGGCTGCAATGAACGTCCTTCGATAATATGCGCGGGTACGGTGCCGCCTGCCGCCTCCACAAAGGTGGCGGCGATATCCAGGCTTTCGACCAGCGCATCACATGTGGTGCCGCGCGTGGCATCGGCACGGGGGCGCGGATCATAGATGATCATCGGGATCTTGGCGGATTGGTCGTGGAACAGGGATTTTTCGCCCATCCAGTGATCGCCAAGGTAATCGCCATGGTCCGATGTCAGCACGATCATCGTGTCTTTCATCGCGCCGGTGTCTTCCAGATGATCCAGAATACGGCCCAGATGATCGTCGCATTGCTTGATCAGACCCATATATGCCGGGATTACCTTTTGGCGAACCTCATCGCGTTGAAAGGCGGTGCCGACGCGGTTGTTCATATAGCCGTCAAAGACGGGGTGGGCGTCTTCGCGCTCGACCTCGTCGCGCAGCGGGGCAGGGACATGCTGCGTGCCATACATGTTGTGATAGGGGGCAGGCACGATATAGGGCCAATGCGGCTTGATATAGCTGACATGTGCGCACCACGATCCCTTCGCTTGTTGCATGAATTCAATTGTCTTGGTGGTCAGCCAGGCGGTTTCAGAATCTTCCTCGTGGATATTGGCGGGGCGGTCGGCGTTTTCATACATCCAGCCCGACGCCATCCGGTTGGGCTCCTTGATCCCGGCATTTGCATGATCATGCCATGGATTATCAGCCGGATAGCCCTTTGATTTGAGGTATTCATTATAGGGCGAACGCTTTTCATCATAAAACCCTTTGGGGCCTTGTGCCCAAAGTCCATCGTCACGAATCCACACATCAAACCCGCATTCGGCCTGCCGCGCACCAATGACGCTATCGGGGTCCAGCCCAAGGCGGGCCATGCCTTCTGCGTCGGCATGCATATGGGTCTTGCCAATCAGCCAGCAATCCATCCCAGCCTTGCGCAGATGATCACCCATTGTCTGTTCGCCGACGCGCAAAGGATAGTTGTTCCATTGCGCGCCATGGCTGGACGGGTAACGCCCGGTATAAAACGACATCCGGCTTGAGCCGCAGATCGGCGATTGCACATAGGTATTGGTGAACCGGACCCCCTGGGCGGCGACACGGTCAAAATTGGGTGTGTCCAGATGGGGGTGACCCGCACAGCTCAGGTAATCAAAGCGCAATTGGTCATACATGATGAAAAGGATGTTCATTGGAATAGTCCTGTTTTGGCAGACCTGAGTAATAGGCCTTATGGAAGGGATCAAATCAATCTCTTGTCTGTGCAGAGGTTACGCATGGCTGTCAGTTTTTATTCTACGTTGTTCGTTTGGTGCTGCCCCTAAGGTTTGACGAAAAGCAAGCTGTGATATAGAACAAAAGATGAACATTAATCAGGATTCGGTGTATCGTGTATGGGGTCGCTTCGGGTACAAAAACGTCTGGCAGGTCAGGTGCGCCAGCCCGACCCGTTGACGCATACCCTGTCCGAAGCTTTCCCCGAAACCGCAACGGATGCGGCCGCCATTGGGTTTGTGCTGGCCCGTTTGCCCCGCACCGATGCCCCGATCCTGTGGGTGCAGGACAGGCTTTCCCGCAAGGAAGCAGGGCGACCTTATCTGGCCGGGATCGGCACCAAACGGCCTGTGATCATGGTGGATGTGTCACGCGCCGCAGATGTGCTTTGGGCGATGGAAGACGGGTTGCGTTGCCGCAATCTGGGCGGGGTGATCGGGGAAATATGGGGCGATCCGCCAGCACTCGATTTTACCGCGACCAAACGGTTGGCCCTGCGCGCAGAGGCGGCAGATGTGCCCTGCTGGCTGATCCGGCGCGCGGCCTCCCCCGATTTAAGCGCGGCGCGCGATCGCTGGCGGATCAGTGCGGTGCCATCTGCCCCGCATCCGCACGATGCGCAGGCCCCCGGCGCCCCGCGCTGGGCGCTCGATCTGTTTCGGTCGCGGCGCAGCAAACCGGGCCAATGGGTGGCAACCTATGACCGGGCGCAGGATCGTCTCAATCTCGCTGCCCCAATTCGCGATCGAACGCTGGCAACGGGTGATGGAGCGGCAGGGGAACGCGCCGCCGGATGATATCCCAATCGTGCTGGCGCGCGAAGGGCATCACGGGCCGGTCATCCATGCCGCCAATCGTACAGTGCGGGTCAACGGGATATTGCCGGGATCGCGGGTCGTGGATATGCGGGCGATCTGCCCCGAATTGCAGGTGGAATTCGCCGATGAGGCGGGGGATCACGCCGCGCTTGACCGGCTGGTGCTTTGGGCGCGTCGCTGGTGCCCCTGGACCGTGCGCGATGGCGACGATGGGTTGATCCTTGACACCACCGGGTCCGATCATCTGCTGGGGGGCGAGGCTGCGATGCTGGTTGAAATGGAAACCCAGCTTTCCCTGCTGGGCTTGACAGCCCGCCTGGCCGTGGCCCCCACATGGGGGGCTGCCTGGGCCCTGGCGCGGTTTGGGCCGGTCAGGTCGATTTGTGCTGCGGAAGAGGTCAATTTCAAGCTGGGCGCATTGCCTGTCACCGGGTTGCGGTTGGATGATGCGACGGTTCTGTTGCTGCGCCGTCTGGGGCTAAAAACCATTGGTGCGGTGATGGATGTGCCGCGTCTGTCGCTGACTCGGCGGTTTATAAAGGCAGGGCTTGCGGCCAATCCGCTGCTGCGGCTGGATCAGGCGTTGGGCAAACTGGCTGAACCCGTGGCCAGCGTAGATGCCAAACTGCGCTTTGCCGTGCAAAGCCGGTTGGCTGAACCTATTTTCGATCCCACCCCATACCTGCCCGAACTTTGTGAAAACCTTTGCGATACGCTCAAAAAGGCCGGGATGGGCTGTCGCCGGCTGCATCTGACGGTCTATCGTACCGATGGCGATGTCAGCCATGTGGATGTGGCGACATCAGCCACCACCCGTGATCCGACCCATCTGCACGGGCTGTTCCGCGACAAGGTCGAACGGATCAATCCCGGCTTTGGTTTTGATCTGATCACACTGGAGGCGGGCAGCGTAGAAGTGATGCAAGTTTTGCAAAACCGGCTGGATGGCGGGTCAGATGATGACCTGCACCTGACTCGGCTGGTGGATCGGCTCAGCGCGAAATTCGGCCCCCGTGCGATCACCCGGCCCGTTTTACGCGAAAGCCATATCCCCGAACGGGCCGCCGCGCAGGTAGCGGCCCTTGCCAACATCGCTGATGTAGCGGCTGTCACGACGCAGGAACGCCCCCTGCGCCTGTTTGATCACCCCGAAGAAGTCCGCGTGCTTTATGCCGTCCCCGAAGGACCGCCCGCGCAGTTTGTCTGGCGCAGGCAGACCCACCGGGTGACCCGCTATGCCGGGCCGGAACGGATCGCGCCGGAATGGTGGAAGGACAGGCCGGGCACAAGGCTGCGCGATTATTTCAAGGTTGAGGATCAGTCGGGGCGGCGCATCTGGCTGTACCGCGAAGGCTTGCACGAAGATGGGCGCGGCGGTGACCCGCGTTGGTTTGTGCATGGGTGTTTCGCATGATGATCGGGCGGCGGTGCGCATGGCGGATTTGGGATGCCTCCGGCGGGAGTATTTTTGGCAAAATGATAAAGCAGGCTCGGGGCCGGTCACATGCCTGAGATGGACAATCAGCGGCCACGCCGCACCATCGAAGATGATGGTTTCAAGTCAAACCCCAAGGCCGCTTATGTTGAACTGGGGCTTACCACCTGTTTTTCCTTCCTGCGGGGTGCGTCGGATGCGGTGGATTTGGCCACCACCGCCAACGCTTTGGGCTATGACAGATTGGGCTGTGCGGACCTTAACACCATGGCCGGGGTCGTACGATTACATGCCGAAGCGTTGAAAGCGCGCATTACCCCGGTCATCGGTTGCCGGTTACAATTGGTCACGGGTGACGCATTTCTGGCCTATCCGCGCAATCGTGCAGGTTACGGGCGGCTTTGCATGCTGCTGTCCAAGGGCAAGATGCAAGACACCAATGGCGATTGGCAGGCCAAGGGTGTCTGCGACATCACCCTTGATGATCTGGCCCAGTACAGTGCAGAGGTTCAGTTGATCGCCATCCCCGGTGCCGATCTTGATCATTTCAGCGCCGGGTTGCGGCGGCTGAAACGGGCGCTGCCGACCCTGAAACACGTTGCCGCCAGCTATCTTTATCACGGTGATGATCGTGCGCGGATCAACCGGCTGGATCAGCTGGCCCGCGCCAATGGAATGTCGATTATAGCAACCAATGACGTACATTATCACGCGCCCGAACAGCGACCGTTGCAGGATGTCATGACTTGCATCCTCCACAAGACGACTATTCAGAAGGCCGGGTTCCTGCTGGAGGCCAATGCCGAACGGCATCTGAAATCACCTGCGCAAATGATCCAGCTATTTGCGGAATGGCCGCATGCGATCCGGGCGACACGGCAGGTCGCGGATGCCTGCGATTTCGACCTGCGCGAACTGGCCTATGAATACCCCAAGGAAACCGTACCCGAAGGGCGCACACCACAGGAATATCTGGAGGAGCTGACCTGGAAAGGGGCGGCCTGGCGCTATCCGGCTGGTGTGCCGGATACGTTGAAAACAACCCTGCGCAAGGAACTGGCGTTGATCGGCAAGCTGGAGATCGCGCAATATTTCCTGACAATTCAAAGGGTCGTGAATTACGCGCGCTATGAATGCAAGCCGCCCATCCTCTGCCAGGGGCGGGGGTCGGCGGCCAATTCCGCTGTCTGCTATGTGCTGGGGATCACCGCCGTGGACCCCGCCCAAAACGACCTTTTGTTTGAACGGTTCATCAGCGAAGAACGCCGCGAACCCCCCGATATCGACGTCGATTTTGAACATGAACGGCGCGAAGAGGTGATCCAGCATATCTACAAGGAATATGGGCGCGACCGGGCGGCTCTTTGCGCGACTGTGATCCATTACCGCCCGCGCATGGCGGTGCGCGAGGTGGGCAAGGTCATGGGGTTGTCTGAGGATATCACCAGCGCGCTGGCTAAGACGATCTGGGGGTCATGGGGCCGCGAGGTCGGCGCGCGCGAGGCCGCAGAAGCCGGGATCGATCTGAATGATCCGCTGATGGCGCGCACAATCAAACTGGCCGATCAGATGATCGGCATGCCCCGCCATCTGGGCCAGCATGTGGGCGGGTTCATCCTTACCGAAAAGAAACTGATCGAGACGGTGCCCGTCGGCAACGGGGCGATGCCTGACCGGACATTCATTGAATGGGACAAGGACGATATTGACGAATTGCGCATTCTGAAAGTTGATGTGCTGGCCTTGGGTATGCTGACCTGCATCCGCAAGGCATTCGATTTGATTGACGCGCATTATGGAAAAAAACTGACCCTCGCCAGCATCGAAGAAGGTGATGAAGCCACCTATGACATGCTGTGCAAGGGCGACAGCCTGGGCGTGTTCCAGGTCGAAAGCCGGGCGCAGATGAACATGCTGCCGCGACTGAAACCCCGCAAATTCTATGATTTGGTCATTCAGGTCGCCATCGTCCGGCCCGGCCCTATTCAGGGCGATATGGTACATCCCTATCTGCGTCGGCGGGCAGGGAAAGAGCCTGAGGAATATCCAAGTCCTGCGCCCCCACATGACCCTGATGAGCTGCGCCACGTCTTGTCGCGCACAAAGGGTGTGCCGATTTTTCAGGAACAGGCCATGAAACTGGCCATGGTGGCCGCCGAATTCAGCCCCGATGAGGCGAACCAGCTGCGCAAGGCCATGGCGACCTTCCGATCCAAAGGCACCATTGGTGAATTGGAGGACAAGATGGTCAGCCGGATGATCAGGCGTGGTTACGAACCTGAATTTGCCCATCGCTGCTTTAACCAGATCAAGGGTTTCGGCGATTATGGCTTTCCCGAAAGCCACGCGGCCAGCTTTGCGCATCTGGTCTATGTGTCCAGCTGGATCAAATGCCACTATCCGGATGTGTTCTGCGCGGCTTTGCTGAATGCGCAGCCCATGGGGTTTTATGCCCCGGCGCAGATCGTGCGGGATGCCCGGGAACATGGGGAAATCGTGCGGGGGCCGGATGTGAACTATTCTGATTGGGACAGCACGCTGGAACCGGTTAGCCCGGGTATCTTTGCGGTCCGTCTGGGCCTGCGCCAGATCGATGGGGTGCGGCAAGAGATGGCCGCGCGGATCATGACGGCCCGCAGCCAGCCTTTTACCGATCTGGCGGATTTGAAAAAACGCGCCGGACTGGATGCAGGCACGATGCGTAAGCTGGCTGTGGCCGATGCGATGCGGTCGATGGCGCTGGACCGGCGGCAGGCGCTCTGGGATGCGCGGGCGTTGCGGGACGCGCCGGATTTGCCGCTTTTTGCGGAAAAGGATGAGGGCGAAGAGGCCCGCTTTGATCTGCCCCGGATGCCTGTTTGCGAACATGTGGTGGCCGATTATCAGACGACACGGCTGTCGCTGAAGGCGCATCCGCTGTCATTCCTGCGCAAAAGCATGGTGAAACAAGGCTATGTCAGAACGGCCTCGCTGAATGATATTGGTAACGGGCAGATGGTCAAACTGGCGGGGATCGTCCTGATCCGGCAGCGCCCCGGTAGCGCGAAGGGTGTGTGTTTCATCACGATCGAGGATGAAACCGGGGTGGCCAATCTGGTGGTCTGGCCCAAGGTGATGGAGGCGTTTCGCAAGGTGATTATGCGCGCCCGGATTATTGATGTGCGCGGTATGGTCCAGCGCAGCGATGATGTGATCCATGTCGTGGCGCATCATCTTGTGGATCGCAGTGATGCGCTGGAACGGCTGTCAAATGACAGGATGGAGGTACCGCTGGCCCATGCCGATGAAGTCCGCAAGACCATCCCCCACGATCCGCGTGGCAGTCATCCGCGTGATGTGCGTGTCATCCCTAAGTCGCGGGATTTTCATTGAGGCAATACCTAGCATCTTGCGCCCAAAAAATCTGCGTTACGCAGATTTTTCCTGCCCTAGTGAAAAAAGTGGTCTAATGCGCTTTCTCTTCAAAGATAACCCGGTCAGCCTCGGGCACATCCAGGGTTGACCACGTATCATCACGCGGCGGCGTAGGCGGTTCGGGGCAGGATTGTTTGTGAATGTTCACCTTGGCAATGAAATTGGCCGAGATCGGGGCCGTCACAAACAAAAACGCCATGATCAACAACTCATGGTAGGAATGTTCCCCAATCGCAAGCGAATGAAAAACCGACGCAAGCAGTAGCGAGCCGACCCCCACGGTACCGACCTTGGTGGGGGCGTGCAGCCGGGTCATGCTGTCGTCAAATTTCAAAAGGCCAATCGCGCCCACAAGCGTAAAGATAGCGCCAATCAGCAGGGCTATCGCGGTGGCAAATGTGGCGAGTAATGCAACGCTCATTCGATGATATCCCCCCGCAGCACAAACCGGGCATAGGCCACGGTTGAGACAAACCCAAGCATCGCGATGATTAGCGAAACCTCGAAATAAATCTGCGCGCCTTGTGCGATGCCCATCAGGACGATCAGACCGATGGCATTGATCACCATGGTATCCAGCGCCAGAATACGGTCACCGGTACTTGGCCCGATGACCAGCCGGACCATCGCCATCACCTGCGCAAGGATCACAACGCCAAAGGCGATGATCAAGGCCACATTCATCAGGTTCTCTGCAAAGCTCATGCGAAAATCTCCTTCAGGCGGCGTTCGTACCGATGCTTGATCTCATCACGCACCGCATCCGGGTCATCGGTATCCAGCGCATGGACCAACAGGCTGTGCCCCTCATCTGACAGATCGGCAGAGACGGTGCCGGGGGTCAGCGTGATTGTGCCCGCAAGGATCGTAATCGCCTCGGGCTGGCGCAGATCAAGCGGGACAATGACCCAGGCCGGGCGCAGTTTTGAATTGGGCCGGGTCAACACGATCCAGGCCACCTGCACATTGGCGACCATGATGTCCCACATCACGATCAGGCTATAGGTGAACATCTTGCCCAGCTTGAATGATTTGGGCGTATCGGGCCACCAGATCGATGTGCTCCACGGAATGATGATCCCCAGGATAAGCCCAAAAACCACCATCCCGGCAGAGATGCCATTTTGCAGCAGGGTCCAAACAATCGTCAGGATCAGCGTCAGAAACGGATGTGGCATAATCCAGCGCAGTGCAGCTGTCATATCAATGGTCCTCCGTCGTTGGTTTGCTGAGCTTGCCGGGCGTGTCCAGCACGATGGATATATAATCATCCGGCGCAAATAGCTGCTCTGCCATTGTGGTGGTATAGCGATGCACTTGCCCGGCAAAGACCGTCAGCAGGATCAGCATGGCAACCAACCCGCCCACGGCTGCATATGACAATGCGGATGGGGCCGGGTGAGGTTCAGCCTCCGGGTCGGGCTCTACGCTTTGCGCTTTCCAGAACACGGTGCTGCCTGCGCGGGCGAACCCGACAACACTGACCAGGCTGGCCGACAGGATAATCGCCCAGGTCCAGACCGCCAGCGGCGTGGTAAAGGCGGCATCAAGGATCAGTAGTTTGCCCACGAACCCAGACAATGGCGGCAGGCCGGTCATCGCGATGGCCGCCACAAAGAACAGACCAGCGGTCAGCGCGGCCCCGGCCACGGGCGGGGTTGTTGTCAGTTCCAGATGCCCCCGGCTGGCGCGCACCAGATCGGTGATCAGGAACAGTGCGGCGGCGGCCAATGTGGAATGCAGGATGTAATACAGCGCGGCCGCGATCCCCAATTGCGAAAACAGTGCAATCGCCACCATCACCATGCCCATGGATCCAATGACGGCAAAGGCGACCAGCCTGTCCAGCTTCTTGGCTGCCAGCACACCGACCATCCCGATAGCGAGCGAGATGAGGGCCGCAGGCAACAGCCAAAGCCCATGCAAGCCTTCGGTCACCGCCAGATCAGGCGGGAAGACCAGCGTATAGACCCGGATGATCGCATAGGCGCCCACCTTGGTCATGATCGCAAACAAGGCGGCGACCGGGGCGGGGGCCTCTGCATAGCTGGAGGGTAGCCAGAAATGCAGCGGCACAACCGCCGCTTTGATCGCGAAGACCAGGATCAGCAGGACTGATGCGATACGAATACCCACTGTCGCATCTGCATCTATCAAGGTGACCCGCTGCGCCAGATCGGCCATGTTCAGCGTACCTGTTTCTGCGTAAATGGCCCCGAGTGCGAATAGAAACAGGGTCGACCCCAGCAGGTTAAACAGCACATATTGGACGCCCGCCCGCAGGCGGGCATTACCACCCGCATGGATCATCAGCCCGTAGGATGCGATCAGCAGCACCTCAAAGAACACAAACAGGTTGAACAGATCGCCGGTCAGGAAGGCGCCCATGATCCCCATCAGCTGAAACTGATACAGCGCATGGAAATGGCGCCCGCGTTCATCCCAGCCGGACCCGATGGCGTATAACAGCACAAACAGCGACAGAACCGCCGTCAGCAGCACCATCATCGTCGATAACCGGTCAGCGACCACCACGATCCCAAACGGGGCGGCCCAGTCACCCAATTGATAAAGTGTGACAGTCCCGTCAGATGCCTGCGATGCCAGTCCGGCAGTAATCGCAATCAAGGCGATGACGCCTGTCACCGACAGCACCCGCTGAATGCCAACATGATAACGTGCGGCCAACACGATAAACGGGGCCAGTATCGCTGGCAGGACAACAGGCAGGATAACCCAATGGCTCATATCAGGTCCTCCGGTTCTTCGGTCTCGATCTTGGGGTCATTCACATTGTCATCGTTCGACCCCAGATAGGACCCGAGCGCGATCATCACCACCACGGCTGTCATACCAAAGGAAATCACGATGGCCGTCAGGACCAGCGCCTGCGGCAAAGGGTCGGTGTAATTGGTGGCATCAGACAGGATCGGCGGCGCGCCGACCTTCAAACGGCCCGATGAAAACAGGAACACGTTCACCGCATAGGTCAGCAGTGAAACGCCTAGGATCACCGGGAATGTCCGCAAGCGCAGGACAAGGTACAGCCCGGCAGCAGTCAGAATGCCAATGGCAGAGGCGACAAGTAATTCCATGTCACACACCCTCCTGGTTCAGCTCGCGGGATGGATCAATATCCATCGGGTGATCGCTGTCTTCGACATGGGCGCGGCGGGCCAATCGGGAGAAGCTTTCAAGCGACAGCATCACCGCGCCGACAACGGCCAGAAACACGCCAAGGTCGAATAAGGCAGCGGTCGCCAGTTCGAACTTTTCAAAGGGTGGAATGCGGACATAGGTGAAGTCAGATGTCAGGAAGGGCTTGGCCACAAACCACGACCCGATCCCGGTCAGCCCCGCAATCAGCACACCTGCGCCAATGACCCCATGATAGGGATAGCGGAGCCGGGCAGAGGCCCAGCTGAACCCGCTGGCCATATATTGCATGACAACCGCAATCGACACGATCAAACCGGCGATGAAACCGCCGCCCGGCTCATTATGACCGCGCAGGAAGATATAGAAACCAACCATCAGCACTACGGGCATGATCACGCGGGTCAGCACCACCATCATCATTGGATGCATGTCGCCGGCGCGCGGCTGATCGGGCAACCGGTTCAGCAGACGGGCACGGACCGGCCCGTTCAGCAATGTTTCGGTCAGGGCATAGATCAGCAATGCGGCAATCCCCAGCACGATAATCTCGCCATAGGTGTCAAAGCCCCGGAAATCGACCAAGATGACATTCACCACATTGTTGCCACCTCCACCTTTGTAGGAATTGGCGAGATGGAATTCCGAGATCGGCGTCGTGACCGCATCGCGCAGCAGATAGTGATAAGCCATCGCCATCGTCGCCAGACCACCTGCAATGGCAATCGCACCATCGCGAACCCGGCGCAAGACCGTGCTTTCGACAGGCGTCTGGTTGGGCAGAAAGTTCAGGGCCAGCAGCAGCAGAATGATGGTCACCACCTCAACCGTGATCTGCGTCATCGCCAGATCCGGTGCGCTGAAATAGACAAATGCCACCGATACCATCAGCCCGACAATCCCGATCAGGATCAGCGACAACAGGCGATTGCGATGCAAAAAGACCAGGCCGCACGTGGCCACCACCAGCATCAGCCAGCCGCCAATGGATACCGGGTCGACTGGCTGCACGGTCCGGGTCGGGGCGGCAATCGTGCCTGTGGTCCAGGCGTGATAGCCCGCCGTCACAACAGCGATAGCGAAAATCGCGGCATAGCGGGAAAAGGCCCCGTTATGCACACCGTGAATGACCGCGCGGGCGATGCTGACACATCCGGCGATCAAGGCGTCGAAAATCACCTTGGCCTCGGGGCGCGGGATGGCATCCCATGCCCGCAATAGCGGCTTGAACAGGGCCAGCACGATCAAACCGCCGACAACCGCGACGATAGACAGGTAAAGCGCGGGCACCAGTCCGTGCCAGATTTTCAGATAGTTGTAAGGAACATCCGCTGTTGTGCCCAGAACCGAGGCTGTGACCATTTTTACAAACGGCTCGGCAAGGAAAGGCGCGCAACCGATAACAACAACAAGAACCACCAACAAGGCAGGCGGGCCCCACATGCCAAAGCCGGGATCATGCGGTTTGGCAGGATAGTCATCGCGCACGGGGCCAAGGAATGTGTGGCTGATCAGGCGGAAACAATAGGCGGCAGAGAACAGCGCGCCAACCGTGGCCATGACAGGAACCAGCCACGGCGAGCCAAACAGCGTTGTGTGCAACGCCTCTTCCAGCATCATTTCCTTGGACAGGAACCCGTTCAGAAACGGGATGCCTGCCATGGAAAGGGAGGCGAGCGTGGCAATCACAAAAGTCACCGGCATCAGTTTGCGCAGCCCGCCAAGGCGGCGAATATCGCGGGTATGGGCCTCATGATCGATGATACCCGCTGACATGAACAAGGCGGCCTTGAACGTCGCGTGGTTGAGGATGTGAAACACGGCCGCCATCGCACCAAAGGCCGTGCCAGTACCCAAAAGCATGGTGATCAGGCCCAGATGACTGACCGTGGAAAAGGCCAGCAAAGCCTTCAGATCATGTTTGAACAACCCGATCACAGCACCCAGCACCATGGTGATCAGACCGGCAGTTGTGACAATCACGAACCATTCCGTCGTACCGGACAACACCGGCCACATCCGGGCCATCAGGAAAATGCCCGCCTTCACCATGGTTGCGGAATGCAGATAGGCCGAAACGGGGGTCGGGGCGGCCATCGCGTGCGGTAACCAGAAATGGAACGGGAACTGGGCGGATTTCGTAAAACAACCCAGCAGGATCAGGATCAGGGCAGGCAGGTAAAGCGGGCTCTCCTGGATCATCTCGCGGTTTTGCAAAATGACGCTCAGGTCATAGCTGCCGACAATCTGGCCCAGGATCAACATACCACCGATCATCGCCAGACCACCCATACCGGTGACGGCCAGCGCCATGCGGGCACCTTGACGGCCTTCGGGCAGATGTTTCCAATAGCCGATCAGCAGGAAGGATGACAGCGACGTCAACTCCCAGAAAATAAGCAAAATCAGGATGTTATCGGATAGGACAATCCCCACCATCGCACCTTGGAACAGCAGCAGATAGGTGAAAAATTCGCCCATATTGTCCTTGCGGGACAGATAATAGCGGGCATAGGTGATGATCAGCAGGCCGATGCCAAGGATCAGCAGGGCAAAGAAAAAGCCAAGCCCATCCAGCATCAGATTAAAGTTCAGGCCAAGCAGGGGCATCCAATCCACACCTGTCTGCACGACCTCACCGGCAAAAACCGCCGGGGCGTGGCTTAGCAACCCGACAAATGCAGCAAGGCTAAATGTGAATGTCACACCGGCACAGGCGGCGCGACCGGCTGAATTCATCAGCCCGGGCAGCAATGCGCCCAAAAAGGGCAAGGCGACGATAAGGAAGAGGGACACGCGAACTCCTGATCTAAAGGCCTGAAGGTTTTATACTTTCTGGGTCAAAATGCGCCCGGCCTCAAGCGAAACCGGTGATTTTCATTGGAAATAGGTGTGGTTTTGGCGATTGCCAGTAGCTCAATCCCGGTTTCGGGTCGGTCGCGTCACCCACATGCCGGCCAGGATCAGGGCAACGCCAATACTGCGGGCTAACGGGTTGCCTGGTGCGCCCAAAATGATGTCCAGCACCACGCCGGAAATCATCTGCCCGGCGATAATCAGCATCGCGGTTTGCGCCGCACCAATGCGGGCAATCAGCCAACTGCCTGCGGCGATAAAAATCACGCCGACCGGGCCGCCCAGATAGGCCCACCATGGGGACGCCGCTGGTTCGCCTGCGAACAACCCTCCGAACGCCATCGCGGCCAACGTGATGAAAATCAAGCCAATCAGGTGATTCCAAAACGACGATTCCATTGCCGAAGTGGACAGCGCCAACCGGCCATTGATCTGGCGCGACAAGCCCACCAGCACACCTGCCAGCATGGCAAGGGCGGCAAAACCAATCATGATGCACCGCCAAAAAAGATGATGATCAGACTGCCCGAGGTGATCAGGGCCAGCGACAGATAATCGCGCGGCCCCGGCATCTTTTGCGGCAGACCAAACAGGCCCCGGATATCGGCAAACAGACTGAACAGGACCTGCCCGGCAAGCCCCAGCGCGATGGTGCCTGACAGGGCCAGCGCGGTGTTCATGGTGGCCGATGTCAACATCACGGTCAGCGCGCCAGACACCCCGCCCAGATAGGTCCATAATGGCGGGCGCACCGTTGCGGCACGGCGCGGGCGCAGCCAGATCAGCAGGGCCAATGCCGCCACGCTGCCCGTGAGATGCGGCACCCAGGAAGCAAAGAAGAGTGACCCATAAGCGGCCAATGTGCCGTTAAACAGCACCATCAGGCTGAGCAGGCCACCGGCCCCAAATGCCGCGGCAAAGTGGTAAAGGCGAGGGGCGTCAGGGGTGTCGTTCATAAGGTGCAGCCCTACAGGCGACACACGCTGGCGTCCAGTGTCAGGCGACGGGCTCCGGTGATTGCCACAGCGCACCAAAAAGGGCCACCACCGCCAGCAGATTGGTGCAGGCAATCCCGGCGTAAATCCAGCCCGGTACATCACCCAAGGCCCAGATATTGCTCACTGCAAAGCTGGTCCCGATCAACAGCACCACAAAGGCGATATAGGCCAGCCAACGCCAACCGCGCAGCAGCCCATAGGCAAAACCGGCATAGATGACGGCAACCGCCAATAGCGGCCCGGCTGCGGCACCAAAGCCGCCGATAATCACAGCCAGCACATGAAGCCCGGCGGACAGTGCCACGAAATTCGCAGCCCACCGCATCGCACCTTTGGTTTTTGTCATCTCAGACCTCATTCATCATTTGCGCAAGGATAACCCGCGACACCCCAGGCCAGGACATCATCCACATGTTCCTGCAAACTATAGGGGGCCGGTTCGCGCCCGCCGCCGGGGTTCCAGGCCCAATGCAGGATCAGGTCGTGATCCAGATGGCTGGCTATTTCCTGAAAATCACGGCCACCATTGCGATCGGGGTCGCGCAGCTGATTGCAGATCTCGACCGTGGATTTGCCAAACCATGCGGCCTCTACCGGGGCCAACTGCCAGTTCATGGCGACCTGTGGGGCCGCATGTGGCCTGTCATTGGACCCTTCGCGATAGGCGTGGCAGGTGGCGCATTGCACATATTCGGCACCAATCCGGCTTTCGCCCGCATTCACATTCATGCCATGGGGCCGGGCCTTGCCATAGCTCGGGCCAGACCACATCGGGATGTTATCGGCCCCCACATGGCAGTTGGAACAACGCGGATGCGACGTGACCTCGTAAATACGTTGCCACGCGGCCAGCCCGTCTTCGCGGCTGACGGACCCATCGGCCGGGGGATTGATCGTGACATTTTCGCCCTCTGCAAAGGCCGTGATGGCAAAAGAACTGGCCACAAGACCGGCAACAAACCATTTCATCGCAACCACCCCTTAGACAAAATCGACAAATTTGTTGAACGGCATCTCGCGCAGCCGCTCACCCGTCAGATCAAAAATGGCGCTCGCCAATGCGGGGGCGGCGGGCGGGACAGGGGGTTCGCCAATGCCACGGATCTTTTCCGCATTCTCCAACCCGCGCACGATGACTTCAGGTGTCTGATAAATCCGCATACCCTCGGCGGCATGGTAATTGGTCTGCTCTGCCATGCCATCCGTATAGGTGATTTCAGAATTGATGGCATGGCCCAGCGCCCAGATGACACCGCCCTGCACCTGATTTTCAAAATTGACCGGGTCGATCACACGGCCCACATCTGCGGCCACATAGACACGGTCGATCTTGATGCCGCCATCGGTCATGGTGACATCAATCACCTCTGCCGCAGGCACGCCGAAACTTTCGACCAGCGCCAAACCACGGCCCCGGTTCGGGCCCATATCCTCACCCCAGTTTGACATCTCGGCGACGGTTTCCAGCACTTTGCGGTGCACTGGATGATTGACCAGCCGCAACCGTTCTTCCATCGGGTCGGCCCCGGCGGCGCGGATCATCTCATCCAAGGTATTCTCGGCAAAAAATCCGGCATGGCTGGCGCCCACAGACCGCCATGAACTGATCGGCCCCAATTCTGGCACCCGATAACCGCGCACCCGCAGGTCGGGGATGTCATAAGGCATGTTCCATGCCCCCGCGACGATTTGCATATCCGGCCCCGGGACCGATTGACCGATCCGACCCATTTGCGAGGACATCACAGAAGGGCAGGCAATATCCAGCGACAGCGCCTTGATCTGGCCATCGGCAACGACACCGCGCGCACGGGACATCGCGATCTGACGCGGGAAATCCTGCACGAAATCCTCTTCCCGGCTATAGGTCAGTTTGACCGGCGTGCCGGGCATGGTCACCGCAACCTCGGTTGCCTGTTTGATATGTTCAAACTCCAGCCGGTGGCCAAAGCTGCCGCCGGAAAACTGGTTGATGAACGTCACTTGATCGGCCTCTACGCCCGCAATACCCGCGACCTGCTGCTGCACAAAACGGGGCATCTGATGGCCGGACCAGACCGTGACGCAATCACCCTCAACCAGCACGGTCGCGTTCAGCGGCTCCAACGGCTGGTGGGCAACGTAAGGCGCCCGGTTTTCAACGGCGATCACTTCGGCACCATCAAAGGCGGCATCCACATCGCCCTCCGCGCGCCATTCTTGATCCAAACGCTCCGCGGTGAAACTGGCAGCGACCTCTTCCCAATGCCCGTCCATCTCGGCGGGGTAGGGGGCGGGGGCCCAATCGACATCAATCGCATTGACGGCTTCAATCGCGCGCCAGGTGTTATCAGCCACAGCCGCAACACCGTTCTTGACTGGAACGATGGATTTTACGCCGCGCATGGCCTCCGCCGCAGTCGCGTCAAAGCTATTCATCGGGCCACCCTTACGCGGGTTCACCCGGACAGAGGCATGAACCATCCCCTCCATCGCGATATCGATCCCGAAATCCTGCGTGCCGGTGGATTTGGCATAGGTATCGGTGCGCATCATCGGCTTGCCGACCTTTTTCCAGTCAGCCGGGTCGCGCAGGGTAACCTTGGTGACGGGCGCAATCTTGGCAGCATCCGCAGCCAGATCGGTATAAGCAATCGTGCTGCCATCGGGCAGCTCAACCGCCGCATTGGCGGTCTTCAACTGGTCAACAGGCACACCAGTGCGGGCACTGGCCGCTGCCTTGATCGTCTCGCGGGCAACGGCACCGGCCATGCGCAGCTTTTCATATTGATCAGGCATGGATGTAGACCCGCCGGTGCCTTGAATAGCAATCAGCTTGAGCACACCGCCTGCCACATCGCGCATGGTTTCGGCCACGGTGCTATCGTCAAAGGACATGAACGGCACGCCTTCTTCGGCAAAGGCGGTGTTGTAATAGGCGGGGGACGGTTCGCCAAAACTCAACGTGGCCTGCTCAACCTCGATATCCAGTTCCTCGGCGATCAGGGCGGCCTGCGATGATTGCACGCCCTGACCGATATCGGCATGCGGCACGATCAGGGTGATGCCATCCGATGTCAGTTTGACGAAGGGGTTAAAGGCGGCTTCACCTTCGGCCAATCCGGCGGTTAACGGGTTAGCATGGGGGCGGGCGGCCATGAATGTGCCAAAGGCGACACCACCCAAAACAGCGGTAGAGCCAATCAGGAATGTGCGGCGGCCAATTGTCCGTAAACGTCCCATCGATCAAGCCTCCTGCAATTTGGTTGCGGCAGTTTTGACGGCAGCGCGGATACGCGGATACGTACCACAACGGCAGAGGTTGCCACCCATCACGATATCAATGTCATCGTCGGTCGGTTCGGGGTTTGTTTCCAACAGCGATGCGGCCTGCATGATCTGGCCAGACTGGCAATACCCGCATTGGGCAACCTGATGTTCGACCCATGCCTCTTGCACCGCATGCAGGGCATCGGGGGAGCCGAGCCCCTCAATCGTGACAACATCGGCACCTGCGGCACTGGCAGCAGCCACCTGACAGCTACGAACCGCCACACCATCCATATGCACGGTGCAGGCGCCGCACTGCGCGATGCCGCAGCCATACTTCGTGCCTTTCAGCCCCAATTCATCCCGCAGAACCCACAAAAGCGGCATGTCATCCTCGACATCCACCTCACGTTCTTCGCCATTCACCAGTAGTCGCATGTGATCGTTCCTCCGCTGATTGGACAAATTGGCATTTTTAGTCTAATTGACGTGTTTCCATCGACATGTCAAATGAAAACCATGACCGACAAGACCCATATGATCGTTTCAGCCGCCGCAAATATGTTTGCGCGCTATGGCTATTCCAAAACGACGATGGGCGATATCGCGGCCGAGGCGGGCGTGGCCCGTCAAACCGTTTATAACGCATTTCCGGGCAAAGAAGAAATTTTGCGGGCAGTTGTACGGCAGGCAGGCGATGAAACCTATACCGCCGTCATGGCATCATGGGCCGACACGGACAGCATTGACGACAAACTCTCTGCCTTTCACCAATACGGGCCGCTGAAATGGTTCGAGGCGATCTGCGCCGCACCTGATCTGGCAGAATTGATGGATGGCCTGCATCGGGCGGCATCTGAAGAAATGTCGGCCCTTGATGTGAAGTGGCGGGCAGCGCTCTCCGACATGTTGCAGGATAATCTGCGCGGCGAGGATTACATGTCACCCAGCATCGATGACATTGTCGATTTCTTCTACACCACCAGCCTGAATGCAAAACACGGGGTGCAGGACGCGACGCAATTGCGGTCGCGGCTTGCCACGATCAAACTGGCGACCTTGGCCTTGCTCAAGTTGCAGGACTAGCTACGCAATTCCGCCAATGCCGGTATGCTGTCACGAATGATTGCGGCCCCAATATCGGTGCGCGCCAGCACCCGCAGCCCGACATATTGCGTGACCAGAAACTGCGACATGGGTTTGGGCGACACCGTCACCGAAGAATCTGCAAGCGCGTCTTCAAAAGCCTGGCGAAGTCGCTCCAGCGATTTCTGTGCAAATGCTGCGATATCATCATCCAGCAATGCAGCGCCCGCGATGGTCGAACACAGCAGGCAGCCCCGCCGATCACCCGCCTCCACGGCCTGCGCGATGGATGAAAACAGGGCGGTGATGCGGTCCCACCCATCCCCCTCCGCGCGGGTCAGATGCGCCACCGCATCGCTGACCGCCTGCGCGTCATATAAGGCCAGCACCAACAGAAAGACCGATTTTTTGTCCTTGAACGCTTTGTAAAAGCTGCCCCGTGTCAGTTTCATACCGCTCAGCAGATCAGGCAGCTTCGCCTCTTCATAGGTCAAATCCCAGAAAACAGACATTGCATCTGCCAGGGCGGTATCGGTGTCAAATTCGCGCGGTCGGGCCATGGCATCGGTTTATCGCAAGTTTTCGACTTAGGGAACCAGTCAGTACAGAATAACGAAACTGTGTTTGGAACTATTTGGTTCCAAATGATAGCCCTCTGCCATCAGCTGCATGTCACCGCAGATTGAAAACCAGAAAAATGCAAAGGATTACCCATGAAATACGCACTCATCAAAACGCTCCCTATCATTGCTGCGGCGATGATCAGCCTTAGCCCCGCCGCTGCCGTGGCCAAGGACGATGCCAGCTCCGGTACGTTCACCGGCAAAAGCGATCATATCACCACCGGTGGTGTCCAAATCGTCAAAACGGCTGATGGCGGCGCTATCGTCATCCTTGATACCGATTTCAGCCTAGATGGCGCGCCTGATCCGCGCGTGGGCTTCGGTACAGACGGGACGTATGTCGAAGCCAGCGATCTTGGCGTCTTGCAGGAGCTGAACGGTCTGCAAATCTATGTGGTGCCGCCAAGTGTCAACGTGGATGACTTCAACGAAGTCTACATCTGGTGCCTGCAATTCGGCGTCCCATTGGGCGTGGCCACACTCAGCTAAGCCGGCGACGACGTTTCAAAACCCAAGGGTATACCGGCCATCCGGTTGCCCTTGGACTGGGCGCCATGCCCATTGTCAGGCCTCGCCGCAGCCACCCTTTGCAGCTGCCCGCATCTGCAACTGGCGCTGAACGGCCCCGAAATGAACGGGTTTATGGTCCGGGCGGGACGCCTTGATATGCTGCAACTGCTTGATGACGGTCCTTTCGGGGTCGCGCAGGCGTTGCAAGGCGACGCGCAAAACCCAGGCCGGGCATTGCTCCACCGCAAAGGCATATAAGGCGACGCGCTGCTCTGCCGGGGTCAGGGCGTCATAAGGCACGGTGCTGCGCTGCTTGCGCATCAGATCAATGCCAAGCGGAATAAGGCGCGGCGCACCGGAAGGGTCGGGTGGGGCAACAAGCGCTGATTGATATGCAGTCGGTAACAAGTTGTGCAGGTTTTGCAACTTGCGTCGCACCACCTGGTGAATGGACAGCCACGCTGCCGCCACACTTATTAACAAAATACTAACAAACAAAGGCTTTATCTATCCATCTTGCTGCCCCGGGGCCTTGTTAGCGGGGGGGTATGTTTACAATTTGACGCAAACGGCACCTTATTTCGTCAACTTCAAGGGTGGCGCGCCATCTTCGTTGACACGGGACGAATCCTGTCTATAAGCCGCGCATTCATTGGTGTTGGTGGCCCCCGCAAGGGGAAACCTGTCGCCCCGGCAAAATCCGGGGAGGAGGACAACGCCCTTCACGCCCCTAGGGGTTCTTTAAGAAGGAGATCAGCGTATGACAAAACGTACCGCTGCCAAGTACAAAATTGACCGCCGGATGGGCGAAAACATCTGGGGTCGCCCAAAATCACCCGTCAACCGTCGTGAATATGGCCCCGGCCAGCACGGTCAGCGCCGCAAGGGCAAACTGTCCGACTTCGGTATTCAGCTGCGCGCCAAGCAAAAGCTGAAGGGTTACTATGGCGACCTGACAGAAAAGCAGTTCCGCCGGATTTATGCGGAGGCCGAGCGGGTCAAGGGCGACACTGGTGAAAACCTTATCGGTCTGCTGGAACGCCGTCTGGACGCTGTCGTTTACCGCGCCAAATTCGTGCCAACCGTCTTTGCAGCCCGCCAGTTCGTGAACCACGGCCACGTGACCGTGAACGGCAAGAAGGTGAACATCCCATCTTACCGCGTCAAAGAAGGCGACGTGATCGAAGTGCGCCAGAAATCAAAGCAATTGGAACTGGTGCTGGTCGCCGCACAGCTGCCAGAGCGTGACGTGCCTGACTACATGGAAGTCGACCATTCGAAAATGGCCGCGACTTTCACACGGACACCAAGCCTCGGCGACGTGCCATACCCCGTCGCAATGGAACCAAACCTCGTGGTCGAATTCTACGCTAAAAACTAACCGGGAAGCCGATCATCCCGGACCGGGTCCGGGGCTACAAAACAAAGGCCGTGCAATCGCACGGCCTTTTGCGTGTCAGGACAAAGAAACGATAATAATCAGCAGGTACAGCATGACGAAACAGATCGGCACGTAAGTTTCCAACTGGGCCAACGATCCGCGCCCAAGCCGGTTGTAATGCGCCTCTTCGGCCGCAAAAAGCTGCAGGTCAAATCCAGCCTCAATCTCCTGCAAAACAGCAAACTTGGCGCTGTTCAGCTTTCGGTAACTGGATAACAGCCCGATCCACGCAAAACAGATCAGCACACCGGCTATTGGAATAACAATGCGGGCGGCTTCTGCGCCGGCACTTTCAAGATAGCCATAAAACGCAACGATGGCCCCATTCACACCCAGCAACCATTGATTGGCCGCAGCACGACGGTCGCTGACCTTTTCGGCGGTGGCGAGATAAAGCTTATAAAGGTCAAATGCGCTGGTCTGGTCAGTCATGCACTAGTCCCCCAACGGATCAACGCAATTGGCCTGCGGAAACGGCACTCTGTTGGTACAGAAACGACCGGTGGTCAATGAAACGTCGGATTCACTACGGTTCGACTTTTGGTACACCACGCCGGTGAGTTCATGATCCTTGCCAAAGGTGATCGGACAGACCGAAGATTCGATCAGCCGGGAATCGCATGTGGGTGTGGCGTAACCAAAAAACTCGCTTGCGGCCGCATTGCCCGAAAACGCCTCAACCTGCGACACCGACACACAGACCTTGTCAATCGCCTGACAGGCCTGACGCGCGCTTTGGTTCAGGGCGATGTCGGTCTGGGTGATGCCCGGAACGGGGATCCAATTCCGTGTGGTGGCTTTGCCAAGGGCAAACATCATCCCCAGCGCCAACAGGATCACAGCCACCAACGGGGCATAAGCAATCGGCTGGCGAATGCGAAACCAGAGATAGCGCAGCGCTGAACTGATCCCATGCACACCGAACAAGTCAAATATCGCGGCATCCGATTTCGGGTCCAGATTGACGCCGTATGTTTTCAGATCGTCCATGATGATCCGGCGGGCATCGTCGCTGCTGACCTCATCATCTTTCAACTGGTTCCATTTCTGGCGGATTTCGGTCAGTTGCGAGACATAGAAATGCATCTGCTGGCCTTGCAGATAATCAGGCTGCACGGCGTCCTTTTCGGCATAAACAACGACCTTGCGCTGATCGCCTTTCAACTTGCTGAAATATTCAAATTCCTCGCGAATCCAATCCTCGGGCTCTTTGGGGCGCCGTGTGAGCACCTTAAATGCCTTCTTGAAACCCCGCCCAACCGCACCGGCAACGGCGCGCAATCTGGACGTTTCCGGCGCGCGCGACAGATAGATCAACAGCGTGTCGGTCTTTTCCAGACTGTCATAGATATGATCCGCCCAGCGGCCAGCCGGAAACTCACCCATCTTGGTGATACGGTTGCCTAGATTGGACAAAAGCACGCTCAGACCGTGGACTTCTGGTTCGTCGCGACTGCGATAGGATAGAAAAATATTCTGATCCGACAATTGCTTTAGTTCAATATCAATATCCGCCATGGAAACGCCTTGGGTCTGAAAATGACTGTCTTAAAATAATGCCTTCAATAGCACGAAAGCCTGCTTTTTCCAAAACTGTCGCCAATTTCGATACAGCGAGCGGCGAAAACGGTGATGGCAGACAGAAAACTGCACCTATGCTAGAAGAGTTGAAAATCAGAAGATTATCGCCCCAACAGCGCCCGAGGTGCCCCATGTATACAACAACGCCGCCCTTCACGCTTGGCATTGAGGAAGAATACCTGCTGGTCGATCTCGAAACGCTGGATTTGACCGCCGCGCCCGAGGCGCTGATGAATGACGCAGCCGATGTGCTGGGCGAGAAAGTCAGCCCCGAATTCCTGCAATGCCAGATCGAGGTCGGCACCGGCGTGTGTGACACAATCGCGGATGCGCGGGCTGATCTGGCACATCTGCGCAAAACTGTGGCCGATCTGGCTGGGCGCCATGGGTTGGCCCCCATCGCGGCATCAACCCATCCCTTTGCAAAATGGCAGCAACAGGAATTTACCGACAAAGAACGGTATCGGACGCTGGAACGAGATCTGGCCGGGGTCGCCCGGCGCATGTTGATCTGCGGGATGCATGTGCATGTCGGGATCGATGATGACGATCTGCGCATGGATCTGATGCGGCAATTCACCTATTTTCTGCCGCATCTGCTGGCGCTGTCCACGTCATCCCCTTTCTGGGAAGGCGAAGAAACCGGCCTGCGATCCTACCGGCTGACAGTGTTCGACAATCTGCCGCGTACCGGCTTGCCGCCGACCTTCAACAGCCATGTGGAATATGAACGGGCGATCCAGACGATGGTCAAGACCGGCGTGATCGAGGACAGCACCAAGATCTGGTGGGACCTGCGGCCATCAGGGCGGTTCCCAACGCTCGAGTCCCGGATTTGCGATGTGTCGCCTTTGCTGGATGACACCATCGCCATTGCTGCCCTGATCCAAAGCATCTTTCTCATGCTGTTTGATCTGGGGATGAAGAACCAGCGCTGGCGGATCTATGATCGGTTCCTGATCGCCGAAAACCGGTGGCGGGCACAGCGTTATGGCGCATCCAAGGGCTTGATCGATTTCGGGTTAGGGCAGATCAAATCCTGCGAAGACCTGTTTGATGAATTGCTCGAAACCCTCGCCCCGCATGCCGCCGCGCTTGGTTGCACCAAAGAGGTGATGCACACAAAAACGATCCTCAAAAACGGGACAAGCGCCGAACGACAGACAAAAATCTATCACGATGCGATGGCCGATGGGGCCAGCGCAGATGACGCCTTGCAGGATGTCGTGCGCGGATTGGTCGCGGAATTTTCGGTCGGGCTCTAATTCTTAACAGCCTGTTGCGCGCGCTGCATTAATGGGCGCATCCGGTACGTTGGGGTCCGACGTTTTGCCGACGTCGCGCCGACGCTCTGCCGACAGATGATTTCACCAGAAAAACCAGCATTAACATATGATTCGTCAAAACCGGGCGTTGCACCGGCCCCGGCGCACCGTGCGGTACTGTGACAACTGCCACCGCGCGCTACCTTGGTACTGGTCACCGCCGGGGCAGGGCGATAGAACGGGCGAAACGACAGGGAACGGACCACATGGGCAAGGCCATTCAACCGCAGCCAGGCATCTTGGATATCGCGCTTTATCAAGGCGGGGCATCACATCTGGACGGGATGAGCAATGTGCTCAAGCTCTCATCCAACGAAAATCCGCTGGGGCCCAGCGATGCCGCCAAAGAGGCGATGATCAGGGCCAGCCACGACCTGCACCGTTACCCCCCGACAGACCACAGCGCCCTGCGTCAGGCGATTGCGGATGTGTGGGATGTGGATGCGGGTCGGGTGTTCTGCGGTGTCGGTTCTGGCGACGTTTTGAAACTGCTGGCAGAGGCTTATGCAGGCCCCGGTGATGAGGTTGTGTTCACCGAACACGGGTTTTCGATGTACCCGATCTATGCGCATGCCTGTGGGGCCACACCAGTGGTTGTGGCCGAGAATGAACGGGTCGTGGATGTCGATGCGATCCTGAAAGCCTGCGGACCCAAGACGCGGTTGGTCTTTATCGCCAACCCCGCCAACCCGACAGGCACGATGATCGGCAGTGCAGAGGTGGCGCGATTGGCCGAAGGATTGCCGCCACAAGCGCTCTTGGTGCTTGACGGGGCCTATGCCGAATTTGTCGATGGGTTTGACGCGGGCAAGGCACTGGTCGAGGCACGCGATAACGTCTTCATGTCGCGCACATTCTCCAAGATTTATGGGCTGGGCGGCATGCGCGTTGGCTGGGGCTACGGGCCGCAGGCGATTGTCGATGTACTGAACCGGATCCGGGGGCCATTCAACTTGTCGGCCCCCGCATTGGCTGCGGCAGAGGCGGCGGTGCGCGATACTGAGCATACCGAGAAATGCCGCGCTGAAAACGCAAAATGGCGCGACTGGCTGGCCAATGCACTGGCCGAACTCGGCGTGCCGTCAGACACTTCAACCGCCAATTTCATCCTCGCCCGTTTTGCTGATGAAACAGAGGCAAATGCCTGTGACGACCACCTGCGCAGCGCCGGAATTATTGTGCGCAAAGTGGTGGGTTACGGGTTGCCACACTGCTTGCGGGTCACGGTTGGCGACGAAAGCGCTTGCCGCCGCGTTGCCCACGCGGTGGCGCAATTCAAGGGGGCCGATTGATGGCGCAAATCTATGAACGCGTGGCACTGATCGGGCTGGGGCTGATCGCGGGGTCAATGGCTTATGCGATGCGCCGCGATGGTCTGGCGGGCGAGGTTGTGGGCTATGCCAAATCGGCTGAGACCCGCACCATCGCCCGCGAACTTGGCATGTGTGACCGGGTCACGGAAAGTGCTGCAGAGGCCGCAAAAGATGCCGATCTGGTGGTGCTATGTGTCCCCGTCGGCGCGATGGAGGCTGTCGCGAAGGAAATCGGGCCGGTCCTGAAACCCGGTGCGACCGTCAGTGATGTCGGTTCGGTCAAACGCACAGTGGTCGAGGCGGTCGGGCCTTATGTCGCTGATAATGTGCATTTTATTCCCGCGCACCCGCTTGCCGGGACAGAACATTCCGGCCCGCGTTCCGGTTTTGCAGAGCTTTTTGAAGGGCGTTACACGATCATTGTGCCGGTTGGCGGCAGTGATCCTGACGCGGTGCAACGATTGGCGACGCTTTGGCAAGGCATGGGCGCGCTGGTCGAAGAAATGGACCCCGAACATCATGACCTTGTGCTGGCGGTGACCAGCCACACACCGCACCTGATCGCCTATACGATGGTTGGCGTGGCCGATGATCTGCGCCGGGTCACTGATAGCGAAGTGATCAAATATTCCGCCGCAGGTTTCAGGGATTTCACCCGGATTGCAGCCTCTGATCCAGTGATGTGGCGTGACGTTTTCCTCAATAACAAAGAGGCGACGCTGGAAATTCTGGGCCGGTTCACCGAAGAGTTATTCGCACTGCAACGGGCAATCCGGCAGGGCGATGGTGATCATCTGCATGACTATTTTACCCGGACCCGCGCGATCCGGCGCGGTATTATCGAGGCGGGGCAGGATACTGATGCCCCTGATTTCGGACGTGTGAAAGCACGCAAGGGGTGATGCGTTGGGCGGGTTTGCTGGCCTGCCTTCTGGCGGCCCCGGTGCTTGCACAGGACGTGCGGCCATTGGCCCGGGGGCAACTGGCGCAGACTGCTGAGCAACCATCAGTCCGACCCATTGCGCGCGGTTCCGTCACCGCGGAACTGGCAGCCGATATCATCCGCCCGCGCGCGCGACCTTACGCAAGACCTGATCTGGCCACAGGGGCGCAAACGCGCCCAATCTTTCGGGCAGAGCAAGACCTGTTTGCTTTTAGCCCCAACGCGGTCGCGCAGTCACAACGCCCCGCAATCCGGCCCGCATCGATAGAGGCCGCAGCCCAAGAACGTCGCTTGGCGCGCCTGCGTGGTCAGGTTTGCGGCGACCCCGATATTCAAGGTACAGCACTGGGCCGCGTTGATGGCCGTGGCGCTTGCGGGATTACGTCGGCTGTCAAGGTTCGATCCGTCGCAGGGGTTGCGCTTAGCCCGCGTGCGACGATTGACTGCCGTACGGCTGCGGCCTTGAAAACATGGGTCGAACGGGGGGTTGTGCCTGCCGTAGGCGGCGAAGGTGGCGGCGTGTCATCGCTGCGCGTCGTGTCGCATTACGCCTGCCGGAACCGTAATAATCTGGCCGGGGGGCGCTTGTCGGAACATGCCTTTGGGCGGGCGATTGATATTGCGGGAATCCGGCTGCGCGACGGGACCGAAATGACCGTGCTGACCGACTGGAATTCATCGGGCGACGGAGCGCAATTGCGGCAGATGTGGCGTGCCGCCTGCGGTCCTTTTGGCACCGTTCTAGGACCGGAGGCGAACCGGTTTCACCGCGATCATTTCCATTTTGATACAGCCCGTTATCGCAGCGGGTCATATTGCCGTTAACACTTTGCAATTTCGCCCTAGATACAGGGGCAACCAGCAAAGGAGCATGACGATGGAAGCACTGGCGCAGGACCTTGCAACAATGGTGCGCACGCCACTGCATGCGTCGCATGTCGCTGCGATGCGCGAACTGGGTGTGGTGCGGGAATTCCCCGAAGGCGCCGTGTTGCAAAAAGCAGGCGATCCCAATGTCGAATTTCACTATGTGATCGACGGCGCGGTGGTTGCTATTGATCCGCGCACAGGCGGCCAGTATGGCACCGGCCATTTGGGGCCGTCCCAGTTTTTTGGCGAGATTAGTTTTCTGGCCGGCGGTAAGGCCATGCTGGGCGCGGTTTGTCTGGAACCGTCCACCATCCTTACTTTGCAACGGGATGATTTGCTGCGCCTGATGCGCCAAATTCCGGAAATGTCGGATATCATCATCACCGTTTTTGCCGCCCGACGTCGCAGGTTGATCGAAAGTGGTGAGGCGAGTTTGACCCTGATCGGGGCAGAGGTTGACCGCGCAGTCCGGCAAATCGCCGCCTTTGCGGGGCGCAACCGGATCCCGTTTCGTAGCCTGACCTTGGGCGAACACGCGGCAGAGGCGGTTGCGCATTCCTGCAATATCGGCAGCGCTGAACCTGCCGTCATCTTTGGCAAGCATCTGGTCGTCGAAGACCCGACACCAGCCAAGATCGCAAGGATACTGGGCCTTGATATCGCGGTTGAAGAGGACAAGCTGTTTGATGTGCTGATCGTGGGCGGCGGCCCTGCAGGCGTGGCTGCGGGTGTTTACGCCGGATCAGAGGGGCTTGATGCGGTTGTGGTCGAAGATTTGACCATCGGCGGGCAGGCTGGCACCTCCTCCCGGATCGAGAACTATATGGGTTTTCCCACAGGCATTTCCGGTGCTGATCTTGTATGGCGGGGCGAAGTACAGGCGATGAAATTTGGCACGCAATTTGCTGTGCCGCGCAGGGTCGGTGCCGTGGCACATCGGGCAGATGGCAGTTTTTGCGCAACGCTGGATGATGGCGCAGAGGTATGCGCCAAGGCCATTGTCGTCGCAACCGGCGTACAGTATCGCCGCCTGCCTATTCCTCAGCTGGAAGATTTCGAAGGTGTCGGGGTGTATTACGCGGCGACCGAGGTCGAGGCGCGTTATTGCCGACAGAGCGAGGTGATCGTGGTCGGTGGCGGCAATTCGGCCGGTCAGGCGGCGATGTTCCTGTGCCGGTCGGCGGCCCATGTGCATGTGCTGGTGCGGGGGGCAAGCCTGGCGGCGTCCATGTCGGATTACCTGTTATCCCGGTTGGAGGCAGACCCGTGCATCACGATCCACTATCAGGCCGAAATTGAAGCGCTGGATGGGGATAGCCAGTTGCAACAAGTCACTGTGCATCACAAGGCGGCTGATACAAAACAGGTTATTGATGCCAAGGCTGCGTTCATCATGGTTGGGGCGGCGCCCAATACCGGGTGGCTTGCAGGGTTGGTCGCACTTGATGACAAAGGATTTGTGAAAACCGGGCAATCGGTGGGCAAACAGACACCTTATGAGACATCGTATCCCGGGATATTCGCCGTTGGCGATGTGCGGGCCGGATCGGTCAAACGTGTCGCGTCGGCCGTCGGTGAAGGGTCGGTGGCGATTTCGAAAGTGTGGGATTTCGTGAACAGTTGAGCAGCTTCAAAGCGCCTTGCGAGCGTTCAGCGCCGCAGTGATCGTGCCATCGTCCAGATAGTCCAGCTCGCCCCCTACAGGGACACCCTGCGCGAGCGATGTGACCGTCACACCGGGCAGTTGATCAGCGATGTAATGCGCCGTCGTTTGGCCGTCGATGGTCGCACCTAGCGCTAGGATCACCTCGGTCACCTCTTCGCTGATGATCCGGTCAAGCAGTTTGGGGATGCGCAACTCTTCAGGGCCAATGGCATCAAGCGCGGACAGGGTGCCGCCCAGCACATGATAGCGCCCTTTGAAAACGGCGCTGCGTTCCATCGCCCACAGATCGGCCACATCTTCGACAATGCAAATCTGGCCGATAGCACGTTTTTCTGATTGGCAGATATCGCAGATATCGGCGGTGCAGACATTGCCGCAATTCAGGCATTCGCGCACCGTTGATCCGACCCGGTGCATCGCCTCAGCCAGCGGGATCAGTTGCAAGCTGCGTTTCTTGATCAGATGCAAAACCGCACGCCGGGCTGAACGCGGACCAAGCCCGGGCAGTTTGGCCATCAGCGCGATCAGGTGATCAAGGTCTGCGTTATCAGCGGTCATCTCTAATCCCAACAGGGATGCGACGCATGTCGAACCCCTCCTCGCGCAACATATTAACAAGACCGGTCTCGCCCGGTAGATGAAATGCGCCGACGGCCAGAGTAACACCGCCGGATAAAAGCTCATGCCGGATAGCGTCAAGAAAAGCGGCGTTTCGGTCCGCAACCAGGAATGCATGCGTCATATCAATCGACCGGTTTCCGTTCGGTCCCAGAAGCCCAGCGCGATAGTCTTCGTCAAACGCCATCATCGCTCCGATATACCCGGCGCGATACAGCGCAAGATACTGTTCGCGTCCTTCAAAATCGATGATTGGTTGATGATAGGTGCCGTAATTTGTAATCAGCGCTTCGGCAAAGGCTCTGTTTGCCGGATCGTTCAATTTGAACATGATCTCAAGCGGTGGTTCCATACCCAGAATCGCGACGCCTTCAATATGCGCGAGGGATTGGATGTAATGATCCTGCAGTGGCAAAACGCCCCCGTTGAAGTCTTCGCAAGGATCGGAAAGCAAGACTGAGAAAACGCCGCCCGGTGTCAGATAATCGGTGTATTCAGGGTCAATGCCTGCCGCCAAAAGCCGTTCACTGATCCATCCGGGGATCCTCGGATCGGATCCATCAAGTAATGGTAAGGGCGATGGTGGAACATACGTATCCTGCCACCAACCTTCATAAGACATCATGCGGGCATGCTCTGCCCGGTCAGCGGGGCGGTAATCAATCTCAATGGCAAGTAACCGTGTGTTTGATACCCTTTGGAGCAGCTCTTGGGGTAGATCAAGAACCGGTTGTGCGCTCGAATGCATGGTTCCCCACAAGTGAGACACAGCGCCATTTGATGCCGTTATCTTCCACAGACGTCCCACACCATTTGGAGTGTCCGCAGCGCGCGCGCGCGCTTCTTTGACAAAATCTTCATCACTCAGATGCCGATCAACATCAGCAGTCGTGATTGTACAAGCATCGCGTGTTGCCCATTTCTGAGCCTGTGCAGAAACCGCAGACGGTAGCAAAGCAACTACGCAGAAACTGTAAATGGTCAGGTTGCGAACAATCTGCTGCAGCAAATCGATTTTCCTTATCGGTGGTCAAGATTGGCCGGTGACCATCATTTTAGAATGGCAGTTTCACACCCGGGGGCAGGCCCAGCCCTTCGGTCATCTTGGCCATTTCTTCCTGGGCGCGCTCATTGGCCTTGCCTTGCGCATCCTTGATCGCGGCAAGGATCAGGTCTTCAACCACTTCCTTATCGTCGCCGTTAAAGATCGACGGGTCGATATCCAGCCCTTTGAGTTCACCCTTGGCCGTGGCCGTCGCCTTGACCAGGCCAGCCCCGCTTTCGCCGGTGACCATGACATTTTCCAGGTCTTCCTGCATCTGGGCCATCTTGCCCTGCATTTCCTGCGCTTGTTTCATCATCTTGGCCATATCGCCAAGCCCGCCAAGTCCTTTGAGCATCTGCATTCTCCCATCCAAAGTTGGATCAGAGATAGGGGTTTGGCCGCCTTCCCGCAAGCGTCGGCTTGGGGATTGAACCGACCCTTTGTTTAGCCGGGCCGTTTCGGCAATGGCGCAGTATAAAGCACGACGCTGACACATATCGCCGCCACAAGGCCGATGAACAAAGTCGGTGACCCCGCACAGCCTTCTGCGATTGCAGCACCCCGTATGTCGGACGTGGTCATCAACATGGTGTAGCTGCTCCAGCCCACGACTACTGCCAGCCCGAGCCATTGATGTCGCAACCGGAGCGCCAGCGCAGTCGTCAGGATCAAAAACAGCGCCAGTGGGGTTTGAAGTAACGCTAGCATTTCCGACCAGACCGATACCGGCAAACCATTCCAATTGGGGCGCTGCTTGTCGCACACCTCGGCCCAGGCGCCGTTTGGAACACCCAGGAGGCCGACCCAGATCAATCGTCGTCGAATGGATCCCATTCCTCATCAACCTCGGGCAGGGCGTCTTCGAAAGCGTCTTGGGCTTTGTCCTCCTCGGTCCGGATATCGGTGATCCGGGCCTTGGGGAAGGCGGCGACTACGGCTTGAACCAGCGGATGCGCCGCCGCTTCGGCTTTGATCGCGTTGGCGGCGGCATCGCGGACCTCTGCTATCGTCGGCGCACCGCCTTCGGTGATGCTGATCGCCCAGCGATTGCCCGTCCATACCTGTAACCTCGCCCCCAATCTTTGGGTCAAGTCCGCGGCTGCCTCCGCTGTTGGTTCCACTTCGATCCGGCCTGGTTTGTAGCTGACAAGCCGCAATCCAGTTTCAACCTCAACCAGTAATTTCACATCGCGATGCGCGCGGATCAGCGCGACAACATCTTCAAACCGGGCATAGTGGTGCAGCGCATCACTGGCCAAAGCGACAGCCGCCTGTCCAACAGATGCAGAAGGACCCGCCGTGCCACCATGTGTGGGGGCAGGGGTGTTTGATATGGCCTGCGCGCTGCCACCTTGTGGTGCGGGCCTGCCACCTGATGGGCCACCGGCGGGCGGCGGAGTTGCGTCTTGCAGTTTCTTGACCAGTTCTTCGGGGCTGGGCAGGTCAGCCACATGGGTCAGGCGGATCACGGCCATTTCAGCGGCCATCATGGCGTTGGGCGCCATCGCCACCTCATCCAGTGCTTTCAGCAACATTTGCCACATCCGCGACAACACCCGCATTGGCAATGTTTCGGCCATGGCTTGCCCGCGGGATCGTTCGTCAGGGCCAATGGTGGGGTCTTCGGCGGCGTCAGGGGTGATCTTGACCACACTGACCCAATGGCAAACCTCGGCCAGATCGCGCAAAACGGCCATCGGATCAGCCCCATCGGCATATTGGGCGGATAACTCGGTCAGCGCTGCGGCGGCCTCGCCTTTCAGGATCAGATCAAACAGATCCAGCACACGGCCCCGATCCGCCAGCCCCAGCATGGCGCGCACCTGTTCTGCCGTGGTTTCTCCGGCACCGTGGCTGATCGCCTGATCGAGCAGGGATTGGGCGTCACGGGCGGAGCCTTCGGCGGCGCGTGTGATCAGGGCAAGCGCCTCATCGGTGATCTCGGCCCCTTCGGCGGTGGCGATTTTGCGCAAAAGACCAATCTGCGCCTCGGGTTCGATCCGGCGCAAATCGAAACGCTGGCAGCGGGACAGGACAGTGACGGGCACCTGTCGGATTTCGGTGGTCGCAAAGATGAACTTGACGTGCTCGGGCGGCTCTTCCAGCGTCTTCAAAAGCGCGTTGAAGGCGTTTTTAGAGAGCATATGCACTTCGTCGATGATGTAGATCTTGTAGCGGGCCGAGGCCGCGCGGTAGTGGACGCTATCGATAATCTCGCGGATATCGCCAACCCCGGTGCGGGATGCGGCATCCATTTCCATCACATCCACATGGCGGCCTTCCATGATCGCCACGCAATGTTCGCATTCACCACACGGATCGGTCGTTGGTCCACCATTTCCGTCCGGGCCAATACAGTTCATGCCCTTGGCGATGATCCGTGCGGTTGTGGTTTTGCCTGTGCCGCGAATGCCCGTCATCATAAAGGCCTGCGCGATCCGGTCCGCGGCAAAGGCGTTGCGCAAGGTCCGCACCATCGCGTCCTGCCCTACAAGATCGGCAAAGGTCTCTGGCCGGTATTTACGGGCCAGCACTTGGTATTGGGGTTGGTCGGTCATAACACGCCTTGGAATCGGATATCGTTCGAGCCTAAGCGCGACAGATTGAATGGTCCACCGGGTTGCGGTCAGCGTGGGCAAATCCTTTGAAAAGGATTTGGTTCAGACTTTTATATAAAAGTCTGCTGCCGCGATCATGGCAACTGTATCACTGATCGGCGACCGCCTCCGCCAGAACCCATTTGCGAAACGCCACGATTTTGAGATTGTGCCGCCGGCTTTCGGGGTAGACGAGCCAATAGCTTTTGCCATCGGTGCTGACCTGATCAAACGGCTGGATCAACCGCCCGGTTTCCAACTCTATGCGAAAGAAAGCGGGGTTCAGAAACGCCACGCCATGACCCGCGATCGCTGCCGCCGCCTCTCCCGTTTGCGCCCCAATCATGATCGGGGCATTCGCTTTGGCTGGGCGGTCACTGATACCTGCCTCATCAAGCCAAAATGCGATGTTGCGGTCCTCGGGGTCGATGAAGGGCAGGCGCATCAGTTCCGCAGGATCGTGAAGTGGCCCATATTGTTCCAGCAAGGTCGGGCTGATCATCGGGGTAAAGGCAACCGGCATTACCTCATGCGCGCGCAGGCCCGGCCATTGCCCGTCGCCATAGCGGATCGCGACATCGAATTCCTCTGATTTGAAATCGACGCTATGCGCCTCGGTCGACATGCGCACCGCGATCTGGGGATGGGCCATTTGAAACCGACCGACCCTTGGTGCCAGCCAGTTCGATGCCAGCGTCACAAGTGTGCTGATGGTCAGCGTCATGTCATCATCCGGGGCGGTGTATGCATCGCGTAGCAGATCAAATGCCTCTGTCGTTGGGCCAGCCAATCGTCGCCCGGCACGTGTCAGCGTAACGCGGCGGTTCTGACGCAGGAAAACCGGTGTACCCAGCACATCTTCCAACAGCTTGATCTGATAGCTGACAGCGGCCTGGGTCATGCCCAGTTCCGTTGCGGCCTTGGTGAAATTGGCATGGCGTGCCGCAGCTTCGAATGCCCGGATTGCGGCCAGTGGTGGAAGAGGCATTGATAAACCTAGCTTATGAATGGATGCGGATCACTTGTTGGTAACGCAGCAACAGATTGCGCATATCGATAATGTAAACATGAGGTATCGACATGACACAAGCCCGTATCGCCTGCGAAACAAAAACCCCTTTCAGCTTATGGAAGCGCCTCAAATTATTCTGGGTAACCCCCACCCCCAAGAAGCCGGAAAAACTTGATGTGGCCAGGCTGCATCCGCGCATGCAACGGGACATTGGCCTGATCGATGTTGAGGTGTCACGACCCATCGCACTACAACGTCCGGGCCCTTACGCCTGACAAACCGCGTTGTCAGCGGTCTGGGATTGCGCTATCAAACTGGGGCCGTGTTGGGCGGCACCCAGGTTCGCGGACAGCGTGATGCACCCAATGACGACCCTGAAATGACCCTTTATCGGTCTTTCTCATTTGCCCGGATCAGCGAACCGGCGGGCTATTGTCATGAGGAAGCCAATGACAGATACGCTTGACGGCCTGCGCAGGCAGGCAAAAACCCTTCAAAAGCAATATCAGGGCGGGGATCGCAACGCGATCATGCGGATTGATGCGATCAAACCGCGCGATGCCGGGCCGCTGAAACGGGCCGATTTTCTACATGTGATTGCGCGCGAGAATAACTTTGCCAGTTGGCCCCAGCTGAAACTGGCGGTTGAAACGCAAGGCATGGACCGGGCTGCCCGTCAGCAGCGGCTGAAAATGGCGATTTTCCACGGGCAGGTGCAGGTGGTGCAGCAATTGATCTGGGATATGCCTGATCTGGCTGATGGTGCCTTTGGCCTGCAGGTGGCGCTTTTTGATCTGGCGGCTGTGCGTCAGGTGCTGGTCGATGATCCGCAAGCCGCCAAACGCAAGCTGGGCCCGCGTCGCCCGATCCTGCATCTGGCCTTTTCCAAGATGCTGAAAATCTGGCCCGAGAAAGAGGCTGATATGATTGCAATTGTAGAGCTTCTGGTTGCAAATGGGGCGGATGTGAATGACGGGTTTCCGCCACATCCGGGCAGCGATCACCAATTGTCGGCCCTGTATGGCGCAATTGGCCATGCGGGCAATCTGCCCTTGGGTCGTTGGTTGCTGGAACACGGGGCCAATCCCAACGACAATGAAAGCCTCTATCACGCAACAGAGTTGGGACACCGGGATGGGCTGAAGCTGCTGCTTGATCACGGCGCTGATCCCAAAGGGACCAATGCATTACTGCGCGCGATGGATTTTCATGACGTGGCCGCTGTGCGGATGTTGCTTGATGCCGGGGCGGACCCGAATGAGTTTTCCAGTGGGCAGATCGGGGGCGAGGACCCCTGGGTCGCGCCCGCCCTGTTTCAGGCAGCCCGTCGTCATGCCACAGCAGAGATGATTGATCTGCTGCTGGACGCCGGCGCCGATCCTGGGCTGACATGGCGTGGGGCGAGCGCTTATGCCGCGGCTTGTGTCTATGGCAACGATGTATTGCGTACTCGGCTAGAAGCGCGCGGTGATGTGCCGCAGCTGACGAAGGTTGAACAGATCCTTGCTGATTGTGCCCGTGGTCATGTGGTGGATGGCCGCTGGATCGATACCGACAAACTGCCGCCGGTGTTCAAGGATGTACTGCGCGAGGTGCTGTGGCTGCCGGGACGACGCGCCCATGTGGAGGCGCTGGTGGCCGCTGGTATGCCCTGGGACGCACCCGACAATGAGGGTTTGACGCCGGTTCAGGTGGCAGGTTGGGAAGGATTGCCAGAGATGGTAGCATATTTCCTGCGGCTCGGGCCGGATCTGAGCCATATCAACGGGTTCGGGGGCACATTGCTGAGTACAATTATCCACGGGTCCGAAAACTGCCCCGCGCGGGCAGAGCGGGATCATCTGGCCTGCCTAAAATTGGTTCTGGATCATGGTGTGGCTCTGCCAAAACGCGCCGTGGAACTGGCAGGAGAGCCGGACGTGGCCGATTTTCTTGCCGATTGGGCGGGTGCCCATCCGGGGCAAGTGGTGGAACACGGGATTGCCTGAATTCGTGATTCATAGCTTGCCAGTGGGCGGTGGGGAATTGGGCATCAGCCCGATCCCCGGTCGCACACGGCACTATTACACAGACTGGCTGCGGTTGATGGATTGGGGGCCGTCGCTAGTGATCTCAATGACTGAGCAGGCAGAGTTGAACCGTAAAGGGGCCGGATCGCTCGGGCGGGATCTTGCGAATGCAGGGATCAGCTGGCTGCATCTACCAGTGCCGGATTTCGGGGTGCCGACGGATTTGGACTGGCCCATGGTCCGTGACAGGGCGCTTGGTGAACTAAAGGGTGCAAACCAGGTGCTGGTCCATTGCGTTGGTGGCTGTGGGCGGTCGGGGATGATGTGTCTGCGGCTGATGATTGCTGCGGGTGAAAACCCAGATGCGGCGCTTGCTCGGCTACGAAAGGTACGGCCCTGTGCGGTTGAAACAGACGCCCAGATGGGTTGGGCGCGGCACGTTGATCCAACGTAAGATGGGTTTAAACCCATCTTACTTTCAGCAAACTTGCGATCAGCCTCAGCGTTTCCTTTTGTTTTGGGCGTTTTTCACCATTTTACCGAATTTTTTATACCGGTCGCGCGCCTGCGCGATGGTTTCGGTTGCATATTCGTTTTCGCGCTTTAGCTTTTTGAAACGCTTCAGACGGTCCGGGTCAATCTCACCAGTTTCAATCGCGGCCTGCACGGCACAACCCGGTTCGGTCTCGTGTTCGCAATCGCGGAATTTGCACTGATCGGCCAGTTCTGAGATTTCGGGGAAGGTGGCATCGATACCGTATTCCACCTCGGCCACCCCAAGCCCGCGCATGCCCGGCGTATCGATCAGCCAGCCACCAGCCGGGATCTGGTGCAGCGACCGCCCCGTCGTTGTGTGCCGTCCGCGCGCATCATCTTCGCGGATGTCCTGCGTGGCCGCGTTTCCGCCGGTCAGCGCGTTGGCAACGGTGGTTTTGCCCACGCCGGAGGACCCGGTCAGGGCCACAGTTTGCCCTTTGCCGCACCAAAGCGCGAGCTGCCCGCCCACGTCATCCGATTTGGCGTTAATGGCCAGCACATCCAATGCCCGGCCCAGTTTGTGCGCCTTGTCCACATAGGCGTCGGGGTCTTCGGCCTCATCAGCTTTGGTGATCAGGATCACTGGCGTGATCAGGGCATCATGCGCCAGTGCCAGATAGCGTTCCAGCCGCGCGGGGTTAAAGTCGTTATTGCAGGATGTGGTGATGAACAGCGTGTCGATATTGGCTGCAATAAGTTGTTTGTCGCCAGTATGATACTCGGTCCCGCGCCCCAGTTCGGTTTTGCGGTCAAGCACCCGCACCAAACGGTGTTGCGCAGGGTTACACAGCACCCAATCGCCCACCGCCACTGCAGCGGTGGTAATCCCGGGATCAAGTGTCAGTTCAAGCGGTCCGATTTCAGAAAGTGCGTTCACCCGGTCACGGTGGACCATGGCGATGCGGGCAGGGGTGAGGGTTTCCAGCTCTGCGATATCAAGCTGGGACATGTAGAAGGGCGACCAGCCAAGGGCGTCGCGTGTCAGGTCTGTCAATGGAGTGTCCTCGTCAAAGGAAATACGTTGGCTGGTGGCACAAACCTACCAGCGGGAACCGGACGAGGGAACGGAAATAGCTTCAGCGCACCCGGACCGGGAGGATGGATCGCACAATCATATTTGTCCTCCTTTTTCGAAGTTGCTGGCGATAGTTTGTCATCTTTCGCGGTCGGGTGCAACACGGGCAGGCGCAACGCTCGGTAGGGGATACGGGCGGGCGCAACACCCGGGTTTTCGCGAATCGGCCTGAAAACCCTTAACGCAAGGTTTTGCTGCAATATCAGCGGTCGGCGACGCGTCGGCAAAACGTCGGCATCGCGTCGGGCACCTTTGGGACGTTTGGCGTGGTTAACGTGGCGCGCGGTGAATCTGTGAATGCAGTGTTAAGGATTGGAGGGCTGTGATTGGCACGGATCAGGTGCGCATGAATGCACACCCTACACGTCATCGCCGCTGAGCGTCACCATTCATTAATGATTGGCTGGCAATGTCTATCGGATGTCGCGTTATCGCCGCCTGCATCGACCGGGTGCCACGATATTCTTTACGGTCAACCTGGCGCAACGCGGATCAGATTTGTTGGTGCGTGAGATAGAGACCCTGCGCGCAGCGGTCAGAACAACACGCCGAGAGTGCCCGTTCCAGATAGATGCATGGGTGGTCTTGCCTGACCACATGCATTGCATCTGGACCTTACCCGCAGGCGATGCGGCGTATTCCAAACGGTGGAGCGTGATCAAAGCCCGGTTTTCAATGCAAATGGACGGCGGTGGGCGGCGCCAAAGCCATATCAAACGACGTGAGAAAGGCATATGGCAACGCAGGTTCTGGGAGCATCACATCCGGGATGACGGTGGTTTTGCGGCGCATGTGAATTATTGCTGGATCAACCCGGTCAAACACGGATTGGTCGATAATGCAGGTGATTGGCCATATTCGTCATACCATCGTGATAACCTATAGTGCGTGCGCATGAATGAGCACCCTACGTGTGTTTGCCAAACGATGTCACTCTGTGGGTTCTATATACTGCCGATTCCACCAAATCATTTCAAGATTTCGCTCTATCGGCCAATGTGTTTTGCCTTTGGCAAATCACTTGGGTGAGAGGCTGACAACGACCCAAGCGGGGCTCGTTATGGCTGCTTCCTTCCGGACCTGACCAGGTTGGCGAGGCGCCTGCCCGCGCCAACCTCTCACCTCGTCATATAGGGCGCGTGTTCCATCTGTGCAAGTGATTCAGAATGTCAGGCGATACCGGTCAAACCCGTCCTTGCCGGGCCCGATATGGTTGATCCCACTGGTCAGATACCGTTGTGCCGCCGGGGCAGATTGAAAGACCGCACTTGTATCCGGGTGATGCGTGAATTGCACCGGATGCCCGCATGTCAGCGCCTCGGGGCCGCTGTGTCGCAGGTGATTGATCAGGATATCGCGGGTTGTTTCGGTTGAGGTGAACAGGATGTTTCCCGGATCTGTGCTGCCAAAACCACCGCCCCCGTTTGTGCGGTAGCTATTGGTTGCAACGATAAAGCAATCATCGTCGCCAACCGGCCTGTCACCGCAAGACAGATGGGTCACCCGGGATGCGTTTTCATCCCAGAGTGCACCGCTGGGCGTAAAGCGTGCTGGTTGCGACAGATCAAACCGATACCGCAGCCCATAGATCGTATCGCTGTTATAAGGCGCGCTATGCGGGTTAAAGAGCGGCTGATCATGCTGACCGGGCACGATGGTTGCGAAATGCGAGGCTGCGCGTTCCAGCCAGAGTCGCAATTGGTAGCCGGTGCAGCGGATCGCGCATAACACATTGGCAAACGGGTAGATTGCAGCAGCATCGCGCAGGGTCAGCGGCCCTGGGGGGATGTTGATGTAATGCGCGGGGCCGGTCCGGCCCCCGACCCGAAACGGGGCGGTCGCCGCCAGAACAGGCAGGTCATCATGCCCAAGCCTGGCCATCGCCCCGGTGATGAATTCCTTTTGCGCCTTGGCCAGCAGATGCTGGGCCATATCCGGCCCGATATTTGCGAAATAGCTGTGGATTGGCACATTGGTCCGTGCAATCGGCTGCCGGATGTGGCGCAGCGTGGCTGCATGTGCATCGCTGACCTGCGCGCTCAGCTGCTGTTGGATCGGCGATTGCGTCTTGGGTTTGGCCCCGCTTTGCAGCCGTGCCTGTGCGCCTTGCATCTGCCATCCGCCATGCCGCCAGGCGAGGCGCATATCAACCACCCCCAGAAGACTGCCATAGAACCCGGCCATCACCGCAGGCTTGCCATGTAGCGTTCCGGCAAGCGGATCAATGGCGGCAGAGGCCATGACACTGTTCCCCGGAAAGACGTCATGCGTGTGGCCCGTCAGGACCACATCAATGCCCGGAATTGCGGCCAGCGGCACCGCGGCGTTTTCCATGCGCTGGCTATGTTCGGTCGCTCCGATCCCGGAATGACATAGGGCGACGACGATATCCGCGCCTGCCGCTTTCATTTGCGGGACGATATCGGTGGCCGCTGCAATGATATCTTCGGTGCTGATCTGATCCAGCAGCGCCGCCTTGTCCCATTCGGTGATCTGGGGGGGTAGAAAACCCGTCACACCGATTTTGACCGGGCGGACGACCCCATCATCACATTGCAATGCGCGGTCCAGAATCAAGAAAGGTTCGGCCAGCGCATCCCCTGTCAAATGGGTGATGTTGGCGCATGTCACCGGGAATTGGGCGTCTTTCAGGATCCTTTGCAGAAATTCCAGCCCGTAGTTAAACTCGTGATTGCCCAGGGTCACCGCATCATAGGCCAGTGTATTCAGGGCGGCGATCATCGGATGCGCGCCACTTTCGATGCCGTGACTGGCAACATAATCGGCCAGCGGGTTGCCCTGAATGAAATCGCCATTGTCGAAGAGCAGCGATGTCACCCCGTCTTCGGCGCGCAAATCTTCGATAATGGCTGCAAGGTTTATCAGGCCGGTGCTTACCTCTGCCCGATCCGAGAAATAGTCATAGTCCAGAATTTGCATGTGCAAATCCGTCGTCTCCATAATCCGGAGCCGCGCAGTTGGGATATCCCCCTGCTCTTTGATGGAGCCAATTTCGGGCGATTCCATATTCATCATGCAACTATAGGATGAATTGATGCAATTGGTAGGCGCAGGATGCGGAAAAATTTGAACTTGTGCAAACGCCGTGGCATTGCGTCCCGATGAAAATTGCAGAAACAGTGACCTTTGGCGGCTCTGGCCTTGATCGCGCGGCGGAATGCCGGGGCGACGCGCAGGCTTTGCAGGCCCATCCCGATGCGCGCAGCATCGTTCTTTGGCGCGGTAAACCAATGTTGAATGGGGACGCGATTATGCATGTCCCTTTGGATCATGCCATTCTGCGCGACGCAAGCGATGGCCTGATTTTATTGGGCCGTGATGAGGGTGCCCCAATTTTCGCGGCGGACCTTTCGGAATGGATGCCCGATGATATCGACACGGTTCAGTTGGACAGTTTTCTGGATCAATCCGCGCAGCATCATCCCGCCATGCCCGCCGACGTCACCTTTGTTGAACTGCGCGCGGCCATGGTCCGGCTGACACCGCGTGATGCAGAACTGGCCGCCACTGCCAAGGCGATTTTTGGCTGGCACCGGTCGCATCGGTTTTGTGCGCTTTGCGGGGAACAAAGCCTGATGGCCATGGCCGGGTGGCAGCGCGATTGCCCGTCTTGTGGCGGCCATCATTTTCCGCGCACCGATCCGGTTGTGATCATGCTGATTACGCATGGGAATTCTGTTCTGCTGGGCCGATCACCCGGTTGGCCGGAAGGCATGTATTCCTGCCTTGCAGGGTTTGTCGAACCCGGTGAGACGATTGAGGCCGCCGTGCGCCGCGAAGTGTTTGAAGAGGCGGGGGTGCGTGTTGGTGCCGTCCGCTATCTGTCCAGCCAGCCATGGCCTTTTCCATCCTCGTTGATGTTCGGCTGCCAGGGCGATGCGCTTGATACCGCGGTGACAATTGATCCGGTCGAGATTGAGGATGCCCGTTGGGTCAGCCGTGAAGACATCGCGCGAGCCTTTGCGGGTGATCACCCCGACATATTGCCTGCCCGAAAGGGGGCCATCGCGCATTTCTTGCTGGAAAACTGGCTTGCAGATAGGCTTGATGAGGAATGATGACCGGTAGTCTGGGGCAAACCATATGAAGTTCAGTACGCGCGAGGATATCGAAGCCCCGATTGATCACGTTTTTGCCGAGATGAGCGATTTTGATACCTTCCAACGCCGCGCCATGCGCCATGGCGGACGGGTGGAGCGGCTGGATGACGGCCCGATCAAACAAGGCTCCCATTGGGACATTGCATTTTCATACCGGGGTAGGGATCGCCGGATGCAGGCCGAACTGACCGAGATTGAGCCGCCGCATCACTATGTCGTCGTGGCCACATCCGACGGGATGACCATCACGACAGAGGTTGAACTGGTCGCCTTGTCCCGGGGCCGCACGCGGATTGCCATCGGGATGGATCTACGGGCCAAATCACTGACCGCGCGTTTGCTGTTGCAGTCGATGAAACTGGCAAAGGGCAAGCTGACCAAACGGTTCAAGGCCCGGATCGTCGAACATGCCGAGGACATCGAAGACGCTTATCGCAAAAGCGTATAGGGCGCAGACCTCTATAAACACGACATAGCCCCCGGAAAGGATCGCAACCCGCAGGATCTGCATGGGTAAAATATGTTGATATAAAAAATATCATAGATTTTTGAATCTGTATTATGATAATGCTATTCGCAGAGATCATGAGGTGATTCAAAATGCCATCAGAAGCCGGAGAGCCGCTTTATTCGCTTGCGCATCTCACGCTTATCAATGCCACTGCGCCAGAGCTGATCTATATCGCCGCACGCGCAGGGTATGACGCGGTATCCCCACGCTTTATCCAGATGAACGTGCCCGGTGAATTCTGTGAAAGCCCGATTGACAAGGCAATGGTGTCGGCCACCAAAACCGCCTTGAAGACAACCGGGCTAAAGGTCTTGGATGTCGAACTGGCGCGGATTACCGAAGATTGTGATCCCCGCAGTTTTGAGCCCGCCTGCGAACTGGGCGGCGAACTCGGCGCGACCCGGATGATCATGTCGGCATGGACGCCGACCCGTGATGACCGCAATTTCATTGTCGATTGCTATGCTGAAACCTGCGAAATCGCCGCCCCCTATGGCCTGTCCGTCGACCTTGAATTTCCCAGCTTCAGCCGCTTGCGCACATTGGACGAAACGCTGGATATCGTCCGCGCTGCCGATCAGCCCAATGGCGGTATTCTGGTCGATACGCTATATCTACACCTGTCGCGCGTGGATCTGGCCGAACTTTTGCATGTGCCCGGTGCGCTGCTGAATTTCCTGCATATCTCGGACGCGCTGCCCGGCATTGCCGACACGCGCGAAGGCATGATCCAGCTGGCCCGCGATGCCCGTCTGTATCCCGGTGAAGGCTGTATCGATTTTGCGGGCATCATCGAACGGATGCCCCCGGTGGATTATTCCATCGAACTACCCAATCAATCCCGGGTCACCGAACTGGGCTTTGAAGAACATGCGCGGCGCTGTTTGCAGCATGCCAAACGCACGTTTGGACATGTGCGTAGCCAGCGCCGCAATCACCCCATCCCCCCACAAGAAAGCATGCTGACAGATGGCCAAAGAGCTTACTGAACAAGACCGACAATTGGCGGCAGACATGATCACGCGCGCCCGTGCAGCCATGGCCGCAATCGAAGACTGGTCGCAGGATGACCTTGACCGCCTGGCCCAGGCCATCGCCTGGTATGCGGGCAATGAAAAGACATTCACCCGGCTGGCGCATCAGGGCGTTGATGAAAGCGGCATTGGCGACCGTGAAGGCCGCCCCGCCAAGTGATTCAAGATCCAGATGGTGCTGCGCGATGTGCTGCGCACCCCATCCACCGGCGTGGTCGAGGTGGATGAGGCCAAGGGGCTGGTCAAATATGCCAAGCCCGCTGGCGTCATCGCATCCCTGATCCCGATGACCAACCCCGCCATGACGCCGCCGGTCACTGGTGTGTCGGCGGCCAATGCGCGCAATGCGGTGATCTTTTCGCCCCATCCACGCACGGCCCAGACGACATGGGACATGACGCAAGTCATGCGCGCGGCCTGCCGGGCCGTGGGCGCGCCCGAAGACCTGTTTCAATGTGTACGCCACCCGTCCATCCCGCTGACCCAGCACCTGATGGAGCAATGCGATCTGACGCTGGCCACCGGGGGTAAACCCATGGTCAAGGCCGCCTATTCCTCTGGCCGCCCGGCTTACGGGGTCGGGGCTGGCAATTCCTCTATCGTTATCGACGAGACGGCGGATATCGCGATTGCGGCACAGAATACCCGCATCTCAAAAACCTCTGACTTCGGGTCCGGTTGTTCGGCGGATGGCAATATAATCATGCAGCGCAGCATCTATGACCAGATGGTTGCGGCGCTGGAGGCCGAAGGCGGCTATCTGTGCAGCGATGCGGAAAAGGCACTGCTGGAGTCGGCGATGTGGGACGAGAAGGGCAACCGCACTTTCCCCACCATCGCCTGCAAACCCCAGCAGACCGCGGATGTGGCCGGGTTCAGCATCCCCGCGGATCGAAAGTTCCTGATGGTTGAAAATCAGGGCCAAATCGGCCCGGACCACAAGTTCAGCAAGGAAAAGCTGACCACGGTCATGGCGCTCTATCACTTTGAGACGTTCGACGATGCGCTGGAGACTGTCCGCGCCATTTACGACACCGGCGGCAAAGGCCATTCCTGCGGCATCTACAGCCATAATGATGATAATATCGACGCGCTCGCCCGGGTCGCGCCGGTCAGCCGCATGATGGTGCGCCAGCCGCAATCCAAGGCCAATGCAGGCGCGTGGACCAACGGCATGCCCATGACCTCCAGCCTTGGGTGCGGCATCTGGGGCGGCAACATCACCAATGAAAACGTCACCATGAAACACATGATGAACTACACATGGGTCGCCCGACCCATCGCCGAAGACCGCCCGTCAGAGGCAGACCTATTCGGTGAGTTCTACGGACAGGAGATCGCATAATGGATGGCAGCAAAGCCACCGGCAAAACCGTGGCCGAACATATCGTTGATTTCCTGCAAAGGCGCGACGTGGAACATGTGTTTGGCCTGTGCGGACACACCAATATTGCCGTGCTGGCGGCACTGGCCGAAAGCCCGATTGATTTCATCACCGTTCGCCATGAACAGATCGCCAGCCATGCCGCAGACGCCTATGCGCGGGTCACCGGGCGGGCGTCAGTTGTGCTTAGCCATCTCAGCCCCGGGCTGACCAATTGCGCGACGGGTGTGGCCAATGCCGCCCTTGACTGTATTCCGATGGTTGTGATCGCAGGCGACATCCCAACCCATTATTACGGCAAACACCCGCATCAAGAGGTCAACCTGCATGCCGACGCCGCCCAATGGGAAATCTATCGCCCCTTTGTAAAACGGGCGTGGCGGGTGGACCGTGCCGACCTGATGGCGGAAATCCTGGAAAAGGCATTCCATCTGGCCGAAAGCGGCCAACCCGGCCCGGTGCTGGTCAATGTACCGATGGATATCTTTAGCGAGGTCATCCCCTCTGACACGTTCGACCGGGTGGCAAAAAACACCCGCGCCCTGTCCAGGCCCAGTATCGACGATGAAACGGCACGGGCGATTGTGAAAAAGCTGGCAGAGGCAGAGAAACCCGTGGCCTATGTGGGCGGCGGCATCCTGCTGGCGCAGGCGTCCGACGAGCTGGACGCTTTCGCCAGCCATATGGGTCTGCCCGTCGCCCATTCACTGATGGGCAAGGGCGCGCTGCGCGACGATCACCCGCTGGTCATGGGGATGACCGGGTTCTGGGGCACGTCGCTGGTCAACCAAACCTGTCTGAAGGCCGATGTGGTCTTTGCCGTTGGGACCCGGTTCAAAGAGGCGGACTGTTCCAGCTGGTATCCCGGGTACACGTTCAATATTGGGGCGGAAGGCAATGACACAAAGGTCATCCATATCGACATCGAACCGCAGGAGATTGGGCGGAACTATCCGACCGAAATCGGGGTTGTGGCCGATGCCAAGGCGGCGCTGCGGGTCCTGATCCGCGTCGCGAAAGAGATGTATCCGGTCGGGTTCTCGCGGGATACAAAAAAAGCGGAGATTGCGCAGTTCCGGGACAGCTTCAAAGCCTCAAACAGTGACATGCAAAGCGCGGCCGCTTTCCCGATGATGCCTGAACGTATTCTGGCCGATACGCGCAAGGCATTGCCCGATAACGCGATCATCACCACGGATGTGGGCTGGAACAAGAACGGGGTGGGGCAGCAATTCGATATTCTGACGCCGGGGTCGATCCTGACCCCGGGCGGGTTTGCGACCATGGGCTTTGGGCCACCCGCGGCCATCGGGGCGAAGCTGGCAGCACCGGACCGGGTGGTTCTCAGCCTCGTGGGTGATGGTGGTTTCGGGCAGAACCCATCCATGCTGGCCACGGCGGTGGAACTAAACCTTGGGATCATTTGGCTGGTGATGAATAACAATGCGTTTGGCACCATCGCAGGGCTGCAAAAGGCGCATTACGGGCTGACCTATGGCACGACCTTCCCGGGCAGCGCGGCAGCGCCCACAAACAGGCCGGGCTATGCTGAAATCGCGCGCGCCTATGGGGCCGAAGGGATCCGTATCACGGCGGCAGAGGAATTGTTGCCCGCCTTGCAAGCTGCCATTGCCAGCGGCAAGCCAACAGTGTTGGATGTGCCCATGATCAACAACCCCACGCCCACAACCGGGCATTGGAACATCCTTGATATCTATTCACCGCATAAGGATGTGAGCCATGTGGCGACATAAAAGGTAGCTCTGATGCAGAACCCCAGTAACCGTTTCAAAGAAGGCCTGCGCGCAGGCAAGCAGCAATTGGGGATCTGGAATTCCATCGGCGGGCATTCAGTGCCGGAACTGCTGGGCGGGGCGGGGTTTGACTGGGTGCTGGTTGATTGTGAACATGCCGCCACAGAAACCATTGATGTGCTGCCCGCATTGCAGGCCATCGGGCAGCACCCCGAAACCGCAGCGCTGGTGCGGCCTGCGGCGAATGACCCGACGCTGTTCAAACGCATCCTGGATATGGGCGCGCAAACGCTGCTGGTGCCTTATGTACAAACGGCAGAGGAGGCGGCCGCAGCCGTCAACGCCATGTGCTACGGCCCGCAAGGCATGCGTGGCATGGCGGGCATGACACGGGCCACGCGCTATGGCAAGGTCGACAATTACTTTACGACAGCCTCGGACGAACTTTGCCTTGTCGTGCAGGTCGAAACGATGCAGGGGCTGGATAATCTTGAGGCAATTGCCCGAACCGATGGGGTTGATGCGGTGTTTTTCGGACCCGCCGATCTGAGTGCGAGCATGGGTTTTCCCGGACAGCTGAGCCACCCCGATGTCGATGCCGCCATCTGTGATGGCATCAAACGGTTGGTTGCGATTGGGGTGCCTGCAGGGGTGATGTCGTTGGATGTAAAGACGGCGCAACGCTATATTGATCTTGGCGCGTCATTTGTGGCCGTCGCTGTGGACCTTGTGCTGCTGGCGCGTGCGGTTGCAGATATTCAGGGTCAGTTTCGGAAGTCCTGAATGCAGTCTCATCTGCGCCGTTGTCGTGAAAAAATCTGTGTAACAGATTTTTTCGGCACCGTCATGCAAACATTAACCCCGGCACCCAGAAACAAAAAATCTGTGTCACAGATTTTTTCCTGACCCGCAAATGCTGTGACGCTTGCTGATCCTAGTAAGGATGCGCGCGCCCGTCCCAGGTTTCAAAACACCCCGTGGTCGCCAATGACAGCGCATCAAACCTCGCAGTTAGTCCCGCTGCACTCGCTTCCGTGTCAATCTCGGCTGCTGCGCTGCCCATATCGGTTTGCACCCAGCCAGGATGGTAAATCCCCACCGCAATCCCTTCACCCGCCAGATCAGCGGCCAGATTACGGCCAAGGTTCAGCACAGCCGCCTTACTGGCCCGGTAGATATAGCTGCCACCGGGCGCCCGATTCTGCGATGCCATCTGGGATGAGATGATCGCGATCTTTGCACCATCTGCCCGGCGCAGATGCGGTAACATATGCTGCACTGTCAAAAAGACACCGGTCACATTGGCCGCAAAACTGTCAGCCCACATCGCAGCCGGATAACCTGTATCAAGCGCCTGCCCTTTGTCATGATAAACACCGGCATTACAGACCAGCAGATCAATGGGCGTATCGCCCAGTTCAGCGGCAAATGCGGCATGTGCGGCGGGGTCGGTCACGTCCAGTTGCAGCATCCGGCCAGCGCTGGGCTGCCGATGGGTGCCCCAGACTGTTTCACCCCGGTTGTCATATCTGTCAAACAGCGCCCGGCCAATGCCGCGATTGGCCCCTGTGATCAGCACAGTCATCGGTTCAATTTGCCTTCTTGCGGGGGATAAAGGGCAGCGGCATCACCGGAATGCCATCATCCACCAGCTTCTTGGCCTCTTGCAGGTTCGCCTCGCCATAGATCGGGCGTTCGGGCTTGGTGCCGTCATGTATCTCGCGCGCCTCGGTTGCGAAGTCGCTGCCGACATATTCGGAATTTGCCTCGACCTTCTTTTTCAACTCCGCCAGGGCGGCATTGGTCTGTTTCGGCACGGCGATGCTGTTTGATGTATTCACCGCCGGGGCCATGATCATTTTTGTCACATCGGTCGATCCGCATGTGGTGCAATTGATCATGCCTGCCGTCACCAGCTTGTCAAAGGCCGCACCGGACTGAAACCAGCTTTCAAACTGGTGATCCTGATCACATTTGAGATGAAATTTTATCATGCGGCTCTGACATTAAGGGCTGAGCGGTTAAATAGGTGTTTTGATGCATTGCGCAACCCTGATGTATTCACCGGGCGTTGCCCGGGTTCACTGCTTTGGCGGCGGATCGGGCGGGGTAAACCGGGCGACGATCCGTCTTAGCTCAGGTTCTTCCAATCGCTTGGCGGCCTTTTTGGGGCTGAACCATTTGCGCCGACGCTGCGCCTTTTCCGGCCATTTGGCATGCACCTTTGTCACATGCATCGGATAGACGATGGCCACCGCCGGGGCGGTCCCTTCTTTCAGTGGTTTAACGTAAGTGTAGATGCCCAATGACTGATTGCTGATCTGCCCGCTGACCCCCGCCTCCTCGTAAGCTTCCTGGGCTGCGGCATCTGCGGGCGTTTGTTTGTGCATGGGCCAGCCTTTGGGAATGATCCAGCGTTTGCGGGTCCGGCTGGTCACCAGACAGACCTGTACCTTGCCATCCTTGATCCGCCAGCACAGCGCGGCAAACTGGGCGCGTATATCGGTCTTGCGCCCGGTCGTGAATTTCAGCGGAAGCTGGTCAGGAGATGAATTCACCATGGCTCTGATCCGAAATTGGGTTACATCCCTGACATGTCAGCCATTATTCATGCCACGCCTGCTGCGGCAACCCCTTGCCCACGATTTATCGGGTCAGAGATTTATCGCCATTCCAGCTATGGTGCGTGGCATCCATTGCGCATCCCCCGTGTCTCCACCGTGATGGACCTGACCCGTGCGATGGGCTGGCTGCAGCCGGCGCAGTTCGTCACGTCGCCAAGGGCGAAACCGGCGGCGTTGGCTGGGTTTCATACGGCGGAATACATCGCCGCTTTGCAGGCCGCAGAGGCGGCGCAAGTGGTCACCGATCAGACCCGCGATCGGCATGGGATAGGCACCCCGTCCAACCCGGTTTTTCCTGAAATGTACCGCCGTCCGGCCACGTCTGCCGGTGCGTCACTTTTGGCGGGGGAATTGCTGCGGAACGGCGGTGCGATCTATTCCCCTGCGGGGGGCACGCATCATGGTATGCCAGACAGGGCGAACGGGTTTTGTTACCTTAACGACCCGGTGCTGGCGATCCAGTCATTGCGGCGCAATGGCGCAGATCGCGTTGCCTATGTCGATATCGACGCCCATCATCCTGACGGGGTTGAGGCCGCATTTGCAGATGATCCCAACACGTTGCTGATTTCGGTGCATGAGGAAAACCGGTGGCCGCGCACGGGTCAGTTGACGGATCGGGGGCAGGGGCAACTGTTCAACCTGCCGGTGCCCGCAGGCCTGCATGATGATGATATGGCGCTGATCCGCGATCATGTGATCCTGCCGCTGGTCGCGGATTTCCGGCCTGATGCGATTGTCCTGCAATGCGGCGCCGATGCGGTGGCGGAGGATCCGCAATCGCGCCTGACCCTGTCAAACAATGCGCATTTGGCGATTGTGGCGGCGCTCGCCCCGCTCAGCCCGCGTTATCTGGTTTTGGGCGGTGGTGGATATAATCCGTGGTCGGTCGGGCGGCTTTGGGCCGGGGTCTGGGCCACGATCTGCGGGGCCGAGGTGCCGGATGTTTTGCCGCCGAAAGCGCAGGATGTCCTGCGGGCGCTAGACTGGAAGATGCCGATGCGGACCCGCCATGCCGAACCGCACTGGATCAGCACCCTGCGGGATGCGCCACGTTATGGGCCAATCAAGGATGATGTGCGGCAACGCGCCGATGTCCTGATCGCGCGGTCAAAGGCGTGGGTCTGACCCTTGCCATGCCTGCGGAACCGCCGGATAGTCGCGCCATGATGTCGCGCGTTGTTTGCTTGATCCTTGACTTGTTGACTGCCCCCGTTTTGCGGGCCGAAACGCTTGTTTTTGCGGCGGCCAGCCTGAAAGAACCGCTTGATGAACTGGCAGATGCTTTTGGCGATGTCACTGTGTCCTATGGGGGCAGCAGCACGTTGGCCCGGCAGGTCAGCTTTGGCGCGCCTGCGGATCTGGTTTTGCTGGCCAATGTCGATTGGATGGATGTGTTGCGGGATGACGGGTTCGTGCAACCGGGCACGGTTGCCGATTTCGCCAGTAACGCATTGGTGCTGATCGGCCCGGCAGAGGCGGGCGATGTTTTGCTGCACGGTTATGGCATGGCATCTGCACTGGGTGACGGACGGTTGGCCATCGGCCTGACGGAGGCGGTGCCCGCAGGCATTTATGCCAAAGCCGCTTTGGTCAATCTGAACCTGTGGGAGCCGCTATCGTGGCGACTGGCAGAGGTCGATAATGTCCGCGCCGCTATGGCACTGGTGGCCCGCAAACAGGCCCCGTTGGGCATTGTCTATGCCACCGATGCGCGGGTCAGCGATGATGTGCGGGTGGTCGCCCGTTTCCCGGCTGAGGCGCATCCGCCGATCCGCTATGTAGGGGCATTGACGGTGCAGGCAGATGCGCAGGCCGCTGCATTCTGGGATTTCGTCAAGGGCCCTGACGGGCAAGCCGTTTTGCAGGATGCCGGGTTTTTGCCACCTCAACAGGGCGTCAAATGATGGATGCGCTTGGCCCTGCTGAATGGGCGGCGATCTGGCTGTCGCTGCGGGTCGCCATTGTGGCGACGATCTGCGCACTGCCTATCGCAATTGCTATTGCCTATCTTTTGGCGCGCAAGGAATTTCCGGGGCGGCAATTGTTGAACGGGCTGGTGCATCTGCCCCTTGTTTTGCCCCCCGTGGTCACCGGCTATCTGTTGCTGGTCGTCTTTGGGCGGCAAGGGGCAGTTGGTGCGTTTCTATACGATGTCTTCGGGATCACGCTGGCGTTCCGCTGGACCGGGGCCGCATTGGCCGCAGCAATCATGGCGTTTCCGCTGATGGTCCGCGCGATCCGGTTGGCGATTGAGGCGGTTGATCCGGGGTTGGAAGACGCTGCAGCCACATTGGGCGCGTCCCGATGGCGGATTTTCGGTACGTTGACCTTGCCCCTGATCGCCCCCGGCGTGCTGGCGGGTGCTGTGCTTGGCTTTGCCAAGGCGCTGGGTGAATTCGGGGCCACAATCACCTTTGTTGCGGCGATTCCGGGGCAGACCCAAACCATTCCGTCGGCGATTTATGGGCTGTTGCAGGTTCCGGGCGAGGAACCGGCGGTATTGGGCCTTGTCATCGTGTCGATCATTCTGGCCATGGGCGCATTGCTGTTGTCGGAATGGTTAGGCCGGGTCATGGCCCGCCGGGTGGGCCGCTGATGTTGCAGGTGGCCATTCAGAAAAGTCTGGGTGATTTCCAGCTTGATGTCAGCTTTGACGCGCCGTCCGGGGTCACCGCGATTTTTGGGCGCTCTGGCAGTGGCAAGACATCGCTGATCAATGCCGTGGCAGGGTTGCTGCACCCGGATGCGGGGCGCATCGCCCTTGGGGATCAGGTGCTGTTTGATGATGGCGCAGGGGTGCGGCGTGCCCCGCAACAGCGGCGTGTTGGCTATGTGTTTCAGGATGCCCGCCTGTTTCCGCATATGAGCGTGGAGCGCAACCTGCGCTATGGCGGGGATCACGATGCCGACCGGGTGATTGACGTGCTGGGTCTTGGTGATTTGCTGACCCGTCGTCCGGCGGGGCTGTCGGGGGGGGAAAAGCAGCGGGTCGCTTTGGGCCGTGCGCTAATGTCGGACCCGCAGATATTGCTGTTGGATGAACCGTTGGCCGCCCTTGATGCCCCCCGCAAGGCCGAGATCATGCCTTATATCGAGCGGCTGCGCGACGATGTGCAGGTGCCAATGCTTTATGTCAGCCATGACGTGTCAGAGGTGGCGCGGCTGGCTACAACGCTGGTCATTCTGGATGCCGGATCGGTCGTGGCTGCAGGCCCGGTGGGCGAGGTTCTGTCGCGCCCGGCGGCGGTGCCCTTGCTGGGCGTTCGGGATGCTGGGGCGGTTATTGTCACCAAGGTTGCCGGGCGGCTCTTGGATGACGGGCTGACCGAATTGGCATTTTCTGGCGGGCGCATCGTGTTGCCAGGTATCCTTGGGGTTTTGGGGCAGACGGTGCGCTTGCGCATTCCGGCGCAGGATGTGATCTTGGCGCGGGCCGCCCCTGACGGGATCAGTGCGCTGAACGTGTTGCCCGTGACCATCACCGCATTGGAACAGGGGCGCGGGCCGGGCGTTGCCGTGGGGCTGAAGGCCGGAGATGATGCGCTGTTGGCGCGCGTGACCCGGCGTAGTGCGCAGCGGATGGAATTGGCCGTGGGTCAGCAGGTATTTGCGATTATCAAGGCAACGGCTGTTGGGCCGGAGGATGTCGGTTAGCGCATGTCCTCAATCGCGGCGAGCGTCCGCAGCACGCCGCCAGCATGGGCGTCGTAAAAGGCAGTGATCTGCGCCTCTGTCACTTTTGGCGGTGACTGGATGGTCATTTGCAGTGCATCGGGGGTGTCGACGAGGGTACAGACACCCGCCGCAATCGCCTCTGTCGCGGGGTATTCGATGGTCCAGATATGCGGCCCGACGATCACCGGTTTGCGCAACGCCAGCGGTTCAATCACGTTATGCGCGCCTTTGGGGACAAAGCCGCCCCCAACGATGGCCTGATCGCATAGCCCCAGATAAAAATACATCTCGCCCATGCTATCGCCCAAGAGCACGTCGATATCGGGCAGGGGGCTTGTGGCGGCAAGGTTTTGATCCAGCAGTTCAGACCGGCGTGCAAAATTGATGCCAGCGGCGCGCAGCATCTCGGCCACTTCATCAAACCGTTCGGGCGCCCGGGGGACGTAGATAAAGCACGCATCAGGGCAGTTGCGGATCATGTCGATATAGATCGCGTCTTCGCCTTCAACCACGCTGGTCAGGGTGAAGGTGGGGCGGTTTTGGGTCAGAATAGGGCGCAGGTCGGCGGCAGCCGTCAGATGGTGCTGCGGGATCGGTTGATCAAAGCGTAGTTCGCCAGTAATGGCGATATTGCGCATGCCTGCATCGGCGAAGCGGTCCTTTTGTCCCTGCGATTTGACAAAGCCACCCGCGAACCCGGCGAGCAAGGCGGCGCGCAGCCCGCCCTTGTCTTTGTCATAGCTTTTCTTGGGGTATTGGGCGTTGCACATGAATAGTGGCGTGCCGTGTTTGCGGCAGGCCATGATCATACGTGGCCAGATCTCAATCTCCATTACCAGTCCGTATTTGGGGGTAAAGGCATTCAGAAAACGGCGATAGGCAAACCCGTATTCAAAGGGCACCCAGATGCTGCGGACCGTGCCCGCCGCAATCTCGCCCGCGAATTCCCGCGTGGCCTCGCGCCGGCCTGCGGGCGTGAAATGGGTGGTGATGACATGTTCGCCCCGCGCCAGAAGTTCCCGGATCAGGGGGGTTGCGGATCGCATTTCACCAAGGGACACCGCATGGACCCAAACCGCGCTTTTGTGCGGGTTTCTGTAACGCCCGAAGCGTTCGCTTAGATGGTCGATGTAGTCAGGATCCTTGCGCCCACGACGCCACAGATAGATCAGGATCACCGGCAGCATGACCCACCACAAGATCGCGTAACCGATCAGTGCAAGGCGCAGTTTGAGGGGTGGAAAATCGTCAGCCATTTGCGCCCTTTAACAGGTCCAGCAGCTGTTGCGCCAGATCATCGGTGCGTGCGGCTGCGGTGGCAATGGCGGCTTGGGCGTTTTGGGATAGTTTGGCGGGTTGTTCGCTTCGTAACACGTCAGCTAATGCTGCCGCTGTGTCGACCTGCTGTGCCGCTTGGGCTGCGTGGAGCGCTGCGAAATCATCGGTGAAATTGGCGGTGCGTGGTCCGTGGACAATAGCTGCCCTCAGAATAGCCGCCTCCCACGGATTGTGGCCTTCGATATCACTGAATGTGCCGCCGACCAGCACCAGTTTGGCCAGCCGGTAGACCAGACCCAGTTCGCCGAATGTGTCGCAAATCCAGATCGGGTCTTCGGCGGCTGGCAGTTCTACCTTGCTGCGGCGTTTTGCGTTTTCTGCGATGTCGTCACGGTTGGGAAAGCGGGGTGCGATGATCAGCAACGCGGTTGGATCGGTTTCGCGCAACAGCGCGTGAGCCTCGCAGGCCACGGCTTCATCCTCGGCATGGGACGGGGCTGTGGCCCAAACCGTGCGGCCCGCCAATGCAGTTTCCAGCGTGGCAAGGCTGTTCGGGTCATAGGACAGCGCGGGCGCGGCAGGTTTCAATGACCCGGTCACTGCTACATCTCGCCCGCCCAACGCGCGCAAATGCTGCGCCGTCTTGTCATCCTGCGCCGTGATCAGCCGCATCGGACGATAAATGTCGCGGTAAAGCGCGCTAAATTTTTGACGGTTTTGCAGGGCTTTGGCGTCCATCCTTGCGGCAATGACCGCTTGTGGGACGTTACGCTTAGCCAAATCGCTTATAAAACCCGGCCAGATATCCTGCTCCGCCCAAATGCACAGATCGGGCTGAAAGTGCTGCAGAAACCGACGCCGGTAGCCGGGGGCGTCGATCGGCAGGAATTGGTGGATTGTCCGGGGCGGCAGGTTTTTGGCGAACACATCGGCAGAGGCGGCGGTGGTCGAAGTGACCAGAAATTGTACCTGCGGGTGCAATGCGGCCATCCGTGTAATCAGGCCGCGCAGCGACATGACCTCGCCCAGCCCGACTGCATTGAACCAGATCAGCGGGCCGTCGGGGCGGGGTGCCAGCGATTGCCCCAGCTTCTCGGGCCATCTGTCGGGATGTTCCTTGCCGCGTTTCAGCCGTTTGCGTAGCAGGGTGCCCGCGATCAGGGGAAAGCCATGGGCGAGCAGCAGGTAAAGACGCAGAAGCGGCCCGCGATGCATCCTAGTCATGGAAGGTTTTTTGCAGGCTGGCATCCCAGAATGCATCGGATTGCAACACATCGACAAACCGCTGTGCCGCGCTGCCGCCGCCAAAGGCGCTATGGCGCGGATAGGATTTGCCCCATTGGGTGGTCAGGAAATCACTGATCTTGCCCGCCTCCTGCGCATCGGCAAAAAACACCGACGGCGCCTTGGCGCGGTTGGTCTGGCGGGTGCCGATATCGAGCGAAGCCAGCCCGATAAACGGTGCCTCTCGGACCCCGGCAGAGGAGTTGCCGACCATGACCGCGGCGTTTTTCATCAATTCGGAAAAATGGGCAAACCGCATAGAGGGCAGCACGCGGAACCGACCACCCGGCAATTGGTCGATCTGATCAAAAATCGCCGTTGATCCGGGGTCATTATTCGGGGCGATCAGCACGAAATGACGGTCCGAGCCAATCAGCGTGTCAAACAGGGCTTTCGCCTGCGCGCCGATTGTGTCGGCCTCTGACGTGACGGGGTGGAAGACACAAATCCCGTAATCATCAAAGGGAATATCATAGCGCGCCTTCACCTCATCAATGCTCACACCGGTCGGGTTGGCGTGAAAATCCAGTTCGGGTGAGCCGATGGCGTGGATATGGCTTGCCGCCTCGCCCAATGACTGCACCCGGCGGGCGGCGTCATCGGAGGACACAAAATGATGGCTGGCCAGCTTGCTGTTGCAGTGACGGTAAATCTCATCAATTGTGCCAGAGACTTCGCCGCCTTCGATATGGGCGCAGCGGATGTAATTTGTCGCACAGACCAGCGCGCAGGCCAGCGCCTCGACCCGGTCGCCATGGATCACCACCAGATCGGGGTCACGTTCCCGCACGAAATCGGAAAACCCCATCACTGTTTTGGCCAGGATCATATCCTGCGGGTCGCCGGGGCGCTGGTTGAGGAATTCATGCACCTGCACGTCCGGTAGGCGCTGCACCTCTAGCTTGGTCAGCCCGTAGCGGGCCAGCATATGCATCCCGGTGACAAAGAATGACACGTCAAACCCTGCTTTGACGGCCGCATGTGCAAGCGGTTCAAGCTTGCCAAAATCGGCACGGGTGCCTGTCACGAAAAGGATGGATTGTTTCATGCCCACCGGGATAAAGCCGCCATTCCCAAGCCGCAAGGCCCGTCAGGGACGCTGCGCCTGCGCGCGGTATTCGCGTTTCATGGTGTTGCGCGCGATTTTGCACTGCGCGGCATGGGCGCGTTTGGACCATGATAGGATCGGGATAACGGTGCGTTCGCCCAGCCCATCCACCAACGTCAGCCGGTATCCGCCTGTCGCATCGCCTGTCACGACCACATTGCGCAGGGCAGGGTCGGAGACGACGGCCCGAAAATCGGTGATCTCATCCCAAAGCTGATCAATCGCGGTCTCGATACCTGGTTCAACCGGGTTGTTGCGCGCATGTTTCTTGAGCGTTGGGGCAAGGGCACCGTCAGCACCCCTGATTGCCTCATACATTGCACCGGGGCCTTGATTGGTGGCGATAAACCCAAGGAATTGCGAGGCAAATTTCGGCACATCGCCTGTTCGGGCCACGATTTCGGCGAAGGCGTCAATTTCAACAAAGGAATTCAGCAACGCCCCGAAACGCCGTCTTTTGGGCCGCAACAATGTGCGCAACCCCTGCAGCGGTTTGTCATTGAGCGGTTTGTGCAGCTTGATGATGACCCCGGGATTGTCAGGATGGGCATGGATATTGCGCCCGCCGCCTTTGGATAACAGCGTGTTCGATGACAATGTAATCTTGGGTCGGGTCATGGTCATATGGCCTTGGGTCCAGCAGCGTTTCGCCACACCGTTGCGTTACTGCGCGCGTCAGAGTAGCTAACAGGACGCATTAACCAATACAGAAGCCAGAGCAAAGATGAACAGACCCAACAAAGTCGTTGTGACATTCGGAACATTTGATGTGTTTCATATTGGCCACCTGAACATCCTCAAGAGAGCGGCTGCCTATGGTGATCAGCTTTATGTTGGCGTCTCATCTGACCGGTTGAACATGGAAAAGAAAGGCCGCGCGCCGATCTATGCAGAGCCTGAGCGGTTGGCGATTGTCCAGCATATGAAACCTGTCACGGACGTTTTTGTAGAGGATAGTCTGGACCTGAAGGCCCAATATCTGCGCGACCACAATGCGGATGTTCTGGTCATGGGCAACGACTGGGAAGGCAAGTTTGACCATCTCAAGGATATTTGCGAGGTGGTCTATCTGCCCCGGACGGAAGGCATTTCGACCACCGAAACGATCTATAAGATCAAGAAATACGAGTAATCGACCTGCGGGTCGGGTTTTACATACGCAACGCGTTTCAGGCTGCACATCTTGCGCCGCTGTTTTGCGCCATTCCAGATGCGACATGGCTGTTGCGGTCAGCCGTTGACGCAGAGGCATTTGGTATTGGTGATGCGCCGTTTGCCAATAGTCGCTTTTTCATGCCCAATCTGATGCGCCGGTTTGATGCGGTTGTGTCCCATGCCGGGCCGCCCGGGGGCAAGGTGCTGCGCGGCACCGCCCTGATCATGGTGCAATATGGTTATGCCAAAGAGCCCTATAATTTCGGTGATTGGCGCAAACAGGCGCAGGCGATTTGCGCCTATGGTGATTATGCCACGACCCGCTTTGCCCCCCATGCCCCGGCCTTTACCATTGGCAATCCCCGCTGGGATGACTGGACCAAACCGGGTTTTGCCGATGCTGCCCGTACGGCATTGCCGGAGCTGGACCCGGACCGGCCTGTGTTGCTCTATGCCCCGACCTGGGGCGATCTGAGCAGTCTGCCGCATTGGCTGGATCAGACTGCCAGGCTGGCGGATGATCACACCGTGCTGATTAAGGCGCATCATAACGCGGTCAGGGATGGTCATCTTGGCGATATCGCCGGTCACCCGCATATCCATGATATCAGTCATATTGACCTGATGCTGGCGCTGGCAGTGTCGGATGTTTTGCTGTCCGACTATAGCGGTGCAATTTTTGATGGCATCATGTGTGACCGGCCTGTCGTGCTGCTTGATCTGCCCGATATTGATGCCCGGTTTGGCAAGAAGCTGGATGCCAGCAGTATCGAGATGGCGCGCAGGGATGAACTGGGTCTGCGGGTGGGGCAACATGATGAGCTACCCGATGCAGTTCGGCAGGCGTTGCGCGATGGTCCGCAAGTTGGCGCGGCTTTGCGCGATGCCTTGTTTTTCAAACCGCCATCGGTGGCAGAGGCGTTTGTGGACGCCCTGCCAAAGATGATTGGGCAATGACCGCAGAGATCGCAATGGATGTCAGGTACGGCCGATAGGCCGGACAGCGCTCTAGCCGCTTAGATCATCCCATTTCAGCTGGGTATTGCGCGTGACGGCCCGGTTCAGGGTCTTGCCCACGACCCTATCAAAGTCATAGCCCGCAATCTCGCCCGAACCGGGGCGGCGTGCCCAGATATCGGCTTCGGTGATCACATGGCCGGCGGGCAGATCCTTGTCGGCCACGACGGAGGCGCGGGCAAAGCGGTACACGTCTTCTTCTGCGCTGGTGCGCTGTTTGGGGTTCATCAATGCGGTGTGGATCTCGCGGGATCGGTCGATGATATGGCGCAGCTCGGCCGGGTCCATGGAATTGATGATATCGGGGCCTTTGCGATAGCGGGTATCGGTGTAGTGCCGTTCCAGAATGCAGGCCCCGAGTGCCACGGATGCCAGCGCCATTTCCGGGCCAATCGAATGGTCGGAGAAACCAACGACCGCATTGGGGAAGGCGTTTTTCAGATCGGTCACGCCTTGCAGCGACACAATTTCGGGCGGGGAGGGGTAGAGGTTGGTACATTCCAGCAGGGCATAGTCGATCCCCGCCTGATCAAGGATATCGACCGAGGCGCGGATCGTTTCGATGCTTTGCATCCCCGTCGACATGATCACCGGTTTACCCATCCGCGCGATATGGCGGATCAGGGGCAGATTATCGGCCTCGCCCGATCCGATCTTGAAGGCGGGCACATCCAGATCATGCAGAAAATCCGCCGCCGCCCGGCTGAACGGCGTTGAAATCCAGATCATGCCAAGGCTTTCGGTATAGCGTTTCAGCTCTGCCTCATCCTCCTGCGACAGGGCGCAAGCCGCCATCACATCCCAGATCGACACATCTGCGTTGGGCGGAAAGATCTGCTTGGCCTCTTCTGTCATCTCGTCTTCGATAATGTGGGTCTGATGCTTGATCATTTCGCACCCCGCACCCGCGGCCTGACGCACCATTTCCTTGGCAACTGACAGATCGCCGCCGTGATTGATCCCAATCTCGGCGATGACAAGCGGGGGGTGGGTTGGTCCAATCTCGCGGCCAGCGATTTTCATAGGGCGGCTCCTGCAACGTGTTTATGGTGCTTGTCTATGTGGTTTGAATGGCAGGGGCAAACCGGGCATTGCAATAGGGCGCATGATGGGCCAAGTGATTGCGAGTAACCGCGCGCGCAGGCTGAGATGATCCGCAAACTGTCAGAATACCTTGAAAAGAAGGAACACGATTGGCGCAAGTCATTCGGGCACGACATCGTTGATCCTGCGGAGCGGCGGAAATCGTTGTGGCATCTGCGCTGGCTGGATCACGGTATTTTCCGCACCTTCTGGCACAATTTCGAGGCTATTGCGCCGGGCGTCTACCGCTCCAATCAGCCGGATCCCAAACGGTTCAAGGCCTATGCTGCCATGGGCATCAAGACGGTGCTGAACCTGCGGGGTGAGGCGTTGCAACCACATTACCTTTTTACCGAAGAAAGCTGTGCGGCTTATGGGATGACCTTGGTTCCCGTCAAACTTTCCGCCCGCCGCGCCCCGAAACGCGAGCGGCTTTTGATGGTGCTGGATGCGTTTGATACGATGGAGCGCCCTTTTCTGATGCATTGCAAATCAGGGGCGGACCGAACCGGCCTTGTCGCCGCGATTTACCTGCTGATCCATGAAGGGGCGTCGATTGAAGAGGCGCGCAAGCAGTTGAGTTTCCGCTATCTGCATATCCGAAAAAGCACGACGGGCATTCTGGACCATTTTCTGGATGTTTATGCGGAACGGCACGCGCAATCACCCATTGCCATCGATGAATGGATCAGGACCGAATATGATGCGGACGCGTTGACCCGCAGCTATGACGCTAAGAAGAAATCAGAGCGTTTCTGGCAGGGCTGGCGTTAGGCGGGGTCGCGCACCCCATCGGCGATCTGTTTGCCTAACAGGTATTCAATTACGTCCCAGTCAAATGGGCTGTCCACGTCCAGCCCCCGTTCGTTGGGCACGATTAACGGGATCACATGCCCTTCAAACAGGCTTTGCGCGCTGCGCAGATAGGCAGGCTTAACCACGTAAACCAGCCCCACATGGTCATAGACCATCGGCGCCTGCTGACGCGCCACCACCCCGTGGGGCAAGGGTTTTGATACATGCAAACCACCCGCTTCATCGGTTTCCAACATGTTGAAGTAAGGGTTCTTGCGGCTTTCGCAGCAGGACATGACCATGTCCGGTGCGTCCTTTGCAAACAGGTCCAGCCCGGCTTCGATATCCTGCGGCAGCCGCAGAGGCGATGTGCAATCCAGATCAAGGAAGGCTGATGCCGGTCCCGTCTGTTTTTCAGTTTCACCCAAGGCATGTTGCCAGACATGCCATTTAGCCGCTGTATCCGTCGCCAGTTCGGCAGGGCGCAGCCCGATATCAAGACACCCCCGGCTGAGTGCATGTTCGTAGATCGGCACCGAATCCGTGGACACGACCACATGATCCACCCGGTCACAGGCGAATAGCTGATCCAGCGACCAGTCGATCAGGTGTTTGCCATGCAGCATGCGGAAATTCTTGTTCGGCACACCCTTGCTGCCTGCCCGTGCCCCGATATGCCCGATGATCATGCTGTTATCCTTCGTTCTGTGCTGCCGGTTTGGACGATCAGCGGGTGCTGGTCAATCTGTCTGCTGGCCGACCCGGTCCAGAACGAAGCCCAGGCGGTTTTCTACGGTCGTTTTGGGCAGCAGGACGCTCTTGTGACCCAAACGGTCCAGCGCATTTTGCAGCCGTTCGTATTCGGCCTTTGCCTGCGCGAAATCATGTTGCCGTTCAGCGTCATTACAAAACAGCTCCGGCCATGGCGGTGCCAGGAAGACCGGATCAGTGTAGTGTTTGATCTGGCCCAATACCGTCTCAATAGGGATGGCCGTTGCATGTTCCAACGCCACCGCCGCATCGATCAGCCCCCGATCAAAGAACACCAAGCCGGGGACAGACGCGACGCTATTCAGATCGGATTTTGCCATGTCGATGGCGCATCGCGCGAATGCCGCAAGATCGACCCAAGGAAGTGTTGTATCATCGCGGGCGACTTGTGCTGCGCGGACAATCCGCCGCCCCGGTTCCGCGACAACCCGATGCCCGGCAGATTTGAGCGCAGCAAGAAGTGTTGATTTCCCACCGCCAGAGCAACCAGAGATCAGAATGCGTTTTTGCATGAGAAGGTTTTAGCAGAATGCGGGGGCCAGACATACCAAAGGCCCGCGTTTTGCGGGCCTTTGGTGTATTTATCTGATGCCGGGCTTAGCTTGCTGCTTCAACAGCCCGTTTGGTGTTCACGCCGACTAGATGCGCGCGGTATGTGCCCGACCCATGCAGATCACCGATCATGCCATCGGCATCTACTGTTAACCCATCCAGCGCACTGGCCGCGAAGTTGGCAGAAAGTGCTGCCTCGGCTTCTGCCCAGCGGAACACACCGTTTTCAGATGCGCCGGTGACAGCCACCCGGACCCCGTCGGCATATTTGGCCACAAAGACCCCCACCAGCGCAAAGCGTGACGCCGGTTGCAGGAATTTCTGGTAATTGGCCGCCTGCGGGACGGGGAAGCGCACCTCCGTGATCACTTCGCCTTCGTCCAGGGCTGTGCTGAACATGCCTTGGAAGTAGTCATCGGCGGCAATCTCGCGATTATTGGTCACGATGGTTGCGCCCGATGCCAGGGCCGCAGCGGGGTAGCAGGCAGCAGGGTCGTTATTGGCCAGTGACCCGCCGATTGTGCCCCGGTTACGCACCGCAGGGTCGCCGATATGGCTGGCCAATGCGGCAAGACCCGGGTAGTGGGCGGCAGCTTCGCGGGAAACGGTGGCATGGGTGGTGGCCCCGCCAATGCAAACCGCCCCGTCATCGCCGACGCAAACGCCTTGCATTTCGCCGATGCCCGACAGGCTGACCAGTTTGGATGGGGCAGCAAGCCGCTGTTTCAGCGTCGGGATCAGGGTTTGCCCGCCCCCCAGCGCCTGGGCATCTTCGCCCTGCAATGCCGCGACCGCATCCGCGATTGTGGAAGGCCGTTCGATATCAAAAGCATACATGTCTGTTTCCTCCCTTACGCGTTATTCATCGCATCCCAGACGCGGCTTGGCGTCAGGGGCATGTCGATATGGGTGACATTCTTGCCCCCCGATTGCAGCGCATCAACCACCGCATTGACCACTGATGGGGGGGAGCCGATGGCCCCCGCCTCACCACAGCCCTTCACCCCTAGCGGGTTATGGGTGCAAGGCGTCTGGCAGGAATGATCGACCGTGTAGAATGGCAGATCATCGGCCCGTGGCATGGCGTAATCCATGTAGGATGCGCTGATCAGCTGGCCGTCTTCGTCATAGGCACAGTTTTCCAGCAGGGCCTGTCCGACCCCCTGGGCAATGCCGCCATGAACCTGCCCTGACACGATCATCGGGTTGATGACGTTGCCGAAATCATCCGCAGCACTGAACCGTTCGATGGTGACCTTGCCGGTATCGGGGTCCACTTCGACCTCGCAGGCATAGGCGCCAGCCGGATATGTGAAGTTGGCTGGGTCATAAAACGCCGTCTCCTCCAGCCCCGGTTCGATATCCTCAAGCGGGTAGTTATGCGGCACATAGGCGGCAAGCGTCACGTCGCCCCAAGCCACCGATTTGTCGGTGCCTGCCACGCTGAACTGGCCATCCTTCAACTCGATATCTGCGTCAGAGGCTTCCAACAGGTGGGCGGCAATCTTTTTGGCCTTGTTGATCACCTTTTCCGCCGCGCGCACCATAGCTGATCCGCAAACCGCAAGGGACCGTGACCCGTAAGTGCCCATCCCAAACGGGATCTTGGATGTGTCGCCATGGACGATATCAATCTGATCCTCTGGGATGCCGATCATCTCGGAAATCACCTGTGGGAAAGATGTTTCATGGCCTTGCCCGTGGCTATGGGCGCCGACCATCACGCTGATCGATCCGGTGGCATTGACCCGCACGGTGGCGGCATCGTACAGCCCGGCACGCGCGCCCAACTGACCCACAAGGTTCGAAGGCGCAATGCCGCAGGCTTCGATATAGCAGTTCACGCCAAGACCGCGCAGCTTGCCCTTTGCCTCGCTTTCGGCGCGGCGGGTGGCGAAACCGCCGATATCGGCGATCTCTTCCAGCTTGGCCATCGTCGCCTCATAATCGCCAGTGTCATATTCCACCGCCACGGGCGTGGCATATGGGAATTCGGTGACAAAGTTCTGGCGACGCAAGGCAATCGGATCAACGCCACGTTCGCGGGCGGCCTTGTCGATGACCCGTTCCAACTGGAACGTGGCCTCCGGGCGACCGGCCCCGCGATAGGCATCCACAGGCACCGTGTTGGTGAACATCGCCTTAACGTTTACATAGATCAGCGGGGTCTTATAGTTACCCGCCATTAGCGTGCCATGCAGCCAGGTTGGGACAGATGATGCGAAGGTCGACAGATAAGCGCCCATATTAGCGTAGGTTTCAGTTCGCACAGCGGTGAAGTTATTATCCGCGTCCATCGCCAGTTCGATCTTGGTCACATGGTCGCGGCCATGGGCGTCTGACATGAATGCTTCTGACCGGGTGGAGGTCCATTTGACCGGTCGGTTCACCGCCTTGGCGGCGAAGGTGCAGAACGCTTCCTCGGCATAGTGGAAGATTTTGGTGCCAAAGCCTCCACCGACATCAGGGGCGACAACGCGCAGCTTATGTTCGGGAATGCCCAGTACGAATGCACCCATCAGCAGACGGATCACATGCGGGTTCTGGCTGGTTGTATGCAGCGTGTGCATGTCATCGGATCGGGAATATTCGCCGACCGCGACCCGTGGTTCCATCGGGTTGGCCACCAGCCGGTTATTGACCAGTTCCAGTGTGGTCACATGCGCAGCGTCCTTGATCGCCTGATCCACGGCATCGCGGTTTTCTTCGACAAAGCCCCAGTCATAGCAGATGTTGGAGGTCAGATCGTCATGCACCTTTGTGCTGCCATCAGCTGCGGCGGCTTTCATGTCAACCACGGCGGGCTTTTCAGTCAGGTCCAGCACGATGGCCTCTGCGGCGTCGCGGGCCTGTTCAAGGCTTTCGCCGACGACAGCGGCGACAATTTCCCCGACATGGCGGATTGTGCCATGGGCAATCACCGGATGGCGCGGTTCCTGCATAGGTTCACCAAAGCGATCAGTGATCTGCCAGCCGCAGGGAATACCGCCCACAGCCTCAAAATCAGCGCCGGTAAAGATATGCACAACGCCGGGCATTGTGGCGGCGGCGGATGTGTCGATGCTGTTGATCGTCGCATGGGCCACATCGGCGCGCAGAAAATGCACGTAAGTCTGGCCGTGAATATTGATATCGTCAGTATATTTACCGGCCCCGGTCAAAAACCGCAGGTCCTCGCGCCGCTTCGGGCTGGCCCCAATTCCACTGTCTTTTGGCATTACTTTTCCTCCCAGAGCGATGGGTTAAAACCCATCTTACATTCCAACAGCGTAAGATGGGTCTTGACCCATCCCGCATTAAACATCACTCGGCCGCAATCGCAGCCACATCCTGACCAGACGCTGCCATGATCGCCTTGACGATATTATGGTAGCCCGTGCAGCGGCAGATATTGCCTTCCAGATATTCCCGTACTTCTGTCTCGCTTGGCTTGGGGTTTTCTTTCAGCAAAGCCGCCGCGGACATCACCATGCCCGACGTGCAAAACCCGCATTGCAGCCCATGGTGATCCTGAAATGCCTGTTGAATGACCGATAGCGATCCATCGGCATTCGCCTCGCCCTCAATCGTCGCCACCTCGGCCCCGTCAGCCTCTACCGCGAACATCGTGCAAGCCTTCACAGCTTCGCCATTCACATGCACAACACAGGCCCCGCATTGTGATGTGTCACAACCAACATGCGTCCCCGTCAAACGTAAGTCATCGCGCAAAAACGATGACAACAACATCCGACCCTCAACATCGCCAGATACTTCCCGGCCGTTTACGGTCATTGATACTGAAGCCATTTCTTCCTCCCTTTCGAAATTGATCTTGTTGGTTCAGGCGCCTCTGAGCTTGCTGAACCAGCCCTTTTTCTTTGTCTCTTCGGTGTCGTCTTCGGCCCCGTCATCTTCGCCGGGTGGCTCCACGGCCTCCTGAAAATTGGTAAAGAATTGATCGGCCATCTTCTTGGCAAAGCCATCAATGATCCTTGAGCCAAGCTGTGCGATCTTGCCGCCAACCTTCGCTTCTACATCATAGTGCAGGATCGTTGCATCGCCTTCGGTTTCCAGCCGGACATCGGCCCCGCCCTTGGCAAAACCGGCGGGTCCGCCCTTGCCTTCGCCGCTGATGGTCAGGCTTTCATGTTCAACCCGGTCGCTGATCGTCACCGCCCCTTTGAACGTGGCTTTGACCGGTCCGACCTTTTGAACCACTGTCGCCTCGAACCCGTCATCTGCCGACCCTGACATTTCGGTGCAGCCCGGCACACAGGCCTTGAGCACCTCAGGATCAAGCAGTCCGGCCCAGACCGTGTTGATATCTGCATTGATTGTGCGATTTCCGGTCAGGTTCATTGTGACTTCCGTTTCGTTACAAATAATAGAGTATGATCCCGCGCCGCCGAACGATATGCGACCAAGGGCGTAGTTATGGTTTTACCGGTCGGGGGCCTGAAAGCTGAGACCATAGTTTGCGTAGACTTCCGCGATCCGACCGTCCTGTAAAGCGAAATTGACAGCATCATCGACCGCATAGGATAGCGGGCGATAGCGAAAATTGACCGCCACCCCCAATGTCCATGTGCTGACGGCAAAGCCCGCAAGCGGTGGTTGATGCACCCCGGTTTTGTCCGATAGGCCGTTTTCCAATTGTCCCAAAGGCCCCATGACGGCCATGATCTGCCCTGCATTCAGCGCCTCCATCGCCGCCCCTGCGGTGGGAAAGCGCTGCATATTGCCCGCCAATTGCCCGCCTGCGAAGGACGACAGATAAAAATCCGCAATCGAATCGTTTTCCACGCCGACACTGTCGAACCGGAAATAGGCTGGAACAGGTTTTTCATCGGGGTAGCTGGCCTTGTCATAGGCGATCGCAATCGATTCGGCGCCGTATTGTCCCGTAAAAACCACCTGTTCGACCCGGCATTTGAAAGCCGAATCGTAGGGTACGCGCATCATCACATTGGCCACCCGCCCGCCGATCAGCGGCCCTTTCCAGATGTTGTTGCGTAGGTCAGCTTCCAGGTTTTCGGCGGCATCAACGAAATTGAACCGTGCCTCCACCCCCAGATCGGCGGCGATGATGCGTGCAATATCAATATCAACTCCCTTGGCCTGACCGCCATCCTGCCATGAATAAGGTGGAAAACTGTCATAGACAGCGAACAGCATGTGACCCTGTTCCTGAATCTGGTCGAGTTCCTGGCCCACGATGTCGCGCCCCACATTCTGGGGGCGCTGCTGTGGTGTATAGTCCGCGCAAGGGTCATCGGCCAAGGCCGGGCCAGCAATCGCCAGGCTGAGGGCCGCAAGGACAGGTCTTATGATCACGGGCGATCCTTTATTGCGCAGCAGACAGCCCGATCGTAAGCGTTTCAGCCGCTGCCGCATAGGCATCTGGCGTGCCGTCAATCAGATTGGCTGCCCGGAAGGCCACGCTATCGGCCACGGGTGCGCCGGACACTGTCGGAATTTCAATGGCGATTTCGGTCAGGCGCGCCTTAAGCGCATCGGGGTCGGCACTGCTGCTATCACTGGCATAAGTCGCCAACTGATCACGCAGGCTGCCCAGTTCATTGACAAACCCTTCCATCACCTCGCCATCGGGGCGCGTTTCGATATAGGTGCGGATCGCCCATGCCGCCTCTTGCCCCAGCAACTCTCCGAAAGCAGGCATCTTGGTTGTGCCATTCTGGGTGTAGCCGGTGCGGAACCGTTCCACATACCATTCATCATCGTAATCGGCGGCTTCAAGCAGCCGCAGATCCGGTGCCAACCCGCCAGAGACGACTTCCAGCCCATGGCAGCGCGCACAATTCTGGTTATATCCCGATGCGCCAATTTCCACTGCTTTCAGCCAAACCTCTTCACCGGCTGTTTCGGCGCGGTAGGGGTTTTCGGCCAGCCATTCTTCCTCCAGTGCAGGCAGGCCGGTTGTATCGACGGCTTGTGGCTGCACATCCCCATGGGCATTAACCAAACTGGCCGCACCAAGCAGGGCGGCACATGCCAAGCTGTTTGTGAATGACGGTTTCATCATTGTTCCCCTCCCGAAAAGGCAGTGTCTTGTCTGTCACGCTGTTTTTTGCCAGCAGTTTCCCCTGATTGGTATAGGACCTTGGTGCGGACTAGACGAAGGTCCTATTCGACCGCCTGCCGGCCCTTTGTTAGCGTTTGAGCCATGGGGAGAGATTTAGCTTACAGCGTCATTGCCGGCCTGATGATCGGGGCCGCCGCACAGGCAGAGGTGGCGCTGCATGTGGGCTATCTGTCAGTCTACGAGGACCTGCCGCCGACCCTGTCCAATCTGGACCCGGAGCCTGACGATATCGGCATCGCCGGTGCCATGACTGGCCTTGAGGATAACAGCACGACGGGTCGTTTTCTGGGCCATAGTTACACGCTGACGACCGCCATTTTGGAAGAGGGCGACGATCCTTTGGCAGCGGCTGCGGCATTGCTGGGCGAAACCTCGTTTGTCATCATTGATGCCCCGGCAGATGATCTGCTGGCCATCGCTGATCTGCCCCAGGCCGCAGATGCGCTGTTGTTCAATGCCGCAGCGGATGATGTGCCGCTGCGCGACGATGCCTGTCGGGCCAATATCCTGCACACGATGCCTTCCGTCGCGATGCGCACCGATGCACTGGCGCAGATGTTTTTGAAGCGACGCTGGGATGATCTGGTGATGATTGCAGGCACGCATCCACAGGACACAGCCTATGCTGACGCCATGCGCCATAGCCTGACGAAATTCGGGCTGGAACTGGCAGCAGAAAAGACATGGGCCTTTGATGCCGACATGCGCCGGGCCGCTGCACAGGAAGTGCCGCTGTTTACGCAGGATTTTGGCGATTACGACGTTATGGTGATCGCTGACGAGTTGCGGGACTTTGGGCGCTATGTGCTTTATAATACATGGGAACCGCGCCCGGTGGCCGGGTCCGAAGGGCTGACGGCTGTAACATGGTCGCCGGTGATCGAACAATGGGGTGCCGCCCAGTTGCAAAGCCGTTTTGAGGATCAGCACGCCCGCGACATGACTGGTCAGGATTACGCCGCATGGGCCGCGATGCGCAGCTTGGGCGAGGCTGTGACGCGCACCGATGCCGCCGATGTCGCGACCCTGCGCGCCTATATCCTGTCGGATGCGTTTGAACTGGCTGGGTTCAAGGGCCGCCCGCTGACCTATCGCGATTGGAATGGCCAGTTGCGCCAGCCCATTGCGCTGGCCCATCCCCGCGCGTTGGTGGCCCAGGCCCCGTTAGAGGGGTTCTTGCACCAGACCAATGAACTCGACACACTTGGGCTGGACCGGCCCGAAAGCAATTGCGAGGCATTTCAATGATCCGATCCGTGCTGATCCTGTCCTGTATCGTGACGTCACCGGCCTTGGCAGGCGAGATTTGGGTGACCAATGAAAAGGATGACACTGTATCGGTGATTTCGACCGAAACGCTGGAGGTGATCCAGACCTATCCCACGGGCGAACGTCCGCGCGGCATCACCTTTTCCAAGGATTTTTCACGTGTCTATATCTGCGCGTCAGACAGCGATGCGGTACAGGTGATGGACCCGAATACGGGTGAAATTCTGCATGATCTGCCATCGGGCGAGGACCCCGAACAGTTTGTGCTGCATCCCAATGACCGTCATCTCTATATCGCCAATGAGGATGACGCGATCACCACCGTGGTTGATACCGAAACCCGCAAGGTGATCGCCCAGATCGATGTGGGGGTTGAGCCAGAGGGCATGGCCGTGTCCCCCGATGGGGCCATCGCGATTACCACGTCAGAGACGACGAATATGGCGCATTGGATTGATACCGAAACGAAAGAGCTGTTCGCCAACACCCTTGTCGATAGCCGCCCGCGCCATGCGGAGTTTGTAGCCGGTGGTACCCAGCTTTGGGTCAGTTCCGAAATCGGCGGGACGATTACCGTTTTTGATGTCGCCGACCAGACTGAGATCGCCAAGATCGAGTTCGAGGTGCTGGGCGTGCATCCCGACCGGGTGCAGCCTGTGGGGTTTGAATTTACGGCTGATGAAAAGACCGCTTTTGTTGCCCTTGGTCCGTCAAATCATATCGCGGTCGTCAATGCCGAAAGTTTTGAAGTCGAAGACTATATTCTTGTCGGTCGCCGGGTCTGGCATATGGATTTCAACGGCGACAAAAGCCAGTTGTTCACCACCAATGGCGTGTCGGGTGATGTGACTGTGATTGACGTCGCATCCCGCACCGCAGTCAAATCAATCAAGGTCGGCCGCTTCCCTTGGGGCGCTGCCTACCGCCCCACAGAATAAGGGTTATACGCTATGAAATTCCTGACCACGATGCTAATGTTGGTGCTGGCCAATGCGGGTTTGGCGGATGATGACAACAGGCCATCCTTTGGGGCCGCTGGCCTGCTATCGGGGAAGAACAAGCAGGATTTGCCGCCGATTATTTTGTCTGCGGGTGAACCCATCTCAGCGGCCCCATGGGTGCTGAAATCCGGCACCTATTACGAGTTTGAAATTCAGGGCGATGGCAGTCAGGAACTGGCGCTTGTTGGCCCCGAATTCTTTCGCGCGATCTGGATTGACGAGATTGTGGTTGAAGGGTTGGAAATCCGCCCGCTTGGCCTTGATAGTGTCGAATTTGACGAAGCGGGCGAGATGGAGATCGGCTTTATCGCGATCAAGCCTGGCGCCTATTACATGAAAATCCCGGGCACAACGGGTGAGACACAACGGGTTGAAATCACGATCGAATGACCGGCATTCGCGTCGCAGACCTGACCTATCGGTATGGTGCAATAGCGGCGCTTGATGCTGTGCGTTTTGAGGTTGACCAGGGGGCGTTTTGTGCCCTTCTGGGGCCAAATGGTGCAGGTAAATCCACCCTGTTCAATCTGTTGACCCGACTGTTTGTCCCCCAAGCTGGACGGATTGAGATTGCAGGGCATGACTTGCAGGCTAACCCGCGGGCTGCATTGGCAAAACTGGGGATCGTGTTTCAACAAACCACGCTTGATCTGGACCTGACCGTGCGCCAGAACTTGACATATTTCGCAGCCCTTCACGGGCTTTCAGGCCGCGACCGCGCCCGCCGCGTGGACATGGTGTTGGAGCGGTTGGATATTGCTGACCGGGCCAAGCAAAAGGCGCGGACGCTGAATGGTGGCCACAAGCGCCGGACTGAGATTGCGCGCGCCTTGCTGCATGACCCGGCGGTGTTGTTGCTGGACGAGCCAACCGTGGGTCTGGATGCCGCTGCGCGTGCGGGTATCACCGACCACGTACATGGGCTGGCGGATGAGGGGGTAACCGTGCTGTGGGCCACGCATCTGGCGGATGAGGTCCGCCCCGATGACCGGTTGATTGTGCTGCATCAGGCAAAGGTGCTGGCTGATGGATATGCCAATGAAATCAGCGGTGCAAAGCCATTGCAGCAGGCGTTTCTGGACCTAACAGGCGCGGACGCATGACGGGATATCTGACTGCCCTGAGCGCGATTGTCACCCGCGAGGCGCTGCGTTTTATCCATCAACGGGAACGGTTTGTTGCGGCGCTTGTGCGGCCACTGGTCTGGCTGCTGGTTTTTGCGGCTGGCTTTCGGGCGGCGCTGGGACTGTCAATTATTCCGCCTTATCAGACCTATATCACTTACGAGACCTATATCGTGCCGGGGCTGTGTGGGATGATCCTGCTGTTTAACGGGATGCAATCGTCGCTTTCGCTGATTTACGACCGCGAGATGGGGTCAATGAAGCTGCTGTTGACCAGCCCCTTGCCGCGCTGGTGGTTGTTGATGAGCAAGCTTCTGGGCGCCACCGCGATTTCGATTTTGCAGGTCTATGCTTTTCTGGCGATTGCCGCAGGTTTTGGCATTGTGATGCCGCTGCTTGGTTATCTGACAGTTCTGCCTGCCTTGGTCGTCTCTGGCCTGATGCTGGGCGCGTTGGGGTTGTTTTTATCAAGCTTTATCAAGCAATTGGAAAACTTCGCCGGGGTGATGAATTTCGTCATTTTCCCAATGTTTTTCATGTCATCAGCGCTGTACCCCTTATGGAAAATGGCGGAATCGTCGGAACTGCTGCATGATATCTGTGCGGTCAATCCGTTCACCCATGCGGTCGAATTGATCCGCTTTGCGCTTTATGCATCCTTCAGTCCTACCGCCCTCGGTTGGACGGTTTTGGCGACTGCTTTGTTCACCGGTCTCGCACTTTGGGGTTATAGCCCGGAAGGGTCGGGGATACGTCGCAGGCGCTGACCTTTTCTACGACCATCGCAGTGCTGATTTTGTCCCAAAGACCTGTTATTACAGGGACATGAGACATTTCCTGATCCCGCTTTGTATCTGTGCAGCGCCTGTTCTGGCTGATGATCTGTCAGACTATGGCACGTTGAACCCTGATGAAATGACATGGCAATCGATTGTTCAGCGCGCCGAGGATGGCGAGACCGGGATGGTGATCTGTTCGATGGGCTATGCCCTGACGAAATCGGGCGATCACACATCCGCACGCACGCTGTTTCAGAACTGTGCTGATGATGGTTATACCGGCGCGATGACCTGGATGTCCCAGTTAGATAACAACGGGTTAGGTGCTGAATACAGCCCCGATGCCGCCGCCGCATGGGACCGCCGCGCGGCAGAGGCGGGCGACCCGGTGGGCAAGTTCAACCACGGTATCAACCTGATGCGTGGGCATGGCATAGCGCAGGACGAAGGGTTGGGCCGTCAGCTGGTGGCAGAGGCCGCCGCGGATGGTTTGCCGATTGCCCGCCGTTTGCAAGCAGCCGGCTATGATCTGGATGAGGTCACGCCGGACGCTGATAATTGGAAATACGCCCCGCTTTTCTGACCCCTCACGCAACGTTCGGTGGGGTGTCGGGCATGGGATTTTCCAAGACTTTGCCGAATCATGGTTAATGGCCTGTTTTTGCGGGATTTGGACCGGTCTGCAAAGCGTCGGCGACACGTCGGCAAAACGTCGGACCCCTTGGCGCGCCCTGCCATGTTTAACCCGCCGCGCGGTGAAAGTCTGAAGATGGTGTAACCTTTTCCACAGCCCCGGCGTGACATGCCTGTACAGGCGTTCAACCGCAGTTGTGACTGAGACCGCAATCATCGTTAAGCGTCTGTTATTGGATTAGTTATATTTAGACTAAAAACGTTTCGTATCCTTATTCCAAACAATGCCGGCCAGAATATCCGGCAATTGTGGTGTGATGTGCAAAATACATGTGTTAAAAATTGACAGATCACGTTGCTGATCGATAGGCCGGATTTGAATATCGGCACCATGGCTGCGATACGTTTTTGCAAGTTTTGAGATTTCGATTGGAGATTGGTTATGCAGGTGTGTCAACGTCATGCGGTCACGACATATGGCACAGGACGCCGCGTTCTGGTCTTGGCGCATGGATATGGTTGCGACAAGAATATGTGGCAACGGTTTATCCCCCTGCTTGCCGATCGTTATCGTATCATCTGCTATGATCTTATGGGATGTGGTGGGTCAGATCTGTCGTATTATGACAGGAAGAGATACGATACATTGGATGGTCATGCGGACGACCTGATCGCCATTCTGGATGAAATGGGAATCCAGAATGCGGTTCTTGCCGGGCATTCGGTCAGCGCCATGACAGTGGCTTTGGTTGCCAATAAACGCCCTGACCTTGTTGAATCCCTGGCGATGATCTGCCCATCGCCGAGCTTTATCAATGCGGGTGACTATGTCGGGGGGTTTGAACGGGCTGACATCGACAATCTGCTGGAGACGCTGGACGCCAACTATCTGGGTTGGTCCAGCGAAATGGCGCCCGCTATCATGGGAACCCCCCATATGCCGGAAATGGGCGAAACCCTGAGCAACAGTTTCTGTCAGGCTGATCCGGATATTGCCCGCCATTTCGCACATGTCACGTTCCTTGCGGATCACAGGCACGATGTTAAAAAGGTGTCGCAGGAAACACTGGTCCTGCAATGTCGCGACGATGTTATTGTGCCCCCTGAAGTTGGCGATTGGATGAAGACCAATATGACAAATGCCGATCTGGTTGTGTTGGATGCGATGGGTCATTGTCCTCATATCAGTTATCCTGCCGAAACGGCCGCAGCCTTAGAAGCGTTTCTATCTGCCGCATGAAGGACGCCTCAAACAGGGCAAGTGACCTTGATCAATATCCAGTTGGCCTTGTCGACTGTGATGCCGTGGGGCGGATAACCTATATGAATGCGCAGATGCGCGACTGGGTGCCCGCCGCATCGGGGGAAAGCTTGTTGGGCAAGCCGTTTTATGGATTGCTGAGCCCGGCGGGCCGCATTTATTTTGAGACGCATCTGCGCCCCATGCTGATGATCGAAGGGGTTATCAGTGAGATTTCCCTTGAACTGTTAGCACCCGCCGGACAGCGGAAGTGCATTTACCTGAGCGGACGCACGAAGCTGGATGCTGATGGTCAGATCGTGTCGCTGCATCTTGTGTGTTTTTCCGGAGATGACCGCCGCCGATACGAGGAAGAGCTTTTGCTGCGCCGCCGCAAAGCCGAAGCCTATGAGGCGATGGTGGCAGCTTCCCCTGATGCAATCATCAATGTTGATACGCGACAGAGGATACTGAGCTGGAACGACGCGGCTGAACGTTTGCTTGGCTATTCGGTCGAAGAGGCGCTGGGTCAGCAGCTTTACCCATTGATTATCGCCGATGACCGTCGTGCCGAAAACGAAGAACAGCTGGAGGCGGTCGCCAATGGTGAGGCTGTGACAGTCGACACAGCAAGATTGCACAAGGATGGTTCATCAGTTCCGGTTGAGGCCAGTATTGCAGGCATCAATGATGAGAAGGGTACCCATATTGGCGCGATTTCGATCCTGCGGGATATCACCGAGCGCCAGCGCAACGAAGCGACCATTCAAACGCTGAACCGGGAAGTCGTCCACCGTTCAAAGAACCTGTTAGCTGTTGTGAATGGTATCGCCTCTATGACTTTGCGATCAACGCCGCATGACGCCTTTGCTGACGTCTTTCAAAATCGTCTTGCGAGCTTGGGCAAAAATCTGAACCTGCTTGTGGAACGCAGTTGGGGCAACATCGCATTGGACGTTCTGATTGCGCGTCAGCTTGATCATTTGGGTGAGAAGGCCCTTTCGCAAGTGCGGGTTGACGGCCCGAAGGTTGAAATAGAACCGCATAAGGCTGAGGCGATTGGCATGGCCATCTTTGAGCTATCGACGAATGCGATCAAATATGGCGCACTTTCAAATCCTGACGGACGCATTGAAATAAGCTGGCAACAGGATATCGATGATCAAAGTATTGTCATGCAATGGTGTGAACAGACCGATGCCGGATGCACCCCGCCCACCCGCGAAGGCTTTGGCTCGAAACTGACTGGTGTGTTGCTGGAGCGCGCTGTCATGGGGCAGGTTACGGCCGATTATACCCCAGAGGGCTTGCACTGGCAGTGTAAATTCATCGCCGATTAGCGCCGCGTTCGTTTGCTGCATGGTCATCACAGTTATACGACATCGCACATGAGGTCATGGATCAGGTCCGGGGCGGGGCGGCACTGTCGCCCATGATGGTGGCCGGATCACCGGCCAGCGTGACAATTCTGTTGGCCAGTTTTTCCGCTTCTGCCATCACATGGGTGACCAGTATGGTGGTGACCTGATGGCTGTCACGCAGCCGTGTGAAAAGGCCCATCATATCGCCCGCAATCGCTGCATCAAGCGAGACGAAAGGTTCGTCCATTAGCAGGAGCGCGGGTTGGACCGCGAAGGCCCGCGCCAATGACAGCCGCCGCTGCTGCCCCAGTGACAGTCGGTTGGGGTAGCTGTCTGCCCGGTCGGCCAGCCCGACATCGGCCAGCGCTGCGTTGGCCTGTTCAGGGCTTACCCCGGTCGCGATGATGATGTTGTCGCGCAGGCTGCGCCAGGGCAGCAGGGTTGGTTCCTGAAACACCATCGCCGTTTTGCCATGGACCTTGCAGGACCCGTCATAGCGCCTTTCCAACCCTGCAAAGATCCGCAGCAGTGATGATTTGCCGATCCCCGATGGCCCGACAAGAGCGACCGTCTGCCCGGTGGGCACGGTCAGGTGAATGTTGCGCAAGATCGGTTTGCCATCAAAGCTGAGATGGTTGAGCGCCAAAGCCAAAACCGGCGCATCTGCACCGGTTTCGACGTCAGGGTTGGCCTGTGGCATCTAGCTGCCGTTTTGCAGGAATGTTCCGTCGGGCAGGGCGGTGGCCTGACCCAAAAGCTCCGCACCGCCCAGCTCATACATCAGTTCCAGCATCCGCCCGGCGGCGTCTTCATCCGTGGGGCCGGGGGCGGGAATGCCCGCCCGGAACCCGGCGACGAGGGCCGCGAATTGGGCATCGTCATCAGCATTCATGCGCGGACGCAGCCTGTCCCATTCGGCATCGTCGCTGGCCAGAATATCCTTGGCGCCGCGTGACGCTGCCGCAAGTCCGGCCACAAGGTTGGGATTGTCGCGCAGCATCTCGCCCTTGACGACATAGCCCAGAAGCGGGGTTTCGGGATCAAGCCCCAGATCGGCCGACGCCTCTGCCACATCGATCAGTGTGCGCATCCCGCCTGCGTTCATCTTGGCCCCGAAATGCCAGAAATTGATGGCGGCATCGACCTCGCCCGAGCGGGCCGCGCCAAAGATCAGAGGCGGTGCGCCAAAGACCTGTTCGGTTGCATCGCCCAGATCCATCGCATGGTTCTTGGCGGCGTAGGCTTGCAGGATCAGCCAGCTTTTATCCAGTGGCCCGCCCGCGATCCCGATTTTCCGGCCTGCCAGATCGGTCAGGTTCTGAGCTGTGCTGTCACCCGGCACCATGATTCCGCCCACCGCCTTGGAATAGGGGATGAACACAAAATCATTGCCTGCCGCCCGTTGCCGCGCCACCCAGAGCCAGTCTGAGACGATCACATCCGCCTCGCCCCCTTGAAAGGCGACTTTGGCCGCTGATCCCCCTGCCATCCCCTGCACATCAAGGGTAAAGCCATTGGCCTGATCCAGCCCATGATGTTTGATCGTGTCCAGTTCCCAGTTCACGGTGCCGAATTTCAGCACGGCAGCGCGCAGTGTTGGTGTATCTGCCAGGCTGGCCGTGGCCAGACAGAGGCTGATTGCCGCTGTTGTGATTGATTTCATGAATGTCATTGCACCCTCCCTGTTGCGGGCAGACTAGCAGCATTCCCAAAGGCCGGAATACGACCAAAGGCGGGGTCATTCGATGATCAGCCGGGGCAGCCAGTGCCCATCCGGGTCACTTTCATGCAGGTCCTGCGCGCGTAGCGGTCGCAACTCTCCCGCTGCGGGTGGGGCCGAAAGCAGATCCATGTCCATTTCCATCAGCGCGCCGGTCAGCCTGCCATCGGTTTGTGTCAGCCGGTAATAGACCCCGTTCCACATGTTGATCCCGTATTCATCGGCGTCTTTCCAGACAAACATGAGATCATATTCAACATCGGTCAGATCCGCCGAAATGTTCCGTTTGATGTCATAGGGGTAGGGAACGTGGCACCAGTGTTTGCCCGGCCCTTCGAGGCATTTGAAAGGCCGCATCGACAGGAAATGATCGCTGAACGCCGCATCATTCATGTCGATCCGGTAGCTTTGATCATCCGCGATGGTGACTGTGGCGATGGCGATCCGATCGTCGTTGCCATCGGTCGCGTAAACGGTGCGTGTTTCGCCCTGCGCGGTTGTCGCGATCAGCGCCAGGGCCAGGCCAAATGCTGGTTTCATCATGATCCCTTTCTCTACCATAGACCCTAGCAAAACAGGGGCTGAGTCGCAGCAAGACAAAGGTCTTGGTCCCATATCGTCAACTGCGGAAAGGTCGTATGACCAAGGTTCTATATCCCCAGACAGCCCTTTGACGAATACTGATGCCGGACTGATCCGCGCCCTTTTGCGGATCGCGAGGACAGTATGACAGGGAATGGGAGGAACCATCAATGAAACGGTTTGTTATGGCCGTGGCCACCGCAATCGCAACCGCAGGGATTGCGCAGGCACAGGTCACCGAAGAGATGCTTTTGAATGATACCGCATCCACTGGGGATGTGTTGACCAACGGGATGGGGCGCCATTTGCAGCGGTATTCCCCGCTGGACACGCTGAACCGCGACAATGTCGAAAATCTGGTCCCCGCTTGGGCCTTTTCGCTGGGCGGTGAAAAGCAACGCGGCCAAGAGACCCAGCCGATTGTCCATGATGGGGTGATGTATATCACCGGCTCATACAGCCGCCTTTATGCCATTGATGTGACAACCGGTGCCGAGATCTGGCAATATGATGCCCGCCTACCCGAAGGTATTCTGCCCTGCTGTGACGTGGTCAATCGCGGTGCTGCCATCTTTGGCGACAATATCTATTTTGGCACATTGGATGCCCGTATCGTGGCCTTGAACAAGGACACCGGCGATGTCGTCTGGAACAAGAAAATTGCCGATTACAAGGCGGGTTACAGCTATACTGCCGCCCCGTTGATCGTGAATGGCCTTGTCATCACCGGCAATTCGGGTGGCGAATTTGGTATTGTCGGTGAGGTACAGGCCCGCGATGCCGAGACCGGTGATCTGGTCTGGACCCGTCCGGTGATCGAGGGCCATATGGGTACGCTGAACGGTGAAGAAAGCACCATGACGGGTGAGCTGAACGCCACATGGCCCGGCGATATGTGGAAGACGGGTGGCGGTGCCACCTGGTTGGGCGGCTCTTACGATGCCGATACTGACACGCTGGTTTTTGGCACCGGTAACCCTGCCCCGTGGAACAGCCATTTGCGCAATGCCGGTCAGCCGACGGACGGCAATGCCGGTGACAATCTTTATGCCGCCTCCCGTCTGGGCATTGATCCCGCCACTGGCGAAATCAAGTGGCACTATCAGACCACCCCACGCGAGGGCTGGGATTATGATGGCGTCAATGAGGTCGTGGCCTATACCGACCGTGACGGCAATGATCGCTTTGCCACCGCCGACCGCAACGGGTTCTTTTATGTGCTGAACCGCGAAGATGGTGCATTTGTTTCCGCCACCCCGTTTGTGAAGGACATCAGTTGGGCCGAAGGGATCGATGAGAATGGCCGCCCGATCTTTGTCGAGGGCAACCGGCCCGGCGACCCGGCCGAGGCTGCGGATGGCAACCGCGGTGAGGTTGTCTTTGCCTCGCCGTCCTTCCTGGGGGGTAAAAACTGGATGCCGATGGCCCATTCGCCTGATACCGGGTTGTTCTACGTCCCTTCCAACGAATGGGGCATGGATATCTGGAACGAGCCGATCACCTATAAGCAGGGTGCGGCTTATCTGGGCTCTGGCTTTACCATCAAGCCCAATTACGAAGATCATATCGGCAGCCTGAAGGCGATTGATCCTGATACTGGCGATGTGGTTTGGGAATACAAGAACGATGCGCCGTTGTGGGGTGGTGTGATGACCACGGCTGGTGGTCTGGTCTTCACCGGAACGCCGGAGGGTGAGTTTGTCGCCTTCAATGATGAAACCGGCGAGGTCCTTTGGTCATTCCAGACCGGGTCAGGCATTGTTGGCCAGCCGATCACCTGGGAACAGGATGGTGAGCAATATGTCACCGTCATTTCCGGCTGGGGTGGTGCCGTGCCGCTGTGGGGTGGTGAGGTGGCCAAGAAGGTCAATTACCTCAACCAAGGTGGCTTGCTTTGGACATTCCGCCTGCCACGACAGTTTGCGGCCAACTAGGTCAAATAGATGATAGCAGAAGGCGCATCCCTTTTGGGGTGCGCCTTTGCGTTTGCGGGTCGTCGTTACACCGAAAGATCAGCCGAGCGGCGTAAGAAAAAATCTGTGGACACAGATTTTTCCTGTCTTGCACAGTTTGAAACGTTTCCAACAGGTGTTCATTAGACCTTTGGCGAACTGGTTGCGTTGCCGTGATCGCGTTATAAGCGAACCATGATGACCGCCACGCAGATATCAACCAATGACGACACATCACTGCGCGCCAAAGGCTGGGCATTGATTATTGACGATCACCCGCTGTTTTGTGACGCGCTGGAACTGACATTGCAGGCGCTGGGTCAGTTTAGTGACGTCAAAACTGCGGATTGTATGCAGGCCGGGTTGCAGCTGCTGGATGGTGCGCCGGCCCCGGCCTTGATCCTGCTGGATCTGAACCTGCCGGATGTCAGCGGGTTGGACGGGTTGATCCGTATCAAGCGTTGCGCTGAAAAATCGCCCGTCGTGATCGTGTCATCGATGACCGATAACGCGGTGATCAACGGGGCCATTGCAGCAGGTGCATCTGGATTTGTGCCCAAACATTCCGGGCGCGCCGTGTTCAAAGAGGCGTTGGCGGCTATTGCCGATGACACGGTTTACAAGCCCACAGGCTTTGTCGAGCCGGATGAGGAAAACGGTCAGGCGCAGGCCCTTGCCCGTCTGTCATCGCTGACCAACCAGCAAGGCCGCATCCTTGAGCTGATTTGCGAGGGCAAGCTGAACAAGCAGATCGCCTATGATCTGTCGATTGCCGAAGGTACCGTAAAGGCGCATGTCACTGCCATCATGCGCAAACTGGGGGTGCAGCGCCGGACCCAGGCCGTTCTGGTGGCGCAGGAAGCCCGCTATTTTAATACCTTGCCAAGTTCAAACTGACCGCCTTATCCTTTTGATCGGGGAGGGTCAGCTTGCATGACCACGGCGTTTGCGTCGCGTGATAGCCTGCTTTGCAGGGCGCAGGTGCGTTGTTCGACGACGGCACCGGTTGCCGCTTTGCGCGCGCAGCTTGGCGAGGCGCCTTTGGACCTTTTGATCTTGTTCGTGACCTCGCAGACCGGTTTTGCAGAGGTCGTGGCCGAAGCTGAGGCGTTCTATCCCGATACTGATGTCATTGCCTGCACAACGGCGGGCGAGATTGGTGCCGGAGGATATGAGGAAGGCCAGATTGTTGCGGTGGGTTTCCCCAAATCTGATTTCGCTGCAACAGCACTGGCCATTGCCGATCTGGAGAATTTTCAGGCTGATGCCGAAATGGATCGGATCGCGCAAGAGCGTGTTGCCCTGCAGGATCGCAGCCCGGAAATGGAAACCGGCTTTGCTTTTCTGATCGTTGACGGCTTGTCGCTGCGCGAGGATGTGCTGACGGCATCCTTGTCACCTGCGCTGCGTGACATGCCGCTTTTTGGTGCCTCTGCGGGGGATGGCACCGCATTTCGCGAAACGCTTGTGTCGTTGAATGGTAAGGTGTTGGAAAACGCGGCCGTGTTGAGCCTTGTACGCTCCAATCATCAGACCCGGGTTTTCAGCCTGAACCATCTTGTGCCCACCGAAACGCAGATGGTGGTCACCGGGGCCGACCCGGAACGCCGCATTGTCAAATCGATCAATGCTGAACCTGCGGCGCGTGAATATGCCCGCATCGTGGGCAAGGACCCGTATCAGCTGGATCGGTTCACCTTTGCCTCGCACCCGGTTGTCGTGCGGATCGGCGATGATCACCATGTACGCGCGATCCAGCAGGTCAATGATGATGGGGAGCTTGTGTTCTTTTCCGCCATTGATGAGGGCATGGTGCTGACCGTGGCAGAGCCCACCAATATGGCCCAGCATCTGCGTCGCAAGATGGGTGAGTTGTCGCAGGATCACGGCCTGAGCGATGTGATCTGCTGCGATTGTATCCTGCGCCGGATCGAGGCCGAGCAGACCCAGATGACCCGCGAATTGTCTGATATTCTGGCCGAACATAATGTCACGGGCCTGTCAACATATGGTGAACAGATCGGCCCCTTGCATGTCAATCAGACCATGACTGGCGTTGCCTTTTACCGCAAGGAGGCCGCGACCTGATGTCGATCATCAATCCGCAGGACCCGATTGAGCGGCAGAATGAAAAGCTGTTGCAGATTGCCCAATCCCTGATGCGCCGGGTAGAGCAGAAAAACGATCAGTCGGGCTTGGCCTATCAGCAGTTTGAACGCGCGGCGATGCTGGAAACACAGGTTCGCCAGCGCACCAAGGAACTGGAGCGCACGCTTGATCTGTTGCAGGAATCCAATGCCCAGCTGGAACAGGCCAATGTTGAGACCGAACGCGCCCGGTCCAACATCACCGAGGCGATCGAGGCCATCGACGAAGGCTTTGCCTTGTTTGATGAAAATGAACATCTGGTTTTGTTCAACAGTCGTTTTTGCCGGGATATCGCCGATATTCGCGGACAGCTTTCTGCCGGTCTGTCCTTTGCCGATTATGTTGCCCTTGTGTCGCGCAGTGAACATCTTGCACTGCCTGATGGGCAGACACCGGCGGACTGGGCGTCCCGCCGTTTATCCCGCCATAGCCGCGACCATGTGGTGTTTAATGTCAGCCTGATGTGGAACCGTTGGTTGCAGATCAGCGAACATCGCACGGCGCAGGGCGGTACGGTGATTTTGCAGACCGATGTCACCGACATGATGCGATCCGAGCGTCAGCAGCGTGACCGGATGCTGGACCAGCAGGCCAAGATATTGCAGGCCACATTGGACCATCTGAACCAAGGCGTCTGCATCTTTGACCCGGACAACACGCTGGTCGGCTGGAACAAAACCATGAGCCGCATGTTAGCCTTGCCGCCCCGCCGTCCGATCCATGGTCTGGCTTTTGCCGATTTGCTGCAAATGCTTGAAAATGATCTGACCTTTCATGGTGATTTTGATAGTGATCGTCTGGCCCGCTGGGCCGAACGCCGGTCCCGTCGCGGGTCCATCGCGTTTGAGATCACCCGCAGCGATACTCAGGTCCTAAGCGTCTTTGCCCAGGAAATGCCTGACCGCGGCTTTGTCATCAGTTTCACCGATGTTACGTCAGAACGCGAAGCCGCCCGCGCCATGGCCGAGATGAACGAGACGTTGGAGCGTGGTGTGATCGCCCGCACCGAAGAACTGGGCGAGGCGCTGGCCGAAGCGGAGCGCGCCAATGCCTCGAAATCCCGCTTTGTCGCGGCGGCCAGTCATGATCTGTTGCAGCCATTGTCAGCGGCGAAGCTATTCATGTCGTCACTGTCGGATCAACTGGTTGAACCGGGCGCCCGCACAATATTGGGCAAGGCCGAAAATGCATTGTTGGGTGTTGAGAACATTATCGAGGCGCTGCTCGACATCTCGAAACTGGATGCGGGCAAGGCGGTGTTTGAAATTCAGGCTGTTCCCTTATCCGCCATTTTGTCGCCGTTGCGTGATGAGTTGACCCCGATGGCATTGGCCAAGGGTCTGGATCTGACCATCATTGACAGCAGTCTGGTTGTGGTCAGCGACCCCGGATATCTGCGCCGCATCATGCAGAACCTGATCAGCAATGCGATCAAATATACCCGGTCGGGTCGCGTTATTGTGGGTGTCCGCCGCAATGGTGGCTCTGCCCGGTTAGAGGTGTGGGATACGGGTGCGGGTATCGCCGAGAGTGCCCGCCAGACCATTTTCAAGGAATTTGAACGGCTGGATCAGCAAGACGGCAATGATGGTCTGGGCCTTGGTCTGGCGATTGTGGAACGGGCGGCCAAGGGGCTAGGGCACGACCTGAGCCTGTGGTCGGCTGTGGGTCAGGGAAGCTGTTTTTCGCTGAACATGCAGATCGCTCAAAAGCCCCGCCGCGCCCGCCCCAGCCGTCCGCAGCGCAGTGCCGATTGGCAAAACGCTTTGGACGGTATGATTGTCTTGTTGGTTGAAAATGACATTCGGCTGGCCCATGCCATGACCCATATGATCGAACAACATGGCGCAGAGGTATTGCAGGCCGAAACGGCGTCTGAAGCTGTCGCGCTTTTGGGAGAAATCCAACTGGTCCCTGATGTGATGTTGCTGGATTATCAACTGGGGTCCGGCGCGTCGGGTCTGGAACTTTATGAACAGATCAAGCAGCGCTTTGGGGCTGTGCCGGCTGCCATCATCTCGGCCAATCGCAGCCGGGATTTGCAAACCGGCTGTGCGGCGTTGGGATTGCGCCTGTTGCCCAAGCCGATTGATCGCGAGACGTTGTTGCAGTTTCTTGTGGCGACACGGGATGCGGAAACCGGCCAGTTATGCGCGCTGTAAACCACGCCCTTTCCACAATAAACGGAGGGTAGCCCCCGCCCCAGAGGGGCAGTCAGGCGCGGCTGTGGAGCGGCAGCTGCGACGACCGGTAGCTTGCCTTGTGTTGCTAATCTGGCAACACTGCGTCAGCGTTGGGCAAAGGGAGACAGCCATGAAAGTTGACGGCACGCATTATCGGTCGCTTTGGTGGGACGCGGACAAGGGCGCGTTGCAAATCATCGACCAGCGTTGGCTGCCACATGACTTTCGGGTCCAATCTGTGACCACGATGGAGGACTTCGCCGCGGCCATTGTCGAAATGCGGGTCAGGGGCGCCCCGTTGATCGGTGCCACGGCGGCTTATGGTATGGCGCTGGCCATGGCGCAGGACCCCAGTGATGCCAATATGGATGCGGCCTGGACATATCTGAACGCAACCCGGCCCACAGCGATCAATCTGCGCTGGGCGCTGGATCGCTGTCGTGCAGCCCTGCGCCCGCTGCCCCCTGCTGATCGTGCCGCTGCTGCATTGACGCTGGCGCATGAGATTGCCGATGAGGATGTCGAGATTAACCGCAATATCGGCCTCAACGGGCTGGAACTGATCAAGCAGATTGCGGCGGAGAAGCCTGCGGGCGAACCGGTGCGCCTGCTGACCCATTGCAATGCGGGCTGGATTGCGACCGTAGACTGGGGCACGGCCACCAGCCCGATGTATCACGCCCATGATGCGGGTATTGCGCTGCATGTCTGGGTCGATGAGACCCGCCCACGCAATCAGGGTGCCCTGACATCATGGGAATTGGGCAGCCATGGCATTCCGCATACTTACATCACTGATAATGCCGGTGGCCATCTGATGCAACACGGTCAGGTGGACATGGTGATCACCGGCACCGACCGCACAACGCGCCGTGGCGATGTGTGTAACAAGATCGGCACTTATCTGAAGGCGTTGGCCGCCAAGGATAATGGCGTGCCATTCTATGTGGCCTTGCCATCCCCCACGATTGACTGGACTGTCACCGATGGTGTGGCCGAGATCCCGATTGAAGAACGCGATGCCCGCGAGACCACCCATATTCAAGGCCGCACCGAAGCGGGCGAGATTGGCGTCGTGCAAGTCACGCCTGATGGCACGCCCGGCGGCAACCCCGCCTTTGATGTGACCCCCAATCATCTGGTGACGGGGTTGATTACCGAACGCGGTGTTTGTGAGGCCAGTGCCGCAGGTCTGGCGCAGCTTTTCCCCGAGATGACAAAGGCGGCAGAGTAGCGGCATGGCTGACGCTGTTTTTTCTGATGACGCTGCCACACGGCAGGCGATCATTGATGCCTGTTTGTGGATGGGTGCGGCGGGGATCAATCAGGGGACCTCTGGCAATATCTCGGTCCGGGTGCAGGATGGCATGTTGATCACCCCATCTGCGGTGCCTTATGCCCAGATGACCCCCGACATGATTTGCAAGCTGTCCCTGACAAAACCGCCTGCGCCGGATGCCCGCAAACCATCCACCGAATGGCAGTTTCATCAGGCCATTCTGCGCGCCCGCCCGGATGTGGGTGCGGTGGTTCATGCCCATCCCGCCTATGCCACGGCCATTGCCATTCAGCGCCGTCCGATCCCCGCAGTGCATTACATGGTCGCCGCGTTCGGCGGGATCGATGTGCCGGTGACCGGATATGCGTTATTTGGTGGCAAGACGCTGGCCGATATGGCGGTGGATGCCCTGACCGACCGCCACGGCTGTCTGTTGGCCAATCACGGGGCGATTACGGTCGCCCCGACGCTGGACCGTGCGTTGTGGCGGATGGAAGAGCTGGAGAACCTGGCCCGTGTCGATACGCTTGCCCGAACGAGCGGCGATCCGGTGTTGCTGACAGAGGCGGAGATTGCCGACGTGCTGGTGTCATTTGATGATTACGGCAGGCAATAACACACGCTTACCTATAAAAATATATATTTTTCAATGTGTTAAGGGTGGTTGTGGTTTCTGACCCGCCCCCCTGAATTGAGTAACCCGTCTTGGTGATATCGCCAGCGGCCATCTGCGTCGAAGCTGAGATCAGCGCAGGCCTTGACTGCGCGTCCTGATCACGTCCGACAACGGAGGCCTGACATGTCTTACAGATACGCTGATTTTGAAGATTATGCAGAAGACGATTTCGACTATGATGGCGATTTCGAAGATTACGATGACTATGACGACGAAGACGATCTCTTCGACGATGATGGTTTTGACGACGATTTCGACGATGATGACGAAGATGATTTCGTCGATTACCTTGATGATGACGACGATTTTGATGATGACTTCGACGCCGAAGGCGATGAATTCTTTCGCAAGCTGTGGCGCAAGGTCAAGAAAGGCGCCAAGAAAGTCGCCGGTCGTCTTGCCCGGGTTGCCAAAAAACATGCCGGTAAGATCGGCACAGTGATCGGTGGTGCCGTTGGTGGCCCGGCTGGTGCCGCGATTGGTGGTCGTATTGGCGGTATCGTCAAGAACCTTGAAGACGAAGATGACGGGTTCGATAGCGAAGACGAAATGAACGCCACGATCCGCATCCCCACGACGGATTCAGATATGGCCGAGGCGATGGCTGCGGCAGCGTCCAAATCCCGCCCATCAGATGCCCAGGCATTGGGTGGCGCGCTGACCATTACCATCATGTCCCGTACCCCGATGAAGGTGAAATCGGTGGCCCCGGCTGTGGCAAGCGCGGCTGGCCGCGTGGCCAAGGTGATGGCATCTGATCCCAAGGCCAAGCCCTTGATCAAGACATTGCCATCCATTGTGGAAGCCACGACGGCGTCGCTGAAGCGCAAATCCGACAAGGGCAAGAAGATCACCAACCGCACTGCGGGCCGGGTGATGACCAAGCAGGCCAAACGCATCCTGCGGTCCAGACCGCGTCTGGCCAAGGCGCTTGCCAAGAACACCGTCAAGCGTCGCCGTCTGAACAAAAAGGCGATTGCCCGGGCCGAAAAATATTACTAGGTCCGACCGCTTTGCCCCGGTCACATATGGCCGGGGCAGGCATCCCCCCTCTCTTTCTTCCTGACGCATTATTTCCCTATTGATCCCGGAGAGTTTCGATGACCGATCGCATCAATGAACCCGACGATATCGATCATGACGATTGGCAGGATGCCGATGATGACGACCTGCTGGATTTTACCGTAGATGAATTTGATGGCGATATGATTGCCGCGGCCAGTCTGATGCCCGATCATATCACCCCCGACGATGACACAGACATCCTGCATGATGATTTCGATGCGATGGAGGATGACCCGTTCGACGATTTTGATGAAGAGGTCGCCCGCCCCAAGCGCCGCCCACAGCAAAACCGTCGCAAGCCTGCACCCCTGTCCCCGAACCGTCGCCAAGCGTTACGCGCCGAAATGGCCCGCGTCTTTGGCAAACGCCGCGCAGAACCGGCCACTGATGCCTTTATGAATATTCTGGCCCGCCTGCGCCGTCAGGGTGCCGACGAACCCGATTTGCAGCAGTTGATTGCTGCCGCGACCCGCCGCCTGGCCCGCCGTGCGACCGGGCTGCGCGATGCTGATGTGCAGACGCTGGCCCGCCGTATTCATGCCCTGTTCCAGCCTGCGCCATCCAAGCCCCCTGCGCCACGACCGACCACGGATGCTGATCTGCGCGCGGCCAAGGATGCCCTGCGTCAGGCCGCCCGTTATCTGCTGCGCGTCGAACGCCGTATCGCTGATCGTCAGGCAGGGCAGGAATGAGCGCTGTCTGCCATAGCTGCGCGCAGGACAGCGATCGCGCCCCTTTGCCGCCGCCGGATCGGTTGATCCCGGTGGTGCGCGGACGGTCGCACCGGGCTGCCCTGCTTTATACCCCGCGCTGGTTTGTCAAACGGCAGGTCCTGAATGCCGCCCGCTATGTTGAAGGGCTGGCTGCGGTCCAATCGTCAGAGTTTCGCAATCAGGCCACCGCCCCAAGTGGCGGCCATATCAAGGCGGCGAACGCACTGCTGGATGAGCTGAAGCAGGTGCTGAAACAGGATGTGGCCCGATTTGCCGCCGCTGGTGATGCCCTGGCCAAATCATCCCGATCCGGTGGCTTTGATGAATTTCTGGAACTGAAGGACCGGATTTATGCCCAATCCAAAGAGGCCGAGCGCCTGTTGGCGTTTTATCGCGGCATCTTTCAATATCGCACCGGGCGCTTTGGTGCCCAGTTGCAGGCGATGGATCGGATTGCGCTGGATTGCTATCAGGCGGTCTGGCTTGGTCTGGGCAAGGCCCGCAGCATTCCCGCCCCGGCACCCTTTGCCTATGTCGAGGATGGGCGTGGCCCGGCCACCTATCGCCGTGGCGTGAAGCTGAGCAAGCTGGGCCGCCGTCCTAACCCGTTTCCGCTGGTCAAGATCCCCCAGCATCGGTTGCACAACCCATGGACGCTGGGCGCTGTTCCTCATGAGGTGGCCCATAATCTGCAAAACGATCTGGGGCTGTGGACTGTGCTGCCCAAACGCATTCACGCCGGCATGCGAGGCCGGTTGCCCGAAGAGGCGATCCGCATCTGGATGCGCCTGCACAAAGAAAGCTATGCCGATTTTGCGGGCACACTGCTGATTGGACCGGCCTATGTGACGTCGTTGATCGATGTTGTGGGAAAACGCCCGGAAGCGGCGGCCGCGTTTAACCCCGAAGGCGTGCATCCCACGCCGATTATTCGGGTGCCGATGAATTGCGCCCTGCTGCGCCGGATGGGTTTTGTCGCGGAGGCGCAGGCGTTTGAAGATACGTGGCGCCGTGTCTATCCTGATCATCTGCTCAACAGCCTGCCTGCCGCCTATCGCAAATCCCTGAAGACAGGGATGGAAGCGATGGTCGAGATCTGCTGTTACACCACGGAGTCTGCCTATGGTGGGCGTGCCTTGTCAGAGGTGATCCGGTTTTCCCATCGCGATGTTGGGTTGGTCCGCGAAGCTGCCGACCGTTTGCTGAACGGCGAGACAACCGGCGTGTTGCCCGAGCGTTTCCTGATCGCCGCTGCCCAGGTTGCGGTCCGTACCCGACAGGCGACCCCGCGACAGGTGGCAAAGAATTTCTACCAGGCTTTGGGGAGGACGTGATATGGTGGACGTATCCAAAGACCGTATTTTGGTACTGCTGGACCGGCTGGAAACGCAATTGCAGGCGACGGCTGATCGTCTGGAAACCATGGCTGGATTGGGGGTTGAGGCTGGGCAGGCCCGGTCGCTTGAGCTGTTATCCTCTGGCGTTGACGTGGCTTTGCAAAATTTCGCCCCCTTGCCCAAAGCCGTCGCTGGTGACGACCGCGACCGCGCATTGAAGCTGGCCCGTGATCTGATGGCCCATGTCAGCAAAGACATCGCCCGTCCTCAGATCCTGAATGATCTGGATGATGTGATCGCCGAGGCCAGCGAAGAAGAACAGAACCGTGTTGGCCGCCACCGTAACCCGGTCAAGGCCTTTATCGCCGATGCGAAGGCGCTGGAAGGCGATATCGCCCTGATCACCGCCACGGCGACACGCGCTGCAAATGACATTATCGCATGGGCGCGCCCCGCCCCGAAAGAGGAGACTGATATGGCTCATGATGGTGAACATCTAAAGGCGATTGAAACCGCCATTCAGCAGGTGGGTCGGCAATTGTCGTTCTTTGCCGCCCGCGGTGACCGATCCGGCACGGATCAGGCATCGCCGGGATCGGGTGCCTTCAAGACCGTCACGGCACAGATGGCGGCCACGCTGGATTCGTTGGGTATGCCGCATCGCGGTGTCCAGTTTTCCAGTGCCGCATCCGAGGATATGGCCCGCGATACGCTGATCGAAAGCCTGATGGCCGAATTCATGCAGACCGAGCGGAATGGAAACACCGTCTTTACGCTGGGCGAGGGCAAGCGCCGGGTGACCAGCCCTGAGGATGGCCGTTTGCTGGCCGGGGCTGCGAAATCGGCCGCCCGCCGGGTCCGTGCCGAGGCGGATAATATTTTGGATATTCTGGACCGTCTGCCCGATATGGCCCGGTTTCAGCCCGGCCGCGATGTGGTGCATGTAGATGAGGCCCGGTTGGAGGTCGAAAACCGGTTTATCGATCTGGATGAGGTGATGGCCGATCCATACGGCATCAACATTGCCCGTGCGTTTTTCGCCATTCGCCGGATTGTGAAAGGCCTGTTGGATTATTTCGACTACGCCAATCTGGAGCCTGAGTTCACTGCCGCGATGCTGGAATTGCAGTTGGATGATCTGATCCCCGAGGGCCTGTTGCCTGCCACGGATGTTGATGAATTGTCCCAACGCCGCAGTCCGACCCTGTCGGAAGAGCTGAAATATGAAATCGGCGAATTGGTGCAGGCCTTTGGCGAGATGGTGGGCGATATTCTGGCCCCATTGACCAATACACGCGGCAATGCTGCCGCAAGGTTGGAACTGGCCTTGACCAGTGCCTGGGGATCGGCCCGCGATATGCGCGACATTCTGGTGCGTACCGGCACCAATCTGGCCGAACAGGATTTGATTGCCTTTACCACCCAGGTGCGTGCGCAGGTCACACGGCCAACCGGCCGCGAGGTCAGATCGGTTTCCGTTTCGGCGGCATTTGATCTGAGCATCGGACAGGTCATGGATTGGATCCTCGAAGTGACGGAGCCGTTCACCGGGGCCAGTTTCCGGGCGAATGTGCGCGAGCAGGGTAGTCTGACAATCCTTGCAGGTGAATTGAGCGCGCAAACCACCGCCCTTGACGATCTGATCGCGAGCGCGGGTGAATTCGGCTTTGCCATCAGCCTGCCGGGCCCGATGCGCCAGTTGGAAGAGTTGAAATTCCTGATTGAAACAGCAGCAGATCAGGCGGCCATTCTGGCCCGCCCGGATCAGGCGGACGCAGGATAAGGAGGGCCATAAAGTGACGGATGAACGTATCGACACAATAGGCGAGTTGAACGGGGTCCTTGGACGCCTGCAACAACTCAGGAGTTTGATGGTTTCGGATGCCCGTGATGAGCTGACCGAGAAACCCGGACAGGCGGAACTGATCAATCAGTATATCGCAGAAGCTGAACGCGCCGTGATGGATGCGTTGAAGCCGAAAGCCGGTGATCCCAAAACCGATGGCGGTCTGGCCGATATGATTGGTCTGGGCGACACGATTGCGGGCGTCCCTGGCGCTGCGGCCTCTTCCCCGCTGGTGCCTGATTATGATGATCAGGTTAGCCGGGAACGCAATTCGGCGATTGCCGATCTGTACTACCTCTACCAGATGGAGGCGGTGGGCACCTTCCGCAGTGTGCAAAAGCTGCAACAGCTGTTCAAATCTGGCGAGGTCCGCCTGTCGGATGGCCCCGGTGCCATGGCGCTGTTCCAGTTCGACCGCAAGCGCGTGCTGCGTTACACATTGTCGGATCGTCGTGCGGCTTATCGCAAGGTGTTTGGTTACACTGACACAACTCCGCCGGATGGTGCGCTGCCCAATGACGCCTTCCATGTGCTGATGACGAATTTCTGCCGCCATGTATCGGCCTTCTTTCAGGACAAGCGTGTGTCAGAGGTCGTCAAATCCGACAATACCCGCGAGAATTTCGGCTCTATGTCGGTTGTGCGTCGGGCCGGTCTGGACCTGCGTCACAACCTCAAGCAGGTGTCTTATGGCCATATCGCCGTCCTGCGGTCTGAAGTGATGGTGCTGTTGCGGGATGCGTTTGATATCCTCAATTCCGACGACATCAAACGGATCTTTGGCGCCACCACGGGGTGGGAGGTCATGGAGGATGTGTTGAAACAGCATCTGCGTGAACAGCCGCTGACATCACAGCGCCACCGCATGGCGGTCACGGGTCGCGATACGATCCGTTGGCTGGGTGAGGATTACATCCTGACGGATGTGCGTACCGACTTTGAGGCCCTGCTGGAGGCGATTGTCGATGGTTGTGACGATTGGCTGACAAGTGCAGAGTCCCTTGGGCTGCGCAAACGTGCTATGGGTAGCGGGGGCGCGCGAGTCATCGACTTTCGCCCCGCAAAGAAGCGACGAACCGGCTGATTATTTCGTCAGCCGGGAAAAGACACGATTTTCAAAGAGATACCTTATTTTAGGGAGAAGAAGTGATGCTGGCGCAGCGAATTGTTCTGGACGTACCGAGTATTTCAGCCCCGCAAAAGACTGAGCCCCAGGCCGGTCTGACCACAGAGCTGGATTTGTTAACCACACGGGAACTGGAAATTGCACGTCTGGTGGCCAAGGGATTTTCCAACAAGGAAGTGGGACAGGTCCTTGATATCAGCCATTGGACGGTCGCCGCCCATCTGAAATCGACCTTTTTGAAGTTCGGCATCAATCGCCGGGCCGAACTGGTCTATTTCATGCGCGATGTGATCTAGCCCCCCGCTGGAAACCTATCGGCACGAACGAAATGACCCGACCTGACACGCCCCTGGGCGGCTGAGGACCTGCGCCACCACGAAAGGAGATGGCATGGATATTGATCTTGAAGATACGCTGGATGAGCTTGATGCCATGGCGGAGGTTTCAACCAACAAGTTTGAGGCCGATTTGTTCATGACAAGCAGCCGTGCGGCGATGGTCACCAAAAGGGTGGCGGCCAAGCTGCGGGCCCGTTTTGCGGCTGGCAAGACTAGCCGTTGGAGGTTTGTGCGCGACGGTCTTTATCGTGAACAGATTCTGGATCGGCTGGTCGCCGCAGAGGTCCGTCGCCTTTACAAGAACTTTCACGCCCGCAGCCCGGATATCAAAAACCCCAAACCGTCCCGCAAGCTGGTTGCGGAACTGGCCCGCGCCTATCGTAAGAAGGCGCGCGGGTTCATTTCGATCCTGCGTGTGCTGAAGGCTGGGTTCGGTTTGGTCTTTGAGGATGAGGAAGACTGGGAATACGAACACGCCTATTGAGGCAGCGTTCGTTATGTATGAAAGGCCCCGCTCCGGTGGGGCCTTTTTGTTTTAGGTGCAACTGATGTAGAGGCTGCCCTTTGGTGTCCCGCTGGTTTTGCGCGACTTGGCCAAGTCATGTTTGCCTGGCATGCAGAACCGTACATGCATGTGGTTGTTGTGATCATTGTCGCCGTCCACGTTGGACAGGCCGATGCGCTTGTTCACCATGATAAGATGCGCGTTGAGGACAGTGTTGCCCCGGATCAATTCGACCAGTTCCTGTGTCAGCGCCTTGTCGAAGAAGCGTTTTTGGCTTTTGATCAACGGGTTGACCGCCCGCATCTTGCCATCTGTCCGCATGAACCGGATATCGACATCGATGCCCATCCGGTGTGAGCCATGCGGGGTAAGCTTTCCGCCGCCCCGCCGACTGATATCCGAAATCTGAATCTTGGGGCCGGTCGGGTGGCGTTTGTGCCAGGTCGCCCCGATGCTGGTCAGTGCTGCGATGGTTTCGGGCAGGCCATACTGCCTGCCTTGTACCTTGGTCGGGTGCAGCCCATCCGCGCTACGCCGCAAGGGTGTGTTGACGATGGTCAACGGGCCGGATTTGCCGCCGCCGCGCAGCATTTTTTGTGCTGCTGCGCGAAACCCTTTCCACTGTTTGACCAATGCGGCGGCGTCGGCTTCGGTTGACGAAATCGCCCGCCCAAGCCGCCAAGGATGATGCATGAAAAAGGCAAGATCGGCGAGCTTTGCCGAATCCCTGACTCCGCCCTTGATCGCGACATCCATCGCCTGACGCCAGAAACGCGCGCCAAGGGCCACGAGGTTTCGGACGGCGGGTGGAAACAGATAGATCCAAAACGGTGTTTCTGCGTCCATTCCATCTGCAATCGCGTCAAGCGGATCCAACCTCACGGGTCACCTCCAATCCTGCCCCATCATGCTGCGGGCCGATCGGTTTTTGGGCAATTGCACCAGTAAGCTAGCTGGTGTTGCATCATGTATCGCCAAATCATCTGGTCTCGTGATGCGTTCCGACTTAGGGTTGATACTGTTGCGCCATGGGAGCGGCGGAATAAGGGGAGGGGTTTCTTGGATATATTGGTTTCGGTGGTGCTGCCACTTGGGTTGGCCTTCATCATGTTTTCGCTGGGGGTTGGTCTGACACCAGCGGATTTTCTGCGGGTGGGTCAGCGGCCATTGGCGTTTCTGGTGGGCGCGTTTCATCAGGTTTTGCTATTGCCCGTCGTTGCATTTGCCTGCGTGATCGGTTTTGGCATCACCGCGGAACTTGCGGTTGGCTTTATGATATTGGCGGCCTGCCCCGGCGGTGTAACCAGCAATATCATTACCAAATGGGCCAGGGGGGATGTGGCCCTGTCAGTGTCATTGACCGCAGTCATCAGCCTGGCCAGCGTGGCGACCGTGCCGATCATCCTAAGCTTTGCAGTCGCTCGTTTCATGGGGGCAGATGCGCCCGAGATTGATATCACCGCAACCGCCCTGACCATGTTTGCCCTGACCGTTGTGCCCATCTGCCTGGGTCTGGCGCTGCGTGCCATGTTCCCGGCACGGATGATTGCCGCAGAACCGGTCATCAGCCGTGTTGCGACCGTCCTTTTTGTGGTGATCATCGCTGCCGCATTGGCCGCCAACAGGGATTTGTTTTTCGAAAACCTGCCCGTGCTGGGGCCTGCATTGCTGGCATTACTGGTCGTGCTGACGGTGCTTGGTTTTGCCGTGCCCCGACTTATGGGTCGCACCGCCCATGAGGCCAAGACGATTTCGGTCGAAACTGGCGTGCAGAACGGCACATTGGGGATCGCCATCGCCGCCGTCATTGTGGGCGGTGCAGATGGCCTGAACGTCTATGCCCTGCCTTCGGCCTTATATGGTATCGTTATGTATCTGATCATCCTGCCCGTGATTTTCGTTTACCGGCGGATCCCGTAGCGGAGCGTGTTTCATGGACCAAAGTGATGTCATTGTTGTTGGTGCCGGTCTTGCCGGTCTGGTTGCTGCCGCAGAGCTGGCGGATCGGGGCAAGCAGGTCACGATTATAGATCAGGAGCCAGAGACCTTTTTGGGCGGGCAAGCCTTTTGGTCGCTGGGTGGTCTGATGTTGATCGACAGCCCCGAACAGCGCCGCATGGGTATTCGCGACAGCCGCGACCTGGCGCTAAGCGACTGGATGGGCAGCGCCCAGTTTGACCGCCCCGAAGATCACTGGCCGCGCAAATGGGCCGAAGCCTATGTTGATTTCGCCGCAGGCGAGATGCGCGACTGGTTGCACAAGATGGGCATGCGCTGGTTTCCCATTGTCGGCTGGGCCGAACGCGGTGGCGGTTTCGGGTCGGGTCATGGCAATTCGGTGCCGCGGTTCCATCTGACCTGGGGTGTCGGCCCCGGCACGCAAGAACCCTTTGTGGCGCGCGTTCGTGCCCATGCCGATGCCGGGCGCATCACCTTGAAATTCCGCCACCGCTGTTCGCAGATCATTATGGAGAACGGGGCCGCCAAAGGCGTCGCAGGCGAGGTTCTGGCCCCCGATGATGCATTGCGTGGTCAGCCGACCAATCGCGATGTGGTCGGCGATTTTGATCTGCGCGCATCGTCTGTGCTGGTCAGCTCTGGCGGGATTGGCGGCAATTTCGATCTGGTCCGCCAATCATGGCCCACAGACAGGCTTGGCCCTGCCCCTGCAAACATGATCGCCGGTGTGCCCGCCCATGTGGATGGTCGCATGGTAGGGATCAGCGAAAAGGCCGGTGGTCATGTCATCAATAATGACCGGATGTGGCACTATACAGAAGGGGTCAAGAACTGGGATCCGATCTGGCCCGCACATGGCATCCGCATTCTGCCCGGCCCGTCATCCATGTGGTTTGACGCCACGGGCAACCGGTTTCCGCCGCCTGCCTTGCCCGGTTTTGACAGCCTTGGCACCCTGAAACTGATCCTTGGCACGGGCTATGATTATTCATGGTTCATCACCACGCAGAAAGTGGTGAAAAAAGAATTTGCCCTGTCCGGGTCGGAACAGAACCCTGATTTTGAACAGAAATCCTGGAAGGAAGTGCTGCGCCAGCGCATCCTGAACAAGGCCGCCACCCCGGCGGTGGAGGCGTTCAAGGAACATGGCGAGGATTTTGTGGTTGCAGATACCCTGCCGGAACTTGTGGCCAAGATGAACGCGCTGACTGGCACTGATCTGCTGCCGCTGGACAAGATTGATGCTGAAATTCGTGCCCGCGATGCGCAGGTCGATAATCCGTTTACCAAGGATGCCCAGATCATGGCGATCCATGCCGCCCGCAACTATCGCGGTGACAAGTTTCAGCGCACGGCCAAGCTGCACAAGTTCCTTGATCCGGACAATGGTCCGCTGATCGGGGTCCGTCTGAATATCATCACCCGCAAGACATTGGGCGGGTTGGAAACCAATCTGGATAGTCAGATGCTGCGCGCGGGCGGTGATCCGATCCCGGGATTGTTTGCCGCTGGCGAGGTCGCGGGTTTTGGCGGTGGCGGATATCACGGCTATAATGCGCTGGAGGGGACGTTTCTGGGCGGTTGTATCTTTTCTGGCCGTCAGGCGGGCCGTGCCGATAGCATAGGATAGCAATGTGACAGCAAAGCGGGTCTTTATCAGCGGGGCAGGGGCCGGTTTGGGGCAAGCGCTCGCCCGTCTGTTGGCGGCGGAGGGCGCGCAGGTCTGTGTGGCAGATATTGATGCCGCCGCCGGGCAGGCCACGGCGGATGAGATCGGCGGGACCTTTGTCCCATGTGATGTGCGCAGCGTCGATGATTTCACCCGTGCCGCTGCATGGTTGCAGGACAGTTGGGGTGGCGTTGATCTGGTGATCAACAATGCCGGTGTGGCCCAGATGGGCCCAATGGAAAAGACCACCATTGATGACTGGCAGTGGATCGTGGATATCAATCTGATGGGTATTGTGCGCGCCGCGCAGGTCTTTACCCCGCTGTTTCGCGCGCAGGGCCATGGCACCTATCTGAATATCGCATCGATGGCGGGTTTTCTGTATCTGCCCAATGCGGCAGCTTACAATGCCACGAAGGCGGCTGTCGTCGCCTTGTCCGAAACGATGATGCTGGAGTTGGAAGACGCGGGGATTGTCACCCATGTGGCCTGCCCCAGTTTCTTTCGCACTGATCTGGCCAAGAATATGCGCGCCAGTGATGCCGATACCGAACGTGTGACCAAACGGCTGGTGGAACGGTCCCGATTGGGTGCCGATGATGTCGCCAAGGCTGTGCTGGACGGGTTGGCCCGTGGCGACCGCCATATCCTGACCCATCCGCAATCGCGCAAGGCCTGGCGGATGAAGCGCTGGCTGCCGTTTGATCGTTACCTGGCCATGATGCGCAAGGAGATCGCCAAGATGGACGCCCGCATGGCGCAGCGGCCCAAGAATTTATGAAGCCTGTCGCGGGTCGCCCAGATTGGACCGGCTTTCCAGCAACTCCGCCAAAATCGGGTTTGGAAACCGACGGGTGATCGTGACGGCGTAGAAGGTTTCGCCAATATCGGGCAGGCGCCCCGCCTCTTGCAGTCGCCCTGATGTCAATTCGTCCTGCACAACGATCGGTGGCAGCACCGCCAGCCCGACCCCTTGGCGGGCCAGAAGACGCATCATGGCCATATCGTCCACCTCTGCCCCGATCTGCGGGCGGATGCCGAGCCGGTCGATCCATGCGTCGAAGCCGATCCGAATGCCAGTGTCCGCCGTTGGCAGGATGACGGGCTGCTTTGCCACCAGTTCGGCCAGATCGGATTTGCCGCGCAGCCGTTCCGGCGTGCCAACAAGGCTGACGGGTTGTTCAGACAGACGGTGCGAGATGAAAGGCGTGACCGCATCGCGTGATGGCGGTGTATTGATCAGGACGACATCAAGGTTCAGCGCCTCCAACCCTTGCAGCAGCGCCGCACTGGTGCCCGAACGCAGGATGATTTCCACATCCGGCCTGTCCAGAATGGGCCGCAGGAATTCCATCTGAAAGTTTCGCGAAAGCGTGGCCAATGACCCGATACGGATCGCCTGACGGCTGCGCCCTTTTTCCTGCAACGTCCCCAGCAATTCACGGCCCGCCGCAAAGATCGCATCGGCATGATCAAGGGCAATGCGCCCCGCCTCTGTCAGGATCAACTGCCGCCCGCGCCGTTCAAACAGTGCGTGGCCCAGCGATGCCTCCAGCTGTTTGATCTGCACCGATATCGCCGATTGCGACAGGTTCAGCCGCTCTGCCGTGCGGGTCAGGTTCCCGTCATGGGCGACGGCCCAGAAATAGCGCAGGTGGTGGTAATTGAACTCGCTCATCATTCTATTAAACAGAACGATTACCGACAAACAATGAATTTTTATAGATTAGGCACAGCTGTTATCGCTGCGACCAATTGTCATCCAACAAGAACGGAGAGACGCGCCATGTCTTTTGCCATCCTGCTATTTCTTGCCCCGCTGGCCCTGATTGCTGCTGCCGTGCTGGCCTTTCGCGGGCCGCAGATGCGTCCGGCCCATGTGCTGCGCTGGGCCGAGCAATTGACGCTTGCCGCCATTGCCATCGCGGTTTTGTCCACCATCGCCTTGCTGGCCGAGGGCGCAGCAACAAGCGGCCTGATGGGGTTTGCAGGCCTTGGCATTGCTGCGCGGCTGGATGCCGTCAGCGTTGTGATGCTGCTGCTGGTCAGTTTTGTGGGTTGGGTCGTTGTCCGCTATGCCGCGACCTACATGGATGGGGAGGCGCGGCAGGGGCCGTTCACGGGATGGCTTTGCGCCACATTGGCGGCGGTGATGCTGTTGGTGACGGCGGGTAATATCGTGCAACTGGTCCTGGCCTGGATCGCGACCAGCCTGTTCTTGCACAAGCTGTTATTGTATTATCCGGGCCGGGTGGCCGCACAGCGCGCGGCGCGCAAGAAATGGATCACAGCGCGGATCGGTGATGCGGCATTGCTGGCTGCGGCTGTCCTGACTTATGCCCAATATGGCACTGGCGACATTGCTACGGTTCTGACCGCGGCACAGGCAGGTCAAGGGCAGGGTGCAGCATGGATTGCCGCCGCATTGGCGCTGGCCGCGATCCTGAAATCGGCGCAGTTCCCGACCCATGGCTGGCTGACCGAGGTGATGGAGACGCCAACCCCGGTTTCGGCCTTGCTGCATGCGGGCGTGATCAATGCAGGCGGTTTTCTGTTGATCCGCTTTGCCGATGTGATGTTGCTGGCCCCCGGTGTGCTGGCCTTCCTTGTGATGCTGGGCGGGTTCACCGCACTTTATGGCGGGTTGGTGATGTTGACCCAATCGGCGGTCAAGACCTCGCTGGCATGGTCAACCGTGGCCCAGATGGGGTTCATGATCCTGCAATGTGGTCTGGCGCTGTTCCCGCTGGCCTTGCTGCATATCGTGGCGCATTCGCTTTACAAAGCGCATGCATTCCTGGCCTCTGGCATGGCTGTTGATAATGTGGCGGCGATCCGCAGGCCGGGACCGGTGGCCATCCCCAATGGGCTGGCCGTGCTGCGCGCCTTTGCCATTGCGCTGGTGATCTATGCCGGTGTGGCCTTCGCCTTTGGGATTTCCACCAAATCGCCGCAAGCCATCGCATTGGGCGCGATCCTGATCTTTGGTGTGGCTTATCTGCTGGCGCAGGGGCTTGCCGATGCGGCGCCGCGTGTGCTGACCCAACGCATGGCGGCCTATTCGGTGGCGGCAGCGGTGGGATATTTTGCCCTGCAAACGGCCGCCGCTTGGCTGATGGCAGGCACTTTGCCCGCCACGCCTGCACCCGGCCCGCTGGAATGGGTGTTGATCCTGCTTGCCCTGTTCAGCTTTGGTCTGGTCGCGTTGGCGCAGGCACTGTTCCCGCTATGGGCCTATCACCCGGCTGCTGCAGGCCTGCGGGTTCACCTGTCCAACGGGCTTTATGCCAATGCCGTTTTTGACAAGCTGCTTCGCGGCTGGTCGGTCAAGAACCTGTCCTGATTGATGCAAAGGAATATTCATATGAAGACCCCCAAAAAGCTTTCAAACAAGGCATTGGTTGCAGCGACAGATACAGCCGCGCGGGCCATTCCACCGGTCTGGCCACTTGCGTCATCGGTCGCAGTGAACCCGTTTCTGGGCCAGACTGATCAGGATCTGGCGCAGGTTGCCGCAAGGCTGGGCCGCGTTGGTGGCGTGCCTGTGACCATGCCCCGCGACTGGTATGACGCCAGGATCAAGGATGCCACGATCACCGATGCCGATCTGCGGGCCGCACTGGGCGGTCGGACAGACATTGATCTGGCCGCGCTAAAGCAAATGGCCGCGACCAGTGTAGAAGCGCCCGCACCGCAGCCGACGGTGGCCGATCTGGCCGCTGACGCCTCTGGCATTGATTGGCCAGGGATCGTCGCCGATCGTTTTGGCAGTTGGGCGGCGGGATATTTTGATCAGGGTCAGGCGCTGTGGGCCGCGCCGCGCAGGCGGGGGGCCTATGACGCATGGCGGCAATATGCGACCCATGATCTGACGCCTGAAATCGCGGGCTTGGGTGGTTTTGCCCAGTTTGTCAGCGAAACGCCTGATGCGTCAGATGCGGCAACCGCCCGCGCGGCAAAACGGTTGGGCCTGTCAGCAGATGCGTTGCAGACCTATTTCCATCAACTGTTGTTTTCACTGGGGGGTTGGGCGCAGGTGGCCCGTTATCATCTGTGGCAGGCTGAACTGGCCGAGGGCACCGACCAGACGATCACCGATCTGTTGGCCATCAGGCTGTTGTGGGAAGAGGCGTTGCTGATCCAGTATGCGGATCAGATTGGCGCGCAATGGCAGGCGGTGAAGGCTGTCCATGCTGCCCCTGTCACCCCGGATGCCGACATGAAAGCCAATGCGATCCTGCAAGAAGCATGGGAACGCGCCGAGCAGCGCAAACTGGCGCAGAGTCTTGCCGCTGATCCGGCAGAACGGACCACTGAGCGGCCAGCGATGCAGGCCGCGTTTTGCATTGATGTCCGCTCCGAAGTGTTCCGCCGCGCGCTGGAATCTGTCGATCCCGGCATTCAGACCCTTGGTTTTGCGGGCTTCTTTGGCTTGACTGCATCGCATAAGGGGTTCGCATCGGATGTTGAGGAACTGCGGCTACCGGTGCTTTTGAACCCCGGTGTCAGTTCCACCGCGCAAGGCGATGATTTGCATGTGGATCAGAATGCCCGGTTCCGGGCGCGGGCCAGCCGGGCCTGGGGCCGGTTCAAGTTAGCGGCCGTGTCATCATTTGCGTTTGTAGAGGCGATGGGTCCGGTTTATGTGGGCAAATTGCTGCGCGATGCGCTGAACCTTGCGCCGAATGATGTGCCAAACGGGCCAGCGCCCCGGCTGGATCCGGCGCTGGATCTGGATGACCAGATCGACGCGGCTGAGACGATCCTGCGCGCCATGTCATTCACCGACAATTTTGCCCGGCTGGTTGTGCTGGCAGGGCATGGGGCCAATGTGGTCAATAACCCCTTTGCCAGCGGTCTGCATTGCGGGGCCTGTGGTGGTTATTCCGGCGAGGTGAATGCGCGCTTGCTGGCAAGCCTTTTGAACGGTGCGGATGTGCGCAGAGGGCTGGCGGATCGGGGGATCGTGGTGCCGGAGGACACACTGTTTGTCGCAGCTCTGCATGACACAACGACCGATGCCATCACGCTTTACGAACCTGATGTGCAAACGGCTGCCCATGTTGATGATCTGGCCCGGGCGAAGGGTTGGTTCATCTCTGCTGGGGCCGTGACCCGGGGTGAGCGTGCCTTGCGTTTGCCGCGTGCTGCCGGTGATGCCGACATCCCGCTGCGTAGTCGCGACTGGGCAGAAACCCGGCCCGAATGGGCGCTGGCGGGCTGCAAGGCATTCATCGCCGCCCCACGCCACCGCACCGCGGGAAAGAGCATGGAAGGCCGGGCGTTTCTGCATGACTATGACTGGCAGAACGACAAGGAATTCGGTGTTCTGGAATTGATCATGACCGCCCCGGTGGTCGTGGCCAGCTGGATCAGCCTGCAATATTACGGATCGACCGTGGCCCCGGACACCTTTGGGTCAGGCAACAAGCTGCTGCACAACGTCACCGGCGGGATTGGCGTGATCGAAGGCAATGGCGGCACCTTGCGCGCTGGCCTGCCGTGGCAGTCGGTGCATGAGGGCGAGGGGTATGCCCATGATCCCCTGCGCCTGTCGGTGTGTATCGAAGCACCGCGTAAAGCGATGAGTAATGTTTTGCGCCAGCATGACGCCGTGCGCGCCTTGTTTGATAACCGGTGGCTGCATCTGTTTGCGCTGGATGAGAATGGCCAGATGGCGTGGCGCTACGAGGGCGATCTGGAATGGTCGGCCGTGGCGGAAATACCGAAGGCCTATCCTGAGTTGAAGGCGGCGAGCTAGTCACCCGGATCGTCTGCGATCCGGTTCGCGCCCGACCCCGTCCCCCAGGGCGGGCGCGAAAATGCAACGGCCCGACATACTGTAACCGTTGTATCTTTTGATTTGGCAGTGCCCCAAAGCACGCCGCCCTCGGGGTCGGGCGCGAACCTACCATCTTGCAGCGGATTAAAGTTGCGCATTACGGTTCCGGGTGATCAGGGCCTGCCCCAACCCCGTTCAATTCCGCCGATAATTCCCGGAAGATGACTGTCATAAGAACGTCACTTGATTTAATTCCATGATGGAATGAAAATGATGTGGTCATTTGGAGGGACACATCATGAAATCGATTCGTATTGCTTTGGGGGCAATGGTGCTGGGCGCGGGTATGGCGCAGGCGCAGGATACGACACTGACATTTATGTCGTGGGACCCCGACCAGCTGGAGGTCGAAAAGGAGGCGATTGCCGCTTTTGAGGCCGCCAATCCCGGCGTCACCGTTGAGGCAACCGCCATGCCGCCCAAGGACTACTGGCCGCGTCTGTCAGCGCTTGCCGCGTCCGGGGATTTGCCCGATGTCTTTATGATGTCGTCGGGTTTCGTCAAGGAATGGGCGGCGGCTGGCAACCTTAAGGACCTGTCTGGCGTTGTTTCGGACGACCAATTGGCAGGCTACTATGAAGGCGCCGCATCGGTTGGCGTGATCAACGATCAGCGTGTGGCGTTCCCGCAAAACTGGGTCGCACCGGTCCTGTATTACAATATTGATATGTTCGAGGCCGCAGGGGTCGAGACCCCGCAGCCGGATTGGACATGGGATGATTTCCTGAATGCTGCCAAGGCGCTGACCATTGATGAGGATGGCGACGGCGATGCCGAAACCTATGGCATGTCGCTTTATGGTCGTTACGCCCATATCGAACCTTGGGTGTTCCGCAATGGTGGCCGTTACCTGAACGCGGATGAAACGGCGCTGGAACTGAACGACGAGGCCGTCAACGCGCTGCAATTCCTGACTGATCTGGTGAATGTCCATGGGGTGGCCCCGCAGCCGCAGGAAATGGAAGGCGTCCGCCAGCAGGATATCATGCCGCTGGGCATGGCTGCGATGTGGGTCGATGGGTCCTGGAACATCGCCAATACCCGGTCGATTGTCGGCGATGATTTCCGTTGGGGGATTGCGCAGGTGCCGCTGGGCCCTGATGCGACGCCGGACAATGCTGCCGCCTATGCTTGGGCGGATATGTTGTCTGTCGGTGCGGGCAGCGATAATCCCGATCTGGCCTGGGCCTTTATCCAGCATATGGTGGGTGAGGGGCGGCAAGCCTCTGATTTCCTTGGTGGCAAGGTGCCTGCCTATATCGATATTGCCACGTCAGAGGCTTGGCTGGAGGCCGATCAGATGCCCGCCAATAAGGGTCTTCTTCTCGATATCGGGGCGCAGAATGTCTATACCGGGTTTTCCAAAAACTGGAGCGGGTGGCGCGGATACGATTCGACCGGATCATCAGGCATGAATGGTGAGTTGGATGAGGTGCTGAACGGGCGCAAGTCACTTGATGATGCCATTGAGGCGCTTGTCATCTACGGTAACGATATCCTGTCACGCTAAGCTGTCCCAGAATTGGGCCGGGTGTGCCATGATTTTCCCGGCCCGTCATTTGACCGCCAGTAAGGGCGCCCCACCATGCGCAGCAATCGCAAAATCCGGATCACGGCGCTGTTGTTTCTCGCGCCGACCATCATTGGTCTGCTGGTGTTCCGGCTGATCCCGATCGGCTGGTCCTTTGCCCTGTCATTTTATGACTGGAAGATTTTTGACACCCCGCAATTCGTGGGTCTGGGCAATTATGCGCATATCTTTACCTCGCCCACGGCGCATAAAGTGTTCCTGAATTCGGCATATTTTTCGGCGATCTATGTGCCGGGGTCCATCGCATTGGCGCTGGTTCTGGCGGTGTTGCTGAATAACGGGCTGCGCAGTTCGGCGTTTTTCCGGGGCGCGTTCTTTTTGCCCTATATCACCTCGACCGTGGCAGTCACCCTGGCCTGGCGCTGGATTTTTTCAACCAAGTTCGGGCTGTTGAACAATGCGTTGGACTGGGTTGGCGTGGACAATCCGCCCGCCTGGCTGGCGGACCCGATGTGGGCCTTGCCTGCCGTGGCGCTGGTGTCGATCTGGAAGGATGTGGGATTTTACATGATCCTGTTGTTGGCCGGATTGCAAACCATTGATCCCACCTTGTACGAGGCCGCACGGGTGGACGGGGCCAAGCCGGTGCAGCGGTTTTTCAAGATCACCGTGCCGATGCTGTCGCGTAGCCTGTTTTTCGTGCTGATCCTGGCCCTTGTCCGGTCCACCCAGACGTTTGAGATCACCTATGCCCTGACCAATGGCGGGCCAAATCGGGCATCAACCACATTGGCGTTTTATGTCTATCAAAACGCCTTTGTGGAGTTCGAGATGGGCTATGCCGCAGCCCTGTCCTACATCATGTGTTTCATTCTTGGCCTGCTGACACTGACGAATTTCTATTTCCGCAAGAGGTGGGTGCATGAAGACTGACATCCATCCAAACAGAGGCACCGCCCGGGGCACATTATTCGCCCTTTATGCGGTGCTGATCGCCTATGCGCTGATCACCCTGATGCCGTTCATCTGGATGCTGGTCACCAGCTTTAAAGAGGCGCGCGATGTGTTCAAACTGCCGCCCAGCTTTGTCCCGACCAAGCTGTTTACCGATGAGCCGTTTGGAAATTACACTGAGATCTGGACCCAGCGGGATTTTGTGATCTTCTTTCGCAACTCTGCCTTCGTGTCCTTTATGGCCGCCATCGGGCAGGTTTTTGCCACCTCGCTGGCGGGCTATGCCTTTGCCCGGCTCGATCTGCCCGGCAAGAACTGGTTGTTTGCGCTCGTGCTGGTCACCGCCTTTGTGCCGGTTGAGGTCACCATCATCCCCGAATTTCTGATCATGCGCGGTCTGGGCTGGATCGATACCTTCCTGCCACTTATCGTGCCGTCATTCCTGGTTGGGGCCTTTGGTACTTTCATGCTGCGGGAATACTTTGGCAGCCTGCCGAAGGATTACGGCGATGCCGCCTATGTGGACGGGGCGACACCATTTCAAATCTTTTGGAAAGTCTATCTGCCGCTGGCGCAGCCTGCGTTGGTGTCGATCTTTGTCATCGCTTTCATCAATAACTGGGACGAGTTATTGCGCCCCTTGCTGTTCCTGAACTCCGATGAGTTGAAGACCGTGCCATTGGGCCTGATGTCATTTGTCAGCCAGTATGAGGCGTCGTGGACATTGTTGATGGCAGGTTCTGTCATTTCGACATTGCCATTGATCGTGATTTACATGCTGACGCAACGCTATGTCCTGCAAGGGTTTGTCGGCGGCGGGGTAAAGGGGTGATGCTGATGCAAACACCGCCTGCGATGACGGATAACCAGCGCGCTGTTCTGGGCGCGGTTTTGGCCGTGCCGGATCAGCAACGGCTGGAATTGAGCATCGGATTGGGCCTGTCCGCCCAGACAATCATGCGCGCGGTACTGCCCCTGATCGACAGTGGCGTGTTGTTGGAACGGACGGAACCTGCAGCAGGGCGGGGTAAACCGGCGCGCAGTTTGCGTTTCTCCCCCGGCACCCTTGCGACATTGGGGATCAGTGTTGCGTCTGACCATATCCGGGTCAGCTGCAGCGATCTGGCCGGGGTGAAGCTGTTGACCGCCAAGCGCGCCCGCGCTTACGAGACCGCTGTTGCGCAACTGGTCGATCTGGATGAGCTGGTTGCTGCAGTGATGGACGGTTTGCCTGACAGTGCCGTTCTGGTTGGTGCAGGTGTGTCGGTGCAGGGTTATCTGCTGGATGGTGGTAAGCGCATTCTGGCGCGTGTCGATCCGGCTGGTTGGGCAGCCATTGATCTGGCCGCCCGGTTGCGGGACCAGTTGGGCCTGCCCGTGCATCTGATGAATGATGGGAAAACGCTGGCTTCCAGCCTGATCCGCACCGCACCCGAGCCGAATTTTCTATGCGTGCATCTGGGCACTGGGGTTGGCGGTGGTTTGGTCAGCAATGGCATGCTTGTCGCCGGGGCGAATGGGAACGCGGGCGAGATTGGCCAGTTTTTTCCCCATGGCCCTGACCGGCCGGTTGAACAGACCTTCCAACGCGCGGCTGGTCTGAAGGACTGGTCCGGCTGGAACGGTATTGCCGCATTGCCTGCCGCAGATCAGGATTGTTTGACTGCAAGGCTGGAAAGTGCCGGTGCGATGATCGGTGATGTTCTGGCACAGGCGCTTGCCTTGCTTGATTTCCAGGCCGCTTACATCTGTTCGCGCATGCCTGCTGACCTGTTGCAGGCCCTGGTGGCGCAGATCGATGTCATGCCCTTGGGCCAAGACCTTGCCGGTGCCGGGCCTGATCAGACCAACCCGCCCCCCGCGGTGCATGCATGCCACGTCCCCAATCACGCCAACCTTGCCTGCCGTATGGCAGCCGAGGCGTTTCTGTCGCCGACTGCCCCTTGCTGAAAGACTGCCCATGGCCACTTTGCAACTTGATCAAATCACGAAATCCTTTGGCCAGACCGAGGTACTGCACGACATTTCCCTGACGGTGGAGGATGGCGAATTTATCGTTTTTGTCGGCCCGTCTGGCTGTGGCAAATCCACGTTGCTGCGGATCATTGCCGGGCTGGATGACCAGACATCGGGCGCATTGCATATCGGTGGCGAGGAGGTCACAGGCCGTGAACCGATTGAGCGTGGCGTGGCGATGGTGTTTCAATCCTACGCGCTTTACCCGCATCTGACCGTGTTCGAAAACATCGCCTTCCCCTTGCGTTTGCAAAAGCTGCCAAAGGCTGACGTCAACAGCCGCGTTGAAGCAGCGGCGCAAACACTGGATCTGATGGACCGGTTGCAGCACAAGCCCAGCCAGCTATCGGGCGGTCAGCGTCAGCGGGTCGCGATTGGCCGTGCCATTGTGCGTGATCCAAAGCTGTTTTTGTTTGATGAACCCTTGTCCAACCTTGACGCATCCTTGCGCGGTGCGATGCGGGTCGAATTGTCGGAACTACATCAGAAACTGCGCACGACCATGGTTTACGTTACTCATGATCAGGTCGAGGCGATGACCATGGCCAACCGTATTGTTGTGCTCAATGGCGGCGTTTTGGAACAGTTCGGCACGCCGATGGAACTGTATCACAAGCCGCGCACCCGCTTTGTGGCGGGTTTTATCGGGCAGCCGGGGATGAATTTTTTTAGGGCGACACTGTCAGAGGTCACCGATACCGGTGTCACGGCCATCGCGTCTGATCAATCCAATCTGACCGCCCATGTTGATGGTGCAGGCCGTAGCGTTGGTGCAGCGGTGGAACTGGGCATTCGCCCCGATGACCTGCAACTCAGCACGACTGGCGACGGGCTACAGGTGGCGGTCCGCGTCATCGAACGGTTGGGCGCCAGCACGATCATGTATGGCAACCTGCATGATGGCACGGCGATTTGTGCCGCCTTGGACGGGCTTGCCCGCCTATCACCCGGCGATACCGTGCATCTGACCGTTGATCCGGACACCGTCCATGTTTTTGACGCCGGCGGTCTGGCCCTGCCACGCCGCACCGCCCCCGATCTGTAGGAGAGCATCATGCGGATCGTCGTTGCAGGAGTAGGCAAGCGCAGTATCAAGGTATTGGCGTATCTTCGTGCGGCCATGCCAGAGATGCAGATTGTGGGATATGTCGACCCCAGCCCGCGCCTTGTGCCTGCGTTGGAAGAGCCGGACCCGATCCCCGCCTATGACAGTGTGGACAAGATGCTGGCAGAGACAAAGGCCGGGCTTTTATTTGTGGGTAGCCCCAATCATTTGCATCTGGGTCATATCGCGGCTGGTTTGCGGGCGGGTGTTCGCGTGTTTTCAGAGAAACCGATTGTCACAACCCATGATCAAACATGGGCGCTTGCAGATCTTTTGGCTGAATACGGCACTGACCGGCTGATCATCGGGCTTGTCCTACGCTATGCCCCGCAGATGAAAGACCTGCGTCGCGCGCTGGATGCGGGCCAATTGGGCAAGATCGTGTCGCTTGAGGCGAATGAACATATTGAGCCGCAGCATGGCGGTTTTTTCATGCGCGATTGGCGGCGCTACACCGCCTATTCCGGTGGTTTCATGCTGGAAAAATGCTGTCACGATATTGATCTGTTTCATATGATCACCGGATCGCGCCCACAAAGGGTGGCCAGTTTTGGTGGTAGACGCACCTTTACCCCCGAAAACGCGCCAACCCGAAATTCGGATATAGCGTTGTTTCACCAGATCCCATCACTATGGGAAACCACCGATGATCCGTTCCGGTCGGATGCCGATATTATTGACCACCAGACAGCCATTCTGTCATTTGAAAACGGTGTGACGATGAGCTTTCATACAAATATCAACACCCCCGACCAAAGCCGCCATTTCTGTGTGATCGGGACGCGGGGCATGGCCGAAGGTGATCTGCATCGGGGCTATCTGCGGGTGACGGCGGCACAGACGGCGGAACGATTATTGGATGTTGATTATACACAGGACCCGGATTTGCAGATCGACCATTACGGATCTGACCGGCAGATGACCCGCGAATTGGCCGCTTATCTGCGCGGCGATATCACAGACCTGCCTGTGTCGGTGGTCGATGGGATCGAGGCTGGATTGTCTGCCATGGCGCTGGATCAGGCGCGCACCACCGGGCAGATCGTCGACCTAACGCAGATATGGGCGCGGCTTGACGCCTACGGCCTGCGCAACCCGGTCCCCGCCCATGCAGTTTGAGGCGTTTTCCCATCCCAAGGCGCGCGACTTATCCGTGCCTGCCGATGATGTGTTGTTGCATATCCCGGGTCGCGTGACGGCGGTTTTTGACGGGGCGACCGATACACATGGGCGCCGTAAGAATGGCGTGCCGATGGGGCGATTGGCGGCACTGACCGCCGCGCAGGCCTTGGCCGGATTTCCTGCTGATGCCGCCAACTGGGATGCAAAGGATATCTTGCAACGGTTGACCGCCGCGATATCTGCGGCTGCCCCGCATGACGGGGTGGGTCGCCCGGCATCGACCACCGCAATGATCGCGTTTGAGACCCCCGACGCGCTGCGAATGGTCGGGCTTGGCGACACCGGATACCGGGTCAATGCAGGCCCCGCCCAGATTACTGAACTGGCCCCTGATGATGTGACAATCCCGGCGCGTGTGGCCCTGTTCAAGATGTTGCTAGCTGCAGGTCTGCCCACCGATCGGTGCGAAATCCGGGCTGGCAGCGTGGTTGGGGGCGGTTTGGATGCGGCGCTGGCGGCTGGTGACATCAACCCAGGCCAGGCCGACGCAATTCTGGAGGTGGCCATCGCAGCACGACCTGACGCCGCAAAAGAGGTTGAGGCATTCCTGCGCAGCGGTCTGCAGCATCAGCATCGGTTTGCCAATATGTCCGATCATCCGCTTGGCTATGGGGTTCTGGATGGTTCCAGCCCCGATCCGGCGTTCATTGTGGACTCAGAGATCGCTCGCGACGGCTTGACGTCGTTGGAGTTGTTTTCCGATGGCTACATGGTCTTGCCAGCGGCACCGACTATTGCTGCATGGGAGGCCAGCCATGCACAGACCGAGGTTGCCGACCCCCATAAGATCGGGATCGCACCTGCGGTCAAAGGATCCACGGAGAGTGCGTTTTTTGATGACCGGACTGTCGTTATCCTGCGGGCTTAGCCTGCCTGACGTTCGCGCCGTTTGGGGTGCCCGGGGTAAACGCCCATGATATGCAGCATATCGGTGAAATAGCCCAACTCTTCCAAGGCCAGTTGCACATTATGATCGTCGGGGTGCCCTTCGATTTCGGCATAAAACTGTGTGGCGCTGAATGACCCGCCAATCATGTAGCTTTCCAGCTTGGTCATGTTGACGCCATTGGTCGCAAAACCGCCCATCGCCTTGTAAAGGGCGGCAGGAATGTTGCGGACCCGAAAGACGAAGCTGGTCATCATCCCATGATCGCCCCGTCTGCGATAGTCAGGTTCAGAGGCCATCACCAAGAACCGGGTCGTGTTGTTGCTGGCATCTTCGATATTGCGCGCAAGAATATCGAGCCCATAGATTTCGGCGGCCAGTTCTGATGCCAGTGCCCCGACTGTCATATCCTGTCCTTCGGCCACATCGCGGGCGGCTTTGGCATTGTCGGAACTGACGCGCCCGGTGATGGCGTGTTCGCGCAGGAACCCTGCGCATTGCGGCAGGATCACAACATGGCCGAACGCCTGTTTCATATCGGCCAGCTGCGCGCCTTTTTTGGCCAGCAGGTTGATATGGACCCGCACGAAGGCCTCATCAATGATGTGCAGCCCGCTGTCGGGCAAAAGCGAATGCACGTCGGCCACCCGTCCATAGGTCGAGTTTTCGACGGCGATCATGCCCAGATCGGCGTCGCCCTTGCGCACAGCCTCAATCGCGGCGGTGAATGTGGGGCAGGGCAGGGGATCATAATCGGGGCGGGTGTCGGCGCATGCCTGGTGACCATAGGCCCCTAATTCCCCCTGAAAGGCGATTTTTTGCGACATGATCGTGGCCTCCCCACTGCATAAGACAGATTTGCGCGTTTCGTCGCGGCTCTACACCTTGCAACCGGGGGTGGGAAGCGGATAGATAGCCGCAAAACCGAAGAACTGAATGGAACGCGACATGTTCGACACAATGACGATGACCAAGGTGCTGGGTGGCCTGTGCGGCACATGGCTTGTTTACCTGTTGGGTGGCTGGGCGGCTGAAACCATCTATCATGGCGGCGGTGGCCATGGCGATGATCATGCGCAGGCCTATGTCATCGAGGTTGCGGATGAGGGCGGTGCGGAAGAAGCCGCTGAGGAAGAAGTCGACTTCGCCGTGGTGATGGCATCCGCCAGCGTCGAGGATGGCGAGGCGCTGTGGCGCAACTGCCGGTCCTGTCATGCGCTGGAGGCTGGCAATCACGGTACTGGCCCTGCGCTGCATGGCGTTGTGAACCGGCAGGTCGCGTTTTACGATGACTTCAACTATTCCGGTGCATTGGCTGCGGTTGCCGAAACATGGACACCTGAAAACCTGAACCTGTTTCTGGAAAACCCCAAGGGTTACGCCCCCGGCACAGCCATGGGATATAACGGAATGCGCAAGATCGAAGATCGCGCAAACCTGATCGCGTATCTTGAAAGCGTTGGCGGTTAATCGCAGCTGTTAACGAAACGTAGATGGGCCGCCCGGTTTGGGTGGCCTTTTTTCATGATTGTTACAGTTTCATCACTGGTGGATCACGCATTCTCAACTTGAATGTTTGCCATCGTGTCCCGTAGCCTCAATTATGAGTAATATCGTTACGTCCAAACCGGAGAGAATGATGCAAAATCGCCGCCCGTCCAAAGCCGTTAATGTGCAAGACGTTCGTGATCATGGACGGCACAGGATGTGGATGGCTGGCGTGGTTCTTGGGTTGGCTGCCATCTGGGCCGCCGATGATGTCGTAGCCGACGGACACGACATCATTAAAAGTCATGGTTTCAACGAATACGGCGATTTGAAGTATCCTGCCGATTTCCCACATCTGGACTATGTGAACCCGGATGCGCCATTGGGCGGTGAAATTTCGATCTCGGCCAATGGCACGTTTGACAGCATGAACCCTTACGCGACTTTGTCGGGTTCGCCCGGTGCGCTGTCATCTTCAATTTGGGAAACCATTTTGACGGCGACATCTGACGAAGTTGGGTCAGCATATTGTTTGCTTTGCACCTCACTTGAATACCCGCAGGATAAATCCTGGGTTATTTACAATATGCGTGATGATGTTCTGTTTTCCGATGGCACGCCGATGACTGTTGAAGATGTTATTTTCACCATCGAATTGTTTATCGATCAGGGCACCCCGTCGCTGGCCGCGTCTCTCAAGGTGTTGATCGAGGATATCGAAAAGGTTGGCGACAACGCGATGAAGGTGACATTCTCGGACGAATACCCTGTCCGCGGGCGGATTGGACAGATCGGCGGCTTTCCGGTGATGTCGAAGGCATGGTTTGAAGAAACCGGTGCCCGGCTGGACGAACCAAGCCTGGAGACGTCACCCGGGACTGGCGAATATACGGTTGGAAAAGTCGATGTCGGACGGTCAATCGTCTATGAACGTAACCCGGACTATTGGGGCAAGGATGTGCCCATCAATATCGGGCGCGGAAATTTTGACAGCCTGCGCATTGAATATTTCGCCGATAGCTCTGCCGCTTTTGAGGCCTTTAAGGCAGGTGAATTTACCTTCCGCCGCGAAAACAGTTCGATCAATTGGGCGACAGCATATGATTTCCCGGCCCTCGACCGGGAATGGGTTGTTCAGAGAGAGCTGGATGATGGCACGATGCCTGCCGCATCTGGTTTTACCTTCAATATGAACCGTGAAAAGTTTGCCGACCGCCGGGTGCGCCGGGCGATTGGCTTGCTCTACAACTTCACGTGGACAAATGAGAACCTGCAATATGGCCTGTTCCAACAACGCGAGAGTTTCTGGCAAAATGATCGGTTGAAGGCAGTTGGTGTGCCGCAGGGGCGCGAACTGGAAGTTTTGGAAGGTTTGCGCGGTCTGATCGCTGACGAGATATTTACGCAAGAACCCGTTATGCCGCATGTATCGGGCGCCCGCCCAATTGACCGGGGCAACCTGCGTCAGGCGCTGGCACTGATGGAAGAGGCGGGCTGGACGACCAGTGATGATGGGCTGCTGCGCAACGTGGATGGTCAGACATTTGATGTGGAGTTTCTTGAAACACGCCAGTCGTTTGATCGTATCATCAACCCCTACATCGAGAACCTCAAGCGGTTGGGCGTGAACATCACCTATAACCGTGTCGATCCATCGCAGTATCAGGCCCGTCGGCAGGCGAAAAACTACGATATGATCTATGGCAGCTACCGCAACGGATTGCAGGAAGGCACCGGGTTTTCGCAGCGCTTTGGCTGTGAGGACAAGGAAGATGTCTTTAATCCTGCGGCGTATTGTTCAGAAGCGATCGATAGATTGGGAGAGCAGATTCCCGACGCTGAGACCTATGATGAAATGGCCGCGATGGTGATGGCCGCTGATCGCATCCTGCGGCACGAATATTTCATGGTTCCTGCATGGTATCTGGGCAAGAACTGGGTCGCGTATTTCGATATGTATGAACATCCCGAAAACCTTCCTGAATTCGGTTTGGGCCATCTGGATTATTGGTGGTTCAATCAGGAGAAATACGACGTTCTGCGGGCCGCTGGCGCGTTTCAGTAGGTCACGTTCATGGGCGCCTATATCCTCCGACGATTGTTGCTGGTCATCCCGACCCTTTTGGGGATCATGATCATCAACTTCGCGCTGACGCAGTTTGTCCCTGGCGGGCCGATTGAACAGATCCTTGCCCAGTTGGAAGGGCAGGGTGACGTGTTCGAAGGGATTGCTGGTGGCGGTGGTGACGTCGATATCGGAAGCGAGAGCGATAGTGATTATGTCGGCGGACGTGGTCTGCCGCCGGAATTCATTGCCGAGCTGGAGCGCGAGTTCGGTTTTGACAAACCCCCATTGGAACGCTTTCTGAATATGATGTGGAACTATATCCGCTTTGATTTCGGTGAAAGCTATTTCCGCTCCATCAGCGTCTTTGATCTGGTTGCCGAAAAGATGCCGGTGTCGGTCACGCTAGGCCTTTGGTCCACGTTGATTGCCTATCTGGTGTCCATCCCACTGGGTATCCGCAAGGCTGTCAGGGATGGCTCCCCCTTTGATACATGGACATCAGGCGCGATTATCGTGGGCTACGCGATCCCCGGTTTCCTGTTCGCCATTCTGCTGATTGTCCTGTTTGCGGGCGGGTCTTATTGGCGCATCTTCCCCCTGCGCGGGCTGACCTCAACCAATTTTGAGGATTTGAGCGTGATCGGCAAGGTGCTGGACTATTTCTGGCATATCGCGCTGCCGGTTCTGGCCTCGACCATTTCGGCCTTTGCCACGCTGACCTTGCTGACCAAGAACAGCTTTCTTGATGAGATCAAAAAGCAATATGTGATCACGGCCAAGGCCAAGGGCCTGTCGGAATCCAAGGTGCTTTATGGCCATGTGTTCCGCAACGCGATGCTGATCGTCATCTCGGGCTTCCCGGCGCTGTTTATCGGAGTGTTCTTTGGCGGGTCGCTGATCATTGAGACCTTGTTTTCACTGGACGGGCTGGGGCGGCTTGGGTTCGAGGCCGCCGTCGCCCGCGACTACCCGGTGGTCTTTGGCACGCTATTCGCATTCTCGCTGATCGGGTTGGTTGTCGGGATCCTGACCGACCTGACCTATGTTTTCATCGATCCGCGTATCGATTTTGGGGCGCGCGGCTAATGCGTTTATCTCCCCTGAACCAGCGCCGCTGGCGCAATTTCCGCCGCAACAGGCGCGCATGGTGGTCGCTGATCATCTTTGGTTTGCTGTTCGGCCTGTCGCTTTTTGCGGAGTTCATCGCCAATGACAAACCCATCGCCGTCAGCTACCGCGGTGAAATTCGCATGCCGATCTTCAGCTTTTATTCAGAGCGGGATTTTGGCGGGGATTTCCCGACAGAGGCCGGATATGGCGAGGTCGAGGTTGATTGCCTGATCATCACCGGTGGGCTGGAAAGCTGTTTTGACACCCCGGAAGAGTTGATCGCGGCGGCCAAGGCAGGTGAGGTGCTGGACGGGGATTTCCAAAAGGGCTGGATGCTGTGGCCGATCATCCCCTATTCCTACAACACCATCGTCGATGTGCGCGGTGTGGCCCCGTCGCCGCCTTCAGCCGATAACTGGTTGGGCACCGATGACACCAAACGCGACGTGCTGGCGCGGGTGATCTATGGGTTCCGATTATCGGTCACCTTTGCACTGACGGTCACTGTGGCCGCATCAATCATCGGGATCATGGCGGGCGCTGTGCAAGGTTATTTCGGCGGTTGGACCGATCTGATCTTTCAGCGGTTTATCGAGATTTGGACCGGCATGCCGTCACTTTACGTGATCATCATTGTCTTTGCGATCTTGGGCCGCAGTTACTGGCTGCTTGTCTTCCTGACAGTGCTGTTCGGCTGGCCCGCGCTTGTGGGGGTGGTCAGGGCCGAGTTCCTGCGCGCCCGCAACCTCGAGTATGTCCGCGCGGCGAAGGCGCTGGGTGTGCGCGACCGGACCATCATGTTCCGCCATATGCTGCCCAATGCGATGGTCGCAACCCTGACCATGCTGCCGTTCCTGGTTACAGGGGCGATTGGCGGTTTGGCCTCGCTTGATTTTCTGGGCTTTGGTTTGCCATCCTCCGCCCCATCGCTGGGCGAGATGACATTACAGGCCAAGCAGAACCTGCAAGCGCCGTGGCTTGGTTTTACGGCCTTCTTTACCTTTGCGATCATGCTGTCGCTGCTTGTTTTTGTTTTCGAAGGGGTGCGCGATGCGTTCGATCCGCGCAAGACTTTTGTGGCTGATGGCGACGCAACGGTCGTGGATGCAGATGTGCTGACGAGCCAGAAGGCGGTGACGAAATGAGTGCGCTGTTGCAAGTACGCGATCTGCGCGTCGCCTTTCGGCAGGATGGGGAAACCACCCATGCCGTGCGCGGTGTGTCGTTTGAGGTTGGCAAAGGCGAAACCGTTGCGCTGGTTGGGGAAAGCGGCTCTGGCAAATCGGTGACGGCTCTGTCGACTGTGCAGCTATTGGGCGATAGTGCTGCGATGTCAGGGTCGATCCGCTATGATGGTGCTGAAATGGTCGGCGCGGACGAGGCAGAGCTGCGCCGGGTGCGGGGCAATGATATCAGTTTCATCTTTCAGGAGCCGATGACATCGCTGAACCCGCTGCACACGCTGGAAAAGCAGCTGGCCGAAAGCATTGAATTGCATCAGGGGTTGCGCGGGCCGGACGTCCGTAAGCGGATCATTCAACTGCTGGATCGGGTGGGGATCAGAAACCCCGAAGGGCGCCTTGGATCTTACCCTCATGAATTGTCAGGTGGACAACGGCAACGTGTTATGATCGCGATGGCGCTGGCAAACGGGCCTGAACTGTTGATAGCGGATGAGCCGACGACTGCTTTGGACGTCACCATTCAGGCGCAGATACTGGATCTGCTGGCCGATCTGAAACGCGATGAGGGCATGTCGATGCTGTTCATCACCCATGACCTGACCATCGTGCGCAAGATTGCCGACCGGGTCTGCGTGATGAAGGATGGGAATATCGTTGAGACAGGACCAACGGTGGAGATTTTTGGCAATCCCCAGCACCCTTATACCCAGATGCTGCTGGCCGCTGAATCGACCGGCGTGCCTGCCCCCGTGCCAGACGAGGCGCCGGTCATTCTGCAAACCGAGAAAGCCCGGATCTGGTTCCCGATCCGCCGCGGCCTGTTGAAACGCACGGTTGGCCATATCAAGGCGGTCAATCAGGCTACGTTGACGGTGCGTGCGGGGGAAACACTGGGCGTTGTAGGGGAAAGCGGCTCTGGCAAGACCACGCTTGCCCTTGCGGTGATGCGGTTGATCCAGTCGGAAGGCCGGATCGTTTTTCACGGCAGCGATATCCATAAGCTGAACCAGCGCCAGATGCGCCCCTTGCGCAGTGACATGCAGATCGTGTTTCAGGATCCCTACGGTTCACTTTCGCCGCGCATGACAGTGGCCGAGATCATTGCCGAAGGTCTGGGCGTGCATGGGGTCGAAAAGGGTCGCAATCGCCGGGACATGGTGAGCGAGATCATGGGCGAGGTGGGCCTTGAGCCATCGCTGATGGACCGCTACCCGCATGAGTTTTCGGGTGGCCAGCGGCAGCGCATCGCGATTGCACGGGCGATGATATTGCGCCCGAAACTGCTGATCCTGGATGAGCCGACCTCGGCTTTGGATATGACGGTGCAGGTGCAGATCGTGCAGTTGCTGCGAGAGTTGCAACAAAAGCATGGGCTGGCCTATCTGTTCATCAGCCATGACCTGAAAGTGGTACGTGCCTTGTCGCACAAGGTCATGGTGATGAAACAGGGTGACGTGGTCGAGGCTGCGGATGCGGATACGATTTTCGACGCACCCCAGACCGACTATACCCGAGCACTAATGGCAGCGGCTTTTGAGGGCAAGGTCGCCTGAGGCGCCAGAAAATTACAAATTTTCTGACCAAATTCCTGTGTCAGGAATTTGCATCCGGCAAGGTTTCGCACAACCGACGTATCAGCTTGCGACGTCAACCACGTCGATTGCGTTGGTCAACCATACCGCAATTCCATCAACAGATGGCTCCAACCTGATGACGTCAGGACCCACAAAAGCATGAAATGCGTCCAAGTTCAGGGCATTGACCCCAACCAGAACTGGAATGTCTTTCGCGATGGCATCGGCGATCACGCTGCGAAAGCCGCGTCCGTCAGCCTCGTGCTTGCCGAACTTGTTCACGATCAACAGGTCGGCACCGCGTTCAAGCTGCGCAGAGACCAGACCAACAGCGGTCTCAAGCGCCGATGGATCCAGCCTGCACCCCTTCGACGCACGCCCAAGGCTTTGCGATATGCGCAAGGCCGGACCATCAGGCAGGATTTGCACATCCATATCACAAGGGCCGTCGGCACAGCCGTCGGTGTTGATCTGAACAGTTCCAGTGCAGCGGAACCCGGCGGCGGCCATATGGTGTGCAACCTGCTGCAATAGCAGGTCGGTATCACCGCGACCGGGCGCCATCGTATAGGCAATTTTCATGTCGGAGGCTCCTTTCATCTTACGAAACCGGACGCAGATCTGCACCGGTGATTTCTGCGTTCGATACCAACCCATCGATAAACCGGCGTGATGCTTTGGCCCAGGCCGTTTTTTCCATGGCTTCCGCGATTTTTTGGCGGACCGCGTCAAATGGCAGAACCTCACCAGGCGCCAGCGCATCCATGCGGATGATGTGCCAGCCGTGGCGGGTCAGAACCGGTGCTTGCGTCATCTCACCGGCATTCAATACGCGCAATGCGGCTTCAAATTCCGGCACGGTGTCGCCCGGTCCAACTTGGCCAAGTGCGCCGCCCGATGATCTGGACCCGCAATCGCTTTCCCTGGCGGCAAGAGTACCAAAGCTTTTCGGATCCTGCGCGACCACGGCAAACAGCGTCACCGCCCGGTGCTGTGCTTTACGGGTGGCTTCTGCGTCCCTTGGGTCGCAGGCACATAGGATATGGGACACCTCCCACAAAGGGGGCGCGCGGAAACGGCCCGGATCCCTTTGCCATTCAGCATGAATAGCCGCATCATCTGGTTTATCGGCTGTCACGGCCTGATCCAGAAGCGCCCGGATCAGGGCCTCCTCTTGGGTTTCAAAGCGCCCCGGCGCGACCTCTTCTGGTTCGGTTGTCAGCGACCGCGCCTGGGCCTCTTGCAATAGCAGGGTGCGAATGGCGACCGCATTGGCCGCCTTGCGCCATGCGATACCGGGTTTGCCTGCTGGGGCATCGTGGTTCTGGGTTTCGGCGGCCACGATTTTGTGGGGCACCTGTTCGCCATTCACGACCAGATCGGGGAAAAGGGCTGCGTTCATGGGGCTACTCCGCCGGTGTGGATTTGGGATCGCGCTTGGGCAATGGGTCTTGCCGGCGCGACCGGACGATCTGGTAACCCGGGCGCAGCAGATACCGGAACGGTGCTGCAAAACCTGACACCATGTGAACCAGTCTGGTGAACGGGAAGAACGCCGTGATGATCAGCCCAAGAAAGATATGCAGCTTGTAAAGCCAATGCACGTCAATGACGGTGACCCACGCGTTCAGGTTCCATGTCACGATGCTTTGTGACCAGGTCATGAAACGCACCATCTCGGACCCGTCCATATGCTGGAGCGTCTGCGTGATTGTCAGCAGCCCAATGGCCAATTGCAGCCAGATCAGCACCATGATGGTGATGTCTGACCAGCTGGAGGTCGCGCGGATCCGTGGATCGGTCAGGCGTCGATGCAAAAGCAATGTGCCCCCGATCAATGCGGCAATCCCGGCAGGCCCGCCGATGATCACGGCCATCCATTGTTTGAGCGCATAAGGCACGCCAAGCGCATCCAGCACCCAGACCGGGGTGAAAAGCCCCACCAGATGCCCAAAAAAGATCGTGATGATCCCGACATGGAACAGGATCGATCCCAAGATCAGCTGTTTGCGGCGCAACAGCTGGCTGGATGAGCTTTTCCACGTGTATTGGTCCCGGTCATAGCGGGCGATGGAACCGACCACCAGAATGGTCAGCGCGGCATATGGCATGATGCCGAAGATGATGAAGTTGATATCGAAATTCGCAAACATTTCCTGTCTCCCTATTCGGCCGCGTGGGTTGCGGGCGCGGGGTTAACGGGGCTGTCCATCCGGGCGAGCATGTCGCGCACCTGTGGGCAGCCTGCATTTGGATCAGGGCCGAACAGAACTTCGCTTTCTTCCCAGACTTCATCCAATGCCTCCAGATCAGTGGGGTCGTCTTCGGGCTGTTCGAGCATGCTGGCCACCGCTGCTGCATCCACTGTCGCGTTTGACAACTGCAAAAGAGCGGCGAATACGGCACCATATGCGCTTTCGCGCCGCGCCAGCCTTTCGGCCAACGCTTGAAAGATATGGGCCGCATCCGCCAGTGTATCCTGCGCCACCACAGGGGATTGGGTGGACAGGAATTCCAGCAGGACAGGTAGGTGGTCGGGCAGCTCTGACGTGACCGGGTCAAAACCTGCCTCGCGGTAGGTTTCAACCAGTGACACCATCGCACCGCCACGGTCACGGCTTTCGCCGTGCACATGTTCAAACAGGTTCAGCGACAATGTGCGCGACCTGTCGAATAGCAGCACATACTGCTCTTCGAGGTTATAAATGTCGCGCCTGCTGATCTCTTCGACCAGCGGGCGCAACGCCCGGCGCGCTGTTGCTGTCAATCGCGTGTCCGCGGCGAGGACGCCCCCGATCTCGGACATGGCATGCTGCAACCCGCGCGTCGGGTAACTGAGGAGGAGTGAAAATGATTTAAGTGTACGGTCCATGGTTCAGACCTCCGTTGGCATTTTGAGGGGTTTCTTGGAGCCACCGAAAAGCGACCCTTTGGACGATCCGCCACCGCATCCATTGGTGTCGGTAAAGCCGCAGCCGCCCCGCAGGTCATAGGCATCCTCGACCTGTTCGCGGTGTGTGGTCGGGATGACGAAACGATCCTCGTAGTCAGCCAGCGCCATGATTTTATACATGTCCTCGATCACGCGGCCTGACAGGCCGACACGGGCGGCAATCCCTTCGTCGATCACACCTTCCACGGTTTTGGACCGCATATAGGATCGCATCGCCAGCATCCGTTCGAGCGCTGTGACCACCGGTGCCTCGTCCCCGGCTGTCAGCATATTGGCCAGATACCGGACCGGGATGCGCAGGTTTTTGACGTCAGGCATGCCTGCATCGGTGCCGATGGCACCTGCCTCTGCCGCGTTCTGGATGGGGGAAAGCGGCGGAATATACCACACCATGGGCAGCGTCCGGTATTCGGGATGCAGCGGGAAGGCGACCTTCCATTCCATCGCCATTTTCCAGATCGGGCTTTCCTGCGCGGCTTTGATCCAATCCTCTGGAATGCCGTCAGCGCGCGCGGTTTCGATCACAACAGGGTCATTGGGATCAAGGAACACACCCAGTTGCGCATCATAAAGGTCCTGTTCATCCTCCATGTTTGCCGCATCTTCGATCTTGTCGGCATCATAAAGCATGACGCCCAGATACCGGATTCGGCCGACGCAGGTTTCGGAACAAACTGTTGGGTTGCCGGATTCGATCCGGGGATAGCACAGGGTGCATTTCTCGGATTTGCCGCTTTCCCAGTTGTAGTAGATCTTTTTGTACGGACAGCCCGACACACACATCCGCCAGCCCCGGCATTTTTCCTGGTCGATCAGGACGATCCCGTCTTCCTCGCGCTTATAGATCGCACCGGATGGGCAGGACGACGCACAAGCCGGGTTCAGGCAGTGTTCGCAAAGCCGGGGCAGATACATCATAAAGGTATTTTCGTATTCTCCGTAAATCTCCTTCTGGATGCCCTCGAAATTGTAATCCTCTGACCGTTTGGCGAATTCACCGCCAAGGATTTCGTCCCAGTTCGGGCCTTTCTCGATCTTTTCGATCCGTTCGCCGGTGATTTTGGAACGTGGGCGGGCGGTTGGGAACGCCTCCATCTCGGGTGCGGATTTCAGGTGGTCGTAGTCGAAATCGAACGGTTCATAGTAATCATCGATTTCAGGCATGGATGGGTTGGCAAAGATATTGGACAGGATGCGCCATTTACTGCCCTGTTTGGGCTGCAGCTTGCCGGATTTGGTCCGTTCCCAGCCGCCTTTCCAACGCGCCTGATTTTCCCAGTCGGTTGGATAGCCGGTGCCGGGTTTCGTTTCGACATTGTTGAACCATGCGTATTCAACGCCATCGCGGCTGGTCCAGACGTTTTTGCAAGTGACAGAACAGGTGTGGCACCCGATGCATTTGTCGAGGTTCAGCACCATGCCGATTTGTGCGCGGATTCTCATGTCAAACGGCCTCCTTGTTGGTCGCTTCGTTGTCGAGCCAGTCGACCTTTTTCATTTTTCTGACGACGACAAATTCATCCCGGTTGCAGCCCACGGTGCCGTAATAGTTGAAGCCGTAGGATTGCTGGGCATAGCCGCCGATCATATGGGTGGGTTTCAGCACTGTGCGGGTGACCGAGTTGTGGATGCCGCCCCTGTGTCCGGTCTTTTCCGACCCGGGTGTATTCACGATCTTTTCCTGTGCGTGATACATGAAGGTCGTGCCTTCCTTGATCCGCTGCGACACCACCGCCCGCGCTGTCAGCGCACCGTTGGTGTTGTAAAGCTCCACCCAGTCGTTATCGACGATACCCGCTGATTTGGCGTCGACCTCCGATATCCAGATCACCGGCCCGCCCCGGTTGAGCGTCAGCATCAACAGGTTATCGGAATAGGTGGAATGAATACCCCATTTCTGGTGGGGCGTGATGAAGTTCAGCACGAGGTTGTCGCCATCATCCTGCACGTCCTCCGTGATGGTTTTCAGATCGACAGGTGGGCGGTAGGACATGAAGCCTTCACCAAATGCGCGCATCCACAAATGATCCTGATACAGCTGTTGTCGCCCTGTCAGGGTGCGCCACGGGATCAGTTCATGCACATTGGTGTAGCCCGCGTTATAGCTGACTTTTTCGCTCTCGATCCCCGACCATGTGGGGCTTGAGATGATCTTGCGCGGTTGTGCGGCGATATCGTGGAACCGGATTTTCTGGTGATGCTCACCTTCGGCAAGATGGGCATGTTCGCGGCCTGTGGCCTTGCCCAACGCCTCCCACGCTTTCACCGCAACATTGCCATTGGTTTCCGGGGCCAGCATCAGGATAACCTCGCAAGCGTCAATCGCGCTGTCGATTTTGGGCCGTCCTGTTGCGCTGCCGTCAAGCTGCACGCCGTTAAGGTCGGACAAGTTGTTCACCTCTTCCTGCGTGTCCCATGCGATGCCTTTGCCGCCATTGCCCAGCTTGTCCATCAGCGGGCCAAGGGCGGTGAACCGATCATAAATCGCGGTATAATCACGTTCGACCGCGACATAGGCGGGCGCCGTTTTGCCGGGGATCAGATCGCATTCGCCTTTCTTCCAGTCCTTGACCTGATCCTGTGCAATCTCTGCCGGGGTGTCGTGCAGGATGGGCAGGGCGACGATGTCGGTTTCCTTTTCCAGATAGCCGGGCGTGATCTCCTGAAATTTCTTCGCGATGGATTTGAAGATGTCCCAGTCGGATTTGGATTCGTATGCCGGATCAACTGCCGCCTGTAGCGGGTGGATGAACGGGTGCATGTCGGACGTGTTCATGTCGTCCTTTTCGTACCAACTGGCGGTTGGCAGAACGATGTCGGAATAGACCGCCGTGGTGGACATGCGGAAGTCGATGGTCACCAGCAGGTCCAGCTTGCCGCGTGGCGCTTCATCATGCCACTTGGCTTCTTTGGGCAGTTGCGCGCCGTCTTCGCCCAAGTCCTTGCCCATCACGCCGTGATCGGTGCCCAGCAGGTGCTTGAGGAAGTATTCATGCCCCTTGCCAGATGACCCCAGCAGGTTGGACCGCCAGACAAACAGGTTGCGTGGCCAGTTGGCGGGATCGTCGGGATCCTCGCACGCCATTTCCAGATCGCCGGATTTCAGGTTCTCGGCCACGTAAGCCGGGATTTCCTTTCCCGCCTCTTTCGCAGCCTTCGCGATCTCCAACGGGTTCGTCTTCAACTGCGGTGCCGATGGCAACCAGCCCATACGTTCGGCCCGGATGTTGTAGTCAATCAGGCTTGCGTCCCAATCGCCTTCGGGTGCTGTTGGTGACAGGATTTCATCCGCCGTCAGGGTTTCATAGCGCCACTGATCCGTGTGGGCATACCAGGCGGAGGTTGAATTCATGTGCCGTGGCGGACGGTTCCAATCCAGTGCGAATGCCAGCGGTTGCCAGCCGGTCTGCGGGCGCAGCTTTTCCTGACCCACGTAGTGCGCCCAGCCGCCGCCGGATTGGCCGACGCAGCCGCACATGACCAGCATGTTGATGACGCCGCGATAATTCATATCCATATGGAACCAATGGTTCATCGCGGCCCCGATGATGATCATCGACTTGCCGTTTGTCTTTTCAGCATTGTCGGCGAATTCGCGGGCGACATGGGCGATCTTGTCTGCGGGGACGCCGGTGATCTTTTCCGCCCAGGCAGGGGTACCGGGCATCTCATCGGCGTAGTCAGATGTAACCCAGTCACCGCCCAATCCGCGGTCCAGCCCGTAATTGGCGCAGAAGAGGTCAAACACCGTCGCGACCGTGATCTCACCTTCGACGGTCTTGATTTTCTTGACCGGGATGTTGCGGGTCAGAACGTCGGGGTGGTCCGCATCTGTCGTAAACTGGCCATACGCCTCGCCCCCGAAATAGGGGAAATCGACGCCAAGGACATCATCATGATCCTCTTCAAGAACGAATGACATCTTGAGGTTGGTATCAGCGGCGTTCGCCTTTTCCTCAAGGTTCCATTCGCCATCTTCGCCCCAGCGATAACCGATGGACCCGTTTGGCGCGACAAGGCCCTTGGACGTGTCATCATAGGCGACGGTTTTCCATTCGGGGTTGTTATCCTCACCCAATTTACCGTCCAGATCATCGGCGCGTAGAAAACGACCGGGGATCATTTTGCCGTCTTTTTCATCTAGTTTCACCAGCATGGGGAAGTCGGAATATTTGCGGGTATATTCCTCGAAATAAGGGGTCTGTCGATCAAGGTGGAATTCGCGCAGAATAACGTGACCAAAGGCCATGGCGAGTGCGGCATCAGTCCCCTGCTTGGCGTTCAGCCAGACATCGCCGAATTTGGCGGCTTCGGAATAGTCGGGGCAGATGACAGCGGATTTGGTGCCTTTGTAGCGCGCTTCGGTATAGAAATGCGCATCCGGCGTCCGCGTTTGCGGCACGTTGGATCCCCAAAGCAGTAAGTAACCCGCATTGTACCAATCAGCACTTTCCGGCACGTCCGTCTGTTCGCCCCATGTCATGGGCGACGCTGGCGGTAAGTCGCAATACCAATCATAGAACGACATGCAGACGCCGCCCATCAGCGACAGGTAACGCGAGCCTGCAGCGTAGCTGACCATGGACATCGCCGGGATGGGCGAGAAGCCAAAGACGCGGTCGGGGCCGTAGGTCTTGGCGGTATAGGCGTTGGCAGCGGCGGTAATCTCGGTCGCTTCATCCCATGTGGCGCGCACGAACCCGCCCTTGCCGCGTGTTTCCACATAAGAGGCGCGCAGGATTGGATCGGCCTGCAGCTTGGTCCAGGCGTCAATCGGCTCCATCGTCTCGCGCATCTTGCGCCAGACCTTCATCAACTTGCCGCGGACCAGCGGGTTCTTTACCCGGTTGGCGGAATACAGATACCAGCTATAGCTTGCTCCACGCGCACAGCCGCGCGGTTCGTGGTTGGGCAGGTCAGGTCGGGTGCGGGGGTAATCGGTCTGCTGGGTTTCCCATGTCACGATCCCGGATTTGACGTAGATCTTCCAGCTGCAAGACCCCGTGCAATTCACCCCATGGGTAGAACGCACAACTTTGTCATGCCGCCAGCGATTGCGATAGGTGTCTTCCCAATCGCGGTTTTCACGGGTCACTTGCCCATGGCCGTTTGCGAACTGCTCCAGTTCTTTGGACTGCAAGAAGTTCAATCTGTCGAGCAAGTGGCTCATATCATTCTCTCCTGTTTGGGTGACCCGCCCCGGCAGGCTGCCGGGACGGACGTGCCTAGGGCTTAGGGATTCTGGACGTAGGCGCCGGGGCGCAGGTAGAACCACCAGTTGATTGCGATGCAGACCGCGTAGAAGACGGCGAAGCCGTAAAGCGCGTATTCGGGATGTCCCGCGCCCAGCTGTTCACCGAACACTTTGGGGATGATGAACGCGCCATAGGCGGCGACAGCAGCGGTCCAGCCCAAGGCAGGGCCCGCCTGTTCCTTGTTGAACACCACGGCGATTGTGCGGAAGGTCGATCCGTTGCCGATACCGGTGGCAGCAAACAGGATCAGGAACAGACCCAGGAAGGGGTAGAAGTACTGTTCCGGCGTGGCCGAGGCATAAGCCGCCTGAATGAAGTACGCGACACCAAGGGCAGAGGCGACCATCACGATAGAAATCCACTGCGTTACCCGTGCGCCGCCCAGCTTGTCAGCCATCATGCCGCCAATGGGGCGGATCAAGGCACCGATAAACGGCCCCATCCAAGCAAACATCAGGGCTGATGGGCCGTTGGGGTTGACGGTGTCATGGGTCATCACGCCGCCGACATCGATATGGCTAAAGCCGAACACAACCTTGATTGTCAGGGCAAGCGCGGCGGAATAACCGATGAACGACCCGAAAGTCATCGTGTAGATGATGGTCATCGCCCAAGTGTGTTTGTTGCCAAAGATCTTGTACTGACGGCTCAGGTTCTGGCCTACGGCACCGGGGATCATCTTCAACCCCAGCACGGTCAGCGCGATGACGATGGGCAGCACAATCCATTTCGACAGGCCAATACCAGATGTCGGCAACCCAGCCTCTGTCCCCGGCAGCAGCAACCACAGGCCAAAGGCCGCTGTGGCAAAGCCGATCAGCAACATGCCGGTGATGGTGGCAAATGCGCCAATGGGGTTCGGGATATTGGGCGAGACATGTTCGTCACGAATATTGTTCATCCCGAACCAGCCGGTGATCGCCAGCGGGATCAGGAAGACCAGCCAGATCAGGCCGGCGTTCTGGATATAGGTTTCGGTCCCGGCAGGGATCTTGCCGATCAGCGTGCCGGATGTGTTGACCAGCGTGCGGCTTTCACCGCCGAACAGGCCAAATGTCATGACCAGCGGGATCAGGATTTGCATGGTGGTCACACCAAAATTGCCCAGACCCGCATTCATCCCCAGTGCATAGCCCTGAATCTTTTTTGGATAAAAGAAGCTGATATTGGACATGGAGGAGGAGAAGTTCCCGCCGCCGATCCCCGACAGAAACGCCAGTATCTGGAAATACCAAAGCGGCGTGTCAGGGTCCTGCAATGCAAGGCCCGCACCCGCGGCGGGGATGATCAGCAAGGCGGTTGTAAAGACGATCGTGTTACGCCCACCCGCGATACGGATAAAGAAGGTGGACGGAATGCGTAAGGTCGCACCGGTCAGACCGGCAATCGCACCAAGGGTGAAAAGGTCGGATTTCGCAAACTCGAACCCGAGGTTGAGCATCTGCACCGTGATGATGCCCCAGTAAAGCCAGACGGCAAAACCGCAAAGCAGTGAGGGGATGGATATCCACAGGTTGCGGGTGGCAATCGCCTTGCCCGTGGAGGACCAGTAACTCTCATCCTCAATGTTCCAGTTTCTAAGATCTTGTCCCACTTGTTTTCTCCAAGTTGAGGGGTGGGACGGGCCATGATCTGGCCCGTCGTATGTGGTTTATTGCGCGGGCTGTGTGCCGTTCTTCCGGGCGACGGCCGTTAGGCCTTCTTCCAATGCTGCATTGGCTTTTTCGGCCCGGGCACGCAGCGTATCGATATTGGCGGCGGCAAAATTGGCGCGCTCTTCATCCTCTTGCCGGGTTGAGAACCGGACAAAGAAAGCCAGGAACGATGCACAGGTGACGACGATGCCAAGGATGAAAAACGCCTCTGACCAGTCGATCACGTTCTTGAACAGGAAACCCGCCAGAACCGCACCCGCGTTCCCGCCAGCGCCAACCACACCGGCCACGGCACCCAGCGCCTTCTTGTTGATGAAAGGAACGACCGAATAGGTGGCGCCTTCGGCCATTTGGGTGAACAGCGAAAAGACGATCAGCGCGGGCAGGGCCAGAAACAGCACATGCATCTGGCTGAACACCATCAGCGCGCAACCTTCAAAGAACAGGCAAATGAACAGCCAGAATGCGCGTCCTTTCAGCCCCCAGAGAGATCCGAAATTATCACCAAACAAACCGCCCATAGTTCGGGCGAACAAGTTCATCAGGCCAAAGCAGGCAGCCACAAGACCGGCAGTGACCAAAGTCAGGTCAAAGTAGTCCATGAAATAAAGCGCGGCGACGTTATTGACCGTCAGTTCAATCCCGAAACAGGCCCCGTAGATCACGAAGAGCAGCCAGACACGCGGGTCCTTAAGCGCCTGCACGTAGTTGCCGGTGACGTTCTTCTTCTCTTCCATCTTGCCCTGCGCGCGCAGGTCATCGAAGTTGCCGTCAGGGGCATCCTGGGTCAGGAAATAATAGGCGATACCGGTCAAGAAGATGATGAGACCCACCACGACCATCGACAAGCGCCAGCCCACAGCCTCGGAAAAGCCAAAGCCGATCACCATGACCGAGAAGAGAAGCGGCATGACAAATTGTGTGACACCGCCACCAAGGTTACCCCAACCGGCGGATGTGGCGTTCGCCTGACCCACCACGTTGGGCGCGAACATGACGGATGTATGATACTGGGTGATCACAAAGGCTGCACCAATGCCGCCGATCAGGACGCGGAACAGCAGGAATGTCTCAAAACTTTGCGCAAGGCCGATCCCCATCACGGGCAGCGACCCGATCAGCAACAGCCAAGTGTAGGATTTGCGTGGCCCGATACGGTCACACAGCCAGCCGATGAACAGCCGGGCAAAGATTGTCATTGATACAGACCCGATGATCGCCCAGCCGATCTGATTGGGTGTCAGACCCAATTCGTCACGCACGACGCTCATCAAAGGTGCGATGCCAAACCAAGCAAAGAAACACGAAAAGAATGCGAACCACGTCATGTGGAACGTCCTGATCTGCACCATCTTTACGTTGAAAAAATTCGACCACAGGGCAGTGGCCTTGTTTTGTAGTTCCATCAGATGTCCCCTCTGGTATCTTGCGCGGCCTTTTGGACGGCTTTTGCGCTTTGCGGGTATGATCGTGCCGCTGGCCAAGTCGGGAGTTGACGTGGATCAAGAAATGACGATTTATGTAGCAAAATAAATGGCTTAGATAAATTTGTCATGTGGCGCGATGGGGTCCATCAAGGGGCGCGTGCGCAGGTATCAACCGGACGCTTGACATTCATCAAGCAAGCCGTTGATTGTTGTTAAAGGAGGACACCCACGTGATCGCAGGCATGCCCGACTCGGACCACCCGGACATTCGGGGTCTGCATCTTTTTGCGCAGATGTCGGATGAACGGTTTCTTGCCCTGATGCGGGGATCCTACGTTCAGAACTTCCCCCCGCAGGTCGATCTGATCACCGAAGGCGACCCCAGCGATTTTCTGCATGTGATCCTCAGCGGGGTGGTTGAACTGACTTCCGCCTGGAATGGGCGGGAGACCACCATGGCCACGGTCAGGCCGGTATCAACCTTTATTCTGGCCGCAACGATCAAGGATGCGCCTTATCTGATGTCGGCCAAGACGCTGGAGCGCAGCCGGATCGCCCTGATCCCCAGTCAGGATGTCCGCAATGTGTTTGATACGGATTCCGAGTTTGCGCGGGCCATCGTGACGGAACTCGCCCAATGCTATCGGTCCGTGGTGAAGGCGCAGAAGGATCTGAAACTGCGCACCTCGCTGGAACGGTTGGCGAATTATCTATTGCGCCAACAGATGCTGACCGGCGAGGGCAGCCAATTTGCCCTGCAACTTGAAAAGCGCAAGCTGGCGTCATTTCTGGGCATGACACCGGAAAACCTAAGTCGGGCGTTCAAGGGTTTGCAGCCTTATGGCGTTGCCGTCAACGGCAATCAGATCACCGTCACGGATCGCGATGAGCTATTGCAATTTGCCCGGCCAACACCGCTGATCGACGATTTTTCGATCTGACGGGGGTTTGTCTGACGGCCTACCCGTCAGACCCGATCATGAAACAGGTGGTGCCGCGCGCTTGCAACCGGCGGCAGGCCAGATCAGCCCCTTCGCGGGTCAACCCCATGAAGTTGGCATCAAACCCGCCAGAGCGTTGCACGACACGCCGCAATGATCCGTCAAGCGTGCTCATCTCGTTCAATGCGACGCGTAACAGCACGCGTTCGGCATCATAGCGTGAATTGTAGCGGCCGACATTAACCCCCCAATGGCGTCCGCCAGAGGTTGAGATGCGCGTGACGACCTCAGGCGTGGCTTGCGCTGCAGGGGCAGGGGCAGCGGCGGCCATGACGACCTGATCCGATGCCGCAGCAGGGCGCGGTTGCGGGGTAACGGTTGGTGTGGCAGCGGCGACAGCGACAGGGGCGCGTGGTTCTTCGACAATATCCACCAAGGCTTCCGCCACTGCGGCATTCACCGCGTCAGCTACAACCGAATTGATGATATCGGGGTCAACTGCGGCGACCAACGCCTCTGGCGCGGCCGGTGCCGCTTGTGGCAATGGCCGGGCAATTGGGCGCAGGCTGGTGGTGACCAACCCGCTGACACGGATCGTTTTACCCGCATTGCCACGCTGGCCGTTTTGTGGATTCTGTGCGGCGCTCAGCATTGCGGCTGGTGGATTGGGCTGGCGAATGCGGGCGCGCGATGGTGCCCGGTTAAAGCCCATATCCATCAACTCTGTGATCCGCGCATTCCGCGCAGCCGTCGAAGAACCGCCAAAAACCGTGGCAATCACACGTTCTTGACCGCGCTGGGCGGATGCAACCAGATTGAAACCAGCCGCACGGGTATAACCCGTCTTGATCCCGTCACCGCCCCGATAGCTGTTCAACCAACGGCGGTTGGTGTGGCGCACAGTGGCCACGCCCGCATCGGCGCTGCGCCGCGAAAACAGGTTATAGTATTGTGGAAAGTCGTAAATCACATGACGACCCAGGATCGACATATCGCGGGCAGTCGACAAATGGCCTGATTGCGTCAACCCATGCGCATTGCGGAATGTCGTGTTGCGCATCCCCATGGCGGTGGCCGTGCGGTTCATGCGTGTGGCAAAAGCCTCTTCCGACCCGGAAATCGCTTCTCCAATGGCGGTGGCGGCGTCATTGGCGGATTTCACGGCGGCGGCGCGCAACAGGAAACGCAGCCTGATCTGCTGGCCGCTACGTAGCCCCAGTTTGGATGGCGGCTCACTCGCGGCGTTGCGCGATATGGTTACCGGCGTGTCGAGCGAGATTTCGCCCCGCTCAATCGCCTGAAACGCGATGTAAAGCGTCATCATCTTGGTCAGGGATGCCGGATGCAACCGTGTGTCGGCATTGCGCGAATGCAGCACCTCACCCGTGCGGGCATCCATCACCATTGCGGCGTAAGGGGCCGCGTCTCCGCGCTGCGGCGCGAAAATCATTGCGATCAAAAAAACGAATAGAAAAAGCCCAGATAGGGCCAATTGTCCCGGACGACTTGCCACGTCGCTTGCCTCTTTTTTTCTGCCTCTGACCCCGGATTTTTCCGGTGATCTTATTGTTATGAGACAACGCTAGCATAGGTTCGATTTTCATAAAATACCCTAAATTCAAAGACTTTTCAGCCGTTGATCATGTCATCTTTGCAAGATGTAGTGGCTGGTTTTCGGCGTTCCGCTAGATGAACCAAAATCCGGCATCTCAGGCGCGATTCTGCCGCTGCATTCTGGGTCTTTTCACGGCGGACATGTGCCTTATATATAACGCCTATGAAATGGGACCGATTGATGCTGGCAAAGCTGACAATGATGGCTGACAAAAAGGACGATGATGACGGTGACGTCGGCGTCGTGCTTGAAACGAAGCCAAAGACAAAGCGCCCACCACTTTATAAGGTGCTGATTTTGAACGATGATTTTACGCCGATGGAATTTGTCGTTCACGTCTTGGAACGGTTTTTTGGCCTTTCCCACGCCCAGGCGTTTGAACTGATGTTGACCGTTCACAAGAAAGGCGTTGCCGTGGTCGGGGTCTTCAGCCACGAAATCGCCGAAACAAAAGTGGCGCAGGTCATGGACTTTGCACAGCGCCATCAGCACCCGCTGCAATGCACGATGGAGAAAGAATAACGCGCCGCCGTTATTCCCCATCATGTCCACATCCCGATTATCCACGGCCCTTGATGATGGCCTGATCACGTTGCAAGGCGGCAACATCGCCGTCATGCGACCCACGGCCAGTTACGATTTGTCGCCCTTGCCACGCGAGGCTGTGCATGTCGTGCATGGGTCCTTTCCTGACTACAGCGCATTCGCCCAGGCAGGCTACGCCGTGTCGCAGGATATGCCCGCCTGCCGCACCGCCATTGTCGTTGTGCCCCGATCAAAAACACTGGCGCGGGAAATGGTTGCGGCGGCCTGTGCGGTGGCCGAGCTTGTGATCGTTGATGGGCAAAAGACCGATGGGGTGGATAGCCTTTACAAAGGCTGTCGCAAGGCATTGGGTGATCTGCCATCGCTCACGAAAGGGCATGGGCGCATCTTTTGGTTTCCGGCTAGTGATGTGTTTGCTGACTGGAAGGCTGTGCAACCGGTGCAGGGCGATCATGGGTTCTATACCCAGGCAGGTGTCTATGCCGACGGCAAGATCGACAAAGGCTCTGCGCTTTTGGCCGATGCGTTGCCCACGAAACTACCGGCGCGCATGGCCGATCTGGGTGCGGGCTGGGGTTACCTTTCAGCGGCGGTTCTGTCGCGGGATGGCGTGACATCGCTTGACCTGATCGAGGCCGAAGCGCTGTCATTGGAGTGCGCCCGGCTGAACGTGACCGACACGCGGGCGCATTTTCATTGGGCCGATGCGCTCCAGTTCAAACCAGACACGGGTTATGACGGGATCGTCATGAACCCACCTTTTCACGCCAACCGCGCCGCTGATCCGGGGCTGGGCCGCAGCTTTATTCAGGCAGCCGCACGCCTGTTGGGCAGCCACGGCAAACTGTGGATGGTCGCCAACCGGCACTTGCCTTATGAAACAACATTGTCCGAGTGTTTCCGCAATGTGGACATGATTGCCGGTAACGGTGCGTTCAAAGTGATCCACGCCAATCGGCCCAATCGCTAGATACCGGGCCAGGGAGAACGTCGATGTCATTTTCAATTACAGGCAAAACCACCATCGTGACCGGGGCGGCCAATGGGGTCGGCCTCGCCATTGGGCGGCATTTCGTCAAGATGGGTGCAAATGTGGTTTTTGCCGATATGGACGAAAAGACGTTGTGCCACGAAATGGGCGATGCGGCGAAGATGGAAGAAAATGTGCGCATTTTCTCGGGCGATCTGCGCAAGAAACTGACGATTGCCAACCTGCTTTCGACAACTGTGGATGCGTTTGAACGGATCGATATCCTTGTCAACGCAACCCGGCAGGTGATGACAACCGATCCGCTTGACCCCGATGACAACTCTGTCGAAGAACTGTTGCAGCAAAACACGCTGACCGCCCTGCGGATGAGCCAGGCGGTCGCCCGGCGAATGATCAAGCAAGTTGATGGCGATGGCGAAAACAGCCCGAATGGATCGATTGTCAATATCAGTTCCATCTCTGCCCGCCGGACCCATCCTGATCTGCTGGGCTATTCGGTCAGCAATGCCGCCTTGGATCAGATGACCCGATCACTCGCCGTTGCCTTGGCCCCGAACCGGATCAGGGTCAATGCTGTCGCCTTTGGCAGCGTGATGAGCGCGAGCCTGAAAGGATCGTTGAAAGAACAGGAAGGCACGCGCGAGACCATCGTCGAAAACACCCCGCTGCAACGGATTGCCAGCCCGGGCGAAGTGTCGGACGCGGTGCAATATCTGGCCTCGGATGCAGCCGGGTTTGTGACGGGGCAGATCATCACCGTTGACGGTGGCCGGACCTTGATCGATCCGGCGGATGTCTCTGCCCACTAGGCAATGCTACTCCGGGTTTGACCGGATGCATTGCAACACCGCCTGATCGGATGCGGCCTTGGCCTGCGCCTGCCGTTCCAGCAGCGATTCCAGCTTTGCCTGTTCCGCATTCAAATCAATCGCCACCGGACGGGTTGTGGTGAATGTTTCTGTCTCGTCACAGGGAAAACGAAATGTCGATCCGTCCTCGTTCTTGCCCCGACATGTGCGGCGCAATGTGCGGACTTCCTTGTTTTCCTCAATTGCATAGCCGCGCGACAGATTGCCCTGCGTCTCGGCGATCAGACTGTTCAGGATTCGCAGGTCGCGGGTGACGTCACCAATACATTGTTCGCGTGGGGTGGCGCAGGCGGCAAGGGCTGCAAGAGGCAGGATAAAGAGGGCGGGGCGCATTGGTCTCTCCGGATTATGTGATCGCAAGGGATTGATCTGGATCATCGTATCATCATTGCTATGCTGCAAAGAAACTAACATAGAATGCTATTCAATATCAGGGTGTAAGGGGCAGGTATGTCAGACGGGTTTGAGGCTGAAAAGGCCAAGGCATCGGCGTGGTTCCGGACCTTGCGGGATGAGATCGTGGCAGCCTTTGAAGGGTTGGAAGATAGCGACCAAAACCAAGGCCCCGCTGGCCGGTTTGAGGTAACGGAAACCACACGGAATGCCGATGACGGGTCTGATGCAGGCGGCGGTCTGATGTCCGTCATGCGCGGTGGCCGGGTGTTTGAAAAGGTTGGGGTGAATGTCTCAACCGTTTACGGCCAGTTGGGCGATGCCGCGCAAAAGGCGATGGCCGCACGCGGCGTGCCCGGCATGGCCGATGACCCGCGGTTCTGGGCCTCTGGCATTTCGCTGGTCGCGCATATGCAAAACCCGCATGCGCCCGCGGTGCATATGAACACCCGCATGTTCTGGACACCGCATGCATGGTGGTTTGGCGGCGGGTCTGACTTGAACCCATGTATCGAATATGATGAGGACACGGCCCATTTTCACGCCACCCAAAAGGCGCATCTGGACCCGCACGGAACCGATCACTACCCCAAGCTGAAGGCTTGGGCCGATGAATATTTCTACATCCCGCATCGCAATCGGGCGCGGGGTGTGGGTGGCATTTTCATGGATGATTATTGCACGGGTGATTGGGCGGCGGATTTTGCCCTGACACAGGATATCGGCCGCGCCTTCCTGCCCGCCTATGTCCCATTGGTGGAAAAACGCCGCGACACCGAATGGACCGATGCAGACAAGGACACGCAGCTTGTGCATCGCGGGCTTTATGCCGAATACAACCTTGTCTATGACCGGGGCACAAAATTCGGCCTGACCACGGGGCATGATGCCAACGCGGTGCTGATGAGCCTGCCACCGCTGGCCAAATGGGTTTGATGCGAACCGACGAAAGGCTTGTCACCGATTGAGAGCTTACCCATCGCACGCTGAGGGCAGACCCTGACCCTGGGTGGGGGCTGCCCGGTCTATCGACCGGGTGGACCGTGGCCGTGGTGACTTTGGAATGTTAACAGATATTAGTTATCTGTTCTTAGGAACTTTGCACCACCTACCTGACGTGCGGGTGCTTGATCAGGATTGGGCGGTGCCACCACAACACGTTCAAACGCTTCTTTGCGCTGTACCGGCCCTGCCGCCAGATCGCGTAGCAGCATCCCTGCCAATTGCGGAGAAATCTCACCGTTGGAGGCGCGGCTGAGCATCCTTGCAGCACGATCCGGCGCAAAATGCACCAATGCGCGGGCCATGCGCATCTGCGGCAGACCAACAGGCCGTTCCTGCCCGATACCCGCACCTAGGGCTGCGCGTTCCTGCGGGGTGGCCGGGATAAAGACCAGCCAGGCGATGAGGGCGACCAACAGGCCGGTCATCCCAGCCCGAAAGCCGTGGTAAGCAATGCGTAGTGTCAGTGGCAAGCGCATGCGTGCGGCTCCGTTCTCATGGCGCAAGCCAACCACGGCAATGTGGAAATCTTATGGCATCGCCTGCGTCAGCTGCGGACGGTATCGATCATCAGTTGCACGTTTTCGGGGTCAGCATCCGGCGTAATCCCATGGCCGAGATTGAAGATATGCGGCCCCTTGGCGAAACTTTCGCGAATACGCAGGGTTTCATCGACCAAAGCCTGACCGCCCGTGACCATATGCGACGAGGCCAGATTGCCCTGCACGCAGCCATCGACCTGCACATGTTCGGCGGCCCAAGCCGCATCAACCCCATCATCAAGCGCGACACAGTCAGCGCCGGTCGCCTGATGCACGCCCGCAAATTTGTGATCCGCACCACGCGGGAAGACGATAACCGGCGTGCCGGGATGCCTGTCTTTGATCGCCTTGGTGATGCGCTGCATCGGGTGGATCGAAAACTCGGTGAAATCATCGCCCTCCAACGATCCCGCCCAACTATCAAAGATTTTGACAACCTCGGCCCCGGCCTGAATCTGCATGGACAGGTATTCAATTGTGGCCTCGGTGATGCGGTGAATAATCCCTTCAAAAACGGGCCGGTTTTCGGCCTTCAGTAAGTGGGCAGGCCCCTGATCAGCGGTGCCCTGACCAGCGATCATATAGGTCGCCACGGTCCATGGCGCGCCAGCAAAGCCGATCAGCGTGGTCTCCTCTGGCAATTCACGCGACAGGATTTGCACCGTTTCATAGATCGGGCGCAAGGTATCGTGGATATCGTCCACAGGCTTCAGCCTATCAAAATCATCCGCTGTGGTGATGGTGGACAGGCGCGGCCCCTCGCCAGTCACAAACCACAAATCCGCACCAAGCGCTTGTGGGATCAACAGAATATCGGCGAAAAGGATTGCGGCATCAAAGCCATAACGCCGGATCGGTTGCAGCGTGACCTCAGCCGCCAGATCGGGGTTATAGCAAAGCGACAGGAAATCCCCGGCTTGCGCCCGCGTGGCCTTATATTCCGGCAGATACCGCCCGGCCTGACGCATCATCCAGATCGGCGGGGTGGGCAATGTCTCGCCACGAAGGGCGCGAAGGATCGTCTTGTTCTGCGTCATGGCCTGTCCTTTTTTCCTATCCCTAGGTCCCAATTGCGCTTGGTGTTGTCAAGCTAGGTTGACAGGTCTAACACTTGCGTCATGACAATGACCAAACCGACCCCCGCGGCACCTTTCAACATCGGTACACGCGGTTCCCCGCTCGCACTCGCACAAGCGCACGAGACACGTGATCGTTTGATGGCGGCCCATGATCTGCCGCAGGATGCGTTCCGCATTTGCGTGATCAAGGTGACGGGTGATCAGATCCTCGACAAGCCCCTGCGCGAGATTGACGGCAAGGGCTTGTTCACCCGCGAAATCGAAGAGGCGCTGTTGGCCGGGTCGATTGATATTGCCGTGCATTCCACCAAGGATATGCCGGTTGAACAGCCTGCCGGGCTGATCATGGATACCTATTTGCCGCGCGAGGATGTGCGCGATGCGTTTGTGTCGTTGAACCATAAAAGCTTGGCAGATTTGCCCGATGGGGCGGTGGTCGGCACGTCATCCACACGGCGGCGGGCGCAGTTAGCTGCGGGTTTTCCCAAGCTGAAAGTGGTTGAATTTCGGGGCAATGTGCAGACCCGGCTGAAAAAGCTAGGTGACGGTGTGGCGGATGCCACGTTTCTTGCGACCGCCGGGTTGCGGCGTCTGGGGATGGATGATGTGCCTTACCACCCTATCGACCCTGACGATATGTTACCTGCCATTGCGCAGGGGGCGATTGGCATTGAACGGCGCGAGGATGATAGCCGGGCGGCGGACTTTTTGGCGGCGATCCATGATGCTCCGACGGGGCAACGCTTGGCCGCAGAACGGACGCTACTGGCAGGGCTCGATGGATCCTGTGAGACGCCCATTGGCGGGCTGGCAGAGATTGTGGACGGTGGCTTGCGCCTGCGCGGCGAAATCCTGCGGCAGGATGGCAGTGAGGTTCTGACAGACGATATGCGCGGGCCTATCGCAGATGGGCCTGACATGGGGCGGGAAATGGCAGCGCGGCTGCTTGCGCAGGCCGGTGCGGGTTTCTTCGGCTAAGGCGCAGGAATCACCTTTCCGGGATTGAGGATTCCCTTGGGGTCGAGCGCGGCCTTGATCGCCCGCATCGCATCAAGCGCAACAGGATCCTTGCGGCGTCGCATTGTTTCCAACTTGGACACGCCAATCCCGTGTTCGGCGCTGAACGACCCACCCAATTCCTGCACGACATCTTCGACCGCTTCGACCATGGCGTCCATCACCGCGGGATCGTTCCGGCTGACATAGCTGGTGTGATGGATATTCCCGTCACCCAGATGTGCGACGATCACCTCGGTCGCATCGGGGTCAATTGCTTTCAGGCGCGGGGTCAGCATCGTCTCAAAATCCGCAATTCGGTCCAGCGGCAGGGCGACATCGGTATTCACATAGGTCCCGCCGAAAAACGCGACATGGCCGGCATCCTCGCGGCGCTTCCACATCGCGCTGCGCTGCGCCTCATTCTGGGCGATGACGGCATCCAGAAGGCGGCCTTCTTCCAGATATGTGGCCAGTGTCGCCTCCAGATGGTCAACGACCGGGGTTTTGCCACTGTCATCTGGAACAGCGTCACGGTTCATCACCGCAGCCACTTCGATCAGGATGTTGACGTCGTGGGGTTCCTCAAACGGTGCGCGGGCATCAGGGAAAAGGCGCAGATGCGTGTCGATATAGCTGCGCGGCATGTATTCAAATGCCTCAACCCCGCCGCCGGTTTCATCCTGCAATCTGTGCAGCAAATCCAGCGCATCACCCAGGCTGGGCACGGCAACCATGGCCGTGGCATAGGCCTGCGGTTTGGGGCGTAGTTTCAGCACAGCAGCGGTGATGATCCCCAGCGTGCCTTCGGCCCCGATCATCAGATTGCGCAGATCAAGCCCCGAATTGTCCTTATGCAAGGCCGACATCAGGTTCATGATCCGACCATCGGCCAGCACGATCTCCAATCCCAGACACAGGCCCCGTGTGCTGCCGTAGCGGACAACGTTGGACCCGCCCGCATTGGTGGATAACAGCCCGCCGATCATCGCTGATCCGCGTGCGCCAAGGGTGAGGGGGAAGATCAGATTATGCGCCTCTGCTGCGTCATGAAGGTTGGACAGGATGACACCGGCACCAACGGTGGCGGTGCGGCCTGCGACGTTGATCTCACTGATGGTATTGAGGCGATCCACCGACAACATCAAGGCGTCTTCAGCCAACGTGGCCCCGGTCAGGCCGGTTTGCCCGGAGACTGGCACCACAGCTGTGCCGGTTGCATTGGCAATCTTCAGGATTTCGGCCACCTCTCGCGCCGTTCCGGGGCGCAACACGGCGCGTGGGGTGCAGGAATAGGCCCCGGTCCAATCCGTGCCATAGGGGTCTGCGGCCGCGCCGGTCAGGACCCGGTCTTGTCCGATAGCAGCTGCGATTTTCTCCAGTTCAGACATGACCCCTCCGGTTTTTGCGCGTTGTGGTCAAGCTAGCAGAATGCGACCTTGGCGAAAGGTTTCTTTCAACGGCTGTCAGGGTGAGAATGGTGGCGCGGGGGAGACTTGAACTCCCGACCTCGCGATTATGAGTCGCGCGCTCTAACCAGCTGAGCTACCGCGCCGCACCACGCACGCCGATTACGCAAAGGGGCGAACGCTGTCAAACCGATTCTGCGCTGATCGCGGCGTTCCAACCACGTAAGATGGGTTTAAACCCATCTTACGGTGCGGCATCTGTCAGTCATAACGCAGTTCGGTCGCTTTACCCCGGAAGATCGTGTAGGCGAGCACCGTGTAGGCCATGATCGTTGGCAACACGATGCAGGTCCCCATCAGAATGATGAACAGGCTTTCCGGGGCGCTGGCCGCGTCATAGATCGTCAGCTTTTCAGGCACGACATAGGGATAGAAACTGTAGGCCATCCCGCCAAAGGCCATCACCCAAAGGGCTGTTGCCGCAGCAAAGGGCAGCCATGACCGGCGGTCACCATAAAACGGCATTCGCCGCAGCATCCACCAGAGCCAGACAACCAACATACCCGACAGAATGGGCAGCGGCGACAGGTAGAGAAATGATGGCCAGCTGAACCATTTATCAAAGATCCGGTCACTGACATACGGTGTCGCTAGCGAAATGGCGGCGATCCCCAGTACCAGCCCCCAGATACCACCCTTGGCCCAGTCGACCGCCTTGCGCTGCAAGTATTCATCTGTTTTGTGGATCACCCATGTCGCCCCGATGAAGCTGTAACCCACGGTGAGGAACACCGCCGTTAACAGGCCAAATCCGGCATGTGCCCAGCTCCATTCCAGACCCATGATATACATACCCAGCATGAAACCCTGCGACAGCGATGTCATCAGCGACCCTGCAAAAAACGCAGTGTTCCATGCATCCTTATACGGGGCGGGTGCCTTGGCCCGGAATTCGAACGCAACCCCCCGCAGGATCAACCCGATCAGCATGATCGTCACAGGCAGATAAAGCGCCGTCAGGATTTCGCCATGGGCTGCCGGGAAGGCTACCAGCAGCAGCCCGACCGCCAGGACGAGCCACGTTTCATTGGCATCCCAGAACGGCCCGATAGAGGCGATCATGCGATCTTTTTCATTATCATCGGCAAAGGGGAACAGAATGCCGACGCCCAAATCGAACCCATCCAGAACCACATAGATCAGGATCGACACACCCATAAGCGCGGCAAAGACGAAGGGCAACCAGACGGTTGGATCACCAAATGTGTTCATTTTGCCTACTCCGCCGGTACGGCGCGTGCGACCGCCGCTTCGGATTGTGGGGTTTTGGGATCGATCCGTTCACCCCGTGACATGCGCCGCGCCAGATAGAAGATGACCGAGATATAGGCCACCATCAGCACCGCATAGACAGCCAGATAAGCAATCAGCGTTGACAGCACCATTGGGGCGGGCACGTCTGCCACGGCTTCCTTGGTGCTCATCACACCTTGGACCAGCCAGGGTTGGCGACCAATCTCGGTTGTGTACCAACCGGCGAGGGTGGCGACCCAGCCGCTAAAGCTCATGCCCACAAGGACATAAAGCACCGGCTTGGGCAGTCCTTCGACCCCGCGCGATTTGCGCAGCATCATCGCAGAGGCACCCCAACTGACCAGCAGCATCAGCAGACCCGTACCGACCATCACCCGGAAGGACCAGAAGACAGGATTAACCGGCGGGTGCAAAACCTCACCATTCTCGCCGATGAAGTCATTCAAACCTTTCACCTCACCGTTCCAGTCATGGGTCAGGATGAATGATGCCAGTTTTGGAATCGCGATTTCAAAGCGGTTCTCGCGCGCCTCTTCATCCGGCAGGGCGAATAAAACGAGCGGCACGCCGGTGTCAGTCTCCCAATTACCTTCCATCGCGGCGACTTTTGCGGGCTGATATTCCTTTGTGTTCAGCCCGTGAAAATCACCCAGCAGAATTTGCAACGGGATCAGCAGCGCGGCCGCGTAAACGGCCGTTTTCAAGGCCACCCGCACCCCTTCGGTGCGCCCGCCGATCAACCAGCGGAACGCACTGATACCCGCGATCAGGAAGCTGACAGTCAGGAAGCTTGCCAACACCATATGGGCAAAGCGGTAAGGCATGGATGGGTTAAAGATAATCGCCCACCAGTCGGTCGCATGGGCCACGCCGTCAATCATCTCAAAGCCTTGAGGAGTGTGCATCCAGGAATTCAACACGATGATCCAGAAGGCGGACATCATGGTGCCGAATGCCACAAGGAAGGTCGCCGTTGTGTGCAGCCAGTTGGGTACACGCGAAAAACCGAACAGCATGATGCCCAAGAACACCGCCTCCAGAAAGAAGGCGGTCATGATCTCATAGGCCAACAAAGGCCCTGCGATATTGCCAACTTTTTCCATGAAACCCGGCCAGTTGGTGCCAAACTGGAAGGACATCGTAATGCCCGATACGACACCAAGTGCAAAGGAAAGGGCAAAGATTTTTACCCAGAACCGATAGGCTTCCATCCAGCGTTCCTGCCGGGTCTGGTTATACCGGACCTTGAAAAACAACAGCACCCATCCAAGCGCGATGGTGATCGTTGGAAACAGGATGTGGAACGAAATATTCGCCGCAAATTGAATGCGTGATAGCAGCAGGGTTTCCATAGTGACCTCGACTCCTTCTTGGCCGTATGCGCCGTTGCTTCTCATATAGCTGTTAACGGGCTGTGATCAGGGGGGTGCGACAGCACAGCGCGGTTCTTTGGAATTATTCTAAAAAGCACGAAACGATTGGAAAGTTGCGTGACATCCCGCGCAATTTCCGAAACGATTATAGCAACGAAGGAGGATGTTTTGACAGGATATTTGACAACCCATGTGCTGGACACGGCCAGCGGCTCGCCCGCAGCTGGCATGACCGTCGATTTGTACCAGTTGAACGGCGACACCCGGACCCATCTGGTCAAGATGATCACCAATGATGACGGGCGCACCGACAGCCCGATCCTGCCGCAGGCAGAATTTGCCGTGGGGCAATATGAACTGGTGTTTCAGGCCGGGGCCTATTTCGGGCGCGACGATGATCCATCGTTTCTGGATGACATCCCGATCCGGTTCGGGATCAATGATCCCAAATCGCATTACCATGTGCCGCTGCTTGTCTCGCCCTTCAGCTTTTCGACTTATCGGGGCAGTTGATGAAGCGGACGACGCTTTTGAACCGCGAGGTGAGCGCTCTGGTGGCGTCCCTTGGTCACATGGATGAAATTGTGATTGGGGATGCGGGCCTGCCGGTTCCTGCTGAGGTGCCGGTGATTGATTTGGCGGTCATGGCCGGGGTCCCCGGCTTCTGGGATGTGTTGACGGCATTGCAATCCGAAGTGGTGATCGAAGGGGCGCATCACGCGGCAGAGGCATCACCGGAATTGCAAGCGCGGTTCAATACGGTCTGCGACGATTGGGCGGCGGCACAGGGCAAGCCCATCACCATGGATCGGATGTCACATGATGCGTTCAAGGCGCGCATGGCGCAGGCCCGCGCTGTTATTCGCACCGGGGAATGCACGCCCTATTGTAACCTGATCCTTGTCAGCGGCGTGCCGTTTTAGGGTTTCGTGAAGGTCCATTGGGTGATCTGCTGATAGGTCTCGCCCGCATCCACCATGATTGACGGAAAACGCGGGTTGTTCGGCGCATCCGGCCAACCCTGCGCCTCAATCGCCAACCCTTCATAAGGGGCACGATCGGGGCGTCGCGCGTCGCGGGCATCATAGATTTGAACGCCGGGTTCGGTTGTTGCCATTTGCATCGTCAGGCCGTTGCTGCCGCGTAATTCCAACACATCACGCAAAGGCCCACGCGCATCGGAAACGCAGAAATTATTGTCAAATGCGGGCGCGTTTACACTGACGGCGCCGCGGGTGCGGAAATCCATTTCGGTCCCCGCAACATCGGCAATCTCGCCGGTTGGATAATGATCGTCGGTTCCGGGCAGATAACGATCCGCCGCAATCTGCAAATGATGCCCGTCAAAAACCGTGGTGCCGTCAAGGTTCCAGTAACTGTGATTGGCGAAGTTCATCGGCGTCCGGGCATCGGTGGTGCCGGCGATGGTCAGCGTCATTGTCCCGGGCGCGCGGAGCATATATTTCGCCGTCACCACCCGATTGCCCGGCAAACCGCAACTGCCATCGGGCAATGACAGGCGCAATGTGGCGCTGTCCGGGGTGGTTTCTAACACATCCCAAACCTGCAAATGGCTGGCTTGCGCGCCGGAATGCAGATGGATGCGCCCGTCCTGATTGCGCTCCAGTTCATACATCATCCCGTCAATACGGATGCGGGCATTGCTGATCCGATTGACGATGGGGCCAATCAGGCTGCCATGATAGCGCATGGCACCTTCGTAATCTGACAGATTGTCAGAGCCGAGCGTCAGCGCATGTTCAACCCCGCGCAACCTGACATCCTGCAAAACCGCGCCCCATGTCAGTAGGCTGATGGTCAAATCACCTGCGGACAGGGTGATCTTGTGAACCTCCTGCCCCTTGGCGGTGGCGCCAAACGGGGTCATAGCGGCTCCCAATGCACGCTTGCGGGCGGGATGATGATATCGTTCCAGGCCTGCGCCTTGGGGGCATAGTTGAAGACAAAGCGATGCGTGGAAGTGTCGCGAATACGCATCGCTTGGGGCAACGCATAGGTCGTCAGGTCAAGCGTATCGCATAGCCCGCCAATGATGGCGTCAAACGTCGCATCATCTGGCCAGCCCGCAAGGTAACGCAGGTGATCGCCCCCCATGATCGCCGGTTGGCCTGCTGCCGTGCTCAGATGCACAGGCGCGTTGCCTTCCAGATGTTCAAACCAATGCCAGAACCGGCCCCCGCCTTGCAGCTTGACCCGGCAATCGGGCGGCATGCTTTCCGACAGGGCGACGGTGATGTCAGTATCGGGCAGATTGGGGCCAAGCGGGGTTGCGATGCTCAACTCATCGGTTTTTGTATCTGAGCGTGGGCCGATCAGGGCGATGCCTTTGAACGTGGCCAATGCGGCCCGCAACGGGTCCGAAAGGTGCATGATCCCCGGCGCCAGAACCAGTTTATAATCCGAGAGATCGTCAGTATCAGGGGGCAGAATATCAATATTCAACCCCGCCCGGCGCATTGCCCGATAGGCATAGAACGCCAGCCGGAACATTTCGAAATCCGCACCTTGGGGCTGCGCATCCCAGGCCCACGCGCTTTCATAGTCAAAGATCAGGGCGGCCTGGGCCGGGGCGGTGTCGACGTCGGGCATATCGGCTATTTCATCTGCTACCTGCCGCGCCTCGGCCAGCGCCGGGGCGGGTGCGCTATCAGGCCGTAGCAGCCCCGCATGCATTTGTTCCTGCGCAAAGGGGGCCTGTCGCCAGCGAAAATAGCAGACGGTTTCGGCACCATGGGCAAAGGCCTCCCACGCCCAAAGACGGGCCATGCCGGGCAAGGGGGCTGGATTGTAAGGGGCCCAGTTTACGGGACCGGGCTGTTGTTCCATCACCCAAAGGCGGCCCTTGCCCACGGCCCGGTAAAGGTCGTGATGGAAAGCCTGAAAATCTGGATGGCCCTGCCGCAGGAATTTTTTCTTTTCTTTTGAAGAGCCTTCAAGCCGATCCGAAAGGAAGCCAATTGGGTAACTATCCCATGATGCGATATCAAGGTCGGCCCCAACCTTCCAATGATCGAATGTCGTGATCCGGCCCATATAGTTATGGATCAGCGGTGCGTCGGTGTGGCGGCGCAGCTCGTCGGCCTGCACCTTGTTGAAGGCCACGACCTGATCGGAACTATAGCGCCGAAAGGCCAGCTGATGCGGGTGGTTGGGTTCGGTGACGGTCAGGTTGGGCAGATCAATCTGATCAAACGTATCATATTCCATCGACCAGAACACATTGCCCCAGGCGCGGTTCAGCGCGTCGGTGGATTGGTATTTCTGCGCTAGCCAATCCTGAAAACCGCGTCGGGCGGCGTCCGAATAACTCAACGTTGTGTCGTGGCAATCATATTCATTGTCGATCTGCCAGGCGGCGATATGGGGGTTCTTGCCATAGCGTTCGCCCATCAGGCGCGCGATGCGTTTGCATTCGTCGCGATAGCCAAGATGACTGAAATCATAGTGGCGGCGTGACCCGAATTTGCGCGGGCGGCCTTCGGCGTCAACCGCCAGCATGTCGGGGTATTTGTCGATCATCCATCGGGGCGGGGTGGCAGTGGGCGTCCCAAGAATGATTTTCAACCCGGCATCGCCCAAAACCGCAATCGCCCGGTCCAGCCAATCCCATGTGAATGTGCCGGGGCTGGGTTCCATCCGGCTCCACCCGAATTCCCCGATACGCACCCATGACAGGCCGGTTGCGACCATGCGGGCCGCGTCTTCGGCCCATTGATCCTCGGGCCAGTGTTCAGGGTAATAACAGACGCCAAGCGTGCGTTTCATAGTCCGGGACCTTTTGAGTATTTTTGGCAAAATGATAATGCGGTCGGTTTACACGATCACGCGATTTTCTTTCTGGCCAGTCGTTGTTGTTGGGGTAGAAAACGTTTTGCCGTCATCGTCGCCTGTAAGTCCGACAGCGGCAGAGGTGCAATAGAGCGTCTGCAAATCCGGCCCGCCAAAGGCCGGGCAGGAGGTTTGCTTGGCCGCGAAAGAATGCGCCGCGATGAATCTGCCGTCGGGCCGATACCCCGCCACCCGCGACGTGCCCCATTGCGCATTCCACAGGTTGCCTGCCGCGTCCACAACCGCGCCATCGGGGCGGAAATCAGTGCCGGTCAGATCGATATGCAGGACCGGATCGCCATCTGGCCAGCCATCGGCATCAAGGGCGACGCGCATGATCTGCTGTGTCGGGGTGTCGGTGAAATAGGCGGCCTTGCCATCGGGTGCAAAGCAGATCGCATTGCTGATCGTGACCGCGGCAAAGAGCTGGCGCAGCTCGCCCTTGTAATAGCGATAGATGGCACCTGCACCATCTTCTGCTGCAATCCCCATCGTGCCAATCCAGAACCCACCTTGTGGATCAGCGCGCCCATCATTGGACCGAGTGACGGGGTTGTCGGCCTCCAGCGGGCAAATCTCAGTATGAGCGCCAGTGTCGATATCAAACCGGTGCAGCGCCCGGGCAGAGGCAACCAGCAGCGTATCCCGGTCAACCCAGCCCGCCGCGCTGACATAGGTGTCGAATTGCCAATGCTGGCCCTTGGTATGCAACCTGTGCCCAAGAATATCGAACCAGAATAATTGCTGGCGTTCAGGGTGCCATAGCGGCCCTTCACCCAACTGGCACTGCGTGTCGTCAAAGATCATTTCGCGGCCTCATCATAGGCGGCGACCATCTCCCTTGCGCGCGCGGTGACATCGGCGACGGACAGCCCGGGTTTGTACAAGGCTGACCCGATGCCGAACCCATCCGCACTGGCGGCCATCCATTGGGCGAAATTGTCGGCACCCGCGCCACCAACCGCATAGACTTGCGTGCCTTCGGGCAGGATCGCCCGGATCGCCTTGATCCCATCAGGGCCCAGCAGACTGGCGGGGAAGATCTTGAGCCCATCAGCGCCTGCTTTCAGGGCTGTGAAACATTCGGTCGGGGTCATGACCCCCGGCCAGCTTTGCATGCCCGCAGTCTTGGTGGCGACAATCACGCGTTGGTCACAGTTGGGCGACACGATCAGTTTGCCCCCCGCCTGAGCAACCCGGCCTACATCATCGGTGGACAGAACCGTGCCTGCCCCGATCAGGGCATCGGAGCCGTGGGCATCAACCATCGCCTTGATACTGTCAAACGGATCGGGGGAGTTTAGCGGCACCTCGATCCTGGTGATCCCGGTATCAATCAGGGCAGTGCAGATTGGCACGGCCTCGTCAGGGGTGATCCCGCGCAGAATGGCGATCAGGGGGCGTGACATAGGCTATCCTTTCAGGCGGCGATAGGCGGCGGTAAGGCCCGCGATCGTGATGGCATCGCCTTGCACTTGGGTGGCGGGGGCGTGCTGCGCAGCAAGGGCGTCAACATATAGCTTTGACAACCCACCAGCGCCAATCACTGCAATCTGCTGACCTAGCCAATAAGGCTTGGCGGCGGCCAGTTCGGCGCCAATCAGCAACCCTGACAAACGTGCGCGGGCGGCGGGACCGGGCAGATCATTCAGCAACCCTTCCGCCCGCAGCGAAAACAGCCGCGCGGCGAGCCGCTCAGGGCGCGCCATTGCGTCATCCACAGCCGTGGCAAAGGCGGCGTCATCCCACCCCTCGGTCGCCATAGAATGGCGCAGTACGGTGTGTTCGCTGAGCGTGGCAAACAGCTCACCCGTCATAAAAGTCTGGAAACTCACGACCTCATCGGCGCTGACATGGACCCATTTTGTATGGGTGCCGGGCAGGCAGATGACACCGTCCCAATTCGGATTGCGTGCCAGAAATCCAGCGATCTGCGTTTCCTCGCCGCGCATCACATCGGCGGGGGCCATCTGTTTGATGCCGGGGATGACATGGACTTGCAGGTCAGGGTTTGTGGCGGTTGCGCGCGCAAAACCGTCAGATAAGGCCGGGCAGGGGACGGCGGTATAAGGCGCCTCTACCCAGCCTTGGCGGGATCCGACCATGCCGCAGGCAATGATCGTTGTAGGGCCATCGATCCAGTCACCGACGGTGCGCAGCAATTCCGGCTCGAATGCGTCGCGGGCCAGTTCGCCCATGCCTTTATCGGACCGGGCCTCGGCCAGCACGCTGCCGGAACCTGACATTGCCCAGGCGCGCATATTGGACGTTCCCCAATCCACCGCGATCCAGTCTGCCTTCACATCGCTCATCCTGCGTGTACCACCCCTGCGTCAATCACCATGACCTGCCCGGTCATCATGGCCGAAGCGGAAGACGCAAGAAAGAGGGTGCCGCCAACCATATCTTGCGGTTGGATAAACGCCTTCAGGCATTGTTTTTCCAAAAAGGCGGCTTTCGCCTCGGGCGTGGCCCACATCGTTTCCTGTTTTTCGGTAAAGACCCAGCCAGGGGCAATCGCATTGACCCGAATGCCCTTTGGCCCCCACTCGCGGGCCAGCGCACGGGTCATGCCCGTAATGCCTGCATTGGCGCTGACATAAGGGACCATGCCAGCCGCCCCCATCAGATAGGTGATGGAGGAGAAATTGATAATGGAGCCTTTGGGCGCCATCAGCGCCGCAGCCTTCTGACAGGCAAAGAAATAGGCTTTGAAATTCACCGCCTGACTGTCATCCCAGACCTTTGGCGTGATCTCCATCGCGTCATGGCGCATATCATTGGCGGCATTGTTGACCAATGCGGTGAAGGCGCCATGGACACCTGCGGCCCGTTCCATCGCGGCCTGCAACGAAGACGTGTCGGTAATGTCGCATTGGATGAATAGTGGCCGGTTGCCATAGGCCTTGTCCATCGCATCGACAAATGCGCTGGCATCAGAACGTCCGACAAAAGCAACCTTTGCGCCCTGCGCTAAAAACCCCTCGGTCAATGCAGCCCCGATGCCGTTGCCACCGCCGGTGATAAAGATGGACGCATCTTTCAGATCATGGAAGCTGGCGTTCATAGGCGCTCTCCTTCCAACACCCACATGCGTTCGGGAAAGGACCATGGCAATGTCACGCCGTGGCGCATCAGATAGGTGCCGGTCACCTCAATCGCCTGCGATTTCAGGATCGGATTGCCGCGCGACAGGCGCGGCGCGCTTTCGCGATTGATCAGGCGCACACGATACGTGGCGTCGCGGTCAAGTGCCGTCAGGCGCAGTGGGCGCGGTGCGATCTGCGCACTGGTCGCGGCCTTACCTGCAAAAACGACAAAGCGGTTCTTATCACGCGCCAGTTGCTGTTCGGCCATCACGGCGGGGTCGGCGCTGTCCAGCCGCAGGATATCGGCGTGGTGCAACCAGTGGCGGTGATGTTTCCACCAGCTTGTGACCTCTTTCAAAACAGCGGTTTCGCGTGGGTCAAGCTCGCGCGGATCCATCTCAAATCCCATATGGCGCTGGGCGGCGACCCAGGCACGAAAGCTGATATCAAGCGTGCGGCCAGATGTATGGCAGACACGCGGCCCAACATGGGACCCGGTAACGGCCAATGGCAGGAACAAGGCCGCATCATGCTGAATACGCAGCCGTTCCAATGCATCGTTGCTATCAGACAGCCAGACCCGCTGGGTCCGTTCCAGAATGCCAAAATCGATGCGGCCGCCGCCGGATGCGCAGCTTTCAATTTCCACATGTGGGAAATCGGCGCGCAGCCGGTCAATCAAGGCATAGGACCCGCGGGTCTGTGCCGCATCCGGCATCGGCAGGACCCGGTTATGATCCCATTTGATATAGTCGATCTTATGATCCCGCAGGATCGCTGACATCCGGTCATACAGGAAATCACGCACCGCAGGCAGCGCCATGTTCAGGGCCTTTTGCTGACGGCCCAGCGTCTGGTCCTCCGCTCCAAAGACCCAATCAGGATGGGCGCGGTGGATGTCACTGTCTTCGTTGATCATCTCAGGCTCGAACCAGATGCCAAATGTCATATCAAGCGAATGCACATGGTCGATCAGCGGGTGCAGCCCATCGGGATATTTACGGGGATCAACCTCCCAATCCGACAAGGACCGCGTGTCATCGTCGCGATTGCCAAACCAACCATCATCCAGCACAAACCGTTCCGCGCCCAGTTCCGCCGCGCGGTCGGCGATATCCTGCAAGACGGGCAGTTTGTGATCGAAATAAACCGCCTCCCAGCAATTGTAATGCACTGGGCGGGGGGCGCTGGGCTTGGGCCAGGTGATGACGCGGTCGCGCAGATGGCGTTGAAACGCGACAGCGCAGCCGTTCAACCCACGGTCCGAATAGGCGATATAAAGGGGGGCGGTTTTGAACTGCGTCGCCGCTTCGGTTTCCATGCGCGCGGCATGACCCCATTGGATCTGGCGGCGCCCATCCTGCAATTCCTCAGCGATCATTTTGTGACCACCGGACCAGCCGTAGTGGAAGGCATAAGCCTCGCCTTCGGTATTGGTGGCACCCCGGCAAGGCACAATCAGGCCGGGGAAATGTTCATGGCCGGTGCGGCCTGTCCGGTTTTCGCGATAACGCATTCCCGGTGCCCAGGCGGTGCGGGACAGCTGAAATTCGCCACACCAACGGCCTGACACATCGATCATCTCATCCGATTGTTGCGGGCCGGGCAGGACGGGGGCAGCCAGCCAATGCAGATGCACTGGGCGGGTCGCGTCCAGCGTGGTCTGGCAAGTGATGATCCGGGTTTCGGTATCGCTGACGAAACTGACCGTCAGGGTCAGGCCATTGGCCTTGTCGGCATAGGTCAGGACCAGCGTGCCGTTCTGTTCGGCGCTTTCAAAACAGAACTTTGGCAAGAGCGGCGTGCCATCGGTATCGCGCACGATCAGACCGGGCTGACCGGGGAAGCTGCGCGTGGCTTCAGGACAGATCGATAGATCGGGATTTTCGTCCAGCATACCGCCTGTGACATCAATGACATTGGCGGCATGCAGCGTGTTCAGGTCCTCACCATCCGGCAGGACAGCGCCCCAATAAACCACCTCAGGCAGGCGGTCGTTTCTGGCCGCCAGAACAAGTGTCTGGCGGCCATCGTCGATACGATACGTGCGATTCATGGATATCTTACTTTACGGCCCCGAGGGTCAGACCCGCGATAAAGTGTTTCTGCATCAGAAAGAACATCGCAACGGGGGGAAGGGCGGCAACAATGGAACCCGCGCTCATCAGGTGATAGGCGGCGCGGAACTGCGAATTGAACTCTGTAATCCCGGCGGTGACCGGCTGGGCATCGGGGCCTTGGGTCAGGACGACGGCCCAGAAGTAATCATTCCAGATGAAGGTAAAGATCAGGACAGCCAAGGCGGCCAAGGCAGGCTTCATCAGGGGCAAAACGACATAAAGGAAGATGCGCCATTCCGCGACGCCTTCCACCCGCGCCGCCTCAATCAGCGGGAAGGGCAGGGCGCGGATAAAGTTGCGCATGAAGAGGGTGCAGAACCCGGTCTGGAACGCCACGTGGAACAGAACCAGCCCCAGTTTAGTGTCATACAGGTTCATGCTGACGGTCAGATCGCGGACTGGGACCATCAGGATCTGGAAGGGAACAAAGTTGCCCGCGATAAAGATGAAAAAGATCAACAGGTTGCCACGGAACTTGTAAACCCCCAAGGCGAAACCGGCCATGCAAGACAGGGCGACCGCACCAATCACCGTCGGAATGGTGATCAGAAGTGAGTTCAGCAAATAGCGCGGCATGTTCGATTCAAAGAATACCTTGCCGTAATTGGTGAAGGCCTCAAAACTGCTGGGAACGCCCCAATAGTTCCCATTGGTGAAATCGGCATCCGGCTTGATCGAGAAGAGGGCGACAGCCAGCAGCGGCAACAACCACAGGATCAAGGCAAAGGGCAGGAACGCCTGATAGGTGATTTGCGCGGAACGCGGGCGTTTTTCAATCGGTGTTGGGAACATCTCAGACCTCCGCCGTCCCGGACTTGACCCGGGATATCAAGTTGGCATTGACGTGGAGGTCCCGGGTCAAGCCCGGGACGGGTGCGATATTTGCCATCAGCGCGCTCCCTTTTCATCTTGGTACATGGACCATAAGAAGTAGACGATAAAACCCAGCATGATGAAGAACAGGACCACGGCAATGGCCGCCCCGTATCCCATGCGGAAGCCGAATTCGGACAGGGACTCTTCAAACATGTAGAATGACAGGACCCTTGTGGACCCAAACGGGCCACCATTGGTCATCACGCTGATCAGATCGAATGACCGCAGCGCACCAATGATTGTCACGACAAAGGCGATAAATGTGGCGGGCTTCAGCTGGGGCAGGATCACATACCAAAGCATCTTGCGGCCCTTGGCACCGTCGAGGCGCGCGGCCTCGACCTGTTCTGGGTCCACCGCGTTCAAGCCTGTCAGGTACAGGATCATGCAATAGGCCGTTTGTGGCCAAAGGCCTGCGGCGATAATGCCGTAGGTGGCTGTGTTCGGGTTGCCCAGAACGCCGCCACTGACATCGATACCGAACCAGCCGGTGATCACATCAAACAGCCCGTCATTGGGCAGGTAGAACCATGAAAACACCAGACCAACAACAACCTGTGAAATCACGAAGGGAAAGAAAAACAGCGATTTGTAAAGGCGAATGCCAAACACCGTCTGGTTCAGGAACAGGGCGATAAACAGGCCCGCCGGGATCGCCAGCAGATAAAGAACCAGCCAACGCAAGTTGTTCCAGAACGACACCTCGAACTTGCGGTCAACATTCTGATCACCGATGCCAAGCAGGCGTTCGTAATTGGCCGTCCCCACCCAGGTCTTGTCGCCCAACCCGTCCCATTGATGGAACGAAATCCAGAAGGATTGGCCGATCGGGATGATCACATAAACTGCGAAAAACAACATGGCGGGCAGCAGAAAAAGCCATGGCGTAATGGCAATCTCGTTGCGTTTATACCAGCCGCGATTGGTATCTGCTGAGGACATGTCTTTGGTTCCCTTCGGATCAACACATGCGAAAAGCCATTAGGCCTTGCGGATGGGTTGGTAATTGCATCCGTCTTTTGGCAAGACGGATGCAACGGCGTAAGATGGGTTTAAACCCATCTTACCTGTTTACTGATAGATGCGCTGACGTGTCTCTTCCAGACGCGCCAGGATGTCTTCCAGATTGTCCGGGAACACCATGAACTCTTGCAGGCCTTCCATACCAACCGATGCCATCTCAGCCGAGAAGTCACGGTCAAAGAACTGCATGATGCCGCCATTTGCATTGCTCGACAGCATCTCAAAGCCCTGCTCCAGGAACTTGTCGTTGTCGATGGATGCATTGGCATTCACAGGCAGCTGACCCAGCGCTTCACCGCCGTTGATCTCGGTCTGAACCTCAGCCGATGTCACAAAACGCAGGAATTCCTTCGCGGCGTCCATGTTCTGCGCACCCGATGCGATATGGAACGTATCGGTGGGCGCGTCTTCTGCATAATCAACATCAGCATTGATGACGGGGAATTGGTAGAAGTCCAACTGATCGTCAGTCAAGCCACCATCACGCATCGCGGCAACCGCAAAGTTACCCATCAGGTAAGATGCCGCTTCGCCATTCAGCATGAAGGGCAAGGCTTCCTGCCAGCTGAAGTTCTGGTGATCATCGATAAAGGCACCCATATCGATCAGCTGGCGCCAGTTGGCGAATGTCTGACGGACGCGATCATCTGTCCACTCAACCTCGCCACGGGCCAGCGCGATGTGGAAATCATAGCCGTTGGTGCGCGAGTTGATGTAGTCGAACCAGCCGCCGGCGGTCCACAGGAACTTTGTGCCGATGGTGTAGCACTTCACGCCATTGTCCAGCAGTGTCTGGCAATTGGCGATTTCTTCTTCCCAGTTGGAAGGCTCTGACAGACCATATTGGTCAAAGATGTCTTTGCGGTAGTAAACGCCCCACTGGTAGTAGGTATAAGGCACGCCCCACTGTTTGTCGTCCAGGGTCATCGCACCTTTTGTCGATGCAAGCGCTTCAAACTCAGGCTCTGCCCAAAGGTCAGAGATATCGGCAAACAGGCCAGCATCCACATAAGGACGCATCCGGTTCGCAGCATACCAGTTCACCACGTCGGGTGGGTTTGCGCCCAGCGCGTTACGGATCTGGGTTTTCCAGGCCTCGCGGTCAACGATTGTCAGGTCGATCTCCAGCTCGGGGTGCAACGCACCGAAATCTTCGACCAGACCTTCCATCACAGCACGGGGCGCCGGGTTTGACATGTCCGAGATGATCTTGAGTTCGCCAGAGAGCGCGTGCCCGTCAGCGAAAGCGGATGATGCTGTCACGCCAGCAGCAACCAACGTCGCAAGCGACGTCTTGAGAATGGAATGCATGGTGTCCTCCCAGTATGCTTCCTTCATGAAAACCTTGTTCCATTATTTGAAACTTGGTTTTGGATATTGATACTAAACCGCGACTCGGCTAGCCTTGTCAACAGTCCAAGGCTGCACCGATGAGGAGATTGGTGTCAAAACCCGCGATGGACAGGGAGGAAACATGGGACATGTGACCGGTGACGGCACAGTCGGTAAAGCACTCGCCGTGCTGGATCAGGTGGCCGCATTCGGACGCCCGGTGCGGTTCAGCGAATTGCTTGCCCAGTCGGATTTCCCCAAACCCACGCTTTACCGTTTTGTGCAGACACTGACCAATCAGCAGATGCTGGCCTATGACCCTGACAGGCAAACCTATGCGCCCGGCGTCAGGCTGGTGCGGCTGGCCCATGCGGCCTGGGAACAATCGACCCTGGCCCCGGTGGCGCGGCCACATGTGGATGCGCTTAGCAAGGCCGTTGGCGAAACGGTGCATCTGGCGCAGCTTGATAATGCGCAGGTGCTTTACATTGATAAACGCAACGCGGCCAATCCTGTGCAAATGTACAGTCAGGCGGGCAAGGTCGGCCCGGCCTATTGCACCGGCGTGGGCAAGGTCATGCTGGCCTTTCTGGATGATGCAGCGACCGAAAAAGTGATTGCCCAGCAGTCCTTTCACGTCTTTACCGAATACACGCTGGCAGACGCAGATGCGCTGCGCCATGAACTCGAAGAAATCCGCGCCCATGGCTACGGGTTCGACCGGGAAGAACATGAACCGGGGATCATCTGTATCGCCATGCCGATCCTGTCCGAAGGCGGGCGGGTCCTGGGGGCGCTTTCGGTGACCAGCACGACAAATCGCACCAACCTTGCAGGGCTGGAGGCGTATGAGCCTGTCCTGCGTGAAACGGCTGCAAAAATCGCAAGGGATGCCCAGAATTGGAGCTTCCCGGATTACGAAACAAAAGAAGCAACGGGGATATAAGCCATGTCAGGTGTTACGCTGAACAAAGTGATCAAGCGCTACGGCGATGTGCAGGTCATCCACGGGATTGATCTGGAAATCAACGATGGCGAGTTCTGCGTCTTCGTGGGGCCGTCAGGTTGCGGCAAATCTACGCTGCTGCGGATGGTCGCAGGGCTTGAGGAGACCACTGACGGTCAGGTCAATATCGGCACCCGTGATGTGACCCGCATGGACCCGTCCGAACGGGGTGTGGCCATGGTGTTCCAGACCTACGCGCTTTATCCGCATATGACGGTGAAGGATAATATGGGGTTTGGCCTGAAAATGAACGGGCACCCCAAGGCAGAGATTGAAAAGAAAGTCGCCGAAGCGACCCGGATCCTGAAACTGGAAGACTATCTGGATCGCAAACCCTCTGCCCTGTCAGGCGGGCAGCGGCAGCGGGTCTCTATCGGGCGGGCCATTGTCCGCGGCCCCGAGGTATTTTTGTTTGACGAACCACTGTCGAACCTCGACGCGGAATTGCGGGTCGAGATGCGCGTCGAAATTGCGCGCCTGCACAAAGAAATCGGCGCAACGATGATCTATGTGACCCATGATCAGGTCGAAGCGATGACGCTGGCTGACAAGATCGTCGTGCTGCGTCTGGGCAATATCGAACAGGTTGGCGCGCCGATGGACCTTTATCGTGATCCCGACAACAAATTCGTGGCGGGCTTCATCGGATCGCCCGCGATGAACTTTGTGGATGGGGTCGCCAATGGCGGCAATATCAGCGCGCCGGGGCTGGGTGCCAGTTTCGACGGGCTGATCAGCACAGCCTATAACGGTAAGGCGGTCAGCGTGGGCGCACGCCCTGAACACATCACCATTGATCCCAATGGCGATACGCATGTTGTCGAAATGACCGAAAGCCTAGGCGGGGTGTCCTTTGCCTATCTGGCTAGCGATACCGGCGAACGCGTCATCGTGGAAGAACGGGGCGATGAAAGGTCTGCCGAAGGGGCGAAAGTGGGTATTCACATCGACGCCTCGCGCATCTATCTCTTCGACGCAGAAACAGAAGCGCGCATTCGCAGCTAGAGCGCCAGAATTTTTTAAAAATTCTGAGTAAAATTCTTTGAAAGAATTTTGGCGCAGGCCGCACCGGCGCATCATAAAAGGAAGTGCCGGTGACATTGCAAGCTGATGATATTCACGCCGCCTATGCGGCGATCAGATCGGCCACGATCCGCACGCCGACTGTGCCTGCCACCCGCTTGTCGCATCATCTTGGGATCGACCTTTACCTCAAGCTGGAAAACCTCCAGCACACCAATGCCTTCAAGGCGCGGGGCGCGCTGGCCAAGTTGTTGACGCTGTCGGATGAGGCCCGTGATCATGGTGTCATCGCCTGTAGTGCGGGCAATCATGCACAAGGTGTCGCCTTTCACGCAACACGTCTGGGCATCCCATCCACCATCATCATGCCCGAGGGCACACCGTTCAACAAAATCCAGCGCACCAGCGATCTGGGCGCCGAAGTTGTCATTCACGGGCAAGGCTTTGACGACAGTGTGCAATTCACCCTTGATCTGGCGGCAGAGCGGGGGATGACCTTTATCCACCCGTTTGATGACCCTCTGGTGGCTGCCGGGCAAGGCACTGTCGCGCTGGAGATGCTGGAACAGCAACCTGATCTTGATTGCATCGTGATCCCCGTCGGCGGTGGCGGGCTGATCGCGGGCATGGCGGTTGCGGCCAAATCCGTGAAACCGGGGATCGAGCTTATCGGCGCACAGGCCCATATCTTTGACGCGGCCAAGGCGCATTTTGACGACGCTGCCCCCAATTTTGCCGGGGCAACACTGGCCGAGGGGATTGCCGTCCGCAAACCTGCGCCCGCCAATCTGGATATCATCAGAAAGCTGGTGGACCGCCTAGATAGTGCGACCGAAGCCGAAATTGAGCAGGCGGTTTTTGATCTGCTATCCTACGAGAAACTTGTCGCCGAGGGGGCGGCAGGTGCGGGGCTGGCGATCATCAAGAAACATCTTGACCAGTTTAAGGGCAAAAAGATCGGGCTGGTGATCTGCGGCGGCAATATCGACTCGCGCCTGCTATCAACGCTGATTGTACGCGGTTTGATGCGGGACGGGCGGATCACCCGGCTTGTGTTCGAGATTGACGATACACCCGGTCAGCTATCCACGATCTCGGGCATCATTGGCGATGCCGGGGCCAATGTCATCGAAGTGATCCACCAGCGGATGATGCAAAGCGTGTCGCTGAAACAGGCCGAGTTGGAAATCGTGATCGAGGCGCGTGATCAGGCCCATGTGGATAGCATTCTGGCCGTGCTGCGTGACGCTGGGCTGAAAGTCAGGGTGCCGCAGGATCTGTAAACGACAGGGAGGGACCCCGGGTCAGGCCCGGGGCGTGTGTTTCACTGCTGCACGTCCCGGACTTGATCCGGGACCTCAGCGTTTCCCGTAATAAAGCCCGACAACGTGTTCGGCCTGTGCAAAGAACAGCCAGCGCAGGGCCAGCACGCCCGCGATATGGCTGATCACGGCAAGCGCTGCGATCAGATGGTTCGACGCTAAAAGTAGCAGCACAACCGGCAGCACAAAGGCCAGCCCAATCGTGATGATCCGCAATTGGTCAGCATGTTTGCGGCCGACCACATGGATGAATTCGCGCATCAGGTAATTTGTGCCTGTATGCGGCGGCTCAAACGCGCGGACCTTGCCGATATGACCCAGCCCCGTTGCGCTTTCCATATCAGTGCCAGCTTCCACAAAACGCCGGTCGCCGGTGCCCCATGCAAATATCTGCAGAACGCCGCCAACGATCAGCAGAACCGCTGCAATCTTGATTTGACCTGCCAGCAATGCGCCACCGCTAAGCGACAAGATCAGATACATCGCCGGGGTCGTCCAATGCCGCCAGCGTGGCACGGTTTTCATCTGGGCATAGATCATCGATGTGGTGAACACGACACCAAGTGATGCCAATCCGCCAACCACTCCAAACACACCCAGCCGGGTCCCGGCAAAAACCAACCCGGCCCCATAGATTGCCATGGTGATCAGAGCGAATACTGCGCAAATCCCTTCACGGCTGAGCCAGCTTGTCTTCCACTGGCTGAACGCCTTGATTGCACGTTCCGGATGGCCAAGGTGAAAGGTCGAGGCGATCAGCCCGCCAACGGCAAAAAGATAGGCGATGACAAACCAGATGAACGCGGCCCAACCTGTGGGCACAAGGACACCCATGCCAAGCCAGAACAAAAGACCAAAGCCAAGGCCCGAAAACGTATTGAAAATGATAACACTCGGTGCGGGATGCATTATTTTGGTCCTCCGGGCAGGGCCGACAGTGCTTTGTCCAGCCAATGGGCAAAACCGGTCCCGTCTTGCGCGACGGGTTCCAGATAAGGGGCCAGAATGTCAAACTCCGGTTCCACATCCTTGGGGCGCGGCGGAAGGTATTTGTTCACGGGCTTGGTGCCTTGCTCGGGCATCAGATCAAAACCGCCGCGTTCTGCCACTAGTTTGGATACATCGCTGGTCGCATCGCCCAGATCGCCGAAATGCCGGGCCCCGGCGGGGCAGGTGCGCACGCAGGCGGGTTGGCGGTCTTCTTCGGGCAGGTTTTCATTGTAGATTCGATCCACGCAAAGGGTGCATTTTTTCATCACCCCTTCATTGGCGTCCAGTTCACGCGCACCGTAAGGGCAGGCCCATGCGCAGAGCCCGCAACCAATACAGTCACTTTCATTGACCAGCACGATGCCATCCTCGGCCCGTTTGTAGCTGGCACCCGTCGGGCAGACGGTCACGCAAGGGGCGTCTTCGCAATGCAGACAGGATTTTGGGAAATGGATCAGCTGGGCGGCACCTTGATCGGGCTGCACCTCGTAGGAATGCACCCGATTGAGGAACGTGCCAGAGGCAGCACCCGAATAGGCGTTCTGGTCGGATAGCGGAGCGCCGTAGTTTTCGGTGTTCCAGCCTTTGCAGGCCACCACGCAGGCATGGCAGCCCACGCAGGTATCCAGGTCAATGACCAGCCCCAGTTTCTTGGCCGACGGCGGTGGCAATTGGGTCATAGGGTGGCCCTTTCTTGAAACGCCGGAGCCTCCGGCGGGAGTATTTTTGGCAAAATGATGGATGCAGGTTGGGCTGATGCCGCGCGCTTGTCCCATGTGGCGACATACCAGACAAAGCTGCCAATTGTCAGGACAAGGAAACCGGCAATCAGCAGAAGAACCTGGCCGTTACTCATGATCCCACCTTCCAGTCCAGATCACGCGGCCCCTTGCCAACAGGTGACTTGATCGCAGGCATCGCCGGTTGTGCCTCATTCGGCACGGCGGATTTCTCGATTTTCACGCGCAGATCAAACCACGCAGCCTGTCCGGTGATCGGATCGGAATTGGCCCAACGCAGTCCGTCGCCTTTGGGCGGCAGTAATTCGTGGATCAAATGGTTCAGCAAGAAGCCCTTGGTCGCCTCGCTCGCGTCATCATCCAGCGCCCAGGCCCCTTTGCGCTTGCCAATCGCGTTCCATGTCCAGATCGTGTTTTCGTTCAGGCTGGCCTGATGGGCGACGGGCACCACGATGGACCCATGCGCCGATGTGACCTTGGCCCAATCACCTTCGGCAAATCCGTTCGCCTCCCAGATCTTGGTCGGGACATAAAGCGGGTTATGTCCGTGGATCTGGCGCAGCCAGGCATTCTGCGTGCCCCATGAATGATACATCGCCATCGGGCGTTGGGTCAGGGCGTGAACCGGATATTCATCGGTATCAACATGGCTGTTTTCAAACGGGGCATACCAGATCGGCAGCGGATCCATGGTGCGTTTGATCTGGTCGCGCAGATGGTCGGGGGGTTGGCGGGTGCCGATCCCTTCGGCGGCGGCCTGAAACTTGCGCAGCGGTTCGACATACAGTTGGAAAATATAGGGCTGTTCTACGTCATAGAACCCCATCTTGACCGCCCAATCCTGATACTCTTGGCTGAACGGTTTATAGAAAGCCGCGTTTTCCGGGACATGTTCCAACCAGAAACCGCCATTGTCGATATAGTTCTGCAACTGGTCAGGGTTCACATCACCACGGCCTTTGCCATCACCATCCGCGCCCCGGAAACCGGCCAGCGGACCAACACCGGGGCGGCGAATGTGGTTGGTGATATAGTCAGCGTAATCGGCGTATTTCTGGGTGCCATCGTCGTTCACAAACCCCGGCAGCTTCAGCATCGCGCCCAATTCACACAGGACAGACTGGAAACCGCGCACATCGCGGTCCGGCTCCACCACCGGCCAGCGGATTGCGTCGGCAACGCCATCCGCTTCGCAAATCGGACGGTCGAGCAGGCTAATGCAGTCATGCCGCTCCAGATAGGTCGTGTCCGGCAGGATCAGGTCGGCATATGCGACCATTTCAGATGAATAAGCATCGGAATAGATGATATGCGGGATCACGTAGTCGCCGTTTTCATCCTTATCCGTCAACATTTTATGGACGCCGCCCACATTCATCGACGAATTCCACGACATGTTCGCCATATACATGAACAGCGTGTCGATCTTATAGGGTACCCCCGCATGGGCATTGGAAATCACCATATGCATCAGCCCGTGGGCGGACATTGGATTTTCCCAGCTATAGGCCTTGTCGATGCGGGTGGGGTTGCCGTCATCATCGATCAGCAGGTCCTCTGGACCATGGGTATAGCCCAGATGCGGACCATCCAATGCGGCTCCCGGTGTGACCTTGCCATGCGGTTTGGGATGGGCGGTGGCAGGCTTGGGGTAGGGTGGTTTGAAACGCATGCCGCCGGGCACCTCAACCGACCCAAGGATGATCTGTAACACATGCAAGGCGCGGCAGGTCTGAAACCCATTGGAATGCGCCGAAATCCCGCGCATCGAATGAAAGGACACAGGACGCCCCACCATCTTGGCATGCTTCTTGCCCCGAAAATCGGTCCAAGGGCGGTCCAGCTCAATCGCCTCGTCAAAGGCGACGCGGGCCAGATCAGCCGCAATCGCGCGGATGCGTGTCGCCGGGATACCGCAGCTTTCGGCAACGGTTTCTGGTGCGTATTCATCCAACAGATAGCGATCGGCCATCAGGTGAAATACGGGACGATGGGTCACACCAGCATCGCGGTAGGTCGCGGACAGGTCAGGTTCGACGCCTTTGCCATTCCACGGGGCCAACTGCCCGGTATTGCGGTCGATGACCTGCGGTTGGCCATCTGCATCGCGTAGGAACAACCCATATTGATCCGAATTCGGGTCTTCGTTCACCAGGACCGAGGCATTGGTAAACCGCCTCAGATAGTCCAGATCGACCTTACCCGCCTTCATCAGGCAATGGACCATCGCCAGAATAAACTGGCCATCCGTGCCAGGGGTAATCCCCACCCAATCATCGGCGACGGCATTGTAACCGGTGCGGATCGGGTTCACCCCGATCATCCGCGCGCCACGTTTCTTTAGCTTGCCGATGCCGATCTTGATCGGGTTACTGTCATGATCCTCGGCGACGCCAAACAGCATGAACAGCTTTGTGCGGTCCCAATCGGGCTGGCCAAACTCCCAGAACGCACCGCCCATCGTATAGATGCCTGCTGCGGCCATATTGACCGAACAGAACCCGCCATGGGCAGCATAGTTCGGGGTGCCAAACCCCTGCGCCCAGAAACTGGTAAAGGATTGCGACTGATCGCGCCCGGTAAAGAATGCAAGCTTCTCCGGATGCTTCTCGCGCACCGGTTTCAGCCACTCCACCGCCTGTTTCAGCGCAGCTTCCCACGAAACCTCGACAAACTCGCCAGACCCACGCTCGCCCACGCGCATCAATGGGGCGCGCAGGCGCGATGGCGCGTTATGCTGCATGATACCAGCCGAACCCTTGGCGCAAAGCACACCCTGATTGACCGGATGATCCTTGTTGCCCTCGATATAGGCGACCTTGCCACCCTTCATATGTACATTGATGCCGCAGCGGCAGGCGCACATGTAACAGGTCGTCTTGCGGACCTCGTCGGACACCTTTGGCGATGTATCAAGCTTTGGCTGATCAAGGGACATTTGGCTTACCTTTCAGGCGGCTATCAGATGAGGAAGTAGACCCCGGATAGGATGACAGTTGCAATAAAAATGGTTTGCGCCACGATCAGGGCGATGGCAGCGCCCCCCACGGCAAGGACTTTCTTGAGGTTTGTTTTCATGCCAACGGCGGCGATGGCCGTCAAAAGCAGCCAGCGGGATGCCTCGGACAGGAAATCAGCTATGGCGGATGGGATCAGCCCAAGCGAATTCAGGGTGGCCAGCACCAGAAAACCCACAACAAAGGCGGGGATGATCGGGGGGCGTTCGCCGCCATCATCCGGCGTGGCAAACCGGCGGATCACCAGCGACGCGATGATCACCACCGGGGCCAGCAAGGACACCCGGATCAGTTTGACCAATGTGGCCGTGTCGCCAACGCTTTCGGACACTGAAAAACCGGCACCGACCACCTGCGCCACATCATGGATTGTGCCGCCCAGGAAAACACCGGCGGCAAGGTCGGGTAGGTCCAGCAGATTAACGATCACCGGATAGGCGATCATCGCGATTGTGGACAGTACGGTCACACCCATAACGGTGAATAGCAGACGCTGTTCTGACCGTTCATCCTTGGGCAGAATCGCCGCAATCGCCATGGCCGCTGATGCGCCGCAAATCGCCACTGATCCGGCCGTCAACAAGGAAAACCGCCATTTTGCGCCAAAGAAACGGCCGACCAGCAAGCCAAAACCGATGGTCAGCCCGACCGCACCAACGATCAGCATCACAAGCGGCAGACCCAGTTGCGCAGTCAGCTCCAGACTGATCCGCACGCCCAGTAGGGCGATACCGATCCGCAACAGGGTGCGCGCGGAAAAGCCGATACCTTCCACGGTTTTGCCTTCCTCGCCCAGAAAGGCCAGCGCGATGCCCAGCAACAGCGCCAACAGCATCGCGGGGGTCGCATAATGTTCGGCCAGCCATTGCGCGGTGATCGCTGTCATCGCGGCAACAACCACGCCCGGGAACAAGGTCTTGGCGCGGGCCGAGATTGCTTGAGGTTGCAATAATGCGATCATGCAACCTGTGTCCGGATGATGCTTGCCATGGCCAACGCGCATAGCAGTGACAGACAAAGCGGCCGATAATATGTGGCGAAACGGGGCGTGAACAGCCATTGGCCAACAAACACACCCAGTGCGGTCGGCACGGCCAGCGCGATACCACGTGCAGCACCGGTCTGATCCATGACGCCAAACCAAAGGAAGGTGATCATGGATGTCAGTGCGCCAAGAAACAGGAATAGGACAAGGGCGGCACGCATCTTGGCCGCGGGCGCGTCCTGCGACAGGACGTATAGGGCGATGACCATACCGCCCACATGGGCCAACCCGGTGACGATGCCTGCGGCAAAGCCTGACCCGTAAAGCCCCGGTTTTGTGGCCAGAAATGGTAGCCTGATCTTGGCGAGTTGGGTGACGGCCAGCAGGATGATGATGGTCAGCACCACCATCTTGCTGACCTCAACAGGCAGCGATGTGGTCAACCACAGCCCGAATGGCACACCAATTGTTGAGCCGATAACAAGCCCCAGAACAACGCCACGATCCGCCTCGCGCCAGCCGCCCCGTGCCATCATCAGTGACGCCATCATTTCCAGCCACCAGCAGATCGGGATCAGTTGTACGGGTGGCAGGATCAGCACAGCACTGGCCATCACCACGGCTGATAGGGCAAAGCCCGAAAAACCGCGCACGATACCTGCAACCACCACGATCACCGTCAGGATCGCAAATTCCTGTCCGGTCAAGTCGGTGAGGGTCAGCAGGTCGCCAAACATCTCAGCGCCCCTCTGCCATCAAGGCCAGCGCATCGCGGGCGATCTGTTTTTCTTCATCGGCCACGATCACATGCACCGGCAGATCGCCAAAACAAGCCAGCAGTTCCATGATCCGGTCGCGGATCGGGGCGGCGTTTTCGCCGATACCGCCGGTAAAGGCCACAGCATCGACGCCGCCCATCGCCACAATGGCAGACCCGGCATGGCGGGCCGCCCAATAGCAGAAATGCTCCACAGCAAATTTGGCGGCGTCATCATCCCGCTCAAGCAGGGTCTTCATATTGTTGTCGCCCGCCAGCGCCTGCAGGCCGGAGTTCTTGTTGAGCATCCGGTCTGTCTCGTCCTCGCCCAGCGATTTTGACATGCGCAGCACCGCCGCTCCGTCAATATCGCCAGAGCGTGTGCCCATCGTCAGCCCCGACAAGGGCGAATACCCCATGGAGGTCGCGATCGACTGGCCGTCATGAATTGCGCAAAGGCTGGTGCCATTGCCCAGATGAAAGGCCAGCAGATGGTGCGGCAGGTCAGGCCCGAAATCGGCGACCATATTGGCGTAAGACAACCCGTGAAAACCATAGCGCCGGATACCCGCATCATGATGGGTCTGCGGGATAGCATAGCGCACAGCGATATCGGAATTGGTGGCATGAAAGGCGGTCCCGAAACTGCAATATTGCGGCATGTCCGGCGCGGTTTCCTGCAGGGCATAGATGCCCGCCAGGTTATTGGGGTTATGCAAGGGCGCCAGCGGGATCACGCTTTCGATGGCTTTGATCACCGGTGGGGTCAGGCGTGCAGGTTGGGTCAGGATCGTACCGCCATGCACCACGCGGTGGGCGGCGGCTGCAAATGCGGTCAGCGGATAGCCTGCAGTATCCAGTGCCGCCAGCATCCGGGCCAGCGCATCAGCATGATCGCGGGTCTCAACCTCGGTTGTGTTCTCGCCCAGTTTCAGTTCACCCATTGTCCCAAGGTTCGTTACACGCCCCGAAATGAGAGAGCCGAGGCTTTCATCAAACACCTCGATCTTGAGCGAGGATGAACCGGCATTCAGAACAAGGATCATCAGCAGACCATCCCGAGGGGGAGGCCCCGGATCAAGTCCGGGGCGGGTGACACCACAGTAACCCCGTCCCGGGCTTGACCCGGGACCTCTTGGTCAAACCGGCCAATCACTTCGGCAATCCACATTTGATTGACGCCAATGCGGCCGACGCAATCCGCGCCGCAGGCGGGTCCGCCCGCGATGTCAGCAAAATCGGCACTTTGGCTCCGGTGACAACGCCTGCCGCACAACCGCCGGTCAGATAGACGAACGCCTTGAACAGCGCATTGCCCGACACGATATCCGGCACGATGATTGCATCGGCTTGCCCCGCTACCGGATCATCGGTCAGCTTTTTGGTGGCCACAGCTTTGGGCGACATGATCAGGTCAAAGGCCAGGGGGCCCGACACATCAATACCCTCCACATTCTGGCGCGCCCAATCGGCCAATGCCTGCCCGTCCATCGAAGAAGGGACAGACGGAATGGCGCTTTCGGTCGCCGACAGGATCGCGATCTTGGGCCGGTCATTGCCCAGCCGGTTCAGCAGATCCTTGACCTCGACAATCGATGACTGACGGGTCGCCAGATCCGGGGCGACATTCACGGCGGCATCCGAGATCAGCACCGGACGGCCCCCATCAGGATGGGTGATATGAAAGATATGCACAAAGCGCTGACCAGTGCGCAGGCCTGCATCGCGCGACACGGCGGATTTCATAAACACATCCGTGTGCAGCTGACCTTTCATCAAAACGTCAGCCTCACCCGCACCGCATAGGGCAGCGGCAGTGCGGCCCGCTTCCTCTTCGCCTGTCGTGTCATGCAGGGCATAGCCCGTGATATCCCAATCCAGCTTGTCAGCCTCGGCGCGGATCATATCCGCCTCGCCCACAAACACTGGGACCATGATGCCCGCCTTGGTCGCATCCTCAGCGGCTTCCATGGGCAAGGGAGCACCGGCGCGGGTGATGGCCACCCGTGGCGCGCCAAACTGTTTGGCCCGGTCAATCAGCTCTTGCGGGACGACGGCCTCGCGGGTGGAAAGAAACGGTGATGTCATGTCAAATCCTCATCATGGCGCGCAGCAGCCCCAGCACGGACAGCGTTAGCAGCAACATCACTGCAAAACGGCGGAATGTCGAAGGGGAAGCGGCCAAAAACTGACGGCCACCCAACCAGACGCCGACCCCAAGCAGCGGAAAGGCCAGCCCGACGCCAATCGCGGTTTCCCAGGTGACCAACCCACCGGCCCATAATAGCGGCATGGTGATCAGGTCGAGCCCGGTTAGGTAAACGATCATCGTGGCGCGAAACCGGGCTGCCTCTATCGGTTGTGCGGCCATAAACGCGGCCACCGGCAAGCCGCCGATACCGGCACTGTTGCACAGGCCCGATACCGTGCCGACGCCGAAATGACCGGGCGCGCGAATGGTGCGTTGTAGCGTCCAGCCCGACAGCAACACCAGTGACATCACCAGAACAATCAGGGACACGGCCAATCGCACGGTTCCCTCGCCTAATGACAGAATGAACCAGACCGACACCGGCAAAACCACTGCTGCCCCGGCCAGCAATGCAAAAACGCGCCGCCAGTCCGCATACCCGCGAATGCCGCGGGCCTGAAAGACTGTCATGAGCATTTCGCATGAAAATACCACCGGGATCAGGGGAAGCGGGTTTGTAATCAGGGCCGCAAAGGCGATGAAAATCGCCGAAAACCCAAAACCCGAATAGCCCCGGACAAAGGCCGCCCCAAATAGTGCAATTGCAAGGGCGGCCGCCTGTCCGGGGCCTAAGTCAAATGGCAACCTATTCGGCAGCCATGTCAGATGCGCTGATGCCAGCAACCTTAACAGGCTTTTTCATCGCGTCACGGCGGAAGGGTTCACCCAGTTCCTGGTTCAGGATGACCTCGATCAGGGTGGTTGTGTTGTTTTCCATCTGATCCTTGATTGCCTGTTTCAGGGCCGCGGTGGTTTCTTCCATGGTGCGGGTCTGCACACCTTTCAGACCACAGGCATTGGCGATACCGGCGTAAGACACTTTCATGTCCAGTTCGGTGCCGACAAAGTTGTCGTTGAACCACAGGGTCGAGTTCCGCTTTTCCGCACCCCACTGGTAGTTGCGGAACACGATCTGTGTGATGGCAGGCCATTCGTCACGACCAATGGCTGTCAGTTCGTTGACCGAGATGCCAAAGGCACCGTCACCCGCAAAACCGATCACAGGCGTATCTTTTTGGCCGATCTTCGCGCCAATGATCGACGGCAGACCATAACCACAAGGGCCAAACAGGCCGGGGGCCAGGTATTTACGACCGGTTGGGAAGCTTGGGTAAGCGTTCCCAATGGCACAATTATTGCCGATATCGGATGAAATAATCGCATCTTCCGGCATTGCGGATTGGATCGCGCGCCATGCCATGCGTGGGGACATCCAGTCAGGGCGGGCCGCACGGGCACGTTCGTTCCATGTGGTGCCGGGATCGTCCTGCTCGTGGTCGAGCGAGGTGAGTTCCTGCGCCCAAGCAGATTTGGTTGTGGCGATCAGGTTCTTGCGATCTTCACGACCCGCGTCGCCCGCCGTGTCGGCCAGTTGAGCGGTGATACCTTGAGCCACTTTGGTTGCGTCGCCAACGATGCCGACAGTCACCTTCTTGGTCAGTCCGATGCGGTCAGGGTTGATATCGACCTGAATGATCTTGGCATCTGTGGGCCAGTAATCAATGCCGTAACCGGGCAGGGTGGAAAACGGGTTCAACCGGGTGCCAAGGGCCAGCACAACATCAGCCTTGCTGATCAGCTCCATACCAGCCTTTGAGCCGTTATAGCCCAATGGACCAGCAAACAGCGGGTGATTGCCAGGGAAGGCATCATTGTGCTGATAGCCAACGCAGACAGGTGCATCCAGCTTTTCGGCCAACACGCGGGACGCTTCGATGCCGCCTTCAGCCAGAACAACGCCAGCACCGTTCAGGATCACCGGGAATTTGGCGGTGGACAGCAGCTCAGCCGCCTTCGCGATGCTGTCGGATCCGCCGGGGGATACTTCGAAATTGATCGGCTCAGGGATTTCGATATCAATCACCTGGGTCCAGAAATCGCGGGGGATGTTGATCTGCGCCGGGCCGGACAGGCGGTGAGCCTTGGAGATCACGCGGGCCAGCACTTCGCAAATGCGGGTCGGGTCGCGGACTTCTTCCTGATAGGCGACACAGTCAGCAAACAGGTTCATCTGTTCCATTTCCTGGAAGCCGCCCTGACCGATGGTCTTGTTGGCGGCCTGCGGGGTGACCAGCAGACAGGGGGTGTGGTTCCAGTAGGCGGTCTTGACAGAGGTCACAAAGTTGGTGATGCCGGGACCGTTCTGGGCGATCATCATGGACATCTCGCCAGTGGCGCGGGTATAGCCGTCAGCCATCATGCCGGCTGTCATTTCATGGGCGCAGTCCCAGAATGTGATGCCAGCAGCCGGAAAGATATCAGAAATCGGCATCATGGCCGATCCGATGATCCCGAAGGCGTGGCGGATGCCATGGGCTTGCAGCGTTTTGACGAATGCTTCTTCGGTGGTCATCTTCATGACAATGGGTCCTTCCCCTATTAGGATCACTTGATCACGCGGCGCAAACGCCCCGTCTCTCAGGCGCGACACTACGGTCTGTAACGACGTTACGTTAGGTCCAATTGGATATGTGCGCTAAGTCCAACGGTATTTTTGTTGAGACAAAGTGTCTCAATAAGTCGCAAAATGGGTTCAGCAGAACGCACGGATTTCAAGTTCGGCCAGGGTAGCGCCTGTCACTCAGAACCCACCGCCGGGTCATCAGGAACGAATTCCAGGATATCGCCGGGCTGACATTCCAGATAGTCGCAGATCGCATTCAACGTGTTAAACCGGACGCCTTTCACCTTGCCCGATTTGATCAGGGACAGATTGGTCTCTGTCAGGCCAATCGCTGCGGCCAGTTCCCGGGATGATACTTTTTTCTTCACCAACATCAGGTCAAGATTGATGACAATGGCCATGCCTTAACCCTTACAAAAAATGATCAATTTCGGTCTGCACCTCATGTGCGCGCCGCAAAGGGCCGGTGATGGCCCACAGGGCAATGCCCAGAATAAACAGAATGATCTCATCACCAAAGGGAATGTAATCCTCCACGCCCCAAGTAAAGTCGGGAACATCCCACATCACAAACGGGGGCATCACATAAAACACGATGCACATCGCAAACCAGTAAATCAGGATACCTGTCGCCACACGCCCGATATTAAAGGCGATCCGTTCAAAGTTTTGCAGAACAGCCCGTCGCAGCAATTGATGTACGCCCCAAAAAGCACGGCCAAGCCCGTATAGCCCAAGGCAGAAAAGCAGACTGATTAGCAACAGCGACCATTTAGGCGGGGTATCCGTTTCAGTACCCAAATCAAGGATATCAAACAGAAACTCGGTATCACCAACAAAGGCCAGCACAGCCGCCGCGCCCAGAAATAGGCCAAGCATGGTCAGGCTCAGCACCATCACAATGCGTACAATCATCGGCATGTCATGCTCCGTTGGATGTCGTTGGCCACTGGTTTACGCGCGACAGACCATAGGGTCAACATTGTTGATTTGATTATATAGTTTTACGTAAAACATAAAACTTTATTCTTGACGCATAAACATCTCTCTTCTAAATAGCCCCTCGAAAACAACAAAAGGACGCGACAGATGCGCTTGATCATGATGGTACTTGCCGGAACAACACTTGTGGCCTGCGGGCCACCACCCGTCGAACGGGCTTTGACCTTTGATGGGCCGCGCACGCCGCAGCTTGCGCAGGACGAAAACGAATGCCGCGACATCGCCCGCAACTACGACAACGGGAACAGCCGGTGGCAGGCAGGATCAGGTGCAATCCTGGGCGGGCTTGTGGGCGCGCTGGATTCTGACCCGGATGTCAAAGGTGACGTTGGCGCAGGGCTGATTGCGGGCGCTGCGGTTGGTGCCGCAACCGGTGCTGCAGGTGCCAAAATCGATAACCTTGATGACCGGCGGGTGGTGCTCATCCGCTGTATGCAAGGGCGCGGATACTCTGTCCTGGGGTAATGCGCGTGCGCCACAAGGGATTGCCTCTCTCTTGTGGCGCTTATTGTTTCACCCTGCTGACGTGCCAGCGGCGCGGGCGATCAACCTGACGCCTTCGGGGATGCTGGCCGTCGGGATCGATGAATAGGCAAGCCGGAAATATTCCTTGGGTGGGTCATCACCGGCAAAAAACGGGGCACCCGGTTCGATCAACACACCCTCGGCGCGCAACCGTTCGGCCAGCTGGGTGGCGTCAACCCCGGTTGGGGCACGCAACCAGACGGACGATCCGCCAAATGTCCCCTCACCGGCCACCACCAGATTATGTTCCTGCAACGCGGCATCCAGCACGATGCGGCGTTCATGATAGGCGCGGCTCATCCGGCGGACCAACGCATCGTAATGGCCCAGCGACAGATAATAGCTGACAGTGCGCTGAATATGGCCCGGCGGGTGGCGCAGCACGGTCGCACGCAGCGCACGCGCCTCGCGGATAAACGGGGCAGGGCCGACCAGATAGCCCAGGCGCAACCCCGGAAACAGCGATTTGGAAAATGAACCGACATAGATAACCCGGCCATTCTGGTCGAGCGATTTTAGCGATGGGGACGGGGCGGCCAGAAACGACATCTCGAATTCGTAATCATCCTCAACAATCACAAAATCCTCATCCTCCGCCTTTTGCAGCAACGCCTTGCGGCGGTGCAACGGCATTGTGGCGGTGGTCGGGCATTGATGGCTGGGCGTGGTAAAGACGACATCCGTATCGTGCGGCAGATCGTCGGGCGGCAGACCATCGGCATCCACCGGGACCGTGTTCAACATGCAGCGGGACTGGGTCAGGATATTGCGCAGCGCCGGGTAACAAGGGTCCTCGATCACCGCGCGTCTGCGATTGTTCAGCAAAACCTGTGCCGCCAGCCACAGCGCGTTTTGCGCGCCCATCGTGACCAGAATTTCATCGGTATTGGCCAAAATGCCACGCCGGGGCAGGGTCTGGCGGGCAATAAACTCGATCAGTTTGGGATCATCGGCATCAAAGTAATCCGATGTCAGCGCCGCAAAATCACGCATCCCCAAGGCCTGCAATGCACAAAGGCGCCAATTGGCAGCATCAAACAGGGTCTTGTCAGCTTGCCCATAGATGAACGGGTAACGATAGCTGGCCCAATCGGTGGGCTTGTCCATGCTCAGGCCGGGGGTAAAGCGCTGACCAATCGTCCGGTTCCAATCCACCGTGCCGGTGCCGAAGCGTTGGGCAGGAAAGGCGGGCGGCTCTGGCGCGTTCTCTGACACGTAATACCCCGACCGTCCGCGCGAACTCAGATAATCATCGGCGACCAATTCGGTATAGGCCAGTGTCACGGTGATCCGGCTGACCCCCAAATGTGCGGCCATCTTGCGCGATGACGGCAGACGCTCACCGGGGCGAAACCGACCATCCAGAATGCCCTGCGCAACCATCTGCTGAATGCGCGCCTGCAACGTGCCTTCAGCGGCAGGTTTCAGGAAAAAGGTTTCAACGGATATCGACATACACTGGCCTTAGGTTGAACGCAGACTGGACCTATCAAAAGCCCAAAGCAAGAGGCTGCGTTAACCATATAGTCATAAAACCGGCCCGATTGGGGTTGGAATTAGGGATTTGTTAAGCCGCGCGATGCGACCAAAGGGGCCGGTGGGTGCGGAAACAAAGGGGTCATAATGATTTCTCCAATTTTGCCGCAAGGGCCCTATGCTGGGCCCGCGGCCAATGATGTGCAGCCGGGTAGCGGGACACAAACACAGACAATCGCGGCACCGCCGCCGCCAGAGCCAACCAATACCGATAACCGCCCCGGCGGAAATGATGCGGGCCGTGAAAACGGTTTGCAACGGTCCGACCGGGCTGACCGGATGGCCGACGAACGTGGGCCGCGCGATGCTGCAAGCGACGCCAGCCCGGCGCGCGCCGCCGTCGAAGGCCAGATGCTGTCGCGTGATCAGGAAGTCGTGCTGTCGCGGGCTGCGGCTGACGCGGTCAAGGATGCCGCCGATCAACGCAACGAAGACGCCAGAAACGCAGCCAAGGCGGAAGCGGCATTTGCCCAGACCCGCGAGATTGAGCGCCAGCAACAGGAAAAGGCGGCAACGCTCATGCGTGAACGGATGTAGCTGGGCGCCGCATCTATTTTTTAAAAACAGCGACGGAAATTCCGGGCTCCCCCGTATCAGTCACATGACAGATCGGGACATGCCCATGAAACCTACCCAGCTTTTTTTGGTGATCGCGATGGCGGTGGCGAGCGTCGCGACCATCCTCACCTCCCACACGCTGCAAGGCCACGAGAACGAAGCCCGCTTAATACAGCTTACCGAACTCCAACCAGACCGTATGCTGCGTTAAACAGGGGGCACCGTGCGGTGGGGTCCGACGTTTTGCCGACGTGTGGCCGACGCTTTGCAGACAAAAAAACGGGCCGAATTGGCCCGTTTACTTTTGGTGCGCGTTGAGGGTTTTTTAGCCCAGAACCCGTGTAATGGCTTGATCCACAGCGTCGGTGATCTGATCCAGATCATCCTTGGTGGCGATCAGGGCCGGGGCAAACAGCAACGTGTTGTTAAAGCCCGGCAATGACCGGTTGGTCGCGCCGATGATGACACCCTGCGCCATGCAATCAGCGACAATTGCCATGACCTTGGCCTCGTCCACCGGTTCCTTGCTGTCGCGGTCAGTGACCAATTCTGCCCCTGCAAACAAGCCCTTACCGCGGATATCGCCAATCCACTTATGCTTGTCCATCAGGCCCGCCAGATTGCCCATCAGATGCTCACCCATCGCGGTAGAGTTGCCCAGAAGGTCCTCTTCTTCGATGATTTTCATGTTCTCAATCGCCGCCGCAGGCCCGCCCGTGCAGCCGCCAAAGGTCGAAATATCGCGGAAATAGGACATCTTGTCCGTATCATCCTTGAACATCTCAAACACGGCGTTGGTCGTGACACAGCACGAAATCGCGGCATAGCCAGATGCCACACCCTTGGCCATCGTCACGATATCAGGCTGGACGCCAAACTGTTGATAGCCAAACCATGTGCCGGTGCGGCCCAGCCCGCAAACAACCTCGTCGATATGCAGCAAGATATTGTATTTCTTGCAGATTTCCTGCACGCGATCCCAATACCCTTTGGGGGGGACAATGATGCCGCCACCGGCCGTGATCGGCTCAAGACAAAGCGCGCCAACAGTATCCGGCCCCTCAGCAAGGATCACATCCTCAATCGCCTGGGCCGCCTTCGCACCATACTCTTCGCCAGCCGATCCGTCCTGTGAACGATACTCCAGACAGTGGGGAACGCGCACAAAACCCGGCGTGTAAGGACCGTACTGTGCGTTACGTTCATCCTGACCACCGGCTGATAAAGCTGCAATTGTGGTGCCGTGATAATCCCGCTCGCGGTACAAGATCTTGTTTTTCTTGCCACCGTAATGCTTGTGGCTGATCTGGCGAACCATCTTGAACGCCTTCTCATTCGCCTCGGAACCAGAGTTGGCATAGTACACCCGATCCAGCCCCGGCATCTTGTCGGTCAACATTTCAGAAAATTGCGCGCCTGGGATCGTACCTGCCGTGCCCCCGAAAAAGCACATCTTGGTCACCGCGTCAGAAATCGCCTGCCCGATGCGCGCGCGACCATAGCCGACATTGACCGTCCAGACCCCGCCCGAAACAGAATCAATATGTTCCTTGCCTTTGATATCCCAGACCCGCAGGCCCTTGCCCTCGACAATGATGCGGGGGTCAACAGTCTCATAAGGCTTGTGCTGTGACAGGTGATGCCAGACATGGGCGCGGTCCGCCTCGACCACATGTTCAGGATCATTTGAGAAAGAATGCGTATCCATGTCCATTGCTCCGTTCATTTATTAGGGGGACGCGCAGGTCGAATCCGATTTGGACACCGCGCAGACCATCATCAGTTGACTCCAGAGTTCGCCAGGCCGCTAGGTCCAGATACGGTGCAAGGGTATATCCAAATCCGAATGTCCGGTGCGAAGCCCCTTGACCTTCCTGTGACTGGAACCCTTATGTAATGATGCACAGACCAAAGGTGCATCATGTCCGAGATCAGATTTACCCTTGATGGGTTACATTGCGGGTCCTGCGTTGGCCGGGCAGAGCTTGCTTTGACGCAGGTTGATGGGGTGCAGGCAGCGCGCGTCAATCTGGCCGATGCATCAGCAACTGTTGAATTGGCGGATAACGCCGTTGCCCCAACGGTTGTCGCGGCCTTGGACGATGCGGGTTATCCGGCCGTGCCGCAACATATCAGCCTGTCGATAAATGGGATGCATTGCGCCTCTTGCGTAGCGCGGGTGGAGGCGGCGCTGCATGATACCCCCGGCGTTTTGTCCAGCAATGTCAATCTGCTGGAAGGTCGGGCGGAGGTGGCCACTTTGGGACAGGTCGCTGAGCTGCAAAAGGTGATCACTGATCTGGGTTTTGTGGCAAATGTGCATGACAATGCGCCACGGGATGACCGGCATGCCATTGAAGCAAAACAACAGTTTCACAACTTTCTGATCGCGGCGATTTTAACCTTACCGGTCTTCGTCCTTGAAATGGGTAGCCACCTGTTCCCACCCTTTCACCATTGGATCATGCAGACAATCGGTTTGCCCGCCAGTTGGGCAATCCAATTTGTCCTGGCCACGCTGGTCCTGATCTGGCCGGGCCGGGGATTCTTTACCATAGGTTTGCCTGCCTTGTGGCGGATGGCCCCGGATATGAATGCGCTTGTCGTTCTGGGCACCGGGGCCGCATGGGCTTTTTCGACGGTCGCCCTGTTTGCGCCAGATTTGCTACCCACAGGTACCCGCGCCGTTTATTTTGAGGCTGCCGCCGTGATCATCACATTGATCCTTTTGGGGCGCTGGCTGGAAGCGCGGGCGAAAAGCCAGACAGGAACCGCCATCAAGGCGCTGATCGGCCTGCAACCACAATCGGCGCGTGTTCTGCGCGATGGTAAGCAACAGGATATCCCTATCGCACAGGTGATCGCAGGTGATGTTCTGATCGTTCGCCCCGGTGAACGGGTCCCGACAGACGGGATCATCCAGTCCGGCACCTCCTTTGTGGATGAAAGCATGGTGACCGGCGAACCGATTGCCGTGGAAAAAGGCGCTGATAACCGGCTGGTCGGCGGGACGATCAACGGCAACGGTGCGTTGACAATGACAGCGACAGCAGTTGGCGCAGACACCGTTCTGGCGCGGATCGTTTCCATGGTGCAGGACGCGCAAAGCGCGCGCTTGCCGGTACAGGATCTGGTCAATCAGGTGACACGCTGGTTCGTGCCTGCGGTGATGGGCATCGCGTTTTTCACTGTGCTGCTCTGGCTGTTATTTGGGCCGTCACCCGTCTTGTCATATGCGCTGGTGGCCGGGGTATCAGTGCTGATCGTGGCCTGCCCCTGTGCCATGGGGCTGGCCACACCCACAGCGATCATGGTGGGCACCGGACGGGCCGCAGCGCTGGGCGTGCTGTTTCGGCGGGGTGACGCGTTGCAGGCGTTGCAAGGGGTGCAGGCCGTTGCGTTCGACAAAACCGGGACGTTGACATTGGGCCAGCCCAAGGTGACGAAAGTGACCTGTTTACAAGGGGATGCAGATGCGATGCTGCGCGACGCAGCGGCGGTCGAGGCGCAGTCAGACCATCCGCTAGCAAAGGCGATTGTGGCCGCTGCGAACGGCCCCTTGCCCGATGTGGTCGGGTTTGCGGCGATCCCCGGCCACGGGCTGCGCGGCATGGTGGAAGGGCGTAAGGTACTGGTCGGGGCAGAACGGCTGATGCGGGCCGAAGGTATCGACAGCGCCACATTTGACGCCCCGATCCAATCTTTGGCGCAGGCGGGGCAAACGCCGGTTCTGGTGGCCATTGATGGGGTCGCCGCAGGCGTGATCGGTCTGGCTGATGTCGTGCGTCCGGGGGCGGAAAAAGTCATGAAAGCCCTGCAGGAGCAGGGGTTGCGCGTGGTGATGATCACTGGCGATACGCCAGAAACCGGGGCCGCCATTGGGGCCGAACTGGGGGTCGCCGATGTGGTGGCGGGCGTTGTTCCGGAAGGCAAGGTTGCGGCATTGCGCGATCTGCAAGGGCAGGGGCTTAAGCTGGCTTTTGTCGGGGACGGGATAAACGATGCACCGGCACTTGCCGCCGCCGATGTGGGTGTAGCCATCGGCACGGGCACCGATGTGGCCGTTGAAAGCGCCGATGTGGTGCTGATGTCCGGCGACCCGCAGGGCGTGCTGAATGCGATCACCATGAGCCGGGCAACGATGCGGAATATCAAGCAAAACCTGTTCTGGGCATTCGGCTATAACATCGCGCTCATCCCGGTTGCGGCAGGCATCCTGTTTCCGATCTGGGGGGTCTTGCTGTCGCCCGCACTGGCCGCAGGTGCGATGGCCTTGTCCAGCGTTCTGGTGGTCAGCAACGCGCTGCGTTTGCGCAATATCAAGGGGGCTACATGAATATCGGGGAGGTCGCAGAGCAAACCGGACTGCCCGCAAAAACAATCCGTTACTACGAAGATATTGGGCTGGTGACCCCGCAGCGGGGCGCCAATGGCTACCGGGTTTTTCGGGATACCGATGCGCATAAGCTGACCTTTCTGGGGCGTGCGCGGGCATTGGGGTTTTCGATTGAGCATTGCCGCGAATTGCTGGCGCTGTGGGAGGATCGTAGCCGCGCCAGCGCTGATGTGCGGGCTGTAGCACTTGGCCATCTGGACGATATCGAAGAAAAGATCAGCGCCTTGGCCGCCATGCGCGACACGCTGGCCGAACTGGTGCAGAACTGCGCGGGTGACGACCGGCCTGATTGTCCGATCCTGAAAGGGCTGGAAGGGCCATAGAATCGTCCCGATCTTGCCTTGAGCCTGCAACTTTGTGGTGTGAAGACCGGAAGTTCATTCAGACGGGTGCCGCGCATGCGATTATTGAAATGGCTGATTATGGGTCTGCTTGTGGCGATGGTGATCTGTGCTGTCACCCTGCCAGAGGATGCGGAAAAAGCCCGTATCATCGACGGGATCGGCAAGGCGATTTTTGGCAGTTTCGGACTGCTGATGCTGGGCTATCTGTTGCGTCTGCAACGCTGGCTGCGGCGCAAACCTGCGACCGTCGCACCCATCGCGCCATCCGGTCGTCAAGTTGTGGTTGACGGCTCTAACGTCATGCATTGGTCGGGGGAACCGTCATTGATCGTGCTGTCGCGGGTGCTGTCAGAACTGCGACGGCGGGGCATGGAACCGCTGGTCTATTTTGACGCCAATGTGGGTTACAAACTGTTCGACCGGCATGTGAAAGCGGCGGAACTGGCGCGCAAGCTCGACCTGCCGCCGGCACAGGTCACCTTTGCCCCAAGCCGCACCCCGGCAGATCAGGTCCTGCTGGAACGGGCCACGGCCGACGGGCTGCGCGTGGTTACAAATGACCGCTTCCGCGATTGGAAAACCCGGTTCCCCAAAGTGGCCGAGAGAGGTTTCCTGATCAAAGGCATGTGGAAAGAAGGCAGCGTTATTTTGCTTGGGCTCGGGAGGGCCTAAGAGCATTCGCGCGACATGAGGGCAGCGGCCGACCTGGAGGACGCCTGCTGTGGTTGTGTTTTGCGATGTGGCTGTCAGGTACACGACGGTACGCTGTTTGTGACGTTGCAAAAGCGGCCTCCTGGGGGCGGGCGGGATCGCGTTGCTTAAGGGCTATGAGTATGATTGGAGGAAAGGCCGATCTTTAGAAAGATATCTAGCTGTACTTTCTAATCCTGGATAAATCGTACTCCTGTTAATGCCTAAAGCGTCAAGCTCGGTGAGAATGAGCTTTTTTGCAGTGGCGTCTATCTTTATTGTTTTGACAGTAATCTTACCCGATGTCCCAAGCTTAGATAGCACTCCAGAAACAAGGAACGCGCCACTTTGCGCGATGACTCTGGAGTTGTTTCTGGTCGGCATTGCGAGAAAAAAGGACCATAGGTCAACAGGTTTGATTTTGTTTTCGAAGTATGGCTTCTCGTTTTTAATGATCTGTACCAGCCGTTTGACGGCAGGCACTTCATTGAAGCCTTTGACATCTCGAGATATTTTACCAGTCTTAGTCTTATTTTCATTGATCCAGTTTCGGATTATTTGTTGTTCGTTCGGCGATAACTTTGCGAGGTTGCATATACAACTGAGAGCATCGCTTTCGAAGTTCTTCATACGTGAGTTGTCGACAGAGCACGCTAAAACTGCGCCGTTTGTCGGACTACATGTTTCAACAGCAAAGTAGAGTGCCGCAAGTGGACTCATCGTGACGTCTAATAGGCGCGTTGGCAGCCCATGATGCTGAGCATGAACTAGAGTATCGAATGTGGTCCGTTTGTCATAGAACTCCTCCGGATGCGCTGACATTAGGCCGTATAGCAACTCACTTTCGTCCGCCAAAACCTGGGGACTGTCCCGTAGCACAGATGGTTGCAGTTCGTACCCGAAATCACTATGCCCTCGATATACCATTGTTTTTGTTAGTCGTGGTTTATGGGAGCCAAGTTGTTTCAAGAAGCTATCTATAGATTGTATCAACAATTTGCTCCTCACAACAGCTAACTTCTTACACTCCCCCACAAATCATACTCTCCCGCCTCATCAACTTCAACGCGAACCACATCCCCGACGGCCAGCCCCTCGGCCCTTTCGTCAATAAACAGGTTCCCGTCGATCTCTGGCGCGTCGGCCCATGTCCGGCAGGTGGCGATGCCGTCTTCGTCGATGTCGTCCACGATGACTTCCAGCGTGCGGCCCACTTTGGCTTCCAGCTTCGCCTCTGAGATCGCTTGCGCCTTGGCCATGAAGCGTTCCCATCGCTCCTGTTTGACCTCGGACGCCACATGGTCGGGCAGGGCGTTGCTGCGTGCCCCGTCCACATTTTCGTATTGAAAGCAGCCGACCCGGTCGAGTTGCGCCTCGTCCAGCCAGTCAAGCAGGTGTTGGAACTCCGCCTCTGTCTCGCCCGGGTAGCCGACGATAAAGGTGGACCGCAGAGTGATGTCGGGGCAGTCGGCCCGCCAACGGACGATTTCGTCCAGCGTTTTGGCCCCGGCGGCAGGGCGCGCCATGCGCCGCAACACGTCGGGGTGTGAATGCTGGAAGGGGATGTCGAGATAGGGCAACACGCCGTTTGCCGGGTCCGCCATGATCGGGATCAGGTCGCGCACATGGGGGTAGGGGTAGACGTAATGCAGCCGCACCCATGCCCCCAGTTGCCCCAGCTCGCGGGTCAGGTCAGTGATGTGGCTGCGCACCTCGCCGCCCTTCCAAGGGTTCACATCGTATTTCCGGTCAAGCCCATAGGCAGAAGTGTCCTGGCTGATCACCAGCAGTTCCTTGACCCCGGCCTGCACCAGTTTTTCGGCCTCGCGCAGTACGGCATGGGCCGAGCGTGATGCCAGTTTGCCGCGCATATCCGGGATGATGCAGAACTTGCATTTGTGGTTACAGCCTTCGGAAATCTTCAGATAGCTGTAGTGGCGTGGGGTCAGGCTGACGCCACTGCTGGGCAGCAGGTCGATGAACGGGTCGGGTGCGGGGGGCACATTGGCATGTACTGCATCGAGTACCTGTTCATATTGGTGTGGCCCTGTGACGGCGAGGATCTGCGGGTGATGTTCGCGGATATAATCGGGTTCGGCCCCCAGACAGCCGGTGACGATGACCTTGCCGTTTTCGGTCAGCGCCTCGCCAATGGCATCAAGGCTTTCGGCCTTGGCACTGTCCAGAAACCCGCATGTGTTGACGATGACGGCCTCTGCCCCTGCATAGTCGGGTGAGATGGCATAACCCTCGGCGCGCAGCCGGGTCAGGATACGCTCACTATCAACCAGCGCCTTTGGGCAGCCAAGAGAGACCATGCCGATGGTCGGCTGGCCGTCGCGTTTGGGTTCGGTGATCTGCGGTTTTGGCGCGAGGTCGGGGCGAAGATTTGGCGGGTTCTGGGTCATGCGCGGGGTGTAGCGGATGGGCGCGGCATTGGGAATGGGCGTTTGCCTTGGTGCAGTTCGGGAGGACAGGGTCCATTCCCAAGGGGAAGGGCCGCCATTCAAACGACGGCCCCGTCAGTGTTCGATCGCATCACTTTGGGGCTAGCCCGCCAGCGTCTGACGCGCGCGCAGGGCGCGGTACAGACCGTTCTTGCGGGCCATAAGATCTGCGGGCGTGCCATCTTCGACGATCCGACCCTGATCAAAGACCAAGATGCGGTCCATCCGCTCCACAGTCGCCAACCGGTGCGCGATGACCAGTGTTGTGCGGCCCTCCATCAGCCTCTCTGCGGCTTGTGCCACCTTTGCCTCGGCCTCGGAATCAAGAGACGATGTCGCCTCATCCATGACCAGGACAGGGGCATCCGACAGAAATGCCCGCGCGATGGCGACCCGCTGACGCTCACCGCCGGACAGCTTGACGCCCCTCTCGCCCACTTCAGTGCCAAACCCTTTGGGCAGGCGGTTGATAAAATCAGCGGCCCCCGCGCGCGCCGCAGCGGCACAGATATCCTGCATTGTTGCCCCGGGGCGGGCATAGGCGATGTTTTCAGCAAGGGAACGGTGAAACAAAACCGGTTCCTGCGGGACCAGCGCGATATGCTGGCGCAAGGCGTGCAGTGGAACGCGCGCAATATCCACGCCGCCCAGTGTGATTGCGCCGTCAGTCACCTCGTGAATCCGCTGGATCAGTTTCACGAATGTGGTTTTGCCCGACCCGGAACGGCCAACCAGCCCCACCTTCTGACCTGCGGGAATGAAGACATCCAAACCGGTGAAAAGCGGCGTCGCCGCCCCGGCATATCCATAGTCCACATGGTCAAATGCCAGTGCTGCGGCACGGGGCGGCAGGCCCGTTTCCGGCTGTCTGGCGACAGATTGCTCGCGGGTATCCGACATCAGATCGACCAGTTCCTCGGCATCGTTGACGGCCTTTTGCAAGCCGCGCACATGGTTTCCCATCTGGCGCAAATACCCGTCCAGCATACCAAGCGCCGAGACCACAAATGCGATCTCGCCCGCGTCGGCCAGATCGCGGGTATAGGCAAGCAGCGCGCCACCCAGAACCGCAGCCCGCAGCCCCCAGATTGTCATGTCCTGCGACAGGCCCGACCATGTCCCCCGCCGCCATGTGCGCCGCGTGCGGTGTGCCCATTTGGTCAGAACACCCGTCAGCCGCGCATCCTCGCGTAGCTCGCCTGCATGGGCACGCACGACACCGTTGGATGTGATGGCGTCGGCCAATGCGCCCGATACCCGGCTGTCCTGCGCGTTGGCCAAGCGGGCCGCCGGGGCCACCCAGAACAAGGTCAACGATAGGGAGAGTGCGAGAAAGACCACGGCACCGGCAACCGCGACAAGCCCGACCTCCCAGCGAAACGCCGTCAATGTTCCAATGGTGCCCAAAAGGATCAACACAGAAGGCAAGAGTGCCAGCAAAAGCAGATCGCCCATATCGTCCAAGGCCCAGGCCCCGCGCGTGATCTTGCGCACGGTTGATCCGGCAAAGGCATTTGCGTGCCAATCGGCAGGAAGGCGTTGCACATGTGCAAAAGCCTCGGCCTCGGCTGCGCGCATAGTGGGAATTGTCAGGTCAATGATGAAAAAATAGCTCAGGATCTTGGCCGCGATGGACAAGGCCCCAAACGCCAATAGCGCAGCAAAGGCACGCCAAGGCGTGTTTGCACCGGCGACCGCATCAACAAGGTGGCCCGTGATGACAGGCACAGCGATATCAGCAGCCGTTGAGATCAGGACCAGTGCCAGGATGACGGCAACTTTGCCGCTTTGGCGCATCCAGAGACGGAAAGTAAACGCAAAAACGCGCGCAAATGCGCCGTTTGTCGAAAGATGGGACATGACAGTTTCGCAACCGGGTCGGCTGCGCCTTGCAACTAGTTGGAAAGGAGGTCCAGCAGGGACAAAAGGATCTGAAATTCGGGCGCGGGACGCCGCAGAATTGTCAGGTCAGGGCGGCTCCGAAACGGGAACGGCCCAAGAGGAGGCGATAAGCGATTGTCATGTACGTCCTCCTGGCAAGCTGTGTCACTGGGGCCCGTCATAGTTGGCGGCCATATGGTCAGTCAAGAGCAACTTGAACGGAGGAGCACCGAACAGCATCGTCTTTTTTGGGGGCTGTGGGGGCTGTGGGGGATGGATGGCTTCAGTTCTGACCGGCGTCGGGATGTGCGATGCCTGCGCGCTGATGGTCCTTTGTCTTTTTGCTGTTTGGGGGTACGAAAACGACTCAGGGTTGCGGGACTTCAGTGAAACATCATGGCGATCAGACCCGCCGCAAGACAGTCTTTAGCTGGCTGATTGGATCATGCAGCATCAATGCATTATATACTTGAGTTCCGAGGTCGAAGATCATGTTATTCGTAACGTTAGATATTAAGTATCAGAATTTTATACATAAATTATTTTAAGTCAGATTCTTGAATAAAGCCGTGGACATGTCCGGGTTCCCCTCGCATTATTAACGCAGGTGACAAGTTTCACAGGCAGCGCAGATAATGCCTGTTGGTAGTTGGCAGCACCGAAATCGTTCAATCTAAAATACTTAAGGTTGCACCATAGGGGGAATCCCGACATGCCGTCTCCAATCCAAAACAACGTAGAATGGTGGCTGAATGACCAGACACCGGACAATCCATTTGGCAAGAGCGAGGACTACGACGCCTTCCTTGACTATCTGGGGGCCTTGCCCCGCAGCTTGACGCCAGAGATCGCGACAGAACCGCTGGTGATCAACGTTTCTGAACTGGCAAATCATCCCGATTATCTGGCCGCAGCAATTGGCGCATTGCAAATGTGGGCCTCGGTCACGCCTCTTGAATTCGAAATCGTTGATGATGTGCCATTCGATCCCGACCTGCATTGGATGCAGGTGGTCAGCCCGGAAATTGGCGAACCAAGCGATGGCAGCGCCTTTTCAAGCAATCGCTATGTCAGTGTTGGCCAGCGGTTCCACGACACCGAACCCAATCTGACGGATATTGGCGGCTATGTGTTCGATACTTTCGTTCACGAATTTGGCCATGAATTTGGCCTGAACCACCCCGGCCTTTATAACTACAGCGGCCCCGGCGGTGTGCAGATCAACTATCTGAACAACGCGACCTGGACCTATGATCGCCAGCAATACAGCGTCATGTCCTATTTTGATGGGATCGATGTGGGTGAAGGCAGCCGTTGGTCCGCCGCAACGCCGATGATTGGCGATATAGAGGCAACCATTCGGCTCTATTTTTCAACTGTGGATGATGATGGTGTGCGGACCTATGAAACCATCAATCTGAACACCGGCGACAATGTCTATGGGTTCAACAGTACGGAATATGGATATGAACTGACATCAACCGGTATGCAGCGCGATATCGGCTTTGTCATCCACGATACTGGCGGCACCGACACTGTCGACTTTTCCGGCTCTACTGCGGGCACGATCCTGGACCTGCGTGCCGGTCAGTTTTCAAGCGTCAACGGCCACAACAACAATGTGTCGATCTTTGCCGGGCATAACGTTGATCAAACCGAGTACTACATCGAAAATGGTATCGGCAGCGGCCATGATGACATCCTGATCGGCAATGACGGTAACAACGTCCTGGATGGTCGTGGTGGCGGTGACCGGATGGCCGGTTATGGCGGTGATGATGTCTATTTTGTCGATTCTATTGACGATATCGTGCGTGAAGAAGCTGACGGCGGAAACGACACGGTGATCGTGCTGAACCGCGACCTCGACATTGGAGAGATCGAAAATGTCGAAAATATCATCTACGCTGATGGAACGATTTACGCGCCAGATAATGGCGGCGGTGACGCCCCACCCAGCGCGGGTGACAATACCCTGACCAGCATCATTTTCGGCGATGACACCAGCGAAGTGCTTGATGGCGGTGCCGGTGACGACACGATCTTTGGTCTGGGCGGTGATGACCTGATCATCGGTGGTCGCGATTCATTTGCCAGCCGCGACATCAACAATACAATCGCTATCGCCGATCTTGAGGACCAGACAGAAAGCGATGATGGCAATGACACGCTTTATGGTGGTGATGGCAACGACACCATCCTTGGCGGTCAGGGGAATGATATCCTCGACGGTGGCAATGGCGATGACGTGATGAGCGGTCAGGACGGCGTTGATGTGTTCCGTGGCGGTGCCGGTAGTGATACGGTCGATTATAGCCGGGAAAGCCCGTTTCAACTGCTGGTCAATCTGGAAACCAACGTCGCCAGTGGCGGTACAGCTTCGGGTGATACGTTCTACAGCATCGAGAACCTGATCGGATCTGACGACCGGATTGACCGCTTTGTCGGTAACGCATCGGACAATCATTTCTGGGGCCAGGGTGGTGGTGATTATTTCACCGGCGGTGCTGGAAACGATATGCTGGACGGCGGTCGTGACGGTGACATTCTTTATGGCGAAGACGGTGATGACACGATCATCGGCGGTGCTGGTCAGGACTACATGAATGGTGGCGATGGGATCGACACGGTTGTGTACGCAGGCAGCAATAGCGGCGTGACCGTCGACCTGGTCAATGGCACCGCCAGTGGCGGCGATGCGACTGGTCCGGCACAGATCGTCGGGCGCGGCACCGTCATCCGCAACGACATTCTGGCCGAAATCGAAAACGTGGTTGGATCGTTGCATGACGACCGGCTGATCGGTGACGATCAGGTCAATGAACTATCCGGTGGCGGGGGCGATGACACGCTGACCGGTGGTGGTGGCGGCGATATCCTGAATGGTGGCGCAGGCAGCGACACCGCAGATTACGCCGATGCCACCAGTGGGGTCCAGCTGAACCTGCGACGTGACGGGTCCGAGGGCGATACCTATATCTCAATCGAAAACCTGTCCGGGTCTGGCTTTGATGATCGCATAAAAGGCGACCGGGCCGCCAATGTATTGATCGGTCAGGGCGGTGACGACGTGCTGCGTGGGGGCAGGGGTGATGACACCCTGCTTGGTGATTTTGCCGATCAGGGCGATGCCCCGCCAGCACCGGGTATGGGCACGGGCTATGCCACGCTTGGGCCCGATGCGACGAATAATGCGATTGCGACCGCATTCGACATCTCCAATAACTTCTCGCTGACCGAAGACCCGGATATCTTTGATTCCACAACGGTCCTGCACACTACGGTCAACGCCACCGGTAATGGTTTGGGCGGGTATTACAGTATCGATCTGGCAGCCGGGACGGTCATTTCGATCGATATCGACGGGATCGCCGACCCCAATGTCCATGACAGCTGGGTCAGGCTGCTTGACAGCAATGGTGACATTGTGGCCGAAAATGATGATGGCGGCGGCGATCCCGGGTCAACCAGCAACCGGGATTCCAGTACGGTCTTCGTCGTCGAGGAGACCGGCACCTACTACATTCTGGAGGGCAGTTGGACGCCAGAATCGACCGAAGGTGGTTGGACGGAAGCCATTCCAGAAGGTTCAACCTACAAGCTGAACGTATCGGTGGAGTTTCCACCCGCACCGGCCCAGCCGGGTGAGGCTGGCGAAGACCGGCTGTTTGGTGGCCGGGGCAGCGACCTTTTGGATGGCGGTCTGGCCGCCGACATACTGACTGGTGGGGCTGGCGAAGATTCGTTCCGCTTTTCCACAGCGCTGGGCGATGGTAACGTGGACCGGATCAGGGATTTTGATGTCGATGATGATTTGATCCTGCTCGACAACCTCATCTTTACCGAGCTGGGCGGCGAGGGCGTTCTATCTTTCGGCGCGTTCCACATGAGCGCGCGGGGCGAAAGCTTTGATGCGAATGATCGCATCATCTACGACACGGATGACGGTGTTCTGTCCTACGACCTGGACGGTTCGGGTGAGGCTGCGGCCGTTCAGTTTGCCCAATTGGACATCGGTCTTGATCTGTCGGCGGATGATTTCGTTATCGTTTGATGCCGGTTTGCAGGGAGGCTTCCGAGCCTCCCTTTCCAGATATCTGTGATCAGTCGGCACGCGACGTCGACAAGCGAAACATCAAAACAGAGGAGATCTGCTGATGAAAAACCCCATGCTGGCAATGGCTGCCGCCGCCCTCCTGGGCCCCGCTGCGGCCCTGGCACAATCAACGGAAATTCACGGTGAAGTCGTTTTCGAAGACGGCAGCGCCATCCCAAAAGGGCAAATCGAGATATTTCTGGAGGATGCGGCGGTGCAACGTGACGCCCAGTCTCGCACCGCGAAAACCCATATCAAAAGCGACGGTGGCTCCAAGATGATGGTCTTTTCGATTTTGTCAGAGGACGACCGGGACCTGTCCGCATCGACATTGCAGGTTATTGCGCGCCTTGAGCGGGCAGATGGCTGGATGCTCGCGCGGGGCAGCGCAAAGCTTGAGCCCGACGCTGCCGTCCGTATCACCCTCAACAGGGTGATGTATTGAACGTTTGGGTCCTGACCCTAGATGATCTGCAACGCAAACGAGATCGCGTATATGCTGAAGAAACCCAATCACCCCTTGGGCTTCCACGCCGTCGTTCAATACCGTGCCTTGTCGGTGATACCCGTTAAAAATCGACCTCGATAGCGACGCCTTTCTGGACAGCCAGATCAACGATGGATGACGCAACTGCCAGGTCCTGCAGCCCGACGCCAGTGCCGTCAAAAAGCGTGATCTCACTGTCGCTGGTTCGGCCGGGATGCTTGCCATTAATGACCGCGCCGATCTCGTGAACATCCTCGCGGCGTTTCAAACCTGCCCCAACGGCATGTTGTGCTTCGCCAAGTGTCACGGATTGGGCCACCTCATCGGTGAACATGGTCGCTTTAATCACGAGGTCTGTTTCGCATTCTTGCTTGCCAATCGTGTCGGTGCCCATGCAGGCCACGTGGGTGCCCGCGCTGATATGGGCCGCCCCGAAAATGGGTGAAAAGACCGACGTGATCGAGATCACAACATCCGCCGCGATCATCCCGTCCAGGCTGACTTCTTCAAACGGCACGCCCGCATCCTGTGCAACCTCGGCCAGACTGGGCAGCATTTCGGGGTGGTAGTTCCAGCCAATGACCTTTTCAAACTGATGCGTCTCCAAGGCGGCGCGCAACTGGAACTTCGCCTGATGGCCCGCACCGATCATGCCCATGACTTTGGCGTCCTTGCGGGCCAGATGTTTGATCGACACCGATGAAGCGGCAGCGGTGCGTAGCGCAGTCAGTAAGTTACCCCCCACCATGGCGGCAACCTTGCCAGTGTCGGGGTCAAACAGAAACACGGTGGATTGGTGGTTGATCAGCTCGCGCCGCTCCATGTTGTGCGGCCAGTAGCCGCCCGCCTTCAGGCCCAGCGACATGCCCTTGCCATCAAACCCACCCTTAAAGCCATAAAGCGCCTCTTCATGGCCAATCGCCTCGCGGATGACCGGGAAGTTATAGGCGTGACCGGCGGACATGGCGGCAAAGACCTGTTCGACGGCGGTAAACGCGTCGGCGCGTGTCAGGATATCCGCAATCGCGGCTTCGGGGACGATGATCATGGGTGCGTTTCCGGTATTAAGTGCAACGCGTCCCGGGCTTGACCCGGGACCTTGTGGTTGACGTGGAGGCCCCGGGGTCAAGCCCGAGGCGGGTTCACATTAATAGGCTTTGCCGCGTGCGGATACGGGCCAAAGTGTTTCGACTTTGCCATTTCGCACGCCGACATACCAATCATGCACGTTACATGTCGGGTCGCAGTGGCCGGGGACCAGCTTCAGCTTGTCATTGACTGACAGCACGCCATCCGGGTCGGCCACAACGCCATGCTCATCCGAGCATTTCACGTATTGTACATCCGTCCGCCCATAGATCGTGGGCAGGCCGCTATCGACCGATTGCGCCTTGAGGCCCGCATCGACGATGGCCTTGTCCGCCTTGGCGTGGCTCATCACGCTGGTCAGGATAAACAGCGCATTTTCCCACTCGTTTTCATCAATGCGCTTGCCATCCTTATCCAGAATACGGCCATAGTCGGCATCCATGAACGCGTAGGATCCGCATTGCAATTCGTTGAACACACCCGAGTTGCTTTCGAAATAATAGGACCCTGTGCCGCCGCCACCAACGATGTCAGATTCGATCCCTTCGGCCTTGAGCAGATCAAGGCTCTCGCGGACCTGATCAATGGCCACTTGGGTTTTACCCTGGCGTTCTTCATATGAATCAAGGTGTTGCATGGCCCCCTGATAAGCCTGAATGCCTGCATATTTCAGGCCGGGGGCGGCGTCGATCGCCTTGGCCAGATCAACGACGGGCTGACCATATTGTACGCCGCAGCGGCCCGCGCCGACGTCGATTTCCACAAGGCATTCGATCTGTGTGCCATGTTTTTGCGCAGCGGCAGACAAGTCAGCCACATTGGCCACATCATCCACACAGCAGATGGTGCGCGCGCCCAGCTTGGGCATCCGTGCCAGCCGGTCAATCTTCTGCGGGTCGCGGACCTGGTTGGACACCAGCACATCCTTGATGCCGCCACGGGCAAAGACTTCGGCCTCGGATACTTTCTGGCAGCAGACGCCAACAGACCCGCCCAGTTTTTCCTGCAACAGGGCCACATCAACGGACTTATGCATTTTGCCATGCACCCTGTGACGCATGCCGTGGGATTTGGCGTAATCGCCCATCTTTTTGATGTTGCGTTCCAACGCATCCAGATCCAGCACAAGGCAGGGGGTCTGAATGTCGGCGGCGTCCATGCCGGGCAGGGCGGGGACGTCATAGCCGACTTCAAGGTTCTTTAAGTTGCTCATATCATTCATGGTTTTCTCCTCAGCCCTGCATCCAGGGCAGTTTATCCAAATCAACATTGCCGCCGGTGATCACAACACCGACACGCTTGCCTGCGAAAAAGTCACGGTTCTTGATGATGGTGGCCAGCGGCACTGCGCAGCTGGGTTCCATCACGATCTTCATGCGCTGCCAGGTCAGTTTCATCGCATCGATGATTTCCTGCTCGGAGGCGGTGAAAATGTCCGACACATGGTTGCTGACGAAATGCCAGGTCAGTTCCTTCAGCGGTACTTTCAACCCGTCCGCAATCGTCACGGGCGCGTCATCCGCGATGATATGCCCCGCCTTGAAGCTGCGATAGGCATCGTCGGCTTGTTCAGGCTCTGACGCGATGATCTTCACCTCTGGCGCGATGTTGGACAGGGTCAGGCAGGTGCCCGAAATCATGCCGCCACCGCCGATTGGGGCCACAACCATGTCGAGCCCATCAGTCTGTTCCATCAGTTCCCGGCTGCAAGTGCCCTGACCCGCGATAACCCGTGGGTCATTATAAGGGTGGACGAAATCCCCCCCTGTTTCAGCCTGAACACCAGCAAACACTGCCTCGCGAGAGGTTGTGGATGGTTCACATTCGGTGATGATACCGCCATAGCCGCGTACCGCATCTTTCTTTGCCTGCGGCGCTGTGCGCGGCATAACGACATTGCAGGGGATGCCCCTGCGGCCCGCCGCATAAGACAGCGACAGCGCGTGATTGCCAGACGAATGGGTGCAAACGCCTTTTTTGGCGGCTTCGTCCGACAGGCCAAACACCGCGTTGGATGCCCCGCGCACTTTGAATGCGCCCGCCTTCTGAAAGTTCTCACATTTAAAGAATAATTCGGCCCCGGTCAGATCATTCAGGTAGCTGGATGTCAGTACGGGCGTCCGGTGGATATAAGGCTTGATCCGGGCATGGGCTGCGATGACATCATCATAGGTGGGGATGTGCATATCGAGGTCTTTCATTACGCTGCGTCCTTGAGGGTTTCAGCCGTATGGCCGCGATAGTAATCCTGTGCGGCGGCGACGCCGGAGCCGAGCTTGATATCCAGCCCCAGATCAACCATGCACATTTCCGCGGTGGCGATACCGGACAGGGCCATGACGTCGGTCATGCTGCCTAAATGCCCGATACGGAACACTTTACCGGCCACTTCACCCAGCCCGGTACCAAAGGCGACGCCGTATTTTTCGGCCGCATGGCTGACGATGTCAGAGGCGTTGAACCCATCCGGTGTCACAATAGCACTGACCGTGTCCGATTGCACATCAGGGGTCGCTGCACACAGAACCAGCCCCCAGGCACCTGTCGCCGCCCGGATACCTGATGCGATACGTGTGTGGCGGGCAAAGACGTGATCTAGCCCTTCTTTCAACAGCGTTTCTGTCGCAAGCAACAGCCCGTTCATCAGGCCAACAGCGGGTGTGTAGGGATAGGCATTGGCGGCATAACCCGCCGTCATGTCATTGATATCAAAGAATGTCCGATGCAGCTTCGCCGTCTTGGTTGCATCCAGCGCCCGCGCGCTAAAGCCGACAATGGCAAGACCCGCAGGCAGCATGAAGCCCTTTTGCGACCCTGTCACAGCAACATCAACGCCCCAGTCATCAAACCGGAAATCCATCGACCCGATCGAGCTGACCCCGTCGACAAATAACATCGCCGGGTGGTCAGCGGCATCCATGGCGTTGCGGATGGCACGGATATCAGATTTCACGCCGGTGGCGGTTTCATTATGGGTCGCCAAGACCGCTTTGATCTGCTGGTCGCTATCAGCCATCAGCGCCTCGGCCATCTGACCGGCGGGGATGCCATGGCCCCAAGGGGTTTCGATGATCTGCACGTCCAGCCCATGGCGCTGGCACATGTCGATCCATTTGTGACTGAACATCCCGTTGCGGCAGGCCAGCACCTTGTCACCGGGTGACAGCGTGTTGGTCAGCGCCGTTTCCCAGCCGCCAGTACCCGTGGACGGGAAGATAAATATCTCGGCGCTGTCGGATTTCAGGATCTGCTGCACATTCGCCCGCACCGGGTGCAGGATCTGGCCAAAAAGCGGCGACCGGTGGTCGATTGTGGGCATGTCGCAGGCTTTGCGGATCGCTTCTGGCATATTGGTCGGGCCGGGGATGAATACGGGGTTCTGTAAGCTCATCGGTCTCTCCTCCACTTGGGTTGAGCGTGTTTTGGCAGGTGCCCCCGCGTCACTCAATTTTTTTGAAATTGGATTTCAGAAATGGATTTCTATTAAAAATCGTTTATTGTCAGCCGTTTGAATTTTTCATATTGTGAAATGGCTTTTCAGGTAGAGGAAAAGAATCGTGGAGGATGACAGCAAACGCACTCGTGGTCGCCCCAAATCCTGGGGTGACAAGGGCCAGCAAAACACCATCAAATCACTTGATCGGGCCTTGGAGGTGCTGGTGGCGCTTGGCGATATGGGTGGCGGCACCCTGTCGGAGATTGCCGTTGCTTTGGATCAGTCACCCGCCACGGTCTACCGCGTGCTGAGCACATTTCAGGGCCGCGGCTTTGCCGATTTTGATGAACAAAGCCAGGTCTGGAATATCGGGGCGGCGGCCTTTCTGACGGGTTCGCAATTCCTGCGCCGCACCTCGCTGGCTGAACGGGCGCGGCCGATCATGCGCGATTTGATGGAGGCGACGGGGGAGACTGCGAACCTCGGGATTGAACGGGACGGCAAGGTTTTGTTCCTTGGGCAGGTCGAAACCAACGCTACGATCCGCGCCTTTTTTCCGCCCGGAACCGCATCGGCCATGCATTCATCGGGCATCGGCAAGGCGCTGCTCAGCCGCATGGATGATACGCGGCAAAGGCAGGTTCTGGCGGCCGGAAAACTGGAGCAGTTTACCCCACATACATTGACCGACCCCGAGGCGATGATCGCTGATCTTCATGATACAAGGGCGCGTGGCTATGCCATTGATGCCGAAGAACGTAACCTTGGGATGCGCTGCATCGCGGCCCCGGTTTATAATGTGTACGGAGAGGCGGTGGCGGGCATTTCCGTTTCTGGCCCGACCACGCGGATCACCGAAGACCGCATCACTATCCTTGCGCAATCGGTGATGGATGCGGCGGACCGGCTGACCCGGGCGATTGGTGGCAATGGGCGACCTGCGGGGTGAGGCAACGTTCGGTGGGGTGCGTACGGTGCTGATCGCCGCCGCGTGGCCGGTTTTGGACGAATCATATGTTAACGTGTGCCTTGCAGGTAAAAACGCCGGTCGGCAGAGCGTCGGCCATGCGTCGGCAAAACGTCGGACCCCTGCGCGCGGTGGGGCGGGATTAAAGGGCCGTACGGTGGATGTGTTAACGGACGTTAAGACATGCGGTTATCCGCAACTACCCGCAGCCCAAGATGCGACGACCTAGTCTCTAGTCTGCGTCCCCGGTATTTGCGGGCGGTTTGATAAAGCGGATGCCGCCCGTGTTTTTGGGCGGCGAAAGCTGTCTAAGAAGCGTTTCGCGCTGTACGGGGTTTGCGAACCGAAGAACGCCATCCGTCTGAATTGCGGCCAGGGTAACAGGGTTGTCAAAATCCCGCTCCAACTCTGCGATTTCATGACGGAAGCCCAAAAGCGTGAAAATGGGGCCGAAGGATGCAGGTATATCGTGTAGGAGTGGCTCTTCGTCGAGTAACACACCAATCGCCTCTAGCCGCACGGTCACTTCTTTCATTGCGTTTGCGTTCGGATCATCCGCACCGGTTGGCGTTGCTTGTGTGCGGAGCCGTGCGAACGCTGCCTCATAGCGCTGTTGATCGTACCTAGTTATGACCTCTTCCAGTGTTGCGCCTTCGTCGGCATGTAAGAGAGCGGCCAAAGCCGTGAGTTTTTCCGGCGTGTAGATCGAAAGATATGTTTCGACGCTTTGTGACAAGAAACGTTCAAGAAACGGCGCGATATCTTCATCCGGGATCAGTTCGGCAAAAGCATCCCTGTCTGCAATCTCGATCCCGCGTCCCGACAGAGGTACGAAATAGACCTCCACAAATTGATCTTTGAGCATGCCACGAATGTGATCCATCGCTTCGGGCCCCAGATTGCGCTCTACGATGTAGGTTGCATCCTCTCTTGGGGTGGCGAGAGCAGCTTGGCAACCTAGCAACAGCACGATCATCAATAGAGATTTGAAATGGCGGTTCATTGGGAAACGATCCGTGAATTGATGAATGTGCGTTGGGCAGAAGACATGCATTGGGTATCTGCTGAGGTTTTGCGGCCATTCTATGACTGTTTTGAAATCATCCAATGGTTGTTTTGCCTATGCGACGCGACATGACAGACTTTCTTAAAAATCTGACAGCAAATCCTCTTGGAGAAATTGGTTCCTTCAACCCCGTCAATCTTTGCGTCCACATTGCATTAAGGTTTTGACCTCGCTGGGGAATTATCGCTAGGCTGCCGCAAAATGAGGGAGCTTGCATGCATCTTGGCCTGACTGATGAACAGGAGATGATCGTATCGACGGTCCGGTCCTTTGTGGAGAATGAGATTTATCCGCATGAGGATATGGTCGAGCGCACGGGTGAGGTGCCGGAGGAGGTTGCTGCCGCGATCAAGGCCAAGACCAAGGAACTGGGTTTTTACGCCTGTAACTTCCCCGAAAGCGTGGGCGGCGCGGGCCTGTCCCATCTGGAATTTGCGCTGGTCGAACGCGAATTGGGGCGTGGGTCGATGGCGCTGACCCATTTCTTTGGTCGCCCGCAGAATATCCTGATGGCCTGTGAAGGGGATCAGGTGGAACGCTACCTGACCCCCGCCGTGCAGGGCGAGAAGATGGACGCCTTGGCCATGACCGAACCCGATGCCGGGTCGGATGTGCGCGGCATGAAATGCGCGGCCCGCCGCGAGTGTGGCGATTGGGTGATCAACGGGACGAAGCATTTCATTTCGGGCGCCGATCATGCCGATTTCTTTATCGTTTTTGTGGCGACGGGGGAGGATGACACCCCGCGCGGCCCCAAGAAACGCATCACCACATTTCTGGTCGATCGCGGCACGCCGGGCTTCACGGTCCGCGACGGCTATAAGTCGGTCAGCCATCGTGGCTACAAGAACATGATCCTGGAATTTGACGATTGCCGTTTGCCGGATGCGCAGGTGCTGGGTGCGGTGGATGGTGGTTTTGCCGTGATGAATGAATGGCTTTACGCCACGCGGATCACCGTGGCCACGATGTGTGTGGGGCGCGCCCGCCGTTGTTTCGATCTGGCCCTCAACTATGCCGCCGAACGCAAGCAGTTCGGCCAAGAGATTGGCAAGTTTCAGGGCATCAGTTTCCAGATCGCCGATATGGTGACCGAGATTGATGCCGCCGATTACCTGACGCTGGCCGCCGCTTGGCGACTGGATCAGGGCTTGCCCGCGAACCGCGAGATTGCCAGTGCCAAGGTTTACGCGTCCGAGATGCTGGCAAAGGTCACCGACACCACGTTACAGATTTTTGGGGGGATGGGTTTGATGGATGATTTTCCGGTGGAGCGGTTCTGGCGGGATGCGCGGGTAGAGCGCATCTGGGATGGGACGTCCGAGATACAACGCCACATTATCAGCCGCGAATTGTTGCGGCCTTTGGGTGCGTGATGGAACGGCTGTTGCGCCCATCCTCCATCGCCGTGGTTGGCGGCGGGGCTTGGTGCGAGGCGGTCATCGCGCAGAACCGCAAGATCGGCTTTGATGGCCCGGTCTGGCATGTGCATCCCAGCAAGGATGGCGCCTATGCATCGGTGAGCGATCTGCCCGGCGTGCCGGATGCTGTGTTTATCGGGGTCAACCGTGATGCCACGATTGAGGTTGTTGCCGCACTTGCCGCGATGGGTGCGGGCGGCGCTGTGTGCTTTGCCAGCGGGTTTGAAGAGGTCGCTGATGGGGCCGAACGCAACGCCGCCCTGTTGCGCGCGGCGGGTGATATGCCGATCCTTGGGCCCAATTGCTATGGTCTGATCAACGGTGTGGATTCCGTCGCACTCTGGCCCGATCAACATGGTGTTGTGCCGGTTGCGTCAGGGGTGGCGATCATCGCCCAATCGTCGAATATCGCGATCAACCTGACCATGCAGCAGCGTGGCCTGCCCATTGCCTATGTCGTCACGCCCGGCAATCAGGCCCAGCAGGGCATCGCCCGGATCGCCATGCAGCTGTTGCGGGATGACCGGGTGACCGCCCTTGGCCTTTATATCGAAAGTTTTGGCGATGTGGTGGCGTTTGAGGAGCTTGCGCAGCTTTCGGCGGAACTGGACAAGCCCATTGTTGCGTTGAAAGTGGGTCAGTCTGAGGCCGCACAGCGCGCCACGGTGACCCATACCGCATCGCTTGCCGGAGGTGCCGTCGGCGCGCGTTTGCTGTTGGAGCGGCTGGGCATTGCGTCGGTCACCTCATTGCCGGTGATGCTGGAGACGTTGAAGATCTTTCATTGCTTTGGCCGCTTGCCGGGGACGGCGATTGCCAGCCTGAGCTGTTCGGGTGGTGAGGCAGGTGTGATGGCCGATACCGCCGCCCGGTATGATCTGACATTCCCTGATCTGACCGCGGAGCAAGAGGCCGCGATGGCCCCGCATCTGGGCCCGCTGGTGACCCTGTCCAACCCGCTGGATTACCATACCGGCATCTGGCGCAATCAACCGGCCATGGCGGCGGTGTTTGCGGCGATGACAGGCGAAGATTTGGACCTGACCCTGATCGTGCTGGATTTTCCCGACCGTGCCAAATGCGATGATGCGGATTGGATGATCACCATTGCCGCGATTGAACAGGCCGCCAAGGGTGGCGCCCGGTTTGGCGTTCTCGCCTCGCTGGGGGAGAACATGCCTGCTGATGTGGCGGATCGGTTGCTGGCGGCGGGGATCGTGCCGCTTTGTGATTTTGATCATGCCTGTGCGGCGATCGGGGCCGCAGCGACGGTAGGCCCGGCGGAGGTCGATCCGGTGCTGCCCGCCCCGCGCCTGCCGCGCACCGAAACCCTGTCGGAAGGCAATGCCAAGAAGCTGCTGTCAGAGGCGGGGCTGGACGTGCCGCGCAACGTGGCGGGCATCCCCGGGGCGGTGTTGCCCGCGCAGGCGATGGCTGTGGGTTTTCCCGTGGCGCTGAAGGCCGAAGGAACGGCCCATAAATCAGAAGAGGGCGGCGTTGTCCTTGGCCTGGGCGATGTCATGCAAGTGCTGGAAGCCGCCCGCGAAATGCAGGCAGAGACATTCCTGATCGAAGAGATGATCCCCGGCGGCGTCGCCGAATTGCTGGTGGGTGTTGTGGCCGACCCTGCACATGGCTTTGTGCTGACCCTTGGCGCTGGGGGCGTCATGACCGAGTTGATGCAGGACACACAATCATTGCTGATCCCCGCCACGCAGGATCAGATATTGCACGCGCTGGCCCGGTTGCGCATTGCCGATCTGCTGCGTGGCTATCGCGGAAAACCCGGCGCCTATATCCCGGCGATCATGCAGGCGATATTGCGCTTGCAGAGTTTTGTTGTGGAAAATGCCAGTGATCTGGCGGAGGTTGAGGTGAACCCGCTGATCTGCACCGAAAACCGGGCCGTTGTGGCCGATGCGCTGATTGTAAGAGGACGCCGATGACCAACCCGATCAAGACCCGCCGCGATGGTGGTATCCTCGAAGTCACGCTGGACCGCCCCAAGGCCAATGCCATTGATCTGGCGACCAGCCGGATCATGGGCGATGTCTTTGCCGATTTTCGCGATGACCCCGATTTGCGGGTCGCCATTGTCACTGGCGCGGGGGAAAAGTTTTTCTGCCCCGGCTGGGACCTGAAAGCTGCTGCCGACGGGGATGCGGTGGATGGCAATTACGGTGTTGGCGGCTTTGGCGGCTTGCAGGAATTGCGTGATATGAACAAGCCGGTGATTGCTGCTGTGAACGGGATTTGTTGCGGTGGCGGGCTGGAGCTGGCCTTGTCCGCGGATATCATTCTGGCGGCGGATCATGCGTCATTTGCGCTGCCCGAAATCCGGTCTGGCACGGTGGCCGATGCCGCGTCGATCAAGCTGCCCAAGCGCATCCCTTATCACATCGCGATGGAGATGCTGCTGACGGGCCGCTGGCTGGATGCCGCAGAGGCGCATCGCTGGGGGTTTGTGAACCAGATCCATGCCGGTGACGCGCTGATGGATCAGGCGTGGGATATGGCGCGCTTGCTCGCCTCTGGTCCCCCGCTTGTCTATGCCGCGATCAAGGAAGTTGTGCGCGACGCAGAGGATAGCAAGTTTCAGGATGCCTTGAACCGGATCACCGGGCGGCAGTTGCGGTCGGTCGATGTGCTGTACGGGTCGGAGGATAATCTGGAAGGTGCCCGCGCCTTTGCCGAAAAGCGTGAACCGGTTTGGAAGGGCAAGTAGGCCGCCGATGATTGCCAGCCTGATGATGTATCAGCGGCCCGAGCTTGCAGGCGCGCATGATCGGTTCTGGGCGCTGATCCGGCGGCGGCTGGTGGATGCGCCCGAACACCTGTCGCAGGATGCCGACCCATTTGACGTATGGGGCGCGCCGGACCTTATGCTGAGCCAGACATGCGGAATGCCCTATCGGCTGCGGCTGCATGACAAGGTGCAACTGGTGGGCACGCCCGATTACGGGGTGCAGGGCTGCCCGCCCGGATATTATCGCAGCGCGCTGGTGGTGCGGGCGGATGATCCGCGTGCGGGGGTGGTGGATTTCCGCGATGCCGTTTTTGCCTATAACGAAGCATTCTCGCAGTCGGGTTATGCGGCCCCTTATGCCCATTTGCAGCCGTTCGGGTTCTGGTTTGAAAACCGCGTTCAGAGCCATGCCCATCTGCAATCGGCCAAGGCCGTGGCCGAGGGCTCTGCGGATATCGCGTCGCTTGATGCGGTATCATGGCGGTTGATGCGGGCGCATGAACCCTTTGCCGGGGCGTTGCGGGTCTTGGACTGGACAGTGCCGACGCCGGGGTTGCCCCTGATCACTGGCAAAGATCAGGACCGCGAGGCGATATTTGATGCTGTGGCGGCGGCGATTGATGATTTGCAGGCCGATGACCGGGCGTTGCTGGGATTGCGCGGTCTGGTGGCCATCCCCAAGGCGGACTATCTGGCGGTTCCAAACCCCGATGAGGGGGAATTATGAGCCATCCCGAACGCATCACAATCGATACCGAAATCCAGTTCAGCGATCCGCTGCCGCAGGAGGTCGATGTCGTGGTTATTGGCGGCGGGGTGATTGGTGTTTTCACCGCGCTCAATCTGGTAGAGGCGGGCCACCGCGTGCTTTTGTGCGAAAAAGGCCGGATCGCGGGTGAACAATCGTCGCGTAATTGGGGTTGGATTCGCCAGCAGGGGCGCGATGAGGATGAATTGCCGATTGCCATGCAATCCGTGCAGCTTTGGCGTGATATCGATCGCCGCTTGAATGGGGCCTGTGGTGTCAGCGAAAACGGGGTCGCCTATCTGACCACGAAAAAATCGGAACTGGCCGGATTTGAGCGGTGGGTCGAGACCGCCCGCCGCCATGGGCTGCATTCCGAAATGATGACGCCTGCGCAGATCGCAGACAGCTTTTCCGGTCAATCCGCGCATGGGTGGATTGGTGGTGTCAGAACCCCCAGTGATTGCAAGGGTGAACCTTGGCAGGCGGTGCCCGCGGTTGCCCGCCACGCCCATGCCCTTGGGGTCGCGATGATCGAAAACTGCGCTGTGCGCAGGCTGGATATGCAGGTGGGCAAGGTCGCCGGTGTTGTGACCGAACGGGGCCGCGTCGTCTGCGATCAGGTGGTTCTGGCCGGTGGGGCGTGGTCGCGCCTGTTTCTGGGCGCGCATGGGGTGAAAATCCCGCAATTGTCGGTGTTGGCGACCGCAGCGCGTACTGGTCCGTTGCCTGATTTTGCCAAGATGAACAGCGTTGATGAAAAGCTTGCCATACGTCGCCGCGACGATGGCGGCTATACGCTGGCCATGGCGGACCGGCATCTGTTTCATCTGGGGCCGGACGGTTTTGCCAGCCTGAGGCAGTGGTTGCCGGAATTGCGGCGGCAATGGCGGCATACCGGTTTCCGGCTGGGTGCGCCCAAAGGGTTCCCCGACGGGTGGCGCACAAAGCGGAACTGGGGGCCGGATCAGGTGACCCCGTTTGAGCAGATGCGCGTGCTGGAGCCTGCGCCAATGCCAGGTGCGGTGGGGCGTATGGCGTCGCGGTTTGTCGGCCGGTTTGGGCAAGTCGGACGCCCGGATATTCCAGAGGCCTGGTCAGGCATGATTGATGCCATGCCCGATATCGTGCCGATTGTGGATGCGGTGCCGCAACTGCCCGGCCTGACGCTGGCTGCGGGGATGAGCGGGCATGGTTTTGGCATCGGCCCCGGATTTGGACGGGCGATTGCGCGCCGGTTACTTGGAGAACCTGATGAACATGACCTGTCCCGATTTCGGTTTGGCCGGTTCACGGACGGGTCGGTTTTGGAGCTGGGGCCTGCGCTTTAGTGGTTGTTCCGCCCGGTCGATAGACCGGGCAGCCCCCGACCCTCCCCCCGGGAGGGGGCTTCACCCCCACCCAGGGTCGGGGGCTGCCCTTAGTGCGTTTCGGCCTTCCGCAGCACCAGAAATGTCATCATGCCCAAGGGCGGCAATGTCTTTTGTTCTTCGATCTCAAGGCTTGGTTCTTTCAACACGGTCTCAATCTCGAAATCCGAATGCCAACCGATCGTGTTGGCCAAGGGGGCGGTGATCCGCTCCAGAAAGGCCAGCGCGCCCTTTTCGCGTTTGAAGTGGTTGGTGATCACCACCCGGCCACCGGGTTTGAGCACGCGGGCAATCTCGGCCATGACCCGTTCCGGCTCGGGGACAACGGACAGGACATGCATGGCGGCGACGTTGTCAAAGGCGTTATCGGGGAAGTCCAATTCGCGCGCATCCATCTGGCGCAGGGCGACCACATGATCCAGTTGCAGCCGGTCGACCTTGTCTTGTGCCTTGGCCAGCATTTCTTCGCTGAAATCCATCCCGGTGACACGCAAGTCCGATTTGTAATGTTGGAGCGACAAACCTGTGCCAACCCCAACCTCTAACACGCTGCCGGACAGGGTGTTCAGATAGGTCACCGCCCGGCGCCTGCCGACATTTGTGATCGCCCCGAATGTCCTGTCATAGACGGGCGCCCAACGGGCGTACGAGGTTTGTACCGCTTCGATATCCAACTCAGGTCTCCTTATCGGGATGTGTGGGGGATTTGCTGAAAAGGTGCCACAGGACCATGCCGATATAGCCCAGACACAGCACCACAAGAGTGACCCATGCATAGGTCAGCACCGCTGCCCCGAAGATGGCAAACCCCAGCAGAAAGAATTTTACGTTCTCGCGCGAAATGCGCAGGTTCTTGAATGACCATGTCGGGATCTTGCTGATCATCAGCAGCCCGACCAGGATCATATTGGCACTGATCACGACGGCGGGCAGCAAGGGCGTGTCGGCAAAGGCGAAGGAAATGAACATTGGGAGCATCACCAAAAGTGCCCCAAAGGGTGACGGCACGCCGACGAAATGATTGTTTGGCCCGTCATCATCGGCGCGGCTGCTGATATTGAACCGGGCCAGCCGCATCGCGCAGCAGACCGCAAAGATCAGCACCGAGATCCATCCCGCGCTGCGCATATCCTGCAAGGCCCAGAAATAGACGACAAGCGGGGCCGCGACCCCGAAGTTCACGAAATCGGCCAGTGAATCCAGTTCTGCGCCCAGGTCACTGTCGCTGTTCAGCAAGCGCGCCAGCCGCCCGTCCAGCCCGTCCAGCACGCAGGCGGCAAGGATGAACTGGGCTGCCAGTGTGTAATCGCCATGCACCCCGAACCGGATCGCTGACAACCCCGCGCAAAGCCCCGCAATGGTCAGCATATTGGGGATCAACTGGATCAGCGAGAATTCGGCCTTGGGGGTGATCAATTTGCGGCCTCATTACTGAGCTGTGCCAGCACGGTTTCGCCTGCAACCATGGTCTGGCCGACACTGACCAGCGGTGTCACCCCGGGGGGCAGATACACATCCAGCCGGGATCCGAACCGGATCAGCCCGAACCGTTCGCCGGTTTGCAATATGTCGCCGGTTTTGACGAAACAGACGATCCGCCGCGCCACCAGCCCCGCGATCTGCACCACGGCCAGTTCCTGCCCGGACGTTAGCCGCAGCCGCAGGCTGTTGCGTTCATTATCGACGCTGGCCTTGTCGAGTGAGGCGTTGAAAAACTTGCCCGGGCGATAGGACACGGCCAGAACCTCGCCCGTGATGGGGGTGCGGTTCACATGGCAGTTGAACACGTTCATGAACACGCTGACGCGGGTCAGGGCGGTGTCATCCATGCCCAGCTCTGCCGGGGGCACCGCCGGTTCAATAAGCGAGACGATCCCATCGGCGGGGCTGACAATCAGCCCATCGCGGTCGGGCGGGAACCGTTCAGGATCGCGAAAGAAATAATAACACCAAATGGTCAGCCCGACACCAATCCAGCCCAGCAGCGGCGTGATCAGGAACAGCCCGACCGAGACAGCCGCAAAGATGGCAACGAACTTGATGCCCTCCGGGTGCATCGGCTTGATAAAGGTTCCGAGCATGGACATGTGCGGCTTCCCCCAAGGTCAACTTGAGCCACACTCATAAGGTGATGCGTGCTGGTGACAAGGGCATTCTGGGCGGCGGGCATGAAGGCGCGGGTGGTGAGAATGCGAAAGATCAGATGATTTAGTCTTTACGTCACAACATTAACAGGCAATCCGCAAACCTGACCTTTGTGCCGATTGCAGTGAAGGGGGCGAAAGAGCCCAAATTACCGAATGCTGCAAGTTGTTCAAACGTCTGCTACGGGGTATCAGCGTACAGAGATTTCCGGAGCAATTTAAAGATGCTCTTATCGTCTCTGTCCAACAATCCGTCAGAGTAGGATATGCCTTGATATTTGATACGATCCCTTACCGACCCAAGGAAGCTAGGTATTGGGAAGCTCTTGGTCGTGAAGTAGAAGAATACTACGAACCGCTAGCCGACATCTCCGACTTAATGGTCCAAGGAACGAACAACGCCCACATAAGCGATGTCTTGCTAGCTACGGAGGGCATCAACCAATTTATGTCAGGGCATGGATGCGATGCGACCTGCTTGTTGCCAATGGCCGACCTCGCAGAACGGCTGGGGGGTATTGTTTTGGCAAACAAGGCAAGATCGGCGCATGCGACGATTAAAGCGCGCTCCGAATGGGCCACTCAAGAGATTAATGATTTCATCCACGACGCCCTTTTGGTTTTGACGGACGAAGAGCTGGCGAAACAAACAGAGATTCAAGGACAAACGAATCAGGCTTTCGAAACAGCATTTTCGGAGTGGCTGAATTCATATTTCCCACGCATGGAAGTCGCAGACATCGACGCTTATCTGCGGGGAAAATGGAAGCAAGTAGGACAAACACATCCCGAGATATGGAGCACCCATCAGACTAGAAAGCTCGGGCCTAAGATCGATGGAGAAACCGCTTTTACGCTTCTCAAGCAATGCGGTTCCGATGGCGCCTTCAAAATTAGGAGGGCAAAACCAGCAGTTGATGCAACCGCACCGGTCCACTTCCTCTGGATCGAAACAATAGAAGGCCGCGAGGTAGTCGTAGTTGGTTTCGCCGATGCTACCAGTTTGCTGGATGTGGCGAGTTGGAGTGAGCTGGCCCGCACCCCTTCAAGCCCGCCGCTCAACAGCAAGACACAGTGGCTCGCAAGTCATAACAAACAATTCATGATTGATAGAGATAGTCTTTCAGTAACCGAACCAAAGTTCCTCCGCCCGTTACCCAAGAAATTGGTTTATTTGAATTAGCGGCCATTCGCGCAAACGCAGCGAATTGGTGCTTTGTCCCGCCTCCTAAGAGCTCATGCAAGCCGCCGCGAACGTCTAAGGGTCTGAGACCAGCCGTGCGGGTCACGAATGTCCGTTTTCCAACTTTGTTAACTTGTGCATTCAGGCAAAGTGGCGTCATACTTACCCAGATAAGACAAATAGTCTGCAATAGCTAACACACGCACCGTCGTGCTTTCCTGATCAGAGATCGTATCAAGCAACTCCCGCAGTGCCGTTTCGGCAAGAACACAATCCTCCGCATCGGCAAGTGCGATTCCGATTTGCAACCGCAATAACTCGTTTGCCTTAAATTTGGATGACACGAGGAGAGGTATCGCATCGTTCGCCGCCTCTTGGGCAATGGGGTCAGGCCACAGCCTCAATATGTGATCGACTGCGCGGACGGCAAAATCATCTGGGCTTACGTAGTCCTCAGGGACAAACGATTTGGTAAACCATTGCAGCGCCGTGATTGGGTCAAGGTTGGATGATGCATCTGCACGCGCTGCCAGAATGTCAGCCAACCGTGTTTGCACTTGAGATTCTTCAATAGATATTTCGCGGTCTGTGTCGATGGAAATGACGACCTGCGCCTCTGGTAGCAAGCGGCCGGCCAACGTTTCTGCTTCGGTACTTCGCCCATTATCATGCAGCCTTATAAGAACGGGGGCCAGCCCGTCGTCATTTACAGCTTTTACGATCCGTTGGATCATGAAAATACCGTCTTGCCCCCGCGCCATCTGTCTTTCGAGATCTTTGTCAAGCGATTCAAACATAGCATCCAGTTGCTGATATGCTGCCTCCATCCCATCGCAGGCCACGTTCGCGCGCATCGGCACAGCAAACCGCTCAGTGGCGCTTATTCGTGTGCGCAACAGATGTGTCAGCGCAATTTTAGCTAGCGATTTGCCATCCTGCCCGTTGTCGCAAAGCTCGGCCGCAATTCGAAACAAGTGCGCAGTGGGAGAGAAGTAGACCGCCGCGGGCGGTGTGTTTGCCTCCAAGTAGGCTTCCAACCGCGCCAGGTCGTTCCGGGCCATCCATGCTATCGTTCTATAAAGCCCATCGATAGCAATCTCACTGAAGGCCTCACCCTTTGCTATCGCTAGATCGGCGGTTGCCGCGGGCTCGGAGATTAATGCTGCATCCGCCAGCGTCTGCCCCCAGTAGTCCAAAGGCAGATCACCGGTCAGAGCCGGATTATCCAGAAGCTCAGTCAGTAGCTGAATCGCGTTGGAGCCAGGAGGAATCCCTGCAATCGCAATATTCGTATATCGGACGACCAATTCTCCATCTGGGCGTTCCAGGTACGAAGTCTGAACATTCTGGCGGATGTTCTCGTCGAGATGAGGCCAGAGGTTGCCGAGCATCTTCCCGAAAGTGTTGACCGAAACGTCTTCGGTTGCGTCCTGCAACTCGCTCACTGCGTATTCCACAAGGCAGGCTTGATCTAAGGGGTCACATTCAATCCCATCCGACCAAAACCAATTGGCTGCGGCGGAGATCGGGCTTAAGACTGATAGACAAAAGGCTACCACGAGTGCTTTTTGCATGAGCGAACAGACTTTCATGTGCCAATTTTCACTGAACTAAACTGGTTCAATCCCTCTCCCAAAGTAAACCAGCTATGCGACGATTTCCCTCGCCTACTTCATCACTTTCTTGCAGGCTCTGCGATACAGGGAAGGCAACATGAACAGATCCATAATCATGCCAAAAAATACTGCAAAAAGACCGTATGCTCCGATCCCACCCAAAAGAAGCAAAGGCAAGGAGATTACTGACATCCAAAGAAACATTTTTGCAACCTTGATTTTGCCCAAGTAAAATCTGTGCGTTCCGAACCAGCCAACAACAAGAAGCAGCATGTAGGCAATGGCTAGATTAGGCTTGGAAGTTTGCGAGCCATTGGCCAAAAATAGTCCCCTCAATGAAGTGCAGCCTCTACGGCCGCTGTTCGATTCCGTTCGGCGTCGCACATGTAGGTTTGTGGAATCGAGTGAGCACGTCCTAGTTGGCGCTATGTCGGAGTTTTCCTAGAGTAGCGCCTAGATTGTAGATCGTCGAGACGGCTCATCTCTTAACCGGTGAGGCGTGAGCGAGGATGGCAGCGGTTGGGCCGTGTTCAGCGAAAGCCAACTATGTCCGCATCTGGACCTTGGTGCGCGGTGCGATGAAGGTCATGTTGGGGGCAGTGTTGGGTGATGAGGTGGTTGGCTCGGCGCAAAAAAACGCCCGGTATGTGCCGGGCGTTTTGGTTTTTGATCGCGATAAAGCGCCTTAGTGGAACTTTGCGATTTCGCCTGACTTCAGACGCGACTGGTAGCTGATCAACTCGCGCTTGACGACGGGCATCAGGCAGTACAGCGCCACGATGTTCACAACCGCCATGGCAAAGATCGCCGCATCCGAGAAGTCAATGACCGGGCCAAGGCTGGCCGAGGCGCCGATGATTACGAAGATGCAGAAGATCACCTTGAAAACTAGCTCCTTGGTGTGGCCTTCGCCGAACAGGAAGGTCCAAGCTTTCAAGCCATAGTAGGACCAGCTGATCATGGTTGAGAAGGCGAACAGGATCACCGCGATGGCCAGGATGTATTTGAAGGCTGGGAACGCGGATGAGAATGCAGCAGAGGTCAGCGCCACACCCTTGTTGCCGTCCACTGTCTGGATGGTGCTTGCACCTTCATCCAGCAGGTACATGCCTGTACTTGGATCCATGATCAACTGACCGGTGATGATGATCACCAGTGCTGTCATCGTGCAGATCACAACCGTGTCGATGAACGGCTCCAGCAGGGATACAAACCCTTCGGTGATCGGCTCTTTGGTTTTCACCGCAGAGTGGGCAATCGCCGCAGAGCCAACGCCGGCTTCGTTCGAGAATGCCGCCCGTTTGAAGCCCTGGATCAGCGCGCCGACCATACCGCCGGCAACACCGGCCCCGGTAAAGGCACCGCGGAAGATCTCGCCAAAGGCCCAACCGATCATATTGGCATTCATCAGCAGGATGACCAAGGCGGTCAGCACATACATCACACCCATGATTGGCACGACTTTTTCAGTCACCTTGGCGATGGATTTCAGACCACCCACGATGACCGCAAAGACGATGCCCGCAAACACGATACCGGTGATCCAGCCAGGGTATTCGCCGACCACATTGGTGATCTGTGCATGCGCCTGGTTGGCCTGGAACATGTTGCCGCCACCAAGGGCGCCAAGGATACAAAAGACCGAAAACAGGATCGCCATGAACCGGCCCAATGGCAGCCCACGTTCGGCGAAACCTTTGGTCATGTAATACATCGGGCCACCTGACACGGTGCCGTCATCATATTCATTCCGGTATTTCACGCCCAGCGTACATTCGGTGAATTTGGACGCCATCCCCATCAGACCCGCAAGGATCATCCAGAATGTGGCACCCGGACCACCGATACTGACGGCCACGGCCACACCAGCGATGTTACCCAGACCAACAGTGCCCGAAAGGGCGGTTGCAAGGGCCTGAAAGTGGCTAACCTCGCCCGCGTCATTGGGGTCGGAATAGTCACCTTTGACCAGCGAGATTGAATGCGGGAAGGCCCGGAATTGGATCAACCCGAAATAGACGGTGAAAATCGTGGCCGCGATGACAAGCCATGCCACGATCCAGGGAAAGGTTGTGCCCGGGAACGGGCTGAAGATGAAACTGACGAACCAACCGGTCGCATTTGCGAAACCGTCATTAATCTGTTGGTCCAGTGACTGCGCCATGGCTGGCGCGCTTGCGGCCAGCGTGGCGGGTACGGCGATGGCTGCCGCCCTGAATAGGTTTTTCATGATTTCCCCTGTCATTTAAGGAACGATTGTGACCGGCACGGGGGCCGCTTGCGCCAGACTGCCTGCGACGGACCCAAAAATCCGCGTCGCGAGCCCCGAATGGCCTGTGCGTCCAATAATGATCTGGTCTGCCCCTTCGTCCTTGGCAATCTTGCAAAGCGTATCGGTGATATGCCCGTATTTTAACGCTGTGCTTACGGCTATACCGCTGCCTGATAATTGATCGACGACCGGCTTCAGCACGGCGGTTTCTGCGCGCTCCAGCTCTTCGCCACGGCGCTTATGCCGCTCTTCAAGTTCTTCTGGTGTCAGGAATGAATATGGTGACCATTCGAGGACATGCGCCACAACGACACTGCCTCCTTCGGCCTTGGCAAGGCTGACTGAAAAATCCAGTGCCGCCTTTGCACTTTTACTACCGTCATAACCGACGACGATTTTGCGGGACATGTTATCCCTCCCTGTTGTTATTCGCTTCGGGTGAAGCACTTTCACGTTAACCCTTTCTTTCTCGAAAAGGCCCCTAAATTTCTCGCTTGTCGGGAAAAAACGCAAATTTTTGCCGCAAAAGTAGAAATGAAGGGCGAATATCCTGTTGGAAAGACGTGTTTTTATGCTTTTTGACGTTATCGTCGATAATTGGCGCGGGTCTCGAAATGCCGCTTATTCCTGCAACCGCCACCGCGTGGCCCGCTTTTCCATCACGTTGATCACGCTCCATTCCAATGCCAGAATGAACAGCACGAAACTGAACGCATAAGCCATCACATAGCCGATTTCGAAAAGCTGGAAATACAGGTGGATCTGAAAGCCGATCCCGTTGCTGCGCCCCAGAAATTCAACCACCAGTACGATTTTCCAGATGATCGCCAGCCCGTTGCGGGTGCTGGAGGCGATAAACGGCCAAAGTTGCGGCAGCACAAGGTGCCGTAACCGCGTGAGCGGCGACATTCCAAATGACCGGGCCATATCGCCCAGCTTCGGGTCCAGCGCCCGCGTGCCTTCGCGGATTGTCACGGCGACCATAGCCGTCTTGTTCAGCGCCACGGCGGTGATCGCCGCCACCTCGTTCAGTCCAATCCAGAGGTAGCATAGCACAATAACCACAAGGGCGGGGATGTTCAGAAAGACCAGCAACCATGCCCCGAACCAGCGATCCAACGTCTGGTTCAACCCCATCGCCACCCCGATTAGCAGTCCAAGCCCCATAGCTAGCCCAAATGCGGCGGCGACCCGGGCGATGGTCGCCAACATGTGATGGGCCAACGCCCCTGATGCGGCCTCTGCCTGAATGATCTGCCAGACGGCCAGCGGGCTGGGCAGCACCTTTGGGTCGGCCTTGGCCCATGCCAGAAGGGTCCAGAACAAAACCAGCCCGATCAAGGACATGGCCGTGATCGCACCGTTCATTTGGGGGCTTGCCGTGTTCATGATGAGCAGCATGTCACGAAAGCCGGACCTGACCCAATCCCAAATTGCCCGGATCATACCTAAGTCGCATAGGCTGGCCTGCGTCGCGCGCATAGGATCGCGCCATGGGTGGATGTCGTGTTTTACTGAGCATTGTCTTGCTGATCTGGTCTGCGGTGGCGGCAATTGCCGCGCCATTGGACCGTGCGGTGCTGGAACCATATGTCGTGCCGCCAATGTCGCTGGGCGAACAGTTGAATGATCAGGGCGTGTGGCAATTGCTGAACTCTGGCGGGGCAGAGGCCGGTTTTGTGTTTGAAACAGAACCGATGGCGCCGCTGCCCGGATTTTCCGGTGCGACAATCAACATGCTAGTGGTGCTTGATCTGGATGGCCGGTTTCTGGATGTAAAACTGATTTCACATAATGAGCCGATCTTTGTCTCCGGTCTGGGCGAGGCTGCGTTTCACAAGTTCTTTGAACAATATCGGGGCCATTCGATTTCCGACACATTGGTTGTGGGCAATCCTTATGGCGGCGGCAGCGACGGATCGGCGTTGGTTTATCTTGACGGTGTGACCAAGGCGACCGCGTCGGTGCGCATTGCCCATGAAAGCATTCTGGCCGCCACCCTGAAAGTCGCCCGCGAAAAGATGGGCGGTATCGCCACCGGCCCGCCTGCCTATCCCAACATGGATTATGCCGAGGATCTGACCTGGAATGATCTGGTGGAACAGGGGCTGGTCACCCGCAAGACCGTCACCAATGCGCAGATGGACGCCGAATTTGCCGGCACGATCTGGGAATACGATGACCCGGACGCCAGCGCCGACCCTGATGGCACATATCTGGATCTGTGGGTGATCGATATCGGTCCGCCATCAATTGCGCGTGCGGTTCTGTCCGACAGCACGTTTGACGAATTGCAGGGTTTCATGGCCATTGCCACAACCGATGAACCAGTGCTGGTGATTGAAACCGCCCGGCATGGGTTGATCACCGACGATTTCGTGCGCAACACCTCGCCCGATCTGATCAGTGCTGAACAGGGCGGCTTTCCGATTGCGTTGCGTGATGCCGATATCTTTATCCAACTGCATTCTGATCTGCCCGAGGCACTACAGGATGGCGCGGCGTTGATCCTGCGCACTGATCGCCGTCTTGGGTTTGATCCAACATCCGAATGGGTACTGAAGGTGAAGGGGTTGCGCGAACATGGGGTGTTCCAGCCTGAAATTGGATCAGTGTCGCTGGATACGACCCTGTCGACCGATGCGCGGTTCTTTTCGCGGCCCGAGGTGATCAAACCCCGGCCTGCATGGCTGGACGCGATCATCAATCGGGCGCCTGATCTGATCGTTCTGTCGCTGTTTCTGATTGGGCTTGTGCTGCTGTTAGGGGTGCGGATGAACCGGTTGGCGGGGCACCGGTATTTCACCCCGATCCGACTGGCCATTCTGGCCTTTATGACGGCGTTTGTCGGTTGGTGGGGGCAGGGGCAACTATCGATTGCGACGCCTTTGGCGGTGATCCGCACGGTATCGGAAGGCGGCAGTTTCGCCTTTCTGCTCTATGATCCATTTTCGCTGGTGATCTGGGCGGTCACGATTGCGGGTTTCGTGCTGTGGGGCAGGGGGCTGTTTTGTGGCTGGCTGTGCCCGTTTGGGGCGATGCAGGAATTCGCCCACCATATTGGCCGGTTGCTGCGCTTGCCGCAGATTGAGCCCAGTGCGCAATGGGATGACCGGTTGAAATGGGTGAAATATGCGGTGCTGGCTGGTCTGGTCGCCCTGATCTTCACCGCGCCGGCCCGGTTGGACAAGGCGATTGAGGTGGAGCCGTTCAAGACGGCCATCACCACATTTTTCATCCGTGAATGGTATTATGTAGCTTATGCGGTCGGGTTGCTGTTGTTGTCGGTGGTCCTGTTCAAGGGGTTCTGCCGCTATATCTGCCCGCTTGGGGCGGTGATGGCGATTGGTGGTTTGGTGCGCGGGCGCGACTGGATCGCGCGCCGCGCCGAATGCGGATCGCCCTGCCAGCTCTGCAAGGTCAAATGCAGCTATGGTGCGATCAAACAGACGGGCGAAATCCAGTATTCCGAATGTTTCCAATGTCTTGAATGTGTGACGATCCATGATGATCCGGGCCTGTGTGTGCCATTGGTGCTGGCCGCCAAGAATGGTCGCAGTTTGCATAGGGTGGCTGCCGAATGATGAACCGCCGCCGTTTTCTGACCATCAGCGCTGCGACATTGGCAGCACCCGCATGGGCGGGAACGCATCGCTGGCAGGGTCGTGCCTTTGGGGCAGAGATCAGCCTGACGATCAGGGGCCCGGCGCAGCTGGCAGCACAAGCCATGGCAGAGGCACGCTCGGTTGTGGCAGAAGTCGAAGCGCTGTTCAGCCTTTATGACGCCGCATCGATGCTGAGCCAGTTTAACGCGACCGGTAGGCTGGACAACCCCGCCCCGCGATTTCTTGCGCTGATGCAGCGGGCGGATGAGGCGTACCATCTGACCGACGGTCTGTTTGATCCAACCGTGCAGCCTTTATGGCGGGCCTATGCGTTAGGGATTGGTGTGGATAGAGCCGCAGATCTGGTGGGGTGGGATCGGGTGCGGTTTGGCCCTGCTTGGGTCCGTTTGGGTGCCGGGCAGGCGCTGACCTTCAACGGTATTGCACAAGGGTTTGCCACAGACCTTGTCACAGCGCGGTTCGCTGATCTGAGGCTGGTTGATGTGCTGGTGAATATGGGCGAACACCGGGCGCTTGGCGGGCCGTGGCGGTTGGAAGTCGCTGACCCGAAATATGGGGCGCTGGGTATGCGGACGCTGCACAATGGCGCGATGGCCACGTCCAGCCCGGGTGCGATGATACTGGGGACAGGCGCGCATATCCTGCACCCGGAACGCCAACCACAATGGTCAACCGTATCCGTAGAGGCGGAAACGGCAACCATGGCTGACTATCTATCAACAAGCCTGAGCCTCGCCCCGTTTGATCAGGTGGCGTCTATGCTCGCGCATCCACAGGTCAAACGTATCACGCTGGTTGATTTCAATGGTGACCTGCAAAGCCTGTCGTGACAACCGAGCCAGCGATCAGACAAAGTGCGGCCAAAAATCTGCGTCACGCAGATTTTTTGACCTTGGCCATGGTGTTGGCGTTGTTTGGTACGGTGCTGAAAAATCTGCGTGGCGCAGATTTTCCCCCGCGAGGGTTCAGTTCCCGTCAGTTGTCTCGGACACCAGCGCGCCATCGGACCAGATACCGCTGCTTTCGCGGCCGTCCGCAAATGTCATCGTACCTTCGCCTTCGCGGCGGCTGCGCACGAATGTGCCGACATAGACGTCACCATTGGAATAGGTTGCGGTGCCTTCGCCGTTGATTTCACCTTCAACCCAGTCACCGGCATAGACAAACCCGTCTGGCATGGTGATTTCACCTGTGCCATCACGCTGGCCGTTCTTGAAGGTGCCAACATAGACTGTGCCATCAGCATAGGTCGCGGTGCCTGTGCCGTTGCGCTGACCATCCGCCCATTCGCCTTCATAGACATAGCCATTGGCATAGGTCATTTTGCCCTGCCCGTGGGTTTTACCATCCAGAAAGTCGCCCTCATAGACAAGGCCGTTCACATAGGTGACCACACCTGTGCCGTTGATCACGCCACCTTCCCAGTTGCCTTCATAGACGGAGCCATCGGGATAGGTGATTTTCCCCGCGCCATTCGCCACGTTACCGGCAAAGCTGCCGACATAGATTGACCCGTCAGGATAGGTCACCTCACCACTGCCTGCGATCAGGCCCATGTCCCATTCGCCCACATAGACATAGCCATCCGTGCCGGTAAACGTGCCGGTACCATGGCGGCGGTCATCGACGAAACCGCCCTGATAGACATCGCCATTGGCATAAGTGATCTTGCCGTCGCCCTGGCGTTTGCCGTCAAGCAGAGTGCCTTCGTAGATATTGCCATTGGCCTGGGTCAGCACGCCGGTGCCTTCGATCCGGCCATCAATCCATTCGCCGGTATAGGTGATGCCGTCGGCCATGGTCATCGTGCCGGTGCCGTCGCGTTCGCCCGCGACAAGCGACCCTTCATAGACCGACCCATCTGCATAGGTGACCCTGCCTTCACCTTCCTTGATGCCATTAATCCAGTTGCCTTCGTAGCTATAGCCATCCGGGCTGGTCATGATGCCGACACCATTATGCATCGCATTGCGGAATGCGCCCTGATAGACGACGCCATTTGCATAGGTCATCACGCCATTGCCGGTCATATTTCCGTCGACCCAGTCACCTTCGTACGTGCTGCCATCGGTAAATGTGATTCGACCCTGACCTTCGGGCTTGCCCGCGGCAAATTCACCTTCGTAGACCGACCCATTGGGGAAGCGGGCAGTCCCTTGACCGCGAATCTCGCCTGCGACCCATTCGCCGGTATATTCAAAACCGTTGGGAAGCCGATATGTGCCGGTGCCATCCTGCTTGCCTTCCACGAAGGTTCCTTCGTAGACGCCACCGTCATCATATTGTTTTGTTTGCACTGTTTGCGCTTGCGCGCCCACAGCCAGTCCCACGGTGATGCATGCAGCCGTCGCGGCCTTGGTTAAATCAAACATGCTCATCACTCTCTCCATTCGCACCCCTGTTGGCGAAGCCTAGTTCAGGGACCCCAAGCTGACAACGGCTATCATGATCGATTGAGGCGATCTTGCACCAATCGGCTTTCCACCGCGTTTCATTCTGCTACATGCATTGCAGCGCATTGGGACAAAACTATGACAAAATTATTTCGGTTAACCATGGCACAGCTGAACCCCACAGTGGGGGATATTGCCGGGAATGCGGAACAGGCTCGTGCGGCCTGGGCCGAAGGACAGGCGGCCAAGGCCGATCTGGTTGCGTTGCCCGAAATGTTCATCACCGGCTACCAGACCCAGGATCTGGTCGCGAAGCCCGCCTTTGTCGCGGATGCGATGTTGCATATCCGTACCCTTGCACTGGATTGTGCGGATGGCCCGGCGCTGGCCATTGGCGGCCCGATGTTTGAAGAGGACCGGCTATATAACTGCTATTTCATTCTGAAGGACGGCAAGATCACCGCAACCATGCGCAAACATTTCCTGCCCAATTTCAACGTCTTTGACGAGGTCCGCCTGTTCAAAAGCGATGAAATCGCCGGGCCCTTCAGTGTTGGCAATGAGGTCCGGATCGGTTGCCCGATTTGCGAGGATGCCTGGTATCCCGATGTCTGCGAGGCGATGACCGAAACCGGGGCGGAAGTGTTGGTGGTGCCTAATGGTTCCCCCTATTTCCGCGACAAGTTTCCAATCCGGATGAACAACATGGTGTCCCGGGTCGTCGAAAATAATGTGCCATTAGTATACCTTAACATGGTTGGTGGGCAGGATGATCAGGTGTTTGACGGCGGGTCCTTTGTGCTGAACCGGGGCGGTAAGCTGGCCCTGCAAATGCCGGTCTTTGACAGCCAGATCGCCCATGTGGATTTCCAGCTAACCGATGACGGATGGGAGGCGCTGCCGGGTGACAAGGCGGTCCTGCCCGATAGCCTGGAACAGGATTACCGGGTCATGGTCGAAGGGCTGCGCGACTACATGCGCAAAACCGGGTTCAAAAAAGTGTTACTGGGTCTGTCGGGCGGGATCGACAGCGCGATTGTGGCGACGATTGCCACCGATGCGCTGGGCGCCGAAAATGTGCGCTGCGTGATGCTGCCGTCGGAATACACCTCGCAAGGATCGCTGGACGACGCTGCCGCTGCCGCCAATGCGCTGGGTGTCAAATACGACACGGTCAGCATCGCGGGACCGCGTGCGGCAGTAACCGAGGTGCTTGCCCCGCTCTTTGGTGACATGCCCGCCGACCTGACAGAGGAAAACATCCAGTCGCGTATCCGTGGCCTTCTGCTGATGGCGCAGTCCAACAAGTTCGGCGAAATGTTGCTCACGACCGGGAACAAATCCGAGGTCGCCGTGGGCTACGCCACAATCTACGGGGATATGGCGGGCGGCTATAACCCGATTAAGGATATGTATAAGACCCGCGTCTTCGAATCCTGCCGTTGGCGCAACGCCAATCACCGGGACTGGATGAAAGGGCCTGCGGGTGAGGTGATCCCGCCTGCGATCATCGACAAACCACCATCTGCCGAATTGCGCCCGGACCAGAAGGACGAAGACAGCCTGCCGCCTTATGACATCCTTGACGGCATCCTGAAGATGCTGGTCGATGATGAGGCATCGGTAGCCGATTGCGTCGCCGCAGGCTATGACCGGGACGTGGTCAAAAAGGTCGAACACCTGATCTATATCAGCGAATATAAACGGTTCCAGTCCGCCCCCGGGCCGCGCCTGTCGAACCGGGCCTTCTGGCTTGACCGGCGCTATCCGATTGTGAACAGATGGCGGGATGGCAGCTAAACCGGAATTCCCGCTTCTGGGTCAACTGGCGCAGGATGCAGAAAACGCGCGTGGCCCTGCACGGGTGCCCGAAGGCAAGGGTGGCCATGTGTTCGTCGATGGCACATTGCACCGTATCCTTGATCTGAACACCTCCGTTCAAGGGCAGGGCGCGTTCTGCTTTTCGGTCAATGAGAAAGAGCTGACCCATCTCTGCGAATTAGTCGATGTGATCTATCTAGGCTTCAAGGGGCTGCGCACCACAACGCTTGCGCCGGTCCAGAAGATGCCACACCTGCGCCGGTTGAACCTCTGGTGGGTGCAAAAGCTGTCCGATTTATCGCCCTTGGCGACGCTGCCGCTTGAGGTGCTGTCGCTTGACGACATTCGCCACGCAAATGACCTGTCGCCGGTGGGGCGCATGGGCTGCCTGAAGGCCCTTCTGATCAGTGGCGGCATGAACAGCACGCAGAAGATCGATACATTGGCGCCCTTGGCCGCCATGCCTGACCTGTGTGAATTGCAGATCATGGCCACCGCTGTGACATCGGACGGTTTGCGCCCGCTGGCCAATTGCATGGGTTTGCAGGACCTGTTGCTGCCCAGCACATTCGAAACGGCGGAATATGCCTATCTGCGGGCCAAGCGCCCCGATATCCGCTGTGCGGAACTGGCAGCCTATCAAAAGCTGTCCTACCCGCTGGGCGGCAAGGACATTCTGGTCACCGGTAAACGTAAACCGTTTCTGAGCAGCAAGAAAGACGGCAAGCGGCTGAAAACCTATCAACAGCGTTTTGATGAGATGGTTACGGAGTATAGCCGCAAAGACGGTTGAACTATCGCTTCACACAGGGTCGTGATTTGCGCAAAAGGGTAGTCTTGGGAATAGTTCAGCAAATTTTTGCAGGACATTCCATGAGATATCTTATTGCCGTCACCGCCCTCTTCCTCAGCTTTCAAACGGCCCAGGCCTGTGGCGTGCAGACCGACTGCGATGTTCCCGGCGGGTTCTACCGGATTGATACGCCCGACACGCCGCCGACTGGGGCGATCCTGTTCGCCCATGGCTATCGCGGCACGGCCAATGGCACGATGCGCAACCAACGGTTCCGGCGCATGGCAACCGATATGGGGCTGGCCTTTGTCGCCCTCGATGCCGGGCCGGGTGATGATTGGCAATTGCCCAACGCGCCGGGCGATAATGCCGGCGATGGCAGTGCGAATTTCAACTATGTCTCTGCCGTGATTGATGATCTGAAGTCCACCTACGGGTTTGACAATGACCGGATCATGATCACCGGGTTTTCGGCGGGTGGCATGCTGGTCTGGAATCTGGCCTGCGCGCGGCCTGATCTGGCGGGCGGCTTTGCCCCTGTCTCGGGCACGTTCTGGATGGAACCGCCCGCGAATTGCGCCACGCCTGCCGCCAGCATCATCCATATGCATGGCGACAGTGACCGGACGGTACCATTGGGCGGCAGAACCATCGCCAACACAAAACAGGGCGATGTGGGCGAGGCGATGACATTCTATCAACATGTCGGTAGTTTCAGCGAAAGCTATGAACGGACAGGGCCGGGGCTGGATTGTCAGGGGAACCGGAATGCGACGGGCGCGGTGCTCGAATTCTGCATGTTCGAAGGCGGGCATTCCTTCCGCCGCGCCTTTGTGCAGGATGCGTGGGAACGGCTCATCGATGCCGGGCAAATCGCATCGGATGGGTGACTATCGTGCATGTCTGGCCCGATCGAGATCAAACAAACCAGCAATCGGCGACGCCTTGGGGGTGCCATACTTGCCATTATCGGCTTGCCCCTGACGGGTTTGTGGCTCTGGCTGGCGTTTCCGCCGCGCTTTGATTTTGGCGATCTGATCTTTCTGCTGGGTGGGCCGGGGATGCTGGGTTCCGGGCTTTGGGCTGCGTTTTGGCGGACGGCACCACGCACACCGCTTGCTATCTCGGCTGACAGGCTGGTGATCTACCCGACTAGGGGCGCGACGGAACCGACAATCATCAATTGGACTGATCTGACCAGCGTTACGCAAACGGGCGTGTCCCCAAACACGACCCGTTTGCGTTTCGCGGCCACCACGGGTGACGTCGAATTGCCCACTTTCCTGCTAGATCATGACCCGCGAGAGATCCTGCGGCTGATCACCATTCAACTTGAGAACAAGGGCAAATATCTGTCCCCGACAACAAGCCCCGTTCTGGGCGCACCAACCGGCGTCTGGGAGGTAAGAGGGCAGACCTTTTGAAACAAATTAGAATCATGTGGTTGATAAGCAGTTAACTCAAAACTGTGTTAGTCTTTCCCAAAAGGGAGGAAGCGCCATGGCAGATAACAAGACCAAACTGACCAATGTGAAAGTCGATGATTTCATCGCCGCTGTGGACCATCCAACGCGCCGGGCCGATGCCGAAACGCTGGACAAGATGTTCCGCCGTGTGACCGGTTGGCAGCCGCGTATGTGGGGCCCGACCCTGATCGGTTATGGCCAGTATCACTACACCTACAAAAGCGGGCGCGAGGGGGATTTCATGGCCACCGGTTTCAGTCCGCGCAAGGCCAATCTGGTGTTGTATATCATGCCCGGCTATGCCGATTTCGGGCATATACTGGAGCGGATGGGCAAGCACAAACTGGGCAAATCCTGCCTTTACATCAACAAGCTGGCCGATGTGGATATGGATGTGGTCGAAGAGATCGTGCAGGCAGGGCTTGATGATCTGGGCAGCCGTTGGCCGATCAGCGCCACCTGATCCATATCAGACGGCGCTGCTGTCATCACATCATCTGATAGCTATGCGGCACATAGTGATAACCGCCCTCACCGCGCGGGGCGATATAGCCCATGCCGGGGAAAGGCATGTGATAGCCGATCAGCGGGAACTTTTCGGCGGCGGCCATGTCCATCAGCCGTTTGCGGCTGGCCGCAGCGGCGGATTTGTCCATATCGAACCGGACTTCCCAATCAGGATAAGCCACTGACCAGACATAGTGATTGGCCAGATCAGCCATCAGGAACAGCTGCTTGCCGCCGCTTTCCAGCATGTACCCCATATGGCCGGGGGTATGGCCAAATGCGTCAACTGCCGTGATCCCTGACCGGACATCGTCGCCCGGCTGGATGAAGCTCATCTTTTCGGCCAGCGGGCGGACCTTCGCCTCAAACCCATCATTTTCGGCCTTGGCCCAGGCGTCATACTCGACCTGGCCGGTGACATAGGCAGCGTTGGTGAATGTCTCGGCCCCGGCATCATTGGCAAGCCCGCCAATATGATCGCCATGCATATGGGTGATGACGACATGGGTGACCTGATCTGCGGTATAACCGGCGGCTTCCAGCGCCTTGGTGGTGCCAGCCGGGTTCAGGCCAGTGTCAAACAAGATCACCTCAGCCCCCGTGTTCACAACCGTGGGGGTAAAGAAAAACTGGGCAGCATCGGTGGACAGGAAATTGGCCGCACTGACCTCTTCAAATTCGGCGGCCTCCACGTTCAGGCCAAAAATCTGATGCGGGTTCTCCACGCTGCGGCTGCCTGCCAGCAGGGTGGTCACCTTGAAATCGCCTAGGGTGAAATCACGATGGGTGGGCATCGATGTGGCGGCGTGACCATCGGCCAGCGCGACAGAAGGGGCAGCGGCCAATGGCAAGGCAGCACCGGATAGCAGGGTTTGACGGCGGGTCAGCTTCATCGGGATCATCCTCATCTGTTGGTATTGTGACTAGAATAGTAGGGTGACACCGGGGCAGGGCAAGCAACAGCTTTGTGATCATCCGGCCCAACCCCAACCCAAACTGGACATCCGCAGCGCGCCATGGTCAAAGCCTGCCACAGCAGGAGAGTGCCCATGACCACGACCAGATTCGCCCCATCCCCCACCGGCTGGCTGCATATCGGCAACCTGCGTGCGGCCCTGTTCAACTATGCCATCGCCCGGCAGGCGGGTGGCACATTTATCCTGCGGATCGATGACACTGATCAGGAACGCTCAAAGGACGAATATATCCAAGGCATCAAGGATGACCTGACCTGGCTTGGGATCAGTTGGGACCGGATCGAACATCAGTCCAAGCGGATGGATCGCTATGATGCGGCCAAGCAGCGTCTGATCGATATGGGGCGGCTTTACGAATGTTTCGAAACCCCGACAGAGCTGGATCTGAAGCGCAAGAAGCAACTGAATATGGGCAAACCGCCGGTCTATGACCGGGCGGCACTGGACCTGTCGGCGGCTGAAAAAGACACGCTGCGCACCGAGCGCGGATCGCATTGGCGGTTCAAGCTGGATCACACCCGGATCGAATGGGCGGATGGGATCATCGGTGACATTTCCATCGATGCGGCCTCGGTCAGTGACCCGGTTCTGTTCAAGAATGACGGGCAAATCCTTTATACGCTGGCCTCCGTCGTGGATGATACCGAGATGGGGATCACCGATGTCGTGCGCGGATCGGATCATGTGACCAACACGGCGACGCAAATCCAGATTATTCAGGCGCTGGGCGGGGCCGTGCCCCGCTTTGCGCATCATTCCCTGCTGACAGGCCCGCAGGGCGAGGCGCTGTCAAAACGGCTGGGCACTCTTGCCTTGAAAGACCTGCGTGCAAACGGGATTGCGCCACAGGCGATCCTGTCGCTGATGGCGCGGCTGGGGTCGTCGGACCCGGTCGAATTGCGGTCCGATATTCAGGACGTAGTCGCGGGCTTCGACATCTCCAAATTCGGCTCCGCGCCGACGAAGTTTGATGCCGAAGACCTCAAACCATTGACTGCGCGCTATCTGGGGACACTCAGCAGCCAAGACGTGGCCGATGTTTTAACATCGGCTGGCGTGCCTGATCATCTGGCGGATGCGTTCTGGAATGTGGTGCGCGACAATATCAACACGCTGGATGATGTGGCGGGCTGGTGGGCGCTGTTCCGTGATGGGGCGACCCCACTGATCGCGGATGAGGATAAAGATTTTGTCGCGCAAGCCTTCTTCCTCCTCGATAACCCGCCCTACACGGCTGATACCTGGGGCAGCTGGACCGCTGCGGTCAAGGCGGACACCGGACGCAAGGGCAAAGGCCTTTTCATGCCGCTGCGCAAGGCCGTGACCGGGCGCGAACGTGGACCGGAAATGGCGGATGTGATGCCGTTGCTGCAGACCAAACCGCAGATCTGAACGCTTGGCCCGGCGGCCGAACGCGGCTAGGCTGATCCTCATGTAACGGTATGGGGCCTGTTTAAGCATGGCAGAGGCACAGGCGAAATTCACCCAGGGCAATCTGTTTCGCCACATCTCTATCATGTCGTTCACGGCCTCGGTTGGGCTGATCGCGATCTTTGTTGTCGATCTGGTCGACATGATTTTCATCTCCATGCTGGGCAAGGCTGAACTGGCGGCGGCCGTCGGCTATGCCGGGGCGATCCTGTTCTTCACCACATCCTTCGGGATTGGAATGGCGATAGCGGCAGGGGCATTGGTGGCGCGTGCCTTGGGCGCAGGGGATGAGGATGAGGCGCGCAGGCGTGCGACCAATTCACTGATCTACGGTGTTGTTTTTGGGGCGATCTTCGCAGCGCTTGTCTGGCTGAACCTGCGGTTTTTCGTGACCCTTCTGGGCGCGTCGGATGAAACGCTGGATCTGGCCGTGCATTATCTGCAGATCATCGTGCCCTCGCTGCCCTTCCTGATGGTCGGCATGATCGGCGGGGCGATCCTGCGGGCGCATGGTGATGCGCGCCGCGCGATGATGGCAACGATCTGGGGCGGGCTGGTCAATGCGGTGCTGGATCCGATTCTGATCTTCGGGCTGGACCTTGAATTGACGGGGGCGGCGCTGGCCAGTGTCTGCGCGCGCGTTACCATCGCATGGGTGGCGATGCTGCCCTTGATCCGCAGCCATGGTGGGCTGGATCGACCTTCCTTGCAAAGCCTGCATCTGGACCTGCGCCCCATTCTGGCCATTGCGGTCCCCGCGATTCTGACGCAACTGGCCACGCCCATCGGGCAGGCATATGTCACCCGCGCCATGGCCGCCTATGGGGAAGAGGCCGTTGCGGGCATGGCCATCGTGGGCCGGATCACCCCGGTTGGGTTCGGGATCATCTTTGCCCTGTCAGGGGCTATCGGGCCAATCATCGGGCAAAATGCCGGTGCCGGGTTGAACGACCGGGTCAGGGGGGCATTCCGCGATGGGATGATCTTTACGGCCATGGTTGTGGTTGTTGTATCCAGCCTGTTTTTTCTGGCCCGCCCTTTGCTGGCGGCGGTGTTTGAACTGGACGGGATCGCGCTGACGCTGGTCTTCCTCTTTGCCGGGCCGCTCTCGCTGATGTTCTTTTTCAACGGGGTGCTTTTCGTCTCTAACGCCGCCTTCAACAATCTGGGCCACCCGTTCTATTCCACCACGGTCAATTGGGGACGGCACACGCTTGGTACGATCCCCTTTGTCATTGTGGGGGCCAGCATGTTCGGCGCGCCGGGTGTGTTGATCGGGCAATATCTGGGCGGGGCGGTGTTTGCCGCCATCGCCTATCTGCTGGCGTTGCGGGTCATCGGGGCTGCGGATCAACCGCCCCCCGCCAAAGAACCCTTCCAACGGCAGGCCCGCCTGATGAGCCTATTTCACCACCGCCGCTAATGCGTTGTCACAGTGCGTCGCTTCGATCAGCCCCCCGGATCGCTTGCGATTCGGTTCGCGCCCGACCCCGCCCCCAAGGGCGGGCGCGAAACTGCAACGGCGCAAGATGCCGTGAGTTTTGCGTATCTGCATAGGTTGGTACCCCAAACACCCCCGCCCTCGGGATCGGGCGCGAACCTACCGTTGGGTAACTGGTTAACGCGGCGAATCGCGAATACAGCTGGCTAACGCCTTGTCCACGATGGACCGTTCGTCGAATGACAAGGTCTGGTGCCGGGGGTAAAGCGGGGCCGCGCGGTCATCATAAATACCGACATCCCAACCGGTGGTGGTGGCAAAGAAATCAGTCACCCCTTTATGGCCGTAAACCTGCAAATACCCCTGCACAACGACATCCAGATAGCTCAGCAAAATAGGGTGCGCGCCATCCGCATTATGTTCCGGCTTGACCTGATACACAGCCGTTGGCGTTTTGGGCCCATTGTGACGCACAACCGGGGTCACATCATGGCGTTGATACGCCGCCTCGCGCTGGTCAAGTGCAGCCCAATCGGCACCGGGCACGCGGGCGACCAGCCCGTGTAACGTGCTGTCATTGGCAGGTTCTACAGACAGGAATGCGGCATCCCGCAACCGGGTTGTACGCCAGACCCGCCGCCAGCCGCGCAGCGCCGCAGGACGCGGGTCGGCGTAGTCATGGGTGGCCAGATTGACCAGACTGCCATAGCCAAAAAATGCCGGATCGCTCATTCACGGGCCCTCAGGACTTGTGCCGGTTTCGCAGCAAGGGGACGCCAGGCAAAGGCCAGCCCGGCCAGCGTGGAGGCCATAACACCGCCCCCCACAATCAGCAATGCGTTTGACCAGATCACGGTATAGTCGGTTTCCATGACAAATGTGGCAACGGCCCAACCGCCCAAAATGCCCGCACCCAAGGCGACAATCCCGGCCGCCAGTCCCAACAGGGCCGACCGCAAGGCAAAGCTGGTCATGATCCGGCGGCGGGAGGCCCCGATGGTTTTCAGCACCGCCGCTTCAAACGTGCGGGACCGTTCACCAGCGGCTGCCGCCCCAATCAGCACCAGAAACCCGGTCACAAGTGTGATCAGCGCGCCATAACGTGTCGCGGCTGAAATCCCGCCCACCAGTTCGATGACCTGATCAATCGCGTCCCTGATCCGGATCGCGGTGATATTGGGATAGGCGGTAGCCAGGTCGCGCAGGATCGCGGCTTCGGCCTCTTCTTCTGCATAAACTGTGGAAATCCAGCTATGCGGCGCGCCGGCCAGCGCGCTATCGTTCATGGCCAGCACAAAACCGATCCCGGCATCCTCCCAGCTGACATTGCGGAAACTGGTAATCTCGCCCGTAATGTCGCGCCCCAGCACATTCACGGTCATGCTGTCGCCGATCTGCAGGCCCATCTCGATGGCTTCTTCCTCGGCAAAGCTGATCTGCGGCGGGCCGGTATAGTCTGCCTCCCACCATGTGCCTTGGGTGACTTCGGTGCCTTTGGGTTGTGCGCCTGCGTAGGTGATCCCCCGATCTCCTTGCAGTACCCAGTGATCGCCACCCGTTTCGCTGGCGGGCCGTCCGTTGATCTGGGTGATGATCCCACGCAGCATGGGGGCCGTATCGACCCTGCTGACGGCCGCGTCATCGTCCAGCCGCGCCTGGAACCCGTCGATCTGATCAGGCTGGATATCAACAAAGAAATAGCTGGGCGCGACCTCTGGCAAGTCATTGCTGAAGGAATTGCGCAGGTTACCATCGATCTGGCCGACAGCGGCCAGCACTGTCAGCCCAAGGCCAAGGGACAGCACAACCGATGTCGCCTCACCACCCCGCGCACCGATGGATCCAAAGGCCAGCCGCAATGCCGGTCGACCGCGTGTCGGGCGGCGCAGGCGGCGAGCGACCCAGCGGATCACCCATGCGGCAAGAACCAGAATGAACAGCGATGCGGCAATCCCCCCGGCGGTCCAGAGCGTCAGGAACATCGTGCCGGAAAACCAGATTGCCGCCCCGATCAGTGCGCCCAGCAACAGGGCGATGGCGATCAGGTATTTGATCGCAGGCAGGCGGGCAGAGGTTGCGAAAGCGTCGCGAAACAAGGTGGCGGCGCGGATATCCTCGGTCTTTGCCAGGGGCCAAAGGGTGAAAACAAGGGCTGCTAAGACACCATAAACCGCAGCCTCCATCAGCGGGCCGGGATAGATGGCAAAGGCGGCGGGGATCGGCAATCGCGCTTCGATCAATGGTGCAAACAGCACCGGTAACCCGGCCCCCAGGATCAGCCCGATCAACACACCCAACACGGTCAGCACGCCGACTTGGATGAAATAGGTCTGGAATATCGTGGCCCGTGTCGCCCCCAGCGTTTTTAACGTGGCAATCACCCCGGTTTTGCCCGCCAGATAGGCGCGCACGGCGGCAGAGACACCAACGCCACCCACCGCCAGACCAGAAAGACCCACAAGGATCAGGAACGCGCCGATCCGGTCCACAAATGCCGCAACCCCGCCAGCGCCCCGGCGGCTGTCACGCCAGCGCAAACCACTGTCGCGGAACTGCGCCTCTGCCCGATCTTCCAGCGCTTGCAGGTCGGCACCGGCGGGCAGATCAAGCCGGTATTGCGTGGAAAACAATGTGCCTTCGGCGATCAGGCCGGAATTGGCAAGGTCACCGGTCAGCACAATCGTACGCGGCCCAAGGCCGAAGCCTCCGGCGGCGTTATCGGGATAGCGATCAAGAATGGCGCGCAGGGTGAAATCCTGCTCTCCTAACCGGAACGCATCACCGGGGGCCAGACCCAGCCGATCCGCCAATACCCGCTCCATGACGCCGCCATAATCGGCAAGTGCAGCATCAAGCGGCATATCCGGATCAAGCTGGACTTGCCCCACCAGCGGATAGGCATCATCAACCGCCCTGATCTGGGTCAGTCCGCGTTCTGTGGTGTCGCTACTTTCAACCACCGCCATGGACCGAAAATCAACGGTTTCGGAAATGTCATCAGCGATAGTTTCCAACCAAGCCACTTCATCCGCGCGGGCGAAACGATAGGTGAATTCCACCTCTGCATCACCGCCCAGCAGGGCGGCGCCATCGCGTTTTAACCCTTCTTCGATCCCCGCACGGACGGTACCGACGGCAGCGATGGCCGCGACCCCAAGGGCCAGACAGGCCAGAAACACGCGAAAGCCGCGCAGACCCCCGCGCAATTCGCGGGCGGCGAAACGGGATGCAACGGCGATGCTCATTCAGCGGCCTTTGCCATGGCGTCGTTAATCCGCCCGTCGCGCAGGCGCACAACCCGATCACACCGCCCCGCCAGTTCATTCGAATGGGTAACCATGATCAGGGTCGCGCCGTGCCGGTCACGCAGATCGAACAGCAGATCGATAATCGCCTGCCCGTTGGCTTCATCCAGATTGCCGGTTGGTTCATCCGCCAGCAGCAACCGGGGACGGGGCGCTGAGGCACGGGCGAGCGCGACCCGCTGCTGTTCCCCGCCCGACATCTGGCTCGGGTAATGATCCATCCGGTCGGCCAGCCCTACGCTGCGCAATTCGGCCTCTGCCCGGTCAAACGCGTCCCGCACACCGGCCAGTTCCAGCGGGGTTGCCACGTTTTCCAATGCGGTCATTGTCGGGATCAGGTGGAAAGATTGGAAAACCACCCCCATATTATCCCTGCGAAAGAGGGCAAGCTGGTCTTCGTTCATCGCGGTCAGATCCTGCCCCAAGGCGGTGATCCTGCCCGACGTAGCCTGTTCCAGCCCGCCCATCAGCATAAGGAGCGATGATTTGCCCGACCCACTTGGCCCGACAAGGCCCAACGTCTCCCCGCCTGCGACACTCAGTGAGATATCGTGCAGGATGTCCACCCGGCCTGCATTGCCGTCAAGCGACAGGTTGGCGTCTGTGATGGTCAGAACGGGGTCGGTCATTGCGCGCGCCTCTAAACAGATCGTTTCAGTTTCATATGGGGTGGCTGACCCTATCAGCAAGCTCGTTACAGCGGTTTTGATAACAACTGGTGTGGCGCAGGCGGAAACTGTGACGGTTGCGGCCTTGGGCGACAGCCTGACCGCCGGGTATGGTTTGCCGCAAGGCGACGGTTTTGTGCCGCAGTTGCAGGCATGGCTGCAGGAACAGGGTGCTGACGTGACGGTGATGAATGCTGGCGTGTCCGGGGACACGACCGCAGGGGGGCTGAGCCGGGCGGCATGGACCCTGACGCCAGAGGTGGACGCGATGATCGTGACCCTTGGCGGTAACGACTATCTGCGTGGGATTGATCCGGCGGTCAGCCGCGCCAATCTGGATGGGATTTTGGCGGCAGGGCAGGACGCCGGGGTTGATATGCTATTGGTTGGTCTGTCGGTCGGCGGCAATTACGGGGCCGACTACAAGGCCGCGTTCGAAGGCATGTATGCCGATTTGGCAGCAAAATACGATATCCCGCTTTATCCTGATTTCGCGGCGGGCCTGCGCGGCGTGGCAGGAACAGTCGACGGGATGCAGGCCCTGATGCAACCCGACGGGATCCACCCCAATGCAGACGGGGTGGCGGTGATCGTTGATGCGATTGGGCCAAGCGTGCTCGACCTCGTGCAGGCGGCGGAGTAATGCCGGGGCGGTTTTTCCTGACGCGCCGGGCAGCGGGGATCAGTGACCCGCCCCGGATGAATATCGCTCCGGGCCAAGAGGTGATCACCATGACCGCCGATGGTGTGCAGCATATGCGCTGGGGCGTGATCCCTGTGGGGCGGGTCAACGCGCGGGGGCGTCCGGTGATGGAAACGATTGTGAATGCGCGGTCAGAAACGGTATTCGACAAATCCGCCTTTGCCGATGTGAAACGGGCGGTTGTGCCTGTCGAAGGCTGGTACGAATGGACGGGCGAGAAACGGCGCAAGCAGCCATGGCGGATCACGCGCAAGGATGGCGGGCTGCTATATTTCGCCGCGATCTATGACATCTGGAACGGGCCGGGCGGGGTGCAGGTGCATCAGGTGGCGACAATCACCTGCGCACCATCGGCGGATGTGCGCGACATCCATCACCGGATGGGCGTGATCCTTGAAGAAAACCAGCTGGACCAGTGGCTTCATAGCGATGAAGAGGTGGCCAAAGCCATGATGCAGCCCTACCCGAACGGGACGCTGGCGGTGGCAAAGGCCGATGACGTGGACTGGGACGGAGCCTGACGTTAGGGTTGAGGTCTTAACAGAGTGGAGGGAGCTACTATGTCAGTCGCAAAAGTCACCGAAATCATCGCGTCATCGTCCAAATCCTTTGATGATGCGGTCGAAAACGGGATCAAGAAGGCGTCAAAGACGCTCAAAGGGATCACCGGCGCCTGGGTGGCCGATCAGAAAGTCACCGTCAAAGACGGCAAGGTTGAACAATACCGGGTCGCCATGAAGGTGACATTCGTCTTGCAGGATTAAACGCAAAAGGGCGCCCAAACAGGGCGCCCTTTTCGCAGCGTCTTGGGCTGATTTAGTCAGCCAGAGTCAGGTTGATTGCGCTTTCGCGGCCATCACGTCCTGCTTCAATGTCAAAGTTGACCTTCTGGTCATCCTTGAGGCCAGTGAGGCCAGACCGCTCAACTGCGGAAATATGAACGAACACGTCCTTTGATCCGCCATCAGGTGCGATAAAGCCGTAGCCCTTTGTGGTGTTGAACCATTTGACAGTGCCTGAAGCCATGTCTTGTCTTCCTTACGTTTTTCCGCTCGCGGGACTGCAGCGGCTCGGCTCGGTCAAACTTGGATCGAGAGACTGGGCCGAAAAGGAGACAGTGGTCGATAGATTAACTTCGCCGCTGCAGAATGGCAGTTACGGCAACAAAATCAAGAAAATTACAGAATTGTAATAGAATCAGCGAACAAATGCCGCCAGTTGACCGCGCACAGAATGCCACGCGCGGTCTATTCGCGTGCCTATCGCTTATGCGAGGGCGAGGTTCACAGCCGATTCGCGACCATCACGGCCAGCTTCGATGTCGAATGTGACCTTCTGGTCATCAGCAAGACCTGTCAGGCCTGAACGCTCAACAGCGGAGATATGAACGAAAACGTCCTTCGCGCCGCCATCAGGTGCGATAAAGCCGAAGCCTTTAGTTGAGTTGAACCATTTCACGGTGCCAGTAGCCATCGTGTTTTCCTTTATCATGTGCTGCCCACGGTATTGCGGCAGCCCGGCTTAGTCAGTGCAAGTTCGAAAGACTGTGGCCGAAAGGAGAACAGTGGGTCGAGTTGGATAACGTTTGCAAGCCCCATGTGGGGCCACATCGGTCAAAAAGCAAGGTAAATCGTGATTTCGGCGGGTTTAGGCAACAAAACCACAGGAAATGAGGGCTCTACCAATGCGGGGGACGTTGATCAGCAAGGGGAACAGTGCCGCCCGCATCCAGTTCACGGGTGGCTTCACGCTCCATCAACATCGCCAATCGGCGGGTGATCTGGGCCAGTTCTGTTTCCTGACGGGCAACAATATCCGACAATTCCTCGACCGTGCGGGTCAGGTGGGCGATTTGTTCTTCCAGATGTGTGCTATTGGCCATGGCAGCCTTTTAGCTGGCTTGTTTGGCTTCGAAAAGGGCGGGCAGGTCGCCCAGATCCTTGGCCTGATCAATCAGCGCCCCAAAATCAGCGTCCAGCGTGGCCGCCAGCTGGTCAAAGCTGTCAATTACAAAATAGGTCGGCTGCACGATGTCGATCCGGTAAGGGGTGCGGAACACGGTCAGCAGATCGAAATCCTGCATCAGCGCCTTGCCGGATGTCGCGTTTTCAGCCTCTGCCGGGGAAGACACGATGCCCGCCCCATAGGCGCGCAGCCCGTCAGCCGTGCGGATCATCCCGAATTCGACAGTCAACCAGAACAGGCGGAACATGTGCCAGCTATAGCCTTTGCCCAATGCCTTTGCCTGTTTGCCGAACCCTTCAATGAAATCGCAATAGGCCGGGTTGGTCAGCATCGGGCAATGGCCGAACACCTCGTGAAACAGGTCGGGTTCCTCAATATAATCCATATGTTCGCGGCGGCGCAGGAAGGTGGCGACCGGGAATTTCCGCTGGCTCAGCAAGTCGTAGAACTGCGAAGGCGGGATAATGGCAGGCACGCCTTCGGCGCCAGCACCCGTCAATGCGTGCAGGCGGGCGTCAATCTCTTTGACCTGCGGGGTTTTGTCCGCATTCAGGCCAAGTTTGGCGACACCGTCCAGATATTCTGGCGCAACCTTGCCGGGCAGGAAAGCCATCTGGCGGGTGAACAGCTCGCCCCAGACCGCGTCGTCATCAGCGCTGTAGGGAAAATGGCCGTCAGCGTCAGGGTGAAGTGAGGTGTAAGTCGTGTCTTTGGGCATGGGGAAGGCTCCTTTTCACCATGTTCTTTCATTTCTGATGAAATTCTATTCCGCTTCTGTTGGATTTTGAGTATTTTTGGCAAAATGATGTTGAGGATTGGACAATAATGAAATTTTCTGATCAAGAGGCAGCGTTGCTGCGGGTTTTGCAGAGCGATGCGGGCCTGTCCCTGTCTGATCTGGCTGAACAGGCGGGCATGGCCACATCAACCGCGTGGCGCAAAGTGCAGGAGTTTGAAAAGCTGGGGCTGATCCGGGGCAGGGTGGCTTTGCTGGACCCGGCACGGGCAGACGTGCGCCTTTGCGTGTTTGCGACCGTGCGTCTGGCCGATCATGCAGAGGCGTCGATTGCCGGTTTCGCCACCGTCATTCGCGCGCATCCAGAGATTATGGAGGCGCATGCAATTTCCGGCACCGCCGACTATATCCTGAAAATCCGCTGCCGGGATGTTGAAGCCTATGAGGCTTTTATGACCCATACGCTGCTGCGGTCGCCGTTTGTCAAATCCGTTGTCTCGTCCTTCAGCCTGAAAGAGCTGAAATATACGACTGCATTGCCCCTGTGACATTGGCACGATAAACGGCGCGGGAATGTAAGCGACGGGACCAAAGCGATGGCCAAGCAAAAGAAGCAACCCCGCCCCAAGGCGCAGACGCCAAAGGGGTTTCGTGATTATTTCGGTGCAGAGGTAACCGCCCGCGCCGAGATGCTGCAAAAGATCGCCGGGGTCTACCATCGCTATGGGTTTGATGCGCTGGAAACATCCGCCGTGGAAACGGTGGAGGCGCTGGGCAAGTTCCTGCCCGATGTGGACCGCCCGAATGAAGGCGTGTTTGCCTGGGAGGAAGATAGCGACTGGCTCGCCCTGCGCTATGATATGACGGCCCCGCTGGCCCGTGTGTCCGCGCAATACCGCAATGACCTGCCGTCCCCCTATCGCCGCTACACGATGGGGCCGGTCTGGCGGAATGAAAAACCGGGCCCGGGCCGGTTTCGCCAATTTTATCAATGCGATGCGGATACAGTTGGGGCGGCGTCTGTTGCGGCTGACGCCGAGATTTGCGCGATGCTGGCGGATACGCTGGAAGAGGTGGGTATCCCGCGCGGCGACTACGTGATCCGGGTGAATAACCGCAAGGTGCTGAATGGGGTGATGGAGGTCGCGGGCCTCTCTGGCGACGATAAAGAAGCCGAACGCGGGATCGTGCTGCGCGCGATTGATAAGCTGGACCGGCTGGGGCCGGACGGCGTCCGGGCGCTGCTGGGCGAAGGGCGCAAGGATGAGAGTGGAGATTTCACGAGGGGTGCGGGGCTGAGTGACGCTCAAGCTGATGTTGTGATGGGATTTGTTGAAGCAAAGGCAAAGGTCGTTAGGCGCCTAAAGCTGGAAATGAGTCAAATAGAGGAAGAAGAAGGGGATAATTTCGATCCTGTTCAGTCACCAGGCTATACTTTGCTTTCTCAGGCCGTACACCAGATAGAGCAGCCAGGCGGCACTAGTAGTCGCGTTCTTCTCGCTGGGGAAACAGCAAACTTCAGGATCAATGATTATTTGAAGGATTTGGTCGCTGTCTCAATTATCGGGACTGAGGGTGTCGCAGAGTTGGAGCAGATGGCTGAACTCCTCGCCGCCCAAGGCTACGGCCCTGACCGTATCGTCATCGACCCCTCCGTCGTCCGTGGCCTCGGCTATTACACCGGCCCTGTCTACGAGGCCGAATTGACCTTCGAGATCAAGGACGAAAAGGGCCGTCCCCGCAACTTTGGTTCTGTCGCCGGCGGTGGGCGTTATGATGACCTCGTCAAGCGCTTTACCGGGCAGGAAGTACCGGCCACGGGTGTCTCTATCGGAGTGGACCGTCTGTTGGCCGCACTGCAAGCCAAAGGCCGTATCGACAGCTCCGCCCAAGGCCCCGTCATCGTCACTGTCATGGATCGTGACCGCATGGCGGATTATCAGACCATGGTGGCGGAACTGCGCAATGAAGGCATCCGCGCAGAGGTTTATCTGGGCAACCCCAAGAACTTTGGCAACCAGCTGAAATATGCGGATAAACGCCATTCCCCCATCGCGATCATCGCAGGCGGTGATGAGTTCGACAAAGGTGTCGTGCAGATCAAGGACCTCATCCTTGGGGCCGAGATTGCCAAAAATGCCACGCTTGAGGAATGGAAAGACCGGCCCAGCCAATACGAAGTGCCGCGCGATCAGATGCTCGCCAAGGTGCGCGAGATTTTGGGCACGTCATGAACAGCTTTCTGAGAGGACTGTCGCGCTTTCTTGGCGCCATTCTGACTGGCATTGCCTCGATCATGCTCGGGGGTGTCATTGCAGCATTGGGCTTTGTCGCCGTCGCCTACGGCACGACAAATGATGCCACGCTTTTCACCGTCATCGGGTCGGTCATGATGTTCTTTGGCTTCATTCTGGTGCTGAGGTATTTCGTTTGACGCCTGGCTCACCGGAAATACTGACAGAGGCGCGTCGCCTGCGCGACCACTTTGCCGCCAATGGTGCGCAGGTGGTCAAGGCGGATGTGCTGCAACCCGCCGACACGCTGCTGGACCTTTATGGCGAGGATATTCGTGCGCGTGCTTATCTGACCGCTGACCCCTTGCGGGGCGAGATGGTCTTGCGACCGGATTTCACCGTGCCAGTTGTGCAGATGCATATGGAAAGCCGAGCCGATCCGGCCCGCTACACCTATTCCGGCAAAGTGTTCCGCAAGCAGGAAAATGACGAAGCCCGCGCCAATGAATATGTGCAGGTGGGGTACGAGGTGTTTGACGGCCAGAACCCCGCCGGGGCGGATGCCGAAGTGTTTGCCGTGATCGCCGATGCGCTGTCCGGCTTGCCGGTGCGGGCGGCCAGCGGCGATATCGGTATCCTGACGGCGGCGGTGCGCGGGCTGCAAACGACGGATGCGCGCAAGGCCGCATTGTTGCGCCATATCTGGCGGCCGGGGCGGTTCAAGGCGCTGCTGAAACGCTATGGCGGGGCGGAGATGCCCGCCAGCCGGGCGGCATTGCTGGCCGCTGATGATCCTTTTGCCGAGGCTGGCCCCGATATCGGGCGGCGCAGCCGGGAAGAGGTCGCAGCCCGGATCGCCGCGCTGCGTGCCGATGCGGCAGCGGCCCCCATTGCGGGTGAGGAAATCGGGCTGATCGATGCGATCCTGTCCTTGCGCGAAACCTGCCCCAATGTGCTGAGCGCGTTGCGCGATATTGCGGTGGACATGCCTGCAGTGCGGGACGCGGTGGGGCGGATGTCGGCGCGGCTGGATGCGTTGGCCGCACGGGGGATCGACGTGGAAGCGCTGGAATTTGAAGGCAGCTATGGCCGCACCTCGCTGGAATATTATGACGGGTTCGTCTTTGGGTTCTATGCCAGCGACCGGCCCGACCTGCCGCCTGTGGCCACCGGCGGGCGTTATGACGCGCTGACTGCGCGGCTAGGGCAGGGGCGGGCCGTGCCCGCAGTGGGGGGCGTGATCCGGCCTGATCTGGTGATAGGGTTGTCATGCTGAAACTGGGGGTGCCGTCCAAGGGGCGGCTGATGGACAAGACGTTTCAATGGTTCGGGCAGCGTGGGGTGACCTTGCGCAAATCGGGGTCGGACCGGGAATATGCAGGGGCGGTTGACGGGATCGACGGGGTCGAACTGGTGCTGTTATCTGCAGGTGAAATCCCACGCGAACTGGCATTGGGGAATATCCATCTTGGGGTCACCGGGTCCGATTTGGTGCGCGAAAAACTGGCCAATTGGGATCGCCGGGTGGCCGAACTGGCATTGATGGGCTTTGGCGGGGCGGACCTGATCATCGCGGTGCCCCAGGCCTGGGTTGATGTGGATACGCTGGATGATCTGGATGCCGCAGCGGCCGCGTTTCGTGGCCAGCACGGGTTCCGGCTGCGGATAGCGACCAAATATCACCGGCTGGTGCGTGAATTCATGCGTGATCACGGGGTGGCTGATTATCAGTTGATCGACAGCCAGGGGGCGACCGAAGGCACGGTCAAAAACGAAACCGCAGAGGCGATTGCCGATATCACCTCAACCGGGGAAACGCTGCGGGCGAACGGTTTGAAAATTCTGGATGACGGGCTGATCCATGCCAGTCAGGCGACCCTGTTCCGGGGGCGCCGGGCCGGATGGACCGATGCGCAACGCCAAAAACTCAAGGCGCTGCAACTGGTGCTGGGGATTTAGTCACCCGAAATCGTAATGCGCGGTATCGATCCAATGTGGGGCGGCAGGTTGGCGCGCGAACCTGTGTTGTGCCGGACAGGGCGGTGAACCAACAAGCCCCGCGGCGACGGTGGCGCGTGGCTATCCCGCAACCTTGCGCATCAGGGCTTCAACGGGGCCGCGTTTGAACCATCTTGACCACAGCAACGCATAGATCGTGGCCGCAATGCAGAAGGCCATAGATGCAAAAACCGCTTGTGCGATGGTTTGCCCGCCAAGCATGCCCAATGCCTCTAACGTGCCCATCCCAACCAGAATATGCGCAATATAAAGCGTCAGCGTCTGCCGCCCCGCCGGAACCACAAGACGCAGCAAACCGAATGCAGCAAGTTGATTTGAGATCAACAAACATAAGCCGATCACCATGCAGGCCGCGCCAATGCCCGCCAACATGTAAAGCGGCATGGGCGGAACGGGCTGTGTGGTGACAAGTGCTGCAAGCTCAGGGTCAATCGCCGCAAACGGCGCTGTCAGTAATGTACTGACGCCTTCAGCTAAGCCAAATGCGATGGCACCACCGACGATCAACTTGATCACAGTCGTGCGTTCCGAAAGGGCAGCGCGGCTTAGGATAATGCCGAAAAGCAGAAAACCCAACCAAGGGAACACCGGGTGCCAGCCATTAAAGAACAGGTTGCGGATAAAACCTGTCGGTGTCCAGAACCCTGAATATGTGTAGTCATCCCAGTTCCAGCCTGCATCATAGTTCAACGTCAGGATCATGATGGTGAAAGCGACATTCAGACCGATCAGAACAGCGAACAGCGCGCGGTTGTTCAAAGGAAGTAACAGCACCCCAAACAGGAAGTAGAACGCATAATAATGCAGGATATCCGCATCAAAGATCGTCATATTCAGCAGACCAATCACCAACAGGAACACAGCCCGCTTGATTGTCACTGAAATCGTCTGATCCAGCCCTCTGGAACTGGTCAGACCCAAACCGATGCCGGCCAGCACCACAAATGTTGCGGCAGCACGTCCTTCCAGCGCGGAGGTCAAGAAAGCCAGCGGACCACTGCCACCCTCTGCGCCCATCGCGATTTTGAAATTGACGATGACCATGCCGACAAAGGCAAGGAAACGCGCCAGATCAAGACCCTCAAGCCGGTTTCGGGGGCGCGGTTCCGTCAGTTTGCCTGTCATTCTGCCTGCCTTTTTGGGACGTCATATTCACCTGGCTGCGCTATCAGGTTTCAATCCTGATCTGTCCTACGCAACATGGTCGTGATGTAATGATGCGTGCGCCCGTTACAACTTGTGATGATGAAATTCAAAGCGGTTGCTGGCTCGGTGTTGGTATTTACCCGGCCTTCACCTTTCGACCGTCCGCACCGTTAACCCGGCCAAACCGGATAACAGGGTCCGACGCAAGTCCGACGTTTGGCCGACGTTCTGCTGACCGCTGTTTTTGGTCAAAACCCCAGTGTTAACGGATGATTCGCACAAATCGAGCAACACCGTGCGGTGCCCCCTGACGCAACACCCACCGTGCGTTGCTACCCCGCCTTTGCCATCTGGTCGCGCAGCAATCGCCGCAGGATCTTGCCGGATGCCGATTTGGGGATGTCATCCACAAAATGCACCTGATGGACTTGCTTGTAATGGGCCAGTTGGTCGTTCAGATGCGCCTTGACCGCCGCTTCATCCGGGGCGGGGTCGCCCGCGATGACAAATGCGATGGGCAGTTCGCCTGCCTCATCATCGGGGATGCCGATCACGGCGGCATCGGTGATGCCCTCCATGGCGACCAGTGTCGCCTCTAACTCAGCGGGGGCGACCTGGAACCCTTTGTATTTAATCAGTTCTTTTAACCTGTCGGTGATGAACATATAGCCATCTGCGTCGATCCGGGCGATGTCACCGGTGCGCAGCCAGCCGTCATCAGTGATCGTCTCGGCGGTGGCTTTTGGGTTGTTCAGGTAGCCTTGCATGACCTGCGGTCCTTTGATCCACAGCTCCCCTTCCTGATCGGGACCCAGATCAGCGCCGCTGTCGATATCAACGATGCGGCATTGGGTATTGGGCACAGCCTGACCGGAGGCACCTGGCCGGTTTGCGCCGCCCGGCGTGACGTGGGATACGGGCGCAAGCTCGGTCATGCCATAGCCTTGCAACGAAATACAATCGAGCCGCGTACCAACCGCATTGGACAGTTCTGCCCCCAGCGGTGCCGCCCCGGAAAAGACCTGCGCGACGCTGGCCAGATCATAGTCATCGATCAAGGGATGCTTGGCCAAAGCCAGCGCAACGGGCGGTACGATCCACATTCGCCGCGCCTTAAATTCCTGACATATATGCAAAAAAAGCGGCAGGTCAAAACGGGGCATTGTCACGATCGCCCCACCGCCCGCCAGGTGGCAATTCATCAAAACGGTCATGCCATAGATGTGAAAAAACGGCAGGAACCCCGCGGCGGTTTCACCCGGTTTCAGGCTGGCGGCGGCAATAATCTGATCCACGTTGACCACAAGATTGCGATGCGACAACATCACCCCTTTGGGCAGGCCGGTGGTGCCAGATGAATAGGGCAGGACAACCGTATGCACATCCAGATCAACAGGCACTTGCGCAGCGATCGGATCACCCAGAAGTGCGCCAAATGCATCACTTCCGATGGCGATGACGGGAATGTCGCCCGCGCCTTCCTGTGCGGTTTCCATGAAGTCGGGAATGGTGATCAACAGCTCTGCGCTTGCATCCTTGATCTGATGCGCAACCTCATGCGCGGTGTAAGTCGGGTTGAGCGTGGTGATCGTGCCACCACCCCATGCAACTGCATGAAAAATAACACAATATTCCGGTATATTGGGAGCCATGATGGCCACCGTATGGCCCGCCCCGTAACCGGCGGCCGTTAGTCCGCCCGCCAATTGCATGACCTGATCCATGAAAGCCTGCGCCGTCAGCCCGCGCCCCGTTGGCCCATCGGTCAGTACCACCTCATCGGGGCGGTATTTCAAACCGGCAAACACCCGTTGCGTAATTGATTGATCGGTCACGGGAATATCGGCAAACGGGCTTGCAAAAATGGTCATTCAGGATCCTCCTGCAAAGGATCATGGCACAGGGATTTGATTTGGGCGAGAGCCTTGCCGCCCTGCATCGGTCATGGCTTACTGCGCCCATGACACATGATGAATTACTTGAATGGTCGCGGCGGGCGGCAGAATGGGCGCTGGATTATCACAAAGGCCTGCGTGATCGACCGGTGCGGGCGCAGGTGAGCTATGGTGAAACCGGAGCGCAACTGCCTGTAATCGCGCCAGAAACACCCGCACCGATGGAGACGATATTCGCCGATTTCGAGGCCATTGTGCCCGACGCCATGACCCATTGGCAGCACCCTCGTTTCTTTGCATATTTCGCGGCAAATGCGTCACCCGCGTCAATGCTGGCCGAGCAATTGGCCAATGCAATCGCGGCGCAGGCAATGCTTTGGCAGACCTCGCCCGCCGCGACCGAGATCGAGCAGGTGATGGTCGGCTGGCTGCGCGATGCACTGGGGCTTGATACCGGTTTCACCGGGACGATCCATGACAGTGCCACAACAGCCACGCTTTGCGCAGTGCTGACGATGCGGGATCGGGCGCTAGGCTGGCGGTCGGTTGAGGAAGGGTTATGCGGCGGGCCACGCTTGCGTATCTACGCATCGGCGCAGACCCATTCATCCGTGGATAAGGCTGTGCGACTGGCCGGGATCGGGCAAGCAAATCTGGTGAAAATCCCGACCCGGGACGATCACGGTATGGACCCGGCGGCATTGGATGCCGCGATCCGTGCTGATTTGGTGGCAGGCTACAAACCGGCAGGCGTTGTCATCTGTTCTGGGGGCACGTCGATTGGTGCGTTTGATCCGGTTGCGGATTGCGTGGCGGTCGCCAACGCCCATGACCTTTATACCCATGTGGATGCCGCCTGGGCCGGGTCGGCGATGATCTGTCCGGAGTTTCGCAAGCTGTGGGATGGTGTCGATAACGCCGATAGCGTCGTGTTCAATCCGCATAAGTGGCTGGGTGTGCAGTTTGACTGTGCTGTACAGTTTTTGCGTGACCCCGCGCCGCAGATCCGGTCGCTGGGCCTGCGCCCGGATTATCTGCAGACATTGGGGCAGGATGAGATCGTGAATTTCAACGAGTGGACTGTGCCGCTGGGCCGCCGGTTCCGGGCTTTGAAAATCTGGTTTGTACTGCGGGCCTATGGGCTGGAGGGGTTGCGTGTACGCATCCGCAACCATGTGCGCTGGGCCGAAGAACTGGCAGATGCAATTTCCGGGATGGACGGGTTTGAGATTGTGACACCGCCTGCCTTGTCGCTGTTTACTTTCCGCTATCGTGATGATGCTGCGACTGAGGATTTATTGGCGAAAGTAAATGATGATGGGCGTATCTACTTGACCCAGACCCGCCATGATGGCGATTTCGTGATCCGGGTACAGGTGGGGCAGTTCGACTGTACGCGGGATGATGTGATGGTGGTCGCTGAGGTACTTACAAAAATTTCGTCACGAAATTTTTGATGTTCGACAGAATTTTGGCCAAAATTCTGTTTAGCGCACGCCGATATCGGCCAATGCTTTGGTGAGTTCAGGTGGAAGTGCCTCTTCGGTTTGGCGCCCTTGTGGTAGGTCGCGCGGTGCATCGGCAACAGCTAGGTAACGCCAGCCTTGAAACGCCCGTTTTGGCGTCGCTTCGACCCGGATCAATCCCGGCTTACAGGTGATGGCGCAGCGGCGAATACCATCAGCTGATAGATATTCATCCAGTCTCAGAATCGGTTGGCGACAAAGGATCACGCCCTTGATTACCCAGTAGACCGATCCGCCGTTCAGGATTTCCGTCCCGCGTTTAGGCCACATACGGGTGATGTGGCGGGGCAGGCCGTCATCGGACTGGGCGCGTTTGGTGGATTGCCATGCTTCAAGCCCGGCGACGTCTTCGGTGCCCACGGACAGCTTTAGCATATGCACGGTTTTGGTCATCTATCCCCCCCGGGATGTTATTAATTACCTAAGGCGCGGTGGCGTGGCTTCAATGGGTGCCCAGAATTTGGTTTATGTGGTGTCGAGCTTGAGATCAACCACCATATGTGGTATTGGTTGTCGTCTAAAATCACCGTTTCCAAGTATCATCGAACCCCGTAAGATGCAGACCTTGCCTGCTGCCCATAAGGAGATTCCCTCAAATGACCGCGTTTTCTGCCCCTATTGCCGAACAAATCTGGGACATGAAGTATCGGTTCAAAGAGGCGGATGGAACACCGATCGACGAAACGGTCGAGGATACCTGGCATCGGATCGCCACGGCGCTCGCGGCCGTCGAAGATGACCCAACAGCGTGGGAAAGCCGATTTTACGATGCGCTAGCTGATTTCAAATACCTCCCGGCAGGGCGGATCACCGCCGGGGCGGGCACCGCCCGGTCTGTCACCCTTTTCAACTGCTTTGTCATGGGCACCGTACCTGACAGCATGGGCGGTATTTTCGATATGTTGAAGGAGGCAGCCCTGACCATGCAGCAGGGCGGCGGCATTGGCTATGATTTCTCGACCATTCGCCCCAAGGGAGCGGGTGTGAAAGGGGTCGCGGCGGATGCATCCGGCCCGCTATCGTTCATGGATGTCTGGGACGCGATGTGCCGCACAATCATGTCCGCAGGATCGCGCCGTGGGGCGATGATGGCGACCATGCGCTGCGATCACCCGGATGTAGAAGCGTTCATTACCGCGAAATCCGACCCCGCCCGGCTGCGCATGTTCAACATGTCCGTCTTGGTAACCGATCCATTCATGGAAGCCGTCAAGTCAGATGCGTCCTGGGATCTGGTATTTAACGGTGAGGTTTATCGCACCGTGCAAGCCCGCGATCTGTGGGATGCGATCATGAAATCGACCTATGATTATGCCGAACCCGGCGTGATCTTCATCGACCGCATCAATCAGATGAATAACCTGAACTATTGTGAGACGATTGCGGCGACGAACCCTTGCGGGGAACAACCTTTGCCCCCTTATGGCGCCTGTCTGCTGGGGTCGATCAACATGGCCCGGTTGGTGCGTGATCCGTTTGAGGATGCTGCCGTTTTGGATGAGGCGGCATTGTCTGATCTGGTCGCGACGGCTGTGCGGATGATGGATAATGTGGTCGATGTCTCACGCTTTCCGCTAGAGGCCCAGCAGGCCGAGGCACAAGCAAAGCGACGGATTGGGCTGGGGGTTACCGGGTTGGCAGATGCGCTGCTGATGGTTGGCCTGCGCTACGGGTCCGAGGAGGCTGCGGCCCAGACCGACAGATGGATGCATCAGATTGCGCGCGCGGCCTATTTGGCATCCGTCGATCTGGCGAAAGAAAAGGGGGCGTTTCCGCTGTTTGATGCAGAAAAATTCCTCGCCTCCGGCGCAATGCAAGACATGGACGAAGATGTCAGGGATGCAATAAGTCAAAATGGCATACGAAATGCACTATTGACCTCGATTGCACCAACCGGAACGATCAGCCTATATGCCGGCAATGTATCATCCGGGATCGAGCCAGTCTTTGCCTATGCGTACACCCGCAAAGTCTTGCAGAAAGACGGCTCGCGGACTGAGGAAGAGGTGGTGGACTATGCTGTGCAGCTTTGGCGCGATCTGAAAGGTGATGCGCCTTTGCCTGACTATTTTGTCAACGCACAAACGTTGGCCCCGCTGGATCATGTGCGGATGCAGGCGGCAGCGCAAAAATGGATTGATTCATCAATTTCCAAAACAATCAACTGCCCAGAAGACATCAGCTTTGACGCTTTCAAAGAGGTCTATATGGCCGCTTGGGATCAAGGCTGCAAAGGCTGCACCACCTACCGGCCCAACGATGTGACAGGGGCCGTGTTGTCGGTGTCCGAAGAGGCATCACCATCAGAGCTGCCTGCGCAGGTTCTGGATGGCGATGAGGGGGCCGAGGTCGTCTATATGTCCGAACCGCTGGACCGCCCTCAAGAATTGGAAGGGGCGACCTACAAGCTGAAATGGCCGGATAGCGAGCACGCGATTTACATCACGGTGAATGATCTGGTGATCGCCGGGCACCGCCGTCCGTTTGAGGTTTTCATCAACTCCAAGAATATGGAGCATTTTGCCTGGACAGTTGCCCTGACCCGGATGATTTCAGCCGTGTTCCGACGCGGCGGGGACGTGTCTTTTGTCGTAGAAGAGCTGAAGGCGGTGTTTGATCCGCGCGGTGGCGCGTGGATGCAAGGAAAATACGTACCGTCGATCTTGGCCGCCATCGGGGGTGTGATCGAAAAACACATGATTTCAATTGGGTTTCTCGCGGGCGAGGGGATGGGGCTGAAAGCTGACCCACAGGCGGATGTAGTGGCAATCAATGGGGGGCCTCGGGGTAAGGCGTGTTCGTCCTGCGGATTATATGAGTTGCGTATGATCGAGGGGTGCATGACATGTGGGTCGTGCGGGTATTCAAAATGTGGTTAGGGTTAGGACCCATTGTGTGGATATGATGTGAAATGACCCATAAGTTGCCCATTTCGTTCTAACTTGGGTCCATTATCTACTCATAGATTGTAACTTGAGCGGCTTCACACCGATGTTTTTGGGGTGAAGCCGTTTCTATTTTGGGTACGGGGTTTGAGAGAGGGTTTGGGCGTGAAAAGTTATTCTTTGATCGCATCCGAAGCAGAGAAAATTACCTGCAGCGTGCGTGATAGGTAAGTATAATCAGTATCTTAGAGGCGTTCATCAGGTGGCACGGCCTTAATGACTGCATCGAAGAAGTGTTCCGCAGGCACATCGAGCGCCCGCGCTATGATCACCAATTCGGGCACATCAATACGCCGCTGTCCTGACTCGATCCGTGCGATGAACGATTGGTGACACCTCAACCGTTCTGCCAAGACTGCCTGAGAGAGCTTTTGTGACTTGCGGGCAGAAATGAGCGCTTCAATTAGCGCCAAGTGTCCGTGGGTGCGAAGTGTTTTGGTCAATTGAGCGTCCGTATGATGCCTCGGACACTTCCAATAATCTCATTTTCAGATTATCTAAAAATCAGATTATACATATAAGGAGGGTAATGATGCCAAGTATACATACAACCCGTGTAGACCTGTTTTGTGCATTGGATATATCGCAAAGTTCTCTAGGTTCAGGTGCAATCGCCGACTCACTTGTGGGGTGTTGAGATGACAGGCGTGAAAGCAGGCGATGCCTCGAACACCAAGGAAGCTGTCCTGCCGAAGTTTGCACCGGTACTGTCGCTAAAGTCGGCAGCTCCGCAGCGAACATCTAATTTTCAAACATTGAAAATACATGAGCAACAGCAGATATGGACTCTCTTTATGGATGTATTGCCAACAATCCTTGCTCAATGTTCTGGCCTTTCAACGCATCCAAAGAGTGAAGAAGTTCCGTTCTCCGAGTTGCTTTGGGATTTTCTAAACGGCCGTGAAATTTGCATTCACAGCTTAGGGTCAGGACTCATAACCAGTAAATGACTGTTGCGGCGAGGGCGATTGCCGAGAGGAAGACTCTGGGGCAGCGGT